>CAWFIK010000004.1:0-518544 GCA_963815865.1 uncultured Acidobacteriota bacterium
CCGCTCGACGGACGGATCGGCGACGTAGAAGGCCGGCGAGGGGCGGCGCGATGGACGTCGCCGGCGAGGGTGGCGCGCCGCATGTTCTCGACGTGGATCGAGCGAGTAGGGAGACTCGCGGAAGGCTGAGGACGAGCGGGCGCCGCTCCTTCAGCGTTGACGTCCTGCGGCCCGCGGCAAGCAGATCCTCGCGAGATCCCGTTCGCGATCGACCCCGAGCGTCCCGCCGCTACACGGGATCTACGATCATCGCGGACGCCGGGATAGGAGCCGACGAGATCGAGGCTCGCGAAGTTCCGTGTTCGAGTGGAGGACTGGATCCGCCGGTGCGGAGGCCGCGGGCGACCCGAGCCGCGCGACCCACGCCTCCGCCTCGAGTCGATCGCCGTCGTCGAGCTCGTTTTTCGGGCCAACCTCGAGGCTCGCCTCCGAAAGCACGAGGTGGAGACTTTCGAGACGCTGCCCCTCGAGCGCCAGCTCGACGAAGCGGCGGGCGAGCAGGGCTCCCCATCCCCCCGAGATCCCCGACGATGAGCTCGATTCCCGCCATGCCGGCGCAGTCTAATTCGCGCCGCTCAATCTCCCGCCGCCCCCTGACATAGGTTGTTGGGACGCCTGACCGGAATCGGACCACTCTTTTAAACCCTTCCGGGCCGCTTGCGCCCGGCCGACCGCGGGCGGCCCCGATACTCAAGACCTTTTGGGTGGCGTGCTCCGGCCCCGCGCCTCCGTCGGGCGTCGCCGGGCTAAGGTCCTTTTGATGCCTCCTGCTCCTACGTCGCCAGTGACGGACGCGGCACGGCGCTCGCCCTCGACCGCCCCTCCGAAAGACAAACCGAAGGAGGTGCCGATGGAGAACGCCTGATGGGGCGGGAACCGATGAGGACAAGGGCCACTGGAGAGAGAAAAAAACGGTCCCTCGAAAGAGTGAGTTGAAACAAGGGAGGTCTCGGATGAAGACTCGAATCTCTAGCTGTCTCGGCTTCTGGCCCGCGCTCTCTCTGTCTCGCGGCCTCTGGCCGCCCGCCGGAAGACGCGGCGAGCCGCCGGCCTCGCAGGCCGGCAAGATCAACATCAACCAGGGCGACGCCCGGGCCAGCTCGCGTTGCTGCCGCGGGTCGGCTCCCATGCCGCCGAGCGGATCGTCGAGTACCGCCAGCAGCACGGCGCCTTTCGGCCTGCGCCGAAGAGCTGATGGAGGTCAAGGGAATCGGCGAGAAGCTCTTCGAAAACCCTGAAGCCCGACTGGTCGCCCTAGCGGGCCGACCACGGTCACCGAGAAGATCCGCCTCCGGGGCTCCTCCCGGGGCCGCTCGCGTTCCACGGCGTACGAAGAAGTCCGCGCCGCCGCTCCGCCCCTCTCGGGAAAAGGGGCGGTGACCCCTCCCCCTCGCCCGGAGCCGCGCGGGCGGCTCCGGGCCCCTCCGCGGCTCTCGTGGGTTTTTCGACGGCCGAGCTCGTCGGCGGTCCTCGCGCTGCTCTTCGCCGTCGTGACCGGCGCCGCGGCGGGGTCGGCCACCTCTCGGCGGCGTTGTCGCGATCCTGTCCGCTCCGCGGCGGCTCAGGGCGGCCGCCTTCTTCCTGGTGGCTCGAATGCTGGGGCGATCACCCTCGGGCGGCTCCGCGGGTCTGAAGTTCCGCGCCCGCCGCGACCCGCTACGAGTGGGCGCTCTACGCCGACGGCAACGGAAACGGGATTCGAAACTGGGACATCCCCATGGCACCGACCCTCCGCGATCGGAATCGCGGCTTCCTGGGAGCCGCAACGACGTCCCGCCCGGCGATCATGACCGGCCTCCGCGTGCCGGACCCCGGACTGGGCGGCGGCTCGCTTCCTCGATCGGATCTGGTCGATCCGATCCGATTCAACAATTCGGACATCGGCTCCTTCTCGCTGATGGGCGAATGCACGCCCGGGTCCGTGTATCTCTGGGACGGAAGGACCGGATGGCGGTCGTTCGCGTCTTCGGCCGCACGGCGAAGATCCGGACTCTCTACTACCGGCGGGGGGACAGGGAGTGGAAGCCGTGAGCCGCTCAGGAAAGCGGATGCTCGACGGCGATGCCGGCACTCCCCGGCCAGAGGAGAACCCCGTCATGGCGCGCCCCGGGAAGGATCTTCCCCCCGGCCGCGAGACATCCGCGCAGGGATGCGCCGCTGCCGATCTCGACGCCGTCCCAGACGACGCTGTCGATGACGCTCGCTCCCGCTCCGATTCGCACCCGGCCGAGGACGCTGCGCGAGACCTCGGCGTTTCCGATGGGCTCGTGGGACAGGACTCTTCCGCCGAAGTCGAAGCTTCCTCCTCCCTCCGGAAACGCTCCGCCGCGGTCCAGCGCTTCGAGCGACGCGCGGAGGAAATCGCTCGGGCGGCCCAGGTCCGCGAAGGGACCGTCGTGCATCCGCCAGCCGATTTCCTCGCGGGTCTGCTCGAGGAGAGGCGCCCAGAGATCGGCGACGAGGGCCGTTTGCCCGCTCGGGATCCGGTTGAGAAGCTTCGGCGACAGGACACAGACACCCGTGTACAGGAGCGGCCGGGTACCGGGGCTTTCCGAAACCCGTGATTCGATCCCCTTCGGCTTGAAGCCGGCGTGTACCGGTCGGGATTCCGATTCTCGACGACGAGGAGCGTGGCCGCGCGCCCGGTCCGGCGATGCTCCGCCAGGTAGCGCTGCGATGTCCGGCTCGATCACCGTGTCCGTGTTGACGACCAGAAAGTCTCCGTCGGAGAGCCATCCCGCGGCGTTGCGCAAGGCTCCCGCAGTCCCGAGGATCTCCGGCTCCGGGAAGAAGCGCAGCTTCGGGAGATCCGCCGCGCCGTCGCGCAGATGGCCTTCGACCTCTTCGCCAAGATGATGAAGATTGACGCCCGCTTCCAAGCCATCCGCCCCGCCGCGCGCGGGCGCCAGGTGCGACCGGATGAGGGGGACGTTTAGGAACGGAAAGAGCGGCTTCGGAATCGCCTCCGTGACCGGCCGGAAACGTGTCCCGAGCCCGGCCGCGAGAACGAAGGCCTTCATGGACGGGACTCGGGACTCGCAACTTGGGACACGGAACCCAAGCTGTTAGAGAGGACGGTCCCGGAAAACCATATCGGGCGGGAGTGTCGGGTCGCCCTTGCGACGCTCGGCGTAGAGCCTGGCGTAGGTGTAGGGAACCGCGTCGGCGAGGTCGGCGCCGAGCGCGACGACGGCGCGGCGAATTCCTCTCGGGTCCCCTTCGACCTCGATGAAGTTCCCGATCGGCGTCTGGTCCAGGGCCACGGCACACCCCTCGAGCGTCCACTCCTCGCGCTTCTTCTCGTAGCGGAAACGGCGGACCCATCCGAGCGCGTCAAATCGCTTCGGTCTCCTCGGGATCGGAGAGCCTGGTTTCTGCTCCTCCCGTTCCTTGACGCCGCCGGCGAAGCGGGCCGGTCCCTTGTAGGTGAGCAGCGCCGTGTCTCCGGCGCGCCGCAGCCGCAAGGCGCGGCCGGAGGCGGCGAGACCACCCTCCTTGTCGTCATAGAGGTCGTTCGACTCGAAGTGCAGGGGATTGCGGACCTGGCGCCGAGGTCGCGGAGTCTCTCGCGTGCCTGGTCGAGATCCGCGTACGGAAGCTTGATCTCGACTTCCTCGCGCGGCCGGGCCGGAGCGCCTTCGTTACTCACGGGAGGAGCTTGCGGGCGATCTCCTGAGCTCGTTTTCCGTCCACCCGCCCGCGGTGTCTCGCCATCAGCTCCTTCATGAGGAATCCGACGTCTTTCGCCGCGGAGAACCCCTTCTCGGAGATGATCGCGCGGACCGTCTCTTCCAGCTCTGCGTCCGGCATCGCCTGCGGCAGGTAGGCCTCGAGGATCGCCAGCTCCTCTTTCTCTCCGGAGGCGAGATCCGCCCGGCCGGTGCGCTCGTAGACCTCGATCGACTCTTTCCGCTGTTTGACCGAGCGGCGGATGACCGCTTCCGCTTCCTCGGTCGTCAGCTCGCGCTGCGAGTTGATCTTCTCGTTCTTCAGGACCGAGAGGAGCAGGCGCAGCGTCGAAACGCGCCGCTTGTCGCCGCTCTTCATCGCGGTCTTCAGGTCCGATTCGATGCGCGCCTGCATGACGGAAAGAGGCTATCACCGAGGTGGTAGGTGGTAGGTCGCAGGTGATAGGGAGGGCTCGTCTCGGCCCTACCACCTACCACCTACCGCCTTCCACCTATCACCTTCGTATAGCCTTCCTTGCGTGAAACGCTTCCTCGTGGGCACGGCCGGCCACATCGACCACGGGAAGACCGCCCTGGTCAAGGCCCTGACCGGAGTCGACGCGGACCGCCTGCCGGAAGAGAAGCGGCGCGGGATCACGATCGACCTCGGGTTCGCACATCGGAGGGGAGGGCGTCCGGCTCTCCTTCGTGGACGTTCCCGGCCACGAGCGCTTCGTGCGCAACATGCTCGCGGGGGCGGGCGGCATCGACGCCGTGCTCCTCGTCATTGCGGCGGACGAGTCGGTCATGCCGCAGACGCGGGAGCACTCGAGATCGTGCAGACTGCTCGGCATCCGAAAGGGCCTCGTCGCCGTGACCAAGACCGATCGCGTCGCGCCCGAGCTCGTCGAGGTCACGATCTCGGACGCCCGCGACCTCGTCCGCGGCTCGTTTCTCGAGGGGGCAAGATCGTGCCGGTCTCCGCCGTGACGGGAGCGGGGCTGCCGGAGCTGAAGCGCGCGCTCTCGACCTGGCGCTCGAGGAAGAGTCTTCGAACCGGGAAGCGCGCGGCGCCCGGCTTCCGATCGACCGCGCGTTTTCGATCGTCGGCTTCGGTCCCGTCGTCACGGGAAGCCTCGTGAGCGGCACGATCTCCCGCGACCAGAGGCTCGAGCTCCTGCCCGCGCGCAAGCCCGTCCGTGTCCGGCGCCTGGAAGTGCACGGCCGCGAAACGGAGGAGGCCCGCGCGGGGGAGCGGGTCAGCGCGAATCTCGCCGGCGTCGAGCTCGAAGAAGTCCGGCGCGGAGTCGTCCTCGCGGCTCCGGGCGCGTTCGCGACGAGCCTGCTGCTGACGGCCCGGCTCGAGCTCTATCCGGCGCTCCGCCCGTCAAGAGCGGCGACCGCCTCTCGTTCCATCACTACTCTTCCGAGGCGCGCGCCATCGCACGCGTGCTGGACGGCCGGGTGCTCAAGGGGAGCGAGACGGGACGCGTTCAACTGAGGCTCTCTCAACCCGTGGCCACGATTCCCGGCGACCGCTTCGTCGTCCGCCGCCTGTCGCCCGTCGAGACGATCGGAGGCGGAGCGGTCCTCGATCCGCTCTGGCCTCCTGTGCGGCGCGCGACGCCGGAGATCCTCGCGGAGCTCGACCGCCTGGACGGCAGTCTCTCCGAGAAGCTCCAGGCGTGGGTCGAGCAGTCCCGCGAGGCGGGAGCCGACGAGGAGGCGCTCTCCGCGCGGGCCGGCATCAGCCGGGAGGAGGTCCGCGCCGCGATGGCCGACCCGGTCGCCCGCGGGCGCGCGCACGTGTTGCGCCGCTCGCCGGAGCGGTACGTTGGAGAGGACGCTCTCGCGCGCCTGGCGGTCCGCGCGCGGTCGGAGATCGAGCGGGGCCTGCGAGAAACGAGCGGGTCCGTCGGCGTTTCCCGCGGGACTCTTCTCGCGCGGCTCCTGCCCACCGCCGATCCAAGATGGGCGGAGGCCGTCGAGAAGGCGCTCGTCGCGCGCGGCGCCTACGTCGTTGCCGGCGAGGAGGCGAGAATTCCCGGAAGAGACGAGCTGGCCGGCGCCGAGCGCGACCTCTCCGCGCGCGTGGCCGAGGTTTTTCGCCGCCGCGGGCTCGATCCTCCCTCGATCGGGGACGTGACCCGGGAGATCGGCCACAAGCAGAAAGTGATCGAGGGCCTCGCCGCCTACCTCGTCAAGAAGGGCTTGCTCCTGCGCCTCCCCGGCGGGTGGCTCATCGCCAGAGAGCCCGTCGAAGAAGTGATCGCGCGCCTGCGCGGATCCGGACAGAAGACCATCGACGTCGGTCAATTCAAGGAGATGTTCGGCCTGACCCGCCGTCTCGCCATTCCACTCCTCGAGCACCTCGACGCCACCAAGGTCACGCGGCGAGTGGGCGAAAAGAGGCAGATCCTCCCAATCTAGCCTCGCACTACCCTCTCTGTCATCCCGAGCGAAGCGAGACTAGTGGGTCAGTTTACTTGTGGCTTCGATCCGCCCCGGCGTCGGGCCCGCCGCTGTGGCCGCGGCATTCGCTCGCGAACAGGCGGCCGCGTTCAAACCGGGGCCTTGATCAGGGCAACACGAGACTGTCTCTGAAAAAGGCCGTCGCTCATGCGAAAGCACAGCTATAGAGAGGCAATTCGAGATTCGTGGTGGTATGCTTTCGCTCACGGCGCTCCTCCGGGAGGCGGTCGCCGCCTCCGGGGCTCGCACCGTGGCGTTAAGCCGGACTGCCAGGCCCGGAGACGGCGGCGTCTCCCGGACGGGGTGATGGGTGACAGCATGGAACGCCACCGCCGGCACCACGGATTGCGACTGCGAGGAGCTCTCAGCGCAGGCCGCCGGTTCTCACCGACACGGCCTGCGGGCGCGTGCCCCGTAGGGAATGCTGCCGGCTCCGGGGCGTCCTTTCCGCCTCGATCGGCTCAATGTGCAAAGTGACCCACTACTGAAGCGAGAGGGATCTGCTCTCGCGACCTTATGCATCGGTCTCCGGCGAGTTTGCGCCGAGAAAACCCGTGGAGCAGATTCCTCGTCGCTCGCTCCTCGGAATGACAAGGAGGCACTCGTCGGAATGACGAGGGAGGCGCTCGTCGGAATGACAAGGAAGGCGCTCCTGGGAATGACAAGGGGGTCGCTCCTCGGAATGAGGAGCGAATTTACTGGCCGGCGAAAGTCTTCCGCAGATTGTTGATCTGCTTGATTTCGATCGAATAACTGACGATTCCGGACAGGCTCAGCTCGTTCCAGGAATCGACCGGCTGCCCCTTGACGCGCGCCGGCCGCACGATCCAGCCGGGCGCTGTCTTGCGCACGTAGGGAATGAGGACCGGGTCGCTGACCTGGAGCGGGACGACCTTCTCGATCCGGCCGGCCGCGCTGACCTTGACCCAGAAGCGGGAGGAGAACGGGCCCTTGAAGGAGTCGGCGAGCCATTTCGTCTTCTTCGGGCTCGCCGTCGTGTCCACCTGCTCGAGCGGTACTGTTCCGTCGGTGGGCGTCACGGCCTTGAAGGCGTCGAGCCAGGCCTTGTCGTCTCCCCAGTCAAACGGCGCCGGCAGCGGCGTCGCCGGAGTGATCGGGGTCATCGCCGCCTGTTCCTCTCTCGGCCGGACTTCGGCCTGCAGGTCCAGGCGGACGCTTGCCCACGTCTCGACGGGATGTCCTCCCTTGACCGCGGGATCAAAAGCCCACCGCTGCTCGAAGGATCGCCGCGAGTCCGCCGCCAGAGACGGGATCGGGTCGCGGATGATCTTCGACTGCACCACCTTGCCCGTCGGATCGACGCGCACCGCGGCGTAGAGACCCACGGTCACGGTGTTCTGCGGGAACTCGAGCTTGGGCGGGAGGGCCGCCGGTTCGTCCGTGGTGAGGCCGAACGGGTTCTCGGTTCCCAGGCGCGAGATCGAGATCACGGGCGTCTCCACGATGCGCCGCGGAGGAGCGCCGGTCGGAACCGGAGTCGGGGATGGCGAAGGCGTGTTCGGGATCGTCGGTGGGGGAGCCGGCGCGGCCGGAGGGGCAGCGGCAGGTTCCGGCGCGGGAGTGGGCGTCTCCGCGGGCGCGGGCGCAGCCGCGGTCGTCTCCGGCGCCACCGTCGGAGCGGGGCTCGTCTGCGCGAGCAGAGAGCAGACACCCGCCGTCCCCACGATCGCGAGTGCCAGAAGGAGACTCCGGCCTTGTCCCATGATTTCCGACGAAGTATAGCGAAACGGCTTCACTTGGCCGACAGCCAGTCCCCGGCCGCTCCGACGTGGACCACGAGGCGGACGCGGAGCCGCGCGGCCCCTTCCATGACCTTTTCGACGAGTTTTCGCACGGTTTCGGCCTCGCCGTCCGGCGCTTCCAGGACGAGCTCGTCGTGCACCTGGAGCAGCAGCTTCGCCGATGAGCCCGTCCTCGAGAGCTCCTCGTCCAGGCGCAGCATCGCCACCTTGATGATGTCGGCGGCGGAGCCCTGGAACGGGGCATTCAGGGCCATTCGCTCGGCGTTGCCGCGGACGTTCGGGTTCGAGGCGGCGATCTCCGGGATCGGGCGCACGCGTCCGAAGAGCGTCGTGACCTCGCGAGTCTTCCGCGCCTCCTCCAGGATCCCGTCCAGGCAGCCGCGGACCTTCGGAAACTGGTTGAAGTAGGACTCGATGTAGCTCTTCGCCTCCGAGGTCGAGACCCCCAGGTCCTTGCCGAGCGTGAAGGCGGCCATGCCGTACAGCAGCGCGAAGTTGATCCGCTTGGCCGCGTTGCGCATCTCGTGCGACACGAGGTCCGGCGACACGCCGAAGATCCGCGACGCCGTGGCGCGATGGATGTCCTCCTCCTGCTCGAACGTCGCGATCAGGTTCTCGTCGCCCGACAGGTGCGCGAGGATGCGCAGCTCGATCTGCGAATAGTCGGCGACGACGAGCTTCTTTCCCGGCGGCGCGATGAAAGCCCGCCGGATCTCCCGCCCCGCGGCGGTCCGGATCGGGATGTTCTGGAGGTTCGGGTCCGAGGAAGACAGTCGGCCGGTCGCGGCGACCGTCTGGCGGAAGGACGTGTGCACTCGCCCCTCCGCGTCCGCGAGCGCCGGAAGCGCGTCCACGTACGTCCCCTTGAGCTTCGCGATCTCGCGGTACTCCAGGGTCAGGCGCGGGACGGGATACCCCTTTTCGGCGAGATCGCTCAGGACTTCGACCCCCGTCGAGGAGGACTTCGTCTTCGCCGTCTTCTTGCCGGCCGGATATCCCAGCTTCTCGAAGAGAATCTGGCCGAGCTTGACGGGGGAGTTGATGTTGAATTCCTCGCCCGCCTCCGCCCAGATCTTCTGCTCGAGCGCGCGCAGGTCCTTCTCCATCCGCACCGACATGTCCCGAAGCAGCGCGACGTCGATCGCGACCCCGGCGATCTCCATGCGCGCGAGGACCGGCGTCAGCGGCCGCTCGATCTCCCGGTAGATCTTCTCGAGCGCCGGCCTTGCCGACAGCTCTGTCTCCAGGATCGCGGCCATTCCGCGGGTGGTCGCGGCCCGCTCGGCGAGCCAGCGGTCGGCGGTGTCGATGGCGTACCCCTCCGGGAGCGCGCACAAAACGACCCCCGCCTCCTTGTCCGACGTGACCTTCTGTCCGAGGCGCTGAAACGCGATCGTCTCGAACTCCGAACCTCCGACGCCCGGCGACAGGACGTACTGCGCGAGACAGACGTCGAACACGTCGCCGGCGACCTTGAGACCCGCCCGGGCGAGCAGGGTGTCGATCGGCTTGGCGTCGGCGAGCCGGATCCGTCGGCCGGGGCGGTCGAGCGCTTTCCACCGCTCGAGGATCCCCTCCGCCGAGTCCTCCGCGATCTCGACACGTTCCTCGCCGGCCACCGCCAGCAGGACCCGCTCCCGGGCGTTGAGCAGCGCGGCGCCGAAGGGCGCGGCCGGCGAGACCGAGAAAGGCGCTCCCGCTTCGACGCGCCCGAAAATGATCTCGGGCGCGGTCGCGGCCTCGACGCCGATTTCTGCCGCGAGCGAATGGAATTCGAGCTCGACGAAGAGGTCCTTGAGCTTCTTCGCGTCGGGCTCCGAGCGTTGGAGCGCCGCGGGCTCGAAGGGAATGGGCAGGTCCGTCGGGATCTCGACGAGCGTGCGCGAGAGGATCGCGGCCTCCTTGTGCTGGCGCAGGCTCTCGCCGACCTTGCCCGGGACCTCGTCGGCCTTCGCGAGGAGCGCCTCGAGGGTGCCGTAGGCCGTGATCCATTTCTTCGCCGTGACCTGTCCGACGCCCGGGACGCCGGGGACGTTGTCCACGCTGTCGCCCATGAGCGCCAGCACGTCGGCGACCTGGCGCGGAGGGACCCCGAAGAACTCCTGGACCCCCGCCTCGTCCAGGAACTTTTCCTTGCCCGTGTGGAACACCCGGATCCCGGGCCGGACCAGCTGCAGCATGTCCTTGTCCGCTGTCACGATGACGACGTCGAACCCCTGCGCCGCGGCCTTCGCGGAGAGAGTTCCCAGGACGTCGTCGGCCTCGTAGCCCGGCAACTCCAGGATCGGGATCTTGTACGCGTCGAGCGCGCGGCGGACGTCCCCGATCTGCGAGGCGAGGTCCGGCGCCATCGGGACGCGATTGGCCTTGTACTCGCTGTAGGTGTCCTTGCGCAGCGTGCGCTCCGGCCCGTCCCACGCCACGGCGAGGTAATCGGGAGCGTGCTCGCGCAGCATCTTGCGGAGCATGTTGATGAACCCGTAGATCGCGTTGGTCGGCTTCCCCGCCGAGGTCGAGAGCCGCTGGATCGCGTGGTACGCGCGGTGGATGTTGGACATCGCGTCCACGAGATAGAGCTTGCGCGCGTCGGCCATGAACCGGCGATTCTATGATTCGCGGCGCCGGGGCGCGGGGCGACGCGGAATCGTCGAAGGGGCGTCCGATCCCGCGGTCAGGAATCGACGGAACGGGCCTTCTGCGCGCTGTTTTCAGGCGCCCGCGAGCGAACGAAGGAGAGAGGAGTGGCTCAGCCCGCGGCGAACTCCCGGCGTGTCAGGGAATTAGAGATCGAGATCGCTGGAAAACAAAATCGCGCGACCCCGTTCCCGGAATCGCGCGACGATTGAAATACTTTGACAGAATCGCCTCTGGATGTCAAGAAAATTTCTCGCGACGTTCTCTTTGACGCCAAGTCATTTGATTCATGTAGGTTAGCTGTGTCAGGTCGAGCCGTCAGGATCCGGGTGCCGAAATCCCCCGCAGGTAATCGAGCGCCTCGTTCTCTCTTCCCCGAGCGCGGGCGTTCTGCAGCAGCAGCGCCGCCGCCGGCTTGTAGTCGCGGTCCTTCGCGAGCACGCCGCGGAGAATCCCGTCGGCCTGCGCCAGCTGACCGCGGGAGCGGCAGAGGAGCGCCCGGGCCAGCCCGAGCGGCCGGGGGTCTGTGCCCAGGGCTTCCGCCCGCCGGAGCGATTCCTCGGCCGCATCCGGTTCGCCAGCCTCGATGCGGAGCATCCCGAGCGTGAAGTGCGTTTCGGCGTCTTCGGGATTGAGCCGCGCGGCCTGCTCCGCCTCCATCGCGGCGGGCCTCGCCTGGCGCTGCGCCCCGAGAGCGCGCGCGAGGAGCAGATGAGCAGCCGCGTCCTCGGGGTTGCGCGCGAGGAGCTCGCGCGCGAGCGCCACGGCTTCGGGCAGACGGCCCTGCGCCAGCAGCGTTGCCGCCAGAGCGCGGCCGAACGGAGCATCGCCCGGAGCGATTTCGAGAGCGCGGCGATAGACCGCCTCCGCGTCGGCGAAGCGGCCCCGGCGTTCGAGGAGAGTCCCCAGCTCCTGTTGCGCGGCAAGATTGTCCGGCTCGAGAGAGAGCGCCATTCGGAAGAAACTCTCCGCGCCGGCCGGATCCGCACGGTTGGCCGCGACGACCCCGAGCCCGGCCCAGGCCGGGCTCCAGCGCGCATCCTCTTCGACGGACTTGCGGAAGGCCCTTTCAGCGGCGTCTGACTCCCGCAGGTGAACGAGCGCATAGCCGGTCGCGCTCCACTCCTCGGCATGGACGTGGCTCGGAGCGTGGACCTTCAGCCGGCAGAGCACGACTCCCGCAGCGAGTATGCCGGCCAGCACCGCCGCCCGGGCCGATCGCTCGCGCGCGATTTCGATTCCGGTCACGAGCCCCGCTGCGGCGAAGGGAACGAGAGCCACGACGAAGGGAAGGCGATAGCGGGAGCTCGTCACGAGGAGGACGCAGACGCCCGCGGTCGCGGCGACTTGGGCGAGCAGAAGCGCGGGGCGGGGGCGCGATCGCGCGGAGACGAAGATTCCCGCGAGGGCGAGCGGGAAGAGCAGCCCGAAATCGGGCAGCGCCGCAAGGAGCGGCGAGGCCTTTTCGAAGAACGAGAAACTGAACGGGTCGCGGATTTCGTCTGCCTGGATGGTCCAGAGGGACTTCTTCCCCAAGAGCTTCAGGTAGGCGAGAGGCGAGGCGGAGATCTCCCCGAGCGTCTTGCGAACGAAGAAGCGATCCTGCTCGGCCGGTGAGTGGAAACCGTTGCGAGCCGCCTCGGCTTCGAGGCGATCCCAGCTTGCGCCGGGACGAACGGTGGGAAGCCCGGTGCCGGACGGCGAGTTGCCGATCGCGAAATTGAAACCGCCGTGCCCCTGGACGAGGAGCGGCGCGCCGCTCGCGCGCCAGTTGGCGACGGTGACCGGAAGGAGGACGAGGCCGGCGGCGCCCGCGGCGAGACCCGCCATCCGCAACCCCCGTTGTCTCCATTCTTCGCGGCGAGCCAGGGTGACCAGGACGATTGGCAGGAGGACGAGGGCTGTCGGCCGAACGAGCGCCGAAAGGCCCGTGAGGGCGCCGGCCAGGGCGACGCGGGCAAACGTCACCGGATCCTTGCCGAGACAGAGAAGAACTCCTGTCATCAGGAGGAGAAGAAGTCCCTCGGCAAGGAGCGAGACGTCCGTCCAGACGACGACGCCGTGGAATGCCAGAAAAAGTCCGGCCGCCCAGGCCGCGAGCGGCCCGAACCAGATTTCGGCGAGCGCGGCGACCGCGACGCAGGTCGAGGCTCCGAGGAGGGCCTGCGCGACCGATGCCGCGGGAAGCGAACCGGGGAAGAGCCGGAAGACGCCGGCCAGGAAGAATGTGTAGCCCGGCCCGTGCGGGGGAGGAGACGGCCACCGGAAATCTCCGGCGGAAATCGCCGTTGCCCAGGAGACGTATTCGAGCGAGTCGAGCTGCGGGGCGCGAAAGAGGGGATGGTTCGCAAGCTGCGACCAGACGGCGAGCCGGACGGCCAGCGCGACGGAGAAAACAACGACGGATCGCGCGATCGCGGCTCGCCGGATCGTCACGTCCGGAGGCTAGCAGCGGGCCGCTCCTCGCGGCGGGCGAGCGGGATGAAAGGCCCGCGCCGAGGGACGAACCGCGCATTCCGGGAAACGAATGGATGTGCGCGGAGGGCGGAATCCCTCCCACTCAGACGCGCTTCTCGACCTCCGCGAGGATCCGCGCACGCAGTCTTCCCGTCTCTTCCCGGATCGCCACCGCCTCCCGCCGCATCTCATCGACGAACGCGGCGTCGGAGATTCCGGGGAGGTTGATCGCGACGTTCAAGAGCGCCCCCATCGCCGCCGCTTCCAGGAGAAGCGCCGCCGAGCCTGCGTCCGACAGCGCGTTGGGATTGCCCTTCTCGACGAGCTCCGGCAGAGCGTCCAGGAGCCGCGCCGCCGCGCGCGCCGTCCGCATCGGGACTTCCGTTGCCAGACGGCCGGCGTTCTCGATCGCCCGCGCGCGAGTCTCCTTCTCCTCATCCGTCCCGCGCGCGAGCTTTCGAGCGGTGACGACCGCGTCATAGGCCTCGGAGTCTTCGCGGGCGAGGCTAAGGAATTCCTCGCGCGCGCTCCGCGCCGCCTCGGCGATCGGGCGCATCGCGTCGTGGACCGGCGCGAACTTCTCCCGCGAAAGCGTCAGCGCGGCGACCATCTCGGTCAGCCCCGCACCCATTGCTCCCGCGATCGCCGCCGCGGTGCCCCCGCCCGGAGTAGGCGCCGAAGAGGCGAGCGTCGCGAGAAACTCGCGGATCGAAAGCTCGGAGAAGTCTGTCATGCGACCGATTGTCGGACGACCGAGCCGCCGCGGATGACCGCGGAGACGAGGTTCACCCCCCAATGATAGATGAGGTGCCGGTCGTCGGGCGCGTCGAGGACGACGAGATCCGCGTCCTTGCCGGTTTCGAGCGATCCGATTCTCGAAGCGAGGCGCAGCGATGCGGCGGCGTTCAATGTCATGGCCGTGAGCGTCTCCTCGACCGTCAGGCCGGAGTCGAGGCAGGCGTGCCCCGCGACGGCGGGGAGCGACTCGCTGTTGCAGGTTCCCGGGTTGGCGTCCGTGGCGACGGCGACCGGCACGCCCGCCTCGATCAGCGCCCGGGCGGGAGCGGGCTTCGAACGCATCCACCAGGCCGTTCCCGGCAGGACGACGGCGACCGTTCCCGCGGCTGCGAGCGCGGCGATCTCCTCGGCTCCGATGCGGAGCAGATGGTCCGCCGAGTCCGCGTGGAGCTCCGCGGCGAGGAGCGCTCCGCCGGAGCGCGCGAGCTCGTCCGCGTGGACGCGCAGTCCCAGGCCCGTGGCGCGGGCGGCCTCGAGAATCCGGCGTGACTCTTCGACCGTGAAAACTCCCTCTTCGCAGAAGACGTCGCAGAAAAGGGCGAGCCCTTCCCTCGCGCAACGGGGCACGAGGTCGCCGGCGATGATCCGGACCCATTCGCCCCGGTTCTCCCGGTACTCGGGCGGGATCTCATGCGCGGCGAGAAGCGTTGGAACGAGCCGCGGAAGGTCGGGCTCGTCGAGCCTCGCGAGGATCGTCAGGGACCGGATCTCCTGCTCCGCCGTCAGACCGTAGCCCGACTTCGCCTCGGCCGTCGTCGTGCCCGCCGCGAGCATGCGGCTCAGGCGCCGGCGAACGAGGGCTTCGAGCTCCTCATCGCTCGCCGCGCGGGTCGCGGCGACGGTGGCGTTGATTCCGCCGCCGCGCGCCGCGATCGAGGCGTAGCTTTCCCCCGCGAGCCGCCGGCCGATCTCCTCGCCCCGGTCTCCTGCCCAGACCGGGTGCGTGTGGCAGTCCACCAGCCCCGGAAGGAGCGTCTTCCCCGTCGCGTCGAGAAACACATCCGCCCGGCTCGCGCCGTACTCCCGCCTGTAATCGGCCTCGCTCCCCACGAAGACGAGGACCCCATTTTCCGCCCGAACCGCCGCATCGCGAATGCGCAGGATCTCGCCCTGCGCTCGTCCCGCCTTCGCCCCGGTTCCCAGCGGGGTGGCGAGGCACGCCGCGTTGCGGATCTCAAGAGAGTTGTGAGTTGTGAGTTGTGAGTTGTGAGTGAGAACGAGGGGTTCGGGCTTTCCGTTATTCACAACTCACGATTCTCAATTCACAATTATCCCGCTTCTCCCTTGCGCGGCATGTAGGAGAGGGGACGGTCCCGCTCCGCCTCCTGCCGGTCGATTTCGATGACCTGCTGGATGAGCGCGATCGATTTTTCCGTCTGCAGGCGGAAATGGGTCCGCTGCATCTTCAGGTCCTCGATCGCCTTCTCGATCTCGGCGGAGCGCTGCATGGCGTGGTGCGTCAGGCGCTCGCTCGAGTCCTCCGCCTGTTGGACGATCAGCTCCGCTTCCTTTCGCGCCGCGCCGCGGATGTCCTCGGAGGCGCGCTGCGCGGAGAGCAGCGTGTCGCGCAGCGTTCGCTCGCGCTCGCGGTGCTCGGAGTTCTCCGACTCGAGCACGCGCAGCCGGCTTTCGAGCTCCGCCTTGACGCGCGTCAGGTCCTCGATTTCCTCGCTGACCATCGCGAGGAAGGACTCCACCTCGGCGGGATCGAGCCCCCTCCACTTCGTGCGGAACGCGTGGTTCTGAATCTCGAGCGGCGTGACCTTGGGCATGAGACCTCCTCTGAATTGCGACGATTACAGGAATCCGGCCGGGCGCATCAGGAGTCGGGCCAGGAACGTCCGGATGAAGATGATCGCGAGGATGACGAGGATCGGCGAGAGGTCGATGCCTGCCGTGCGGCCGGGAGGGAGCAGGCGCCGGAACGGCCGCAGGATCGGCTCCGTCGTTCGGTAGAGGAACTGCACGATCGGGTTGCGCGGGTCCGGGTTCACCCAGGAGATGACCGCCGCGATGATGACGAGCCACTGAATGACGGAGAGGATCGCGAAGAGCACGTCCAGAACCGCCGCCGTGAATGCGCCGCCGAGGTTCACGCCGCGGGCCTCTCTCCGAAGAGCGCGGTCCCGACGCGGATCTCCGTCGATCCTTCCTCGACGGCCACTTCGAAGTCGTGGCTCATCCCCATGGACAGCTCCGGCAGCGCGTTCCCCAGGCGGCCGGCGAGGCGGTCCCGGATCTCCTTCAGCCGCCGGAAATAGGGACGCGCGCCTTCCGGATCCGGCGTGAACGGCGGCACGGCCATGAGGCCGCGCAGCTCCAAGTGGGGAAGGGTCAGGAGAAGCGCCGCCAGCATCTGCGCCTCCTCGGGCGAAGCGCCCGACTTGGTCTCTTCCCCGCCGAGATTGAGCTCGAGAAGAACAGGAAAAGGGCGTTCCCGGGCCGCGGCGAGTCCTTCCAGACGGGTCGCGAGCTTCTCCCGGTCCAGGCTTTCGATCACTGAAAAGTATTGTAGCGCGGGCTTCGCCTTGTTCGTCTGGAGCGGGCCGATCAGCCGCCACCGGAGACCCGGAAACTCGCCCGACAAGGCCTGGATCTTCCCGACTCCCTCCGCCACGCGGTTCTCGCCGAAGAGGGTCATGCCCGCCCGCGCCGCGAGGCGGACGACCTCCGCGGGGTGGGTCTTCGTGACGGCGAGCAGGGAGACCTCCCCCGGGTCCCGGCGGGCGCGCTCGGCGGCTCGCGCGACTCGGGAGAGGACCGCGTCGCGGCGCGCGGCGATCTCCTGCTCCGACGGGCCGCTCACGTCGCGAGGTTCCGGCGCTCGCTCGCGTCCGCGCCGAGGTTGGCCAGGCGGTCGGCCTTCTTGTTCTGTTCCCGGGGAACGTGCCGGATCGTGAAACGGCGGAATCCCTTCGCCCGCCTGACCGCGTCGGACACCATCGGGATCAGGTGAGGCGCCTTGACCTTGAAGACCCCGTTGACCTGCTGCACGAGCAGGAGACTGTCGGAGAGCACCTCGACGTTCTCGGCCCCGAGCTCCCTGGCGCGCTCGAGCGCGAGGAGCAGCGCGCGATACTCCGCCACGTTGTTAGTCGTCGTGCCGAGAGACTCGTAGAGCTCTTCGGCGGGCCGGTCCTCCTCCGGTTCGATGAAGACACCGGCTCCCGCCGGTCCGGGATTGCCGCGGGCCGCGCCGTCAATGTGCGCCCGCACCCTCATGGGCCGGGACTCGGGACTCGGGACGCGGGACAGGATCGAAAAGGCATTTCTTTCGAGTCCCGAGTCCCCTGTCCCGAGTCCCGAACAGGCATTCGGGTTGTGGGGATCGTAGTAGAGGATCCGGCGGCAGCTGTCGCAGTAGACGATCTCGTTTCCGGACTTGAGCACCTGCATCGCGGCGGGCCGGACCTTGACGTGGCAGGCGGAGCAGGAAGAGCTGACGACCCGGGCCACGGCCAGGCCCCCCTTCTTCTCGAGCAGGCGGCGGAACTCCGCCAGCTCGCGCTTGCTGACCCGCGATTCGAGGACCTCGATCTCCGCCTGCGCGGTCTTCAATTCCTCGTTGATCGCCCGCTGCGTCGCGCGCCAGTCCTTCATCTTCTCTTCGTGCTCGGCCGTCTCGCGCGGCAGGTTCTCCTCGCGCTTCTTCAGGTCCGCGCGCGAGGTCTCCAGCTCCTCTTCGAGCGTGAGCACCTTGTCCTCGGTCGTGCGGATCAGCTTCTCGACGCCGTCCATCTCGTTCAGGACCGCGCTGTACTCGCGGCTGGACTGGACGTTGCGCAGCTGCGCCTGATACTTCTTCTGCTTTTCCTGGTGGTCGGCGAGCTCCGCCGAGGCGCGGCGCAGCTCCACCTCGGCTTCGATGAGGCGCTGCTTCAATCGCTGGACCGCGTCGAGCTTCTCGCGGAAGGCGCCGTCGACCTCCGTCAGCTCGGCGGGGACCGTGTCCCGCTCTCGTCCGCGGCTCTGGACGAACCGAATGCGCTCCTGGAGGCGATAAAGCTCGTCCAGGAGGGCGCTCACCTAGAGGCTCCGCCGGACGAAAAAGGGTGTCCGGCTCTCAGGACACCCTTGCAGGATCGGATTCGCGTCTTCTTTTCGGTTTCGATTCTGTTCCCTCAAGCTCCCCGCACCCCTGGGTCCATCTTCCCCCATCCCGTCGTCCCACTCCTGGTGGGTCCACTCGGATTCGAACCGAGGTCTGACCGGTTATGAGCCGGTGGCTCTGGACCGCTGAGCTATGGACCCCGGTGGCCGCGTCCGGGCAGGAATATATCCTAAAGACGGCTGAGACCTAAACCACCCCTTTCATTCCGAGCGGAGCGAGGAATCTGCCCTCGTCTTTATGCTGTCGGGGCAGATTCCTCGTCGCTGCGCTCCTCAGAATGACAGGGGGGCCTGCGCAGGCGAAAACGTCCTAGCGGATCGTTTCGAGGAAGGGCTTGAGCTTCTTGGCCCGGGACGGGTGGCGGAGCTTCCGGAGCGCCTTCGACTCGATCTGCCGGATCCTCTCTCGCGTCACGTTGAAGGAGCGGCCGACCTCTTCCAGGGTGTGCTCCGACCCGTCGCCCACGCCGAACCGCATCTTCAGGACCTGCTCCTCGCGCGGCGTCAGGGACTTCAAGACCCTCCGCGTCTGGTCCTGGAGGTTCGAGACCAGGACCGACTCGATCGGGGAGAGGACGCCGCGGTCCTCGATGAAATCCCCCAGGTGCGAATCCTCTTCCTCTCCGATCGGCGTCTCGAGCGAGATCGGCTCCTGAGCGATCTTCATGATCTTGCGGACCTTGGAGACCGGCATGTCCATCCGCTTGGCGATCTCCTCGGCGTTGGGCTCGCGCCCGAGCTCCTGCACGAGCGAACGCGACGTGCGCGTCAGCTTGTTGATCGTCTCGATCATGTGGACCGGGATGCGGATCGTGCGCGCCTGGTCGGCGATCGCGCGCGTGATCGCCTGGCGGATCCACCACGTCGCGTAGGTCGAGAACTTGTAGCCGCGCCGGTGCTCGAACTTCTCGACCGCCTTCATCAGGCCGATGTTCCCCTCCTGGATGAGATCGAGGAACTGGAGGCCGCGGTTCGTGTACTTCTTGGCGATCGACACGACGAGGCGCAGGTTCGCGACGATCAGCTCATGCTTGGCCTGGTCGGCTTCCTCTTCCCCTTCGCGGACCATCCGGAGCGTCTTCCTGACGTCCTCGTGGGAGACGCCGAACTTCTGCTCGAGCTCGCGCAGGGTCTTGCGGTACTTGGCGATACGGCGCTTGTAGAAGTCGATCCGCGTCGCGTTCTTCTCTTTCTTGAGGGTGTTGGTGTCCTGGCGAATCGTGGACTCCGGCGCGTTCATCTGCCGGTCGATGTCCTTGAGAATTCCGATCGCGCGGTTCAGGACCGCCGGCGTGAAGTCCGCCGCGCGGATCAGCTTCGCCATCGTGGCGATCTTCTTGTCGATCGACGCCTCGATGCGGGCGAGCCCCTTGGTCCCGCGCTTGATCGTGCGCGACTTGAACTTCAGCCGCTTGATGTCCTTGTCGAGCGCGCCGATCTTCTTGAAGCTCGCGAGCACGCCCTCGATGCGCTGGGAGGCGCGGTCGTCCAGGTCCTCTTCCTCGTCGTCGGAGAGGTTGACGAGCTCCGTGACCATGCGCGTGTCGCGGCCGGCGCTCTCCAGGAGCTTCAAGAGCTCTTCGAGAACGATCGGGTTGTTCGCGAGCGCCTGGTAGATCTTCGCCTCGCCCTGCTCGATGCGCTTGGCGATGCGGACCTCTCCCTCGCGGTCGAGCAGCTTGACCGTCCCCATCTCGCGCAGGTACATGCGCACGGGGTCGTTGGTTTTCTCGACCGCCTCGCGGGCCTCCTCCGCGGTCTCGGCTTCCAGCGCCGCGCGCTTCCTCGCCGCGCGGTCGGGGTCGGTCACGATCTCGATGCCGAGGTCGAAGAAGCGCGTGTAGACCTCTTCCAGGTCCCGCGGCTCGCCCGTCACCTCGTCGGAGAGGACCGTCTGGATCTCCTCGTACAGCAGGTAGCCCTTGTCCTTGCCCGCCTTGAAGAGCAGCTGAACTTCCGGGTACTTTTCCTCAATCAACAATCGCTTTTCCTTTCCGCGACGGCTTCAAACGCTGAATCTCTTTCTGGACTTCCAACTGTTCTCTCAACAGGTCGTTTTCGGGCCGCCCTTCGGTCTTGGCCCTTGCGATCGCCTCATCAATCGTCTTGACGCGACGCTCCAGATGCGCCTTTCGGAGTGCGCCGAGTACCTGACCCGGCCAAGTGGGGGACGGGTCGAACTTCTCCTCTAAGTCCGCTCGGGCGAGTACCTTAGTGTCGTTTTCGTCGCTAAGGTGAGGGATTTGGCTTGGAAAATCAAGCTTTCGATAAGCGGTCACGATCCTTTTCACGCTCTCATCCACGATCCATTCGTCATTCAAAGTCTCTCGAATCAAAGGGATAGATTCCCCGCGCACGAGAAGCGAGAGAAGGGCCCGCTCCGTTTCTGGAATCCCTCCGTCAGATAACACGGCAACGGTCTGCGGCGTTCCCGCCGGCCCGATGCCTCCGGCTTTCGGGGCGGCCCTCCCGGTCGGGGGCTTGATCCGATCCCAGAGAAGCTCGAACGGAACGCCGGTGGAGCTCTCGAGCCGGCGGCATTCCTGGTGACGCAGGATCGTGTCGGGGATCACGCCGATGATTCCGAGGAGGCCCGAAATCCGCTCGGTCTTCTCTCCCGAGGAGAGATTCCCGTCGCGAGGGTCGGCGTCCTCGACCAGCCAGGTGAGGTAATCCGGCGCCTCCTCGATGCGGGCGGCGAGGCTGCCGGGTCCCTCCTCGCGCAGGACGTCGTGCGGATCGCGTCCGGCGGGCAGCCGGGCGACGCGGCAGGAGAAACCCTGGCCGAGCAGATGGCCGAGGGCGCCGCGCGTGGCCGCGCGACCGGCCGGATCGCCGTCGTAGCAGACGACGACGGCAGGGGAGAGACGCCGCAACTTGCCCGCCTGCTCCGGCGTGAGCGCCGTGCCCATGGAGGCGACCGTCTCTTCGATCCCCGCGGCGACGAGGGCCAGGTGATCGAAGTACCCCTCGACCAGAACGACGCGGTCCCGTTTCCGGATCGCGTCGCGGGCGTCCGAGAGGCCGTAGAGAAGGCGCTTCTTCTGGAAGATCGGGGTCTCCGGCGAGTTCAGGTATTTCGGCTCGCCTTCCGGGCCGAGAGCGCGCCCCCCAAAACCGACGGGCCGTCCCCGCTCGTCGCGCAGGACGAAGAGAAGCCGGTCGCGGAAGCGATCATAGGAGCCCGCCTTCCCTTCCTGCCGCGGCTGGAGGAGGCCGGCTTCGACGAGCAGACTCTCGGGATACGCCGGGAGGAGCGCTCGCGAGAGCGCGTCCCAGGAATCGGGCGCGTAGCCGAGGGCGAGTCTCTTCGTCAGGTCGGCGGACACGTCCCGTCGCTTCAGGTACTCCGCCGCCTTGTTGCCGGGCCTCGCGAGCTGCTCCTGGTAAAAGCGGTGGGCGGCGGAGAGCGCGTCGAAGAGTCTCTCCCTGCGGTCGTCGCGCGGCCCGCTCCGGACGCGCCGCGGAATCGTGACGCCGAAGCGCGAGGCGAGCGCCTCGACCGCCTCCGGGAAATCGAGGCGGTCCATCTGCCGGACGAAGTGCACGACGTCCCCTCCGGCCCCGCAGCCGAAGCAGTGGTAGAGCCCCTTCTCCCGGTCCACCGTGAAGGAGGGGGTACGCTCGTTGTGGAACGGACAGAGCCCCTTCCAGGAACGCCCCGCTTTCTTCAGGCGCGTGTGCTCGCCGATGACTTGCACGATGTCCGCCGCGCTGCGGAGCTCGGCCATCACGGAGTCGTTGATGTCGAGATCACTCATGTGAAATTTGTGATTTGTGATTTGTGATTTGTGAATTAAGCCCTGGCCCTGACTCTGTCATCCTGAGCGAAGCGAAGGATCTGCTCCGGTGGCACTCGGTCCATGGGAGCAGATTCTTTGCCGCTTCGCTCCTCAGAATGACAGGGCGGCGCTGGGACTTCATTTCAGCACCACGATCGTGGCGCCGTTTCCGCCTTCGCGGGCTTCGGCGGCGCGGAGCGAGGCGACGGCGGGATGGGCGCGGAAGTATTCGCGGACGGCCTGGCGGAGGCGGCCGGTGCCGTGGCCATGGACGATCCGGATGTTCGCCGCTCCCGAGAGGAGGGCCTCGTCGAGACTCTTCTCGATCTGCGGGATCGCGTCCTCGATCGTCTGGCCGATGACGTTGACTTCGCGCGTCGTCGAGGTGACGGGCTCGGGCTTGGGGGCGGCCGTGAAGGACGCCGGGGCCTTCGCGGGTCCGGACGACTTCCCGGCCACCTGCTCCAGCTCCGACCGGCTGACGCGCATTCTCTTGCCGCCGACCTCGAGCCACGCGGTCTCGAGATCCAGCGAGACGATGACGCCGGACGTCTTGGAGCCGCGGACCCGCACCTCGTCTCCGGCCTCGAGGTCCCGCGTTCGGGCGATCGCTTCCTCGCGCGCCTCCCCGACGACGGGCACGGGTTGCATCGCCTCCTCCGCGCGGGCGACGACTTTCGCTGCCGAGGCTTCCGCCCGCCGCGAGGCGTCCTGTCGGATCACCGCGATCTCCTTCTCCACGCGCCGCGCGAGGTCCGTCCGGGCGCGCTCGAAGCCCGCGAGCCCTTCCTCGAGCATCCGCGCGTGCTGCGCGGAGCGGGTCTCGCGCTCCTTCGCGAGGAGCTGCGATTCGCGCCGGGCCTTCTCGCGCTCGGCCGCGAGGTCCCGCTCCGACTGGCGGAGTCTCTCGAGCGCGGCTTCCGCTTCCGATTCGCGTTCCTCTCTCCGGCGCCACGCCTCTCCCAGGATTTCCCGCGCGCGGCGAAGGACCGCCTCGGGCAGTCCGTGCTCGCGCGCGACCGAGAGCGCGCGGCTCCGGCCCGAGAGGCCGGGGTGAAGCCGGTAGTTGGGGCGGCCGGAGGCCTCGTCGAATTCCATGGCCGCGCAGACCGCGTCGGGGCGTGCGGCCGCGAAGTTCTTGAGCGCCGAGAAGTGCGTGGTCACCAGGATGCGCCCGCCGCGCGACAGGTACTCCTCGATGAACGCGATCGCGAGAGCGCTCCCTTCCTCCGGATCGGTCGAGCCGCCGATCTCGTCGATGAGCGCAAGCGCGCCCGGCTCCGCGCCGTCCAGCACCGCGGCAAGTGTCTCCATGGAGGAAGAAAACGTCGAGCGTCCGGCCAGGATCTCCTGCGCGTCGCCGATCTCGGCGCGGACCGCGCGGAAGAGCGGCACGCGCGTGGACGGGCCGCAGGGAAGAGGCAGGCCCGCCTGCGCCATCAGGGAGAAGAGCCCGGCCGTCTTCAGCACGACGGTCTTGCCGCCGGCGTTGGGACCGGAGACGACGAGCAGTCGCTTCTGCGAGGGCAGCTCGAAGTCGAGCGGGACGACGACCTGCGCCGCCCGCTCCGGCCGGGCCTCGTCGAGCGCCCGGCTCCGCAGCGAGGCGAGAGCGGGATCGAGCAGCGGATGCCGCGCGGCCGAGAGCGTCCACCCGCCGTCGTCCGAGAGCTCGGGAAGCCGCCCCTTCGACACCTCGCCGAATTCGACTTTCGCTTCGAGCGCGTCGAGCGCCGCCATCTGCGAGACGGCTTCCTCCAGGTCCTCCGACGCGTCGAGCACCTGCTGGCCAAACGCCGCGAGGAGCCGCTCCACCTCGTGCCGCTCTTCCGACGCGAGCAGGGCGAGATCGTTGTTGGCTTCAATGACGTCCAGAGGCTCGACGAAGACGGTCTGCCCCGATCCCGAGCGGTCGTGCACGATCCCGGGCACTCGCGATCGGGCCGAGGCGATCACCGGAAGGCAGTAACGGTCATTGCGCAGGACGACGACCGCGTCTCCCAGGAAATCGCGGCGTTCGTCGAGGATCCTGTTCAGGCTGCGCGAGACCTCCGAGCGGCGGCGGCGCAGCTTCGACCGGGCGTCGGCCAGCGCGGGGGAGGCGTCGTCCCGGATCCCGCCGTCCGTGTCGAAGAGCTTGCGGGCCTGGCCGATGAGCTCGATGAACCCGGGAATCGCGTCGCGCCGCCGGACGAGACGCGGAGACTCGGCGACCGACAGGGCGCGGCGAACGGCTTCCGCCGCGCGCGCCACCGCGAGGACCGGCCGGAAGTCCTCCGGCGCCGCCGAGCCCCCCGAAGCGTGCAGGGCGTCGAGTGTCGGCGAGATCTCTTCGACGCCCGCGAGCGGGAGCCTTCCATGGCGCGCGCGCAGCTCCCAGGCTTCTTCCGTCTCGGCGAGAAGCTCGCGCACGGCGGACTCCTCGAAGGCGGGAGTGAGTCCTAGAATCGCGCGCCGGCCGGGCGCGGTGCGGGCGAGGGCAGCAACGAGCCGGAGGACGAGGGGGAGCTCGAGTGCCTCGGCGTCCCCCCCGCCTGCGGCGAAAGGCAGGGGGTTTGGGGGACCGCAAGGTCCCCCGCTCCCTTCTGCGTCTAGGGAGTGACCCGCTTGTCCTCCGAAAGCTTCCGGAGCATCTTCTTGCGGGCCTGGATCATCTTGCGCTTGCGCTTGGCGCTCGGCTTTTCGTAGTGCTGCCGCTTCTTCAGTTCCGACAGGATTCCCGATTTTTCGCACTTTCTCTTGAAACGCCGCATGGCGTTTTCGAACGACTCGTCTTCCTTGACGTGGACCAGAGGCACGAACACTCACCCCCTTCACCGCGACGCTAAAAGGGACGAGTATCTTAGGCGCGGGCGTCGAAGCTGTCAACTCCTTCCATCTCAAGTATTTATAGAGACTTAGGGCTCTCTCCCCGCGCCGTCTCGGCCCGTATAATGAACAGATGCGCGATTCGAGGGGCTGACCCATCCCGCTCACCAATCAGAAGAAACCAATCACAAATCCCGGATCCCCCTTGTCTTTTCCTCGAATTCTGGCCGGCATCTTCTCCCTGGCGCTGGCGGCCGCCGCAGTCCCGGCCGACGTCGGATCTCATCCCGCTCCGCCGGACTTCGACGCGGCATTCGCCCGCGCGGCCGACCTGCTCGAGACGGGCCATCGTCCCGAGGCGGAGCAATCGCTCGAGACGATTCGTATCAAGTCGGGCGAGCGCGCCTGGGAAGCGCGCATCGCTTTTCTCCTGGCGGCCGACGACCTGCGCCGGAAGGACTTCCCGGCGGCGGTGCGGCGCCTGCGGCTCGCTCCCGCCGCAGTGATCGGGTTGGAGCCGTACCGGCGCGTCACCCTGGCGCGCGCCCTCGACGCGGCGGGCCTGCACGCGGAGGCGGCGCGCGAGATCCGCGCGGCGTTCGAATCGGACGAGCCCTTCGCGGGGCGTGCCGCGGCCGGCCGCGTTCTGGCGGGCGCGCTCGAGAAGAGCGGCGACCGTCGAGGAGCGTCGGCGGTCCTCTCGGCGGCGGCGGCCCGCGCGACGATCCTGGAAGCGCCCGGGATCGCGACCGAGCGGATCCGCCTCGGCCTCGCTCTGAACGACTCCGCCTCGGTCCGCGAGGCGTCGCGCGGTCTGCTCTTCGCCGGAGTCGTGCCGGAGAAGGCGCCGGCATTTGCGCGACGCCCGCTCCAGCAGGAAGAGACGCAGTTGAAGCCGGCGGAGCGGGGCCGCCTGGGAGTCGTCCTCATCTCTTCGGGGAACGTCGAGCGCGGCGTCCGCCTCCTTCGAAGCGGCCGGCCCGCCCTCTGGCCGGCGGCGGAGCGCTCGGCGAACCAGCTTGCCCTCGCCCGCGGGGAGGCCCGCCTGGGCCGCTCGGACGCCGCGCAGCGGGCGGCGGCCGCCGTTCCGCGCGACGGGAGCGACGCGGACTTCAAGGCGAGACTCTTCAGCGTCGATCTTCAGCTCGATCGGGTCCGGAAAGCGGCGTCGAAGGGCTCTCCGGAACATCCGATCGTCGTTGCCGCGCGGCGCTCGCTGGAACTCCTCGCGGCCTTGCCCGCGCCGCCGGTGGTCCGCACCGGAGCGCTCGTCCGATTGATCCGCCTCGACTGCGACGCGGATCGCTTCGAGGACGGGGCCGCGCGCGCCAGGGCGCTCGGCCGCGAGAGCCCGGGCTCGATCGCCGGGTTCGAGCCGCTCTGGAAACTGGCGTGGGATTCGTACCGGAAGCGCGACTTCGCGCGGGCTCGCGCGAGAATCGAAGCGCTCGCGCAGATCTACACCGACGGCGCCAGGCGCCGGCGGCTCGAATACTGGCGCGGCCGGTGTCTCGAACGGGAGGGGCGAAAGAACGAGGCCGTGGCTCTCTACGAATCGCTCGCCTCCGCCGATCCCGCCGACGTCTACGCGATCTTCTCGCGACGCCGCGTCCCGCCTTCGCCGGCTCCCAGGCCCGTGTTGCTGCCGGATCCCTCCGTGGCGACCGCGACCTTCCGCAGGACGGACGAACTGCTCCGCTTGCGGATGTTCGAAGAGGCGGCCGGCGAGGCGCGGGCGCTCGATCGCTCGCGGGGGCGCGACCTGAGGCTCGCCGAGGCGGAGTTCGCGCTCGGCCGTTTTCCCGCGGCCGCCGAGGCCGCGCGCCGCGCCTTTCCGGATCTCGGCACGGCGATGGAGGGACGCGTCCCGGACGGCTGGAGGCGGCTCTACTATCCGATCGAGGAGAAGGGCTATCTCGGGAGCCGCGCGTCGGAGTTCGGTCTCGATCCCTCCCTGTTGCGCGCTCTCGTCCGCCAGGAGAGCGTCTTCGAGCCGCGGGCGCGCTCGCGCGCCGGCGCGCTCGGCCTGACGCAGCTGATGCCCGCGACGGCGAAGAGCCTCGTCCGCTCGATCCTTCGCGCGCGCTACCGCGAAGCGTTCCTCTACGATCCGGGCGTCAACGCGCGGCTCGGAGCGGCGTACCTGAAACAGCTCCTCAATCGCTTCGGCGGGAAGGTTCTCTTCGCCCTCGCGGCGTACAACGGAGGCCCCACGCGCATGTCCCGCCTCCTGAAGGAGCGCTCCGATCTCGACGATGAGGAGATCTTCGAATCGCACCCGGCCTATGAGACCCGCGATTACGTTCGCCGCGTGATGCTCTACGCCGAGTCGTACCGGCAGCTGTACAGGGAGAAGTCGTCGTGAGTTGTGAGTGCCTTCCCCCTCGGGAGAGTGGGGGTGAGGGCGCAGGTTTCAGCTAGTCTTCCCGTTCATGGCCGAGTCCGTCGAGTTTCAGGTCCAGACGAAGAAGAAGATCGAGCGGCACGACATCACCGAACGGGTCACGAAGGCCGCGGCGAAGCTCGGTGCGGATTCGGGCGCGCTGCTCGTTTCGGTCCCCCACACGACCGCCGCGGTGACGGTCGGGGAGAACTGGGACGAAGACGTGACAGGCGACGTCGAACGGGCCCTGGCCGCCTGGGTCCCGAACGTCCGCTTCGATCATGGCGAAGGCAATTCCCCGGCGCACTTTCTCTCCGAGGCGATCGGAGTCTCCTGTCTCGTTCCGCTCGAGAAGGGGCGCCCGCTCCTCGGCCGCTGGCAGGGGATCTTCCTGATCGAGCTCGACGGCCCGCGCGAGCGCACCGTCCGCGTGGCGGTTCTCGCCCTCGCGCTGGCCGTTAGTTAGTTAGTTCTCGAGACGCTGTTCGCAATCCGGGCTTCTCGTCGCAGATTCGTCGCGGACAATCCGCCCGGAGTCGCCGTCCTTGCCCTCTGCGGACACGGCGGCCGGGATCGCACGGCGAAAGCCGCGGCCCGACGGAGGGTTCTTCGGCGTGGCAGTCTGCGGCGCGTTTCTTGTAGAGGCCGAGCCTAGCGATCGCTCTCCTCTCCGGCAAAGAGATCCCGCTCTTCGCGGGAGGTGTGCGCGTCCCATCGGCGCGCGAGATTCCGAGCGAGGCGACGAGCGCCTTCGAGATCGTTCTTCTCGTCGAGCAGGTGGCGGATCATCGCCGAAAGCTCGCGCACCTGCACGTGCTCGAGGCGCAGCTCGCGGTGGAGCCGCTGCGCGGCCGTCTCGCTCTGGGGCGGGGCGAGCTTGTGGCCCTCCGGCGGAGCCAGGACGCCAAGCTCTTCCAAGGCGGTGTGGCGGCGGAGCGCGTCGTCGAAATCGCCGATGGCTTCCCTGGCCGCTCCCGCGTCGCCCGCCTCGGCCGCGCCGAAGAATCGTCCGAGGAGATCATCCAATCGCCGGTGCTCCCGCGTCAGCTCGTCCGGGTTTGCTATCTCGAGATCCACGTTCCGATTTTTTCACGCCGGAGATCGCAGGAGAATGGAGATCCCGTGAAACTGTCGTCCGGACTCGCGCTGCTGGTTCTGCTCCTCGCCTTCGGCTGCCGCCATGAGAGCGACCCCGTCCGCGCGACGCTCGATCGCGTCGTCAAGGCGGCGCAGGCCCGCGACGTCGCGGCCGTCGTCGAGAACCTGGCGTCGGACTACCGCGACGCGGAAGGACAGACCGCGGCCGGCGTCGCCGAGACACTGCGGCGCGTCTTCGCCGCCTACGAGATCGTGGACGTGAAGCTCTCCGATGTCGAGATCGACCGCGCGCCTGAGGCCGCCCGCGCCACCTTCCGCGCCGAATTCTCCGGCCAGCCGCGCAAGCTGGGCGGCCTCGACGCCTTCTTCCCCTCCGCCTCCACCTATCGCTTCGAGGTCCGCCTCGTCCCGGAGGGAAGACGCTGGAAGGTGGCCTACGCCGCCTGGGAGGTGGTAAGCAGGTGATCGGTGGAAGGTGGAAGGTGGTAGGGACCGGGGCTGGGGACCTCCCTACCACCTACGACCTACCACCTACCACCTTATGTGTGTTAAGTAACGCGTTCTTTCGGAAGGCGAAATGACCGAGGAATCGATCGGCGATGAGCTTCTGGCGGCTCTCGAGGTAGCCGTCCTCGAGGAAACGTCCGGGACACTGAAGCCGATCGGGACCGTGCCGGAATGGTTCCGGAGGTTCCGTCCCGCCGCCGAGTCCGAGCCGGAGACGCTGGGGAAGGCGCTCGGGTCCCCGTTCCTGGAGAACTTCCTGATCGACGCGGGCGATTTCTGGAAATATCGCGGGCCCGGCCGGCTCCGGTCGGGACTCTGGACGGAGGTCGGCGCGACGGGCGCGGACTTTCAGCTCGAAGCCTCCGCGGTTTGCGTCGGTTCGAGGCGGATTCTCCTCCTCATGATCCAGACGCTCGTCTTCGAAGAGAAACAGGCCGTCCTGCAAAGAGCGAGGTCGAACAATCTGCGAAGGCGCGAGCGCAAGCGGGCGGAGAAATCGGGATCACGGTGAAGCGCAAGGGCGCGGCGGGGAAGAAGGCGCGTTCGAAACGAAAGGCGGGCAGGCGCATGATGACCACGGAAGAGCCGAAAAAGAATTCCGGAGGCAACGGACCAGGGACGGCGGCGGAGCGCAAGAAGAGCGAGGCGGCCGCGGGACCCGACGCGGCGAGCGGAGGAAACCTCGAGAAGATCCGCGACATCCTCTTCGGCTCGCAGGTCAACGATTTCGAAAAGAGATTCGCGCGGCTGGAGGAGAGGCTGCTCAAGGAGACCTCCGACTCCCGCGCCGAGGCGAAGAAGCGGTTCGATTCCCTGGAGGCCTTCATCCGCAAGGAGGTCGAATCGCTGTCGGATCGCGTCAAGGCCGAGCAGGGAGAGCGGACCGAATCGGGCAAGGAGCTGTCGCGCGAGATCCGCGAGGCGGGCCGGTCGCTCGAGAAGAAGATCGCCCAGCTCGACGACGTCACGACGAAGAGCCAGCGGGAGCTGCGCCAGCAGATCCTCGATCAATCCAAGGCGCTGACCGACGAGATCCGCAACCGCATCCGCGAGACCGCGACGGCGCTGTCGCGCGAGATCAAGGAGCTTCGCGTCGAGAAGACCGACCGGTCGGCGCTCGCCGGCGTCTTCACCGAGGCGGCGATGCGGCTGACCGGCGACTCGAAGCAGCCCGGCAAGGAATGAAGCTCCCGGCTCGTCTTTCGAACCGGCCATGGATGATCCAGTAAAACCGGGCGACGATCCGCTCTCGGAGCTGCGCGGGCTGTTGCTCGCGGCGGACGAGGCGGAGGTCGTCCGTCTCCAGCAGCGGCTGGAGGATCCGCATACCCGCGCGGAGGATGTGGGCCGCGTCCTGCCCGAGGCGATCGCGATCCGCTCGCAGGAAGACCGGCAGTTGACCGACGCGTTGATGCCGACGGTCGAAGAGGCGATCGTCCGCTCCGTGCGGAAAGACCCCGAGGTCCTCGTGGACGCGCTCTTCCCCGTCATGGGCCCCGCGATCCGCAAATCCATCGCGAGCACGCTCGAGGAGATGCTCGAATCCTTGAACCAGACGCTCGGGCAGAGCTTCTCCGCGCAGGGAATGAAGTGGAGGCTCGAAGCCTGGCGGACCGGGAAGTCCTTCTCCGAGGTCGTTCTGCTGCGCACGCTCCTCTTCCGCGTCGAGCAGGTCTTCCTGATCCATCGCGAAACGGGACTCCTCCTGCAGCACGTGAGCGCGGGGGAGGCGGGCGTCCAGGACACCGACATGATCTCCGGGATGCTCACAGCGATCCGCGACTTCGTGCACGATTCCTTCGGCGGAAAAGAAGCGGACGGCCTCCACGCGTTCCAGGTCGGCCAGTTCAACGTCTGGGTGGAGCAAGGGCCGCACGCGCTCCTCGCGGGCGTCATCCGCGGGAACCCGCCGCGCGAGCTGCGCGGAGCCTTCACGGAGGCGATCGAGAGAATCCATCGCGACCAGTCGCGCGCTCTCGTGGAGTTCGAGGGGGACGCGTCGCCGTTCGAGCGGAGCCGCGGCGATCTCGAAGCGTGCCTGAAGACGCAGCAGCGGCCGGGGGAGGATGGCGCCGCCGTCGGGCGCAAGCGCTCCCACAAGCCGCTCTGGGCGGCGCTCGCGGTGCTGATCGTGATCGCCGGAGTTCTCGCGTTCTTCTCCGTGAGGCGAAGCCGGCGATGGGACGCGTACCTCGCGCGGCTCGCGGCGCAGCCGGGGATCGTCGTGTCGGCGGCCGGAAGGCGCGACGGAAGGTACTTCGTGACGGGGCTGCGCGATCCGCTCGCGGCCGATCCGGCGGCGCTCCTCCCGGCGTCCAGGTTCCGCCCGGAAGACGTGCGCTCGAGCTGGAAGCCGTACCAGAGCCTCGAGCCGGCGCTCATCGGGGCTCGGGCGCGCTCCGTCCTCGAAACGCCCGGCTCCGTGACCCTCATCGTGAAGGACGGCGCGCTCGTCGCCTCCGGCGCGGCCCCGCATGCATGGATCGCGCAAGCGCAGGAGCGGTGGCGGGCGGTCTCGGGCGTCGCGCGGTTCGACGACCGCGCGGTGACCGACACCGACGCGAAGGACTTCGAGGCGGCGCGCGCGGCTCTCGAAGGGAAACTGATCCTCTTCGCGCGGGGATCTTCCGAGCTCGCTCCGGCCGAGACGGCCAAGCTCGCGGACATCGCGCGCGATCTTGCGCGGCTGCCCGCGCTCGCGGCGGCCGCCGCAAGTCAGGCCCGCGTCGAGGTCGTCGGTCGCGGCGACAGCGAGGGAACGAGCGAGACGAACCTCGCGCTCTCCCGCCGTCGCGCCGAGCGCGTCGTCGCCGCGCTGCGCGAAGCGGGCGCCGCGGCGGTGACCGTGTCCGCGGCCGGCATCGGATCGACACAGCCGCTCCGCCAGGAATTGACCGAGGAGGACAAGCAGTTGAACCGAAGCGTGTCGTTTCACGTCGTCCCGGTGAAGGGATGAAGCGATGAAGCAGAAGAAGGTCTGCCTGCTCGGCGCATACGCCGTCGGTAAGACGAGCCTCGTCTCCCGCTTCGTCAAGAGCCTCTTCTCCGACCAGTACCACAGCACGATCGGCGTGAAAGTGGACAAGAAGGAGGTCACGGTCGGCGACAGGAAGGTCGAGCTGCTCCTCTGGGACATCTACGGCGAAGACGAGTTCCAGAAGCTGCGGGCCTCTTACCTGCGTGGCTCCGCCGGCTACATTCTCGTCGTGGACGGGACCCGCCGCGAAACCCTCGGCCAGGCCGTCGCCCTCCAGAGCCGCACCCAGGAAGCCGTCGGCAAGGTCCCCTTCGTCCTCATGGTCAACAAGTCCGACCTCACCGACAAATGGGAAGTGGACGAAACTGCCCTCAAGGACCTGGAAGACCGAGGCTGGCCCGTCTTCAAGACCAGCGCGAAGACCGGCGCCTCCGTCGAGGAGGCTTTCCTGGCCCTCGCTGTCGCCCTGTCCCCCTGACCTCGCTCTCTGATCCCTCCACCAACCCCGGTGTCATCCTGAGCGAAGCGAAGGATCTGCCCTCGTCCCGGCCTTTGATCCACCCGCAGGTGTCGGTAGCACGTCAAGATGACCGGGTTTGGTAGCAAGTGATCTGTCCGGTTTTTCACTAGCGCCCAGCGATCGTAGGGCTGTGGGAAAGCGGGAATCCGCGTGAGCGGATTTCCATCTTTTCCACAGACTGGGCCCCCGTCTCACGCAATTTTTTCCGTTGGTTGAGCGACCGCGCCCAGCAAGGCGCCGGAAGCGTCGTACCGGCCCAGCCGGTGAGGGCCGTAATAGAGGGTGAGCGTCTGATCCAGATGGCGGCAGACGAGCACTCGGCAGCGAGCCAGGCTGAAACGGAACCTCTGAGGCGGGATCTGGAGACGCAGCTTGGCGAGGACAACGGTATTGTCGTTGCCGACGATGCGTTCCTGCTGGGAGGAGAAGATTTTCTCCAACTCGCCGCCGTGGTACGGGACGAAAGCCGTGCCGCTTTGAGAAGCCGATACCGCGAACTGCCGGTTGTGCTCGCCGACGTAGGTCTCGCGCAGGAACCGGTTGGCCGCTTCCATCGAGCGGATCCGACGCAGCCGCAGCTCCTGCGGCAGGCGGCCCTGGAAGGTGCCGTAGAGCCGTTCGCAGCGGCCGCGGGCCTGGGGTGAGTTGGCCGGGATCAGCTCGATGCCCAGCTGCTCGAGAGCTCGACCCACCTGCGTCTTGACACTTCGGTCAGGTCGTCCACCCGCCGTCGGGGTGAACACGAAATGGCTTGCCCGGTCGCTGTAGAGCGAGCAAAACACACCCTTCTTGCGGACAACCTCTCGAAGAGCCGTCATGACCGAGGCGGTACTCTCCTCCTCTGCCAGCTGCGCGTAGTAGACCCGGCTTGTCGCGTCGTCCATGAGCGTGATCAGGTCCTGCTGCCCCTGCTCCGGACCAAGCCAGGCGTGCTTGCTGCCGTCGATGTGCAGCATCATGCCCGACAGGGGCCGGCGCTCCCTTCGCCGATGGTGCCGCCCGCGCCTGGTGCGCCGCTCCACCAGTCCCGCCATCTGCAGGGCCAGCTTGACCCACGTGTAGCTCAGCTGGATGCCGTGCTGGCTGCGCAGCTTCTCGTGAAAGTGCCGGACGTTGAAGTCGAAGTACCGTTCCCGGTACAGCCGCAGAACCTCCTCCACCACCTTCAAGGCCACCCTCCGGGGGCTGGGCCTCTTTAACCGGCGATCAAAAAGACCATCGTAGCCATGCTCCTCGTAACGCACCCGCCAGCGCCTCATCGTCCGATCCGATAACCCGATGATCTCCGCCGCCTGCATCCAGGTGATCTGCCCTCCCACCGCTCGCAGAATCACTTCCTGAACCCTCATCGCCCGCTCCAACGCCCGGACCGGATAAAGCTCCATCGGCACCCCCGGCCGCATGAAACCCCATCCAGGCCCAGATCCTCAGACCGGACACTTCATTCGCTCCTACCACCGGACACTTCACGTGCTTACCACATTGATCCACCCGCAGGTTGACACCCCCGCCGTCGTCCGCTACCCTTCCCGGTCCGCTCTTTTCCTCAGTAGCTCAACGGCAGAGCACCCGGCTGTTAACCGGGGGGTTGTAGGTTCAAATCCTACCTGAGGAGCCATTTCCTTCAAGCACTTGCGAGAGACGCCAACGCGGTTTCTTTACCTGCTCGGGGTGATTCTCGGGGGGGCGAAGCCGGAAGTGCTAACGCCGGCCGCGTACAAGTACGGCGAGGAGACCAGCTCCCGCTGCCGACAACGCGAGCCACCAGCCCAACAACGTCGTCAGTTTGGCCACCGGCCGGTTCGGCGGTTGTGCGGGCGTGGGCGCCTTCGAGAGAACCGACTCGACCGGCGGGCGAGCAAAGTGATTCCGCTCCCACAGGAAGATACGCCGGTTTGGATAGAACGCCAGGAGTTTCGAGTTGTCGGGCCGCGAAACAGCGAAAGCGAGGTCGGCCTGGAGATCCGCCTGCAGAAGACCGCTGGCCGCACCCCAGCTGAACCAATTATCGTCGGGAAACAGAATCAACCCCCGATGGAGGCGTCCCCCGCCAATTGCGGTCTCGAGTTCGCCGTTGATCCAGTTGTAGCCCTTGTAGAGTCGCATGCGAGGCAGCAGCGTCACGGCTGTTGTGACAACGAGGCCAATGAGAAGGCTCCCTGCGACTATGGCGACGTTGCGGCCCCATCGGAGTCTCGGCCGTGACCGGGTGGCATCGACTCCTCCGAGAAGAAAGAAGCCTTGGGCAGTCAGGATGTAGATGCCCAGGAACGCCTCGAAGTAAAACCTCGGACCATAGCCGTGCAGTCCGTGTGCGTCCCACGTCAGGAACGACAGGGGAAGCGCAATGAACATGGCGGCGAAGAGAAGCTCGAAGGCTCGAGGACGTCGCAGCAAGAAAGGAACGCAGGCAAATGCGAGGCTTAAGGAGAGGATCGGCCAGCCCGAGAGAATTCCCCAGCCCCAGCCGAAAATCGTCGGAAGGACGGATGCCAATGTCGCATCGAGGTACATCAGCGCCGAGGGAGAGTATTGGAGCGAGAGGGATCTGCCGGCGCCATAGCTGTAGGCAAAGGAAAACGCGCTGCCTGTGATCAGATGGTTGGAGACAAGCACTGGCAGCGAGCCGAGGAATCCGCCCATGATGAAGGCCCATAAATATCGGAGCGCCACGGCCTTTTCTTTGGACTTCAGAAGCTCCGAGAGCAACAGGGCCGCGAATGGACAGGCGATGGCCACAGCGGTCGCCGGCCGGACCCCGAAGGCGAAGCCCAGTGAGGCCCCGGAGAGGCACAGGATCGGCAGACTTCCACGACGCCGCCCCACCAGGAACAGCCAGAGGAAGAGCGCGATCATCAGCGCGGCGAAGCCGTGGGATAGGTAGCTCGAGGACATGAGGATAGCCATCGGGGACAGCGCGCCGAGGAGCGCGGCGGCTAGCCCGACGAGCTTTCCGTAAAGCTCCTTGCCGATCAGGAAGAGCAGCAAAACGTATAGGGCACCGCAGAGCGGAGACACGATCCATGGCAGGCCGATGGCCTGGCCGACCGCAAGAGCCAGCGGCCAACCGATCGGATACATGCTGAACCACTTTTGGTCGCGGAAGTACGTGAACGGGACCGCCAGGTACTCCTGGATCGGTGGAGCGGCCTGATAGAGCTTGTTTGCTACGAGCCACTTTGCCTGAAGCATGTAGGCGACCTCATCGGGAGTGTGAGCCAGGCCTTCCAGCACGCCCCTCGATACCCAGAGGCGAATTCCCAGCGCGATGAGGACGAGAAAACCGACCGATACCCCCACCCAGTTTCGCCGGACGGAGAGCACCTCAGGAGCCGGTCTCCGAACGGGGTGATCCGCGCTGAGAGAAAAAAGCCTCCGTAACCCCGCGAAGAGGAGCACGAGGAGGCAGGCAGCCATCGCACTGCGCACCAGGATGTCCAGGGCATTGAGCGCCATCTGTGAACTTGGCGAGACGAGAGCATCCACGGCCAGAAGCCTGCCGCTCACATCGATGAGGAAGTCGTTGTTGAGCAGACCGCGTCGAAATAGGATGGATACCTTCGGTTCACTCTCGAGGAGGATGAACGTGTACTCCGTACAACGACCCGTGAACGTTGCCTCGAGCGTGAAGTCCCCGGTCAATCTGACTCCGCGTTCATAGACGCGGCCGTATCCGGTGCGGTCCAGAAACCAATCGCCGAGCGGCGCGTGGGCGCCATGCTTCACGAAGAATCGCCCGGGCAATCGGTCTTCGAGTACGACTCGCCCGTTCTGTAGCACTTTGAGCGTCTTGCCGCCCATGGGGAAGACCGAGCTCAGAGTCACGATCTTGATCTTCGAGACGCGATCGATCTTCACGACTCCCTGGATGGTTCTCCGGTTGACGGTCAGAGACACTCGCCCGGCCTGGCTGGTAAACCTAACGTCTGTCCGGAATGCCGTGAAAATGCTCAGGAACCACAGGGCGAGCAGAAGGACGAGCGGGACCGCGATCTGTCGCGTCCACGGGGCAAAAAAGCGCAAGAAACGGAATCGCGGGGGCGGCGTCGCGCTCATCGCCTTTTCACTGACCCGTCTTCTGCGCCAGCGTCTCGAGCGTCCAGCAGGCAGTCTCCTCGATGCGACGGTACCCGCACTCGGCGACCCAGGTCGCCGGACGTGCGGTTCGGTCTAGAATATTGCCATCAGAAAACGCACGCTGACCGAGCTGAGGTGTATGAAAACGACTCTCGCGACGGCCCTTGTATCATTGCTTTCGCTTCCGATGTTCGCCCAGACGCAGAAGCCGGTGCAGAATCGACCGATTCCTCCGGCGAGCGTTCCAATCAGCATTCCGACCAGCATTCCGACGGCGCAACCTTCGGCACCTCCTCCAGGTCCCACGCCGCACGTCTGGCAGCAGGAGCCGAAAGCTTTTCGGGGCATCACCTGGGGGACGAGCGAGAAGGATGCGAACGCCGCTCTGAAGTTTGGACTCTGTCGCAATTCGGCGAGCACGATTCCCGGTTCAAAGATGCGAAGTTGCATGTCAACATTCAGCCTCGGAAATGTCGCTGTTACGGCAATTTTCCAGTTTATGAATGGCAAGCTCGTTGCGGTTGGAGGCCATTTCCCTTCAAAGGAGTACCAGACCGTGCGCACGGCTTTCGTCGAGAAATACGGCACTCCCATGACGTCCAGGAGTTCCACCGTCCAGGATCGCATGAATACCAGCTTCGAGCAGGAGAAGGTGACATGGGAAGGGCCGGAGGTTGCCATATCCCTTGACCGCTTGGGTGACAAAGTGACTGAGGGATTCTTCTACATCTTGACTCAAGAGTTCCGAGCCGGTCTTCTTAAGGCCAATGAGGACGCCAAAAAGAAGCTCAAGGACGCGCTTTAGAGACAAAGAAGTGCCGCCGCTTGGGGCGACTTAAACGGCAGAACAACATGATCGGCTTCGGCGACTCCGCCGATCATGACGAGCACGAAGTCGCCAGCCAAGGATCCGGTCAATCACCATTACCGTGCCCGCTCGGCAGCAGGCCTTTGGGCCGTTCCTCCGTGAAAGCCTCTGACTCAGACGCCCGGTCGCAACGCTGTCTTTTCAGCAGCCTGCTAGTCCTTTAGTTGGGCGCGAAAACTACTTGACCATAAGGGCGGTTTGCGAGTAAAAACCACCCCGCAGCAAGCAGTCAGTTGAGACAGCGGGGTGGATGCCTCTTTGGACAGGGCATCGGCACCAGTTTTTAACGATGTCCATTGCGAGGGAGGCGACGAATGACTCGAAGATGGCCTTACGCGATCGCGGTGTTGGCAATTCTGGGGGCTGCGCTGGCTCCGTCCTTGAGTGCCGAACAGAATCTGGGAGGCTCGCAGGCACCACCGTCGAATGCCCAGCAAGACTGGACGACCTTCCGAGCGAATTACGACGTCATGATGTCCAACTTCGAGCGCATGGCGGCGGCAACAGGCAACACGGCGCGTCAAGAGCGTGCTCGCCAGGGGCGCGAAGCCATGCGGCTGGTCACAGATGCTCAGTTGGCCAAGACGTTTGGACAGAACACCGTCGCGGACCTCTCCTTCGGTGCGACGACCAGTCAGTACCTCGCCGCTAAAATAGAGTCCCAGCAGAAAACAGCCGAGACGAATCGCGCCCTGTCACCACTCACGCCGGGATTTCCCGGCCCGGTCCCCATCACCAGCGGATGCGATGGGGTGGACACCAGCGCCGACACCCGGTACGCCCTTTTCATTATCAAGGAGGTTGCAAATTCGGTCCTGGCCGCGGCGGCATGGGTTTGCAACGAGGACGTCCTGGGTGAAAACGGCTCGCTGGCATGCGTTCCCCTGGCCATCGCGGCTGATGTTGCGAACGGTTTCTTCGACGCGGCAACGTTCTGCTCGGGGGAGGGCACCGCAAACCAGATCGACGCCAATTTCAGACGGCTCGATCACATTCACAACGATCTCGCGGATGTCCAGGACTCCGTCAACGCCCTTGACACGCACCTGACGAACGTCGACAACCACATCGCAGCCGAGTTCCTGGCCCTGGACACACATCTCACGAACGTCGACAACCACATCGCAGCCGAGTTCGTCGCTCTTGACACCCACATCGCAAACGAGTTCGCGGCCCTGGACGCTCATATCGTGGCACTGTTCGCCACGCTGGGGACCCAGCTCACCAACTCGACAAACTTGCTCTCAGCCGATCTGAAACAAGTGATGAAGCTGGAACTGACACCCGACGGCCTGCGCCAGATCGTCCCAGCGATTCTGACTTGCACGGTGGCTGCCAATAATTGTCCTAACGTCCTGAACGCATGCAATGGCGCAGGCGGCCGCTGCTCCTGGAACAACGTCGGACCTCTCCCGTAGCGCTGCGGGAAGCATCGGATAACACAGGTCAACCTCCGCTACGCACGAGCGTAGCGGAGGTCTTTACGCTTTGTCAGATCAGGTTGAGGAAACCGCGCGAGCCGGCGCTGCTACTCCGTTCATGAGCTGTAGTCCTGCCTTGCGTTTGGCGTCGGCGGTTCTCGTTGCCGGTCTCTCCACCGTTTCCTTGGCGCAGACCGATGCGGAGCCCGGGTGGATCGGTTCCACAACGACCAGCGTTAAACCCGAAATGCGGCAGGAGTTCGAAGCGTCTCTCAAGCAGATCATGGCGGCTTATAAGAAGGCGGGGATTCCGTGGTTTCTTACCCTGCAGAACTTCGCGGGTGACACAACGGAGTATACGACCGTCGTGCCGGTCATGAAATTCGAGGACCTTGACGGCCCGCCGGTTGTCGTGAAAGTTCTGGGTGAGCAGGCATGGGAAAAACTGTCCCGCAAACTCGACCGCTGCTACAGCGCGCAGACTCGCCAGTATGCGGCGCGGCAGCCCGAGCTTGAAATCAACAAGGCAAACGTGCCTATGGGCATCTACTGGCTGGAGACGAGAACCCTGGTGGCCCAGGGCAGGATGGAGGACTACCTGGCCTGGCTCAGGAACGACTACCGGCCCGCGCTGGAAAAGGCCGGCGTCGCTCACTTCCTGGTATGGCGCCCGATCTTCGGCGGCGAGGGAGGCGAGGTCGTGTCATCGCGAATGCTCAAGAACCTCGCGGAAATCGACGGCGGCCCGGTCCTGACGATAGGACTCGGCGATGCGGGAGCGGCCGCCGTCAATGCCAGGTTGGCCCCGCTCATTCGTTCTTCCACCACGAGAATTGTCCGGGTGCGAACCGAATTGAGCTATTCGATGGCCGCCCTTCCCGCCAACTGACCGCTTCGAACCGCCCGTAGGCAGAGGTCGCTGGCAAGGCGAGCAGCGGGGCTACTGAGGTTTCGAAGTAACTCGTACGACGATCTGCAAAGCTGCGACAGCCAAGGCGCATATCCCAAAGACCGTCATCCATGGCGACCCCAGCGCCCATCCTTCCGCTGTCCAGCCGCCAGCGCGAGCACTCCCGACATAGCGCAGGCCAACCGGGCGATCCAGCCAGAGCAACGCCAGACCGGTAAGGGCCAGCAAGTACGGCCAGACCTTGTTGAGCATCATCGAATCGGAGCGCGCTAAGTCTAGCTGATCCGGCTCAGCGCGGAGGCGATTGGCTGGTGAGTTAGAGTCAAGCTAGGGTCAGACCCAAATGATGTTGCTCGGAGGGATGAGATGAAGAAACGGGCTCTCGTTCTGGCGGTCGCGGTGTCGTTGGCGGCGGCGAGGGGGGCTTCGGCGGCGGAGGCCTGCAAGGCAGCGCAGCTGAAGAATCCGGAGCCGACGCTTTCGGAGATTTACTCGACGGGGGAGAGGCTTGCGAAGGCGTGGAAGAAGGACGTCGTTCCGGCGCGGCTGGGGAACACGGTGCTCGGGCCGCTGAAGGCCAACGGGACCTCCGCGTCGTGGAACCTGATGTTCTATTCGGCGGAGGCGAAGACCAACTTCATGGTCAACACCTTTCGCGGGTCACTGACGTGCTCGACCGATGCCCAGGCCGCGGCCCGCGTTCCCGCCTTGAAGCCCGATTTTGTCCGCGACGGCGCGAAGCTCTACGCAATCGCGAAGGAGCACGGCGAGAAGTACATCGGGGAGGGATACATCGTGATGATCCAGACCGCGTTCAACCACGAGCTGCACGCGACCTGGAACATCAGCTACTCGAAGGACTACAAGAACGCGCCGGTGTTGATTCTCGTGGACGCCAACACTGGCCGCCTGGAGAAGGTCATCAAGAGCTGATTCCGCTCACCACGGGACTGGCCGCGCGAGGGTTGCTCCGTTACGCGCCGCGCAGGCGGCCGGCGGCGATCGGACGGCTGCAGTGGCGCCGGTTGCGTCCTCACCCCGGCCCTCTCCCGGGGGAGAGGGGGATTATCTTGGCGGGGCGAAAGGAGATTGTCATGAGGAAGCGCCGGTTCGCGTTCGCGTTCGGGGTTCTTTTCGCGATCGGAGTGCCGATCATCGCCGTCGAGAGCATCCCGGAGATCCTGAAGCGGCAGACGCAGGAGTTGGTGGACGCGATCACGCACGGTGACACGGCGGTCTGGGAGCGGTACCTGGACGAGAAGGTGCGCTACGTGGACGAGAGCGGAACGGTGATGACGAAGAAGCAGATGGTGGAGGGGACGAAGCCGCTTCCCGAAGGCGTCAGCGGATCCATCAAGGTCATCGACTTCGACGCCGCGGTGCACGGCAACGTCGCGGTCGCGACTTACGTGGACGACGAGGACGAGGTCTACCACGGGCATAAGCTGCATTGCCAGTATCGGACGACCGACACGTGGCTCAACACGGCGAAGGGGTGGCGGCTCATCGCCGCCCAGGTCCTCGCGATACGGACGGATCCGCCAGCGGTCGCGCTCCCGGCCGCTCTGCGCGCCGAGTATTGCGGCCGCTATGCGCTGACGCCTTCGATCGCTTACGAGATCCGGTGCAACGGCGACGCGCTGGAAGGGCAGCAGAGCGGGCGCAAAGCGGAGGAGCTGCGCGCCGAAGCGCCGGACGTGCTCTTCGTGCCCGGCAAGCCGCGCTACCGGTACGTCGTTCTTCGGGACGCCGGCGGGAAGGTCATGGGATTCGCGCAGCGCCGCGAGGCGTGGGATCTGGTGTGGAAGCGGGAGGGTGGGGCCGGGAAGCCCTGAATCGGATCATCGCGGGTTCAATACGACCTTGCTTTTTCTGCGCGGCGGCGGTCGGGAATGGAGCGGCGCCTTTCTTCCCGTCGTTGTCGCTTTCGCTCCGGCCAGCCGGGCAACCTCATGTCTCGTTGTCCGGAGGCGCGGCGATCGCCGTGGATCCGCCGGCCGAGGCCGTAGCGCCTGGGGCCCTTGCGCCTCTCGACTGTCTGCGCGGTCATGACTCTTCTCTCCAAGAACGTGGCCAGAGCATATTCGGAGCGGCCTTGCGCGGTCAATTCGCGAAATCGATCCGAATGCCCCTTCCGCTCCGCGAGGCCTTCTCGAAGACGACCGCTGCCGCTGCCGCGTCCTGGAGGGCCGTCCCCGTGCTGTCGAAGACCGTGATCTCGTCGGCGCGGGAGCGGCCGGCCCTTGTCCCGGCGGCGAGATCGGAGAGCTCGGCGTGGACGTCGGACCGCTTCAGGAAGCCTCCCGCGATGGCGTGATGGATCTCGCCGATCTCGGCGCACTGATCGAGGCTGTCCGCGACGACCGTGGCGGAGACGAGGATCCGCGGATCGAGCTCCTGCTTGTCGGCGCTGTCGGCTCCGACCGCGGCGATGAAGGTCCCGGGCTCGATGTCCTCGGCTTGCAGGAACGGCTCCCGCGAAGGCGTGCACGTCACGACGATGTCGCTCGCGCGCACAGCCGGTCCCGGCAGCGGCGCGGTCTCGACCGGGATGCCGAGCTCTCTCGACATCTCGGAGGCGAACTCTCCGGCGCGCGCGGAGTCCGTGTCGCAGGCGTGGACGCGCTCCAGACGCCGCACCCGCACGAGCGCCGCGAGCTGGATCCGCCCCTGGTCGCCACAGCCGCAGATCGTCGCGACGCGCGCGTCCTCCCTCGCGAGGTATGTCGCCGCGACGGCCGTGGCGGCGCCGGTGCGCCGGATCGTGATCTCGATCGAGTCGAGGACGGCGAGCGGGTACCCGTTCGCGGCGTCGCAGAGGAGCACGATGCCCTGGATGGCCGGCAGGCCGAACCGCTCCCGGTTCCGGGAGAAATTTCCGTTGATCTTCGCCGCGAAGAACGAATCGAGCCCGGCGGCCTTGATATGAAAACCGCCCCCTTCCGCCGGGAAGCCGAGAATTCCGGCCGGCGGAACCTTCCCTTCTCCGCGGAGCCGGAAGGCGGCCTCGATCGCTTCGATGCACTCGTCCAGGTCGAGCAGCTCTTTCACGTCGCGGCGCGTGAGAAGAAGCGTGCCGGCGGGAGTCACGGCGCGAGCAGCTCCTCGAGATCCGTTCCGGAAGGGACCTCCAGCGGGTCGTTTCCGCGGCGGAAGATCCGCGCGGGCTTTCCTCCCCGGAGCACGACCGAGTTCCCCTCGACGCGGAGCATCGTCCCCTCGCGCAGGCCGACGACGGGCGCCGCGTTCTCCTCGTGGAACTGACGGAGCCTCTCCTCGCGCGTCTCTCCCATGTGCGTCGAGGCGGGATCGGCGTCGAGGTAGTGAGCGTTGATCTGGAAGGGGATCAGGCCGAGCGCCCGAAGGCTCTCCGGCTCGAGGATCGGCATGTCGTTGGTCGTGCGGATCGTCGGGCACGCGACGATCGTGCCGGCGCTCGAGCCGATGTAGGGCATTCCCTCCTCAACGCGCCGCCGGATCGGCTCGAGGAGCGACCGCTGCTGCAACGCTTGCAGGAGTCGAAACGTGTTGCCGCCGCCGATGAAGAGAGCCTCCGCCTCGAGGACCGCCTTTCCCGCGTCCGACGCCTCGTGGATCGAGTCGAGACCGTACCCCATCTTTTCCAGACGCCCGCGCGCCTGCGCGGCGTAAGCCCCGCGGTCGAGGAGCGCGTACGGCACGAAGAGCAGCCGCCGCGTCTTTCCCAGAAAATCCCGGACCGCCCCTTCCGCGTAATCGAGATACCCGCTCCCATGAAGAGCCGAATTGCTGAGCAGCAGAAGCCGCTTCTGCGAAGTCGCGATGTCCGCCTCCAAAAGAGAGTCTATCAATTGACATATAAATCTATCAGCTGATATATCGAATACCTTGCTCCGAACCCTGGACATGAGAGCTTAGACCTCCGACTCTTCGCATGACTCTTCTCCGCCGCATCGGCCTGGAGCGCCGCGTGGGCGCGCTCGCCGCGGGCCTCCTCGTCTACGGCTTCGGCGAGGAACTCTGGTTCCGCTACCTGCCGGAGTACCTGCGCGTCCTCGGGGCATCGGCCTTCACCGTTGGCCTCTTCGGAACGGCGAAGGACTTCCTGGACGCGGCTTACGCGTATCCGGGGGGCGTGCTCTCCGACAGGCTCGGCACCCGCCGCTCGCTCCTGCTCTTCGGCTCCCTGACGGCCGCCGGCTTCGCCGCCTATTTCTTCTTTCCCTCTATTCCCGGCGTCTTCCTCGGGCTTCTTCTCGTCCTCTGCTGGCAGTCGCTCGGACTGCCGGCGACCTTCGCGCTGATCGGCGAGGAGCTGGAGGGAGGCCGGCGGATCGCCGGCTTCACCGTACAGGCCGTGTTGAAGCGCGTTCCGATCGTCGTGGCGCCGCCTCTGGGAGGGTGGCTGCTCGAAAGGATGGGGATGAGGCAGGGGATGAAGGTGGGGTTCGCGGTCTCGATCGCGCTCTCGGTCGCGATGCTTCTTGCGCTGCGGCGGGGGCTGCGGGACCGAGACGGAGAGACCAGGGGACCGGTGGCGCTCTCACCCCGGCCCTCTCTGCAGGGGAGGGGGTGGCGAAGACTTCCCCCGGCGCTCCGGCAGCTCCTGATCGCCGATTGTCTGATCCGGTTCTGCGAGGGGATGCCGGATGTCTTTCTCGTGATCTGGGCGATCGAGGTCGTGAAGATTTCGCCGTCGCGGTTCGGGCTCCTGACGGCCGCCCTGATGGGCACGGCGATCGTCTCCTACCTGCCCGCGGCGGCGCTGGCCGAACGGGCGGAAAAGAAATGGTTCGTTCTGCTGACGTATTTCTTCTTTTCGCTCTTCCCGCTCGCCGTGCTCTTCTCGCGGTCGTTTCCGTGGCTCGCCGCCGCGTTCGTGATCGGCGGACTGCGGGAGATCGGCGAGCCGGCGCGCAAGGCGCTGATCGTGGATCTCTCCGACCCGGGAGCGCGCGGGCGCACGGTCGGCCTCTACTATGCGATCCGCGGCTTCGCGGTCGCGGGCGCCGCGGCGGCGGGCGGCGCCCTCTGGACGATCCACCCCTCCGCGACCTTCCTCGCGGCCGCCGCGCTCGGGCTGGCCGGAACGGTCTGGACAGCGCTTTTCCTTCGCGTGCCGGGGCCGGGAGAGACGCCGGCCTCCTGACCGAGCGGCCCTGCGCACAGGGCTTGCATCTTCCAGGGGCATGGCGCGGGAACAGCAGGCCGCGGCGGAGCGGTTGAGCCGGCACGAGAACGTCAAGAAGGCTCTCGAGCAGGCGGCGCCGGGGGAGGCGGCGCCGAAACGCGCTTCGAAGTTCCGCCGCCTGACGTGGGTCGGCATTTTCGGAATCGTGCTCGTCGTCCTCGCCGCACTGGATGTGATGATCGAGAACGACGTCATTTCCCTCCCCTCCTGGAAGAACAGCCTGCTCAACAGGCTTCCGCTCGCCGCGATCATCGTCGTCGCGCTGCTGTTCCTCGAGCGTGTCGTCGAGACCTTCGGCATCCCGAGAATCAAGAACATCGTCACGCGCTACAACCTGACGCGCGTAGTCCGCCTGGCGACGGCGGTCCTGGTCGTCGGCGCCGCCGGCGCGATCCTCTTCGGGAACTTCTACACGGGCCTCGTCTCCCTTGGCGTCGTCTCGATCATCGTCGGCCTCGCCGTCCAGACTCCGATGACGAGCTTCATCGGTTGGATCTACATCCTCGTGCGAGCGCCCTACCGCGTCGGAGACCGCATCAAGATCGGCGACGCGACCGGCGACGTCATCGAGGTCGGATACCTCGACACGACGCTCTGGGAGTTCGGCGGCCAGTATCTCTCGACGGACCACCCGAGCGGCCGGATCATCAAGTTCCCCAACTCGAAGGTCTTGAGCTCGACCGTGTACAACTACTCCTGGCCCCTCTTCCCCTTCATCTGGAACGAGATCAAGCTGCACGTCGCCTATGAGGCCGACCTCGAGTTCGTCGCGGAGACGATGAAGCAGGTGGTCCTGGAGCACCGCGGCGAGAAGATGGTCAAGCGGGTCCAGGTCTACCGCAAGCTCCTCGCCCGCACGCCGGTGGATGAGCTGAGCGTCAACGAGCACCCTGAGGTGATCTTCCGAGTCAACGAGAACACGTGGCTCGAGGCGATCGTGCGGTATGTGGTGGACCCGCGGCACGCCGGCAGCGTCAAGACCGAGCTGCTCCGGGAGATCCTGAAGCGCTTGAACGCCTCCCCGGATCGCGTCCTGTTCCCCAAGAGCAACGCGCGTTGAGCGGCTGGATTATGCTAGCTGCCATCCGATGAAACTGGCGGCGGCCCTCCTGCTCCTCTCGCTCTCGGCGGCGTTTCACGCGCCGCTCGTGATCGCGGCCGAGGGCATGGACTGTTGCGCGGGCGGGATGACGGAGATGTGCTGCCCGCTTGCCGGCTCCTGCTCGATGCGCGGCTGCGGCAGCGTCGAGCGGGAGGCGCTCCTCTCCGCGATGGGCGCGTTCCTCGTTCCCGCTCCCGCGGCCACGCTGCCGCCGGCTTCTTTTTCGCTCGCGACTTCGCTCGTCAAGCCCTCGCCCCTCTCGCAGGCTCCCCGGGTCCTCGATCCTCCTCCACGCGGCTGACGCGGCCGCCTCCGCCCGAAACAAGTGAGCGTCTCGAGAGATCCCAGAGGAGGATTGCATGAACTTCATCCGGCGGCTCGCCCGTCTCTTGCCCGCGCTCTTGCTCTTGTCCGGCGCCGCGCATCCGGCGTTCGGACAGGAAAAACCGGTGGACCCGGATTCCCTGTCCGGGGGCGCCGGTTCGAAATTCGGCCTCGTGATCAACGGCTTCGCGGCCGGCAACTTCAACTACAACTTCAACACCGACGACAACAACTTCGAGTCCTCCGTCCTCGCCCTTTCGCTCTACCGCGCGCTCTCGGACCGGGTTTCCTTCTTCGGCCAGGTGACCGTGAGCAAGGAGGAGGAGAGCCCGTTCGCGCCGTCGGCGGCGCCTTCGAGGATCCGGCCTCTCGCGGCGCGTCGCGTCGCGGAAGAAGGCGGCGGCGGGAGCTCCGTCTCGACCGACATCGACAACCTGCAGGTCTCGTGGGCGGCCGATCCCGCGCATGGCCTCTCGGTCGTCTTCGGGAAGTTCGACTCGCCGCTCGCGATCGAGCGGGACGACGCGCCGCTGAACTTCCAGGCGACCTCGTCCTTCGTCTTCCAGTTCGGACGCCCGGTCAAGTTCACCGGCGTGATGGCGCGGCAGACCTTCTCGCCGCAGTTCGAGGGGTACGCGATCCTCGCCAACGGGTGGGACGTGGACTCCGACAACAACCACGCGAAGACCGGCGCGCTCTACGGGATCTGGAGCCCCTGGCCGATCGCGCACTTCGGACTCGGCGTGATCCACGGCGCCGAGAAGGACGACCGCACCGGCGACCGCCGGACGACCGCCGTCGCCACGATCCTCGTGCAGCAGACCGACTCGTGGGTCTGGGGAGAGGAATTCGTCTATGGAACCGAGCCTCACTCCGCGGAGGACGGCGGCACCGCGAAGTGGCTGGGCGACACGTTCTTCACGCACCACCGGCTGGGCAGGCACTGGGCGCTCACGCTGCGGGCCGACTACTTCGACGACATGGAGGGGTCCCGCACGGGGCAGCGTCAGGTCCTGCGCTCCTTCACGCTCTCGCCGCAATACCTGATCGGGGGCGGCTTCTTCGGCCTCTATCGCACGCTCGACCGGACCTCGTTGCGCATTCCGGAGCTCGCGCTGCGCCTCGACCTTCGCTACGACCGCTCGACGGAGCATGTCTTCGCCTCGAAGACGGACGAGCCCCGGCGGGACAACAAATCGGCGACGCTTCAAGTCGTCTACGTCTTTTGAACGGCCGGAGCCACTGAGGAGATCCAGCATGGGCAGACTTCCGCGGAGTCCTCTCGAAGTCCGGCTGGCCGTGACGCTCTTTCTCGCGCTTCTCGGCGTCGCGGATTTCTTCGGAGGGTGGCAGGTGCGCAATTTCGCCGCGTTCACGCCGCGCGGCGTTGCCAGGACGGTGTCCCCGGAAGGGCATCACGAGATGGCGATGGAGTGCTGCACCGTCACCTCGACGCACGAGATGCCGATGGAGCCGTCGAGCCTCGATCACCCCACGCATCACATCGCCCGGGATCTCCTCGTCCAGGACACCCACGTTCACGTTCCTGTCTATGCGATGTCCGCGGCGTTTTTGGCGCTCGTCGTCTTCGGCCTGCGGCTCTCCTCGCGCGCGCGGACCCTTCTCGTGCTCTTCGCGTTCGCCGCGCCGTTCCTCGATTTCGCCGGGCTCTGGGGCGCTCACCTCGCGCCCGGCCTCGGGACGCTCTTTGGCGCGCTCGCGGTCGGCGGCGGATTCGCGATGGGGATCTGCTACTCGGCCGTGTTCGTCATCGCGATCGTTCAACTCTGGTTCACAAAGGAGAACACCAATGCGTAAACTCCTCCTGGCGCTCGCGGCACTCCTCTGCCCGCTGGCGCTTCCGGCTCACATCACGCCCAACGTCTCCCTCGTTTCGCGGGGCGAGTTCCTGAAGCAGGGCCTTCCCGGCGCGGTCCATTTCTTCGAGAAGGAGATGATGATCTCCCGCGGCGACGGCGCCGCGATCCGAAAGGCGACCGGCTGGACCCCCTCGGAGGAGGACACGAAGGTCTACGTCGGGCGCGACGCCCAGGGGCGGCTCGTCGGCACCGTCGTCTTCCTCTGGATCTCCTCGCAGCACGGGCCGATGGGCATCGGCGTCGTCTTCCGTCCGGACGGCGCCGTGGGCCGCGTCGCGGTCACCGACATCGGGAGCGAGCCCATCGTCTGGGTGCGTCCCCTGATCGACGGGGGCGGGATGGCCGCGTTCGAAGGCCTCGCCTCCGGCGCGGCGCCCGAGGCCTCGCGGGTCGCTCCGCAGGTCAACGGCTCGATGAGTCGCTATTACGCCCGAGTCATCGCCGACGGCGTCGCTCGCGCCCAGGCCGTCGAGCGGGTCCTCCTGCAGGCCGCAAAGGACTGAACGGGCCGCCTGTTCTCGAAGCGAACGCCGCAGACCGAAAGCCCGCGGAAGAAGATATCGTTGGCCGCTGTTGCGAAGGACTCCGAGGGACTGACGACATGAGTCAGCGCGCATGGACGAAGGTCGTGTTGCTGGTGGTGGCGGCGGCCGTGTGCGCGGGCGTTTCGAACCTCGCCGCTTCCAAGGAGAGAAAGCTCGCGTGGATCGGAACCTACCCGCGGGCGATGGAGACCGGCCCCGCTTCCGCCGAGACGGTCCCTCCTGCGCCGGCCGGGGCCGCCCAGGTGACGACCTCCCCGGCGACTCCCGCCGCGGTCGCGGCTGTGCCCTCCGAGGTCTCACCGGGCGCCGCGTCCGCCTCCTCGAAGACATTTCTTCCGCATCCCGACCGCGCCTCCGTCGAGATCTCGACCGACGACGCGGAGACGCTCTTCCGGCAGCAGCGGCTGTTTCTCGACGCCCGGCGCAGCTCCGTATACGCCGACGGGCATATCGCGGGGGCGCGCAGCTTCCCCATCTGGGAGTCGGACATCGCCGACCGCGTCAAGGCGTTCTTCGATGAGGGCCTCGACCAGAACGCGCCGATCGTCCTTTATTGCAGCGGCGGGGACTGCGAGGACTCGCACATGCTCGCCGAGAAGCTCTACATGGTGGGCTTCAACGCTCTCTACGTCTACAAGGACGGGTTCCCCGCCTGGCAGAAGCGAGGCCTTCCGGTCGTGAAGGGCGCAAAGCCATGAGCTGGTTCACGAGCCCGTGGCTCTCGGTCCGCGTCCAGATCGGCCTCGGCGCGATCTTCGCGGTCGCCGCGCTCCCGAAGATCGCCGATCCTCCCTCCTTCGCCCACATGATCTACAACTACCGCCTGGTTCCCGGAGTGTTTGTCAATGCGCTCGCGCTCGTGATGCCGTGGGTGGAGCTGCTGACCGGGCTCGCGCTGATCCTGGGATTCTGGCGCCGGGAGTCGGCGATCGTGGCGGGCCTTCTGATTCTCGTCTTCCTCATCGCGATCGGGTGGAACCTCGCGCGCGGGCACGCGGTGGACTGCGGCTGCTTCGACGTCCACGCGGCGGGGAGGACGAGAGACGAGCAACTCACCGACATGCGGTGGGTCCTCGTACGCGACATCGGAATTCTCCTGATGGTCTTCCAGGTCCTGGCGGCATCGCGCCGGGAACGAAGCGTCTCGGTCCGGTAGTGCGGAGCGCGCGCCGGCTCGGAATCGCCCTCGCGGGGCTGCTCTGGGCGATCTCGGCTTCGTCCCGCGCCGCCGAGCCCGCGGCTGCGCTCCGCTTCGAGCTCTCCTTCCCGGCAAGCGCTCGGAGTGAGCCGGCCGACGGCCGGGTCTTCGTGATCCTCTCGCGAACGGACGACCCGGAGCCGCGCCTCCAATTCGGCAAGGACGGAGAGCAGTACCGTTCGACGCCGTTTTTCGGAGAAGACGTCGAGGGACTGAAGCCCGGGCAATGGGCCGTCGTCGGCTCCGGCGCCCTCGGTTATCCCCTCGCCCGGCTGGCGGACATCCCGCCCGGCGACTACTTCGTCCAGGGGATGCTGAACGTCTACACGACGTTCCACCGCGCGGACGGGCATACCGTCAAACTGCACGCGGATCAGTGGGAGGGGCAGGTCTTCCAGATCTCTCCCGGCAACCTCTACAGCGAAGCGCGGAAGATCCATCTCGACCCCGGCCGCCCGGAGACCGTTCGCCTGACACTCTCGAAGAGAATTCCTCCGTTCGCGATCGCGGCCGACACGCAGTATGTCAAGCGGGTGCGGTTCCAGAGCGCGCTCCTCTCGAAGTTCTGGGGACAGCCGATCTTCGTCGGCGCGACGATCCTCCTCCCGCGCGACTACGAGAAGGAGAAGAGCGTCTTATACCCGGTCAACTACGAGCAGGGGCACTTCACGACCGGGGCGCCGGGCGGCTTTGGCGAGAGGGTCGAGGTCCCCTCCGGGGCGACCGAGCGGCAGAGGATGTTTGCCCGCGCCCGCGAGGAGTTCTCGAAGGCCTGGCTCTCCGACGGCTTTCCGCGGATGCTCTACGTCACGTTCCAGCACCCGACCCCGTACTACGACGATTCCTACGCGGTGGACTCGCCCAACAACGGGCCGTACGGGAAGATGATCATGACGGAGCTGATCCCGTACATCGAGACGCACTTCCGCGCGATCCGCGAGCCGTGGGCGCGGATCCTCTCCGGCGGGTCCACCGGCGGCTGGGAGTCGCTCGCGCTCCAGATCTTCCATCCCGACGATTTCGGCGGCACCTTCTCCGCATGCCCCGATCCCGTGGACTTCCACTCCATGCAGATCGTCAACATCTACGACTGGGACAACGCCTGGCACAAGGGCACCGGCTTCCTGCGCGTACCGCTCCCGGGGGAGCGCGACACCGAGGGAGTCGTCCGCTCGACCATGGAGCAGCAGTTGAAATACGAGCGCGCGCTCGGCCCCGGCGGCCGTTCCGGCGAGGACTGGGACTGCTGGCAGGCGGTCTACGGCCCGATCGGCAAGGACGGATACTTCCAACCGCTCTTCGATCCGAAGAGCGGCGCGATCGACAAGAGCGTCGCGGCCTACTGGCGCGAGCACACCGACCTGACCGCGTACCTCCAGAAGCACTGGAGCGAGATCGGCGGCAAGCTCGCCGGAAAGATCCACATCACCGCGGGTGAGATGGACACGTATTACCTGAACAACGCCGTCCACCGCCTCGACGACTTCCTCTCGTCTACGACGGACCCTCCCTGGGGCGGAACGATCCTGTACGGCGCGAGAAAACCTCATTGCTGGGCCGGTCCGCTCTCTCATGCCGAGCGGATCAGGCAGATGGCGGAATACGCCGCCGCGCGTGCGCCACGTAATACGGATCGCGCCTGGTGGCGCGACTGACGTTCGCGCCCCGGCATCTGTCATCCCGAGGAGCCCCCTTCGCTTCGCATGTCATTCCGAGCGCAGCGAGGAATCTGCCCTCGTTATCGTGGACCCGCGACATCGATGATCGGGACAGGCTCCGCGACGAAGGATCTGCTCCGGTAGCACTGGATGTGAGGGCAGATCCCTTGCTCCGCGCTGGATGACAGGGAAGAGGAAGGCGCGCAGCGCTACTGCGCGCGAATGTTCGCGGTGAAGCACCAGTGGACGAACTCCGGCGTGAAACGCTTCACCACACCCTCCGGAATGTTCTCTTCCTTGATCTCCTGGAAGTCGAACCGGATCGAGCCGTCGGAATCCGCGGTCGCGAGGAGATATCCGTACGTGTTCGTCTTCGCTTCCTTGGCCTGGGTAGCTCCCGGGGGAAGCGCGTAGCGTTCGGCGCCGGTCGTCCCGATGATCCAGCCCGGGAGCACGCCGCCGTGCGCCCGCCAGTAAGGCGAATCGTAGATCCCGCTCATGTAGAAGTGCGAATGGCTCGCCAGGACGTAGACCTTCTTGCCGGCGGTCTGCGCCTTGAGCAGCGCCGCGTACACCTTCCGGCCGCTCGCCTCTCCCTGCGCCCAGTCGGTCATGCTGTGATCGAACGCGAGACTGTCGGGGAGCGCGGCGTGCATCCCGGCGGCGATCGCCTTGACAGCGGGATCCGCGATGTCCCGGTTCACGACGCGCTCGAGCCAGGCGACCTGCTCCGAGTCGAACTGGTCGTTGGAGGCGTTGTCGAGCGTGATGAAGTCCACGCCGCTCTGCATCCAGTGGTAATAGCTCTTGAGCCTGTGGTCCTTCGGGTTGTCCTTCAGCCGCTGGGCCGCGATGGGCGGGGCGGTCAGCCAGTCGGCGAACTGCGCCAGGTACTCGGGGCGGGTCTTCGGGGCGACGAGCTCGTGGTTGCCGATCCCGAGGAAGACCGGCATCGGTCCGAACGGCGCGATCTGGCTCTGCAGGAAGTCGTCCCAGGCGCCCCTCTGGTAATCGCTGATCGCCAGGCGTTTCTCGCCGGCGACCTGGCGCGCCTGGACGATGTCCTGATCGAAGTCGTAGATGGCGCGAAAGTCCCCCAGGTGCCAGTAGAACGCCGCGCCCGCCGAAGCCGCTCCCGCCGCGACCGAGGGCATCACGACGTCGCCGCAGTTGCGGGAATCCCCGCCGACCACGAACTTCCAGGGCTCCGCCGACGCCTGCGCCGCCGTTCCCCACGACACAAGGAGCAGCGCCGGGAGGAGAAAATGCGATCTGCGTTTCATTCCGGATTCCTTTCGAGCGAACGATACCGCAGGCCGGCCGGACAGGGGCCTTGACACCCGGCTTCCATACATCTATATTTATCGATCTATGAAGCCGGCCGATCTCGTCCCCGTCTTCAAGGCGCTCGGGGACCCGACGCGGCTGAAGATCCTGGATCTGCTCCGGGCGCGCGGGAAGTCCTGCTGCGAGCTCATCGCGCGGGAGGAGCGGGGGCTCTGCGCCTGCGACATCGAGAAGGCGGTGGGGGTGTCGCAGACGGTCATCTCGTACCACATGGATCTGCTGCGCCGGGCGGGTCTCGTGGAGGCGGAGAAGCGCGGGCGCTGGGTGTTCTACCGGAGGAATGAGGCCGCCCTGGCGGGGCTCGCGGAGGCTGTTTCCAAAGCGGTTTAAAAAATTTGGATTGATAGATCAATCATTTGCAATCTATCGAATGGAGGCCAACATGTCGGAAGCGAACTTGAAGGACGTCGTCAGGCAGAAGTACGGTGAGGCCGCGAGGCGGGCCTCCACGGGCGGCCAGAGCTCCTGCTGCGGCCCCGCGGCGTGTGGCTGCGCCGATCCCGTCACGTCGAGCCTGTACGAAATCTCGGACACGGCCGGGCTGCCGGCCGAAGCCGTCGCGGCTTCTCTCGGCTGCGGCAACCCCACGGCGCTCGCGCAGCTCGATCCTGGCGACATCGTCCTCGACCTCGGCTCCGGCGGTGGCATCGACGTCCTGCTTTCCGGCAAGCGCGTCGGTCCCATGGGCAAGGTCTACGGCCTCGACATGACGGACGAAATGCTCGCCCTCGCGCGCGAGAACCAGCGGAAGGCAGGCGCGACGAACGTGGAGTTCCTGAAGGGCGAGCTGGAGGACATCCCGCTGCCGGACGCCTCGGTGGACGTCATCATCTCCAACTGCGTCATCAATCTCTCCTCCGACAAGGATCGGGCCCTTCGGGAGGCCTTCCGCGTCCTGAAGCCGGGCGGCCGGTTCGCCGTCTCGGACATCGTCGTGCGAGGCGAGGTGCCGGCGGCCCTCCGGAAGAGTGTCGAACTGTGGATCGGGTGCCTGGCGGGCGCGATGGAGGAATCCGAGTACCGCTCCAGGCTCTCGGCCGCCGGCTTCGCCGACATCGAGATCGTTCCGACGCGGATCTACACCTCCGAAGACGCTCGCGACCTGCTCCTGGACGTGGGCGCCGCGCCGGCGGAGGTGGACGGCAAGTTCATGAGCGCGTTCGTCCGCGCGACGAAGCCCACGAGAGGCTGAGGGCCGATGAGCGACGCCAGGGCGCCGAAGCGACTCAGCTACTTCGAGAGGTACCTGACGCTCTGGGTCGGACTCTGCATGGTAGCCGGCGTCACTCTCGGAAAGCTCCTCCCGGGAGCAACGGACGCCATCCGGAAGCTCGAGTTCGGCGAGGGGAGCCAGATCAACGTCGCGATCGCCGTCCTGATCTGGCTGATGATCTATCCGATGATGCTGAAGATCGACTTCACGAGCATCCTGGGCGTTCGGAAGAAACCGAAGGGCCTCCTCGTGACGCTTTTCGTGAATTGGCTCGTCAAGCCATTCTCAATGGCCTTTCTCGCGTGGCTCTTCTTCAAGCACGTCTTCTCGGGCCTCATCTCGCCGGCCCTGGCCGACCAGTACATCGCCGGCGCCATCATCCTGGCGGCGGCCCCCTGCACGGCGATGGTTTTCGTCTGGTCGTACCTGACCGACGGCGACCCGGCCTACACGCTCGTCCAGGTCTCCGTGAACGACCTGATCATGCTCGTCGCATTCGCGCCGATCGTTTCCCTCCTGGTGAGCGGCGCGAGCAACCTGACTGTACCGTTCAAGGTCCTCGTCTACAGCGTTGTCACGTTCATCGTCATCCCCCTCGTGCTCGCAAGCGTCTCGCGCATGCTCCTCATCCGGGCTAAGGGGATCGAGTGGTTCGAGAGGCGCTACCTGGCGTTCTTCCACCCGATCACGGTTCTCGCGCTCCTCGCGACGCTCGTCCTCATATTCGCGTTCCAGGCCAACAACCTCCTGACGCACTGGCTCCACGTCATCCTGATCGCGATCCCGCTCCTGATCCAGGTCTACTTCAACTCCGGGCTCACCTACGGGCTCATGAAGCTCCTGAAAGTTCCGCACAACGTGGCGGCTCCGGGCGCGCTCATCGGCGCCAGCAACTTCTTCGAGCTGGCGGTGGCGACCGCCATCGCGCTCTTCGGCCCGGGCTCGGGCGCGGCGCTTGCCACAGTCGTCGGCGTTCTCGTGGAGGTTCCCGTGATGCTCTCCGTCTGCTCCTTCTGCAACCGGACGCGCGGCTGGTTTCCGGCCAGGCTGGGCGCGGCGGGCTGAGCCGGCGGGGGCGAGAGGAAGGCGATGACGCGGCCCGGACTCCTCTTCCTCTGCGTCGCCAACTCGGCGCGGAGCCAGATGGCTGAGGGGCTGGCGCGGGCGCGGTTCGGCGACGCGGTGAACGTTCAGAGCGCCGGCTCGCAGCCGTCGCGTGTCAATCCGCTCGCGATCCGCGCGATGGCGGAGATCGGGATCAACATCACCGGCCAGATCTCGAAGTCCGTGGAGACGATCGACCCGGCCAGCGTGAACACCGTGGTCACCCTCTGTGCTGAGGAGGTCTGCCCTGTTTTTCTCGGCAACGCGCGAAAGCTTCACTGGCCGCTCTCCGACCCCGCAGCCGTGGAAGGTACAGAGGACGAGCGCCTCGCGCGTTTCCGTGAGGTCCTGAACGAGATCCGGCGCCGTCTCCCCGAGCTTTTCCCGGAAACCGAGTCGGCAAGGAGGCGGTCAGGCTGACGGAACTCACGCTCGGAGTCCATCCGAGGCCTTGACGGAGAACGAAAGGGGAAACATGGAGACACAACGCCTGCGCGTCCTCTTCATCTGCACCGGAAACTCCGCGCGATCCCAGATGGCGGAAGCCCTGCTTCGCCAGCTGTCCGGAGGAAGGATCGACGTCTTCAGCGCGGGCAGCTCCCCGCGGTCCGAGATTCATCCGATGGCCCGCCGGGTCCTGCGCGATATCTATCGGATCGACACTTCCGGTCAGTACCCGAAGTCGTGGGATCGATACGTGAAAGAACGGTTCGACTTCATCATCACGGTTTGCGATCGCGCGGCGGAGTCCTGTCCCGTCTTCCCGGGGGACCCGGAAAGGATCCGCTGGAGCTTCCCCGACCCGGCGGAGGTCGCCGAGAGCGAGGAACAGCAGCGTCGCGTCTTCGAGCGGACCGCAAGCGAGATGGCAAGCCGATTGCGGACCTGGCTCTCCCTTCCCCGCCTTCGAGCCGCCCGCGAAGGGGCCTGATCGGCCGACCCGCGGCGTCTTCGGCCGCGCGCAATCGATGGCGGCGATCGGCGGAAATGATGCAGACGCACCATGGCGAGCCAACGCCTACATTTCGTAATATAACGAAATGACAGAATCACGCCTTTCCGCTGTCACCGCTGCCGCCAAGGCCCTCGGACACCCGGCGCGCTTGCGCGTCCTGGCGATGCTCTCCGGCGGGCCTCTCTGCGTGTGCCAGATGGCCGCCGTCCTCGCGGCCGCCTCCTCGACCGTCTCCGAGCACCTGCGGGAGCTCAAGCGGGCGGGTCTCCTCGTCGAGGAGAAGAACGGCAAGTTCGTTTCGTACCGCCTGGCGCCATCCGGCGACGCGGCCCGCTGGGTGCAGGTGGTCCTGGCGGGCCTGGCCGGCGATGAGGTCGCGGCCGCCGACGCCAGGCTCGTCAGAAAGTTACGGCGGGTCCCGGTCGAGGAGTTTGCCGCGTCCGGACGCCGGCTTCCGGCCGCGCCGGCGTCCAGTCCTCGGCGCCCGCACGGGGAAGCGTGAACGGAAATGGAACAAAGGAGAGAAGCCATGAAGGTCAAGGTTCTCATCTGCAACTGCAAGGGGCTCTGCCCGTCGTTCAAGAACGCGGACATGAACACGCTGCCGTTCGAGCTCGAGTCGGAGATGGACATTCAATACAGCGTTCTCCACCCCCAGCTTTGCGGGCAGGGGGGCAACGCCGTACTGAAGGACCTGCTGCGGGAGAGCGCGTCGGACCCCGAGACCTACGTCGTGGCCGGGGCCTGCGCTCCGGAAGCGCAGTTCAAGCTTTTCAAGAAGGTGTTGCGCGACTCCGGTTTCGACGAGAAGCGCTTCGTGCCCGTGGACATCCGCGGGACGGACAACGAGGGGATCGTGAAACGCCTCCAGGAGAGAGTCGAAGCGCTCGCCGCGGAACGCGAGGGTGTGACGGCTTGAGCCGCGCACCGGCACCCGGAACGCCACGAGTGAGACACGAGCCATGACAGCGGAGATCCCAAGGGAGAGGATCGCGTGGTCTCCCACGATCGATTACGGCCTCTGTACCGCGGACCGGGCGTGCCTCGACTTCTGCCACAACGACGTCTTTCACTGGAATGAGGCCGAGGCCCGCGTCGAAGTCGTCAACCGCGACAACTGCGTCCTCGGTTGCACGAGCTGCGCCCAGATCTGCCCGGTCGAAGCCATCTCGTTCCCCGACAAGGAGGAACTGCGCCAGACGCTGCGGCGTCTGCGCGCGGAGGTCCGCCGGGGCCAGGCTCTCTCTGATCCGCCGCCGGCATGAGGCTCGAGGAGACATAAGAAGGGAGATCGTCATGGAAAACGCCCCCCACAGGAAGATCGAGGTTCTCGGCCCGGGCTGCTCCCGATGCAAGGAGACGTATCGCGTCGTCCAGAACGTCGTCGCGACGGAGCGGCTCCCCTTCGACCTGGAGAAGGTCGAATCGATGGAGCGGATGGTCGAGCTGGGACTCATGGCGACGCCGGGGGTCGCCATCGACGGCAAGGTCGTCGTCTACGGGCGCGTCCCGAAGGCCGATGAAATCCGCGCGCTCCTCGCGAAGTCGTGAAGGGGTCCGGAGCGTGATGGCGGCGTCGAGCGCCGGTTCGAGCCTTCCTACGCGGGACTCGGCCGAGTCACTGACCGCTCCCGCGGCGAAAGGCCCGTCCCCTCTGGCCGCGGTGCTGCTTGGCCTGGGCGCCGTGGCCTGCTGGCTCGCTCTCTACGCCAACCTGAGCCGGATGGCGCGGTGGCTCACGTACACGCTGCTGGGCCTTCCCCCGGCGGCCCACTTTTCCTCCGCGGTCGAGTTCCTCATCTTCGAAGTCCCGAAGGTCTTGCTCCTGCTGACCGCCGTGGTGTTCGCGGTCGGCATCGTCCGCTCCTACTTCACCCCGGAGCGGACGCGGCGGATTCTGGCAGGCACGAGCGAGTCCGTTGGCCTCGTGCTGGCGGCCCTCCTCGGCGTGGTCACGCCGTTCTGCTCGTGCTCGGCAGTGCCGCTATTCCTCGGGTTCGTCACCGCAGGTGTGCCGTTGGGCGTGACGTTCTCCTTCCTGATCTCGGCGCCGATGGTGAACGAAGTGGCTCTCGTCCTGCTGTTCGGGCTCTTCGGCTGGAAGGTGGCCGCGATCTACATGACGACGGGGCTCGTCATCGCGATGGCCTCCGGATGGGTGATCGGCCGTCTGGGAATGGAGGGTCAGCTGGAGCCCTGGGTCCGCAAGGTCCGGGGCGGCGTCAGCGGCGAGCCGGACGTCGTCCTCGGCTGGCGGGACAGAATTCGCTTCGGCTTCGAGGCGCTTCGCGACATCGTGGGAAAGGTCTGGCTCTACGTCGTCGCCGGCATCGCCGTCGGAGCCGCGATCCACGGATGGGTCCCCACCAACTTCATGGCGTCGTTCATGGGCAAGGACGTCTGGTGGGGGGTTCCGGTGGTCGTCCTGATCGGCATCCCGATGTACTCGAACGCCGCCGGCATCATTCCCATCGTCCAGGCGCTGCTCGAGAAAGGCGCCGCCCTCGGCACCGTTCTGGCGTTCATGATGTCGGTGATCAGCATTTCGACGCCGGAGGTGATCATCCTCCGTAAGGTTCTGCGGCCCAGGTTGATCGCGGTGTTTGTCGGAGTCGTCACCGTCGGGATTCTCCTCGTCGGATTCCTCTTCAATGCGCTCCTCTGAACGGAGGTCCCGGATGAAGCTTCGCGCCCGCTCGGTCGTTCGCGCCGCTCTCCTTCTCTTCGTCGCGGTGACCTGTGGCCTGCTGGTCGCGAAGGAGTTTCGGCGAGCCCGGGAGCTTCGCGCCGCGGCGATTCCGGCCCGAGTCGCTCCCGCGGCGGCCGGAGCGCAGGTTGTCGTCACCTACTTTCACAACACCAACCGGTGCCCTTCCTGCCTGAGGATCGAAGAGTTCACCGCCGCGTCCATGACGGAAGTCGCTTGGGGCCGAAATGGCGGAAGGACGCGTCGGCTGGCGCGTCGTGAACGTCGACCTGCCGGTGAACGCCCACTTCGTCGGCGACTACGGCCTCTACACAAAGTCGGTGATCGTCTCGGATCAGCGCGGCGGCCGCGAGATTCGGTGGAAGAACCTCGATCAGGTCTGGCATCTCCTCGATGACCCGGCGGCCTTCCGGGCATATGTCGAGCGGGAGGTTCGGGCCTATCTGGAGAGCGCGTGAACGCGGAATGGGCAATGGCGGTCGGCGGGGCGCTCTGGCTGGGTATCCTGACCTCGGTCAGCCCGTGTCCCCTGGCGACGAACGTCGCCGCGCTCTCGTTCCTCGCGCGGCAGGTTGGCCGTCCCTCTCGTCTCCTGGCTTCCGCTCTGACCTACACCGCCGGACGCGCGATCGCATACACGGCCGTCGGCGCCGTCACCGTTTTCGGACTGCTCTCGGTGCCCGGCCTCTCCCAGTTTCTCCAGCGGCACCTCAACCAGATTCTCGGACCCCTCCTCGTGCTCGTCGGGATGCACCTGCTGGGTCTCGTCAACTTCGGCTTCTCCACCCGGGCGGGAAACCAATCGCTCCACCGGAAGGCCGCCGAACGAGGCCCCTGGGGCGCGCTTCTTCTCGGCATGCTCTTCGCGCTCTCGTTTTGCCCCGTTTCCGCCGCGCTCTTCTTCGGAAGCCTTCTCCCCCTGTCAGTCCGGTTCGGCTCGCACGTCGTGCTGCCCGGCCTCTTCGGGGCCGGCACCGCTCTGCCGGTCGTCCTGATCGCGCTCGCCGGAGCGTACGGGGTGAAGGCCACGCAGCTCGCGGCCTCGCGCGCCGCGTGGGTCGAACGCTGGGCACGCCCGGCGACGGGACTGTTGTTTGTCGGTGTCGGCGTCTATCTGTCGGTGCGTTTCGTTTTCCTTGCGTGAGGACTTGAAAAAGATGAACGCCAAAGCACTCTCTGTCGGATTCGTCGGCGGCGGCCGGATCACCGCCGTCCTTCTTTCCGCCCTGGCCCGGAATCCGGACGCGGCCGCGCGGGCCGTCGTGAGCGATCCCGATCCGGAGGTCCGGCGCCGGCTTGTGGCGCGGTTCCCCGGGATGGCGGTGGGCGCCGACAACACGGAGCCTGCCCGGCAGGACGTCGTCTTCCTGGCCCTCCACCCGCCGGTTCTCCGGAAAGCGCTCCCGGAAATCGCCGGCGCCCTGACCTCCTCCGCGATCGTCGTGTCGCTCGCGCCCGTCGTGACCCTGGCCGAGCTGTCCCGCCTCCTCGGGGGATTCGGCCGCCTCGTGCGGATGATTCCCAACGCCCCTTCGCTCGTGGGCGACGGCTTCAACCCGACCGCTTACAGCCCGTCCCTCGAGGCCCGGGACCGGGCGCTTCTCGCCGGGATCTTCTCGGCCTTCGGGAGATTTCCGGAGGTCGCGGAAGAGAAGCTCGAGGCATACGCGGTGCTGACGGCCATGGGGCCGACGTACCTCTGGTTCCAGCTCGAGGTCCTTCGGTCGCTCGCGACCTCGTTCGGCCTGAGCGGAGAGGAAGCCGAGACCGGTCTCGCCGCGATGGCCCACGGGGCGATACGTCTCCTCCTCGAGAGCGGACTCCCGTTCGCGGAGGTGGAGGACACGATTCCCGTCAAACCCCTCGCCGAAGATGCGCCGGCGATTGCGAACGCCTACCGAACGCGCCTCATGCCCCTCTATCGGAAGCTGACGGGGAAGGCCGCCGCTTGAAATCGACCCCGGCAGCAGAGCCGTGCGGCGGTTCGGCTGGTTCTGTGCCTGCTCCGGGCATCCACAGCATCCGGCGAGGAGCTGACCCTGACGAGACGCTTGGAGGAAGCTCTGCGCCGAAACTCGAGGATCCGGGAGGCAAATCTGGGCGTCGACGCGGCGTCGGAGATGCCGGAAACCGCGGAGACGACCACCCGCTCGGGGACGGCGCGATGGACGCGCGGCTCTGGGCGAGCGCGGGGCTGAACACGGCGATCACCGCCGCGGAGGTCCTGGGGGGCATCGCCTCGGGCAGCGTGTCTCTCCTCTCCGACGCCGCGCACAACGCCAGCGACGTCATGGCCGTCGTCCTGGCGCTCTGGGCCAGGCGGCTGGGCCGCCGCCCTGCGACCGCCCGGCACACGTACGGATTCCGGAGGGCGGAGGTGATGGCCGCCCTCGCCAACGCCGTCACGCTGATCGTGGTGACCGCTCTGATCGCCCGCGAGGCCGTGCAGCGGCTGCTCCACCCCGAGCCGGTGGCTCGCGGCCTGATGCTCGCCGTGGCTCTCGCCGCGTTTGCCGCCAACGTCGCCTCCGTCTTCCTGCTCCGGCGGCACCGGGAGAAGGACGTGAACGTGAGGAGCGCGTTCCTCCACATGGCCCAGGACGCCCTCGCCTCGCTGGCGGTGGTCGTGGCGGCCCTCCTGGCCGGGACCGCGGTCGGGGCCGTGGGTCGATCCGGCCGCGGCGCTCCTGGTCGGCCTCGTCGTGCTCCGGAGCGCCGTCTCGCTCGTCTGGGAGACGGTCTCGACGCTGCTCGAGGGAGCCCCGGCGGGTGTCGACGTCGAGGAGTTGGCCGCGAGCGTCGCGAAATCCTTCGGCGAGGGGCGACTGCACCACGTCCACGTCTGGCAGGCCGGCCCGGGCCAGCTTCTCCTCACGGGGCACGTCGCGGTAGGCGCCGGGGAGAGCGCGAAGGGTATCCAGGGACTGCTCGGAGAAATCAAGACGTTTCTCCACGAGAGATGGGGCGTGAGCCACGCGACCCTTGAGCCCGAGGCGACGGAGTGCGAGGCAAACGGCCTTCTCGGCAATTGGGAAGCGCCGGCGGCGGTTCCCACGGTCGCGAGAACCCGGGATTCCCGCGATGCGCGGGACACAGGAAACTGACCGTGCTCGATTCCAGGCGCACCCGACCCGGGTACTCGCGACCGCGGAGCCCGCCGTCCGCCTCCTTCGCCGTCGGTTCACGTGGTCATGAAAATCTCGGTAGAAAGGAACAGGCCATGAAGATTCGCACGTTCGGTACTCTCATTCTCGCCACGACTTTCGTCATCGCCCCCGGCGCCCTGCTCGCGCAATCCTGGAAGGGTTGGCGGGGCAGCGGCGGCTGGGGCCCGGGCTCGCGCTATCAGCGAATGTACGACCCCCAGACGGTGCAGACCGTAAACGGAACCGTGGAGTCGGTCGACAAGGCCATGCCTCTGCGCGGCATGAACGCCGGTATTCATCTGATGGTGAAGACCGACAAGGGAGCGTTGCGGGTGGATCTCGGTCCGGAGTGGTACATCCAGCGGCTCGACACCAAGCTCGACAAAGGCGACCAGGTCGAGGTGAAGGGCTCGATAGTGAAGATCGACGGCAAGGAAGCGCTCATCGCCGCCGAGGTGAAGAAGGGCGGCGAAACGCTCGTGCTACGCGATTCCGCCGGCATTCCGGCCTGGGCGGGCTGGCGGCGCTGAGTCTGCGCCGCCCCACGAAGCAGGCGCGGAGTTTCAATGAAGCCAATGGTTGGCCCCGTATGGCGAAGGCTGCTGCTCGTAGCGGTTTGGCTCGCTGCCGGGGCTGCCGTTCTCTTATTCGCTCGCGTGAAGTTGTTCGCGCCGGCTGAGGTGCATGTCACTCATCCTCAGCGAGGCGTGTTGGTCGTGGAGGTGTTCGGAACCGGGACCCTGGAGTCGAAGGTTGTGGCGGGCGTGAGCGCCAAGATCGTCGGGAAGGTGGTCGAGGTGCTGGTCGATCAGGGAGACAGCGTGACCGCGGGCCAGACGTTGGCTCGACTCGAGGCCAGGGACTTCACCAACGCCGTGCTTGTCGCCATCGCGCAGCGCAACCAGGCCCAGGCCGAGCTGGCGAAGGCCAGGGCCGACGTGGAACGGGAGCGCCCGCTCCTGGCGAGTGACTCTGTCGCCAGGGCGGAGGTCGAGGCGCTCGAGAGCGCTGCAAGCGTCGCGGAGGCGAAGTTGACCAACGCCGAAGCCAACCTGGGCGTCGCGCAGGCGAAGCTGGCGGACACGCAGATCGTCAGCCCGGCCTCCGGTCTGGTGGTCACGCGAAACCTCGAGGTGGGTTCGACGGTGGTGCCCGGAGCGCCGATCTTTCGCATCGCGGCGTCGGTTCCGTGGGTCGTGGCGCAAGTGGACGAGCGCGAAACGAGCGCCTTGCGCGTGGGCCAGCCCGTCCGCGTGGTGTTCGAGGCCGATCCCGCGGTGGTACAGCCCGGCCATGTCGCCCGATTGAGCGCGGAAGTCGACCGCGTGACCGAGGAACGCGAGGTGGACGTCAGTTTGGACCGATCGCCGGCAAATCGATTCCTCGGGCAGCGGGCCGACGTTTACATCGAGACGGTACGCAAGCGAGGTGCGCTGCGCCTTCCACTGACCGCCCTGATTATCCAAGGCGACCGGCCCGGCGTGCTGGCCGTCGTGGATTGGCGAGCGCGGTGGCGCCCCGTGAAGTTGGGTTTGCGGGATCGCAAGTTCGTGGAGGTCGTCAGCGGCGTGAGCGAGCGAGATCTGGTCATCGTGAGCCCCTTGTCAGGCAAGAAGCCGATCTCCGACGGGGCGCGCGTGACCGTCGCGCCCAACGAGAAGGAGGGGCCATGAATCTGGCCGTTCGCGATATTGGCCGCCGCCCCGGCCGATTCGCCCTTTCCTGCATCGGGGTCGGGCTCTTGCTGACCCTCGTGCTCTCGTACAGCGGCATCTACCACGGGTTCGTCTACGAAGCGCTGACGCTCATCGACAAGGCGGGAGCGGATATATGGGTCGTTCAACGCGATACCCGCGGGCCCTTTGCGGAGCAGTCGCGCCTGCCGGAAGACATCCGCTACCGCATGGCTATCGTGCCCGGCGTCGCGGCGGCTAGTCCCTACGTCGCCTATACGATCCAGCGTCCGTGGCGGAGCCGGTCGTTGCGCTTTGTGGTCGTAGGCTACGACTTGTATTCGGGCCTCGGCGGTCCGCACGAAATCGTGGCCGGTCGCGGCATTGCCCAAGCCCACTACGAAATGGTCGCCGACGCGAAGCTCAACCTGCCGTTGGGGACGAAGCTGCATCTCGGGCTGAACGACTACACGGTGGTCGGGCTCACACGCGGCGTGGTGGGATCGAGCGGAGACCCGGTTGCGTTCTTCTCCCTCGCAGATGCTCAAGAGATCCAGTTCGTGAAGGACAACTGGGCAATCCGCAATCTGCGGGAACGGGCGAAGGCAGCCTATGCGAACGCGCTGCCGACGCAGCCCACACTGTCCGAAGCGCTTGCGCGCGAGTTCGCCGACAATCCTGATCTGCACACGGTCAACGCCGTCCTCGTGCGGCTCGACCCGGGGACTCAGCCGCAGGCGGTCGCCGAGGCGATCGGACGCTGGAAGTACTTCACCGCGTACACGACCGACGAGCAGTCGCAGCTCATGCTCGCGGGCAGCGTGGCTCGGGCTCGGATGCAGACTCTTCTCTTCCGCATCTTCCTGACCATCGCAGCCACGGTCATCATCGCGCAGATCATCTATACGATGACGCTGGAGAAGTTGAAGCCGATCGCGCTACTCAAGCTCATCGGTACTCCGACGCGCACCATTGTCGGGCTGGTCCTGCAGGAATCCTTGGCCCTCGGCCTGATCGCGTACGCGGTCGCGCTCGTGGTGGGAAGCCTGACCTACGACAAGTGGCCGCGGCTCGTGCTGGTACAGACGAGCGACAAGCTGACGCTGCTCGCGATGGTGGTGGCAATCTCCGTGGTCGCCAGCGCGATGGGTATCCGGCGCGCCCTCCGGGTAGAGGCCGGCGCGGCCTTGACCGGGTGAGAACGTGGAGGTCGTCCGCATCGAGAATCTGAGTAAGGTATACGGCAGCGGCCGCACCGCCGTGACCGCGCTGCGTGAGGCGAACATCGTGGCTTGCAGCGGCGAGCTGGTGGCCGTCCTCGGGCCGAGCGGCTCCGGAAAGACGACGTTGCTGACGTCCGTGGCCAGCATCGTCGAGCCGACGAGCGGGCGCGTCATGATCGGTGGCATTACGACCTACGACAACGGCTGGAAAGTGCGAGACCTGACCCGGTTCCGCCGCGAGCATCTCGGCTTCATCTTCCAGTCGCACAACCTGATCCTGTTTTTGACCGCGCGGGAGAACGTGCTGGTGGCGCTGCAGACGCGAGGCGTCAAGGGGGCCCGGGCCGTGCGCATCGCGCAGGAGCTGCTCGACTACCTGGGCGTCGGAGAACGCCAGAGCCATCTGCCGGAGGCACTCTCGGGCGGCGAGCAGCAACGCGTCGCCATCGCCCGCGCGCTCGCCAACAGCCCCCAGGTCATCCTCGCCGACGAACCAACCGCTGCGTTGGACACCGAGCGCGGCCAGAGCGTCATGGCGTTGTTCCGGCGGATTGCTCGAGAGAAGGGCAGCGCCGTCATCTGCGTCACGCACGACAGCCGGATGGTCGAGGGCTTTGACCATATCTACCACGTGAAGGACGGTCGCGTGTCCGACGAACAATGAGAACGCCCGTACGAGACCGCCGCTGGTAGCGTGATTGGGCTGGTTTCCGGCGGCCGCTGGCGCCCCAAACCGCAAAGTGGTGGGTAACCAGTCATGGCGAATTCGACACGGCTGAAGCGGCCTCGGAACCAGGTCCAAGCACATCGTGAGCGGTTGCGCCGGCAGGGACTCCGGCCGACCGAGATCTGGGTGCCGGATGTTCGCTCGCGTTCTTTCAAGGTCCAGGCGCATCGTCAATCCCTGGCCGTGGCCGGTAGTCCGCGCGCCAGAGAGGATCAGGAGTTCGTCGATTCAGCCTCCGACTGGCGCATCGAATGAGACGTGGCGAGGTTGGATCACGGCTGATAGCTAGGGTTAAGCCGGCAAGCCGCGGCCGTCGCCATCTTGCAGGACAACCGATTTAACGCCACAGGCCGCTCCCCTATTGATGTCCGGGCTGTCCGCCTCTCTTCGAACGATCAGTCAGGATCGATCCAATAACACAGAAGAGAATGAAAACAAGATAGGGAAGGACAGAGCCTTGATCGAAGCGGCCGGTCTCTCGCAGCACCATTGCAAATAGAGCCACGACTGCTCCAGCGATTGCGACCAGATAGAAACGGTCGCTTCCGAGTTTCCACCTTCGAAGAGCGCCAAAGGCGAAGACTGCAAAGAAACCGATTCCTATGTATTTGCCCTCGCTCGTGCCTCTTGAGACGGAATACCAGAGATCCGCGTCCGCGACCAGAGCGCAGGCCAAAATCGGAAACCACCTGATATCGGAGAGCCCGAATCCGGTTCCTTTCACGTCAACATGGCAGGCGTCCGAAGGCCTTACGAGGCCACTGCGGTCGCCTCGCCGCTCCCCTCGTCTGCCGCCAGCGAGATTTCACGGCCACAAGCCGATAAGAGACACTCCAGCCGCAACGCAGCCGGCCGCGAGAAGGCCCGCCGCGACGTCGTCCGCGACGATTCCCCACCCCTCGGGCAGGTCCTGGAGCCGGCCGATCACCCCCGGCTTCCACACGTCGAACAGACGAAAGAGAAAGAAAGACACCGCCCAGGCGAGCGCTTCGGCCCGGAGAGTCGGGTACCGGAAGAGCGGCACGGTCGCCGACGCCAGGAACTGGCCGGCGATCTCGTCGATGACGATGCATCCCGGGTCTTTGGAAGAAAGGGCTCGCGCGGTCCTCGTCGAGAAGGGAACGCCCGCGAGCCCGACGAGAAGCCCGGCCATCAATAGCGCGACCGCCGCCGCCATGCTTGGAGCGCCGGTCGAGAGCGAGCGGGCCAGGAGCCAGGCCAGGACGAGCGCGAGCGCGGAGCCGGCGGTGCCGGGAGCAAAGGGCGAGAGTCCCGTGCCGAGACCCGTCGAAAGGAGAGTCGTCACGGGAGAGTTTTCGAAGGCGCGGCGGAGGTCCGCCGTTGACACCCTGTTGCGGCCGGGAAATGATGACGCCGTTCTCATCGTCTCGAAACCCCACCCGGAGTTCGTGGTCGCGCTCTTCCAGGGAGCGGTTGCGCATCGGGCTTCGAAGAGGCTGACACGCTAGTCGATCCTGGGGATGAAAGCGCTCGTGCCTCGGACCGACGCATAGAGCACAAGAGCCGTCCGCAGGACTCGGCGCTCCTCGTCCATCTCCAGGCGCGCTCCGTCCGCGATGCGGTTCAGTGGTTTCCGGAGATTCTCCGGGAACGCTCCCTCCTCCCCGCCGTGCTCGTAGCAGGCGGTCGGAGTCACGGGCAGTTTTCGAGCTTCTTCTCGGGCTGCCTCCTGCGAGTCGCACAGCGGACAGGATGCGTCGTGGAGAGCGGAAGGGTCCTCACGCCTCACCGCGAGCGCCCGGAGAAGCCATCTCGCCAGCTCGCGTGGAGCCGTGAATCCGACCACGAGGGGAAGGTGTTCCCGGCAGACATGTTGCGAAAACTTCTTCTCTCGCGCGACGGCTTCGCCGAAGAGTTGAGCCGCCTGAATCAAGGAGCGCGCGAGCCGGTTACAGGCCGAACAAGGGCCCACGATTCAAGTCTTGAGAAACCCGGAAAAGAAGGATCGGTCGGCAAAGCGGGCGCGGTCTCCCAGCTCTTGCTCGATCGCGAGAAGGCGGTTGTACTTGGCGACGCGCTCGCCCCGGCAGGGCGCTCCCGACTTCATCTGGCCGGCGCCGGTCGCAACGGCGAGATCCGCGATGAAGTCGTCGCAGGTTTCTCCCGAACGGTGGGAGACCTGCGTCCGGTAGCCGTTGGCGACGCAGACCCCGATCGTCTTGATGGTTTCGGACAGCGTGCCGATCTGGTTCGGCTTGATGAGCACCGCGTTGGCGATGCCGAGCTTTCGCCCGCGGGTGACCAGAGTCGGATTCGTGACGAAATTGTCGTCGCCGAGAATCTGAGCCCTGCCGCCGAGCCGTTTCGTGATCTCGATCCACCCGGCATCGTCGCTTTCCGCGAGGCCGTCTTCGACGGAGACGATCGGGTAGCGGTCGAGCCATTTCTCGTAGATGTCGATGAGTGCCGACGCGGAAAGAGGCTTCGAGCCGGTTCTCCGGAGGACGTAGGAGTCGCCCTCGAAGAACTCCGAAGCGGCGGCGTCGATCGCGAGGGCGACGTCCTCGCCCGGCTTCAACCCGGCGCGCTCGATGGCCCGGACGAGAACGTCGAGAGCGGATTCGTGAGCCTTCAGGTCGGCGACATAGCCCCCTTCGTCGCCGACGCCGGTCAGCGCGAACTCTTGCTTCAGGATCTCTCCGAGAGCGGCGTAGATCTCTGCTCCCCAGCGGAGCGCTTGCGCAAACGACGCGGCCCCCCAGGGAACCACGAGGAATTCCTGGATGTCGAGGCCGCCGGGCGCGTGGACGCCCCCATTGATCACATTCAAGAAGGGGAGCGGCAGCAAGGAGGCCTCGTCGCCGCCGAGGCTCGCATAAAGGGGCCGGCGACGCGCGAGAGCCGCGGCTCTGGCGGCCGCGAGGGAGACCGCGAGAATCGCGTTGGCGCCGAGTCTCTCCTTTCGTTCGGTTCCGTCCAGACGGATGAGCGCGCGGTCGATCGCCTCGGCATCCGCGGCGTCGAGCCCGCGAACGGCCTGAAGGATCTCCGATTCGATCGAGCGCGCGACGTCGCGGACGCCAAGCCCCCGAAAGCGATTCGGATCGCCGTCCCTCTTTTCAAAGGCTTCCTGAGATCCGCGGGAAGCACCCGACGGGACCGAGGCCCGGGCGAACACGCCGCCGGCCAGGACAGCCGTCACTTCGAGGGTCGGCCGGCCGCGAGAATCGAGAATCTCTCGGCCAGTCAGGTTGACGATGCGGGTTTTCGGCTCGAGTTCACGATCCTGCGGCATCTTCGCCCCTCCGCAGGAGTTATCAGTCCGAAGAAGACGTTTCAGCGGACGGTTACGGCGAACTCCATCGCCGAAGCCTATTTAGCACTGCGCGCCGGGCAGAAGCAAGCGGAATACTCCGGCGGGCTTGACGAATTAACCTCACTGCGAGACCATCGGTCTCATCGAGGCGATGGAGTTCGCCTAAACGCCTTTGCGGCTGATGACTCCTATCCATTGAGAAAGGATGGGAGTCATGGACAAAGCAACCACCACAAAGTCTCCCGCGGCGTTCGCCTTCTGCCCGGCTTGCTGGGCCACCCTTTCGGCGAGCGATCAACGCTGCCGCGCCTGCGGGGCGGAGATTGAAAGCCTTTCCTCGCGGCCCTATGCAAGAAAGCTCCTCACGGCGCTCGACCATCCCGTCGGCGAAGTGCGTGAACGGGCGGCCGAGCTCCTGGGCGAAGTCGGGGGGCGTGAGGCGTATGAGCCTCTGATCAGAATCGCGGCCGAGGGCGGCGAGCCGTACCTCGCCGCGACTGCGCTGGAAAGCCTCGCGAGGCTTCTCCTTCGATTTCCCGATCTTCCGCCGATCGACTGGACGCAGTTTGCGGGACCGGACCGCCCGATCCCCGTGCGGGTCGCCGCGGTTGAGATCCAGAGGCGGGAGTCCTTCCCCTTCCCGGGCGAGACCCGCGAGCGATGAGTGACGTCGCCGCGAGCGGAGCGGCGGTTCAGGAGTCCGCCGCCTCAGCGGATCTGCAGAGTCGTGAGGCGCCGGTCCCCATAAAGTTCCACAGCGTTCTGTTCCGAGGACCCGACGACCGCATCGGGCAGGAAACGCGGGAAGCGCCCGAGTTCTTTCATGACCTGAATCTCGACCAGGTCGTGGAGGCGATCACGGCGGGCTGGAAGGACTACGACCTCGCGCCGTTCTATTACAGCCGGCTGAATGATCTCGACGCGATCATGTATCGCCAGGAGGTCATGCGGGATCTCGAAGACAAAGGCGTCATGCAAGCCGTCAAGGCGTTCTCCGAACAGATGCGCGCGATGCGCGGGCGGCTCGATCAGGCGAAGAAGCTGTCCGCCAAGTACGCCACGGAGCGATTGTTCCTGGGCGGGGTCGAGATCTATTGCGAGGCCGTCGAGCGTTTGTCGCGCGACCTCTCTGCGCTCGAGGTCCGATCGCAGGGCATGCGTGCTCTTCGGGAGTATCTGATTTTGTATGTCGGGTCAGCCCCTTTTCGCGCTCTCGCGACGGACACGGAAACCCTGCTCTCGCAATTGTCCGCCATCCGGTACAACCTGCTCCTAAAGGACAGCAGCGTCACGGTCCGCCATTACGACGCGGAGAATGACTACAGCGCCGCCGTCGAAGAGACCTTCGCGAAATTCAGGCGCGCCGGGGTTGAGGACTATCGGGTCGAGATCCGGGACCGGATGAGCATGGGCATGAACCATGTTCAGGCGCAGGTACTGGACCGGCTGGCGCTGCTGCATCCCGGCACGTTCGGCGCGCTCGACATATTCTGCGAGGCCCACGCGCAGTATCTCGACGAAACGATCTCGCGGTTCGACCTTGAGATCCACTTCTACGTGGCGTACCTGACCTATGTCGAAAAGTTCCGGCGCGCCGGCCTTGGCTTCTGCCAACCGCGGCTCTCGCAGACCTCCAAGGAAGTCCGGGGTCTCGAGGTCTTCGATCTTGCTCTGGCCGGCAAGCTCATCGACGAAAAGACTCCCGTCGTTCGCAACGATTTCTGGCTGCGCGGCCCGGAGCGCATCCTCGTCGTGTCCGGCCCGAACCAGGGCGGCAAGACGACCTTCGCCCGCACGTTTGGCCAGTTGCACTATCTGGCGAGTCTCGGCTGCCCGGTGCCGGGCGCGGAAGCTCGGCTGTTTCTGCCCGACCGCCTCTTCACGCACTTCGAACGTGAAGAGGACATCACGAATCTTCGCGGCAAGCTGCAGGACGATCTGGTGCGGATCCATCGGATCCTCGACCAGGCGACGCCGGACAGCGTCGTCATCATGAACGAGGTGTTCTCCTCGACGACGCTCAAGGACGCCCTCTATCTGAGCAAGGAGGTCATGGCGAGGCTTTCCGCGTTGGGTTTGCTCGGCGTCTGGGTCACGTTTCTCGACGAATTGGCATCATTCAACGAGACGACGGTCAGCGTCGTCAGCACTGTTGACCCGACCAATCCGGCGGTCCGTACCTACAAGTTGGAGCGGCGGCCGGCCGACGGACTGGCGTATGCGCTTTCGATTGCCGAGAAGTATCGCGTGACGTACGACTGGATCACGCGGCGGATCAAAGCATGAAAGCCTTCCTGATGCACCGGGATCGGGACTTCGATCCGCAACAACCCTTGCCGTGGAACGCGGAGGCCCTGATCCAGGATCTGGAACTGGACACGCTGCTGCGCGCGATGGCGGGCGACGACGAGTTCCTGCTCGACGTGTCACGCAAGGCGCTTCTCTCGGGGATGGGGAACGACGTGGACGCGATCCGGTACCGACAGGAGATTTTGAAGGACTGCTTGAAGAACCCGGCGGTCGTCAGGGAACTCTACGCCCTCGTCGTGGAGGCGATCGAAAGCGCGAAGAAGGAGTGGTGGGGCATGACCAGCCGCCATCCGGGCTCGGTGCTGTTCGGCGCCATCAACCTGCTCAAGGCGCTGATGGGCAGGCTCAAGAAGCTGAGGGGCGTCTCCGAAACGCATGCCGGCCGATTCGAGTCGGAGGGTTTCACCAATCTGTTCGGGATGGTCAGGAAGGAACTGGGCGACGAGTACCTGGCCGTCATCCAGACCCATCTGACGGAACTGAGGTTCCGCAAGGGCGTCCTGGTGAGCGCCGAATTGGGCAAAGGCAACGAAGGCACCGACTACATGCTGCGCCAGGCCCGTGAGACGGAATCGAACTGGCTCAAGCGGATCCTTCGCAAGGGACCGGTGGCCTACACTTTCTCCATCGCACGCTCGCGACGAGGCCGGGGCGCAAATCCTGTCGAATATGCGGGACCGGGGAATCGGTCGGGTCGCCGTCGCGCTCGCCGAGTCCGCCAATCATGTCCTGAGCTTCTACAAGATGCTGCGGACGGAGCTGGGCTTCTATGTCGCCTGCCTGAATCTGCACGGCCGGCTGGCGTCCAGGGTCTCACCGGTGTGTTTTCCCGCGCCGGCTCCCGCAGGCGAACGCAGGCACCGCTTCAGCGGGTTGTACGACGTGTGCCTGTCGCTCCACATGGAGCGCAGGGTGGTGGGCAACGCGGCCGACGCCGACGGCCGCAACCTCGTCATCATCACGGGCGCCAACCAGGGCGGCAAGTCGACGTTCCTGCGCAGCGTCGGTCTGGCGCAGATGATGATGCAATGCGGGATGTTCGTCGGGGCCGAGGCCTTCAGAGCCGAAGTCTGCCCGGCGTTGTATACGCACTACAAGCGGGAAGAGGACGCGACGATGAAGAGCGGAAAGTTTGACGAGGAGCTCGCCCGCATGAGCGAGATCGTCGACCACATCGCGCCGAACTCGATGCTGCTCTTCAACGAATCGTTTGCGGCGACGAACGAGCGCGAGGGATCGGAGATCGCGACACAGATCGTCCGCGCCCTGCTGGAGAGTCGCGTCAAGATCTTCTACGTGACGCATCTGTACGAGTTCGCCGGCGGCCTTGCCGCCAGGAACATCGCCGGTGCTCTTTTCCTGCGCGCCGAAAGAGAGGCCGACGGGACGCGAACGTTTGGGCTGGTCGAGGGTGAACCGTTGGAAACGAGTTATGGCGCAGACCTGTACAGGAAGGTGTTCGCGGTCGAAACACACGAAGCGCTTGCTGGTGACAAACGCTGACGCGCACGGACTATGGACGTCTTCAGGACCGCAGCTGAGACGTGTCTAGGCGCGTTCCCCTCTCTTCGAGAGATGGCTCAAGATCGAACCGAGAACACAGAAGAAGATGAAGGCTAGATAAGGAAGAACGTGGCTGGGGCTGATGGAGTGGGCTCCCTGAAGGGCTATCACGCCCAGAGCCACGCCCGCTCCAGCGCTCGTGGTCAGATGAAAGCGGTCGTGGCGGAGTGTCCAACGTCGAAGAGAGCCTACGGCGAAGACAGCAAAGAAACCGATCCCTATATAGTCGCTGTCGTTCCGACCCGCCGAGGCCGAATACCAGAGACTTGCATTGGCGACGAGGGCGCACGTCAAGATCGGAAACCACCGAATACCGGAGAAGGTGAGGCTCATAAAGACAGACTGTTTCGTTCAGTCCGTCATAGCGATCCGGATTCCCGGCCGTCGGTGGTTCAGCGAAGAGCGCGGAGGGTGAGGTTTACTACTGTCGCTTCCTGATAGGACTGGCTGCGAGAGACTGGTCTCCTGCGGCATCGAACCCTCCACCGCAGGAGTTATCAGTCCGAAGAAGGAATATCAGCGGACGGTTATGGCGAACTCCATCGCCGCTGCTTATGTAACACCGACCTGTCGAAATAGGCAAGAGAAAGTAATTTGGGACCCCGCGGCGCCACGGTCCTGCTTGACGCAGCGGGGAAGCCGTTCGATAATCCCCGGAATAGAAGGCGATGGAGTTCGTCTAGAACCGTCCGCATGCGGACTGATAACTCCTGCATTCTGGCGAGGCGACGAGAGCCATGGAGGTGCAGGGTTGTTTTTGTGCCCGCAAAGAGTCAGTCGTTGATGCAGGCCGGAGTGCTCGATGGCTGAGACCTGGTTCTTGGCCGCTGTCTGGGTCGGCCTGGCTTTGGTCGCCGTTCTCGTCGCGATCAAGCTCCGGATGTCCACGGCGCTAACGGAGATCGTCGTCGGGACGGTCGCGCAGATGGTCATCGGGGCGACCGTGGGAACGGCTTTCCTCGGAGCCAAGCAGCCGTGGATCACGTTTCTCGCCGGCGCCGGCTCGATCGTGCTGACATTCCTTGCCGGCGCGGAGCTCGATCCGGCGGTGTTCAAGATGCGCTGGAAAGAGGCGACCTGGATCGGCCTCGTCGGCTTCTTCGCTCCGTTCCTGGGATGCGCCGCGATCGCGCACTATGTCCTTGGCTGGCCGACGAGGCCGGCCTGGCTCGCCGGGGTCGCGCTTTCGACGACCTCGGTGGCGGTCGTCTATGCCGTGATGCTCGAGCTGGGACTGAACAAGACCACGTTCGGCAAGGCGATTCTCGCGGCCTGCTTCGTCAACGACCTCGGCACGGTGATCGCGCTGGGGTTGATCTTCGCGCCGTTCACGACGCGCACGCTCGTCTTCGTCGGCACCTCGATCGCCGTGTTCGCGATTCTCCCGTGGTTGACGCCTCGCTTCTTCCGTCGCTATGGCGGCCGGGTTTCGGAGCTGGAGGCGAAGTATCTGCTGTTGCTCCTTTTCGGGATGGGCGGGCTCGCCACATGGTCCGGCAGCGAGGCCGTGCTGCCCGCCTACATCATCGGTATGGTGCTTGCGGGAACGGTCGGCAAGGACCACGTCCTGATCCGGCGCTTGCGCACGCTGACGTTCGGCCTTCTGACGCCGTTCTATTTCATTCGTGCGGGCTCGTTTGTCTCCGTTCCTGCGCTGATTGCCGCTCCCCTCGTCTTCGTCGTCCTGTTCCTGGCGAAGTCGGTGACCAAGTTCGTGGGAGTCTTTCCGGTAACTAAGGCTTTTCGCTACGGGAAGGATGAGGCCGTTTACACGACGCTTCTGATGTCCACCGGCCTGACGTTCGGAACGATCTCGGCCCTGTTCGGTCTGTCACACGGAATCATCAGCGAGGCCCAATACTCGTACCTGGTCGCGACGGTGATCGCCAGCGCTGTGATCCCGACGGTAATCGCGAATGCGTTCTTTCTACCCCGGCGCCACATTCCGGTGGCGGTCGAGGAGGAGGAGGAGAATCAGGCACCGGTTCCCGCGGGAGCGATGCCCACGAGATAGGAGGGTTGCGTGATCAAGACGGTTCTCGTCGCTTTCGACGGCTCGGATCCGTCAGACAAGGCGTTTGACTTCGCGCTCGGGATCGCGGCCGCCTTCCGAGCGAACCTCGTCGTTCTGGGGGTTGTGACCCTTCCGGAGCCTGCGGTCTCAGTCGAGGTGGAAGCGATGCTCGATGGCGGCCGGCAACATTTCGCCGAAGAGTTCGAGCAGCTCGAACGGCGCGCGGCTTCGCAAGGCGTAGATCTCGAGACCCGTGTCGCGGTCGGCCACCCGGCCAAGCAGGTCCTGAAAGCGGAGCAGGACACGCGTGCCGATCTCATCGTGATGGGCCGGCGCGGGACGACCCGGGCCACGCGCTGGCTCCTCGGCTCCGTGTCGGAGCGGGTGCTCCGCTATGCTCGCTGCCCGGTTACGGTCGTGAAGTAGCGACCATGGTCCCGCGGATTTCCGTTCGGCGGCAGAACCGCTTCGGCGTCCCGGTCGCGATCGAGCGGTTCCGGGGCCGGCAGTACCGGTGCCTGGTGTGCAACACGGTTTTCTACGAGTTGGACGAGCTCGATGTCCACTTGCGCCGCGAGGCTCCCGGTCCCGACTCGCCAGATGTTCCCCACTTCGACGATCCGATCCTCGTGCGAATTTTCTACGCGAAAGACGTCCGCGAGGAGTGGGGCGAGGGTCTCCGAGATCGGGAATAGTCCGCAGATCAATCCTGACTCATGCCTCGGAAAGAAGCCGGCGGCCCGGCGGGAGAGCCGTCAGTCAACGAGCCCGAGAAGGGGTTGCCATCCGCTCAACCATCCGACGGCGCTGAAGATCGCCGCGCGGTCTTCCGGCCCATCCGTTCCACGATGCTCCCAGACAAACGACAACAAGCGCTCCGGGGACTCGCGCGCCACGCGCTGCTCGTTTCAGTTTTGTCGACTCACGCGGCGCCAGGCCCCGGCTTCGGAGGTCTCTTTCCGGCTGCGTACTTGACGACGCGGGCCTTTTCCATCGTCACGAGCCCTTCCGGAACCATCTCGTCCAGCATGGTGAGAAGGCGTTCGACGTGCTCCGCGGTGTCCACGACCTCGATGACGATCGGGAGGTCTTCGGAGAGGCGCAGGATGTGGGCCGTGTGGAGGACGCTGCGGGCTCCGAACCCCCCGATTCCCTGGAAGATCGTTGCTCCCGCGAAACCCTCCTTGCGCAATCGCTCGAGGAGGGCCATCGAAAGCGGCTGATGGTGCCACTTGTCCGATTCCCCGATGAAGATTCGAACCAGAACCTGTTCCCCGTCCAGGACGCGCATACCGTCTCCTCTCGCTAACTCCCCGCCACACCCATGCTCAGCCACCACTGAGCCAGGATCACTCCCAGGAAACCCGCGGTCAGGCAGGCCGTCGCCATCACGCCGACGTTCAACAGGCCCATGTGGACGGCGCCTTCGCGGAAATAGCGGACGGATTCGTAGTTGAACGTGGAATAGGTCGTAAAGCCGCCCATGAACCCCGTCGTGAGGGCGAGCCGCAGGGTTGGCCCGATCAGGCTCGTGGAGAGGGACAACTCCATGACGATGCCGATCAGAAAAGAACCGATGAGGTTGACGGCCAGCGTGCCGTAGGGGAACGAGGTCCCGAGCGCCGCCATCAGCCAGCCGCCGAGCAGATAGCGCGCTCCGGTGCCGGCCGCGCCTCCGAGAGAGATCCAGAAAAACCGGCTCATCCGTCACCCCTATGTCGCCCGCGGCGAGCCAACAAAAAACTCCCACGACGATGTCTGTCGCAGGAGTCATCGGCTACCTCGCGGGCAGCGGTTCCGGCGGACTCCACCGCCTTTTTTTGGGGGTCTCGACTCTACCATGCCGCCGCGCGCTTGACTGGGTCCGCCGGAGGCCCCGTGGCCTCTCTCGTCACTCCCTCGTCAACTTCAACCCGGATACCGAATGATGGGGGGAGAGGATTCGACCGCCGCTGGTGGATCTGCAGCACAGTCGAAGTGGACGGGCGGAGACGTCAGAGGACGTCCACGACGACGAACCGTGACGTTGTCTCTGCCGCCGGCGTCGTTGGCGGTGTCCACGAGTCGACGGCAGCACTCCTTGCGGGACGGCACTTCCGCGAGAATTCGAGCCACGGTCTCTTCCGACACCATGTCGGTCAGTCCGTCGCAGCAGAGCAATAGACGGTCGTGTTCTTGCAGGAGGAGCGGTCTGATCTCGGGCCCGGCGCTCCCCTCCATTCCGAGGCAGCGCGTCAGGACGTGGGCAAGGGGCGAATCCAGGAGCCGGAGGCGATCGGGGCCGGACACTCGGTCGGCCAGGTCGGCAATCCCGGAGTGGTCCCGGGTCAGGCACGAGAGAGTTACGTCCCTCCAAAGATAGGCGCGGCTGTCTCCGACGTGAGCCGTCCATGCGGCCGCCGACGGAGCGAACAAGACGACGAGGGTCGATCCCATGCCGCGCTTGTCGGGACTCTGCGCTTGACGGCGGATTTCTTCGTCGGCGCTCCGAAAGGCATTCTCGAGTACGCGTTCCGCGTCCGCCGGCGCGCCCCGGTCCGCCGCGTCGCGGAACGAGACGGAGAGGGTCTCGACGGCGATGCGGCTGGCGATCTCTCCTGCGTTGTGGCCGCCGACGCCGTCCGCCACGGCGAAGAGGCCGAGCGCCTCATCCACGAGGAACGCGTCCTCGTCGTTGTGCCGGACCCGGCCGATGTCCGACAACGCCGACGCGCGGAGGCGGACGCTCAAGCGGCGGGTCTCCGAAGACGGGCGAGGATGCCGGCGCCGGCAAGCTGCAGGAGGGCTGCCGCCAGGAAGCCGGCCCACAGACGCCCCGGCAGAATCGCCCAGAGCGTTCCGACGAGAGCGCTCGAGACGAAGTCGCCGATACCGTTGGTCGCGGCGAGGAGTCCCATCCCCGTCCCGCGCGCCGCTGGCGGAAGAAGACTCACGGCGTAGGCCTTTTCTCCTACCTCCTCGCAGGCGATTCCGAGTCCCGATCCGATGAAGAGCGCAATCAGGATGAAAGGCGTCGGCGGCAGCACCGCGAAGGCGGCGGTGACGGCGCCGGCGAAGAGATAGCCTCCCGCGACGACGCGCCGATACCCCCACCCGATCGCTCAGTGCGCCGATCGGCACGGCCGCCGCGGAGCTGACCGCGTTGTGCAGCACGTAGAGCGCGACCGCAAGCGTGGCGGCGGTCCAGGAGAAGAGAGTCCCCGTCGCATGGCGGGTCGCGTAGAGGATGAGCAGGGTGCGCGAGAAGTCCCCGGAGCCGAAGATCAGAATCGCGGTCAGGAACCGGCGGAACGGAACGCCCGTCGAGGCGAGGCTCGCGCGCAGGCGGATCGAGGCCTTCGACGGCGCGTGGGGGCGTTCGGCGACCAGAAGGACAATCGAAAGGAACGCGAGGACCCCGGGGAGAAGCGAGGCGAACATCACGTGGCGCGCCTCGACTCCGCGCGCGAGCAGCGCCAGGGCGAGGAGAGGCCCGAGCACAGCGCCGAGGGCGTCTCCCGCGCGTTCGAGCCCGAACGCCTTCCCTTGCGCGGACGGGGGCGCCGCCTCCGAGATCAGGACGTCGCGCGGCGCCGTCCGGCTGCCCCGTCCGATCCAGGCGATGACGCGGCAGAGCAGGACGTGCCACCATCGCGTGGCCAGACCGATCGCCGCGACGCCCGCCGCCGTGACGAGATAGCCGGCCGAAGCCAGAGGCTTGCGTTTTTCGACGCGGTCGGCAACGACTCCTCCCCAGAGCTTTGCCACGGCGGAGAGACCGTCGGCGCTCCCCTCGATCCACCCCAGAGCAGCCGGCCCTGCGCCGAGCGAGAGGAGCACGGCGGGCAGAACGGCCGTCGCGAGCTCGTGAGAGGTGTCCGAGAAGAGACTGGCCAGGCCGGCGCCGAGCGTCGAGCGGTTGAACCAGCTCGCCGGCTGTCGTTCCGCGGTTTCGGGGAGAGATTCTTCCATCATGCCAGCGCGTTTCGCTGGGTTCACTTCGACGAGAGACCCGACGGTCCCGGCGCTTCCTTCGATCTGTGCGAGATCGGCGGCGACGCCCGCGAGGTCTCCCGCGCCGCCCCCCTCGGCGGCGCGGCGCGCCTGCGCCCGCATCGGCTCCGCCTGCGCCGTGAACTGCGAAGCGAGCCCAGCCAGAGCGGCCGTCAACCAGCCGCGGAGCTGGCCGCCGAAGGCGGCGTAGGCGCCGGCGACAGGCCCCTCGAGCTGCGCGAGGAGCCGGCGTCTCATCCGGCTCTCCAGCAGCGACGGAAAACGTCGGAGCCAGGCGGGCGCGAGGATTTCCGCCCGGTCCACTTCCGGAGGAACTGTGATGGTCGGCTGGGTGACGAGCTCGATCACGAGATCTTCGGGCTTCACGCGGGCCCAGTCGAGCCGCCGGACCATCTCGGCGAGCGTGTTTCTCAAGCGGTCTCGAGTTGACAGCAGGTCTGTCCTGGATCTTCGCGCGCACGCTCGCGGCGGTGTCGGTGATTACTTGCCGGACCAGGGCATTGCCGGAAGGAGGCGCCTGACCTGGAGCAGCGCGCCGGACGATCTCGCGGGCCGCGAGCTCCAGGGTCGGGCGTGCCAGGTCTTGTGTCTCTCGGAGCAAGCCTTCGCAGCGACCGGTCGCTTCCTGGATGGATCCCTCGGCCTCGAGCGCCAGCCTCTCGATCTCGACCCGCTCGCGCGCGGTTTCTTCCGCTCCCCCCTCCGGCCGGGCGTTCAGCAGCGTCCGGAGCGACGCGGCGACGCCCTCGCGCAGGGCGGCGAGCTTGCGCCGTCCGGAAGCCTCGGCCAACTCCGCGGCGCTTTCGCAGAGGGGCGCGATCTCGCTCGCGAACCAGGCGCGCGCCGTTTGAGCGCCGCCGACGGCGCTGACCGCGTGGACCGGAAGATCGAGACCCAGGCCCTTCGCGATCTCGGCCCTCACGTAGTCGCGCATGCGGACCCGGTCCGCTTCGGAGAGAAGGTCGCTCTTGCTCAGGACGACCATACCCGGGATGCCCGACTCGTAGAGCAGACGGAGGATGTCCAGGTCCTCGCGCCCCGGAGAGGTGGCCGCGTCGAGCAGGAGCACGCCGAGGTCGCAGCGCGGCAGGTACGCATACGACTCCCGCGCCCCGGCCCGGGCGAGCGAGCCCACTCCCGGCGTATCCACGAAGACGACGCCGGCGCGCAACTGCGGCGAGGGGAGCCTGACGAGGGCGCGGACGACCCGCTTCCCGTTTTCCGGATTCTGAGTCTCGGAGATGAACTCCGCCAGCCGCTCGAGCGGGACCTCTTCCTGGGGAGAGTCGGCGAAGCGGATCTGAACTCCCGGAGAATCTCCCCAGGTGATCCGGGTCGGAACCGCGGTGACCGGCGTGACTCCGACGGGCAGCGCGTCGAACCCGAGCACGGTGTTCAAGAGAGAGGACTTTCCGGAGCTGACCTTGCCGAAGATCGCGATCTCGAAGGTCTTCGACTCCAGCCGGTCGAGCAAAGCCTGGAGCGCTCCGTGGTACTCGATCAGGCCCCGCTCCCGGATGATGCGCTCGAGCTTTCGCAGCAGGTCGAGGTCCCCGGGCGCCGCCGCGAGACGCTCGAGCCGCGCGGCGAGGTCCTTTCCCAGCCCGGCTCTGAGATACGTGTCCAGCCGCCGGATGCTCCGCTCGAGGTCCGCGTTCAATCGGTCGATCAGGACAGAGGCTTCGTCGTCGAGCGAGCCGTAGCCGCGCAGCCGCGACGGCGCGATCTCCTGCACGGTGATCTGTCCGAAGGCAAGCGCGGTCTGGATTGCCCACGACGCGGAAGTTCGGGGCGGATCAACGGTTGTGCCGAGCACCTTCAACGCGTCGGTCATCCGCGAGCGGATCGCCTCCACGTAATCTCCGATCACCTGCTGCTGCGTCGGCGTCAGATCGTTGAAGACGCGGGAAAACGGAGACGCCGCGCTCGCCTTCGCGTTCTCGACGTCTTCGAGCAGCTTGTCGATCGTCCGGAAGGCGGCGAGGATCGCCCGGCGGTGGTTGTCGTTGAGTGTCACGTCTTAAACGGACTTCGGAGGCTGCAGGGCCTCGACCTCGCGGCGCAGAGCCTCCAGGCTCGCAAGCTCCGCCGCGACCGCGTCGGCGCCGGCCGACCTTCGTTCGCGAGCGCGCTCGAGCGCGCGGACCGCCGATTCCAGCCCCTCGCGGAGACATTCGCGGATCTCCGATTCCAGGCTGCGGCGGCTCTCGAGGACCCGTTCGTCCAGGTCGTTGACGATGCGGGTGCTGTTGAGCTCCAGGAGCTTGCCCAGGTAGTCGGTTGCGTCGCGCTGGATGCCCGCGAGAGTCTTTTCGCGGCCCTGCGCGGCGTCCGCGATCAGGGAGATGCCGGCGCGAGGGGCGAGCTCGAAGAGCTCGACGAAGAAGAAGCGCCGGCCAGTCCGGAAGCCGGTATCGGTCTCCAAGCCGCGCGGCGGCGCGGCGCGGAACAGATCGTCGGAGGACGCCAGGCGCTCGAGAAAGTCCCTGCCCAGCTCCACGAATCGCGTCACCGCCTTGCCGTACATCTCTTCCGCGACAGGCTCGATCTCGGGCAGCCACGCTTCCAGGGCTTCGCGTGCGATCGCTCTGGCCAGAGACGGAGCGCCCCGGCGCAGGGCCGGGCCGCGTTTCGCGGAGGCGGCGAGGGATTCCCCGAGCTTCTCCCCGGAGGCCGGAAGAGCGCGCGTGATGAATGCCTCCCGGGCCCTGCCGAATTCCGCCGAGAGCCGTTCCTGTTCGGCGGTGAAGAGATAGCCGAGGTCTCCCATGGCCCGCTCAGCCTGCGCGACGGATTGGCGCAGCACTTCGATCCTCCGCTCCGACTCTTCGACCGGATCGAGGAGAGCCCGCCGGCGTTCCTCGATCTCTTTGAATACCCGTTCGCTCACCCTCCGGATCCCGCGGATCTGCGCCTCCTCGATCATGTCCGCGCCCGCTTCGTGGGCGAGCCGGCGCAGGCTCTCCTGGAGCGCCGGAAGATCGCGGGTGGGCTTGCCGGAAGCCAGCGACTCGGTCGCGCTGACCTCGAGGATCGGTCCGGGCGGCTTGCCGAGCTTCTTCTCGAGGAGCTCTTCGGCGAAGATCCGGGCTTCCTGCCGCTCCTCTCGCGTCAGCCGGTCCGATTTGTTGAGGACGAAAAGGAACCGGCGGACGGACCTGGAGACTTCGCCGACGAGCGCCAGTTCTTCTCCCGAGATCGGAGGGTCCGCTCCGAGGACGACGAGCGCGGCGTCGATGTGGGGGATAAAGGAACGCGTCGCGGCCGTGTTGGCCTCGAAGACGGAGCCCAGACCCGGCGTGTCCACGAGACTCAGGCCGGAGGAGAGCAGGGGATGGGGCAGAAAGACTTCAGCGGCCAGCACGCCTTTCCGGTTCTCCGGATTCTGAGCCTCCGAGACATAGCCGGCCAGCTCGGACAGCAGAATCTCCTGCCAGTGCCCCGTCTCGAATCGCACGCGCGCAGCAGGCGTCGCGCCATGCCGCAGCATCGTCACGACCGAAGTGACGGGCACGACACCGGCGGGAAGGACGGTCTGCCCGACGAGCGCATTGATGAGTGTGGACTTGCCGCGCTTGAACTGTCCCACGCACGCCACGTAGAAGCGGCCTTGCTCGACGCGCGCGGCGAGCAGGCTCGCTTCCGAGGCGGCCGTCAGAGCTCCCGCTCTCGTGGCCAGGAAGGAAAGAGCCGCCAGAGGCGACGGCGTTTTCGCCGCCGCCGCCTCGTCCCGTTCCCCGGATCGGACTTCGCTTTCCATAAAAAAAAACTCCCACGACCTTCTGTCGCAGGAGTCATTGGCCTTCCCCGGGAGAAGGCGTTTTCGACGGACTCCACCGCCTCTTGTCGCCGCGAACTCTAACACCTCTCCCTCTCCTCGCGGGAGAGGGAAGGGGTGAGGACGCTCAATAGGCCGAAATTCAAATTGATTGGTAGAGTCGCTCGTCCTATGGCGTTCTCCTACTGCGACGTCGCGCCGGGGCATCCGTGGCACGGGCCGTACCATGAGAAGGAGTACGGGTTTCCAATCCGCCGCGAGGCCGCGCTCTTCGAGCGCCTCGCGCTCGAGATCAACCAGGCGGGGCTCTCGTGGCTGACGATCCTGAAAAAGCGCCGGGCTTTCCGGGACGCCTTCGAGGGATTCGATCCGGAGGTCGTGGCCCGCTACGGAAGGAAGGAGCGCACGCGGCTCCTGGCCGACGCCGGCATCATCCGAAACCGGCTGAAGGTGGACGCCGTCATCGAAAACGCCCGGCGCATCCTGTCATTGCGCGAGAGCCACGGCTCGTTCGCGAAATGGCTGGACGCCCACCACCCCCGCGACCGCGACGAGTGGCGCAAGCTCTTTCGCGAAACCTTCCTCTTCACAGGTGGCGAGATCGTCGGCGAGTTCCTGATCAGCACCGGCTATCTTCCGGGAGCCCACCGCCGGAGTTGCCCGATCTTCGAACGTGTCGAGAGCCGCGACCCTCCGTGGATTCGCGCCGGGAGAATCTAGCCCGCTCTAGCCGCCGATCTGTCCGGCTCTCACCGGGCGTCCAGAGTAACCGTTCTGCGGGGTGTCTTGGTCGGCTTCGGGCCCCGCGGCGTTTTCGTGGGCGTCGGGGTCGCCGTGAGCGTTGCCGTGGGCGGCACGGATGTCGGAGTTGCCGTAACGGCTGCGGTCGGGGTCCGCGTTGCGGTCGGCGTCCGAGTGGCGGTCGCGATCGGGGTCCGCGTTGCGGTCGGTGTCCGGGTGGCGGTCGCGGTCGGAGGCAGCGGCGTGGGCGTTACCGTCCGCGTCATGGTCGGACTCGGCGTTCTCGTCGCGGTGGCCGGCGGCGGCGTCGAAGTCGCCGCGGTCGCGGTTGGCGTCGGGGTCTGCAAGGGAGGGTTATATCCGAGGGTGATGACCTCGAAGTCGCTCGCCGACAGGCCGGAGAAGGCCGGGTTCAGCACGTCGTTGTTCCAGCGGTTGTCGTACGTGCCGGTGATGTACATGTCGGAGCCGTTGTCCGCGACGATCAGTCCGTACTTCTTCATCGCGCGGAAGATCTTCTGCGCGTCCGCGGGAAAGGTGGAGATGTCCTTGCTCGCCTTGAGCCGCAGACGCGCGCCCATCGGCAGCGCGCCGGAGGTCGAGCCCGCCGTATGCGAAGCGGGATAGACGTGGCCGTTGGTGCTCCGCACCGTCACTCGAAAGGCGTGGCCGATCTCGTTGGTCCCGGAGACCTCGTCGTAGCGCACGAGGCCTGGCAGGATCGCGAGGCCGGCGGCGTCCGCGGAGGTCCACCCCTCGGGCCGGCGGTTGTTCGTGTTCATGTCGAAGAACGCGCCCGAGCCGCCGAGCCACTGCGTTCCGTCGTAGAAGACGTTGTACAGCTCGTAGAGGTACTTGTTGTCCCGGTCCACGATCAGCATGTGCCGGTCGGCAGAGGCGCGCAGGTCCTGGTTGCCCGGCTCGCCCCCCTCGATCCAGTGCGCCTGCGTGATCGCCTCGTCCGGGATCGGGTAGAAGGGGAAGCTCGTGTCGGTCGAGTGATCGACGCCGTCGCTCTCGTCGGAGTACTGGAACTGCACCGCCTTCTTCGGCTGCGTTCCGTCCACGACGATGTACGGCATCCCGTAGCCCTCGATGCTTCCCGGCGAGACGTCGCCCCCGAAGTCCGGGTGGAGGTGTCGCGTGCCGCCGTTGTTGACGTAGGAGATGAATGCCGCCGAGTTGGGATCGACCGGCGCCGAGGTCACGTCGAGGTTCCACCAGTTGGTCGCCGGGAAGAGGGGGAATGGGCCCGGCAGCGTGCCGTTGGCGACCGGGCCGATGTCCGCCGCAGCCGACTCGGCGGGCCGGACCGCCGACGAAGAAAACGCGAGAGCGAGCACAGCGACGCCGAGAGATCGAACCGCAATTGAGATTCTTTTCGACATTTCTGGCTCCTTAGACGGGTGTCGCCGGCAGGAAAATCACCGCACCCGACGCAAAGACCTCCGGCGGTTACTGCGAGTCTTGGTTCAAAACTTGAACAAACAGCTTGCCCCGAGCTACACAGAATGTCAATCGCCGAAAGAGAAAAACCTTATCTTTCAATGCCTTGCAGGAGGTACGGCTCTTGCAGTACCAGTAAGCGAGAGGACGGTTGGCGATGCTGAAAGCAACGAGCGTGACCAGACAAACCTGGGATTCCGAGGCGCCGGAGCATGACCCGGACGACACTCAGCCCCTCCGGATCATTTCCTCGCGCATGCCGCATTCGGGCATGCCGACCAAGCCCCGCGGCTCCTGGTTCAAGAAGCACGAGCAACCGGGCGTCCGCCGGACCCCCGACTTCACCGAGATCGGAGACCCGGGCCCGTAATACTCAGCCGAATCAACTCGTTCTCTCGTCCCTTCTCATCCCTTCGCATCCCTTCGCACTCTCCCCTGTCATCCTGAGCGAAGCGAAGGATCTGCTCCGGTCGAGGGCAGATTCCTCGCGTCGCACGGAATGGCATGGCTCCGTTGTAGCCTTGCGCGATGTGGATTCTTTCGGCGCCGCGCTGGACGTGCGTCCTCGTGTTGTTCACGGTGGCGGTCTTTCCCGCCACGGCGCAATCGCGCAAGAGGGTCGAGCGGCCCGGCCTCGAGCGGGGAGCGACGCTCCTTCCCAACGGCTGGAGGATCGCGCCGGCCGGCCGGCACATGAATATCGGCGATCTGCCGCTCGCGATGGCGCAATCTCCCGACGGCCGATACCTCGTCGTCTCCAACAACGGATTCAACAAGCCGACTCTCGTCTGCGTGGACCTCGACCACCAGGTTGTTTCGTCGCGGCTCACGCTCGACGAGGCCTGGCTCGGCCTCGCCTGGAGCCCGGCGGGGAACCGCCTCTACTCGTCCGGCGCGGCGGCGCGGACCGTCCAGGAGATCCTGTTCGAGAAGGGAAAGCTCAAGGCGGGCCGCACGATCCCGCTGGCGCAGCCGGACAAGGAGAAGAACACGCTGACGGGAGGGCTCGCCCTCTCGGCCGACGGGAAAAGCCTCTACGTCGTGGAGTTCTTCGGCAATCTCCTGCACGCCGTGGATGTCGTCTCGGCAACGGTGACGAAGACCGTGTCTCTCCCGGCTGAGCCATACACGTGCCTGCTCTCCGGCGACGGCGCCTCTCTCTTCGTGTCGCTCTGGGGAGGCGCCAGCGTGCTGATCTTCGACGCGCGAACTCTGGCTGCGGCCGGCGAGATCTCCGTCGGCGAGCACCCGAACGCCATGGCGCTGTCGAAAGACGGGAAGCGCCTCTTCGTGGCCTGCGCCAACACGAACGCCGTCTGGGTGGCGGACGTCGCCTCCCGCAAGGCGCGCGAGCAGATCTCGATCGCTCTCTATCCTCATGCCCCGCCCGGCTCGACACCCAACGGCCTCGGGCTCTCGCCGGACGGCGGACCCTTCTTGTCGCCAACGCCGACAACAACGACGTTGCGGTCGTTCGCGTCGAGGACCCGGAGGAGAGTCGTGTCGCGGGATTCATCCCGACGGGCTGGTATCCGACCGCCGTGCTGTTCTCGGCGGATGCCCGGCATCTCTCATTCTTTCGGGGAAGGGGCTCACTTCCCAGCCGAACCCGCGCGGGCCGCAGCCGGCGATCCCCGGAGCAGCGGGGCAGCTGACGCGCGACATCCTGCAGGGCTCCTTGTCGATCGTGCCGGCCCCCGATGAACGCGCGCTGGACGCCTACACGAAGAAGGTCTACGCCCTGACGCCTTACAGCGACGCGGCGCGCCTGCGGCCGGCGCGCGCCCCGGCGGCCTCGCCCATCCCGCGCGCGGTCGGCGGCGCCTCGCCGATCAAGCACGTCTTCTACATCATCCGGGAGAACCGCACCTACGATCAGATCCTCGGCGACATGCCGGAAGGCAACGGCGACCCCAACCTCTGCCTCTTCGGCGAGGACGTCACGCCCAATGCGCACGCGCTCGCGCGCGAGTTCGTCCTGCTCGACAACTTCTACGCCAACGCGGAGGTCAGCTACGACGGGCACGCTTACTCGATGGGCGCGGCCGCGACCGACGTCGTCGAGAAGATCTGGCCCTTGAACTACGGGGGCCGCGGCGGCCCCTACCTCTCCGAGGGAGGATTCGCACAGCGCAACCCCTACGGCAACGTCTCCGCGCCCGCGCAGGGGTACCTCTGGGACGCCTGTCACCGCTCCGGCGTCACGGTCAGGAGCTACGGCGAGTTCGTCTTCGATCCCAGGCCGAGCGCGAGCGCCCGCCGCAACTGCAGGCGGGAGACTTCAAGTCGGGCGCCGGCCCCTACGAGGCGTCGGTGCCGGGCCTGAAGGGGCACATCGCTCCGGATTATCCCCCCTTCGACCTCTCGATCCCCGACGGCCGGCGCGTGGACATCTGGCTGAGGGAGTTCCGGGAGTTCGAGGAGAACGGAAGGCTCCCGAGGCTCTCGATCGTGCGCCTTGGAGGCGACCACACGAATTACATCCGTCCCGGTTACCCGACGCCCCGCGCCATGATCGCGGAGAACGACCTGGCGCTCGGCCGGATGGTCGAGGCGATCTCGGGCAGCCGCTACTGGAAGGACTCCGCGATCTTCGTCGTCGAGGACGACGCGCAGAACGGCCCCGACCACGTGGACGCGCACCGCACGGTCGCGCTCGTCGCGAGCCCGTATGCGCGGCGCCACGCCGTGGACTCGACGCTTCTCACGACCTGCGGCATGCTGCGGACGATCGAGCTCATCCTCGGGCTACCGCCGATGAGCCAGTGCGACGCCGCCGCCGCCCCGATGTACGGCTCGTTCCGGAGCAAGCCGGACCGAACGCCCTACCGAGTGCGCGCAGCGCGCGTGAGCGTGGACGAGATGAACGATCCTGCGGCGCCCGGAGCGAAGGCGTCCCTGCTTTTCGACCTCAAGGAGGCCGACCGGGTCCCGGACATAGCCGGCAACGAGATCCTCTGGAAGGCCGTGCGCGGCGAAGACTGCCCGATGCCGCCGCCCGTGCGCGCGGCGTTTGTCCGGCCAGTCCGGGAAGACAAAGACGATTAGCGAGCCGGCTACCCAGACGCCCTCGATTACGAGGCTTTTTCGTATGGCGCAACCTGCTCCGCGATGACCTTCGTGTCGCCCACGACGACGATCGTTGCCTTGTCCGGCTGGATGTATTTCGCGGCCATCTGCTGGACCTGCTCCGGGGTCACGGCGTAGACGCGGGAGACATAGGTGTTGAGGTAATCGGCCGGCAGGCCATGCAGGTCCACGAACGCGAGCTGCGCGATGATCCCCGCCCGCGAGGAGTTCTGCAGGACGAACGTGCCCGCGAGGTAGTTCTGGATTCCCTTGAGCTCCTTCTCCGAGGGGGCCTCGGTCTGGAGCCGCTTGATCTCTCCGAGGATCTCCTTCAACGACGCCCCGGTGTCCTTCGTCGTGACGTCCGCGGTCTCGAGCCAGAAGCCGTCGCGGTAGCGCGTCGAGACCTGGGAGTTGGGGGAGTACGTGTATCCCTTCTGCTCGCGGATATTCGACGTGATGCGGGAGCCGAAGGAGCCGCCGAGGAGCGAGTTCATGACGGAAAGCGCCACCCAGTCCGGGCTCGAGGGGTCGGCCACCGGCATCCCGAGATAGATCGTGGACTGCACCGCGCCGGGCCGGTCCACGGTCTCGAGCTTGTGCTCGTTCCTGGGCTTGGGCAGGTTGACCGACGGCGCGGCGCCGCTCTTCCAGCCGGCGAACGCCTTGCGGATCGCCGCCTCCATCGCCTTTGCATCGAACTTGCCGGCGGCGTAGAGATGCGCGCGCGCCGCTCCGAAGTTGGCGCTGTAGAAGGTCTTGACCTGCTCGATCGTGAAGCCCTTGAGCATCTCGTCGGTGGGGAAGAGGCGGCCGTACGGGTGATCGCCGTAGAGGAGCGCGCGGAATTTCTCCGCCGCCATCTGCTGTGGCTGGCTCTTCGCGATCGAGAGCTGCCGCTGCCGGTCCCCCTTCAGCCTCGCGAGCTCGGACTCCGGGAACTTCGGGTGCATGGCCACGTCCGCGATGAGCGCGGCCATCTCGGGGCCGAACTCCGAGAGGACGTCCCCGGAGAGGTCCGTGCGGTCCTCACCGACGGTGACGGTTACCTCGCCACCCATGCGCGCCGCCGCCTCCGCGATCTGCGCCGCGGTCTTCGTGTCGGTTCCCTGCGAGAGAAGATCTCCCATCACGTCGGAGAGCCAGACTTCGCCGGCCTTCTCGTCGATGTTGCCCGTGCGCACGGCGAGTCGCACCGTGACCTTCGGCAGCGTCCCGTACTCGACGAGCGTGACGGCCATGCCGTTTTCGAGCGTGAACTTGTGGGGAGCGGGGACGGAGAAGCCTTTCGGCTTTCCCGGCTCCGGCGGCGCCTGCTTCTGCGCGAGAAGCGGCGCGGCGGCAGTGAAGGCCAGGGCGAGAATTGCGGAGAGAGTTCTTGTTTTCATCGTCTTCCTCACAGGCCCCCCTTGGATTCGGCCTTCGGCTCGGCTTTCTGTTCCGCTTTCGGTTCGATCACGAGCACGGTCCGGTTCGTCGGGCGCAGATACTCGCGCGCGGTCTTCTGGACAAGCTCCGGCGTGACCTTGCGGAACTCCGCTTCGAGTCCGTTGATCTTGTTCGGGTCGTCGTCGAAGAGCGCGAACGACGCGAGCAGGTCCGCCTTCCCGAAGCCGAAGAGCCCGTCGATCGAGTCGTAGAGGTCGGAGCGGGTCTTGACGAGCGCGCGCGCGAGCGTCTCCTTGTCCACCGGCGCCGCGCGCAGCTTTTCGATCTCCTCGTCCACGACCTTCATGATCTGGTCGGCCGACTTGTCCTTGTCGTGGTAGAGGGAGACGGTGAAGAGGACCGGGCCCTTGATGTTGAACATGTTGCCGAGCTCGTTGATCGCGCCGCTGACGTTGCCGGTGAAGCCGTTCTTCTGGACGAGCGCCTGGTAGAGCCGGCTGTCCTTCCCCTCCACGAGGATCTCGTCCAGGACACCCATCGCGAAGTACTCGGGCGTGCCGCGCGGCGGCACGTGGTACGAGAACGCGAGCGCCGGCTTCGTCGCGAGCGCGTCGGCCTTGGTCGCGTGCTTCTCCTCTACCTGCCGCGGCTCGGAGATGTCCGGCGGCGGCGGAAGCTTCTGCGACGGAATGTCGCCGAAATACTTTTCGATCCAGGCGAGCGTCTGCTTCGAGTCGAAGTCGCCGGTCACCGCCATCGCCGCGTTGTTGGGAGCGTAGTAGGTCTTGAAGAAGGCCGACACGTCGGAAAGCGTCGCGGCCTCGATGTCTTTCAAGTCGCCGTAGAAGTTGTGAGAGTTGTACCAGTTGGTGTTGGCGTACTGGGGCATGTCGAGCCACGGGAAGCCGCCGTAGGGGCGGTTCAAGACGTTGACCTTGACCTCCGAGGTCACGACCCCCTGCTGGTTGGTCAGGTTGTCCTGGGTGATCGCGAGCCCCTTCATGCGGTCCGCCTCGGCCCAGAGGGCCGTCTCCAGGACGTTGGAAGGGACGATCTCGAAGTAGTTCGTGAAGTCAAAGCGCGTCGAGCCGTTCAGGATCCCGCCATTGGACTGGACGAGCTTGATGAACTCCATCTTCCCGAGGTTCTGCGAACCCTGGAACATCATGTGCTCGAAGAGGTGCGCGAACCCGGTGCGGTCCTTCGGCTCGATGCGGAACCCGATGCCGTAATACACGGCGACGACCGCCTTGGGCGCCGTGTGGTCCGGCGACAGGACGACCTTCAACCCGTTGGGCAGCTTGTGGTACTCGACGGGGATGTGGATCCCCCCGGCGCTCCTCGCTGCCGTTGCGGGCGCTTTCGCGGCGGGCGCCTTGGCCTTTGCCTCCGTCCTGGTCTGGGCCGCCAGGACCCCGCAAAACCCCACTCCGGCGAGCAGGGCGATAACCCATTTTCCCGACTTCAGGACAGTCCTCATCCCGCCTCCCTTCGAAGCTCTCCGAAACTCTACGTCGAACCGGAGCGAAGGTTTCCCTCCTCCACGATGGCAATCCTGCCTGGCCAACCGCCGCGGAATCACGAGGTTATGCCGGGAGCCCGGATCGCCTCCGGGGCAAGGGACCGTCGAGCCCTCCCGGCTCTTCTGGTCGATTCGCTCCTGGAACGCGGCCGGCGTTGAAGCCCTCCGTCCCTGCGGGCCGGGCTCAAGTCGAATAGTCCTTACGCATCAGGCGGCCGGAATGGAAGCTTCCTACACTCCCGTGAAGGGGGGAGCCATGATCAAGCCGGAGTCCATCCCTGCCGAGCACCCGCTTGCGAGTCTTTCCGTGAAGCCAGGCTGCTCACCCCCCGATCGAGGTTTTCGCGCCGATTCCATCGACCCGGGGCGGGACGCATCCGGCAACCTTCATCTGATGTACTGCCCCGAATGTACTTGCTTCCACTGGTTGGCGGTCCCGCCGCACGGGACGGAGCTGCCGCCATCGTCGCTGCATCTTTGGGAATAGGGGCTCGCTCCAGGGCAATACCGCGTGGCCCGCTCGCTCAGGGTAGAAACGGGCAGCCGCGCGCAAAAAGAAAAGGGGAGGATCTATGACGGTTCTTGAGATGGATTTGCCCGCGACGAAGTCTCCGGTTGTTCGGGACTTCATGGCCGACCTGAAGGCCAAGAATCCGGCCGAGCCGGAGTTTCATCAGGCGGTGCAGGAGGTCATTGAATCGCTCGATCTTGTACTCGAGCGGCGGCCGGAGTATCGGGGCGCGAGGATACTGGAGCGGCTGGTGGAGCCGGAGCGGGTGCTGATGTTCCGGGTGCCGTGGCAGGACGACCAGGGACGGATCCATGTGAATCGTGGATTCCGGATCGAGATGAACAGCGCGATCGGCCCGTACAAGGGGGGACTGCGGTTCCATCCGTCGGTCAACCTCGGGATTCTGAAGTTTCTGGCATTCGAGCAGGTGCTGAAGAACTCGCTGACGACGCTTCCGATGGGGGGCGGCAAAGGCGGCTCGGATTTCGATCCGAAGGGGAAGAGCGACAACGAGGTGATGCGGTTCTGCCAGAGTTTCATGACGGAACTGTTTCGGCACATCGGCCCGGATACGGACGTGCCGGCAGGAGACATCGGGGTTGGCGGGCGGGAGATCGGGTTCCTGTTCGGTCAGTACAAGCGTCTGCGCAACGAGTTTTCGGGGGTGCTGACGGGGAAGGGACTGAACTGGGGCGGGTCGCTGATTCGTCCGGAGGCGACCGGATACGGTGCGGTGTACTTCGCGGCGGAGATGCTGGCGACGAGAAACGAGACGCTCGTAGGGAAGACATGTCTCGTCTCGGGCAGCGGCAACGTGTCGCAGTACACGGTGGAGAAGCTGTTGCAGCTGGGCGCGAAGCCTGTGACCCTGTCGGATTCGGACGGATACATCTATGACGAGGCCGGGATCACGGCTGAGAAGCTGCGTTTCGTGATGGAGCTGAAGAATGTGCGCCGGGGCCGGATCCTGGAGTACGCGGAGAAGTTCAAGAACGTGGTGTACAAGGCGATCGATCCGATGCTGGAGTACAACCCGCTCTGGGACCATAAGGCGCAGTGCGCGTTTCCGAGCGCGACACAGAACGAGATCGGGGTCAAGGACGCGTCGAACCTTCTGAAGAACGGGGTTTACGTGATTTCGGAAGGGGCGAACATGCCGACGGTGCTGGAGGGGGTACGGCAGTTCCTGGACGCGAAGATTCTCTACGGGCCGGCCAAGGCGGCCAATGCGGGAGGGGTCGCGACGTCAGGACTGGAGATGTCGCAGAACAGCATGCGTCTGTCCTGGACGCGCGAGGAGGTGGACGACCGCCTGCACAAGATCATGAAGGCGATCCACCAGAACTGCCGCGAGACGGCCGAGACGTTCCACACGCCGGGCAACTACGTCAACGGCGCCAACATCGCCGGCTTCCTGAAGGTCGCCGACTCGATGATGGATCAGGGCCTCGTCTAACGGTCCGCTGCCGGGAGATCTCTGGAGGGGGGACCATGGGGTCCCCCCTCATCGTTTGTCCCCGCCTCGGGGGCGCCATCCGAAGAGGCGGCGGCGTAGTACGAATGCATCAGAGCGGTTGCGACGCCTCCATCTAGAGTCAGGAGGTATCGGGCCGGCGGTTCGGCGCTTGTTCCGAGCGCCGCCGGCTCTGCCAAAGAAGGTTGGTTCCAGGCGGGCCCATCTTCGGCCCGGAAGGCAATCGGCCCTCCCGGCACCGTGCAGAAAAGGGGGATTTCCCGATGAAAGGCGCTTTCAATCCGTTTGAGATGGCGCAGGCCCAGTTCGACAAGTCGGCGGACATCCTGTCGCTCGACAACGCCACGCGCGACCTGCTCCGGTGGCCGCTGCGCGAGTTCCACTTCGGAATCCCGGTGCGGATGGACGACGGTAGCTACAAGATCTTCCGGGGATTTCGAGTCCAGCACAACGATGCCCGCGGCCCCTCCAAGGGGGGCATCCGTTTTCACCCGCAGGAGACCGTGGACACCGTCCGCGCCCTCGCGATGTGGATGACCTGGAAGTGCTCGGTCGTGGACATTCCTCTCGGCGGTGCGAAGGGGGGCGTCATCTGCGACCCGCACAACCTGAGCGCGCGCGAGCAGGAGCAGATCTGCCGCGGATGGATCCGGCAGGTCTCGCGCAACGTCGGCGCGACCCTGGACGTGCCCGCCCCCGACGTCATGACGACACCCCAGCACATGCTCTGGATGCTCGACGAGTTCGAAGTGATCCACGGCGGCAAGGAGCCGGGATTCATCACGGGGAAACCGGTCGGGATGGGCGGGTCTCTCGGGCGGACGGAGGCGACGGGCTACGGGCTCGTCTTCGCGCTGCGCGAAGCGCTCCGGCTGCTCGACCTCAAGGTGGACAAGACGCTCGCCAGCGTTCAGGGCTTCGGAAACGTGGCGCAGTACGCGATCCGCCTGTATCTGAAGCTCGGGGGCAAGGTCGTCGCCGTCTCCTCGTGGGACCAGACCGACCAGACGTCCTACTGCTTCCGCAAGGAATCCGGAGTGGACCCCGACGCCCTTCTCTCCATCACCGACCGCTTCGGCGGCATCGACAAGCAGAAGGCGGGGAAGCTCGGCTACGAGATCCTTCCCGGCGACGCCTGGATCGAGCAGAACGTGGACATCCTGATGCCCTCGGCCATCGAGAACCAGGTCACCGGCGAGACCTCGCGCAAGATCAAGGACCGCGTCCGGGTGATCGCCGAGGGCGCCAACGGCCCGACGACCCCGGAGGCCGACAAGATCATCCAGGAGCGCGGCATCTTCGTCATCCCCGACTTTCTCGCCAACGCCGGCGGCGTCACCTGCAGCTATTTCGAGCAGGTGCAGAGCAACATGAACTACTTCTGGGAGCAGGACGAGGTGCTCGGAAAGCTCGACGTGAAGATGACCGCCGCGTTCCACGCGGTCGCGGACCTGGCGAAGAAACAGAAGCTGCCGATGAGGGACGCGGCCTACGTCATCGCGGTCAGCCGCGTGGCGAAGGCCTGCCACGACCGCGGCTGGGTCTAGAGCAGGCGCGGAACCACCATGACGGTCCCGGCGACGGAGCCCGGGCTTCTCCGCTTCGATCGTGATCTCTTCGACGGAACCGGCCCGGCCACGCGGATCGGCGAGGGGCCGGTCGGGGGGAAGGCCGCCGGTCTGATCCGCATCCGCGACACGCTCGCCGCGGCCTTCCCGGCTTCGGCCGTGGCCGAGGTGTCCATTCCGACGATGGCCGTCCTCACGACGGAGCACTTCGACAGGTTCCTGGAAGAGAACCGGCTCGACGTCGCGGAGCTCTCGGGCAAGGGCGACGACGCCATCGCGCGCGCATTTCTCGCCGGCAACGTTCCGACGTCGATCGTAGGAGACCTGCGCGCCATCGCCGATCGCATTCACGCGCCGCTCGCCGTCCGCTCCTCGAGCCTGCTCGAAGATGCGCTCGAGCACCCGTTCGCCGGCGTGTACACGACGAAGATGATCCCCAACAACGAGCTCGATCCGGACGCGCGGTTCCGCAAGCTCGACGCGGCCGTGAAGCTCGTCTGGGCCTCGACGTATTTCCGAAGCGCGCGCGCCTACCGCGAGACCGTGGACGCCGGGCCCCGGCAGGAGAAGATGGCGGTCCTCCTCCAGGAGGTCGTGGGGCGCCGCCACGGCGACCGTTACTATCCCGACATCTCCGGAGTGGCGCGTTCTTACGGCTTCTACCGCTTCGGATCGGCCCGCCCCGAGGAGGGAGTCGTGCTCCTCGCTCTCGGACTGGGGAAGACGATCGTGGACGGAGGAATCTCCTGGACCTATTCGCCCGCCCACCCCGCGGCGCCCGCGCCCTTCGCTTCCACCGCCGACTTGCTCAAGGCCTCGCAGACCGAGTTCTGGGCGGTCAACATGGGGAAGCCGCCGGAGTACGACCCGGTGCGCGAAACCGAGCACCTCGTGAAGGCAACTCTCCCGCAAGCCGAAGAGGACGGTACCCTTTCCATGACGGCGTCCACCTGGAGCGTGGCCTCGGACCGTCTCGTGCCCGGAACGGGCGTGAACGGCCCCCGCGTCTTGAACTTCGCGCCGCTGCTCGTTCACGAGCTCTTCCCCGTCAACGACATGGTCAAGTCGCTCCTTTCAGTCTGCGAGAAGGCCGCCGCCGGTCCGGTCGAGATCGAGTTCGCCGCCACGATCGAGCCGCGGCGCCAGCCGCCCGTCCGGCTCGGCCTGTTGCAGGTCCGGCCGATGCTGGTCTCGACGGAGCTCGTGGATCTCACGGAGGACGCAAGGGGCGGCAGGAGAGTCTTCCTCTCCTCCGACTCCGTCATGGGCAACGGAATCGTCGAGGACATCCGCGACGTCGTGTATCTGCCGCCCGGCCGCTTCGACGCCGCCCGCTCCCGCGTAATCGCGGCCGAGGTCGGCGCAAGGAACCGGGCCCTCCTCGCGGAGGGGAGGTCCTACGTGCTCATCGGCTTCGGGCGGTGGGGGAGCGCCGACCCGTGGCTGGGCGTCCCGGTGGCCTGGGGAGACGTCGCCGGGGCGAAGGTCCTCGTCGAAGCGTCCCGCCCCGACCGCGGGATCGAGATGAGCCAGGGCTCCCATTTCTTTCACAACATCTCGAGCCACGGCGTGAGCTACTTCTCGTTTCCGCCGGGAGGGTCCGGGACGCTCGACTGGGAATGGCTGGAGAGCCGTCCGGCCGCGGCCGAGGGGCCGTTTGTCCGTCACGTCCGCCTGGAGGCGCCGCTCTCCGTCGAGGTGGATGGCCGCGCGGGTCGTGGGATCATCTGGAGGCGGGAAGAGACATGAGCACAGCGAGCGGGGTGGTCGATTCGGTTCTGGACGCGCTGCAGGAGCGCGCCAAGGAGCTGACCTGCCTCTACCGCGTCAACGAGATCTGCAACCGGCAGCAGGCCTCGCTCGATGAGATCTTCCGGGACGTGATCGACGTCCTGCCGCCGGGCTGGCAGTACCCCTCCGAGTGCCAGGCGCGCATCACGGCGGACGGCGTGGTCTACGAGCCGCACGGGCTGACCGGCACGCCGTGGGTGCAGGTGGCGTCGATCCGCGTTCAGGGCGAGTCGATCGGGAGCGTGGAGGTCTTCTACGTGCGCGACATGCCCACCGCGGACGAGGGGCCGTTTCTCAAGGAGGAGAGGAAGCTCATCGACACGATCGCCGAGCGCCTCGGGCAGCTGCTCCTCCACCGCAAGCTGCTCGATCGGCTCCAGGGGTGGCAGGGAGCCGTCGAGAGCCTGTCGGCCGCGCCGCGCGGGGACTGGTGGGTGATCATCGATTTCCTGCGGAAGACCGACCAGAACCTGCTCGCTCGAGTCTCGCGCCGGATGATCAACCACCTCTGCTGGGACGGCATCGTCGAAGCGCAGGACCTTCTGCCGCGGTTCACGAGGGGCCGAAGCGGAGGCGCCGAGGAAGCCGGAGGGGAGAACCGGCCCGTCGAACGGCAGGGGATCGACTTGCTGGTGAAGGTTGCCGACGAGGTCTTCCGCATCGCCGCCGAGCACCTCTCCCCCGACGAGATTCTCTCCTGCATCCAGAAGTGGATCCGCGACGACAAGACCGGGTTCCTGATCGAGGCCGTGGAGAACCAGGGGACCTCCGTGATGGAGATCGCCCAGGCGCTCGGCCGCTTCCGCCACGCGTCCATCGACGACCACGATCTTTCGCGGACGATCCAGGTGGAGCTGCGCGTGTCGCTCATTCGCCGGTTCCTCACCGACAACCTCGATTTCTTGAACACGGCCAAGAACTACATCGAGGTGAGCGACTTCTACGACCTGTCGCGCCGCATCATCTGTCCCCCCGGGAGCCACGGGAAGCTCGGGGGAAAGAGCTCGGGGCTCTTCCTGGCGGAACAGATCGTGAAGAAGTCGCCCGAGTACGCGGCCGCGATCGGCACGATCAAGATCCCGCGCACGTGGTACGTCACCTCCGACGGCGTCCTGAACTTCATCGAGTTCAACCACCTGGAAGATCTCTACAACCGGAAGTACCTGGAGATCGAGCAGGTGCGGCGCGAATACCCGCACGTCGTCCAGGTCTTCAAGAACTCCCATTTCTCGCCGGAGATCATCAAGGGTCTCGCGCTGGCGCTCGACGACTTCGAGGGCCGCCCGCTCATCGTACGAAGCTCGAGCCTCCTCGAGGACCGCGCCGGATCGGCCTTCTCCGGAAAATACAAGAGCCTGTTCCTCGCCAACCAGGGCACCAAGGCCGAACGTCTGAGCGCCCTGATGGACGCCGTGGCCGAGGTCTACGCTTCGATCTTCGGGCCCGACCCGATCGAGTACCGCGCCGAGCGCGGCCTCCTCGACCTGCACGAGGAGATGGGCATCATGATCCAGGAGGTCGTCGGCAACCGCGTCGGAAAATACTTCTTCCCGACGTTCGCCGGCGTCGCCTTCTCCAACAACGAGTTTCGCTGGTCGGCGCGGATCAAGAGGGACGACGGCCTCGTCCGCATGGTGCCGGGCCTCGGGACGCGCGCGGTGGACCGCGTCGGCGACGACTATCCCGTGCTGATCGCGCCGGGACAACCCGGCCTGAGGGCCAACGTCACGCCCGACGAGGTGGTCCGCTATTCGCCGGCGAAGCTGGACGTGATCAACATGGAATCGGGGCACTTCGAGACGGTGCTCTTGAAGGACGTGCTCGCCGACTGCGGCTCCGAGATCCCCGGCGTGCAATACCTGCTCTCGATCTCGGACGAGGGAGGGATCCACCGCCCCGTCCTGATCGACTGGAGTTCCGACTCCGGGCGCCTCGTCGCCACCTTCGACGGGCTCACGTCCTCGACGCCATTCGTTTCGCAGATGCGCGCCCTGCTGCGGCTTCTCAAGGAGAAGACCGGAAGGCCGGTGGACATCGAGTTCGCTTCCGATGGCAAGGACCTGTACCTCCTGCAGTGCCGCCCGCAGAGCTTCGGGGAGGACGCCGTCTCCGCGCCGATCCCGAACGACCTCCCGCCGGAAAAGGTGATCTTCGAGGCGCGGCGCTACGTGTCCAACGGGCGGATGCGGGACATCACGCACATCGTGTACGTGGACCCGGAGCGCTACAGCGCGCTGCCCGACCCCGAGAGCCTGAGGCGCGTCGGACGGGCTGTCGGGCGGCTGAACAAACTCCTGCCGAAGCGGCAGTTCGTGCTCATGGGCCCCGGCCGGTGGGGGAGCCGCGGGGACATCCGGCTCGGCGTGCCGGTCACCTACTCGGACATCAACAACACGGCGGCCTTGATCGAGATCGCGCGCCAGAGAGGCAACTACGTCCCCGACCTCTCCTTCGGCACGCACTTCTTCCAGGACCTCGTCGAGGCGTCGATCCGCTACCTCCCGCTCTTCCCCGACGATCCCGACATCGGGTTCCGGGAAGAGTTCCTCCGGGAGTCCCCCAACATCCTCTCCGCCCTGGCGCCGGACTTCGCGGACCTCGCGGGCACCGTCCGGGTCATCGACGTGCCCCACGCCACGCAGGGGCTCATCCTGCGCGTCCTCTTGAACGCCGACGAGGACCGCGCCGTCGGTTTCCTGGCGAGCCCCGGGCCGGCCGCCCCTGCGGAAAGGAAACGGTTTCCCGAGCAGGCACTTCCCGAGGACCACTCGCGCTGGCGCGTGCGCATGGCCGAGCGCATCGCCGATGCGGCGGACACGGCGCGGTTCGGCATCAAGGGCCTCTACCTCTTCGGCAGCGCCAAGAACGGCACCGCGGGGCCCGGGAGCGACATCAATCTCCTCGTCCACTTCTCCGGCACGGCTCGGATGCTCTCCGACATGCTGGCCTGGCTCGAGGGGTGGAGTCTCTGCCTGTCCGAGACGAACTACCTGCGCACGGGCGTCAAGACCCTGGGCCTGCTCGACGTCCACGTCTTGACCGACGACGATCTGCGCACCCCCTCGGGCTACGCGGCGAAGATCGGAGCCGTCACCGACGCGGCCCGGCAACTGCCGCTGCGCCCGGACCGTTGACCAAATAGAATCAGCGGCTCCATGAGGGGCAGGACGGTCCTCGTCACCGGGGCGACCGGAGGCATCGGTCTCGAGACAGCGCGCGCTCTCGCGAAGATGGGGGCGCGGGTCGTCATCGGCGCGAGGGATGTGGCCCGCGGGCAGGCCGTCGTGGACGAGATCCGCGGCGGTGGGGAAGCGGAGCTCCTGGAGATCGACATGGCCTCGTTCGCCTCGGTGCGAAGGGCGGCGGAGCGATTCGCCCGCGCGCACGCGCGGCTCGAAGTCCTCGTGAACAACGCCGGCATCGCGGTGCGGGAGCGCCGGTTGACCGAAGACGGGCACGAGCGGACGTGGCAGACGAACTTCCTCTCGCATTTCCTGCTGACCCGCTTGCTCGTCCCTGTCTTGCGAGCGGCCCAGATGCCTCGCGTCGTCAACGTCAGCTCGGAGGGGCATCGCACGGGGCGCCTGGACTGGGACAACCTCGAGCTCGAGCACGGCTTCGGCGGCTTCCGAGCGTACGCCAACACGAAGCTCGCCCAGATCCTCTTCACGCGCGAGCTCGCGCGCCGGGAGCCGGCGATCTCCACCAACGCGCTCCATCCCGGAGCGATCGCCACCGGCATCTGGCGGGCAGCCCCCGCGTTTCCGCGCTGGATCCTCGGGCTCGTGCTCCCTTCCCCCGAGAAGGGCTCGCGCCCCGTTGTTCGCCTGGCCTCGGCGCCGGAGCTCGACGGCGTGACCGGCCGTTACTTCAACAAGATGCGCGAGACCTCGCCGTCGGCGGCCGCCTCCAACGACGCCGACGCCGCGCGCCTCTGGAAAGTCGCGGAGGAGGCGACCGCATGATCCCGCCGGCGTAATCTGCGGCGGAGGTCCTTCGTTGATGCAGGTGGAGGCCATCAATGAAGGTCGCGATCTACGTTTCGGAAACCGATCGTCCTCTTCCCTGCTACGGCCTCCTTTGCGCCAATCGTCCGGTCTCGCTCCTCCCCCCGGGCCAGGTGTGGACATACGTTCGGTCCGGCGACACGGCCGAGTTCCATCTCCCGGAAGCCGTCGAGCAGGAGATCGAGAGGCGCGGCTTCTGGGCCCACACCTTCGGCGAGGGCAATCCGGTCTCGCATCCCGCCGCGCGGACGCCCAGGCCTCGCGGCTCTTTCGCGCCGAAATAGGCAGCCCGCGCGGGAGCGCGGTTGCTGTCATTTCTCAACACGTTGTTCTCATCGTGCCGCGTGCGTCAGCCCCGGCGGCGGGACGCCTCCCGTAGGCGGTCATGAGCGAAGGCGCACCACCGAGAACTCTCTCTTGCCTCGCTGTGACTGCGCCTTCGCGGTAGAGCGACGGCCGGTTCTCCAGTTACGGCCTGCCGGAGCGTGCCGCCGCAGGGAGGCGGCCCGACGCCGGGGCGGGGTGTTAGCCCAAGTCGTGGATGCGCCGCAATCGGTCCATCCGCACCCGGATCGGATACCTCATGGGGAGAAATGACGGCTACTCATCCAGCAGAGAGCGCGCTTCCGGCGCAAAGCGTATCCTTCCCGCTCGAAGGAGGAACACCATGCGTCACGCGCTCCGATCCGTTCTCGCCGCGGCGATCCTGTTCGTGCTCGCCGGCACCGCTCGCGCCGACGACACGTGCCTGGCCAAAGGGTCGATCGGCGGCAAGCCGTTTGCCCTGAAGCATTGCGAAGTCGCGATGTACGACGAGAAAGGCGTGACGCTCGCCTTCATGGAGGAGCCGATCTCCGCCGAGGAAGTCGCGGCCTTCCAGGTCAACTCCTATCCGAAGGATAAGGACGCGGCCGGCAAGCGGCGGACGATGATCGAGCTGGGGTTCTGTCCGGGAGGGGGGACGGCGGTACCGGCGCCCGGCGCGGTCAAGTCCATCGAGATGAGCATCGAACACGCCTCGTCGCCGATGCTCGGCCGGCAATGGGTCTTCGACCTGCCGAAGGACAAGGAGCTGAAGATCGATAAGCTCTCGGGCAACCTCGCCCTCGGAGGGAAGCTCGCCGGCCGCATCACCGGCGCGAAGAAGAGCGACGAGGTCCCGTACAGCTGGGAGATCGACTTCGACGTGCAGCTGCCGAAGAAGGCGGCGGCCGCGGGCCCGGGCTGCGGCTCCTGACGAAGGTCAGGACCGAGACGCGTTGAATTGTCAGGCCCCGGCGGTGACCCTGCCCGGCGTCCGTTCGCTCCGCAGGACCAGGAGGACGGCGGGGATCGTGGTGAGCGCTCCTACGGCGACGAGCGCCGCGCCGACGAAGCGCTTGGTCCTGGCGCGGAACTTCCCTGCCGCCAGCAGGCCGATGCCCGCACCGAGGAGGGCGCGCGTGAAGGCGATGAAGAAGAACTCCGGTTTCGAGAGATCGACCCTTTTCATGATGGCCTCCGGCTAACCCATCGTTGCAATCTCCCCGCCACCGCCGCGCCGTCCCGGCCTGGGGCGGCTATGATGAGGTGCGTGACGGGACGCCCGGAACGCGACGAAGCGGCTCCGTATTACTTCCGATACATCGATCGGATCGGAAGCGAGGACATCCTCGGAGTCCTCGACGCGCAGCTCGAGGAGGCATTGGCGCTCTTTCGCGGCATCTCCGAGGAGAAGTCGCTCCACCGCTACGAGCCGGAGAAGTGGAGCATTCGCCAGGTCGTCAACCACGTCAACGACACCGAGCGCGTGTTCGTGTCGCGCGCTCTCTGGTTCGCCCGCTGCTTCGAGAGCCCGCTCCCGGGCTACGACCAGGAGACCGCCGCTGCAGGCGCCCGTGCCGATGAGGCCTCGTGGGCCGGCCACGTCGAGGAGTTCCGGGGAATCCGCCTCGCGACGCTCGCCTTCTTCCGAAACCTGCCGGCGGATGCCTGGAGCCGGCATGGAGTCGCCAGCGGAAATCCCTTCACCGTGAGGGCGCTCGCGTACATCACGGCAGGGCACACCTCGCATCACGAGGAGATCCTCCGGGAGCGGTACCTGCGGCCGTGAGACGCCGGGCCGGCCCGCCGAGACCCGGACGGACCGGATGAAAGACCTCTTAGCCCGGAATCCGGCCGGGAGGCCCGGGGTTCTGGCTCTTGCGATGCGGCGCGCGGCGGCCCGTTCTGCCCTTCTCCTCCTCGGTCTCGGCGGAATGCTGACCCTGGCGGCGCCCGCCCCCGCCGCGGACGAGCCGTCCGCGGCGCCGCTTCCGGACCTGCAGACCTTCCTGAAAGAAGTGCGGGAACGCTTCCACAGCGACGATTTCCTTCTCGACCAGTACACGTTCACCGAGAAGCAGACGGACCGGCGATTCGACTCGGACGGAAACCTCAAGAAGGTCACGACCTCGCTGTACGAGGTCTACCCGTCCCCGGAGCCGAGGCGGACTTACCGCAAGCTCGTCGAGCGCGACGGCAAGGCATTGACGCAGGAGGAGCTGGAAAAGGAAGACCAGAAGCAGGAGGCCAAGGAAGCGAGGGCGGCGGCCAGGCTCTACAACGAGGACGCTTCCCGGCGCGCGTCGGTCGAGTCGGAGAAGAGGCTCCAGGAGACAAAGACGGTCGAAGAGATCTTTCGCATTTTCGAATTCCGGATCGTCGGCCGCGAGACGCTCGACGGCCGCTCCGCGATCGCCGTGACGTTCGATCCGCGCCCCGGCGTCGAAACGGACACGAGGGCGGGAGAGGTTCTGAAGAAATTTGCCGGCCGCGCCTGGTTCGACGAAGAAGACCGCCAGCTCGTGCGCGTGGACGCGGAGCTGACCGACGACCTCTCCTTCGGCTTCGGCATCCTCGCGAGGCTGAAGAAGGGATCGCACGCCCAGATCCAGCGGCGGAAGATCAACGACGAGATCTGGCTCCCGGCCCAGGCGCGCTTCGTCGGGAACGCCCGCCTCTTCCTCGTCAAGGGCCTCCACGTGGATACCCTCTCCGAGTACTCCGACTACAAGAAGTTCACCGTCGCGACGGAAGCCGCGGCGTCCCCCGACCTGCCGAAGTAGCTCAGCGCGGCGGGACCGGCCGGGGCACGCGGCCGCTGGAGGGGGGCGGCTGGACGGCGTCGCGGGCAAAGGGGAGGACGAGCTCCGCGACCCCTCCGCGCTGGAGACCGGCGTGGAGGATTCCGCGCAGCGGATCGAGGGCGAGCGAGCCGACCGCGAGGTCCGAGAGGCCGGCGCCGAACGGCTGCCACGTGTTCCCGCCGTCCAGGCTGCGGAACACGCCCCCGGTGCCGCCGACGACGGCGGGGGAGGCTCCCGCGTAGATCGTCGAAGGGCTCGACGGGTCGACCAGGAACGTCTCGACGGATGCGAACGGGCCGACCGCGGTCGCGGTCCAGGTCTTCCCGCCGTCGCTCGATCGGCAGAGGCCCGCGGTCCCTCCGACGGAGAGGACCGAGCCCGCCGGATTGAAGAAGATCGTGTTGACTCCGCCGCAGCTCGGGTCGGTCGTGACCGACTTCCACGTCTTCCCGGCGTCCACGCTCTGGTAGTAGCCGAGCACGTTCTCACTCATCGCGATCACCTGCGACGCGTTGGCGGGATTGACGGCGAGGAACGTGATCGGGTTCTGGCCGGCGTCCAGCGAGGTCTGCGTCCACGTGGCGCCGCCGTCGGTGCTCTTGAAGACCCGTTGCGAGGAGCTGCTCGAGTGGTCGGTCCCCGCGTAGAGCGTCTGCGAATTCGTCGGGTCCACGACGATCGAGGCAATCGCGGAATCCGTCAGTCCCTGCGAGGAAGCGCTCCAGGTGACCCCGTCGGCGCTCCTGTAGATTCCGCCGCCGAGCGTCGCCGCGAGGAGCGTGCGGGGAGTTCCCGGCTTCGAGACGACCGCCGAGATCGGCGCGACCGGCAGACCGTTGTTGACCGTCTGCCACGTCCCTCCTCCGTCCACGCTCCGGTACACGCCGTCGAAGAGCGCGGCATAGACGGTCGCCGGCGAGGCGGGATCGGAGAGGAGCGAGCCGACGATCGCCACGTTCAATCCCGCGTTCGACGGAATCCACGTGGCGCCTCCGTCCGCGCTCTGGTACACGCCACCGCCGAGCGTCGAAGCGATGAGCGCCGAGGACTCGAACGCGAGGGCGGTGACGTAAGTCGTGCGCATTCCCGAACCGGCGGCGGACCAGTTGGAGCCGCCGTCCGTGCTGCGGTAGAGGCCGTTGCCGTAGGTGCCGGCATAGAGAGTCGTCGGGTGCGCCGGGTCCACGGCGACGCCGAGCACCAGGGGGAGTGTGCTCGGGAGACCCTTGTTGATCGTGGACCAGTGGGCGCCACCGTCGGTGCTCTTGAAGATCCCGGAGCCGTTGATGTTGCCGGCGTAGAGCGTCGTCGCCGTAGTCGGGTCGGAGACGAGCGTGAAGAAGGCGTTGCTGACGTTGCCGTAGCCGTTCCAGGTCTCGCCGCCGTCGGTGCTGCGCAGGAGTCCGAGCGTCGACGCCGCCAGGATGTTGGAGTGGTTGGCCGGATCGAACTGGAAGGCGGAGGTCTCCAGGAAGACGTTGAATCCGCCGAGGGTCTTGTTCTGCCAGGTCTGCCCGCCGTCCACGCTCTTGAAGATCTCGGAGAACCGCGAGCCCGCGAGGATCGTGTTCGGGTTCCTCGGATCGATGGCGAGGCTCCAGACGTCGAGAGGCCCGATCCCCGTGAGCGGATCGAACAGCCCCACGTTGATGTCAACCCACGACGCGCCCCCGTCCGTGCTCTTGAAGATCCCGACGCTCTGGACGCCGTCCGGCGTCAGCGTGCCGGCGTAAAGCGTGGACGGAGAAGTCGGATCGATGGCGATCGTCTGGACGCGGAAAGCGGGGAGCCCGGCGTTTGCGGCCCTCCAGGTGGTGCCCGCGTCGTCGCTCCGGTAGACGCCGAGGCCGGTCCCGGCGTAGAGGGTCGCCGGATGCGTCGGGTCGGACACGAGACAGTAGACGCTGCCGCCGAAGGGCCCGTTGGTCGTCCAGACACCGTCCTGGCCCGAGGCCGACGCGGCCGCCCCGAACAATGCGAAGGCCAGCCCGAAGAAGAGACGACCGGCGCGAACCCGCGCTTCCCGGGAGAAAACCATCACCGCATCATTCTGACGCCGAAAACGCCCGGAGGATTACGCGCGGACGCATCATTGAGAAGCCGGAGGAGGCGGCGTATGGTGAAAGAGAAGCCCGTTTTCCAGGAAGAAACGACGATGAACCTCCGCCGCTCCGTTCTGTTTTGCCTGATCCTCAGTATCGCCATTCTCGCGGCCGGCCAGGGCTTCCGCGAGAGTGTCCGGGTCGGCCTCGTGACCGTGCGGCTGGAGGTCCGCGGGCCCGACGGGCAGCCGCTGCGGGACCTTAAGGCATCCGAGATTCGGCTCAAGGTGGACGGCAAAAATGTTCCCATCGAAGGGCTGGACCTTGTCGAGGCGGCCCCCGTCCCCGCGGCGGCTCCGAAACCGCCGGAGGCCGCGCCGACCGCCGCGCCGCAAACCGCCGACGTCCCGCCGGCAGTTCTCCCGCCGAGTCCCGATCTCTATCTGGCGATCCTCCTGGACGAGACTTCCTCCAATTCCTTCGATCGGCGCGACGTGTATCGCCAGATCGAGAAGTTCCTCACCGGCCGGATGGCGCCGGGTGTCCACGTGATGCTGGAGCGCTACGATGGGCAGTTGCGCATCGAGTGTCCGTGGACGACGGACGCGTCCCGACTTCTCGCAGCCGCCAGGAAGATGTCCAAGCGGACTTTCGACTCCCGCGTGCCGAGCCCGTCGGCGCTCGCCGACGAGATCCACAACGGCCGCAGGCCCAGGGACCTCGAGCTGGAGATTGATCTGACATCGCGTCGCAGCTTCGACGGGATCAGCCAGGCGCTGCTGCAGTTTCCCGCCGGGATCCCGGGACGCATGGGTCTCGTCTACATCTCCGATGGCACGCCTCTCCTGACGCCGTTCGATCTCTCGCTCACGCTCTCGGCCGCGAGCGCGGGGGTCCGCGACAGCGGTTCGCAGCGGGCCCGGGCGCTCGGCGAAGAGCGGGAGACTGCGGCTGACAAGCAGATCGAAGAGCAACTTCGCCAGGATTCCCTCTCGACCATGACCGTTTTCGGTGCCGGCTCGGATGCCACGTGGGTCCAGCGCGTCGCGGCGATCACCAAGAAGGCGCTGGAGCTGGACATCGCCTTCTATCCGGTGGACTCGGAGGCGATCGAGCGTGGCGCGAATCCCGGAGTTTCCTCCAAGTGGCCGGGCCGGTCCATGCCGGGCGTTCAGCGAAGCGGGGCGCTGCCCTCGGGCTCAGGCATGACTGCGAGAGTGGCGGTGGCTCAGTCCATGGAGACGCTGGCGGCCACGACGGGAGGCCAGACCATCCTCGTTCCGAACCAGTTCTCCGACAGGCTGGGGACCGTGGTCGACGGGCGCTCCTCCGGGTACGCGCTGACGTTTCGTGATCCGGCGCCCGGTGATTTCCGCCTGCACAGGATCGCAATCTCCGTCGCGCGGCCGGGCGCGAAGCTCGCTTACCGGCGCGGTTACCGCGTCCCGAGCGATGAGGATCGGACGCTCGATACCCTCATCGCCAACTTGAGCGAGCCGCGCGCGGAGAATCCGCTTCAGGCGAAGGTCTCCTTCGAGGAGCTTCGCAAGGAGAGTGGACGCGACATCGTCGCGATGCGCCTGGAGTACCCGCAGCCCCCCGAGGCCCCGGCGCCGCCGATGACCGAGCGCGACATCCAGATCTGGGCCGTCTGCTCCGACGCAGAGGGCAACCGTGCGAAGCCGATCACCCGCAAGGCGAAGGCTCAGCGCGTCTCGGCGGACAGGTCCGCGCCCTTCTTCGACTCGATCCAGCTCGGCCTTCCGCCCGGCCCCTACGTCTGGAGCATCGCGTTGAGGGACTCACCGTCGGGCCTGACCTCCTACCTCGTCGTCCGCAAGACCCTATAGACGATAGTCGGAACTCGGGACGCGGGACTCGGGACTCGACGCCGAGACAGAACTCTCAGCCGTCTTCCGAGTTCCGAGTCCCGAGTCCCGGCCTTGAGCCTCGCCCGCGCTTCTGATAGACCACATGCATGGCGGGCAAACACCTTGGCGTCTTGACGGGCGGAGGCGACGTTCCCGGATTGAACGCCGCGATCAAGTCCGTCTACGCCGCGGCGAAGGACCACGGCTGGGTCCGGGACGGATCGGACGACGCGAACGTGACCGGCATCCTGCGCGGCTGGAAGGGCGCCGTGAACATGGCGCGGGATGCGCGGACGGGCGCCTGGAGCGACGTCGTGCCGCTCGACGACGCGCGCGTGCGCACGGTGGACCGCTACGGAGGCACGTTCCTCCACACCTCCCGCACGCGGCCGGACCGGATCCGTCGCGCGGAGCTTCCGCCCCGGCTCCGGGAGCGCGCGGCCGACCTTCCGAGCGCCGGCCAGGACCTCTTCGACGTGACGGACGCCGTCATCCAGAATCTGACGGAGATCGGCATCGACTGCCTGGTCGCGATCGGCGGCGACGACACGCTGGGATACGCGCACACGCTCTCGACGCGCGGCTTTCCCGTCGTCGGCATTCCCAAGACGATGGACAACGACGTGCGCGGGACCGAATACAGCCTCGGCTTCGCGACGGCGATCATCCGCGCGGTCGAATTCATCAACCGCCAGCGCACGCATCTGGGTTCCCACGAAGTCGTCGGCGTCTTCCGGGTCTTCGGCCGGGACGCCGGCTTCACCGCTCTCGGTACCGCCATGGCCATCTCCGACATCCGCTGCCTCATCCCGGAGTACCCATTCGATCTGGACGCGCTCTGCGAGGCCGCCGCGCACGACCATGCCGCGAGCCCCGGCCACTACGCGATGGTCCTCTGCTCGGAGGGAGCGATCTGGAAGGGAGGAACGCTCGTCGAGGTCGGCGAGCCGGACGCCTTCGGGCATCGCCACAAGCAGAACGTCGGCGAGGCCCTGGCCGACGCCATCACCCGCGCGACGGGACTCCCGACCCGCGCGCAGGACCTCGCCTACGACCTGCGCAGCGGCGACCCCGAGCCTTTCGACAAGATCATCGCGAACACGTTCGGCACCCTGGCCGTCGAGCTTGCCGCGCAGGACAAGACCGGCCGCATGGTCTGTATCGAGAAGGGCGTCTACTCCGATACGGAGCTGCCCGATCCCTCCCGCGCGCCCCGCACCGTGGACGTCGCCTCCGACTACGACACCGCCCGCTTCCGCCCCCGCTTCACCAACCGTTTCGGCCGCACGATTTTCCTCTGACCCGTCGCTCCGCGCTTGCCCGGATTCTGCGCTTGCGGCGCACCGGCGGGCGGCTCGCCGGGATGCCGGCTCGACCGCCCGCCTGAATCCGCGCAAGCGTTCCGCTCCCGCGGCGGGAGGCTCCTCCCTCCTTTGGTCGGGAGACTCCTCCCGCCGCGATCGCCGGGGGCCTCAGTGTCTGTAGGGGAGGGGCTTGCCCCTCCCGCCTCCGTTGAGCCGCCGGCGTCTTGTGCGTCAGTTCGCCGTGTGGATCTCGAATTGGACGTCGGGGGTCGCGACCGCGACCGTTCCGTAGAGGGGTCAACGCCCCTTGAAGGCTTCGACAAGCTCCTCGCCCTGCTCGTGCGTCACGCCGCGGAGATCGAACCGCAAGCGAACCGTATTGAAGAGGGCCAGGTCTTTACGGACGGGATTGGCACGGTCCATCTCGCCCGTGATCGCGACCCGGGAGGATTCGAGCGGGACACCGCGGTCCTTCGCGATGACCTGCAGAAGCTCGACGCCACAGGCCGCGACAGCGGAGAGGAAGTACTCCGCCGGCGTGACCTCTTCTCCGGGACAGCCGTTCTGGACCGGCCCGTCCACGATGAAGTGGTGGTTGCGGCATCCGCAGAGAACGCGCCCGAATGTGTCCGTCGACCGGGCCTCGACATCAAAGCGGCGGATATCGGCTTGAGTCATTGTCTGACCTCCGTGCCCACTCTACCCATAGAATCGCGGCAACGAGAAGGAGGAATCATGACAAGGCGAATTGCTCCGGCGGTTCTCGGCGTTCTGTTGGTGTTCTCGGGTGTGGCGCTAGGCCAGGCCGGGGCCGAGAAAAAGGAAGCCGCGAAGAGCGAGAAAGCGGCGATGAAATTCATCGCCACCGAAAACGCCCCCAAGGCGATCGGCCCTTACTCCCAGGCGGTGGTGGAGGGAGGCTTCCTCTTCGCCGCTGGCCAGATCCCGCTCGACCCGAAGACGGGCGACCTCGTGGCCGGCGGAATCGAGCCGTCGGCGGAGCGGGTCTTGGACAACCTCGAGGCTGTCCTGAAAGCGGCAGGGCTCACGTTCTCCGACGTCGTGAAGACGACGGTCTTCCTGACGAAGGCCGAGGACTTCGCGGCGTTGAACGCGGTTTATGCGCGCCGCATGGGGGACCACAAGCCGGCCCGCTCGACGGTCATCGTCGCCGCGCTCCCGAAGAATGCTGCGCTCGAGATCGAGCTCGTCGCGAGGGCAAGCCGATAGCCGGCCGGCTGGCCGGACGTAATATCGGCCACGTTCCGAACGAGGGGGGTGAGTAATGGCGCTCGACAGGCGGACTCTGCTCTCCAGCCTGGCCGCGGGGATGGCCCTCCCGGCGTTTCGCATGGACACGCTGTCGCGCGTCGCGGCGGCGGCGCGGATGGCGGGAGCGCGGCCCGCGGCCGATCTCGCGGCGGACGAGGCGTACTGGTCGGAGATCCAGCGCGCCTTCGACGCCGACCGCACGCTCGTCAATCTGAACAACGGCGGCTGCAGTCCGACGCCGTCCCACGTTCTCGAGGCGATGATCCGCGACCTGCGCTTCTCCAACGAGATGCCGGTCCACCACATGTGGAACGTCCTCGAGCCGCGGATCGAATCGGTGCGGCGGGAGCTCGCGCACGAGTTCGGCTGCGATCCGGAGGAAATGGCGATCATGCGCAACGCCTCCGAGGCGATGGAGACGCTGACGCTCGGCATCGACCTGAAGGCGGGGGACGAGGTCGTCATCACGAACCAGAACTACGGCCGGATGATCACGACCTGGGAGCAGCGCGCGCGGCGGGAAGGGATCGTCGTCAAGCAGATCTCCTTTCCCGTTCCGCCCCCCTCGCGCGAGGACGTGGTCGAGCGCTTCCGGCGGGCGATGACGCCGAGAACGAAGGTCATCGAGGTCACCCACATCACGAACCTGACCGGGCAGATCCTGCCGGTGCGCGAGATCGTCCGGATGGCGCGCGACCGCGGGATCGAGGTGTTCGTGGACGGCGCGCACGCGTTCGCCCACTTCCCGTTCAAGCGCGACGACCTGGAATGCGACTACTACGGCACGAGCCTGCACAAGTGGCTGCTCGCTCCGATCGGCACGGGCTTCCTCTACGTGCGCAAGGAGAAACAGCAAGAAGATCTGGCCGCTCATGGCGGCCCCCGCCGCGATGGACGCCGACATCCGGAAGTACGAAGAGATCGGCACACATCCGGCCGCCAACCACAACGCGATTGCCGGCGCGCCTGGCGTTCCACCATGGCATCGGCGCGGAGAGGAAAGCCGCGCGGCTGCGCGTTCTGCGCGACCGCTGGGCGAAGCGCCTGATGGCAGCCGACCGCGCGCGTGAAAGTCCTGACCCCTTTGAACGACACCGACTCCTGCGGCATCGGCCTGATCCACGTCGAGGGCGTGAACACCGAGAAGCTCCAGGCATACCTCTGGGACAAGCACCGGATCATGACGACGCCGATCGTGCACGCGGAGTTCAACGGCCTGCGCGTCACTCCGAACGTCTACACGACGCTCCCCGAGATCGACGTCTTCGCCGAGAAGATGGAAGAGGTGCTGAAGAAGGGGCTTCCGGCTTAGCGGCTTACTCGATCGGGAGACGCCCGCGCGTCGGGCGCATCAGGAAGCTCCCGCCAAAGAGCGGCTGGCGCCGCGGGAGGGGCATGCGCCGGTGCGGGGAGACGTGGGCTCGCAAGCGCGCGGGGTACGGCGCGGCATACCCGCCGCCGGCGGGATAACCGTAGGCCGCGTCGTAGGCCGGCATCCCGCTTTCGGGCTCCGGCGCGGGAGCGTACGTGACAGCGGCCTCCTGCCCCTCGCCGGTCGCGCCGATGTCCACGGCCGCGACCGTTGAGAGAAACGTCACGACCGGCCTTCCGGCGCCCGCCTTGCGCAGCCGCGCCATCGTTGCGGCGTCGATGACGGACGGAAGCTCGGTCTCGTGCACGCGGAGGTAGGCCACGACGGCGCCGTCGCTGGCTCCTTGCTCCTTCAACCGGGTCGCCTCGCCGAGCGCGTCGGGCAAAACGGGCTTCCGCTCGAAGACGGCTCTGCGTGCCGGGGCCTGCGTCTCTTCGAGCGTGATGTTATTGCCGGTTCCCCGGATCGTGACTCGAGTCCGGGACGGCGCGTCGCCCCGCGCTAGCGACGCACAGGCGAGAACGATCAGCGCCGCGAGAGTCAGACGGGCGATTGCGAGAGCCTTAGACATTCCGAGGAATCCGGCTCATTGATACCACATCCGGCGCGAGACGCTAATGCCTCTTTGAGAAGATGAAGAACGGATGAGAGAAAACCAACCAACGAAACTGCGACCTTGAAACCCGAGACCTCCTTTCGTGCGGCGTGGTGGCTGCCGGGACCGCATCTCCAGACCGCCTGGGGAAGAGTGGCGCGGTCGCGCCGGCAGGTCGCGTTTGTCCGCGAGGTCGTGGAAACGCCGGACGGCGACGAGCTCGTCCTGGATCACGTCGAGGGACCGGCCGGGAGCCCGCGCCTGCTCGCGCTCCATGGCCTCGAGGGGAGCTCCTACTCGGTCTACGTCCAGGGTCTCCTCGCGGCGGCTTCCCGCCGCGGCTGGCGCGGAACCGCGATCAACTTCCGCTCGTGCGCCCGCGATCCTGCGCGCCTCTCGCGGATGCTTCCCAACCGCCGGCCCCGGCTCTATCACTCCGGCGAGACGTCGGACCTCGATTTCGTCGTCGCGTCGCTCGCCGCGCGCGAGCCCGAGTCGCCGCTCTTTGCCGTCGGGGCTTCTCTCGGCGGCAATGTCCTCTTGAAGTGGCTCGGGGAGAACCCCGGGCAGCGGAGCATCGCGGCGGCCGCCGCCCTTTCCACGCCGTATGACCTGGCCGCCGGCTCGCGCCACCTGGAGACGACTTTCGGCCATTTCTATGTCGGCGGTTTCTTGAAGACGCTCCGCGTGAAAGCGGCCGACGCCGCGCGCCGTTTTCCCGAAGCGGGCGCGCGAATCGACCTGGAGCGCGTTGCCCGCTCCCGCACCTTCTGGGACTTCGACGACGCCGCCACCGGCCCGCTGCACGGGTTCCGCGGCGCCGAGGACTACTACGCCCGCTCGAGCTCCGTGAACTTCGTGGGGCGGATCGAGACTCCCACTCTCTGCCTTTCCGCGCAGGACGATCCTTTTCTTCCCGACTCCGCCCTCGCGCGGGCCAGAGGCGCCGCTTCTCCCCGCGTCACCTTCGTGATCACGCGCGAAGGAGGCCACATCGGATTCGTCTCGAGCGGGGCAACCCGCTACTGGGCCGAAGAGGTGACGATGGCCTGGTTCGAAGAGCGCAGGATCGAAGCCCGGGAGTGAGCCCGCCGGGCGGGCCTCAGCCTCTTTCGGAGGGAGCGCTGCGGCCTGTCGCGCGGCGCAGGCGCCTCGCGCTCTTCCGGGGGCGCGATGCCTTCTTCGCTCTCGGCCGGGAGACAGCTACGGAGAACCCGCGCCGCCGGATCGTGGCTCTCAACTCGTGAAGAAAGGACGCCAGGATCGGCGACGGATCGTCTTGCCGGTAGATGACTCCCGTCCGGGTGAAGACGCCCGGGCCGGCGAGCTCGCGGAAGACGACGCCCGGCGCGGACATCTGACGCAGGGCCGGGTCGACGAGCGCGATCGTCAGGCCCGCCGCGATCATGCCCAGGACGGTATGGGTTGAGGGCAGATCGCCCGCCATGGTGATCGGCGGCCCGAAACCGGCTCGCCGGAAGACAGCGAGAAGCTCGTCATAGGAAGCCGGCGAGAAATGCCGCGGCCAGAGCGTATAGGCTTCCTTCGACAACTCTTCGAGCCGGAGCGCGGCTTTTCGGGCCAGCGGATGTTGTTCCGGAAGCGCGACCATCAGCCGGACGCGCCCCGTCACCTCGCTGGCCAGACCTTCCGCGTCGATCGGCAGCGCGACGAATCCAAGGTCGATGCGCACCGCCCGAAGGGCCTCGATCTGCGCTTCCGGCGAGAGGTTCTCGAAAACGATCTCGACGGAGGAATCGTGTTCGGCAAAGAGACGCAGCGCCCTGCCGAGGAGGCGCCAATCCGTCTCGGCAGAGATTCCGAGGACGAGCCTTCGCGACTCCTCGCGGGCGGTCTCCCGCGCCTGCCCGACGGCGCGGTCGGCCCTGGCCAGGATGTCGCGAGCCTCTTCCAGGAATCGGTGGCCCGCGGGCGCGAGCTCAACACGTCGCTTCGTCCGGACGAGTAACTGCACCTTGAGCTCGCGCTCGAGGTTCCGGATCTGCTGGCTCAACGACGGCTGGGAGGTGTGCAGGCGGCTCGCGGCATGACCGAAGTGAAGCTCTTCCGCCACCGCCACGAAGTATCGAAGGTGCCGAAGCTCCATGACGACCTCTCATCGTCGAAACGTCCCGACCCGAGCGTTACGGGGGATTGGGCGAACTCAGGAATGTCGAGCGGAAGCCCGCGTAGCTCTCGGGCGGATTTTATAGCCGATGCCGGCAGGGGCAATAAGTGGAGGCCCGAGAGCAGGTTCGGCCTGGCCATCCCGTCCTGACCGGCGACTGATCGTTTTCACTTATCAGAGTCATTGGATCAAACGATTTCCCTCGGCCCCGGCGCGAGGGTACGTTTTGCTCAATGCGCTCGATACGCTCAATGCGCTCAAGCGGCGACCGATGAGGATTGAGGTCTCTTCAGGGCCGCGGCCCGTGAGCGCACGGTCTCAGACCGATGACGGGCTCCGGGTGGAGCGCCTCCTGATCGACCAGATCGACTCTGACGCCTTCGCGGCCCTCCCCGGGATTGCCTTCCGACTCCGCCAGGCCCGCGAACAGAGTGAGTCCCGGCTTGCCGAGGAGAGAAAGGAGAGCGACAGAAATCTCCTTCGCGAGCGGAGCGCACGGGACGCCGCCGTGGCGGCTCTGGCCGACCGGGAGGAATTACTCGCCGTGTTCGGCCACGACATGAAGAGTCTCCTGAGCGTTCTCTCCGCGCACGCGGAGTTGTCGGAGAGCCGGAGCCCCTCCCGTCCAGGGAATCTGGAAAACATCCATCGGACCGTCCGTCAGATGGACAGGCTGATTTCCAACCTGCTCGATCGCGCGCGGCTGCGAGCGGGCCGGTTTCACGTCGTTCTCGACCAGCGCGACGCCTCGGAGATCGTGAAGGAGGCCGTGGACGTCTTTCGCCCGCTCGCTTTCGCCCGGTCCATTTCGCTCGAGGCGAAGCTTCCGATCACGGAGCTTCCGGTTCGAGTGGACCCGGATCGCATCTTCCAGGTCCTCACGAACCTCCTGTCAAATGCGATCAAGATCACTCCCAGGGGAGGACGGATCTCCGTAACCGCGGCCAGGCAGGAGCGCCGGGTCCGGATCGCGGTTCGCGACACGGGCCGGGGGATGCCGGAAGCCGACCTGCAGCGCATCTTCAATCCCTATTGCAGACTCGGCCGCGAGGAACGCCACGGCCTGGGGCTCGGGCTCTACATCTCGAAGTCCATCGTCCAGGCCCATGGCGGAAGGATCTGGGCCGAGAGCAGGCCTGGCTCGGGTTCGACGTTCTATTTCACTATTCCCGGCGCCGGCGGATCCTTGCTTGCAAGGACAGATCTCCACAAGGCTGGCGCGAGCTAACGAGGCACTCCGGGTGGGGTGGCTGTCACCCCTCCCTTCCGTCCTGCCCCGGGGCCAATTCTCCGGCCCCGGGGTCTTTTTTTGGGCCCCGGCGCCGGCCTCGGAGCCACGCCGGCGTCAGCCGCCCTGCGTGAGCAGGCCGTCCTTGGCCATCTGCTTCGTGACCTCCGTCGCGAGCTCGGAGATGAAGGGATCGATCCTCGTCGGATCGACGGTCTTGCTCACGCCCGCCCAGACGAGCAGATCCTGATCGAGGGAGTAGACGAGCGTCTCGACGGAAACGATCTTGTCCGCCACGAGGTAGCCAGGCTCCCAGACGGTTCTCCATCCCCACCCCCAGTAGCCCTCTCTCCAGAAGTGGTGGTAGTACGGTCGCCCCCAATACGCCGGCTCGACGGAGTACTGAGTCTCCTTCCCGACGACGCGCATGACGACCGCGCCGGAGAAGCCGAGCTGCTCGAGCTTCGCCTTGGCGGCGTCGCGGTCCTTGACTTCGTCGTCGGTCAGGATCGTGTAGGCCGGGACCCCTTGCGCGCCGCGCGCGCTGATCTCACGCGCCATGGCGTCCTCGGCCCGCCGCCGCAGCGTCTGGTTCTTGCCGATGAACACGCCAACCACCTTCTTGCCTTTCAACTGCAGCGGACGGGCGTCCGGAGCTCTCCACGTGGACAGAAACGTCGTCGTCGAGCAGGCGAACGCGGTCAGCGCTGCCGCGGCGGCCGTCAGGAGCCGGATTCGAGTTCGGTGCGTCGTCATTTTCCGATCCTTTCGTTTCAGAATCGCCGCGATGTCCGCGGCGGATCCTCGAACAACCGGGGCAATCACCGCCGCTCCCATCGCCGCAATATCAATGCCAGCCGGCGCAGACGCTCGGCCAGGCATTTCTCTTGCCCGTTCCGGGACATGGTGGCCACGCCCGGGGATAGGATCTACCTTGCCTGCAGTGGCGTGAACAAGGTGGCTATGGCGCAGGCGCCCAGGTGACCCGCCGACGGAGAGATTGGAGGCGGCCATGAAGCTCAGGGTCAACGGCAGCGAACACGACGTCCCGGCGCCCGACGACATGCCGCTCCTCTGGGTTCTGCGGGACCTGCTCGGGCTGACCGGCACCAAGTTCGGCTGCGGCATGGCGCAGTGCGGCGCGTGCACGGTGCACGTGGACGGCCGGCCGGTGCGTTCGTGCGTCCTGCCGGCCGCGGCGGTGAAGGGCCGGGCGGTGACGACGATCGAAGGGCTCTCCGCGGGCGGACTGCACGCGGTGCAACGGGCCTGGATCGAGGCGGACGTCGTCCAGTGCGGCTACTGTCAGCCGGGGCAGATCATGGCCGCCGCCGGGCTGCTGGCGGCGAAACCGAACCCGAGCGACGCCGACATCGACGCCGCTCTTTCGGCGAATCTCTGCCGCTGCGGGACGTATCAGCGAATCCGCGGGGCGGTCCATCGGGCCGCCGAACTGGCCGGGAGGAAGGCGTGAGCGCGGCCGGACCCGGAGCGTCGGGCGTTAGCCGGCGCCGGTTCCTGAAGAACTCCACGGGTCTCATCATCGGTTTCACCGTCGCGCCGCGGCTGGGGCTCCAGGCTCTCCAGGCGCCGGCGGCGAAACCACTTCCCGACCCGAACGCTTTTCTGCGCATCGGCCCGGACGAGAGCGTCACGGTCCTCCTGGCGCATTCCGAGATGGGCCAGGGGATCTGGACGACCCTCCCGATGCTCCTCGCCGAAGAGCTTGGATGCGACTGGACGAAGGTGCGCGTCGAGCACGCGCCGGCGGCGCCGGCCTACGCGCACACCGCCTACGGCATGCAGATGACCGGCGGCTCGACCTCGACCTGGTCGGAATTCGACCGCTACCGGCAGGCCGGAGCACTGGCGCGCGAGATGCTGATCGCCGCTGCGGCCGCGCGATGGAAGGTGGATCCGTCCGGTTGCCGGGCCGAGAACGGCTACGTCGTCCACGAGGGTCAGAGACTCTCCTTCGGGGCGCTCGCGGCCGCGGCGCAGAAGTCGAAACCACCCGCGCAGGTGAAACTCAAGGACCCAAAGGACTGGAAGCTCCTGGGCAAGCCGACCAAACGCCTCGACTCTCCCGAGAAGGTCACCGGCCGCGCGCAGTTCGGCATGGACGTGCGCTTGCCCGGGATGTTGACAGCGGTCGTGGCCCGATCGCCCGTCTTCGGCGGCAAGGTCAGGAGCGTTCGGGCGGAAAAGGCGAAAGCGATTCCGGGGGTCAGGTCTGTCGTCGAAGTCCCCTCGGGCGTCGCGGTGATCGCCGAGCATTTCTGGGCGGCGAAGCTCGGGCGAGACGCACTCGAGATCGAATGGGACCCGGGGCCGGGAGCGCAACTGGACACCGGCAGGATGCTCGAGGAGCTTCGCGCGATGGCGGCGACTCCAGGGACGAAGGCGGCGGCCGCGGGCGACGTCGAGACGGGGATGAAGTCGGCCGCGAAGACGGTCGAGGCGGAGTACGAGCTGCCGTACCTGGCGCACGCGACGATGGAGCCCATGAACTGCACGGTGAGGGTCGCGGCGGACGGGTGCGAAATCTGGACCGGCACGCAGTTCCAGACGATGGACCAGAAAAGCGCCGCGGAAATCCTGGGTCTGAAGCCCGAGCAGGTGAAGGTCCACACGATGTTCCTGGGCGGCGGGTTCGGCCGTCGGGCAACTCCCACGAGCGACGTCGTGTCGGAGGCGGTCCACGTGGCGAAGGCCGCGGGCGGCAACGCCCCGATCAGGACCGTCTGGACCCGCGAGGACGACATGCGGGGCGGCTACTACCGGCCGATGTGGTTACACCGCGTGCGGGTCGGTCTGAGCGAGGACGGCGCGCCCATTTCCTGGCGGCAGACGATCGTCGGCCAGTCGATCGTTGCGGGCACGCCGTTCGAGGGAATGCTGGTCAAAGACGGGGTGGACCAGACCTCCGTCGAGGGCGCCGCGGACTCCCCCTACGTCAAGGCGACACCCAACCATCTCGTGGATCTCCACTCGCCGAGGACCGTCATTCCGGTTCTCTGGTGGCGCTCGGTTGGGCACACCCACACAGCCTTTGTCATGGAGACGTTCGTGGACGCGCTCGCTCACGAAGCGAAGCAGGATCCGCTGGAATACCGCCGCAAGCTCTTGAAGGACCATCCACGGCATCTGGGAGTGCTGAACCTCGCCGCCCAGAAGGCGGGCTGGGGAGAGCCGCTGCCCGAGGGGCGCTTCCGGGGCCTGGCGGTCCACGAATCCTTCGAAAGCTACGTGGCCGAGGTCGCCGAGGTCTCCGTCACCGGTGGGCGCGTCAAAGTCCACCGCGTCGTGTGCGCCGTGGACTGCGGCGTGTGCGCCAACCCGGCGGGCGTGGAAGCGCAGATGCAGGGAGGTGTGGTCTTCGGCCTGACCGCCGCGCTCTACGGCGAGCTGACGTTCAAGAACGGGCGCGTGCAGCAGTCAAATTTCCACGACTATCCGCTGCTGCGCTTGAAGGAGATGCCGAACGTCGAAGTCCACATCGTCGGCAGCTCCGAGAAGTCCGGAGGAATCGGCGAAGTGGCCGTTCCACCCATCGCGCCGGCGGTGGCCAACGCCGTCTTTGCAGCGACCGGCAAACGGGTGCGCCGGCTGCCGTTGCGCCTGACCTGAGGAGACGTGCGATGAAGACGACTCTCACCTCCGCGGCCTCGGTGGTCCTTGTCCTCTCGTGCGGGGCGATCCTGTTCTCGGCCGCCGCGCCCGCCGAGCCGCCCGTTTCGAAAAGTGAAGGTCTCGCCGCCTTCGAGACGGTCCGGGCCGTGCTGCAGCACCCGCGCTGCCAGAACTGTCACATCCCCGGAGACGAGCCGCTCCAATTCGATGCCGGGCTCATCCACGGCCAGAACGTGGTGCGCGGCTCCGCTGGGCAAGGAGCGCCCGGCCTTTCCTGCGCGACGTGCCACGGCCTCGCGAATCCTCCGGCAAGCTGGGGAGAGCACATGCCTCCCGGCGCGCCAGGCTGGCGCCTGCCTCCGCCGAAGCGCAAGATGGTCTTCATCCATCTCTCCAGCGCCGAGCTCTGCCGGCACCTCAAGGACAAGGAAGAGAACCACAACATGAGCCTCGAAGCCCTGCTGCGACACGTAAGCAGCGACAAGCTCGTGCTCTGGGGCTGGAGTCCCGGCGTCGGCCGCGAGCCCGTTTCCGTCCCGCACGAAGAGTTCGTCGCGAAGTTCAAGACCTGGATCGCCGCCGGCGCGCCCTGTGCCGTCGCTCCGCGCTGACTGCTAGGGTTTGGTCGCTGGGAGGTATTGCGGGGGGATCGGCTTGTCGGGCTTCTCGGCGTCCCAGGCGACCGAGGCGATCCACCACCGCCTGCCGTCGTTGACGAGCTGGATCGAGTTGACTCCGCGCTCGAACGGCTTCGCGTCGGAAGCGGTGTGGCGGGACTCGTACGTCGAAAAGACCTGGCACACGTTGGCGAAGCAATCGGTCTTCCGCGCGATCTCGCGCTCGAAGAAACCTTGCGAGGCTTCTCCCTTCTCCTTGCGCGTTGCCGCGCCTCTCTCGTAACGGCTGACGAAGCCGTCCACGTCGCTTCCGGTGATCTCCTGGCCGGGGCGGACGGGAGGGACGAACATGCCGACGTAGAGGAAAATCGCGCGCATCCGGTCGAAGTCGGGCGCCGCGTCGGGCGCGTGGCTGACGGAGCCGTAAAGCGCGGCGACGATCGAATCGACCGACAGGGCATCGGCGGGCGCGGGCGCCTCGCGGCGCCTCGAGGTCTGGGCCGGGGACAGACCGGCCGTCAACAGGAGAGCGGCGGCAATCAGGCTTCGGGTTCTCATCATGGGTATCTCCTTTTTCCCGGACCCGTATCCTCTCACCGCGCCCTGGCTTCCCCCTGTCATTCTGAGGAGCGAAGCGACGAAGAATCTGCCCTCTCTTTGGGGAACGGGAGCAGATCCCTCGCTTCGCTCGGGATGACAGGGGAGGAGCACTCGGGATGACAGGGGAAGAGCGCCCGGGACGGCAACGCGGGCGCGCTCGGGACGTCGGGGCATCCGGGCTAGAATCCCGCGGAGGCCCCGCCGCTGAAAGCCGAGACGCTCCTGCTCTGGCTGACCTACGCCGCCGCGGCGTCGTTCGTCCTCTTTCTTGCCGGTCGCTATGTCGCGCCGATTCCCCGCGGCACCCGTCTCGCCCTGGCGCTCCTTCCGCTCGTTTTCACCGGGAAGGCGTTCCTGATCGGAGGCATGTACGGGCCGGCGGATCTCTACTACGGCCACGACCCGTGGAAAAGCACGGCGGAGGCCCGCGCGATCGGTCCGGCGCGCAATCCGATTCTCTCCGACGTCGCGTTCGCGAACATCCCCTGGCGGAGCGCCGTCCGCGAGGCGCTCGTCAACGGGAGGATTCCCTTCTGGAATCGCTTCGTGCTCGCCGGGAGCCCGATGTTTCCGGCGGCGGGAGACGCGTTCCTCCATCCCGGCGTCTGGCTCGGGATCTTCCTGCCGGTAGGAATCTCGTTTCTCTTCTCCTGCGCCTTCACGCTCTTCCTCGCGCTTCTCTGCGCCTTTCTCTTCTTTCGCGACCACGATCTGTCGCCGGCCCCGACCCTCGTCGGAGCGGTCGGCTGGGGGTTCTCGACCTGTCTCCTCTTCTGGAACGGCTTCGCGATCGGACCCACGATCGCGACCTTCCCGCTGCTCCTGCTGGGACTGCGCCGGCTGGCCCGGCGCCCGGGCGCGGCTTCGATCGCGCTCGCGGTCGTGGCGCTCCTCCTGGGCATCGCGGGGGGACATCCGGAGAGCTTCTTTCACTGTGTCGCGGCGGGGGCGGTTTACTTCGTCTGGGAAATCGCGCGCGGGCCACGCGGTCTCGCTCGCCCGGCCGGCGCGGCGCTTCTCGCTGGACTCCTCGCGCTGTTGCTCGCGGCGCCGCTCGTCCTGCCGCTCCTCGACGCGGTTCCGCGCACGGCGATCTATCTCGCCCGCCAGCGCCAGGAGCAGTCGGTCCCCGCCGCGGAATCCGCGCGGCGTCTCCTTCCCGCGCTCCTCCCGTTCGCGCACGGAATCTACGGCCGGAGCCCGGTCCAGGAGTGGCGCCACGACGGTTCGGGCATGCCGCTGCCTTACTCGGGCATCGTTCTCCTTCCGCTGGCCCTGCTCGCGTTTCGCCCGCCGCGGGGAGCGCGCCGGGGACGGGTCTTCTTCCTCGCGTTCTTTCTCGCGGGGCTCGGCTACGGAGTGAGCGCACCGATCCTTTCGGATCTCACCTCCGCGCTCCCGGGATTCGGCGTCGCCCTCAATTACCGGTTGGTCTTCCTCGCGCCGCTCGGCCTGGCGGGGCTCGCGGCGTTCGGAGCGGAGGAGATTCGGCGGGGCTCCGGACGCCCGGCCGCGCTCGCCGCCGGCGCGGTCCTCGTCCTCCTGGCTCTCTCCTTCGTTCTTTCCCGCGGCGTGTTCGATGAGCGAGGGCTCCCGGCAGCGTTCGTTCGGGCCTCGTTTGCCGCGCAGGTTCTTCCGCTGGCCTTACTGGCGGCGGCGGCGCTCGCGTGGCCTCGTTCCGGCTCGCGCCTCGCGGGGGCCGCGGTTCTCCTGCTCGTCGTGGAGCGCTTTGCCGAGATGAGTGGCGTGTACCCGACGCTCCCGGCGGGGGCGGTCCGGCCACCGCTGCGTGCTCTCGAGGAGCTCCCGCGGGGAGGCGAGCCGTACCGGATCGTGGCGCCGGCCGACGTCCTGCGTCCCAACACCGCGACGCTCTACGGGCTCGAGGACGCGCGCGGGTACGAGCCGTTCGTCCTGAACGAGCTCGCGGAGACGTTTCCGCTCTGGTGCCGGCCGCAGCACGCTTCCTACACGGATGTTGAAGACCTGACCCGGCCGTTCCTCTCCCTGCTCAATGCGCGGTTCGCCGTCGCGTCGCCCGGCGCTCCGGCCCCGGAGGGGTGGCGCGAGCGCGGCCGAGACGCGGAGATGGCGGTCTTCGAGAACCCGCGGGCCCTTCCCCGAGTCTTCGTTCCGCGGCGCGTCCGCTTCGAGCCGGATCGCGGCGCGCGACTCGCACAGATGGCCCGCGAGGCCGATTTCAGCGAGCGCGCCTGGCTGTCGGAGCCGGATGGCGAGGGGGCGGCGCCGGGAGAAACCGCGAACGGCGAGGCCCGGCTCTCGTTGCGCGAGAGCGGGCCCGACCTGCTGATCTCGGCGGCGGCGGCCTCGCCCGTCCTCCTCGCGACGTCGATCCCGGCGTGGCCGGGGTGGAACGCAGAGACGCCGAACGGGAATCTCCCGATAGTGAGGGTCAACCACGCCTTCGTCGGATTCCGCCTCGAACCCGGCCGTCACGAGATCCGCCTTTATTACCGGCCGCCGCTCCTGAACATCTCTCTGGCCGCCTTGGGTGCCGGCATCCTGCTCGCGGCCGTCGTCGCCTTCGCCGCGCGCCGGCGCGCCCTCTCGCTGTAGGGGCGGCCCTTGCGCCGCCCGCCCTGCCGGACAACCGTCTCTACGGCGCAGCGAATCCATCAAAAGCGGGAGGCGCAAGCGCCTCCCCTACAGTACCGGTGTCTGAGAGGCAGGAACTCGGGCGATGGCGAGCCAGGAGGTGCCGGTTCCGCGCTCGGAGGAGCGGAGGAGCGAACGCTCGACTGTCAGGGCGGCGCGGAGCAGCACGTTCCAGATTCCTGCCACGCGGTACTCCTCGCCGGCGTCTCTGACTTCCTGGTTCCTGCCGAGGAGGGCGTTGGCGCGCGCGAGGGGCCAGAGGATCCGGAAGAGCGGGAGGACGCGCACCTTCTCGAGGCCGGCGTCGGAGAGCAGCGTCTCGAGCGCCTGCCGCGTATACCTCCGGTAATGCCCAGCGTATCGGTCGAACTTGCTCCAGAGCCTCGGGTCCGCCGGGACGGTCAGGAGAACCCAGCCCCCGGGAACCACGAGCGCGGCGGCTTCCCGGAGCAGGCCGACGTCGTCCGAGACGTGCTCGACGACGTCGAAGAGTCCGGCGAGATCGAAGCACTGCCCGAAGGGAACGGCTCCTTCGGCCGCGACAAGGAGCCTTCCGCCTCGCCGCCGCGCCAGGGCGAGGTCGTTGACTCTGGGGTCGAGGCCGACGGCGCGGAAATCGCGCGAGAGCTCCGCCAGGACCTCGCCGTCGCCGCAGCCGAAATCGAGAACCCGCGCTCGGCTGATGCCGGGCAAGCAGCTCCGGGCGGCTTCGCGGATGGCGACGCGCCGGTGGGTGAACCAGAAGTGGCCGTCCTTCAGCTCGAAGAGGAGCCCCGGACCCTCGTCGGGAAAGGTGGGCGCCGGAAGAGCGTCGATTGGCACGCCGGGGTCAGGTCCTGCGAACCCGAAAATCGCGGATGGCGTCGATCACGCGGGTCTGCTCCTCCTCGGTCAGGTCATTGAAGAAGGGGAGCCGCAGGAGGCGCTCGCTCAGGTCCTCGGTGACCGGACAGCTTCCCGGCACGCCGCCGAAGCCGCGGCCCATCTCGGAGAGGTGGAGCGGCAGGTAGTGAAAGACGGCGAGGATCCCTCTCTCCTTGAGAAACGCGATCAGTCCCTGCCGCGATTCGCGCGAGGGGAGGATCAGGTAGAACATGTGGAACGGCTGCTCGCGGTCTTCCGGCACGGCGGGGAGCCGGACTCCGCGATCCTCCGCCCAGTCGGAGAGTCCGCCGGTGTAGCGCTCCCAGATGCGCCGGCGCCGGGCTTGGATCGCGTCGCGCTCCTCGAGCTGGGCAAGCAGGAACGCGGCGAGGAGCTCCGACGGCAGGTAGCTCGATCCCATGTCCACCCACGTGTACTTGTTCACTTCGCCGCGGAAGAAGCGGGTGCGGTATGTCCCCTTCTCCCGGAGGACCTCCGCCCTCTCGATGTAGGAAGGATCGTTGACGAGGAGCGCCCCTCCTTCTCCGCAGGTGAAGTTCTTCGTCTCGTGAAAGCTCTGCGTCGCGAGGGCGCCGAACGTGCCGAGATACTTCCCCTTGTACTTGCCGAACAGGCCGTGCGCGTTGTCCTCGACGACCGCGATACCGCGCTCCTTCGCGATCGCGAGGATGGCGTCCATCTCGCAGCCCACTCCGGCGTAATGCATGACGACAATGGCTCTGGTGCGCGGGGTGAGGAGTCCTTCCAGCCGGCTCTCGTCGAGGTTCAACGTGTCGGGACGGATGTCGGCGAAGACGGGACGCGCCCCGCGCAGGACGAACGCGTTGGCCGTCGAGACGAACGTGAAGGAGGGAATCACGACCTCATCCCCCGGAGCGATGCGGAGCAGCAGCGCGGTCATCTCGAGCGCGTGCGTGCAGGAGGTCGTCAGGAGCGCGGCCGGCACCCCGAGGGACTTCTCGAGAGAGTCGTGGCAGGCATGCGTGAACTCGCCGTCGCCGGAGAGATGGCCGCTCGCGATCGCGCGGCGCATGTACTCCATCTCCCGCCCCGCCAGACAGGGGCGGTTGAAAGGGATCGCCCACGGCGGACCGGGCGCGCTCAAGGCTTCGACCAGCGGTGGAATCCGTGTCGCGCGCCGGCGACCCGCCAGCCGAGCGACGCATAGGCGCGCTGCACGGGAACGTTCGCCGCGTGCGTCGGTCCCTCGATCGCCTTCGCGTGCCCCGCGAGCAGCCGCATCCCCTCGAGAGTCAGCGAGCGGAAGAGCCCGCTGCCGGCCTGTTCCGGGACGACCGCGCCGATGCTGTAATGCCCGAGCGCGATCCCGTGGCGTCGCTCGAGGTCCGACGGCTTCTTCCATGCCGAGTAGCCGACGATCGCTCCTCCGCTCTCGGCCGCGAGGACCCAGTCCGCCCACCCCTCCAGGCACGACCGGATCCACTCCTCGTAGACCCGGACCGCGCAGGCGCGCGGGATTCTCTCGTCGGAGTGAAACCGGCCCGAGTGAACGGGGAAGGCGCGCCGGGAGACTTCGAGCAGGCCCTCCAGGTCGTCGGCCGTGGCCGGGCGAACGCCCGCGTCCGGCGGGAGGCGCGAGGGCGGCAGCTCCTCGTTACGCGCGAAATCGAAGGCATAGTCGAGAAGCGTGTCCACAAGAAGGAAGCCGCGCCGCTCGAGCGCGTGGATGGCGGGCGCGTCGTCCGCGTGGCTCCGGTGGACAAGACACTCCGCGCCGTGCTCGTCGGCGAGGCGCAGCGCCTCATCGAGAAGCCGCTCGAACAGCGCCGCCCGCTCGGCCGGCTCTCCCGACGCCGCGAGGTGGCGGATCGTCATCATGCGCCGTCCGAGCACCCGCGTCTCCCAGTCCTGTTCGGCGACGACGGCGAGGCCCGCGATCCGGCCGCCCGTCCGCGCCGAGACCGCCGCGCTTCCGGGGCTCGCGAGAGCGGAGCGGATCTCGTCCAACCAGTATTCCTCGCGGCGGCCGGCAGGCATCTCGGTCGGCCACGCCCGCAGCGGTCCGTAAAGAAGATGCCGGAGAGACTCCCGAAGCTCGTCCGTTTCGTCCGGAGGAATGAGGCTCGTCCGGATCTCCATCAAGCCCGGTCCTCGGACGATCTCTCCGGCGTCGTCTCGCGGACGACGTAGACCGGCCGCTCCATTGACCGGAAATGCATGCGCGCGAGGTACTCGCCGATGATCCCGAGCGCGAAGAGCTGCGCGCCCGAGAAGATCGCGATGATGGACGCGAGGAACGGGAAGCCCGGCACGCTCCCGCCCGCCGCCAGATAGCGGAGGATCACGTAGGCCAGGACGGCGAGGCCGAAGAGCGTGAACCCGAAGCCGACGACGCTCGCCAGGCGCAGGGGCCACGCCGAGAATCCGGTCATCATGTCCGCCGCGTGCGAGGCGAGCTTCCAGAAGCTGTAGCCGGAAGCTCCCGACTTGCGCGCGTCGTGCCGGACTTCGACGAACGCGGCGCGGTCCGTCGTCCAGGAGAGAAGCACGTCGAGCGAGACGAACGGCCCGCGGAAATCCGCGAACGCGCGGCGGCTCTCGGTTCGGACCGCTCGAAACGCGCTGACGCCTTTCGCCCTCTTCCAGCCGATCGCTCCCGCCAGGGCGACCCGGATCAGCATCGACGCGAGCTTGCGCCAGAACGGCTGCCGCTGCCGCGCGGGCGTGCCGTAAACGACGTCCCACCCTTCCGCGCGCAGAGCGAGGAGCTTCGGAATCTCCTCGGGCGGATGCTGGAGGTCGTCGTCCAGGGTAACGGTCGTCTCGTAGGCCGCCGCCCGGAGGCCGCACAGGAGCGCGTTGTGCTGCCCATAGTTGCGCATCAGGTCGATGCCGCGCACGTTGCCGCGTCCGCCGGCCAGCTCCTCGATCCGGCGCCAGCAGCTCTCCGGACTCCCGTCGTTGATCAGGATGACTTCCCACGGCCCGGCCGCCGCACCGCCGAGCACGGAGGCCACTCGCCCGACAAGTTCGCCCAGAGCCTCGCCTGTCCCATGAACCGGAACGACAACGGAGACTCCCCGGGCCGGCCGCGTCCCGGCGCTCTTCGAGACAGACTCCCCGCGTTTCTCTTCGCTCAGATCTCTAAATCTAGCAGGTTGCGGGTCAGAGCCTGCTTCAATGCAAGTATCCGAGGGCGCGCAGCTTCTTGACGGCTTCGTCGGTGGTCTCCGGCGGGACCGGCTTCGCGCGGGGCGCGCGCCAGAGGAAGACGCCGGGGCAGCGGCCGTGGCGCTCGAAGCGGGGGAGTCCGACCGGGACGGCGGAGCGCGGGATCGCCTCCGCGCGGCCGGAGGTCAGCGATTTCGTTTCCGCGAGCGTGAGGTCCGCGCAGCCGTCTAACTCCACCGTGAGTTTCAGGTCGGTCTCCGGGCCGGTGATCCAGAAACCGTCCACGTCAGAGGCGATATCGAGCGTGGCCGTCAAGACGCCGCCTGCCTTTGATGAGATCCATGCGTAGCGATCGGATTCCTCCAGCGCGAACGGCTCGACGCCGGCGCCGGAGGGGAAGCCTTCCAGCTTGACGCGCAGCGGCGGCGAGCCGGCCGCTCCGAGGAAGCGGATCTCGAGGCCCTCGTGCGTCCCGGCGATCGCCTGCTCCACGGCGCGCCAGTCGGCGGGGAAGGTGCGGTCGTCGATCCCGAGGAGCCTCGTCTCGCCCGGGTCCGCCGTGAGGTCGTACCGCCCCAGGGCCGGCAGCAGGCCGGGGAGGCGCCGCGCGAGGGCCCAGCCGTCCGGGTCCTTCTTCTCGTCGGGAACGCCGCGGGTCGCCAGCCGGTCGAAGAAGAAGAGCTTGGATGCCCGGCGCACGACGGCCGCGCGCGCGCCGCCGCCGGTGAGCATCGTGATCGCGGGGAGCGCCTCTCGCTCGGAAGCGCCCGGCTCGAAGAGATTGCGCCCGTCGAGCGGCCGCGCGGGAGCCGGAAGTCCCGCGAGCGCCTCGACGGTCGGAAGCAGATCGAGCAACGAGATGAGCCCGTCCGCGCGCGTCGCCGGCAGCGGCCGCCCGGCCCGGGGGCGAATGAGCAGCGGCACTCGGAGCACTTCGTCGAAGAGGGTCGGCCCGTGCTTCCACCCGCCGTGCTCGCAGAATTCCTCTCCGTGATCCGACGTGAAGACGACCGTCACGCGGTCTCTTTCGATCGCATCGAGCGCGTTCCAGAGCTCTCCGACCCTGGAATCCGCGTAGCGGACCTCGTCGTGGTAGAGCGCCGCGAGGTGGCGGATGTCTCTCTCGGCCGGGCGCGGGAGCTCTCCGATCTGAAGTTTGTGGACCTCGCCTCCCGTGATCGGGCCCGTGTAGCCGGGATCAAACGGCGTCTTCCCGGGCGGCCGGTCGGGAGCCGTGTACGGGTCGTGCGGATCCATCAGCAGCAGGAAGAAGAGAAACGGCTCGCCCCGATGGGCCGCGAGCCACTTCGGCGCGTGCTTCGACGTCTCTCCTCCGGGCGTCGTGATCGAGGAGGGCTCGTACGGGGTCGTGAAGAACGTTGTGAACCCTTCGGCGAAGCCGTTGCCGGCGTGGAGCGTGGGGTTTGCGATGAACGCTGCGGTGGACCATCCGGCGCGGCGGAAGTCGGCCGCCATCGTCGGCATCCCGGGGACGATGCCGAGCGGCGCGCCGTCGGAGCCCTCCTGGGCGGCCGGGACACGGCCGGTCAGGAGAGACGCGACCGAGGGAATCGTCCAGGAGGCCGGCGCGTAGACCCGGTCCCCCTTCCACGCGTCGCGGAAGATCGCGTCGAGGTTGGGACTCGACGGGTCTGTGCAGCCGTAGATCCGGAGCGCGTCGCGCCGCGTCGTGTCGAACATCAGGAGCAGCACTGCGTCCGCCCGCGAATCGGGGCGCACCACGCGCAGGTCGGAGAGGAAGAACTCCCCGACGGGGTCGAGCCTCAGGCGCAGGCGCGACCCGGCGCTCGGAGTGCCGAGCTCCCAGTCCTCGTCGAAGAATTCGGCCGCGCCGGTCCCCGCGGCGAAGCGGCGCATCGCGCGCCCGACCGGCTCCGCGGCGCCGCCGCCGGGAGAGATCAGCTCCGCGACGAGCGAGACGTCTCCCCGTCTCGCGGTCGAGGTCCAGGAGAAGCGCAGACGGCCGCGGGCGCTCTCCGGCAGAACCCACTCGAAGGCGTTCGGGACGCCGAGGCCCTCGTGCCGCACTCTCTCCGAATCCACGAGCGCCTGCAGCGGACCGGGGGGCGGCGGCGGCCGCAGCGGAGGGACGAGCGCGTGACGGCAACCGGCGAGTGTCAGGAGAAGGGCGAAGAAGATCGCGCTTCGCCGGCGCGCGCGAAACATCGGCCGAGTCTAATGCAGCATCTATAATTTCCCGCGGATGAGGAGCCGCGAGTAGTGGGTCACTTTGCACATCGAGTTGACCGAGGCGGAAGGGACGCCCCGGAGCCGGCAGCATTCCCTACGGGGCACGCGCCCGCAGGCCGTGTCGGTGAGAACCGGCGGGCGCTGAGGGTTCCTCGCAGTCTCACCGTGATACCGGCGGTACCGTTCCATGCTCGTCACCCATCACCCCGTACGGGAACGCCGCCGTCTCCGGGGCTCGCAGTCCGGCTTAACGTCACGGTGGAGCCGCGGCGACGGGACCGCCTCCCGGAAGAGTGCCGTGAGCGAAAGCACACCACCACGAATCCCGAATTGCCTCTCTATGACCGTGCTTTCGCGCTAGAGCGACGGCCTTTTTCCGCCCTGGTCTCGTGTTGCCCTGATCAAAGCCCCGGTTTGAACTCTCTCGGCCGCCTGTTCGCGAAGCGAACGCCGCGGCCGACAGCCGCGGGCCCGACGCCGGGGCGGATTGAAAGCGACAAACAAACTGACCCACCACCGAGCCTCGCATGGGTGTGCTGACTCTGGCCGTCAACGGAAAGCAAAGGCGCGTGAATGCGCCGCCGGAGGAGACCCTCCTCTCCGTCCTGCGCAACCGGCTTGCGCTGACGGGCACCAAGTACGGATGCGGCGAAGGACAGTGCGGCGCCTGCACGGTTCTCTTGGACGGCCGCCCGGTCCGCTCCTGCCGCACCGCGGTCTCGGAGGCTGCGGGAAAGAAGATCACGACGATCGAAGGGCTGGCGAAGAACGGGAAGCTCCATCCCGTCCAGGCGGCGTTCCTCGAGGAAGAGGCGTTCCAGTGCGGCTACTGCACGCCGGGCATGATCGTCTCGGCGGCGGGCCTGCTCGCGGGCAACGGGAATCCGAGCGAGGAGGAGATCGCCGGCCGCATGGGCGGCAACATCTGCCGCTGCGGGACCTATCCCCGGATCATGGCCGCGGTGAAACGCGCGGCCCAGGCGATGCGGAAGGCATGATGGAAGAGAACGCGCGGCCCGATTCCGATCTCGATCTCGAGCTAGCCCAGCACGAGGGCGGAGGGCGGCTCCACTGGTTCGACGTGGACCGCCGCGGATTCCTCAAGATCCTGGGTGGCGGCATGCTCGTATGTCTCGCCGCTCCGGCCGCGACGGCACAGGAATCGGGACGCCAGCGCGGCGGGCGGGAGCTCCCGAAAGACCTTGGCGCGTGGCTCCACATCGCGGAGGACGGGCGCGTCACGGTCTTCACCGGCAAGGTCGAGATGGGGCAGAACATCCGCACGTCGCTCGCGCAGCAGGTCGCGGAGGAGCTGCGCGCGCCGGTCGAGTCGATCCGGATGGTCATGGGGGACACGGACCTCGTGCCGTGGGACATGGGGACGTTCGGCAGCCGCACGACGCCGACGATGGGACCGCAGCTGCGGCGCGCGGCGGCCGTGGCGCGCGAGCAACTCCTGGATCTCGCGGCGGAGCGCCTGAAAGCGAACCGCGCGGCGCTCGCCGCCGCGGCGGGCAAGATCTCGAATCCCGCGACCGGGAGCGAGATCGCGTATGGCGAGCTCGACGCGCGGGCAGAACCTCGTCAAGGTCATCGCGGAGGACGTTCCGGTCGCCGCGGCGCGCGACTGGAAGGTCGCCGGCACCGCGGCGCCGAAAGTGGACGGCCGCGACTTCGTCACGGGAGCGCACCGGTACGCCTCGGACGTCGAGCGCCCAGGAATGCTGTTCGGCAAGGTGCTGCGGCCGACGGGATTCAAGGCGAAGCTCGTCTCGGCCGACACGGGGAAGGCGGAGAAGCCAGGAGTCAAGGTCGTGCGGGACGCGGACTTCCTCGGCGTCGTCGCGCCGGACGCCTGGAGCGCGGAGCGCGCCGTCGCCGATATCAAGGCCGAATGGAGCGTGCCGCCGCAGCCCTCCAACAAGGAGCTCTTCGAGTTCTTGAAGAAGAACGAGGAGAAGAGTGAGCGCGATTCGCGGCAGGTCACGGGCTCCGTCCAGGAGGGGATGGCAACGGCGGACGTCAAGCTCGCGCAGACGTACACGGTCGAGTACATCGCGCACGCGACCCTGGAGCCGCGGGCCGCGGTGGCGGAGTGGAACGGCGACCGTCTGACCGTCTGGACCGGGACGCAGCGCCCCTTCGCCGTGCGCGACGAGCTGGCCGAGGCGTTTCGCATCCCGCCGGAACGAGTGCGGGTCCAGGTTCCCGACACCGGCTCCGCTTACGGAGGCAAGCACACCGGCGACGCGGCCGTCGAGGCGGCGCGCCTCGCGAAGGCGGCCGGCAAGCCGGTGAAGGTCGTCTGGACGCGCGAGGAGGAGATGACCTGGGCGTACTTCCGTCCCGCCGGCGTCATCGAGGTCTCGAGCGGCGCGCGGCGCGACGGCTCGGTCGTCGCGTGGGAGTTCCACAACTACAACTCCGGCCCCGCCGCGATCGCGACGCCCTACACAATCCCCAACCAGGCGATCCAGTTCCACCCGGTCGCCTCACCGCTGCGGCAAGGCTCGTACCGCGGTCTCGCGGCCACGGCGAACCACTTCGCGCGCGAGACGCACATGGACGAGCTGGCGCGCGCGCTTTCGATGGATCCGCTCGAGCTGCGTCTGAAGAACATCTCCGAGCCGAGACTGAAGGCGGTCTTCGAGGCGGCCGCCGGGAAGTTCGGCTGGGCGGATCGGAAGATCGCCTCCGGCCGCGGTTTCGGGATCGCCGGCGGCGTCGAGAAGGGGGGCTACGTCGCAACCTGCGCCGAGATCGAGATCGACGCCTCCCGCAAGGTCCGTATCCGCCGCGTCGTCGAGGCGTTCGAGTGCGGCGCCGTCGTCAACCCCAACGGCCTGCGCAACCAGGTCGAAGGTTCGATCGTGCAGGCGATCGGCGGCGCGCTCTTCGAGGCCGTCCGCTTCGAGAACGGCCGGATCGTCAATCCCCGCTTCTCGCAGTACCGCGTCCCGCGCTTTCACGACGCTCCGCAGATCGAGACCGTTCTCCTCGATCGTAAGGACCTGGCCCCTGCCGGGGCGGGAGAGACGCCGATCGTCGGCCTCGCGCCGGCCGTCGGCAACGCAATCTTCGACGCCACCGGGACCCGCCTGCGGAGCCTGCCGCTCGCGCCCGACGGGGTCCCGCAAAGGAGCAACAATGCCTGAGCCGTACGGAATGCCGGTCGGAATCGACGACGCGAAGAAGGCGGCCGCCGCGGCGCTCGCCGAGGCCCGCAAGAACGCGTGGAACATGGCCGCCGCCGTCGTGGACACCGGCGGCCACCTCGTCTATTTCGAGAAGATGGACGGCACGCAGACCGGCAGCGTCGCCGTCTCGATGAGCAAGGCGCGCTCGGCGGCCCTCTTCATGAGACCGACGAAGGCCTTCCAGGAGATGCTCGCCTCCGGCGGTGACGGCCTGCGCGCCTTCGGGCTCGAGGGCGCCGTCCCGGTCGATGGGGGCGTCCCGCTCGTCCTGGCCGGGAAGACTGTCGGTGCGATCGGGGTCTCCGGCGGCTCGAGCGCCCAGGACGGCCAGTGCGCCCGCGCCGGCGTCGACGCCCTCAAATAGGTGTCAGGTATCAGGGGTCAGGGGTCAGGTTCGGAACCGGTCGTCTCATCCTGATCCGGCCAGTAACGTTTCGCGAGCCATTCGTTGATGACCACGACGCCGGGCGCGCTCATGTCGTTGCGTTCTGCGATGTCGCGGCCGCGCAGCATCGGGATCCCGTCGTCGCGAAATAGCCGGGAAGCACACGCGGTACGCGGCGCCCGGGCTCTCCGGCTCCCCGTCGTCCGGAGAAGCGCCTCTCCAAGGCCCTGTCATCCTGAGGAGCGAAGCGACGAAGGATCTGCTCCGGTCAGAGAAGCAGATCCTTCGCTTCCCTCAGGATGACAGGGGGGCGGGAATCGGACGCCGGGGTGTGCCGGAGGCGCGCAGGTCGGCGAAGCAGGCCGCGGTCCGGCGCAGGCCTTCGGCGAAGGTGTCCGGCTCCTGGCCGATGCCGATCCGCAGGTGATGCTCGACGCCGAACACCGAGCCGGGCGCGAGCATGACGCCGTACTTCTCCGCGAGGTGGTTGGCGAGGTCGAGCGAGGGGATGTCGAGGGTGTACTTCATCAAGGCGAGGAGTCCTCCGCGGGGAGGCGTCCACGACACGACGTCCGCGTGCTCCGAGAACCAGGCGCGGGCCGTCTCGAGGTTGCGGCCGACGATCGCCTGGGTGCGCTCGGTAATCTTCTCCCGGTGCTTGAACGCGAGGACGGCGAGTGCGTCGTTTAACTTCCCGGGGGAGAGCGAGACGTAGTCGCGCGCGGCCCAGCACTTCGCGACGAGGTCGGACGGCGCCGCGATCCAGCCGATCCGCAGGCCCGGCAGTCCGAACGGCTTCGAGAGTGTGCCGACGCTGATGTTGCCTCCGCCGAGGTTGCGCATCGGAGGGGGGAGCGGGTCGGCCCCCGGGACATCGAGCCATCGGTACGCCTCGTCGGAGAGAACCCGCGCTCCGACGGAGCACGCGAGCCGGTCGATGCGGCGCAGCTCCTCGGCCGTGAGCATCGAGCCGGTCGGGTTGTGCGGCGTGTTGATCACGATGAGCCGGGTGCGCGGCGTGACCAGCCGCTCGAGCTCGTCCAGGTCGAAGCGGAATCCGGTCTCCGGCTTGAGCTTCCAGAGAGCGACGTCGCAGCCGATCGCGCGCGGGATGCTGTAGAGCTGCTGGTAGGCCGGATGGACCGCGACGACGTGGTCGCCCGGCTCGAGAATCGCATTGAAGAGGAGGAAGTTCGCCTCGATGGCGCCGGTCGTGACGAGGATCTCCTCCGCCCGCGTGTCGCGATAGGTCGCCGCGATCGCCGAGCGCAGCTCGAGCGTCCCCGGCGCCTCGCTGTAACCCAGGCGCACGTCGAGGAGCCGCTCGAGAATCCGGCCGGCTTCCTCCTTCGGCTCAAACGCGAGCAGCTCCCGGACGCTCATCGGGAAGATCCCGCTCTCGGCGATGTCGAACGGAGTCTTCGTCTCCCACGCCGTCATCCACCGCTCGAGGGCGAACGTCTCGATCTTCATCTGGAGGAAGATACATCCGGTCGGAGAAGAGGCGTTCCGGGGCGGAGCGAGTCTTGCAGGGAGGAGGGACCGAGATGACGTGGCTCAAGGCTTTTCTCGCAGGGTTCTTCTCGACGCTCGTGTTCCATCAGGGGCTGCTCGCGATCCTTCACGCGACGGGCGCCTCGCCGCGCGCGGCGTATTCGATGGCGCGGACAGCTCCGTTGGGAGTTCCCGCGGTCTTCTCGCTCGCGTTCTGGGGCGGCGTCTGGGGGATCGCGCTCTGGCTCGTTATCCGCGGACACGACGGGTCGTCGCTCTACTGGATCCTCGCGCTGATCGTCGGCGCCGTGGCGCCGAGCCTCGTCGCGCTTCTCGTCGTCCTGCCGCTCAAGGGTCAGCCCGTCGCCGGCGGAGGCGATCCGAAGCTCATCGTCGGGGCGCTTCTCTTGAATGGTGCCTGGGGCCTCGGCACTGCGTTTTTGATACGGCTACTTGGCTTCTGGCCGAGGAGTTCGGATCGCATCATCGTGCCCGGCCCCGGTAGCTAGGACCTTCCGGCCGCCTGGTCGCGAAGCGATCGCCGCGGCTCTGACGTAGGTCCAGGCGTTGGCGAGCTCCGCTTTCCACCAGCGCAGGACGCCGTGCGCGATCATCACCAGGAACGCCGACCGCACCGAGTAGCCGACGAAGCCCGGGCGCTTGCCGGCATTGTGGTTGCCGTAGATGCCGAGCGCCTTCTTGCGCTTCGCGATCGCCGTGAGGCGGCGGTTGTAGAAGCGGATCGGGTAGTAGCCGATCTCGGCGCCGTCCTGGTAGTACGGCGGAAACCCGAGTCGGTCGTGCGACCAGCGGTAGACCGGCATGATCGCGGCGGCGTAGTAGAGCCCGGTGTCGAGGAGAAACGCCGTCGTCATGGTGTCGTAGTCACCCATGACGTAGTACTTGTCCTTGTAGATCGAGTCGTAGAAATAGCGGAAGAAGCGGGAGTAGCAGCGATTGTGCTCTTCGTACGCTTTCTCCATCTCTTCCGCCGGCGCGCCCGACAGCGCCTTCGTCATGAGGTCCACCCGCGTGTGGACGGAGAACGCCATCTGGTCGAGCCCCGGCGAATAGAACGGATCGAGGAACCCGCCGGCGTCGCCGACGCAGGTCCAGCCGGAGGCGATGAACGTGTCCACGAAGTAGGGGAGGTGGCCGTAGGAGCGGCAGTCTCCATCCACCGGCGTCGCGTGCTCCAGGAGCTCGCGGCAGAGCGGGTTGCCGTCGAGGAAGCGCTGCAGCTTTTCGAGCGGCGTCGTCCCCTGCGGCGTGACGAGCCTCCGGTCCCAGACGAGTCCGACCGAGGTCTCGCCGTCTTTCAGCGGGATGAACCAGATCCAGTAGCCCCAGCCGGTGAAGTGGTTCGTCGCCAGGCGCCGCGACGCGAGGACGGCGCGCGCGAACGGATCGGACGGATCGGTCCCGGCGATCTCGGGGCCGTCCATGTCCTTGACGCCTTTGTACCGCACCCAGATCGCGGAGATCGGGTGCGACTCGATCGGCGTGACGCCTCCGCGCTTGCGGGCGAGCATCGCGTGCCGTCCCGTCGCGTCCACGACCCATTTCGCGGCGACCTCGACGCGCTCTCCGTTCTCGCGCTCGACCGTGACGCGATTACCTGAGCCATTCGCGAGGTCGAACGCCGTGACGCGCGCCGGGCGCCAGACCTCGGTCCCTTCTTCCCCGGCGACCTTCAACAGGTGCTCGTCGAGCTTGGACCGGTCGAGTTGGAACGAGGGCGTGCGCGCCAACTGCGTCGGGCCAACCTCCGACGCCTCCCGCAGGCACGTGACTTTGTCGTTGACAAACCAGTAGCGGAAGGCCTGCTTGGGGAGCTGCTCGCGCGAGAGATGGTCGTACTGCTTCAAGACACGCGTCAGGAAATAGGCGGAGATCTCGACGGTGGACTCTCCCACCTTCCAGTCGAAGCGGTCCGCCTTCTCGACGACGAGCACCTTGAGATTCGGCATCCGCCGCTTGAGAAGAATCGCAGTCGAGGCGCCCGCGACCGCTCCTCCGACGATAACGACGTCGTAGGAAAGCGGAGCCTGCGCGGTTTGAGTCGGGGAACGCGTTTCCATGGACCGCTCAGTTTACCGCGTGCCCGGCATCTTCAATTCGAGAAGGCTCAAGACGACGCGCAGGTCCCGATCCGAGGAAACCTCGTGGCGGATTCCGCGCCCCTCCGCGTAGCGAGGCGCCGCTTCGAGAACTTCGAGAACCCGCTTTGGAAGGCCTTGCGCCTGCGCCGACGCGATCGTCTTCTCTCCGAGAACGATCCCGGCGAGGAAGTGTCCCGAGCACGGAGTCATGTGAAACAGGACGCGGTCCTTCTGCTTCACGCGCAGCGACCAGCCGTACTTGGGTCCGGCGAAGTGCCACGCTTCGACGACGTTCGGGTCGAGTCCTGCGGCGCCGTCGAGGAGCCGCCGCCAGAGAGGGGCCACCGGACCGAGCGTCGCGCGCAATCGCGCCGCGTCGGGGCGCCGGGACCTGTCGTCGAACGCGCTGAGCGCCAACCTCTCCTCGCTCCGGCTATTCCCGGATCATGACCAGGAGCATTTTGAACGGCGTGACGGCCTTGACGGCGTGAGGCTTCCCTGCGGGCAGTTTCAGGAGCTGCCCGGCAGCGACGAGGTGAGGCGCGCCGGAGATCGAGATGTCGGCCTCGCCTTCCAGGCCGAGGACGAGCGCGTCAAACGGCGCCATGTGCTCGCTCAGTCCTTCTCTCGCGTCGAACGCGAAGACGGTGACCGTGCCTGAGGGTTTCTTGATGAGCGTGCGGCTGACAACGGCGCCGGGCTGCAGCGCGACGAGTTCGGCGGCGGCAACGACCCCTTCGAGCTCCGGGGCGGATGACTGCACAAGCACCTCCTCGATGAGCATGGAATCGAGCGATTCCTGGCTGCCCGGTATCCGTCTTCAGGATATGCGGCCAACTCGAGAAAGGGAATGTCCACTCGCGGCGCGAGGTTGCGTTTTCCGATCCACCAAGGAGGCACGATGCGCATCCGGAAACTTCTTCCCGTGGTCCTCACCTGTGGCCTGGCCCCTGCCGTTCCGGCGCAGCAGATTCCGTCTCCGACCCCACAGACGCCGGTCTCACAGACGCCGGCCCCGCATTCGCCGGCCCCAGCTCCCTCGGACATCGACGTCCGGATGATTCGCCTGAAGATCTCCGCGGGAGACCTTCCGAGCGCCGAGTCGATCCTGGAGTACCACCGCGCGGAGAAGGGGGAGGACGGCGATTACCTGCTCGGACTCGCCTGGGTCGCGCGCGGCGCCGCTCTCATGGGCGACTGGAAGGCGGCGTCGAGCTACGCGGCATCGGCCCGCGAGAAGGCGGAGTCGAAGCTGAAGACTCCGGCCGACTACGAGTCGAACCGCGAGGCGGTCTACGCGCTCGGGACGGCGATCGAGGTCCGGGCGCAGGCGCTCGCGGCGGAGGGGAAGAAGGCGGAGGCGATCCGTTTCCTGGAGGCGAGCTCCAAAGAACAGGAGAAGGCCCCCTACAACCTGCGCGCCCGCATCTGGAAGCGCCGCAACATGATCGAGCTCGAGGGGAAGCCGGCACCCGCCATCCGCGCGGAGGACCACGTCGGCGCGGAGTTCGCGTCCCTCGAGTCTCTTCGCGGGAAACCGGTCGTGCTCTTCTTCTGGTGGGAAGCCTGCGGCGACTGCAAGATGCAGGCGGCGTTCTTCCGGCGGACCGTCGAGAAGTACGCGCCGAAGGGAGTCGCGTTCGTCGCGCCGACGCGCTTCTATTCCCCCGATCGCGCGCAGGAAAAGCAGAACATCGAGAAGGCGTGGAAAGAGGTCTACGCCCTGCCCGACTCCGTCGCGGCCCCAATCAGCGACGAGGCGATGTTGCGTTACGGCGTCTCCGCGACGCCGACCTTCGTCTTCGTCAACCGGAAAGGGAACGTCGTCCGCTACTCGCCGACGAGAATGTCGGAAGACCGCCTCTCCCGCGAGATCGAAGAGCTCCTGCGCTGAATCAGTCGCCCGAGGTGGCCCAGCCTTCTTCGTCGAGCTTCCAGGCGCCGGCTTCCTTGACGAGGCTGATCTTTCCCCGGAGCTTGTTGCCGCGCGCGCTCGTCGCCGTGCCCTCGAGCGTGCACTTGGCGCCGTCGATCGTCTCCTTCGTGATCTTCATGTCCTTCGCGGCCGCGGTTTCCCGAAGCCGCTCGAGCCACACTTTCTCGTCCTTCTTCGGCTGCGACTGGAGCATCCCGCGGTACTCCTTGGAGAGATGCGGCAACACCTCCGCGAGCGTCTTCGCCTTGACGACCGTCTCGCGGTAGTCGAGGTACGCCTGCGTCGGCGTCTTCGCCTCTGCGGCCACGGAGGACCAAACCACCGCGAACGAAACAATGGCCCAGATTGCCAGCACGAGAGTGCTCCGTTTCGTCATCTTCCCCTCCTTCTTCGTGACGCGATTCGTTTTCGGTTATGACTTGGGCGAGGTCCGAAGGAATCCAAGCAAGAAAGCCGCCACGGCGCCAGGCGGTCCCACGGCGAAGACACTCGTCATGGCCGCTTCCACCGAGCGGTCGTGCGTGTTGGACGACAACCGGGAGATCAGGAAATAGCCGGCGAGAGCCGCGGCGACATAGCCGGCCGCGGCGTAGAGCAGGCCGATTCCGAAGCGTCTCATTCCGGCGCCGTCAGGCCGATTTCACCTCGGGCTCACGGCGCCGGCGGCCGGCCAGGTCGTGTCGCCGACGCGCTTCAGGTTCATCTCGAAGAAGCGGACGGGATCCTTGCCGGGCAGGATCCGGTCTCCCACCTCGTGCCAGGCGCCGTCCTTGATGACCGCGGTGTAACGGATCGTCATCGGCCCGGCGGGAATCTCCCAGACGTAGCCGTCGGGCTTGAGCGTCAGGACGAAGTCGCCGACGCGGCCCATCGCGTACGAGTGCAGCGTATACGCCTTCGTCTCCTGGTTGTAAGAGATGGTCCCGAACGCGTTGAATCCGCTCTTGCCGTCGGAGCCGTACGAGCGTCCTTCGATGACCTTGACCGACCCGTCCAGGAACGGGCCGATCCGCTCCGTTTGAGTCACGTTGTGCTTCTCGCCGGACTCGAGAATCGTCCAGGCGGGTCCCTTCCAAACGCCGTCCATGTACGCGAGCGGGATCATCGCCTCTCGCTGCGCCGCGATCAGGGCCGCGGGATCCTGTCGCCCCTGCCCGAGGGCGGCCACCGAAATCGCCGTGGCCGCCGCCGCCAGCATGAATGCCTTGAGTCTTCGTCCGGTCATTTCTCCCTCCTCATGCTGGGCCACCCTATCAGCCCCTGGGATCCCGCCAGATCAGCATCTCGTTGGTGCGCGACGCCAGGAAGTCGGTGCAGCGGCCATCGCCGCCGCCGATTCCCCCGTCGGGCTCGCAGAGGACGGCGCCGTTCCTGTCATAGAGAACGCTCCGGATGTCGCAGCAGCGGCTCGTCCGAAAATAGACCAGGTCCCCGCGATAACGGTAGCTTTAGATCGCCGAAGAAGGGGAGGCGACGGGCTCGCTCTGGATCTGCGCGATGAGTGCCTGGAGCCAGGGCGGGTTCGTGCCGGGCTCGGTCGGCGAGGAATGATCGCAGCCGAGCGGCATCAGAAGCGCGGCCCCCAGGACGTGGGCGAGAAGAAGCCGTTTCACGCTGCCAGAATATAGAAACGCCGGGGCTCAACCAACTATCGTGGCTCCGAGCGAACGCAGGGTCGGTTCCGCGGCGCGCAACGCCCGGCCCAGATGCGGGCCGGCCACCGTTCCATACGGGCTCTGGATGTTGCGATATCCCTGCATGAGCGCGAAGGCGGCGACGGGATCGGCTGCGCGAAAGATCGGGCCGCCGCTCTCGCCATGGTGCCACCCGACATTGAGCTCGTAGTGGAGCGACCCATTGAACTCGTATTGGGAGCTGACGATCCCCTCGTTCGCGTGGCTCATCAGGAAGATGTCGCCGCGCAGCCAGCGGCCGCCGGGGCCGAGGGTCGCGCCCCCAACCGCCGGCGCCGGAAATCCATAGGTCAGGACGGGAGCGCCGTCGAGGACCGGCGCGAACGTGACGGGGGAAGAAGTCACGGCCGGCTGCCCCGGCGTACGCGGCGCGATTTCCGCGATCGCCATGTCCAGAGCCTGATCCTCATAGGGCACGGCGACGATCTCCCGGTTGTAAGCGGTTGCGCCGTTGTTGGGAGCGTAGAAGACATAGAACCGGTCCGCTGGATCCCGCGGCTTGCCTCCGTTGAAGACGTGAAATGCCGTGAAGATCAGGCGATCGGCGCCCACACAGAACCCGGTGCCCACGAACGCCACGTCAAATGCGGGCGGCCCCTGCGCGCCCTGGTCGTCCGTTGCGGTGAGTTTCGGGTGAACACGCAGAACGCCTACGACGGAGTCCCGAACCGAAGCGATGACCCCCGGATAGTCTGGCATTTGACCTCAGCAATCACGGCGGGATCCCTCGTCCCCCCGGCAACACCGCCACGGCCAATGCCGCGGCGAGAGCGAGGAGGAGAGCGGCCCGCCAGTTCAAGCGGCGAATCCTAACTCCCCGGCTCCGCCGGGGCTTGGGCGGCGTTTTGAACTGTGGTACATTGGTACCATGATAACGAAATCGCGCCGCGGCCGGGGAAATCCGCCGGGGGAGAGCCGGAAGCTCGAGATCGAGCGGGTCCAGACCGGAGTCCGGATGGAGAAGCGCCTGCTGAAGGTCCTGAAGGCGTTCGCCGAGCTGAAGGACCTGACGCTCGGAGATCTGCTCGAAGGGATCGTGCTGCACGCGTTCGAGGGGAAGGCGCCCTTCTCCGCGGAGTCCCTGAAGCAGATCGCCGACTTGAAACGGATCTACCGCCTCGACCTCGACGCCGCCGCGAGTCACCGGCTGTCGGAGCGCCGCCATGCCTGAGAATCCCGCCGTGCAGCGGCATCAGCAATGGCCGCGGGCGCTCCGTGTCGTTCTGGCGGCCGGGCGCTGGCTGCTCGGCGCCGCCCTCGGGCTCGGAGCGCTCTCCTTCCTCGTGCACGGCCGCCCGGTCTTCACGCGCCTCGGACAACCCGACGCGGCGCGGATCGCGCTCGCCGGCGCCGAATTCGCGGGAGCCGCGCTCTTCCTCTTCCGGCGGACGATGCTCGCCGGAGGCGTCGTCCTGCTGATCGTCCTCGCCTGGGCCGCCGGTTTTCACTTCGCCCTCGAGATGGGGAGCTCGCGCCTCTGGGTCTATCTTGCCGCTGTCCTGGTTCTCGCGGCTGCAACCCGCGCGGAAAGCGCCCGCCGGATGGTCTGATGGATAACCGAGAATTCCTCGAGGCCTTCGAAGCGGGCACGCTTCCGGAGGAGCTCTTTCACCACGGAGACCACGTCCGCGCCGCGTGGCTCCTGCTGCGGGAAGAGCCTCCCGCGCCCGCGCTCGCCCGGTTCAGCTCGGCGCTTCGCCGCTTCGCCGCCGCCCACGGAAAGCCGGACCGCTACAACGAGACGATCACCTGGGCCTATCTCTTCCTGATCAACGAGCGGATGGAGCGCTCCGGCCGCTCCCAGGCGTGGCCCGAATTCGCGGAGGCGAACCCGGACCTCCTGACCTGGCGCGATCCCATCCTCCGAACCTACTATCGCGACGAGACCCTGCGATCAGCCCTCGCCCGCCGAGTCTTCGTCCTCCCGGACCGTCTCTCGGACTAGCTACGCCTCTGCGAGCACCAGCTCCACACCAGGCGATTGGTGGCTACTGATCACTTTGTGTCGGCGGGTTCGTAGACTGCCCGACGAAGCGACTGGAGCCCGACCTTCTCGAGGAGTTGAGTCGCCTCTGTCGGGGACAACCGGCGCCCCGGCGGCTCCGGAGCGTCGGCGAGTCGGCAGGCCGCGACGGCCATCACCGCCGTATCGAGCGCCAGCATCTGCGGATCCACCTTGTCGAGGGTGTCCGACAACGCGTGGTGGTGGATGTCGTACTCGCCCTCGTCAACCCGGAGCGTAAAGACGGGGATCCCTTCCGCGAGGAACGGGCCATGGTCCGAGTCCATGCCGCTGTACATCCCTTCGGCCCTCAGGCTCACGAGACTGCGTGTCGGGTTGTAGATGACCATCAGCGAGCCGCCCCAGCCTGCGTAATCACTTCCGGCAGCTCCCGTGGGAAATAGAGCTGAGCCTGACAGGCCCAGATGAGCGCCGCTCGCTCGCTGCGCTCGAGCGGTGGATTCCCCAATCAGAATGGTGAAGAGCATCGTTGATGCGCCAATCAGAAGCCGTCTCATGAACGCCCCCGCTGACCGCTCGCTTGCCAGCGGAAGCGGCGCGGAAGAGCTGCCGAGCCGCCAGACCACTATCCGCCGTCCGCTTGCATGGTCCTCTACGGAGGCCGGGGCCAGGATGTTGGTTCTGTCGCCTTCTTCTAGGTTGCCGGACGCAGGAATATCGTCTGCCCGACCGTCAGCAAACCCGTGCGAGTGACGGCTCCGTAAATTCCCGCGTTGTTCTGGTTCACGCGAACGATCGCCTTCATCACCTCCGGCGCGCGGCTTGCCGAGTCGGGATCGAGGTTCACCATTGAGCAGCGAAGGTCGCGTATCGTGACGGCGATTGCGGGGGCGTCGTCCCCCTCGCCGAATGAGAGCACGCCGCCCAGCCACTCGTCCTCCTGGAAGGGGACCGATCGCAGCAAACGAACGACGACATTCGGTCGAAATCGCCGTATGTCGAGACTCCTCCCCGAGAGCCGTCCGATCTCGCACACCGTATCGGAGGCGATCACGGAGATGGTCGCCTCATCGAAGATGCCTTGCCTCAATTGCATCATCTGCACGGGAGACCCGAGCCTGCGTCCGACCTCGGCGGCCAGGTCCTCCCCGAAGACCGGCGTCTCCTCGCCATCCGGCGCGCGGACGTGCGTCGGAAGGTCTCCCTGAGCGCCGTCTTCACGGTGGCGCGGAGCAAAGAGCAGCAGTTCGGGAAGCCGGCTTGCCGAGAGCCACGGAAACCCGCTGCTGTCATCCATTCGCCGGAATGCCAGCCGTCGGTCACCCTCGAGGCCGTGCCAGCCCAAACGCGCTGCCTCGAGCCGTTCGCCGGCCATGGACTTCACGGGATATCGGAAGATCGCCTCAATCTGTCCGATTTCCATGAGCATGCTTGATCCGAATCCTTCCAACGACGCGGCCCGGCGGCGGAAATGCGTCCGCTACTTGAGCTCGATTTCCACCAGGACCGCCTTCTCCGTGCCGCGATTCGTGAGAGTGTGCGTCACCGCGGATTCCACCCAGTGCATGTCACCCGCCTTGACCGGATGCTCCATCGATGAGCCGTCGGGCGCGGTCATTCGGAGATTGACGTCGGTTGCGGCCACGAGCAGGTAAGGGCGTGTGTGCGTATGTTGCGCAGTCGCCGTACCGGGCTCGATCGCGTATCGATACACCCGCATCTTCGCGTTCTCGGCTGCCGGTTGCGATATGGCCGCTGAAGCCGGACCTGCGGGCCGCTTGAGAATCTGAACGTCGATGACGTCGAAGACGGTGGCGCCGATGTTGTGAACCCGATGCGTATGCGGTTTCGCTTCGTTGTCGCGGGCGGAGACCAGACCCGGGGAGACGGGCTCGGGCGGCCCCATCGGCTGGCCGGGGCTGTCCGCCGCTACCGTGGCGGTGCTCAAGCGAACCGCCGCATCGTCATGCGAGTGGGTGTGCATGAGGGTTGCCTTGCCGGGCATCATGGCCACGACCAGGACCAACCAGAAGGGGAGTGTCATGCGATGCCCTGGATCACAACCATGTTGGTATCCGCGCACGACATCCTCAGCGCCTTTGCGGCGGCGTACTCGGTGGACGCGCACCAGGCACGGGCCCGGTCAATCGAATCGAATTCGAGAATGACGAGACGATTCGGCCGCCACGAGCCCTCGAGCACCTCCGTGGCGCCGCCACGGGCAAGGTATCGGCCGCCGAAGGCCGCGATCGATGCCGGGGCGAGAGACTTGTATGACTCGTAGGGACCGGTATCGCGCACGCTGATGTCGACGATTACGTAAGCAGGCATGAGACCTCCGAAAGGATTTTGAGAAGCAAGCCTCCAGCGCTGTCGCGCAAGATACTACCCGGTGCCGGGCGGCGCTGGTACGACCGGCCGTGGACCGAATTCGCCCGGGCGAACCCGGACCCGCTCACCTGGCGCGACCCTGTCCTGCGAACCTACTATCGCGAGGAAAGCCTGCGATCGGACCTCGCCCGGCGCGTCTTCGTTTTCCCCGACCGGCTCCTGGAATAGCTCCGCCCGGTCACTACGCGGTAGCGCAGCCAGGTCACTCCTCCGGGGTATGCCGGCGGCGACTGCCGGTTCCGAGCGTTCATCCTTCGACTCCCGGAAGGAGCCTCAACGACGAACGGGTTCGACAGCCAGGTCATCGTGCGGCCTCTTTTGCGCGCCTGGTCCACTGCCAGAGGCCGCCCGTGGTGGAAACCGGCAGGCGATGTCCCAGCTGGCGGGCGAGCATCACGATCTGCCCGCGGTGATGGCCTTCATGCGCGGCGAAATAGGTCAGAACGTGGCCGACGTCCAGGGGGAGGTTGCGCCAGGCGTATGTCGAGGGGATCGGAATGCTGCCGCCGTGGTCGCAACCGAGCCGGAGAAGCGCGCCAATGCCCGCGCCGTTGCGTTTGAGCGCGGATACCAGCTCCTTGCGGGTGACTCTCCGGCGATCGACGCAGTCGGGCACGGGAACGCCATGCTCCTTGCCGATCATCTTGATCCACATGCACCGCGCGTTGTGGATATGCCCGGCGATCATGCGGACCGTTCGGCGCGGAGCCCCTGGAATGCGCGCTCCCCAGAGCGCGGAGGGCAGGTTCTCGACGAGAAAGACCGTGACGCGGCTGTTCGTTCGCCACGCCGCGAGGATCGTGTCTCGGAGATCAGGGATTTGCGCCCGATGCACCGCTCGGCCTCGCGCTGATGGTGGAAAGCATGGTCGCGACGAGCTCCTGCTCGACTCCATCAACGCCCAGAACTTCGGCCAGGCAGACGGTCAGCCGCCGCCCGGCACGCAGAACGCGTCCGCGCGCGAGAAGCCGCGGCGCCTTCGCAGGCGCCAGGAGATTGATCTTGAACTCCACCGCCAGGACCTCATAGCCGGGAGGGGTCAGCGTGAGCGCCGCATAGCCATTCGCGGAGTCCGCGATCGCGGTGGTGGCGCCGGCGTGCACGTACCCGTGCTGCTGAGAGAGCGCGGGAGAAAACGGAAGCGCGATGTGGACCTCGCCCGGTTCGACGAGCTCGAGCGAGGCGCCGAGGGTGGACATGAGGCCCTGCTGCGCGAAGCTCGCGCGGACACGAGCCGCGAAGCCGGGATCCTGCGGCGCCGCGCGATGGGACATACGGGGGAGATTAGCACCGGCGCTAAGCCTCGAGCCCCTCGGTCACGACCAGATGCGATCTTGTGGTTGCCTCGCGTATTGCGCGAAGGGCCACGTACTCAGGCGACGACCACCAGGCCTTGACTCGAGCCATGTCCGGGAACTCGAGGATGACACAGCGCTTGGGCGACCAGGCCCCCTCGAGGACCTCGGTGGTTCCTCCGCGAGCCAGGTAGCGGCCGCCGTGTGCCGCGATGGTGGCAGGAACCCGCCGTCGGTACTCCTCGAATCCGGTCGCGTCCAGTACCTCGATATCCACAATCACGTACGCAGCCATGTGTGCCTCCTCAGGCTAGCCCGCTACCTGCCCCGGACCTTCCCGAACGCCCGCCCCAGAACCAAGTTTGCGCCGAGGGCGACGAGAAATGCCGGGAGCGCCGTCATGACCGGCCAGATCCCGAGCGCGAGAAGCAGGAGCTGTCGAATCTCACTGGCCGATCCCGTAAAAAGTGAATGAATGTTCGCCCCAACGGCGAGCCCGAATGCTCCAAGCGCTGCGGCGGTGGCGACGTGCAGCGCCGCCGAATCAGGTAAGTTTTGCAGCCGAGAGCGTTCATACACAATGTGAGCAGCGTACCCAACGGCGCAGACTGCCCAGGCCGCAAGACGCCATGCCCGCACGTGAGTGGACGGCACCGCGAACCCGATCCCAACGAGAGCGTATCCGATGCCGAGAAGAACGGCCGGGCGAACCCATGACTCACGAGGCAATTCGCCCACCTGTGTAGAACCTGTCAGGGCCGAACGTCTGACAGTTCACCGGCAGCATGACTCGACGATACGCCTTCGCTGAGTTGCTGTTCAACTTGTGAGGGCTTGCGTCGTTGGAAGGCGTTGAGGCAGAAAGGAGCGGGCGCTCCTGCGGTGGGATTTCGGTCTGCGCGGGCCAGGATGAAACGCGTGCGCGAGAGGGGCTCAGGCCACGACGGGAATCGTTGCTTCTAGCCGGACCTAACTCTTTGTGCGAGACGCTGATGAACGCGCCGGTGATCGTTCGTGCTATCCCAGCCGCGGTCAAGAATCGATTCACCGCCACAGCAGTTGCATGCGACGGAGGAGCCGCAACCGGAAGCCGGGTGTTGCCTTCGATACTCCTCGAGCGTCGGCAATGATAGCCACTGTTGCCGATTCCGAGCTTGTTCGCGAAGATAGTAGCGAATGAGATACGGAATGGCGATGAGCAAGAGAATACCGCCAGAGCAGCGCACGGCTAATTACTGGCGTCCGACGCAACCCTGAGGCCGGCGGCCCGACAGCTTGATCGTAGAGACTCGCAATCTGGCTGCGCCGTCCTCGGCGGTTCAGGGGCGATCAGCCGGGACACGCTACGACGATACGCCCCACGCACGTCAATCTTCAACCTCTCCCTCACACTTCATTGGCCTTACCTGACTTCGCCGCCCGGATCCTGCGGATGGTTCGGTCCAGGCGCGCGCGGACATGGCGCAAATGGAGGATCGGGTACACGTTGACGAGCACCTGAGCCAGCGAAAGCCAGGCCACGACGTGCCACATGCCGGTGAGTCCAGCGACGATGACGTACGGCATGATCAGGGCGGCTGCCCAGAAGTGGGAGGCTTCCGCCGATTCAACGAAAAGGCGTACCCGGAGAGGATCTCTGCGCTCTCGATCGAGATACACGGCGGAGTTCAGGTAACGAAGCGGGGCCAGCCGAAGCAGTGTGCCAAAGGCAAGAATGCGAAGCCGCCGATAAACATCGCCCTCTCGTTCCCAACGGCGAAGTGGGCGAAGCGGTCCCGGCATTCTCAGCGTGAAGAGAGGTTCGGCAACCTTGGCGATGGCGAGAAAGTAGAACATGAGAAGCAGAACGAGCCATGGCGAAGTGATGCCAATGACCTCGCTGAGCAGCGCGAACGAGGCGCCAAACACAAGGATGACGGTCAGGAGGGCCAGCGCACGAAGCCACCGGCGCGGGGTGCTCCGTGCGCCGCCTAAAGCCACCAACTGCACCTCAGGTTCTTCGGCTGCCTCGCGTCGGCGCAAGTTGCTTGGACATTCGAAGGCATTGCAACTTGATACCAGTCGGAAGTTGGTGAACGATGGCCCCGCGACGTAGCTGTTTGGAGACAGGAAGCGTCAGTGTTCGCAGGCGATGCCGGGCCGACACGGTACATCTGTCGTGCTGGCCCTGTTTATGAGGTCGGTGTTCTCCACCGGGTCGTCCATGGTCCAGTACTTGTGACCCAGGAGGTAATAGTACGAGTGGCGGTAGGGGCCCCACGGTTCGATCCTCCCATACCGGAGGCTGCACATGGCAAACCAAATAAACTCCGACCTGAGTTCGGGCCGCCACTTGAGGACGGAGTATTCGTGCGGTATCTGAGGCATCGTCTTTGCAAACTGCCACCTGACCTGGGTTACCAGCGCTAGCATTCGCTGCTCATCCCCATGGCGCTCCGCTGCCGTCCTCTCCATCAGATGAGGCGCTGACGCTTGCACGGCGCCGTAGGAGGTCATTCTCAATTGGGAGCGCGACAGGACTGGCCTATGGCTCTCCAAGACCGGGCTCACTGGCCTGGAGGAGGCTGCCAGAGCTCGACCTTGTTTCCCTCTGGATCAATGACCCAGGCGAACCTGCCATACTCGGATTCGTCAATCTTCTCGAGCACATTGCAGCCTTCTTCCTTCAAGGCCCTGACCAGGGCGTGGACGTCTTCCACTCGGTAGTTGACCATGAAGGGGGCAGAGCTCGGAGCAAACTGCTTAGTCTCTTGCGGAGCGATGAGCCAGGCAGTTGTGCCCGCAACCGGCTTGCCCTCGGCGTCGGCCCAGGTGAAGGCAGCTCCGCCCCAGACCTGGACATCGATTCCCAGGTGCCGCTTGTACCAGGCCTGCAGTGATGGAGCGTCTTTGGCCTTGAAGAAGACGCCGCCGATGCCAGTGACTCGTTTCATGTAACCTCCGATTCGCGGTGGTGGTGGAGGAATGTTCCTTGTACGGCCTAACGTATCAAGGCGAAGCGGCGCGCGCAAGCGCATCCGGCTGTTCCAATCCCCCGCCGAGCTCGGCGCCTTTCAACGGGCCGAGGCTTGCGTCGCTCGGAGAGCGCTGAGGTGGAAGGGGCGGGAGCCCCTGCGGCGGGATTCCTGCCGGTGCCGGCCAGGACTGAACGGTACACGATGCGGGTGCAGGCCGCGTCGCAGGTGGTCGCGTACTCGGCTCGGATCTCTCACGGCGACCGGGGTAAATGCAGAGCCTGAGCTTACTGTTGCCTGACTATATCGACTGAGATCTCCACCGCCGGCGCCGTTTCTCTATTCTCGAGCCAGTGCATCGTGTTCTTATCCTCGGGCCAGCCCAGTCCCGGCCCATACTCCCTGGTCATTCCATTTCGATGGTCAGTGATCGTTCCTTGCAGTATGTAGACCATGCCCGGCCTGCCTTTGTGGTCGTGAATCGGGCCGAAGACCCCTCCAGGTTCGATCGTCACCATTCGCATTCGAAGCTGGCGCCCTGCCATGCCCTCGATTTCAGGGCCAAGGTCAAGCGCTGCTAGGAGCTTCACCGTAACGCCTTTCGTCTCGGGTGCCGCCTGCTTGTTACTCATTCGTGGTCTCCTTTCCGTACGGCCTGGCCACCTAATGGCGTAAGCGACTGGTTCATCAGGGTTTCAGGTTGTAGGAGGCGGCCATCGGGCCGGCGCCGGCCTGATACCTGAGGGCGCGGGCCAGTTCGGCGATCTGGCGGATGTGGCCGAGGTCGTGGAGCGCCCATTCATTCAACATCTGCGACAGGGTGATCTCGCCATACTCCTTATGCAGGGCGGCGCGATGGCCGGCACCGGCGGGGAGGTTGCGGAGGAACTCGATGTTGTTCTCGCGCTGCTCCTCGAAGTGATCGAAGGCATCCTCGGGATCGGCGTCGCGATAGAGGTCGAGATACATCTGCGCGTCGTCGGGCTCGAACTCGGGACGGGTCTCCGCCATGAAGCGGTCGAGGCGCATGCGGTAGCAGTGGCCTTCGGAGTGCGACAGGTGGGCCAGCACCTCGGCGACGGAGAAGCGTTCGGGCCCAGGCTTCCAGCGGGCGTCCGCTTCGGTCAGTTCCGTCATCAGGCCGCGGAGAATTCCAGGAGTGGCCTGCAGCAGGTCCAGGCAGGGCAGTCCGTTTTCCGTCATCAGCTCATCCTACGACGTTCTCGCCGCGCTCGACATGCGATTCCGTGTCCCTTGAAGTTGGCCGTGTGAACTGCCGTTCATCGGTGCAGCTCAAAATCATTCATCAGAAAGCCGTCCCGCGATTGGATCTCTCAGGACCGGGCAGGGGCGGCACCGACCTCGGCGACGATCAACGTGTGAAATGACGTTGCGGAAAAGAGAGGGCGGGGCCGAAGAATCCGATCCTCGAGGTCGAGAAGTCGCCGCACCGCACGGTCGAGTTGCAATCGCGTCGGCCCGCCCGGACCGGGGCGCCGAAGGCTCGGGTAGATGAGCAACGCGAGGTTGCCGCCATAGTCGCGGCGCTCGATCACTCGAAACCGTTTTTCGACTTCCCGAAGAATCCATGACGAGTGGATCTGCTCGGTCGGATCCTCGTCAGTCACCGGGCTTCGGATGATTCGGGTTCGTCGGACGGAACGAGGAAGAAGCCGATAGGCGAGGTTTGCAAGAATCAGGTGCCGCCAGCGCCACTGGTCTCTGGAACGGCCGACGAACTCGTCCAGGTAGAGAAGACCGTGGGGCTTCAGGGCAGCCGCGACGAGATCGAGCACGCCTGGGACGTCTGCGATGTGATGGAGAGATCCATGAAAGAAGACGCCGTCCCAGACCGCCGGCCGGCGGAGCAACGCGGAAGCGTCGCCGCGAACGTAGGCGATCCGGTCCGTCATCCCTTCAAGGGAGGCAGACTGGAGCGCCTGCGCGAGAGGCGCTGCGGCGAGATCCACGCCGACGACGGAGGAGGCGATTCCCCAACGGACGATCTCCCGTTCGAGGTTGCCCAGCCCGCAGCCAACACTCAGGACGCGTCCGAGGGGAAGCCTCGTCGCGAACCGGTTCTTGAACCAGGTCAGCGGCCAGACCCGGGGGTCTCCCGAGATACGCCTATTGATCCGTTCTCGAACGATTGGATCGGCCATCCAGAAGAGCTCGTCTCGTGTGTGTCGCTCGACACTGTCCCAGCAGCTTCCACCCTGCCCCTCGACCGTCATGCGACTGCTGCTCTGCCTAACACAGATCAGGCGTCCCAATGCCCGGAGCAAGCGGGACCTTGACCCGTCGATATCGATGGATTCGACAAGAATACGGTGATGGAGCAGCTAAGCGTGAAAAGGGTCAGCGCTCTGCTGGCCGCACGTTGACGTCTGCTGTTGGCGCCGAGCAGTTGGCGGCTCAGCGGCGACGGCGGCGAAGCCGACGGCGTCCGCTGCAGCCGTAGGTTAGGCCGGGAGATCCACATTGGCACTCTCATCAGCTAGGGTGACGCCGCCCAGCGAATACGGACTCCAGCTCGCGTACGCATCCGCTGCCGCGGCGTACGCCACGCTGGTTGCGCGATCATTGAGCCGTTCACCAATATAGACGCCGAACACGTCCCAGACGCCCCGGTCCGCATGATTCAACTTGAAGATCGGACTGCCAGAGCATCCACTTCCCCCAACGTCGCTCAGCTCTAGAAAATGAGAACCGCTGACGCTCGGAATGCGGATGCTCGAGAGACGGCGCCGGACGTATCCCTGCGTATAGATCATGTCGGGTCGCGGCATTCCGGGCCCCGAAGCGGCCAAGTCGTATAGAGCGTCTTCCGGATACCCAAACATCTTGTATTGACATGATGCTGTCTCGCGGCCGCTGCTCAGACGGAAGAACGATCGCCAGCGATGCCCGGCGAGGGCAATCAGCGCGATGTCCTCGAATGGATGACTCTCCAGCACGGAGACTTCGTACGCAGACCACCCTCCTGTGTCCGACGCGAAGAGAGCGACCGGCGGGTCTGAAAGAGTTCGGACGACGTGTGCCGCCGTGATTCCAAATCCACGGCGGCCAACCACAAACCCCGTACCAAGGAACCGCCGAAACACCCAGGCCTGCCCCACCGGCCGATCGGCTGCTACGAGAGGAAACACGTAGTCGCGAATCCTGTCAGACTGAACAAACATAGATCCGGTAACGGCCTAACGGGCGCGTGTTAGGCCGCACCCGGCTTTTTCGCCACGCGCGGCCAGTTCTCAGCATGAGTGTTGATCACGGTCGTCATCGTGTATCGGATCGGTTTGCCGTTCAGCGAGGCTGGCCGGTAGCGCCACTGTTTCACGGCCTGGAGCCAGGCCGCGTCGACAACAGGATGAGTCGACTGGATCACCCGAATTGGTCCGACATGCCCGTCGATCTCGACCATGTACTCCAGGATTAGGGCACCCTTGATCACGAGCGGATCCTGAAGGGGCCGTGGAGTAGCTTCAACGTTACGAGTGCGCACCGGCTGCTTCGCGCCGGCTGGAGCGGCACCCGGCCGCTCGTCAGCCAGGGAGACGACTGCGACGAGGAGCGCGGCGATTACGAGAGTGCAGCCTAACGTCTTGCGGCTCAGCGGCGCCGAAGGCGTCCGCTGAAGCCGCGGGTTCGGCGGGAGCTGGTTGATGAGACGGGACATGGCTGGACGATACGCCTTCGCCGAGATGCTGTTCAACGTGTCAGAGCTTGCGTCGCTGGAAAGCGTTGAGACGGGAGGGCCGGGCGCTCCTGCGGCGGATTCTCGGCCGGCACCTGCCAGGACGGAACGGGTGCAGAATGCGGGTTCGGGCCACGGCGCGCGTGGGCGCACGCCCGGACCTTCACCTTTTCAGCGAGTCGCCGAACGGCCGAAGCGCGGTGTTGGGGGCGGCGTTCATTGACGAGAGCTGACGGGCGCCACGATACCCGTCGGTTCCCTGCCGATCAAACGCGAGGGGCGAGGCTGCTTCGGCACCGTGTTCGCTTGTGGGCGCTTCAACGCCAGCTCAGAAGAATAACTGCAGTTCCTGCCAGAGCGAGCCCAAGGAGTACTCGCGCGATGGCAGAAGCGGTTGGAACAGCAGGTACAGGAAGGCTAATTGCGAGTCGCCCAATTCGATCTCCGACGTGCTCGGTGAACCAAATCGCACCGTCCGGGCCGGACGTTATCCCGGTAGGAAAGCTAGAGGGAGTTGGAATCGCAAACTCATTCGTAACGGCGCCGTCGACGCTAATCCGCGCGATCTTATTTCCACCGTATTCGGTAAACCAGAGTGCGCTGTCGGGCCCGGTCGTAATTCCGAACGGGTTGCTTCCGACTACCGGTGTGATGAACTCGGAAAGCCCGCCAGCCGTCGTGACTCGCCCGACCCTGTTATCGCTGTCCTCTCCAAACCACAGGGCGCCGTCGGGGCCGGCGGTGATCCCCCACGGGAAACTGAGGGGAGTCGGCAATGTAAACTCGTGAGTAACCTCGCCCGCGACGCTGATTCGCCCGATCTTGTTGCTGTACACCTCAGTGAACCAGAGTGCGCCGTCCGGACCCGCCATGATCCCGTGAGGGATGCCGGGGCTGCTTGGAATACCAAACTCCGTGATTTCTCCGGCCGTTGTGATCCTACCAATCTTATTGGCGGTTGCCTCCGTGAACCAGAGCGCGCCGTCGGGTCCGACCGTGATTCCAAGTGCGTTACTCCCGGCGGTCGGAATAGCGAACTCCGTGATACTACCAGACGCTGCGATTCTACCAATTTTGTTCCCGGTCTGTTCAGTAAACCACAGTGCGCCATCGGGACCGAGCGTAATCTCCCGAGGACTGCTGACAGCGGTTGGAATGGTGAACTCGTGGGTCACCAGACCCGCCGTAGTGATTCGCCCGATCTTGTTCGATAGGTTCTCGGTGAACCACAGCGCCCCATCCGGACCGGTAGTGATCGCGTATGGCTGAGGGTGTTCAGTCGGTATCGGGAATTCCGTAACGACCTGGCCGGGAAGTACCAGAGGAACGAATGCCCCTGAGAGTAGGGCCAGCAAAGCGCGCGCACGAAATCGCCAACCAACGCCGAACGGCTTAAAGCTCAGCGGCGAGCGGCCGCCAGCAGGGCGGACGCGAGTCCGCTGCTGCGCGTTGTTGGGCGGGGCGTTCATTGAGATGGTCTGACCGGCACCACGATACGCCCTGCTGCTTGGCCGCACTGCACTCACTGGCACCGACTGCGCCGGGCCGCGCTGCGGAAGAAGGCTTGGTGCGAGCCTGTGCGGACCTGCGTGCGGGGCTCGCGGCAGCCCGGCGCCCTGGCTTGAACGCCTGACGCCCAACGGCTTGCGGCTCAGCGGCGCCGAAGGCGTCCGCTGAAGCCGCGGGTTCGGCGTCATGGCCGGAGAACCAACCGCGAGAGGGGAAGGTCAATGACGCGCTCGCTGTCCTGCATAGCGGCAGTGATCTTCGCAGAGAGCGTGAAACATCGAGCCTCGTCAACGGAAATCGTCACCGCGCCTTGCAGCTGGTCGAGATTCCACAACACTGTCGAGCCATGGCCAGCATCTGCTTCGAACCGGGTCTGCTCGGAAGACTTGCTGACCACCTGTACAGACCAGTCTTCTGGTATGACAGAAACCGCACGGAAAGATCCGCATGACATGCTGATCTGGATATGCTCGACTCTCTCTCCCTCGGACGAACTTAGTGCCAGCTCCGGGAAGAAGATCTGGTAGTGCGCTTCAGGTCTTAGCGGCGCGCTCATGGCTATATCGACGACCATGAAGAGAGCGACCCCGACGCTCACGACCTTCGCGGCGAGGTGCTGTATCATGACGCCGAACGATTTGCGGCTCAGCGGCGAGCGACCGCCCGTAGGGCGGGCGCGAGTCCGCTGAAGCCGCTGGTTGGGCGACGGCCAAGTGTTTAGCGAACGGCCCATAGGCTCAACGCTACGCCCACCACCATCAAAAAGGGAAACGCCAGGAGAAAGAAGCGGACGAACCGCCACCAAATCAGGCTCTTGCCTTGGGCCACGCAGAGCGCTCGGTATTCACGAAGTTGCCGGAGATGCGCGGCCGAAAAGAACACGACCCGCGCGCCTGCCAGAGGTGTCGCTCCTCGATCAGGGAAGTGCGGCCCGATTACGAAAAAGGAGATGAGCGCAACGCTACCCGCCCACGCCACAACCACAACCCAGAAGGCGAGCAGAAGCCCGGCCATATCTACTTCAGGGTGTCGCCCAACGTCTCAAAGCTCAGCGGCGAGCGGCCGCCCTCAGGGCGGACGCGAGTCCGCTGCAGCGCGTTGTTCGGTGTGGCGTTCATTGAGACGCTCTCAACGCAACCACGATACGCCTTGCGGGCTCTGACGATAAAGCGCCGCGCTGGACCCGGCACTGGACGCCGGGGCACGATGCGGGAGACCCGACTGGATTCACCACGAGACTCGCCGCGGGCTGGCGCCGCATGACTCGCTGAGCCCCGGCGTGCTCCTTGAACGCCTGTCGCCGAACGTCTTGCGGCTCAGCGACGCCGAAGGCGTCCGCTGAAGCCGCGGGTTCGGCACACCGCTTCTAGGTGAGCCGCGACCGAACTGCTGCCGCTTTGAGAAGCGCGTCTGCTGGCGCCGGCAGCCTTCCGCTAGCGCGTTCATATGCCTCCACGATTTTCTCGATCCACTGGTAATACGACTCGTTGTCCGGCCACGAGGGCTGTACCGGAATGTTCAGGCCGGCCTTAATCCAGCCTGGTGCGTTCGACCGATACTCGGAACGATCGGCCTCGAGAGCTCTGGCCGCGTCTCCGGGGTGAGCTAGGCCGTAAATCAAGCCGGTCGCGCAGTTCGCCATCCAGAGATCATGAGCTGACGACCCAAGGAGATCCTTCCAGATGATGAACTCGTCGGGGGGAATAACTTGCAGCTCCCTGTGTGCAATCACCTCCCACGGCGGGGTGCCTGGAATCTCGTTGATCGTCCGGACTGGATCCAGGTCAGCAAGGAACTTCTCTCCAGGTTCGCTCGACCAATCTCTGTTGAACATCTGGGTCAAGAGTTGACAGGCCCGAAACGGTCGTCCGGCGGCGACGCCGACCGAGATCTGAACCATGCCGGCCCAGACAGCACGAAGGACACCTCCCGGCACACCGACGCTGCCGAAAAGGGACTTCTTGCGTGGCCAACCCATCGACTGCAGGGAGGAGACAATGCAGTAGACCGGAAAGCTCAGCGCCAACTCTTCCTCTGCAGTTTGAATATGCCAGTCAAGTCAACAGATCCGTTCAGCTGGACTGGCTCGTTAGACGTCCGCTGTGAGTTGGATGATCCAGTGATCGCGCTCGGCCACGGAGTTGAGGCCCACGGCCCGAAGAGACGACTGCAGCTCCGCTTCGGCACTTGTTACCTGGTTGGAAAGCTCGTCTGGGAGGTAGCGCCACTTAAGAACTCCGTCCCGGATTGAGGCGCGCAGTAGATCCCGATCGCGCGGGACTGCGAACATTGCTTTTCGGAACCTGGAAAGAGCGTCGAGGGCGACTCCCTGCTGCGCAGCGCACGCGAGGCAAAAGTCGTCGTTCTCGACCACAGACTGATCACACCCTGCGATCTGGCAGACCGGCTCATCGCTCACTTGTCAGCCTCCTACGGCAATGATACTGGCAGGGCGGATCCGGCAGGCCCTGGTCGTTGCGTGCTGTGCATGACGTCTCAGCGACGGAAGCGTAGCTTCTCCGCTACGAGGATGAGATCAGTCAAAGCTGAGGCGTCGATCGCACAGACCCAGATGTGCGCGATTTGTTTTCGAATAGGGTAGAGCGTCTGCGCCGCGGCTTTGTATTCCGACTGTTGAGGAGTCTTGACGTGCCATGTCACGGGCCGGCCCTCGATTTGTCCCTTACGCAAGACAGGCCCGTCCCCTTCCCAGTTCGGTGCCCCGCCGAGATACACGCCAATCAGACGAGGCCGAGCGCCCTCGTCTACGTTCTTCGCGTAGCACAGGTCGTAGTCCACCCCTTCCTTGTACTCCCAAACCAGGCCACTGCCGGAAGGCAGTACCGGACAGTTACTGACGTCTCGCCCGCCCGAGGCGGTTGCCGACGGCGCGATGGACGCCAAGCTCAGGGCAAGAAGCCCAACGCGAAGATATCTGCTGGCGCCGAACATGTATTAGGCGTCCTAATGGCCGGAGCAAACGCGACACGAACGTGTCGCATAACGTTGATCGGTTCTTAGGGCTCCTGCCTCATCTATCCTCATGGCCTGAAGGGAATTATCTTCCCAACTGGCTGCCCGGGTCGAGGTTTTTGGGCGACAGATTTCATTAAGTTCTTGACGCATAACATTCACGAGGTCTGTATTCATCGGGGTTCTCTCGCGGGGTCAGACAGTGCCTGGTCGCGAAGCGTTTGATGGAAAAGCACTTGCGCATAGGGGTCGTCGAGAGGAGGGCATGACGCCGCGGGGAAGAGGTTTCGGTCGCCGGGCAGGGGGAAATCCTTCACGCGATTCGGAGAACCTTCTTCCTGCGGGAGGCGTCCCGCCGCCGGGGCTACAGCGCGGCGCGAACAGGCACTGTGGAGCCCGGAGGCGACGGCGTTGCCCGGCAGCGGCCCTGTCCGAGGGCACACGCCGAACATTTGGGTCGGCGAAACTGCTTCTGTGCCCTCGGACCGGAGCGGCGGCCCGGAGGTTCTCCATGCGGCCCGGCCGCCGCGTGCCGCAGAGGGCAACGACGGCGACTCCGGGCGGATTCTCTACGACGAGAACCCCGAGTGGGAACAACGTCTTGAGAACTCACGGCTAGCGCGAAGTGTTCGTAAGGACGATTCCGAGGTCTTCGTCCACGAGGACCGTGCGGTCCACGGCGGCGATCGGGCCGAGGTCCTGGAGGTTGTCCGGAGGGCCAGCGGACGTAAGGGATTCTACGGCGCGTGGCCTTGCCGAGGCCGAGGTGGGCTATGGGGCTGCCGGTGGAGAGGTAGCCGCTGGCGTTGCCGGTCTCCATCACGATCTTGCGGCCGCCGGGGAGATTCGCCGTGATTCTGGCGCCGATGCCTTCGCGGTTGTCGCGGCCGGGAGTGCCGCGGAGCTTGATGCGGAGGTAGTGCTCGTTCGGCTTGCGGGAGCCGAGGAAGAGAGCCTCGGGGGCCTGGACGGAGCGGATGTAGAGGTCGAGGGCGCCGTCGCTGTTGGCGTCGAAGGCGACGGCGGCGCGGCCGTTGGTCTCCAGGTCGAGGCCTTCGAGGAAGGAGCGTTCCTCGAAGAGGTCGTCGGCGGGGGAGCGGTTGCCGTCGCCGGAGCGGTTCCGGAAGAAGCGGTCGCGCTCGATGCCGGCGATGCCGGCGCCCTTGCGGTCGAAGGTCTTCGAGCCGGCGACGTAGTCGTCCCAGTAGGCGAGGGACTGCCACCAGAACTCGAGCTCGCGGTCGTGGTCGCGGCCGTCACCCCACATACCGTTTGTCGAGTAGATGTCGGGCCAGGAGTCGTTGTCGAGGTCGGCGGCGATCGAGCTCCAGTTCCAGCCGGCGTGCGCGGCGCCGGAATGCGCCGTGGCGTCCGTGAACGTGTGGTCCGGCTTCTGGAGGAGGAGCGAGTTGCCGGTCGCCATCGTCTCCATCCAGCGGATCGCGATCGGCAGGAACACACGGCCGGGGAAGCCGATCGGCAGCGACGGGTAGTCGTGGAGGAAGTACCACTGTGTGTCGGTGCCGGTGGTGTAGAGGTCGAGCAGGCCGTCGCCGTCGAAATCCGCGACGGTAGCCGACATGCCGTAGGCGCGCACCTGCGCTCCCGCTTTGCCCGCCATGTCCACGAAGCGGCGGCCGCCGTCGTTCTTGTAGAGGTTCTTCAGTCCGAAATCGTTTGTTACGAGGAGGTCCGGCCGGCCGTCGCCGTCATAGTCCGCGAAGATCGAGGAGAGAGACCAGCGCGTCGTCTTTCCGATGCCCCAGGCGTCCGACGCGTCGGTGAAACGGCCGTGCCCGTCGTTGATGTAGAGGTGGTTAGGGAAGCCGTCATTCGCGTCGTAGGGGGGATCGGGCATCTTGTTGTAATAGTCGCCGGTCGCGCAGACGAAGAGATCGAGGTCGCCGTCACCGTCCACATCGGCGAACGCGGCCGAGCGAGCGTTGCCGGTGACGGAGATGCCGGACGAGACCGTCGTCTCCTCGAAGGTGCCGTCGCCGCGGTTGTGGAAGAGGCGGGCGGGGCCGAACGCGTCGGTGACGAAGAGATCGGGAAAGCCATCGCCGTCCACGTCGCCGGCGGCGACTCCGGTCGCGGCGACGCCCTTGCCGTCCGGCGTCGCGAGGCCGGCTTCCACCGTCACGTCGGTGAAATGGCCGTGTCCGTCGTTCCTGTAGAGGATCGAGCGGACGAAGTCGCCGACGAAGAGGTCCTCGTAGCCGTCGCCGTTGTAGTCGAGGGCGGCGACGCCGGAGCCGGGCCAGATGTCGGCGATCAGGTGATTGGTCATCTTCCGCGGCGGATCGTTGCGCGGGGCTCCGAGGCCGGTCTCCGCGGTCGCGTCGTGAAAGCGGGGCGTCGCGTTCTCCCGCTCGGAGACGGTGCGGTCGAACGTCGCTGTGATCTCCATCGATACCGGGACGGACTCGGGCGCGGCGCCGGGAGGCGCTTGCCTCGGTGTGGGGTCCTGACGCGGGTCCCACTCGGCGGAGATCAGGACGTCGGCGCTTCTCTCGACTCGGGCGCCGCTGGCGCGGAAGCCGCCGAGAGTGAAGCGGACGCGCCCGCGAGTGACTTCGCGCTCGGGAGAGATGTCGTGCGCGGGTTTCTCGACGCGGTAGGAGATCCAGGCGATCCGGTCGAGGCCGTTCCACGCCCAATCGCGCAGGCGCCCGATGCCCGCGGGGTCGGAGGGGGCGGGGTCGCGTTTCCTCATTGCCCGGCGGGTGTCCTCGATGGCGTTGCGCCAGCGCTCGAGGCGGTGCATCCAGGGGACGAAGTCGCGGCGGAGGCGCGTCAGCGAGGCGTTCTGCCAGGTCCAGATTCCGGCGGCGAGGAAGAGGACGGCCGCGAGGGTCCAGAGGGTCTTGGCGCGGCGGGTCTTGGCAAGGGTTACGCGGAACGGAGAGTCACGGGAGCAGATCCTTCGCTGCGCTCAGGATGACAGGGGCGGGGAGCGCTCAGGATGACAGGGATTCTCATTCCGCTTTTTCGCTGCCGGGCTCGTATTTCCAGGCGGTCTGCGACAGGGCGCCTTCGGCGAATCGCGGGTCCACGTAGTCCTCGAAGGCGATTTTCCCGTCGAGGACTCCGGTCTCGATCATGAGGTCTCGCACCATGTCGAAGTCGGGCTTGCGGGGGGAGAGGCGCGTGTAGATCACGCGGTCGAGAGGCTCGGTCAGCGCGTGGCGGAGGATCTCCGGCTTCTGGCGAAAGTAGTAGCGCGCGACGAAGTCCGCCGCGTGCTCGCGGTGCTGGCGGCCCTCGTCGAGCCACAGGCCGGAGCGCGCGATGCCGTCCACGAGGATCTGGACAGCCCGTGGGCGCTTGTCGATGACGTCCTGGCGCACGACCACGACGCACGACATGTAGTCCGGCCAGTACTCGCGGGCGTGGAAGAGCACGCGGCCAAATCCGCCGAGCTCAGCCTGCGACGGGTACGGCTCTCCCATCGAGAACGCGTCCACGGCGCCGGCGGCGAGCGCACCGGCGACGTCGGGCGGCGCCATCTCGACCATGTGCACGTCCCCCGCCGACATGCCGTTCTGCTTCAACGCCTTGAAGACGATCAGCCGCTCGTCGGAGAAACGGCTCGGGATCGCGATCGTCTTGCCGGCGAGGTCCTTCACGGAGTGGATCGGTCCGTCCTTCCTGACGACGACCGCGCTGCCGTAGCGGTGGCCGAGATAGACGATCTTGATCGGCACTCCCTGCGCGGCGAGCGCGATCGCCATCGGCGCGACCATGAATCCGACCTGCATCCGGTCGGAGATGATCGCTTCCTTGATCTCGGGGAATCCCTGGAACATCCGCGGGATGAAGAGCGCGCCGTCCAGCGAATAGCGGGAGATGAAGTCCGTCACCGGGCAGGCGAGATGACAAGTCACCGGGATATAGGCCACGTTCAGCTTCCGCTTCGCGAGCGGGAGGCGGTCGTTCCACGCCGCCGACCAGTCGAAGTTCAGCGTCAGGTGCGCGGCCGTGACGACTCCCGTCCAGAGCAGCAGGCCGAGCAGGATCTTCTTTCCGGAGCTCACGGTGTTTCCTCCCGGAACCCCCAGCGCACCGCGCGCAGGCGCGAGACGCGCTGGACGAGGATGTTGAGGAGGAGGCCGATCGCTCCGATCAGAAGCATCGCCGCGACGACGAGGTCGTAGCGCTTTCCGGCGTTACGCGAGTCGATGACGAGGTAGCCGAGCCCCGAGTCCACGGCGATCATCTCCGCCGCGACGACGACGATCCAGGCGATGCCGAGAGCGAGGCGCAGGCCCGTCAGGATCTCGGGCAAGGCGGCGGGGAACACGACTCGTGAGAGAAGCGCCCGCTGCGACAGGCCGAAGTTGCGCCCGGCGTCGCGGTACATCGCCGGCACGCCGCGCACGCCGTTCATCGCGGAGACGAGAATCGGGAAGAGCGACGCGAGGAAGATCAGGAAGACCGCGGCGACGTTGCTCACGCCGAAGAGCACGATCGCCACCGGAATCCAGGCGAGCGGGGAAATCGGCCGCAGGAGCTGAATGACCGGGTTGGCCGCGCGGGCCGCGGCGGGGCGCCATCCAAGAAAGACACCGGCGGGAATTCCGATCGCGAGCGCCGCGCCGTAGCCGGCGGCCACGCGCAGGAGCGAGTCGCGGCTGTACCGCAGGAGGAGTCCCTTGCGCGCGAGCTCCGCGAAACCGCGCGCGACGGCGGCCGGCGAGGGGAACACGGTCGTGCCGGACCATTTGACGGCGATGTGCCAGATGGCGATCAGGAGCGCCGCCGCTGCCGCTGGAAGGAGAAACGCTTCGAGCCGGCGCCGCGATGTCATATCTTGTGCGCCAGTCCGATCTCCTCGAAGATCCCGTCGCGCAGCTCCAGGTATCGCCGCGACGAGAGATCGCGCGGATGGGGGAGGTCGATCGGAACGATCCGGCGGATCCTGGCGGGGCGCGCCGTCATCACGACGACCCGGTCGGCGAGCTGGACGGATTCCTCGATGTCGTGCGTGACGAAGAGGATCGTCTTGCGTTCCGCCTGCCAGATGCGCAGGAGCTCTCCGCGCATGATGAGCCGCGTGATCGAGTCGAGCGCGCCGAAGGGCTCATCGAGAAAGAGCACGTCCGGGTTCACGGCGAAGGCGCGGGCGACCTCGACGCGCTGCTTCATGCCGCCCGAGAGCTCGTGCGGATATGCCTTCTCGAAGCCTCCGAGACCGACCAAACGGACGTAGTGCGCGATGCGGCGCTCGCGCTCTTCCCGCGGCAGCTTGCCCAGGCCGAAGCCGATGTTCCCTTCCACGGTCAGCCACGGGAACACGCCGCGTTCCTGGAAGACGAAGATCCGCCGCGGATCGGGACCGCGAACTTCTTCGCCGTCGATCCGCACGGAGCCGGAGGCCGGCGGGAGAAAGCCGGCGACGATGTTGAGCAACGTGGACTTGCCGCAGCCGGACGGGCCGAGGATGCAGACGAACTCTCCCTCGCGCACGTCGAGCGACGACATCCTCGAGAACGCGGACATCGCTCTCCTCCGTGCGGAAGACCATGTGGATGCCGCGGATCTCGATCTTCGCGCGCGCCGGGGAGAGGCTCGGCGGTCGGGGATCATGCCGCCTCCCGGACGGCGTCCGTGTAGCCCCATCGCAGCGCGGACAGCCGCTCCATGCGGCGCATCGCCCAGTCGAGCGCGAGGCCGATCGTGCCGATCAGGACCATCCCGGCCACGACGAGATCGTAGCGGTTGCCGGCGTTCCTCGCGTCGATGATCAGGAACCCGAGGCCGGAGTTGACGGCGATCATCTCCGCCGCGACGACGACGAGCCATGCGATGCCGAGCGAGAGGCGCAGGCCGACGAGGAGGCGCGGCAGGATGGCCGGCAGGAGCACGCGGCGCGCGATCTGCGCGGCGGAGAGACCGAAGTTGCGGCCGGCGTTCCAGTGCGTCGCGGAAACGCCGCCGACGGCGCTCATCGCGGCGATCGTCAGCGGGAAGACCGACGCGATGAAGATGATGAAGACCGCCGAGAGGTCGCCGACGCCAAACCAGAGGATCGCGAGCGGGATCCAGGCGAGCGCCGAGATCGGCCGCACGACCTCGACGAGCGGCGCGAGAGCCAGCCCGCCTTGGCGGTACCAGGCGAGCAGGATGCCAAGCGGAACTCCCACGAGGACCGCCAACAGGTAGCCCCACGTCACGCGAAAGAGTGACGCGACGACGTGCTTGACGAGAAACCCTTTCTGCGCGAGCTCCGCGATCGCGCGCGCGACGGCAAGCGGCCCGGGCAGGAGCGGAACGCGGCCGAAGCGGATGGCGAGGTCCCAGGCGACGAGCAGCGCCGCGACGCCTGCGAAGGGGAGCAGCCAGTTTCCCGGGTGCGCGCCCGATCCGCGCGCCCTGCGGGTGTCCGTGTCGTTCAAGTCGGCGGCGAGTTTATCGCGAGGAACGAAGCTTGTATCCCCGCGGCGCGTAAGGGATGATGCGCGGACTCTTTCCGAAAGGAGTTCGCATGCGTATCGCAGGAAGGGTCGTGGTGCTTTCCGCCCTGCTCATCGGCTTCACGGTTTCGTCCGCGTTTGCCGCCGACGCGAAGAGCGTCGAGGGGACGCCCCAGGCGAAGGTCTACCGGGCGTTGCTCAAGACGATCGCCGCCGGGGATTACGAGGGGATGAAGAAGTGCATGACCAGGGAGTCCGCCGCCGGGATCGACAAGCAGACGAAGGAGATGGGCCTGGACGTCAAGAAGGGGATGGAGCTGATGAAGATGATGACACCGTCCGACCTCAAGCTGACGTCGCTCAAGGTGGAAGGGAAGAAGGCCACGCTCGAAGCCACCGGCAAGGTGGACAAGGAAGTGAACAAGGGAACGATCGCGCTCGAGCAGGAAGACGGCCAGTGGAAGGTCGCCAACCAGAGCTGGACCAACGCGAAGTAGCAAACCGCCTCTCCCCCCGGAGAGGGACAGGGGTGAGGGCGCTCTCTTTGCCCATGGACCGGTTCCTGTCATCCTGAGCGAAGCGAAGGATCTGCTCATCCAACCGGAGCAGATCCTTCGTCGCTCCGCTCCTCAGGATGACAGCCATAGAGATTACTCGGACGCACTCCTAGCGGAATAAATCTCCCGCTCAGAGCGCTGCCACGAGAGTCATGGCACGACGCAAGAGCCTCATCGCCGTCGCCGCAGCCGCGGGCCTCTCGGGCGCGGCCGGCGCCGCGGTGGTCGCGGCCGGCGCCGCGCTCTCGGCGCCGCGCTGGCGCGGGCCGGTCCGCTCCAACTTCGACGGCAAGCGCTTCCGCTCGATCGAGCCGCTCGACAACAATCTCCCGAGCTTCCTCCACTGGATCGCGCATCGCGATCGCGGGCCGTGGCGCCGCTTCACCTCCGCGCCGCCCGCCCCCCGGCCGGTGGACCGCGTCAGGGAAGAAAACCTTCGATTCACGTTCGTCAACCACTCGACCGTCCTCATCCAGATGGACGGGTTGAACATCCTGACCGACCCCGTCTGGTCCGAGAGGGTCTCGCCCTTCTCCTTCGTCGGGCCGCGGCGCCACCGGCCACCCGGCATCCCCTTCCGCGACCTGCCGCCGATCGACGCCGTCCTCATCAGTCACAACCACTACGATCACATGGACGTCCCGACGCTCTACCGCCTCGCCGCGGCGCACCGCCCGCGCGTCTTCGCCGGTCTCGGCAACGCTGCGTTCCTGAAGACGCGAGGAATCGAAGGCTCGCGCGACCTCGACTGGTGGGACTCGGCGCCGCTCGCGCCGGGCGTGACGGTGACCGCGGTGCCGGCGCGCCATTTCTCCGGCCGCGGTTCCCTCGACCGGGACCGCACGCTCTGGTGCGGATACGTCGTGTCGGGCCCGTCCGGCTCCGTCTATTTTGCCGGCGACACCGGCTGGGGCTCGCATTTCGAGATGATCGGCGACCGCTTCCCGAACCTGCGCATGGCCTTTCTGCCGATCGGCGCATACCGTCCCCGCTGGTTCATGTCACAGGCCCACATCGACCCCGAATCCGCGATCCGCGCACAGAAGGCGCTGCGAGCCGAGACCGCCGTCGCCATCCACTTCGGAACTTTCGCCCTGGCCGACGACGGAGAATTCGAGCCCGTCGCGGAACTGAACGCCGCCCTCCTGCGCCACCCCGATTCCAGGCCCAACTTCCTCGTCCTCGAAAACGGCCAATCCCTCGATCTTTCACTCCCGGCAGGGCGCCGTTGACCGCGGATTGAAGTGAGCGGCAGCAAAGACGCCCCGGAGCCGGCGTCTTTCCCCTGCGTCGGCACGCGCCGGCTTGCCTTGATGGGAGAAACCGGCCGGCGCTGAGGGTTCCTCGCAGTCTCACTGTGGCGCCGGCCGCAGCGCTCCATGCTCGTCACCCATCACCGACTTCGGGAAACGCCGCCGGCTCCGGGGCTGGCAACTCGGCTCGAGCCAGACTGTAGCCACGGCGGCGGGCCGCCTCCCGGAGGAGCGTGAGAGAGCGAGCACACCACCCAGCAGCAGTCGCCTCTCTGCCAATGCGAGCGAACGACAAGCGACGGCCAGGTCTTCCGAATCGCGGCAAGGCCGTCGCGTGCGACGCAGGGAGTCGGCCCGCCGCCGGAGCGGATTGGAAACGACCGAACCGAAATCAGGGCTTCTTCGGCGGCTCGGGCTTCGGGAGAAATTGCTTTCGGATCTTGGCGACGACGCCGACGTTTCGGTCCGCCACCTCGGAGATCTGGTACTGGATCGTCGCGCCGAGAAGGATTGCGGCTTCGGGGCCGGTGAGGGCGTAATCCTTTTCGAGCCACTCGGCGAGGGCCGACGTCGCCTCACGGAACGCTTCGTCCAGCGACCCGCCGAGTCCCATGGCCATCAGGTGCTCGTCGTTCTCGACCCGTGGGCCGGAGAGGCTCTTCTCCCGCTGGACGTCCACCGTGATTTCGACGTCGAGGGAGGTCTCGAGCGCGTTTCCGTTCAGCTCGCCGTCCCCCTGGAGCGCGTGGCCGTCTCCGACGTACAGGAGCGCGCCGGGCTGCGAGACCGGGAGATAGAGCGTCGCGCCCTCGCGGATCTCCGAGAAGTCCATGTTGCCGCCGATCCGGCCCGAGTCGCCGGTGCGGATCGGCGCCGAGCCGAACCCGGGCGCGACGCCGACGCAGCCGAGCATCGGCCGGACCGGGACCGCGAGATCCTTGAGGTGCGATGTCGGTTTCGCGAGCGTCGCCACGCCTTTGTCGGCGTCGAGCTTCCAGACGACGTCGTTGAAGTTGTTGTCCTTGTGTTCCGTCGCGTAGTCCGTGGTCCGGGCCCGGTCCACGAGGCCGTCGTCGCTGATGGCCGTGGCGCGGTTCAGGCGCAGCTTCCGGATCCGGACGACGAGCACGTCGCCGGGCATCGCGCCTTCGACGTAGAAAGGGCCGGTCTGGGGATTTCCGCCGAGAACCCGCGTCTTCGTGCGCTCGTCCACGCCCGCGGCGTCCACGGTCTTTGTGCGGATCGTGTCGCCCGGCCAGACGCGCATGACCGGCTTGATCGCGCTCGAGAACACCCGGTGGAATTCCGTCGGCTCGAAGTCCAGCGTCCGCGGCGCGGCGGGGCGGTCCTTTTCCGAAGCCGCGCGGGTCGCGCGCCAGTCGGCGGGCGGCTCCTCGCCCCACATGTCTCCTCCGGCCGACGTCATCGTTCCGGAGAGCTCTCCGCCGGCGATCCTTCCGGTGTAGGAAGACTTCGTCTCGTCCTGCTGAATCACGAACCGGATCTCGGCGCCTTCGATCCTCCCCGCGAGCGGGACGTGCTTTCGGCGGCGGTACACGGAGCCGGTGATTCTTCCTTTCTCCAACTTGAGGTCCATGCGCTCGCTGCGCTCATTGCCGAAGACGACTGTCGTCAGGATCCATTCGCCCGACAGGTTCGCCGCCGGGCGCGGCGTCTCCTGCCCCGCGGCGAGATACGCGCTCAGAAGGGACGCCGACAAGGCCAGGAAGACAGAAGTTCTCTTCAAGCGCCCTTCCTTTCTGATGCGGCGGTGCCCGGCGGGAGGAGGTCGGGAGGGATTGGATTGTCCGGCCTCTCGTCGTCCCAGACCGCTCCCGCGATCCACCAGCGGCTGCCGTCCCAGTAGAGCTGGATGCTGTTGATCCCGCGGGCGATGACCGGGCCGCCGGCCGTGTTGCATGAGTCGTAGCTGCTCAGGACGTGGGTGAAGTTGCCGAAACGGACGGCGCTGCGATGGATCTCGCGCTCGAAGAATCCCTTCGAGAGAAAGAACGCGTCGGTCGCGTCCACGTAGCCCTGGTGATCGAAGACGGCCGCGCGGATCTTTCCGCCGCTCGATCCTAGCGAGACGAAGCGAACGCCGGGGATGTAGAGCGTCCGGTCCCGTCCCCATTGCCGCGGCACGCCGGCCGCACCGGAGATCACCTCGTAGAAGGCCGCCAGGATGCCGTCGAGCGTGGCGACGTCTTTCTCAAGTGGCTGAAGCGACGGCACGGGAACGTGGGGCCGCTTCGCCTGCGCGAGCAGCGGCGCGACAATCGGAAGCGGCGCGATGCGCGCGAGAAAGAGTCGGCGTGTCGCGTTCATGGCGCGGATTGTATGGCGGCTCTCAGCGAGGCGCGGGCGGAGAGGGCAGCTTCGAGAGAATCGCGGCGAAGCGCGGGTCCGACTTCAAACTCGCGAGGTCGGCATCCCCTTCGATCTGCTCGCGGGTGAGCCAACCGGTGACGGCGAGCCCGGTCAGTCGCGCGAATGCCTCGTCCCTGCGCCCCGTCAGCGCGTAGGCGCAGGCGAGGTTGTAGATCAGCGGCGGCCCGTTCTCGCCCGGCTGCGTAAAAGTGATCCGAACCGGCGGGGCGAAGGTTCGTGACGCCGGCCGCTATCTGCGGGTTCCCTCGATCTGCTCGATCGCGCGCTCGGCGGAGCGGCGGGCGAGCGGCTTGTTCTTGACGAGGTCGCGCAGCGCGGGCAGCGCGGATTTCGCGGCTGGGCCGATCTCGCCGAGCGCGGCGGCGCAGGCGCGCAGGACGTGCGTGACTTCGCTTTCGACACGGCAGGCCGCGATGAGCGCCGGCACGGCGCTGGCGGCCTCCGGCCCCATCGCCGCGATCGCGTTGGCGGAGGTCATCCGCACGATCACGTCCGGGTCCTTGAGCCTCGCGACGAGCGCTCCGATCGCGGGTTTGGCGGCGCGCCCCTTGTTCTTGAGTTCCAGCGCGGCGAGACCGCGCGTGACGGGATCGGAATCGTTCAGCGCGGCCGCGAGGCCTGAAACAGACTCGGGGACGACCGGAGCCTTCACGGCGGCGGCCTTCGCCCAGCCGGCGGGGCCGGTGCGCGCGAGGACCACGTCGTCCACGCCGAGGTTGTAGCCGGAGGACGCCGCGTTCTTTCCCTGGCACACGAAGGTCAGCGTGTGGCGTCCCTTCGTCATGCGCGGCCAGCCGACCTCGTCGACCATGCCGACGTACGTCTCCGGCGCGTAGCCGTCGAATTGCGTCTGCGGGAGCACGTCCGCCCCCGGCTCGTGCTCGAGGACGGGCGCGACCGCGGGCTTGCCGTCGAGGAGCACTGTGTAGATGCCGTAGTCGGAGGCCTGTGCGACCTCCGTCGAGAGCTCGTAGTCGCCGTCCTCGTCCACGTCGAACGGAACCTCGATCCGCGCGCCCGCTCCCTGTCCCTCGAAGAGGAGGACGTCTTTCGACCAGAAGAGGTCCTTCGAGACGGAGACCTTCCCCTTCTCCGCCTTGACCTCCGCGAGCGCGTTCTCGACCTCGATCTGTTTCGCGTTGCCCTGCGGAAGCCGCGCCGAGCCGTAGGGAATTGGCGGCAGGCCGGTCGCGATTCCCTGCTGGTACCAGTATGCGACGCTCGACATCAGGTCGACGCGCTCGCCGAACGTGGACTTGACCGCGCCGTCCGGCTTGAACGTCCACCCCTTGTGCTCGATCTCGAAGTAGAGCGATTTCGTGAAGGGGATCGGGTCCACGAGGTGCCAGCGGTATCCCGTCATGCGCGACCCGAGTCCCGTTCCCTGCGCGACCGGCACGCCGGCATACGGACCGTCCTCGACGTGCAGGCCCCACGCGTCGTTGAAGTAATCCTCCGACCCCGTTCCCTCGATCGACGCTTTCTTCTCGCCGTCCACGAAGAAGTGGTCGTCCCCTTCTCCGAACCATCCCGCTTCCGCCTGGACGACGGAGAGCACCGTTCCGACGTAGAAGCCGCGTCCTTTCACGTCCAGGAACAGGTACGGCTTCCCGTCGGCCGGCGCGGGGAGCTCCTGCCGGTAGCGCGCGTGGAAATACGCCGTGTCGGCGGGGAGCTCCTTGTGCTTCTCCCAGTCCACGTGAAAATAGACGTTCGCGACGCGGCGGCGCCCCTCGTTGGTGATCGTGATCCGGCACGACTTGCGGAAGGGCATCGGCCAGTAGCTGTTGCGAGCGCGGCCGTCGGAGCTGTTGCGGATCATGAGCGACTTGACCGGCCGCTCGAACCCGTGGCCGACGGCGAAGAAATCCCCGACGGGCGCGTCCACGGACGGCTCCGGGCTCCCGTCGTAATAGACGCGCAGCCGCAAGAGGCGCGGCCAGCCGAACTCGTTGGCCGCGATCGTCACCCAGATGTGCGTGACGATTCCCGGCCCCTGGAGGTCCGCCAGCGTTACGGTCTCTCCCGGGATCGGCCGCTTGCTGTCGTCGTTCGAGTCGGGGTCGGCGTTGTTCGACGAAGAGCGCCCGGCGACAAAGTCCTTCAGTTGCGAGAACCGCAGCGGATCGACCGGCCCGACGACGGAGGACTGGGCGAGAGCGCCGCCGGATATGAGCAATCCCAGAACGACTGCCCCGAAGAGCCGCATGAAGCCTCCTTGACGAGGCGCCGAGTATAAGAGCGGCGCCCGAAGCCCGCGTTCGGGTTTGGTCTTGTAGGGGCGGCCCTTGGGCCGCCCGCCTCTCGTCGTTGCCAGTTTCACGTCGTCGCGGGAGGCGCAAGCGCCTCCCCTACAAGCACGAGGGCCCGACCTACTCTTCCGTGACGCCGGCGGCTTCCATGACGAAGCGGGGAGTGACGGGCTCGCCGGGGAGGATGGCCTGTCGGCCGCCGGAAGTCATTGCCCAGCGGTGAAGCCAGGTGATGCCGCCGGCTCCCGTGAAGGTGTCGGCGGAAGAGTAGGCGGGGTCCTCGAGCGCGCTGTCGAGCGAGCAGAACGCGTAACCGCGGGCGCGGAGTGCCGCGACGAGGTCCGAGAAGTGATCGGCGTTCAAGGCGTTGGCGTGCACGAGCAGGATCTGGCGAATCTCCCGGGAGAAGAGCTTGACCGACTGCCGCTCGAAGTACTCGATCTTGCCGAGCATGTACGGGACGTACGCCGCGGCCACCTTCTCCGCGGCGTCCCGATCGCCGCCCTGCTTCGCGAGGGCGTACGCGCGCGCGAAGACCCAGTCGGAGTTGTCGAGCGTAACCGGCGCGACGCGATAGCCGCGGCCAGAGAGGAACTCCTCGAGCGCCTTGCGCGTCTCGAGCGAGCGGCCGGTGTGGAGGAACGGGTGGCGAAAATACCGGAGGCGCCTGTGGGCCGACGAGAGGAGCCCCGCCGTGACTTCTTCCCCGGCGACGACATCCTTTTCGAACTGGTCGAGCGGCGCCTTGTGCAGGTCGAGATGGGAATACGTGTGATTGCCGAGGTCGAGGCCCGCGGAGACCCACTTGCCGAGAAGCGCGACCCGCTCGGGATCGCGCGTTCCTGCCGGCGCGAGCTTCCCCTCGTTGACGAAGCCGACGGCCGGGATCTTCTCCGAGGCGATCGTTCGAACGAGCTTCTCCGTGATCGCGCGCAGCTCGGCCGTCCCCTCTCCCGGCGCGACGACGCCGGGAAGATCGTCGAACGTCACAGCCATCTCGCGCGACGGCTTCGCCGGAGCCGCCGCGAGCGACCAGGCACCGCCGATCACGATCGCGAGAAGGGTCCCCAGCGCCGCCGTTCTCATTCGCAGTCTCGCCGTCCTGGGCGCCAAGCTTCGGGACGGGGCGGAGTCAGGAGGTCGTCTCTCGTTTCTTTGCCGGGGTCGGCGGAAGGGGCGCGGCGCGCAGGAAGTACTCGGGCGTGGCGTCGGCGGCCACGACGGTGCCGCGCGGGATCCGGATGCCGGCGGGGATCTGCGTGTTCTTCCCGACGGTCGTGATTCCCGGACCCTCCGGAGGCCCTTTCGCGTGCCTCGGCGCCTGGCCGATGCGGGCGTTGCGCCCGACGCGCGTGATCTTGTCGATGACCGAGCGCTCGATCCGGGCGTTCGCCTCGATGATCGTGTCGGTCAGGATGACCGAGTAGCGGATGACCGCGCCCGGTCCGACCGACACGCCGGCGGAGAGCACGCTCTTCTCCACGCGCGCCCCCGCGGCGATCACACAGCCGTCGGTGATCATGCTGTCCTTGACGACCGCGCCCTCCTGGATGCGGACAGGCGGCCGTTCCTCCGACCTTGTGTGCACGATCCAGGAGCGGTCATTCAGATCCAGGGCGGGCGGGTGCTTGAGCAAATCCATTTGCGTCTGCCAGTACGCCTCGATCGTTCCCACGTCCACCCAGTACCCCTGGAACGGATAGGCGTAGACCGGAAGGCCCGCCTGCACCATCCGCGGGATGACGTCCTTGCCGAAGTCGTGCGCGGAATCGCGGCGCCGGGCGTCCTCGGTCAGCATCTGGGCGAGCACCTTTCGCGTGAATACGTAGACCCCCATGGACGCGAGCGTGCCCGGCGGGTCGGCGGGCTTCTCGACGAACTGCATGACCCGATAGTCCTGGTCCGTCGCAAGGATCCCCATGCGCGTGGCCTCTTCACGCGTCACGTTCAGCGTCGCGATCGTCAGGTCGGCGCGCTTGGAGACGTGAAAGTCGATGAGCGAGGCGTAGTTCATCTTGTAGATGTGATCGCCGGAGAGGACGAGGATCAGGTCCGGCTCTCCGCGCTCGAGGAAGTTCAGGTTCTGCGTGATGGCGTCGGCCGTCCCCTTGTACCAGTCGGTGTCGGCGCGGCCGCGGTACGGCTGGTAGATCTGGACTCCGCCGGTGAAGCCGCGGTCGAGGTCCCACGGGCGCCCCGCGCCGATGTGCTCGATCAGGGAGTGAGGGCGGTATTGCGTCAGGATCATGACGTCCACGACGCCGGAGTTGACGCAGTTGGAGAGGGTGAAGTCGATGATCCTGTACTTCCCGGCGAATGGAACCGCCGGCTTCGCGCGCTTGTCCGTCAGGACGCCCAGCCGCGACCCCTCTCCCCCCGCCAGGATGACCGCCCGAGTTCTCACCGTCGCTCCGCGCCTGCGCGGGATCTGCGCCCTGCGGGCGCACCGGCGGACGGCTCGGCCGGATGCGGCCTCGACCGTCCACCTGATCCCGCTCCGGCGTTCCGCTCCCGCGGCGGGAGGCTCCTCCCTCCCTCCGGTCGGGAGACTTCTCCCGCCGCGACCGGGGCCTTCTCCCTCTCCCTGAGGGAGAGGGCTGGTGTGAGGGCGTTCATTACGCCGCGCCCCCGTGCATCTCCCGCGCTCTCTCGTAAAGCGCGACGTACAGCTCCGCCGAGCGCCCCCACGAAAAGTCCCACCGCATCCCTCGTCTCTGAATTTCGGCCCATTGGCGCGGCTGAGCGTACACCGAGAGCGCGCGGTCCAGAGCGTCCCCGAGTGCCCAGGCGGAGAATTCGTCGAACATGAAGCCGTTCCCGTCCGGGTCGCCGGCGTCGCGGACCGTGTCGGCCAGGCCTCCCGTGCGCCGGGCGACCGGGACGGCGCCGTAGCGCATGGCGATCATCTGCGTGAGCCCGCACGGCTCGTACCGCGAGGGGATCAGGACCATGTCGGCGCCGGCGTAGACCCGCCGCGAGAAAGGCGGATCGAACCGCAGGTGCGCGTGCGCGCGGCCCGGGTGCTCCCGCTCGATTGCGAGGAACGCGTGCTCGAGCGAGGGCTGCCCCGAGCCGAGCAGGATGAACTGCCCGCCGGCCGCGAGCCAGCGCCGCACCGCCGGGACGGCGATCTCGAGCCCCTTCTGCGCGTCCAGCCGCGAAACGACGGCGGCGATCGGTGCCCGCGGATCGGCCGCGAGGCCGGCCGCTTCCTGCAACGCCCTCTTGTTCTCCGCCCGCTTCTCGAGGGAGTCCGCGTCGAACCGCGCCGCGAGCGCCTGGTCGGTCGCCGGGTTCCACAGGTCCATGTCGATGCCGTTGACGATTCCCCAGAGCCGGTCCTGCCTCGCGCGCAGAACGCCGTCGAGAGCCTCGCCGAACGCGGGCGTCAGGATCTCGCGCGCGTACGTCGGGCTGACCGTCGAGAGCATGTCCGCGCCGAGGAGCCCCAGCGCGAGCGGCGAATCTCGCAGCCAGTCGGGGAGAAAGCGTGCGGTTTCGGTGATCGGCACGCGGTACTCGGAGAGAGAGCGCCCCGAGCCCTCCCCGCGGTAGCGCAGGTTGTGGATCGTCATGACCGTCGCTGCGGAGCGGTAGTAGTCGTTCAGCCGTCCCGCGGTCACGAGCCACTGCACGGCCGTCCCCGTGTGCCAGTCGTTGGCATGAACGATGTCCGGTTTCCAGCCGAGCGCCTCGCAGGAGAAGAGCGCGGCGAGCGAGAAGAAGACGAACTTCGGCGCGTCCTCCCCGATGCCGCCGCCGTAGATCCGCCCGTCCCTGGGAATCGGCGGCCCCGTGACGAGGAAGACAGGCGTTGTGCCCGATCTGGTCTCCCAGATCTCCGCCGTCTGGTGGCCCCAGGCGTGCGACAGGTCGAAGCGCGCCCGCCGGACAGGCGCGAAGCGATCCCAGTCGATCGCGCCATATCCCGGAATCGCCAGCCGCACGTCGTGCCCCCGCGCGCGCAGTGCTTCCGGCAGCGATCCCGCCACGTCGGCCAGCCCCCCGACCTTGACAAACGGCGCCGCCTCCGCCGCTAAGAACAGAACGTTCATTGCCCGCGATTATCCACTCCCTCTCCCCCCGGGAGAGGGAAGGGGTGAGGGCGCTGGATTCGGGGGGAGATCCCTAGATGAGACGCAGTCAGTTTCCCGCAGACGACAGCGCCACAACCCCGGGAAACGTCGGCAGCGCTCCGTTCGCCATGCCGATCGCGTAAGCGAAGCTCGGCTGGTCCACCGTCACGATCGCGTACCAGTAGGATTCACTCCCCGTTGGGCACTTGGCCGCTTGCGTCGAAGCCAAGACGGTCTTCTGCACAACCGAGTTTGCCGGAACCTGGAACTGGTCGGTCTGGAGCAATGTATCTGGAGATAGAGGCTCGTTGAAGAAATAGCTGCAGTAGATGTTGACGGTCGCGTTGCCGGGAACCGTTCCCCCGTTGTACACACCTACATTGAGCCGGGAGTCGGTGACTTCGTGGATATCCGTGTCTGCTCCGACATCCGTTCCGAGGAAGTATCGTGATGTTCCCGCAGGGGTCAGGGCGGAGACCACAGGGAGAGGCAGGCCGGCATAACGCTGTGTGTGACCATTGCACGGCGGCGCCGATAGTCGAATCACGCCCGATTCCAGATGATTCGCCACAATGACTCCGGTAGGAACATCCAGACGATTGACCCAAAGGATCTCTCGCTGGACTGGTGCCCAGTCCCCCGAGTTCCCCAATAGGCTGACGGTCTTGTGCGGCGGAAGCGACAACGGTTTGGGACTGGGCTGCGGATCGCCATTGCTGACGCCGAGAAACTGGACTGCTTGCGTCGTATCTGTCGAGTTATGAAACGCCGTCAGGCTGAACCACGACACCAATGGCGGGCATCCCTGTGAAGGACTATCCAAAAAAGTCGAAAAGCGAACAACCCAGATCTCGCTTGCCGAAAGAACCGGCACTACTTGGAATCCTGCAACTGTCCAGATCAAGAGTTTGAGTCCTATCGCGGCGCGGTGAATTGTCATTTCAGACTCCAACGGTGCCAGTTACCCCATGACGTTCAGAACCAGCAGCATGGCACTGAAGCGATTAATGCCCATGATCCGTCCGGATCAATCTTGTGGACATCGTGCCATGGCTTGAATCAGATCCGCCGGCGCGAGGGCTTGGTCGGAGCGGGCGGCAGCGCGTGTGCCGCGGTCGCGATGAACAGGGAGAGCAGGAACGAAGGGCGGAATGGGAGCATGAGTCGAGAGGGTATTTCCGGACGAGTCGTCGCGCCCCAGGCGGGCGGGCGCGAGGCTCGCCCCTACGGCGCGGGGGCATGACGAGGGCTCTGGGACAGCGCGCGGTTATTCGACTCGGGAGACGATGCCATTTTCGAAGACGACGGTCTTGCCGACGCTGCCGTACTTCCATCTCTCGACGGCCACGCCGGTGTCGGTCGTGGAGGAATCGACGGAGTCCGGGGATCCGAGGAGAGAGCGGACCTGGTCCGGGGTCATGTTTTCACTGACGGCGCTGCCGCCTGAGGGGGGCGAGTCGAGGGCCTGGGTCGCCGCTTCCGCCTGGGCGTTGCGGGCATCGCTCACCTTCGCCGCGGCGCGCGCCCGGTCGATGGGAGCGGCGCGCTCTCCCTCCGGCGCGGGGCCGAGCAGGTGCTGCGACTTCACGATCCAGAACCCGGCTCCCAGGACGACGACGACGAGGAGAAGGCGGAGGCTCATGAAGAGACCGTCGGGAGACCGGCGGAGCCGCTCTTGAGCATCGGCCAGGCGTTCATTTCGCTTTCGGGCACGAGCAGGTCCTTCAACGTGATCTTGTCCAGGACGTCGTCGATCGCGCGCTGCACCTTCCTCCAGACCGAACGGATCGAGCAATCGGGCATGTGCGTGCAGAGGCGTTCCATGCCGGCGTGCGTGTCGCAGAAGGAGGCTTCGTAGAGGCGTCCCCCGAGCGCCGCAAGGGCCTCGCCGACGGGAATCTCGCCGGCCGGCCGCGCGAGCGCATAGCCGCCCGACTGGCCGCGCGTGGACTGGACGAGGCCGGCGGTGCGCAGGAGGCGCATCATCTTCGCCACGTTCGGCTCGGAGATTCCCTCGGAGCGCGAGAGCTCGGAGATCGTGACGCTCCCCTCGGTGCCGACGCGTCCCACGCGGAGCAGGCACCGGAGCCCGTACTCTTCCTGCGACGTCAGTTTCATGACTCGCGCTCCTTCGTCGTCTCCCGTCCTGTCATCCTGAGCGCAGCGAAGGATCTGCTCTGCTTCACTTCGAACGAGAGCAGATTCTTCGTCGCTTCGCTCCTCTGAATGACAGGGAGAGACATCACATCAATCCCAATTGCAGCTTCGCGGCTTCCGACATCATGCTCATGTTCCAGGGGGGGTCGAACATCACCTGGACGTCGGCTTCCTTGACCGCCGGCAGGGTCAGGAGGCGCCCCTTGATGTCTTCCCGCAGGACGTCGCCCATTCCGCATCCGGGCGCCGTCAGGGTGAACCGGACTTCGACCTTCTTCCCGTCTTCGGGGAGCGGCGTGACCTCGCACTTGTAGACGAGGCCCAGGTCCACGATGTTGACCGGGATCTCCGGGTCATAGCACATCTTCAACTGGTCCCAGGCCAGCTCCTCGGTCGTCTTTCCCGCGGAGGACTCTTCGGGCGAGGCGGCGACCTGCTCTCCGATCGCGTCGGCGTCCTTGCCGTCGATGCGCGCCATCGAGCCGTACGGCGTGATGACCGTGTAGCTTCCGCCGAGCGACTGCGTGATCGCGAGCGGCGTTCCCTCCGGGATCACGAGCTTCGTGCCGCTCGGGATCTCCCGCGCTTCGATCTCGCGCGTCGTCGTGACTTCTTTCTGCATGTGCATGCTTCAGGCTCCTCCGCTCTCGGCCTTCGGTCCTTCCGAGAGCTCCGTCGAGACGGGCTCCTGCGTGCCGCGCATCGCGGCCTTCAACGTGTGCCACGGGAGCGTCGCGCACTTGATCCGCACCGGGTATTCGCGCACTCCCGAGAAGACCTCGAGCTTCTCCAGGTCCGGACCTCCGGCCTTCGGGCCGGTGGCGGACGTGATCAGGTCGTGGAACTTTTCGAACAGCTCCTCGGCCTGCGATTGCGTCATCCCCTTGACGCGCTCCGTCATCATCGAGGCGGACGCGGTCGAGATCGCGCAGCCGGATCCCTGGAAGCTGACGTCCTTCAGCACGTCCCCTTCGACGTTCAGGTAGATCGTCTCCTTGTCGCCGCAGAGAGGGTTGTACCCCTCCGCCGAGCGGTTCGCCTTCGGGAGCGGCTTGAAGTTCCTCGGCCGCTTCGAGTGGTCGAGGATGACTTCCTGGTACAGCTCGCGCAGGTCGTCGCTCATGAGCGGAACATCTCCACGACCTTGTGCAGTCCACCGACCAGCACGTCCACTTCCTCCCGCGTGTTGTAGAGACCGAAGGAGGCGCGCGACGTCGCCGGCACCTGGAAGAAGTCCATGACCGGCTGCGCGCAGTGGTGGCCGGTGCGCACGGCCACGCCTTCGCGGTCGAGCACCGTGCCGACGTCGTGCGGGTGGACGTGCTCCAGGGTGAACGAGAGGACGGCCGCCTTCTCCCGCGCGGTGCCGATCAGGCGCAGGCCGGGGATCTCGGAGAGGCGCTGCGTCCCGTAGACGAGCAGGTCGTTCTCGTGCGCTTCGATGTTCTCGATGCCGAGGGCGAGCATGTAGTCGGCCGCGACGGCGAGCCCGAGCGCGCCGGCGATGTTGGGCGTTCCGGCCTCGAACTTGTAGGGGAGGATGTTGTACGTCGTCTTCTCGAAGGTGACGGAGCTGATCATGTCTCCGCCCCCCTGGTACGGTGGCATCGCCTCGAGAAGGTTCGCCTTCCCGTAGAGGATGCCGACACCGGTCGGCCCATACATCTTGTGGCCGGAGAACGTATAGAAGTCGCAGTCGAGCTCCCGGACGTCCACGGGGATTCGCGGCGCCGCCTGCGCGCCGTCCACGATCGCCACGGCGCCGCGCTCGTGCGCGAGCGCGATGATCTTCCGGACCGGGTTGACGGTGCCGAGCGCGTTGGAGATGTGGGACACGGCGACGATCTTCGTCTTCTTCGACAGACGCTTCTGGAGCTCGTCCATCCGGATCTCGCCCCGCTCGTTGATCGGCGCGACGACGAGCTTCGCCCCCTTCTCGCCGCACAACATCTGCCACGGGACGATGTTGGAATGGTGCTCGAGCGCGGAGATCAGGACTTCGTCCCCTGCCCGGACGTTCGCGCGCCCGTACGTCTGCGCGACGAGGTTGATCCCCTCCGTCGTCCCGCGCACGAAGACGATCTCGCGCGTGTCGGCGGCGTGGATGAAGTCCCGCATCTTCTCGCGCGATTTCTCGTAGGCCTCGCTCGATTCCACGGAGAGGCGATGGACGCCGCGGTGGATGTTCGCGTATGACTCGGAGTAGAGCGCCCGGACGGCGTCGAGGACCGCGCGCGGCTTCTGCGTCGTGGCGGCGTTGTCGAGGTAAACGAGCGGCTTGCCGTAGATCTTCCGCGAGAGGATCGGGAAGTCCTCGCGAATCCGGCGGATGTCGTAGACCGCCGGGGGGGCGGGACGCAGGGACGCCGTGGTGCTCATGAGCCCTCCGCTTCCCTCTGCTGCGGGAGGCGCAGGCCCAGGTACGCCTCGATCTCCTCGCGGATCCACGGCACGCGGATCCGGTGCGCGAGGTCCGCCGCGAAGCCGTACGTCAGGAGCGCGCGCGCCTCTTTCTCGCCGATGCCGCGCGAGCGCAGGTAGAAGAGGGAGTTCGCGTCGAGCTGTCCGATCGTCGAGCCATGCCGGCACTTCACGTCGTCGGCCAGGATCTCCAGGGCCGGCGTGGAGCTGACGAGCGCTTCTCTCGAAAGGAGAAGGTTCTTGTTGGTCTGGACCGCGTCGGTCTTCTGGGCGTCGGGGCGCACGATGATCTTCCCGTGGAAGACTCCGCGCGAGCGGCCGTCGAGAATTCCCTTGTAGAGCTCGCGGCTCGTGCAGTGCGGTTTCGCGTGATCGATCAGCGTGTGGTTGTCCACGTGCTGCGTCCCGGCCGGCAGGAAGAGGCCGTTCAACGCGCACTCGCCCCCTTCCGCCGTGAAGAGCACGTTGATGTCGGTGCGCGCGAGCGCCGCTCCCAGGCAGACGTTGTGCGAGGTGAAGTTGCTCCCCCGGCCGAGCGCCGCCTGGATCGTCTGGACATGGAACGCGGAGAGGCTCTCGCGCTGGACCTTGTAGTGCTCGACGACGGCGCCGTCGCCGCACACGATCTCCGTCACGGAGTTGGTGAAGCTCTCTCCCTCTCCCCTTCCAACATACGTTTCGATGATCGCCGCCTGGCTGTTTGGTTCCGCGACGATCAGAACGCGCGGGTGCGAGACCGTCGGCTGCCCATCTGCCGGCACGGAGAGGAAGACGAGATTGATCGGCGCTTCGAGGATGGTTCCGCGAGGGATGCGGATGAGGGGGCCGTCCTCGAAGAACGCGGTGTTGAGAGCCGTGAACACGCTCTTGCGAAAGTCCGCGTGCCGGGCGAGATACGGCTCGATCGCGGCGGGGTCCTTGCCGAGCGCATCGCGCAGGCTCGTAACGGAATCCAGGGACGGAGCTTGTGTGGACAGGTGTGGCGCGTATCGGCCGTTGACGAAAACGACTTGCAGCGGCTCATTCAGCGCCCTCACCCCTTCCCTCTCCCGCGGGGAGAGGGGGACGGCAGGCCCTTCGTCGAGAGAGGGGCGGAAGGGGACCTTTGCGATGGGGGCGACGCTCGTGTACTTCCATTCCTCGTTTTTCGTGGTCGGAAAGCCCAGGACCGTGAAGCGCTCGAACGCCTCGCGGCGCAGCTGGCTCAGCCAATCCGGCTCTTCGGCGAGACTCCTCTCCTCGAAGCTCGCGAGGCTGGCGTTGTAGAGGTCCTCGGTCCGGGCGATCGCTTCCATCGTCGTTATGCCCTCGCCTCCGCGCGCGCCGACGGCGGCTCCTTCTCGAGCCAGGCGTAGCCGCGCTCTTCGAGCTCCAGCGCCAGCTCCTTGCCTCCGGAGAGGGCGATCGCGCCGTCCACGAGGACATGAAGGCAGTCCGGCACGATGTAATTCAGGAGGCGCTGGTAGTGCGTCACGACGATCATGGAGCGCTCGGGGCTGCGCATCTTGTTGACGCCGGATGCCACCGTGCGCAGCGCGTCGATGTCCAGGCCGGAGTCCGTCTCGTCGAGAATCGCGAGCATCGGATCGAGAACCGCCATCTGGAAGATCTCGTTTCTCTTCTTCTCTCCTCCGGAGAATCCCTCGTTGACCGGCCGCTTGATCAGATCCTCTTCGATGTCCACGAGCTTCGCCTTCTCGCGCGTCAGCTTGAGAAAATCCATCGCGTCGAGCTCCGGCTCCCCTCGGTGCTTCCGGATCGCGTTGACGGCGTTCTTCAGGAAGTAGACGTTGGAGACGCCGGGGATCTCGACCGGGTACTGGAAGGCCAGGAAGACTCCCTCGCGCGCCCGCAGCTCCGGCGTCATCGCGAGCAGGTTCTGCCCCTTGAACAGGACTTCTCCTTTGGTGACCTCGTACCCGGGCCGCCCCGCCAGCACGTGCGCCAGCGTGGACTTGCCCGACCCGTTGGGCCCCATGATCGCATGGACCTCTCCCGCGCCGACGTTGAGGTTGACGCCCCGGAGGATTTCCTTGCCGCCGACCGACGCGTGAAGGTTCTTGATTTCGAGGAGCATTCGTCTCTCTTTCGTCTTCAGCCAGGAAACGACTCTGGGCTCTTGTTGTAGGGGAGGGGCTTGCCCCTCCCGCCTCCGGGGACCGACGGGAGGCGGGCGGCCCAAGGGCCGCCCCTACAAGGGCACGACGAGAGCCGGGGACTCTTAACCAACCGAGCCTTCCAGACTGACGCCCAGGAGCTTCTGCGCTTCGACCGCGAACTCCATCGGGAGCTCCTTGAAGACCGACTTGCAGAAGCCGGAGACGATCATGTTGACCGCTTCCTCCGGCGAGATGCCGCGCTGCTGAAAATAGAAGATCTGGTCCTCGCCGATCTTCGACGTGGAGGCCTCGTGCTCCATCTGCGCCGTGGAGTTGTTGACCTCGATGTACGGGAACGTGTGCGCGCCGCACTTGTCGCCGATCAAGAGCGAGTCGCACTGTGAGTAGTTGCGCGCGTTGTCCGCCTTGCCGAGGATCTTGACCATTCCCCTGTAAGTGTTCTGGCCGCGGCCGGCCGAGATTCCCTTGGAGACGATCGTGGACCGGGTGTTCTTCCCGATGTGGATCATCTTCGTGCCCGTGTCCGCCTGCTGCCGGTTGTTCGTGACCGCGACGGAATAGAACTCGCCGACCGAGTCGTCCCCCTGCAGGATGCAGCTCGGGTACTTCCACGTGATCGAGGAGCCGGTCTCGACCTGCGTCCAGGAGATCTTGGACTTCCTGCCCAGGCACTTGCCGCGCTTCGTCACGAAGTTGTAGATGCCCCCCTTGCCGTTGACGTCGCCCGGATACCAGTTCTGGACCGTCGAGTACTTGATCTCGGCGTTCTCGAGCGCCACGAGCTCGACGACCGCCGCGTGGAGCTGGTTCTCATCGCGGATCGGCGCCGTGCAGCCTTCGAGATACGAAACATACGCGCCTTCGTCGGCGATGAGGAGCGTCCGCTCGAACTGGCCGGTCTTCGCGGAGTTGATGCGGAAGTAGGTCGAGAGCTCCATCGGGCAGCGCACCCCCTTCGGGATGTAGCAGAAGGAGCCGTCGGAGAAGACCGCAGAGTTCAACGTCGCGAAGAAGTTGTCGGAGTAGGGGACGACGGAGCCGAGGTACTTCTTGACGAGGTCCGGGTGGTTTTGCACCGCCTCGGAGAAGGAGCAGAAGATGACGCCGACCTTCGCGAGCTGCTCGCGAAACGTCGTCGCGACGGAGACCGAGTCGAAGACCGCGTCCACCGCGACGCCGGCGAGCTTCGCCCGCTCGCGCAGGGGGATGCCGAGCTTCTCGTACGTCTCGAGGAGCTTCGGGTCCACGTCCTCGAGGCTCTTCGGCCCGTCCGACTTCGCCTTCGGGGCCGAGTAATAGACGATGGACTGGTAGTCGATCGGCGGGTAGTGGACGTTGGGCCAGGCCGGCTCCTTCATCGTGATCCAGTGCCGGTAGGCCTTCAGACGAAAGTCGAGCATCCACTCCGGCTCGTTCTTCTTGGCCGAGATCGTGCGGACGATCTCCTCGTTCAGGCCGGCCGGGATGGTCTCCGACTCGATGTCGGTGATGAAGCCCGCCTTGTACTCGCGGTTGGCGAGCTCCAGAAGCGTGTCGCGCTCACTGCTCATTGATTTCTCCCAAGACATCAAAGCATACGGAATCTATACGAAACTGTCAACATTTGGTCCAAATGCCAAGTCATTGATTCTAAAAGGCTAATTTGTGGCAGCAAGGGGCCTCGTTCCAAGGAGGGCGCCTCCTGTCACTCCGGGGAGCCCCTCCCCCTCCTTTCATTCCGAGCACAGCGAGGAATCTGCCCCGGTAAGGACACGGGAGCAGATCCTTCGCTTCGCTCAGGATGACAGTCCCGCTTCGCTCAGGATGACAGGGCCGCTTCGCTCGGAATGACGGGGATCGGGCTAGTCCTTCTTCGTCGGTTCCGGGGTGGGGCGACCGCGCTGCCCTTGGGGTTGCGGCCGTTCCCGCCCGCCGCCCTGGGCTTTGGGCGGCGGCGTCGGTTGAGGCGCAGGCCGGCCAACCTCCCGCCCTCGCTCCTGCCCCTGACCCTGCGGAACGGGGGTCGGCGGCGGAGCCTGCCGCTCGCGCCCTCTCTCGACTCCGCGGACCGGTTGGGACTCTTGCGGCTGCGGTGCCGGCGTCGGTTGCTCCCGGCGGCGCTCGATCGTCTGCGGTTGGGACTGCGGCGGAACCGGCGTCGGCCTCTCGCGCCCTCTCTCGACTCCGCGAAGCGGTTGGGACTCCTGCGGCTGAGGCACGGGCGTCGGCTGCACCCGGCGGCGTTCGATTGTCTGTGGTTGGGACTGCGGCGGAATCGGTGTCGGCTTCTCGCGTCCACGGTCGAGGATCGAGGGTGGAGCCTGGGGAGGAGAAGTCGGCTGTTCCCGTCGGCGCTCGATGATCGGCTGGGGCACAGCGGTCGCGGGAGGCTCACCGACGCGCCGCCGCTCGAGCGTCGAGGGCGGCTGTCCCGCCGGGACCTCCGTCGGACGCGCGCGGCCGCGAAACTCTTCGGCTTGCGGGGGGCGGCCGCTCTCGCCGGGCTGGCCGAGGGCGCGGCCGATCGCCGGAGTCGGGACCGCCTGCCGCTGCTCACGCGGCGCGATCTCCCGGGACGGAGGACCAGCGGACGCCGGAGGGGACTGTCCCGTGACGGGATTCGTCGCGACCGGCTGCTGCGTCGTCGCCATCGGCCGACCGCGGAACGCGGTGACCGGCTGGGGCTGCGGTCCACCCTTCTTCTCTGCGCTGCCTCCTCGAGGGGCGAGCTCCATCCGTCCCCCTTCCGCGGCGGGGCGGACATTGGTGACCGTCTGCGCACGCCCGCGGTTTTCGACGGAGATTCTCGCGGCGACGGCGGGCGCGACCGGAGCGCCCTGGTTCCGGTTGATGACGGCGAGCTTCGCCTGGAAGGTCGGGGGCGCCGGCGGAGGAGCGGCGCGCACGACCACCTGGCGCGAGAGGATCGCCGCGGGCGGTCGCGGCGCCGCCGGCGCGCCCGTTCGCACGGCGACGTGCAGGGAGGCGGCGGTCGGAGCGAACGGAATCGGGCCGCGGAGCACGGGCGCCGCGGAGACCTGGCTGATGACGGCGCGGTCGCGCACGAAGGAGCTCGTGACGACGCCGCCCGAGACGAACGTGTTGCGGTTGACGACGGTGATGTAAGTCCGGTTGACATAGGTCACGTTCGTGACGGTCGAAGGGCGCACCTGCGCGCGCGCGCCCCACCACGGCTGGAACGGGTCCCTCGGTCCGAGCGGGAACCATCCGACGAATCCGCCGCCGCCGACGGCGACGGTCGCCGAGAAGCCGGGCCCGCCGCCGACGAATGCGACGAGAGCGGGCGAATACGAGACGAACCGCTCCCGGGACGCGACCGGCACCCAGCACCAGCGCGAGGAGGCCATGACCCAGCGGCCGTAGTGATACGGCGCCCAGCCCCACGGCTCCGCCGACACCCAGGTCCATCCCCACGGGTCCTGCCAGATCCAGTGTCCGACGCGGTAGGGCGCCCAGTCCGCCGCGACCTGCGTCGGCGACCAGACGCGGCCATATTGCGGGATCTCCTGCCACCGCCCGTACTCGTCCAGGTCGTCCCCGCCGACGATGTCGGGGCTCATGTATTGAAGGGCTCGCGAGTGATCCAGGCGCGTCTCGCGCTCTTCGACCCACTGGTCCCAGCCGTCCGGCCGGGAAAGCGACGCGAAGTCGTAGCGCGGCGAGTCGAGTCCCTGGAGGTCGATGGTCTCCCCCTCCTGCACCGGAATCTGGCCCCCTCCGGCCGCCACGCTTGCGCTTCCGCGGAGCACGCTCAAGCGCGTGTTGCCCGAATCGTCGACGTCCACGCGGTATTTGCCCGGGCTCTCGAACGTCACCGCGGCGTTGGGCGTGTCCACCTCGAAGAGCTCGTTGTCGGCGAGCGTTCGGATCCGGAACGAGGCGATGCCGGTCCGAACCGAGAACTGCTTCGTGTCGTCGGTCATGTTCAGCGCCGCCAGGTCGGAACGCGCCCCCAGGCGGATGGAGTCTCCTCCGTGGACCTGGAGCTCGAGACGGCTGCGCGCGCCGGTGTAGATCCGGTCGCCGAGCGTCATCGGCACGTTGCGGTCCGCCGGCTGCCAATCGTCCGGATCGTCTCCCCGGGCGAAAGAGACTTCACCCGAGAGATACGAGATCCGGGCGACCGTCTGGTGAATGTCCTCCCCGTATTCGTCGCGCTGCTGTCCCGCGGCGAACGCCGCGGTGAAGAGAATGGAGAGAAGAGCCCAAAGCGCCCACGTGGTCCTGGCTGTTGATTTCATGCAAACCCCTCCCATGCTGATGTCAGAGCTGTGCAACTCCTGTTCCCGGTCCCAGAATATCCGACGAAAAGGCTTAGGGCGGGAAAGGGCGTCTCTTTTCCGAGACTTACGTCCTCCGGCGGCTGCGCCGGGCGCGCATACACTGTCGGAAATGCGCGAGCCTCGCCGCGTCGGGGCGCCGCCGGAGAAGCCGCTCCTCATCTTCGACGGGGACTGCGGCTTCTGCAAGCGGTGGATCGAGCGATGGAAGTCGCTGACGGGCGGGCGCGTGGAGTACGCCCCCTCGCAGGAGATGGGGCCCCGTTTTCCCGAGATCGCCGCCGAAGACTTTCAGCGCTCGGTGCAGCTCGTCCTGCCCGACGGAACCGTTCTCGCCGGCGCGGAGGCCGTGTTCGCCTCGCTCTCGTTCGCGCCAGGAAGGCGATGGCTCCTCCCGGCTTACCGCAACGTCCCGGGTCTTGCGGCAGTCTCGGAGTTCGCCTATCGCGTGATCGCGCGGCACCGCGGGACGGCGGCGTTTCTGACGACCGCCCTCTGGGGCAAGAGCGTCGAGCGCCCGAGCTACCGGCTGTCGAGCGCGCTCTTCCTGCGGCTCGTCGGGCTCTGTTATCTCGCGGCATTCGTGTCGCTCTGGGTGCAGGTGGACGGCTTGATCGGGTCGCGCGGGATCATGCCCGCCGCGAGCTTCGTCGAGGCGGCGCGGTCGCAGCTCGGCGGCGATCACTGGTCGGTGCTGCCGACCCTCTGCTGGTGGAACGCCGGCGACGGATTTCTTCACTTCCTCTGCGGCGCCGGGACGCTTGCGTCGCTCCTCGTCGTCGCCGGGCTCGTTCCGGCGCCCGCGCTTCTGCTCTGCTGGATCTTCTACCTGTCGCTCTCGAACGTCGCGCAGCCGTTCCTCGACTTCCAGTGGGACCTGCTCCTCCTCGAGACCGGATTCCTCGCGATCTGGCTCGCGCCGGTCCGGCGTTTCCGGATCGGGACGGCGCTCGAACCGTCTCGCGCGATGAGGGCGCTCGCCTGCTGGCTCCTCTTCCGTCTCATGTTCTCCTCGGGGTTCGTCAAGCTCGCGAGCGGCGATCCCAACTGGCGCAACCTCACGGCCCTCACGTTCCATTACTGGACGCAGCCGCTGCCGACGTGGACCGCGTGGTTCGTGAGCCACGCCTCGCTCGGGTTCCAGAAACTCTCCTGTCTCGTGATGTTCGCCGTGGAGCTCGGCGCTCCGTTTTTCCTCTTCGCGCCGCGACGCCTGAGGCTGATCGCTTGTGGAGCGATGATCGGACTCCAAGCGATCATCGCGGCGACCGGCAACTACGCGTTCTTCAATCTCCTGACCTTCGCGCTCTGCGTTCTGCTGCTCGACGACCGGGCGTTCCCGTCTCGCCTCCGCGAGCGGGCCGCGGCCGACCCGAGGGCCGGGCGCGGGCGATGGCCGAGGATCGTGCTCCTCCCGGTGGCGGTCCTCGTGCTCGTGGCGAGCCTGATCGAGTTCGCCGGCACCCTGCGCCTGCGCCTCCCGTGGCCGCGGTTCGCGATCTCGGCGGTGCGGGCCGCAATCGCCTATCGCTCCGTCGGAAACTACGGCCTCTTCATGGTGATGACGACCTCGCGCCCCGAGATCCTCGTCGAGGGGAGCGAAGACGGCGCCTCCTGGCGCCGGTACGAGTTCCGCTGGAAGCCGGGCGATGTGACGAGAAGGCCCCGCTTCGTCGCCCCGCACCAGCCGAGACTCGACTGGCAGATGTGGTTCGCGGCCCTGGGGACCTACGAGGAGAACCCGTGGTTCCTCGCGTTCCTGGGGAGGCTCCTCCAGGGCTCGCCCGACGTCGAAAAACTGTTGCTCAAGAATCCCTTTCCCAACCACCCGCCTCGGTACGTCCGCGCCCTACTCTACGACTACCACTTCACCGACGTCGCCGAGCGCCGCGCGACCGGCGCCTGGTGGAAGGCGGAAGAGAAGGGCCTCTATTGCCCCGTCCTCTCCCGGGGCATGCTGCGCTAACGTCGCTCCGCTCCCGCGGCGCGAGGCTCCTCCCTGCGGTTACTTGGGAGACTCCTCGCGCCGCGAATACCGGCAGCAGCTCGGCGGTCTATCGGATCCGTCTCAGAAGAGGTGTCGAGGCTAGCCTAGCTCTTGTCATCCCGATGATTGGAAAGAGTTCCGGATCCGGCACGAGCGCGACGGGAGGCGGGAGGCGCAAGCGCCTCCCCTACAGCACCAATTGCGCAAGCAATGCGCTTAGACGCCGAAGCGGGCGGGGTCCCAGTCCAGGCCGAGCTCGGAGGGGGGGGCCATGTAGCCCAGGAGCGCGGAGGACGCGACGACGGCGGGGGACGCGAGATAGCCCTCGCCGCCGATGCCCATCCGGTTCTGCCAGTTGCGGTTGAACGAGGTGATCGCGCGCTGTCCCTTTTTCAACGCGTCGGGGCCCTGGCCGAAGCAGGGGCCGCACCAGGATTGCCGGATTTCTCCACCGGCGGAGCGGAAGACCTCGGCGATGGAGTCGCCCTTCAAGCGCGGGTCGGGAGCCTCGATCTGGCGGCCGACGCCGCCCGAGCCGGGGAAGATGGCGAAGCTGGCGGCCGTCCGGCGGAAGCCCTTCTCGCGCGCCGCGCGCAGGACGAGCGCGGCCTGAAGGAGATCGTCGTAGCTGCCGTTGGTGCAGGAGCCGATGAGCGCCTTGTCGAAGGTGACGCGCTCCCGCGCGACCTCCTCCGCGGAGAAGGCGTTGCCTGGCGCGAAGGGCTTCGCGATCATCGGTGCGACGAGCGAGAGATCGAACTCCTCGTCGATCTCGTAGACCGCGTCCTCGCCGGGCGCGACAGGCGGGTAGGGCAGGTCCTCGATTCCCTTCTCCCGGTACCACGCGCGCGTGAGCTCGTCCTCGGGGAAGATGCCGTTCTGCGCCTCTCCCTCGGCCATCATGTTGGCGATCGTGTTGCGGTAGGCGATCGGGAGCTGGCGATCCACGTCCGCGAACTCGACGGACATCCCCTGGGACTGCTTCGCGCCCCAGCGGCGCAGGAGCTCCAGCACGATGTCCTTGCCGCTGACCCACGGCTGCAGCCGGCCGCGGAAGACGACGCGCCGCGCCTTCGCCGGCGTGAAGTAGACGTATCCGGTCGCCCAGCCGAAGCCCAGGGTCGTCGAGCCGACGCCGAAGCCGACGGCGCCGTACGCCCCGTAGGCGCGGCTGTGCGAGTCGGCGCCGGGGATGAACTGTCCCGGAAGGACGAGACCCTGCTCCGGAAAGTAGAAGTGAAAGATCCCGTCGCCGGGGGTCGCGTAATACGGCTTTCCGATGCCGTGCCGCAGCGCGAACTCCCGGCCGATCGACGTCTGCTTCTCGTCCGCATCCTTCCCGGTGAAGACGAAATGGTCGTTGGCGACCGCGGCCTGCCTCGGGAAGATCGTGCCGCCGCCGGTAATCTGGTTGAAGGTGTGGATGGCGAAGGGCGCCGTCCCGTCGGAGGCGGGGAGGAGATCGGCGAAGACCCGGAGCGTGGCGCCCGGCCTCACCTCGGCGTCCCGGTCCACGCGGTGCGCCCAGATGATCTGCTCGGTCGCCGTCAGGCGCCGCGCGGTCTCCTTTTCCGGCCAGAGGATTCGCGGGGCCCGCTCGATGGACGATCGCAGCTCCCGGCGTCCGACCGCGAAGATGCCGCCGCTCCGCCGGATCTCCTCCTCCTTCTCCGAGAGCGGGACGGGCTCGTAGGTTTTCCGCCGCGTTTCGTTCGTCAGACGGCGCGTGCGCGTGTCGAAGGCGAGCGTGTCGCCGTCGCGCGCGTCCGCCACCGCCTCAGGGCTCTGAACGACGTGAAGGCCGAGGTTGAAAGCGTTGCGGCGGAAGATGTCTCCCATGTTCGCGCCGCAGACGACGACGAGCTCCAGCCCCGCCTCCTCGGCGACCCCCTTCAGTCCCGCCGGGCTCATTTCGCGCGAAGAGCCGATCGCGAAGCGGTCTCCGGCCATCAGGAAGGTTTCGCCGCGGTGCACGCGCTCGCGGAAGTCGGGCATGAGGTAGCGGAAGGAGCCGGCCTTCCAGCGCTCGTCGAGAGTCTCGAGGCTCTCCGAGACGCAATCGGCGGAGGGAGTGATCTGGTCGGTGTCGATCGCGTCGCGTTTCTTGCCGGGAGTGTTCGGGTCCCAGAGGATCAGGGCCTTGCCGCGGATCCCGTGGGCTTCCGCGCCGGTCCCGGCGCCGGAGACGGTCCGCGGCAGGGCCTCAACCGTCACTCCGGGCTTTAAGCGCGCGGGCTCGATCCTGTGCATTCTCGACTTCTCTATGCGATCAGCTTCGCGATCGCGAACGCGGCCGCGGCGGCGAGGCCTCCAACGACCGCGGTCTGCCAGGCGCTGCGCAGCGGCTTCTTCACGGTGAAGCGCCCCTTGACGTAACCGAACACGAGGAGCGCCACGAGCGTGATCCCGATCGACGCTTCGAGCGCCGTCGTCATCCGGCGGAAGAGGAAGTAGGGCGCGAGCGGGACGAGGCCACCGGCCATGTACGAGAAAGCGATGGTCAGGGCGCTCGTCCGGGCGCGGCGGGGATCCGGCTCCTCGAGGCCGAGCTCGAAACGCATCATGAAATCGATCCAGCGCTTGCGGTTCTTGCTGATCGCGTTCGCGGCGTTCTCCGCGAGGGTCTCCGGGAGGCCATAGTGCACGAACACCTCGGCGACCTCGCGCTTCTCTTCCTCGGGGATCTCGACCGTCTCGCGGATCTCCCGGGCGCGCTCCGAGGCGTAGTGCTCGGCGTCGGTGCGCGCGGCGAGGTACCCGCCGAGTCCCATCGCGATCGAGCCCGCGGCGATCTCGGCGAGCCCCGCCGTGATGACGACCCGCGTGGAATCGACCGCTCCGGAGAGCCCCGCGGCGAGCGCGAAGGGAACGGTCAGTCCGTCCGACATCCCGATGACGACGTCACGGATGGTCTCGGAAGCCGTGAAGTGTTTCTCGATGTGCTGCGTCTGCGGCATGGAGGAATCCTAATCCGGATCGGTCGGCGGTGTGGGGCGCGAGCGGGCACGGCGATTGCTCCTCTGAACCTCCGGAGAGGAGTGAAGCGATGAAGAAGTGTCTCTGGAATCTTGCCGCGGCCTTGTCCGGCGCCCTTTTCGTGGCGGCGCTGGCGTGCCGGCCCAATCAGACGATCGAGCGTCAGACCGACGATGCGGGAATCAAGGCCGCCATCAAGGCGAAGCTCGCCTCGGACGTTCGTCTGTCTACCCTCACCGCCGTGTCGGTGGACGTCACCAACGGGGTCGCGACGCTCGCGGGACCGGTCCACAGCGACGAGGAAAGAAAGTTGATCGAGGAGACCGCGCGGACCGTCAAGGGCGTCGTCAACGTGACGAACAACCTCCAGATCGAGCCCGCGGGCGCCGCGCCGCCCGCCACGGCGGCGACACCGGCCGTCACTCCCTAAGCGGCTTCGCGCGTCAACTCTCGACCCTCGACCCTCAACGTGTTCCCGGCATCTGAACGGTGTGGACGCGGCGCGCGCCCTCGGAGGCGTGACGCTTCGACTCGTAGAAATACTTCGAGTGCGCGCGGGTGAACTCGGCACCGAGCAGCGCGATGAGCGCGGTGTAATACACCCAGAGGACGATGACAACGACGGAACCGGCGGCGCCATACGCGGAGGCCACCGACGTGTGGCCGATGTAGAGACCGATCAGCCACTTTCCGGCCGAGAAGAGCGCGGACGTCGCGACGGACCCGACGAGAACGTCCCCCCAGGGAATGTCCACGTCCGGAAGGATCCGGTAGATGAGCGCGAAGAGGACGCTGAAGAGGACGAACGAAAAAGCGACGTTGACCGCTTCGAGGAGCGCGGGGGGCGCGGCGAGCCGGCTCCGGACATACTCGCCGAAGGCCGTCAGCGCGGCGGACAGCGCGAGCGAGACGAGAAGGAGGAACCCGATCGCGAGGACCAGGCCGAAGGAGAGGAGGCGCTTCTTGAGGAGCGTCTTGAAGACGTGCCCTTGCTTCGGCTTGACCTCCCACACCGTGTTCAGCGCCGTCTGCAGCTGGATGAAGACCGCCGTCGTCCCGAAGAGAATCGTCGCCAGGCCGAAGATCCCGGGCAGCCCTCCCCGGATCGAGCTCGAGGCCTTCTCCAGGAGTCCCTGGACCGCGACGGCCGCCTCGCGCCCCATCAGAGCCTGGAACTCGCCGACAACGCGGCCCCGGACGTTCTCCGCTCCGAACACGGCGCCCGAGACCGAGATCACGACGATCAGGATCGGAGCGAGCGAGAAGAGCGTATAGAACGCGAGCGCCGCGCTCTGGGTGAAGGCATCGTGCGCGTCCCAGTTGACGAGCGTCTCCCGGAGGACTTTGCGCCACAGCGCGCTCTTGCGGCCCATCGGGATCCGAGGTTCGCAAGAGAAATGCCATCCGGCGGGGTAGTGCCGGTCAGCCCCTCACCCCGCCTCTCCCGGGGGAGAGGGAGCGGAAATCACCAGATCTGGCAGCGCTCCCGGCGGACCATCGGGTCGCGGCCTTGCAGCCGAACGCGGCGGCGAACTCGGGCAGGTTCGACGGCGCGCCGACGGCCCGGAACCGGTCGATCGGGTGCGGGTTCGTGTTGACCATGAGCCGGACGAATTCCGGGCGGTCGTTGGCCGCCCAGACCCGCGCCCAGGCCAGGAAGAAGCGCTGCTCGCCGTCAGGCCGTCGATCTTGGCCCGGGCCGCGGCTTGCCCTCGAGGCTCTTCCCGTAGGCGCGGTGGGCGATCGCGAGGCCGCCGAGATCCGCGATGGATTCCCCGAGCACGAGCTTTCCGTTCTGGTGCAGACCGTCTTCGACGGCGTAGCCGGCGAATTGCTTCTCGACGCAGCTTCGACCGCGCCTCGAAGTTCTTCAGGTCCTGCGGCCGTCCACCAGTTCGTGAGGTTCCCGCGCCCGTCGAACTTGCGGCCCTGGTCGTCGAAGCCGTGGGTCATCTCGTGGCCGATGACGGCGCCGATGCCGCCGTAGTTGACCGCGTCGTCCGCCTCCGCGTCGAAGAACGGGCGGCTGCAGGATCCCGGCCGGAAAGACGATCTCGTTCCTGCGCGCGTTGTAGTACGCGTTGACGGTCGGCGGCGTCATCTGCCACTCGGTGCGGTCGACGGGCTTTCCGATCTTCGCCAGATCGCGGCGGGATTCGAAGATCCTCGCCGCTCAGCACGTTGCCCGCGTAGGCGGCCCGGTCCACCGAGAGCGAGGAGTAGTCCCGCCACTTGTCGGATAGCCGATCTTCGGAGTGAAGGCGTCGAGCTTCGCGAGCGCGGCCTTCCGCGTCTCCGCTCCCATCCAGGGCAGGGTCTCCAGGTCGTCGCGCAGCGCCGCGATCAGGTTCTGCACCATCCGGTCGGCCCGCTCCTTGGCTTCCGGCGGAAAGTACTCGCGACGTAGAGCTTTCCGAGCGCGAAGCCGAGTGGCCGTCGGTCGACTGCACGCAGCGCTTCCAGCGCGGCTGGTTCTCCTGGGTTCCCTGCGAGCGTCTCTGTAGAAGTCGAAGTCCTCGTCCACGAAGTTCGAGGAGAGCGAGGAGCCGCGGCGGAAAGCTGCCAGCGCAGGTAGCTCTTCCATTCGGCGAGCGGCACGACGTGAGCTCCCGGTCCGCCGCCTCGAGGAATTTCGGCTGGCCGGCGTTGACGGCGGCGACCGGCGGGGCGTCAGACGTCCCGGAAGTAGGCCGACCAGGAGAAGTGCGGGGTCAGGCCTTCAACTGCTGCCGGCGTCATCCGGTGATACGTCGCGTCCGGATCCCGCCGCTCGACGCGGGTCATGGAGGCCTCGCGCGAGCTTCGTCTCGAGGTCGAGAACGGCGCGTGCGCCGAGGGCGGCCGCGGCCGGATCGTCCCCTGGAGCACGAAGATCTTTTCGACGTGCGCGACGTACTGGTCGCGCAGCTTTCTTCGATTCCTCGTCGGTCTTCGTGTAGTAGTCGCGGTCGGGCAGGCCGAGGCCGCCCTGGAAGGCGGCCGCGATGACCTCGCTCGAGTTCTTGCGGTCCTGCTGCGAGCCGAACTGGAAGAGCGCGTTGACTCCTTCGTCTGCAGCCGCGCGATCTCGGCGCGGAGCTCGTCCAGGCTCGCGATCCGGTCGATGCGCTCGAGCTCGGCCGTCGAGCGGCTTCGCTCCCGCGCCTCGACGCCGTCTCGTCCATGCAGCTCGCGTAGAAATCGCCGATCTTGCGCTCCTCGGGGCCGGCCGCGGCCTGTCGCCGCGGCCAGCTTCTCCAGGATCTTGTGCAGCGCTTCGCGGTTGCGCTCGGCGAGCTCGGAGAACGTGCCCCAGCTCGGGTAGTCGGCGGGGATCGGGTTCTCTTGCGCCAGCCTCCGCCGTCGGCGTACTCGTAGAAGTCCTGGCACGCTTCGCGGTACGGGTCCATGTCCGGCGGGTCGATCCCGTGGACCGAGCGCGGCGGGCGCCGTGGACGCGGCCGGCTTTGCCGTGGCCGCCTTGTTGGACTGGGCCAGCGCGACGCCAAGCGAGCCGGCCGTGATCAGGGCGAGGCCTGCCGCGAGGCCGCGGCGGCGGACGAAGAACGAGGCGACTGGTGAGCTCATGATGGGTTCCTCCTGTCGATTCGAGGGGAAAGAATCATACAGCGCCGGGTGTTGCGCTCAAGGAAAGGGGGAGCTTCCGATGAAGACCGCCGTTTCGAGCCGGAGAGACTTCCTGGCGGCCGCCCGCGGAACCGGCGCGGGCCTGCTGCTCGCGGCCTTCGCCGCCGCGGAGCCGGGGAAGAAGGAAAAGAAGAAGCCGGACAAGGAAGAGGAGGAGGTCGCCCCGGGCGAAGACCTGATGCGGGAGCACGGCGTGCTCAACCGCATCCTGCTCATCTACGAGGAGGGGCTGCGCCGCCTCGAGGCGCGGGAGGACGCCGCCCCGGAGACCCTCTCCGGCGCCGCCGGGATCATTCGCCGGTTCATCGAGGAGTACCACGAGAAGCTCGAGGAGGAGAACCTCTTCCCGCGATTCGAGAAGGCCGGCAAGCTCGTGGACCTCGTCGCGGTCCTTCGCGAGCAGCACCTGGCGGGAAGGCGCCTGACGGCGGAGATTCTCGGCCTCGCGAAGCGAGGAGCGCTCGTGAAGGAGGAAGACCGGCGTCGTCTCTCCGGCTCGATGCGCCTCTTCATCCGGATGTATCGCCCGCACGAGGCGAGGGAGGACACGGTTCTCTTCCCCGCGTTCCGGACGGTCGTCGGCAGGAAGGAGTACCAGGACCTGGGCGAGGCGTTCGAGGCGAAAGAGCACCAGCTCTTCGGCGCCGAAGGCTTCGAGAAGATCGTCGCGGAGGTCGCGGGCCTGGAGAAACGTCTCGGGATCTACGAGCTGTCCCGCTTCACGCCGAAGTGATCGGGAGAGGCGCGGCCGGGAGGAGGGAAGTTACTTCGAGATCGCGAAACGCGAGAGGAGGCCGCCGCGCTGAGCGCGTCCGCCGTTGTTGCCGGCCGGACTCGGCTCGGGCTCGGCCGCCACGGGGAGGTTGGCCTGGCGGTTGACGCGCACGATCAGCCCTTCGAGGATCTTCAGCACTCCCATGACCTCGACGGGGCCGTCCGTCGACCTGCAGGTGAAGGAAACCGTGGCGTGGTCCTTGTCTAGCCGGAACCGGCAGAGGCTCGGAGCGGACGTGACGATCTGCTTGTAGGCCTCGGCCCAGTGATGATCCACGTTGCCGGTGAGCGTCACAGAATAGCGCTCGAAGAGGGGGCCCATCTTTTCCCATCCGAGTCCGGCTTCGGGAAGGCGGACGTCGTAGGACGCCCCGCCGGCAAGATCGCGAGGTGTCACGTTGCGCAATTCGCTCGATTTCATGGTTTCTGCTACCTTCGGGAGAGAGGTAAGGCAAGGACGGGGCCAGAACCTAAACTCTTGATAAGACGACGGCTTGTAAGTCGCGGGCGGGCGCGGGATCCAATAATTGTCCATCGCGGCCTCCCTCCCTGCCGAACTACGTCTCCCGGAAATCCGACGCCGTGCGGGCATTCGGGAAATGTGGAACCGGGTTGATGCTCTCAAAGGCCGTCGGGAATAATGAGGTCGAGAAATGACGAGAAGAGATCTCCCGCAGGGCGCCGCCGGCACCGTGGAGTGGGTTGTTCGCGAATCGGATCTGGCGAGCGCGCTTTCCGCCGACCACAAGGAGAGTTTTCCCCGCGTCTTCGCCACCGCGCGGATGGTTGCCTTGATGGAGGTGGCGGCGGCGCGGGCGATGGCGGAGATCCTGGAGGAAGGGGAGCTGACTGCGGGGGTCTCGATCAACGTAACGCACACCGCGGCCACGCCCCCGGGCGCGACCGTGCGCGCAACCGCCCGCTTCGTGCGAATGGAAGGGAAGTTCTACCATTTCGAAGTCTCCGCCGAGGACGACGCCGGAGAAGTCGGCCGCGGTCTCCACGACCGCGCCATCATCCAGCACCGCCGCCTCCTCGAAAGCGCCGAAAAAAGGCGACGTCGCCCCTAACCGTCGGTTTTCAAATCCGCCCCGGCGTCGGGCCCGCCTCCCTGCGTCGGCACGCGACGGCCCTGCCTTGACAGTGAGAACCTGGCCGTCGCTTGTCGCTCAGTCGCACGAGCAGCGTGGTCGCGGCGGCGGGCCTCCATGCTCCTTCGCTCACGCCTCCTCCGGGAGGCGGTCCCGCCGCCGGGGCTTCATCGTGGCTAAGCCGAACTGAGAGCCCCGGAGCCGGCGGCGTTTCCCGGAGTCGGTGATGGGTGACGAGCGCGGAAGGCCGCGACCGGTACCACGATGAGTCTGCGAGGAACCCTCAGCGCCGGCCGGTTCTCACAATTGCGGCGGGCCGGCGCGTGCCGACGGAGGGAAACGACGCCGGCTTCGGGGCGGGTTTTTCGCCACGATCCAGTCGATCGGCTGAGCGCTCGTCACTCGGAAAAAGAAACGGGGGCGCCGAGGCGCCCCTCGTCATGCAAAAAGAAGAAGGGTCAGTCCTTGTCGGCTTTCTTGGTGCGGCGCAGTTCCGTGACCCACATCTTTCCGTCCTTCTGGACGAAATCGAAGTGGATCTTGTCGCCCTCGCGCAGCTCGTTGGGCGTCACGCCGCTCTTGAATTTCGTGGTGTCGTCCCAGAAGAGCGTCCACTGGTCTCCCTTCTCTCCCTGGACGACCATCGACCTCTCGACGTTGCCCAGCTGCTTCTCGCCTCCGACTTCCACCGACTTCTCGACCGTCTGGATGCTGACGATCTTCCCTTCGTGCGGGCGGTCGTTGGCGTAACCTGCCGAGGACATCAGCAGAATCGCGGCAGCGACCGCACAGATGGACATCACTCTTTTCATAGATTTACCTCCCATCATGAGGAAGGGCAAGATCCGCGCCAGAACGGCGCGACGTGAGGACCTCTATTTGACCAGGTGGTCTCGAAACGGCCGAGGATGCCGGACCAGGCCGAGACTGGAATCGGGGCATCGCTGATTTCCTGCCAGAGGACCCGTTCTTCCGTGCAGAGGAAATGCGGCTCGACCCTGGGGAATGGAGCGCGCCGTCCGTCCGCCGGATCCCTTCTCCAAACCATCGTGCAGACGCGCCGCGTGCCGCAACCCGGGCACGGCTGCTCGAGCACGAAAGGGGGAACTCCGATCGGGACATCGTCCTTCGCCATCCTGCGCGCCCGCCACACGCCGATGTCTTGAACTTCCGGCATCGCATCCTCCATGGGCTGACGATGCGATGGCCGGCCGGACAAACGACGTCCGACCGAGAGGCCCCGTGCGGCATGGTGTAAGATGATCTCTCACCTCCCTCAGGGCTATCTGTTCAGGATCCCTCGGAGCCAGTTCGAGGTGAACACTGACTTTTAGCGGGAGATGACATGCAGAAGCAACTCAGGAAAAACTGGCTCAACATCCTTTTTCTCTCCTTCACTCCGGTCATCGGCGTGCTCGGAACCGCGGCTTATGTGGCGGTGAACGGCGTCCGCTGGTGGGAGCCGGTCCTTTTTTTCGTTCTCTTCGGGTTCGTGAGCTTTTCGGTGACCGCGGGATATCACCGCTGCTTCGCGCACAAGAGCTACGTCTCTCATCCGGCGCTCCAGGCCGCCTATCTGTTCCTCGGGGCGATGGCGCTCCAGAACTCCGCCCTGAAGTGGTCTTCCGATCATCGCGACCATCACCGCTACGTGGACAAGGACTGGGATCCGTACAGCATCAAGCGCGGCGGACTGTGGGCGCACATCCTGTGGCTCTTCTACGCGGAGCCGGAGGAGCGCAGCTACGAGAACGTTCCCGACCTGCAGTCGAACCCGCTCGTGCGGTGGCAATACCGGTGGAACAACTGGATCGGCATCGTGGCCGGCCTCGGCATCCCGACGCTCGTCGGGGCATTTTTCGGGCGCCCACTCGGCGGTCTCCTTTGGGGAGGGTTCCTCCGCATCGTCGTCATCCACCACACGACGTTCATGGTCAACTCGGTCGCGCATCTCTGGGGCTCGCGCCCCTATACCGAGGAGAATTCCGCGCGGGACAACGGCCTGCTCGCGTTCGTGACCAACGGCGAGGGGTACCACAACTTCCACCACAAGTTCCCGTCGGACTTCCGCAACGGCGTGCGGTGGTATCACTGGGATCCGACGAAGTGGCTCATCGCGGTCCTGCAAGTGGCCGGCCTCGCCGTGGAGCTTCGCAGGACGCCGAAGGCCGTGATCGAAACCTCGCGGCTCCGGATGAAGCTGACGAAGGCGGAGGAGAAGCTCGTCCTCGCGCCCTCCGGCCTCGCGGAGGAGATCCGCGCGCAGATGGAGAAGGCGCGCCGCGCGATCGACCGGGCCGTCGAGGCATGGCACGAAGTCGACACGAAGCGCCGGGAGCTCCTCGCGCGCGGCCGCACGGCATCCTCCGACATGGCGAAAGCCTGGAGGCGGGAGCTTCGCGAATCGCGGGCCTCGCTCGCCGCGGCGCGGCGCGAGTGGCTTCTCGCCGCTCGGATGCTGTCGCGTCTGCCCGAGCCCGCGTAGCACCCGGGCGTTCGTGATAGACTAAAGGCCTCCGATCTCCTCCGACGGCCCTTCAGCCAAATCTGTGACCTCTCCGTCGCCGGCATCGGCGAGAAAAGCGAGCCGTGTCATGGATCACGCCGTGGATCGCCGTTCGAGCGACGCGAAGTCTGCCGGGATGTTCGCCATCGTGCTCTCCCGCCTGCCGTCGGTCGAGAACGTGCCCGGTCTCATTTCGTTCCTGGTGGACTCGTCGGAAGGGACCAGGATCGCCGCCAAGTCGGGAACCCTGACGGACGCCGCCCTGCGGGGCCGACTCGCTCACTTCGACGCGCACTCGGCCAACGAGATCGCGGCGGTGAGGAAGGCGCTCGCGATCGAGAGCGGGCAGGCCACCGTGTATGAGAGCTGGTCTGCGCTCGATGGTTGCCTTCGTTTCTGGTACGGCTTCGTGGGCTCCGTGATCCGCCCCATCGCCTGGGGCTGCGAGGCGTGCCAGAAGCAGAACCGGGACAGCGTCGGAGGAAGCGTCGGCGAATCGTTCCTTCGGCGCTGCGACTGCGGGCACGTGAGCCGCGTCACCGTGCCCAATCACCAGCCCGTTTCGGCCGCCGTCGCGGCGCTCGCGCGCCCGCCGCATTAGGCTGCGAGAGTCCGCGCCCCGGACCCACAAAAAAAACGGGGGACCGAAAGGTCCCCCGTGCTTCCTGTCGAGAGGATTCTCAGTAGCGGGCGCGTCCGCCTCCGGAGCCTTCATTGCGCGGCCGGGCTTCGTTGACGGTCAGCGACCGTCCGCCGAAGTCGGTGCCGTTCAGCGACATCGCCTGCTTGGCGATCTCGTCGTTGCTGAACTCGACGAATCCGAATCCCTTGGACTGCCCGGAATCGCGGTCGGTGATCACCCTCGCCGAGTCGGGGACGCCATACTTGGCGAACATGTCGCGCAGCTGGTCGTCGGAGATGTTGTACGGGAGATTCCCCACATAGAGCTTCATGAAACCCATCCTTGGTGCCGGTTGCTCCGGCGCTTGCCGGCGGAGGATCGGGCCGAGGGACCGGCCGGCGCGGCTCCCCGTATTCTCGTAGTTTTTTTCGTTCGGGATTTGGTCAGAACAGGTCTGGCAAAAGGCGAGCGAACCGAGAACTTGCATACCCTATCACACTTGTCCCGGGGAGCCACGGAGCCCGGCGCGGGCAGTGTCCTCGTTTTATCCGCCCCGGCGTCGGTCCGCCTCCCTCGTCGGCACGCGACGGCCCGGCCGTGACCGAGAGTTTCGGGCCGTCGCTGGTCGCTCAGTCGCAGTAGCTGCGAGGCGAGGGGAGACTTCGGCGTGCTCCTTCGCTCATCGCCTCCTCCGGGAGGCGGCCCGCCGTCGGGGCTGCATCACGGATTAGCTGGACTGCAAGCCCCGGAGCCGGTGGCGTTTCGCGGAGTCGGTGATGGGTGACGAGCATGGAACGCCGCACCCGGCGCCACGCTGAAACTGCGAGGAACCCTCAGCGCGGGCCGGTTCTCACAGTGGCGGACAGCCCGCGCGTGCCGACGCAGGGAAACGACGCCGGCTTCGGGGCGGATTTTCAGCCATGAACGATGAAACAAGGACAGTACGGGCGCAGGAGCGCGGCGACTACCCCGCCGAAAGAGACTAGGGAGAGAGCGCGACTTAGAATCGCGTCAGATGTCCCCGGGAAGCCGGAGGCCCTTGAAGAGCCGCGAGAAGCGCTGGGCCCGCGCCCTCGCCGGGTGGCTGGCGGCGCGCCGCGTGCGCCCCAACGCCGTCTCGATCGCGAGCCTCGTGCTCGGCGCCCTCGCCGGAGTCTGCCTCTGGCTCTCCCTCCGTGACGACGGCCGGACGATCGGGCTCCTTCTGCTCGGCGCCGCCGGGTGCATCCAGCTTCGTCTCCTCTGCAATCTGCTCGACGGGCTGATCGCGGTCGAGGGAGGACTTGGCAGTCCGGAAGGGGAGATCTATAACGACCTGCCGGACCGCGTCGCGGACGCGCTGATCTTCGTCGCGGCCGGGCTCGCGCTGCGCGCTCTGCCGTACGGCATGACGCTCGGTTGGGTCGCCGCGCTCGCCGCGCTGCTGACGGCCTACGTCCGGGTCCTCGGCGGGGCCCTCGGCCTCCCGCAGGACTTCTCCGGTCCGATGGCGAAACCGCACCGGATGTTCGCCGTGACGGTGGGATGCCTGGCGGGCGCCGTCGAGGCGCGGTTCCTGCGCCCGCCGCGCCTGCTCTACGTCGCAGTCGCGCTCGTCGTCGTTGGGTCGCTCTTCACGGCCGCTCTTCGCACCGCGCGGATCGCGCGGGCGCTGCGCGCGCGATGATCGCCGAGCTGATCGCCGGCCTCGCCCGGTTCGTGGCCGGGGCGTCGGTCTTCTGGGTGGACCGGCCACCGGACGAGCGCCAGCGCGTTTACTTCGCGAACCACACGAGCCACCTCGACTTCGTCGTGCTCTGGTCGGCGCTGCCTCCCGCGGTCCGCCGCTCGACGCGCCCCGTCGCGGCGCGCGACTACTGGGAGAAGGGAGCGGTCCGGCGCTTCCTGGCGTCCCGCGTCTTCCGCGCGGTCCTCGTCGATCGGCTGGGCGCCTCCGGACCTTCCGACGCGGGGAGAGTCGCCGGGGCGCGGAGGACGATCGAGACCCTCGTGAGCGAGATGGGCGACCGCGAATCGCTCATCGTCTTTCCGGAGGGGACGCGGGGCACGGGAGAGGAGGTCGGCCCGTTCAAGAGCGGCCTGTACCACCTCTGCCGGGCTCGGCCGGATCTCGAGGCGATGCCGGTGTACCTCGACAACATGAACCGCATCCTCCCGAAAGGCGAGTCGCTGCCGGTGCCGATGCTCTCGCGCGTGCTCTTCGGCCGGCCGCTTCGACTCGGGGAAGCGGAACCCAGGGAGCAGTTCCTCGAGAGGGCGCGCGCGGCCGTCTGCGAGCTCGGGGGTTCGGGGGACCACGAGGTCCCCCGCCCAGGTTAGCCCATGAGCGCCTTTGAAGACCGGGACCTCGTGCGGCTGATCGGCGGCGTCGCGGCGCTGCTCGTCGTGGCGACGCTCGTGGGGGCCGTGCTCGCCCGCCGCGCCCGCGCGCCGGCGGCGCGCAACACGGTCGAGAACCTGAACGCGCGGATCCGCGCCTGGTGGATCATGGCCGCGGTCTTCACGGCCGCGATCTGGACGGGCGTCTGGGGCTCGTCGCTCCTCTTCGCCCTGATGTCCTTCCTCGCGCTGCGCGAGTTTGTGACCCTGGCGCCGACCCGCCGCGAGGACCACCGCACGCTCTTCTGGAGCTTCTTCCTCGTCACGCCGCTCCAGTACGCGCTCGTTGCCGCGCGCTGGTACGGCCTCTTCGCGATCATGATCCCCGTCTACGCGTTCGTCTTCGTGGCGGTGTCGAACGTCCTCGCCGGCCGCACGGAGGGCTTCCTCGCGCGCACGGCGACGATCCACTGGGGCCTGATGGTGTGCGTGTATTGCGTCAGCTACGCGCCGGCCCTCCAGATGCTCGAAATCCGGGGTCACGGGAAGAGCAACACGAAGCTCCTGATTTTTCTCGTGCTCGTCGTCGAGCTGTCCGACGTGCTGCAGTACGTCTTCGGAAAGCTCTTCGGCCGCCGGCCGATCGCCCCGGTCTTGAGCCCGAACAAGACGTGGGAGGGATTCGCCGGCGGCATCCTCTCGGCCACGGCCGTCGGGACCGCGCTCTGGTGGGCCACCCCGTTCTCACCGCTCGAGGCGGCCGGGATGTCGCTGACGATCACCCTCGCCGGATTCGCCGGCGGCCTGATCCTCTCGGCGATCAAACGGGACCGCGGCGTCAAGGACTACGGGACGCTCCTCCCGGGTCACGGCGGGATGCTGGACCGGATCGACTCGCTCTGCTTCGCCGCTCCGATCTTCTTCCACCTGACCCGCTTCTTCTTCACAAGGTAGGACTACGTAATAAAAAGGGGGGCCTTCCGGCCGCCCATGACTCTCGGCTGTCGCTGTCGTCTAATGAGGAACGGTGCCCTCGGCATCCGCCTCCGGGCCGGCGCCGAAGAAGAGGCGCCCCTCCTGCAGCGTCGTGTTGCGCAGCGTCACGGCCAGGGCCTGCGCGAGATCCTCGACGGGGGAGACCTCGAGCTTGTCGCGCACCTCGGGTGACAGGTCTTCCAGATCCGCCTCGTTGTCTTTCGGGATCACGACGTGGTGGATGCCGGCCCGCACCGCGCCGAGGATCTTCTCCTTCAAGCCTCCGATCGGGAGAATCCGGCCGGAGATCGTGATCTCGCCCGTCATGGCCACGTCGTTGCGGACGGGGCGCTTGGAGAGCGCGGAGACCATCGCCGTCGCCATCGCGATTCCAGCCGAGGGGCCGTCCTTGGGGATCGCCCCGGCCGGCACGTGGATGTGGACGTCTCCCTGGAAGTCCTTTTCCTCGATCCCGAGCCACGCCGCGTGCGATCGCGCGTAGGTCCACGCCGCGCGCGCCGACTCCTTCATGACGTCCCCGAGCTGGCCGGTCAGGATCAGCTCGCCCTTCCCCCCCATGAGCGAGGCCTCGACGAACATGATGTCGCCGCCGGCCGGCGTGTAGTACATGCCGGTCGCGTTTCCGATCTGGTCCGCCCGCGCCATCTTCTCCGGGTGCACCTTCGGGCGGCCGAGCAGCTTGCGGACGTCCGGCTGTTCGATCGTCTGTGTCCGGATCTCCCGGGCCGCGATGCGCCGCGCGACCTTGCGCGCCAGGCGCCCGAGTTCCCGTTCGAGCTGGCGCACACCCGACTCGCGCGTGTAGCTCGAGATGACTTCCAGGATCGAGCCGTCGGAGAGCGCGATCTCCCCCTCCGACAGGCCGTTCTCCCGGACCTGCCGCGGCACGAGGTAGTTCTTCGCGATCTGGAGCTTCTCCTGCTCCGTGTAGCCGGCGAAGTTGACGACCTCCATCCGGTCGAGCAGGGGAGCCGGGATGTTCTGGATGAAGTTTGCCGTCGCGATGAAGAGGACCTCGGAGAGGTCGAACGGCACCGCGAGGTAGTGATCGGTGAAGCTGTCGTTCTGCGCGGGGTCGAGCACTTCGAGCAGCGCGCTCGCCGGATCTCCCTGGAAGGAGACGCCGAGCTTGTCCACCTCGTCGAGCAGGAAGACGGGATTCTTCGTCCCCGCCTGCTTCATTCCCTGGATGATGCGGCCCGGCATGGCGCCGATGTAGGTGCGCCGGTGGCCGCGGATGTCCGCTTCGTCCCGGGCGCCGCCGAGCGAGATGCGCACGTACTTGCGTCCCATCGCGCGCGCGATCGAGCGGGCGATCGAGGTCTTGCCGACGCCGGGAGGCCCGGCGAAGAGCAGGATCTTCCCCTTCGCGTGCGCCGCCTCGCGGGCTTCCGCCGTGACGTCGGCGGCGTTCGCCTTCCCGGCGCTCTCGGCCTTCTCCGCGTTCGCTTTGCCGGCCTTCTCCGCTTTCTCCCTCGTCTGCCAGAGCTGGCGCACGGCGAGGAACTCCAGGATCCGATCCTTGACGTCGCCGAGCGCGTAATGGTCCTCGTCGAGGACCCGGGAGGCCTCCTGCACGTCGAGGTGGTCTTCGCTCCTCGAGCTCCACGGAAGCTCCGCGATCGTCTCGAGGTAGGTGCGGATGACCTGCGACTCCATCGACTCCCGCCCGATGCGCGTCAACCGCCCCCACTCCCGGTCCACTTCCTTGCGGGCCTCTTCGGGCAGGTCGAGCGCGTCGAGCTTTGCGCGCAGCTCCTTCAGCGAATCGTCCTCGGCGCCTTCTCCCTCGCCGAGCTCCTTCTGGATCGCCTTCATCTGCTCGCGCAGGTACATCTCGCGCTGGCGCCCGCCGAGCTCTTCCTTGACCTTGGACTGGATGTCTTCCTGGACCGAGAGGACCTCGATCTGCCGCTGGACGTGGACGAGGACGCGCCGCAGCCGGTCTTCGACCGACAGCGTCTCGAGAAGCGCCTGCTTCTCCGACGCCGGGATGTCCAGGTAACCGGCCACGAGATCGGCGAGCCGCCCGGGCTCCTGCACTCCTTCGAGAAACTGGCTGATCGCCTCGTCGGGAAGTCCGAGCTTGCGCCCGAGCTCCGCGGCGCGCTCACGCACCTCGTGGTGGAGGCCGACGAAGGCCGGGTCGCGCGAGTCGAGCTCCAGCATCTCCCGCGCTTCCTGCACCGTCGCCTCGAGCCGCCCGTCCTTCGAGACGAACCGCGTGGCGATCCCGCGCGCCTTCCCCTCGAGCAGGAGGAGCACGCTGCCGAGGCTCCGCTGGATCGACCCCACCGTCGCGATCGTGCCGATCGTGTAGAGCGAATCGGGAGTGACGACCTCTCCCTCGGTCACCTGGCGCTGGGCCACGGCGAAGACCTGCCGGTCCTTGTCGTTCAACGCGGCCTCGATGGCGCGCAAGGTGGCGGGACGCCCGGCGGTGATCGGAAAGCTGACGCCCGGCAGCAGCACGGCGTTCTTCATCGGAACGACCGGAAGATTCAGAGTTTCAGACATTCGTTGCCTTTCTTCGGCGGTCCTGCCGCTTGCCGGCCCGCTCACTTGTTCCCTCGCAAAATACGAGCCCTCGGACCGAGCGGGTTCCGAAGGCCGCGACGGGAACGATCTCCTCGGTGTCTCAGAGACTCTTCCAGGTTCCAGAACATTTCCGTATTCCCGCCGATTCCAGTCCCGCGCCTTGATGCGATCGCATCAGGCGGGGCGGGTCCGCGCGATCCATCCTCCCCTTATGGACATCCGCTTTCCCGGGGGGCTCGAAGTCGAGGCCGTCGACAAGGGATTCACGATCGTCACGGACCAGCCCGTCGAGAACGGTGGCGCCGGAACCGCCCCGACCCCCTTCGACCTCTTCCTGGCGTCGATCGGCACCTGTGCCGGCCTCTATGCGCTCAAGTTCTGCCAGCAGCGCAACCTCGACACGGAGGGTCTCTCTCTCAAGCTGAACCTCGAACGGGACGAGTCGGGCAAGGGAGTCGCGCGCATCCGGCTGGAGATCGCGCTGCCGCCGGCCTTTCCCGAGAAGTATCGCGAGGCGCTCCTGCGGGCCGTGGACCAGTGCAAGGTCAAGCGCCATATCCTCGAGCCGCCGGTCTTCGAAATCGAAATGACTCGTTCGGGGATGACTCCGCTGGCAGCCGCCGAAGCCCTCGCGACAACCCCGACGAACTAACTTTCTGACGGATTCGTCGCGGACAATCCGCCTGGAGGCGCCGTCGTTGCCCTCTGCGGCACGCGGCGGCCTGGCCGCATGGAGAACTCCTGGCCGCCGCTCCGGTCCGAGGGCACAGAAGCAGCTTCGCTAACCCAAGTTCGCGGTGTGTGCCCTCGGACAGGGCCGCTGCCGGGCAACGCCGTCGCCTCCGGGCTGCACAGTGCCTGTTCGGGCCGTTCTTCAGCCCCGGCGGCGGGACGCCTCCCGGTTGTCAGCGGGAATCCCGGACGCACGTCCTCCCGCCCGCGGGCTCAGCGCGGAGCGACGCGCCTCAGCACGGCGATTGAGACGTCGTCTTCCGGCGCTTCGCGTCCGCAGAAGGCCATGACGTCCCGGGCGAGATCCGCGACGAGATCGGGCGCAGAAAGCGCGGCCGATCGCCGGATGCCCAATTCGATGCGTCCGTCGCCAAACTGGTTTCCCATCGGGTCTCTCGCCTCGGAGAGGCCGTCGGAGTGGAGCAGGAGCGCCTGTCCCTGCTCGATCGTTCCGCGTTCCACGTCCCAGGCGAGCGGCGTCTTGACTCCGAGCGGATAGGCGCCCTTCCCGATCCGTTCGGCGACGGCCCCCGCCGCGTCCACGCGCAGGATCGGCGGGTGTCCCGCGACCGAGCCCGCGAAGGAGCCGTCCGGGGAAAGGAGCAGGTACACGCAGCCGAAAAAGGCTCTCGGACCGCCCGTGCGGCAGAGAATGCGGTTCAACGTCGCGAACATCGCCTCGGCCGCCGGGTCGGTTTCGAGCTGTGTGCGAAAGGCCGCATGCGCGACCGCCATCACGAGGCCCGCCGCCATTCCGTGGCCGGAAGCATCTCCGAAGAGGACGGCCAGCCGCCCGTCGGGAAGCACGACGAAATCGTAGATGTCGCCGCCGACCATGTTCGCGATCCGGTTGTAGGCGCCGAGCTCGAAGCCGGGCGTTGCCGGCAGCGTCTTCGGAATGAGGCTCGACTGCAGCTCCCGCGCGAGCTCGAGCTCGTCGCGGTAGTTGATCTTGTCCACGAGCTCCATGCCGAGCAGCAGCGTCAAGAGCGTGATCGAGGCGAGCAGGAACCCGCTGTCGAACGACACGCTGTACTCGGTCGTGCGGTGCTCTCCGCCGCGCGTCTTTTCGCTGTGGTTCGACCACTTCCACTGAAACGACATCACGGTGAGCAGCAGCGCGGCGCCGAAGGCCACGCGCCGCGTCGGGGCGAGACGCTTGGAAAGGCCGAAGAGGACCGCGTTGGCCGACTTCAGGAACCGCTTGATGCGTTTGGGTTCGCGCTCGATCTCCTCACGGTCCTCGGCGGTGAGCTTCTCCTTCGCGTTCCTCCACTCGCGGCCGTAGAGGCCCGACATCTCCTCTCGCCCGACCGACCGGAACGTCGATCGGACCAGCTCGATCCAGTCCTTGCCGCGGGGCATCTGTTCTCAGTTACGAAACGGCGGGCGCTCTGTTTCGGCGTTGGTCAGACCGGCTTTGCCGGCTCGACGAAAATGGCGATCTTTGCGCGGACCTCTTCCGGCACGGGCACCGGCTGAAAATCCTGCTGCCGCACACAGACCAGGACGTAGCGGCCGCTCGCGACGACCCGGGAGGGGTCCGACTTGCGCCGGACCTCGAAATCGAGGTGCACGGAGGTCCGGCCGATCCGGCTGAAGTACGCCTCGACGGCGAGCAGCTCGTCGAGCTTGACGGGAAAATGGAAGTCGCATTCCACGCGCGCGCGCGGCAGCCAGATGCCAAGCGACTCGAAGAGGTAGCGGTAGGTCAGGCCGGCCGACCGCAGCAGCTCCGCCTCCGCCAGGCCGAAGAATCGCAGGTACGCCTGGTAATTGATGATGCCGGCGGCATCGATGTCTTCCCACCGGACATACTCCTCGACCTTGTACCGCGCCATTCCGACTAGTCTAACGGCTTCGTTCAGGACGAGGCCCCGATCGTAGAGGCCCCGGTCGCGGCGCGCGAAGTCTCCCGAAGTAACCGAGGGAGGAGGCGCGCGCCGCGGGAGCGAAGTGTTTGCTCGGGATCAGGCGAGCGATCGAGGCCGCATCCGACCGAGTCGCTCGCCGGTGCGCCCGCAGGGCGCAGATCCCGAGCAAACGCTGAGCGACGGTTAAAAGCCCCAGAGAGCCAGCTCGTCGAGGAGGGTCGCGATCGCCGGGTGCTCCGCGAGCTCGCGGTAGAGCCAGCCGTGACGCTCTTTGACCTCGCCCAGCTGCTCGCGAAGCTTCTCGACGTCTTTCTCGTTGGCCGCCGCACGCAATTGCTCGACGGTGGCCCGCGCGCTCCCGTCGAGCCTTTCGCCGACCTTGTCGTGAAACGCGTCGAACGCCTCCCGCACGCGCGCGGCGTGATCTTCCGGAGAGGGAGGAGGCGCGTTCGGATCGGTCATGAGACCAGGCGAGGATATCAAGCGCCGGATCGGGGAGAGCTATAACGCCGCCAACGCCCTCTCAGGCCGCCGGCCGGCAGGCTTTGCAGGGACGATACCCGGCCGCAACGGCCTCCCGCTCGTTGTGGAAGGGAACGTGGTTGGAGAGCACTAGGGACTTCGTGCCGCCGCAGGTCGGGTAGCAGTAGTAGCGCTCCTTCTCGTTGCCGAGATACCGGATGCCTCGCGCGGCGAGCTGCTCGATCACGCCCGGCTCGACTCCTTCGACCTCGAGCAGCGCGCGCTTGACGCGGCTTCCGCCCATCGAATACTGCCCGAGCGTCCCGTCGGCGCGCACGACCCGGTGACAGGGGATCAGCAGCGGCACCGGGTTCTTGCCAAGCGCGGTCCCGACGGCCCGCACCGCCTCGGGATGGCCGATCTCGCGCGCGATCCAGCTGTAGGGGCGGACCTCGCCCCCCGGAATCTCGAGCGCCTTCCTCAGGACGGCGCGCTCGAACTCGGAGAGCCCGCGCAGGTCGAACTGGAGCCTGGCGCGGTCGCGTCCCGCGAGGTTCTTCATCAGCGTCCGCACGGCGGCCGGAGGCCGCGAGGCGGCGCGGGAGACCGGACGCCCGCGCCGGCGCTCGAAGCTTCGCTCGAAGTCCTCCGGCGACTTCGCCCGCGTGACCATGGAGATTCCCGCGCGGCTCGCCGCGACGAAGACGGCGCCCACGGGAGAGTCGAGCCGCCAGTAGAGGTCGCCGAGACCGACACGGCGCAGCACGGCCGGCAGGAGCGACGCGGGGGCGACGTGCGCCGCGGAGCCTCGCAGCTCCCGCAGGACGCCGGTCGTCGGGGGGAGAGACTTCTGTACGGTGCGGTTCATGAAATCACCTCTCTGGCGGCGGAAAATCGACGCGAGGAAGACAGCGATTCGCGCAGCGCGTTGACCGCGCGGTGCACGTTGGACTTGACTGTGCCGAGGGGCTGTTTCAGGACGGCGGCGACTTCCTCGAGGCGCAGTCCTTCCATGTATCGGAGAATCAAAGCCGAGCGGTACCGCTCCGGCAGCCCCGCGACGAGCGTCGCGATGTCGGCCCTCCGGCGTCCCTGCTCGAAGAGGGAGTCCGGCCGGTTCTCGGCGGCGTCCTCGGGCTCCCAGGCGGCCTGGCCCCGGGCGTCGCGCTCGTCGAGCGAAACGGACGGGTGCCGCCGGACGCGCATCCGGTTGCGGGCGACGTTCAGCGTGATCCGGTAGAGCCATGCCTTCAACGACAGCGCGCGGATCCTCTCGGCCGGATACGTCTTCATCGCGCGGTAAGCCCGCACGAACGCGTCCTGGGCGATCTCCTCCGCGTCCTGCGGATTGCCCGCCAGGCGGTGGGCGAACGAATAGAGGCGGTCCTGATACTCGCGGACCATCCGCTCGAAGCTCCCGTCCAGATCGGTGGCGAGGGCGGCCTCGAGGGCGTGTTCCGGCGGCATCTCGCTCTCCTTCGCATCGCGCCCGGCGAATGAAACCAATCGAAGCCCGCGTCCGGCGTCGGGCCCGGCCGGCGGGTTTCCGGGGGTCTTCGGGGCGATCGTGCACGTCATCAGACCATTCTCCTGGCTCCTTGAACACCCCCCGCCGGCGAAAGGTTGCAGAGTCTTTCTGGACTCGGCGGGACGACAATCTGGGATGATCTGCCGCTCGAAAGGAGAGTCATGAACACCCGCGAGTACTACAAGGAATGCTTCAAAGCCGAAAAGCCGAGGTTCGTGCGGGTCCTGCGCGCGGTGCCTCCCGACCAGGCGGCTTACCGCCCGCATCCCCGGTCCGCGCCCGCCAGCGGCCTCGTCTGGCTCCTCGCCAGCGAGCTCCACGACGCGTGCACGATCGTGGATCGCCGGGAAGTGAACTTCGTGCAGACGCCCGAGCCCGCGATGCTGGAGGAATCGGTCGCCGCTTACGAGCGCAACGCGGAGGAGCTCGAAAAGCGGCTGGCCACACTCGACGACGCGGCATGGGGAGGGAACGCTCGCTTCCTCGTGGACGGGAAGGTCGCCTGGGAGACGACGCTCGGCGACATGCTCTGGGGCTTCCTCTTCGACGCGATCCACCACCGCGGCCAGCTCTCGAGCTACCTGCGCCCGATGGGCGCGAAGGTTCCCTCGATCTACGGCCCGTCCGCGGACGACCCGGGAATGTGAAGAAGAAAGGTCTAAGTCAAGGTCGAAGGGACTCTTCGACCAGGGAAACCACTTCCGAGAGGGAACCGACGCGGTGGGTCGGAGGCGTGGCGGGGGGATCGCCGCCACGATCGATCCAGGCCACGGTGCGGCCGTCGCGCCGCGCTCCGTCGGCGTCCCAGCCGTTGGAGCTGACGAAGAGTGTGCGGGCCCGCTCTCCCTCGGCGTCGAGGAGCGCGTAGACGCGCGGGTCGGTCTTGTACACGCGAACGTCGTCGGCCGAGAGGACCCGATCCACATCGAGTCCCCCCGCCTCGAGCGCCTGCGCGATCATGGCGCGGGTTCCGTTGGAGAGTACGGCCCGGCGCGCACCCGTTGATTTCAAGGCCGCGAGCGTCGCGGCGGCGTCGGCGAAGGCGGGCACGGTCAGCCAGAGATCCGCGAGGAGCTGCCGGTTCGCCGGCGGCAGCTCCGGCGCGACCTCCTCGAGCGCCGCGAGCGTGACGCGGTCCCACGGCTCGTAGCTCCCCTCGCGGTTCAACCTCCAGGTCCGCTCGATCTGGGCCTGGCGCCATCGCGACAAGAGCGCCGCACTCTCTTCGCCCGCGACCGGCCGCATCCTCTCCGCGAGGCCGGAGATGTCGAGCAGCGTCCCGTAGAGATCGAAGGCGACGAGTTCGAATCGCGGCATCGTCGGCTCTTTCCGATTACTTCCGCGAGTGCGACTGGATGCCGATCGCGTAGGCCTCTCGAACGAGATCGCGGAGCGCGTCGTCCACGTCCGCCGGCTGCCGCAGCCGGAAGTGGAGCCCGTATCCCAGGCGGCCGAAGGATTCGACGCGGGCCAGGCGGGGGTGCGCCGCGCGCCGCTTGAGCCAGATTCCGGCGTCCAGCCAATCGCGGCGAACGACCACCGACGCGAATCGGATCCGCGCCTGGAGGACGATTCGCGTCTTCTGCGCGTACACCGTCACCGGGCCGCACGCCTTCGCGAGCGCGACGAGGCGATCGAACGTCTTGCGCAGCTCCCGCGGCTTTTCCTTGAAGTGATCGGCGAGCCGATACCGGCCGCAGGAATGCCAGAGGTTCTTCGTGACGAACCGGTGCCCGCACTTGCCGCAGCGCCAGAGCGGCCGCGGCGGCGATGGAGTCATCACGGGGACGGGCGGGCGCTTCGCGCTCATGACACGAGCGACGGAGAGGGGGGCGCCGGGGCGGAATGGAGACGGCGGGCGATGGAGTCGGCGATCAGCGCGGCGTGGTGGCGACTGTTCTCGATGAAGATCCGGCCGACTTCCGTGCCGCCCAGGATGGCGCCTGCGAGGTAGAGGCCGCGGACGTTGGATTCAAGAGTCTCGAGATCGTGTGAGGGGATGCGGTTCTCGCCTTCCAAACGGATGCCGCACCGCTCGAAGAAAGCGAAGTCCGGCTGGTAGCCGACCAAGGGAAACACGGCATCGGCCTTGAGCGACTGCCTGCCGGCGGGGCCTTCGACGAGAACGGCGTCGCGCTCGATTTCCAGGATGCGGGTCTGGAAGAGGCCGCGAATCGACCCGGCGCGGATCCGGTTCTCGAGGTCCGGCTTGATCCAGTACTTGACCCGCTCGGAGATCGCGGGGGCGCGGGCGACGAGCGTGACCCGCGCGCCGTGGCGGTAGAGGTCGAGGGCGGCCTCGGACGCGGAATTGCGCGAGCCCACGACGACGGCGTCGAGGCCGTGGAACGGATACCCCGAGACGTAGCGGCGATGGACCAGCGGCAGGTCTTCGCCGGGAACGCCGAGCCGCCTCGGGTTGTGGAAGAACCCCGTCGCGATGATTGCCGCCGGAGCGGAAATTTCGCGCGCATGCGGTTGCCCGGAGGGGGGCAGATCCTTCGCTTCGCTCAGGATGACAGCGAGGCCGCCGCCTTCCTTCGGACGGATGCCGACGATCTCCGTGTGGGGAACGACCTTGACTCCGAACTTCTCTGCGACGGCGCGGTAATAGGCGAGAGATTCGAGTCGACTCGGATGCGCGTCCGGAACGGCGAAGGGGACTCCGGCGATGTCCAGGAGATCCCGCGTCGAGAACCAGCGCATTTCCTCGGGAAAGTGGTAGAGCGTGTGGAGCAGGAACCCCTTGTCGTAGCAGGCGGCGGCGATGCCCCGCTTCTCGAGCTCGATCGCGCAGGCGATCCCGGTCGGGCCGGCGCCGGCGATGAGGACGGGTGAGACGAATTCCGCCACGCGGGCATTCTATCGGCGCGGGCGCCCCGGCGAATCCGTCTTCGGAACGCATCTTGCACGCATCGGGTTCCCGGGGGGTGTTCTATGAACCAGAGCACGTTGTTGATCGTGATCGTCGCGGTCGCCATCGTCGCGCTCGCCGTGGTGACCTGGACTGTCGTTCAGAGGGCGCGCACGAAACGACTGCAGGGCCGGTTCGGCCCGGAATACGAGAGGACGGTCCAGCAGATCGGGGATCGGCGCAAGGCCGAGGACGAATTGGAAGCGCGGAAGAAACGGGTCGCGAAGCTGACGCTGCGCTCGCTCTCGTCCGACGAGCAGAGACGTTTCGCTCGAGACTGGGCCGCCGCGCAGGCCCTCTTCGTGGACGACCCGAAGGGCGCGGTCGCCGACGCCGATCGCCTCGTCAAGGAAGTCATGCAGGCACGCGGCTATCCGATGGGGGATTTCGAACAGCGTGCCGCGGACATTTCGGTCGACCATCCGCGCGTGGTTTCCAATTACCGCTCGGCGCGGGACATCGCCGCTCGAGGCGCGGAAGGCAGGGCGAGCACGGAGGATCTGAGGCAGGCGGTGGTGTATTACCGCGCGCTCTTCGAAGAGTTGCTCGAAACGACGCAGGTTGTGGGGGTGGCGTCATGAACGACTTGAACAGGGATCGGGGGCTCACAACGGCGGACCTGGCCGCCAGAGGCGGGCCGCCAGCGGAAGTGAACGCCGGGCCGGGCCCGGTCGCCCGGCGGGAGTACGAGGAGGAACCTCCCCGGCAGGCCGCCGGGTCCCGTGGGCCGGCCGCGGAAACGAGCCCGCTTTTCGCGTCCGAGGAATCGGAGCGGTTCCGATCGGAGTGGGACGCGATCCAGATCGGGTTCGTGGATGAGCCGCGCAAGTCCGTCGAGAAGGCGGATGGACTCGTGGCGAGCGTCATCCAACGCCTCGCGGAAATCTACGCGGAGGAACGAGGCAAGCTCGAGGCGCAGTGGGACCGCGGCGATGACGTCTCCACCGAGGACCTGCGCATTGCGCTGCAGCGCTACCGGTCTTTCTTCGGCCGGCTTCTCTCGGTCTGAATCTGGCTTCGGGTCAGATCGCGCGGATCTTCACTGAGCCGCCGCTCGTGCGCAGGCGCAGGCTTTCGCCGCCGTGGCCGAGGGTCCCGCGGAGGGTGCCGCGGGAGAGTTCTCCCTGGACGGTCAGCGGGAGGTCGGAGGAGACCGAGTTGCCGTGGGCGTCGATCGAGAGCCCGACTCCGGGATCGATCGCGACGCTGATGCCGCCGCCGGAAGACTCCAGGCTTCCCCCTCGCGCGTTGCCGCGGGAGAACGCCGCCTCGATCGAGCCGCCGGACGTGTCGGCATCCACCCGGCCGCCGGCGTCGCGGATGCGGATGCCGCCGCCGGAGCTGTGCGCGCGAATGTCGCCGCTGACCCTGTCGAGGTTCACGGACCCGCCGCTCGTCTCGGCCTTGAGAGGCCCTTCGAGATCCACCGCCTCGATGCCGCCGCCGGAGGTCTCGACGTTGCTCTTCCCCTTGATGTTGCGCAGGTGAATGGACCCTCCCGACGTCTCGGCCAGGAGGTCGCCGGTCAGCTCGCGCACTTCGATCCCGCCGCCGGAGGTCTCGACCTTCGCGGGGGAGCGGAGCCCGGCCAGCGAGATGCCGCCGCCCGAGGTGTGGATGGTGACGGCCGTCTCGGCGGGGACCTCCACCTCGAATCGGACGGAGGAGCCCCAGCTGCCGAACAGGATGTCCAGATGGTGCCTCTTCCTGGCGATGACGGAAGCCGAGCGGGTTCCCTCCTCGTACCGGAAAGTCAGCAGATCGTTGATGTCGTCTCGGCGCGAGGTGACGACGAGCCGGACTCCGGAGGAGGAGGTGCCGGTCACGGTCACGCGCCCGAGGTCGCTCTCGAGATGGAACTCGCCGCCCGGCTCGAGCTTCAGGGTCTTCTCCATGCGGGACTCGCCCAGGGCCGTTCCTGCGCCCAGGGCCAGCGCGACGACGCCGAGCATCGGACGAAGCAGTCTCATTTTCATGACACTTTCCCTCTCAGCTTCTTAGAACGCGAAAACGCGCGCAAGGTTCTGAGAAACCTCGAGCTACTTCACCTGCGCGAGGAACTCGTCCAGGAACCGGTTGAACTCCTCCGGCCGGTCCATCATGAGCCAGTGGCTGGCGCCGGAAACGACGCGGACGGGAATGTCCGAGAACCCGCGGTGGATCGCCTGCGGGCTGTCGGCGAGGAAGGAAGCGATGTGGAGCCGCGGTCCCCGGTACGGCGCCAGGGCCGCGGCCGGGTCGAAGCTGTAGAGGCCATTGCTTGCCGACGTGAAGACTTCGCGAGGAGTCGCGCGCAGGGACTTCATGACGGCCGTTTTCGTCGCATCGGTTCCCTTCGCGAGGATTGCCTCGAACCAGCGGCGGGTGAACTCTTCATAGTTGGCCGGCTCGAAGCCCCGTTTGAGCGCTTCGGCCTGCTTCTCCGGAGGGTTGCGGATGTCCCCCGCGACGTCGGCGAAGACGAGACCGGCGAGCCGGTCCGGATGCTTCCCCGCGTACGCCGCGACGACGGCGCCGCCGAAGCTGTGCCCGACGAGGACGAAGCGCGGGAGCTCCAGCGCGTCCGCCGCCGCCTCGACGTCCTCGGCGAACCCTTCGACCGAGTAATCGCCATTCTTCGCCGGGTCAGACTCTCCCATCCCGCGCAGGTCGAAGGCCGCCGAATGTCGGGCGGCGCGCAGATGCGCAAGCTGCGCCGCCCACTGCGTTCGGTTGCCGCCGTTACCGTGTACGAAGAGAACCGGAACGCCGCCGCGGCCGCCGTCGTCCACGCGCAATCGTCCCTGCGGTCCCTGGATCCACGCTCTCGCCGGCGCGCTTTCGAGGATTTCCATTTTCAGGATGCCGGGATCGGACGGCGTCCACCCTTTCGTTTGCGGGCCCGACTCTTTCATGGCGGAGTCGAGGAAGGAAAGAGTCGAGCGCCAGACCGCGTCGCAGCTTCCGCGGGTCCCGTTGCCGGCCTTCGTCGCCTTCGCGAGCGAGGGCACCGTGGAGATCAACATGCCGACGCTCGTAAAGTGGATGTGGTGGACGTCGGGCACTTTCACGACAAACCGCTCTCCGGGACCGAGCGACCTCAGGAGCGTGAAATCCGGCGCCATGAACGGATCGGCCTCTTCGTAGAAGTGGAGCAGGGGAGCGGTCATCTTCTTCGCGTCGAAGAGGCGCGAGCGCTCGAGCACGCCGGCTCCCGTCTTCGTGCCGATCCCGCCGTCCAGGCTCACAAGGGCCGCGACGTCACGGCGGCTCATCGCGGCGAGCAGGGCCGAGCGCGCTCCGAAACTGTGGCCGACGAGCGCGACCGAGCCCGGGCGAACGTCCGGCCGCTTCTCCAGCGCCTCGATCACGAAGTTCAGGTCCGCCGCCTGCTCCTCCGCCTTCGGCGCGATGTCTTCTTCGCCCTTCATGGGGCCCGAGATCCGCGTCGGCGAGGGAGAGGTGGCGACGAGGTATCCGTGGCCGGCGAGGTATTCCGCGAGGAACGCCTGGTCGTGGGCGGACTGACCGTTTCCCTGCGCGAGGACGGCGAGCGGATAGCGCCCCGCCGCCGGCGCCGCGTTTCGCACTGCCCGCATCGGAGTCGCGAGAATCCGCACTGCGTCGGACTTCGTGACGCCCGCCGAAGCGAGAAATCCCTCAAAGCCCTCGACCGCCTTGCGCCGCTCCGCTTGCCTCGGCGCCCTCTCCGGCTCCATCTCCGAGGACGTGAGGAGGAAATAATCGCGATACGTCATCCGAGCGCCCGAGGGTTTCGCCGCTGGATACCAGACCGAGATCTGCAAGGGCCGTCCCTTCCCATCGGCAGCGGGCCGAGCCTCATCCCTCTCCGCCATTACTCTGAACCCGACTCCCCATTTCCCAGAGTCGAGCGCGGGCAACGGCCTCGCCGCAATCGCGAGACTCGCGGCCACAACGATCGTCACGCAGACCGCAAACGCCCTTCCGCCTCTACACACTAGCCTTCCCTCATCGGACCTTGGACCTTGGACCGCTCACGTCTTGAGCCGATACCCGACCTTCCGCACAGTCAGGATATGCCGCGGAGCCGCCGGGTCGTCTTCCAGTTTCCGCCGCAGCTCCGCGACGTGCGTATCGATCGTGCGGCTGACCGCCTCGTCCGAGTAGCCCCAAACCTCGCGCATGAGCTCGTTGCGGGAGGCGACCGCGCCGCGCCGGCCGATCAGGGCAAGGAGCAGCTCGTACTCCTTCGGGGCGAGCTCGACAAGGCGGCCCGACCGCGTGACGAGCCGGGCCGACGGGTCCACCTCGATTTCTCCGAATCGCTCGACGCGCGGCGCGTCGGCGGGCGGCGGTCCGGCCGGCGGGCGGTTGCGCCGCAGCAGAGCCTCCACGCGCGCGAGAATCTCGAGCACGCCGAACGGCTTCGTCACGTAGTCGTCCGCGCCGAGCTTCAAGCCGCGGACCTTGTCGGTCTCTTCGCCCCGGGCCGTCAGGATCAGGACCGGCATCGCGAGATCGTCTGCGCGGAGGGTCTTGAGCACGCGCAATCCGTCGAGCTTTGGAAGCATCAGGTCCAGGATCACGAGATCCGGGCGGGAGTGGCGCGCCCGCTCGAGACCGGCGGAGCCGTCGCCGCAGACCTCGACCTCGTGCCCTTCGATCTCGAGGTTGTTGCGCAGACCGAAGGCGAGGTCGGCGTTGTCTTCGATGACGAGGATCCGGCTCACGCGGACCTCGGCGCCCGGGGAAGGAGGACGACGAATCGGCAGCCGCCCCTTCCGCCGTCTTCCACGGAGGCGCGTCCCCCGTGGAGCGCGGCGAGCTCGGCAACGACCGCGAGCCCGATGCCGGCTCCGGCCTCCTGGGTCTCCCGGTCCCGGTCGAGCCGGACGAACTTGCGCCAGACGCGCTCCCGGTCTTCCTCCGGGATTCCGGGGCCTTGATCTTCGACGGAGAGCCGGACAACGTCGGGGGAGTCCCCGTTCAACGCGACGCGGATCTCCTGGCCGGCGGGGCCGTACTTGACGGCGTTGTCCAGGAGGTTCAAGAGGATCTGCCGGACGGCGCCCTCGTCCACCACGGCGTTCAGCCTTTCCGGAATCTCGATCCGGATGCGGGCCTGCCGCGAGCCGGCGATCGGCGCGAAACTCTCGAGCGCCTCCCGCGCGATCCGCGCGACGTCCCGCGTCTCGAGGTCGAGCGCGATCGCGCCGCGCTCGGCGCGCGAGAACTGCAGGGTGTTCTCGACCAGCTGCGCCAGGCGCCGCGCCTCGCAGTCGATGATCTCGAGCGAGCGGCGGCGCTCCTCCGGTGACCGGATCCGGTCGAGCAGGAGAGTCTCGGCGAAGAGCCGGATCTGCGCGAGCGGCGTCCGCAGCTCGTGCGAGACGCTCGACACGAAGTCCGAGCGCAGCTGCGCGAGGGCCCGCTCGCGCCGGAAGAGGAGGATCGCGGCGGCGAGGAGCCCGGACGCGAGCGCGAGCGCCGCGAGCAGAAGCGGCAGCCGCGAGCGGGGGAGCCCGCCGATGACGAGGCGCGGCGCGAGCGATCGGGAGATCGAGGCGCGCAGCGTCATGCCGCGGAAGATCCCGGCGGCAGGGTCGTTGATCTTCTCCGTGGTCCCGAACGCCGGATCGAAGGGGCCGCCGGAGTGGAAGAGCGTGCGCCCCCCGGAGTCGGAGAGATCGAGCGACACCAGATCGTTGCGGTTGCTCCCTCCCGTCGAAGACGCCGGGATCAGCGGCCCGTTGTCGAAGGCCTTCCGGAAATACGGGGCCAGGTCTTTCGGGTCAACTTCGAAGGCGAGCGCGAGGCGCGCGGCGTCGGGAGACACACCGTAAACCATCGTCCGCGGCGAGCCGGCGGCCGGAAAGGAGACGGCGGCGATCTGCCCTTCCGCGGAGGCATGCCCCGCGAGGAGACCGGGCAGGTTCTCCCGCGCCCACCGGGCGATCTCCGGCGGAGCGCCGGGGGAGGATTCGACCCGGCCCGAGGCGAGGTCCACGCGGTAGAGGCTGCGCGCCGGGAGCCGGTCGCGAAGGGCGTCGCGCGCCGCCCGGGCGAGGTCGTCGGGGTCGGGAAGCGCGGAGCCGGGCGAGCGCCGCTCGTGCGCCGAGAGCAGGTAGATGACCGGATAGAACGCGTTGTAGTCGGTCTGGTTTCGGGCGCGGCGCAGGAACTCGTGGGCGGCGAGCCCCGCGTAATCGCGCAGGACCCCTTCGGCCGCGCGCCGGTGCGAGAGCGCGGCGTCCTCTGCCTGCCAGGCGAGAAGCGCGGAGAGAACGAGCGCGCCGGCGAGCAGGAACGCGATCCACCGCGAGGGGATCGTCTCCGCCCGGGGCGCCGCCCTTCGCATGCGGCCAATCTACCAGTCCGCGTGCGATCGAGGCCGGCTGCGGGGACGGATTCGGAGACTCTTCACCGTTTCCTGACAATCGCGTGTGCCCGGGGCCGGAACAGGATCGCGCGCGGCCGCCGTTAACTCGCAAAGCTCCTTACGGGATATCGATCTTGCGCGGAAGCGCTCTACTTGAGGGAGAGGAAGAGCGTCGTTCCGCGGCCGCGCAGCTCGACTCGGTCCGGCTGGATCGAGACGATCGTGAACTCCTCGATGACGGCGCCGGGGCCGAGCACCTTGCCGTTGATGAGGGCGACGGGATTCGACTCGGAAAAGACAATGCCCCCGAGCTCGATCTTCCCGCCGTCGGGAACCGTGACCTCTCCGACGTAGCTCTTCGGCTCGGCCGCGGCGCGCGCGCTCTTGCTCTCGGCCGGCGCGGCCCCGGGACGGGCGACGGCGTCGGACGCGCTTCGGACGCGCGGCGCTTCCGTCGCCGGCTTCGGCGCTGCCTTTTTCGCCTCCGCGCCCGCCCTCGAGCTCGCCGTCTCCCCGTCCGATGCGACGACCCGCGAGGGAAATCCCCGCGGCGGTGGCGCGACCTCGACCGTCGGCAGCTCCTGAGTCGGCGCGCTACTTTGGACCTTGGACGTTGGACCCTGGACCGGCCCCGTCCCCGGCCTGCTCGACCACCACATCCACCCGGCCGCCAGCCCGCCCGCGATCAAGACAACGGCGCCGATGACTCCCCACGGCGCTCCGCGCTTGCCCTGCTGCTCGAGCATCCACGGGTACGCACCCCCCTTCAGGCCGTCGCGGCGCGCCGCCTCCATCTCCGCCCGTTTCAGCGCTTCGTCGATCAGGCTCATGAGACGTTCCCTTCCAGCTCGCGGATCGCGCGCCGCACGTGTCCCGCCATCAGCTTGTCGGTCCCCGTGACGTACCCGCAGAGGAGTGTCTTGTCGCAGACGGCGTTGATGAGGCGCGGCACGCCGCGCGAGTAGGCGTAGATCTTCCGCACCGCCCACGGCGTGAAGATCGGCCGGCTGTCCGCCCCCGCCACGCGCAGGCGGTGCTGGATGTACGCCTCGGTCTCCTCGCGCGAGAGCGGGCTCAGGTGGTAGCGCACGGTGATGCGCTGGCGCAGCTGCTTCAAGTTCCTCTGCTCGAGCTTCTCGCGCAACTCCGGCTGACCGAGCAGCACGATCTGCAGAAGCTTCGTCTGGTCGGTCTCCAGGTTCGAAAGGAGACGCACCTGCTCCAGGAGGTCGTCTTCCAGGTCCTGCGCTTCGTCGATGAAGAGCACGACGTCGTTGCCGATGATCGCCTCGTGGAGGAGAAACTCGTTCAACGCGTCGAGAGAGGAGGCGCGGTCGAGACGCCCCGGCTTGAGGCCATACTCCGAGAGGACCGTGCGGAGGAGCTGCGTGCTCGTCATGCAGGGGTTCAGGATCAGGGCCGTCCGGTACGCGGGGCCGAGCTCCTGGAGGATCGCGCGGCAGACGGTCGTCTTTCCGGCGCCGACCTCTCCCGTGATCTGGATGAACCCCTTGCGCTCCCGGATGCCGAACAGGATGTGGTTGAAGGCCTCGCGGTGCCTCTCGGAAAAGAAGAGAAAACGCGGATCGGGCGTGATGTTGAAGGGGGACTCCTGGAATCGATAGAACTCGTTGTACATCCCTGCGACAGATAACTCTCTCACAAGGCCGGTTCTTCCGCGTTTGCCGGACGAACGTCCGCCGCGCGCCGGACAGGTGTCCGGGGACCGGAGAGATTCGGCCCGCATTTTCGAGGAAATTCGATGATTCTTCCCGTGAACGCGATGGCCCGCCCGTTGCTCCTGCACTGCGGCGATGATCGAGAACATCTCCGTCATGGACAAGCCCGTCGAGAAGACGAAGGGGCTCTCGAGGGGGATGCGGATCGGCGCCGTGGCCGCGCTCGTCGTTCTCGCCGCGCTGGCCGCCTCGCTCCCGACGATCCGGCGCTGGGCGCGCGCGGAGCGATCCATCTCCGTCACCCGCGTGCGGATCGGCGACGTGACCCGGGGAGAGTTGATCCGCGACACCTCGGCCGACGGCAGGGTCGTGGCCGCGCTCCATCCGACGCTCTTCACGCCCTCGGCCGGAATCGTGGCGCTCGGGGTGAAGGCGGGCGACTCGGTTCGGAAGGGGCAGGTCCTCGCGCGCGTGGACAGCCCGGAGTTGAAGAGCAAGCTCGTGCAGGAGCGCTCGACGCTCGCGTCGTTGAAGTCCGCGTTCGACCGCCAGCGGATCGACGCGCGCCAGGACGCGATCAAGAACGCCCACGCGATCGACCTGCTCGAGGTCCGGCTCCAGGCCGCGCGGCGGCTGGGGGAGCGGGCGCAGACGGCGTTCGACGAGGGGATCCTGAACAAGAACGACTACGAGAAGGCGAAGGACGACGTGAAGATCGCGGAGCTGGAGCTGAAGAACGCGCGGGAGACGTCGCGCCTCGCGATCGAGACCGCGGACTTCGACATCCGCAGCCGGCAGCTCGCGTTCGAGCGGCAGACCTCGCTCGCCGAGGAGCTCCAGCGCCAGGTGGAGGGGCTCGCAATCGCCGCTCCCTTCGACGGCGCCGTTGCCTCCCTCGCCGTGCAGGACCGGGACGCCGTCGCGGCCAACCAGGCGATCGCGACCGTCGTGAACCTCTCCCAGTTCGACGTCGAGATCACGCTGCCGGAGAACTACGCGGCCGAGGTCGCGCCGGGGACCGCGGCGCAGATCCTCTACGAGGGGAAGGAGTACGCGGGACACGTGACCGCGATGTCGCCGGAGATCCGCGACAGCCAGGGGCACGGGACGGTCGCGTTCGAAGGATCGGCGCCGCCGGGGCTCCGCCAGAGCCAGCGCGTCTCCGTGCGGATGGTCTTCGAGTCGAAGCCGAACGTGCTGAAAGTCCCGCGCGGCCCGTTTCTCGAAAGCGGCGGCGGCCGGCAGATCTACGTCGTCGAGAACGGCATCGCGACCAGGCGCGAGATCGCGGTGGGCGCGGTCAGCGTGTCGGAGGTCGAGATCGTCAAGGGACTCACGCAGGGGGACAAGGTGATCCTGTCGGACATGAGCGAGCTCGCGGGCGCGAAGACCGTGCTCTTGCGCGATTAGCGGTGTTGAGATGAATTCCGATCGAGAGACTCCCTGTCATCCTGAGCGAAGCGAAGGATCTGCTCTCGCCTCTTTTTGTATTCACCGGGCAGATCCCTCGTCGCTGCGCTCCTCGGGATGACAGGGGAACGGAAGAGAGGCAAGAACCGATGCTTTCCATGCAGAAGATTCGCAAGGTCTACCGGACCGATCTGATCGAGACCCATGCCCTCCACGACATCACGGTGGACGTCCGCGCGGGAGAGTTCGTGGCCGTCATGGGGCGCTCCGGGTCGGGCAAGACCACGTTCCTGAACATTGCGGGGCTGCTCGATACGTTCGACGCCGGGCGCTACCACCTGGACGGCCAGGACGTCTCGCGCCTCTCCGACGCGGAAATGTCGCGCATTCGCAACGAGAAGATCGGCTTCATCTTCCAGAGCTTCTGAGCCACGAGCTCAACAACTCGCTCGCGCCCGTCAGTTCGCTCGTCCACTCGGCGCGCCTCGTCTCCGGCCGCCCCGATTCGGGCAGGCGCCTGGACACAATCCTCGGATCGGTCGAAGAGCGGGTCCGCCACCTCTGCGATTTCCTGGAAGGCTACGCGCGGTTCGCGCGGCTTCCGCGCCCGCGCAAGGAGACGGTCGAGTGGAGGCGCTTTCTCGAGACGACGCGCAGCTTTTTCCCTTTCCGCCTCGCCGCGGACCCGGGCGCTGGCCGCGGTTGGTTCGATCCCGCGCAGATGCAGCAGGCCCTGATCAACTTGCTCAAGAACGCCGCGGAGTCGGGAAGCCCTCCCGAAGAGATCGCGATCGCACTCGAGTGCGGCGGCGAGGGAGGCCCCTGGCTCCTCCACGTCCTCGACCGCGGCAAGGGGATGAACGAGGAGACGATGAAGAAGGCTCTCCTGCCGTTCTATTCGTCGAAGCAATCCGGCAGCGGCCTCGGCCTCCCTCTCTGCACCGAGATCCTCGCGGCCCACGGCGGCTCTCTGCGCCTCCAGAACCGGCCCGGCGGCGGCACCGCCGCCATCTGCGTTCTGCCGTCGGAGAGGCCGAGGGTCGAAGGCTGAAGTTCTTAGTTCAGGGTTCGACTTCGACGCGATTGCGGCCGTTCTCCTTGGCGCGGTACAGGGCGCGGTCGGCGCGCCGCAGGCAGTCTTCGGCGGACGCGTCATCGGTCTGCCGCTCCGACACGCCGATGCTGATGGTAAAGGCGATCTCGTTGCCGTCCACCTTCACCCGGATGCCGGCGACGGTCGAGCGCAGCCGCTCGGAGGCGCGCTTCCCGCCGTCGATGTCGGCACCGCACAGCAGGACCGCGAACTCTTCGCCGCCGATCCGGGCGAACAGGTCCGTGACCCGGATGAGCGCCCGGGCCTTGTTCGTCAATGCCTTCAGGACCTCGTCGCCCGCGGCGTGGCCGTACCGGTCGTTGATGGCCTTGAAGTAATCGATGTCACACTCCGAGACGCACACGGGAGCGTGCTGGCGCTTGACACGCGCGAACTCCTGGTTCGCCCGCTCGGAGAAATGAGTGCGGTTCGCGGCTCCGGTCAGAGGGTCCTGGCGCGTCAGCGCCCTCAAGGCGGCCTCGGTCTGCTTTCGCGCCGTGACGTCGCGAAAGAACCACACACGGCCGAGATAGTGGTTCTCGTGGCCGCGCAATACGGTGGAGTGGCGCTCCAGCGTCCTCCCGTCGGTCAGTTCGATCTCGGAGTGATCGTCGATCTCCGGGTTGGCATACAGCTCCTGCACACGGTCCAGGAAGCCCTGGCGATCCTTGACCCGATCGAGCACGCTGGCCAGCATTCGATCGTCGTTCGCGCCGATCGCGGTCCCGGGCTGCGATCCCTCGATGTCATGCTCGGGAATCTGCCAGATCTCCACGAACCGACGGTTGTTGGACACGATGACGCCCTTGCCGTCGACGACGAGAATTCCGTCGGGCGAAGACTCGTGGATCGCCCGGATCAGGGAACCCTGGAACTCCTCATCGGTCACGTCCGCGATCGAGGCCGGACCATGCCTTTCCGGTGAATCGGTCATGGTGCGGACCGATCAGTAGAGGACCGACGCGAAATCGTCGTGATCAACCCCTCTTGCGCCGGTATTTTACGGCAACCGGCCGAGCCCGCTCGACCTTCGACCTTCAACCTCCGACTTCTTCCTCGATCCAGACCTCCTGGCCGGTCGAGACGAAGAAGAGGGCCGCCGTCGTGGGGCGGCCGGTCAACTGCTGCCAGTAGCGGCGATAGTGAGCGATCTGCGGCTTGTAGAAGGCGACGAGGTCGTCGAGATTTCCCGCGATCGTGTCGGACTTGTAGTCCACGATCCTCCAGCCGTCTTCTTCCTCGAAGACGAGGTCGAGCGCGCCCGTCAGCAACGTCTCCTCCGGGCCAGTGTTCTGCCCGAGGTCGGCGCTCGGGACAGTCAGAGCGAATGGTACTTCGACCATCCGGGACTTCGCCGCGAGCGCTCGCTTCCAGAGAGGGGAGGCGCGGACGGCCTCGACGGTGCGCAAGGCTTCCTCGAGATCTCCGGGCTCGCGATCCTCTTCCGCAAGGACATTGGCGCCGTAGGCGCGCAGGTCGAGAGAGGCGTCGCGCATCGCCGCCTCGAGGAGGCGGTGGATGACGGATCCCCACGAGAGGCCGCGTCCCGTGGATTCGCGGAAGGGCCGGTCCTTCCCGGCGTGGGCGAGCGCCGTGACGGAGGCGACCGCGTAGCCCGGCAGCGCGGAGCGGGCGCGGCTCTCGCCGCGGCGCGCGCGCGAAACCTCGAGCGCCTCGGGCAACCTCGACGCTGGCGGGGGAGGCTCCTCGGGCGCGCTCCCGGCCTGGGGAAGCGGCCGTTCGGCGAAGGGCGCGAGATCCGCCCACGGGCCTCCGACTTTCTTGCCCGACATCATCCGCAGGCTGACGACGAGCATGTTCTCCGCGCGTGTCGCGCCGACGTAGAGCAGGCGCGTCTTCTCCGCGTCGTCGAAGCGCTTCTCGGTCTGCTGCATCGCGTCCCATCCGGGGGGACGAGCGATCTCCACTTCCCCGAACCCCTCCCCCTTCCGGACGACGCGGAAGTGCCCTCGCGGCGGATCGGAGCGCCGGTCGATGAAGTACGTCCGCGCCGGCGGGTTCGATCCACTCGGATCGGCCAGAAAAACGACGGGCGCTTCGAGCCCCTTGGCGCTGTGGATCGTCATCAGCCGGACCGCGCCGGGGCGCCCGGGCTCGATCCCCATCGCCTCGATCTCGTCTTCCTCGCGAAGCCGCCCGAGCTCTTCGACGGCGCGCGCGAAGTCGCTTCCTTCGGCCGAGTACTTGCGCAGCGCCGCGAGCGCCTTCAGGAGGTTACCGGCGCGGCTGTCCCCGAGGTCCCGCGACGCGGCGAGAGCGACCCAGCCGAGCTTCTCGACGAAACGCGCGATCGCGGCGGCGGGAGGCAGGCTCTCCGCGAGCGCCTCGCCTTCCTGGAAGAGCGCGAGCGCGCGCGAGAGACGCGGGTCGGTGTCCGGCGGGGGCCGCAGGCGGTAGGAGAAGCGCCCTCCGGCCCGGGCGAAGCGGTAAAGCGCTTCGTCATCCACGCCGAAGAGCGGGCCGCGCAGGGCGGCGAGCAGCGGCACCGGGTTCTCGGGATCGGCCAGCGCCTCGAGCGCCGGCATGAGCGCGGCCAGCTCGGCCGAGGCTCCGAAGGCCTTTCCGCCGCCGAGCGCGCACACGATGCCTCTGCCTTCGAGAGCGCGCGCGTACTCCGGCATGAACTTGCGCCGGCGGAAGAGGAGGAGAAAGTCCTCGGGACGCCGCTCGCCGCTCGCGACCGCGGCCGCGATGAAGTCGGCGATCCGGGAGGCCTCCGTCCGGGCGCCGAGCTCGTCGCCTCCGCGCGAGCCCGGCGTCTCCAGCCGGAAAACCAGCGGCGCGGAGGCATCCTTCTTGCCGGGGGCCTCGAGCGCAACGTAGGCAGCCTGCTCCCTGGTTCCCTCCTTCGGGAAGAACGCGGAGCGGGAGAACACGCGGTTGACCCAGTCGCAGAGGGGCGCGGTCGAGCGGAAGTTGGTCGAGAGCCGGAGGATCCGCCCGCACGCCTCGATGCGCGAGTGGACGGCATCGTACGTCTCGATGTCGGCCCGGCGGAAGCGGTAGATGGACTGCTTGGGATCGCCGACGACGAAGAGGGAGCCGGGGAGCGGAACGAGCTTCTTCCAGTCCTTCTCCTCCGTGTCGGAGCCGGTCAGGTAGAACAGGATCTCGGCCTGGATCGGGTCCGTGTCCTGGAACTCGTCCACGAGGATCGGCGAGAAGCGCCGCCGGAGGGAGCCGCGAACCTCCGGATGGTCGCGCAGCAGGTCGCGCGCGGAAAGGAGCAGGTCCTGGAAGTTCGCGAGCCCTTCGCGCCGGCGCCATAGCCGGTAACGCTCGCGCGCCTCCGCGAGAAGGGCGCAGACGTCGGGAGAGATGTATTCCGCCCAGGCGGTGAGGGCCGGCTTGATCGTCTCGTCGCGGAGTTTCTCGAAGACACTCTTCCACTGCGGCGGCACCCCCTTCTGTGCGGAGTTGACGCGCAGGGCCCGCAGGATCTGGACGAAATCGGCGGGAAGCTCCGCGTTCGAGCCGCGGAGCAGCCGGCGCGCGCGGAGGACCGCCTGCTCGAAACCGCTCCACCCTCCGGCAGGCGCCTCCGAGGGGAGCGACGGCGCGACGCGCTCGAGGAAGGACTCCACCTCCGCCCGCGTCCTCGCGAAGTCGGGCTCCGGCGGCCGCGAACCGATCTCGATCTCCACGTCGGAGTTCTCGCAGACGGCCTTGAAGGAGTCCGCGAGGTCCTTGAGCGGGACGCCGAGCTCGAGCAGCCGCGCGAGAAGAGGGTCGGCCGTGAGGAACAGCTCTTCGGCAAACCGGTCCCAGGCCTCCCGCCGCGCCGCCCCGTCCTCCGCCTCGTCGAGCTCCGTGAAGCCGGGGTCGAGCCCCGCCTCGACCGGACGCTCGCGCAGGAGGCGCGCACCGAAGGCATGGATCGTGCCAACGAAGCAGGAGTCGAGCCGGGAAAGCGCCTCGCTCAGGCGCCTCGACGCGTCCTCCTCCTTCTCGTCGCGGAGCGCGTCTTCGAGCGCGATCTGGAAGCGCTGCTTCAACTGCGCCGCGGCCCGGATCGTGAACGTGACGGCGGAGAGGCGATCCACGGTCGTCTCGCCGGTCGAGACCAGCGCGACCATGCGCTGCACGAGGCACTCCGTCTTGCCCGTCCCGGCGGCCGCCTCGACGAGGATCGTGCTGGAGAGATTCTCGCGGATCGCGCGGCGGGCCGGCGCGTCCGGGAGGTCGTCCAGGAGCGGGCGCTCAGTCCGTCTCTTCGTCATTCAGATCTCGAAACGCCGCCAGGACCGGGTCCGCGGTGCCGGCGAGCTTTTCCCGGGCGCGCTCGCTCGCCTCTTTCTTACCGCCGCACACCGACTCGTAGTCGCAGAACCTGCATCCGCTCTCGGAAAGGGCGTGCGGGAACATGCCGCGGCCGAGCAGATCGAAGAGCCTTTCCAGGGCCTCGCGCGTCTGGACACGATCGACCGGGACGGCCATCCGCTGCCCTTCCCCCTTGCGGCCGGGAAAGAAGTAGCCGGACCGCGAGACTTTTCCCGGCTGGCCGGCCCGCTCGAGCAGCGTCTCGAGCGCCATCGCGTAAAGCGCCGGCTGGACCTGGCGTCCGCCACGCACTCCTTTTCCCTCCCGAACGCCCCAGGAACCGCCGGTCTTGTAGTCCCAGACTTCGAACGTCCCGTCGCTTGCTTCGTCCACGCGGTCGATCGAGCCGCGCAGCAGGATGGATCGGCCGGGGGAGATTTCGATCGCGACCGGATCGGGGCTCGCGACGGCGGCGCGCGACCGGTTGCCCTGCCGCGTCAGGCCGAACGGCACTTCGAAGTAGCGCGGCGTCGCCTCGCGGCAGTGCTCTTCCTCGCGCTCGAGGAGGGTCCGGCAGGCGGATCGGATGTCCTCGCACTGGCGGTCGAACGCGAGCTCGCTGCGCGGCGGAGCGCGTTCTCGCCACGCCCGGATGCCGCGCTCCGCGATCTCGAGGATCGTCTCGAGATGCTTTGCCGTCTCCGGCTTCTCGCCGGCCGCCGTAATCTTCTCGAAGAACTCCCGGAAGACCTCGTGAAGCAGGCTCCCTTCGTCCATCGCCGAGAGCCAGCGGGTCGGGTCGCTCTCCACGTCGTCCGGCGGCTCCACGTGGAGCACATGTCTGACGAAGTACGAGAAGGGACACGCGGCGAGCTTCTCGACGCGCGAGGGGGAGAAGGGCTCGCCCCCCGCGCGCGGGTCGAGCTCCGGCGTGCCCGAGCGAACGAATCCGTCCCAGGCCGTGAAGTCGTTCGAAGCGCGCGCGGCCTCCGCCCGGCGCCCGTCCTCGAGCCACGGATAGACCGACCGCACCGCGGCCGCGAGGCCGTCCTCCCGCGCCGCGCGTGGAGAGTCGGTGTGAAGGCGCGACAGCCACCACTCCGAGTCGTCCAGCGCCGCGTCCGGCGACGGCGCGAAGCCGGCGGCCCGCGGCAGCGCGCCGGCGAGGTCGGAGTAGTCCGCGGCAGGATTGCCCGAGCGCTGCCGGAAGAGGTCGAGGAATGCCGGCGACGGGGCCGGCTCTCCCGCCTGGACGAGACTGCGCAGGTCGAAGCTCGAGTAGCTGGCGGAGAGGCTCCCGCGCAGGCGGCCGAGACAGGCCCAGAAGGCGGCCGACGCCTCCCTCGGCCGCTCGCGGCCGAGCGCGAGGAGCGGCGTCCGCGCGGACTCGTTGATTTTCCGCCGTTCCTCGTCCAGGAGGACCGGGTCCTCCTGGTCCCGTCCGGGCAGGCGTCCCTCGTCCAGGCCGACGAGAAACGTGTGGCGGCGGCCGGAGAATCCGCCGGCGCGATAGTGGGCCGCGTGGGCCTTGCCGGGCCGGGAGCGGTCGGACGCGATCGCCATGCGCGCCACCGCGTCGCGCAGGCGCGTGACCGCCGCCGCCGTCGTCAAGCCGGTCGAGGGGAGATCGGCGAACTCGGCGAAAAGCGCGTCCAGGGCGGTGCGCGCGGTTCCGTCGAGCTCGTCGGCCGCTCGGGCGAAGTCCGCGAGGAACGTGCGCGCCGCGGCCGCGAGGGACCGCAGGTCCGCCGGTGCCTCGAGAGACTCGGGCGCGAGCGAGAGGGCGCGCCGGACGAAATCGAGGGCGAGGCGCGCGCCGTCGAGACTCCTCGAGCGCCACTCGCGGCGGCTCGCCCGCTGGTTGTCGGTCGCCTCCGCATCCGTGCGCGAGCGGTCGTCGGGCTTCTCGAGGTCGGCCACGAGTCGTTCGAGGCAGGAGCGGTGCCGCTCGCGCCCCCACCCCACGCCCGCCTTGCGCAGGGCGCGCGCCGCCCTCGCCGCCGCCGCCTCGCCCGCTCCCTCGAGGCGGGAGAGGGCGAGCACGCCGGACGCGAGCGCCTGCCGCATCACGTCGGCCGCGAAACCGCCGGCGATCCAGTCGAGGAAGGCGAGGGCGGCTTGTCCCGGCCGCGTGTAGGTGACCGGAATGCCTCCCGCCAGGGTGAACGGGATCCCATGCTCGCGCGAAAGCTCCCAGAGGAGGGGCGGATAGACGGCGGAATCGGTGTGCAGGATCTCGACGTCGTCGAATCGGATTCCGTCGCCGAGAATCGCGCGGAACACCTCACGGATCTCGTTCTCCTCCCCGAGAGCGCGCGAGAGGAGTGCGGTTTGAGCAAGCGTCTTCCAGGCTCCGGCCGGGTCGGCCGCGAGCGTCGTAAGCTTCCCTCCTCCAAGCCGCTCGACGAAGGCCCGCTCGAGCGCCGAGAGCTCGGTGGCGGAGGTCAGGAGATAGGTCGGGGCCGCCGCCGGCGTCTCTCGCTCCTCGGCAGCCTTCAGGGCGCGGCGGAGGAGCTCGATCGAGTCCACGAAGCGGCCCGTCTCGAGGGCCTCGGTGTACCGGCGGAGCACCGCGCGCAGCCCGCGGTGTTTCCGGCGGTCGGCGAACGCGGACTCCGGCAGCGAATCGGCGTTCAGTCCCGCCGCGCGCAGCTCGTCGAACGTCCTCTGGAAAGAGCGGTGGAGCCCGGGGCGCCCCGCGAGCGCTCCGAAGTACGAATTCTCCGTCAGCACCTCGCCGCAGGCCTGCTCGACGAGCGCGAGCGCCTGGGCGCGGGAGAGGAGCTTCCACCCGCCGCGCGCGAGCTCGAGCCCGACGACGGCATGCGCGAGAGTCCGGACCGTCTCGACGCGCAGGTTGACCCAGGGCGTTCCCGCGCGCGCCAGCGCCTCCAGGATCTGGTAGCCGATCTGGAGCGATGGTGCAACGAGGACCTTCTCCTCGAGCGGCCGCTCGCGGCAGACCCGGACCAGGTCCTCGATGAGACGAGGAGGCGTCTCCTCCTTCTCCCCGAACGGGAGCAGTTGCTGGACCGGCATGGAGGAATCGATTCTAGATGCTCGCCGCGACAAACAGCGTCCGGCCGCCGAATCCCCGATTCTCAGAGCTGCGGAAACGGGATCTGCGGGTCGATGTCCACGGGGACGTCGGTCAGGGACTTGAGAGACGCGGCGAGGTCGGAAGGCATGGCGTCGTACTTCTTGAACCACGCCTCGGCGCGCGCTCGGTCGCCGGCCGCTTCGATTTCGAGGAGCTCCTTCGAGAGCCGGGCGAGCGCTTCGGGCATCCGCGTGGCGTTGATGGCGTACCTGCCGGAGGGCTCGCGGGAGATCGCGCCCTGCTCGACGAAGAAGTTGAATTCCATCATTTCCGCGCGGCTATGGGCCTCGGCGGTGCCGAAGCGGACTGTGCGGAAGAGGTCGGCGACGAACGAGGAGTAGCACTCGGGGAGCTTCTCCTTCGCGAGCCCGCCGCGCGCGACGAGCCAGGTGAGCGCGGACATGCCGGTCGCGTCCGCCTTGGCCTCCTCGAGAGCCGAAAACGCCGGGCCGATCGCCTCGCGAATACTCACCTGCTTGCCGCCGACGCGCGCGTACGCGGGGCCGAGGCCGTGAGCGATCTCGTGCATCAGCGTCCCGACCAGATACCCGTCGGCCGACGCCTTCGCCGCGTCCTCTTCGCGCAGGAGACGATGCGCGAGCGGCACGATGATCTCGGCGACCCGCGCGTCCATGTAGTTCTTGAAGAAGATCCGCTTGCTCCCCTTTTCCTCGTGGATGCGCGGGTCGTTGGGGAGGTTGTCGGCGACGGCCTGGTAGCCGTGGACGAGGTCGCCCGAGCGGAAGGGCGCGTCCATGACCTCCATCGGTGCCGCCTTGCCGTGCAGCGAGGGGCGGTCCTCGCGCGGGAGCGGCAGCGAGTCCTGGATGTCGGGCACGTACTTCTGGAAGACCGCGAGCTTTCCGCTCTCCTCTTCGTTGCGGACGAGCACAGCGGCGCCGTAGGACCCCTTCACTCCGAGCAGGCCGTCCAGGTACGTCTCGTACGGCGCGAGGATCAGGTCGAACTTCGGATGGACGAGCTCGACCCAGGCCACGTCGCTCGGGTAGTAGTCGTCGGAGAGGAGCGCCTCGGCGCGAAGTTTCAGGAAGCGGGCGAAGGCCGGGTCGTCGGAGAGATCCGAGGCTTCCCGGAGGGCGCGCGCGGCGGGATCGAGAGACTGTTTGTACGCGACGTGGTATGGGATCGTCGACAGCTTCTCTCCGTCGCGCACGACCACCGTCCGCTCGCCGTAGATCGCCTTCTGATCCTCCGGATGGGCCTTGACGTACGCTTCGATCGCCTCGCGCGTGAGCCCTTTCGGGTAGAAGCCGACGCCGGGGGGCATCGGCTCCGCGCCGACGAAGGGGCGGTTCTCGTCCAGCAGGTCCCAGCGGCCTCCGTTGATCCACAGGGAGTGGCGGAGAGCCTTGTCGCGCGGGTCGGAGGAGCCTGCCAGCGACTGGAAGAGGGCGAGTCCTTCCCTGTCGCTCTGCTGCCAGAAGATGGACTCGATCTGCCGGCACGCCTCGATGAGCTTCTCGACGAGCTGCCGCTCCCGCGGAGCGAGCTTCTCCATCGCGAAGGGCATGGGAACGGGCTTCCACCGCCTCAGGCGCGTGGAGAGATCGGGTACGACATCCGCGCGCGCCGGCACGGGAGTCGGGCTGGCATTCTGTCGCGGCCGCTGCCCGCACGCGCTCGCCGCGAGGATGAAAAGGCAGATCACGGCGCCCTTGCAGCGAATCGGAGTCGTCACGCGCGGCATGCTACCGGATACGCGCGTGGTTCTGGGGGCTGTGCCTACACCTGGCAGTGGCGTTCGAGGGCGTCGATGAGGACGCGGAGGTGAAACGGTTTGCGGATGCAGTCTTCGGGCGGGAGGCTGAGGACCGCCTGCTCGGTCTCGTCCACATAGGCGGAGATGATGAGCTGGGGGATCTGCGCGAAACTCGGATCTTCGCGCAGGAGGTCGCGCAACTCCCAGCCGCTCACGACGGGCATCATCAGGTCGAGGAGGATGACGCTCGGACGGGCGCCGGAATGAAGGAGATCGAGGGCCTGCTGGCCGTCGCCGGCCTGGGTCACGTGGAAGCCGTGGTCCTGCAGGGCCTGGCTGAGGCTCTCCCTCAGATCGGTGTCGTCCTCGACCACGAGGACCTCTCTGCTTGCCATGATTGCGCCGATATTATGCAGCAGACGTGCCGGGTTGGAGAAAGCCCAGGGTCCAGGATTTCAGGTCTGAGGTCATAATGCGCCGCGAATGACCCGGCGGAGCGTCCCTTGGGAGAGCCGATGAGGAAGTCGTCCCGGCCGGGCTGGCTCTCCTCGACGGCGCTCATTTTCTACGGTCTCGGGCTCGGCGTTCTCTGCGGCTATCTCTTCCCGGCGGAGCGCTATCCGGCCGCGTACGAGACGTTCCGCTTCCTCTCCCGCGCCTTCATCAGCCTGATCAAGATGCTCATCGTTCCGCTCATCTTCTCGACGATCGTCGTCGGGATCGGGAAGACGGGCGACGTCAAGGCGGTGGGGCGAATGGGGGTGAAGGCGCTCATTTACTTCGAGATCGCGACGACCGCGGCGCTCGTCCTCGGCCTGTCGATCGCGCACGCCGTGCGTCCCGGGCAGGGCCTCTCGCTTCCTCCTTCCGGCGAAGCGCTCGCGAAGCCGAAGACGCTCGTCGAGACGCTCCTCCACCTCTTTCCATCCAATGTCGTGGACGCGATGGCGAAGCAGGACATCCTGCAGGTCGTCATCTTCGCCACGCTCGTCGGGATCGCGGCCGCGCACGTGAAGGGGAAGTCCGAGCCGTTCCTGAAGGTCATGGACTCGGTCGTGGCCGTGATGTTCCAGCTCACCGACTACGTCATGTCGCTGACCCCCCTCGGCGTCTTCGGCGCGATGGCGGGCTCGGTCTCCCACCACGGCCTGAAAGTCCTCGGTTCCTACGCCAAGCTCGTTGCCTCGCTCTACGGCGCGCTCGTCCTCTTCACGCTCCTCGTCCTCGTGCCGGCGCTCTTCATCGTGCGCGCGAACCTGCGCGTCTTCTTCCGGAAGATCCGTGAGCCCTTCCTGCTCGCGTTCTCGACGGCATCCTCTGAGGCGGCGCTCCCGCGCTCGCTCGAGAAGATGGTCGAGTTCGGAGTGCCCGAGTCGGTCGCCGGCTTCGTCATTCCCGCGGGCTATTCCTTCAACCTGGACGGCTCGACGCTCTACATCTCTCTCGCCACGCTGACGATCGCGCAGGCCGCCGGCGTCCAGCTACCTCTGCCCACCGAGATCCTGATGATGCTGACCTTCATGATGACGTCCAAGGGGGTTGCCGGCGTGCCGCGGGCGGCGCTCGTCGTCATCGCGGCGGGCTGCGCGGCCTTCAACCTCCCGGGCGAGGCCGGGGTCGCGATGATCCTCGCCGTGGACGAGCTGTGTGACATGGCGCGGACCTCCATCAACGTCATGGGCAACTGCGTCGCCTCCGTCGTCGTGGCCCGCTGGGAAGGCGTTCTCGGCAAGCCGATCGGCGCCGCCAACGAAAATTCCTCCGGCGCCGACCTCGCCCGCGAATCGACTTCCTAGGTATTAGTTCTCAAGACGTTGTTCCCACTCGGGGTTCTCGTCGTGGAGAATCCGCTCGGAGTCGCCGTCGTTGTCCTCTGCGGCACGCGGCGGCCGGCCGCATCGAGAATCTCCTGGCCGCCGCTCCTGTCCGAGGGCACAGAGGCAGCCTCGCTAATCCAAGTTCCCGGTGTGTGCCCTCGGACAGGGCCGCAGCCGGGCAATGCCGTCGCCTCCGGGCTGCATCGTGGGAACAACGTGTTGAGAAATCACACCCAGGCAAAAAAAAGGCAGGGCGGAAGATCCGCCCTGCCTGGCCTCTTGCCTGGAATTACTGGTGATCGATCAATTGCCCCGGAAAGAGACAGAGTTCGGTCCACCCAGCGGGCACCCGCCGGGGCCGTTGTTGAAGCCGTCGAGCCGGCTGGCCTCACTGAGAATCGTGTTCCTGTCGCAGGACTGGAGCGCGGTGTTGACCTCACTGATGATCTGCGCCGTGGACAGCGGATAGTTGACGCTGCACGCGTTGAGCAGAGCCGAGATCCCCATCTGGTAGAGCTTAGCCTGCGCATTGCAGACGGTCGGCCCGAACCCGGCTCCCTGGAGAGCGTGGAGGAACGTCAGACTGCTGAAGTTACAGCCACAGTCAGTAGTATCGAACACGGTCGAAACCAGCTGATTCTGCGTGTAGGTGGCGCACCAGAACCGGAAGTGCTGCGTCTGCTTCCAGAAGCCGGGGGTGCAGCCCTGGTTGCCCGGCGTGGGTGTAGCAGTCGGCGTATTCGTCGGGGTGTTGGTCGGCGTGTTCGTCGGCGTGTTCGTCGGCGTGTTCGTCGGCGTATTCGTCGGCGTATTCGTCGGCGTATTCGTCGGCGTGTTCGTCGGCGTATTGGTCAGGGTCGGAGTATTGGTCGGCGTGTTCGTGGGTGTGTTGGTCGGGGTGTTGGTCGGAGTATTGGTCGGGGTGTTCGTGGGTGTGTTGGTCGGAGTATTGGTCGGCGTGTTCGTGGGTGTGTTGGTCGGGGTGTTGGTCGGAGTATTGGTCGGGGTGTTCGTGGGTGTGTTGGTCGGAGTATTGGTCGGAGTATTGGTCGGGGTATTCGTGGGCGTATTGGTCGGAGTATTGGTCGGAGTATTCGTGGGCGTATTGGTCGGAGTATTGGTCGGAGTATTCGTGGGTGTGTTGGTCGGGGTGTTGGTCGGAGTGTTCGTGGGTGTGTTGGTCGGGGTGTTGGTCGGAGTCGGCGTGCAGGCGGCGATATGGACCTGGTTCGTGGTGCTGGCCGACACCGGCAGGTCATTCGCGCCGCCGTCCTCGTCGATACCGGTCGCAGCGACCTGATCGGTGTAGAGGAAGGAGGTCGAGGTGCAGGCAGGCGCGGTCTCGCACACGGCGCCCGCGCAGGTATCCGTCGCGGAGCCGAAGGGCCCGAGCACGGTCACGGTGACCCCCCCCTGGGCGCAGGGGATGCAAGCTACGACGGGAGTCCCGCTCGGAAATCCTTCCTGGTTCGTGACGGCAAGGGTGTTGACGTTGTTGTCCGGATCCAGGTTCTGGACCGTGAACTGGCACTGGAACGCGGTGCCGGACGGTATCGGGGCCGGGCCCGGACACGACTTCGTGATCGCCAGACCAGTCGTGGTGCGGGGCCCGATGAGGGAGGTCGTCCGGGAGGTCTCCCGGGGCTGACCGGACATGCCCGCCGCGCAGGGCTTCACGGAACTGACCGGCCCGAATGTTCCGGTGAAGTTGGAGTCCCCGTCCCCTCTCCCGCCGCCGGTCAGGAACCCTTCCATGTTCTCCGGCTTGCCGGCCAGAGCCACCATAGCCATAGCCTGAGTCTTCACCGACTGCTGGCTCGCCTGCTCGTCCACCGGCTTGATGGCCAGCGAGTTGTAGTCGGGGCCGAAGGTGTTGTAAACCGCGGCCGCCCACTGCCACTGCGCCGTCACGCCGGGCGTGTCCGTCGAGAGCGCCGCGGACCAGGCCACCTTGCTCATCCCTCCGGGAAGACCCCCGGCCGGAACAGGAAAGGCCAGACCCGTCAGAAACACTCTGCTCGACGTGGTCGGGACCGTCGTGACCCACTGATTGCCCGGCTCGTCGAAGTTGGTCGAGGCGGTCCTCGACGCCGGGTCAAACGTGATCGTCGCGGCCGGCACGGCCAGGTTGTAGGTCGAGCCGTTGGCGGCGAAGCTAATCGTCGAGTCGGCCAGGAAGATCCTGGCAGGATCGGCGCCCAACCCGCTCACACGGATCGCGCTGTTGAACCAGATCACGCTGCCCTCGGCGATCGGCGTCTCATTGAAACCCGCTTCAATCGAGCTCAACGCCGTGCACGCGCTCTGCGTCTGATCGACGGAGTTCGTCAGATCGGCGGAGGGCGCCGTGGTGTCCGGAGCTTCCCGGACGACAGCCGTCGAGGAGGAGGCCACGCCGCCCGACAGAGCGGTCAATGCCTTCAGGATTCTGGGCATGCGAAGCCCGGCACCCTGCACCAGAAACGCGATACAGACAACCCCGAAAACGATATAGAACAAATTCCTGGTTGGTCGCCTCATCTCACTCCTCCTTGTTCCGCACCCTCGACTTGCTCCGTTAGCTTAGCCGTGATCCATTTGCATTTTGCATTTCGATGTCGCCGTACTTTTATCGCGATAAAGGGACCGTGTCTATTGGACTTTAGTCTCCCCGCTCCAACCATGCTCTTCGCCGGCTCCTGGGCGGTCCGGGAGGAAACGCCGCGCCGCCCAAGCCAGCCGCGGCGAGGACGCAGCGCCCTGCCGTGCGCGCGGGTCGCTCCGGAATCTCCTTCTCGTTGTCGACATCCAGAACATCCTCGCCACCACCTGCACGAGCCATGCCTACGCCGGAGGGTAAGAAGAGGGGAGGGACGCCCAGATTCAGCCGCCAGGCGGGCGGCGAGGACCGGCGGCTCGGAGGAGGGTGAAGGCTCGGGCGGCGGTCCGGCAGCTACCGTTGCGTGGGCCGACGGGGGTGGCGGCGCTGAAAACAGCCGCGCTGGAGTCCGGAACGGCCAGGGAGAGTCGGGGAAATGGGGTTCGTGGGCCGAGCCGAAGCTCGGCCCACTCACCCGGAAGTCGATACCTTCCTAGGCCCCGGACCCCTTGCGCAGAATGAGGTAGCCCAGTCCGGCGAGCAGAAGCCCCAGAACCAGCAACCCGGATTCAGACAGCGTCGGCACGACGGCGCTCGGCGGCGTCGGCGTGAAGACCACCGGCGTCGGCGTGAAGCTGGCCGGTGGCGTGTTGGTCGGGGTGTTCGTGGGCGTGTTGGTCGGGGTATTCGTGGGTGTGTCGGTCGGAGTATTGGTCGGGGTGTTCGTCGGCGTGTTGGTCGGTGTCGGCGTCGGCGTGCAGGCGAGGATCTGGACCTGGTTCGTGGTGCTGGCCGACACCGGCAGGTCATTCGCGCCGCCGTCCTCGTCGATACCGGTCGCAGCGACCTGATCGGTGTAGAAGAAGGAGGTCGAGGTGCAGGCAGGCGCGGTCTCGCACACGGCGCCCGCGCAGGTATCCGTCGCGGAGCCGAAGGGCCCGAGCACGGTCACGGTGACCCCCCCCTGGGCGCAGGGGACACAAGCTACGACGGGAGTCCCGCCCGGAAATCCTTCCTGGTTCGTGACGGCAAGGGTGTTGACGCCGTTGGCCGGGTCCTGGTTCTGGACCGTGAACGTGCACTGGAACGCGGTGCCGGGTGGTACCGGGGCAGTCGGACACGTCTTCGTAATCGCCAGACCAGTCGTGATTTGGGCGCTGATCGCCCCGAATGATCCCTGCACCAGAAACGCGACACAGACAACCCCGAAAACGACATAGGGCAGATTCCTGGTTGGTCGCCTCATCTCACCCCTCCTTGATCCGCACCTTCCGTCTAATCGTCAGCCTGGTCTGCTGTCCCCGAAGCGCGATCTTCTGCACGGTCCTGCCGGAGCTAACCAAAAGCCCTCAATTGCTTCTCCTGGCACTTCTTCAAGGTAGTCGCACTGCGGGTTTGAACACCGCAAACATACACACGCCGTCCCATGTTGTAAAGCTATATTTGTGGCCTCGCTTGCTTCCGGCCAGGGCCTCCCGGAGGAGCTTGACTTGCGCCGTGTGCACGAGGACGTGGCCGGCGAGGAGGGCTTCGAGACCGGGAAACGGCGGCCCGAGGCGAGGAGCAGGCCGCACGGCCGGGTGCTCGCCATTCGCAGGCCCCTTGCGAGGACACCTCTGGCGTTCCGGCGAGGTGGAGAGCGTCGCCGGCGCAGCGGCCGATCGTTCTCTCCGCCCTCGGGAGCCGCTCCCTGTCGGCCGCGTGGTACGTCTGGTTCGAGCCGGCGACTTTCGGCCATGAGCCGCAAACTCCTCGCCCTGCTGTAGTTAGGAGGAACCGTGGTTCTCGAGGCCTGCCTCCCTAAAGCTCTCCCAGGAGCCCTTCCGCCACCGCTCCCGCCGCCGGTCAGGAAACTTCCGGTCTCCGGCTTGCCGGGTATCGCTCCGGGCAGACCCCGGCCGGAACAGGAAAGGCCACCGTCGTGACCCGCTGATTGCTCGAGTCGTCACCAGTTCCTAGGCCTTCAGCTTGATCAGCGCGTCGTTGATCCTCTTCTTCTGCGTCTCGGGCGCCATCGACAGGGCCTTGCTGTAGTTCTCGATCGCGGGCTTCTTGTCCCCCTTCGTCGCGTACGCCTCGCCGAGGCTGTCGTACACGTTCCACGAGGCGGGGTGATCCTTGACGTTCTTCTTGAAGAGCTCGATCGCCTCGCCGGTCTTCTTCTGCGCGAGGAGCTGGTAGCCGTAGCTATTGACGTCGGTCTCGGTCGCGACCTGGAGGGCGCGCGCCCGCAGCGCCTCGGCAGACTTCGTGTCTCCCTTCTTCTCCAGCAGCGCCGCCTTCGTCCGCAGGTTCGGGAAACTCTCCGCGATGGCGATCGACTGGCTGGACCACTCCAGGGCCTCGTCCAGGTTCAAGTTCGCGCGCAGGCAGTAGGCTGCGGCCTGGTTCCACCCCTGCCAGGAGAAGCGCGGCAGCCCGCGCAGCTCGCGGCGGAGGCTGGCGACGGTCATCTGCGGCGTGTCCGCTGTGATCGGGAACGCGACGCGGACCTTCTCCCAGTGCAGGACGGCCTGCACCGACGTGTCGGTCGGATCCTCGAACCTGTAGCCAAGGCGCTCGAGGAATTCCGCCGGCTGCGGCGTGGCGGTGATCCGCGCGGCGTCCTCCTTGGCGTCATAGCTGAAGCTTCCCCAGGCGGCCGACTGGTTGCTGAAGATCACCGTCCAGTCCTTCTCCGTCGGGATCATGTGCAGGCCGTACGTCCCGGCCGCGAGCTTCTGGCCGGCGACGCTGACGTCGGTCGAGAAGGAGATCGTCGTGTTCTGATTTGCCCCCGCGCGCCAGACCTCGTTGTACGGGACGAGGCCGCCCCAGATCTGCCGCTTGTTGACGGCCGGCCGGTGATACCGAATCTGGATGTCCGTCACGCCGATGGTCTGCGTGACCGAGGCCTCCGGGCTCGCGTCCGGCACACGGAGCGGCGCAAACCCCTGGGCCGCGACGAAACCGGACGACGCGAGGAGAGCCACCCCGAGGGCGTAACGCCGAGAATTCAAGACGAACCTCACGACACACCTCCGTTCAAAAGAGAACTCTGCTTTCTCCAGCCTCTTACGGAGGACTCCCGGTCGAGTTTTTTGGATTGTTCCCCGAGTTTCCCGGAACACCCGCCCCGGAGCCGGCGTCGTCTCCCTTCGTCGGCACGCGCCGGCCTGCTGTGATGGGGAGAACCGGCCGGCGCTGAGGTTCCTCGCACTCTCACTGTGGTGCCGGTCGAACCCTTCCATGCTCGTCACCCATCACCTCCTCCGGGAAACGCCGCCGGCTCCGGGGCTCTCAGCTCGGCATAGTCCGGGTGAAGCCCCGGCGGCGGGCCGCCTCCCGGAGGAGCGTGAGAGAGCGAGCACACAATGGAACAACGATCGCCTCGCTTCCAATGCGAGCGAACGACAAGCGACGGCCAGGTTCTCACTGTCAAGGCAGGGCCGTCGCGTGCGACGCCGGGGGGCGGACCGACGCCGGGGCGGTTCTTAACCCAAATCAACCGGCCTTGCGGGCGAACTCCTTCATGAAGGAGACGAGGGTCTCGACTCCCTTCTTCGGGAAGGCGTTGTAGAGGGAGGCGCGGATGCCGCCGACGGAGCGGTGCCCTTTCAGGCCGTCGAGGCCCGCCTTCGTCGCCTCGGAGACGAACTGCTTTTCGAGATCCTCGGAGGGGAGGCGGAAGGTCACGTTCATGTTCGAGCGGCTGTCGGGGCGAGCGTGCGGCCGGTAGAAGCCACTGGAGGCGTCGAGCGCCTCGTAGAGGATCCGCGCCTTTTCCGCGTTGGCCCGGCCGATTGCCTCGAGGCCTCCCTGGTCGAGGAGCCACTTCATGACGAGCCGCATGATGTAGACGCCGAAGACCGGCGGCGTGTTGTAGAGGGACTTGTTCTCCGCCTGCACCTTGTAGTCGAGCATCGTGGGGAGGTTCTTCGGCACGCGCTCCAGCAACTCGTTTCTCAGGATGACGAGCGTGACGCCGGAGGGGCCGAGGTTCTTTTGCGCCCCGGCGTAAATCAACCCGTAGCGCGACACGTCGATCGGGCGGCTGAAGATGTCCGAGGAGGCGTCGCAGACGAGCTGGACCGAGCCCGCCTCCGGCTCGCGCTTCCACTCGACGCCGTGGATCGTCTCGTTGGACGTGAAGTGGAGGTACGCGGCGCCGGGGTCGAGCATCAACTCCTTCTGCGCCGGAATGCGGTTGAAGTTGTCCGCCTCCGTCGTGCAGGCGACGTGGGCGGTCCCCGCCTTCTGCGCCTCCTTGACCGCCTTCTTCGACCAGGAGCCGGTCACGACGTAGTCGGCCTTTCCCCCGGGGGGGAGCAGATTCATCGGGACCATCGAGAACTGCATCGACGCTCCCCCTGGAGGAAGAGCACCTGGTACTCGGGGGAGATGTTGGCGAGGCGGCGGATGTCCGACTCGCACCCCTGGATGATGGCGTCGAAGGCCTTGGAGCGGTGGCTGATCTCGAGAATCGACATGCCGACTCCCGGCAATGCCATCAGGTCCCGCTGCGCTTCTTCGAGGACGGGCTCGGGCAGGACCGCGGGTCCCGCGCCGAAGTTGTAGATGCGTTCAGTCATTTGGAGCCTCCCAACGAATGTCAAGTCTGGAGGGTCGAGCGTCGAGTGTCGAGAGTCAAAAGAATCAGTGGTTTGACCCCGCAACGAGTCTACAGGGTCACGAGCGAGAGCTGGATGATGTAGTAGCTGCTCTTCCGGATGGAGTCCAGCGTGCTTTCCGCGGGGGCCTTCTCGAGGTGGATCCGGACGACCGCGGCGTTGGCGTCTTCGAAGACGACGTTCTCCGTCTCCGAGACGTTGATCCCGGCCCGCCTCAACTCGTCGAAGACCGAGGCGAGGACGCCGACGCGGTTGTAGTGGCGCACGACGAGAATGCAGCAGGCGGGAGACTGCCGCGCCAGGTTCACGACGTTGGGGGCGCGGCCCGTTCTCTCGAACTCGCGGACGATCCTCACCGTCTCGGCCGCGATCGCCTCCTGCGCCTGGTCGGTCGAGGCGCCGATATGGTGTGTGCCGATGACGGCCGGAAGGTCGAAGATCGGGGCCCGGACCTCGCCCGATCCGCCGGCCGGTTCCTCGTTGAAGACGTCGAGTCCGGCCCGGAGTCCCTTCTCGCGGACGGCGCGCTCGAGCGCGGCCTGGTCCACGACCTCGGCGCGGGAAGTGTTGATGAAGAATGCGCCCGGCTTCATCGCCGCGAAGAACTTCTCGCCGACGAGCCCCCGCGTCTCCGGTTTCAAGGCCACGTGGACGCTCACGGCGTCGGCCGCGGCGGCGACCTCTTCGGGCGCCTCCTTGCGCTCGATGCCGAGGGACCGCGCCTTCTCCGCCGTCAGGCTCCGGCTCCAGGCCACGACCGGCATGCCGAACGCGCGGGCGCGCGGGATCATCTCCCGGCCGATTCCGCCGACGCCGATCAGGCCGAGCGTCGAACCGAGGATCCCGCGGGCCTTGCTGTACTCCTTCTTGTTCCAGACACCGCGCTTCAAGTCCTCCACGTTGTCCACGAGGCGCCGGTCGAGCGCGAGGAGGAGGCCGAACGCGAGCTCCGCCACCGCCACCGAGTTCTTGCCCGGGCAGTTGGCGACGTAGATGCCGTAGCTCGAGGCCGCCTTGACGTCGATCGTGTTGTACCCCGCGCCGGCCCGGACGACGAGCGACAGGCGCCCGGTCTCGAGCATCGGTTTCGTGACCTCCGTCGAGCGCACGATCAGGACGTCCGCGCGGGAGGAGCGGACCGCCTCCGCCAGCGCGTCGCCTTTGGCGTCCGGCTGGTAAAGGACCTCGCATCCGATAGCCTGCAATCCGTCGAGTCCACTCTTCTCGAATTTGTCCGCGACGAGAACCTTCATAAGAATTGGTTCATTGGGTCATCGGATCATCGGTTCATTTGTCCCGAAAAACAATAGCTCAGCTTCGGCGAGCCGTTCTCTGGGAAGCGGCAAAGATCGCGAGCAGTTCGTTGGCCTCCTTCAGTACGTCTCGGGTCCTGTCCCAACGACTTGAGTTGATGATCCGATGAACCGATGACCCGATGATCCGATTCTCAGTCGACGCGGAGATCTCGGAAGGGGGAGGCGCTAGATTTCATGGATGAGAAGTCCGTCGCGCAGCTTCGGTTCGAACCAGGTGGACTTGGGGGGCATGATCTCGTTGGCGTCGGAAACGGCCATGAGGTCGTCCGGGGAGACGGGGTAGAGGGAGAAGGCGGCGGCGAACTTTCCGGAATCCACGAGGCGCTCGAGCTCGGAGGTGCCGCGGATGCCGCCGACGAATTCAATCCGCTTGTCGGTTCGGATGTCCTTGATGCCGAGCAGCGGCTCCAGGATCCTCTCCTGGAGGAGAGCGGCGTCGAGCGACGCGATCGCTCTTCCCGCGACGGCGCCGCCGGGGGGGATCAGGATGCCGTGCCAGCGGCCGGCGACGTAGACGCTCACGTCTCCCTTCCGCGCCGGAGCGGGGGGGGCGTCCGCGAGGACCGGGAACTTCTCACGCAACGCCGCGAGGAACTGCTCCGGGGAGCGTCCCTGGAGGTCCTTGACCACCCGGTTGTAGGGGAGGATGCGCACCTGCCCCGCGGGGAACGCGACCGCGAGGAAGAAGTTGCAAGCCTCCTCGACCGTGTGATTCGGATTCTTTCCCGCGAGCTCGCGGCGCGCGCGGGCGGCGCTCGCGGCGCGGTGGTGGCCGTCGGCGATGTAGAGAAGGGGAGCGGGCCGGAACTCTCCGGCGAGCCGGTCGGCGGCCTGCCCCGCGATCCGCCAGATCGCGTGAGAGATTCCGTCGGGAGCCGTGAAGTCGAAGAGCGGCAGCATCGTCTTCGCCTGCTCGACGATCGCATCGATCTCGGGGCGGTCCCGATACGTCAGGAAGACCGGCCCCGTCTGCGCGCCGAGCGCGATCATGTGGCGCGTGCGGTCGTCTTCCTTGTCGCGGCGCGTCCGCTCGTGCTTGCGGATGACGTCGGAATCGTATTCGTCGAGCGAGCAGACCCCTGCGATGCCGGTCTGTTCGCGGCCGTCCATGCGCAGGCGATACACGTAGAGCGACGGGCCCTCCTCGGGAAAGAGCGGCGCATCCCTCTTCAGCTTCCGGAAGTTCTCGGCGGCCTTCGCGTACACCGCGTCGGAGTAGGGATCCGTGCCGTCGGGAAGATCGATCTCGGATCGGGACACGTGGAGGAAGCTCAGAGGATTCCTTGCGGCGAGCGCGCGCGCTTCCGCCGTCGAGACGACGTCGTACGGGACCGCGGAAACAGCGGCGGCCTTCTCCGGTCTCGGCCGCAGAGCTCGGAAGGGTCGGACGGTCGCCATGGCCGGTGAATTCTACCCATTTCGCCGCTCTTGATCCGGGGAGCCCCGCTCCATACACTCCCGACGAATTTCAGGTCGACAAAGGAGAAGGAGGATTCAAATGGGAATGACAAATTCCAGTAAGGCCGCTGCCGCGCTGTTCGCCGCGGCGGGTCTCACGTTTCTGGCTTCCGCCGGGACGACGCAGGCGCAGCCCAAGCCCGCCGGCCAGTCCAACGTGGCGGCCAAGCGCATCGAGCGCGGGAAGTACCTGGTCACGATCATGGCGTGCAACGACTGCCACACGCCGTTCAAGATGGGACCCAAGGGACCCGAGCCCGACATGTCGCGCATGCTCTCGGGCCACCCCGAACAGATGAAGCTCCCCCCCCGCCCAAGCCTGCAGGTCCCTGGATCGTCGCCTTCGACGCGACCGACACCGCTTTTGCAGGGCCCTGGGGAATCACGTACGCCGCCAATCTGACGCCGGACCAGAACACCGGCCTCGGGATCTGGACGGAGGACATGTTCCTCAAAGCGTTGAAGTACGGCAAGCACATGGGGACGTCGCGCGAGATTCAGCCGCCGATGCCGTGGCAGTGGCTCGGCAAGGCCACCGACGAGGATCTGAAGGCGATCTTCGCCTATCTGAAGTCCATTCCGCCGATCGTGAACCACGTGCCCGACTACGAGCTGCTGGCCGCGCCGGGCCAGCCCGCTGCGCCCGCGAAGAAGGGGGCGAAGAAAGGTTAGCCGGGTCGCGTGAAGAGCTCGTTGACGTCGGCGTAGGAGATCGTGTTCGCGGTCATCGCCGAGTAGGTGCCGTTCTCGATGAGCTCCCGCGCGATGCGGCGCAGGTGGGCAAGCGTCGCGCGCATCGGTCCGGAGCCGAGGCTGACGCGGCGGACGCCGAGGCCGGCCAGCCTGGCGATCGGAGGCGTCCCGGGCCCCGCGAGGACGTTGAGCGGCCCGTCGATCGCTTCGACCAGCTTCGCGATCGTCTTCTCCTCCGCGACGCCGGGCACGAACAGGCAGTCCGCGCCGGCGGCTCGGTATGCGTTGCATCGCCTGACCGTTTCGTCGAAGCGTCCCTCGGGCTCGCCGATCGAGCCGAGGTAGACGTCGGTGCGCGCGTTGACGACCAGGCACCCGCCGATCCGCAAGACGGCGGCCTGGACCGCGCGGATCTTCTCGCATTGAAGCTCGATCTCGAGGAGGCGCCCGCTCTCGCGGGCCCGATCCTCGAGATTGACGCCGACCGCCCCCGCGTCGAGGATCGCGAGGCAGCTCTCCGCGACGCTTCGCGGCGTCTCGCCGAAGCCGGCCTCGATGTCGGCGCTGACCGGGACCCGAACTGCAGCCGCGATGCGTCGGACCGCGGCGACCACCTCGTCGAAGGGCGCGTTCTCCTTGTCGGCGTACCCGAGGCTGTTCGCCACTCCCGCGCTCGTGGTCGCGACGGCCGGGAAACCCGCGTCCTCGACGATGCGCGCGGAGGCGGCGTCCCATGCGTTGCAGAGCAGGAGAACGTCCGGTCCCTCGTGCAAGGCGAGGAAGCGGCCCGCGCGTTCGCGCTGCGCAATGTCCATCGGTCCGACTAAGATACCTCCTCGAATTCCCTTGAATCGAGGTCGCGATGAAGTCTCTCGGGCTCGTCCTGTTGCTCCTGTCCGCTCCGGCGCCGCCCGCCGTGCCCGAAAAGGCGCCGGGCTCGGCCGAGAAGGCGCCGGAGAAGGGCGAGCGACCGGACACCGGCGATCGCGGAGCGCGTCCGCGACCTCGCGCGGCACGACGGCTTTCTCCCGTACTACTGGGATGCCCGAAAGGGGCAGCTCCTCTTCGAGATCTCGCGCTGGAACGAGGACTTCCTGCACGGCTCGGGCCTCGCCGGCGGCGCGGGGCTCCTCGACGTTTCGCTCGACCGCGGGCAGTTCGGAGAGCTCGGCATCGCCCGGTTCGAGCGCGTTGGACCGAGGGTGCTCCTGCGCCAGAAGCAGACGACGCACAGGACCGACTCCCCGGACGCGGAAACCGCGCGCGCTGCGGAGGAGTCGTTTCCCTCGGCGGTGCTCGCCTCGCTGCCGGTCGTCGCGGAGGAGGGAGAGCGCGTGCTCGCGGACGCGACGGCGTTTCTCCTGGCGGACACCGAGGTGCTGCCCCTCTTGAAGCAGGCGAAGCTCGGCGACTGGAAGCAGGACGTCGCGCGCTCCGCGCTCAACTTCGACCGTTCCGGCGCCTTCCCGAAGAACACCGAGATCGAAGCGACCGCGACGTTCACCTGCGAGAACCCGCCGCGCGGCCTTGCCGGCGTTCTGCCCGACGGCCACACGATGAGCCTGCGGGTCCATCACACGTTCCTGAAGCTCCCGGAGCCCGGGTTTACGCCGCGCCACCTCGATCCCCGCATCGGGTTTATCCCCCGGCGGTATTTCGATCACGCCGCTCGCTGGAACGAGCCGATCGAGAAATTCCTCGCCTCGCGCTGGCGCCTCGCGAAGAAGGACCCGAAGGCGGCGCTCTCCGAACCGGTCGAGCCGATCGTCTATTACCTCGACCGCGGCATTCCGGAGCCCGAGCGCTCCGCGATCCGCAAGGGCGCGCTCTGGTGGAACCACGCGTTCGAGCTCGCCGGCTTCAAGGACGCGTTCGTCGTGAAGGACCTTCCGGAAGGCGCGACGTTCCTGGACGCGCGCTACTCCGGCATCGAGTGGGTGAACCGCGTCGAGCGCGGCTGGTCGGTGGGAGGGTTCCGGACCGATCCCCGCACGGGGGAGATCCTCCACGGCGTCGCTCGGATCGATTCGCACCGGCGGCGCACGACCTCCCGGATCTGGCAGAACCTGCGGCCGCCGGGCGGAAGCGACGCCTGTGAGGCGGGGGATGCGCCGGACGCGTCCTGGCTCGCCGCCGGCGATCCGACGCTCGACGAGGAATCGCTCGTGCTCGAACGCCTCGCGTACCTCTCGGCCCACGAGGTCGGCCACACGATCGGTTTGATGCACAACTGGGCCGCGACGACGTTCGGGTGGGGCTCCGTCATGGACTACCTCGCTCCGAATGTCCAGGTCCGGGACCGCACTCTCGACCTGTCCGACGCCTATCCGGCGGACATCGGCTCCTACGACCGGCTCGCGATCCAGTGGGGATACACGCCGGAGGAGGACCCGGCCGCGCTCGACCGGATCGTGCGAGCGGGGTACGCGAAGGGGATCTTCTATCCGCCCGACGGCGACCCGCGGTGGGCCGAGTACGACTGGGGACCTGACCCGGTGCGATGGCTCGCGACGACGCAGCAGGTGCGCCGGATCCTCCTCGACCGGTTCGGCGTCGCGCAGTTGAAGCCCGGGGAGTGGGTGTACACGCTCGAGCAGCGGTTCAATCTCGCCTACCTCTACCACCGCTTCGGCATCCAGGCCGCGCAGCAGTTTGTCGGAGGGCAGTACCAGGCCAACGCGGTCGCCGGAGACGGGCAGACGCCGGTCGCCCGGGTCCCGGCCACGAAACAGAGGGAGGCGCTTGACCTGCTGGTCGCGGCGATTTCGCCGGAGAACCTCGACATCGCGGATCGGATCCTCGCGTCGCTCGCGCCGGCTCCTTCCGGAACGCGTCCGAGCCGGGAGCAGTTCCCGTCGGAGGCGGGAGACACCTTCAGTCTCTGGACGGCGGCGCGGACGCTGGTCGGTCTGGTCGTGGACCCTCTCCTCGATCCGGCGCGGGCCGCGCGTCTCACTCTGCCGGGCCCTCGCGACGCGCTGACGCTCGACGCGCTGCTCGCGCGTCTCGTCGCGGCGACGTGGGGAGCGGCCCCGGACTCCTCGCCACGGAAAGCCGCATTGCGCCGCATCGCGCAGCGGGGAGTCCTCGACGCGATGATGCGTCTGGCCGCGCGCGACGAAGCGGCCGAGGAAGTCCGGGCCAGCGTCCACGCGCGCCTGACACGCCTGAAGGGCGAGCTGCGCGGAAGACACTCGGCGGATCCGGCGACGGAGGCGCATCTGCGCCTGGCGGAAGGAGACCTGACCGAGTTCCTGGAGAAGCCGGAAGTCCGAAAGGCGAGGCCGCCGCGCCCCGAGGCTCCTCCCGGAAGGCCGATCGGCCAGGACTGACGCGCGCTCGAGACTCGCGATTTCAGGTATCGTTTGCCCAATTCGAACCGATTCACGACGGGTTGAAGCAAAGGAGGAGTGATGAAACGAACTCTGACGACCCTCGCCGCCTGCTCGACGCTCTTCTTGGCCGCTTCGGTCTCGCAGGCGCAGGCCGGCCAGAAGCCGGCCGAAAAGGGCGCCCCCGCCGCCGCCATGTCGATGAAGCCCGCGCCCGAGATGGAGAAGTCCAGGTGGATGACCGGCACATGGCAGTGCACCGGCAAGACGATGGCGTCCCCGATGGGGCCCGAGCACCCGGTCGAAGCGACCGTGGTTGCCGATATGACCCTGGACGGTTTCTGGATCGTCAGCCATTACAAGGAGAAGAAGACCGCCCAGAACGCGATGCCGATGTCCGGCGACGAGTACTGGACCTACGACGGCGCGGAGAAGATGTGGGACCGCGTCTCCCTGGACAGCATGGGCGGCTTCGGCACCGCCACGGCGAAGGGGTGGGAGAAGGGCAAGCTCGTGTGGATGGGCGAGGCCACGATGGGCGGCCGGAAGATGAAGGTCCGCGACACCTTTACAGAGAAGAATCCGCGCGAGATCACGTACGCCGGGGATATCGGAACGCCGGACGGCAAGTGGGCGCCCGCCTGGGAAGCGAACTGCAAGAAGTAGGGGAGCAACCGACACTCCCGTCCCGCGGAAGACGGGGATCGAGCTTCGGAAGCGGCGAATGGGCGTGATGCGGAGTCTCCTTCTCGCCGGCTCGGAGAGCCGTTGGCTGCGCGAGCGGGCGATGAAGATGCGGTTCGTGCGGGGCGCCGTGTCGCGCTTCATGCCGGGAGAGACGGTCGAAGCGGCGGTCGACGCCACGCGCGCGCTCGGCGTGGGAACAGTCCTGACCCGGCTCGGGGAGAACGTCACCGACCTCGAGCAGGCGCGCGCCGTTACCCGTCACTACCTCGACATCCTCGACCGCATCGCGGGGGAGCGTCTCGACATCGAGATCTCGATCAAGCTGACGCAGCTCGGTCTCGACCTCTCGCGGGAAGAATGCGAGAAGAACCTCCTGACGCTGATCGAGCGAGTCCGCGCGCTCTCCCGGTGGATCTGGATCGACATCGAGTCCACGCCCTACACGGAACGGACGCTGGAGATCTACCGGCGGATGGTGGCCGCGTATCCGCGCGTAGGCGTCTGCATCCAGGCATACCTGTACCGGACCGTCGAGGACGTCAAGACGCTCCTGCCGCTGGGCGGAGGGCTGCGCCTCGTCAAGGGGGCCTACCGCGAGCCGCCGGACAAGGCGTTCCCGAAGAAGAGCGACGTGGACGAGAACTATTTCCGGCTGGCGCAGGCGCTCCTCTCGCCCGAGGCCCGCGCGAAGGGGGTGCGCGCGATCTTCGGCACGCATGATCCCGTCCTGATCCGCCGCATCGAGGAGCTCGGCCGTTCCTCGAATCTCCCTCCGGAGGCCCTCGAGTTCCAGATGCTCTACGGCATCCGCCGCCAGGAGCAGGAGCGGCTCGCGAAGGCCGGATACAAGTTCCGTGTGCTGATCAGCTACGGCGAAGCCTGGTTCCCCTGGTACATGAGGCGCCTCGCCGAGCGCCCCGCCAACGTCCTCTTTGTCGCGAAGAACCTCTTCGGGCGCTGAGGGAACTCCGTCTTCCCGTTGTCATTCTGAGGGCCGGAAGGCCCGAAGAATCTGCCCCGTGCGTCTCGGGAGAGGGCAGATCCTTCGCTGCGCTCAGGATGACAGGGGAGGAAGGGGTCTCTCACGCCGGGACGATCTTCTCCAGAAGCGCCGGGAACCTCGGATGCGACCGCAGGGGGTCGTAGAACGCGCAGGTTCTGGGCCACCATGCGAGGGCGTTTCTCTCCGCGCATGCGTTTTCGAGGCAGGTGATCGCCTCGTCGGCGTTTCCCATCGGAACGTGGAGGAAGGCGAGGTGGAAGGGCGGGATGTATTCGCGCGAGGAGCGCTCCGTCAGATCCGCGAGCAAATCTACGGCTTCCGGCCGGCGGCCGGCCGCCGCGTAGGCGCCGCCGAGCAGCGCCACGTAGTGGGACTGCTGGCGCTTCGTGATTTCCACGGCCTTCTCGAGCGCCGCGATCGCTTCCGAATGTCGGCCGAGCTGCATGTACGCGACGCCGATCGCCCAGAGAGGGTAGGGCGCGTTGGGGTCGATGTGGAGCGCGCGGCGAAACTCGCGGATCGCCTCTTCGAACTGCCGTTCCCCGTAATACGCCCACGCCACGTTGGTCTGGGCGTTGGCGGAAAACGGCTCGATCTCCGTCGCCCGCTTCGCCATCTCGAGCGCCTCGGAGGGGCGGTCGTTGAACGCGAGCATGAGACCGAGCCACGAGTAGGCGGTAGCGGACTTGGGGGCGAGCTCGATGGCCCGCTTCGCCTCGGCTTCTTCCTTCGCGAGGTCCCATCCGAAGTAATGCTCGACCAGCGCGAGGGAGACATGCACTTCGGCGGACTCCGGGTCGAGCCCGTGGGCCTTCTCCGCCGCAGCCCGCGCCTTCGCGAATGCGTCGAGCGTCGGGATGCCGCCGTAGAAACCGTAGATGCAGTAGGAATCGGCCAGGCCCGTGTAGGCGTCCGTGTAGCGCGGGTCGCGGCCGAGCGCCCGCTCGAACTCGGTGATCGCCTCCGGCGCTTCGCGGCGGTTGAAGTAATAGCGCCCCTTCAGGTAGTCGTTGTACGCCTCGACGTTGTCCGTGCCGCGCGAGGAGAGGCCGGCCTCTTCCGCCGGCAGCAGCCGGACCTTCAGCGCTCCCGCGATCGCCCGCGCGATCTCATCCTGCACCTCGAACACGTCTTCCATCTCCCGGTCGTAGCGCTCCGACCAGAGGTTGTAGCCGTCGGCCACGTCGGTCAGCTGCGCGCTGATCCGGATGCGCTTGCCCGCCTGCCGCACGCTCCCTTCGAGCACGTTGCGGACGCCGAGCGCGGCGCCGATGCGGCGCACGTCCTCGTCCTTTCCCTTGAACGCGAACGCGGAGGTGCGGGAGGCGACCCGCAGCGCCTCGATCTTCGACAGCGCGCTGATGATCTCCTCCGTCACGCCGTCGCTGAAGTACTCGTTCTCTTTTTCCGCGCTCAGGTTGCGAAACGGCAGGACCGCGATCGAGCCGTCGGAGACGTCGGCCGCGCGGGCGCGCGGGGCGGATCCGGAACGGGAGCCGCTGTCGGGCCGCCCCGCGCCCGAGCCGCGTCCCTCGGCCACCTTCAGAGCGAACGCAAGGTCGCGAGAGGACTGGAACCGCTCCTCGGGGCTCTTCTCGAGGCAGTGCGCCACGATCTCCTCGAGCTCGGGCGAGAGGGCCCTTCGTGCCGCGGAGTTCTCCAGCGGGTCGTCGTGGAGGATCGCCATCATCGATTCGACGTCCCCGTCCCGGCGGAACGCGCGCTCTCCGGTCAGCATCTCGTAGAGGAGCACGCCGAGCGAAAAAATGTCGGAGCGCTGATCGGCGACCGCCCCGCGGACCTGCTCGGGCGACATGTAGCCGACGGTCCCCAGGATCGTCCCCTGCCGCGTAAGAGCCTCGGAGTCGTTTCTTGCCATGGGATGTTCTGTTACGGCCGTTTGCTCCCTTCCGGCCGCGTCGAGCGGCCGCCCGGATGCCTCGAGCGGCCTCTTGCTCGCCAGGCCGAAATCGAGGATCTTGACGAGGCCGTCGCGCGTCAGGAAGACATTCTGCGGCTTCAAGTCCCGGTGCACGATCCCGCGGTCGTGCGCTGCGGCGAGTCCCTGCGCGATCTGCAGCGCGTAATCGAGCGCCTTTCGCTGCGGGACCGCGCCCGCGTCGAGCCGGTCGCGCAGCGTCTCTCCCTCGAGCAGCTCCATGACGGCGAAGGCGATCCCGCGCTCCCGCCCGAAGTCGTGAATCGCGAGGATGTTCGGATGAGAGAGCGCCGCGACCGCCTTCGCCTCCCGCTCGAAGCGGGCGAGAGCGTCGCCGTCGGCGACGAGGCTCTCGGGGAGGACTTTGACGGCTACGTCGCGGTCGAGCCGCGAGTCGCGCGCCCGGTAGACTTCTCCCATTCCACCGGCGCCGAGCGGCGAGAGGATTTCGTAGGGACCGAGACGCGTGCCGGCCGAGAGAGCCAAGACGCGAAAGACTACAACGGAGAGGGGCCGTCCGCCCCGCCGGGCCGCGGCTATTTCGCCGGAGGGGTCTTTTCCGCGCTCGCCTTGTTTTCCGTCGGCGCCGCCGGCTTCTCCGGCTGTGCGTCCTCGGAGATGAGCGCGAGGCTCTTCTCGCGGAGCGTCCAGCCGCGCGACGCGAGCTCGCTCGCGGTTCGAGGAGAGGCCCGGCCCGTCAGCCAGAGCTCGCGCCTGGCGGCGGGAAACTCCTTCTGCGCGGCCTTCGTGATCCGCTCGAAGTGGGCCGCGACGCCTTCGGTCCACGCGACGTAGTCGAGCGGGAAGAGGCAGGCGAATCGATCCCCCTGCGCAATCACGCAGGCGCCCGGAAGGTCGGCGACGATCTTCGTCAGCGGCGCCTGCGTCCTGTTGAACAGGTCGGCCAGCATCGCGCTCTGCATGTAGAACTCCCCGTCGGCGTCCACCTGCGCGCCGGCGGCCCGCGCCACGAACTCCGAACGCCCCGAGATCGCTGGCAGCGCATCGAGGGAGGCCACGAGGCGGACGCGGCGGCTCAGGTTGTACTGCGGGTTAAAACGAAAGGCGCGGCTGACTTCCGGTGGGACGCCCATCGCCTTCAGTCTCGTCTCGTTCAACGTCACCAGCTCGTCGGGCTCCTTCATCCAGATCAGGTCGTTGACCGTGGCTGTGGTGGAGAGGGCCGTCAGGACGATGCCGCCCGGAACGAGGTTGACGCTGAAGCGGCCGCCCGCGTCGTATTGCGCGACGTCGCGCAGCTCGCCGTGGAGGACTTCGTTTCTCGTGTAGGGGTCCACGCGCAGCTTCTTCGCCCACGCCCTCATGGCGCCGTTGACCCCGATGATGTCGCTGGTCACGGCGCCCACGGCTCCGACCGCCTTGCCCGCGGTGGATTCCCCGGCCACCTTCTCCGTTGGAGGAGCGCCCAGGTTCTGCGGGTCCCCCTTGTACCCGTCGTCACCGAACTTCTCGGCCGTCCGCTTGGCGCCGCGGCCGATCCGTCCGAAGAGCCTCCCGACGCCGTCCGCCACCCCCGTGACCGTGTCCACGGGATGCGTCACGACATTGACGGCCCCCTTGCCGATGTCCACCGCCCCGTGCGCGATCCCGCCGGCAGCGACCGCGATCTTATCCACTTCCTTCAGCTTCGCGATTGCGGCGACCTCGTGGACCCGCGTCGCGGCGAGCGATGTGCTCTGCACCTTCCACACGCCGAAATTCGAGGTGATCGTGTAGGTGTTGAAGACGCCGTCGCTCGTCACGGCGTCCTCGATGACGTAGTCCGGCCCCCGCAGGATCGCCGCGTCCAGGAAGTCCCCCGCCTTCAGCACGGCGGGCGTCTCGTACGCGGTGTTCGGGGACGCGCTGACGGCCAGCAGGGCACAGATGCCGAGAGCAACGGGTGTCGGTCTCATGGCGAAGCCCCTCCTCGGTTGTTCAATGACAAACCTTCGCGAGCCCCTAGCCTATCAAAGACGCGGATTCCCGGCGCTCCTCGTCCTCGCGGCCCTCCTCGGCTTCCTCGCGCGCGCGGTGCGCGACTGGACCGCGGAGAAGCTCTCCTGGAGGGAACGGCGGCGCGCCGGATGGGGCCGGCGCGCCGCGCGCTTCAGAACGTCGGGATCGCGATCCGCTTGATCAGCCCGGTGAAGGTCTCGCTCACGAGCAGCTCGTTGCGGGTCGGCTCGAGCGCGAGCCCGGTGGGCCCGATCAGCCCCGCGGCGACGACGGTCGGGCTGGAGGTCGGGGTCGCGAAGCGCAGCAGCCGCCCCGGCTCTCCCGACAGAAGATCGGAGGAAATCTCGAGAACGTAAAACGCCCCGCCGACTTCGACGACGTTCGTCGCCGACGTCAACCCCGTGATGAACGGGGTGAAGGCCCCCGTCGCCGGATTCACGCTGTAGACCCTCGCGTTCCCGGAGACGAAGGGAAAGCCGCTCAGGACCGACACGAGCAGCGTGCCGTCGGCCCTCGGAAAAACGCTCGTCGGCACGACATCGACAACCGGTCCGCCGATCGAGGGGAAAGACGGGTTGGGCAGCGGCGGAAAGCGCGTGATCACCTTCCACCGGCCGGTGGACGCGGAGACTTCGCTGACGGTGTTCATGCCGGCGTTCACGAGATAGAGCTTCGTGCGCTCTTCCAGTCTCCGTCCGATGGGCGTGTCGGGGTTCAGGCGGGCAAAGAAGTTCGCCCCGGCGATGCTTCCCCCCAGGCCGAACTCCGTCAGGTCGTCGGACGTCAGGCTGCCGGCGACCGTCACGGCGAACGGATTCGAGTTGCGGACGGTGAGCACTGGATCGGGGAGCGTGTCCGGGAAGTCCGCGAGGACGAGGAGGCTCACGTGTTCCCCCTGGGGATTCGTCAGCGAGACTTCCAGTCCGTCCGCCAGCGATTGGATGTTCTCCGGGGTGAGGTCGAATCCGGTCCGGATCCCGTCGGGAACCGGGTCGAAGCGGGCCCGGAGGATCGAGCTGAAGATCGGCGAGACGGGGCCGTTGGGATTGGGGACCTGCTGCGGCGGGTTCGACGACGGCCCGAGGACATCGCCCTCGCCGATGACGATGTAGATCGTCCGGTGGGCATCGCCGACCGCCGTCGGGCCCAGGGGATCGCCCTGGGGCCCGGTCCCCGACGGAAGACCCCCGATCAACTTGAAGCGGTCGCCCCAGATCGACAGGAGAGAGACTCTCCCGTCATTGGCCCCCGTTCCCGTTTCGGCGAGCAGGAAATTACCGCCGGGTGTCCGCGTGAGCTTGAAGGGAAACTGCGCGCCGGCGCTCAGGATCGGCTGCGCGAGGAGACCTCCGGCGATGAGCGAGACGACGGCGAAGCCCAGGACCGCGTTCTTGATACGCATCGGTTTCTCCTTTAAAAGAAATGAAATCCAGACGAGCCCGGACACGCGCCGGGCCGTTTCAAGGATCCTACTTTTTCCGCTCTGGTGGAATCAACCGGCCGGGATGTCGCGCGCCCCTACTTTTCCTTCTCCAGGAGCGCGGGCCAGTTCAGGATCACGCGGATCGGCGACTCGCGGACCCTCTCGCTGGGCAGGTTGAGCAGGAACCGGGACCCGTCGGGGGAGACGTCGTAGTTGGCGATCTCCGAGTCCACCCGGAAGAGAGGGACCGGGTCGGCGAATTCCGGCCGCGGGCCCGGAGTGACCGGAAGTGCCATGACGAATCCGCCCGGCGCGAGGTAGTAGAGCTCTTTTCCGTCCCGGCGCCAGCGCGGGGACTTCCCGCCCGCCCGTGAAAGCCGCCGCCTCTCCGCGGCCCCTTCCGTCAGCGCGATGTAGATCTCGAAGTCTCCCGACTCGTCGGACTCGTAGGCGATCCAGCGGCCGTCCGGGGAAAACCGGGGACTCGCCTGCGTGAACCGCGACTGCAGCCACGGAAAGGGCTTCCGGTCGCCGCCGAGAGGAAGGAGCCAGATGTTCCAGACGGTGGACTGGACTTCGTTCAAGTACGCGATCCGGCCGCCGTCCTGCGAGACGTCCTCCGGCTGCTGGACGCCCGGCGCCAGGAGCACGGGCTTCTCGCTTCCGGGCACCCCGATCGCCATCTCGAAGATGTCGGGCGGACCCGCGCGATCCGAACGGTAATAGACCTTCGTTCCGTCCGGCGACCAGAATGGCCGCACTTCGTCCACGGGATCGGAGTGGAGCCGCGTGCCGACGCCGCTGCCGAGCTCGAACACCCAGATGTCGGAGGTCCCCGTCCGGTGGTCCTCGATGTCCACGGCCGCTTTCGTTCCATCGGGCGAGATCCGAAGCCCCTTGACGACCGCGGGCTGGCCGAGCGTCCCGGCTTCCTTGCCGGCGCGGTCGAACCAGGCCAGCCGGGAGGGAGGAGGAGCCGTCTGGTAGACGACGGTTCCCGTCTGAGAAACGGAGAAGGCCGCGTGGCTCGGCCCGTAGAAGTGGTGCGCGCTGGCCGCGATCGGCTGGGGATCTCCGACGAGACGCGCGTTCTTCTCGTCGAAGGGCTGCGCGAAGAGCGTGCCTTCGCCGACGTGGAGCAGGTAGCCGGGGGCGGCGTACTCGACGCGGGTTTCCGGGCGCCCGACCACGCGGGTCTCCTTCGAGTCGAGCGAGGCGACGCGCAGCTCGCGTCCTCCCGGGCTTCCCACGACGCTCGAATCGCGCGGTCGTCCTCCGGTCGGCACCAGATTCGAGATGTAGAGGAATCGCCGTCCGTCGGGCAGGAACTGCGGAAAGATATACGCCCCTTTCCTCTCGTCGTCCGGCCCGAGGACGAGGGCCGCCTCGCCGCCGCGGTCGGAGACCCGGTAGATCCCCCGCGGAGAGAGCTTCGTGAAGAGGATCGTGCCTTCCCGGTTCCAGGTTCCGACGGTCGCGAACGGGGCCGCGCACAGCTCGACCGCCGGGCCGCCTTCCGCCGGGATCTTCTTCAGCTTTCCCTCGGCGAAGAACGCGAGGAATCGGCTGTCGGGTGACCAGAACGGGGCCGAGGCGTCGAGGGAGCCTTCCAGCTCCTTCACGTCTTCCGAGTCGAGCCGGCGGATGTAGAGGCGTCGGTGTCCCCGGGAGACCGCCTCGATCGCCACCCGCGTCCCGTCCGGAGAGATCGTGACGGCGCGGGAGACTTCCGACGGCGTGTACGCCGCCCCGGCCGGAATCGGAAGCGAGAAACGCGCGGCGCGCCCGGCGGGCGCCGGCGGCCTGAGACCCCGGCCGGCGAGGAGGCCGAGCGCGGCGGCGAGGAGGATCCCGGCGGCCGTGGCGAGGAGGAGTCCGCGGCGGCGCCGGGGCGGTGCGACCGGCGACGCTCCCGTCGAAACTTCCGAGACGTGGTCGCGCAGGTGCGCGAGGTCGCGCTCGAGGTCGCGCGTGGAGGCGTAGCGCTCGTCCGGCTCTTTGGCGAGGCAGCGCTCGATGACCCAGCGGACCGCGACCGGGAGCTGCGCGGCGAGAGACTGGAGCGGCTTCGGCTCGTCGCGGATGATCGCCGCCATCGTTTCGGCCGCCGACGTGCCGGCGAAGGCCCGCCGGCCAGCCGCCATCTCGTAGAGGATCGCGCCGAGGGAGAACTGGTCGGAGCGGAAGTCCACGGGCCGGCCCATCGCCTGCTCGGGAGACATGTAGCCGACGGTGCCCATGACGACGCCGGGCCGCGTCGGCTCGCCGGTCGTCGCGCAGCTGCGAGATGTTGGAGCCCGACGGCCCGATGAGCTTCGCGAGGCCGAAGTCGAGGATCTTGACGAGGCCCTCGCGCGTGATCATGAGGTTGTCGGGCTTCAAGTCGCGGTGGACGATCCCGGCCTCGTGCGCCCGGGCGAGTCCGCCGGCGATCTGGACGGAGAGGGCGAGCAGGCGCTTGCCCGCGAGCGCGCCGTCGGCGAGGATCTCGCGAAGGGTCCGACCCTGGACGAGCTCCATCGAGATGTACGACGTCCCGTCGGCGCTGCCGATCTCGTAGATCGTGACGATGTTCGGGTGGTTCAAGGCCGAGGCGGCGCGCGCCTCCTGCTCGAAGCGCGCGAGCCGGTCCTTGTCCTCGGAGACTTCGGCGGGCAGGACCTTGATCGCGACCTCGCGGTCGAGCTTCGTGTCGCGCGCGCGATAGACCTCTCCCATCCCGCCCGCGCCCAGGGCAGAGAGGACTTCATAGGGCCCGAGCCGGCTGCCGATCGCGATTGTCATCTCAATTAGAGATTATGAGGTCTTGTCTCGGGTCAACCCGGCGCGCCGGCGCATCTGAGCGATCAGGTCCTGGAGACGGGCTTCGATCCGCCGAAAGCGCGGGTCGCTTCGCAACGAATCGAGGAGCGGACTTCGCGTGCCGATGGGCCAACCGCGCCAGCCGGCTTCGATGGCATTGTCGAGCCAGCGGAAGGCCTCATCCTTCTCCCCTCGCAATGCGTGTACGCAGGCCGTGTCGTACGGCACGCTCCAGTCCTCATTGCCTTCGTTGGCCGCGCGGCGGTCCGTCGCGAGGCTCTCTTGGAGGAGCGTCTCGGCTTCGCCGCGCCGCCCGGCTCGAAGGAAAAGATACGCGAGATTCGTCTCGGCCCCCGCTCCGGCATTCCGGACCCCTTGTCGTACTCCTCGGAAGGACGGGAGAACCTGCTCGAAGAGCTGCTGAGCGCGCGGCGGGTTGCCGGTCACAAGCTCCGTGATGGCGGCGGCGTTAAACCCCTGGGGAAAGTTCGAAACAAGGGTTGCGGCGGTGCGGGTTTGCTGCAGGGCTTCCTCGTCGCGGCGCTGGTGAAGGTAGAAGTAGATCAGGAACACGTGCCCCTGGCCGAGATCCGGCTGGAGCTCCAGACTTCGTTTCAGCCAGCGCTCGGCCTGCCTCGCATCGCCTAGGGCATCATAGATGCCGCCGATGGTGGCGGCCGCGATGGCGCTGGTGGGGTCGAGCTCAAATTCTCGGAGGCCCCAGGGGAGGGCCTCGTCCAGCCTTCCCAAGAGCCTGAGTTCAGCGCCGACGTTGCCTACGGCCGCCGCGTAATTCGGGTTGATCTCGACGGCTGTCCTGGTCGCGTCCAGCGATTCATGGTATTTCCCCTTTGCCTGGTAAGCGAGCCCGAGTGCTTTGTACCCCTCGGCAAGCTCCGAATTGAGAGCGATCGCCTTTCGGCTTACTTTCACGCTCGTCTCCAGCCAGGATTGCGGGAACCCGAAGCGCAGAGCCCGTTGCGCGTAGGCATCTCCCAGTCCCGCGTACCCAAGCGCGAACGCCGGGTCCAATTCCAGCGCCTTCTGGAAGAGCTCGATGGCGGCTTCGTTGTCGGCCTTGCGGTAGCGGTTGTAGAGCTCCCGGCCCTTCAAATACAGATCGTACGCGGCGAGGTCTTGCGTCGGGCTCTGCTCGATCCGCTTCTTTTCCGCCGGGGAGAGAGTGGCTTTGAGGGCGGCGGCAATCTGCTGCGCGACCTCGCTCTGGATGCCGAAGACGTCCTTCAAGTCGCGGTCGTAGGTCTCGGCCCAGAGGTGCTCGTCGCTTCTGGCGTCGATGAGCTGTCCCACGATTCGGACGCGGTCGCCGGCTCGCCGCACGCTCCCCTCGAGGACCGTGGCGACGCCGAGCTCCGAGGCGATTGTCCGGATCGGTAGCTGCGTTCCCTTGTAGCGCACCACCGACGCGTGCGAGATGACCTTCAGATCGCGGATTTTCGCGAGCTGGGTCAGGATGTCCTCGGTCATTCCGTCGGCGAAGAAGGCGTTCTCGGGATCGGGGCTCAGGTTCTGGAACGGGAGAACGGCGACGGACTTTCGGTCGGGCGCGGAAGCGCTCGGCGCCTTCTTTCCGCCCCGCGTCCGCCAGAGGAGCGCGGCCGCGAGGATGAGGAGCGTCGCCGCGACAACTCCCATGGACGCGAACACCCTTCGCTGGCGCCACGCTGACTTGGGCGGAACGGTGCGCGCCCCCGAGGCGGACGCCGAGATATCCGAGAGCGCCTCCAGGTCGAACGCGAGATCGTGCGCCGAATGAAACCGTTGCTCCGGGTTCTTCTCCAGGCAGTGCCGAACGACGCGCTCGAGGCCGGGTTCAATGCCCCGGTCCGCCTGAGAGAGGTCCGGCGGGTCCTTCGTCAGGATCGCGCTCATCGCGTCGGCGGCCGAGGCCCCGCGAAAGGCCCGCTCGCCCGACAGCATTTCGTAGAGGATCGCGCCGAAGGAGAAGATGTCCGACCGCGGATCGGCGGGATGGCCGCGCACCTGCTCGGGAGACATATAGCCGACCGTCCCCATCACGACCCCCGGCTCCGTCCCGAAGACCGTTGTGATCGCCGAAAGGTCGGATCCGGCCATGGGATGCTGTGACGCGGCGGCTTGCCCTCTTCCGGCCGCGTCGAGCGGCCGCCAGGTTGCCAGGCCGAAGTCCAGGATCTTCACCCGTCCGTCTTTCGTCAGGAAGATGTTCTCGGGCTTCAGGTCCCGATGCACGATCCCCTTCTCGTGCGCCGCGGCGAGGCCGTGCGCGATCTGCAAGCCGTAGCCGAGCGCCTTTTTCGGGGGGATCGCTCCGGTCGCGAGGCGATCGCGCAGCGTCCCGCCTTCGAGAATTTCCGAAACGAGATACGGCGTTTCGTCATGCGTCCCGACGTCATGGACCGTCAGAACATTGGGGTGATTCAGAGCGCCGGCGGCGCGGGCCTCTTGCTCGAACCGGCGCAGCCGATCCGGATCTCGCGACAGGGAGGACGGGAGAACCTTGATCGCCACTTCGCGCGAGAGGCGCGGATCTCTGGCCCGATACACCTCGCCCATGCCGCCTGAGCCGATCGCCGAGAGAATCTCGTAGGGACCGAGCCGGGAGCCCGCGGTCAGCGTCACGCCGCCCTCTCCTTCACCGGTTCCGTGCCCAGAGGTGACAGGATCTCGTAAGGCCCCAGTCGCGTCCCCGCGGAAATGGTCATTGGAGTCTTTCGATTCTACGCGGAGTCACCTCAAGCCTTCGGCGACGTTCAACTCGGAGAGGACGCGGCGGAGGCGGTAGACGTAGTGCTGGCCGTCACGGGTCAGGATCACGTTGCCGTAGAGGAGGCCGACCGGGTCGGCGGCGAGCTCCTTCCAGACCGACCTGTTCCCGGTCTCGAGCTCCAGGCGCGCGATCCGAGCGGGCCAGGTCCGGTCCCACAGGAAGAGCGATTTGCCGGAGGCTTCCCACTCGACGGGAATCTCTCCGGGAAGGGTTCCGCGAATCTCCTTCGGCTCTCCGCCGGCGACGGAATAGAGGAACATCTTTCCGTCGGGGTCCACCGCCGCAACGGAAGATCCGTCCGGCGAGAGAACCGCCAGGCTGGACCCTTCCGGAGTGACGGCCCGCGGCGCGCCCGCATTCGACAGATCGAGGAGCCAGGCGCGGGCGAGCCGGTCCGGCTCGGAGCCGGCAAAGAGGAAAAGGCGGCCGTCTTGCGACCACCGCGCCGGTTGCTGCGAAAACTGCCTGGGGACGGATCTTTCCGATCGGAAGAGGGCGCGGGTCTCCCGGTCCCGTGGGCAGGAGCGTCAGCCGCATGCCGCCATCCTCAGTCCCGGTTCGGCTCACGACCCAGCGGCCGTCCGGGGAGAGACCGAGGGACGAGCCGTTTCCGAGCCGCACGGGAGCGGCTTCGTCCGCTCGCCGATAGTAGAGAGAGGGGTCCAGCCCCGCGCGGGGAGCGGTCTGCTCGATTCCGGAGTAGGCCGAGCCGTCCTGGGCGATCCGCTCACCACCTCGTCGCTCCACGTCGAGAGGTCTCTCTCCCTGGCGTCGCCTTTCAACAACCCGCCGATCTCGCCGCGGAAGATCTCGACCGAGAGGAGGACAGCCCCGGTCGAGGAGATGTCGAATAACCGGATATCCATCGGCGGCCCGTATACGAGCCTCGGCTTGCCGCCGGGAACGACCGCCCAGAGCTGGTACCGGGCGCCGTTGGTGCCGCTCCCGTTGCCCCCCGCGAACCAGATCTCCTTGCCGTCCTTCGACCACGCCAGGCCCTGGGCGCCCCGCAATTCGCTGGTCAACCGCGTGGCCTTCCCTCCCGGCGAGACGATCGAGACGAAACCGTCGTCGTCGGCCCAGCCGGAATGGTCGAGAAAGGCGACTCGCGTGCCGTCGGGAGAAATTCGCGCGTCGCCGATCCAGCCGTCCGTCTCGAAGACGACTTTGCCCATCGGGAAATCCAGCCGCTGGCGCTTGCCGACTTCCCGCACGACGGCGAGGTCCTTGCCGTCGGGAGAGATGTCGGCGTCCGCGACGCGCTCGAGGATCTCCCTCGGCGCGCCGCCTCCGAGCGCGACGCGCGCGAGCGTCCCGGTGCGAATCCAGCTCCCCTGGTGGGCGCAATTCAGGAGCAGCGCCATCTCTCCCGTGCGGGAGATGCCGACCACTGTTGCCCCGGGCGGCAAGTCGAGGCCCCGCGACTCGACCGAATCGAGGCGGCTCGAGTAGATGCGAAGGGGCTCGCCCGCCCGAGTCGAGCCGAAGATCACGGTCTTGCCGTCGGGGGAGAAGCGGGCGGATTCGACGTAGCCGCGGTGGTAGGTGATCCGGCGAAACTGCGGCATTCCCGTCTCACGCCGCCGGGAGCCGATCAGGAGACCCGAGACGAGAGCCGCCGCGACAGCGACGGCGCCGAGAATCCAGGGCAGCGCCGGCCTCCGGCGTTCCTTCGGAGTCGCCTCCACGCCCGGGACGCTCGAGACGCCCATCGCGGTCTCGATCGCGAAGGCGAGATCGTGTGCCGTGTCGAAGCGGTCCTCGGGCCTCTTTTCGAGACAGTGCCGGAGGATTCGCTCGACGACCGCCGGGAACCTTCCGCCCTCGGCGAGCTCCGGCGGATCCTTCTGCGCAATCGCAGCCATCGTCTCGGCGGCGGAATCTCCCCGGAAAGCCTTCTCCCCGGTCAGCACCTCGTAGAGGATCGTGCCCAGCGAAAAGATGTCGGACCGCTTGTCGACGGGCTTACCGCGGACCTGCTCGGGCGACATGTAGCCCACGGTCCCCATCACCGTTCCCGGCTCCGTCACCGCGAGGGCTGTCGGCGAGCGCGTATTCGCCGCCTCGGCAACCGTCACTTTGGCCAGTCCGAAATCCAGGATCTTGATGCGGCCGTCGGTCGTGAGAAAGAGGTTCTCGGGTTTCAGATCCCGGTGGACGACCCCCTTCTCGTGCGCCGCGGCGAGTCCGTGCGCCGCCTGCAGCGCGTACTCGAGCGCCTTGCGCTGGGGGAGCGGCCCTTCCGCGAGGCGCTCGCGGAGCGTCTCTCCGACGAGGAGCTCGGTGACGGCATATGTGTTTTCACCGTCTTTGCCGATGTCGAAGATCCCGAGGACGTTCGGGTGCGAGAGCGCGGCCACGGCCTTCGCCTCGCGCTCGAACCGGGCGAGCGCCTCGGGATCGCCCGCGACCTTCTCCGGAAGGACCTTGATCGCGACGTCGCGGTTCAACCGCGTGTCGCGAGCCTTCCAGACCTCTCCCATCCCGCCCGCGCCGATCGGCGCGACGATCTCGTACGGCCCGAGCTTGCTTCCCGGCGTAAGGCTCACGTCCAATCACCAATCACCAATCACAACTCACCAATCACAAGTCCTCTTCTTTCATCTCAGTCCCTCAGCGACGTAGAGGTCGGAGGACCGCCGCTGGTAGGTGTAGACGTATGAGCTCGCGTCGGGCGTCATCAGAATCGGCCCGATGAACTCGATGCCGGCCGGGTCGGAAGGAACGATCTCCTTCCAGAGCTCCCGCTCACCCGTCGCGACCCGAACGCGATGGATCCTCACCGAGCGGTCTCCGAAATCGAACCGATAGACGTAGATCGAACGCCCGTCGTCGGACCACTGGATGGGTGTCTCGCCGTCGAGTTGTCCCGGCAACAGCGAAGGCTCTCCCTTGTCCACCGGATAGATCCGGATCTTCCGGTCGAGCCGCGTCGCGGCGAGCTTGCCGTCGGGGGAGACGACAAACGTGGATGCGCCGGCCGGGGAGATCGGGCGCGGAGGCGATCCGGCCAGATCGCACAGGTAAAGACGCGGAGGCGCGCCCTCTTGACCGGCCCGCAACAGAAACCTCTTGCCGTCCTCCAGCCATCGCGCGGACTGGAAGGTCTCCAGGTTTCCCATTGCGAGAACTTTCTGCTCTCCGGCGCCCGTCGGGAGGAGCACGAGCTGGGCGCGCTGCCTCGGAGACGGCTTGACTGAGGCCAGAATCCATTTCGAATCGGGTGAGAGCGCGAGTCCCCTGCCATCTCCCAGCCGAACGGGCGGCGCTTCCGGTTGGCCGCGCAGGAAGACAGTCCCCGCGGACGAGCCGCCTTCGCGGCTCTCGTGGAAGAGGAGAGACTTTCCGTCACGCGACAGGTCCACGGCGATCGAAAAGTCGAGCCAGGAAACGTCGTGCTCCGTGGTCTCGCCGGAGCGAAGCCAGTTCATGCCGGCGCGCCAGGAGTTGTTAGCGATGAGAGCACGGCCGTCCCGGGCAATGTCCTGAAGCCAGACCCAGCTCGGCATCTTCAGAACCGGCCGGACGTTTCCCGCGAGATCGACCGCATAGAGGTTCGGAGGCGCTTCGCCGGTTGCCTGGGTGAACCAGATCTCGCGGCCATCGGAGGACCAGGCCAGTCCTTTCGCGCCGTACCACCCCTTCGAGAGCAGCCGCTTCTTTCCGGACAGGTCCACGATTCCGATCGCGCTTTCCAGCGCGGTGCCCTCGATGGTCGCGATCCGGTTGCCGTCCGGCGATAAGCGAAGCTGGAGGAGACCCCTCGAGCGGGAAAGCACCTTGCCGACCGGCAGCTCGAGCGCGTTCTCGCCGCTGTCGGCGCGGCGGATGATCGCGAGATTCCTGCCGTCCGGTGTCCAATCCGCATCCACGACATTCGCGAGGATCTCCCGCGGCACTCCGCCCGCGAGTGCCGCCCGCGCGAGCATGTCCGGGACACCCGGCGGCCGATGCAGGAGGAGCGCCATCTCCCCGGAGGCCGATATCGAGAACACGTCCGCGCTCGGAAGGGAGAGAGGACTGGACTCGGTGGAGCCGGCCCGGGTGGTGAACATCGCGATCGGATTCCCATCCCAGGCGGCGCTGTAAACGATCGTCTGGCCGTCGGGCGCGAATCGCGCGGAATTGATGTATCCCCGGCGGAACGTCAGACGATGAAAGCTCGGCGCGGGCGCGCGTCGGCCGGCCCTGCCGCCGACGGCGAAGATCCCCGCGGCCGCGCCGATCGCGAGAAGGACGACGGCGGCCAATGCCGCGCGTGCCCGGGCGAACGCTCGGCCCCGGCGCGCCGGAACGGTGGCGGCCGATATTCCCGACCCGGTAGAAACGGACTCGAGATCGAAGGCCAGGTCGCGGGCCGACTGGAAACGCTGCTCTGGATTCTTCTCGAGGCAGTGGCGGAGGATCCGATCAATTCCGGGCGGAAGGTTCTGATTCGTGACGGAGAGGTCCGCGGGGTCTTCCCGCAGGATCGCCGACATCGTCTCCGCCGCCGAGTCGGCGTGAAACGCTCTCTGCCCCGAGAACATCTCGTAGAGGATCGCGCCGAAGGAGAAGATGTCCGACCGGGCGTCGGCGGGCTTTCCCTTGACCTGCTCCGGCGACATGTAGCCGAGCGTGCCGAGCACGACGCCCGGCTCGGTCGCGCCGGTCACCGTCGGAAGGTTCGTGACGCCGGAGCCGCCCTGCTCCGGTTGAACCAGCTTCGCCAGTCCGAAGTCGAGGATCTTGGCCCGGCCGTCCTTCGTCACGAAGACGTTCTCGGGTTTCAGATCGCGGTGAACGATCCCCTTGTCGTGCGCCGCGGCCAGTCCCTGGGCGATCTGGACTCCGTGCTCGATCGCCTTGCGCGGCGAGAGCCGTCCGCCCGCCAGCTCCTGCCGCAGCGTCTCTCCTTCCAGAAGCTCCTGGACCACGTAGGGAGCGCCCCCGTGCGTCCCGATGTCGTAGACGGAGGTGATGTTGGGATGGTTCAGGACCCCGGCGGCCCGCGCCTCCTGCTCGAACCGACGAAGCCGGTCCGCGTCGTCCGAGAAGGAGGCCGGCAGGACCTTGATCGCGACTTCGCGCCCCAGCCGCGGATCGCGCGCCTTGTAAACCTCTCCCATCCCGCCCGCCCCGATCGGCGCGACAATCTCGTACGGCCCGAGCTTGCTTCCCGGCGAGAGGCTCACGTCCAATCACCAATCACAAATTCGATTTGCTCGGCAGATGCTTCGCGCCTCACCGTGCTCAGGATGACAGCGCGCGTGCAGCGCGCTGTCACTTCAGTCCTTCCGCCAGGTAGAGGTCGGCGAGCGAGCGCCCGTAGTTGAAGAGGATCGTCTTCCCGTCCTCGGAAACGTCCGCTGGCGACAGGCTCGTGATGCCCGCCGGGTCGCCGGGCATGAGCTCCTTCCAGACTTCGCGGCGTCCCGTGGTGACATCGAGGCGGAGGAGTCGCGCGGGGAGTTCGCGGACCTTGTCGGAGCGAAGAAAGAGAGACCGGCCGTCGGCGGTAAACCGCAGCGGCCGGTCTCCCGGTTCCGAACCGGAAATCGGCCGCGAGGCTCCGCCCTCCAGCGGAGTGAGGGTCAGACCTTCCGGGGTCTGCGTCACGAGCGACTTGCCATCCGGCGAGAGGAGCGTGGCCACGACTCCCTCCGGGGTCACGGGCTTCGCGGGTCCTCCCGCCAGGTCCTGAACGAAGACACGCGCCGGCCGTCCGGGAGAGTGCCCCGCGAACAGGATCCGCTTGCCGTCCGGGAGAAACGCCCCTTGCAGCCCGTCGGAATGGTCGATGTCGTCCTTCGGGAACTCCTTCGGCCCGCCGGCTCCGGTCGGGAGCAGCACAATCTGCGGTGGGGTCGAGCGGAGAAGGACCGTCAACACCCACCTCCCGTCCGGGGAGAGCGCCAACGCGTTCCCCTCGCCTAAACGAACCGGAGCCGAGCCGTCCAGCTTGCGCAGGTAGACGGAATAGCCCGGACCGCCTGCCTCGCCCTGCTCCGTGAAGACCGCCGTCTTTCCATCCGCGGAAAGGAGCGGGCCGTACGACCATTCCAGACCCGAGAGGTCCCGTTCCTTCGTCTCTCCGGGAAGGAGGCCCAGAAACCCGAGCCGCGCGTTGCTCTCGATGAAGAGCACCCGCCCGTCGCGGGAGATGTCCTCCAGCGTCATTCCCGCGGGAGTTGTCGCGACCGTGCGCTGGCGTCCGGACTCCGTGACGGCGTAGAGCGCCCGGGAGGCGCCGGCCCGAGCCGCGGTGAACCAGATCTCCTCGCCGGAAGGCGACCAGGAAGCCCCTTGCACACTCTCCCATCCCGTCGAAAGGATCCTCTTCTTGCCCGAACGATCCATGACCGCCACCGAGCCGCGGTCGTCGCCAAAGACCGGATGATCGAGAAATGCCACCGTGTCTCCCTTCGGAGAGACCCGCGGGAAACTGACCCAGCCGGCTGTCTCGTAGAGGACCTTCCCGGCCGGAAACTCCAGCCGGTAGTGCCACGACGGCGCCCGCACGACAGCCATCGCGTTTCCGTCGGGAGCCCAGGTCGCGAAACCCACGTCCTCGAGCAGCTCGCGAGGCGCGCTTCCGGACAGGGGCGCCTGCGAGAGCGTTCCGACCCTGGCGTATCCCGTCGAGAACTGCAGGGGATTCAAGAGAAGCATCTCGCCGCTCTTCGAGACCGACTCGACCTCGCCCGAGGGGAGCGTCAGCCGGAGCGACTCGGGACTCTCCGTCCGCACCGAGTAGAGCTGGGGTTTCGGGGCGCCGTCCCAGGACGCCGAATAGACGATCGTCTGGCCGTCCGGAGCGAACCGGGCGGACTGGATCGGTCCCCGGCCGTAGGTGAGCCTCTTGAACGAAGGGGGTTTTGTCGGAGTCGCTTTCCAGATCAGCCGCCCGGCGACGAGCCCGGCGGCGAGCGCGAGGACGAGTGCCCCCACGGCCGTGAGCATCGAGGACCGGCCGCGAGCCGGCGCCGGAGGAGCCTCGAGGCGCGGAACAGAGAGGCCCGAGAGGGCTTCGAGGGCGAACGCGACGTCGTGCGCCGAGTGGAACCGCTGCTCGGCGCTCTTCTCGATGCAGTGCCGCACGATCCGATCGAGACCGGGCGAGACGCTCTGGTTCGTGACGGAGAGATCCGGCGGTTCTTCGCGCAGGATCGCCGACATCGTCTCCGCGGCCGAGTCGCGGTGGAACGCTCTCTGACCCGAGAGCATCTCGTAGAGGATCGCGCCGAAAGAGAAGATGTCCGACCGTCCGTCGGCGGGCTTGCCCTTGACCTGCTCGGGCGACATGTAGCCGAGCGTCCCGAGCACGACCCCCGGTTCCGTGGCGCCGGCCGCCGTCGGCAGGTTCGTCGCATCGGGTCTCGCCTCGTTCAACGTCAGCTTGGCCAGTCCGAAGTCGAGGATCTTGACGCGCCCGTCGCTGGTCACGAAGAGGTTCTCGGGCTTCAGATCGCGGTGGACGATCCCTTTCTCGTGCGCTGCGGCGAGCCCATGCGCGATCTGCAGCGCGTAGTCGATCGCTTTTCGCTGCGGCAGCTTGCCGCCCGAGAGCGCCGTCGCGAAGCGTCTCGCCTTCGAGCAGCTCCTGGACGACGTAGGGCGCGCCGTCGTGGGTCCCGATGTCGTAAACGGCGGTGATGTTGGGATGGTTCAGGACTCCGGCGGCCCGCGCCTCCTGCTCGAAGCGCCGCAGCCGGTCCCCGTCCTGAGAGAACGTGGCCGGCAGGACCTTGATGGCGACGTCGCGGCCGAGCCGCGGGTCCTTCGCCCGGTACACCTCTCCCATGCCGCCCGCGCCGATCTGGCCGAGGATTTCGTAGGGCCCCAGACGAGCGCCGGAAGAAAGCGTCATTCGTTCATCCGATCCGATACAGACACGGCGGAATTCATGCGGGGAGATTCATCCGACGCAGCAGCTCGGTGAACCGAGGATCCGAGTGCAGCTCGTCGAGATTGGGGTTCACCTTCGCGTACAGCAGGTTCGTTGAGTGATCGGCGTAGGCCCTGTCGAGCCACTCGAACGCCCGGTCCTTGTCACCCAGCGCAGCGAACACCCGAGCGATATCGAAGGGCGAGACGTAAGCGCGGCTCGCCTTCTGTTCAAGATCGCTCGCTATGGCCCGGGCCTCACTCCGCCTACCCATTCGCGCAAAGACCCGACCAATGCCGGCCGTATTCTTCGATTTCGAGTACTCCGCCAGCGCATCCGCGAGCATTCCCTTGGATTCATACGCATACCCCAGCCAGAGGTGAGCAAGGTCGGAAGTCGGCTGCCTCTCGACGACGCTCCGCGCCGATTCGACCGCGCGGTCGGACTGCCTCGCGTGGATGAACACTCGGACCGTGTTCGTTTGCATGACGACGGAAAATGGATCGAGCTTTGTCGCGAGCCCCAGCTCTGCGATCGATTCGTCGGAACGTGCGAGCGCCGACAGCATCAGACCGTACCAGTGGTGCGCGGTCGCGTAACCTGGATCGAGCTGGACGGCCGTTCGGAATTCCTTTTCCGCGGCCGGGAAGTTCCAGTCGTATGCCGTCAGAGCCCATCCGAGCGTCGCATGCGGCTGAGCCAGTCCGTCGTCAATCTCGAGTGCGCGCTTGGCGGCCGAGATCGCCTTGGGGAACGACTCCTTCGGTGACATGAAGTCCCAAGCACTCAGGACCGCGTATGAGTTGGACAGGCCGGCGTAGGCTACAGCGTAGGAGGCGTCCTTTTCGATCGCTTGGTTGAAATACTCGATACTCTGCTTGAGCGATTCGGTCGTGCGCTTCTCCCACGCGTACCGGCCTTTGAGGTATAGCTGATACGCGTCTGCGTTGGTGGTATCCGACTTGGACAACCGCTTCTTATCCTCACCCGTCAGCTTCGGTCGGAGTCTGTCCGAGATTTCTTTCGCAATGTCCTGTTCCATAGATTGGATGTCGACGACCTTGCGGGTGTAGGACTCGCCCCAGAGCTGCGATCCGGCGCGAACATCCACGAGTTCTGCCTGGACGAGCAAGGAATCGCCTCTTCGCGTGACTTTTCCGGACAGAACGGCCTTGACGTCGAGCTCCCGCCCGATCTTCTTTGTGTCTGAATCGTGGCCCTTGTAAGGAGAAACAATCGTGCGTGCAACGACGCGGAGCGCAGGCAGCTGCGACAGCTTGTTGGTCAGACTGTCCGTGATCCCGTCGCTCAAATAGTCCGTGTCCGCATCGGCCGACATGCTCCGGAACGGAAGCACGGCAAGCGAGTCGATCCCGACCTGGTGCGGGCGGAGTGAAACGAGTACAGCGGCCATCGCGGCCAGGAGAGCCGCCACTCCGGCGACCGCCCAGATGAACCGGAGTTTTCGAATTGGCTTCTGTTCGTGCGCTCGTACGGCCAGAGTTGGGACCGAGGCGTCCGAAAGCGACTCGAGATCGAAGGCGACGTCGTGGGCGGAGTGAAAGCGCCGCTCGGGATTCTTCTCCAGACAGTGGCGGACGATCCGCCCGAGACCCAGCGCCAGACTCTGATTTGCTAGCGACAGGTCGGGCGGGTCTTCGCGCAGGATTGCCGACATTGTGTCAGCCGCTGAGTCTCCTTGAAAAGCTCTCCTGCCCGAGAGCATCTCGAAAAGAATCGCGCCAAACGAGAAGATGTCGGATCGGGCGTCCGCCGGTTTTCCGCGCACCTGCTCCGGCGACATGTAGCCGAGGGTCCCCAGCACTACACCCGGCTCGGTCCCTGCCGTCGCTGTGGGCAGGTTCGTCTGCACACCTGCCTCTTCAGAGTGCATCAGCTTCGCCAGTCCGAAGTCGAGGATCTTCACCCGGCCGTCGTTCGTGACGAAGAGGTTCTCGGGCTTCAGATCCCGGTGCACGATTCCCTTCTCGTGCGCCGCGGCCAGGCCGTGCGCGATCTGCAGTCCGTAATCGATCGCCCTTCGTTCAGATAGCTTCCCGCCCGAGAGTGCCGTGCGCAGCGTCTCGCCTTCGAGCAGCTCCTGGACGACGTAGGGCGAGCCGTCGTGCTGGCCGATGTCGTAGACGGCGGTGATGTTGGGATGATTCAGGACTCCGGCCGCCCGGGCTTCCTGCTCGAAGCGCCGAAGGCGGTCCGCATCCTGCGAGTACGAGGCCGGCAGGACCTTGATGGCGACGTCGCGGCCGAGCCGCGGGTCCTTCGCCCGCCAGACTTCTCCCATGCCTCCCGCGCCGATCTGGCCGAGGATTTCGTAGGGGCCCAGCCGCGTGCCCGCAGAGATCGTCATCTCGGCTCCAGAGATCCTTCGCGCCTCACGGCGCTCAGGACGACAGCGCGCGTGCGGCGCGCCGTCGTCTCGTAGGGGCCGAGCTTCGAGCCGGCGGCGAGCGTCATCGCGCGGCCCCCGCCGCCCAGCCGAGGGCCACGGTCACCGGCATCGTGTCGCGGCTCACGAGGTCCACGCGGATGAGAAAGCGCTGGCCATCGGGAGAGACATCGTAGTCGTTCCAGATCGCGAGCTCCGAGCGGTTCGACGCCGTGGTCGGCGACCGGAAGAGAGGAACGGGCGCTCCGAGGTCTGCCGGTTCGCCGGCCCGGACCGCGACCGCCATGAGCCGCGCGTCGGCCGCAAGGAAGAAGAGTTCTCGTCCATCCCTGCGCCAGCGGGGCTGGGATCCTCCCTCGACGGAGACGCGGCGCCTGCCCGCGCGAGTCGGGAAGGACGCGACGTACACCTCCGACCTTCCCGATTCGTCCGAGACGTAGGCGATCGAGCGCCCGTCGGGCGATATCCGCGCGTCGGACTCCTCGAAGCTCGTCTGAAGAAACGGGGTCGGCTTGCGCTCGCCCTGCGCGGGGAGGAGCCACAGGTCGTTGTGCGTTTTCGGATTGTCGTCACTGTAGAGGATGAAGCGCCCGTCGCTCGACCAGTCGTGCGGGATCTGGAAGAAGGTGGGCGCGAGCAGGTCCTCGCCGTCTCCGGTATCAGCCACTGTCTTGAGACGAAGGCGCACCGTGCCGTTGCCAGGATCCTGCGCGAAGACGATTTGCCGTCCGTCGGGCGACCAGACCGGAGCGAATTCCTCACCCGGTGAGTAGGTGAATCGCTGAGGCGGCTGTCCGCCGAGGTCGTCGATCCAGAGGTCGCTCGATCCGGCCTTGCTGTCCAGGACGGACACGGCCACCCGACGCCCGTCCGGCGAAATCGACATACCCCCGAGATTCCGCGAACCGCCGACGGTGCCGACCTCGCGGCCGCCGCGATCGAACCAGGTCAATTGTCCCTGAGGCTCACCTTCCACGAACGCGAGCGTGCCCGTCTGAGAGACCGCAAAGTCGGCGCCGCCCGTCACGGCGAAGTACGGGACCCGGCCGGCCACGGTCAGAGGATCGCCGGAGAGACGAAGCCTTTTCGGATCGAAAGGCTGCGCGAGCAGCACGCTCTCCCTCACGTAGAGGAGATAGCCCTCGGAGGCAAACAGCGCGCGCGAGCGGACCGGCAGGATCTCGCCGAGATCGCCTTTCTCGAGCGAGCCCAGGCGGATGGAGCCTTTATCGGTCCCGAACCAGGTCGAGAAGAGAAAGTGGCGCCCATCGGGCAGGAAGCTCGGCCAGGCGTGCCAGAAGTCGCCTCGCTTCTTGTCCAAATGAGTCACCTCGGCAACTGCTCCGCCGCTTGCGGAGACGCGCAGGATCCCATCCCGCCCGATGTTGTCGATGAAGAGAATCGTGTCATCGGGCCCCCAGCAGGCGTTGCCGCCGCTCGGGGCGTCCGTGATCGCCTGCGGAGCGCCGCCGGAGATCGCGAGCCTCTTCAACTTTCTATCGGCGAAGAACCCGAGCGACCGGCCGTCGGGCGACCAGAAAGGGGAGGCCCCGCCCTCGGTTCCCTCGAGCGGCCGCGCGGACACCACGTCGAGATCCCGGAGCCAGATCTGCCTTCGTCCCTGCGACGAAGCGACCAGGGCCAGATGGCGTCCGTCGGGCGAGAGGGCGATGTTGGCCGCGACCACGTCGTGCGTGAAGAGCATGCCGGCGGGAGGCGCGACAAGAAATCGGACGGCCTGCGGACGCGCGGCGGCGGGCCGCAGACGCGCCAGCGCGAAGACGGCCAGGAGCGCGGCGGCGACCAGGATCGCCACGATCGCGAGGGAGCGGCCATTCCTCGGCCGGACGGAAACGGCCGGCGACCCGGTCGGGGGCGCGCTCGCAAGCCAGCGCAACTCTCCCGAAACATCGCCCGCGCTCTGCCAGCGATCGTCCGGGTCCTTCGCGAGGCAACGCTGCGCGATGTGCTCGAGCATCGGCGGCGCCATCGGTTCGACTTTCGAGATTGCGGGCGGTTGGGAGCTCATGATCGACGAGATCAGCGACGCCCGGCTCGCGCCCGTGAATGCCGGCCTCCCCGTCGCCATCTCGTAGAGCACCGCGCCGAGCGCGAAGATGTCCGTTCGCGCGTCGGCCTCCTTCCCCTCGAGCTGCTCCGGCGCCATGTACTGAAACGTTCCGAGGATCGTCCCTTCCTGCGTAAGGGGAGCCATCGCAGTCGGAAGCGACGTGAGGGGATTGCCCGCCATGGGATGGTCTGATGCGGCCGCTGGCTCTCTTCCGGTCGCGTCGAGCGACCGCTCAATTGTCTTAGCCAGGCCGAAATCGAGCAGCTTGACGCCGGACTTCGTCAGCATGACGTTGCCCGGCTTGAGATCCCTGTGAACGATCCCCTGCCGGTGCGCCTTGTCGAGCGCGTCGGCGATCTCCGTCCCGTGGCGCAGCGTCTGTTCGAGCGGCAGCGGTCCCTTCGCGAGGCGATCCGCCAGCGTCTGACCTTCGAGGAGCTCCATCACCAGGATACTCGGTGTCGCCCTCGCGTCCCACGTCGTAGAGCGAGCAGATGTGCGGATGCGAGAGCTGCGAAATCGTCTTCGCTTCCCGCTCGAACCGCTGGCGGCTCTCGGGAGACGCCGACAGGTGCGGCGGCAGCACCTTGACCGCAACCATCCGCTCAAGCCGCGTGTCCTTCGCCCGATAGACCTCGCCCATGCCGCCGGCGCCGATCTGGCCGAGGATCTCGTAGGGGCCGAGTCTCGATCCCGCCGAGAGTGTCATCGCACGCCGCTGACGAGGTACAGGTCCGACAGTGTCCGGGTGTAGCTGTAGGCATACGCCTCGCCGCTCGACGTGGGGATGACACTCATCTCGGGAACGCCCGCCGCGTCCGCCGGCATCAAGGTGCGCCAGAGTTCCTTCTTGCCGCTCGAGATCTCGAGCCGGAAGATCCTCGAGGGCATCTCGCCTCCGCGATGGACGAACAGGAAACGGCCGTCGAGGCTCTTCTGGTCCACGGTGTCCAGGGGATCGAGACCCGGGACAGCAGCCGGTTCCCCTCCTGAAAGCGGATAGATGTAGCGTTTCCGGTCGGGCCCGCCGACCAGGATCCACTTGCCGTCCGGCGACACGATCCCGCTGGACGCGTACCCTTCCGGCGTCACGGCCCGCGGCTTGCCGCCGTCGAAGCTTCGTACGTAGACCCGCGTCCCGTGTCCCGGTTCGCTCGCCGTGAGGACGACCTGCTTCCCATCCGGCATGAAGGTCGCTCCGAACACCGAAAGCCCTTCCTTCGAGAAAGTTCTCGGCTCGCCCGCGCCGGTGGGGTATGCCACGAGCTGCGGGTCGGAGACTGGGTGGGCGATCGCGAGCGCCCACTGGCCGTCCGAGGAGAGATCCTGGGCGCTCCCCTCACCCAGCCGGACGGCGGGGGAGCCGTCCGTGCCGCGAATGTAGACGGAGTAGCCCGGTCCCCCTCCCTCTCCCGTCTCGGCGAAGAGAATGCGCTTGCCGTCGGCGGACAGGGCGGAGGGGAGCGACCAGTCGAGCCAGGTGAGATCGCGCTCCTTCGACTCGCCGGCCGGAAGGGCGACGATCTCGTTCCTCAGGGTGTCCCGGGTCGCGAGCAGCCGTCCGTCGCGCGCGATGTCCTGAAGAGTCAGCGAGCCCGGCACGCGGACGCGCTCGCGGACCTTTCCGCCTCGCGTCGTTGAATGGATCGAGCGGTTTCCGCCGACCCGGGTCGCCGTGAACCAGACGTCTCCGGCGGGCGACCAGGCGAGGCCCTGTGCCGAGGCGAAGAACTCCGAGAGCTTCTTCATGCGGCCGGATCGGTCCACGGAAGCGATGGACCCGCCGTCGTCGCCGGGCGTGGGGTGGTCGATGAAAGCGATCAGGTCGCCCTCGGGGGAGATTCGCGGATGGCTGACCCAGCCGCTCGTCTCGTAGAGCACTTTTCCGGTGGGGTACTCGAGCCTCATCTTTCCCGGGACGACCCGCACGACCGCCAGGCTCTTGCCGTCGGGCGACCAGTCCGCCCACTCGATTTCCTTCAGGATGTCGCGCGGCGCGGCGCCTCCCGCGACCGAGAGCTGCGCGAGCGTTCCGGTCCGCCGAAAGCCGCCGCTCTCGGCATGGCGGTTGAGCGAAACGGCCATCTCCCCCGCCTTCGAGATCGAGAGGACCTCTGCGCCCGCGAGCCCGAATGCCCGCGACTCGGGGCTCTCGGGCCGGCCGACGAAGATCTCCATGGGCTTTCCGTCCCAGGCCGCCGAGTAGATGACGCTCTGCCCGTCCGGAGTGAACCGCGCCGACTGAATCTGGCCGCGGCGGAACGTGAGCTGGTGGAACGAAGGGGGCGGACGGTTGCCGGCCCGGGTCACGGTGACGTAGGCCGCGAGACCGCAGACGAGAGCGGTCGCCAGGACCGTGGCGAGAAGCAGCCGCCACGACGGGCGGCGCCTCGCGTCCGCGACGGCGACATCCGGAACCGCAGCGGCGGCTCCGGAGAGCCCCGAGAGCGCCTCCAGGTCGAAGGCGAGATCGCGTGCGGAGTAGAAGCGCTCTTCCGGGTTCTTCTCCATGCAGTGCCGCACGATCCGCTCCAGGCCCGGCGCAACGCTCTTGTTCGTCGCGGAAAGGTCCGGCGGCTCTTCGCGCAGGATCGCCGACATCGTCTCCGCCGCCGAGTCGCGATGGAACGCCCGGACGCCCGACAGCATCTCGTACAGGATCGCCCCGAAGGAAAACAGGTCCGACCGCTGGTCGGCGGGCTTTCCCTTGACCTGCTCGGGCGACATGTAGCCGAGCGTTCCCATCACCATGCCCGGCTCCGTGCCGGCCGCGGTTGGCAGATTTGTCTGGCCGCCCGGCGCCTCGTTCTGCGTCAGCTTCGCGAGGCCGAAGTCGAGGATCTTGACGCGCCCGTCGTTGGTCAGAAACAGGTTCTCGGGCTTCAGATCCCTGTGGATGATTCCCTTCTCGTGCGCCGCCGCGAGACCCCTGGCGATCTGCACCGCGTAGTCGATCGTTTTGCGCACGGCGATTGCCCCTCCCGAAAGCCGCGCTCGCAGGGTCTCGCCTTCGAGAAGTTCCGTCACGATGTATGGCGCGCCCTCATGGGAGCCCAGGTCGTACACCGCCGTGATGTTGGGGTGGTTGAGCCCACCGGCCGCCTGCGCTTCCTGCTCGAAGCGGCGCAGGCGCTCGCCGTCGGCGGAGAGCCCCGAAGGCAGCACCTTGATCGCGACATCGCGCTTCAAGCGCTCGTCGCGCGCCCGATACACCTCGCCCATCCCGCCGGCGCCGATCTGGCCGAGGATCTCGTAGGGGCCGAGCTTCGAGCCGGCGGTAAGCGTCATCTTCGGGTCATGGCGTTGCGGGGAGGTCCAGGGAGACAGCCAATGCCCTGTTCAATTCCTCGATTTGAAAAAGGGAGAGCGATCCGACGAAGCTCGAGAGCTTTCGTTTGAACATCAAGGCCAGGAAGTCGCAACGGACGGCGGAGGGCCGCGGCAATCCGGCATCCGGGCCGACGACCACCTCCGTCGAGATTCCGAGAATCTCGCTGTAAACGGGGGCACAGACGACGGTCGAGATGTCCGGATTCTCCGCAATGAACTGCCGGGACACAACCACGTAGAAGCCGGGTTTGCCCCCGCGCTCCGGCAGCTTCTCTCGGGTTTTCCAGATTTCTCCCCGATTCAAGGCTTTGCCTGTTCGCCGACCAGGGCCTCCGCCTGCCGGGCCAGGAGCCGCCGGTGTTTCGCGTAAACGCTTCTTTCCCTCTCTTCGCGGACGAGACTCTCGCGGCGCTGCAGGAATTCCTTGAGCGCTTGCCGGACGATCCGCGAACGGTTGACCGGTTCCCTCCGCCGGGGGCCGCGCGCCGGCCGGCCCGGCATTCCCACCGCCCGCGCGAGGCGGTCGACACCCGCGAGCGTCGTTTCGTCTATTGAGATTGCAATAGTTTTCATATTGGTACTCTATCAGTACGGCGGGGCCTGCTCAACCCGATCAACGCCCGAGGTCGGCGAACCAGTTCAGGACGACGGTCGTGGGTGTGAGAGCGTCGCGCCCGAGAGGCGCGACGAAGAGGAAGCGCTGTCCGTCGGCCCTGGCGAGGTACTTGTTGCGGGCGACGCCGGGCTGGACCCTGGCGGGGAAGAGAGGCTGCGGGATCCCGGCCTTGAAGGTCTCTCCGGCCTGGATGTCCACCGCCATCAACTTCTGATCCGCCGAGCGGTAGTAGATCTCCTTCCCGTCGGCACGCCACGAGGGATCCGTGCCGCCGGCGCTCGAGACCTGCCACTTGCCGCTCGCGACGGGGAAGGACTGCACGTAGATCTCGGCGCGCCCGGACTCGTTGGACTGGTACGCGACGAAACGCCCGTCGGGCGAGAACATGGGCATCAATTCCGAGAACTGGCCGGCGACGATCGGGATCGGCTTCTTGTCGCCGAACGTCGGCAGGGCCCAGGAGTCCCAGCCGTTCTTCGGGTTCTGAGACGCGAAGGCGATGAATTTCCCGTCCCGCGACCAGTCGGTCGCGAACTTCTGCTCGTCGCTCTTGAAGAGGAGCTTCTCTTCCCCCTGGCCGCTCGCCGCCTTCTCGAAGAGATCGTAGGTCCCGTTGCGGTCGGACCGGAACACGATCGTGTTGCCGTCGGGGGACCAGACCGGAAGCTCGTTGTTGCCTCCGGCGAACGTGAACCGGGAGTTGACGCCGCGCGCGAGATCCCGGACCCAGATGTCGGACTTCCCGCTTCGGGCGTCGTTCAGGCCGAAGGCAAGGCGGTCGCCGGCGCGGGAGAGAATCGGGTTCGCGTACTCGCCGCGGTCGCCGAGGGAGTCGAGTTCCTTTCCCGTGCGATCCACCCAGAGCAGGCGCGCTCCCGACTCCCCGGTCCGGTACGCGAGCGTTCCGTCGCGAGAAACCGAGAAAGTCGCGAGACCGACGCTGTCGGTTCCGACGTGCTCAGCCAGCGGGACGGGCTCCCCCTTCGTCTTGAACGCCGACGCGTCAAAGGGCTGGGCGACGAGCGTCTTGTCGCGGACGAAGAGGAGATACCCTGGCGGCGAGTAGGTCACGAGGGTCTGCGCAGGTGCGAGCATCTTCGATTCGGTCGAGTCGAGGGTCCCGACACGATAGGTGCTGTCTTCCGCTTTCAAGCCGATCGCCATGTACAGGAAGTGCTTGCCGTCCGGAAGGAACTCGGGCCAGCCAACCTCAGACTCCTTGCGTGAAGGGTCAGGCTTTGCCGCCGGCACGGCCGTGCCTCCGGTCGCCGAAACACGGTTGATGGGATCCTTCCCGGTTCCGTCGAAGAGGATGACGCCCTGCGTGCTCCAGCTCCCGTCGGCGCCGGTCGGCGCGTCGCAGATTTTCTGCGCCGGGCCGCCGGTCACTTCGATCTTCTTCAGCTTCCCCTCGGCCATGAAGCCGAGGAACCGGCTGTCGGGAGACCAGAAGGGGCGCGTCGTTCCTTCCGTACCGTTCAGTGGCTGCGCCGTCAGCGCGTTCAAGGCGCGAATCCAGATCCGGGTCTTGCCCTCGGAATCCGTCGCGTTGAACGCGATGTAGCGCCCGTCGGGGGAGACCCGCGGAGCGTCGATCGCGATGACCCCTTCCGGCGCGCCGATCTCGAATCGGACGGCGCGCGGCTTGGCCGGCGCGCGCCGGACGAAGCCGAATCCCAGCGCCGCCGCCGCAACGAGCGCCGCCAGGGCGATGCCCCACGCGAGGCGTTCGCGGCTCTTGCGGCGCGCGGCGACAGGAGCCGGCAGTCCGACCTGCGAGCCTCCCTCCGCGATCCACTGGAGTTGGAGCTTCACGTCGTGCGCCGTCTGGAAGCGGTCCTCCGGATCCTTGGCCATGCAGGTCTTGATGACGCGGTTCAAGGCGGGCGGAAGCATCGGCGCGATCTCGGAGACGGAGGTCGGTTCGTCACGGAGGATCGCGCCGGCGAGGCTCGCCTGGCTCTTGCCGGAGAAGGCCTTCTTCCCGGTCGCCATCTCGTAGAGGACCGAGCCGAACGCGAAGATGTCCGAGCGCGCGTCGGCCTCGCCGCCCTCGAGCTGCTCGGGCGCCATGTACTGGAACGTCCCGAGGATCGTGCCGTGCTCCGTCAGGGGTCGGCTCGGCTGCGCCTGCGTCGCCAGGACCGAAGCTCCCGAGATCAGGTTGTCGCGCGCGGCCGTCTGGAACTTCGCGAGGCCGAAGTCGAGGAGCTTGACACCCGACTTCGTCAACATCACGTTGCCAGGCTTCAAGTCCCGATGCACGATTCCCTGACGGTGCGCCTTGTCCAGCGCGTCCGCGATCTCGACGCCGTAGCGCAGAAGCTGCTCGGAGGGGAGCGGCCCCTTGTCCAGCCGCGCGGCGAGCGTCTCTCCCTCGAGAAACTCCATGACGAGGTAGTCGCGGTCCCCCTCGCGTCCGACGTCGTAGAGCGCGCAGATGTGGGGGTGCGAGATCTGCGAGATCGTCTTCGCCTCGCGCTCGAAGCGCTGGCGCAGGTCTTCGTTGGAAGTCAGGTGCTCGGGCAGCACCTTGACGGCGACGGTTCTTTCGAGCCGCGTGTCTCGCGCCTTGTAGACCTCGCCCATTCCGCCCGCGCCGATCGCCGAGAGAATCTCGTAGGGACCAAGTCTCGAGCCCGCCGTCAGTGTCACGTTGCCTCCCGTCCTCTCTGCCTCACCGCTGTCGCACGCGTCCTGCCGCTTCGACGGCACCTCGCCGGACTCTCTCCCGCGAGTCCGGTCTGCCGGATTCCCTCGGAGCGATCACCTGAGAATTTGACGATTCTATGCCCGTTCGCTCACGGGCGAGACCGTGTCGTTCGCGTCGGGCGTCATCTCCTGGCCAGCTCCGCGATCCAGTTCGTGACGAGATGGATGGGAGTGAGACCCTCGGGGATCCCGCAATTGACGAGGAATCGCTGGCCGTCCCTCGACACGTCGTACCGGAAGCCGACGCCCATGAGCCTCGCCTGGAAGAGAGTCTGGTATTCCCCCAGTTCGAAGCTTTCCCCGTCGGTCTTCACCTGTGCGGCGATGAGACGGTTGTCGGGGGCGAAGAAGAACAGTTCCTTGCCGTCGCGGCGCCACCGGGGTTCCGTCCCGCCGTTCTGCGAGACCTGCCATGTGCGGCCCAGGCCCGGGAACGCGGTGACGTAGATCTCTTCCCGCCCCGACTCGTCGGACACGTAGGCGATGTAGCGGCCGTTGGGCGAGAACTGGCCCATGGTCTCGAGAGCGGGAGTCGTGACGACGGGCCGGAGGGTTCGGTCCCCCGCGAGCGGCAGCACGAAGAGATCGTCCCGGTCCTCCTTGCGTTTCTGGACGAGAAGGAACCGGCCGTCGGGAGAAAAACCCGTGGGGACCTCCCACTCGCTCACGTCCGCCAGGAGCTTCTCTTCGGCTCCCGATCCGCCGGCCGGCTTGAGATAGATGTCGTAGCCGCCGCCGGCCGGATTCCTCATGTTGTGGGCGATGTGCCGGCCGTCCGGCGACCAGGCCGAAAAGTACTTGTCTCCGGGCCCGGACGTGAACCGGCTTCGGGTGCCGCTCGAAAGATCGACGAGCCAGACGTCGGCGGCACCCGTCCGCACGTCCACGAGCGCGGTCGTGGCGTGTTTCCCGTCGGGCGAGATGTTCGGTGCGCCGCCATCGAAGAACTCCGCGGGCTCACCCACGGTCCCGAGAACGGCGCCGGTGCGGTCGAACCAGCGAAGCGCCGAGAGCGTATGGCCCTTTCCGGTCTGATACACGAGCACGCCGTTGCCCGAGGCCGAGAAGACGCCGCGGGCGAACCTCTCGTCCATCAGGACTCCTGGCACGATCGTCACCGGCTCGCCGCGCACGGCGAGACGATCGGGATCGAACGCCTGCGCGACCAGCGCCTGCTCCCGCAAGTAGAGCAGGTGCCCCGACGCGAAGATCGCGTTGGACGAGACGCTGACCAGGGGCTTCCATTCCTTCGAGCCGAGCGAGCCGACGAGGATGGCCGACTCCGCCCCCGCGCCGGAGCCGATGGGGCTGCGCCGCGCCAGGTAGAGAAAGTGGCGTCCATCGGGGAGGAAGTGCGCGTAGCGGTGCGTGATGTCCTTCGGGCCAAGAACCGTCTCCTGCGCCGCGTTGCCTCCGTCCGCCGAAACGCGGAGGATCGGCCCGCGCGCCGACGGCGTGAAGAGAATGACGCCGTCGCGATTCCAGGATCCTCCGCGCCCCTCCGTGACCGGCGCCAGCTTGAAGACCGGCCCCCCGTTGGCGTCGATCTTCCGAAGGAAGCGCCTGGCGAAGAAGCCGATGAAGCGCCCGTCCGGCGACCAGAACGGCCGCTCCGCGCCTTCAGTTCCGAGGAGCGGACGCGCCGGCCCGGATTCGTTCAGCGCGCGCACCCAGAGCAGGTTCGGCTCCTCCCCTTTGTGGGCGGTGAAGACCAGTCGCGTGCCGTCCGGAGAAAGCTCGACCGGTCCGGCGAAGATCTCCGTGGACACCAGCTCCGTCCCCTCCGGAGGGAGGATCGACGCATGGATCGCCGGGGCGGCGGCGGGCTCGCGCCGCGTCAGAAGGAGCGCCAGTAGCCCGGCCGTCACCAGCGCGAGCGCGCCCGAGACGAGCCAGCCGGCTCGCGCGCCGCGCCCGCGCGGGGCCGCGCGCGCCTCGACGCCCGGGCTCGAGCTCTCGGCGATCCAGCGGAGCTGTCTGCCGACGTCGCCGGCGCTCTGCCAGCGGTCGTCGGGATCCTTCGCGAGGCAGGTCTTGACGATTCGGTCGAGGACGGCCGGCGAAGTGGGCTCGACCGTCGAGACCGGCGGCGGCTGGGTGTGCAGGATCGCTCCGATGAGGGACGCCTGGCTCGCGCCGGTGAACGCCCTTCTCCCGGTCGCCATTTCGTAGAGCAGGGCGCCGAAGGCGAAGATGTCTGTCCGCGCGTCGGCCTCCCTGCCCTCGAGCTGTTCGGGCGCCATGTATTGCAGCGTCCCCAGGATCGTCCCTTCCTGCGTCAACGGCGTTCGCGCCGTCGGCAGCACGGAGAGGAGCAGGGCGTCCGCTTCCGACTCCGCCCGGCGCAGCTTCGCCAGGCCGAAGTCGAGCAGCTTCACGCCTGACTTCGTCAGCATCACGTTGCCGGGCTTGAGATCCCGGTGCACGATTCCGTGGCGGTGCGCCTTGTCCAGGGCGTCGGCGGTCTCGATGCCGTACCGCAGCGTCTGCTCGAGCGGGAGAGGCCCTCTCGCGACGCGGTCGGCGAGCGTCTCGCCTTCGAGATATTCCATGACGAGGAACTCGATTTCGCCCTCGCGCCCGACGTCGTAGAGGGCGCAGATGTGGGGGTGCGAGAGCCGTGAGATCGTCTTGGCCTCGCGCTCGAAGCGCTGGCGGGATTCCGGTGAAGAGGAGAGGTGCGCCGGCAGCACCTTGATCGCCACCGTCCGCTCGAGCCGCGTGTCCTGCGCCTCGTAGACCTCTCCCATTCCTCCGGCGCCGATCGCCGAGAGGATCTCGTAGGGACCGAGGCGGCTCCCTGCGGTCAGAGTCATCGCGAGAAAAGACTCAACGGTTCTCCCTCAGCATGGCCAGCCAGTTCGTTGTGATCGTGATGAAGGCGGAGCGCGGTCCGCCGACGTTGACCACGACCAGGAACCTCTTGCCGTCCGCGGCGACGTCGTAGTCCCGCCACCCTGCGGAGTCGAAGCTGAAGAGAGACTGTGGAGCGCCGAAGAACGGGCTGGCTCCGAGACGGACGGGCACCGACGTCATCCGGCCGTCGCCCGAAACATAGAAGAGCTCTCCGCCGTCGCGCCGCCAGCGAGGACGCATCCCGCCAGAGTTGGAAACGCGAAGCTTCTTGCCCGGGCCGGGAAACGGCGTGACATAGATCTCGTAACTTCCCGATTCATCGGAGGAGAAGGCGATCCAGCGGCCGTCAGGCGAGAACTGGGGCTCGATCTCGTCGGAAGGCGTTGCGAGAAACTCCGTACTTTCCCTCTGATGGGCGAGATCCAGAATCCAGATGTCTCCGCGTCCATCCGGACTGAACTCGGAATAGCAGATGAAGCGCCCGTCCGGCGACCAGTCCTGCACCCATTGGACGCCTCGCACGCGGCCGGTTTTCGGATCCCGGGCGCCCGACCCGGTCAGCTCATGAGGTTCGCCGCCGTCTATGGATGCTTCGTAAAGGTGTGGCGGAGCCTGAAGCTGTCCCCTGGAAAAGGCCAGGTTGCGTCCGTCCGGCGACCAAACGGGAAGCCAGTCGTCTCCCGCTCCCAGGGTAAAGCGGGTCAGGATGCCGCTGCCCGTTTCCGCAAGCCAGAGGCCGTGCGTTCCGGTCCGGCTATCCGATGTGCTGACGGCGAGCGTTCGGCCGTCGGGAGAGAGGCGCACGTTGCTGTACGCGCCCTGGCTCCCTTCCGTGCCGGCCGCGTGGCCCTGGCGATCGAGCCATGTGAGCTGCGCCGGGCCGTCCGACGACCGATAGGCCAGGAACCCGTTGCGCGAAACCGAAAACCCTCCGACTCCGGTGAAGGCATGCTGCCAGACTTCCGCAACGACGTTGCGAGCCTCGCCGGTCAGGCGCAGGCCGGCGGCATCAAATGGCTGGGCCAGGAGGTTGCCGTCGCGAACGGAAAGCAGGAAACCGGACTTCGAGGGGCCGGCCGCTGTCTGCGGGTTGGTCGGGGCATATTCCGCCCGTGAAGAATCGGACAGGAGCTCCGCACTCTTGCCTGTCTCGATGTCGCCCAGGCGTACGTAGGTCTGTTTGGCTCCGAGGGACCGTCCGACGTAGAGGAAATGACGAGAGTCCGGCAGAAAGCTCGGCCAGCAGATGGACCACTCATGACGGCCCGGGTCCGCCTTCAGGATCGGCGTCTGAGCTCCTCCGGCCGCGGAGACCCGGCGCACCACCGTGTCGATGAGCTGAGCGAATAGGATGTCGCCCCGAGTCCCCCACGTGCCTGACTGGGCAACCCCGGGCGCATCGCAGATCGTCAGCGGCGTTCCTCCGGCGGCCTCGACTTTCTCGAGCTTTCCCTTGGCGAAGAAGCCGATCCACCGGCTGTCGGGAGACCAGAAGGGAGACGCCGCTCCGTCCGTGTCCGGCAGAGATCGGGCGGAGAGAGCTTGCATCGGACGGAGCCAGAGAACGACCTGGCCGCTCGTATCAGGCGCCACGAACGCAAGACTGCGGCCGTCCGGTGAGACGGAAAAGGGGTTCTGCGTCAGATTGACCGCGAAGGGTCCGGTGGTTGGGAGCGATATGGAAAAACTCACCGGCTCGCTTTCGACGGATGGACGCCTCGATGACAGGAGGAGCGCTGCAAGGCCCCCGACCGCCAGAATCAAGGCTCCGATCAAGATCCCGATCCCGCGGTTCCGGCGTTGGGCTGTTGGAATCCCGCCTTCCACTGCGGAGACATCTCGAATCTGAAGCGCGACGTCACGCGCCGACTGCCAGCGATCCTCCGGTTCCTTGGCGAGGCAGGTCTTGACGATTCGATCCAAAGCCGGTGGTGTCATCGGCTGGACGGAAGAGATCGAGGACGGCTCATCCCGCAGGATGGCGCCGATCAGCGACGCGTGGCTCTTTCCGGAAAAGGCCTTCTTCCCCGTCGCCATCTCGTACAGCACGGCCCCGAAAGCGAAGATGTCGGCGCGGGCATCGGCTTCCTTCCCCTCCAGCTGCTCGGGCGCCATGTACTGCAATGTCCCCAGAATCGCCCCTTGCTCGGTCAGCGGCGTCTCGGTCGGCAGGGCCGTGAGGTTCGAGGCCGGGGAAGGGGGCGCGAGCGCCTTGGCCAGGCCGTAGTCGAGGAGCTTGACGCCCGACCTTGTGATCATGATGTTGCCGGGCTTCAGATCCCGGTGCACGATCCCCTGCCGGTGCGCGCGGTCGAGCGCGTCGGCGATCTCCATCCCGAACCGCAACGTCTGCTCGAGCGGCAGAGGTCCTTTCGAGAGCCGGTCCGCGAGAGTGTCCCCTTCCAGGTACTCCATGACGAGGTACTCGATACCGTCCTGGTTGCCGACGTCGTAGAGCGCGCAGATGTGGGGATGCGAGAGCTGCGAGATCGTCTTCGCCTCCCGCTCGAAGCGCTGCCGGACTTCGGGAGAAGAAGAAAGATGCTGCGGCAGGACCTTGACCGCGACCGTGCGCTCGAGCCGCGTGTCCCGCGCCTTGTAGACCTCCCCCATTCCTCCCGCCCCCAGGGGCGAGAGCACTTCGTAGGGACCAAGCCGGCTGCCTGCCGCGAGCGTCATCTCAAATCACAAATCACAATCTCGCCGGCTCATTTGCCTGCCTCCGCTGTCCAGTTGACGACGACGGTCAGGGGAAGCTCGTCGGCGACCACGTCCGGGACGATCGCGAGCAGCTTGCCTCCGTCCGGCGTAACGTCGAAGTTGATCCAGGGCCGTTTGCCGGGGATCGTGAAGAGCGGCGTCGGGGAGCCGGCGACGAGCGACGGAGCGGTGCGCACGGACACCGACATCACGCGCCGATCGGGGGAGACGTAGAGGATCTCGCCGCTGCGGCTCCATCTCATGAGTTGGGCGCCCCCCGCCGAAACACGCAGTCGCTCGCCCGGCCCCGGAAACGGCGAGACGTAGACCTCGGGACTCCCGGACTCGTTGGAGAGAAAAGCGATGAAGCGGCCGTCGGGTGAGAAGCGAGCTCCGGCATTGACGAACGGGCCCTGCTGAACCGGCGCTGGGTTCGCGGGTCCCGACAACGAAGCCGCCCAGACCGCGAAGGGACTTCCCTCGGTTCTCTGCTGGTACAGGAGTGTCTTGCCGTCGGGCGAAACGTCTGAGGCCATCTCGAAAGGTCCCGCAGGAAGCAGCGCTTCTTCCTTGCCCGTCGCGAGGTCGCGGCGGAAGAGCCTCGGCGAGGAGCCGCGGACAGCCGAATAGACGACGCTGCCTCCGCCGTGTAACCAGACCGGGAAGACTTCGGTATCCGGATCGGAGGTAATTCGAGTTTCGACGCCGCGCTCGACGTCGAAGGCCCAGACGTCATACGTCCCGATCTCCGGCCGGGCGCTATCGAACAGAACCCGCCGTCCGTCCGGCGCAATCGCGACGCTCAGTAAGTTTCCGGCCTGGCTCGCAGTCCCGAGCTCGCGGCCCGTCCGATCGAACCAGACCATCCGGCTGACGTTCTCGTTTGACTGGTACGCGAGCGCCCCGCCGGAAGAGGACGCCGCAAAAGACCCCCAGCCTGTGGAGAGGAAGTAGCGGACGTGCCCCGCGACCGAGAAGGGCTCGCCCCGGAGAGAGCCGCGAACGTGATCGAAACGCTGAGCGAGCAGGACTCCGTCACGCACGAAGAGGAGATAGCCGGGATCCACGTATTGCGCCATGGAGGTGAGCGGCATGATGACGCGCGGGCTCTTGCCCGGCTCGGCGAGCATCAGGCGGCCTTCTCCGTCCCGGAGCATGGAGAGGTAGAGGAACCTCCGGCCGTCGGGGAGGAAGGTCGGCCAGACGACTCTCCACTCGCCCCTGGCGGCATCCGCCCGAATGACTTCGGCGGGCGGTCCGCCGGACGCCGAGACGCGAGAGATCGCGCCGCCCTGGACCGACGCGAAGAGAATCTCGCCTCCGCCCCACGATCCCGTCAATCCGATGCCGGAGCTCACGTCGCAGAGCGCGACAGGGGCGCCGCCGGAGGGGTCGAGACGCTTCAGCTTCCCTTGCGCGAAGAAGGCGATGGATCGGCCGTCCGGCGACCAGTACACCGAGCTGGCGCCTTCGGTCCCCGGCAGGGCGCGAGCCTCGAGGACCGAAAGCGGACGCAGCCAGAGCCTCCGCCCCTTGGAATCCGACGCGACGTAGGCGATCTGGAAGCCGTCGGGCGAAAGAGCGAAGGACGGCGCCTCGACCGAAGAGGCGAAAGTGCCGTCGGGAGGAGGAGCGATCGAGAACCGGATCGCGCGCGGTGTCGGGCTCCGCGCTGCGCCCGCTCGAAGGATCATCACGAGGACGACGCCTGCGAGAGTGGCTGCCAGGGCCCAGGGCAGCCAGGCGAACCGGGCGCGGCGGGAGGGGGCCACGCCCGGCACCGAGACGGACGAACCTTCCTGGATCGCTTGCAACTGCAACTCGACGTCCCGGGCCGTCTGCCAGCGGTCGTCCGGATCCTTGGCGAGACAGGTCCGGATCAGCCGGTCGAGCGAGAGCGGATTGGCCGGCACGAGGGTCGAGACGGAAGGAGGCTCGCTTGTCAGGATCGCCGACATGATCGACACAGGACTTGACCCCCCGAACGCCTTGCGTCCCGTCGCCATCTCGTAGAGAACCGCGCCGAAAGAGAAGATGTCGCCGCGGGCCTCGGCCTCCGCTCCCTGAAGCTGCTCGGGCGCCATGTAGGGGACCGTGCCGAGGACCATTCCCGGCCGAGTCACGTCCTGCGCCGAGGTCGGGGCCGAGGTCAGGCTCTCCATCGTCGGGGCCGGCGCGAGCGCCTTCGCCAGCCCGAAGTCCAGGAGCTTGACTCCGGATTTCGTCAGCATGATGTTCGATGGCTTCAGGTCCCGGTGGACGATCCCTTTGCGGTGCGCCGCATCCAGGGCCGAAGCGATCTCGGATCCGAACCGGAGCGTCTCGGGCAGCGGTAGCGGCCCGCTCGCCAGGCGCTCGGAGAGAGTCTTCCCCTCCAGCAGCTCCATGACGAGGTACTCGACCTCCCCTTCCCGACCCACGTCGTGAAGAGCGCAGATGTGGGGATGGGAGAGTTGCGAGATCGTCCTGGCCTCCCGCTCGAAGCGCTGGCGGACCTCCACGGAGGAAGCAAGGTGCGACGGCAGCACCTTGATCGCCACCGTGCGTTCGAGCCGCGTGTCCCGCGCCTTGTAGACCTCTCCCATTCCTCCGGCGCCCAAAGGAGAAAGCACTTCATAGGGCCCAAGACGGGAGCCGGCGGTGAGACTCAAGTCTGGCCTCCGAATCTTAAGAGTCGATTCGTGAAGATTCTAACTGTCCGGACTGGGTTAGAGTTTGCGGCGGATGAAGCGCCTGGCCGAGCTGACGGTCGAGGACCTGACGTCCGCCCCGGTCTGGCGGTACGAGGGGGGAGATGGTGCGAACGGGGTCGTCGTCGCCGACAGACGCGAGGGCCTGTCGCAGATGGACGACGAGGTCTTTCTCGCCGCGACCGAGTTTCTCCTTCCCGATGCGACCGAGCATCTCGGGTTCTGCTTCCCGGTGGACGACGCGGGCCTCGATTACCTGCAGCCGGCCATCGTGACGCGGAGCTGCCACGTCCAGTTCTGGTTCGACGGAGCGGTGGCGTCCGAGGTCCTCTCGGCGCAATGGGCCGCGCTCGGAAAACGTGCCGAGGAGGTCTTCCCGGTTCGCTTCCGCTGCCGTGTTCCGGTGGACGGCCGCGTGGTGTCCGGCGAGATCCCCGGCATCGAGACTTCCGCCGGCATCCTGCCGCCGGCGCTTCCGGCCGGTTCTCTCGCGGGCTCGCCGCCGGAATCGGACGAGCAGCCATACGAGTCCGGGCGCCCGGACGGCTCCGTCTTGAGCGCGCGTCCAAACCGGGTGCGGCGGCTCTTCGCCAACCGCGCCGGGGTCTGCGTGACGCGCACGGCTCCGCGGCGGCGCGTCGAGATGATGGTCGAGTTCGATCAGGGAGGATCGCGCGGCACCGGCGTGACGGGCGACGTCTCCCGAAACGGCATGTTCGTCCGCGCGACGCGTCCGCCCAACGGCGGACCCGCGGTGAGCCTGACCGTGCACCTTCCAGGCGGGCGGGAAATCCTCATGGCGGGGAGGGTCGTGCGCAGCGCGGCCGCCTCGGACCCGCAGTCCGGGTTCGCGCTGGCGCTGACGGACAAGCCGGCCGAGTACGACGAGTTCTTCTCCTGGCTCCTCGACCTGGAGTAACGTCGCTCCGCGCTTGCTCGGGATCTGCGCCCTTCGGGCGCACCGCCGAGCGGCTCGGCCGGATGCGGCCTCGATCGCTCGCCTGGTCCCTAGCTCCGCGCTCCGCGAGCTCCGGTTGCCTCGGGGTGCTGTAGGGGAGGCGCTTGCGCCTCCCGCCTTTCGTCGGGGTCGGGGTGAGGGCGCAACGATGCGCCGTCTGGTAAATTGGACGCGTCATGGACGGGAGAAAACGCCACCGGACGGTGGGAGTCCGGGTCGGGCCGGTCCAGGTCGGCGCGGGAGCCCCGGTCGTGGTCCAGTCGATGGCCAATACGGACACGGCCGACGCCGCGGGGACCGCCCGGCAGTGCATCGAGCTCGCGCGGGCCGGTTCGGAAATGGTCCGGGTCACCGTGAACGTCCCGGAGGCCGCGCAGGCCGTGCCCGAGATCAAGAAGCGGATGCTCGACGCCGGCGTCGAGGCTCCTCTCATCGGTGACTTCCACTACAACGGCCACGTCTTGCTCTCGAAGTTCCCCGCCTGCGCCGCGGCGCTCGACAAGTACCGCATCAACCCCGGCAACGTGGGGAAGGGAGCGCGGCGCGACAACCAGTTTGCGACGATCTGCTCCATCGCCCGCGAGAACCGGAAACCCGTGCGCATCGGCGTCAACGGCGGCTCTCTCAACCAGGAGCTCGTCATGGCGAAGATGCAGGAGAACACGGATCGGGATCTCGGCAGGTCGTCCGAGGAGATCATCAACGAGTGCATGGTCCTTTCGGCCCTCCAGTCCACGGAGCTCGCGCTCCAGTCGGGGCTGCTCAAGGACCAGATCATCATTTCCTGCAAGGTCTCGCGGCCGCTCGACCTGATCGCCGTCTATCGCGACCTCGCGGCGAGGACCGACCAGCCGCTCCACCTCGGGCTGACCGAGGCGGGCATGGGGATGAAGGGCCTCGTCTGGTCCTCGTCCGCGATGGGCGTGCTCTTGAACGAAGGGATCGGCGACACGATCCGCGTCTCGCTGACGCCGCGCCCCGGCGGCGACCGCCGCGAGGAGGTCTACGCGGCGTGCGAGCTCCTCCAGTCGCTCGGCATCCGCTCCTTCGCGCCGTCGGTCACCGCCTGCCCCGGCTGCGGCCGCACGACCTCGACGACGTTCCAGGAGCTCGCGGAGAGAATCCAGGGCTACATCCGCGACAAGATGCCGGAATGGAAGACGCAGTACGAAGGCGTCGAGAACATGACGCTCGCCGTCATGGGCTGCGTCGTCAACGGCCCCGGCGAGTCGAAGGCCGCGTCGATCGGGATCTCACTCCCCGGCACCGGCGAAGAGCCGCACTGTCCCGTCTACATCGACGGCCAGCACTTCACGACGCTCAAGGGCACCTACGACGAGCTGGCCGTCGCCTTCCGAGCCCTCGTGGACGACTACATCGCGACGAAGTACCCCCGCCGCCAGTCCGCTCCCGCGGTCACGGTTTGACGACGCCGACGCCGCCTAGGGGAGCATTCGGTAGCCGCAGTCGCGGAAGTCTCGGTCGAACGTGAAGGCGCCGTCGAGGGCGAGGCGCTCCAGGACCTCGAAGCTCGCGCAGTCGGTCAGCGAGAGGCGTTTGTCCGCGAAACGTTTCATCTGATCGAGAGCGCCGCGGAGCAGTTCCGAGTCCACGAAGACGACGTCGTAGCGGCGGCTTGCCAGCGCGTCATCCGCGAACGCGACGGCCCGGGCGGCGCCGGCCCGCGCCCGTAGCCGCGTGACGACCTCGCTCAGGATCAGCTCCGTCATCACGAACCGGACTTGCGGGCTTTTCCGGGCGAACCGCGTCGCCGCCTCGTGGTGGCTGTCGTCGGCGAGAACCAGGGCGAGGAGCGCGCTCGTGTCGGCCAGAAGCTTCACGTTTGGTCTCCTTCGGCCAGCCGTAGAGGTAGTGATCGTGGTTCAAGGACTCGTCGCCCGCGGATGAAGCGACAGCCCGATCCAGGTGTCCATCGGGTCGGCTCCGAATTCCGGCGCTTTGGCGTCGGCCGCGCGTCCGAGATAGCGGTCCACGGATTCCCGCACGAGCGAAGCGAGGCTCGTGCCGCGCCGGGAGGCCTCGTACTTCAGCTCCCGGAAGGTCTCCTCGGGGAAGCGCAGATTCGTCGTGACATACCGCGGCATCGCGATACCACGATACCTTAGACGGCATCTGCGGTCAAACCGCGTTCGGGGTCTTGACGGTCAGTGGCTCTTCGAGCCAGCGGAGCGGCTCTGGACGGAGAGGATGTTGCCGGCCGGGTCCTTCCACCAGGCGACACCGAAGTCGCCGGCGCGGTGGATGTCGCCGTCGCGGGTCAGGCCGGGCATGTCGTCGTAGTGCTCGAATTTCACACCGCGGGATTTCAGTTCCTTGACGGTCCCTTCGACGTCGTCCACTTCCCACAAGCGCCGCTGTCCCCTTGTTCGTGCCGGCGAACTCCGAGCGGTAGACGTTGAGCGTCGCGTTGCCGCTCCGGTAGGTCGCGGCGGTCTCCGGGCTCTTCGTGGAGTCTTTTTCAAGCCCGAGGGTTTCCTCGTAGTACTTCTCCGCCTTTTCCAGATCCTTGACGGGAAGCATTGGCTGCACGTTCACATTGCCTAACATCTTCTTCTCCTTTCATAACCGACGCAGCAAGACCGGGGCCAGAACCGGCACCGCGGTTGCGTGTTACCTGAGCGCGGAGATCTCGTAAGGTCCGAGGCGGGCGCCGGGAGAGAGGCTTACGGACGCGGCTCGATCAGCGTCATGGATCGGCGCTGGTTTCGGACTCAATGCGCCGCCGGCGCCCAGTTCTGGACCAGGGTGGCCGGAGTCGAGGCCTTCTCGGCGACGATCGTGTTGATCAGGAACCGCTGGCCGTCCGGGAAGACGTCGTATTGGGGGATGTTGGTCCGGCGCGCGGAGGTGCGGAAGAGAGGCTGCGGCGTTCCGGTCTCGAAACCTCCGTTCATCCGGACGGGGACCGCCATGAGCTGGCCTCCCAGGTCGAGGTAAAAGAGCTCCCGGCCGTCCGCGCGCCACCGCGGCTGCCGGCCGCCGTTCGTCGAGACCTGGCGCCTGCCTCCCGGGCCGGGGAACGCGGCGACGTAGATCTCGGGCCGTCCCGCTCTCGGTGGAAACGTGCGCGAACCAGCGTCCATCGGGGAAGAACGCAGTGTCGCGCTCGCTCGACGGCGTCGAGAGGAGGAGCTTCGCGGTCTGCGTCTCGACCTCGAGCAGCCACATGTCGTCCCCGGTCTTCGTATCGGATCCGTTGAAGGCGATGAACCGTCCGTCCGGCGACCAGTCCGTGAGGAACTTGGAGCCGCGGAGGGTGAAGCCCGATGCCGGCACGAACCCGGCGGCGCCGGCCGGCTGGGCGGTTACGATCGGCCTCCTCTTCCGAGGACCCCAGGGTCTTCTCATTGATGGACCAGACGCCCTTGCGGTACGACGTGTACGCGATCTTCTTGCCGTCGCGGGAGAACACCGGCGTGTAATCCTCGCCCGGATCGAAGGTGATCCGGGCCGGCCCTCCCGGCCGGCGGCGTCGAAGATCCAGATGTCCCGATTGTTGCTGACCGGATCGAGGACCTCGGCCGCGACGCGCCTTCCATCGGGAGAGATTCGCGGGGTCCAGAGGTTCCCCGTCGGCGCGGCGTTGCCCAGCGCCTTTCCCGCACGGTCGAACACGGTCAGCTGCGAGAGCCCGATCGTTCCTCCCTCCGCGTAGGCGAGGAGCCCCTCCTGGGACACGGAGAAGATCCCGGTCGAGGCGTCCGCGTAGTACTGAACGTGCCGCGCCACGACCTGCGGGTCCCCTCGCAGCTCCAGCTTCTCGGCGTCGAAGGGGTGGGCGAGGAGGTCTCCGTTCCAGACGTAGAGGAGATATCCCGGCGGCGCGTACACCGTCCTCGACGCGGCGCGCAGAAGCAGCTTGCGGTCCTTCGATCCGAGTTCCTGCACGTACGAGCTCGGCTCTCGAAGCGGCGCATCGAGGGATCCACCCGCTGGACGACGTAGAGGAAGTGCTTCCCATCCGGGAGGAACTCCGGATACTGGTGAACGCTCTCTCCGCGGCTCGGGTCGATCGTCGTGATCGCGACGCGCTCGCGCTCCTGCGCCGACACGCGGAAGATGGGAGAGAGAAACGACGCCGAGTAGAGGATGATGCCCTCGCGGTTCCATGTCGCGCCGCGGCCCGCGCCGACCACAGCGATGGATTCGACGGCGCCGCCGTTGGCCGGAATCCTGGAAAGCCCTGTCAGCGTCGTCACGAAGCCGATCCAGCGCCCGTCGGCGGACCAGAACGGGTTTCTCGCACCGTCGGTCCCGGCGAGAAGCTGCGCCGCGGATTGGTCGAGCGCGCGCGCCGCGAGGACGACGCGGCCTTCGACGTCGCGCACCGGGAAGATGACGCGGGTCCCATCGGGCGAGAGCGCGAGCGGCCCCGACAGCGGGTCGAGAGACCACCCGTCCGGCGCGACGAGCGAGGACACGATCCTGCGGACCGGAGGTCTGCGGACGCCGGCCGAAATGGACCTGCTGTCCGATCAGAAAGGCTGCGATCGCGGCTGCCGCGATCCAGAGAAAGGAGAGACGGCCGCTTCGCTCCTTCGCGACGGGCCGGGCGGGGATTGCCCGGCGAATCCGACGGCGTCTCCAGCTCGATTCGCGCGTCGGCGATGTCGTGGAATCGCCGGTCGCGGTCGCGTTCGAGACAGCGCCGGAGAACCTTCCGAACGTTGTCCGGAGTCTCTTCGGGCAGCGCGCTCCAGTCCGGATCGGTCTTGAGGACCGCCGCGAGCGTGTCGGAGACGCTTTCCCCTCGAAGGCGCCGCGCCCGGCCAGCATCTCGTAGAGCAGCGCGCCGAACGCCCAGATGTCGGCGCGTTTGTCCACTGGCTTGCCGCGCGCCTGCTCCGGGCTCATGTACGCGGCCGTGCCGAGGATCATTCCGGCCGCGGTCGCCCGGCCCGTCACCGTCGGTGACTGCGTCAGCTGCGGGGTCCGCCGCCCGATGTCGGGTCCGTTTCGAAGACCTTCGCAAGGCCGAAATCGAGGACCTTCACCCTGCCGTCGTGCGCGACGATGACGTTGGAGGGTTTCAAGTCCCGGTGGATGATCCCTCGCTCGTGTGCGGCCTCCAGCGCCTCGGCGATCTGGCGCGCGATCGGGAGCGCTTCCTCGATCGGGATCGCCCCGCGAGCGATTCGCGCGTCCAGCCCCTCGCCTTCGACGAGCTCGATGATCAGGATGTGCCGCCCGTCCACGGCCTCGAAGGAGTGCACGGCCGCGATGCCAGGGTGATTCAGAGCCGCGAGCGCCTTCGCCTCGCGCTCGAAACGGGCGATCCGGTCCCGGTCCTCGAAGAACGCCTCGGGCAGGACCTTGATCGCCACGGTCCGGTCGAGGCGCTCGTCCCGTGCCTTCCACACTTCTCCCATGCCTCCCGCTCCGATGGAGAGAGGATCTCATAGGGGCCGAGTCGCGAACCGGCTGTGAGAATCAAGCTGTCTCAGGATACCGCGAGGCGGCGGGACCGGCTCCGCCTTCGGCCCGGGGTCACTTCAGGTCGGAGGCGACGTAAAGGTCGTCGAGCATGCGGCGGTACGAGTAAACGTAGTGGATCCGTCCGGCGTCATCAGGAAGGGCGCGATCTGGACAACGCCGGCCGGGTCGGGCGGATGGAACTCCTTCCACGGGGTGCGCTGGCCGGTCCGGACATTGACGAGGTCCACGACGCCGGGCCGCGTGACGTTGAAGACGTAGACGGACCGTCCGTCCGCTGTCCAGCGCTGCGCGTAGTCGTCGGGAGTCAGGCCGGGAATTGGCCGCGGCTCGCCGGGCTCGGTCGGGTAGACGGCGACGCGCCGGTCCGGTCCGACCGCGACCAGCGACTTGCCGTCGGGCGAGATCTGCATCTGGTTCAGGATCACGACCCCTCCGGCGTGATCGCGCGCGGCTTGCCGCCCTCGAGGTCCATCGTGAAGAGGCGGCTCGAGTGGCCCGGCTCGTTGCCGCCAAGAGAATGCGTCGGCCGTCCGGAAAGAACTTCCCCACTGGCAGGCGATCCCGGGCACGGTGAGCTTGCGAGCCTGGCCCGCGCCCGTCGGCAGGAGGACGAGGTCCGAGGTTCCGAACTTCGGCGTGGCCAGGGCCCACTGGCCGTCGGGCGAAAGGTCGAAGGACTTGCCCTCGCCGAGCAGCACCGCCGGGGATCCGTCGAGCTTGCGGATGTAGATCCCGTTGGGCTGGATGTGCTGCTCGTCGAAGAGAACGAGACGGCCGTCGGCGGAGATCTCCACGGGGAACGACCAGTCGAGCCAGGTCAGGTTCCGCTCCGGGCCCCGGCCGCGGAGGCGATGATCTCGCGCCGCGCGGCGGTGCGGGAAAGGAGAACCTTCCCGGGCTTCGAGATGTCATAGATCGCGTCCAGCCCGCCGAGGAGGACCCAGGGATTCCGCGTCTTGCCCGAGAGGGAAGTCGCCCGCAGGGGAGGGCTCGACCAGACTTCATCGCCGCGAGGAGACCACGCGATTCCCCTTCCCGCCTCGGGGCCAGAGCCCAGCCTCGGGACCGGAGAGGAGGAGCTTCCCGTCGCGGTCCACGACGCGGACCTTCCCCGCGTTTCGCCAACACCTAGGTGGTCGGGAAGGCGACCATCCGCCCGTCGGGCGAGACCCTTGCGAGGCTGACCCAGCCCGCCGCCTCGTAGAGGACCTTGCCGATCGGGTACTCGAGCCGGCTCCGGTTACCGACGAGCAGACCGCCGGAGCTCCTTGCCGTCGGGAGACCAGTCGGCGTCCTGGGCGTTCTCGAGGACCTCTCGCGGCGAGCCGCCGGCCAGCGGGACCCGCGCGAGGGTCCCGTTCCCTCGAAGCCGACGATGAAATGGCGGTTCAGCGAGACGGCGATCTCGCCGGTCGAGGAGACTGCGAGAGCACTCGGCGCCGGGCAGCTCGAGGGACCGCGACTCGGCGCTGTCCGGCCGCGTCGAGAAGACCTCGAGCGGCGGCCGTCCCAGGCGGCGCTGTAGACGATCGTCTGGCCGTCGGGCGCAAACCGCGCCGAGATGATCTGGCCGCGCTGAAAGGTCAGTTGCTGGAACCGGATCGCGGGCGCCGGCTTTCTTCCCAGCGATTGCCCGCCCGCCACGCCGAGACGCCGCCCCGAGGACGAGCGCGAGAAAGGCCGGCGCAAGCCAACCCCGGCGCCGCGCCTTCGCGGGCTCGGCGGCCTCGAGGCCGCCGGAGAAGGAGGTCTCGGACAGGTGGTCGCGGAGCGCTCTCGAGCTCCCGTGCGAGGTCGCGCGTCGAGGCGTAGCGCTCGTCGGGATCCTTGGCGAGGAGGCGCTCGACGATCCAGCGGACGGGCGCCGGGGCCTTCGGGCGCGGCCTGCCGATCGGCTCGGGCTCCTCCTGATGATCGCGACGAGCGTCTCGGCGCCGGTCTTCCTCTGGAAGGCGCGCTTGCCCGTCGCCATCTCGTAGAGGATCGCGCCGAGCGCAGAACTGGTCGGAGCGAAGTCGACGGCTGCCCGCTCGCCTGCTCGGGTGACATGTAGCCGGCCGTGCCCATGACGGTGCCGGGCTGCGTCGGGGCGGCGATCGCGGTCGGCGCGATGGACTCGTCCTGCGAGACCGGCTCGGTCAGTTTGGCCAGGCCGAAGTCCAGGATCTTGACGTAGCCGTCCTTCGAGACCATCAGGTTCTCGGGCTTGAGATCCCGGTGGACGATCCCGGCGGCGTGCGCCTTGGCCAGACCCTCGGCGGTCTGCGCCGCGATCGTCGAGCAGCTTCTGCGTCGGCAGCGGCTCGCCCGAGGCGACGAGCTCGCGCAGCGTCTTCCCCTCGACGAGCTCCATCGCGATGTAGACGATGCCGTCGGCTTCGCCGATGTCGTAGATCGTAAGGATGCTCGGATGGTTCAGCGCCGAGGCGGATCGGGCTTCCTGCTCGAACCTCTGGCGCCGCTCCGGATCGGCGCGACACTCCGGCGGGGAGGACCTTGACCGCGATCTCGCGCCCGAGCTTCGTATCGCGCGCCCGGTACACCTCGCCCATCCCGCCCGCGCCGAGGGGCGCGAGGATCTCGTAGGGGCCGAGGCGAGTGCCCGCTGACAGGGGCATATCGCCAGAGGATACAACCACGATCCCGATGCTAAGATCGCGGGTTCATGGCCATCGAGTTCGTTCAGAACTACACCGATCTCTCAACGGACAAGGGGTATCAGTTCAAGTTCTTCTGCGATAAGTGCGGCAACGGCTATATGTCTTCTTTCCGGGCGTCCGCGCTCGGGATCGCCTCGTCGGCGGCGCAGGTGGCGGGAAGTCTCTTCGGAGGCGTCTTCGGAAAAATCGGCTCCAGTTCCTACGAAGTCCAGCGTGCGATCGGCGGTCCCGCCCACGACAAGGCGCTCGAGGCCGCCGTCATGGAGATGAAGCCGAAATTCAAGCAGTGCACGCGCTGCGGCCGGTGGGTGTGCGGGGAAGTCTGCTGGAACCACGAGCAGAACCTCTGCGAGCAGTGCGCTCCGAATCTCGACGAGGAAATCGCGTCGGCGCAGGCCGAGGCGGCGAAGGACCAGGCATTCGAAAAGGCGAAGAGCGTGGACTGGCTGAAGGACCGCGACATCTCCCGCAAGCAGGCGGCCGTGTGCCCCTCCTGCGGCGCGCACACGGAGGGGGGAAAGTACTGCTCCTCTTGCGGCGCTAATCTCTCGCCCGCTGTCAACTGCGGCAAGTGCGGAAAGAAGATCGAGGGAGCCCCGAAGTTCTGTCCCGACTGCGGCAACAAGCTCGGCTGAACTCGAAGGGGAGTGACCGCTCTCGCCGGCGGCCGGCCGGCTCGTCAGGGGAAGACGTTCAAGCCAATCGTTCTTCCGGCGTCGGCCATTCGCCGATCGTAGGTCAGCAGCGAGGAGGCATCTCCCGAAATAGCCAGGGCGAGATGGAGAGCGTCAGCAGCTTTCAAGGGGCCGGTCTCGGTTGACAGAAGGATCCTCTCGGCCTCCCGATGCGTGGTGGTCGTGAGATCGATTCGCCGGTAGACGCCCGCTTCCACGTGGCCGAGGATCGCCCGATGGAGGCGGACGGCGACGGAGAGATCCAGCGCTCCTTCGCGCCGGCGGCGGCTGACGGAGGAGACGATCTCGGTGATCGAAAGATCCGAGACCAGGAGGTCGCGCCTTCCCTCGACTGCCCGGTTCAACTGACCACTCTCCGCTTCCGGCAGATAGAGCTTCGCGAGCGCGCTCGCGTCCAGGTACAACGGTCCCGGAAGCTCCGGTAGCGGGTTAGAAACGATCGCTACGATCCTTGAGGATGGAGAGGGACAACGATGGTCTCAGCGTCGGCATCGTCCGGCGGAAACGCGACAAGTCTGGGAACGGAGCGCCCGTCGGCCGCGATAACGGGACCAACCGCGCAACCGCGCGGCCCCGGTCGGTAATGAGGATTTCGCGCCCTTTCTTCACGTCCTCGATCAGGGCTGAGAGGTTTTGACGCGCCTCCCGGATGCCAGCTTTCTTCATGGCGGTTCATTGTGCTACATGTAGCACAAAAGTCAAGGCGTGAGTGAACTCCGGACGGCGCCCGGCGGACCCACTCACGGATGCCTCCGGCGCGTGCTCAGTCCTCGTCCGGTTCCTCCGGCTCCTCGCGGCCCGGCGTCTCGAGCTCCTTAACGGTCATGATCTGGACGTAGCCCTTCCCCTTCATCGCGTCGTTGAACGCGGGGACGGCCTTTTCGTAGAGGTCATCGAACTCCTTTCGCGCGGCGGCGAGCTGCCCGGAGAGGAGCGCAGAGACGTCGAGCTCCGGCTGCGTCGGCGGATAGTCGGAGTTGCCCGAGACGTCGCTGCCGCTGACGCCCGACTCGGCCTGCAGCCAGATGAGCTTCAAATACAGCTCGAGCGGGCCGCGGAACGACTTGATGTCCCCCTCCGCGAGTGTGGGCTGCAGGAGCTTGTCCTCGACGGCGCGGGCCTGCTTCTCGAGCTCGTCGGCCTGCTCGAAGACGGGTTTGTCGGCCTTGCCCGCCTTGAGCATCCGGCGAAAATCCTCGAGCTGCCTGCGGGTCCATTCGATCTCGTTGATCATCCGCGCGGCCGCAGCTGATGTCCTCGTAGATCCCGCGCGAGAACTTCGCCGAGGCCGCGACGTCGGCGTCGCTCCGGCCCGAGCGGGGGTCTTTCAGGACCGTGAGCGGCCGCGTCGCGATCTCCTTCCCTTCGACCGTGAGCTTGACCGAGTACGTGCCCGGGGCGACGAGCGGGCCCTTCTTCGGAACGGTGATGCCGTAATAGAAGACGCCGCGATGGTCCTTGCCGACGAAGCGCTTCTCCTCCCAGATATGCGGATTGCCGGCGGGCGTGGTGCGGATACGGACGTCCACCGTCTGTTCGTAGGCGAGGTCCCAGGTGACGCGGTTCAACCCCGCCTTGTTCGTCCCCCTGATCGTCCGGACCTTCTTCCCGGCGGAATCCCAGATCGTGATCTCGATCGGTTTCTTCTTTGAAGCGGCGTTCTCCGCCTCGCCGTCGCCCTCTTTCTCGGCCACCTTCAACGGATCTTTCAGCCAGTAGTTGATCGCGGCGCCGTAGGGCGGGTTCTGGCCCTGCGCCGCTCCGGAAGGCACGAGGTTGGGGCGCGAGGTGGAGCGGAACCGGTACGCCGGGCGCGGATCGAAGAGATGCGAGGCGGAGGCGCGGACAGAGTCGTTTAACTGCTCGAGCGGAGTCACGTCGTCCAGGATGTAGAACCCGCGCCCGTACGTTCCGACGACGAGATCGTGGAAGTGCTCCTGGATCGTCATCCAGTAGACCGGCGCGTGGGGGAGCTTGGACTGGAGCGGTTCCCAGCGGCCGCCGTCGTCGAAGGAGACGTAGAGCGCGTTCTCGGTACCGGCGTAGAGAAGCCCCTTGCGGAACGGGTCCTCGCGCACGACGTGCGCGTAGGAGAGCGGGCTCTTCGGAATGTTGGAAGCGATCGCCTTCCACGTCTTCCCGTAGTCGGCCGTCTTGAAGAGGAAGGGATCGCGGTTGTCCACCTGGTGCAGGTCGACCGCGATGTAGCACGTCCCCTTGTCGAAGCGGGAGGGCTCGACGCTGTCGACCGTCCCCTTGACCGGAAGCGCGGCTGGGGCCGGCGTGACGTTCGACCAGTGGGCGCCTCCGTCTCGCGTGACCTGGACCACGCCGTCGTTGGTGCCGGCCCAGATCACGCCCTTCTCGAGCGGCGACTCGGCGATCGAGTAGACGACGCCGGCGTACTCGACGGAGAGGTTGTCCACGGTCAACCCGCCGGAGTCGCCCATCATGGTCTTGTCGTTCGTCGTCAAATCCGGGCTGATCGGCTTCCACGTCTGGCCGCCGTCGGAGGTCGCGTAGACGTACTGGCTCCCGACGTACACGGTGTTGTGGTCGTGCGGCGAAATCGCGATCGGGAACGTCCAGTTCATGCGGAGCTTGATCTCGCCCGCGTTCGCGCCCATCGTCCGCTCCGGCCACGGGCTGACGGTGCGCGCCATGCCGGTCTTCGCGTCGAAGCGCTCGACGACGCCGGCGTAGCAGCCTCCCCAGACGATGTCGGGATCGACCGGGTCGGGGGTCGCCCACCCCGTCTCGCAGCCGGCCGTCGAGGTCCACATCGCCGAGGAGATCGAACCTCCGCCGGGGACGACGCTCGGGCCGCGCATCGAGCCGTCGTCCTGCATCTGGCCGTAGACGAAGTAGGGGATCCGGTTGTCGGTCGCAACGTGATACATCTGGCCGATCGGCAGGCGCATCGACGACCACTGCCGGCCGCGCGTTGTCGAGATCAGGACGCCCAAGTCGTTGCCGATCATCATCCGGCGCGGGTCCTTCGGGTCCGCCCACATGTCGTGGTTGTCGCCGCCCCAGCGGATCTGCTCCGCGGTCTCGCCGCCGTCGTAGGTCGCTCCCATCATGTTGGAGGGGAAATAGACCTCGTTGGAGTTGTCGGGCATGACGAGCATCCGCGTGTAGTAGTGGGGGCGCTCGTTCAAGAGCCGGCTGTGGTTGACGAGCTTCCATTTCTCGCCGCCGTCGTCGGAGCGCCAGAGCGACCCGCGCTGCCCCGTCTCGATGAGCGCGTAGACGCGCTGCGAGTCACTCGCGACGGCGACGGCGATCTTGCCGAGGGGCGGCTCGGGCATGCCGTGACCCGTGATCCGCTTCCACGTCGTGCCGCCGTCGCGCGAAACGAAGACGCCGCTCCCGGGCCCGCCGCTCTTTCGTCCCCACGTCTTGATGTCGATCTGCCACGCGCCGGCAAAGAGCGTCCTCGAATTGTTCGGATCCATCGCCAGGTCGGACACGCCCGTGTTTTCGTCCACGAAGAGGACGCGCTCCCAGGACTTCCCGCCGTCCGACGTGCGATAGACGCCGCGCTCCTGTTGCGGGCCGTAGCCGGTCCCGATCGCCGCCGCGAAGACGACGTCAGAGTTGCGCGGGTCGATCGCGATCCGCGGGATGCGTCCCGTCTTCTCCAGACCCATGTGCTTCCAGGTTTTTCCGGCGTCGGTGGACTTGTAGATCCCGTTGCCCAGCGACACGTTCGACCGGATAAAGGGCTCGCCGGTGCCGACCCAGACGACGTTCGGGTCCGACGGCGCGATCGCGATCGAGCCGATCGACTGCGCCGGCTGGTCGTCGAAGACCGCCTTCCAGTGAATCCCGCCGTCGGTGGACTTCCAGACGCCCCCGGAGGCCGCGCCGGCATAGCAGGTGTTCGGATCTCCGGGCACGCCGACGACCGCGGAAACGCGATTCCCCGGCGGACCGATGAACCGGTACGCCAGGCCGGCGTACGGATCGGGAGGCTTCACCTCGCCTGCCGCGGGCGCCGCCGCCTTCCTGGCGGGGGAGGCGTCCGCGAGGAGGGCTGCCGCAAGGAGCGCCGCGCCGGACGCGATCCACAACCTCTTCGGGAACACAGGATAGGCTCTCAAGGTTCGCACCTCCGAGGAAATCTCGCGGGGCCGGGACGAATCGACTTGTCCGGGGGCTGACGGCGAATCTTACTCCGGCCGGTTACGTATAGAGGTTCTGGTCCGGACAGTCTTCGATGGAGGGACGCGCAATGAAACAAGCCACGACGTTTTCCCTCGCCGCGATTCTGACCTTTTCCGCCTCCCTCGGCGTCGCCGCCGCGCGGCAGGCGCCGGGGCCCGCACCGGCCGCCGGGTCCAATCCCTTTTTCGCCGCGAGCACGCTTCCGTACCAGGCGCCGCCGTTCGACAAGATCAAGGAGAGCGACTACCAGCCGGCGCTCGAGGAAGGGATGAAGCGGCAGATCGCCGAGATCGACGCGATCGCGAACAACCCGGAGGCGCCGACCTTCGCCAACACGCTCGAGGCCATGGAGCGGTCGGGCGAGCTCCTGACGCGTGTGGCCAAGGTGTTCCTGGGCCTCACTCAATCCAACACCAGCGAAGGGATGCAGAAGATCAAGGCGGAGGAGGCGCCGAAGCTCGCGGCGCACCAGGACGCCATCTACCTGAACGCGAAGCTCTTCGCGCGCGTCAAGTCGCTCTATGACCGGCGCGCCGAACTTGGCCTCGACCCGGAGTCCCGCTACCTCGTCGAACGGTACTGGCTCGGCTTCGTGCGCGCCGGCGCGCGGCTTTCCGAGGCGGACAAAGCCGCCCTGACCGCGTTGAATCAGGAGGAGGCGAAGCTCACCACCGAGTTCACCGACAAGGTACTGGCCGATACCAACGAGTCGGCGCTCGTCATCGAGAAGAAGGGAGATCTCGCCGGCTTGGGCGATGGGGACATCGCCTCCGCGGCGGAGGCGGCCAGGGAGCGCAAGCTCGAGGGCAAGTGGGTGCTCACTCTCCAGAACACGACGCAACAGCCCGCGCTCGGGGCCCTCACGAACCGCGCGGTTCGCGAGCGGCTCTTCCAGGCCTCGGTCGAGCGGTGCAATCACGGAGGCACCAACGACACGAAGGCGATCGTCGCCCGACTCGCGGAGCTTCGAGCGCAGCGAGCGAAGCTCCTCGGCTACTCCAACTTCGCGGCATTCACGCTGGACGACCAGATGGCGAAGACTCCGCAGGAGGCGGAGAAACTGATGACCGGCCTCGTGCCCGCGGCGACAGCGAAGGCGCGCGGGGAGGCGGCCCGGATGCAGAAGCTGATCGACGCCGAGAAGGGGGGCTTCCAGCTCGGCGCCGCGGACTGGGAGCTCTATGCCGAGAAGGTCCGCAAGGCGGAATACGACCTCGACGGATCGCAGGTCGCGCCGTACTTCGAGCTCGATCGCGTGCTCAAGGACGGCGTCTTCTTCGCCGCGAACAAGCTCTACGGTCTGACCTTCAAGGAGCGCAAGGACATCCCCGTCTATCACCCCGACGTGCGCGTCTTCGAAGTGTTCGACGCCGACGGCAAGCCGCTCGCGCTCTTCTACGGCGATTATTTCTCCCGGTCGAACAAGAGGGGCGGGGCGTGGCAGGACAGCTTCGTGGACCAGAGCCATCTTCTCGGCACGAGGCCGGCGGTCTACAACGTGCTGAACTTCACGAAGCCCGCCGCGGGCCAGCCGGCGCTCCTCTCCTTCGGCGACGTGACCACGCTCTTCCACGAGTTCGGGCACGCGCTCCACGCCATGCTCGCGAGCGTGCGCTACCCGACGCTCCTCACCGTGCCGCGCGACTTCGTCGAGTTCCCGTCGCAGATCAACGAGCACTGGGCGCTCGAGCCGTCCGTCCTCGCCAACTACGCGAAGCACTTCCAGACCGGCAAGCCGATGCCGCAGGCGCTCCTGGAGAAGATCAAGAAGTCGCGCACGTTCAACCAGGGGTACATGACGACGGAATACCTGGCGTCCGCGCTTCTCGACATGGCCTGGCACGAGCTGCCCGCCGGCGCCCCGCAGCAGGACGTCAACGCGTTCGAGGCTTCCGCGCTGAAGCGCTTCCACGTCGACATGGCGCAGGTGCCGCCGCGCTACCACACGACCTACTTCTCGCACATCTGGCAGGGCGACTACGCGGCCGGCTACTACGCGTACCTCTGGAGCGAGGTCATCGACGACGACGCGTACTACTGGTTCAGGGAGAACGGCGGCATGACGCGCGCCAACGGCCAGCGCTTCCGCGAGATGATCCTCTCCCGCGGCGGCACGCAGGAAGCCGCCGCGCTCTACCGCGCGTTCCGCGGCCGCGACCCGAAGGTCGAGCCCCTGATCGAGGAGCGCGGACTGAAGCCGGCGGGGAAGTAGGACCCGGGCCTACTTCACGCCTTCGACGAGGAAGAGGTGGATAGCTGGTATCCGAACGAGTACGCGTAGCTCTTCCCATCGTCCGAGAGGGCGAAGGTGCCGATCCGCAGGGCCCCGGCGGTCTCGGTGCCGCCAAACGTGACGAGCGGCTCTCTCCGGCCCGTCGCGAGGTCGAGCTTCTCGCCATGCACCGGTATCCCGGTGCCGCGGAACACGATGATCGAGCGGCCGTCGGAGCCCCACCGGAGGGCCACGTCCTCGGGCGTCGTTCCGGGGACGGCCTTCGGAGCCCCGCCGCCCGCGGGGTAGATCTCGAGATTCCCGGCGCTCCCCCGGACGAGGATCGAGCTTCCGTCGGGTGAGATGAAGCCCTGGCTCGTCCCCTCCGGCGTCACGGGACGCGGCTTGCCGCCCGAGATTTCCTGGACGTAGCACCGGACGGCATGTCCGGTCTCGGCGCCGCACAGGAGAAGGCGGCGGCCGTCCGGGAAGAACTGCGCCGCCGCGTAGCTCACGATGCCGCCGGAATCGAGCCGGCGCTTCTCTCCCGCGCCCGTGGGATAGAGAACGAGCTGAGCGGGCGACGCCGGCACGATGGTCAGCGCCCACTTCCCGTCCGGCGAGAGGTCCGCGCCGGCCCCTTCTCCCAGCCGCACGACGGCGGACCCGTCCGTGCCGCGCAGGCACACCGCGTAGTTGGCGCCGACGGATCCGCTCTCCTCGGTGAAGAGGAGTGTCCTTCCGTCAGCGGAGATTGCGTTCGGATCGGAGAGGTCGAGCCAGGAGAGATCCCGCTCGGCTTGTTCCTCACGCCCCTTGCCGAACATCTTCCGGAAGAGGTCGTCCCGGGTGGCGAGCCACCGGCCGTCGGAACGGATGTCCTGGATCGTCAGCCCGCCGGCGCTCTCGATCGCGGTCCGCCGCCGGCCGGAAAGCGTGACGGCGTAGACCGTGAAGTTGTTGTAGGCCCTCCCGGCGGAGAAAATCACTTCCTCGCCGCTCGGCGACCAGGCGAGCCCCTCCTCTCCCCAGTAGCCTTCCGAGAGCACGGTCCGCTTGCCCGCGAGGTCCACGACGGCCACGAGGCCCCGGTCGTCGTACTTCAAGGGATGCTCGAAGAAGGCGATCCGGTCCCCCTTCGGCGAGAAACGCAGGTCGCTCAGGTACCCGCTCGCTTCGCAGAGGACCTTTCCGACCGGAAACTCCAGCCGGTCCTTGCCGCCGACGTCGCGGATGATGGCCAGGTCCGAGCCGTCGGGCGACCAGTCGGCTTCGCGGACGCCTTCCAGGATTTCGCGCGGGGCTGCCCCCTCGAGCGGCATCCTCGCCAGCGTTCCGTTGAAGAGATTGTGCGCGATGTAGCGAGCGTGGGTCAGGATGGCAAGCTCCCCCTTCGAAGAGATGGAAAGGAGCTGGATATCCGGAGAGCCCGCGGGCATTGGCCCCGGGAAAGTCGGGACGGAGCGAGAAGATCTCGGGGATGCTTCCCTGGATCGCGGCGCTGAAGACGATCTTCCCGTCCGGCGCGAAGCGCGCCTTGAAGATCGGCTGCTGCCGGAACGTCAGCTGCGAGAAGGAAGGCCCCGCCGGCGCCGACTTTCTCTCGATCTTCCGCCCGGCGAAGTAGGCCGCCGCGACGGCGACCACGAGGACGGCAACGGCTGCTGCGCCGAGGCCCCCGCGCCTCGACGGCGCGGGTCTTGCCAGAACGGGCTGCGCCGCGGGTGCGGAGAGCCCCGACAACGACTCGAGGTCGAACGCGAGATCGTGAGCGGAGTGAAACCGCTGCTCGGGGTTCTTCTCGAGGCAATGCCGGACGATCCGCTCGAGGCCCGGCGAGAGGTTCTGGTTGGTCACCGAGAGGTCGGGCGGATCCTCCCGGAGGATCGCCGACATCGTGTCCGCGGCGGAGTCGCCGTGAAACGCGCGCTGGCCCGAGAGCATCTCGTAGAGGATCGCGCCGAAGGAGAAGATGTCGCTTCGGGCGTCGGCTTGCCGTCCGCGCACCTGCTCGGGCGCCATGTAACCGATCGTTCCGAGGACGACTCCGGGCTCGGTTCCCGCCGTCGCCGTCGGCAGGTTCGTCTTCTCTCCCGCGCCCTCCTCGGTGTGCGTCAGCTTCGCGAGGCCGAAGTCGAGGATCTTCAACCGGCCGTCCTTCGTGACGAAGAGGTTCTCGGGCTTCAGGTCCCGGTGGACGATCCCCTTCTCGTGCGCGGCCGCCAGTCCGTGGGCCATCTGCAGTCGCGTAATCGATCGCCTTGCGCGGCGACACCCTTCCGCCCGCGAGGACCGCGCGCAGCGTCTCGCCCTCCAGGAGCTCGCTGACGACGTACGGCGCTCCCTCATGAGACCCGATGTCGTAGACGGCCGTGATGTTGGGGTGGTTCAGGATCCCCGCAGCCTTCGCTTCCTGCTCGAACCGCCGCAGCCGGTCCGCGTCGTTGGAGAAGGACGCCGGCAGCACCTTGATCGCCACTTCGCGGGAAAGGCGCGAGTCGCGCGCGCGATAGACCTCGCCCATCCCCCCCGCCCCGAGAGGGGAGAGGATCTCGTAAGGGCCGAGGCGGGTTCCGGCGGCGATCATGACTGTCCGAGCGCTCGCGTCTTGACGAAGCCGCTTGCGAGGATGGAGCGCAGATCCCGGTCGCGCGCCAGAACATCGCAGGAGTTTTCTTCGGCGAGGACCGCGATCAGGCAGTCGATCGTCGAGCGGACGGTGATTCCTTTTCGGCGCAGAGCGCGATACACCTTGGCCGCCCGAAAATAGGAATCGATTCCCGCGGGTTCGAGAAATACGAGCTCGCCGAAGAGGACAGCGAGATCCTCGCGGCCCTTCTCATGCCGAAGTCCCTGAAACACCTCCGCAACGACGACGCCGCAGGTGCAGAGCTCATCTTCGCCGGCGATCAGCTTTCCGAGCGCCCGCTCCTCGAGCGAGGGATAACCGTTCAGGAAGTCCACCCAGACGGATGTGTCGACGAGAATCCTCAAGAGCGGCGGCGCCCGCGCCGGCGCAGGGCGTCGAGGTTCCCTTCCCAGCGCAGCTTCCCCTCGAACCGGAGGAGAGCCGAGAGCCGGCGCCTGCGGGCGTAGTCGCGCAAGGCGTCGTTGATGACGGCCGTCTTGGTCCTTCCGGGACCGGCCTCCATCGCCGCTTTCAACGCCTTTTCGTCGAGGTCGAGGGTGGTCCTCAAATCTGCCTCCGGATGCAGATTCTAGGACACCTCTATATGCATTGCGAAGTGGCCCGTGCCGCGACCCGGGCTAGCCCCGGAGGGAGAGGTCGAAGTCCTGGCCGTAGCAGGCCACGAGCAGCTCGCGGCTCCCGGCGGGACGCAGGCGCTCGCCGTCGGCGGCGGAACCGCGGATGACGCGGATCGCGCGGATGCGGCTCGTCACGACTCGGTTGCCGAACTCGAGGCGCAATCCGCAGGCGGCGACGATGTCGTGCTTGATGACGCTGCCGCCCCAGGTGCAGCCGGAGATCGAGAGGCGGACCGGAGAAACGCCCTGGCGGTCGAACCAGCCGCCCCAGACGCTGTAGGTGGAATCGCCGAGCACGCTGATGCAGTAGACGGAGTTCTCGGTGGCGACGACGACGCGGTCGCCGCGGCGCAGCTCGGACTTCTGAACCGGCTCCGAGACCCGGCCCTGTTCCAGGATGGCGTTCACCGTCCGCGCGCGGGCGATCATGTTTGCGGGCTCAATTCTGCCTCAAAACTGGTCGAAACGATCGTATCCAGTAGCATTCGTCCATGCGACCTCTGCTGCTTTTCGGAACGGCCGCCGCGTTCGTGGGATTCCTTGCAACGCCGGTCCTCGCGCTCGCCGCCGGTCCGCCGCCGATCCAGAAACGCCTGGAAACAATGGTCCGGGCCTTCCCCGGAACGCTCGGCGTCGCGGTCAGGAACCTCGATTCGGGCGAGACCTTCGCGGTCAACGGCGGCACGCGGTTTCCGACGGCGAGCCTGATCAAGGTCGCCGTCATGGTTGAGACGTATCACCAGATCGCGGAGGGGAGGTTCGGGGCCGAAACGGCCGTGACGCTCGCCGAGTCCGACAAAGCCGGGGACGAACCCGTGGTCCTGAACCAGCTCCATCCCGGCATTTCTCTGACCGTCTCGGACCTGCTCGCCCTGATGATCGCCTTCTCCGACAACACCGCGACGAACCTGCTGGTGCGCCGCGTGGGCGCGGCCAACGTGGACCGCCGGATGGCCGCCTACGGGCTGCGGGATACGAAGATCTTCCGGCCGACCTTCCGCGACGGCCATGCCGACGTCTTCCCGGAGGAGGAAAAGGAGTTCGGCCTCGGCATGACGACGCCGAGCGAGATCGCGCGCCTGATGGAGCTGATCGCCGAGGGGAAGGTCGTGAGCCACTCCGCGTGCGAAGAGATGCTCGGCTACCTCGAGAAGCAGCAGGACCGCGCCATGATCCCGCGCTCCCTGCCGTTTGACCGCGACAGGATCGTCGTCGCCAACAAGACCGGCTGGGACGAGGAGAAGCTTCCCGACGCGAAGGGCTTCAAGGGCGACGTCCGCAGCGACGCGGCGTACGTCAAGAGCCCGAAGGCCCGCTACGTCATCGCGATCTGCGCCCGACAAATCAAGGACAAGAGCCCCACCGTGGACAACCAGGCCCTCGTGACGGGAGCGAAGATCTCCCGGATGGTGTACGACCATTTCAACGCGGAGCGCTGACAGTCAGCGTTTCGCCGCGGCAGGCCAGTTGACGACGGTCCCGGAGCGGGCTCGCCGCTTCACTTCTCGAGCCCGCGGAGCCAGTTGGACACGAACATGATGGAAGGGGTCTTCGTCCCTTCGGGGCGCATGATCACGAGGAAGCGCTTTCCGTCGGGGCTGATGTCGCCGCCCTGGGAGCCCTCGGCCTTGAAGATCTCTTTTGGGGTACCGGCCTCGAAGGTCCCGGCGCCGGTCTTGATCTCCACGGACATCCCCACCAGGTCGGGAGTGACGTAGATGATCTCTCCGCCGGCGGGATTCCAGAGAGCGTCGATGACGCCCCCCGAGGAGATCTGCCACTTTCCCCCCGGCCCGGGGAACGGCGCGACATAGGCCTCCGGCCTCCCGGTCTCGTTGGAATCGTAGAGGATCCAACGGCCGTCGGGGGAGAAACGGGGATTAAACTCGTCGAACTTCGTCGCGAGGAACGGGAATGGCTTGCGGTCACCGGAGAGAGGAAGGATCCAGGCATCCTGCTTCCTTTCCGATCCATTCTCGGTGAACGTCATGGCGAGAAAGCGGCCGTCGTGAGACCAGGAAGTCAGAAATGCGCTCCCGTCGAAATGTGCGAGAGCCTCTTCCTGTCCGGCACCGCTCGCCGGTTTCACGAGGATGCCGCTGTGAAGTTTTTCCTCGAGGCGCGTGTAGGCGATGCGGCTCCCGTCGGGGGACCAGACTGGTCCGCCCGTCGGCGTCGGACCGAACGTGAAGCGGGTCTGCGGCCCGCGATCGGCGTCGCCCAGCCAGACATCCGGTATTCCCGTCGTGGGATCCGTGATCGTGGCGGCGACCCGCTTTCCGTCGGGCGAGAGCGCGATGCCGGCCTGGTACTGGGCCTCGTCGCCGACAGAGGCGCCGGGCTTGCCGTCGCGGTCGAACCAGACGAGGTGAGTCTTCGTTCCGGTGCCTCCCGTCGCGTAGACGAGGACTCCGTTACGTGACGCCGCGAAGGCGCCGTGGAAGAAATTCTGGTCGTAAAGAACGCCGTCGGCGACGGGGACGGGGTCGCCCGTTAAGCGAAGGTGTCCGGTATCGAAGGGCTGGGCGAGGAGGACTCGCTCCCGCATGTAGAGCAGATGACCCGAGGCGTAGGCGACGTTCGAGCGGGCCTGGAGCAGGAGGGTGCGGTCTTTGGAATCGAGCGAGCCCAGGTAGATGGCGTTGGCCGCGCTCTTCATGCCTCCCGCGTGCGTTCCCGCCATGTAGAGGAAGTGGCGGCCGTCGGGCAGGAACTCGGCCCATCGGTGCGTCGTCTCCGCCCGGGACTCGTCGAGCTTCGTGATCGGAGAAGAGGCGCCCCCTCCCGCCGACACGCGATGGATTGCGGTCGTCGAGTCCGGAGAGAAGATGATCACGCCGTCCTTGTTCCAGGAGCCGCTCCTGCCGTTGGGGGCGTCGCAGATCGCGAGCGGCGGCGCCCCGGTCAGGTCCACCTTCTGGAGCTTCCCGTCGGCGAAGAAGGCGATGAACCGGCTATCCGGCGACCAGAAGGGCCAGGCGGCGCCCTCCGTCTCCGGCAGCGGCCTCGCCGCGACGTCGTCCACCGACCTCACCCAGAGGCTGGACTTTCCCCCCTTGGGCGCCGCGGCGAAGGTGACGCGCCTGCCGTCGGGCGAGACGCTCAGCCCTCCACCGGCGCTGTCGAAATCGAAGGAGGCTCTCTCAGGCGCCGGGACCGCGAGGCGCAGCGTCGGCGCTTCGGCGGGAGCCCGCCGGACGTAACCGAAGGTCGCCAGCGCCGCCACGACGAGCGCCGCCGCGGCGACGCCCCAGGCGATCTTCTCGCGGCTTCGCCTGCGCGAGGCGACGGGCGCCGGCACTCCGGCCTGCGATCCTCCTTCGGCGATCCACCGCAGCTGCAGCGCGACGTCGTGCGCCGTCTGCCAGCGCTCCTCCGGGTCTTTGGCGAGACACGTCTTGACGACGCGGTCGAGCGCCGGAGGCGCCATCGGCTGGATCGTCGAGATTGGAGCAGGCTCGCGCTCCAGGATCGACGCGATGAGCGAGGCCTGGCTCTTGCCGACAAACGCCTTCCGCCCGGTCGCCATCTCGTAGAGGACGGCGCCGAAGGCGAAGATGTCGGATCGGGCGTCCGCCTCCTTCCCCTCGAGCTGCTCGGGCGCCATGTACTGAAACGTCCCGAGGATCGTCCCCTCCTGCGTCAGGTTCGCTCCCCCGATTACTGTCGGAAGAGCTGTGAGCGAGATTCCTGCCATGGGATGCCCTGATGCGGCCGCTTGCTCTCTTCCGGCCGCGTCGAGCGGCCGCCCAGATGCCACCGCCTTGGCCAGACCGAAGTCGAGGAGCTTCACGCCCGACTTCGTCAGCATGATGTTTCCGGGCTTCAGATCCCGGTGGACGATTCCCTGGCGATGCGCCTTGTCCAGCGCGTCGGCGATCTCGATGCCGTACCGCAGCGTCTGCTCGGTAGGGAGCGTCCCCTTCAGCAGCCGTTCGGAGAGCGTCTCACCTTCGAGGAACTCCATGACGAGGAACTCGACCCCGTCCTGGTTGCCGACGTCGTAGAGCGCGCAGATGTGGGGATGCGAAAGCTGCGAGATCGTCTTCGCCTCCCGCTCGAACCGCTGCCGGACCTCCTCACTCTTGGAGAGGTGCTCCGGCAGGACCTTGATCGCGACCGTGCGCTCCAGCCGCGTGTCCCGCGCCCGGTAAACCTCTCCCATCCCGCCGGCGCCGACCGGCGACACGATTTCGTACGGCCCGAGGCGGCTTCCGGCGGCGAGCGTCATCTCAGATCAAGTTTCCTTGGTTGTGCAGCCTATTCGAGAGGATCGTGGACGCGCAGACCGGCGAAACCGACGAAGCGGCTGTCGTGTGTCCAGATTTCGACCGCTCCGTTGTCGAACGCGGTAAGCCCGATCTGGAGATCGAAGATCCGCGGGCCCTGGACGCGGAGCTCCCCGGCCAGCCGCAGGAGCCGACCCCAGAAGCCTTCGCGCGCCGTCCAGAGCTGAGCGCCGGCCCCGGCAATGAGCGAGTCCAGGAACCCGTAGGCCTGACGAGCCGTCGAGGCGCCGCCGGCGCTCTGAGGATGAGTGACGATCGCCCAGAACTCGGCGACGCTCGGGAGCGCAATACCCCACCCGCGCGGATCGTGGCTGGCTTCCTCGATCGCGTGGCGTGCGGCCCGGTGCTCCGGCTGGGAGGCACGGTGAGCGTAGATCAAGAGGTTCGTGTCGATGGCGATCAACGCTCCTCCCGGATCCATGCGTGCATGCGCGCGCGGTCTCGGATGTCCACGCCGGGAGGCAGCCCTCCCTTTGCCGTCACCCACCGGATGGGCCGACGCCGGGACCGGCGGCCCTTCGCGGGCTGCGCAAGTTCCCGGCGCAGGCTTCGCTCGAACACCTCGCGCAATGTCTTCCGCGATTCGGCCGCCAGCTTCTTGGCCGCGATGAGCAGTTCGTCAGGGAGATCGACCGTTGTCCTCATATGGGAAAGCATATTAGCATAGATATGTGTCAGGTTCCCGGGGTCAGTCCGAAGTCATGCAGGCGACGGGTGTTGCGCGGAGCCAATCTCGGCCACGGCGGCTCGGATGTCCTCCATTCCTTCGCGCATCCGCTCGGCGTGGGTGCGGAAGGAGAGGACGCAGATGCGGATGGCGAAGCGATCTCCGAGGAGCGTCCCGGTCAGATAGATGCGCCTCCTCGAGTTGATGCGCTCGAGCAGTTCCCGGTTGATCCGGTTCAAGGCTTCGTTGTCAGGGCTCTCGCCCCTCCAGCGGAACGCCACGATCGAGAGCTGCGGCTCCGCGAGGATCTCGATGCCCGGGATCTTCTTCAACTCCGCCGACGCCCAAGCCGCGAGGTCGAGCTTCTCGTCGAGGTTCGTGCGGAAGGGTCCGATGCCGTGCATCTTGACCGGGAGCCAGACGCGCAGGCCGCGCCAGCTGCGTGAGAGCTCGGGGGAGATCTGGTTGAAATCCACGAGGTCGGGGTCTTCCTGCATCGACGGGAGGTAGGCGGCCGAGAGCGCGTGCGCGCGCTTCAACGCGTCGCCGTCGCGCACGAGGAGCGAGCCGATGCCGTACGGAAGAAAGAGGCTCTTGTGCGGGTCGAGCGTGATCGAGTCGGACCGCTCGCGCCCGCCATGCGCCTTGCGGCCGCGCTCGGTTAAGAGAAAGAAGCCTCCGTAGGCGCCGTCCACGTGGAGCCAGAGCTCTTCTTTCGCAGCGATGTCCGCGAGCGCCGCGAGGTCGTCCACCGCGCCGGTGTTCACGCTGCCGGCGTTGCCGACGACGAAGAACGGCTGGAAGCCGGCCGACCGGTCCTCCGCGATCGCACGCTGGAGCTCGTCCAGGCGGATCCGGAAGAGCCCGTCCGACGAGATCTCGCGGACGTTCCCCTCCGGGAAACCGGCGAGCATCGCCGCCTTCTGGATCGAGTGGTGGACCTGGTCGCTGGCGTAGATCCTGCCGGCGAGAAAATTCTCGGGCAGCCGCTCGCGCCGCGCGGTGACGAGCGCCGAGAAGTTCGCGAGCGAGCCTCCCGTCGTCAGGATTCCCCGCGCCGTCCCGGGATAGCCCGCGATCTGGCAAAACCAGGCGACGACGTTCGTCTCGATCTGCGCGAGGCCGGGCGCCGCCGCGAAAACGCCGACGTAGCGGTTCGTCGCTCCCGCGATCAGGTCCGCGACCGCCGAATGCGGGACGCCGCCTCCTGGGATGTACGCGAGATACCCGGGCCCCGCGGTGTTGAACCCTTTGGGAATCGCTCTTTCGAACAGAAGGTCGAGGAGCTCCTCGGCTGGCCGCCCCGTCTCCGGCATCGGCTCCTTGAGCGACCGCGCGAGGTCGGCTCCGCCGGCCGTGTCTCCCGAAGGCTGGCGCGGCAGCGATTCAATGTAAGCGAGGATCCGCCGCGTCGCGGCCTCGATGAGCACCCGTAATCCGTCGCCCGACAACTCGAGCGTTCTGTCCTCACTCATGGAGTGCATTCTCTCCCGAGAGAATCGGTTCCTTGTTCCGTCGGTTCATCCGTTATCTGCGCGATCCCGAGGCAGATGGACCGATGATCCGATGAACCGATGATCAGATCCTCTCTGGCATACTTCTTCGGCGTTGTGGGGTAGTTGAATTGGTACAACGTCCGGCTGTTAACCGGAAGGTTGGTGGTTCGATTCCACCCCCCACAGCCAGTACCTCTTGTGGAGATCGAATCCAACCGAACGCGTCGGGGCCTCCTCCTTTCGTCGCCGACTCCTTCAACGCCGACGACGAAAGCTTGGCCCCGTCTTCCTGTAACCTGACCCCGCTGCAACCCCCAATCCTCTGGTAGGTCTGGCCTACGGCATCGTGAAGGGCGGCCCGTTTACAGGTAGAGAGTAAGGTCGGGTCGCTGACACCGCCTGCAGCTGCCACGTGTAGCTGCCCGCCCCGATCGGCGTTCCCATCGTGTACCAGGAGGGCGCCTCAGGATGATAGAGGCAACCACCGGCACAGCTGGCGCCGCCAGTGATCCAGAGGTTATAGGTCACAGCGTCCGATGATGAGAGGTTGTCCGGCGGCGTCCAGACGAGGTTCCGGGAGGGCGACGCCTCTTTGTGGAGCCCCGTGGGCGGGTCCAGGGGTCCGCCGACTTGACGCGGCGGGCCGCGGCGCTTCGCGAGCGTGACAGGCGCCCTCTCCACTTCATTGGTGAAGAGGAAAACGCCCGCGCCGTTGGTAGCGGCATACAGTGCCCCGCCTGGACCGGGCGCGCGGACAAGGGCGTTCACCCGCGGTTTAATCAGGCCGTCATTCATCGGCGTCCAGCTCGCACCACCGTCCGTGCTCACGAAGACGCCGCCGCTGGTCCCCGCGTAGAAAGTCGAAGGCGAATCCGGATCGAATAGAAGCGCGAAGATCCCCAAGGCTGTCAGGCCGTTGGTCACCTGCGTTCCAAAGCTCATGCCGCCGTCGGTCGACTTGAAGAGGCCGCTGCCGGCTGTACCCGCATAGACGATCGAACGCGAGACCGGATCCTCGGCGACCGCAACGACGCGCCGGCCAACCAGCTGGCCGATTGCGACCAAATGCAACCCGCCGTGTAGACCGACGCTGGTCCAATAGATTCCCTTGTCGGTACCGATGATGAGCGGAGAAGGCGACGAGGGAGGATTGACCACGGCGGCATTAAAAACGGGAGGGAAGGTACCCGTATCCCCGACGAAGTAGTAGGGCCATGTCAAGCCACCGTCAGTGCTATAAGCGATTGCGCCGAGCCCCTCCGCGCGAGATGGGCCAATTCCGCCCACCGCGTAGACGGTCGAGGGCGAATGGGGGTCGATCGCGTACGCATAGGGATTGGGATTCTGCGGAGCGCCCTGCGTCCAGGTGACGCCGCCGTCGGTGCTCAGGTAGCCTCCGCTATCTGTGCCCGCTAGGATCGCCGAAGACCCCGGGACAACCACGAGCGACCAGACGCGTACATTGGGCAGAGTATTGGTGGCGAGCGTCCAGCTCTTGCCGCCGTCCACGCTCTTGAAAATGCCGGTTTCCCCGCCTACATAGATCGTCGAGGGTGCCGCCGGATCAACAGCGAGAGCGTAGGCATTCAGCGGTGTGAAGCCGGAATTCGCGGCCCTGCAGCTCACTCCCCCGTCGGTGCTCTTGAAGAGGCCGATCTGCGTCCCCACGTAGAGATTCGACGGCGTGACCGGGTCGATGGCCAGCGCCCAGACGATCTGCTGTGGCAAGCCGGTGGTCGCTCTCTGCCAGTTCGTCATCACCCCGTTGACGCTCTTCAAGACCTGGCCGCCGGTGCCCCCATAGACTGTCGAGGGCGTCACCGGGTCGATCGCCAGCGCGAAAAAGCTGGCAGGCAAGCCTCCGACGGACGTCCAGCTCGCCGCGCCGTCGGTGCTCTTGAAGAGTCCTGAGCCCGTACCGGCGTAGACCGTCGAGGGCGTCTTCGGGTCGACCGCCAGGGAAAGGATGAGCGTGGGAGTCAGGCCGTTCGAGGCGGCTGTCCAGCTCGCGGCGGCGTCGGTCGATCGAAAGACGCCGGCGTCGTTCGTGCCCGCGTAAATCGTCGAGGGCGATTTGGGGTCAACCGCCAGCGCATTGACGGGATGTGCGCCGAGACCGCCGCTCGTGCTCGTCCAACTCGCCGCGCCATCGGTGCTCTTGAAGACGCCGCCCCCGGTTGCGGCGTAAACCGTGGCGGAAGTCTGTGGATCAACGACCAGGGCCGAGATGGATGTTACCGAAAGCCCCGCGTTGGCCTGAGTCCAGGTCGTGCCGCTGTCGTTACTCTTGAAGACTCCTTCACTGCTGGTACCGGCATAGAGAGTCGATGTCTGGATCGGATCGAGTGCCAGCGCGAAGACGTTGGCTCCCGCGACACCGGAGAAAGCCCAGCTCGCCCCGCCATCAACGCTCTTGAAGACGCCACCGGAGCCTCCCTGATAAATCGTCGAGGGGTTGCGAGGATCGACGACCAGAGCCCGCACGGTGCCGCCTTCCGGGCTGATGCTCACCCAGTGACCGGCGCCCGTCTGCGCGAGACCGGCCCGGGAAAACGCCCCCAGAGCCACCGCCGCGGCCAGCATCCGAATGGACAGCGAACGTGTCACGGAGATCTACCCTGCTGTCGCGGCAGTGTATCGCATGCGAGCGGATCGAGCAGCGCCTTGGCGTCGTCGCGTTAGCGACGCAAGGGAAGAGTTCTCCCGCATCCACCGCCTCTGAGACGCTCGGGGGAAGGAGCCTGGCTTCCTCAGAGGTGGTGGGGGAGTCGAGCCCGGGCGCGGAACGCCGTCGAGCCGGTGAGCGGCCTATAATTTTCGGCCAAGGTGTCCCTGACAGCTGGCTCTCGGCTCGGTCCCTACGAGATCCTCGCGCCCATCGGCGCGGGCGGGATGGGCGAGGTGTACCGGGCGCGAGACTCGAAGCTGGACCGGGATGTGGCGATCAAGGTGCTGCCCGAATCCGTGGCAACCGATCCTGAAACGCTAGCCCGGTTCGAGCGCGAGGCGAAAGCGGTTGCGGCGCTCTCCCATCCGAACATCCTATCGATCTTCGACTTCGGGACGCACGAGGGGACGGCCTACGCCGTCACGGAACTTCTGGAGGGCGAGACGCTGCGCGGGAAGCTCGACACCGGTCCGATTCCGCAGAAGCAGGCCGTGGACTACGCGCTGCAGGTCGCAAAGGGCCTCTCCGCCGCCCACGAGAAGGGCATCGTCCACAGGGACCTGAAGCCCGCGAACCTCTTCGTCAGCAGAGACGGCCATTTGAAGATCCTCGACTTCGGCCTGGCGAAGCGAGTCGAGGCCGTCGCACCGGGCAAGGAGACGAGCGCCCCGACGGGCTCGGGCCACACGGAGCCCGGGACGGTCATGGGGACTGCGGGCTACATGTCGCCCGAGCAGGTGAAGGGATTTCCGGTCGATCACCGGTCGGACATCTTTTCGTTCGGGACGATCCTCTACGAGTTGCTCTCAGGGAAGAAGGCGTTCCAGCGAGACACGAATGCCGAGACGATGGCGGCGATCATGCGAGACGAGCCGCCGGACCTTTGGGAGTCGGGACGGAGTGTTTCGCCAGCCCTCGACCACATCGTCAAGCACTGCCTGGCGAAGGACCGCGAGAATCGGTTCCAGTCGGCCAGAGACATCGCATTCAACTTGGCGGAACAATCCTCTCCAACCGTAACGAACGGCGTGCAGCTCGCGGTGGCACCGACTGGTAGGAGGAAGATTCTCGTCGCCCTTGCTGCCATCGTCGTTCTCGCGGTCGCGGGTGTTTTCTTTCTGCGGCAGACGCACAGGGGCGGGGGCAAGGCTGCGGGCGTTAAGCGCGTGGCGGTCCTGCCGTTCGAGAACCTGGGGGCTCCCGAGGACGATTACTTCGCCGACGGCATCGCGGACGAGATTCGCGGCAAGCTCACTTCGTTGCCGGGCCTCACGGTTATCGCCCGCGGGAGCTCCACGCCTTACAAGAAGACGACGAAGACGCCGAAGCAGATTGCCCAAGAGTTGAATGCGTCGTATCTCCTCACCGCCACGGTGCGATGGGACAAGAGGGGGAGCACTAATCGCGTTCACGTGAGCCCCGAACTGGTGGATGTGACGGACCCGCAGACTCCTGCCTCGAAGTGGCAGCAGCCGTTTGACGCGACGCTGACGGACGTCTTTCAGGTGCAGTCGGACATCGCCTCGAGAGTGGCGCAGGCGCTGGGTGTCGCGCTCGGGGCGGGCGAGGAGAAGCGGCTTTTGGAGAAGCCCACTCAGAATCTCGCCGCCTACGACGCCTTCTTGAAGGGAGAAGAGGGTTGGAATAGCACGGGGGTCGATGCACCGAGTCTTCGCAAGCAGCTCGGCTTCTACGAGCAGGCCGTGGCACTCGATCCCGGCTTTGCGCAGGCGTGGGCGAAAGTCTCGTGGGTCGATTCGATGTTGTACGGCCTCAGCACCCCCACGCCCGGGCTCGCGGAGCGAGCCCGGCAAGCCGCGGAGAAGGCGGGCGCCCTTGCACCGAGCCGCCCCGAGGGGTACCTGGCACTCGGCGCCTACGAACGGTGGGTTTCCAAAGACTTCAGCCGCGCTCTGGAGCAGTACGCGAAGGGGCGGAGCGTCGCGCCCGGCAACGCTGACCTCCTTCATGGAACGGCGCGTGCCGAGCAGGGCCTCGGGCGCTGGGATGCGGCAGTGGAGCACCTCAGGCAGGCGGAGCGCATCGATCCACGTTCGGCTTTCAAAATAGCAGATCTCGGCGACGCGCTCCTTCGTCTCCGGCACTACTCCGAGGCACGGGCAGCGTTTGACCGTGGTCTCGCCTTCGCGTCCGCCAACCTCGATCTGACCGAGGGCAAGGCTTTGACGTTCCTCGGCGAGGGAGATCTTGCCGGTGCCCGGGCCGTGCTCAAGGCCGCGACCGAGGTCGACCCCACCGCGCCCGTGGCCTTCATGGCGAGCCACTGGGATCTCGTCTGGGTCCTCGACGAACAGCAGCGAGAGCTCCTCCTACGACTCACGCCGAGCGCTTTCGACGAGGATCGGGGCACCTGGGGCCTGTGCCTCGCCCAGGCGTATGCCTTGAAGGGCGACGCGGCGAACCTACGCATCTACGCCGAGGAGACAAGGAAGGCTTTCGAGGAGCAGCTGCGCGCATCACCCGATAACGCGCAGCGCCACGTGGAGTTGGGCCACGCGCTCGCGTATCTCGGTCGGAAAGAGGACGCGATTCGGGAGGGAGAGCGTGGCGTCGCCCTCGATCCGGTGGCGAAGGATGCGCTGAGGGGCCCCTACATCCAGCACCGGCTCGTACGGATCTACATGCTCGTCGGCGAGCCGGAAAAGGCGCTCGACCAGCTTGAGCCGCTGCTCAAGATCCCGTACTTCCTATCGCCCGGCTGGCTCAAGATCGACCCGATGTTCGACCCGCTGCGGAAGAACCCCCGGTTCCAGAAACTCGTCGCGGGCGCGTGACAATCTTGAACGCAGACACCGGGCTCATGCTATGAGAGATCGTGTCAAGCCTTGGCTCGCGAGGGTCTCTGTCACATTTCCGTCACACTGACCGCCTGAGAGATTCGGTGAGGCCGAGAAAACACCGTACTGACGCGGGTTTCCGGGACTCGCTGTTTCGGAAGGCTGAGGGTTCGATTCCACCCCCCACAGCCATCTTCCCGGATCAGATGAGCAACTCCGTGCAAGCGGGCGTCCGGGACTGACACAAGTCTTTTTTGCCAGAAAGACTGCCTGCCGTTGCTCGCCTTTCGCTAGACCCGTGTCTACCAAACTCCGAAGCCGACGAGAGAGGTGGTCGACCCTCGACGCGCTCGTGCATGGCACGGCTCTTCGAGCACCGGCTGGGACCGGAGTAGGGTCGCGACGGAACCGAGGGATGCGAGAGAATGACCTAATGAGGACTGACGAGCCAGACGTCAAAGGTCCCTCATCGGAAGCCGCGCAATCTGATCCGACGCCAGTTCCTCGGCTCGGCGAATGAGGGTCCTGATCGTCGACGACAACGAGACGGACCGAAAGCTGCTCCGGGCGATGCTTTCGGGCGGAGGTCACGAGACGGTGGAGGCCTCCGACGGCGTCGAGGCGTTGGACCGGCTGCGCTCGGAGAGGCTCGACGTCGTGATTTCCGACATTCTCATGCCACGCATGGACGGATACCGCTTTTGCTACGAGATCCGCCGGGACGAAAAGCTGCGTGAGATTCCGATCCTCATCTACAGCACGACTTACACGTCTCCGGCCGACGAGCAGCTGGCTCTGGGCGTGGGGGCGGATCGGTTCCTCCGCAGGCCGTCCGCACCTTCGGAGATCCTTCGGGCGCTCGAAGAGATGGCGCGGGGCTCGAGGCCCCCGTCGGAGGCGGTTCCCTTCGACTCGGAATTGGAGGTCCAGAAGGAATACAGCGAGCGGCTCGTCCGCCAGCTCGAGTCCAGGACCATGGTCCTCGAGGCCGCGAAGGAGCGGCTGGAGCTTTCGGAGCGCCACTTGCGGGACCTCGTCGATCGGGCGCCGATCGGCATCTATCGCTCGACGCGGGAGGGAAGAATCGTTTCCGTCAATGCGGCGCTGGTGCGGCTGCTCGGGTACGAATCGCCTGAGGAAGTTCTCCAGCTCGATATTGCGAGGGACGTCTACTTCGACAGCGCAGAGCGCGAGCACCTGATCGCGGCCAACGCGCCGCTCGGGTTGATCGTGGGCTTCGAGGTCCGGTTCAAGCGCAAGGACGGCTCTCCCGTGTGGGTGCGCCTCGATTCCCGCGCGGTCCGAGGCAACGGGGACCAGATTGAAGGTTTCGAAGGGTTCGTTCACGACATCTCCGAGGGTAAGCGGGCGGAGGAAGCCCTTCGGAACTCGGAACAGCGGTTCTCGAGCGCCTTTCATGCGAGCCCGATTCCGACAGTCATCAGCGAGATCAAGACGGGTCACATACTCGACGTCAACGAGCAATTTCTGCGAGTCCTCGGCTATTCGAGGGAGCAGGTGATTGGAAAGACCTCGCTCGAGCTTGGCATCTTTGTGGACCGCGGCGACTGGGCTCGGGCGCAAGCGCGCGTCCGGGTGGACGGGGCGATCCACGACCAGGTCACCCCGATCCGAGCCCGATCTGGCGAGATTCGCGAGGTGGTCGGATCGGTCGTGCCGATCGACCTGAGCGGCGTGAAGTGCGCCCTCTGGACCTGTCTGGACATCACCGAGCGGCTCCAGGTCGAGAGGCAGATCCGCGAACGCACGACCTTTCTCAACGCATTGGTCGAGCACAGTCCGCTCGGAATACTCGTGCTTGACGCGGACCACCGCGTGCAGATGGCGAATCCGGCGTTCGTCAGCCTCTTCGGTTATTCAAGGGAAGATCTTCAGGGAAACAACCCCGATGACCTGATCGCCCGGGGCGACGACGCTCTCCGAGCCGAAGCCGAGGCTTTCACCCGTGGTTCCCTCACCGGTGATCCGGTCCATGCCGTGACGACGCGCCGTCGCAAGGATGGCGCGCTAGTCGAAGTCGAGCTGGACGGAGTTCCCTTGTTGGAGAACGGACGGGTAATAGGTGTGTACGCAATCTATCAAGACCTCACGGAGCGCCGGCGGCTGGAGAAGCAGCTAATTCAAGCGCAGAAGATGGAGGCGGTCGGTCAGCTCGCGGGCGGCGTCGCCCACGACTTCAACAATCTGCTGACGGCGATCCTCGGTTACTCGGAGCTGGTGGCGGCGAAGTTGGCTCCGGAGTCTGTCGAATTCGGGGAGCTCGACGAGGTCCGCAAGGCGGGGGAGCGCGCAGCTTCCCTGACTCGCCAACTCCTCGCGTTTTCCCGGCAGCAGGTCCTCGAGCGAAAGGTGCTGGACGTCAATGAGTTGATCGCCAATGTCGAGAAAATGCTGCGCCGTCTGATCGGCGAAGATGTCCAGCTCACGACCGTCTTGGATCCGGCTCTCCGCCGCGTGTTTGTCGACGCCGGCCAGCTCGAGCAGGTGATCATGAACCTCGCGGTCAACGCCCGGGACGCAATGCCCTCAGGCGGGAAGCTGACGATCGAGACCGCGAACGTCGAGCTGGACGAGGCCTACGCGCGCCAACACGTGACCGTGCGGCCCGGCAGGTACGTGATGATTGCCGTCAGCGACACGGGCATCGGAATGAACGACGAGACACGCGCGCACATCTTCGAGCCTTTTTTCACCACGAAGGGGCCGGGAAAGGGGACTGGCCTGGGGCTCGCCATGGTGTACGGGATCGTCAAGCAGAGCGGCGGCTACATCTGGGCGTACAGCGAGGTTGGGATGGGGACGAGCTTCAAGATTTACCTGCCGCTCATCAAGGAAGGCGCGGAAGCGGAACCGGTCCCGGCGGCCGAGCCGACCGCTCTCCACGGCTCGGAGACGGTGCTTCTTGTGGAGGACGAGCAGTCGGTTCGCAGGTTGTCGCGCTCGATCCTGGAGGACCACGGTTACACGGTGCTCGAGGCGGCGAGCGGCAAGGACGGGTTGGACGTCGCGCGTCGATACTTGCTGCCGATTCATCTGTTGCTGACCGACGTCGTGATGCCGGAGATGGGCGGCCCGGATCTGGCGTTCCGGCTCAAGGCCCTTCGCCCTGGACTGCGGACGCTCTACATGTCCGGCTATACCGACGACGCTGTTTTCCGGCACGGGCTCCTCGAGAAGGGGAGCGTGTTCCTTCAGAAGCCCTTCACGCCGAAGACCCTCGCGCGCAAGGTGCGCGAAGCCCTTGGAAGATGAGCTCGACTCGACCAAGGTCAGTGGCACGCGATGCTCGGTCAGCAGAACGAAGCCGTGTAACCCGATCGATTTCCTGCCCGCGATCTGGAGTGCGTAGGTCTGCCACTGGCTCGCTCCGGACCGCCCGATCCTGAAGCGGCTGGAATTCGTCAGCTTCGTTTCAGCCGGCTGCTGCTTGCCTGGCCTCTTGTCACACTCTTGCCACACCGGGTATTGCCGAGGGCCTCTGGACGGCGATAGAATGCCGTGCTGGCGCGGCTTTCCTGACTTCCCGACTCTTCGGAATCGGTGGTTCGATTCCACCCCCCACAGCCATTCTCACGGATCAGGTGGGCCACTCCATGCAAGTGAGCGCATCCACCCCGGTGCCGCCCAACCCGGTATTCAGTAGACTCGCTCCGCTCCGCTGCGCTCGGTGCCGAGCTGTGATCCTCTCGCGCGCACTCTCTAACGATAACTGGTTGAGGTGGCGGAATTGTCTTCGCCTCGGATCGCCGGGGCCGGCTAGAATAAAGAAGGATGCCCCCTCGTCCTCTGCTCGGATCCGTCTGTCTCGTCGTTCTCCTCGCCGGCTGCGCCGTGATCGTCCGAGAAGCAAAACAGGATCTGATCCGGGTTCGAGCCGCGGGTTCGCCCGAGGAGATCGCGATCACTCTCAAGACGACGTTCGTCGAAGCTTACAAAGATCGCGTCACGATCGATGTCGCTTTGACGGTGGACAAGGCGGATGCGAAACCGCACCCCGCCGTTTTTGACGGAGACTTTCATCTGGCGGGGAGGACGCCCAGCGTCGGCCTCCCGGTGGTCGCGGAAATCCAGAACGCGGCGAACGAGAAAGAAGCCGTCGACCGGATCCGCCGCGTCGAAGGCAGCGGCCAGCCGCTGAAGATCGCCGGCGCCTGGCGAATCTGGAGCGAGCACGTGGGCAGCGCCGCGGAGATTCAGGGAGAGGACTTCAAGTCGACGGCGGACACGAATCCCGATCACGTCTTCGAAATCCATCCCGTTATCCAGGTGGCCGAGATCAGCCTGCTCGAATCCCTCCGCCCGGTTGAAGGGTACCGCGCGGGAAGGGCAGGCGTCATTTTTCGCAGCCTTGAGAAGATCCCTTGCCGCATCTTGCCGGGGCCAGCGACGACGACGGTCGTGACGCGCAAGAAACAGTTCATTGATGCGGAATTTCTCTTGGAGGTAGGAAAGGAGCCGCATCAGGTCGTGAGCGACGGGAGATTCGTCACCGCGGCGGTCCTCGACCTGAAAGGCAATCTGCTGGCGCCAGGAATCAGAATGGTTTTCGTCAGAGGCTCGCCGCCCGAGAACATCGTGCAGTCCGTTCCGCCCGGAGGCCGCCTTCACGTCTTCGGTCTGCCGCGAATCAACCTGGCGGAGATCGCGTCTCGAGCCGCGAGATCCGGGGAGCAGCCCGAGCTTCTTACCGGGAATCTCCCGTACGAGATTGTCATCGTTGGGGTCTACGAAGACCGGAAATGACCGCGCAGGTAATGGCGACTGCAGGTGCTCGACCGCAGCGTTTGATCGGTCTGATGGTGTCCGTCTTGAGTATCGGCGTGGGATGCGCGACCTTGCCGAACGTTTCTGAAACGATCGAACATGCTCCCGCCGGCCAGGCGCCTCGTCGAATCGTCTCCGCCAAAGGACTGTTGTCTTCCACGACAAGCAAAGCAATCATGGATCGCCTCGAGCGGTCCGTCGACCCGACGGACATTCTTCAGCGCTTTACGGCTGTTATCGAATCGGTAAGTGGAACGCCGGCGACAAAGGGAAACAAAGTCACGCTGCTGATCGATGGTCCCGCGACATATTCCGCGATGTTCACGGCAATTCAGAATGCCCGAGTCTCTGTCAACCTCGAAAGCTACATCTTCGATGATGATGAGGCGGGCCGCCGATTCCTCGATCTCCTCCTGAAGAAGCGGGTGGAGGGTGTTCAAGTCAATGTCATTTATGACAGCCTGGGCAGTCTCACGACGACCGCCGCGTTTTTCAACCGGATGCGCGACGGGGGAATTGCGGTTGTCGAATTCAACCAGCCAAATCCCCTGAAGACGCGCGGCAAGTGGGGCCTTCTTCATCGGGATCACCGTAAGATTCTGGTTACCGACGGCAAGGTCGCGATCGTCGGCGGTATCAATATCAGCCAGGTGTATTCGAGCAGCCCTTCCGGATCGAAACGATCCGCAGATGCACCTCTCGCCTGGCGTGACACGGACGTTCAAGTCGAGGGCCCTGCGGTGGCCGAGTTCCAGAAGCTCTTTCTTGATACCTGGCAGAAGCAAGAGGGCCCGAATCTCACGGAGCCGGAGTATTTCCCTGCACTGAAGGAAGAGGGCAACGTTCTGGTGCGGGCGCTCGGCAGCACGCCTGGCGAGACCAATAGGATTACCTTCGTCGCCTACATGGCCGCCGTGAGTTTCGCGACGCATTCGGTTCATCTCACGAACGCCTATTTTGTCCCCGACGACCAGATACTCAACGCCTTCACGAAGGCAGCCCGGCGCGGCGTCGACGTAAAGATCATTCTTCCCTCGATCACCGATGCTCCGGCGGAGCTGGATGCCCAGCGGTATAACTATTCAAGGCTTTTGAAGGCGGGAGTGAAAATCTATGAGCGCCGCGACGCCCTGATGCATGCAAAGACGGCGGTCATCGACGGCGTGTGGTCGACCGTGGGCTCGACGAACATGGACTACTTGAGCTTCTTGAGCAATGACGAGGTGAATGCCGTCATTCTGGGCCGCGAGTTCGCCGTTGAAATGGAGGAGGTGTTCGCCAAGGATCTTGCGCAATCCAATCCGATTCAATGGAAGCAGTGGAAGGAAAGACCCATAGCAGACAGGGTGAGGGAGTGGGTTGCGCACCTGTTTCTCCGATGGCTGTAGGTTAATTGAGTTCGGCCGCCAGCGGGCAGGGCTCACTGTAATCGGGCGGAGGACGAGGAGCAGGTCGCCGTCCGAATCGCGCCGAACTTTCGAGACTTGGAAGGTGAATCTTTCGCACGATCGCTTCGAGCTCTCAATCCCATTGGAATAAACGATTGGACTCGGATGTGCAAGGCGCGCTACCGTCAATTTCCGCAGAAAGCGAAGCAATTCGATGCGCAAGACTCTCGCGTTTTTGGTATTTCGTAGGGCAGAATCCATGTTTCTGGCGGCCTTCGCCCCGCTCTCCGATGATCCCTTTCATCGCGCGGCGGCTCTGGCCGTGCGAGCGATTGAGACGGTGGGACCCCCGCAAACCGGCAAGCTAAGGAGTGGACTATGAAGAAAATCGCACTGACGGCCCTGGTTTTCGGCGCGCTCGTTTTCGCCTTTCCCGCGCCGCCGGCGCAGGCGGAAGTCAGCGTCCGGGTGACGATCGGGGGCTTCTACAAGGAGCTCGCTCCGCATGGCCGGTGGGTCAGCTGCCGCTACGGCCGGTGCTGGGTACCCAGGCGCGCCTCCCGCCGCTGGCAGCCGTACACCAACGGCCGGTGGGTCTATACCGACTACGGCTGGACCTGGGTGTCCCGCGATCCCTGGGGCGGAACGCCATACCACTACGGGACATGGGCATACCTCAGCGGGTATGGCTGGTCCTGGGTGCCGGGAACCGTCTGGGCTCCGGCGTGGGTGACGTGGAGCTACAGCGACCGGTACGTGGGCTGGGCGCCGCTGCCGCCGAGCTTCGCCTGCGGAGAATCAGGCTACTCCGGCAGGGCCGTCGTCGTGAGCCAGTCGCGGTACGTCTTCGTGCCGGCGAATCGTTTTGTCGACACGGAGGTCGATTCGGTCTGGCTCCCTTCGACGCAGAACGCAATGATATTCCGGCAGACGAGGCCGGTAACGACTTTCGGGGTTTCCGACGGGATCATCCGGAATACCGGCATTCCGATCGCGACGATCCAGGGCGCGTCGGGCGGCCGGATCGAAACGCGCAGCATCAGCGCCGCCAACACAACGCCGCACGCGGCGACCGTGGGAGGCGGCGGCAAGGGCCGACAGCTCGCCGTCGTGGCGCCGGCGAAAGAAGTGAACGCCGCCGTGGCCGCCGTACCAAAAGAAGCCGCTCGCCGCGCGCGTTCTTCCAAGACGGTGAAGGCCCCGAGTGTCCGGGAGGCACCGCCCGCGCAACCGCGCGCCCAGTCACATCAGGCCGCTCCCGTGGAACAGCGGCAACCGAAAGCCGCGAAAGTCCGGGAGGCGCCGCCCGCGCAACCGCGCGCCCAGTCACATCAGGCCGCTCCGGCGGAACAGCGCGCACCGAAAGCCGCAAAAGTCCGGGAGGCGCCGCCCGCGCAACCGCGCGCCCAGTCACATCAGGCCGCTCCGGCGGAACAGCGCGCACCGAAAGCCGCAAAAGTCCGGGAGGCGCCGCCAGCGCAACCGCACGTCGAGTCACATCAGGCCGCTCCGGCGGAACAGCGCCAACCGAAAGCCGCGAAAGTCCGGGAGGCACCGCCGGGACAACCACAGGGCCAGGCGTCTCCGCCCCGGGCCGAGGCCGGTCCGGGCGCCCCGCCGGCTCAAGCCCCGGCCGCGCAAGCCCCTCCCCCCAAAAAGGACCCCGGAAAGGAAAAGCCCGGCAAACCGGACAAGAAGGAGAAGGACAACAAAGACCGCTGAGAGCCGGTCCACGATCCGTCAACCCCGGACACCGCCCTTCGCGTCGACTGAAACGCTGGAATCAACGTCCAGGTTCTCAGCCTCTCGCAGCTTCAGGTGACGAAGCCGCGGCTGGGGAAGGACCTTTCGCCACGTCCCTGGCTGCGTTCAAGACTTCCTCGGTTCTACAACATGTCCTGAAGCGGCCGTTGTTTCACACCCAGAGGACACTCCTGGAAAGCCAAGTCCTTTGTTTCCTGTTGTCTATTCCTGGCACCCGCGTTGCGATTAGAGAGGTTGAACCGCGAGGAACCGCGGAGGAGGTAATCATGAAGAAGACTCTGAGTTTCGTCGCTCTGGCCGCAGTCGCGATGGTCCTGATCTCGCTGCCTGGCACCGCGAATGCGCAAGTGGCGTTTGGCTTCCGTGGTCCGCACGGCTCGTTCGCGGTTGGCGCGGGCCCGTTCGTGCCGCAGGTCGGCGCGTACGTGCCGGATCCCTACGCCGAAGAGGTTTATCTCGACCCGGATAACGGCTACGGGTTCTACTACGACTCTGAGTGGGTGCCCTGCAGGCAATACGGCTCCGGTTGGATCATCGCGGGAAGCCCGATCGTCGTCTACGGCGGAGCACGCAACTACGGGTATCGGAGCTATGGCTACGCGCGGCCCGATTACAGACGCGGCTACGTCCGACCCTATGCCGGTCGCGGCTTTGTCCGGCCGGATTCCGGACACAGCTACAGCTACGGGCGCACTGATGGCCGGCGTGATGGAGGTCGTTCCGACAGCCGCCGGGATGGCCGGTCGGCTGGTCGCAGCAGCCGCCGGGATGGCCGCCGCTAACGGCCGTTTGACCTGACTCTTCGAAGCGCCTCGCGAAAGCGGGGCGCTCTCTTATGGAGCCGGTCGCCTTCCCGTCCGCCGCACTCATCGCCAAGCAGGTAACTGGAGCGCGCCCCGCCGGAGCTGGGGCGGAGCAATCAGCGGCCTATATTTCGGCCAACGTGTCTCTGAGAGCCGGCTCTCGGCTCGGCCCGTACGAGATCGTCTCCTCCGTTGGCGCTGGCGGCATCGGAGAGGTGTACCGGGCGCGGGACGAGCGGCTGAAGCGGGACGTCGCAATCAAGGTGCTGCCGGCTGACTCGTCCTCAACACCGGCGTTGCCGACGTCGATATTGTTATCCCCTGTTGTGAGATATGAACCCGCGAAATGCCCAATGACTATGTTGTCAGAACCGGTGGTGTTTTGCGTTAGCGTAGAAGGTCCGAAGGCCGTGTTGTTGCTACCGGTGGTGTTCATTTGTAGCGCCTGGAAGCCGATGGCCGTGTTGAAGCCGCCGGTCGTGTTGTGGAGGAGCGTTTCGCCTCCGCCAGCAATGTTTTCGCTGGCGGAGGTGTTGGCGAAGAGCGCGGAAATGCTGCCACGTTGTCATTGCCAATGGTGTTGGGGGCGAGCGCCCCGACTCCGCTGGCCGTGTTGCTGCTGCCGGTGGTGTTGCTGAGAAGCGCGTGCCTGGTCGCCGACCGGGCGGATCCGCGGCGCCTCTATGCCGCCACGAATGCCGGCGTCTTCGTCTCTTCCGATGGCGCGGCCCACTGGACGGCATTGAACGAAGGCCTGACGAACTTCTCCGTCCGAAGCCTCGTCATCGACCCCTCCGGGCGCTTCCTCCATGCCTCGACGCTCGGGGGCGGCGTCTTCGACATCGAGATCGTTCATCAGCGGGCGCCTCTCAAGCCCCGGTCCGGCTCACGCGCCGCCCCTCGCCGTGTCTCGAGCCGCTGATCAGCTCTGCCTGGCCTCTCGATCGCTCGCCTGAGCAATCGGCCGGCCCGAGTGTGAGGGCCCGGCTGGCAAATATCTTGCTCGGTTTGGGGTGAAGGAGTTTTTGTGAGGGTTCTGGTCACCGGGGCGACCGGTGTGGTGGGACGTCGGGCGGTGCCGCTGTTGATTCGTGCCGGGCACCGGGTGACGGCGATCGGCAGGTCGGTGGAGAGGCTCGCTCCTCTGGCTCGGCAGGGAGCCTCGACGTTGTCGGTGGATCTCTTCGACCGCGAGGGGCTGCGCGCGGCGTTCGCGGGGTGCGATGCGGTCGTCAATCTTGCGACGCATATGCCGCACTCCTCGTTGCGCGTGATGATGCCGGGGGCGTGGTCGGAGAATGACCGGATTCGGCGGGTCGGGTCCGCCAACCTCGTGGACGCGGCGATCGAAGCGGGACTTCGCCAGTTCGTCCAGGAGTCGTTCGCGCCGGCCTATCCGGACTGCGGCGATCGGTGGATCGGCGAGGAGACGCCTCTGCGCCCCACGAGGTACAACCGGACGATTCTCGATGCGGAGGCTTCGGCAGCCCGGTTCAGCGCAAGCGGAAGGACCGGCGTCGTGTTGCGGTTCGGAGCGTTCTACGGGCCCGATTCCCGGTTTCTGCTGGAGATGATTCCGCTCGTGCGCCGCGGATGGGTGCCGTTGCCCGGGGAGCCCGGCAGCTTCCTCTCGCCGCTGTCGCACGACGATGCGGCCACGGCGGTGGTCGCCGCGCTCGAGCTCAACGCCGGGGTCTACAACGTGACCGACGACGAGCCCGTGACGCGGCGAGAGTATTTCGACACGCTGGCGGCGGCGCTCGGAGCGCCGGCGCCGAGGTTCCTGCCCGGCTGGGCCGCCAGGCTGATGGGCTCGACCGGCGAGCTCCTGTCGCGCTCGGAGCGGATCTCCAACCGGAAGCTCCGGAGCCAATCCTCGTGGGCACCGAAGTACCCGAGCGTGCGCGAGGGGTGGCACGACGTCGTCTCCTCGCTCGAGAAGAGCGCTCCCTCCGCGGCCGCTTAACAGTCGCTCCGCTCCCGCGGCGCCAGGCTCCTCCCTCCGGTTACTCGGGCAGGATCTCTGATCGCGGTAATACACGGAAGCACAATTGACCCCGTTGCGATTCGTACGGCGGTTGGAAACTGACATTGTTCGTCTGTATCATCGGCCCGCCTCAAAGTGGAAGTTGAGAGTCGAGGGTCGCGGGTCGAGAAGACCGCCCGGGGCTTTGCCTCTCCGATCGACGCTGGCCCGAGCCGCGGAGGCGCTCGATTCCGCGCCGGCCTCGGCGCCCGACCTTTTTTCCGTTGCCTGCGCGAAGCGGGAATGCCAGCGGTCATGCTCGTCGAAGCCGCGTCCCGCGCTCCTCCCCGTTTCACGGTAGGATTCCTCTCAAATCGACGAAACGTCTCGCTTTTATAATCTTTTGGAGGTGTCGCTTGACCAGCCGTAGGTTTTCGTTCCTTGCTCTAGCCGTTCTCTTTCTGCCAGGGGTCGCACTTCCCGGGGACGGGATTCCGAACTGGCCCGCGCCGGCCTCCTGGTCGCCGCAGCGGGCATCCCACGGCGTCACGACGCTCGGGGATGTGTCGAGCCCGCTCCCTTTCATCGCGGTGACTCCGTGCCGGGTCGCCGATACTCGAGGCAACGGCTTTACGGGTGCCTACGGGCCGCCGGCGCTCGTGGCCAACGCGACGCGCAATTTCACGATCACGGGCCAGTGCGGCATCCCGTCGGGCGCTTCCGCGGTTTCCTTCAATTTCGGGGCATTGAACGTGGGGGCGGCCGGGGACCTGCGAGTCTTTCCGACGGGAGGCGGAATCCCCCTGGTCTCGACAATGAACTACAACGGCAATACGCCCAACATCGCCAATGCCGCGGTCGTGCCTCTGGGCACGGGAGGCGCGATCAGGGTCCTGGCGGACGCCGTCTCCATCGACCTGATCATCGACGTCAACGGCTACTACGCGAGCACTCCGGCGACGCCGACCGATTATTTCTCGGTGATCAACTCCGGTCTCTACGCGATCTACGGCGAGACGAGCAATCCCGATCCGTTTGCCGCGGGAGTCTACGGAAGAGCGACGGCCGGTCCGGCTCAAGGCGTTTTTGGCGAGACCTTGAGCACGGCTGATGGGACGGCGGGAGTTTTTGGCCGCGCGACTTCCGCGGTCGGGAATAGTGCGGGCGTTGCCGGACAAACCAACGCTGCGACCGATGGCGCCACGGGAGTCTTCGGTCTTGCCAAGGCGACGACCGGACAGACGTTCGGCGTCTGGGGAACGACCAATAGTGTGACTAACGGCTCGACAGGAGTCTCCGGTGTTGCCAACGCGACGACCGGACACACGTTCGGCGTCGGGGGACGAAACAAGAGTACGACCGATGACGCCAGCGCAGTTCTGGGAGAAGCCGTCGGCACCTCGGGTCAGATCCATGGAGTCGACGGGGAGACCTACAGCTCGACGGATTACACGACCGGCGTCCTCGGGAATGCGGTGAGCACGACCGGTCAAGTGTTCGGTGTCCTTGGCGCTTCTCACAGCCTGGTCAGCGGCGTCGGCGTCGCCGGCGCGCTGATAGACACTGCCGGAAACCCGACCGTCTATGGAGTTCTTGGGGCCGCGATCGGAACCGCGGGAGATACGACCGGACCGCCATGGGGAGTCTTCGCGTTCGGAAATCTCGGCGCGATGGGAACGAAGCACTTCGTCGAGCCGCATCCAAGCGATCCCACGAAGGTCATTCTGTACTCCTCTCTGGAGGGGCGGGAAGTCGGAACGTATTTCCGAGGGACGGCTCGCGTCGTCAATCACGAGGCGGTCATCGAGGTGCCGGAAGACTTTCGAATCGTGACGGACGACGCAGGCCTGACGGTGCAGCTGACGCCGACCGGAGCGTCTTCCTCCCTGTATGTCGAGAGCAAGGACCTGAACCGTATCGTGGTCAAGGCTTCGCGGGACGTGACGTTCGACTACCTGGTGCAGGGAGTGCGGCGCGCGTTCAAGAACCTCCAGCCGATCCGCGTCGGCTACGAGTTCGTCCCGAGATCTCCCTCGGACACGATGCGGCCCTACCTGACCGAGGAGGCCAGGAGGCGTCTCATCGCCAACGGCACCTTCAACGCCGACGGGACCGTGAACATGGAGACGGCCGAGCGGCTGGGCTGGGCGGAGGCCTGGCGGGAGAGAGGCGAGAGGGCGAGGTCCTCGCCGCTGCCTTCGCCGCCGGCCGACCCGGGAATCAAGGCTGAGAAGTAGAGGCGCCGTCTTTGATTCGCGGGGGAGGGTCGATCCTTCCCCCGCGATTTTCCGTGTGCCTTCGACCCTCCCACGGCCGCACACGCAGCGACTTCTTGCAACATCACGCGCGGGCCGACCTCAAATCCGCAGACGTGTTAGGCTCTGCCGTTTTTCGTGGCCTGAAGGGGCAGTCCGGGGAGGATGCCTCAACCTGATTTCGATGGCAGAGGCGTGGAAATCTCTCCGTGTCTCTTCTCAATAAAGGAAGTGCTTTGATGCTCCAACGCAGAGCCCTGTTTTCTGGCCTGATGGCAATCCTCGTGGCCGGCTTCGCCCTCGGTAGCGGGGCGATTCCAAACTGGACGGCCCCGACCACCTGGACACCGCCGAGATCGAGCGGCCTTCACACCCTGTCAGACGTCACCAATCCTCTGCCGTTCGTCGGTATCTCGCCATGCCGCGTGGCGGACACCCGCGGCAACGGGTTTACGGGGTCCTATGGCCCGCCGTCGATCGGCGCCAACACGACCCGCGCGTTCACCATCGCCGGGCAGTGCGGCATCCCGGCTTCCGCCGCCGCCGTGTCGTTCAACTTCGGCGCCCTGAATGTCGGCTCAGGAGGCGACCTGCGGGTATTTCCGGCCGGCGGCGCGGTCCCGCTCGTCTCGACGATGAACTACAACGCCAATACTCCCAACATCGCCAACGCGGCGATCGTGCCCCTGGGGACAGGAGGAGCCATTACCGTTCTGGCGGACGCCACGACGATCGACCTCATCATCGACGTCAACGGCTACTACGCGCCGACGCCCGCGGCTTCGAGCAACTCTTTCTCGGTGATCAATTCCGGGCTCCAGGCGATCCACGGGGAGACGAGCAATACCAGCGTCGACGCGGCGGGAGTCTACGGAAGAGTGTCGGGCGGTTCGGCCAATGGCGTTTTTGGCGAGACCGTGAGTCCGGTCGACGGCTCCGCGGGAGTTTACGGACGCGCCACTTCCTCGACCGGAAACAATGTGGGGGTTGCCGGACAAACCAACAGCACGGCCGATGGCAGCATCGGAGTTGTAGGATTCGCGACCGCGACGACCGGAATGACGTTCGGCGTCCGGGGACGCACCAGCAGCACGACCGACAGTGCCAGCGGAGTTTTCGGAAGGGCTCTGGGGACCTCCGGGCAGACAAACGGGGTCAAGGGGCAGACGTCCAGCGCGACGGATTTCACAGCCGGCGTCCGGGGCGAGGCGGTGAGCACGACGGGTCAGGTGGTCGGAGTCATTGGCGTTTCTAACAGCCTGATCGGCGGCATTGGCGTCGTCGGCGCGCTCGAAGACACGGCCGGAACCACGACCGTCGCTGGAGCTCTCGGATCCATGTTCGGAACCGCGACGGATTTGACCGGACCACCGTGGGGAGTCTTTTCCATGGGAAACCTCGGCGCGATGGGAGCGAAGCATTTCGTCGAGCCGCATCCGAGCGACCCCGCCCGGATCATCGTGTACTCCTCTCTGGAGGGGCGGGAAGTCGGAACCTACTTCCGAGGGACGGCTCGGGTTGTCAATCACGAGGCGGTCATCGAGGTACCGGAAGATTTCCGGATCGTGACGGATGACGAGGGCCTGACGGTGCAGTTGACCCCGGTTGGAGATCTGGCGACCCTCGCCGTCGTGAGCCAGGATTTGAACCGGGTCGTCATCAAGGCATCCAGAGATGTTGCCTTCCATTACCTCGTGCAGGGTGTTCGTCGAGCATTCAAGGATCTCCAGCCCGTCCGGATCGGTTATGAGTTCGTGCCGCGGTCGCCCGCGGACACGATGCAGCCCTTCCTGACCCAGGAGGCCAGGAGGCGTCTGATCGCCAACGGGACCTACAACGCCGATGGGACGGTGAACATGGAAACGGCCGAGCGGCTGGGCTGGGCGAAAGCCTGGAGGGCGAACGGCGTGAACACGAGGACCGCCCCGCGTGCCAGGCCGCTGACCGACTCGGGGACGGCGGACAAGAAGTAGAGACGGCGTCGCTCCGCGCTTGCGCGGGATCTGCACCCGTTGGGCGCACCGGCGAGAGGCTCGCGCGGATGCGCGCTCGACCGCTCGCCTGATCCCGCGCAAGCGCTCCGCTCCCGCGGCGCGCGCCTCCTCCCTCGGTTACTTCGGGAGACTTCGCGCGCCGCGAGCTCCTTGGAGAGAGTTCCTGGGAAGGCGGCAGTTTTCGTGATTTGTAGGGGAGGGGCTTGCCCCTCTCGCCTCCGGTCGCGCCGCGTGCGCCGGCGGCAGCGGAGTGGATGAACCTCACTACCCTGTCATCCTGAGCGAGCGAAGGATCTGCTCTCGCGGTCTGGCTCCGTCTCCCTCGAAGTCATGCGATTCGTACGGCGGCTGGAAACTGAGGTTGTTCTTTTTGTATCATCCGCCCGCCTCAGAGTGGGAGTAGAGAGTCGAGGGTCGCGGGTCAAGAAGACCGCCCGGGGCTTTGCCTCTTCGATCAACGCCTGCCCGAGCCGAGGCGCTCGATTCCGCGGAAGCTGTCGGCGTGGCATGAGCACATACCTCGCGCTCTTTCTTCTGGCCGTCGCGGCCGCTCCCCACGGTCACTTGAACGATCTCGAAGACCTCTTCCTCGACCAGAGAAGCGATTCAGGAATCCTCCTTCAAGCGGCCGGCCGGGCAAGCCCCTCGAGGGAGCCGGCCTTCCAGCCGCTCCGGCTTGTCCCTGACGTCCCCTGCCCGGCGTGCTTTACGAGTGACTTTCTCTGTGCCCCGACGGCGTTGTTTCTTTTCTGCGCTGGCCTCGGCGCCCAACCTTCTTTCCGCTGCCTGCGCGAAGCGGGAATGCCGGCGGTCGTGCTCGTCGAAGCCGCCTCCCGCGCTCCTCCCAGTGTCGCGTGAGGGTTCCTCTCGATTCGACGAACGTTTCGGTTTTCTGAAACTTTTGGAGGTGTGGCATGCCCAGCCGTAAGTCTTCGTTCCTTGCTCTGGCTGCTGTCTTTCTGCCCATGGTCGCACTTCCCGGGGACGGGGTTCCGAACTGGTCCGCGCCGGCCACCTGGGCGCCGCAGCGGGCGTCCCACGGTGTCACGACGCTCGGGGATGTTTCGAGCCCGCTCCCTTTCATCGCGGTGACTCCGTGCCGGGTCGCCGACACTCGAGGCAACGGCTTTACGGGCGCGTACGGCCCGCCGGCGCTCGTGGCCAATGCGACGCGCAATTTCACGATCACCGGCCAGTGCGGCATCCCGTCCGGCGCTTCCGCGGTTTCCTTCAATTTCGGGGCGTTGAACGTGGGGGCGGGCGGGGACCTGCGGGTCTTTCCGGCGGGAGGCGGAGCCCCCCTGGTCTCGACGATGAACTACAACGGCAATACGCCCAACATCGCCAACGCAGCGGTCGCGCCCTTGGGCACGGGAGGCGCGATCACGGTCCTGGCGGACGCCGTCTCCATCGACCTGATCATCGACGTCAACGGCTACTACGCGTCGACTCCGGCGACGCCGACCAATTATTTCTCGGTGATCAACTCCGGGCTCTACGCGATCTACGGCGAGACGAGCAATCCCGATCCGTTTGCCGCGGGAGTCTACGGAAGAGCGACGGCCGGTCCGGCTCAAGGCGTTTTTGGCGAGAGCTTGAGTACGACTGGTGGAACGGCGGGCGTTGCCGGGTTAACCCACAGCGCGACCGACAGCGCCGTTGGAGTCTTCGGTGGGGCCTCCGCGACGACCGGAGTGACTTACGGCGTCCAGGGAAATACCAAGAGTACGACCGATAATGCCGCCGGAGTTTTCGGAAGGGCTCAGGGGTCCTCCGGGCAGGTCTACGGGGTCCGGGGGCAGACGCTGAGTTCGACGGATGACACAGCCGGCGTCTTGGGTATCGCAGAGAGCACGACAGGTCAGGTGTACGGCGTCATTGGCGTTTCTCAGAGCGTGGCCGGCGGCGGTGGCGTCGGCGGCGCGCTTATAGATTCGGTCGGAAACCCTACCGTCCTTGGAGTTCTCGGATCCGCGTTCGGAACCGCGACGGATACGACCGGTCCGCCGTGGGGAGTCTTCGCCATGGGAAACCTCGGCGCGATGGGAACAAAGCACTTCGTGGAGCCGCATCCGGGCGATCCCACGAAGGTGATTCTGTACTCGTCTCTGGAGGGACGCGAAGTCGGCACGTACTTCCGCGGCACCTCCCGCATCGTCAATCATCAGGCGGTCATCGATGTGCCGGAGGATTTCCGGATCGTGACGGACGACGAAGGCCTGACGGTGCAGTTGACCCCGGTTGGAGACCTGGCGACCCTCGCCGTCGTGAGCCAGGACTTGAACCACGTCGTCGTCAAGGCTTCCAAAGATGTGACCTTCCATTACCTCGTGCAGGGGGTGCGTCGAGCATTCAAGGATCTTCAGCCTGTCCGGATCGGTTATGAGTTCGTGCCGCGGTCGCCCGCGGACACGATGCAGCCCTTCCTGACCCAGGAGGCCAGGAGGCGCCTGATCGCCAACGGGACCTACAACGCCGATGGGACGGTGAACATGGATACGGCCGAGCGGCTGGGCTGGGCGAAAGCCTGGAGGGAGAACGGCGCGAGCACGAGGACCGCGCCGCGGGTCAGGCCGCTGACCGACTCGGGAACGGCGGAGAAGAAGTAGAGACGACGATCTTCCCGCGGCGCGAGGCTCCTCCGTCCGGTTACTCGGAAGACTCCTCGCGCCGCGGGCGCCGGCGGCATACCGGTGGTCTATTGGACGTGTCGAGGGAACGCCTGCCCTGTCATCCTGAGCCCTTCGACTTCGCTCAGGACAGGCTCCGCGAAGGATCTGCCCTCGCAGTCTGGCTCGCCGCTTTTAAGTCCAGGGGCGGGCTTCGATGCGCAGCGTGGCCTTGATGCCGGGGTGCGTGTCCTTCACCACCTCGATGTCGAACGCGATCCCGGTGCCGTCCAGCAGGGGGCGCGTCACGGCGGACTTCGGAAACGCGTTGGGCGTCTCGCTCTGGTAGCCGTAGTTGACGGTCCAGCCGCCGAGCGCCTTCGGGTCCGGCGTCGATTGCACGAGGATTTGCTCGCGGTAGATGTATCCCCCTTCGAAGTGGCGCTTCAACCAGAGGACTCCGTCGATCTGGTAGTCCGGCACGAGGACCGCCAGGTCGAACGCGAACGCGACGGAGCCCCCTCCGGCCAAGCTCTTGCGGGAATCGAGGAAGACCGAGAAGAGATGCGGGCTGCGGGTCCTGTCCGGCGTGCGCACGCCGGACACCTTCGGGAAGAGCTCGTCGTACGTGCGGTGAATCGCGGAATTCTCCTTGACGGTGCGGCGGTGCATCTGCCACTGGTGGCCGCGCACGCTCGCCACGATCTCGAACTGGTAGGAAGCGCGGATCTCCGCGGAGTCGTTGCTCCTCTTCGCCTCGACGTCGTCGGGGAGAATGACCTCGTCGATGTCGAGGATCCCGTCCACGCGCAGAGAGCCGAAGAGGAAGCGCGTCAGGTTCTGATACCCCTCCTCGGAGTTCACGATTCCGTAGTGCCCCGAGTGGCTTCGGTGGGCGAATGCCCGGGGCGAGGAGGTTTCTTTCCCCTGCGCGTCCACGCCGTGCGTCGTCGCGTTCTCGATCCGCACGAGCCCGTCGCTCTCCTCTCCCGCCGCCCACGCAGAGATGCCGTGCAGGACCGGGTAATCGGCGGGGTTGCTTCCGACGAGATTGAAGACGCGCTCGGGAGGGAAATTCGCGACGACGGAGACGTCGAGGTCGTCCGCGGAGGCCTCGGGATCGTGCGGAAGCGCGAGATACCCCGCCATCCTCTGCCGGTTGAAATTGTTCGCGTCGCCGAAGGTCGCCCATCCCGGCACATTGCGGACGATCCGCATGTCGATGCCGTTGTGCGGGGTCGCGTACGTGTAGAGCTTGTCGACGGCGCCGCGCGCCTCGGCGCTTCCGAGCTTGGGATTCTGGAGGAACGCGCGGCAGACGAGGCCGCCCATGGAATGCGCGACGAGGTAGACGCGGAAGTCCTCCGGGGCAACCTCGTTGTCGAGCGGGTCGCCCGTGATCGGATCGGGAGCCTGGCGGCACACGAGCGTCTTCAATCTCAGGATCAGGTTGTTGAGCCCCTGCGCGAAATGCTCGATGGGCGGGGTCTCGCCGGCGCCGAAGGACTGCGACGCCTCGTCGTAGTAGCGGAAGATCACGATGGACTGGTAGGGGAGCGCGATGTCCGAACGCAGCGGCTTCGTCGGGTCCTCGGGGTCCGGCGCCGTGAGGTCCTCGCCGTCCACGTAGACGTCGTCGTAGCGTCGGGCGCTCCTCTGGAGCCCGTCCGCCGTGGTGAGCCAGACGATCTCGTCCCGCAGCCGGACGAGGGGGGACTCGAAGAAGAACTTGCGCATCCTGCCGTCCCAGACCTGCCGCGACTTCGTCGAGCCGAGGTTGAATCCCATGTACGGGTCCGCGACCGTCTCCTCGATCTCGGGTTGCGAGGACGCGAAGCCGCGGACGTAGATGACCGGGTGGTACGGATGGTGTTTGTTCGTCACGGCTACCTCGGCCAGAGCCAGCCGAAGACCCCGCCGGTCAGGAGCGCGTAGATCAAGCCGTCGATGGTGGACTTGAAGGTTGCGGTCCAGGCCCGGCCGAACCAGATCGTGGTCGGCCAGAGCCCGAGGCCGTAGCCGACGAACGCGGTGGCTCCGGCAAAGCGGAACGCGGAGCGATACGGCGCGCCGGACGGCAGCGCCCGCCCCGCGATGTAGGCGGCGAAGATCTCGACCACGACGCAATAGAGGAACCAGAAGACGAGTTGCTTCCCCATCGACGGCGCGTCCCCGCTCTTCATGATGGTCATCATTCCGACGGGCCCCTTCTTCCATTTCTCCAGGAACGCCGGATCCTTCATCGCCTGCGGGTTGTCGGGCCTGGGGAACAGGTAGTCGCCGGGGAGGGCGCCGAGTTTCTGGAGGGCGGCCATGATGCCGGCCTCGTCCGGGAGCTTCTTGTAGTCGCTCTTGTGGTACGGGAGAACCATGTGAATGATCGAGCTGGCGATGAAGACGACGACCGCGGAAAGAAGGATCGGAAGCCACAACGACGTCAACGGAACCATCGCAACCTCCTTCTGTGCCTTTCCCGGCGGAGTGGCCGAACGATATCAAGCCTCAGGCGCCGTGCCTGTCATCCTGAGCGTAGCGAAGGATCTGCCCGGCTGTTCCGTCCTTCGAAGCAGATCCCTCGTCGCTTCGCTCCTCGGGATGACAGAGAGAAGCACGCTAACGGCGGAGGGGGCGGGCGGGACAGGGGCCGAGCTGGCCGCGGATCGCGCCGCCGGGAAACTTCACGGTGTGGAGCTTGACGTAGTACTCGGCCGGTTCCCGCGCGATGAGGGCCGGAATGCCGGGAGGGAGCCCCGACGCCGTCCCGCGCACCGAGTCCCCTTCGTAGCCGGGGTGGATCTCCCAGAGCATCGGTCCGGCCGTGCCGGCGGGCCCATGGTGGATGTGGACCGCCGTGACCTTTCCGAGGCCGGGCGCGCGGATCGAGAAGACGATGGCCGTCCTCTCGAGGGTGAGTTCCGCGTCTCCCTCGTGGACCGGGTCGAGCGCGTCAATGGCCGTGTCGCGCGCGCCCTGGAGATGGGCGCAGAGGGTGACCGGTCGCGCCGACGCGCACCCCGCGGCGAGGAGCGCGGCGAGGAGGAGAATCCGCCCCGCCGCCTTCAAGCGTCCTTCCTCAGGGCGTCGAAGGCCTCCTGCATGCCGGCGCGGACGGAGAAGACGAGCGGGGGCAGGTCTTTAATCGTCAGGCCCTCGGTGGGCACGGGCTCGAGGACCCGGACCCGCAGGGCGCCACGCCGGGCGAGCCAGCGCTTCGTATCGGCGATCGCCGTCAGGGGCCCGGCGACGATCGGGATGATCGGGGCCTGCGCCGCCAGGGCCAGCCGGAACGCGCCGGTCTTGAACGGGAGGAGCTCCGGCCCGGTATTGCGATGCCCCTCGGGCATGAACCAGACGGCGATCTTTTCCGCCCGCATCGCCTCGGCCGCCCTCTGGAGGGAGCCGCGCGCCTGTCGAGCGTCTTCGCGGTCGATGATGAGGTTGCCCGAGAGGCGGTAGAACCATCCGAAGATCGGGATCCGGCCGATCTCGCGCTTGCCCGCCGAGACGGTGCGTCGCGGAAACGCGCTCCCGAACGTCACGACGTCGAGGATGCTCTGGTGGTTCGCGACGATGACGCACGGGCGGAACGCCTCGAGCCGCTCGCGATTCAGGACCTCGACGCGCCACCCCATCATGGCGGCCAGGCCCCGGCAGAAGACCCGCCCGTAGACATAGAGCGTCTGCCGGTTACGCGGCGAGAAGAGGAGCCAGACGATTCCGGCGGCGGAGCAGAGGAGGAACCAGAGGCCCCCGAAAGAGAACCCGAAGAGGAAGAGGAGCCTTTCGCGCAAGAGCCGCAGCGGCTTCACGCCGTGCCCTGCCAGTTGTCCTTCGCGTCGTCTGGGGGGACCCAGGCCGGCAGCGGCATCAGCAGGTAGGCCGAGAGCGCGTGGACGTACGGCTCGTACAGGACGCGCATCGTCCAGAGCTTCGCCAGAGACTTCTCGTCACGGCGGAGCCGGAAGCCGGCCTTCTCCAGGAAGGTCTCGAGGCGCTCCCGCTCCTCGAGGGGAAGGCGGTCCGGCGCGGAAGACGCCGGCCTCAGATGGAACACGGCGCAGAGGTCCTTGACGGCATGGCTCGCCATCGCAAAGGTCAGCCGCGCGGTCCGATCGGGAGCCTTCTCGATCCGGGCCACCGCCAGCACGCAGGAGTCGAGGATCGTCGTCAGCGCCGCCACCCACGACTGGTTGTCGTGCTGCGATCGGAAATAGGAGAGGACGGGGAAAGAGACGTGGCTCTCGAGCAGCTCCGCCGACCAGCGCTCCCACTCCCGCAGGAGGTCGTGGAGATCTCCCTCCTTGTCGTTGTGCCGGAGCAGAAGCTGCGCGGCCGTCGGCGGCGAGCCGGCGCGCGCGTCGAGGAGCGAGATGTTCACCTCGCGGCGGGAGAAGGCCTGCGAGATCATCGGGAGGTAGCCGATCACGAGCGCGAGAAACGCGAACCCCATCCCGGACTCGAGGACCGTGAGCGTGCGGGCGATCGACGTCCTCGGCGTCACGTCCCCGATGCCGAGGGTGAAGAAGGTCGTCCCACTCATGTAGAGGTCTTCGCGGAATCCCGTGAGGCCGGTCGGTCCCACCAGCTGCGAGCCGAGCCCCCAGTGCAGGAGGGCGAAGGAGACGACCAGCCCGAACGCCCAGACGGCGAGCAGCAGGATGAGCGACAGCGGGCCGAACACCATCAGGACGTTCTCGCGGCGGTTCCCCTCCGGGACCCCCTTGGCCACGGCTCTCCAGGGAGGCCAGAGAATCTTGTAGAAGAGCCGCGTCAGCCGGAACTTCCGCGAGACGCGCCGCGACAGGATGATCGTCTCGAACGCATCCCAGAGGATCGTGGCAACGAGGACAGCGGCAAGGGCGACAGCCCACAGGTGAATCACAGCGTGGGAGTCTAATGTCTAAGGACCTGTCATTCTGAGGAGCGCACGACGAAGAATCTGCTCCCAGCTCGCGGGGAGGGCAGATCCTTCGCTCGCTCAGGATGACAAAGGAGAGCCTTCGGTCACTTCTTCGGCGGCCGGGACGGGCGCAGGTCAAGGCGGGACGGGATCGCCCGGTCCGGGTACTTCACGAGGTCACTCACCGCCCGCGCGACGTCCTCGGACGCGAGCATCCAGGAGGTCTCCTGCGCGCGGTGGGAGTGCGAGAACTCCGTCGCCACGGAGCCGGGCAGGATGACGGCGATGCGAACTCCGTCGTGCCGCAGGTCAAGCATCGCCGCGTCGGAGAGCCCGAGCAGGCCGAACTTCGAGGCGTTGTAGGCGGCCCCTCCCGCGAACGCGTTGATTCCGGCGAGCGACGCGATGTTGACGATGAACCCGCCGCCCCCCTTCTTCATCAGCGGCGCGGCGAAGTGGATCGCGTAGTACGGTCCGAAGAGGTTCGTTTCCACGATCTCGCGGAAGCGCGCGGGCGGGAGCTTCTCGACGCTCTCGAACCCGCCGATGCCGGCGTTGTTGACGAGGACGTCGAGGCGGCCGAACTGCTTCTCGACCCAGGCGACGAGCCCCTCCTGCTCCTCCTCGCTGCGGGAGTCGGCGGCGAGCCCCGCGATCGGAGTGCCTTCTTCGCGGAACTTCGCGACGGCCTTTCCGACGGATTCGCGCGTGCGGCCCGAGATCGCCACGGCGAAACCGTCGGCGGCCAGCCGGCGCGCGATCGCCTCGCCGATCCCCCGTGTACCGCCCGTCACCAGGGCCACGCGTCCCTTGCCTGCCATGCGTCGGCTCCTCTCTCCGGGAGGCCGGCGCCCCCCGTCCCCGGCCGGCATCATAGCGTCTGGATGGAGGCCTTTCCCCGATCGGGCAGAGATCTTGAATAGACTGGACGCGATGAGAAGACTTCTGCTGCGCTTCTGCCTTCTCTTGCCCGCCGCCGCGCTCGCTGCCGGGGGGAGCGGCTGCACGGTCATCAGCGACATCATCGGCTCGGAGAAGCGGGACGTTTACAAGTTCGACCACCCGTTCACGGTCGCCGATCCGGCCTTCCGCCGCTCCCTCGACACGTTCGGCACGGCCATGGTCTCGGGCAACACGGCGGAGCTCCTGAAGAACGGCGACGAGATCTTCCCCGCGATGACGAAGGAGATCCGGCAGGCGCAGAAGACCGTCAACCTGGAGACGTACATCTTCCAGCCGGACGAGGCCGGCCGTCAGTTCGCCGACGCGATGATCGAGGCGGCACAGCGCGGCGTCGAAGTGCGCCTCCTGATCGACGCCTGGGGAAGCTCGCTCGGCGATCTGCAGGACCGGATCGAGAAAGCCGGCATCCGCTGGCGAAAGTACCGCCCCATCCGCCTCTTCACGATCTACAAGGTGGGGAAGAGGACGCACCGGAAGATCCTCGTCGTGGACGGAAAGGTGGCCTTCACGGGCGGCCTCGGAATCTCCAAGCAGTGGCTCGGCAACGCGCGCAACTCCGGAGAATGGCGCGACACCCAGGTGCGCGTGACCGGTCCCGTCGTGGACCAGATGCAGGCGATCTTCGCCGAGGACTGGACCTACACGACCGGCGAGATCCTGGCCGGAGACAAGTTCTACGCGAAGAACGACGGGCCGGCCGGCACGGTCCAGGCCCAGGCGATCAAGGTCTCCCGCGGGGATGCGTCCTCGCTCGCCAAGATGTTGTATTACGTGGCCATCCAGTCGGCCGTCAAGAGCATCCACATCCAGAACGCCTATTTCCTTCCCGACCGGCAGGTGCGCGACGCGCTCATCAACGCCGTGAAGCGCGGCGTGGATGTCAAGGTCATGGTGCCGGGCCGGCACATCGATCTGCCGATGGTGCGTCTCGCCTCCTGGCTGCACTACGGCGACATGTTGAAGGGGGGCGTGAAGATCTTCGAGTACAAGCACACGATGATGCACAACAAGACGATGGTCGTGGACGGCGTGTTCACCACGATCGGCTCGATCAACTTCGACACCCGCTCCATGAACCGCAACGCGGAGGAGAGTCTCGCCTTCTACGACCGCGCCCTCGGGCAGAAGGTGGAGGAGATGTTCGACGACGACCTGAAAAACTGCAAGGAGATCACCTTCGAGGCCTTCGATCACCGGGGTCTGGGCAAGCGCGTGACCGAGGTGCTTTCCTACATCTGGGAGCCGTACTACTGATGAGAATCGGAACTCGGGACTCGGGACTCGGGACTCGAAGAGCGATTACTCGCCCTGTCTCTTTCGGGCTCGTTCTTCTTTTCGCCGCCCTCAGCGCGGAGGGGGCGAGTCGGCCGGAGGGGGAGCAGGTGAAGATCGACTGGCTCCTGGCGGAGGTCGGGAACTCGAAGGCGACGTTCGTGCGCAACGGGAAGGAGTACGACGCCTCCAAAGCCGTTTCGCATCTGAAGACGAAGCTCCTCTTCGCGGGGCGCCGGGTGCAGACCGTACGGCAGTTCATCGTGGGCGTCGCCTCCCGCTCCTCCGAGTCCGGACAACCGTACGAGATCCGTCTCCCGGACGGGAAGCAGGAGACGATGGAGGTCTGGCTCCTGGAGCGACTCGCGGTTTACGAAAAGGGCGCCTCCGCTCTGAAGCCAACGACGGGGCCGACTCCCTCTCCTCCCGGGAGAGGGAAGGGGTGAGGGCGAGACCGGCGCCGAGGATTTCCTACGACGTTCGCGACGCGACCGCCGGCGCGGGCTCGATGGTTTCCTGCGACGGGCTCAGTCCCCAGTAGAGGGCTCCGGAAACGAAGAAGCCGACGAACCAGGAGTAGGAGTAGAGAGGCTTCAGAACCGGCACGACGAGCCCTCCCCACGCGAGCGCGCATCCGACGAGGGTGGCCACGACGGCCTTCCAGTTCCACCCTCCCGCGTAGCGGTACGGGCCGTGCGTCAGGTAGAGGGCTTCGAGGTTCAGTCGCTTTTTCCGAACGAGCCAGTAGTCGGCGATGAGCACGCCGGCGATCGAGCCGAGTCCTCCCGAGTACCCGAGGAGCCAGGTGAAGATGTAGCCGGACGCGTCGGAGAGGAGTCTCCACGGCTGCATCAGGATGCCGAGGATGCCGGTGATCAGGCCGCCGGTCTTGAAGCGGATCCATCGCGGGAACGCGTTGGAGAAATCGTTGGCGGGAGAGACGACGTTGGCGGCGATGTTGACGGCGAGCGTCGCCACGACGGCCGTGAACATCGAGATCGCGACGACGACCGGGGCCTTGAACTTCCCGACGAGCTGCACCGGGTCCCAGATCGCCTCGCCGTAGATCAGCACCGTCGCGCTCGTGATCAGGACGCCCATCGCCGCGAAGACCGACATCGTCGTCGGCAGGGCCACGACCTGGCCGACGACCTGCTCGCGCTGGCTCCGCCCGAACCGCGTGAAGTCGGGCATGTTCAGCGAGAGCGTCGCCCAGTACCCGATCATGGCGGTCAGCGATGGAATGAAGACGGGGAGGAACTGCGCGAGCGTCGAGAACTTTCCGCGCTGCGCGAGCAGCGGCCCGAAGCCGTCCGCCCTGCGCACGGCCCAGACGAGGAGGACGGCGGCCATGATGAGCACGAACGGCGCGGCCCAGTTCTCGACCTTGCGCAGCAGGTCCATCCCCCGGTAGATGATGAAGACGTTGATCCCCCAGAAGAGGAGGAACGAGAGCCACTGGGTGTTCGTGTGGCCGCCGGGCCCGGGGCCGAGGAGGTTGGGGAAGGAGGGGATCAGGCTCGTGAAGAACGTGTAGAGCGCCTCGCCTCCGATCCACGACTGGATGCCGAACCATCCGCACGCGACGAGCGCGCGCATGAGCGCCGGCAGGTTCGAGCCGAGCGTGCCGTAAGCCGCGCGCGCGAAGACCGGGAAGGGAATTCCGTACTTCGTGCCGGGGTGCGAGTTGAGAAGAATCGGGGCGAGGACGATCGTGTTGCCGAGCAGGATCGTGATCAGGGCCTGCCACCAGTTCATCCCCGCCGACATCAGCCCCGACGCGAGCATGTACGTCGGGATGCAGTGCGCCATGCTGATCCAGAGCGCGGCGTAGTTGTAGGTCGTCCAGTTGCGGCGGGCGACCGGCACCGGCGCGAGGTCCTTGTTGTAGAGCGAACTCGCTTCGATCCGCGTCGAATCGATGAGCTCCACGCGCCCGTCCCCGTGCTGCTTCGTGTTGGGGAACGCCGCCGTCCGCATGCCGCCTCCTGATCCGAGTCGCCGGGGAAGATGGCGCCCATACTAATCGGCGCCGTACCCGCGGTACTCCCTCGGCGGGAGCGGCCGCTGCAAGTACTGATGACAAAAGGTTTAATGCGGCGTGGAGAATCAATTTGATATTTGTCAAAATATCGAATCGTGTCCGCGCAGCAGGTCTTCAAAGCGATCTCGGATCCGAGCCGGAGAAAGATCCTGAAGATCTTGAGGGACGGCTCGAAGACGGCGGGCGAGCTGGCCGATGAATTCGAGATCACGAAGGGCTCGCTCTCGCACCACTTCAACATCCTGAAATCCGCGGGCCTCGTGCGATGCGAGCGCCGGGGACAGCAGATCGTGTACTCGCTCAACATGTCGGTTCTCGAGGACACGGCCTCGATGCTTCTCGACCTGTTCGGCGCGAAACCGGGGTCCCGATAAAGGAAACGGCGGAGGAGAGTCATGAAGCTCAATCGGGGTGAGATCCTGGGATTGGTTCTCGTCGTGGCCGCGATCCTGATGTCCGCGGTTCTCTCGCCTCGTCTTCCCGACGCAATGCCGAGCCACTGGAACCTCCAGGGGCAGCCGGACGGTTTCGTGCACAAACCGTTCGGGCCATTCATCGCTCCGTCGGTGATGGCCGGAGTGCTCCTCGTTTTTCTCGCGCTCCCGGCGATCTCCCCGCGCGGCTTTCGCTTCGACGCTTTCCGGAGGGTCTGGGCGATCCTGGAAGCGTCGATCCTCGGCGTGATCTTCCTGTTCCACACACTCATCCTCCTCGCTGCGATGGGCAAGCCCGTGGACATGACGCGCGGGACCGAGACCGGCATGGGACTGCTGCTCGTCGTTCTCGGCAATTTCATGGGAAAGCTCACGCGAAACTTCTTCGTTGGCATCCGCACGCCCTGGACGCTCGCGAGCGAGGAGGTGTGGCTGCGCACGCACCGGCTCGGAGGGAAGCTCTTCGTCCTCGCGGGCCTCGTGATCTTCTTTTCCGGTCTCCTGGGAGTTGGTTGGATCCCGGCGGCCGTCGCGCTCGGCGCGGCCGCTCTCGTCTCGGTCGTCTACTCCTACTTCCTCTACCGCCGCCTCGAGGGCTTCAAGGAAGAGCTCCCCGGCCCGTAATCAGGCAGTTTCCGTCCAGAACTGCTCGAGCAGGTTCTGGCAGACCCGGCGGCGGTACTCGGCGGTCGAGCGGATGTCGTCGATCGGATGGATCTCGCCGGCAAGCGTCGCGCGCGCGTCCTCGATCGAGCCGCCGGCGGAAAGAAGCGCCTCCGTCTCCGGGAGGCGCACGACCGTCGGGGCCACGCTGCCGAGCGCGATGCGAGGGCTCGGGGCTCGGACGGCCGCCATGACGACCTTGGAGATCGCCTGCGCGGCTCTCGTGCCGACCTTCCGAAACCACTGGCGGCCCGGGACGGCGGGGACCTCGACGGCCGCGATCAGCTCGTCGGAGCGCGCCACGCTCTTTCGGTAACCGGTGTAGAACGAATTGAACGGAACCCGGCGCGTTCCTCCCGCGCTCCTCAAGACCAGGGTCGCGTCCGCCGCGGCCAGGACGGGGAGCGTGTCGCCGGCGGGCGAGGCATTGGCGATGTTTCCGCCGAGCGTTCCGCGATTCTGGATCTGGATGCCGCCAACCTCGCGCGAGGCCGCAACGAGGATGGGCAGCCGCCGGCGGACGAGCGGAGACCGGATCATCCGCGTGTAGGTCGCGAGCGCGCCGATCGAGAGCGCGCCGTCGCGCATCTCGATTTTGCGCAGCTCGTCGAGCGGCCACAGGTTCAGGAAGCGCTTCTGCGCCATGGTGCCGAAGTTGATGTTCACGTAAACGTCGGTGCATCCCGCCAGCGGCACGAGCGGCCCCTCGTCGCGGAGCATCCGCAGCGCCTCCGACAGGGAGCGGGGCTCGAAAAGCTGGAGGGGAGAGATGGCGGTTCGCACTACTTCGTCGGCGGTTTCACGCGCCGGCCCTCTTCGTTTTCGTCGCCGCTCTTCGAATCGCCCGATAGATCCCCTCGTATCCGGTGCACCGGCAGAGATTCCCGGCGAGCCCGGCTCGGATCTCCTCGAGTGTCGCTTCCTTCGGCAGCGCCGCCGCCGCGAGGATCATGCCTGGCGTGCAGATGCCGCACTGCGCTCCCCCCTCCGTGACGAACGCGTCCTGCAGCGGATGCGCTCCCCTCAATCCCTCGATCGTCTTGAGGCTCGCCCCGCGGACCTGCGCGAACGGAATGAGGCAGGAATTGACCGGCTCGCCGTCGAGCAGCACCGTGCAGGCGCCGCACTCCCCCTCGCCGCATCCCTCCTTCGTCCCGGTCAGCCCGCACTCCTCCCGAAGGACGTCGAGCAGCCTCTTCATCGGATGCGCCGCGACATCCACCCTCTTTCCGTTCAGGCTGAACTTCATCGCCGTTCTACCCTGGACCCTGGACCCTGGACTTTGCGGTCATGAGCCTCTCCGGCGTCGCCGGGATCTCCCGTACGTCCAGCCCCATGTGCCGGATCGCGTTGACGATCGCGGGCGCGGGGCCGTCCATCGGCATTTCGCCCACGCCTTTCGCTCCGAAGGGGCCATGTCTGTAATTGTTCTCGAGGATCACGGTCTCGATCTCGGGGGTGTCGAGCGTCGTCGGGACCGTGTAGTTGGTCAGCTGCGCGTTGGCCATGCGGCCGTCGCGCATCACGACCTCTTCGAGCAGGGCGTAGCCGATCCCCTGGGCCGTGCCCCCCTCGACCTGGCCAGCCGCCAGGACAGGATGGATCGCCCGGCCGATCTCCTGGACCGCCGTGACGCGAATCGGCCGGACGGCGAAGGTGACGGGATCCCTCTCGACCTCGGCGACGTCGCACCCCCAGCCGTAGGCGCCGTAGGCGTCGCCGCGGTAGGTCTCGTCGCTCCATTGCAGAGCGGCCGGTTTCTCGTACTGTTTCGTGACGACGAGCGGCCCGTTCTTGCGCAGGTAGTCGCGCGGCGACAGTCCGCGCAGGCGCCGCTTCATCTCCCGCGCGCACTCCTGGAGGATCTTTCCGACCACCATGCACGTGCGGGAGGCGACGGTCGGGCCGCTGTCGGGGACCCGCGCGGTGTCCGCCTCGGAGACTTCCACGCGGCCGTAGGGGATCCCGAGTGTGTCCGCGACGATCTGGGCGTGCATCGTGCGTGTCCCCTGGCCGATCTCGGTCGAGGCGACGAGGATGCGCGCGCCTCGCTCCGTCAGCTCGATCGACGCCTTCGAGGCGAGCTTGACCTCGCCTCCGCCGGTGAACCCCGAGCCGTGGAAGAAGAGCGAGAGACCGATCCCCCGGTTCGACCCCGCGAGCGCGCGGCGCCGCCGCGAGAAGTCCGTCCGCTTGACCGCCTCGCGCAGCACCCGCAGCGCGCTGCAGTCCCTGCCGAGCTTCTGGCCGGTCGCCGTCGTGTCCCCTGGCCGGAAGGCGTTGATCTCCCGCAGGCGGACCGGATCCATGCCGAGGGCCTCGGCGATCCGCTCCATGTGGACCTCCGCGGCGAACTGCGTCTGCGGGGCGCCGAACCCGCGGAATGCGCCGTTGGGCGGCGTGTTCGTCATCGTGACGCGGCCGCGCACGCGCACATCGGGGCAGCGGTAAGGCCCCGTCGCGTGAATGACACCGCGCGACAGAACGACGGGGGAGAGTGTCACATAGGCGCCGCCGTCCAGGAGCACGTCGATGTCGATTGCCGTCAGGCGGCCGTCCTTCGTGACTCCCGTCCTGTGGCGGATGACGCCGGGATGCCGCTTCGTCGTCGCGAGCATGTCCTCGACGCGGTCGTAGACCATCTTCACCGGGCGCCCGGACTTCAAGGCGAGGAGCGAGGCGTGCCCCGCGATGATCGAGGGGTACTCCTCCTTGCCGCCGAATCCTCCCCCGGTCTCCGTCTGCACCACGCGCACTTTTTCCGGCGGCAATCCGAGAAGCACCTGCAGCGCCCTGTGGACGTAGTACGGGCACTGGAGAGACCCGTAGACCGTGATGCCGCCGTTTTCCGGAAGCGCGATGACGCCGTTGGTCTCGATGTAGAGCTGCTCCTGGAGCCCGCAGCGGTACTTCCCCTCGAGCACGATGTCCGCCGCGCCAAAACCCCGGGCGAGCTCTCCCTTCTCAATCAGGATCTCCTTGAACGTCTTCGGCGAGGCGGCCGGGTCGTAGACCGGCTCGGCGATCCGGTATTCGATCGCGACGTCTGGCGCCGCGAGCTTCTCCTTCTCCTCGTGCGCGACGAGCAGGATCGGCTCGGCGAAGTGGCGCACCTCGCGCTCGGCCAGGCAGGGCTGGTCGTCCTCGATCAGGGCGACGACGTTCCTGCCGGGGACGTCGCGGAAGTCCGCCACCGTGAAACCGTCACGGTCCGGACCGTGCCGGACCGATAGGATCTCCCCGCGAGGGATCGTCGAGCGCACCGTCGCGCCGTGGAGCATCCCCGGAAAGGAGAGATCGTCCACGTACCGGGCTGCGCCGGTGACCTTGGCGGCGCCCTCCTTGCGTGGAACCTTCTTCCCAACGGCTGCCATGATGTGGCCGGTTATCTTAGCTTCGATAACGAGTTGCCGCAGTCGACAAGCCGCATGGAGGCAACGAGCTGAAACCTCCACGGTGGATTTCTCCGCCTGCGGCCGGGCAGCAGTTAGACAACCCTATGGTCCTCGACTCCGAAGCATCGTCTCGCTGGCCACTTCTTAGTATACTTCCGGGTTAATGGACCTCGTCGCCCTACTCACGCGCCTGGAAGGAAAGACCCTCGAGTTCAAGCGCGATCTCTCCTCGGCAGACGGCGTCCTGAAGACGATCGTCGCCTTCGCCAATACCGCAGGCGGCACGCTGCTGTTAGGCGTCGAGGACCGCACCGCTCGCGTCCGCGGGGTTCGCGATGCGCTCGGACTCGAAGAGCAGTTGGCCAACTTGATCAGCGACTCAGTCGCCCCGCGACTCGCGCCGGACATCGAGATCCTTCCCTGGCGGCGCACGCAGGTCATCGGCGTTGAGGTGCACCCGAGCCCGACTCGCCCGCATTACCTCAAGCGCGAGGGGGTGGACTCGGGCACGTACGTCCGCGTCGGCTCCACCAACCGGCGCGCCGACGCCGAATTGGTTCAGGAACTTCGCCGGACCGCCCGGGGCGAAAGTTTCGACGAACAGCCGATGCCCGATCTCGACTCGGAAGCTATCGACTTCCGAGCCGCTTCCGAGTCGTTCGCTCCGGTCCGAAAGCTGGCGAAGCGCGATCTCGAATCCCTGCGGCTTATCGATCGGCACCAGGGCCGACTCGTTCCGACTGTAGGCGGTGTCCTGCTCTTCGGCCGCGAGCGCGAGCGGCACTTTCCCGATGCCTGGATTCAGGCGGGACGATTCGATGGCACCAACAAGGCCCGAATCACAGACCAGGCAGAGATCCGCAGCTTTCCGGTGCGCGCAATCGAGGAAGCCATCGCATTCGTCGCCAAGCATTCGCTGCACGGAGTCGAGATCGGTGCAGTCAGGCGGACTGAACGTTGGAACCTTCCGCCGGTTGCCGTTCGCGAGGCTGTCATCAACGCCGTCGCGCATGCCGACTATGCCCAGCGCGGGGCGCCCACTCGAGTCTCCATCTTCGATAACCGTCTCGAAATCGAAAACCCCGGCTTGCTCCCATTCGGTCTCACGGTCGAAGACCTCGAGCACGGCGTATCGAAGCTGCGAAACCGGGTGATCGGGCGGGTCTTCCACGCACTCGGGCTCATCGAGCAATGGGGAAGCGGCGTCCAGCGGATGCTTGCCGCCTGTCGCGAGGCAGGCCTCGCGCCGTTGCGTTTCGAAGAGATCGCCACCCGGTTTCGGGTGACCATCTACGCCGAGCGGGTCAGCCGCCCCGTATTGGACGACACCGACCAAGCAATTGTGGACGCGCTGTCGGACGGTAAGGGTAAATTGACGAGCGAGCTTGCCACCGTCATCGGCCTCACCCCGCGCGCCACACGCACCCGGCTCGCCCGTCTCGTGGGCAGCGGGCTCCTGCGCGAACTCGGCACCGGTCCGCAGGACCCTAGGCGACGGTACTTCAGAGTCGGATTAGCGGCCGAAAAATCGGTAGGCACCGCGAGACGAGGAACCAGATGAACGAGAGGTACGAGGACCTAAAGGACCTTCTGCTGAAGCTGTTCCAGCTCGACCAGCCGGATCTGGACTTCGGGTTCTACCGGGTGATGCACGCGAAGAGCGCCGAGGTGACGCAGTTTCTCGAGAAGGACCTGCTGCCGCAGGTGAAGGCCGCGTTCGTGCAGTATCAGACGGCCGACAAGGCGGCTATCGAAAAGGAACTGGCCAAGGCCATCGAGCAAGCGCGGGCCCTCGGCGCGGACCCTGAGACGCTGCCCAAGGTGAAAGAACTGCGCGCCCGGCTGGCGGACGAGGCTGCTCAGACCGGGCTCGAAGCCGAGGTCTACGACTATCTTTATACCTTCTTCCGGCGCTATTACTCCGACGGCGATTTCCTTTCGAAGCGTGTGTACAAGCCGGGAGTATACGCAATTCCGTACGAGGGCGAGGAGGTCAAGCTCCACTGGGCCAACGCCGACCAGTACTACATCAAGACCAGCGAGTATCTGCGCGACTACGCGTTCCGTCTGCATCCACAGAATGAGAAACACCCGATGCGTGTGCACTTCCAGCTTGTGGACGCGGCCGAGGGGGAACACGGGAATGTCAAGGAGCAGGCGGGCAAGGAGCGCCGGTTCAAGCTCGCGGCGAACTCACCGGTTGAGGTGGAAAACGGCGAGCTGATCGTGCACTTCACCTACCAGCCGGACCCGGCAAAGCAGAAGGATCTGAATGCGGCCGCCGAGCAGGCGATTCTCGGGCTCACCGATCACGCGCTGGCAGAATGGATTCACGCGCTCGGCGCAAAGCACGTGCGCGCGGACGGATCCGTCGCCGAATCAACTCGACTACGCGTGCACCTCGACCGCTACACGGCGCGCAACACCTTCGACTACTTCATTCACAGGGATCTCGGCGGCTTCCTGCGGCGCGAGCTGGACTTCTACATCAAGAACGAGGTGATGCACCTCGACGACGTGGAGGGCGAGAACGCGCCGCGAGTCGAGCAGTATCTCTCCAAGATCAAGGTGATCAGACGGATCGCCGGCAAGGTCATCGACTTCCTCGCGCAGCTCGAGGACTTCCAGAAGAAACTCTGGCTCAAGAAGAAGTTTGCCCTGGCGACTAGCTACCTGATCTCCCTCGACCGAGTGCCGGTAGAACTATACACAGCTGTGGCTGCCAACGACAAGCAGCGGCAAGCGTGGGTAGGCCTCTTCTCCATTGACGCGCTTGACGGATATACCGAGCCGCTCAGCGAGGGATTCCTGCGGCAGCACGGTAACCTCATCGTCGACACTTCATTATTCGACCAGCTGTTCTCAGCGACCGTGCTTGCTGCGCAGCCAGATCTGGATGCGTCTCAGGCGGGTATTCTCGTCCATGGCGACAACTTTCACGCTCTTCGCCTCGCCCAGCGGCGGTTCAACGGTGCCGTAAAGTCAGTGTACATCGATCCTCCGTACAACACTGCCAGCAGTGCAATTCCGTACAAGAACGACTACAAGCATTCCTCCTACGCGGCGATGATACGCGATCGCCTGGACGCCTGCTACCCGCTGCTAAGCACTGACGGCGCGATCTTCGTGAGCATCGACAAGACCGAGCGGACGATTGTTGAGCATACGCTTGATGAAATCTTTGGGGCTGCCAATCGTATCGAAGAGCTCATCTGGACACAGAGCACAGCCAATAGCCAGCTCCCCAACTACTCCACACACCACGAGTACGTCGAGGTATATGCGCGTAGCCGCCGCGCCGTGGAAGGCGATAGGGCGATGTTCAGAGAGCCGAAGCCGGGTTTCGCGGAGGTGATGGACCTGATCGCCCGTGTCGAGCCGTCGTATCCTCCTTCCCAGGAAGTAGCGATTGCCCTGACGGCGCTGTTCGCGGAACACAGTGGACAGCACCGAGGCGATGTCGAGGCCGCGGGTCGGGTGTGGGATGCCGAGGCGAAACGTCAGGATCCATGGCGCGGGCTGTATCCCTACAGCCGCGCCGAATATCGAGACAGCTCCGGAGACTTAGTTGCGGACGACGAGGCGAGTGCGCGAGGCGCGAGGATATGGGTCTGGCAGGAGCTGCCGAGCGGGGCTCCCGCCTCGAAGCAATCGCCGACTACAAAAGACCCTGGGCACCCAAACTTCAGATACTACAGACCGATTCACCCTGTGACCGGGAAGACCTGTCCGTATCCGCAGGGCGGGTGGAAGTTTCCTGCTCGTGGTGAGGGAGTTGACGCCGGGCGACGCTCGTTCGAAGCTCTGGACGCTGATCACCGCATTGCTTGGGGGGAGGATGAAACGAAAGTGCCCCGCATCAAGGGCTTTCTCCACGAGGTCGAGACGAACATCGGCACCAGTGTATTCTATGAATACAATGACGGTGAGGCGGAGCTCGCCGATCTCTTTGGCGAATCGGGACTCTTTCTCTCACCCAAGAGCTCCAAGTTCGTAAGACGTTTCGTCGTACAGTCCACGAAACGTGACAGTTGGTTCCTTGACTTCTTCGGCGGCAGTGGCAGCTCCGCTCACGGGGTGATCCGAGCGAATCGCGAGGACGGTGGCGGCAGGAGATTTGTTCTCGTAGAGACTGCTAACCATTTTGACACTCTGTTGGTGCCACGAGTCCAGAAGGCGCTTTATGCCAGCGAATGGCGAGCTGGCAAGGCCCAGTCCAAGGACGGTATCAGCGCGCTGTTGAGGGTGGTACGCCTCGAAACGTACGAGGACGCGCTGAACAACTTGAACCTGCAGCGCGCCGACGAGCAGCAGTCCGTCCTCGATCTCGCGCCCGCGCAGGGCCCGGACAAGCTCCACGAGCAATACCTGCTCCGCTACATGCTCGACGTGGAGACGCGCGGCAGCCAGTCGCTCCTCAATGTCGCCGGGTTCATGGACCCGACCGCCTACAAACTCAAGGTCAAGCGCCCCGGCTCGGACGAGTCGCGCGAGGTGAACGTGGACCTGCTCGAGACGTTCAACTGGCTCATCGGCCTCACCGTCCAGCACATCGCCGCGCCGCGCACCTTCAGCGCCTCGTTTAGGCGCGACGAGGACAAGGACCTTCCTGAGGACGCGCCACGCCGGCTGCTGCTGCACGACCGCCTCATCGAAGATCCGAATGGCCCTTGGTGGTTCCGCACCGTGAGCGGCACCACGCCGGATGGGCGGCGGACGCTCGTCATCTGGCGCAAACGGCCGGGCGGCGAGTCGCCCGAGGGCGTCGAGCAGGACAACCTGGTGCTCGACGAGTGGTTCACGAAACAGAGTTACTCCAGCGAGTTCGATCTCATCTACGTCAACGGTGGGAACAACCTCGAGAACCTCAAGGCGCCCGACGACACCTGGAAAGCGCGCCTTATAGAAGACGACTTCCACCGCCTGATGTTCGAGATGGATGGGACCTGATGCCCCCACGCGGCTGCCGGAACAACAATCGTCCCGTGCTCGCTTTCAACCGAAAGCTGGTGCTCCACCAATGGCTCCTCGGCCTCTTCGGCGTAGAGCGCTTCGACGAGCTCGCCGAGCATCTGCGCAACGAGTCGCTGGAAGGCATGGACGAGAATAACGTCCATCGCTTCCATCACGCGCTCTGCCTGCACCTTCCGGCGGAGAAGCGGCCGGAGCTGCCGGACGAGACACTCCTCGAACACGATCAAGCCATCGTCTCGGTGACCCAGCGCCTGAACGAGCGGCGCATTTCGCGCGGCGAGCCGCCGATCGTGTGGAAGTACTTCCAGTACCTGGCATTGCTCTTCACGGAGATCTATCTCGACCGCTACTTCCGCGACGCGCACGCCCTCCTCGCCGCGCTTAATACACGCATCGGAGAGTTCAACGCGGTGGTGGACGAGGCGGACCGGATCGGCTCGCTCGACCAATCGGCCGACGCCTGGCCCCAGCTCAACAAGATCGCCTTCGGGATGGCGACGGGCAGCGGCAAGACGCTCCTGATGCACGCGCATATCCTTCAGTACCAGCGCTTCTTCGAAACCCATGACCGCGCGCGCGACCTGAACCGCATCATCCTGCTAACACCCAACGAAGGCCTGTCGCAGCAGCACTTGGCCGAGTTCGAGAAGGCGGGCATCGAAGCCGAGATCTTTAACAAGGACGGGCGCGGGCTCTTCGTCGGGCAGGCGGTGGAGATCCTGGAGGTCACGAAGCTCAAGGAGGAGATGGGCGAGAAGACCGTCGCTGTGGACGCCTTCGAGGGAAACAATCTGGTACTGGTTGATGAAGGGCACCGCGGCGCCTCGGCCGGCGGGGACGGAGCGTGGATGAAGTACCGGAACGCCCTGTGCGAGAGGGGCTTTTCTTTCGAGTACTCGGCCACCTTCGGGCAGGCGGTCAAGGGAAACCCCGCGCTCACGAGCCTGTACGCGCGCAGCACGCTGTTCGACTACTCGTATCGCTGGTTCTACGGCGACGGGTTCGGGAAGGACTACCAGATACTCAACCTGGAGGATGACAGCGACGCTGAGTGGCTGAAGAGCTACCTGACGGCGTGCCTGCTCGCCTTCTTCCAGCAGCAGCGGTTGTGCCGCGAACGTGAAGCCGCTTTCCGGCCGTTCAATCTGGAGCACCCGCTGTGGATCTTCGTCGGTGGCAGCGTGACCGCAACGCTCGCGACGCGCGATGCACCGGATATCCTCGAGATCCTGCGCTTCCTCGCCGGCTACGTGGCGAACCGCGCCGACAGCATCGAGCGGATCCGCCGGGTACTGCACGAGGGACTTCTCACCGCTGAAGGCAAGAACCAGTTCGCCGGACGCTTCGGCTACCTGAACACAACCGGGCTCACTCCGTCGCAGATCTTCGATGAGACACTGAAGACGGTGTTCAACGCGCCAGCCGGTGGCGTGCTGCACGTCGAGAACCTGAAGGGCGCGACCGGTGAAGTTGCCATCCGCATCGGCCAGAACGATCCGTTCGGTGTCATCAACGTGGGCGACGACGCGAAGCTCGTGAAGCTCTGCGACGAGAACGGACTCAGTGTCGCCGAGCGGGAGTTCTCCGGGTCGCTCTTCCAAGAGCTGAATGAGCCGAAATCCACCGTCAATGTGCTCATCGGTTCCAAGAAGTTCACCGAGGGCTGGAGCAGTTGGCGCGTGAGCACGATGGGGCTGATGAACGTAGGTCGGGGCGAAGGCGCGCAAATCATCCAGCTCTTCGGGCGCGGCGTGCGCCTCAAGGGCTATGGGATGTGTCTCAAGCGCAGCGCGCGAGCGTCGTTGCCCGACGAGCTCGACCGGCCGAAGTACATCGAGACGCTGGAAACGCTGCACATCTTCGGCATTCGAGCCGACTACATGATGCAGTTCCGCGACTTCCTCCAAGAAGAAGGTCTGCCGGCGAGTGAGGAACGCGTCGAGTTCATCCTGCCGTACGTCAAGAACCTCGGCTCCAGGCCGCTCAAGACGGTTCGGCTCAAGAAGGAGATCAACGGCGTCAGCACCGAGTTCGGCGACCCGTTCCGCAAACTCGGTCCGATTCCGACGGTGCAGCCACCCAACCCGGCAAAGGAGGAGCGGACCCACTATCTCCAGAAGAACCAGGTCGTACTCAACTGGTATCCCAAGATCCAGGCGATGAAATCAGCGGGTGTGTCTGGAGGCGAGCTCGAGGGGGCGGCGAATCAGACCTGGCTATCCGAGCGCCACATCACGTTTCTGGACATCGACCGGCTGTACTTCGATCTAGAGCGCTTCAAGGCCGAACGCGGTTGGCACAACCTGAACCTCACGTGCGCGGGGATTCGCGACCTGTTGGCAGACGCAACGTGGTACCGACTTCTCATTCCGGAGTCCGAGCTGGTGTTTGACTCCTTCGAGAGGGTGTACCTATGGCAGGAGATCGCGCTTGCGCTGCTCAAGAAGTACACCAAGCGCTATTACGCCTTCCGGAAGCGGGAATGGGAGCTGCCACACCTCGAGTACGTGAACGTGGCGGGCGACGACCCGAACTTCCCGTCGATGGTGCGGGAGACAGGTCCCGAGTACGTCTATCGGATCCTGATCGAGGAATCCCAGAGCGAGATCGTGGGCAAGCTGAACGAGCTGAAGGCCGCTATTGAAAACGGGGACCTTAAGGCTTGGGAGTTCCGCGGGCTCAAGGCCATTTGGTTCGGAAGCCATCTGTACCAGCCGTTGCTTTTTCTCAATGGTGGAGCGATGGAGATCGCTCCGGCTCCACTCAACAAGGGGGAGATACGGTTCGTCGAGGACCTGAAAGCGTTCCACGATGCGAACCCGGAATACTTCGCCAATCGCGAGCTGTACCTGCTGCGAAATCAGAGCAAGGGGCGCGGGGTCGGGTTCTTCGAGGCCGGGAACTTCCATCCGGATTTCATCGTCTGGCAACTCGAGACCGAGAGGCAGCGCGTGTCGTTTGTCGATCCCAAGGGAATTCGAAATGTCCCCTTCAGAGATCCGAAGATCAGTTTTTACGAGACGGTGAAGGAGATCGAGCAACGGCTGGGCGATGCTACCGTGACGCTCGATTCTTTCATCGTTTCCAACACACCGTCACACGTCATGCGGAAGCAGTGGGGGATCGAGAAGCCGGAAATGCTGAAGCGGCACATTCTCTTTCAGGATGAGGACAGGGACAGTTACGTCGCAGCGATGTTGGCCGGTTCGTAGAGTAGGTCAAACCGGCGGGTCGGCGAAAAGGTCGGCGCCTCCTTTTGCTGGTAGGCAGCCCGGGTCCGACAGGAGCGAACCTCGAGCCGGACCGCCAGGGCACAAGGAGAGGCGCCGCGGGTTGTGTTAGCCGGCTCCCGCGGCTTCCAGGGATTCGCGCAGGATCCCGAGCGCTTCCTCGACCTCAGCCTTCGTGACCGTCAGCGGCGGAGAGATTCGGAAAGAGTTGCCTTCCATGCCCCCCTTGCCGATTAGCAGGAAGCGCTTCTTGGCTTCCTCGAAGACCCGGTTGCACATGGCCTTCTCGGGAGTGCGGTCGCCCGCGGTCTCGTCCGCGACCAGCTCGATCGCCTGCATCAGGCCCATGCCGCGCACGTCGCCGACGTTCTTGGGGAAGCGGCGCTGCAGCTCCTCGAGCCCGGCGCGCAGGACCGCGCGCCCTGCGTCTCGGCGTTGCCCGGCAGGTCCTCGTCCTCGATGATCTGGAGCGTCGCGTTCGCGGCGGCGCAGGAGACCGGGTTGCCGCCGAAGGTCGAGATCGTCATCGCCTTGAAGGCGTCCGCGATCTCCGGGGTGGCGATGGTCACGCCGAGCGGCATCCCGTTCGCGATGCCCTTGGCCATCGTCATGATGTCGGGCTCGACGCCCCAGTGCTCGATGCCGAACATCTTGCCGCCGGTGCGGCCGAAGCCGGTCTGCACCTCGTCGCAGATGAAGACGCCGCCGTACTTGCGCACGATCCCGACCGCGATCTGGAAATACTCGGGCGGCGGCGTGATGAAGCCGCCCGACGCCCTGGATCGGCTCGGCGAGGAAGCCCGCGATGCGCCCGGTCGTCGTGGTGCGGATCAGCTCCTCGATGTCCTTGGCGCACTTGAGCCGCAGCGAGGGGTACGTCAGTCCGAGCGGACAGCGGTAGCAGTAGGGCGAGACGGCGTGCTTGACCGCCGGCGATCTGCGTCGGCACGGCGCGCCAGGTCGACGTGCGCGGTCAGCGACTGCGCCAGCATCGAGCGGCCGGAGTAGCCGTGGCGCAGCGCGATGATCTCCTGCGCGCCGGTGGAGACCTGCGCCAGCATCACCGCGGTCTCGTCGGCCTCGGTGCCCGAGGTGGTGAAGATAGCTCTTCTTCAGCTTGCCCGGCGTGAGGCGCGCCAGCCGCTCGGCGAGCTCGACGACCGGGCAGCGTCGGGTAGAGCGTCGAGACGTGCGCGAAGCGGTCGATCTGCGCCTTGATCGCGGCGTTGACGCTGTGGTTGGCGTGGCCGACCGAGACGGTCAGGATGCCGCCGAAGAAATCGAGGTACTCGTTGCCGTCGGCGTCGCGGATGCGAAGCCCCTGCGCCGCCATCGGCACGACCGGCTCCTCGTAGTAGTGGGCGACGCCGGGAAGAGGTACTCCGCGTGCTTCTCGCGGGCCGATTCGTCGTCGGTGAGGTGGGCGCCAGGGTCTTGGTCGTGCTCATGTACTACTCCTGCATTCTTCCCGTTGCTCATGCGCTGCGCTTCGCTCCTCAGAATGACGGGGATCATGTTCTCGGTTTTCTCTTCAGGAACTGTCCCGCTCCCGGCCTGCCGGTGAAGCTTGCCGTTGTCGATGATGACCTCGCCCCGCGAGAGGACCGTCTCGACCTGTCCCGTGACCTCGCGCCCTTCGTACGGGTTGTAGTCGACGCTCATGTGGAGGGTCTTCGCGGACAGCGTGTGCTTCTTCTCCGGGTCGAAGACGACGATGTCGGCGTCGGAGCCGGGCGCGATCGTGCCCTTCTTCGGGAACAGGCCGAAGATCTTCGCCGGGGACGCGTGACGTCAGCTCGACGAAGCGGTTGAGCGAGATGCGGCCGCTCCGACGCCGCCGTCGTAGAGCAGGCGCATGCGCGTCTCGATGCCGGGCGCGCCGTTCGGGATCTTGCGAGAAGTCGTCCTTGCCGAGCTCCTTCTGCTCCTTCATGCAGAACGGGCAGTGGTCGGTCGAGACCACCTGCAGGTCGTTGCCCGCGAGGCCGCGCCACAGCTGCTCCTGGTTCCCTTTCGCGCGCAGCGGCGGGCTCATGACGTACTTGGCGCCGTCGAAGCCCGGCTCCTCGTAGTTGTCGTAGGAGAGGAACAGGTACTGCGGGCAGGTCTCGGCGTAGGCCGGCAGGCCGCGGTCGCGCGCCTCCGTCACCTTCTCCAGCGCCTCGGCCGCGGAGAGGTGCACGATGTAGATCGGGACGTCCGCCATCTCGGCCAGGCAGATCGCGCGGTGGGTCGCCTCGGCCTCGGCGCGCGGCGGGCGCGTCAGGGCGTGGTACTTCGGCGCCGTGTGCCCCGCGCGAGCGCCTTGCGGACGAGCACGTCGATGACGCCGCCGTTCTCGGCGTGCATGCAGATCGTCCCGCCGATCTCGCCGGTCTTGAGCAACGCCCGGAAGATCGCCCCGTCGTCGAGCATGAGGACGCCGGGGTAGGCCATGAACAGCTTGAACGACGTGACCCCCTCGCGGACCATCGCGTCCATCTCCGGCTCGAGCTTCTCCGGCGGGCTCGGTGATGATCATGTGGAAGCCGTAGTCGATGGCGGCCTTGCCCTCGGCCTTCCCCATCCACGTCTCCCACGCCTGGCGCAGCGTCTGTCCCTTGTACTGGATCGCGAAGTCGACGATCGACGTCGTGCCGCCGTGCGCGGCCGCGATCGTGCCGGTCTCGAAGTCGTCGGCCGAGGTCGTGCCGCCGAACGGCATGTCGAGGTGCGTGTGCACGTCGATGCCGCCGGGGATGACGTACTTCCCCGTCGCGTCGATCGTCCGGTCGGCCTGCATCGACGAGGGCGGTCCCGATCAGCGAGACCTTCTCGCCCTCGATGAGCACGTCGCCGCGATAGGTGTCGGTCGCGGTGACGACCGTGCCGTTCTTGATGAGCGTTTTCATGGCCGCGCCGCTAGATGGCCGCCATCGGCTCGTAGGTCTCGGGGCGGCGGTCGCGGTAGAACTGCCAGATGCGGCGGACCTCCTCGATCATGTCGAGGTCCATCTCGGCGGCGACGAGCTCGTCCTTGTCCTCGGAGCCGACGGCGAGGAAGTTGCCGCGCGGGTCGACGAAGTAGGTCGAGCCGTAGAACTTGCCGATGTTCCACGGCGCCTCGGTGCCGACGCGGTTGCTGCACGCCATGAAGTAGCCGTTGGCGACCGCGTGCGCCGGCTGCTCGAGCTTCCACAGGTACTGCGAGAGGCCGGCGACCGTGGCCGACGGGTTGAAGACGATCTCGGCGCCGTTCAGGCCCAGCAGGCGCGCGCCCTCGGGGAAGTGGCGGTCGTAGCAGATGTAGACGCCGATCTTGGCGTAGCGCGTCTGGAACACCGGGTAGCCGAGGTTGCCGGGCTTGAAGAAGTACTTCTCCCAGAACCCCGAGGTGTGCGGGATGTGGTTCTTGCGGTACTTGCCGAGGTAGGTGCCGTCGGCGTCGATGACGGCCGCGGTGTTGTAGTAGACGCCGGCCTGCTCGCGCTCGTAGACCGGGACGACCATCGCCATCTCGTACTTCTTGGCGAGCTGCGCGATCGCTCTCGGTCGTCGGGCCGGGCACCGGCTCGGCCATGTCGTACCAGTGCGCGTCCTGCGCCGGGCAGAAGTACGGGCCGTTGAAGACCTCCTGCAGGCCGAGGATCTGGACGCCGCGCTTGCCCGCCTCCTCGATGAACGGCAGGTGCGCGTCGAACGCGGCCTGCTTGACCTTCGCGATCGGAGCCGAAGGGTCGTTCAGAGGTGCGTGACACTGGATGAGCCCGCCTATGACTTTCCGGGGCATTGCGTCTCCTTAGGAGAATCGGGTGATCGGGTGATCGAGCCATCGGGTGATTGACCCGGGCCTTCAATCACCCGATCACCCGATCGCAGATCACCCGATCTCTTCAGAACCATCTCGAAATCACGACTTTCTTGTCCGTGTAGAACTCGTAGGCGTCGCGGCCGTGGGCCTTCAGGTCGCCGAAGAAGCTGTCCTTGGCGCCGCCGAAGGGGAAGAACGCCATCGGGGCGGCGACGCCGATGTTGACGCCGACCATCGAAGCCGACGCGTGCCGGGCGAACTCGCGCGCCGCCTTGCCGCTGGAGGTGAAGATCGACGTCGCGTTCGCGTTGGGATGCGCGTGCATGACGGCGATCGCTTCGTCCAGGGTCTTGACCGGCGTGATCGACGCGACGGGTCCGAAGATCTCCTCGTGGGCGATCGCCATGGTCGGCGGAGACGTTGTCGAAGAGCGTCGGCCCGAGAAAGAAGCCCTTCTCCCGCTCGGGGACCTTCAGCTTCCGCCCGTCGAGGACGAGCTTCGCGCCCTCGGAAACGCCCTTCTCGATGTAGGAGATGACCTTCTCGCGATGCTTCGCGCTGATGACCGGTCCCATCGTGACGTCCGGATCGGTCCCGTCTCCCACGCGCAGCGCGGCGGCCGAGGCGACGATGCGTTCCCGCGCCTCGCCGTGCGCGTCTCCGACTGGAACGAGCACGCTGCCGGCCAGGCAGCGCTCGCCCGGCGCAGCCGAAGAAGGACTCGGTGATCACGTCGATCGAGCGGTCGAGGTCGGCGTCCGGCATCACGACGATGAAGTTCTTGGCGCCGCCGAGCGCCTGGACGCGCTTGCCCGAGTGCGTGGCCCGCTGGTACACGGTCCGCGCGACCGGGGTCGAGCCGACGAAGGAGACGGCGCGGATGCCGGGGTGGTCGCAGATCGCTTCGACGACCTCGCGCCCGCCGTTGACGAGGTTGACGACGCCCGGCGGGAGGTCGCACTTCTCCAGAAGCTGGAACATCCGCCGCTGCGAGAGCGGCACCTGCTCGGACGGCTTGACGATGAGCGTGTTGCCGGTCGCGACCGCGAACGGGAGGAACCAGAGCGGGACCATCGCCGGGAAGTTGAACGGCGCGATCGCCGCGAAGACGCCGACCGGCTGGCGGATGACGTTGCAGTCGATCCCGGAGGCGACGTTCTCGAGGCCGTACCCCATCATGAGCGACGGCGTGCCGCACGCGACCTCGACGCACTCGATGCCGCGGCGCACGCTGCCGCGCGACTCGTCGAGCGTCTTGCCGTGCTCGGTCGTCACGATGCGCGCCAGCTCCTCGAAGTGCTCCTCGAGCAGGTTCTTGAACCGGAAGAGACTCCGGGCCCGCGTTACCGGGGGCGTGTCCCTCCACGCCGGAAAGGCCTTCCTGGCGGCGGCGACCGCCGCGTCCACGTCTTCGCCCGTCGAGAGAGGCGTTCTCGCGATGACTTCTCCCCGGGCGGGGTTGTAAACGTCGAGAAACGCATCGGTCCGCGATTCGACCCAGCGTCCGCCGACGTAGTTGCGCAGCGTCTCGATTCCGGCGCCCGTCGGAGCCTTCTCCCGGGCCACCGCGGTTTGCGTCATAGGGCCTCCTGCCTTCAAACGGAAGGTGAATACTAGCCCGAATCAGCGGGCGGGCGCCGCCCCCGGCGGGCCCGGGCGTAGAATTCCGGTTTTCGCGGAAGGGCGAAACGGAGGGCTCCATGAGCGCGGACCTGTCGGTCGTCTTCACGGGCATCAACTTCGACAACCCGTTCCTGCTCTCTTCCGCGCCGCCCACCGAGTCGGAATCCAACATCCTGCGGGCGTTCGAGGCCGGCTGGGGCGGCGTCGTGACCAAGACGATCGGGCTCCATCCGGTCGTCAACGTGCGCGGGGCCAAGACGAAGTTCCTGCGCGCCGACGTGGACAACCCCCGCCTTTCGATGAAGAAGCGCCCCGGCACGGCGCTCCACTCCTCGTGGAACTGGGAGCTCATCTCCGACCGGCCGCTCGACTGGTGGGCCCCCCGCCTCGGCCGGATCAAGAAGGCGTTCCCCGACCGGGTCCTCGTGGCCTCCATCATGGCGGGCTCGGGCAACGACACCGAGCTGTCGCACTGGCAGACGCTCGCGAAGGCGTGCCAGGACGAAGGGGTCGACGCGTTCGAGCTGAATCTCTCCTGCCCCCACATGGACCGCCAGGACATGGGGTCGAACATCGGCAAGGACCAGCAGTTGATCTCCGTCGTCACGCAGGTCGTCAAGGACGTTGCGAAGGTTCCGGTCTGGGCGAAGCTCACTCCCTCGACGACCGACATCGTCGTCGAGGCCCGCGCGGCGTTCCTGGGGGGCGCCGACGCGATCTCCTCCTCGAACACGTTCACGTCGCTTCCGCTGATCGACCCGGAGACGCTGGAGTTCGAGATGAACGTGGACGGCTACGTCTCGACGGGAGGCCTCGGCGGGCCCGCGATCCTTCCACTCTCGCTGGCCAAGATGGCGCAGATGACGAAAGCGTTCCCGGACAAGAGTTTCTCGGGGATCGGCGGGATCTCCACCTTCGACCACGCGCTCTCCTACTTCCTCCTCGGTTGCGGCACGGTCCAGGTCTGCACGGCCGCGATGCTCGACCGGGCGATCGGCCCCAACGTGATCCGCGGGTTGATCCAGGACATGCAGGCGTTCCTGGAGAAGAACGCGGAGCGCGGCTGGAAGTCCCTGGAGGACTTCCGCGGAATCCGGCGGGACCGCGTCGTCGCCCAGTCCCAGATCGCGCGGCCGACCGAATCGGACTATTACGGGGGACGCGAAGTCCCCGAGGGTTACGCCGCGCCGTCGGACGCGCCGGTGCCGCTCGCGGCCAAATGAGGAGATTTGTTCGACTACAAAGCCCTTCTCCGCGTCGCGATTGACGAAGCCAGGCAAGGCCTTGTGGAGGGGGGAATCCCGATCGGCGCCGCGCTCTTCGACCAACAGGGGAGGCTCCTCGGAAGCGGCCACAATCGCCGGGTGCAGGAGGGCGATCCTTCGGCACACGGCGAGACCGACGCGTTCCGCAGGGCGGGACGCCAGAAGACGTACCGCGACAAGATCCTCGTGACGACGCTCGCGCCCTGCTGGTACTGCAGCGGCCTCGCGAGGCAGTTCCGGATCGGGACGGTCGTCGCGGGGGAGTCGGTGAACTTCGCGGGCGGGCTCGAATGGCTGAAGAGCTGCGGAGTGCGCGTCGTGGACCTCGAATCGGCGGAGTGCGCGCGCCTGCTCTCCGACTACATCGCGGCCCACCCGGACGTCTGGAACGAAGACATCGGCGAGCTCTGACGGGGCGACTTCGAGAATGGCAAGGCCGATCGCCGGCGTCCCGGGCACCGAGAAGAAGCCGGCCCTGACTCTGCGCCGGAGGCTCGGGCTGGCGTTCGGGGCGGCCGCCCTGCTGATCGCCTCGATGGGGCTCATCGCCTTCCTCGAGCTTCGCAAGAGCGTCGCGGGTGACCAGGCCATCCTGGACCAGGCGCGCGACGTCATCGAGTTCGACCGGCTGCGGGCAACGATCGAGAAGAAGATCGTGGCCTCCCGCGGGGTTCTCATCACGGGTGATGAGAGTCTCCTGACCGAGGTCGAGCGGTGGCACGCCGACCTGCAGTCGCAGATCAAGGGATTGCGCCGGACCGATCTTTCCCCGACGGAGCTTCGCCTGCTGGCCGATCTCCAGGCCGCCGAGGAGGAGCACGAGCGGGCCACGCAGCAGGCCATCGCGTTGAAGATGCGAGGGGATAGCGCCGGGTTCTTCGCTCAAGCGGTCGAGCCCGCTCGGCAGGTGCTCGAGCGGAAGGTCTCGGCTTACCTCGCCCACGAGAAGCAGATCCTCGAGCAGACCGACTTCTCGACGTTTCAGAGGAACTCGTTCGCCTCGCAGCTGATTCTGGCGAGTGGCCTGCTGGCGATCGGGTTCACGGTCATCCTCGCCGTGACGCTGACTCGGCGGCTCTCCCGGCTGTACGAGGCGGAGAGGCAGGAGCGGCGCCAGGCGGAGACGGCGCGGCAGCGGTACCGCGACCTGATCGAAGACATTCCGGGCGGCATCGTCTGGGAAGCGGACGCGGCAACGATGCGAATGAACTTCGTCAGCCGCCGGGCGCAGGAGATGCTCGGCTACCCCCGCGAGGAATCGCTCGCCGCGCCGGACTACTGGACCCGCCTGATCCACGCCGAGGACCGCGAGCGTGTTCTCGCTGCGGGGGCGCAGCTGCTCCAGGATGGAGCCGAGACGCAGTTCGCGCACCGTTTCCTCGCGGCCGACGGGCGCGTCGTCTGGTTCCAGACGCGCGTCCGGCTGCGACAGGAGGAGGGGAAGCGCCCGGTCCTGCTCGGCCTCTCCGTGGACATCACCCGCCTGAAGGAAGCGGACGACGCGCTGCGGCTGCGGACACGGCAGCAGGCCGCCGTCGTGGTGTTCGGGCAGGAGGCGCTGGTCGAGACTGACCTGGAGCGCCTCTTCCAGAGCGCGTGCATGGCCGTGACGGAGACGCTCGAGTGCGATTTCGCCGCTTTCCTGGAGCCGGCCGCCGGCGGCGGTTTCCTTCTCCGCGCGGGCGTGGGGTGGCGCGAGGGCCTCGTGCGCGAGGCGACGGTCCCGGCGGGGACGAACACCCAGACGGGCTACACGATGATCGCCGGCGAGCCCGTCGTCGTCGAGGACCTCGCGCGCGAGGGGCGATTTCGCGCGGAGGCGCTTCTCCAGGAGCACGGCGTCGTCAGCGGCGCGAGCGTCGCCGTCCCGGGGACGTCCGCCCCGGCGGGAGTGCTCTCCGTGCACATTCGGACCGCGAGGAAGTTCTCCGGCGAAGACATCCTCTTCCTTCAATCCGTCGCGAACGTCCTGTCCGCCGCGACCGCCCGCAAGCTCGCCGACCGGGCGGTCGCGGAATCGGAGCGGCGCAAGACGGCCATCCTGGAAGGGGCGCTGGATGCCATCATCACGATGGACTACGAGGGACGCATCCTGGAGTTCAATCCCGCGGCCGAGCAGATGTTCGGGATTCCCGCGCCGGAGGCCGTCGGCCGGGAGCTGGCGGAGCTGATCATTCCCCCGAGCCTGCGCGACCGGCACCGCGAAGGGCTGGCGCGGTACCTCGTCTCCGGGCAGGCGAGGATCCTGAACCGCCGGCTCGAGATGCCGGCCCTGCACCGCGACGGGTCGCAGTTTCCGGTCGAGCTCGCCCTCTCGCGGATCCCGGGAGAGGGGCCGCCGGTCTTCACCGGGTTCGTGCGCGACATCACCGTCCGCGTTCGCTCCGAGGAGGAGAGGGCGGACCTGCTCTCCCGCGAGCGGCGGGCCCGCTCGGCCGCGGAGGGGGCGCAGCAGCGGGCCGCGTTCCTGGCCGAGGCGAGCGCGACCCTTGCCTCCTCGCTCGACTACCCGACGACGCTCGCGAGCGTCGCCCGGCTGCTCGTGCCGCGGATCGCGGACGGATGCGCCGTGGACATGCTCGACGCGACCGGGAGGCTTCGCCGTCTCGTGACGAGCCATCCCGACCCGGCGCGCGTCGCGGTCTCCGAGCGGGTCGCCAGCCGCTACCCGCCGCTCCTCGGGGCGCGGCACGGCACGGGGCACGTCGTAGCGACTGGAGAGGCGGAGATCCTCCCGGAGATCACGGAAGAGATCCTCCGCGCGACGGCGCGCGACGAAGAGCACTTCCGGCTGCTGTGTGACCTGCGGATCGTTTCGCTGATGTGCGTTCCGCTGTGGGCGCGGGGGAAGACCCTGGGCGCGATCACGCTCGCGTCGTCGGAGTCGGGACGCCGGTTCGGCCAGGAAGACCTCGCGTTCGCGCAGGACCTCGCCTCCCGCGCCAGCGTGGCGATCGAGAACTCGCGGCTCTATCGCGAAGCGCGCGACGCGGTTCGCGCGCGGGACGAGTTCCTCTCGATCGCCTCCCACGAGCTGAAGACGCCGCTGACGACGCTGCAGCTCCAGGTCCAGGGGCTGGCGCGCAAGGTCCGCAACACGAAGGGAGAGCCGGCCCTGGAGGCGCTGGGCCCGAGGGTCACCACCTCGGAGCGTCAGGTGGAGAGGCTGACCGCGCTCATCAACAGCCTTCTCGACATCTCGCGCATCACGTCCGGCCGGCTCGACCTGGAGCTCGAGCCGGTCGACCTGACGGCCGTCGTTCGGGACGCCGCGGCCCGGTTTCGAGAGGACCTCGTCCGGGCCGGCTGCGCCCTCGAGATCCGCACCGACGGCCCGTGCGTGGGGGATTGGGACCGGGTCCGCCTCGAGCAGGTGGTCACGAATCTTCTCTCCAACGCGGCCAAGTACGGCGCCAGCCGCCCCATCGAGATCACCGTGAAAGAAGACGAGGCGGGGGCGCGGCTCTCGGTCCGGGACCAGGGCATCGGCATTCCTGCCGAGCACCAGGCCCGCATCTTCGAGCGGTTCGAGCGGGCCGTATCCGACCGGCACTACGGCGGCCTCGGCCTCGGGCTCTGGATCGTGCGCCAGATCGTGGAGGGGCTGGGAGGGAGCATCCGTGTGGAGAGCGAGGCGGGAAAGGGCTCGACCTTCACCGTGCTCCTGCCGAAGGCCCGGCCCAAGCGCCGGACGGCAGGGGCCTGACGTGAGCCTGGACCAGACGGGAATGCCGGCGTCCGCCAGGCGGATCCTGATCGTCGAGGACGACCGGGACCTGCGCGAGGCCCTGAGCCAGGCCCTCCGCGACGAGGGATACGAGGTCGCCGGCGCGGCCCATGGAGCGGAGGCCCTCAGTCTCCTGCGCGGAGACTTCCGCCGCCCGACGCTCATCCTGCTCGATCTGACGATGCCCGTGATGAACGGCTGGCAGTTCCGCGGAGAGCAGCGGCGCGACCCGACCCTCTGCGACATCCCGGTCGTCGTGCTCTCTGCGGGAGACCACCTCGGCGCGCAGATGGAGCCGCTGGAGATCCAGGAGTACGTCAGCAAACCAATCGACCTGGTCTATCTCCTCACGATGATCGAGCGCCATTGCCTCGGACGATGAGATACCTCGATGTGACCGAGCGCGACGGCCGCTACACGGCCCGGCTCGCCCGGGCCGAGGAGCCGAGGCCGAACGCCGGCGAGGTCGTGGTGCGCGTGGCCGCCTCCGGCGTCAACCGCGCCGATCTCTCCCAGGTCGCCGGGAAGTACCCGCCGCCGCCGGGAGAATCCCCGATCCTCGGCCTGGAAGTCTCCGGACGGATCGCCGGGACCGGCGAGGAGATCTGCGCGCTCCTGGCCGGCGGCGGCCACGCGGAAGCCGTCGCCGTGCCGGAGGGTCAGGTCTTTCCTGCGCCGCGCCGCGGCGGTCTCCTCGAGGCGGCGGCGATTCCCGAGGCGTTTCTGACGGCCTACGTCAATCTCGCGGAAGAGGGAGGCCTGCGCGAGGGAGGGACGGTCCTCGTCCATGCGGGCGCCTCCGGCGTCGGCCTCGCCGCGATCGGCGTGGCGCGGCTGCGCGGCGCGCGCGTGGCCGCCACGACTCGCACGAAGGAAAAGCTCGGGGCCCTCGTTCGCGCCGGCGCCGAGCTCGCGATCGACACAACTGCCGGAGACTTCGCGGACGCCGTCGAGCGGAGCTGGGGGCGCGGAGCCGTGGACATCGTGCTCGACCCGGTCGGCGCCGACACGCTCGAGGGGGACCTGCGCCTGCTCTCGACGGGAGGCCGCGTCGTCTTTCTCTCGACGATGTCCGGACCGCGAGCGCCGCTCGACATCCGCACGCTGATGAGCAAGCGCGCCCGGATCATCGGCTCGACGCTGCGGTCCCGCTCGCGCGAGGAGAAGGCGCGCATCGTTAGCCGGTTCCGCGAAGAAGTCCTTCCCGCCTTCGACGAGGGGCGATTGAGCGTCGCGATCGACGCGGTTTACCGGCCGGAAGAGGCCGCGGCGGCGTTCACGCGAATGCGCGAGAACCGCAACACCGGGAAGATCCTGATCGACTGGAGCGGGGAGGCCTTTACCGGACGGTCCACGACCTGACGATTCGCCCGTCGCGGATCTCCGAGATGACGAGCGACGTCTCCTGCCGGCCGGAGCCTCCGAACCAGATTTCGCGGTCCACGACGAAGCTGCCCTGAGTCATTCGCTGGGACACGGTGATCCGCGCGCCGGGAGCCGAGGCGAAACGCCGGGCGTAAGCCTGCCGGATCTGGTCGAGTCCCGATTCGAGCAAGCGGTCGGGAGGCTCGTAGAGCTTCGCGTCCGGCGCGTAGAGGCGGACGATCTCCTCGAGCTCGCCGCGGTTGTACGCCTCGATCCGTCTCTGCGCGACCTCTTCGGGAGGACGCGCGCTCGAGACCTCGGGACGCGGGGCGGGAGGCTCCGCGACCCCGGCGGGCGTCGGGGGTGCCGGCGCCGGCGTCGCTGTTGACGTCGGCGCGGCCGCGGGGCGTTCGACCGCGGCCGTTCGCGTGGGCGTGGGAGTGGGGCTCGCCGCCGGGGACGCGGTCTTCGCGGCGCTCAGGTCGATCACGATCGGCTGAACGTCCGTCGTCAGCGGACGGCACGAGACCGCGAGGAGCGCAAGCAGACCGAAGGCCCAATTGATTGAGATTCTCATCTCGTTCCCTTCTCGATCGGATCGGACTTCGGTTCATCGATCATCGTTCATTTGCCCCAAGATTCTGAGCCGCTACGACACCTTTTCGATAATGGCGTTCAGCGTCGGGCTCGGCCGCATCGCTTTGGCCGCTTTTTCCGGATCCGGCTGATAGTAGCCGCCGAGATCCACGGGCCGGCCCTGGGCTCCGAGCAGCTCGGCGTTGATCCTGGCCTCGTTGGCCAGGAGGTCGCGGGCGATTGCGGTGAACCGGGTCTTGAGCTCCGGGTCCTTCGACTGCGCCGCCAGGGCCTGCGACCAGTACAAGGCCAGGTAGAAGTGACTGCCGCGGTTGTCAATCTCGCCCACCTTGCGGGCCGGCGACTTGTTGTTGTCCAGGAACTTGCCGATCGCCTGGTCCAGCGTCTCGGCCAGCACGCCGGCCCGCGAATTCTCAAATGAGCTGCTGATGTGTTCGAACGCCGCCGCCAGGGCCGAGAATTCGCCGAGCGAGTCCCAGCGGAGATAGCCTTCCTTGACGAACTGCTGCACGTGCTTGGGGGCCGAGCCGCCGGCACCGGTCTCGAAAAGTCCCCCGCCCGCCAACAGCGGCACGATCGACAACATCTTGGCCGAGGTTCCGATCTCGAGGATGGGGAAGAGATCCGTCAGGTAGTCGCGCAGGACGTTTCCCGTGACCGAGATGGTGTCCAGGCCCTTGCGAATCCGCTCGAGCGAGTACTTCATGGCCTCGACCGGCGGCAGAATCCGGATTTCGAGCCCCCGGGTGTCGTGGTCCTTCAGGTACGTCTCCACCTTGGCAATCACTTCCGCGTCGTGGCCCCGGTTCTGGTCCAACCAGAAGACGGCGGGCGCCCCGGTGGCCCTGGCTCGCCGCACGGCGAGCTTGACCCAGTCGCGGACCGGGATGTCCCTGGCTTGACAGCAGCGGAAGATGTCGCCTCGCTCGACCGGTTGCGCGAGAAGGGTCTCGCCTGAGGATTCGACGACCACGCGCATCGTGCCCTTGTCGCCGGCAAGGAACGTCTTGTCGTGCGAGCCGTACTCTTCCGCTTTTTGCGCCATGAGCCCGACGTTGGGCACGCTGCCCATGGTCGCCGGATCCAGGGCGCCGTTCTTCTGGCAGTCCTCGATGATGGTCTGGTAGATGGTGGCGTAGCAGCGGTCGGGGATCATGGCCTTCGTGTCGTGCAGCTTGCCGTCCGGCCCCCACATCTTGCCCCCGTCGCGCACGACGACCGGCATGGACGCGTCGACGATGATGTCGTTGGGGACGTGCAGGTTCGTGATGCCCTTGTCGGAGTCGACCATGGCCAGGGCCGGCCGGGTGGCATAGACGGCCTGGATGTCCTGTTCGATCTCCGCCTGCTTGTCCGCCGGGAGACTCTTGATCTTGGCGTAGACGTCGCCCAGCCCGTTGTTGGGGTTGATCCCCAGCTCTTTGAAGGTCCCGGCGTGCCTGGTGAAGACCGGCTCGAAGAACACGGTCACGGCGTGGCCGAACATGACCGGGTCCGAGACCTTCATCATCGTGGCCTTCAAGTGCAGCGACAGAAGCAGGCCGCTGGCTTTCGCGTCCGCGATTTGCGATGCAAAGAATGCCCGCAGCGCCTTCACGTTCATGACCGTGGCGTCGAGGATTTCGCCTTCGATGAGCCGCAGCTTCTTGAGCACCGTGGCCGCTCCATTCGGACCCACGAACTCGATGCGGACTTGCGTGGCCTCCTTGACGGTGGTGGACAGCTCACTGCCGTAGAAGTCGCCGGAGCTCATGTGCGCCACGTGCGACCGGGAGTCCGGTGCCCAGGCGGCCAGCTTGTGCGGATGTTTCCGGGTGAACGCCTTGACCGAGAGCGGCGAGCGGCGGTCCGAGTTGCCTTCGCGCAGCACCGGGTTGACGGCACTCCCCAGGACCCTGGTGAAGCGCTCCTGGAGCTTCTTGTCGGCATCGCTTTGCGGGTTCTCGGGATACTCGGGAAGCTCGTAGCCGTGCGCCCGGAGCTCTTTGACTGCCTCCTGGATCTGCGGAACCGAGGCCGAGATGTTGGGCAACTTGACGATGATGGCCTCCGGGCTTTGTGTCAGCTCGCCCAGGAAGGCCAGGTCATCCGAGATCTTCTGCGCGGCGGCGAGGTGCTCGGGGAAACTGGCGATGATGCGGCCAGCGAGCGAGATGTCGCGCGATTCGACCTGGATCCCCGTGCCTTTGAGGAAGGCGCGAACGATCGGCAGGAACGAATAGCCGGCCAGCGCCGGGGCCTCGTCGGTCAGCGTCCATTGGATGGTCGAGGTTTCCGTTTTCATGGGTTCTCCGTCGGGATATCCGCAGCCGGTTCTTACCCTCGAAAGCCGTGATTATGGCCCGTCGGCGAGCCGGGCGGCGGCCTCTGCCGCCCGGAAAAGGTCTCCCGCGGAGCGGATTCGCCCTAGATGCGATTACATCAGGGATTCCCGGCGACCGCGTATAATCGCGCGGAGCGAACGCCATGAATTCCATCCGCTGTCGCGAGACGACTCGTCAGTCGTTTACGACGGCGGAGGACCGCGATGCCGTCGCTCTTCGAATCGATCCCTCGCGCCGCGTCACGCTGCGTTTCGCGCTCTCCATCGACGACTCCCAGGACCTCGAGGCGCTCCGCTACGCCCGCCGCGCAATGATCCGGGAGGAGCGCACGCGCGGCCTGGAATGGGACGAGCCTTCGATGGAGCAGCCGGTGTTCACCGCGACCGAGATCCGCTGGTTCGTCCTGGTGTCTCAGGTCGCGTGGTGCCGGGAGAAGGTCACGGAGCTGATCTCGCGCGCCAACCGCGCGCGAGAAGCGCTCAAGGACCTCGGCAAGTAACCAATCGAAAGAGGAACTCGAAAGCGAACGACTCTCCTCATGCGGCTTCGGACCCTGGTCGTTCTTCTCATCGTCGCGGCGGCGAGCTACTGGATCTACAAGACCCACCCGACGGTTTCCGGTTTCGTGGACGATCTGACGCGCCCGTTGATGGGTAACAAGGCCGTGGTCAAGGAATTCGAGCACAAGCGGATCCTGTCCGAGGCCCTTCCCGCGGAAGGGGAGGAAGTCGCGGCTCCGGCGGCGGCGCTCAAGGAAGGAATGAAGACAACCGAGGTGAAGGAGCTTCTCGGGCCGCCCGACCGGGTCGAGCCGTTCAAGGAGAAAGGGCGCGACCGCGTGCGGTGGACCTACGTGCGCGCCCGGCGCGTTCTCGTCTTCGAAGAGGGGCGCGTCGTCTCGATCGCGATCCGGTAGGCCGCAGCCGCCGCGCCGTAGAGCCCGAGCCGCGGCTCCAGCACGACGCGGATCGGAATTTCCGCCAACAACTCCTCCATCGGCGGTTTCGAGGAGAACGCCTCCAGGAACACCGGATCGCGCAGGGCGGGAAGGATCTTTGGCGCGATCCCGCCGCCGATGAAGATCCCGCCGGTCGCTCGATACTGGAGCGCGAGATTCCCCGCCTCCGAGCCGTAGATCGAGACGAAGAGGGAGAGCGTCTCGCCGCAGAGTCGGTCCCGTCGCGCGAGGGCGAACCGGCTGATCACCGAAGCGCGGTCTTCCGCGCGGAAGGCCCGAGCGACCGCGGGACTCTCGGGCGTGTTCCCTTCCGACTTCAAGAAGTCGTAGAGGTGCGTCAACCCCTCGCCCGAGAGGAGCCGGTCGCGCGAGACTCTTCCGAACCGCTTTCGGATGAACCGCACCAGGCGATCCTGCACCGCGTCGCGAGGACCGAAGTCGGCATGTCCTCCCTGTGAGGCCAGGGGCACGGAACGGCCCGCGAAGGACGCGAGGCCCGCCTGTCCCAGTCCCGTCCCGGCGCCGATCAGGGCGATCGGCCCGCCGCGCTCCGGGTTTCCGGCGCGGAGAGTCGCGAGCTGCCGCGGCTCGAGGTACGCAACGCCGAGAGCGGCGGCCACGAAGTCGTTGACGACGCGGACGCGCGCGATGCCGGTCTTCGCTCTCAGCCGCTCTTCGTCCACGAGCCACGGGAGCTTGGTGATTCGGGAGCGGCCCGCGCGCACCGGACCGGCGACGCCGAATCCCGCCGACCGAGGCGGCCTTCCGCCTCCCTTCAGAAAATCGGCGACGATCTCCTCGAGGCTCCCGAATTCTCCGCTCGCGTATTTTCGCGCCCGCTCGATCCTCAGGGTCCGCCCCGAGATCGCGACGATCGCAATCGCGGTCTTGGTCCCTCCGACGTCCCCCGCCAGTACCCGCATTCGGGGAAAGGTATATCTATCGGGAGAATCGGGTGATCTGCGATCGGGTGATCGGCTGAAGTTGGGCCCGAGACAATCACCCGATGGCACGATCACCCGATCACCCGATTGCTCAAGAAGGCGAAATCTCGATAACCGGAAGAGATCCGGCTCGGCCGCGCTGCATTTTCGGGCAAAAAAATCCCCGGGTCGGGGTGGGGCCGCCCGGGGGGCGAAAGGAGGAGATTGAGGTTTTGGTTTCCTCGGCGTTTCGTTATTGCAAGGTGCCAGCCAACCGGGTCGATGGCATTAAGTCGTTTTATTCTAAGATTTAAGTTGTATTACCCATTCCGTCCCTGACACTAATTGTTACCAACCTTGCCGCGTTTGTTGCACGGCTTTGTCGGGATGCCTGGCGGTGCCCGGGCGGGTTCCGCATCGAAACGGTCGGAGGAGCCAATCCTCGAGTCGCTGGCCGGAAGGGCGGATTGCTCGAATCGCGCTCGCGTGATTGCGGAGGATCGTGCCGAAAGCAACGCATCCGTGTTCGCGAGCGTCGGATGGCGATTCGGTAGACTCTTTGGTTCCGTGACTTGCGCGACCGAATGCGAAACATGGAAAGGGATGATGCGGCCTCCGGCCGCGGAACCCCGCCTTGCCGGCGCCGGTTCGGAGTGCCTGAGCCGGAGCGGGACCAGGTCCTGAAGAAGCGGCGGCGCGCGGGGGCGCTCCTCGCCTTCGGCCTGGCCCTCGGGTCCGCCGGCTGCTCCTACATCTTTTCCGAGATCCGGACGGTCTACGAGTACGAGCCTTCCTACGGCGTGGACAGCCCGGAGTTCCGGCGGTCGCTCGAGGTCCTCGGAAGGGAGCTGTCCGCCCACAACCGCGTCACGCTCCTGCTCAACGGGGACGCGACCTTCGGCGCCCTGCTCGAGGCGATCCACGGTGCGCGCAGCTCCATCAACCTGGAGCTGTACATCTTCGAGCGCGGCGAGATCGGCTCGGAATTCGCGCGCGCGCTCTCGGAACGGGCGCGGGCCGGCGTGGAAGTGCGGGTGCTCGTGGACGGGTTCGGCTCGCGTCTGGGAGATCTCGGAGACGAGATGATGGCGGCGGGCGTGCGGCTGGAGGTCTACAAGCCGCTGCGGATCTATTCCCTCGACCGGGTCGGCAACCGCACGCACCGGCGGATCATGACCGTGGACGGCCGGATTGGATTCTGTGGCGGCTTCGCGATCGACGACCGGTGGAAGGGGGATGCGCGCAATCCGTCGGAATGGCGCGACACGAACATCCGGGTCGCGGGTCCGGTCGTCGTGCAGCTCCAGCACGTCTTCCTGGAAGATTGGGTCCACACGACCGGCGAGGTGATCCACGGCGTCAGGCAGTTCCCGCCGATCGAGCCGGAGGGCGACACGCTCGCGCAGGCAGTCTCGAGCTCCCGGACTGACCAGAGCTCGATGGCGAAGCTCCAGTACTACATGGGAATCCAGGCGGCGCGCAAGACGATCTGGATCGAGAATGCGTATTTCGTGCCGGACAGCCAGATCCGGCAGGGGCTGGTCAAGGCGGCGCAGCGGGGCGTGGACGTGCGCGTGATCGTGCCGGGCAAGTACATCGACAGCCCCAACGTCCGGCTGGCTTCGCGTTTTCATTACGGCGAGCTCCTCGACGGGGGCGTGCAGATCTACGAGTTCCTGCCCACGATGATGCACAACAAGGTCATGGTCGTGGACGGCATCTGGACCTCGATCGGTTCCATCAATTTCGTCAACCGCTCCATGAAGAAGAACGCGGAGGCGAACATCTCCGTGTACGACCGGGCGTTCGCGGCCGAGGTCGAGAAGATGGTCGAGGAGGACCTCGCGCGCTGCGAGCGGTTCACGAAGGAGAAGTGGAAGAAACGGGGATTGCTCGCCCGCTTCGGCGAGACGTTCTTCTGGCTTTTCTCGGAAAACTACTGAACGCCGCGCGACTCAGCGCATCACGGGCGCGGAAAATCGGCGCCGTCCCGTCGAGGGGGTGAAGGCGGCGCCGGCGGCGCGCCCGAGCTCGGTCTCGAGCCTGGCCGCGCGTTCCTCCGATTCCTCGGGCCGGCACGCGTAGGTCACGACGTCTCCAGCGACCCGAAAGCCGCCGGACCTCTCCAGGAGCCTGGCCTCGGAAGGGGACAACGGGCGCGTGAGGTGAGCAACACACCGCACACGAGATCCCGGAACTTCCCACGTTTCTTCGATCCGGATCGCCGCGACTCGCGCAATCACTCGCATGAGCCCTCCGATGTGCTTCAGAGCAAGACGCGGGCCACCGCGGCCGATGGCCGGGCCGGATCGGACATGGAATGTCCGACCGGCCTGCTAGGATGCCGGACAGATGCTCGAAGGTATTCTGCCGCTCGACAGGCCTCTCGTCGTCTTCGACACGGAAACCACGGGAACCAATCCCCGGTCGGACCGGATCGTCGAGATTGCCTGTGTGAAGATCCATCCGGACGGACGAAGGGAAATCTGGCAGAAGCGCTTGAATCCCGGCATCGCGATTCCTGCCGCCTCGACCGCCATCCACGGGATCTTCGACGCGGACGTGACCGGACAGCCGCGCTTTGCCGACATCGCCGCCGAGCTGCGCGACTTTCTGGCGGGGTGCGATCTGGCCGGCTACAACATCACCGGCTTCGACCTGCCGGTTCTCCGGATCGAGTTCCTCCGCGCGGGCATTCCCTTCGAGATCAACGAACGCCGCCTCGTGGACGCGCAGCGGATCTTCTTCGCCCGCGAGCCGCGGCACCTGACCGCCGCCGCGCGCTTCTATTGCCAGTCCGACCACAACGGGGCGCACGGGGCGCTGGCCGACGCGGAGATGACGCTCCAGGTCCTCGTCGGCGAGCTCAAGCGGTACGAGGATCTGCCGCGGTCCGTTCCGGAGCTTCACACTCTCTTCTGCGCCGGCCTCGACCAGGACCTCGATCCGGAGGGACGGTTCCGCCTCGTCAACGGCGAGCCGACGGTCAATTTCGGAAAGAACCGCGGCCGCTCGCTGAAAGACATGAGCCGCGAAGAGCCCGGCTTTCTCCGCTGGATCCTGAAGGGAGACTTCTCCCAGCCCGTGAAAGCGATCGCGCGGAAGTTCCTGCCACAGAATGAGCGGGATTTGTGATTGCTTATTTACTGACGCGCTTGAACCGCAGCGTCTCTCCCGATTTCACCGCGCGCACCCGGATCGATCCCGGCTCGATTTCGATCGTCCATTTTCCCTGAGCCCCGCGCAGTGCCATCGCGCAGGTCGCGCCGGGAGTCTCGCCGGCGAAACCGTCGCCGCGGGGATTCAGGACGATGCCGCAGGCGGCGTTGGCCTCGCTCTCCGTGAAGCGCGCGGCCTCCGGAGAGAGGGCGGAGACGGTCGCGTCGAAGTGAGGAATGTAGCCGACGTAGACGTTGGGTCCCTGCGCTTCCAGGCGAAGCAGTCCCTGGCGGCGGACGTTTTCTCCCTGGTACCTGCCGGTGCACTCGAAGAACAGGTCGTAGAGATGCAGGGAATCGGTCGTGACCGGGCGCAGATCGAGCCGGAGATCGTTGCCCGGGGTCGAGCCCTTGAATGTCCCGGAGAGAATCGACGTCACTTCGAAGACGGCGTCGGCGCCGGCCGCCGGAAGCGAGAACGCGAGGATGATCGCGATGACGGTTGCTCGGAGAATCGAGAGCTTCATGGAGACCTCCGGCTCCAGAGGCTGCGAAATCCGTTCCACGCGGTTTCCCCGGGTGCGGTCGCCGTAACTCTTCTCTCCATTGCTGTTAGGTCGAAACAGAACCAATGCCTGCCGAGGTCCGCGTCCTTGCGGGAGGACACGTTCACCGCCCGCCGGAGACGTTCTTCAATCCGGCCAGCGTCCGGCTGATGGCCTGCTCGAATGCGGATTGCAGCGCTTCCTTCTCGTTGTTCGATCCGCGGTAGTTCGGGCGCGAGACGCGCCCCTCCGCCTGAAACTCCGTCAGCGTGCGGCCGGAGGCGTCTCGAGCCATGACGCTCCATTCCGCGATGGCGTCATAGATGGCTCCGTCGAACTCTGCGGAGAAGTGGTGGACCTCGATCGCGATCGTCGGAGCGTCGGGGCGGGCGGCGGCGGCCCACTGGCACCCCGGGAAGGAATGAGCGAGCGAATTCCGCAGGAGGCCCGCGATGCGTTCGGCGTCGGGGCGCTCGGCGCGCTGATCCTGGATTTCGAGATTCCAGACGAGGCTACCTCCCGGACATGGCACGTCGGCGTCGTGCTCGGTGACGGGCTTCAATCCCGCTGTCGAGCTGCAGGAGAGAGCGAGGCCGAGAAGCAGGAGGGGCCAGGGCCTTCGCATGCCGTTCCAGTGTCTCACGGCCGGCGGGCCCTTCCCGCGCCCCGCTTCCCTGATTCCGGTTTCCGTCCCGAGTAGAAGCGCGCGATCTCCGCCGCCTGCGCCTTGACGTTCTCCACGAGCTCCGGAGGCTCCAGCACCACCGCGTCCTTTCCGTACGCGAGCACGAAGCGGCTGGCCTCCGCGATCGAGCGCGCGGGGAGCTCCAGGACGACCTCCCCGCCGGAGGCGGCCTCCATCTTCTGCTCCGGATGCCAGCGCTGTTCGCGGATCTCGTCGGCGACCTCGCGCGAGAAACGGACCCGCAGGCGGAACGGACGGCCTCCCCCCACGAACAATCCGAACGTGTCGTGGAAGAACGCGTCGGCGTCGAAGTTCTTCGGGATCGCGTAGCGCTGGTCCGTCAGGCTCGCCTTCCCGATCCGGGCGAGGTAGAAACTCTTGACGACGCCGGCGGCCTGGTCCTCGGCGAGCATCATCCAGTCGCGTCCGGAGAGAACGAGCGAGTAGGGGCGGACGGCGCGCGGCTTCTCGGGAGCCCCGCCGGGCCGGTGGTACTCGATGGAGAGAACGACGCCGCGCTGCATCGCCTCGGAGACGGCTTGCCACGTCTCCTCCTTCACGGGCCGGAATGGCGACCGCAGGGCGAGCTTCTCCATCACGGTCTCGGGGCGCAGGCGCACGGCCGGGGGCATCAACCGCGCCAGCCGCTCGTAACAGGCCTTCAGGTCGCGCGCGAGGGGAGTTCCCCCGAAGAGGGCGAACACCTGCGCCGCGACGCCGATCGCGAAGAGGTCCTTGCCGTCCACCGGAAGGAAGGGGAGGACGTAATCGGAGCGGGAGTAGAGATAGCCGTTGTTCTCGCGGTCGAATTCGATCGGGGCGTCCAGCTCGTCGCGCAGATAGTCGATGTCCCTCTGCACGGTCTTGGAGGAAACCGACAGCCGCACGGCGAGCGAGGAGGTGTTGGGCCGGCGCCCCTCTTTGATCTCGTGGTGAATCGTCTGGAGGCGCCGCCAGAGCGGCCGATCCTTGAACGCGCCCGCGCGGCCCATGGGGAAAAGCTATCAGCTTTCAGCTGTCCGCATTCGACAGGCCCGCAGTCGTGCCGCGACTTCCCGGTGACGACGACGAGAGGCGGGCGGGCGCAAGGCCCGCCCCTACGGCACGGAGGACGACCGCGAGTCCCTATTTGAGCAGCGGCAGGAGCTCTTTCGCTGTGGGGGCCTCTTTTCCGTTGGGATCCAGCTCGAGGTACTTCTGGAGGTGCTCCTTCGCCGCGGCCTTCTTGTTCAGGTTGAAGGAGACCATGCCGAGGAGGAAGTGGCCCATCGCCATGTCCGGCTTCGCCTCGACCGCCTTGGACAACTCCGCTTCGGCGTCCTTCATCTTCCCCTTGTTGTAGGCGTCGACCCCCTTGTTGTAGAGGATCTCCGGCGAGTCGGGATTGGCCTCCTCGTATTTCTTCCGCCATTCCGCGGCCGCTTTCTTGTCACCGCTCTTTTCGGCGGCGCTCGTCATCCTCGCGTAGAGGTCCGTCGAGGACGGGTCGAGGTCCACGGCCTTCTGGCCGTACTCCAGCGTGTGGGCCCAGTCCTGCTTCTCGTAGGCGATCTCCGCCAGGACCTTCCATGCCTGCGGCAGGTCCGGGTTCTTCGCGATGGACTCCTTCAACTTCGCCTCCGCGCCGGCCTTGTCTCCCGCGTTGTAGAGGTCCACGGCGGCGTTGTAGGAGACGGTGGCCTGCTCCGAGGTCGAGACGACGGGCGCCGCGGCGGGCCCGCCCTTCCCGGCGGGCGCCTCCGAAGTCTTGAGCATGGTCTGCGAAGGCATCGTCGTGATGTCGACGGTCGAGAACTTCTGCTTCGACACGTTCATGGGGACGTAGCCGTCTTTCTCGAGCTTCAGGTCGTAGAGCATCGTCGCATCGTTGACGATGAACCCGTAGGCCCCGTCCTTCTTCGTCACGACCGCGATCTTGAAATTCCGGAGCGACGGCGTCGTGACCGTGACGGTGACCCCTTCGAGCGGATTGCCCGCCGAGTCCAGGACCCTGCCGTTGGCGCGGCCCTGGGTGCCCGCCCATGCGGTCGCGGCCGAGAGCAGGATCGTCAGCAAGGCGAGGATTCGGAGCGTATTCCTCATGAGTCTCCTCCAACGGCAGGGTGTAGCAACGATCTGTCCTGCCGAATTCCCGGGAATATTAGACCCACCGCGACCGCAGCCCTCTAATGCTCCCTCACCATTTTGGTCTCGCGCCGCGGCAGGGCCTCCAGGATTTCCGCCGCGAGCGCGTACTTCCCCATCGGCATCAAGTGGAGGCCCCGCGCGATCCCGGCGATCGCCGCGGCGAGCTCTCTGGCGATCTCCAGCCCCTCCATCCGCTCGTGCTCCACCCCGCGCCCGTTGGCCTTCCGCATCCGTTCGAGGATCGCTTCCGGCACGACGATGCCGGGGACCTCGTTGGCGAAGAAGAGGGTCTGCTTGAGCGACCGGAGCGGGATCAAGCCGATCAGCATCGGAATCGCGCGCGCTTCCGCGTGCTCGAAGAACGACTCGAGGGCGCGGACGTCGTACACCGGCTGGGTCTGCGCGAAGGAGGCTCCGGCTTCGACCTTGGCGCGGATCTTCGAGAACTCCACCTCTAGGTCGGAGGCCGCGGGATTGGCCGCGCAGCCGATGGCGAAGGCGGTGGGAGAGCCGATCGCGTTGCCCGCGAGGTCGGCGCCCGCGTTCAATCCTTTCGCGATGCGGAGCAGGCCGAGCACGTCCACCTCCGAGACCTGCTTGGCCTGCGGATAGTCGCCGATCTTCAGCGGGTCCCCTCCGAGACAGAGGATCGCCTTGACGGAGAGTCCCGCGGCCCCGAGAAGGTCCGACTGGAGCCCGAGCACGTTGCGGTCGCGCGTCGTGATCTGGACGACGGCCTCCTGGCCGGTCTCCCGCTGTACGACGGCGGCGACGGCGATCGACGACATGCGCAGGCGCGCCATCGGGTTGTCGGTGACGTTGACCGCGTCCACGCCGCAGCTCTTCGCCGCCCGCGCCCCCTCGATCGCCGCGGAGACGTCCACTCCCTTGGGCGGCTCGATCTCGAGAGTCACGACGAATTCCTCCGGATCCGCGAGCTTGCGCTTGAACCGGGAGGTCTCGATCGCCGTCTCGGCGACGCGGTGCGCCGGGTTCTCCAGGACCACGGAGACCCTGGCGCCGGCGGCCGCGCGCCTGGCTCCCGAGATCGCCTTCGCCATGGCGCGAATGTGCTCGGGGGTCGTCCCGCAGCACCCGCCAATGATGGCCGCGCCCGACTCGGCGTAGGCCCGCGCGTAGTCGCGCAGGTAGTCGGGGGAGGAGAGATAGACGTTGCGGCCGTGGACCACGGTGGGATAGCCGGCGTTGGGCATGACCGACAGCGGGGCCGCGATCGAGTCGGGGAGCCTCGCGAACACGTCGTGAGTCTCCTGAGGGCCCAGGGTGCAGTTCATGCCGACAGCGTCGGCTCCGGCCAGCGCGAGCGTCGAGAGCGCGTGCGGCGCGCTTTCGCCAAACGCCGTCCGGCCGTCGGAGAGGAACGTCATCTCCGCGACGATCGGGATCTCTCCCGAGAGTCCGCGCGCGGCCCGCACCGCCTCGGCGGCCTCGAGCAGGCTCCCGAACGTCTCGAGCAGGAGGAGGTCAACGCCCCCTTCCAGCAACGCGCGGATCTGCTCTTCGAACATCTCCCGCACCTGGACAAGCGTCAGACTTCCGTAAGGCTTGACGAGCGCGCCGAGGGGGCCGACCGATCCCGCGACGAACGCGAGTTCGCCGGCAACGGATTCCCGCGCGATGCGGACCCCTTCCCGGTTGATCTTCTCCAGGGAATCGCCCCATTCGTGGGCCGTCAGCTTGACCCGGTTCGCGTCCCAGGTGTTCGTCGTCAGAATGCGGGCGCCGGCGTCGCGGTAGTCGTCGTGCACCTCCCGGACGGACTCGGGGTCCATCAGGTTGAGCGGCGACTTGGCCTGGTCGGGGGAGGCGCCGCGGGAGACGAGGAGGGTGCCCATCGCCCCGTCGGCGAGAAGGATTTCTTCAGCCAGGGTCTTGCGAAAGTCCTTCAGCATGGAATTTCAAATGATACATGCGGAGAGGGACCCGGTGTACCGGGCTGCCGCGATGCTAGACTCGCTTCGTCCTCCCCGGGTCCCGACGGCATCGTTCTCCACGGCCCTCCAATTCAAGGAGGACTGCCGTGACTTCCTCAGTTTTTCTCATCCTCGCGGTTCTGGCCTCATCGCCGAAGCTCCCCTGGCAGGACCTTGTGCTCTCCATCGAACGAGACCATTCGACCTCGAGCGACATGGTGACCCTCTGCCGCGTTCGGGTCGTCAACCGCGGAGCACAAACCTGGCAGGGGCGCGCCATTCGTTTCGAGGCGACGGCCCTGCAAGGCGGCGTCGTCGTCGCGCGCGAGCGGGGCCGCTTCGGGCTGACGATCGGCCCTCACGAGACCCTCGAGACGATCATCTCGTTTCAGGGCGTTTTCGACCGCTTCGAAGTCCGGGCGGTGTCGCGGGACGCGGAGCGCGGCAAGTCAAAGAGCCGCGGCGGCAAGCGGGCGAAGGGCTCGGGGAAGAAACGAAAGAACAGCTAGAATGCGCCGACGTGAAAGTCCTCGTCGTGGGCAGCGGTGGGCGGGAGCATGCACTGTGCTGGGCGTTGCGTCGCAGCCCCTTCGTGGACGAACTCTTCTGCGCGCCGGGCAATCCCGGCATCGCCGAGGTGGCCGATTGCCTCGCGGTCTCGGCCGGGGACATCGTCGAGATGGCCGACCTGGCCGAGAAGCTGAAGATGGACATGACCGTCGTCGGCCCCGAGCTTCCGCTGGCGCTCGGCATCAGCGACGAATTCGGAAAGCGAGATCTGCCGATCTTCGGGCCTTCGCGGCTGGCGACGCAGGTCGAATCCTCGAAGGTCTTCGCGAAAGAGTTCCTGCGGCGCCACGGCATCCCCACGGCGGAGGCGTTCGTCTGCGCGACGCAGGAGGAAGCCCGCGCCGCCGTCAAGCGCCTCGGCTTTCCGGCGGTCCTCAAGGCCGACGGTCTGGCCGGCGGGAAGGGCGTCCTGATCGTCGAGTCGCGCGAGGAGATGGACCGCGCGCTCGGTTTGTTCTTCGACACGCGGGTGTTCGGTTCGGCCGGAGACCGGGTGCTCGTCGAGGAATTCCTGACGGGAACCGAGGCGACGTTCCTCGCCGTGTGCGACGGGCAGACGGCCGTTCCCCTGCCGACGTCGCGCGATTACAAGAAGGTCTACGACGGCGACCGCGGCCCCAACACGGGCGGCATGGGCGCCCAGTCGCCCGCAGGGAACCTCGACGCGGCCGCCTCGGCGGACGTGTTCAAGACGATCATTCGTCCGGCGGTCGCGGGCCTGGCCGCGGAGGGGCGGCCGTTCCGCGGCGTGCTCTATGCGGGGCTGATCCTCACGGAGTCGGGCCCGAAGGTCCTCGAGTTCAACGCGCGCCTGGGTGACCCGGAGGCGGAGGTCGTCCTGCCGCGCCTTCAATCGGATCTCGCCGCGCTGCTGGTGGCGGCCGGGCGGAGCGAGCTCGAGCGCCATCCGCCGCTCGACGTGAAGCCGGAGGCCTGCGTGGGCGTCGTGCTCTGTTCGGGCGGCTATCCGGGGCCCTACGAGACGGGCAAGCCAATCTCGGGCTGGGCCGAGGCGGCGCACATCCCTTCCGTGGAGCTCTTCCACGCGGGGACTGGCCGCGACGGGGATCGGCTGGTGACGGCGGGCGGCCGCGTTCTCGTCGTGACGGCGACCGCGCCGACGATGGCGGAGGCAGCCGTCCGCGCCTATGAGGGCGCCGACACGATCCAGTTCGAGGGAAAGCACGTGCGGCGGGACATCGGGAGACGATAGCTCTCGCCCCCTTGTCATTCTGAGGAGCTCTCGCCCCTTGTCATTCTGAGGAGCGAAGCGACGAAGAATCTGCCCTGCCGCTACGTTAGCCGGGGCAGATCCTTCGCTACGCTCAGGATGACAAGGCGCGCGGCAGCGCGCGCCTTGTCAGTTTCCGCAGCCGTTGGCGTCCGCGCAGAGAAGCGTGAAGAGCGCCGCGTCCTGTGTGTTCTGCCCCTCGATGAGCGTGATGTAGCCCTCCATCGTGGGCGAGGTGGCGGTCGGTGTTCGGGCGTCGGCGAAGACGATCACGTTCGTGACCGTCGAGGGAATCGCGGCGCTCGCCCAGAGGTCGCTGACCTGGCGAATCTCCCCGGGCCGCAGGTCGGCGAAGGTGATCGGGTTGCCCACTTTCGCGCCGGTGGCCGTGTCGTAGGCGGTGATGTCCACCGTCATGTTCTGGTTCGTGGCGTTGATGTCGGTGTTGCGGATGCCGACGTTGGTGCGGACCTTCCCGGCGACGGTTGGAGCCGCCTTCGTGTCGTGACCGTATCCGACGAGCGTCGTGTCGGCGGAGTCGAAGAACTCCGACGCGTTGAAGGCGAAACCGACGGTGCCCTGGGTCGGGTCGGCCTCCACGATGCGGTTGTAGACCCGCGCGACGACGTTGGCCTCCCAGCCGTTGCTCGACGGGAGATTGGCGAAGGTCACGAGGAGAGTGCCGATCGTGCCGGCGTTGGCTCCCGGCTGAAGAAGCCCCTGCGTGTTCAGAAAATCGATGAAGTCATCCTGCACGAAGCTCCCGAGCGCGGGCAGCGTCACCGTCTGGACGGCCGTCCGGTAGAACCCTCCGGCCGGGCTGCAGGGCGAGGCGGTCGAGCCGAGGCACGTGTACGAGAACTGGTAGCTCGCGGTCACGCCGTTCGTGCTCGTGTTGTTCGTAAAGGAAACGAACGTCTTGAAGAGCGCAGTTCCCTGCACGCGCGCCAGAACCGGGAGCTCCTGCGAGTAGGTCGTGCCGGAAACTCCCTGACGGATGATCCCGGCGCGCTCGGCGACCTGCGCCGACTCGGCGAGAATCGCGGGCGTGGCGGACAAGAGGACGCCGACTGCCAGAAGCGATGAGCGGAGACGATTCATGGGCGTTTTCTCCTTAAAAGAGGGGATTCTCGGCCGCAGACGTGAAGACCACGCGCGGCACTCTAGCAAATCCCGCTCCAGGTGTCTCTGCCGCCGTTTCGGCCTGGACGGCCTTCGCGGCGTCCGGTTTCGGAGACTCCGTGTCCCTCCCGGACCACACCCCGTCCGCAGATGTCCCATCGGACTGGATGGCCGTCGGAGGGGATGGGCGGCTAGGGTTCGAGGAGCTTGACGATCTCCGCCTCGTACTCGCCGTAGGTGTGCTTGCCGGAGAGCACTTTCGACTTCCTCCCGTCGCGGGAGTAGAGGACGCTGAAGGGGAGCTCGCCCCCCCACGACCTGTCCACCGCGTCGATGAACTGCTCATCGTCGCCACCGCTCTTCTTCCGATAGTTGGGAAATCCGGGCTTCTGCTTCGCGAGGAACTTCTGCACGGCCGGAATCTCGCGGGCAAGGTCCGTCGAGACGCCGAGGACCCGAAGTCCCCGTCCCGCGTACGCCTTGTCGAGGCGAGCGAGGTCCGGGAACTCTTCGCGGCAAGGCACGCACCAGGTCGCCCAGAAGTTGACGAGGACGACCCGCCCCTTCTCGCGGGCGATCCGCTCCGTGAGTCCCTTCGCGTCCACTTCCCCCGAGAGGAGATCGGGTGATCGGGTGATCGGGTGATCGGGTGATGCCGCGATCGTCGCCGCCGCGGACAGAAAGACAACGAGGAGGGCCACGGCCCTCCTCATGCTCTTCTCGACTTTGGACTCTCAGCCCTCAACTCTAGACTCTCTTGATCGAGCAACCGAAGGCCTTTGTCTCGGCTTTCGCGATCGCGCGTCCGGCGAGCATCGCGTCGAGCGCGTTCTTCAGGTCGGGAGAGGTGACCCTGGCCGCATCCTCGTAGTTCTCGTCGATCCGCCCGTGGTAGCGCAGCTTCCCCTCCGGGTCCACGACAAAGATCTCCGGCGTGTGCCTGGCGTCGTAGAGGTCGGCCACCTTGTTGTCCTGGTCCTTCATGATCGGGAAGGTAAGCCCATGCTGTTTCGCGTGGGCGGCGACTTCCGCGGCCGGCTCCGTCTTGTTGCTGTTGATTCCGGCGAAGAGGACTCCCTGTTTCGCGTAGACCGCCGCGAGGTCCCTCATCCGGTCGTTGTAGGCATTCGAGTAGGGGCACTTCGTCGCGATGAACATGACGACGACCGCCTTGTGGCTCTTTGCCGCCTCGGCCAGCGAGAACGTCTTCCCATCGAGGGCCGTGAGCGTGAACTGGGGAGCCGGTGCGCCCAACTCGGGCGCGGCGGCCAGCAGAGCGCCGGACAGGGTCAGGGCCCCGGCCAGCAGGAGGAACGTGCGGACAGGACGCATGGGAGCACTCCTTTCACCGCGTCGGAAAGCCAACGCACAGCCATTTATTCCAGACTCTCCCACCCATCCCACCGTTATCGGCCTGAGCAGATTCTTCGCTTCGCTCAGGATGACAAGGGGATAAGGCCCGGGTCGGGCTCAGCCCCGGTCGCGTAGCGACGTTATACGAGGAACGTCGGGCGCTCGACCAGCTGGTCGAACTTCCAGACGTATTTCTTCCATCCCCCGAAGAACTCGATGGTGATCTCGTAGTGGGCTTCGATCGTGATCGACTCCCGGCTCCTCTTGATCACGAGGTTGTCCTGGGTGACGGGCAGGTTGAGTTCCCTCGCCTTGGCCAGGATTTCCTTCTGCAGCTGCGGGACGTTCCGGATCGACGCGAAGGAGGCTTCCTCCTGCATGAAATCGTAGAAGGTCGAAGTCGCTATCTTGACCGGGATGACCTTGTAGAGGCCATAGCCGATGAGACCGAGGATGGCAAGCCAGACGATGCACCCGACTCTGCCCGAGCCTCGCGCTCTCTGCGTTGGTGTCATCCATATCCTCCCGAAGAGTGGCCTGATTCTAACAGTGCCCGGACGGTGCCGGGGCTCATCAACGCACAGGCAGGAACGTCCGGGACCAGCGCGTGGTCGCGAAGAAATCGACGATCCAGCCGCCGGGGCCCGTACGACTCCCCTCTCCGCCGGTCGGGTGAGACCAGTAAACGACCAGGGGGCGTCCCTTCAGATGGGAAGCGGGGACCGGCCCCCAGAATCGGCTGTCGTAGGAGTTGTCCCGGTTGTCGCCGAGGGCGAAATAGGACTCAGCGGGGACCACGAATGGGTGAACCTGGTCCCGCCGCCGCACCCCTTCCGGAAGCCGTGCCTCGTCGGGCCACACACGCTGATCGGAATGGAGTGCCCGCGGCTCGACTTCGCGGCGGCCGTTGACGACGACGGTCTTGTCGCGGATCTCCACCGTGTCCGCGGGCAGCCCGACGGCTCGTTTGACGAAATCGCGCCGCGGATCCTCCGGGAACTTGAAGACGATGATGTCGCCGCGGCGCACCGGGCGGCGGGGGAGCAACCGGTCGAGGGCGCGCAGCTCGCGCGGCCCGAAGATGAACTTGTTCACGATGACGTGGTCCCCGATGAGGACGGTCCTCTCCATGGAAGGACTCGGGACGACGAAGGCCTGCAGCAGGAAGGTCCGGACGAAGAGCGCGAACACGACCGCCGCGAGAACGGCTTCCACGAACTCGAGCGGATGCGTCCGGCCCGAGTGCGTCGGGGAAGGGGAGCCGGCGTCCCGGATCTGCGCCGCCGTCAGCGGACGAGCCGGAACATCCGGTCCCATCGCGTCCGGGAAAAGAAATGAGCCGCGACGCCGCCGAGCTGCCGGATCTTGGCGACGGCCCCGTGCCAGATGTGGGAGTTGGGCTCGGCCTCGTAGGACCAGTAGATGAGGAAGGGCCTGCCGAAGATGTTGCCGCGCGGGACCGAGCCCCAGAAGCGGCTGTCCAGGGAATTGTCCCGGTTGTCTCCCATCCCGAAGTAAGAGCCGGGCGGGACCTTATACGGTCCGAACTGGTCCCGCTCCACCGCCATTTCCGGCACGTGCGGGTCGCCCGAGCGGTAGAGCTCGCGGTCGATGTGCTGGACCCACGGTCCGTCGGCCGGCTTGCCGTTGATCAAGAGCGCCTTGTCCTGGACCTTGACGACGTCGTCCGGCCCGGCGACGGCCCTCTTGACGAGGACATTGCCCGGGTTGATGTCGTCCCCCGGCTTCTTGAAGACGATGATGTCGCCGCGCCGCACGTCGCGGTACGGGAGAAACCGGGCGAGCGCCGGCAGCTTCGGGCCGAAGACGAACTTGTTGACGAGCAGGTGGTCGCCGACGAGGATCGTCTTCTCCATCGAGCCGGTCGGGACCTGGTACGTCTGCACGACGAAGGTCCGGACAAAGAAGACGAAGATCCCCGCGACGAGGAGCGATTCGTACCATTCCCGGCTCGCGGAGTGGCGGCCGGAGATCCCCACGGGCGGGGCCTGCTGCGAAACGTCTGTTTCCGTCATTCGACTTTCAGAACGGCGAGGAAGGCCTCCTGCGGGATGTCCACCCGCCCGACCCTCTTCATCCGCTTCTTCCCTTCCTTCTGTTTTTCGAGGAGCTTCCTCTTGCGCGTGATGTCGCCGCCGTAGCACTTGGCGAGCACGTTCTTCCGGATCGCCGAAACCTGTTCCCGGGCGATGATCTTCGCCCCGATCGCCGCCTGGATCACGACTTCAAACATCTGCCGGGGGATGATTTCTTTCATCTTTGCGGCGAGGAGCCGGCCCTTGACCGCCGCCTCCTCCCGGTGGACGATGAGGGACAGCGCGTCCACCGGCTCCCCGTTGACCAGGATGTCGAGCTTGATGAGGTCCCCCTCCCGGTACCCAGCCAGCTCGTAGTCGAGCGACGCGTACCCGCGCGAGATCGACTTCAACTTGTCGTAGAAGTCGAGGACGACTTCGTTCAACGGGAAGTCGTAGATCAGGATGACGCGGTTGCTCGAGACGTACTCGAGCGATTTTTGCTCGCCCCGCCGCTCCTCGCAGAGCTTCAAGAGCCCGCCGAGCGAGTCGTCGCGCGTGATGATGGTCGCCGTGATGTACGGCTCCTCGACCCGCTCGATGTGGTTGGGCTGCGGCAGGTGGTTCGGGTTGACGATCTCGAGGATCTCGCCGGCCGTCGTCGTCACCTTGTAGTTGACGCCCGGCGCCGTCGTGATGAGCGAGAGGTCGAACTCCCGCTCGAGCCTTTCCTGGATGATCTCCATGTGGAGGAGGCCGAGGAAGCCGCAGCGGAACCCGAACCCGAGGGCCGTCGAGTTTTCCGGGACGAACGTGAAGGACGCGTCGTTCAACCGCAGTTTCTCCATCGCGTCGCGCAGGTTCGCGTAGTCGTCGGCGTCGGTCGGGAAGAGGCCGGCGAAGACCATCGGCTTGACCTCGGTGAAGCCGGGCAACGGCTCGGCCGCCGGGCGGCCCGCCTCCGTGATCGTGTCGCCGATGCGCGTCGAGTGAAGGTCCTTGATGTTGGCCCAGAGGAAGCCGACTTCCCCGACGGAGAGGGCCGGCACCGCCTCGCGCTGCGGCTTGAAGATCCCGACCTCCTCGACCTCGGCCTCGAGCCCCGTGGCCATCGCCCGGATCTTCATCCGGCCGGTGAGCCGGCCGTCCAGGATGCGGACGAGGGACGTGACGCCGCGGTAAGGGTCGTACCAGGAATCGAAGAGGAGCGCCTTCAACGGCGCCTGCGGATCGCCCGAAGGCGGCGGGATGTCCGTCACGATGCGCTCGAGCAGCTCGTCCACGCCGGTCCCCTGCTTGGCCGACGTCAGGATCGCCCTGTCGGCCGGAATGCCGACGACCTGCTCGATCTGCTCCCGCGCGCGCTCCGGCTCGGCCGACGGCAGGTCGATCTTGTTGATGACCGGCACGATCGTGAGGTTGTGGTGGATGGCGAGGTAGGCGTTGGCGAGCGTCTGCGCCTCGACTCCCTGCGTCGCGTCCACGACGAGCACGGCCCCCTCGCACGCGGCGAGCGAGCGGGACACCTCGTAGGAGAAGTCCACGTGTCCCGGCGTGTCGATCAGATTCAGCGTGTAATCGTTCCCGTCCCGGGCCTTGTACTGGAGCGTCACCGCCCGCGCCTTGATCGTGATGCCGCGCTCCTGCTCGAGCTCCATGTCGTCGAGCATCTGCTCGTGCATCTCGCGCGCGGCCACGGCTCCGCACCGCTGGAGGATGCGGTCCGAGAGCGTCGTCTTCCCGTGGTCGATGTGCGCGACGATCGAGAAGTTTCGGATGAACTGCGGGTCGGGCATGGGTGAACAAAGGATGATACAGGTGTCAGGGGAACCTGAAACCTTCTCACGTTCCGAGCGGCCAGCGCGACCGCGCGAGGACGGAATCGAGCGGAGGAGCGCCGTCTCGGCGGAACCTCAACAATCCCGCCCACGCGATCATCGCGGCGTTGTCGGTCGTCAGGGATTTTTCGGGGAGGAGGACGGGGACGCCGTTCTCTTCTCCCCAGTCGGAGAGGGCCGAGCGCAGGCGCGAGTTCGCGGCCACGCCTCCGGAGAGCGCGAGGCGGCGGATTCCCTCCCGCCGGTGCACGGTCTCGACCCGCTGGAGGAGCGCCGTGACGATCGCGTGCTGGAAGGACGCGAAGAGGTCGGTCAGGTCCTGCGGCAGGGTGTCCGCGTCGAGCGGCGATCCGTCCACGCCGCGCTTCTCGAACTCACGCAGCATCGCGGTCTTCAGGCCGGAAAAGGAAAAATCGTCGGAGCCGCCCGTCACCCGTCCCACGGGGAGCGGATAGCGGGTCGCGTTCCCGCGCGCGGCAATCCGGTCCACGACGGGCCCGCCGGGATAGGGGAGGCCCGCCCGCCGCGCGACCTTGTCGAAGGCCTCGCCCGGAGCGTCGTCTCGGGTGCGGGCGATCGGAACGATGCGTTCCTCTTCCACGCGGACGAGCTCCGCGTGCCCTCCCGAGACGACGAGCCCGTGGAACGGAAGCTCGACGGGCCGCGCCGGCTCCCCGTTTGCGCGCAGGTGCGCCGAGAAGAGATGCCCCTCGAGATGATTGACGCCGACGAGCGGCACGCCGCGCGCGAACGCGAGCGCCTTCCCCGCCGAGAGCCCGACGAGCAGCGCGCCGATCAGCCCCGGCCCCGCCGTCGGCGCGATGAGACCGATCTCCTCGAGAGCGACGCCCGCCCGCCCGACGGCCTCCTCGAAGACCGCCGGCAGATTCTCCAGGTGCGCCCTCGCCGCGACCTCCGGGACGACGCCGCCGTAAGCGGCATGCGCCTGCATCTGCGTCGCGATGATATTGGACAGGACGCGGCCGGAGCCGTCCACCACGGCGACCGAGGTCTCGTCGCAGGAAGTCTCGATGCCGAGAACCAGAATCACAAATTGGTCTTCGGAGCCGATGCGGCCACCGCTGCCAGGCTCTCGAGATACGGAGGTCTGCAGATTCCGCGATCCGTCACGATGGCGGTGATGTAGCGGGCCGGTGTGACATCGAAGGCGGCGTACCGGGCGTTGACGCCTTCCGGCGCGATGGATTCGCCGCCGAAGGAGAGGACTTCGCCGGAGGCGCGCATTTCGATCGGGATCGCGGAGCCGCCGGGACAGTCGAAGTCGATCGTCGTCATGGGAGCGGCGACGTAGAAGGGGACGTTGTTTTCTTTCGCGAGGACGGCGAGCGAGTACGTTCCGATCTTGTTCGCGGTGTCGCCGTTGGCGGCGATGCGGTCCGCGCCAACGAGGACGGCCCGGACTTCGCCCTGGGCGAGGAAGTGGCCGCCCATGCTGTCGGTGATGATCTCGACGGGAATGCGGTCGCGCGAGAGCTCCCAGGCGGTCAGGCGCGCGCCCTGGAGAAACGGCCGGGTCTCACAGGCGAGGACCCGGATGGCCTTGCCCGCTTCGATCGCGCCGCGGATGACTCCGAGAGCCGTCCCGTAGCCGGCCGTGGCGAGCGCGCCGGCGTTGCAGTGCGTCATGACGAGGCTGTCGGCGGCGAGGAGCGTCGCGCCATGGGCGCCGATCGCCCGGCAGGCTTCGATGTCTTCGGCGGCGATCGCGTCGGCCTCGGCGACGAGAGCGGTCTCGATCCGGTCGGGCGGCGACGACGCGACCCGATCGAAACGGCGGGCCATGCGCTCGAGCGCCGCGAAGAGATTGACCGCGGTCGGCCGCGTCGCCGCGAGAAGGCGCCGCGCCGTCTGGAACCGCTCCTCAGGAGGCGTGGTCGCGCCGCTCCTCATCGAGAACGCGGCGCCGTAGGCCGCGGCAACGCCGATCGCCGGCGCCCCGCGCACGGCGAGGTCGCGGATCGCGATCGCGATCTCCGGCGGATGAGTCAGTGTCAGCCAGACCTCGCGCGACGGAAGGAGACGCTGATCGAGGAGCCGCAGCACATCCCCTTCGCGATAAAGCGGCCGGAACAGATCGTTCATGCCTGGCCCCTGGACTCTCGACATCACCGTCACCGGGATTCCTGGACGACGAGGCCGACTCCTCCGCTTCGCGGATCGGCCACGGCGGTCAGAGTCCCGTCCGGGCGCCGCGCGATCGCGTGGACACGGCCGATGGGATTGTCCTTCGGCTCGCGCTCGACGACCGTGTGCCCGAGCTTTTCCAGCGCCGCGATCCAGGCGGGATCGAAACGGTCTCTTTCGAGCTGGATCCGGTCGGGAAAGTCCTGCTGGTGAAAGCGGGGCGCCGCGACCGCGTCCGCGAGCGTTTCGCCGCGCAGGAAAAAACCGAGGAGCACCTGGAAGTTCGTCGTCGGAATCGTGGACCCCCCCGGCGTGCCCCAGATGAGGACGCTGCGCCCGCCGGAGACCGCGATCGAAGGGCACATCGCCGAGAGCATGCGCTTGCCCGGAGCGACCTCGTTGGCGACCCCCTGGATGAGGCCGTAAAGGTTCGGCTGCCCGGGCTTCGTCGCGAAGTCGTCCATCTCGTTGTTCCAGAGGAACCCGAGTCCCGGCGCGATCCGGCCGTTGCCGTACGAATCGTTCAGTGTGGTCGTGACGGAGACCGCCCCGCCCGCGCCGTCCATCACCGAGAAGTGCGTCGTCGAGGGCTTTTCCTTCTCCGGCAGCCGGAGCGAGCCGCTCGGCGTCGCGCGCTGCGGGTCGATCGACGCGGCGAGCCACCGGATCCTCGCCGGGTCGGTCAGGAGCTCCTGGCGGACGTGCGGAAAGGCCGGATCGCCCAGGTAGCGATTGCGGTCGCGGAACGCGCGCTTCTCGATCTCGGCCAGCAGGTGCGCCGAGGCGGCGTCGCGGGTCTTGAATTTCTCGAGGCCCAGGTCGGCGGCCATCGCCGCCATCTCGGCCAGAACGGAGCCCGAAGCGGGGGCGGGCAATGTCAGGATTTCCGCGCCGCGGAACTTGAACCGGACGGGAGTGCGGATCCTGGCCTCGTACCGGGCGAGGTCGCCCCGGGAGATGAGGCCGCCGTCCCGCTCCTGCCCGGCCTCGATCTGGCGCGCCACGCGTCCGCGGTAGAAGCCGTCGTCGCGGTGGTCGCGGATCGCCTCGAGCGTGCGCGCGAGGTCCGGCTGCTTGAGAACTGAGCCGGCGGCCGGAGGCGCCCCGTTGGGCAGGAAGATGCGCGCCGTCTCCGGGTCCTTCGCGAGGCGATCGCGGTGCTCCGGGATTGAGATCGAGCGCGCGAGCGCTTCCGAGACGACGAAACCGTCACGGGCGAGCCGCACGGCGGGATTGACGACGGTCTTCCACGAGAGGTGCCCCGCCCGGCGGTGGGCGAGAGAGAGGCCGGCCACCGAACCCGGCACTCCCGACGCCAGCGGCCCTTCGGTCGAGGAGGGAACGACGCCGTGAGCGTCGGGTCGGACGTAGAGGTCGCGGCGGGCGGCGCGCGGGGCGACTTCGCGGAAGTCCACGGCGAGGGCCCGCCCGCGCGAGTCCCGCGAGATCCAGAAGCCGCCTCCGCCGATGTTGCCCGCTTCCGGCCACGTCACCGCGAGCGCGAAGGCGACCGCGACCGCGGCATCGGCCGCGTTGCCTCCCTGCTTCAGGATCTCGATGCCGACGCGCGCGGCGGTCTCTTCGGCCGCCGCGACGGCGCCTCCCCACCCCGTCGCGACCTGGCGCTCCGCGCCGAAGACCCGGCCCGAGACGAAAAGCAGAAGCGCGAGCCCCGCGAGAAACCGTCTCATCCGGGCAATTCTATGTTCAGACCTCCCCTCCACTCTGTCATCCTGAGGAGCGCAGCGACGAAGGATCTGCTCCATCCCAATGAGACGAGGGCAGATCCCTCGCTGCGCTCGGGATGACAGTGAAGAGTTAAGATCCCGCGCCATGAAGTCCATTCGCGATCTCGATCTTCGCGACAGGCGGCTCTTTCTTCGAGTGGACTTCAATGTCCCGCTCGCCGGCGGCCGCGTCACCGACCGGACGAGGATCGAGGAGACGCTTCCGACGATCCGGCTCGCGGCGGACGCCGGAGCGAAGGTCCTCTGCGCGTCTCATCTCGGAAAGCCGAAGGGGAAGGTGAAGCCCGACCTGTCCCTGGCTCCCGTGGCGGTCGCGTTCGCCGAGGCCCTCGGCCGGCCGGTGCGGTTCGTCGAGGCGTGCGTCGGGGCCGAGGCGGAGTCGGCGGCGGAGAAACTCGAGCCGGGAGAGGTGCTGCTGCTCGAGAACCTCCGGTTCCACGCGGGCGAGGAATCCAACGATCCCGAGTTCGCGAAGGGCCTGGCCGCTCTCGCGCAAGTCTACGTGGACGACGCCTTCGGCGCCGCGCACCGGGCCCACGCCTCCGTCGTCGGCGTTCCGAGCCTCATCGCGGAAAAAGGCGCGGGTCTCCTGCTCGAGAAGGAAGTGCGGGAGCTTTCGCGGCTTCTCGATCCGCAGCGTCCGTTCGCCGTGATCCTCGGGGGCGCGAAGATTTCGGGAAAGATCGACGCGCTGCGCGCGCTGGCGAGCCGCGCCGACGTCCTGCTCCTGGGGGGCGGGATGGCGAACCACTTCGTCCGCGCGATCGGCCTGTCGGTCGGTCGCTCTCTCCTCGAAGAGGACAAGGTCGCCGTCGCGCGCGAGGTCCTCGACCTCTGCAAGAAAGAGGGGAAGACGATCGCGCTCCCCTCCGACTTCGTCGTCGCCGCGTCGGTCGAGGACGCGAAAGGCGCCCGCACCGTCGGCATCTCGAAGATCCCGGAGGACAAGATGGCCCTCGACGTCGGGCAGAAGACGCTCGAGCAGTTCGAGCGCCTGCTCGAGCCGGCGAAGACGATCTTCTGGAACGGCCCGATGGGCGTCTTCGAGCACCCTCCGTTCGACCACGGAACGAAGGCGCTCGCGATGCTCCTCGCCGAATCCGACGCCGTCACGGTCGTCGGCGGCGGAGAGAGCGTCGCCGCCGTCAACGAAGCGGGGCTCGCCTCGCGCTTTACGCACGTCTCGACGGGCGGCGGCGCCTCGCTCGAGTTCCTTACCCAGGGGACGTTGCCGGGCATCGAAGCGCTCGAGAGGTGATAGGTGGTAGGTGATAGGTGGTAGGTGATAGGTGGTAGGTGATAGGTGGTAGGGATGGCGCCGATGCTCCTCGACCACCCACCCCTACCACCTTCCACCCTCCACCTACCACCTGACCTATGAACCTCTTTGTCGCCAACTGGAAGATGAACAAGACCCGCGGCGAGGCGGCGGCCTTCTCGCGCGAGCTCGGAAGAATCGTCGGCGAGAAGAACCTGAACGTCGAGCTCGCCGTCGCGCCTCCGTTCACGGCGCTCGACTCCGCGAGAGATTCTCGGGGGCGCTGGTCGGTCGCGGGACAGAACGTCGCGGCGGAGACAGCGGGGGCGTTCACGGGGGAGGTCTCGGCGCGGATGCTCGCCGACGCGGGATGCCGGTATGCCATCGTCGGACACTCGGAGCGGCGGCGGCTCTTCGGCGAGGAGAGCGGCGTCCTCGCGCGCAAGCTCGCCCGCGTCCGCGAAGCGGGGCTCGTCCCGATCTACTGCCTGGGCGAAACGGAAGCGGAGCGTGAGGAGGGCCTGACGGCGCAGATTCTCGTCGCGCAGGTCGCGACCCTTGAGGAGGACCCGAGCGACGCCACGCTCGTCGTGGCCTACGAACCGGTCTGGGCGATCGGAACGGGCAAGGCGGCCACGGCGGAGGATGCGGGATCGGCGCGCATTCATCTCGCCGAGCTGCTATCCGGCCGGCGGGACGTCCGCATCCTGTATGGCGGCTCCGTCACCTCCGAGAACGCCAGGAAGCTCCTCGAGGAATGCAAGGTGGACGGCTTCCTGATCGGTGGAGCGAGCCTTAAGGCTGAGGCGTTTGCCCAGATCGCCGGAATCGAGTAGTGGGTGACTTTGCACATCGAGCTGATCGAGGCGGAAAGGGCGCCCCGGAGCCGGCAGCATTCCCTACGGGGCACGCGCCCGCAGGCCGTGTCGGTGAGAACCGGCGGGCGCTGAGGGTTCCTCGCAGTCTCACCGTGGTGCCGGCGGTAGCGTTCCATGCTCGTCACCCATCACCCCGTACGGGAACGCCGCCGTCTCCGGGGCTCGGGGTCCGGCTTAACGCCACGGTGGAGCTCCGGCGGCGGGCCCGCCTCCCGGAGGAGCGCCGTGAGACAGCCTGTGTCAACCTGATGGTCATGCGGCGAGCCTCGCAGCGGCGGTGTGACGAGCCGGGTCGTAGGGTGTGTTGTTGATCCAGCAGCGCCAGAGGACGCGCAGCCATGCTCTGGCGAGGATTCGGATGGCGTGAGGGTGATCTTTTCCGTGGCAGCGCGCGCGGGAGTAGAGCGAGGCCGCCCAAGGGGAGAGACGGCGGGAGTTATCGGCGAACGTAGTCAAAGCTCTGCGGAGTCGTTTATTGCAGGCGAAGCGGAACCCGACTGCGTGGTGTTTGCCCGAAGCGTAGGTGACGGGGCAAACGCCCGCTTCGGCGCAGAGCTGATCGAGTGAGGAGAAGCGGTGAGGATCCTCTCCAGTCTCCGAGAGGATCTGAGCGGCGTTGATGCGCCCGACGCAAGGCAAGGAGGTGAAGATGGGTGCGGCCGGGTGGATGGAGAGCGCGCGCTGGATGGCGATCCCGATTTGCTTGATCTGGGTCACGAGAGTACTCAGGACGGAGGAGATGGCCAGGATGAGCTCTTGCTTGGCCTGCGCTTCCAGGGGAGGAGTACGGCTGGATGGAGAGGTCCGGAGCCTTTGGAGCAACTGCTGTGGCGAGCGTCGGCCTGTGTAGTGGTTCTTGACGAGGAAGGCTGCCAGGCGTTTCTCCCCGAGTTGCTCCGCCTCCTTGGGGGTCGGATATCGAGCCAGGAAGGCCAGGCTGATCGCAGAGTCCACATCGGCGAAGATCGCGGCAGCGCCGGGCCAGAAGCCCTCGAGCAGATCCCGGAGCCGGTTGGCCAGGGCGACCCGCTGGGCGACCAGATCATCCCGAGAACGCACCAGGGCGCGAAGGGCACGCGTCTGATCCGAGAGGGGCTGGAGAGGTCGGAAGCGATGTCCGTCGGTCCGAAGCACGTCGGCGATCAAATACGCGTCCCAGGGATCCGTCTTGGCGCCCGAGGCGCTGTACCGAGACCGCGTGGCTTTAACGACATTGGGATGGATCGGGACGACCACCAGACCGGCCTCCAGCAGTGTGTCCACCAACAGTCCCGAGCAGCGCTCGAGAGCGACTTGAAGGGATCCGTGACGGCTAAATGCCAGCAGCTTCCCTGTCAGCTCGCGCATTCCCTCGGCAGTGTGCGCAATCTCGAATCGAGCTCGAACCTTCCCCTTCTGATCCAGGACGCAGACTGCGTGCGCCCTCTTGGCCCAATCCAAACCGGCATGGAACACCATCACCACCCCCCTTTCTCTTGCGATACCGTGACCCGGGCGGGGAGCTTCTGCCGGACGCTCATTGTCAGGCGCTCGGAGCTCTTGGTCGAGTCGGGCGCGACAGCCTGTAGCCGGTCGGAAGCTCCCAAGCCCTTCGAGGGGGCAAGTCTCACGGGGGCCGTCAAGCGGCAAGCGAAAGCGGCCCCTCTCGAAAGGCCCGGGAACGGCATCAACCCAATCCTCTCCTCGTTGCTGAGGAAAGCGGGAGAGTGCCCCAATGAGCGAAAGCACACCACCACGAATCCCGAATTGCCTCTCTATGACTGTGCTTTCGCGTTAGAGCGACGGCCGGTTCTCTCATCACGGCCTGCCGTCGCGTGCCGACGGAGGGAGGCGGGCTCGACGCCGGGGCGGATGGGAAGCCACAAGCAAACTGACCCACTACCCGGAATCGGGAGAGATTGACGAACCGGTCGGTTCTGGTAGACTCTTCCGCCTTTTCTAAGGGGGTTTGGTGCAATTCGCTTACGCCGCTTTGATCGTGCTTTATGTCGTGATCTGCTTCTTCCTGATCCTGGTGGTCCTGGTCCAGCAGGGGAGGGGGGCGGATATCGCCGGAGCCTTCGGCGGCGGAGGCACGCAGACCGCCTTCGGGGCTCGGGGCGCGACGACCCTGCTTCACAAGCTGACGACGGGAGCCTTCATCGGGTTCATTGTGCTGTCGATGCTGTTGACGCTCGTTCAGGCGCGGCAGAGACCCTCGGTCGTCAAGGGTGTGCCGCAGAAGATCAACGCCCAGGGGAGCGCCGCCGCCCCGGCGCCCGTTCCGGGGCAGCGACCTTCGGGTCAGCCGCCTGCTCCGGCGGCCCAGGCCCCCGCGGCAGCCGCGCCGCAGTCCGCTCCGGTCGTGCCCGCGCAGAAGAAGTGAGATCCAAGCCGTCGTGGTGGAATTGGTAGACACGTACGTTTGAGGGGCGTATGGGGTAACCCATGCCGGTTCGAGTCCGGCCGACGGCACCAACTCTGACTTCGCCGCCCTTCTCCTTCCTGCGACCCATCCGGCCAATTTCATTCTCGGCGACAGCTGCCGACTGGGAGACTTGGGGAGCGGGTGACTGGGTGAACCGCAACGAGACTCTTTTCTCACATCTCCCAGTCCCCCAGTCCCCCAGTCCCCATGTCTCCCGGTCCCCTTCTGTAAACTGATCCGAGCGCCAGAGCGGAACGATCGTCCCGGCGGAGATGCTGCCGTTGGAGGAGCTCCTACGGCACCGGATCCTCTCCCCCCCTGGAGAAGGGATTGCAGCGCAGGATCCGGGCCGCCGCGAGCGCACCTCCCCTGGGCAGGCCGTAGCGCGCGATCGCTTCGCGGCCGTAGGCCGAGCAGGTCGGATGGAACCGGCACCGGACGAGCCCCGTGCGCGAGATCGCGGGGGAGAGAAGCTCCCGATACGTGTCGATGAATCCGATCGCCAGGCGCGCGCCGAACTGCTCCGCGGGCGGCCGGAGCGAGTCGCCGATGCAGAGCCCGAGGAGGGCCGCCGCGAGCAGCGAAATCCCGTTTCCGAAACGCGCCCTTCTTTCCGGCCGGGTCGGGAGCGCGATTGCTTCAGAAGCGATCGGCATACCGCGAGATTCCCGGCACGATCAGCCGCTCCCCGTTCAACGCCTTCACGACCGCCAGGATCGCGATGATCGTGTAGAGGATGAGGACGAGAAGCATCACGACCGGATAGATGCAGGAGAGGGGCGGGACGAGAACGCCGATGATCGTCGCGACGATCCCGATCGCGACCACCGCCCCGAAAAGAAGAAGACCGTTGGCCGCGTGCCAGCGGACTTCCCGGTCGCGCTTGCCCGCGATCAACGGGATGAACCCGAGGAACGCGAGGTAGGAGAGAACCAGCATCGGCGAGGATTGCGCGCGGCTTTCCGACATCAGCAGCCTACGCGGCGGAGGATAGCAGAGGGACGAACGGAGGCACCGGGGAGCGGATGACTACTTCGTCTTCAACCGGATAGAGCCATTGACGGTCTCGCAGTGGAGCGACTCGGTGCCGCCGTTGTAGGAGCCACGGGCCTCCTTGGGCCCGTGCTTGCCTTCGACGGCCAGGTCGAAGTCCCCCTCGATCCGGCCGTTCACCGTCTGCAGGTCATACCGGACCGAGGAGCCGCGGTCGAAGGCCACCTCGACGGAGCCGTTGACCGTCTCGAGCTCCGCCTTCTTCATCGAGCCGCGAAACGCGATGCGCAGCCCGCCGTTGACGGTGGTGGCGCGCACCGGCCCCGCGACGCCGGTCAGCTCGATCGAGCCGTTGACGACGTCGCAGGAGAGAGACCCGTCGAACCCGTTCGCCGCCACCTGGCCGTTGGTCGTCTCCAGGCGCGCCGCCGTGGCGGCCGGGAAATGCAGCTCGTAGTCCACTTTCGCGTTGTGCCACCCGAAGTCGAGGAAGCCGAAGAGCTTGTGCCGGCGCGGATTGACCGTCTCCACCCGGATCTCGTCCCCGATCTTGCGGATCCGGATCTCGGTCAGCCGAAGCGTCTCCTCCGCCTCGCTTCCGCTGGCGTTCTTGACGGCCCGGATCTTCAGATAGGGCCTGTCCCAGGCCGACGCCTCGATCCGGCCGTTGACATTCTGGACCGAAATCCTCGAAACCCCTTCCATCGAAAAGGCTTTCTCGAATACCTCGTCCTGGCTGGCGACCAGGCCGGCGGCCGGAAGGAGAAGGAAGGCTGCCAGGGCAAGTTTGCGCATGACGTCTCGAAATTGTCTAACGGATCGGGGCCGAAAAAGTTCCATTCCGGGTCTCAGCCTCTCACGACGGGCCGTGATTCAATACCGGGTTCCGGGGTGCCGCGTGGAAAGCCCTGATCACAATTCACCAATCGCCGACCAGAAATCCCTTCCTCTGGCCGACTGCCATCTCCATTTCGAGGGGTCTCTTCCTCCCGAAATGGTCCAGCGGCTTGCCGCGCGAGCCGCCCACCCCTTTGCCGACCCGAGGGCGTTCGAGGCCCGGCGCCGGGCGATCGGCGGCGACGCCGGGTTTCTCTCGCTCTACGCCGACATCTGCCGCCTCTTCCGGAAGCCGGAGGACTACGCCGAGGCCGCGCGGGCGATCGGCGAATCGCTCGCCCGGGACGGGGTCGGCTACGCCGAGATCTACGTGTCGCCGGCGATCCTCTCGCGCATGGCGCTGGACGGGGCGAGCTGCCTCGAGGCGATCGACGAGGCGTTCCGCGCCCGGCCGGGCGGATGCGAGTGCAGGATCCTCCTCGACGTCGTGCGTCAGTGGGGCCCCGAGTCCGCGGATCGCGTGCTCGATCTGCACGAGAGGAATCCCCTGCCGTCTGTCGTGGGCTTCGGGATGGGGGGCGACGAGAAGGCGATGCCGGCCGCGGCGTTCGCGGGCGTTTACATGCGCGCGCGGGCGCTCGGGCTCAAAACCTCGGTCCACGCGGGAGAGTGGGCGGGCCCCGAAAGCCTGGAAGAGGCGCTCGACGTCCTTCGTCCCGACCGCGTGGACCACGGCATCGCCGCCGCGGCCGACGCGCGGCTGGCGGAGCGCCTCGCGGACGAGCGCACGACTCTGTGCGTCGCGCCGACGGGAAACGTGGCGACGGGCGCGGCGAAGAGCTACGAGCAGCATCCGCTGCTGCGCCTGATCGAGGCCGGAGTGCACGTCGCGCTTTCCGCCGACGACCCCCTCCTCTTCGCCACGACGACGTCCGGCGAGTACCGCGTGGCGCGCGAGGAGTTCGGCCTCGGCGACCTGACGCTGCGCCGCATGGCGGAGAACGCCTGGCGCGCCGCGTTCTGCTCTCAGGCGGAGCGGGACGCCGGCATCGCCGCCCTCGCCTCCTGGCAACCGTAGGCTCAGTCTCTTTCCCCTGTCACCCCGAATGCAGCGAAGGATCTGCTCCCGGTCTCGATCAACGTCGGGGCAGATTCTTCGTCGCTTCGCTCCTCAGGATGACAGGGTCACCATCATGCCGTCAGGATGACAGGGGACTCCCGCCTTGCTACACCGCGAGGATTCGGTAGGCAAGGCGGGCTTCTTCCAGGGCGGCGCGGAGGGCCGGGAGGCGGGAGCGGAGCACCTCGAGGCGCACGGTCGGGCCCGGCTCGAAGGTCTCGCCGGCGAGCGTGACCTGCGGGGGACGCACGAGCCTTCGCACGGCGCCCAGTCTTTCGTAGGGACAGGTCACTTCGACGAGGGAGGTCTCCCGGACGGCCCGGCTGCCGGCGGCGGCGAGCGCGTTCTCGGCGGCCTTCCGGTAGGCCCGGGAGAGTCCGCCCGTCCCGAGCTTCGTACCGCCGAAATAGCGAACGACCGCGACGAGGACGTCGCCGACGCCCGCCGATTCGATCGCCGCCGCGATCGGCTTGCCGGCCGTTCCGGACGGCTCGCCGGCGTCGGAGGAGCGCGCGGATGCCGAGTCGCCGGAGGCGATCTTCCACGCAAAGGCTACGTGCGTGGCGTCGTGGTACTCCTTGCGCAGGCGAGCGAGGATCTGCGCGGCCTCGCCGGGATCGGAGACCGGGTGCGCCGACGCGAGAAACCTCGAGGCCCGCTCGCGGATTTCGGCGCGCCCTTCCCGCGCCGGCACGGCGCGCTCATCGGCCGAGGATTTCTTCATAGAGACCGCAGTAGCGGGCCACGGCGCTCTCCGTCGGAAACTCTTCGACGGCGCGGCGCCGCGCCTCGCGCGAGAAGAGCGCGTGCTTCTCCAGATCGCGCAGGAGCGAGAGCGCCGCTTCCGCCATCCCGTCCACGTCTCCGGGCGGCTTCAGGATAGCCGCTCTTGCCATCCTCGACGACCTCCGGAAGGCCGCCGGCCGCGGCCCCGATGACCGGCAGGCCGCAGGCCATCGCCTCGAGCGCCGCGAGGCCGAACGACTCGGCGTTGGAGGGGAGGAGGAAGAGCTTGCCGATCGGCAGGATCGTCTCGATCGACGGGACGTTGCCGAGAAACGTCGTGCGGTCCTCGAAGCCCCCCTCGGACGCCAGCCGCTCGGCGAGCGATCGGTCGGGGCCGTCGCCGATGAGCAGAAGCCGCGCGGGGATCTGCCGCCGCACGCGGTCGAAGACGCCGAGCACGTCGGCGATGCGCTTGACAGGCCGGAAGTTGGAGATGTGCATGAGAACGGGCTCGTTCCCGGGGAAGAGAGATTTCGCATAAGCCGACGCTTCTCCCGGGCGGAAGAGGTCGCTGTCCACGAAGTTGGGAATGACGTCCACGCGGCGGCTCACGCCGAACTCGCGCACGGTCACATCCCGCAGGTAGCGCGAGACGGCTGTGACGGCGTCGCTCTTCTCGATCCCGTAGCGCGTGATCGGAAGATAGGAGCGATCCTGCCCGACGATCGTGATGTCGGTGCCGTGGAGCGTCGTGACGACCTTCAGCCGCGTCCCGTTGCCGGCGATCATCTCGCGCGCGAGAATCGCCGAGATCGCGTGCGGCAGCGCGTAGTGGACGTGGAGCAGGTCGAGCTTCGCGTGCAGGGCGACCTCCGCCATCTTCGTCGAAAGCGCGAGCGTGTACGGCGGCGAGACGAAAAGCGGATAGCTCGGCGCGACGACCTCGTGGAAGAAGACCCGCGGCCGCGGCAGCCCCAGCCTCGACGGCAGCGCGTAGGAAATGAAATGGACCTCGTCCCCCTGTTTCGCCAGCGCGATGCCGAGCTCCGTCGCGACGACTCCGCTCCCCCCGAATGTCGGGTAGCAGGTGATGCCAATCCTCATGGGAACAACCGACCGCTCCTAGAAACCCGGCTCGAAGTTTTCGAACGACTGCACCGGATCGTCGATCCTTGGCGGCCTCTTCGATACAAAGCCCTCGCCGAACTCGACTCCGATCATGAAGCCGAAGTAACGGGCGCGCGCTTCGATCGCCGCCAGGAAGCTCTTCTGCGACAGGATCGTCTCCGGCTCCTTCGATTCCGGATCGTGGAACTGGCTCGTGAACGCGCGGATCGCGGCAACCCGCGTGTCCATCGCGGCGGTCACGTCCACGACGAACGTGGGTGGGTGGACGTATGCCGTCGAGAAGTAGATCGTCTGCTGCGGACGGTGCGCCGGGAAGGCCGTCTCGATCCGCCGCAGTCCCGCGTAGAAGGCGGCGTCGGTCGCGATCTCGCCCGCCCGGCGGTGGTCGGGGTGGCGGTCGTCGGGATAGGAGGTGAGGAGGAGACGCGGCTTCTCCCGCCGGATGACGTCGATCAGCGCGAGCTCGTTTTCCCGCGTCTTGCGCAGGCCGCCGTCGCCGAAATCGAGGATCTCGCGGAACTCCGCGCCGAGGATCTCGGCCGCGCGCCTCCCTTCCCGCTCGCGCGTCGCGGCGTCGCCTCGCGTTCCCATCTCGCCGCGAGTCAGGTCCACGATCCCGAACCGGTGTCCTCGCGCCTTGAGCGTGACGAGCGTTCCGGCGCAGGTGAGTTCGATATCGTCGGAATGCGCCGCGATCGCGAGGACGTCAACCGGCATCGCCGCTCCCCGTCTCCGGCGGACGGTCGGCGCCGAGGGTGACGATCGCGGCGCCCTCGGTCAAGCCCTGCGCGCCCTCGCGGATCGCCGCCACCGCGTCGCGCCCGTAGGCGAGCATCGGCACGAGCGGGGGATATAGCCTCTCGGCGGGTGCCCCTTGCGGCAGGAGCATCGTCTCGAGCTTCTGCCTCCTCTTCATCGCGGTCTCGTCCTTTCTCTCCGTCGCCTTCCGGATCCGCTCCAGGAGCTGCTCGACTTGATACGCGATCTTGCGGCCCGCGGTTTCGAGCGCGCCGACGAGCGTCGGATCGGTCTCGCGCAGGCGCGGCTCGAGAGAGTCCAGTTCCTTCTGGAGGTTCCCGGTGATTCGCGAGAGGGTTTCCACCTCGGGAGTCGCCGGCGCCGGAGCGGATTGCGGCGGCTGCAGGAGCTCCGTCGCCTCGATTCCCAGCGCTTCCGCCGCCCTTCGTTCCGGCGGACCGACGAGGACCAGGTGCGAGCGCGGCAGCAGCACCGGCGGCGCGATGCCGAGGACGGGGAAGAGCGCGAGCGCCTGCGCGTGGTAGGCGATCTCCGCGGCCCCGAGCACGGTGGCCGCGACCGGCATCAGGAAGGACTTGAAGACCGGACGGGTGAGGACGTCCGTCGAAATCCACGCGGAGCCTTTCTCGACGGTTTCGACCGAGGCCGCGAGGTCTTCGATGCGGCGCCGCTCGTCCCCGGTGACCGAGAAGAAGGGAAACACTTCCGGCCGGAACGCGACTGGAACGGACTTGCCGGCGCGCACGAGCTTCGTGGTCGCGTTGGCCAGCGCCTCGCGGATTTCCTTCTCCTTGCGCGCGGCCTGGAGAAAAAACTCTGCGGCCTCGTGACGCAGCGGCTCGGAGCTCGGATCGGCGACGAGCAGCGGCTCGCTCCCCACCAGGTCGAAGAGGGTCTCGATGAACGCCTCGCCGTAGGAAACGCCGGGCGCGTAGCGCCGCGCGAACGCGTCGAGAATCTCCGGCGCGTCCGGTGCGCGCGCGTCGGCGCGAAAGGACTCGAGGACCTCTCGCACCTTTTCCGGAAGCGGAAGCCCTCCCACCGGCCGCCGGTTGGCGCGGTCCGCGCCCTCGAGGACGAGGATCTCCGGCCCCTCTTTCCCGGGGCGCGCCGTGCGCGCGATCTCTTCCAGGTCGTGGTCGTCCGTCAGCGCCCAGAAGACCGGGACCGCGGGGATGCCCGCCTCGCGAAGCTCCCGCGCCGCGCGGATCGTGTCGAAGGCCTTCGTGATCGTGAAGAGCGGGCCGGTGAAGAGGCCGACCTGGTGCCCGGTCACGACGGCGACCGCGCGCCCGTCCGCGAGGTCGCGCGCCATCGGCTCGGCCTCCGGCACGCGCGCACGGAACGCTTCCGCGGGGATCCGGCATTTCGTCCCGAGGAGACTCCGGCCGCGCCCGGCGGCGGCCTGGGTTGTGGGAGGGTCCGGGAAGAACTCGGGAAGACCGCGGAGAAAATCGTGGAAGAGGGGGGCGAGACCCGGGTAGCGCGTAAACGGGATCGTTCCCGTCAACATGGCTTTTTCGCCAGAACGATCAATCGGGGGGAGTCGCTTCCCGCCGCCGCGCCTTCGAAGTCCCCCCACGCCGCTTCCACCTTGAGGCCCGCGCCCCGGAACATCGCCTCGAGCTCCCCGGCCGTGTAGGCCCGCACGCTTTCGCGGAAGGCCGCCGTCGAGCCGCCCCGCCGGACCTCGATCTCCTTCTCGACGCGGAGCGTTTCCGGGTTCCACCAGCGGCGGATCTTGTATTCCCTCTCGCCGGTCGAGCGGTTCTCCTCCTCGACGAGGCGTCCGATGACGTAGTCGCGGCCGAACGTGTCGCAGAGAAACCGCCCTCCCGGCGCGAGCACCCGCTCGATCTCCGCGACGACCGCCACGTTGTCGGTCTCGCGCAGGAAATAGCCGAAGCTCGTGAAGAAGTTCACGACGGAGGCAAACGCGCCGCCGGCGAACGGAAGCGACCGCATGTCGCCGCGCACGAGCCGCAGGTCGGGGCCGCGCTCGCGCGCCAGCTCCAGGGACGGCGCGGAGTAGTCGAGGCCGACCGGCGAGAACCCCTTTTCGGCGAAGCGCAGGGAGTGCCGGCCCGCGCCGCAGCACAGATCCAGCAGCGGCATCGGGTCCTTATCGAGATGCGCGAGCGCGAACGCGACCTCCCGCCTCGCCGAGGCGAGGTCGCGATCCGGATACAGCTCGAGGTACTCCTCCCCGAACCACGATTCCCACCACGTCATGCGGCCGGGATTATGGCAGGAAGACGGGAGACGAAAGGCGGGAGGCGGGAGACGCAGGCAAACTCCTTCGCGTTAGAGTTCCTGTCGTGGTACAGCAGCCTTTCTCCTTCGAGAACAGCGAAGGGATCCCGATCCGCGGAGATGTCTTCTCGCGCGGAAGCGGCGGAGAATCGGTGGTCGTCTGCATCCACGGGTTCAAGGGGTTCAAGGACTGGGGATTCTGGCCGGAGACGACGAGGCGCCTCTGCGATGACAGCCACGCCGTCGTGCGGTTCAACTTCGCGCATTCCGGATTCGGAGAGAGCACCGACTCGATGACGGATATGGAGCTCTTCGAGCGCGGCACCTATAGCCGTGAAGTCCGGGATCTCGAGGAGGTCCTCTCGCGCCTGGCGGCCGGGAACCTGCCGGGCATCGAGGCCGGCGGTGCGCTCCGGGTCGGGCTCCTGGCTCACAGCCGCGGCAGCGTGTCGGCCCTCTCCGTCGCCGCGTCGCGGGGGTTTCCCGTGAGGGCGGTCGTGCTCTGGAATCCCGTGTCTTCCGTGCTGTGGTGGGACGAGGAGACCCGCCGGCGCTGGAGGGAATCGGGATCCTGGGAGGTCCTCAACACGCGGACGGGCCAGGTCTTGCAGATGAAGACGTCGCTCCTGGACGATGCGGAGCAGAACCGGGACCGCCTCGATCCGGTCGGGAACGCCGAGCGGATCGGGGTGCCGCTCCTCTGCGTCGTGGCGACAGAGGACGACGCCGTTCCGGCTGCGTCGGGCCGCCGGCTGGCCAGGGCCGCCGGAACGCTCGGGAGCGTCCGCGAGATCGGCTCGACCGGGCACACCTTCGGCGCCGGGCATCCGTTCGGCGCGCCGACTCCGGCCCTCGAGGAAGCGCTTCTCGTCACTCGGGAGCACTTCGACCGGACCTTGCGACAGCCGTGAGAACCGCGGGGCGTTCGTTCTTTCTCGCGGCGGCGACGCTCGCCGTCGCGTGCGGCGGGATCAAGACGGTCTCGAGGGACGGCTACCGGGCTCAGCTCATCTTCTCCTCGGGCGAGCGCTACCAGATCGCCGTCTCCGGTGAGAAGGGGCGCGTCGAGGGACCGTTCGACGGCTCGGCGCTGGTGAAGATCCTGAGGCCGGACCTCGGCAAGATCTGGCAGTTTCGTCCCTCGAGCCACAAGATCCTCGAAGAGCCGTGGCCGCACGGCGAGGAGCTCGTGCCCGGCTACCCCCTCGAGCCGCGCTTCGATCCCGCGGCCTACGCTCAGCGATTCAACGCGGAATTCAAGCAGATCGGCGACGGCGTGCACGGCATCCACCCCTGCGACCGCTACCAGATGACTCTGCCCTCGGGCGACCGCGTCACGGTCTGGGCCGCGCGCGACTTCGAGCGTCTGCCCGTCCGCGTCGAGCACGAGAAAAAGGACGCCGCGAACCTCTTCCAGTCCGTCTCCGATACGCAACTCCTCGACGTCCGCATCGGCGCCAGCGAGAAACTCTTCGAGAAGCCGAAGGGCTACAAACCCGTCCAGTCCTACTCCGAGCTGAAGTAAATCGGGTGATCTGCGATCGGGTGACCGGGTGATTGCAGGCCCCGGTCAATCACCCGATGGCACGATCGCCCGATCACCCGATGTCGTCAGCGGCGCGAAGTTCCGGAAGAGGATGTGGTCGTAGAAGTAGTGACAGAGGAGGAATGAGAGGACGACCACGTAGTAGGCCTTGTCCTGCGGGACGCCGAGGCCTCTCCAGAGAAGGAGATAGACCACCCCTGAGAGGACCGTCGCGCCGACCATTGCGGCATAGAACGCCCGGGTGTGAGTCACTCCCGACAGTCCGCGCACGAAGCCGCTTCCGATCTCCCCGCGATCGGCCTGCCGCGTCAGGATGAACCAGGTCAGCGCCAGGTACTGCAGCGAATGCCACGTGTTGAAGCCCTGGAAAGCGACGTCGAGGTTGTTAAAGAGAGGGATGATGAACGCGAGCGCGACCGTCGCCGCCATGAAGAGAAGGCGCGGCCAGGTCGCCTCCCCGCGACGGATCTCGCCCGCCGTGCGGAAGACGTAGTAGAGGAAAAGGATCGCGAAGCCCGCGGTGAACGCCTGCGCGACCCAGAGGTGCTTCAGGAAATCGGGGAAGAGGAGCGTGCTCGATCCCATCGTGAACTGGTCGGTCACGAACTTGTACATCGCGACCGTGTAGAGCGCGCCGAGGATCACCGCTCCGTCGAGGAAGCGGTCGAGATTCGAGACCCGCGAGCCCGCCTTGCGCCGGTACGACTCGGAGATGAACTGCGCCTGGTGCGTCACGTGAACCGACGCCCAGAAGAAGAAGCCGGTGAGGAGCAGGAGGAAGGCGTAGAAGGAGCCGATCACGACGAGCGTCGGGATGACGATCAAGGGGAGATAGACGAACCATCCGTACCGCTCCCGGAACTTCGGCTCGAGCGCGGTGCGCAGGTACGTCGAGTACATGTGCGGGCCGCCGACCAGCAGCGTGACTCCGAGGCCCACGATCAGGCTCGCCGTGGCCGTCGAGGCGCCGAGGCGCTGCAGCACGCCGTAAGAGAGATAGGGGAGGAAGACCAGGACTCCGGACGCGGTCAGGAAGAGCAGGTCGAAACTCCGGCTTCGAATCCAGGGCCCGTCGGCGGGCGAGGACCGGGCGGCGTCGCGAACGGTGCTGTCGGTCATTGCCATGACAACCTCTCTCGGGCGTTGCCCGTGCGCATCCTACCCGTGACTCCTGCCGGCTTCAACGGGATACCCCCGGGACGCTAGAATTGCAAGTTCGATGCTCAAGTTCGGACCGGTCCCGATCGATCCCCCGCTGATTCTTGCCCCGATGGCGGGAATCACGGATCACGCCTACCGCCTGATGCTCCGCCGGATCGGCGGCGTGGGGCTCGTGACGATGGAGTTCATCTCCTCGGAGGCCGTCAGCCGCGGAAACGCGCGGCAGCTGCGCAAGATGTTCTTCTCCGAGGAGGAGCGCCCGATCTCGATCCAGATCTACGGCTCGGACCCGGAGCGGATGGCCGCCGCGGCGGACATCGTCGAGGAGCTCGCTCCCGACGTCTGCGACATCAACATGGGGTGCCCCGCGAACAAGGTCCTGAAGGGATGCGCGGGCGCGGCTCTGATGGGAGACCCGGAGCTGGCGCGGGCGATCGTTCAGAAGGTCCGGGGCCGCCTCTCGATGCCGCTGACGGTGAAGTTCCGCCTGGGGCTGGACGAGTCGCGGAAGAACTTCCTCGAGCTCGGCCGGATCTGCGAGGGGGAAGGAGCCGCGGCCGTGGCGATGCACGGCCGGACCGCGCAGCAGATGTACACGGGGCGCGCCGACTGGGACCGGATCGCGGAGCTGAAGGCGGCTCTGTCGATCCCGGTGGTGGGCAACGGCGACATCGAGACGGCCGCCGACGCCGCCGCGATGTTCGAGAAGACCGGCTGCGACGCGGTGATGTGCGGGCGCGCGACGATGAAGAACCCGTGGATCTTCCGTCAGATCGCCGACGTCCTCGCCGGCCGACCGCCGCGCGAGGCGGCGCTCTCCGAAAGACGGGACCTCATGATCGATCATTTCAATCAGATCGAGCGTCTCGCCTCCGAGCCGCGCGAGGCCCTCCACAAGCTGCGCACGATGACCGGCTGGTACACGCACGGCCTCCCCAACGGCCGCTCCCTGCGGGTCCGGATCTCCGGGCTCGCCACCCCAGCCGACTTCCGCGCCGCCGTGGAAGACTTCTTCGCGGAGGCCGCGGAGCCGGTCGCCGCCACGGCCTGACTCCGAGGGGTTGTCATCCTGAGGAGCGCGACGAGCGCAGCCACGAAGGATCTGCCCTGCCGATTGCGAGCCGGAAACCACCAGAGCAGATCCTTCGCTCCGCTCAGGATGACAGGGAAGGTGGAGCGAATCCTTCGCTCGGTCAGGATGACCGGGGAACCGGGAATGCCCGGGCCACTCTTCCGGGTTCGCTTGAGAGCATGAAACACAACGGCAAGTCCTTTGGCGTGGCGCTGATGGCGCTCCTCTTCTGCGCCGGGCTCTCCGCCCAGGACCAGAAGCAGGACCAGAAGAAGTCCGCCGAGGTGTCCACGACCGCCGGCAAGTTCACGATGGACGTCACGGCCGAGTACCTCGGGATGGCCTCGGGCAAGACGGTCGTGCGCCTGCGCCTCTCCTCCGCGCAGCTCGCCAAGGCGCTTTCGGGGCGAGGGGTCCGGTTCGCCGCGGGCGAGCTGCGGGGGACCTTCTCCCGCGGCGGGGAGATGGTCGAGGCCTTCCGCTACCCGGTCAGCTCCGACATCGACGCGGGGAAGGCGTTCTCGTTCTCCTTCCTCCGCGCGGTCCCGCCCGGCGCCTACAAGGTCAAGCTCGTCTTCGCACTCCCCGGCGGCAAGGAGGTCGGCGAGGGAGCGGTGGACCTGGCCGTGCCGGAGATCGGCACGCCCTTCCGCCCGGAGATGGCGCCGGCCGAGGCGAGCACGCTGCCGGAGGCCGAGGCGATCGTGATCGCGGATTCCTCCCGGCCGGCCGCGGGGGCGCCGGAGACCCCGAAACTGAAGATCCTCCCGCCGGCGCGCGAGACGCCGGTCGGTCTGCTGCGCCTGGAAGCGGAGGTCGAGCCGCCGATCAGGAAGGTCGAGTTCTTCCTCGACGACCGCTTGATCCTGACGCGCACGCGCCCCCCCTACTCCGTCGAGATCGATCTCGGAAACATCCCGCGGCGGCAGACGCTGCGTGCCGTCGGCTTCGACGACTCCGGGCAGGTCATCGACGAGGACGCGTGGGCAATCAACGAGGGGAACGCGCGCGTCGCGGTGCGCGTACTGCCGGAGCCCGATTACTCGGCCGGCAACGTGCGCGTGAAGGTCGCCGTGCAGTCGATCGGCGGCGGGTCGGCGAAGAAAGTCGAGCTCTTCCTGGACGAGAAGAAGATCGGCTCGTGGCTCGCTCCTCCTTACCAGGTCACGATTCCCTTCGCCGACTACAGCCGCGGCAACATGCTGCGCGCGACCGCCGTGGCGGAGGACGGCAGGGAAGCCAACGACATCCGTATGCTCAAGGGACCGTCCACCACGGTCGAGAGCGTGCGAGTGGACGTCGTGCAGCTCCACGTCTCGGCCATGGACAAGGAATCGCATTTCGTCAAGGGGCTGACGAAGGACGACTTCACGATCCAGGAGGACGGCCGCCCCCAGACGATGTCGGGATTCGAAGTCGCCGAGAACCTGCCGCTCAACATCGGCCTCGTCATCGACAGCTCGGGCTCGATGGAAAAGGGAATGCCGTTCGTGCGCGAGGCCTGCTCCGAGCTCTTCAAGGCCCTGATGCGCGCCAAGGACCAGGGCTTCGTGCTGGAGTTCCGCGACCGGCCCAAGTTTCTCCAGGAGCTGACCTCGGACATTCCCTCCCTGCAGCGCGCCTCGCAGGACCTGAAGGCGCAGGGCGCGACGGCCCTCTACGACGCCGTGATCCTCGGGCTCTACCAGTTCCGCACTCTCCAGGGAAGGAAGGCGCTCGTCGTCGTGACCGACGGCGACGACAACCGCTCCCACGTCGAGTACGAGACGCTCCTGCGCTACGCGCGCTCGGCCGGCGCGCCGATCTACTTCATCGCCGTCAACATCCCGCTGATGGACTTCAAGTCGCGCAAGATCATCCACGAGATCGCGAAGGAGTCCGGCGGCGAAGTCTTCACCATCGGCAGCGCCGCCAAGATCGGCGAGGTCACGAAGCGGATCGAGGAAGAGCTGCGTTCCCAGTACATCCTCGCCTTCCGCACCGACTCCCAGAAGCCCCCCGGCGAGTACCGCGCCGTGACCGTCGCCATCAACAAGCCCGGCATCACCGCCCGAACCATCCGCGGCTACATCCCGTAACCGTCGCTGCGCGCTGCGCGGGCGACGTGGCTTCGCCACCGGCGGGCGGCTCGGCCGGATGCGGCCTCGACCGTCCGCCTCGTCGCCCGCTCCGCGCTTCGCTCCCGCGGCGCGCGCCTCCTCCCTCCGTGACGTCGGGAGACTTCGCGCGCCGCGACTGGCCGGCGCTTCGCGCCGGCGCTGACCCGCGTAGCTGTGTGCGCGGCTGAGTTGGATCCCCCTTCATGCCGCCTGACGCGGTGCTCGGGCCGGGCGCGCCGGGATAAAATGGGCCAGTGAACGCACGCGAGCGCAGAACGATGGCGAGCACAAAGCTGACTCCTCTCCACGAGGACGATGGGTCGTTCGACCGAGCCTTCTGGCAGTCGGTTCCGGCCGATCAGCGGCTCGAGCTCCTCTGGGACCTGACACTGGAGTACTCCGAATGGCGGGGGGACAATGCCAGCCAATCCCGACTTCAGAGATCTGTTTGCCGCGTTCAACGCCGCCCAGGTTAGATACCTGCTCGTCGGCGGTTACGCCCTGGCCTTTCACGGAAGGCCGCGATTCACGAAAGACCTGGACGTCTGGGTCGAACCGCAGGCGGAGAATGCGGCGCGGGCCTATTCCGCTCTGAAGACTTTCGGCGCTCCCTTGAATGAGCTGCGTGCCGGCGATCTGGAGCGCCCTGGCCTCATCTTTCAAATCGGCGTCGCCCCGAATCGTATCGATGTCCTGACCGCGATCGACGGCGTAGCGTTCCGCGACGCGTGGCCGGATCGGCAAGAGACGCGCTATTCGGACCAAGATGTCCCTGTAATCAGCCGCCACCACCTCATCCTGAACAAGCGCGCAACGGGCCGCCCGCAGGACCTCCTCGACGCTGACGAGCTCGCAAAGAGGTAGCTTCGCCCCAGTTGAGGCCGTCCACATCTGCGTGGCGGAGCAAAGTTAAGCCCTGATGCAGGGGCATCTTGGAACACGCGACCGCTTTCAATTAGCGTCGGTAGGGACGGTGCGGCCGAACGCCCCTGAGTTGCAGCCTTCTGACGCAGTGCAGTCGGCCACGACGATTCCAGACTCGAAGGAGTTGGTATGCGAGCACGACTGACTTGTTTGGCAATACTCGGAACGCTCCTCTGGCAAGGTGTTATCTCCGGAGCGGAGGCTTACGTGCTTCGGTTTCGAACAGACGCGCAGTATCGAGGGCCGCCATGTCGTTTGGTGGGATGGGAGGACGAACTGCTCTTTCGGAATATCACCGCGTCGGACTTGACAGTCCGGAATCTCGCGACGACCGTCGGAGCCGCCCATCCGCCTGGGCAGCTCGTGATTCCGGCGGGGCGTACGGTATCGACCCTGGGCGGAGAGAGTCTTAATGAGCTAGGAGGGGACCCTTTTGGCTTCCAACTACTCGTCAATCGGATCGATGTGCCTGAGGGCATCGTGCTGGCGAGTCGTGCCGACGTTTATGGGCCGGCATCGGCGTGCGATCTTCCAGCGGGGGGCGTCTATCACTTCGGAAGTCTGCCCCTGCCTATCTTCCGGTCGCTCACTCCTTCGAATCAGCCACAAGTTCACTTGCCGGTCGACATGGGGATTCAGCGGCGGCACACAAATGTGATCATCTACAACGCCGGGACAGTGGCGGCGTCTGCGTCTATTGAGATTCACATGGGCTGCAACGAATCATTGCTTCAGTCGGTGTCGGTCAGCATTGCTCCCGATGCTGTTTCAGAGGTGGGAGGCCTTGGGCTGACGGACGACCCCCTCGGAAACGGCTGCTCCGGTGGTGGGTTCACGACGGCCTTCACGAGGTACTTGGTCGTGACCGTTGATCAGCCGAGCTTTAGTCATGTGTTAACGGTTTCTGACGAATTTGCGACGCCGACGATCGGGGTGACGAGCCCGTAACTTCTCTTCGAAGTCGGGATTGCCGTCTCCTACGCTGTCCCGTCTCGACGACGGGATGGGGGAATCACGGATAGTTGGCCAAGAGGATCTGCTTCGGGGTGGTCGCGAGGACTCGCCCGGGCACGCCCGAAGTCTCGAACTCCTTCAGGTCCCGACGTCGGATGAGGGCGACGTAGCGCTTGCCGCTCTTCCATTGCGACCAGAACTTCTCGCGGGTCCAGAAGAGGGAGTCGCGGATTTCGGGGCGGCGCTCGAACTGCGGCTCCAATTCTCCGACGTAGTCGGCGAGGGGGACGGGGGACTCGAGCGCGAGGGGGAGGCCCTGGAGGTAGGCCTGGTAGCCGACGACGGTCGCGCCGCCGTCACGGGCGGACGCCGCGGCGGCGCAGATCGCGTGGGGGTCGGTCGCGGGCGGGATTCTCGCCCACACGAGGCCGGCCATGACGGCGAAGCCGGTCCAGCCGGCGGCGAACGCTCCGAGCGCGAGCGACGCGCTGCGCTTCGCGAGAATTGGCGCGGTACAGGTGCCGAGGAGAAGAACGGCGAAGCCCGCGATCGCGGCCGGGGCGAGAGCAAAGTCGCGGATCCAGGCTCGGGCCGTGGGGTTGACGATCACGAACGCGGGGAGGAGCGTCCCGAGCAGGGCGGAGAGCCGCCAGGCGCCGGTTCCCGCGGGAGACTGGCCGAAGAACGAGCGGGTGGCGAGGGCGGCGGCGGCGGGGAAGGCGGGCATCAGGTACGGCGGCAGCTTGCTGCGCGAGAGCGAGAAGAAGACGAGGACGACGGCGAACCAGATCAGGAAGAAGAGCGCGTCGGGATCCTCGCGGCGCCACGACTTCTTGAGTGACGAGAAGAAGAACGGGATTCCCGGGAGAAAACCGGCGAGGAAGATGAGGACGAAGTAATAGACCGGTCCCGGGCGCTGCGCGGTGGAGGTCGAGAAGCGTTGGAAGTGCTCGTGGATGAAGAAGAACTCGAGGAAGCCGGGCGTGCGCTGTTCGGCGAGCAGGAACCACGGCGCGGCGGCGACGAGGAAGGCCGGGAGCGCCGGCCCGAAGAGAAGCGATGAAAGGAATCGCGTCCGCCGCGTCGCCAGGCACCAGAGCAGGAGGATCCCGCCGGGGAGGACAATGGCGACGAGTCCCTTGCTCAGGAAGCCGCCGGCGGCGGCGAGGCCGGTCAGAGCCGAAGCGATGGCCCACCGTCGTTCCGACTCGCGGCGGAGCAGCGTCGCGCGGGCGAGAAAGAGCGTCAGCGTGAAGAAGAACGTCAGCGGAGCGTCGGTGAGGTTCACGCGCGAGAAGGCAAAACCGAACGGCGCCGCGAGATAGAGAATCGCGGCGGCGAGTCCCGCCGGCGCGCCCCAGATCGCGGCCGTGCCGAAGAGGAGCGTCAGGACCGTGCCGAGTCCGAAGAGGCGCGTCGGCAGGCGCGCCGCCCACGGAGTCAGGCCGAAGAGGCGCTGCGAGGCGGCGTTGGACCAGTAGAGGAGCGGCGGTTTCTCGAGATAGGGAACGCCGTTCAACCGCGGCGTCACGAAGTCGCCGGACGCGAGCATCTCGCGCGGGATCTCGGCATAGCGGGCCTCGTCCGGCTCGGCGAGCCACGAGCCCGCCGGCTCGACCCAGACCGCGGCTTCGAGCAGCAGGAGCGCGGCGAAGAGGATCCAGAGTTGTCGGGAATTCACCGCGGGGCAGTGTAATGGAGGGTGGCGCCGGTTGCGCCCTCACCCCGGTAGTGGGTCAGTTTGTCTTCCAATCCGCCCGGCGTCGGGCCCGCCCCTTTCGGCCGCGGCGGTCGCTACGCGACCAGGCGGCCGAGAGAGTCCAAACCGGGGCTCGATCGAGGCGATAGAGATCCTTGGGCCAACAAGAGAACCGGCCGTAAGCTCTAGCGTGAAAGCACAGTCGCATCCGGACATCAGATGATTTGTGGTGGTGTGCTTTCACTCGCGGCCTCCTACGGGAGGCGTTCCCGCCGCCGGGGCTCCAGCGTGGCGTCGAACCGGACTGTGAGCCCCGGAGACGGCGGCGTTCCCGCACGGGGTGATGGGTGACGAGCATGGAGGACTGGCGCCGGCACCACGCTGAAACTGCGAGGAACTCTCAGCGAGCGCCGGTTTTTCCATCTCGGCCTGCGCGAGCGTGCCCCGGAGGGAATGCCGACGGCTCCGGGGCGGCCTTACCGCCAGAGTAGTTACCGAGAAGAACCGTTCATTCAAAAGTGACCCACTACTCTCATCCCGCCCGCTCCCGGGGGAGAGGGGGAAGCTGCTAAGATTCGGCCCGCTTTGTCGACCGAGCTCCGTTCTCGCTGGGCGTTGGTACTGGGGTCCTCTTCCGGCTTCGGAGAGGCCTGCTCGCTTGCGCTCGCGCGGGCGGGATGGAACGTGTTCGGCGTCCACCTGGACCGGAAGGCCACGCAGGCCAACGCCGACCGGATCGTCGCGGAGATCGCGTCCACCGGGCGCCGCGCGGAGTTCTTCAACGTCAACGCGGCGGACGACGGCAAGCGCGGCGAGGTCGTGGCGGCGATCGCCGAGAAGTGCGGCGCAGATCCGCCGGAGTCGCGCATCTCGGTCGTGCTCCACTCCCTCGCGTTCGGGACGCTGAAGCCGTTCTTCTCCGAGTCGCGGGAGGCCTCGATCTCAAAGCCGCAGCTCGAGATGACGCTCGACGTTATGGCGAATTCGCTCGTCTACTGGGTGCAGGACCTCTTCTTCGCCGGTCTCCTCGCACCGGGCGCGCGCGTGTTCGCGATGACGTCGGCCGGCGACCACATCGTGTGGCCGGCCTACGGGGCCGTGTCGGCGGCCAAGTCGGCGCTCGAGTCGTACGTGCGGCAGCTCGCGGTCGAGCTCGCTCCGCACCGCGTCGCCGTCAACGCGCTGCGCGCGGGAGTCACCGACACGCCGGCGCTGCGCAAGATCCCCGGCAACGAGGCGATGATCGAACGGATCTCCAAAATCCATCCAGCCGGACGGATGACGAAGCCCTCCGATGTCGCCGGCGCGCTCATCGCCCTCTGCTCCGAAGGCGCCGGCTGGATCAGCGGCAACGTCATCGGCGTGGACGGAGCCGAGGACGTCGCCGGCGGACGATGACGGTGAGGAGAAGGTCCAAGGTCCAAGGTCCAAGGTCCAAAGTAGCCAAAGCAAAATTCAGAATCCAGAGGCGGAAGTCGGGTCGTCCTACGTCCAGGGCTCGTGTCTCGAGTCCCGAGTCCCGAGTCCCGAGTCCCGGCCCATTCGAATTCATCAAGGAGAAGGCGGGCATTCGCGAGTTTCGGCTGAAGTCCAATAATCTCCGTCTCCTCCTGCTCCAGAACCGGATCGCGCCGGTCGTGACGTTCGCGGTCGTCTACCACGTGGGGAGCCGCAACGAGGCGGTCGGCTACACCGGGGCGACGCACCTGCTCGAGCACCTGATGTTCAAGGGGACGCCGCGCTACAACCGGGAGAAGGGGACGGCGATCGCCGCCGTGCTCGAGGCCATGGGGGCTCGCTTCAACGCCACGACCTGGTTCGACCGGACCAACTATTACGAGACCCTCCCCTCCGCGCAGCTCGAGGTGGCGATGCGGATCGAGTCGTCGCGCATGCGCGGCTCGCTCATCCGCGACGAAGACCGGCAGCCGGAGATGACCGTCGTCCGCAACGAGTTCGAGCGCGGCGAGAACTCCCCCTTCCAGGTGCTCTACAAGCACACGTTCGCGACCGCCTTCCGCGAGCACCCGTACCACCACCCGACGATCGGCTGGAGGAGCGACATCGAAGGGGTCACGACTGCAAGATTGAAGGAGTTCTACGACGTTTTCTACCACCCCAACAACGCGACGATCATGGTGATCGGCGACTTCGAGGAGAAGGAGGCGCTGGCGAAGATCGCGCGCCACTTCGGAGCGATCACCCCCTCGGCCGCTCCCATCCCGGCGGTCCACACCGTGGAGCCGCCGCAGGAAGGGGAGCGGCGCTTCACCGTCCGGCGCTCCGGCCAGGTCGCGTGGTGCGGGCTCGCGTGGCGGACGGTCCAGGCGCTCCATCCCGACACGCACACGCTCGCGGTGCTCGGCAACGTGCTGGGAGGCGGCGTGACCTCGCGCCTCTACCAGGCGCTCGTCGAAAAGAGCCTCGCCCTCTCCGTCACCGCGGTTCCGTGGCAGCTGCGCGACCCGGCCCTCTTCTCGATCTTCGCGCCGGTGCGGCCGGGAGTCGAGCCCGCCGCCGTGGAGTCGGCGATCCGCGAGGAGATCTCGCGCGTCGCGCGCGAGGGCGTGACAGAGGCGGAGACGGAGAAGGCGCGGACCCAGATCGAGGCGGAGGTGATCTTCGACCGCGACTCGACCGACCAGGTCGCGGCCTCGCTTTCCGAGGCGATCGCGGCGGCCGACTGGGAGTGGTACGCGGATTACCCCGACGCGATCCGTCGGGTCACGCCGGAGGACGTCCGGCGCGTCGCGAAGACGTACTTGAACGACGACGACCTGACCGTCGGGGTCTTCCTTCCGAAGCCGGAGCACGGCGAGGAGCTGGCCCCTCCGCCCGGGCCGGAGGACCAGCAGGCGCCCGACCGGGAGACGGCCTGATGCCGCGCGCGAGCGCACCCCGCCCCTCCGCGCACCGCCGCACGCCGCTCGCGGAATCGGTGCGCCGGCGAACGCTCGATAACGGCGTCGAGCTGCTCGTCCTCGAGAACCACTTCAATCCCACCGTCGCGGTCTCCGGCTCGCTCCACGCGGGATCCGTCTTCGCGCCCCCCGGCCGCCGTCTCATCGCCTCCATGACCGCGGGAGAGCTCGCCAAGGGGACGGAGAAACGCACGAAGCTCCAGATCGCGGAAGACCTGGAGAGCCGGGGCGCGTCGTTGTCCTTTTCCTCGGACTCTTCCGATCCGATCGGCGTGGACATCGGCGGCGCGGCGCTCTCGCGCGACGTGGACCTGCTGCTCGACCGGATGGTCGAGATCCTCCGCTCGCCCGTCTTCCCCGCCGAGGAGCTCGAAAAGGAGAAGAAGCGCGTCGTCGGAGCGATCCGACAACAGCAGGATCAGCCGAGCGTGCGCGCCTACGAAGAGGCGGCGCGCCGCGTCTATCCGCCGGAGCATCCTCTCCACCGGCGGACGGGACCGGTGCGCATCGCGCTCGTCGAGGCGCTGACGCGCGAGGACCTGGTCGCGTTCTACCGGGAGCGCTATGGCGCCGCCACGCTGCAGCTCGTCGTCGTGGGGGATGTGTCCGCCGACAGGATCCTGGACGGCCTGGAGAAACGGCTCTCGTCGTGGAAGCGCGGACCGAAGGCGGGGTTTCCCGCGCTCTCCGTGCCGGCACCCACTCCGGGGCGGGAAACGATCGTCCTGCCGGACAAGGCGAGCGCCGACGTCGTGATGCTCGAGCCCTCGACGCTCCTGCGCGACGACCCGGCCTACCTCGCCTGCACGCTCGCCAACTCCGCGCTCGGCCAGTCGTCACTGACCTCGCGCCTGGGCGTGCGCGTCCGGGACATCGAGGGGCTGACCTACGGGATCCACTCGAGCTTCCAGGCCACGCACATTCCGGGTCCCTTCGTCGTCAGCGTGACCGTCAAGCCCGAGAGCCGCGATGCCGCCGTCGCCTCGACGCTGGACGAGATCGGCCGCTTTCTCAAGACCGGCCTGACAGCGAGAGAACTGAAGGAGGAGAAGAGCTCGCGCACAGGGAAGTTCCAGGTGGATCTCGCCTCCAACTCCGGGATCGCCCAGGCCCTGGACGCCGCCGTCTATTACGGTCTCGGCCTCGATTACCTCGATCGCTTCCCCTCCCTCATCGCCTCCATCACGAAGGAGCAGGCCGACGCGGAATTTCGCAAACGCGTGCACCCCGACCGGTTCACGATCGTCTCGGCCGGCTCTTTTTGAAGAATCGAATCATTGACCCATTGATGCATTGGTTCATTGCGGCTCGCAATCGGCATCAATGGATCAATGAGTCAATGGATCAATGGACCAATTCTCCGATTCATGACAGAATCCGCCTCGTAGGAGGCTGCTCATTCCGAGACGTCCCCAATATCGCAAACCGATGCGCCGCCGACCCGGCGAGGCGGCGCCCACGCACCGGATCTACCTCTCGAATGAGCAGCCGATGAGAGAGGGGCCCGCGCCGGACGGGCGGACCTACTTCCGGGCGCGCCTGGATTCCGAGCCCTCTCCAGAGTGGATGCGCGCCTATCGCGCGGGGATGCTCGGGCTGCTGCCTGAGGACCGGGACGCGGTCCTGCGCTTCGAGTTCCAGGGAGACAGCGTGCGTTTTGCCGCGCAGGAGGGGGAAGTCGGGCGCATGCGCCGGGTCCTCCAGAGCCGCGTGGACGCCGTCAACGGGATCCTCTCCGGCGGCCGCGGCTAGGCCGTCGCTTCGCGCGCTCCGCTTGGATTTCGCCCTTCGGGCTCATCAGCTCCGGCGCTTCGCTCCGGCGGCTGGGACGTGATTACTCGGACACTCTCCTGGCTCCTTCGGGCTCCGGGCTCTCCACGAATTCACAATTCACAACTCGCAATTCACAATTCGGGTCCATTCGTAGGACCATAAGCCCTCATGGCCGAGGTCACCCTCCAGAAGGTCTGCAAGCGTTACGGCGAGGTCTCGGTGATCGAGGACCTCGACCTGGAGGTGCGCGACAAGGAGCTGATGGTCCTCGTCGGGCCCTCCGGTTGCGGCAAGTCCACGGTGCTCCGCATGATCGCCGGGTTGGAGGAGATCTCCGCGCGGCACGATCGCGATCGGCGGGCGCGTCGTCAACGAGGTTGCGCCGCGGGACCGCGACATCGCGATGGTCTTCCAGACCTACGCGCTCTACCCGCACATGACGATCCGCGAGAACCTCGAGTTCGGCCTGAAGATGCGCAAGACGCCGCGCGTGCAGATCGACCGGCTCGTCGACGGAGGCCGCCGAGGTCCTCGAGATGGACAAGCTCCTCGACCGCAAGCCCCGGCAGCTCTCCGGCGGCCAGCGGCAGCGCGTCGCCCTGGGGCGGGCGCTCGTCCGCAAGCCGGCGGTCTTCCTCTTCGACGAGCCGCTCTCGAATCTCGACGCCAAGCTGCGCGTCCAGATGCGGGCGGAGATCAAGAAGCTCCAGCAGAGGCTCGCGACGACGGCGGTGTACGTCACGCACGACCAGATCGAGGCGATGACGATGGGCTCGCGGATCGCGGTCATGCGCGATGGGCGGATCCAGCAGGTCGGGGAGCCGCTGGAGATCTACCAGCGGCCGCGCAATCTCTTCGTCGCGAACTTCATCGGCTCTCCGCCGATGAACCTCCTCAAGGCGCGCCTCTCCCGGGACGGAACGTCCGCCGTGGCGCAGGCCTTCACGCTGACGCTCCCTCCCGCGCTGCGGGTGGCGTCGCCGTCGGGAGACGAGGGGAGAGACGTCATTCTCGGCATCCGTCCGGAGAACGTCGTCGAGGCCGGAGAAGGCGGGAGCGGGCCCACCGCTTCGATCCCGGTGGAGGTCGACTTCGTCGAGCCGCTGGGAGACGAAGTCATCGTCCACGGGCGCGTCGGCGAGGCGGTGCTCCTCTGCAAGCTCGGTCCGCACCGCGTGCCCGAGGCCGGTAGCCGCCTCGAAGTGGCGATCGAGCTCGACCGGGTGCACGTCTTCGACGCGGAGACCGAGCTCCGCATGACGGCGTGAGCGGGACCGCTCCGTTTCCCGAGCGGTTCCTCTGGGGAGCGGCCGTCTCCGCCTATCAGGTGGAGGGGTCGCCGCTCGCCGACGGCGCCGGACCGAGCAACTGGCACCGCTTCAGCCACACGCCCGGCTGCGTGCGCGACGGCGAGACCGGCGATGTCGCCTGCGATTTCTACCGGCGTTACGGCGACGACGTCCTGCTCATGCGGGAGCTCGGCTGTCAGCGCCTTCCGCTTCAGCGTCTCGTGGAGCCGCGTCCTGCCGGAGGGCGCGGGGCGCGTCAACGCGCGCGGCCTCGACTTCTACGAGCGCCTCGTGGACTCCCTGCTCGCGCAGCGGATCGAGCCGGTCGTGACGCTCTTCCACTGGGACCTTCCGGCGGCGCTCGAGGACCGGGGAGGGTGGCTGAACCCGGACATCGCGGGATGGTTTGCCGAATACGCCGAGGTCCTCTTCCGAGCGCTGGATGGCCGCGTGAAGTTCTGGACGACGTTGAACGAGCCGTGGGTCGTCGCCGACGGCGGGTACCTGCACGGCAAGCTCGCGCCCGGGCACCGGAGCCGTTCGAGGCGCCGATCGCCTCCCACAACCTGCTGCGCGCGCACGCGCGCGGCGAGTCGCGCGCCTACCGCGCGGAAGGGAAGCACGCGATCGGCCTCGTCGTGAACATGGAGCCGAAGTACCCGGCGTCGCAGAGACCGGAGGACCTGGCCGCGACGGCGCGGGCCGACGCCTACATGAACCGCCAGTATCTCGATCCGGTCTTCTTCGGGAGCCATCCGGAGGAGCTGCGCGAGATCTTTGGCGAGGCGTGGCCCGACTTCCCGGAGGCGGAGATCGAAGCGATCCGCGAGAAGATCGATTTCCTCGGCATCAACTACTACACGCGCAGCGTCAATGCGGGACGATCCCTCGGCGCTTCCGGCGCGCGCGCGCCCGGTCCGGCAGAAGCGCCACGCTTACACCGACGACGCATTGGGAGGTCTATCCGCCGGGGCTGACGGACATCCTCCTGTGGGTGCGGCAGCGCTACGGCGAGATTCCGCTCTACGTCACGGAAAACGGCGCCGCGTTCTACGATCCGCCGACGACTTCGGGCCCCGCGCTGGACGATCCGCTGAGGGTCGAGTACTTCCGGGAGCACCTGCGGGCCGCCGCGAGGGTCCTCGAGCAGGGCGTGGACCTGCGCGGCTACTTCGCCTGGTCGCTCCTCGACAACTTCGAGTGGAACCACGGCTTCTCCAAGCGCTTCGGGATCGTCCACGTTGACTACGAGACCCAGCGCCGCACGCCGAAGGCCAGTGCCCGCTTCTATTCTGAAGTCATCCGCACCCGCGGGGCGAACCTCTCAGACCCGGGCGCAAAGACCGGGCTGTAGGGGAGGGGCTTGCCCCTCCCGCCCTCGGTCGCTCTCCGGAAGAGGCGGGCGGCGCAAGCGCCGCCCCTACAGGAGGAAGACGACAGTCGCTGGAGCCTGGCGAATGACGAGCTCTTCGCCGGAGAAGGGGACGGTCTTTCCGTTCACCGTGACGCGGCGGGGCGGTTTCTCGAGCGGAGGGCGCAGGGCGATTCCGCCGGGCGGGACCGAAAGGTCGCCGATCGTGAAGCGCAGGCCGCGTTTCTCGCTTCGCAGCGTGTAGTCGAGCTGGCCGTGGGGAGTCCGGAGGCGCCGCACGGCGACGCCCGGTCCGCCGCGGAGCCAGCTCGCCGGGATTCCCGCGGCGAGGACGAGCGCTCCGTCGCTCGCGCGCTCCTACGCGAAGAGGTCGAGGCAGGAGCGGATGAAGTCCGCGCCGACCCAGGCGTGCGGCATGTCGCCGACGAAGCGCGGCGTGCGCGGCTCGCGACCCGACGACCTCCGCCCACTGCGTTCCACGCGGACGGGCCGGCGGCCGGCCAGGAAGAAGTCGAGCAGCCCGTGCGCGCGATCCCGCCACCCCAGGCGCACGAACGCGCCGACGTTGCGGATCTCGTACGGGCGTGTAGGCGTCCCAGGGAGTCTTTCGGTCGCGCCGGCGAACGAACTCCTCGTAATACCGCTCGAACGTGTCGGTGCAGCTCCGGCGCGGGAGGCGCTCCGAGCAGGCCCGCGGGATCGAGCGCGATCGTCGTCGAGGTCGGGTCGAAGTCGGCGAGCTCCGCCGAGCCGGGGATGTAGTCGAGCCCGCGCGACGAGATCGTCCGCGCGAGCGACGCGAAGCAGATCGCGCGCGAACTCGTCGCGGATGGCGGCCCAGCGCGCGCGCAAGGTCCTCGCGTCCGGCGGCGGCGCGCCAGCGCCGTCGCGTCTTCCAGGCCCTTGAGCGCCCAGAAGTCGTCCCAGTAGGAGTGCACCGGCTTTGCCGAATAGCCCTCGTGGCTGATCGACTCGGGAAGGAGGCCGAAGAAGGCGAGCTTCTCGGGCGTCGCGGTACTCGTCCGTCCGCCGTTTCCGCCGGAGCGCGGTCGATGTAGCCGGCCGCACTCTCGACGTGCGGAAAGACTCCGCGCAGGAATTCCGCGTCGCGGGTGAAGCGCCAGTACTTCGGCGATCGAGTAGAGAAACTCGCCGTGGCTGTCGTTCTCGGCCACCGGTCCGCGCCGCGCCGGTCGACGCAGCAGGGAACGCGGCCGTCGGGGTCCTGATCTCTCGCGAACCATTCGATGTACGCGCGCGCCTCGTCCGCGTGACCCAGGCGCAGGAGAGCGGCGGAGATCAGCGCGCCGTCGCGAATCCAGGAGCGCGCGTACGAGCGTGTGCCCGGCCGGAGCGCCGGGCCGTCGCGCTCGAGGAGGGCGTAGGCGAGGTTGCTGCGGAGCGTCCGGAGCAGGGCGCTGCGCGGCCGGCGGACCGGCGAGCCTGACGCGGCCGAGCTTCTCGCGCCACGCCCGCGCGCACTCGGCGAGGCGGAGCGCGAAGAGCCGCCGCGCCTGCCGACGCGCGATCGGCGGGCGAGAGGAATCTCCGGCGTCTTCGGGTGGAGCGGCAGCTCGACAGAGACTACGTCCGTTCCGCCGCGGAGGAGATCCAGGTCGAACGCCAGCGCGCCCGAGCGCATAGCCGAACGTGTCGCGCGCGCTCGCGTGCGGGCGGCAGCGCGCCGCGCGCGAGGAAATCGGTGATCGGGCCCGCGTCGAAGGGGACCGCGCCGAAGCCGGAAGGAGGCACCCGCGCGAAAAGCCGCGCAGTCCCGTCCACGCCGACGGCGGAGCCGTCCCATCCGAGACTCGACGATCTGCGTGACACCGCCGGCGCCGTTCAGGAACTGCGTCGGAGGATTGACCTGGAACGGGCGCACCGCTAGATAGAGCTTTGCCTTTCTCCGCTTCGCGCCGGAGTTGGCGGCCCGGTAGCGGACGCGGAGAGAGGACGCGCCGGGCGGCCCGGCGGCGAACGCGGTGATCGCAAGGTGGAACGCGCCCTTGCGCCACGTAGCCGTCGGGATCGGCAGGTCCGCCTGCTCGAGCAACTGCTCGATCGCGACGTCGCCCCAGGCAAGCAGCTCGCCGTCGAGAAAGAGAAACGGCTCGACCGAGAACGATCCCTTCGCCGGCTCGACCGCGCCGTCCTCTCCCACGAGAGCGTTCTCCGTGTCGCCGTCGGCGCCGGCGACCGTCCAGTACGCCTGCTCGCCGGAGAAGGCGCGCGGATAAGTTCCCCGCGGCGCATCCTTCGCGATCGCCTCGAAGAACGCGTTGGGCGTCGCGGAATAGGCGAGCGGCTGGACCACGATCTCACGGATGCCGAAGCCCTCGAGCCCTTCCGCGCCGGGCATTGTCAGCCGCACGTAGCGCGATTCCGACTCCGGCAGGAAGAGGTCGTCGCGGCCGCCGTTGCCCTCCTCGACGGCGCGCGCCGCCGTCCAGTCTCTCCGATCGTCCGAGGTCTCGACGCGATAGTGCCGAGCGAAGCGTCCGCGTCTCCCACTCGAGCGTCAGGCCCCCGAACTCGCGCTTCTCGCCGAGGTCGATCTCCAGCCACGCGGGGCCGCTCGCGCCGCTCCTCCACGCCGTGGCCGGATCGCCGTCCATCGCGCGCTCCGGGCCATGACCCGGCGCCGACGAGGAGGCGATCAGGACGGGAGGATGCGCGGGCGGCCCGGGCGGCGGCAAAGCCGTCAGCGTCAGATCCTCGATCGCGATCCACCCCCGGCCTCCGGCGCGGGCGGTCACGGTGATCTCGAGCGCTGCGGCATGCCGGAGCTCGCCCCCTCCGGCCGGGCCCCACGCGAAGGAGAAGTGGCGTTTCTTCGAGCGAAGCCTCGTCCAGCGGGTCGAAGGCGTGAAATCGCGCCGCACGGCCCACCAGACGTTCTCCCCGGAGGAGTCGATCAGCTTGATCTCGAGGTCGTTCGCAGCCTCTTCGCCGCGGAGCGAGAAGGCGAGCTCCCAGTTCTCCGGCAGATCGGCCGACACCTCGCGCCGCGCCGCCGCCCACCCGGCATGCCCGCCGAAGTCGAAGTCCAGGCGCAGGGCCCGCCCACGATCCCCCTCTGCGCCGGAGAGCGCGAGCTCGACGCCGGCCGACGGAAGGGCCCGCCACAGCGAAATGTCCCGGAAGTCGTCCCGAAAGACCGCCCGTTCCGACGCGGCCGCCGTGAGGAGAAGGAGAGATGCCGCCAGATACGAGCGGACTGGGAGACGGGGAGACTGGGAGACTGGGAGAACGCTTCGATCTGTTTGTCTCTCACTCACTCAGTCCCCCAGTCCCCCAGTCGCCCAGTCACTCCTTGACGCCGCCGATCAGGATTCCGGCGATGTAGTAGCGCTGGAGCGCGAGGAAGAGGAGGAGCACCGGGAGGACCGTCAGCACCGAGCCCGCCATCATCAGCTCCGTGTCCTGCGCGTGCTCCCCGGAGAGGATCGCGAGGGCGACGGGGAGCGTGTAGCGCGATTCGCCCGTCAGGACGATGAGCGGCCAGAGGAAGTCGTTCCACGTCGAGAGAAACGTCACGATCCCGAGCGTCGTCAGGACGGGGAGCAGAAGCGGCAGGACGATCTTCCGGAAAATCGTCAGTTCTCCCGCCCCCTCCAGGCGGGCCGCGTCGATCAGGTCGTCGGGGATCGAGAGCGCGAATTGCCGGATGAGGAAGATGCCGAGGACGGTCGAGACCGCCGGCAGAACGACTCCGGCGTAGGTGTTCACGAGTCCCATCGCCCTCAGGATCAGGAAGAGGGGGAGCATCGCGACCGGCGCCGGGACGAGCATCGCGGCGAGCAGGACGGAGAAGAGGCGGTTGCGCCCGGCGAAACGCAGCTTCGCGAAGGCGTATCCGGCCATGCCGTTGGCGGCGAGCGACAGGGCCGTCACGACGACGGCGACGAGAAGGCTGTTGGCGAAGGAGCGGCCCAGATTGAGGCGCGTAAAGAGCTCGCCGTAGTGTGCCAGCGTCGGCCGGGACGGCAGGAACGGCGGAGGAAACGTGTTGGCCTCGCCCGCCGGCATGAGCGACGCCGAAATCATCCAGAGAATCGGCGTCAGCGTCACGGCCGCGCCCGCGGCGAGGGCCGCGTTGACGAGAATCGATCCGCCCGGGCGCCTCACGCCTCGCTCCTCCTCTGAAGCGCGAACTGGACGGCCGAGACGGCGAGGATGATGAGAAACAGGATGAACGCGATTGCCGCGGCGTAGCCCATGTTCCACCAGCGGAAGCCCTGCTTGTACATCAGGAGCCCGACGGACAGCGTCGCGTTGAGCGGCCCGCCGACGCCGCCGGTCAGGACGTACGGCTCGGCGAAGAACTGGAAGTAGCCGACCGTCGTCGTGACGCCGAGGAAGAGAAACGTCGGGCCGAGCAGCGGCAGCGTGACGTGGCGGAAGCGCGCCAGCGCCCCCGCCCCATCGATCTTCGCCGCTTCCAGGAGCGATTCGGGGATGTTGCCGAGCCCCGCGACGAAGAGGATCATCGCGTAGCCGAAGTTCTTCCAGATCGCGAGCAGGATGATCGCGGTCATCGCCCAGTGAGGATCTCCGAGCCAGTTGATCGGGGCGATCCCGATCCACCCGAGCGCGCGGTCGAGCAGGCCGAACCGCGGGATGGTAGAGATAGCGGAAGACGACGGTCACGCCGACGAGCGTCGTGACGTACGGCGCGAAGAAGACCGTCCGGAAGAGCCCCTTCCAGCGCGCGAGCTTCGAGTGCAGCAGGAGCGCCGCCGCGAGGGCCACGCCGAGCGTCAGCGGGCCTCCCACGAAGACGAAGTAGACCGTGTTGCGCAGCGCGATCCAGAAGAGCGGGTCGCGCGCGAGCGAGACGTAGTTGGCGAGGGCGACGAGGCGCAGGTTGGAGGCGTCCGCGAGCGCGTAGATGTCGAAGTCGGTGAACGAGAGGAGGAACGAGGCGGCGATCGGAACGAGGAAGAAGAGAGCGACGACGGCGAGGCCGGGGGCGAGGAAGAGGGCGGCGGCCCTCGCCTCGTGCGGGAGCGGCTTGCGGTCCGGCGCGCTCACTTCTTCCTCGCGAGCATCCATCGCCGCTTCTCGAGGATCCGGTCCACGTCCGCGTCGAGCCGGGCGAGCGCCTCCGGCACGCTGTCTCTCCCTCGGACGGCCGGTTCCAGGTCTTCCACGAGCTTCTGCGCGATCTGCTCCCATTCGGGCACCCGGGGCATCGGGCTCACGTGCTCGAGTTGCGCCCGAAACGCCCGGGCCTTGGAATCGCCCGAGAGGGAGGGATCGTCCCACGCCTCCTTGCGGGCCGGCAGGTCTCCCGAGAGCGCGTAGAAGCGGACCTGGACGCTCGGCCGCGAGAGGAACTCGATCAGCTTCCATGCCTGCGCCTTGGAGCGCGAGGCGCGGAAGACGGCGAGGCTCGACCCGCCGGCGAAGGAGGTGCCGGGCCACTCCGACTCGCGCGGGGCCGGCAGCGGCGCCGTCATCCAGAGGTCCTGTTCCGAGGGGGTCAGACGGCGGCGGAACTCCCCCAGGTTCCACGGGCCGGTCATCCAGAACGCGAGATTTCCGCGCGCGAACTCCTGGTAGACGTTGCCGATCTGCGTGTAGCTGACCATCGGGGCCAGGTCTTCACGGAAGAGGTCCGTGTAGAACTTCGCCGCGGCGGCGAACGCCGGCTCGCGGAACGCGCCGCGCGTGCCGTTGTCGGAGAGGAGGCTCGAGCCCTCCTGCAGGCCGAGGATCGTCGCCTGCTCCCACTCGTTGGTCGGCAGGATGATCGGATGCGCGGCCGGGTCCTGGAGCCGCTTGATCTTCCGCATCGCCTCGCGCCACTTCTCCCAGCTCCGCGGCATGGCGTCGAAGCCCGCGCGGGCGAGGAGATCGGGGCGGTAGTAGAGGACCCGCGTGTCCACGTACCAGGGGATGCCATAGACCTCGCCGTCGTAGAGGCTCGTTTTCCACACGCCGGGGAAGTAGCCGCCGGGCGCCGCCGCCGCCGAGCCCGCGACCCGGGCGTCCAGCGCTCTCGAGAGCGCCGATGGCAGCGAACTCCGGGATCCACGTGTTGCCGAGCTGCGCGACGTCCGGCGTGGAGCTTCCCGACGAACGCGGTGAGGAGCTTCTCGTGCGCGGAGGTCCAGGGAATCTGCTGGACCTCGAGACGCACGCCCGGGTTCTCGCGCTCGAACTCGGAGATGAAGCCGCGCACGACCTCGCCTTCGCGCCCGAGCCCCCAGAAACTGAGTGTCTCCCTTTGCGCCGCACCGGCCCGCCTGCCGCAGGCGGCCGCGGCGAGCGCGAGTCCGGCGCAGATCAGTTGGGCGAGTGCTCGAGCCATCCGCCCGTGAACCCGGCGCGCTTCAGGCCGGTGACGACGTAGGGATTTTTTCGCAGGGTCTTCCAAACGAGCTCCGACCTGTAATTCTCGATCATCGCCACGATCGGGCCCTGGTCGATCCCGAGCTGATCGCCGTCGAACCAGCCGACGCCGGCCACGACGTGTCCGTGCTTGAGTGCGGCGCCCGCGACCTCCGGATCGGTCAGTGTCAGATTGAACGCGTCCACGAACCCGTAGCGGTTGAGAACCTGGTCGCCCCACCGCCGCTTCATCTCCTGGAGCGCCGGGATCACGATCTCCGGGGCGAACGCGATCGAGCCGGCGGCGGCCGTCGGAGCGATCGTGCCGTCGTCGTTGACGTAGACGAGCGAGGCCCCGCGCGGCCAGTACGTGTGAAACACGCGCGCCCGCCCGGCGATCATCCGTGTCGCGTCCATCGGGCCGTCGCAGGCGGTCAGGCCCCAGACGTTTTCGCCGTACTCCTTCCATCCGCCCGGATTCTCCACGGCGTAGGCGCGGTGCGCGTACGTCGCGCGCCGGGAGTTCTCGAAGTAGTCGATCCCCTTCTCGCCCAGGAAGCGGTCGCGGATCCCGCGGAAGTCGATCCAGACGTGCGAGTACTGGTGGCCGAAGAGGGGAGAGAAGTTGACGTACGTCTGCCCCTCGAACTCCCCCCAGCGGTACGTCTTGACGAACTCCTCCCATGCCGCGGGCCCGACGGGATGCGTCGGGGAGCCGAGCGCGAGGATGAAGAGGATCATGGATTCGTCGTACCCCTTCCAGTTCCAGGTGTGGTACCCCTCCTCCGGCGTCCACCCCATCGCGATGCCCGGGGGCCGCGGCTGCGCCCAGTCCCATTCGATCCGCCGGTAAAGCCGGTCGGCGTCGGCGCGGATCCCCTCCTCGACCGGGTCGTCGCGGTCGAAGTAGGACTGGCAATCGAGCACGCCGGCCGCGAGGAGCGCCGTATCGATCGTCGAGAGCTCGACTTTCTCGAAACGCCGCCCCGTCCTCATGTCGAGGAAGTGGTAGTAGAAGCCGTGGAAGCCCGTCTGGTCCGCCGCGAGATCCCCCTGCGGCGCGCCGAGGAGGAATCGCAGCGTGACGGCCACGCGCCCGGCCGCCTCGGTCCGCGTGACCCAGCCGCGCTCGGCGCCGATCGTGTAGGCCGTCAGCCCGAAGCCGACGGCGGCGACACTCGAGAAGGATGGGGTCGGCGCGCGGTCCGGGATCAAATGGGTCGCGGGGTCGGCCAGGTCCCAGAACCATCGAAACGTCCGCTGCTCGAGATCGTCGAGGAACACCTCGGCCGCGGCGTCGCGGGAGAGCGTCGCGCGCGGCGCGGCGGGCCGGGGTGCCGGCCGGCAGGCGGCGAGGAAAAGGAGAAAGGCGGCGAGGAGCCGTGCGGCTCGGCCGCGAATCTCAGACCTTTGGCTGCGCGACCGGCAGCCGAGAGATTTCAAGAGTCCCCCCGGAGCCTGGCACCCATTTCAACTCTCTCGGCCGCCGCGCTTCTCTCTCCCGCGCGGAGGCCTGCGAGGGACCTTCCCTCGCTTCACTTCGGCGCCGGCCGTGGCCGCAGGCCACGTCTCTCGAAGCGAGCGGTCGGCAGGTTGGGGTGAATCCCGGCACGGACCGAGGGGGTCCGTGCCGGGCGAAACCGAACGTCTCAGAAGCTCACGTTTGCCCCGAGCTGGGCGCGGCGGGTGTTGTACTGGCAGTTGGGCTGACCCAGATTCGTGGCCAGGTAGAAGCCTTCGAATCCGCAGAAATTCTTGAAGTTCGTCACATTGAACACCTCGGCCTGGAGGCCCGCCCGGACGCTGGCCCCGATCGGGAAGTCCTTCGTGAACCGCAGGTCGAGGCTCTCGTAGGCCCAGAGGCCGAAGATGTTTCGCGTGCGGTGCGGGTTCCCGCCGTTCCACTTGATGGACGCCGCTTCGCGGGAGAAGTCGAAGATCGTGAACGGCACGCCCGACCCGAGGGTCAGGAGAGTGGAGAAGCGCACGTCAAACGGCAATCCGACGATCGCGGAGGCCGTGACGTGGTGCCGCTCGTCGTTGTCCCCCCGGACTTTGCGGAGATTGGCCGGGTGGAAGAAGTCGAATCCGAAGTCGGTGCCTTCGATCTTGTTCTCGTTGCCGAGCTGCCGCGACTTGGCGTACGTATACGCGATCGTGAAGCCCCAGTTGGACTCCGCTGTGTAAGGGCGCTCGGCGGTGACGAAGATCGCGTCGTACCAGGTCCGCCGGTCGAACGTCGAATAGAGGATCGTGCCGAACCCCGGCGCCTGGATCAGGTGGCCGAACCGGTCCGGCTTGTCGGGCGTGGCGCCCGGCGTCGCCGCCGGGAACCAGATCAGGCCGTTGTACCCGCGCACGTTGTTGTAGCTCATGGCGAAGAGATACGGGCCGAGCCTCTGGTGGAATCCCACGTTCCACTGGTCGGTGCGCGGCGGCTCGGTCGAGTTCTGCAGGAAGTAGATCTCCGGCCCGCCCGCGGCGCCTGAGGCGATCAGCCCCTCCAGGCCCGCCCGGGAGAGATAGCTGTCGTTCCACGGGACCGGGGTTCCGCAGTCCGGCGACGCGGTCGACCGCGGATCGGTGAAGCAGAATTGGAAGTACTTCCAGGTCTGTCTCTGCTGCTCGAGGTAGATGTCCTGCAGGTTCACGTGATCGTAGTAGCGCCCCCACGCTCCCGTGAAGACCGTGTTGCCGTTTCCGAAGATGTCGTAACTCAATCCCAGGCGCGGCTGGAAGGCCTTCTTGTAGGAGGAGCGGTTCGAGCCCGTGCTGATGTAGTCGTTCAAGTTGATGATGTCGCCGAGATGGACGACCTGGCCGTTGTAATCGGTCGCCTTGGCGTTGCCGGCGGCGGCCACCACGTCCGCCGGAGTCACGAAGTTGTTGTTCAACATGTTCGTCTCGTAGTCCCACCGGGCTCCCACGTTGACGGTCAGGTTCGGGGTGATCGACCAGTCATCCTGCAGGAAGACGCCGTACTGCCGGTTGCTGAAGGAGACGGCGGACGTCGGACCGAAGCCGAAATTCGCGTGGTAGGGGAAGAGCCAGTTGTCCTGGCTGCGGAAGAAGAAGTTCGGGTTGAAGTCCTGCGCGTTGTCGTAATCGTAGTTGGGAAAGCCGACGGTGAAGCCCCCCTTCACGACGTGCTCGCTGCGGCTTCCGAGGAGAAGCGTCGCGTCGTCGCGGAGAGTGAAGTTGCGCTGCCGGACGTTCTGGATCGTGCTGCGGCCGCCGATCTCGGCGATGTCGAAATAGATCTGGTGCGGCGACGACGTGTCGATCGCTCCCTGGATCCACTTCATCTGCTGGTACGAGACGCTCGCGGCGTTGACGAGGTTGCCGAAGACCGACGTCTGCTTGCCCGTCACCGCCCACGTCTTGACCCCCTGGTCGACGCCGGTCGTGAAGGCCCTCTGGCCGCCGAAGTCCCGGCGGTCCGATTCGTCGCGGACGTTTCCGGTGACCTCACCGGTTTCGCCGACCGAGAGCTGCCAGGTGAGCTTGGCGAAACCGAGCTTGGAGTGAAACGGCGCTTCGACGTCCCCCTGGGGAAACCCGGTAAACCGGGCGGCGACCTCCGGCGGCTCGGTCGCCGGATGCCCGAACAGCACGTTGTTGAACCTCTTCTGGTCGTTCTGCTCGTAGGAGGCGAAGCCGAAGAGCTTGTCGTGGATGAGCGGTCCTCCCACCGAGGCGCCCCACTGGTATCGGTTGTAGTCGGGCGTGCGGTCCTGGAACTGGGTCTTGGCGACCATTCCCCGGCTCTGGTAGTAGAAAAACCCGTCGCCGTGGAGCGCGTTCGATCCCGACTTGGTCGAGACGTTGATGACGGCCGCGGCGGCCCTCTCGTACTCGGCCTTGTAGTTCTGCGTGAGGACCTGGAATTCCGAGATCGAGTCCTGCGGGAACGGGTTCCCGCGGCTCGAGTCCTGCATGAACGCGCCGCCTTTGAGGATGTCGTTCTTGTAGGACAGGCCGTCGATGAAGACGTTCACCTGCCGGGCGTCCTGTCCGCCGCTGCGGAACATCGCGCCGCCGTAGCGCGTGTCCTCGCCAAAGTCGGCGGTCACGCCGACCCCCGGGGCGAGCGCCGCGAAGTTCAGGAAGTTGCGGCTGCTCTGCGGCAGCTGCTTGATCTGCTCCGGGGTGACGTTGGTCGAGACTTCCGGGCTCTTGAGGTCGTAGTCCTTGACCGCCGCCGCGCTCACCGTCACGGCCTCGGTGGCCCGCGCTTTCAACGCGATCGTGAACTCGAGCGTGGCCGTCTGCCCGACGAGGACCCGGACCTTTCCGCTCGCGTCCTGGAACGCGTCGATGCTGGTCGTGACCTCGTATTCGCCAGGATCCACCTCGAGAATGATGAAGCTCCCGTCCGTCTGCGTCGTGGCCGTGTACTTGATGCCGGAGGCGACATTGGCCGCGGTCACGACGACGCCGGGGACTGCCCCGCTGCCGTCGCGGACCGTTCCGCGGATTGTGCCGGTCGTTCTCTGGGCGAGCAGCGAACCGGCCGCCAGGGCGGCGAGAGCGGCCGCCGTGAGCGCTCGCCGCCAGCGCCCCTGAATCGAGGGTCTTCCTTGCATGGTCCCTTCCTCCTTCCTTTTTCCCTCAAGCCTCACGGATTTTCATGGATCGATCGGATTCGGTTCGTCCTCCGGCTCGCGCGGCCAGAAAAACGGAGACGGCCCCGGCGCGCGCGGGCAGCGACGCGCCGCAGGAGGAGCGCACCACCAACCTCGTCGCCAGGATCTCCTGCCGCCCCTTCCGGCCGTCGCTCCCTTCCAGCGCATGCACGAGTCGGGCCGTTGCCCGGGACCCCAGGTCCGCGATCGGGACCCTTACCGTCGTCAGCGGCGGCGTGATGAAACGGGCGATCGGGATGTCATCGAAGCCGGCCAGAGCCATGTCTTCCGGGACCCGGACGCGGCGCTCGCGGAAAGCGCACAGCAGACCGATCGCCATGGCGTCGTTGGCCGCGAAGACCGCGGTCGGAGCCGGCTTCGCGTGCAGGATCCGCGCCGCGGCGCGATAGCCCGCCTCCTCGCGGAAGTCGCCCGGGATCTCCAGCGCGCGGATCCCGGCGTGGCGGTCCAGGGCGTCGCGGTAGCCGCGCAGCCTCTCGGAGGCGTCGTGGTTGCCTTCCGGTCCCGTGACGAACGCAATGCGCCGGTGGCCGAGGCGCGTCAGGTGGCGCACCAGCGCGAACGCTCCGCCGTAGTTGTCCACCCGGATCGAGGAGTAGCCGCTCTTGCGGACCGCAGCGTTCAGGAGCACGACGGGGAAACCGGCGGGGAGGTTCTTCTCGAACTCCCCCGCGTCGAGCTCGGGCGAGAACGCGATGATGCCGTCCACGCGCCCGCGGATCGCGCGCAGCAGCTCCTGGGTCTCGATCCGATCCTCGTGGGAGCCGGAGACGAGGAGGTGATACCCGCTCCGCCGCGATGCCACGTCGATGCCGCGGATGAGCTCGGAGAAGAACTCGCCGAAGAGGTCGGGCAGGAGGACCCCCAGCGTGTGGGTCTTGCGGGTGATGAGGGCGCGCGCGGCGCCGTGGGGAGCGTAACGGAGCTTCTCGATCGCACGCCGGATTCGCAGCCGCGTCTCCTCCCGGACGAGTCCCGTTTCGTTCACGACGCGGGAGACGGAGGCGACCGACACCCCCGATTCCCGCGCGACCTCCCGGATCGTAACGGCGGGAGCCGTCCGCGCCGTCCGAATCCGCCGGGTTGCCGCGCCGGGTGAGGGATGATTTCCCGTAAGTCCCCCGCGTATGTAATCGTTTACATCAGGCTTTCTAGCGCGGCGCGGCGCGGCTGTCAAGGAAGATCAGGGCTTCGAGGCGGGGATCACGGCACCCGCTAGCGTCCCTGTGTCCTCCCACTCGAGCTTCCTGTAGTCGAATCCCGCGGCATCGCGCGCGTTGACCTTCAGGACGTCGAAGTAGGGAGAGAGGTCGAAATCCCGGGGGACGCAGAGGGTCGGATGCCGCGCGCGCAGAAGCCCGCTGTAGGCGCGGCGCGTGGGCCGCCCGAGGACCATCTGCTTGAGCCTCTCGCCGGTGGTCTCCGGCTTCCAGGGCAGAGGGGTCGGGAGGATCGGGAATCCCACCTTCCCGAACGCGTCGGCCAGGAGCGTGGAGCAGATCGTCTCGGTCTCGATGCCGCTGCCGAAGTGAAGGGCGTCCTCCTTCAGTTTTTGCGGGATGAGATGAAAGGGGAGAAGGTATCTCGCGAGCTCGAGGAAATTGCGGCGGTCGTAGGCGTGGCCGATCCGCGAGATCACGTACTCGAGGACGACCTCGAGGTCCTCGGGACGCAGGCCGACGGGGCGGCAGATCCGGAGGTTCAGGTCCATGTACTTCACGACCGGGGAGGCGATGACACCCCGGTCCACGAGCGCCTCGACGATCAGGAACTTCGCCTCGCGCCCGAACTGCCGGTGGATCCGGGCGCGCAGCTCCGGTCGGCGACGCAGGAGGGCGTCTCCGATGTAGATCGCGCTGTGCGACCACGTGGACGTCGTCAGATACTTGACGGCCTGGGAGACGCGCTGGTCTCCGTCCACGAGGAGGACGTCGCCGGCCCGCAGCATCGACTTCAACCGGACCGGGTCGTTGTAGACGAAACGGTGGTAGCGACGGCGCCGCCGGGTCATCTGACCCAGGAACCAGTCGGAGAGGGCCTTTCGGGGATTACGCACGGGGTTTAGGTGTCAGGGAACAGGTCTCAGGGGAAAACAGGTGTCAGGTATCAGGGGCCAGGTGTCAGGGAAGCAAGCCCCGGTCGCTGAAACCTGATGCCTGATACCTGATACCTGCATTTTGACCTGACACCTATAACCTGAAACCGGCTCCTGGCTATTTCTCCCGCTTGTACAGGTAGGCGGACTCGAAGAGCCGTGCGCCGGACGCATCGGCGACGGCGTACTTTCCGCCCGACCAGAGCGCGGCGCCCGCGTGCTCCCCCTTCTTGTTGACGACGTAGAAGTTGATGTTGAAGCCGGTCTTCAACCTTCCGCGCGCGTCATGATTCTCCTTCGCGAGATCGGAGATGCGCTGGAGCGTCTTCAACGCGGCCTCCTCCGGAGACTTCCCCTGGCGCAGGAACTCGACGACGGTGTGGGAGCCGCAGGAGCGCAGGTTTCCTTCGCCCCAGCCGGTCGAGCCGCAGGCGCCGACCTCCCCGTCCACGTAGAGGCCCGCGCCGATCACGGGGGAGTCCCCCAGGCGCCCGGGGACCTTGAAGAAGAGGCCGGAGGTCGTCGTGGTGCCGACGATCTCGCCGTCCTTCGTCACCGCGTTGCAGTTGATCGTGCCCTGCGGCCGGAAGTCGGATGTCCCGAACTTCTGGATGTACCAGCGGATGTCGGGATCCTTCTCCTCCTCGTCCCCCTGTTCGATCCAGTCGTCATGACCGGAGAGCTTTTCTTTCCAGTAGAGCCAGATCTTCCGGCTCCTCTCGGTCAGGAGGTTCTCTTCCCGGAAGCCGTGTGCCTTCGCGAACTTCAGCGCCCCCGGCCCGACGAGGAACACGCGGTTGGTCCTCTCCATGACGAGGCGCGCCACCTTCGAAGGGTTCTTGATGTTCTCGAGCGCACCGACTGCTCCCGACTTCATCGTGCGGCCGTCCATGACGGAGGCGTCGAGCTGAACGACCCCTTCTTCGTTCGGGATGCCGCCGTAGCCGACCGTGACGTCGTCCGGGTCGTCCTCGACGATGTTGACTCCGGAGATGACGGCGTCCAGCGGATCGCCTCCGGACAAGAGCACGGAATACGCCTTCTCGACCGCCCTCAATCCGTTGGCGGAGGAGACGACGACGGGCCGGGAGACCTTCGAGGTCTGACTCGTCTTGAGCTGCGCAGCCAGAGGAACGAAAACCGCGCTCTTGAGAAGATCTCTGCGACTGGTTCCGCTCATGGCCCCTCGAGAAGAGGTTGTCAGTTGTCAGTCTTCAGTTGTCGGTTTCTGAAGCCAGGAACTGAAAACTGAAGACTGTGAACTGAGAACTACTCATCTGGAAGCTCCGGCTCCTCCTGGACCGCGCGCTTGGTGCCCGGAGCGAGCAGGTCCATGATCAAATCGGGGAGCCGCTCGGAGAACTCGCTGCGCGGCATGACGCGCGTGACACCGGCGGACTCGGCCCGCTGCGCCAGATCGCGATCCACGTGGGAGAGGAATCCGATGATGGGCAGCTCCCGCGTCGCCGCGTCGCCGCGAAGCTCCGTGACCACACCGAGCGGATTCCCGTTGGCCGAAAGTTCCAGGAGCACGGCCGCGGTCTTCCCGTCCCGGCACGTTTCCGCGAGCTCCCCGGCGCCGGTGAAGCGCAGCGGGACGTTCAGGTGGCGCGACGCTGCCTCGATCTTCGAGCGGAAGAAGAGATCGTCCACACATGCCACGAGTGTCTTGCCCATGATGTGCTGTGATTCTAGTACCACATTCCGTGTCGCAAGCCACCGTTCAGAACATCTTGACGAGATCGACCATGACACGGTTGAGGGTGACCGGCAGGTCGAGCCTCTTCTGAAACATGACCGTGGCCTGGACGAAGACCTGCGGGAAGATCGTGACGCCCACGCCCGCCCGGCTGCCGCGGTGCCAGGAGTGAAACCACCAGTCGTCGGTCGTGTAGGCGCCGAGCACGGCGTCCCGCTCGACGTACTGGTACGTGCAGAAGACCCGCCAGTCGCCGGGCGTGCCCAGCCGGCCGGCCGAGACACTCCCCTCGAGCGCCGATTTCTCGTGGCTCGCCTCGTCGCGGACGCCGAGGTTGACGGCCCCGTCGAGTCCCACCGCGACGGGGACCTTTCCGATGGCGAACCGCAGGCGTACGAGGGCGTCCACGATGCGAAAGCGCGAGACGAAGAGCCGTTCGTTGCCGACGACCTTCGAATAATTCTGCCGGATGTAGGCCGGCTGCAGGTCGTCCGGATCGAAGCGCCAGTACGATCCGGCGGCTTCGACGGCGAGCCGGCCGGGGTCTCCGGTCCGGAACACGAGCTGTCCCGCGCCGACGCGGGTGTGATCTCCGTCCCGCTGCGGTCCGTAGAAGCCCGCCGCGGCCAGAGTGAGCGTGGACGTCCCGCCGGCCGGAATCTCCCAGGCGGCGGCGAGGCCCTGGCTCTGGATGTCGCGATCCCAGATCATTTCGCTCGAAACGAGCGGCATCCCGAAGCTTCCCGCCCGCACCGTCAGCGGACCGGGCTTCGCCTCGACGTAGTACCGTTCGAGCGACGCGCCGCGCGAGCGGTAGTTGTCGAAGTTCTTCGGGTTGTCCTCGTTGTGGTCCGTTCCGAGGTCGCCGACGGCGCGGACGCCGATCTTGAATCGGTCCGAGAAGACGAGCTCGAGCTCCGGCCGGACCTCGAGCCGGAGCCGCTCGATGCCCGGGCGGAAATGAAGGTGATCGATCAAGTCGTAGCGCGCGAGAGCGTCCCAGCGGAAGACGACGCGCGGCTTCTCGGACGGCGGCGCGAAGAACTGCTCCTCTTGCGCGACGGCCGGACCGGCGAGAGCGGAGAATGCCGTAGCGAGCAGGAGCGGGAAGACTCGGACGAGGGCCGGCCGCTTCAATCCAACCAAGATGCCGAGCCCGGAATCGCTAGGCCGTCACCTTCGTCAGCGCTTCGTAGAGCTGATTGACGCTCTGGTAACGGTCGGCGGCGTCCTTCTGCATGCATTTCAAGATGATAGCCGCAATCTTCGGATCGATCTTCGGGTTCTTCGCCTGCGGGGAAGGCGGGCTCTCCTGGACGTGCTTCAGGACGACGGCGAGCGGCGTGTCCCCCTCGAAGGGGAGCATGCCGGTGAAGAGCTCGTAGAGGAGAACGCCCGTCGAGTAGATGTCGGAGCGGAAGTCGAGCGTCGCGCCGCGGGCCTGCTCGGGCGACATGTAGTCGGGCGTGCCGACGACCGTGCCCGTGGAGGTCATCCCGCGCTCCTGCGTCAGCCGCGCGATGCCGAAGTCCATCACCTTCAACCCGCCGGTCGGCTCGATGATGATGTTCTGCGGCTTGATGTCGCGGTGGATGACGCCCACCTCGTGCGCCGCCGCGAGCCCCGCGCAGATCTGCTTGGCGATCCGCAGCGCCACGGGCACGGGAATCAACTGGTCCTGTTCGACGAGGTGTTTCAGCGTGATCCCCTTGACGAACTCCATCGAGAGATAGCGCAGGCCGTTGGTCTCGCCGAGGTCGTGCGTGCGCAGGATGTTGGGGTGCGTGATTCTCCGCGCCAGGCGGATCTCCTGCTTGAAGCGGTCGAGCAGCGTGGGGTCGGCGGAGAGGGCGTCGCTGCGGAGGGTCTTGATCGCGACGACGTCGTCGAGGTCCCGGTCGTGCGCCTTGTACACGATGCCCATCCCCCCCTGGCCGAGGATCGACTGGATTTCGTAACGCGCGGCGAAGAGCTGGCCGACCTGGGGCTCGAATCCCCTCGTCGAGCCGGAGCTGGCACCGGGCAGGGGGAGGGGGGTCGTTCCGACGCGTTCGGCCATGACCGTCTCGGCGTCGGTGCGGGCGTCGAGCGACAGCGAGCGGACGTAATCCTCCAGGGCCGCCTTCTCCTTCAGTTCTTCGAGCATCGCGCTGAAGGAGCGGGCGAGGATGCCGATCTCGTCCTTCGATTCCACGGGCAGGTCCACGGCGTCCAGGTTTCCCACGCGGACTTCTTCCGTCGCGCGGACCAGCCGGTCCACGGGGCCGGTGATCCTCCGCGCGAGCACGAAGGAGAGGACGAACGCGATGAGCAGCGCGAGGAGTCCCACGAGCACCTGCGTGTTCTGGATCTGCCGGAAGGCCGCGAGTTCCTTCTCCCGGCTTCGCAGAGCCACGGCGGCGCCCACGAGCTGGTCCGTGGAGGAGCGGATCGGAAGGAAGTACCCGATGTATGTGTCGCCGGAGACCTCGAGCGGCAGCGGCCCGATTGTCTTCCCCTGCCGGAAGACCGCCTCCACGAGTCCGGGGTTTCGCTTGACGGCTTCGAGGACTGAGCGACTGGTGTCCTGCATCGTCGTGGCGGAGATGGCCAGCCGCGGCGGCTCGGCGGGCTTCGCGTCGTCGGCGAGGAAGACGACCTCCGTGTTCATCAGGGACTTGAGATTTCGCGCAACGTCGTCGTTGATCTGGAACGCCGCCCCGATCACGCCGACGACGCGGCTGCCCCCTTCGAGGACCGGCTCGGCGACGACGTGGTAGAGCTTGCCTCCGGAGAGCCAGATCCCCTGCGTCCCCTCTCCGGCGAGCGCGCCGGCGATCGTGGGGACGGAAGAGAGGTTGGCCGAGTAGCCGAGCGGCTTGTCGGTCCTCGCGAAGACGACTCCCTGCCGGTCCGCCGCGAACAGGAAGTCGGCCCGCGCATTGGACGCCTGCTCGGTCTTCAACGTGTCGATCACCGACGCGGGGGAGAGCGGGTCGGTCGTCATGAGACCGATGATTCCGGGATTACTGGCGACGACGCCGAGCGCGCGGTGGAGATCGCCGTACCGGTTCTGCTGGAACGAGTCCCACGCGGGGCCCGACTTCTTCAGGTCGTCGGTGATCTTCGCGTCCGCGACGCGCCGGGCGCGGTAGGTCGAGACCGCGATGGCGCCGCCGATCGCGATCAGGATGAGCAGCGCGGCCGCGAGGAAGATCTTGAAGGAGAGGGAGAAGCGGGGCGGAGCCGGCGGGGGGAGCTTCAGCCCCACGCGCACGGGCGGTCCGCTCTCCGTGAGTCCCGGAGTCCGGCGGGACTCAGTAACGCTCATCGTCCGTTCCGGCCCCGGGCGGGTAGTCCTTGCCGTACTTGTTCCGGTGCGGGAGCGGTTTGTAGTTGGTCACGTCGAGACGGATCGTCAGCGGCGAGCCCGGTCCGGCCTGGACCGTCACCGGGGTCGCTTGCGTCTCTTCCGCCTCCTCGTGCCACACCTTGACGACGTGGGCCCCCGGAGGAACGTCCGCGAACCGGAACGATCCGCCTGGCCCGGTGACGGCGGCGAAGTCGGAGTCCACGACCATGACGAAGCCGACCATCTGCGGGTGGATGTTGCAATAGACGCGCACGAGCCCCGGGTCTTCGAACTTCTTCTCCTTCGAGACGCCGCTCCGGTAGAGGCCGAGGTCGAACCGGTTGACGCCGGAGACGGAAAAGACGTTGTGGTAGATCGCGTCCGCGTTGGGAAACTGCACGGTGCCGTTCTTGCGCACCACGATCGACCGGGGAGCGAACCGCTTCTGCTCGCTCCTCATCTCCCCCTGCGTCGCCGCGCCCGCGCCGGAGGCGTGAACGCCCTCGATCCAGACGATCGCGTTGGAGGCGTCGGGGACGGGGTTCCCCGCGCGGATGAGCATGACGCGGCCCTCGACGACGCCTCCGCCCGGAGGCGGGATGAGCGCGAAGAGAAAAGAGAAGCAGAGAGCGATCATCGGGTTCCGGCCTGAAAAAATCATAGCATCCGGTCCTGCGCGCCGTTTCCGCGCGCCGCGTTAAGATCGGAGGAGGAGGATGCGATGACCGCCCAACCCGTAGAGATCTTCGGAAAGGACACCTGACCCTACACGACCGCGGCCCGTGAGGACTACGCGAAGCGGAAGGTTCCCTTCACCTACATCAACGTCAAGAACGACCGGAACGAGCTCGACCGGATGATCCGCCTCTCCGGCGGCCGCCAGGTCCCTGTCATCGTCGAAGCCGGCAAGGTCACCGTCGGCTTCGGGGGAACGTGAGGAGTGTAGCTCGCGGCGCCGTGCGCACCGCTCGATTCCTTGAGCAGAAATTGCTTTCACCGGCGGGACGGCCGTGTTAGAAAGCCACTAACTCACTGGAGGAAACATGGCACAGGAGTCCGGCCAGGAGTTCCGCCCGTACATCGCTTCCGAGCAGAACGTTCCCGAGTTCACGGTCAAGGCGATCGTGCTCGGGGTGCTGTTTGGAATTCTCTTCGGAGCCGCGACCGTCTATCTCGCCCTGCGGGCGGGGCTGACGGTCTCGGCCTCGGTCCCGATAGCGGTGCTCGCGATCGCGGTCTTCAAGAAGGTCGGCAAGTCCACGATCCTGGAGAACAACATCGTGCAGACGATCGGCTCGGCCGGCGAGTCGGTCGCGGCGGGCGTCGTCTTCACGGTGCCGGCGTTGATCTTCCTGACGGGCGGCGGCGACTACTTCCAGTACGTCCAGATCACGGTGCTCGCGATCTTCGGCGGGACGCTGGGGGTCCTCTTCATGGTGCCGCTGCGCCGCGCCCTGATCGTAAAGGAGCACGGCAAGCTTCCCTATCCCGAGGGGACCGCCTGCGCCGACGTCCTGATCGCGGGAGAGCGCGGGGGCAACCTCGCCAAGATGGTCTTCGCGGGCGTCGGGGTGTCGATCCTCTACAAGTTCCTCTACGGGGTCCTCGGGCTGTGGCAGGAGACTCCGATCTGGTTCCGGACGAAGAAGGAGTCCACGGTCTATCCGGCTTCGACGCTGGACGTCGCGGTCACGCCGGAGTACCTCGGCCTGGGCTACATCATCGGGCCGCGCATCTCCTCGGAGCTCTTCTCCGGCGGCCTTCTCGCCTGGATGGCGCTCATCCCGCTGATCGCGATCTTCGTTCCCGAGACGCGGGTCGTTGCCGACCTGAAGAACCTGGGGTTCTCCGACGCCTGGATGGCAAGCAACTCCTACGCGAACTGGATCTACCGCGCCTACATCCGTTACATCGGCGCGGGCGCGGTCGCGTGCGCCGGGGTGATGACGCTCATCAAGACGCTGCCGACCATCGTGTCCGCCTTCCGCGAGTCGGTGAAGTCCTTCGGCAGAGACAAGGGCGACGCCTCGACGAAGCGGACCGACCGGGAGATGGGAATGGGCATCGTGCTCTTCGGCTCGCTGGCGATCGTCGTCCTGCTGGCGATCATCCCGCGATTCCCCCACGGGCCGTTCCCCGGGTCGCTGCTGATGTCGCTTCTCATCGTCGTCTTCGGTTTCTTCTTCGTGACGGTCTCGTCGCGAATCGTCGGCATCATCGGGACCTCTTCGAATCCGATCTCGGGCATGACGATCGCGACGCTGATGGCGACCTGCGTCGTCTTCGTCGTGATCGGCTGGAAAGGCGACGTCTACCAGGCCGTCGCCCTGTGCGTGGGCGCGGTCGTCTGCGTCGCGGCGGCCAATGCCGGCGCGACGTCGCAGGATCTGAAAACGGGATTTCTCGTCGGAGCGACGCCGCGATCGCAGCAGTGGGGCTTCATCATCGGCGTCGTGACCTCGGCCTTCGTCATCGCGATCACGCTCTTCGTTCTCGACCAGACCTACCGCGGCACGGAGGCGCACGGCATCGGGGGGCCGAAGCTCGCGGCGCCCCAGGCCACCCTGATGGCGACAATCATCAAGGGCCTCCTCGCGCAGAATCTGCCGTGGGCGCCGGTCCTCGTCGGAGTCTTCCTCGCCTTCATGGCCCAGCTCGCCGGCGCGCACGCCCTCTCCTGGGCGGTCGGCGCGTACCTGCCGGTCTCCACCACGGCGCCGATCTGGTTCGGCGGGATGATGAAGTACTTCGTCGACGCGATGCGACGGAGGAAGGAGGGCGTCGCCAAGGAAGAATCGGAGCTCTCCTCCGGGATGCTCTACGCGACGGGTCTGGTCGCCGGAGGCTCGCTGGGAGGCGTCCTCATCGCCTTCATGGCCTTCTTCGGCGACCGCGTTCTGAAGATGGAGAAACCCACGCTCCTGGAGCGCCTGGACCTGGGCCAGAGGTTCTTCCCCGACCTGAAGAACGGCCTGGTCAGCGGAGGCGTCCTCTGCGCGGTCGTCTTCGCCGTCCTCTGTCTTCTCCTCGTGAAGAACGCGCGCAAGAAGCTCGAAGCCTAGGGCGGGGGACTAATCGAGCGGGAGCAGCTCGAAAGCTCGGGCGTGGCGGGGGCGGACCCGGCCGAAATCGCGCCGGTCGGTCGTCACGAGCGACTTGATCTTGAGGCGCTCGGCGATGGCGACCACCGAGGCATCGACGTAACCGAGGAAGTCGTAGGTTCCCAGCAGCTCCGCGCAGCGCCGCACGTCCGCCGACGTCAGGTTCTCCACCGCGAGCTCCGCCGCGGCGAGCGACTCGGCGAAGCGCCGCTCGGCCAGGTGTCCGAGCCGGTCTCGCAGGAGGTAAGCCGCCTCGGGGATCACCGTCACCGGAACCAGGAGAACCGCCCTCTGGCCTTCCAGGAAGTCCCGCATCCGCACGTGCCAGGCGTCGTCCTCGTCGGCAACCGCATACAGCGCCCCCGTATCGAGAAGCAAGGTCATGGGCTACCGGCCGCGCCGCCCGGTTTTCTTCGGAGTCCGGAGGGGGCCGCCGTGCGGCTCGAGGTCCCTCCAGAGAAGCTGCTCGTGTCGCTCGGCCGTCGTTCGGGTCCCGCTTCGGCCAACGGCGAGAAAGCGGAGCTTCCGGCCGCGCTTCTTCCGTTCCGCGCGCAGGTACTGGTCCAGCGCGTCCCGGAGCACGCTTGCGGCGGGCAAGCCCTTGTATCCGGCGACGATTTTCAGCTCGCGCTGCAGCTCCTCCTCCAGGAAAACGGTCGTTCGCTTCATATGACGTATGCTAGCATATCCATCTCGGCCGACGCGTCTTGAAGCCGTCGCCGTCGCCGTCGCCTAGATGACTTCGAACTTCTTTCCGACTTTGCGGAAGGCGTCCACGGCGCGGTCGAGATCGGGCCGCTCATGCGCGGCGGAGACCTGGCAGCGCAGGCGCGCCTGGCCCTGCGGCACGACGGGGTAGCCGAATCCGGAGACGTAGATCCCTTCTTCGAAGATCGCCTTGGCCATCGCGAGCGCCTTCGCTGTGTCTCCGACGATGACGGGGACGATCGGGTGGATGCCGCCGGGGATCTTGAATCCGGCGTCCGAGATCGCCTTGCGAAAATAGGCCGCGTTGTCCCGCAACTTCCGGACGGGGGCCGGATCCTCGCGCAGCATCCGGAAGGCCTCGAGCGATCCCGCGGCGACCGCCGGCGGAAGCGAGTTGGAGAAGAGATAGGGGCGGCTCCTTTGCCGCAAAGTCTCGACGAGCGCCTTCGGGCCCGTCGTGAAGCCTCCGGCGGCTGAGCCCATGGCCTTGCCGAGCGTGCCCGTGAAAACGTCGATCCGGTCCATCACGCCCTGCTCCTCGGCGGTGCCGCGCCCGGTCGCGCCGAGCACTCCCGTCGCGTGCGAGTCGTCCACGACGAGGAGGACGTCCTTTCCGCGGCAGATCCGGGCGAGTGAGACGAGGTCCGCCTCCTCTCCTTCCATCGAGAAGACGCCGTCGGTCATCATCAGGCGGAAGCGCGAGGCCGTGTCCTCCGAGAGCATCTTCTCGAGCGCCGCCATGTCGCCGTGCGGCACGCGGTACCGTTTCGCCTTGCAGAGGCGGACGCCGTCGATGATCGAGGCGTGGTTCAGCTCGTCGGAGTAGAGCCCGTCCGGCTCGTCCAGGACGGCCGCGAAGAGTCCCTCGTTCGCGTTCCAGCAGGTCATGTAGAGGATCGCGTCGTCGGTCCCGAAGAACGACGCGATCTCCCGCTCGAGCTCCCGGTGCAGCTCCTCGGTGCCGCAGATGAAGCGCACGGACGCCATCCCCGCGCCCCACCGCTCGATCGCCTTCTTCTGCGCCTCGCGCACTCTCGGATGGTTGGCGAACCCGAGGTAGTTGTTGGAAGTCAGCATGACGACCTCGCGCCCGCCGACCCGGACGCGGGCGTCCTGCGCCGACTGGAGGACGAGCTCCTCCTTGTACGTCCCCGCCTGCCGCAGCTTCGCCATCTCTCCCGCCAGGTGATCCACGAGCTTCATAGGAAGAAGTTATCAGTAATCAGTAATCAGTTGTCAGCTCAACTGAAAACTGAAAACCGAGAACTGAAAACTGAAAACTATTCTTCGGAGAGGATCTTGCCGGCGACGCGGCCGCCGGGGAAGGCGGCTTCGAGGGCGGCGAGCGCGTTGTCGAAGGCGGCGTTGGACCGGGCGATGATCTCGGCGCAGAGGGTCGGGCGGTTGACGATCTCCGAGGTCCCGGAAGGATTGCGCACGATCATGGCCTGAGCCGGCTGCTCGACGTAGAAGAGGATGTCGTCCACGTCCTCGAGCGCCCGGGCGGCGGAGCGGTGGGCGTTGGATTGCTCGTCCTTCATCAGGCAGACGCCCGCGAGCCCCAGCAGCCGGTAGTGATTCGGCTCGAACTCGGTGCGGTCCCAGTTCCTCCAGACGCGGTCCCGCGGCGCGAGCCGGAACCGGTAGGCGAGGTTGGAGAGGCGCGACTCCTCGAGCGCGAACTCCGCGATGCGGCGATCGGTCATCTCGTGGGACGTCATCGGCAGCGCGGGCTTGCTGGTCGGCATTTGTTGAAGCTTACAGTAGTCAGGAGGGTTTCCCGTTCGGGTAGAACACGACTTTCATCGCCTGGCGGTTCTCCAGGAGGCGCATGGCCTCGTGGATCTTGTCGAGTCCTTCGAACTCGTTCGTCACGAGATCGGCGACGTCAAGCCGGCGGCGAGGAGGTCGAGCATCTTGATCCAGGTGTCGAACACGCGCCGCCCGATGACGGCATGGAGCGTCAGCCCCTTGAAGATCAGGTCGTTGGTGTAGTCGCGGATCGTGACCGCCTTTTCTTTGGGAAGGCCGAGGAGCGAGATCGTCGCGCCGCGCCTCGCGGCGGCCAGACCGAGGTTGATCGAGGACTCCGCTCCGGAGAGCTCCAGCACGACGTCGGCGCCGCCGCTCGTGGCGTCCCTGAGGCTCCCCGCCGGGTCCTTCGTCTTCGTCAGGTCGAGGACCGTGACGTTTCGCAGGCCGCGGTTGTCCGCCCACCGCCGGGCGTGCGCGGCGGCGTGCGCGTTGACGTCCGTGATCGCGATGCGCGCGGCGCCGGAGACGCGCGCGATCTCCGCGCACATGGCGCCGATCGGGCCGTAGCCGAGGACGATGACGTTCTTTCCGGAGAGGTCGGCGACCTGCGTCGTGTGGACCGCGTTGCCGAGCGCGTCGAGGAACGCGCCGACCTTCGGCGGCACGACCTTCCGGTCGAGCGGGACGACGTTGAAGGCCGGCACGGCCACGTACTGCGCGAAGCAGCCGTCGCCGTGCACGCCGAGGATGCGGGTGTTCTCGCAGATGTGCCTCTGCCCCGTGCGGCACGGGCGGCAATGGCCGCAGGTCACGTGCATCTCCGCGGAAACGTATTGCCCTTCGGAGAGATGCGGCCGTGAGCCCCCCGGCCCGAACGCCACGATCTCGCCGCAGAACTCGTGGCCGTACACGCGCGGCGGCTTCACCATCGAGGCCATGGAGGGATCCCACTGGTAGATGTGCTTGTCCGATCCGCAGACCGCCGTCGCGAGCACGCGGATCAGGACCTCCGCCTGGCCCGGTTTCGGAACCGGCACGGTCTTGATGCTTGTGGCTTCGGCTCCGGCCGCCGGCTTGGTCTTGACCACGGCGGTCATGGTGGCCGGGACTCGGGACTCGGAACTCGGAACTCGATTCGGGACGCGGGACGCGGGACGCGGGACTCGACCGGCGTCTCGGGTCTCTCGGGCCGGGTTTTCGAGCCCCATCGTGTTCGAGGCGTCTGTGACGGAACGCGGCGCTCGATTCCGGGCTTGTCTTCTCGAGTCCCGAGTCCCGAGTCCCGAGTTCCGTCCCCTTCGTCCCGAGTCCCGGCTTTTCAATCGCCCGCCTGGTCGTCGCGCACGAAACGGTCGCCGGCCGCCGCGGGGGCGCCCGCGCCGGAGACATCCACCGGCTGGATGTGCTTCGTCACGACAGCGCGCGTGCCGGCGATGCGGAGCTTCTCGAAGAGAAAGTGGAACCTCTTCTCGAGGGAGGACCCGATCGCGTCGCGCGTCCCCGCCGGGAGATTCCAGAACCGCTCCTTGAAGGGACCGATCGCGAACTTCCGCGCCTTGTAGACGAACTGGTTCTCCGTCTCGTCGCGCTTGCGCTCCGCGCCCTTGTTCTCGAAGAGCCACCGCTCCGTCTCCCGCTTCAACGGGAGCGGCAGCGACGGGTGTTCGTAGACCATGTTCTGGAACTCCGTCGCGAGGTGGATCTCGGCGCAGTCGTGGTCGGGGAAATGGCCGAAGAACTCCGGGGGGAGCGTCGAGGCGCCGTGCTGCACCGCGCCCGCCATGCCGTACTCCTCCCGCGCGACCCGCGAGATCTTCTTGAGCGTCTCGAAGTCGATCGCGACGCGCTGGACCGTGCCGTCCGGCCCGACGGTCCCGCCGTGCGAGGAGCCGGTCTGGATCGAGACCTTCGCGACTCCTTCGCCGCCGCCGAGCGCCTGGAGGTACCCGTCCATGTAGGCGCGCAGCTCCTCGGGCGTCGAGTTCTCCTTGCCGACCTCTCCGATCTCGCCGCCGACGGAGATGGGCATCTCCCTCGGCTCGCGGGCGCGGATGAACTTCGTGAAACGGGCGGCGAGCTCGAAGTTCTGGCGCTGCTGTTCCGCCAGCGTCGGCTTGGAGAGGTCCACGAGCGTCGAGGTGTCGATGTCGATCTGGAAGAAGCCGGCCGGGATCGCCTCCTCGATCAGCGCCTCGATCGCGGCGATCTCCTTCTCCGGGCTCTCCTTCATCTTCTTCGGGTTCGTCTGGTAGTGGTCGCCCTGGAGGAAGACCGGCCCCTCCCACCCCTCGCGGATCGCCGCCGCGAGGACGACCGCGGCGTACTCGGCGGGGCGCTGGTCCGTGTAGCCGATCTCGCTGCGCGCGATCTCGAAGATGAGCGGGCCGGCGTCGAGCGCGCGGGCCGCGCGGAAGGCCGCCCGCGCGGTGTCGTAGGCGAGCATGCGGATGTTGACGGCGGGCACCGTGAAGCCGGAGACCTCGCCGCGCCCCCGCGCCTTGTAGAGAGGGAGGATCGAGGCGGGCAGGATCCCGAGCGAGGCCGCGGCCTCGCGGATTGCCCGCCGCGCGGCCTCGCGGACCTCGCCCTTGCCGAAGACCCCCGTCCAGACGAGGCTGTCCACGACGTCTTGCCGGAACCCCGCGGCGTCCGTGACACGCACGCCGCCGTTTCGTTCGACGCTCTCCGCGCGCCGCAGAAAAGCGTCCAGTCCCTGAGTCGTGCCGAAGAGTTCCATCGCGGCGGGGATTCTAGCCGATCGAAGGATTGGCGGACTGATGATCGGAAGTTCGAATTCGGCAGCCTTGCAATTCATCAATCGTCAATCAGACAATCGTCAAATCTCATGATCCGGCTCTCCCGCACCATCCACTTCAACGCCGGACGGAGCCTCTGGCGGGCGGACTGGACTCCGGAGAAGAATCGCTCCGTCTACGGCGAGGAGGGGCCACGCGGCTACGGGCACAACTACGAGCTGGAAGTGGCCGTCGAAGGGGAGATCGACCCCGTGTCGTCCATGGTCGTCAACCTGACGGACCTCGACCGAGTGCTCAAGGAGGAGGTGGACGCTCCTCTCGATCACCGGAGCCTGAACCACGACGTCCCCGACTTCGCGAACCTTCCTCCGACGGCGGAGAACGTCGCGGTCTGGATCTGGAAGCGCGTCGGCGCCCGCATCGCGCGCGAGAAGTGGCCCTGCCGGCTGGTTCATCTGCGCCTGCGCCTGACGCCCGGCTTCGCCGTCGAGATCGAGGGCGCAGAGTTTCTCCCGGAGCGCGTAGCGACGGGATAGGATTCGCGTGTCGGAATGAACTTCGCCTTCGTCATCGACAACCGGCAATGCATCGGCTGCCACGCCTGCTCGACGGCCTGCAAGGCGGAGAACTCCGTTCCCCTGGGCGTCGCCCGCACGTGGGTCAAGTACGTCGAGAAGGGGACGTTCCCGCACACCCGGCGCTACTTCCAGGTCACGCGCTGCAACCACTGCGCGAAGCCGCCGTGCGTTCCGATCTGCCCGACGGCGGCGATGTTCCAGCGCGCGGACGGCATCGTGGAGTTCGACTCGGAGGCGTGCATCGGATGCAAGGCGTGCCTGCAGGCCTGCCCGTACGACGCGATCCACATCGACCCCGACTCCGGCACGGCCGCCAAATGCCATTTCTGCGCGCACCGCACGGAGGTGGGACTGGAGCCGGCTTGCGTCGTCGTCTGTCCCGTGCACGCGATCCTCGCCGGCGATCTCGACGACCCGGCCTCCGAGGTCGCCCGGAGCGTGTCGGTCGAGCGGGTCGCCGTGCGCAAGCCGGAGCAGGGGACGCGGCCAAAGCTCTTCTACATCGAGGCCGAGGAGTCGGCGCTCCAGCCGATGCTCGCAGCCGCCGACGGCGGCTATCTCTGGGCGGAGCAGCCGGACGCCGGCGCGGGAGGGTTTTCCGACTGGCGCGGCCCGATCCAGATCGGCGAGGGACGCATGGCCGGCGCGCTGCTCGCGTCGGCGGCGGCGCCGCGGGAGACCTACAACGTGCCGCAGCGCGTCCCGTGGCACTGGCAGGTCCCCGCCTACCTCGTCACGAAGGCGATCGGCGCGGGGCTTCTCATGATCGCGGCGGCGGGCACCGCGCTCGGCATCTTTCCCGAAGCGTCCCTCTTCACGACGATCGCGCCGGCGCTCGCGCTGCTCTTCGCGGCGCTCACGACGGGACTCCTCGTCTGGGACCTCGACCGGCCCGAGCGCTTCTGGAAGATCCTCGCGCGCCCGCAATGGCGCTCCTGGCTGACGCGCGGCGCCGTCGTCCTCATCGCGTTCGCGGCGGGGTCAGGTCTGTTATGGTTCGCCAACTTCACCGGCCGCGCGGGCCTCGCGCGGGCCCTGGCGTGGCCGGCGGTCGCGCTCGGCGCGCTCGCGGCGGTTTATACGGCCTTCCTCTTCGCGCAGGCGGAAGGACGCGACCTCTGGCAGAGCCCGCTCCTCTCGTCGCACCTGTTCGTGCAGTCGGTCATGGCGGGCGCGGCCGGGTTCCTCCTGATCGGCCCCTTCTCCGGCCTCGACTCGGAGGCGTCGCGCACGCTCGCGATGATTCTTGGAGCCAGCCTCGCTTTGAATCTCCTCCTCACCGCCGCCGGAGAGTTCGGCCTGCCGCACGCGAGCGTCGTCGCCTCGGCCGCCGCTCGCATGATCACGCGCGGGCGCTATGCCCGACACTATTGGGGAAGCCTCGCCCTGGGCGTCGTGCTTCCCCTCGTCCTCGTGGCGACGTCGCGTTCGTCGCCGGCCGCGCTGGCGGTCGCCGGCGCGCTGGCGCTCGCCGGTCTCTTCCTGTACGAATGGGCGTTCGTCTTCGCGCCCCAGCAGGTGCCGAACAGTTGAGCGATCCGCGCGGCCCGGTCCGCCTTCCTCCGCAGATGACTGAGACAGGCTCGCGCCTGCAGCAGTACCCGCCCGTCGAGGCGTGGGACGACTGGGTGGAGTGGGACCCGAAGGCGTGGCCCCGGCGCGTGCCGAAGCACTACCAGCTCATCCCGACCGTCTGCTTCAACTGCGAATCCGCGTGCGGTCTCCTCGGGTGGGTGGACAAGGAAACGATGGAGGTGCGCAAGTTCGAGGGGAACCCGGCGCATCCGGGGAGCCGCGGGCGAAACTGCGCAAAGGGACCGGCGACGCTGAACCAGGTCAACGACCCGGACCGGATTCTCTATCCCTTGAAGCGCGCCGGCCGCCGCGGCGAGGGGCGCTGGACGCGGGTGACCTGGCCGGAGGCGCTCGCGGACATCGGCGGGCGCATCCGGAAGGCGTTCCTGGAGGGGCGGCAGAACGAGGTCATGTACCACGTCGGCCGGCCGGGGCACGACGGCCTGATGGAGTGGATCCTCCCGGCCTGGGGCGTGGACGGCCACAACTCCCACACGAACATCTGCTCCTCCGGGGCGCGCGCCGGCTACGCGTTCTGGATGGGTTACGACCGGCCGAGCCCCGACCACGCGAACGCGAAGGTGATCCTCCTCATCAGCAGCCACCTCGAGACGGGGCACTACTTCAACCCGCACGCCCAGCGGATCATCGAGGGGAAGGCGGCGGGAGCGAAGCTCATCGTCTGGGACACGCGTCTCTCCAACACGGCGTCCATGGCCGACACCTGGATCTCTCCGTGGCCCGGCTCCGAGGCGGCGATCCTGCTCGCGATCGCCCGTCACCTCGTCGCGACGAAACGCTACGACCGCGAGTTCGTCCGCCGCTGGGTCAACTGGGAGGAATTCCTGCGGAGTCGGGACTCGGGACTCGGGACGAGTCGGGACTCGGGACTCGGGACTCGGGACTCGAACGATGAGCGTCGCTCCCAGAGTTCTTTCGAATCTTTCGAGTCGGCGTTTCTCGAGACCTACAAGGAGTTCACGTTCGAGTTCGCAGCGCGCGAGTCCGGTGTGGATGGACGGGTGCTCGAAGGGATCGCCGAGGACGTCGCCGGCTGCGGCGGGCGCCTCGCCGCGCACAACTGGAGGAGCGCCGGGTCCGGCAACCTCGGCGGCTGGCAGGTCGCGCGCTGCCTCTGGCTCGTCAACGTCCTGACCGGATCGGTGGGGCGCGAGGGCGGCACTTCCGCCAATGGCTGGGACAAGTGGGTCCCGCGCCCGCCCCATCTCGCCCCGCACGTCCAGCGCTGGAACGAGCTCTCGTGGCCGCGCGAGTACCCGCTGTCCTACTTCGAGATGAGCTTTCTCCTGCCGCACTTCCTGAAGGAGGGGCGCGCGAAGCTCGACGTCTATTTCACTCGCGTCTACAACCCGATGTGGACGAATCCGGACGGGTTCACCTGGCTCGAGATGCTCCGCGACGAATCGAAGATCGGACTGCACGTCGCGCTGACGCCGACCTGGAGCGAGACGGCGTGGTGGGCGGATTACGTGCTGCCGATGGGGCACGGCTCGGAGCGGCACGACGTCATGAGCCAGGAGACGCACGCGGGGCAGTGGATCGCGTTCCGCCAGCCGGTCCGCCGCGTCGCGCTCGAGCGGGCGGGAAAGCCGGTCGCGCGCACATACGAAGCCAACCCGGGGCAGGTCTGGGAGGAAACGGAGCTGTGGATCGACCTCTCCTGGGAGATCGACCCGGACGGCTCGCTCGGAATCCGCCGCTACTTCGAGTCGCCGTACCGGCCGGGCGAGCGGATCACCGTGGACGATTACTTCGGCTGGATGTTCGAGAATTCCGTCCCCGGCCTTCCGGAGGCGGCCGCGCGGGAAGGGTTGACGCCGCTCGCGTACATGCGCCGGTACGGAGCCTACGAGATCCGCTCGGGCGCGGAAGCGGAGTTCGAGCGGGCGCTCGCGCCCGGCGAGACCCGCGACGCCGCGAAGGACGAGGCGACCGGCGTCCTGTACACGAAGGCCGCCGCCGCGCCGGGCAAGAACATCGTTCCGAGCCCGGTTCACGCCTCGAGCGAGCGCGGCCGCCCGATCGGCGTTCTCGTGGACGGAGAGGCGCGGTTCGGGTTCCGCACTCCGTCGCGCCGGCTGGAGTTCTTCTCCCCGACGCTCGCGGAATTCGGCTGGCCGGAGCTGGCGATTCCGACGTACATCAAGAGCCACGTTCACCCCGACAACGTGGACCGCGCGGCCAACGAGTTCGTTCTCCTCTCGACCTACCGGCTGCCGACGCTCATCCACACGCGCAGCGGAAACGCGAAATGGCTGCTCGAGATCTCGCACACGAACCCGACGTGGATCCACACAGAGGACGCGCAGCGCCTCGGCGTCGCGACGGGCGGCCTCGTGCGGATCGAGACGGAGATCGGCCACTTCGTGGACCGCGTCTGGGTGACCGAGGGGATCCGCCCGGGCGTCGTCGCGTGCTCGCATCATCTGGGGCGGTGGCGCCTCGCGGAAGGGGAGGGGACGAGCCGGCTCGCCTCCGCGCTCGTGGACGTGAAGGACGATCACGGGCAATGGAAGCTCACCCAGCGTTCCGGCATCGCGCCGTACGAGTCCGCCGATCCCGACACGCGGCGGATCTGGTGGACGGAGGCGGGCGTGCATCAGAACCTGACGTTTCCCGTTCAACCCGATCCCGTCAGCGGCTGCCACTGCTGGCACCAGAAGGTGAAGATCACGCGCGCGCGGCCGGAAGACCGCTACGGCGACGTCAGCGTGGACACGAACAAGTCCCACGAGGTCTACCGGCGCTGGCTCGCGCTCGCACGCCCGCCGAGCGGCGAATGGCGGCGCCCCTACTGGATGCTGCGCCCCTTCCGCCCGGCCGAGTCGGCCTTCCGCCTTCCTCCCCCTCCCCCCGGGAGAGGGACCGGGTAACACCAATGGCTGCGCCGACCCTTTCATTTCTCTCGCGACTCTGGCTCGCCGAGCCGGACGCGGAGTCTCTGTCACGCGCTCGCGAAGCGGGTCTCGATTCGAGCGCCGCGCTCTCCGACCTCGCTCCGGCCTGGACCGACCTCTTCCTCTTGAACGTCTACGCCTACGGCACGGCGTTCACGGACGTCACGGGCGAGATGAACGGCCCGGCCGCCGCTGCGGCGTCACGCCGGTACGAAGCGGCGCAATATGCCCCGCCGGAGCTCGCAGTGGCGGGAGCGCCCGATCACGCGGGCCTGTGCCTCGGATTTCTCGCGCAACTGGCGGCGCGGGGAGCGGACAACTCCGCTTTTCTCGCTTGGACTCTCGACTGGCTCCCGGTCTGCGCGCTGGCCGTCGAGCGGCAGCCTTTCGCGCACCCGTTCTACCGCGATCTCGCCGCCGCGACGCGCGAGACTCTCTTCGCGATCGCCCCCCCGGCCGCCGCCACGCCCGAGGATCTCGCGCCGGTTCTGGAGTTGGATTCCGAACCCGAGGAGGAAGTCGGTCTCTCCCGAATCGTGCGGTTCCTTCTCGCGCCGGCCGCGTCCGGTTTTTTTCTCTCCCGCTCGCGGCTGGGAGCGCTCGCGCTCGAAGCGGGCCTGCGTCTTCCCTTCGGATCCCGGTTCGACGTCGCGCGCGCCCTCTTCGAAGCCTCCGGCGAAAGCGGCCGCGTCGAGCCGGTCCTGGCCGCGCTCTCCCGCGAGGCGGAGGCCTGGGATGCCTCGTTCGCCGCGTCTGCCCGGGAGCATCCTTCCTGGCAATCGCGCGCCGACGCCTGGCGCGGACGGATCGCGACAACGCGCGAGAAACTGGCGGAAATGGGACGGCTCCTCGACACCCCGCTCGAACTCGAGTACGGAAGTCGGGCAGAATAGCGGGCGCCATGTACTTCAAGCAGTTCTATCTCGGCTGTCTGGCCCAGGCTTCTTACATGATCGGATCGAAGGGAGAGGCGGCCGTCGTGGACCCGAGGCGTGACATCGAGACGTACCTCGAAGAAGCGAAACGCGAAGGGCTCACGATTCGCCACGTCATCGAGACGCATCTCCACGCGGACTTCGTGTCGGGTCACCGCGAGCTCGCCGCACGCACCGGCGCGAAGATCTACTTCGGCGCGAAGGCGCAGGCGAAGTTCGACTCCGTCGGCGTGAAGGAGGGGGACGAGATCGCGCTGGGGGACGTGCGGCTCAGGTTCCTTGAGACGCCCGGCCACACGCCGGAGTCCCTCTCGATCCTCGTGATCGACAGGACGAAGTCCCAGACGCCCGAAGCCGTCCTGACCGGCGACACGCTCTTCATCGGAGACGTCGGGCGGCCGGATCTCCTGGGCTCGAGGGTGAGCGCGCAGGAGCTCGCCGGAATGCTCTACGACTCGCTCCACGAGAAGCTCCTGAAGCTGCCCGACTCCGTCGCCGTCTACCCGGCGCACGGGGCCGGGTCGCTCTGCGGCCGCAACATCTCGAGCGAGACTTCCTCGACCATCGGCCAGCAGCGCCGCTTCAACTACGCGCTCCAGCCGATGCCGCGCGAGGAGTTCATCCGGATGATGACGACGGACCTGCCGGAGGCGCCCGCCTATTTCTCCCGCGACGTCCGGTTGAACCGCGAGGGGCCTGCGAACCTCTCGGAGCTTCCCAGGCCTCCGGGGCTTTCTCCCGCCGCCGTGGACGGGATGCGCCGCGGCGGCGCCGTCGTTCTCGACACCCGCGCGGCCGCGCAGTTCGGGACGGGCCATCTCCCCGGGTCGCTGAACATCGGGCTGGGCGGCCAGTTCGCCTCCTGGTCCGGGGCCCTCATCCCGGCGGAGAAGCCGATCGTTCTCGTCACCGAGGACGAGGACCACGTCGAGGAAGCGCGCACGCGCCTGGCGCGCGTCGGCCTGGAGAACGTCGTGGGTTTCCTCGCCGGAGGCCTTCTCGCCTGGCACGACGCGGGACTGCCGGTCGCGACGACGGAGCAGATCAGCGTGGACGAGCTGCGCCACCGGCTGGAGCGGGGCTCGGTGGACCAGCTCGTGGACGTGCGCCGTCCCGGCGAGTGGCAGGCCGGCCACATCGCGCAGGCGCGACACCTCCCGTTGAACGACCTCGCCTCCCGTGCCCGCGAGCTCGACACGTCAAAGCCCGTCACCGCGATCTGCGCCGGCGGTTACCGCTCCTCGATCGCGACGTCGCTGCTCGAGCAGCAGGGCGTGACGCGCATCACCAACGTCGTCGGCGGAATGACGGCGTGGAGCCAGGCGAGGTTCGAAACCGCGGCGTAGTAAACGGCACCTTCCCGCTCCCTGGGAAGTGCCGACGAGAGGCGGGAGGCGCAAGCGCCTCCCCTACAGTCCCCCTGAAGAGCTATTCGGGAAGAGGGGCGGAGACGTGCTCGTGCACGATGATCCACTTTCCGCCGCGGTTCTCCCAGATGCACGTGTCGCGGCAGTCGAGATCGATCGGCTTGCCCTCCTTCATGTTCGCGGTCAAATGCAGTGTCCTCGTCGTGAAGGCCATCGTGCCGCGGCGGAAGACCTTCAGGTCGTCGTTGACCTTGAACTTCATCGCGGTCGCCCCGTCGAGAAAGAGCTTCTGCGCGCCGTCCCGGTAGGCGGCCCATCCGTCGTACTTCAGGGGAGCGGCGTCGTAGAAGGCGAGCCCCGCGTCGTGGGCGTAGTACGGCGATGCGTTCTCGGCCTTGAGCGACTCCCACGCGGCATCCACCTTCGCGTGCAGGGCCTTGAAGTCCGGCTCCGCGTCTTTCGCCTTGGGCGCCGCGGCGAGGATCGCCGCAAATACTCCTGAAAGCAGGATGACCGAAAGGACCGGACGGCGGATAAGCTGTCTCATGTCAATTACCCTCCACTGGGAAGAGGATTCTAGCCACTGGAGAGCGGAGGTGCGCGGATGCGGGTGACGTCGCTCGACTGGAGCATTGTCGCCGTGTCGGTCGTCGTTTCCTTCCTGCCGGCGATCTTCTTTGCCCGCCGCGCGGGGAGGAGCACGGCGGAGTTCTTCACGTCGGGGCGGGCGGCGCCGTGGTGGCTCGTGGGCGTTTCGATGGTCGCGACGACGTTCTCGACCGACACGCCCAACCTCGTCACGAACATGGTCCGGGAGAACGGCGTGTCGGACAACTGGCTCTGGTGGTCGTTCCTCCTGACCGGGATGCTGACGGTCTTCTTCTACGCCCGGATGTGGCGGCGCTCGGGCGTCCTGACGGACCTCGAGTTCTACGAGCGGCGCTACTCCGGCAAGGCCGCGAGCTTCGTCCGGGGCTTCCGCGCGGTTTATCTCGGCCTCTTCTTCAACTGCGTCATCATGGCTACGGTCAACCTGGCGGCGGCGAAGATCGGCAACATCGTGCTCGGCTGGCCGATGGCGAGAACGCTCGTCCTCTGCTCGGTCATCACGATCTTCTTCGCGTCGGTCTCGGGGCTCTGGGGCGTGCTCGTGACGGACTCGATCCAGTTCTCGATCACGATGACCGGGACGTTCGCGATGGCGTACTTCGCCGTCAAGCAGCCGGAGGTCGGCGGGCTCTCCGGCCTCGTGCACCGCCTCGACGCGAAGACGCTGAATCTTCTGCCGGACTTCGGAAACTGGGGCGTCGCGCTCTCGGTCCTCATCATCCCGATCACGATCCAGTGGTGGTCGGTCTGGTACCCGGGCGCCGAGCCTGGCGGCGGCAGCTACATCGCCCAGCGGATGCTCGCGTCCCGGAGCGAGAAGGACGCCCTGACCGGCACGCTCCTCTTCAACGCGATGCACTACGCCCTTCGCCCGTGGCCGTGGATCATCGTGGCGCTCTCCTCGATCCTCGTCTACCCGCAGCTCGCCGACATTCACCGCGTCTTCCCCTACGTGGACGAGAAGCTGATCGGCAACGACATGGCGTACCCGGCGATGCTGCGCTTTCTCCCAGCCGGGTTCCTCGGCTTGATGATCGCCGGGATGCTCGCCGCCTACCGATCGACGATCGAGACGCACCTGAACTGGGGAACCTCCTACCTCGTCCACGACCTTTATCGCCGGTTTCTCAAACGCGACGCGAGGGAGAAGCACTACGTTCTGATGGGGCGGATCGTGACCGCGCTCCTCATGGTGTGCGCGGCGCTCCTGACCTTCGCGCTCGATACGGCGAGGGAGAGCTTCGACCTGATCCTCTCCGTCGGCGCGGGCACCGGGCTCATCTACCTGCTGCGCTGGTTCTGGTGGCGCATCAACGCCTGGAGCGAGGTGGCGGCGATGGCGAGCTCCTTCGTCGTCGCTGTCGCCTTCTTCGTGGCGCGCAAGGCGGGCCATCCCGTCGCGTCGCACCTGGCGCTCATCACGACGGTGGGTGTGACAACGGTCGTCTGGATCGTCGTGACCTACGCGACGCGCCCCGTCGATCGCGCGACTCTCCTGGCGTTCTACCGGCTCGTGCGGCCGGCCGGCCCCGGCTGGCGCGCGATCCGCGCGGAGGCGGGGATCGCTCCCTCGCCGGACAGCCTTCCGCAGGCTCTCCTCGGCTGGATGCTGGGGTGCGTCTTCGTCTACGCGGCGCTCTTCGGGACGGGCAGCGTCCTGTACGGCAAGACGGCGCAGGCCGGGGTCTGGATCGCTCTCTTTGTCGTCAGCGGCGTCTGGCTCGCGCGCCTCGTGCCCCGGCTCTGGACGACCCGCGAGCCTTGAGAAGGACTTCGCTATTGCTCGCGCCGGATGAACGTGACACCGGACAGCTTCGCGAAATCCGCGTCACCCGTCACCAGCGCGGCGCCGCTGGCGAGCGCGGTCGCATACACAATGGAGTCCGCCATCGCAAGCCCATGCTCGAGACTGACATCCGCGGCCTCCAGAGCCAGGGTGTCCGTCAACGGAACGACTCGAGTCTTTAGCATCTGTCCGACGGCCCTCAAGGCATCTTCCTCTGTTCGCTCGCGCTTGATGATCTTGTAGACCTCGTACAGCACTATGGACGGCGTCACGACCTCCGAAGGCTTCCGAAGGAAAGGTTCGAACCGTCTGGCGGACGGGCCATCAGTGAAGAATGCAATCCACCCTGAGGAATCGACGAGATTCAAAGGCGATCTCTCTTCTCGCGGAGGCCTTTCGTTCGCATTCCTTTGACGAAACCTCTCAGGGTTGAAAGAGGTTCATCAGGGACAAGAGAGATCACACCTTTCTTGCTGACGACGTGAAGAATCTGTCCGGTTCGGATGCCGGCGTCTTCGCGCACATCCTTCGGGATAACGATTTGGAACTTCGAGGAAACAACGGTCCGAGCCATAAGGCGACCCTCCGTTCCTAATTGTCTTACAATTCTCGCCACGATTAAAGTCATGGCTTACCAGCAACGAATGCCAGGAGACGCGATCAAGGCGGTCATTCTGGCCCGCGGCCTCGGGACGCGCATGCGCCGGCCCGATGAGACCGCCTCTCTCGACCCGGTTCAGGACGCCGCCGCTTCGAGCGGCGTCAAGGCGATGATCTCCTTCGGGCGGCCGTTCCTCGACTACGTCCTCTCCGCGCTGGCCGACGCCGGGTTGAAGGAAGTCTGCCTCGTGATCGGGCCCGAGCACGCCGAGGTCCGCCGCTACTACACGGAGACGTCGCCGCCGCAGAGGCTGCGCGTCGCCTTCGCGATCCAGGAGGAGCCTCGCGGCACGGCGGACGCGGTCCTCGCGGCCGAGGAGTTCACGGATGGCGAGGATTTTCTCGTGATCAACTCCGACAACTACTATCCGGCGCCGGCGCTCGCGGCGCTGGCGGGCCTCTCCGAGCCGGGCGTCGTCCTCTTCGAGAAGGAGGAGTTGATCGCCTCGAGCAACATCCCCCCGGATCGGATCGCGTCTTTTGCCGTCTGCCTCGTCGGCGCGGACGGCTACCTCGAAGCGATCCTCGAGAAACCGGACGAGAAGACGCTCGCCGGGCTCCCGCCGGACTCGCCGGTCAGCATGAATTGCTGGCGGTTCTCCTCCGCTATCTTCGACGCGTGCCGGCGCGTGCCGCTCTCGCGGCGCAGGGAGCTGGAACTGCCGATGGCGGTGCGGGAAGCGCTCGCCGCGGGCGCGCGCTTCAAGGTCGTGCGAAGCCGCGAGGGGGTCCTCGACCTGTCGCGCCGCGCGGACGTCGCGGCGGTCGCCGAGCGGCTGCGCGGCGTCAGCGCGACCCCGTAGCAAATCGTGAATTGTGAATGAGGTTGCCGGGCGTCTGACGGCGGCGGGGCTCGCCGCCGGAGAAGCCGAGCGCAAGGCCACTCTCTTCGAGGCGGCGGAGGAGCGGCTGGCGGGTCTTCCCGGCGGCGACTCCGGCGTCACGCGCTGGTTCGTGCCGGGACGGATCGAGGTCTTCGGCAAGCACACCGATTACGCGGGCGGACAGAGCCTCCTCTGCGCCGTCGAGCGGGGGATCTGCGTCGTCGCCCGGCCGCGTCCGGACGCCGTCGTTCGGATCGCCGACGCTGTCCTCGGGCTCGAGACGAGCCTCGCGCTCTCCGAGGAGCAACCCGTCGCGCTTCCCGAAAGCTGGACGATGTATCCGGCCGCGGTCGCGGGACGGATCGCCCGCAACTTCCCGGGCGGGCTTGCCGGCGCCGACATCGCGATCGCCTCCGATCTTCCGCGCTCGGCCGGCCTCTCGAGCGGGAGCGCGCTCGTCGTCGCGATCTTCACGGCGCTCGCACACGTCAACGATTTCGACGAGCATCCGGCCTGGCGCGCGAACATCCGGAGCGGGGAAGATCTGGCTGGATACCTCGGCGCGGTCGAGAACGGCCTTTCCTTCGGCGCGCTCGACGCCGGCCGCGGCGTCGGCACGTTCGGGGGGAGCGAGGACCACACGGCGATCCTGTGCTGCCGTGCCGGTCGCCTCTCGCAGTATTCCTTTCTTCCCGTGAGGCGGGAAGCGGAGATCTCGGTCCCTCGGAGCTGGACGTTCGTCGTCGCCTCGAGCGGCGTCGCCGCCGAGAAGGCGGGAGGAGCGCGGCGGCTTTACAACCGGCTCTCCCTCGCCGCATCCGCGATTCGCGATCTCCTGCCCGAGAACGATCCCGGCGCCGCGCGCACGCTCGGGCAGGCCGCGCGCGAGCCCGGCGGACCCGAGCGGATCCGCGAGATCCTCCGCCGCTCGGCCCCTCGCGGATTTTCGTCCGCCGAGCTCTCCGGCCGCTTCGAGCAATTCCTCGAAGAGAGCGAAGTTCTCGTTCCCGCCGCGGCCCGGGCCTTCGAACGGGCGGATGCCGCGGCACTTGCCGGGATCGCGGCCCGCTCGCAGGAAGGCGCCGAGCGCTTTCTGCGCAATCAGGTCCCCGAGACGACCTTTCTCGCCGCCACCGCACGCGTGCTCGGCGCGATCGCCGCCTCCCCCTTCGGAGCGGGGTTCGGCGGCAGCGTCTGGGCGCTCATCGAGCGAGATCGTGCGGCGGGCTTCCGGGACGAATGGCAGAGGGATTACAGCCGGAATTTCCCCGGCGCTGCGTCCTCCGGCAAGTTCTTCGCGACCGGGGCGGGGCCGGGCCGCGTTCGCCTGTAGACTCATCGTCCGCGAAACGGAAGAGGAGGACAAATGGAGCCGTCGCGCCGGAAAGCCGCCATCTCCGTGATCGCCATTTCCCTCGTTGTCGGGATCACTGCCCTGACGACCGTCGGCGGGACGTCCTCGCTTCTCCGGTTACGCCACAGTGGACGTGATCCAGCTCCTGGCCGCCGGAATGTGCTTCGGAATCGGGTTTGCCGGCCTCCTGCGGATGTGGCGCGGGCCCGACGGGCCGTAGGTTTCGCCCCGCCCACCGCGCCATCTGGGTCAATTGCATCAGGGACCGGGGGCGTCCTCTTCTAGGATTGTTCGATGGAGACACCGGGTCCCATTGCCTGGCGGGGCCGTCTCTTCCGGGCGACGCGGGCCGGACCGTTCCGCACGGCCCTCTTCGTCGGTCTGCCCGCCCTGGTCGCGCTCCTGCTCGCCTACTCTCTCGGCTTCGACCTTCCGCGCGCTCGCGAGAGCGCCCGGGAGCAATGGCAGCGCCAGCTGTCGGCGATGGCCGACGATCGGCGGACCGCGATCGACCGCTGGATCACGGAGCAGTTCGGCGACGCCGCGACGATCGCCGGCTTCCCGACCACGGCGCGCGTTCTCGACGAGCCGGGCGACGCGCATCAGCGGGAGCACGCGCGGCTGTTCCTGACTCAGACGGCGCGGGCGCAGGACTTTCGCGCGATCTGGATCGTGGACGCTTCGGGACGCGTGAATGCGGCAAGCGACGCCGCGGGAGAGCCGGACGAAGCTCTCCGGCTCGTGGCCGCGAAGACGATCTCCTCCGGCCGGAACAGCTGCGAGCTGACGCGCAGGGCCCCCCTATCGCCCACCGCGGTCTTCGCGGTGCCGGTCTCCGACGCCGCGGCAGGCGGGGTCAAGGGCGCGATCCTGATCGAAACGGACGCGGCCCGCAACCTCTACCCGTTGCTCGGCGTGCAGCCGCTCTCGACCCGCAGCGGCGAGACGCTGCTCGTGCGGCGGGACGGAAGCTCGGTCGTGTTTCTGTCCCCGTTGCGCCGGCGGCCGGATCCGCCTCTCACGCTGAAGCTGCCGCTCTCCGCAGGGCTCGCCGCCGGCGACGCCCTCCTCGTGCGCGTGGCCTTCGGCGAGCGCGTGGACTACGCGGGGGTCCCGGTCTTTGCCGCGACGCGTGGTCTCGCCGGCGCCGCCTGGGGTCTCGTCGTCAAGATCGACCGGGCGGAAGCGCTCGCGCCCGCGCTCGCCGGCGTGCGCCGCCGGGCGGCCGTGGCCGGAGCGGTCCTCGTCGCGCTGGCGGGACTGTTCTTCGGAGTGTGGAGGACCCAGGCCGCCTCCTTTCAGACGTCGCTCGCCCGGAGTCTGCAGGAGAGCGAGGCCCGGTTCCGTGTCCTGGTGGAGAACAGCCTCGACGCGATGACGCTTCTCGACGCGAAGGGGACGATTCTCTTCGTCACGCGCGCCACGAGCGCGATCCTCGGAATGCACCCGAATTTCCTCGGATCGAGTGTCCTCGACTACGTCCACCCGGAGGACCGCGAGGGCGTCGAGGCCCGGCTCGCTGAAACCCTGGCCCACCCCGGCCGCGTCGTGCCGCACCTGGCACGCTGCCGGCACGCGAACGGCTCCTGGAGGGACATCGAAGGAACGGTCGTCAACCGGCTGGAAGACCCGAGCTTGCGAGCGCTCGTGCTGACGTTCCGCGACGTGACGGACCGCAAGCGCGCCGAGGAGCGTCTCGTCACGCTCTCCCGCGCGGTCGAGCAGAGCCCGGTCTCGATCCTGATCACGGACCCGGAAGGGAGGATCGAGTACGTGAACCCGCGTTTCACCGCCGTCTCCGGCTACTCCCTGGAGGAGGTCCGGGGCAGCAACCCGCGGATCCTGAAGTCCGGCGAAACGCCGCCGGAGGTTTACACGGAGCTCTGGAAGACGATCACGGCGGGGCGGGAGTGGCAGGGGGAGCTGCACAACAAGAGGAAGAACGGCGAGCTCTACTGGGAGGACGTTCTCATCTCGCCGGTCCTCGACCCCGAAGGGCGCGTCGGCCACTTCCTGGCCATCAAGGAGGACGTCACGCGCCGCAAGGAGCTCGAATCGCAGCTGCTCCACGCGCAGAAGATGGAAGCCGTCGGGCGGCTCGCCGGCGGCATCGCGCACGATTTCAACAACATCCTGACGGTCATCACGGGATACACGGCGATGCTGATCGAGGAGACTCCGGCGGAGTCTCCGCAGCGCGAGCCGCTCGGCGAGGTCCACCGGATGGCGGAGCGGGCCGCGACGCTGACGCAGCAGCTCCTGGCGTTCTCGCGCCGGCAGGTCCTGCGCCCGCGCCCCATCGCCTTGAACGCCGTGATCGCCGAGATGAATCGGATGCTCCAGAGGATCCTCGGCGAGGACATCACGTTGTCGGTCGTGGCCCCCTCCGATCTCGGCACGGTCGTCGCGGATCCCGGCCAGGTCGAACAGGTCCTCGTCAACCTGGCCGTCAACGCCCGCGACGCGATGCCCGGCGGCGGCCGGCTCCGAATCGAGACGTGCAACGTCGTGCTCGAAGACGAAGAGACCGCGCGGCGGCTGGGGCTCGCGCACGGCCGCTTCGTCGCGCTCACCGTTTCGGACACGGGCGACGGGATCCCTGCGGACGCGCGCGACAAGATCTTCGAGCCGTTCTTCACGACCAAGGCGCAGGGGAAAGGGACGGGGCTCGGTCTCGCGACGGTGTATGGGATCGTCAAGCAGAGCGGCGGAGGAATCGAGGTCGAGAGCGAGCCCGGCCGCGGAGCGAAGTTTCGAATCCTGCTGCCGCGCGTGGACGCTAAGGTGGTGGCCGCCGATGCGATCCGGGTCTCCATGGGAGGCGGACACGAGTCGATTCTCCTCGTCGAGGACGAGGATGCGGTCCGATCCGTCGTGCGGCAGATCCTCGAGCGGGCCGGTTACACGATCGCCGAGGCTTCGACCGGCGAGCAGGCGCTCGGGCTGCTCGAGGCCGGCGTCATGCCCGATCTTCTCCTGACGGACCTCACGATGCCGGGCATGGACGGCCGGACCCTCGCCGCCCGCGCCCGGTCGATTCGGCCAGCTCTCCGCGTCCTCGTCGCGACCGGTTACGCGACGAGCCAGATGGAGGGGGAGCAGTGGTGGATCCACAAGCCCTTCAACCCCGCCGAGCTGCTGACGAAGATCCGCCAGGTATTTGAAACTTCGCTCCCCGCCTGATCCTCGACGAGGGGCAGATCCTTCGCTTCGCTCAGGATGACAGAAGAGAAGCGGGACGACAGGGACGTGGCTGACTAGCGCAGGCCGACGAGGGAGCGGACGGAGTCGAGGAGTTTGGCCGAGTCGTAGCCGACTCCGTCCTTGAAGACGGTCTCGACTTTTTCGATATCGGCGATGTTCTTCGTCGGGTCGCCGTGGATGACGACGAGGTCGGCCTGCTTGCCGGCGGCAATCGTGCCGACACGTTCCGCCTCGCCGAGGAACTTCGCGCCGTTTTCCGTCTGGATCTGGATCGCTTCGGTCGGCGTGAAGCCGGCTTCGACTAAGAGCTCCACCTCGCGCTGGTCGCCGTAACCGGCGAGCGTGCCGCCGATGCCGGTCGGATCGCAGCCGGCGAGGAGCGTTCCACCCGCCTTCGCAAACGCGTGCTCGAATTCCATTTCTTTCTTCAGGAGGGCCGCCCAGTCGGGCCCCGGTCCCGGCGTACCGGCGCGGGAACGGCGCGAGAGATAGTTGACGCGGGCGTCCGGTGTCATCGAGTCCAGCACCCGCTCGGCGAGCGGCGGCCGGCCGGGCACCTGGAGCTCGAAGACCGGAAGCGTCGACGTGACTGCGACCTTGTGTTTGACGAGATCGGCGATCAACGCGCGCACCCGAGCGTCGGACATCTCGATCTTCGACGTGACGTCGTACATCGCCCGCGGGGAGGGACAGACGTCCGGCTCCTTCCCGGGCGCGAACTCCATGTCGTAGTACATCGGTCCGTGCTCGAGGTCGTCGATGCCGAGCGCGGCGGCCTCGGGCCACGTCACCGAGCAGAGGTGCGCCGTGACCTTGATTCTCCTGGCGTGCGCCTCGGCGATCGCGGCGGCGAGCTCCGCGCGCGAGATGTGCATGTAGGCCTTGAAGGACGTCGCGCCCTGCTCCGCCCAGAACGCGACGGTCTTCTTCGCGTCCTCGGGGCCGGTGAGCTGGTGGAGCTGGGTGATCGCCGCGCCCTTCCCCTCGAGGTACGGTCCGGTAACGTGCACCTTCGGCCCGATCGCCTTGCCCGCGTCGATCCTCTTCTTGATCTCTAGGTCCGTGTACGGCTCGATCGAGCCCGTCGTCCGGATCGTCGTCACGCCGCAGGCGAGGTAGAGGCGCGGAAAGCTGAAGCCCATCTCCGCGAAGAACCCCCCGCCCTGCGGATAGAAGAAATGGTCGTGCATCCCGACGAGCCCCGGGATGACCGTGTACCCGGAGAGATCCATCACCTTCGTGCCGGCCGGCACGGCGAGCGCCGCGCCGACGGCCTGGATCTTCCCGCCCGAAAGGACGAGGGTCTGGTCCTCGCGGACCGGTCCTCCCGTCCCATCCACGACGCGCGCGTGCGTCAGCGCGACGACCGGGGCGTCGACGTTAACGAACGCCTTGACCTCCGGCGACACGGTCTGCGCCTCCAGGACGAGCGGACAAAGCGGGAGACAGAGCAGGAAACTGAAAATTCTTCGCATCAAGTCCTCCGCGCCGCCCGCATCTTAGCCTGTCGCTGTTGTAATCTCTGCACCCTGATCCAGAAGTGAAATGACACTGTCTTCCGGCACACGTCTCGGTCCCTACGAGGTCCTCTCTCCGCTCGGCGCGGGCGGGATGGGAGAGGTCTACAAGGCGAAAGACACGCGCCTCGAGCGAACGGTCGCGGTCAAGGTGCTTCCGTCGCATCTCTCGTCGAGCGAAGAAGTGCGGCAGCGGTTCGAGCGCGAGGCGAAGACGATCTCGCAGCTCTCGCATCCGCACATCTGCGCGCTCTACGACGTCGGGAACCAGGACGGCGTCGAGTACCTCGTCATGGAGCTGCTGGAAGGGGAGACACTCGCGGATCGTCTCCTCAAGGGTTCGCTCCCGACGGAGCAGACGCTGCGTTTCGGAATCGAGATGGCCGACGCGCTGGACAAGGCGCACCGGCAGGGGATCGTCCACCGGGACCTGAAACCCGGCAACGTGATGCTGACGAAGTCCGGGGTCAAGCTCCTGGATTTCGGCCTGGCAAAAGCGGTGGCTCCCGCCAGGAATCCGTCCGGCATGACCTCCCTGCCGACGATGGCGAGCAGTCCTCTCACCCAGGAGGGAACGATCCTGGGCACTTTCCAGTACATGGCGCCGGAACAACTCGAAGGCAAGGAGGCGGACCCGCGGTCGGACATCTTCGCCTTCGGTGCGGTGCTCTACGAGATGGCGACCGGCAAGAAGGCGTTCTCGGGTTCGAGCCAGGCATCGCTGATCTCGGCGATCATGAAGGAGGAGCCGGCGCCGATCGCGACGCTCGCTGCCGATGACGCCGCCGGCGCTCGACCGCGTGGTCCGCACTTGCCTCGCCAAGGATCCGGAAGATCGCTTCCAGACCGCCCACGACGCCAAGCTCCAGCTCCAGTGGATCGCCGAGAGCGCCTCCGCCGCCGGCGTGCCGGCGCCAGTCGTCGCCCGACGCAGGAACCGCGAGCGTTTCGCCTGGGCCGCGTTCGCGCTGGCCGCGCTCGCCGCCGCCCTGCTCGCGCTCGGATACGTCCGCCGCGCTCCGAAGCCGGAGCGGGGCCTTCGCGCTACGCTGCCGTTTCCCGAGAAGATGTTCCTGGGCGAGCTTGCGCTGTCCCCCGACGGCACGCGCCTGGCCTTCACCGCGGTGAAGGTCGGAGGGCAGCCGGCCCTCTGGGTCCGCAACCTCGACGGAGCCTCGGCGCAGCCGGTGGCCGGCGCGGAGAACGCTCAGTTCCCATTCTGGTCGCCCGACAGCCGCTCGATCGGCTTCTTCGCCGACGGGAAGCTGAAGCGCGTCGACGCCTCCGGCGGGACGATCCTGACGATCTGCGACGCGGAGCGCGGAGTCGGAGGGACGTGGAACCGCGACGGAACGATCGTGTTCGCCCCGGTCCCGACGTCCTTTCTCTACAAGGTCGCAGCCGGCGGCGGCAAACCGCTGGCCGTGACGAAGCTCGACGCGGCGCGCCACGAGACCGCGCACCGTTACCCGAGCTTCCTTCCGGACGGGAAACACTTCCTCTACGTGGCGGCCACTCTCGGCGGAGCTTCCGACGATTCCGGCAACGCGATCCGCGTCGGCTCGCTCGACGGATCCCTCGACAAGGCCGTCGTCCCGACGCTCTCCAACGCGGCCTATGCCTCGGGCTACCTCCTCTATGTCCGGGAGGGCTCGCTCCTGGCCCAGCACTTCGACGCCTCGCGGCTCCAGACGCTCGGTGAGCCGGTCCCGGCGGTGCCCAAGGTCCAGACGACGAACTGGGCGGGCTACTCGAACTTCTCGGCCTCCGAGACCGGCATCCTCGTCACGTCGCCGGTGTTCGCCCCGCCCAGCCGGCTCCTCTGGTTCGACCGCGCAGGACGGGAGACCGGCTCCGTCGGCGAGCCGACGCCGTTCGGATCGCATCGCCTCTCGCCAGACGGGAAGCGGGTCGCGGCCGATCTCTACGATCCCGTCCACGACACGTCCGACATCTGGATCTTCGACGCGGCGAACGGGGTCGGAACGAAGTTCGTCTTCGGGCGGGCGCACGAGACGAGCGCGGCCTGGTCCCCCGACGGCGGACGGCTCGTCTTTTCTTCGGACCGGATGGCGAAGGGGGTCCGGCAGGACATGTACGTGAAGTCCCTCGACGGGAGCAAGGAAGAGCTTCTCTCGCAGTCGGAGGACGCCCGGAATTCCGAGGACTGGTCGGGCGACGGGCGGTATGTGTCGTTCAACGCGGTTCCACTGCGCGGCCGCAGGAACAACCAGATCTGGATCCTGGACATGGCCGACAAGAAGGTCTCCGCGTTCGCGGCGGAGGCAATCATCCAAGCCGACAGCCGCTTCTCTCCCGACGGGCACTGGATCGCCTACGACTCCAACGAGTCCGGGCAGACCGAGGTGTATGTCCGCTCCTTCCCTTCCGGATCGCGGACCCTGCAGGTCTCGAAGGCCGGCGGCGCCATCCCCGTCTGGAGGCGCGACGGGAAAGAGATCTTCTACCTCGGCCTCGATTTCAAGCTCATGGCCGTCCCGATCACCGAGGACGCGGGCGGATTCCATGCCGGCGCTCCCTTCCCGCTCTTCACGGTGAGGCCCGGAGGCGGCAACGTCTATGACGCCTCGGCGGACGGCCAGCGATTCCTGGTCGACACGCAGGCCGCCGAGCCGCAGTCCCCGCCGTTCGATTTCTTCGTGAACTGGACGGCCCTGCTCAGGAAGAACTGAGGCGGAGAACAGAGAGGCTCGAGGTCATGACAATCTCCACCGGCAGCCGCCTGGGTCCGTATGAGGTGTTGTCGGCCATCGGCGCCGGGGGGATGGGAGAGGTCTACAAAGCCAGGGACACGCGGCTCGATCGGACGGTCGCGATCAAGGTGCTGCCGGCGCACATGTCGTCGAGCGAGGAGGTCCGGCAGCGATTCGAGCGGGAGGCGAAGACGATCTCTTCGCTTTCGCACCCGCACATCTGCGCGCTCTACGACGTCGGGAACCAGGACGGCGTCGAGTACCTCGTCATGGAATACCTGGAAGGGGAGACGCTGGCGCAGCGGCTGCTGAAGGGTTTTCTTCCGACGGAGCAGACGCTGCGGTACGGGATCGAGATCGCGGACGCGCTGGACAAAGCGCACCGGCAGGGGATCGTGCATCGCGACCTGAAGCCCGGCAATGTCATGCTGACGAAGTCGGGCGTGAAGCTGCTGGACTTCGGTCTGGCGAAGGCGGTGGAGCCGGCGGCGAAGCCGTCGGGGATGACGGCGCTGCCGACGGTGGCGTCGAGCCCGCTGACCCAGGAGGGGACGATCCTGGGGACCTTCCAGTACATGTCGCCGGAGCAGCTGGAGGGGAAGGAAGCGGACGCGCGGTCGGACATCTTCGCCTTCGGCGCGGTTCTCTACGAGATGGCCACCGGAAGGAAGGCGTTTTCCGGCACGAGCCAGGCCTCGCTGATTTCTTCGATCATGAAGGAGGAGCCGGCGCCGCTCTCGGTGATCGCGCCGATGACACCGCCGGCGCTCGATCGCATCGTCAGGACGTGCCTCGCGAAGGACCCGGAGGAGCGCTGGCAGAGCGCGCACGACATCAAGAGCGAGCTCGCCTGGATCGCTCAGGCCGGCTCGCAAGCCGGCATCGTCGCTCCCGTCGTGGCGTCGCGCCGGCGCAAGGACCGGCTCGGGTGGGGCGTCGCGGGAGCGGTTTTCGGCGCGATTCTCGCGGCCGCGGCGACCTGGAGCGTTCTCGCAAGTCGTCCGGCGGTGTCGAGGCCGGTCTCCCGCGTGGCCGTGCCGATTCCGGCGGGCGACACGTTTGTCACGGACAACTACCTGACTCTCGCGATTTCGCCGGACGGGCGCCGGGTCGTGTACGTCGGACGGCGAACGGACAAGCGGTATTTGTTCCTGCGCGCGCTCGACGCTGCGGAGGCGACGCCGATCCCCGGCACGGAGGGAGCCTATTCGCCCTTCTTCTCGCCGGACGGCCAGTGGCTGGGCTTCTGGGCCGACGGCAAGATCAGAAAAGTCTCGTTGTCCGGCGGCGCTCCGGTCGCCGTGTGCGGCTGCGGCGTCTCCGACCGAATGCTCGGCGCGACGTGGGGGGCCGACGACACGATCGTCTTCACCCAGAACTGGGCGGCCGGGCTCTTTCGAGTCTCCGCCGCCGGCGGAGCGCCTCAGCCCGTGACAAAAGTCACCGCGAAGGACCAGGACCGCGGGCACCTCTGGCCAGACCTGCTGCCGGACGGCAAGTCGGTCCTGTTCACGGTCTTCACCGGCGGGAGTCTCGAGGATTACGCGATCGCCGTCGCGCCGCTGGCGACCGGCGAGCCCAGGGTCCTCATCAAGGGAGGGACGTTCGGACGGTACGCGGCTTCGGGCCACATCCTCTATGCCCGCGGAGCAACTCTTTTCGCCGTGCCGTTCGACGCGAAGCGTCTGGAGGTGACGGGTGCCTCTTTTCCGCTTGCCGAGGGAGTCTTCCAGAACACCAACGGCGGCGCCGGCTATGCAGTATCGAAGAACGGAACCCTCCTCTACGCGGGCGGAGGCGTTCTCCTGCCGGAGCGTTCGCTCGTCTGGGTGGACCGGCAAGGAGTGGTCACGCCGGTCGCGGCGATCAAGCGGCCCTTCAGCAATCCGAGCCTCTCTCCCGACGGCAAGAGGGTCGCCGTCACGGTCGAGGCGCAGACCTACGATGTCTGGATCCTCGACATCGACAGAGAAAGCCTGACCAGGCTGACCTTCGGCAAGGATGACGGGAACGCCGCCTGGTCGCCCGACGGCAAACGCGTCGCCTACCAATCCAGCCAGTCGGGCAGCTACAACATCTACATTCGACCTTCCGACGGCAGCGGCTCCGAAGAAGCCGTGACTTCCGACAAGGACTCTTCCTTCCCCCTGGCCTTTTCCGCGGACGGCAAGCTGCTGGTTTTCCAGAAGACCCGCGCGGGTGTCCCGGAGATCTGGATCCATTCCTTCGAAAAAGGCGCGTCCCCGCGTCCCATGCTCCAGGGCCCGTTCCGTCACGAGGTCGGACAGCTCTCGCCGGATGGTCGCTGGATGTCCTATCAATCCGACGAGTCCGGCAAGACAGAGGTCTATGTGATGGCCTTTCCGGGGCCGGGTGGGAAGTGGCAGATCTCGACGGACGGCGGGCGATTGGCTCTCTGGGCGCCCGACGGGAAGGAGATCTTCTACCGGAAGGACAAGAAGGTCATGCGCGTAGCGGTGACGGCGTCGCCGTCCTTTTCCGCCTCGCGCCCCGAAGTTCTCTTCGAAGGAGACTACGAGGGATGGGACATCGCCCGCGACGGCAAACGCTTCCTGATGGTCAAGGACGAGGTCGCCGAATCGGCGCCGAAGCATTTGAACCTCTTCCTCGACTGGTTCGAAGACTTGAAGACGCGGAGCCGTATCGGCCCGAAGTAGAACTTTCTTCCCGTCGCCGGTACACTGTCCCGTTCGCGGAGGTTCACGAATGGCGACACGGATGACACTGCTGGACGAAGCTCTCGAAGCCTGGAAATTCACCCGGGACGGCGTAGTGGACGAGCTGCGCAACCTCCCCGACAAGGACCTCGCGTTTCGGCCTTCGGAAAAGTCGCGCTCGGTGCTGGAGCTCGTCCAGCACATCATTGAGTCCGGGCTCATGATGGCGGGGGAGCTGTCGCGGGCCGACGGCGACTTCCGGCGCAAATCGTACGAGGGCTTCCTTCACGAGTACGGGCGCGGCGTCTCGGGGTGGAGATCGAAGGCCTCGCTGCTCGCGGCGCTGCGCAAGACGCACTCTGACGGGGAGAAGAAGATCCGGACAGCCGGAGAGCTCCACATGCTCCAGCACATCCGCCGTTTCGACGGGGAGATGGGGACGCGCCTGGCGTGGATGAACCACGGCATCTCCCACGAGGAGTACCACCGCGGGCAGCTCGCGCTGTACGCGCGGCTGCTCGGCCGCGTGCCGGCGCTGACGAAGAAGATCCTGGGCAGCTGAACATGAGCGCCGATCCCGAAGACGCGCCCCGACGCGGAGTGGCTCGAGGACTTCGAGGCCGCCTCGAGGCGGCCTCTGGACGTTCGGATGAGATACGCGTTCATTCACACGCATAAGCCGGTCCTCGACGATGGAGAGTTCAGGGCGTTTGAAACGATGGCCGATTACCGGACCTGGTGCGAACGGAACCTCCCTTCATGGCTCGGCTATGGCCGCGTTTGAGTACCGGCAGGCCCAGGAGATTCGAGACACCTTCGGAAGACACGGTGTCCGCTATCTCTTCATCGGAAAGTCGGGCGCGATCCTGCTCGGCTATCCCGACACGACGCAGGACGCCGACCTCTTCGTGGAGCGATCCCCGGAAAACGGGCGAGCGCTCGTCGCGGCGCTGAGGGACCTGGGCTTCCCGCTGTCGGAGGACCAGTCTTCCGAGATCGAGAGGGGAAAGGACTTCGTCCAGATCCGCAGCGGTCCCTTCGATCTCGATCTCGTCTTCGCGCCCGACGGGATCGAGCGCTTCGAGGACGCCTGGAAGCGCCGCGTGGACGTGGAAGGGTTCCCGGTGTGCCATCCCGACGACATCATCCGGAGCAAGGCGGCCGCCAATCGCGTGAAGGACCGGGAATCGCTCCCCCGCCTGCGAGCGTTCCGCGATTACTGGATGGCGCGCCGTCGAGAGGAGAAGCCATGAGCCCGAAACGAACCTGTCTGCTCGTTCTCGTGTCTCTTTCCGTGGTTTCCCGCGCGCGGGGCCAGGACGCGGGAGACCTCGGGCGAATCGACTTTCCGACGTCGGGCTCGGCGACGGCGCAGGTCCATTTCCTGCGCGGCGCGCTTCTCCTTCACAGCTTCGAGTTCGACGACGCGGCCGAGGAATTCCGGGCCGCGGAGAAGGCCGAGCCCGGGTTCGCCATGGCCTACTGGGGCGAGGCGATGACGTTCAACCATCCGCTCTGGATGGAGCAGGACGCCTCCGCCGCGCGCAAGGCGCTGGAGAAGCTCGGCGCGACTGCCGAAGCCCGCCTCGCGAAGGCGCCGACGGAACGGGAGAAGGGGTATCTCTCCGCCGTCGAGGCCCTCTACGGCAAGGGGGACAAGGCGGCCAACGACAGGGACTACGCCGAAGCGATGCGCCGCCTCCGGGAGAAATTTCCCGAGGATGAGAACGCCGCTGCCTTCTACGCGCTCGCCCTCCTGGGGACCTGCGAGGGCAAACGCGACATCCCGACCTACATGAAGGCCGCCGCGGTCGCCGAGGAGGTTTTCGCGAAGAACCCGCTGCACCCCGGCGCGGTCCACTACCTGATCCACTCCTACGACGATCCCGTCCACGCGCCGCTCGGCATGCGCGCGGCCCGCGTCTACGCGAGGATCGCGCCCGCGGCCGGCCACGCCCTGCACATGCCGTCGCACATCTTCTTCGCCTCCGGGATGTGGGAAGAGGCCGCGGCGTCCAACGAGGCGGCCTGGAAGGCCTCGCTCGACCGGGCCGAAAGGAAGTCGCTCGGCGCCGACCAGCACAATTTCCACGCGCTTTTCTGGCTCGAGTATTCGTACCTGCAGATGGGCCGCTACGGCGACGCCCGCAAGGCTCTCGCGACGATGGAGGAGGACGCGGGCAAGAGCGGCTCCGGCCGCGCGAAGACGCACCTCGCGATGATGCGGGCGGCCTACGTCGTCGAGACGCGGCGCTTCGACGGCGACGTGGCGCGCGCGCTGCCCGGGTCCGAGAAGAGCGTCGCGCTCTTCGCCGAGGGCTTCGCGGCCGCCGGGAGGAAGGACGGGGAGCGGGCCGGGAAGGCGGCGGCCTCGATCGGAAAAGAAACGGCGGAGCCGCATCACGGCGGCGGCTCGATGTACGCGACGGGGCGGCCGTCCGGCGCTTCCGCCGATGCCGTCATGAAGAAGGAGCTGGAAGCTCTCCTCGCGGCGTCCGGCGGCAAACTGGAACGGGGCCTCGCTCTCGCGACAGAGGCCGCCGCCGCCGAAGACACGATGAGCTTCGACTTCGGCCCGCCGGACGTCGCCAAGCCGTCCCACGAGCTCCTGGGCGAGATGCTCCTCTCCGCCGGCAAGCCCGCCGAGGCTCGAGCCGAGTTCGAGCGCTCCCTCGCGGGCGCGCCCAACCGCGCGCTCTCGCTTCTCGGCCTCGCCCGCGCCGCCGCGAAAGCCGGCGATCACGCGGCGTCGGAGGACGCTTACCGCCGCCTCTCCGCCGTCTGGCGCCACGCCGATACCGATCTCCCCGAAGTCGCCGAAGTCCGCGGCTCCACGTCTCCCGTCGCAGGCCGATAGCTGTCATTCCTAAACACGTCGTTCCCACGAGGTCTCCGATATGGGATTGAAGGAGCGACTGCTGCCCCTCAACGACTTGGGCTGACACCCCGCCCCGGCGTCGTGCCGCGGCTTTCGGCCGCGGCGGTCGCTACGCGACCAGGCGGCCGAGAGAGTTCAAGCCGTGGCCTGTACCGAGGCGACAGAAATCCCCGGCAAACAAGAGAACCGGCCGTCGCTCTATCGCGAAGGCGCAGTCGCAGCGAGGCGATAGAGAGTTCCGAGTGGTGCGCCTTCGCTCATTGGGGCACTCTCCCGCTTTCCTCAGCAACGAGGAGAGGATTGGGTTGATGCCGTTCCCGGGCCTTTCGAGAGGGGCCGCTTTCGCTTGCCGCTTGACGGCCCCCGTGAGACTTGCCCCCTCGAAGGGCTTGGGAGCTTCCGACCGGCTACAGGCTGTCGCGCCCGACTCGACCAAGAGCTCCGAGCGCCTGACAATGAGCGTCCGGCAGAAGCTCCCCGCCCGGGTCACGGTATCGCAAGAGAAAGGGGGGTGGTGATGGTGTTCCATGCCGGTTTGGATTGGGCCAAGAGGGCGCACGCAGTCTGCGTCCTGGATCAGAAGGGGAAGGTTCGAGCTCGATTCGAGATTGCGCACACTGCCGAGGGAATGCGCGAGCTGACAGGGAAGCTGCTGGCATTTAGCCGTCACGGATCCCTTCAAGTCGCTCTCGAGCGCTGCTCGGGACTGTTGGTGGACACACTGCTGGAGGCCGGTCTGGTGGTCGTCCCGATCCATCCCAATGTCGTTAAAGCCACGCGGTCTCGGTACAGCGCCTCGGGCGCCAAGACGGATCCCTGGGACGCGTATTTGATCGCCGACGTGCTTCGGACCGACGGACATCGCTTCCGACCTCTCCAGCCCCTCTCGGATCAGACGCGTGCCCTTCGCGCTCTGGTGCGTTCTCGGGATGATCTGGTCGCCCAGCGGGTCGCCCTGGCCAACCGGCTCCGGGATCTGCTCGAGGGCTTCTGGCCCGGCGCTGCCGCGATCTTCGCCGATGTGGACTCTGCGATCAGCCTGGCCTTCCTGGCTCGATATCCGACCCCCAAGGAGGCGGAGCAACTCGGGGAGAAACGCCTGGCAGCCTTCCTCGTCAAGAACCACTACACAGGCCGACGCTCGCCACAGCAGTTGCTCCAAAGGCTCCGGACCTCTCCATCCAGCCGTACTCCTCCCCTGGAAGCGCAGGCCAAGCAAGAGCTCATCCTGGCCATCTCCTCCGTCCTGAGTACTCTCGTGACCCAGATCAAGCAAATCGGGATCGCCATCCAGCGCGCGCTCTCCATCCACCCGGCCGCACCCATCTTCACCTCCTTGCCTTGCGTCGGGCGCATCAACGCCGCTCAGATCCTCTCGGAGACTGGAGAGGATCCTCACCGCTTCTCCTCACTCGATCAGCTCTGCGCCGAAGCGGGCGTTTGCCCCGTCACCTACGCTTCGGGCAAACACCACGCAGTCGGGTTTCGCTTCGCCTGCAATAAACGACTCCGCAGAGCTTTGACTACGTTCGCCGATAACTCCCGCCGTCTCTCCCCTTGGGCGGCCTCGCTCTACTCCCGCGCGCGCTGCCACGGAAAAGATCACCCTCACGCCATCCGAATCCTCGCCAGAGCATGGCTGCGCGTCCTCTGGCGCTGCTGGATCAACAACACACCCTACGACCCGGCTCGTCACACCGCCGCTGCGAGGCTCGCCGCATGACCATCAGGTTGACACAGGCTGTCTCACGGCCGCCTCCGGGAGGCGTCCCGCCGCCGGGGCTGAAGCACGGCTCGAACAGGCACCGTGGAGCCCGGAGGCGACGGCGTTGCCCGGCAGCGGCCCTGTCCGAGGGCACACACCTCGAACTTGGGTCAGCGAGGCTGCTCTGTGCCCTCGGACCGGAGCGGCGGCCAGGAGGTCTCAATGCGGCCGGGCCGCCGCGTGCCGCAGAGGGCAACGACGGCGACTCCGGGCGGATTATCCGCGACGAATCGCGCAGGGACCGCTCGCGATCGTCGGGGGCTGCGACGAGTGGTTAGGGTTCCGTCGAGGGAGCGGTCGTGGGGACGGGAACGGCGGGCGAGTCCGGCGCGTGGGCCGGCTCCTCGAGGCGGGACATCAGCAGCGCCGCGCCGAGGCCGAGGAGGAAGCAGGAGAACCAGAGCGCCTTGCCGCCGAAGCGGTCGAGCACCAGCATCCCGGCCCAGGGCCCCAGCATGAACGCCAGGGCCATGACCATCTGCGAGAGGCCCATGTACTCGCCGCGGCGGCGGGCCGGCGCGATATCGGTCAGGTAGGCGGCCATTCCGGGGAAGAAGAACATCTCGCCGACGGTCCAGATGACGACCGTCACGGCGGCGGACCAGAAATCCCACGCGAACGCCAGCGCCCCGAACCCGACGCCGAAGAGGAGCGCGCCGAGGGCGAGCGTGCGCCGGTGGGGCCAGTGAGCCGTCGCGATGTTCAGCGGCACCTCGAGAAGCACGATCAACAGGCAATTCAACGTGAAGAGCAGTCCGTAGGCGGCCGCGGAGATGTGCAGGTCGCGCACGAGGAAGACCGACATGCTCGCGATGTGCTGGAAGAGGACCATCGCGACCGGCAGGACCCCCGCGAGGAAGAGGATGAGGCGGCCGTCGCGATAGCCGCGCGGCGGATGCGAGAGGGGGGACACGGCGGCCTCGAGCTGCTCGGCGTCGGCGCCGTGGCGATGTTTCGGAAACGACGCCAGCGCCAGGATCACCCCCGCCGCCAGCGACGAGATCCCGTTGACGAGAAACAGGAGGCGGAACGAGAGCGTCGCCAGGAAGCCGCCGGCCGCCGGTCCGACGCTCATGCCGAGGTTGATCGCGAGCCTGTTCAACGCGAACCCGGCCTTGCGTTGCTCCTGCCGCACGAGGTCTCCGAAGATCGTCAGGTTCGCCGGGCGGAACGCCTCCGCGAGAAGCGAGAGCACGAGCGTCAGGACGACGACGAGCGGCAGGCTCTTCGCGAGAGGGAAGAAGAGCAGGAGCGCGCCGGAGAGGAGGAGCGACCCGCGCATGATGCGGATCGGCCCCCAGCGGTCGCAGAGAAACCCCGAGACGGGAGCCGCGACCAGGGCGCCGGCCCCATAGAGGAAGAGCACGTTGGCTGCCGTCCGAACGGAGAACCCGAGGCTTCGCGTCAGGTAGAGGACGAGAAACGCGAGAACCATCGTGCCCGCCTTGTTGACGAGGGTTGCCGAGGAGAGGACCCACACCTCCCGAGGCAGCCCGGCCAACCCTCGCCACGGGTTCCACCGCAAGACCTCCCTCCACGACATGCTCTCGATGTTACGTGACGCGTTCTCCGGAGTTTCTTGCCAACTCGTAAGGGGAGAAGCCGCCTGGCCTGGCTGTTGGTTGATGCTATTTTGATAGCTTGAGGGGCATACGTGGGCGATAGCGCAGATACCGAGATCGTCTTTGCCGTTGAAGAGGCTCCCGAGGGCGGGTTCGTAGCACGTGCTCTGGGTGTGCCGATCTTCACTGAGGCCGACACGCTGGAGGAACTTCACGTCAAAGTTCGTGAAGCTGTCGGTTGTCACTTCGACGAAGCGGAGGGGCCGAAAGTAACTCGCCTCCATCTCGTCAAGGATGAAGTCCTCACTCGATGAGGCTTCCCCGAGATGTCTCGGGACGTGATCGCGCTCGATATCTCGAAGTGTTCGGGTATCGAATCTCTCGTCGAGCCGGCAGTCACATGCGGCTGTCCATAGATCAGGGCGGTGAACATCACATCACCATACCGGACCACGATTCGTTGCGCGTTGGAACTCTCTCAGGAATCGTGACCGAGGTGGCCAGACATCTCGATCTTCCCCGTGAGGAAGCAATCGCGCGCCTGTTCCAACGGCGTTAGCGACCCCTCCACCTCCCCATGCTGCCCGGACCGGCGCTTGATCTGTTCCCTCGAACGAGAATTCTCCAAGAAGACTGACCAGCGGCTAGCCGCGGGTCGTCCCTGACTCCCGAACCCCTGGCCCGAGTCTCCCCAAAGGCCTCAAAGGAAGAGCCATTCTCCGGGAATGATGCTCAGTTGCGGCTCGAGGAGGTCGCGGCTCCGCAAAACAAAACCCGGAGCGCCGCTGGCCCTATTGGCGACGCTCCGGGTTCCCGATGAATTCGGGATCAAGGCCAGTAATTAGTGGAAGGGCTTGACCTTGGGAGTCTTCTTGTCTTTCTTCTTGTCGAACATCTTCACCTCGGAGTTCCGCTTGATGGTCTTCCCCTTGTGCTTGATCAAGTGCGTGATGGAGGTTTGCGTCCAGTCGCTACCGACGTCGGTCAGGGTGAACTGGAGAGCGCCCACGCTGTCCACGATGTCGATCGAGAGGGCAGGCACGTCAGGAACGAATCCGTCCGGCGGCGTGAGGGAGGTCGTCACGTCCCAGTCCCCGTCCGCCTCGAGAACGAAGGGATACTGCTCCGTCATATCGGTCCAATCTATGTAATCCGGTTCCACGATCACCAGGTGGGTCCCGAATTCCTCGATCTCGTGCGCCGAACAATGCTTCCCGTCGAAGCGGCGCAACTTGCGCAGGTTCACCGTCCTCGTTTCGCCCGCCTTGATGTTGTTGACCTGTTTCCCGGAGTAATAGGAATCGGGGTCAGGATCGGAATCGATGAACTTGCCGATGACCACGTAATCCGTATTCGGTTCCTTCGTGGTTGGAGGCACCTTGATCAAGACCTCGCCGTTGGCGTTCGTTGTCCAGCTGGCGATGAACGGGCAGGTCTCGAAAATCGGGCTCCAGTGCTTCGGCTGCTTGGTGACGAACAGGTTGTCGGGGCACGCCTGTCCTCTGATGAACACCCTGACCTCGGCGCCGGCGATCGGTTCCTTGTGCGTCTTTGGCTTCTTGGTGTCATCGTCAATGTTGTTGACCACGAAGAAGACGTCCAGCGTTCCCACGGATCCCAAGAAATTCGCCGTGTGCGGCGTGACTGCAGACGCGCTGGTGATGAAGTTCGTGTCCCCGGCATAGGTCGCCTTCAGGTTCCTCACGCCCGCGGTCGTGAACGTCAGCGAGCAGGTGTGCGCCGCCACCGTCGCCGTGCAGCTGATCGTCCCGTCGGTGACCGTCACGTTGCCCGTCGGAGTCCCGCTGCCCGGAGCGTTCGCCGTCACGGTGTAGTGCACCGCAAGAGGCTGACCCACAGCCGACGGTTCAGACGCCAGCGGTGTCGTGATCGTCGTTGTCGTGGCCGCCTTGTTCACTGTGTGCGGAACGCCCGCGGAGGTGCTGCCGGTGTAGTTCGTGTCGGGGGCATAGATCGCCGTGAGGATCTTCGGAGTCCCCACCGTTGTCGGCGTCAGTTGGCAAGTACCCGTGCCCGCCGCAACCGTGGTTGTGCAAGCTTCGCCTGAGCCGTCGTTCACCGTCACGCTACCCGCAGGCATCCCGCCGCCGGGCAAGACCGCAGAAACTGTAATGATGACCGTGATGCCCTGGCCGACGACCGACGGGGTTGGCATATGGGACGTAATCGCTGTCGTCGTGGCCGCCGTGCTGATCGTGAAGCTCGCCGTGTTGTACGTAATGCTGTAGTTGCTCAGCACTGCCACCGGGGCGAGTGTCGCGCTGATCGTGTACGGACTGCCCGCCACCGTCTCACCGGCCGTCCGGCTGTAGGTCGGGGTCACGCCGTCTGCCGCCACGAAGCCGCTCAGCGTGCCGGTCAACGCCGGGTCCGCCGCTCCGTAGGTCTTGCTCGCGGCTGCCGGCGTCACCGAAGCCGTCGCCTTGTTGATCGTGAAGCTCGCCGTGTTGTAGGTGATGTCGTAGTTGCCGAGAACCCCCGCCGGGGCGAGCGTCGCGCTGATGGTGTAGGGGCTTCCCGCTACCGTCTCGCCCGCCGTCCGGCTGTAGGTCGGGGTCACGCCGTCTGCCGCCACGAAGCCGCTCAGCGTGCCGGTCAACGCCGGGTCCGCCGCTCCGTAGGTCTTGCTCGCGGCTGCCGGCGTCACCGAAGCCGTCGCCTTGTTGATCGTGAAGTTGGCCGTGTTGTAGGTGATGTCGTAGTTGCCCAGAACCCCCGCCGGGGCGAGCGTCGCGCTGATGGTGTAGGGGCTTCCCGCTACCGTCTCGCCCGCCGTCCGGCTGTAGGTCGCCGTCACCCCATCCGCCACTAGGAAGCCGGTCAGCGTGCCCGTGAACGCCGGGTCCGCCGCGCCGTAGGTCTTGCTAGCCGCGTTGGGCGTCACCGAGGCCACGCGCGCGACCACGTCGAGCTGACCGGAGGACAAGATCGGATAGCTGATGTTCGCCGTGTCTGTCCCGATGAAGCCCTCGTCAGCCAGGCTGGGGTTGTCGCCGGCGTTGTCGCCGACCACGTAGGCAAGGTACTGACCCGGTGCCGGCGCGACACCCGTGATCGTCGCCTCAAGACCGGTCGGGTTGTTCTGGTTGTCCAACGTCGTCTGCAGCGTTGCGCAGGCCGCTGGCCCGCCGCAGGCGCCGAAGAGCTGGGCCTGGGCCAGCGTCCCGCCGACCGGCACCAGGTACACCCTGAAGCCGGCGTAGGTCGTCGCAAGCGTTTGCGGGTCGGTCTGATCCCTGATGACCTGCTCGCCGGCAAAGCTGTACGGCTGGATGGTCACCGTGGCGGTGACCGGATCGCCGTAGGGCACCGTCAGCGGATCCCCGGGGGTAATCGTAACCGTCCCGGTCACCGCCGCCTTGTTGATCGTCAGGTTCGCCCCGACGAACGTCAGCATGTAGTTGCTGCTCAACGCCAGCGTCCCCTGCTGGATCAAGTACGGACTGCCCGCCACCGTCTCGCCCGCAACGCGCGTCAGAGCGCCGCTGAAGGCGTCACTGAACGCCAGCGAGCCGCTGGTCACCTGGTACGTCAGCGCCGGATCCGCATCGCCGAACGCCTTCGTCTTCGCATCCGCCGTCACCGTGATCGGCCGAGCCGTGATCGTCAGGAGTGCCCCAAAGAAAGTCAGGTTGTAATTGGTGCCCGCCGTCAATGTCCCTTGCCCGATCGCGTAGCTTCCGGCACTTTCACCCGCCGCGCGGAGCGGAGAGCCCGAGAAACTGTCGCCAGACACCAGCGTGCCGCTGGTCACCTGGTACGTCAACGCCGGATCGGCATCGCCATACACCTTCGTCTTGGCGTCCGCCGTCACCGTGATCGGTCGCGGCGTGATCGTCAGGTTCGCCCCGACGAACGTCAGCGTGTAGTTGGTCCCGGCCGAAAGCGTCCCCTGCTGGATCGCATGAGTGCCAACGTTCTCGCCCGCAGCGCGCGTCAAGGAACCCGCAAAGCTGTCAGCCCCCACCAGGGAGCCGCTGGTGATCTGATATGTCAGCGCCGGATCCGCATCGCCGTACACCTTCGTCTTGGCGTCCGCCGTCACCGTGATGGGCCGTGGCATGATCGACAGGTTCGCCCCGACAAACGTCAGCGCGTAGTTGCTGCTCAACGCCAGCGTCCCCTGCTGGATCGCATAGGGGCTGCTCGCCACGGTCTCGCCCGCGACGCGGGTCAGAGCGCCGCTGAAGGTGTCGCTGAACTGCAGCGCGCCGCTGGTCACCTGGTACGTCAGCGCCGGATCGGCGTCCCCGTACACCTTCGTCTTGGCATCCGCCGTTGCCGTGATCGCCCGAGCCGTGATCGTCAGGCTCGCGCCGACGAACGTCAGATTGTAGTTGCTGTTCAGCGCCAGCGTCCCCTGCTGGATCGCATACGGGCTGCCCGCCACCCCCTCACCAGCGGCGCGAGCCAGAACGCCGCTAAAGCTGTCACCAGCCACCAGCGCGCCGCTCGTCACCTGGTACGTCAGCGCCGGATCGGCGTCCCCGTACACCTTTGTCTTGGCATCGGCCGTCACCGTGATCGGCCGTGGCGTGATCGCCAGGTTCGCCCCGACAAACGTCAGCGTGTAGTTTGTCCCGGCCGAAAGAGTCCCCTGCTGGATCGCATAGGGGCTGCTCGCCACGCTCTCGCCCGGGACGCGGGTCAGAGCGCCGCTGAAGCTGTCGCCCGCCACCAGCGCGCCGCTCGTCACCTGGTACGTCAGCGCCGGATCCGGATTCCCGTACACCTTCGTCTTCGCATCCGCCGTCACCGTGATGGGCCGCGGCGTGATCGCCAGGTTCGCGCTCACGTAGGTCAGCGTGTAGTTGCTGCTCAACGCCAGCGTCCCCTGCTGGATCGCATAGGTCCCGACGCTCTGGCCCGCGGCGCGAGTCAACGCGCCCGAGAAGCTGTCACCCGCCGCCAGGGAGCCGCTGGTCACCTGGTACGTCAGCGCCGGATCGGCATCGCCGTACACCTTCGTCTTGGCGTCGGCCGTCACCGTCACCGCTCGCGCGACGACGTCGAGCTGGTTGGACGACAACGTCGGGTACGCGATGTTGGCCGTGTCCGTCCCGATGAAGCCCTCGTCGGCCAGGCCGGGGTTGTCGCCGGCGTTGTCGCCGATCACGTAGGCAAGGTACTGACCCGGTGCCGGCGCGACACCCGTGATCGTCGCCTCAAGACCGGTCGGGTTGTTCTGGTTGTCCAACGTCGTCTGCAGCGTTGCGCAGGCCGCTGGCCCGCCGCAGGCGCCGAAGAGCTGGGCCTGGGCCAGCGTCCCGCCGACCGGCACCAGGTACACCCTGAAGCCGGCGTAGGTCGTCACAAGCGTTTGCGGGTCGGTCTGATCCCTGATGACCTGCTCGCCGGCAAAGCTGTACGGCTGGATGGTCACCGTGGCGGTGACCGGATCGCCGTAGGGCACCGTCAGCGGATCCCCGGGGGTAATCGTAACCGTCCCGGTCACCGCCGCCTTGTTGATCGTCAGGTTCGCCCCGACGAACGTCAGCATGTAGTTGCTGCTCAACGCCAGCGTCCCCTGCTGGATCAAGTACGGACTGCCCGCCACCGTCTCGCCCGCAACGCGCGTCAGAGCGCCGCTGAAGGCGTCACTGAACGCCAGCGAGCCGCTGGTCACCTGGTACGTCAGCGCCGGATCCGCATCGCCGAACGCCTTCGTCTTCGCATCCGCCGTCACCGTGATCGGCCGAGCCGTGATCGTCAGGAGTGCCCCAAAGAAAGTCAGGTTGTAATTGGCGCCCGCCGTCAATGTCCCTTGCCCGATCGCGTAGCTTCCGACACTCTCACCCGCCGCGCGGAGCGGAGAGCCCGAGAAGCTGTCGCCAGACACCAGCGACCCGCTCGTAACCTGGTATGTCAGCGTGGGATCCACGTCGCCGTACATCTTCGCCTTGGCGTCCGCCGCCACTGTGATCGGCCGTGGCGTGATCGCCAGGTTGGCCCCCACGTAGGTCAGCGTGTAGTTGGTCCCGGCCGAAAGCGTCCCCTGCTGGATCGCATGAGTGCCAACGTTCTCGCCCGCAGCGCGCGTCAAGGAACCCGCAAAGCTGTCAGCCCCCACCAGGGAGCCGCTGGTGATCTGATAGGTCAGCGCCGGATCCGCATCGCCGTACACCTTCGTCTTCGCGTCCCCCGTCACCGTGATCGGGCGTGGCGTGATCGACAGGTTCGCCCCGACAAACGTCAGCGTGTAGTTGGTCCCGGCCGAAAGAGTTCCCTGCTGGATCGCATACGGGCTGCCCGCCACGCTCTCGCCCGCGACGCGGGTCAGAGCCCCGCTGAAGGTATCGCTGAACTGGAGCGCGCCACTGGTCACCTGGTACGTCAGAGCGGGATCCGCATCCCCGTACACCTTCGTCTTGGCATCCGCCGTCACCGTGATCGGCCGCGGCGTGATCGACAGGTTGGCCCCGACAAACGTCAGCGTGTAGTTGCTGCTCAACGCCAGCGTGCCCTGCTGGATCGCGTACGGACCGCCCGCCACGCTCTCGCCCGCGACGCGGGTCAGAGCCCCGCTGAAGCTGTCGCCCGCCACCAGCGCGCCGCTCGTCACCTGGTACGTCAGCGCCGGATCGGGATTCCCGTACACCTTCGCCTTCGCGTCCGCCGTCACCGTTACGGACTTCTGCGCGATCGAGAACGAGTGCGGCACGTCGGGCGCCGCGTTGTAGTTGCCGTCACCCGCCTGGTGCGCCGTCACCGTGCAGCTGCCGACGCTGGTGATGTGGACCGTGGAGCCGGCGACCGTGCAGTTGCCCGACGCCGTGAAAGTGACCGCCAGGCCGGAGCTGGCCGTCGCGGTGACGCCGAAGTCCGCATCGCCGTAGGTCTTGTTGGCCAGCGCGCCGAACGTGATCGTCTGGTTTGCTTTTGTCGCGCTCGTGCTGCTCGTTACCTCCGGCGCGGCGTTGTAGTTGGTGTCTCCCGCCTGGTTGTAATGTACGACGCATGCGGTCGTCGGACTCGTCATCGTGATCGTTGCCGAGCCGCTGCCGGTTCCGGAGCAGCCGCCCGTCGTCGTGATCGCGACAATGAGACCAGACGAAGCAGTGGCGGCGACGTTGAAACTGCTGTTGTAAGCGGCGCTCCCTGGGGCGGGCATCGTGACCGTGATGGCTTGATTGGCCTTCGTGACCGTGACTGACGGGCTCGCGGCTATCGCCGTCAGAGTGCTGCCGCTGGTGTTTAAGTCCTGGGTCTTGGTCGTGAACTGATAGGTTCCAACTCCGGGTGCTGTGACCTCGGAGCCGCCTCCCGCGTACGTGAGGGTAAACGTCTTGTTGTTAGTGCAGCTGAAAGGGACGGGAATTGTCCATGGTCCACTACCCGTGATTGGTTGGATGAGACCCACTGACGCACAGTTGCCGGTCAACACGCTCACGAAACCGGGGCTCGTGGATAAGCTTGTCTGTGGCTGGGTCCAGCCGGCGGGCACATCCATCGTCAGCTTGGCGTTGTTCATGTTCTGACTGGCAGTAAAGGTCCATGTAAAACTGTGGCCAGTGCTGAAGGCCGTCACGCTTTGCGAGGTCGGGGCCATAGCCCCATTGCCCGAGGTGTCAGCCGCAGGCACGTACGGTCCCACGAACGGCCCGCCGCCGCCCACTGGCGCCGCGCCTGCCGGCTGCACCGGGTCCGTTGACGTGTCGGCCAGGGCGCGAGGCATGTTGATTCGCCCGTTGCCCGTCTGCTCCTGAGTCCCCGCCGGATCGGCCATCCGAGCGATACGCCCGACGATGACCCCGTTGGTCAACGTGGGGTCCGCAGCCTTCATGAAGGCCGCGACGCCCGCGACGACGGCAGCGGAGGTGGACGTGCCGCTGACGGCGCTGTACCCGCAGCCCGGGGCCGTGGTCTCAATGCCCACGCCCGGCGCGGCCACGAATACGGCCTGGCCGGAGTTGCTGAACGACGCGAGGCTGTCCGCGGAGTCGGTGGCCGAGACACCCATGACCCCGCGGTCGCCCGCGGGGAAGGTCGGGGTGCCCATCGCGCCGTTGCCGGCGGCAGCCACGAGCACGGCGCCGCTCGACCACGCGTAGTCGATCGCGTCCTGGAGGTTCTGGCTGAAGCCGGGATTGCTGAACCCCATCAGGATGACGTTGGCGCCGTGTTCGGCCGCCCAGATCACCCCCGCGATGACATCGCTGTCCTGACCGAGCCCGTCCGGACCGAGCACGGTGACGGGCATGATCCGCACGCCCGCGTACGCGACGCCGGCGATCCCTTCCGGGGGCTCACTATTGCACCGGGCGGCGATGATGCCGGCGAGAAGCGTGCCGTGGCCGCCGGGATCGGTCATTCCGCTGGAGCCGTTGAGGATCGAGGTGCCGGGGATGACGTTGCCCGCGAGGTCGGGATGCGAGGCGTCCACACCTGTATCCAGTACGGCCACCGTTGCCGTGCCCGTGGGCGTGAGCGCGCCGAACACCATGTCCCAGCCGATCTTCGGCAAGGCCCACTGGTCCGGGTACAGCGGGTCTGACGGCGCCGTCTCGATCTGACGGGTCTTGTTCTCCTCGACGCTGATGACCTGGATATCCGCCTCGTAATTAGCGAGGACGGAGGGGAGCTCGCTCGTCAACACCTCGACGACGTGAAGCCGGAGGGCGGGGATCACCGAAGTCTCGGTGCCGCCATTGCGGGTGATCACGGCCGCCTGCTGCTCAGGCGAGAGCCCCGGGACGAGCTTGACGATGAGAGACGACGTCGGTGGCGGCGACTGCGCCACCGCGCTGCCGGGCAGGAGGACGGAACAGATGAGAACGGCGATCGCCGCGGCCGTAACAATTCGTGCAGCCCTCACCATGTGGGCACCTCTCGCCATCGGTCTCCCCTTCATTTGTCCTGTCGATGAAGCGGATGGGTCTCGGCCCCGTTCCGCGCGCCGCTTCTCGAGGAAGACGGCGTCATCGGTGAACGGGGCCGAGATGGAAAGACTTGAAGACCGGCCGGCTGCCCGGGGATATCTCGTCGTCATTGTATTCACAGCTTTCTCCCTCCAGTCACGAATCGGCCCCGCAAGGGCGCAGCTATTTGCGTTATGCTCGTTCAGGTTCTTGCTTTGTTCTTGATTCTGTTCTGAATCTTCAGCTCCGTTCGCCGCTTTGACAATTGGGCCTTGGTCTCTTGGACTTTTGTCTAATACCTGCTCGGTCATCGCGTTGATGAGCGATTCGCGCGAGACACGGCCATGCGAAACGTGCGTCATCACTTGAGATGCCGTGGACGTGTTCCCATCGGGATCTCCTCCGCGTCTCAAACGTAGAAAGGTGCGACACGAGACGAGCAACCCCCGTGCCCGGTCCTCCGACGCCTCGGGAATCAGTCCAGCGGCGCTCTTCGAGACCTGTCCAAACGGTCAGTGCGAAACGGCTTACCTGTCCGAAGGGGCAGGGATCCCGGTTGGCTCCGAGTTTCCTGGATCCCCACGGCCTGACACATATTTGTCCTGCACCCGAACGAACCTTGCAAGAAAAGGTGACGGTGCTCGACTGTGCACCAGTCGGCCAGCCGCGCCCCGGCTTCGCGCCGCATTAGACAATAGTCCAGGTCGGCGCCGCGAATGTCACGGCGGTCGCGCCTGAAAAACCGGGAATCACCCGTGCGCCCGAGCCATCACCTGGCACCGCACTCGGATACTTGAGGCTCGACGAGCCGTCGCCGAAGTACGGAATACGGACCTGACCCTACAAGTCGCTCAGTGGGGTGTCGGGGTCCTGGTCGGCGTCTTCGTGGGCGTCGGCGTCTTCGTCGGGACGGGCGTCTTCGTGGGTGTGACGGTGGGGGTCGGGGTTGGGACACCCGGGGCGCAGCCGCCCGTGCCACTGTAGGAACCCGTGTAGTTGGAGCCCCCGCCGCCGCGGGCGCCGCCGATGACGTCGTCCTTGTAGTTCTCGGGCGTTCCTCCGTGATCCGAGTTCTGATACAGGCTCGCCTTGTTGTCGTCCACCGGTTTGACGCCCAGCGCGTTGTAGTCGGTGCTGAAGTTCGTATACACCGCGGCCGCCCATTGCCACTGCAAAGACACGCCGGGTGTGTCGCTACCGAACGAGCCCGACCAGACGACCGGATTGGTCCCGCCCGGGAAGCCTCCCGCCGGGACCTGGAAAGCCAGGGCGGTCAGGAACACCTTACCGGCCAGGCCCGTCGAGGGAACCGTGGTCTCCCACCGATTGAGAGCGGTGTTGAACATGGTCGTTGCGGTCGTCACGTTCGGATCGAAGGTCACCCTCGCGCCCGGCACGGCCAGGTTGTAGTTCGTGCTGTTGGCGGTGAAGCTGATGCTCGAATTGTCGAACGTGATCGTGACCGGATCGGAGCCCAGACCGTGGACGCTCAGCACGCTATTGAACCAGATGTCGTTACCGCCGCCGATAGGCGTCCCGTTGAAGTTCGAGGAGATGGCCGGCGTTATCGGGCAGGGGATCGGAGTGGCGGTCGGCGGCGGCGTGATGGTCGGCGTATTCGTCGGCGTCGCCGTCGGGGTGTTCGTGGGAGTCAACGTCGGCGTATTCGTCGGCGTGTTGGTCGGCGTATTCGTCGGCGTGTTCGTCGGGGTGTTCGTGGGAGTCACTGTCGGGGTCACCGTCGGCGTATCAGTCGGCGTCAGTGTCGGGGTGTTCGTCGGCGTCACGGACGGGGTGTTCGTGGGAGTCACGGTCGGCGTATTTGTCGGCGTGTTGGTGTTCGTCGGCGTAATCGTCGGAGTCTGAGTCGGCGTGTTCGTGGGGGTTTCCGTCGGTGTATTCGTCGGCGTCAGCGTCGGGGTGTTCGTCGGCGTATTCGTCGGAGTCACCGTCGGCGTGTTGGTCGGCGTGCTGGTCGGAGTGTTCGTCGGCGTATCCGTGGGCGTCACGGTCGGCGTATTGGTCGGCGTGTTGGTGCTGGTCGGCGTGTTGGTCGGAGTCTGAGTCGGCGTGTTCGTCGGCGTCGACGTCGGGGTATTGGTCGGCGTGTTGGTGCTCGTCGGCGTATTCGTCGGTGTGTTCGTCGGCGTCAGAGTCGGTGTGTTGGTCGGGGTGGTCGTCGGCGTCGGGGTCGGCGTCGGCGTCACGTCGTCGTTGGTGATCGTGCACATCTTCGGCGGCTGGCTGGAATCGACGAACGTGTTGCTGCAGTCCCCGGAGGAGGTCTGGGTGTACCCGGACGGGCCCGCTTCCGTTACGGTGTAGGAGCCGGGCTTGAGGAACACCGTGGTGCCGGGCGACTCCGCGCCGGGGAACGAGCAGGCGCCCGAGATGGTCATGGTGAAGTCCGAGGCGCTCGAGCCGCCGCCGTTGTCGTTGACCACGTGTTTGATCACGGTCAACTGGCCCGGCAGCGGATCCGTGCCGGATGAGGCGAGCGTGCCGGCGATGTTGAAGTTCGTGAAGCTCGCGAGGGTGTTCTGGTTGGCCAGATTGACGGTCATTCCGACCTCGCCCTGATTTTGCAGGCCCTGGCCCGAGAGGCTGCCGCCGAAGGAGACCGCGGCCAGGGGTCCACTCACGGCGCTGTTGGGATCGCTGTCGTCGGCGTGCGTGAAGATCTTGCCGGTGACGGCGAAGGTCCCGCCTCCGACCTGGACATCCATGGTCAGCCTGTACCAGATGTCTTTATCGATGTTGATGCCCGTGCTCGCGAGGACCGGGCCCGTGCCGGTCTGGTCGATCTTGTAGATCTCGATGGCGTTGCCGTTGGTGTCCATGTAGAAAGCCAGGCCGAACTGTCCCGCGCCCTCGTTGTAGAGAGCCACGAGCCCCGACCGGGTGTCACCGCTGTCGGAGTCGATCGCGTCGACGCTCAGGCTGACGTTGCCGGCCCAGAGAGTGGGAGGCGTCGCCGTCGTCGGATCGGTGTCGTAGAGAGTGATCCTCGCGTCGCTGGAGTCGTCGTTATCGAAGTTCAAGGCCCCTGTGGGCGGCGGGCCGAAGTCATCCGTGCCGCGGTTGATGTGCGCCCCGTTCAGGACGTCGCGGAACAGGCCGCTCACCGGCGGATTGCTGTTCGAGTAGTCGCAGTCGGTCGCGAACGTGATCGGCCCGACCGCCTGCGGCGGCGGAGTCGGTGTCGGTGTCGCCGTCGGCGTGTTCGTCGGGGTGCTGGTTGGAGTGTTCGTCGGCGTCTGAGTCGGCGTGTTGGTCGGGGTGTTGGTCGGCGTGTTCGTGGGCGTGTTCGTTGGAGTATTGGTGTTCGTCGGGGTGTTCGTCGGCGTATTCGTCGGCGTCTGAGTCGGCGTATTCGTCGGGGTGTTGGTCGGGGTCCTCGTCGGCGTGCTCGTGGGCGTGTTGGTCGGTGTGTTGGTCGGTGTGTTCGTGGGCGTGTTCGTTGGAGTATTGGTGTTCGTCGGGGTGTTCGTCGGCGTATTCGTCGGCGTCTGAGTCGGGGTGTTCGTCGGGGTGTTGGTCGGGGTGTTTGTCGCCGTGCTGGTCGGGGTGTTGGTCGGAGTGGCTGTCGGCGTACGCGTCGGCGTGTTCGTCGGGGTATTCGTGACCGTGCTGGTGGGCGTGTTCGTGGGCGTGTTCGTCGGCGTTGGGGTAATGTTGAAGGTGGCGGTGTCGGTGTGTGTTTGGTTGCCATTAAGCGAGTCAGAGCACGTGCCAGTACCGCTGCAACCACCAGTCCCGCTCCAACCGGCGAATGTAGATCCAACGCTGGCTGTGGCTGTCAACGTTACAGTGACGTTTCCGCCATACGTGTGAGTGCAGGTGCCTGAGGCCGTGCCCGCGGTGATTGTGCAGTTGATGAAACCGTCATCGCTGGTTACGGTGCCGTTTCCGGTACCGGCGCCCGTGACCGTAAGGACGGGAGCCGCATCCGTGAACATCGTCTGCGCCTGGGAGACCGAGCCGGTCGCCGTCAGATAGAACCGGATGCCGATGTCGTGCTCGTCCACCACGAACTGACTGCTGGAAATGCTGCCGTTCGCGTCCGCCACCGCCGTCCACGGTCCATGGGTATCGAACTCGGGCGATTCGACGGCGGTGAGTGTGACGGTCTCGCCCGGCTGCCAGCCGCGTCCCGTGATGGCGACGGTTTCGCCGGGGTGGTAGTCGTCCTTGTCGGTCCTGACTGTGGCGAAGCCGTACTGCTCGCTGCTGTTCAGGCCGCTGCCGCCGGCCACCAGGAGCAGGCCGTCTGAGCTCAGGGGACTCCCCGCCGCTCCGGCGCGGGGCGCCAGAGTGGAACCTGTCGGGACGAAGGTCCCCCCGGTCCCCGACCATGACTGGAATAGGTCCGCCGAGGCCGAGGGGCTGCCTCCCGATATCCCACCCACGATCAAGACCTGGTTGTTGTTCGGGAGGAGGAACGCCAGATGATCCCGGCGCGGCGAGGAGAGAGCGTTGTCCGCCGGGCTGAAGGTCCCCGCGAAGGGCTCGTACACCTCGCCGGAGGAGAGGTCCTGCGACCCGTTGTTGCCGCCCGCCACCAGAACGCTTCCGTTCAACAGCGTCGTCGCCGAGAGGCCGGCGCGCGCCGCCGACATGCTGGAGCCCGCGGACGCGGAACCGGTCGCGGGGTCGTAGATCTCAGACGACGCCAGAGAGCTCGTCGCGTCGGAGCCGCCGACGATCATCACCCGGCCGCCGTGGAGAACCGCCGCCGCGTGCCCCTTCCGCGGAGAGATCAGAGAGCCCGCCCAACTGAAGGTGTTCGCGGCCGGGTTGAAGATCTCCAGCGAGGCGCTGGCCGCGCCGCCGTTCTCCCCGCCGGCGATCAGGACCCGCCCGTCCTCGAGCAGGGACGCCGTCGGTCCCGACCGCGGCTCCAGCATGGAGCCCGCGGCCGTCCAGGAGTCGCTGGCCGGGTTGTAGATCTCCGCGCTCGCCGTCGCCGCGCCGCCGTTCGTGGTCCCGCCGGCGACCAGCACCCTTCCATCCTGCAGGAGGACCGAGGCGTGCTTGCTGCGCACGGTCTGCATCGAGGCGGCCGCGTAGGACGCGTTCGCCGCCAGCAGCTCCGCGGTCGCGACCGGGCCGAGGCCGGCGTCGCCGCCGGAGATCAGGACAAGCCCGTTGGGAAGCAGGACGGCGGATGCTCCCGCGCGAGGCGAGGACATCACGCCGCCGGGAGCCCACGTGCCGCTCGGCACCGACTCGACGATGGCGTGGAGAGACGCGGCGATCAGGATAACCGCCAGGAGTCCGACCCGCCGCAGAAGCACCCAGCGTGACCCTCCGGCAAGGGCTTTCACGGTCTCCCCCCCTCGCTACAAATCCCCCTTCAGGGCTGTTTTTCCAATTTTCGAGAGATCCGACGCGAGATGAGCAACCATCGTGCCCGATCTTCCGACGCCTCATGGAAAGTCCCGCGGCTGTCTTCGAAACCTGCCCAAACGGTCAGGCCAAACGACTTACCTGTCCGAGAGGGCAGGGGATCCCGGCGGGCTCCGACCTTCCGGATCGGCACGGGCCTGACACAAAATTGCCCGGTGTCCGAACGAGCCTTGTCAAAAAAAGGTGCGGCCCGCGACGCCCGGCCTGGTGCCGCATTAGACAAAAGTCTAAGTCCGCGCCGCGAATCCGCCTGGATCGCCGCTCTATGTCTTGAAGAGGCGCAGCAGCCAGACAATGGCGGCTGCCACGAGGCCGACCGCCGTCATGAAGCCGAGCACGTAGGCGAGGATCGAGAGAAACGGCGTGTTGCGAGGATCTTTTCCGGGGGGCTGGCTCATGCCTGCCGCTTACCGCTTGCCGCCTACCGTCCCACTCAGTGGACTCCCTTCGACGACAGCCACCTCTCGGCGTCGATCGCGGCCTTGCAGCCTTCGCCCGCCGCGGAAACCGCCTGCCGGTAAGTCGGGTCCGCGACGTCGCCGGCGGCGAAGACTCCCTCGACCGAAGTCCGTGTCGAGGGGCTCTGGACTTTCAGGTATCCGACCTCGTTCATCTCGAGCTGTCCGCGGAAGATCGTGGTGTTTGGCGAGTGGCCGATCGCGAGGAAGACGCCCTGCGTCGCGAATTTGGAGAGGTTCCCGTTGCGCGTGTCCTCCAGCGTCACTCCCGTCACGCCGCCGCCGGGCGTTCCGTGGATCTCCCGGACTGCCGCGTTGACCCTCCAGGCGATCTTCCGATTCATGCGCGCCCGCTCCAGCATGATCTTCGAGGCGCGGAACTCTTCGCGGCGGTGGACGATCGTCACCTTCGTCGCGAACTTCGTCAGGAACGTCGCCTCTTCCATCGCCGTGTCGCCGCCGCCGACCACGATCACCTCCTTCCCCTTGAAGAAGAAGGCGTCGCAGGTCGCGCATGCCGACACGCCATGTCCCATCAGGAGCTTCTCCGACTCGAGGCCGAGGAGCTTGGCGGAAGCGCCGGAGGAAACGATCACGGCGTCGGCTGTGAGGGCGCCCCCGGCGTCGAGTGTCAGGCGAAAGGGTCGCATCGAAAAATCCACCTCGGTGACCGTGTCGAGCTCGACATCGGTTCCGAAACGCTTCGCCTGCTCCCGGAAGATCTCCATCATCTCGGGCCCCTGGATTCCGTCCTTGAAACCGGGGTAGTTCTCGACTTCGGTCGTGATCGTGAGCTGTCCCCCGGGCTGCGGGCCTTCGATGACCACGGGCTCCAGCTCCGCGCGCGACGCGTAGAGCGCCGCCGTCCAGCCGGCCGGCCCGGACCCGATGATGGCGACCCGGTAGTGTGTCTTTGTCGGCATGGGAAGAAGTTGTCGGTTTTCAGTTTTCAGTTCCAGGCCGGGAGCTTATGCGATATCACCCTGGTCCGGAAATACGCCTCGTCAGGAGGGAGCGGTTCCAGGGACAACTGAGAGCTGAAACTGAGAACTGAGAACTGATAACTTTCTCTCATGCGCCCCGTCATGGCCCGCCGGCTTCAGGGGTTCGGCACGACGATCTTCACGGAGATGACGCGCCTCGCCAACGAGCACGGGGCCGTCAATCTCGCACAGGGGTTTCCGGACTTCGACGGTCCTGACTTCGTCAAGGAGGCCGCCGTCGAGGCGATCCGGCGGGGCCACGGGCAGTACGCGCGGATGAGCGGCATCCCGGAGATCCACGCCGCGCTCGCCGCCAAGTACAAGCGCGACTACGGGCTCGACTACGCCGCGGAAACGGAATTCACCGTGACGTCCGGAGCGACCGAGGCGATCTTTGCGGCGATTCAGGGAACCTGCGAGCCCGGCGATGAGGTCGTTCTCTTCGAGCCGTACTACGACTCCTACCGCGCGAGCGTCGCGATGGCGGGCGCCGTTCCGCGCTTCGTGACGCTCCACGCACCTGATTGGCACTTCGATCCGGAGGAGGTCGCCCGCGCGTTCACGGGCAGAACGCGGGCGATCCTGCTCAACACCCCCCACAATCCAACCGGCAAGGTCTTCTCGCGCGAGGAGATGGAGGTCGTGGCCGGGCTCTGCCGCGAGCACGACGCTCTCTGCATCACCGACGAGGTGTACGAGCACATCCTCTATGACGGCGAGCACGTCCCGATGGCGGCGCTGCCGGGGATGCGCGAGCGCACGATCACGATCTCGAGCTTCGGCAAGACCTTCTCGCTGACGGGCTGGAAGATCGGCTGGGCCGCCGCGCCGACGCCGCTGACGGCTGCCATCCGCGCCGCGCACCAGTTCATCACGTTCGCGACGGCCATGCCGCTGCAGCACGCGGCCGCCGTCGCACTCTCGATCGGGCCGGAGTACTACCGGGATCTCGCCGCGTCGTACCGCCGCAAGCGCGACTACCTGGTTGCGGAGCTGTCCCGCCTCGGGTTCCGCGCCGATCCGCCCGCCGGCACGTACTACATCTGCGCCGACTTCCGTCGCGCTCGGCTTCGACGACGACGTCGCGTTCTGCCGGCATCTCATCGAAGACGTCAGCGTCGCCGCGATCCCGCCGAGCGCGTTCTACGAGAATGCGAAGTACGGCAAGACCTATGCCCGCTTCGCCTTCTGCAAGAAAGACGAGACCCTCCGCGAAGCCGTCCGCCGCCTGAGCAAGCTCCGTTCTGTAGGGGAGGGGCTCGCCCCTCCCGCCTCCCATCTGGGACTGAATCAATGAAGATCGCTCTCCTCCAGACCGACATCGCCTGGGAGGACGTCGCCGAGAACCACCGCCGCGCAGCGCGCATGCTCGCCGAGGCCGCCTCAGGCGGCGCGCGCCTCGCGATCCTGCCGGAGATGTTCAACACCGGATTCTCGATGGACTCGCGGCGCGTGGCGCAGCCGCCCGGCGGCTCCTCGGAATCCTTCCTGCGCGAGCAGTCGAAGTCGCTCGGCATCTGGATCCTCGCGTCGATCCCCGAGTCCGGCGAGCCCTCTCCGCGTAACATGGCCCTCCTCATTTCGCCGCAAGGCCCCGTCACCCGCTACGCGAAGATCCACCCGTTCTCCTTCGCCGGCGAGCACCTGAAGTACACCGCCGGCGACAGGGTCGTCACCGCCGACGTTGAGGGGATCCGCGTGACTCCCCTCGTCTGCTACGACCTGCGCTTCCCCGAGCCCTTCCGCCTCGCCGCCCCCGAGACGGACCTCTTCGCCGTCGTCGCGAACTGGCCTCAGGAGCGCCGCGAGCACTGGCGCACGCTCCTGAGGGCCCGCGCGATCGAGAACCAGGCCTACGTCGCCGGAGTCAACCGCGTCGGCGACGGCGGCCGACTCCACTACGCCGGGGACTCCGCCGTCGTCTCCCCTTCCGGCGAGGTCCTCGCGGAAGGAAACGACCAGGAGCGCGTCCTCTTCTCCGATGTGGACCCGAGAGAGATCGCAGAGACCCGCGCCCGCTTTCCCTTCCTGGCCGACCGGCGTCCGGGCGCTTACCGACGCTGAGAGCCGATCCGCTCGACGCCGGGATAGCCGTCGAAGCCCCGGTCGAAGGTCAGGATCCTGGTGACCGCGTGCCGCTCCATAGAGGCCAGATGAAGAGCGTCGCGAGCCGAAAAACGATCGGCGGTGAAGAGAATCGCCTTCGCGCGTTCAACGTCGCTTGCCTCGATCGGGAAGACCTCATCCACGATGTCGAACAAGGTCTGGAAAGCGGGCTGGATCGCTTCCTTCCGCCCGATCGACGAGTAGCGGTGGAGGATCTCCTGGAGCACCTCGGCGTTCGTCACGAGCCGTTCCTGCGCCAGGAGGCAGTGTTGGAGGAGGTCTCGCGATTCGTCCTTTTCGGGCGCGGGGGGACCCGAGAGGTACATCGGGATGTTCGAATCAACGAAGATCATCCGAAGGGATCACCGGGGAGGGTCGGGCAGGTGACCGTCGTCGAGATAACCGCGCTCGATCTCCTCGAGCATCTGCTCGATCGGAGGAGCGGGGAATCGATACTGGTAGGCTTTTCGGATCGCTTCGAGCTTGCGGGCGACGTCCCTCGAAGGCTGCGGCTTGCGAGCCGCTCGGAGGGCCTGCCGCACCCATTCGGCAACGGTCATGCGGCTTGACCGAGCCGCCTTCCGAATCTCCCGCAGTTCCGGCTCCTCGAGCAGGACCTGAAGCCTCTTACTCATGACATGAGTCTATCTGACTCATGGTTATGAGTCAAGAAGTCTGAGAAGCCAACGAGGCCGCGAAGTCCTTGAGCGCGGAGGTCCCGCCGGCGATGGTGTCCTCGGCGACGGAGAAGGAGAACCGCAGATGGCCTTCTCCTTCCGGGCCGAAGACGAGGCCGGGCACGGTGGCCACGCGGGCGAAGTCGAGCAGAGCTCGGGCGGCCGCGCGGGAATCCGAGCCGAGCGAGTCCGGGACCTTCGGGAAGAGATAGAGCGCGGCCGGAGGGGCGTCGATCTCGAAACCGGAGGCGCGCAGCCCTGCGACGAGGGCGTCCCGCCGCCGGCGGTACCCCTGCCTCGCCTCGGCGAGAAACACGTCTGGCAGGCGCAGCGCCTCGAGCGCGGCCCACTGCGTCGGCGTCGAGACGCCGTTGATCGAGTAGAGAACGATCGTCTTCATCGCCGCGCGCCATCGCGCGGGAACGAGCACGTAGCCCGCGCGCCAGCCGGTCATGGAGTAGGTCTTCGACAGCGTGAACACCGAGATCGTCCGTTCGAACATTCCCGGGAGCGAAGCGGGGGAGACGTGCTCCACCGCGTCGTAGATCAGGTCCTCGTACGCCTCGTCGGAGATCATCGCGAGGCCGCGGTCGCGGACGAACGCGCTGACCTCTTCCACCTCGGCGCGCGAGAAGACCGCGCCCGTGGGATTGACCGGCGAATTCCAGTAGAGGAGCTTCGTCCGCGGCGTCGCGGCGGCGGCGAGAGCGGCCGTCAGCCCCTCCTTCCGCGCGCGCTCGGCTCCGACGAGCTTCGCGGAGGCTCCGTGGTAAGTGATGGCGTCCAGGATCGGCGTCCAGAACGGGGAGAACATCAGGACTTCGTCTCCCGGATCGAGCAGCGTCGCGAAGGCCGAGAAGAGGCCGTGCATCCCGCCGTTGACGACGATCGCGCTGTCGTCGTCGGCGGGGATCGCGTTCTTCCGTCGCGCCTTCTCGACGATCGCCCGGCGCAGCTCCGGCACTCCGGACGAAGGCGCGTAGCGCGTCTCGTTGCGCGCGAGCGCCGCCCCCATCGCGTCCTTGATCGGCTGCGGCGTAGGCATGTACGGCTCGCCCCCTTCGAACCGCCAGACCTCGTGTCCCGCGGCGAGGAGCTCCAGGACGCGGTTTCGGACCTTGACGATCTCCGAGAAGCCGACCCCCTCGAACCGGCGGGCGGCGGACGGAAGCGAGCCGGGACTCGGGACTCGGGACTCGGGACTGGAAGAGCTATCCCTTGCCTTGGTCGTCACAGGACTTTGCGCCGGCCTGGTCCCATCAGGAAATACAGGATCATCCCGAGGACGGGCAGCAGGATGATCAGGAGCGCCCAGAGGATCTTGTTCGCCGTCGGCGCGCCGCTCTGCAGCACCGAGACCAGCGCGATCACATCCAGAACCAGGACGACCAGGCCGATGAGCGAGTACATCTCGCGCTCCTTTCGAGTCCCGAGTCCCGAGTCCCGTGTCCCGACTCTAGATTTTCTCCGAGATCGCCTTGGCCTGCGTGAAGAGGTAGAGGTACTCGCGGCCGCCGGCCTTGGAGTCCGTCCCGGACATGTTGAAGCCGCCGAACGGGTGGACCCCGACGAGCGCGCCGGTGCACTTGCGGTTCAGGTAGAGGTTGCCGCAGAAGAGCTCCCGCTTGCCGCGCTCCAGGCGCTCCCGGTCGCGCGAGTAGAGCGAGCCGGTCAGCCCGTACTCGGTGTTGTTGGCGACGGCGATCCCTTCGTCGAAGTCCTTGACCTTGATGACGGCGAGCACCGGCCCGAAGATCTCCTCCTGCGCGAGGCGGTCCTTCGGCGCGATCCCGTCGACGACCGTCGGCATGACGAAGAACCCCGCGGCCGGGCCCGGCCCGCCCCCCGCGACGATGCGCCCCTCTTTCCGGCCGACCTCGACGTAATCGAGGATCGTCTTCTGCGCGCGCTCGTTGATGACCGCGCCGACGTTGGTCTCCGGATCGCGGAGTCCCCCACCTTCAGCGCCTTCGTCTTCGCGACGATCTTCTCGAGCAGCGGCGTCGTGCACCTTCTCGTGCACGATCAAGCGCGAGCACGCAGAGCACTTCTGCCCCTGGAAGCCGAAGGCCGCCGCGACGACCCCCTTCGCGGCCTCCTCGAGGTCGGCCGTCTCGTCGACGAGGATGAAGTCCTTGCCGCCCATCTCGAGCACCGCGCGCTTGATCCAGATCTGGCCCGGGAGGACCTTGCCGGCCTTCTCGTAGATTCCGATTCCGACCTCGCGCGAGCCGGTGAAGGCGACCAACCGCGTCTTCGGGTGCTCGACGATCGCGTTGCCGACGGTCGAGCCGCCGCCCGTCACGAAATTCAGGACGCCCGGCGGCAGCCCGGCCTCCTCGGCGGCCTCGACGAACATCGTCGCGATGGCGGGCGCGTCGGACGAGGGCTTCAGCACCACGGTGTTTCCGGTCACGAGCGCGGCCGTCGTCATGCCCGCCAGGATCGCGAGCGGGAAGTTCCAGGGCGGGATGACCGCGCCGACGCCGAGCGGCAGGAACTCGAGCTCGTTCTTCTCGCCCGGATACGGCGTCAGCGGCTGCGGCTGCGAGAGCCGCTCCATCTCGCGCGCGTAGAACTCGCAGAAGTCGATCGCCTCGGCCGTGTCGCCGTCGGCCTCGGCCCACGACTTGGACTCCTCGAGGACCATCATCGCGGAGAACTCGTGTTTCCTCTCGCGGAGGATCGAAGCGATGCGCAGGATCTTCTTCCAGCGCTCCTCCGGCTTCGTCCGGCTCCAGGCGGGAAAGGCCGCCGCGGCGGCCTCGACGGCGCGGACGCCGTCCTCCTTCGTCCCCTGCGGGAACCGGCCGATGACCTGCGATCGCCGGGCCGGGTTGACGGAATCGATCATCTTCGCCGCGCCGACCCGGGCTCCTCCGATCCGGTTCTCTCCCTGGATCGGGAGCCGGGCTTCGACTTTCCGGAGCGCCTCGGCGAACGCGGCGCGATTGGCTTCCTTCGAGAAATCGGTCAGGGGCTCATTCTTGAATTCGGAGAGCACTTTGCGCGGCCTCCTTAGCGGCGAGAATCTATCAGACGCGGTCGGAACTCATGTGATCTGAACGCATTGTCATTCTGAGGAGCGCAGCGACGAAGAATCTGCCCCGGTCCGCCGGTTCCCGCAGGAGCAGATCGTTCGTTGCGCTCAGGATGACACTGAGGGGCGAAGGGCTTCAGGATGTCAAGATAGAAGCCCGTGGTGAATCTCAAGGGCGGACAGCCGGAGAAGTTCGGCGCGATCCGGTCTTTCTTCTACCAGCTGTGGGCGGAACCGAGCATCGAGCCGCTCCATCGCCGGATTGCGTCCGAGATCCCCGCGGTCCGGAGGCGCCTGCTCGACGTCGGCTGCGGGCCGGGAAACCTGGATCGCCTGATCGCCGTCCGTCGCCCGGGCCTGACCATCGTCGGAGTGGACGAGTCGGAAGCCATGATCCGCCGCGCGCTCCGGCAGCCACCGCTCCCGAACCTCGAGTTCCGGCGCGGCGCGGTGGAGAGCCTCGGATTTCGGGAGGAGTTCGATTTCGCCCTGTCGGTCCTCTCGTTTCATCACTGGGAGGAACCGCAGGCGGGGATCGAGGCAGTCCATCGAGCGTTGAGGCCGGGCGGGACGTTCTGGGTCTACGAGGGGGACCCGGAGGCGTCGCGCGAGGACCTGCGGCGGGACCTGCGCCCGCTCTTCGGCTGGCTGCGGCCGCCGGAGGGGCTCGTCCGCAAAGGCCTGCGGGGGCACGGTTTCACGGTGGCGGAAGCTGAGGGGTCGTCTGTCCCGCCGTGGCCCGGACGTCCTTCCGGACATGTGAAATCTCCCGCTCCGGCTCGATGTTGAGAATCTCGATGGCCAGGGAAGCGTAAGTCTGTGTTAGAAATGGGGACGATGACGAGAAAGGCGGCGGCGTGCTGTTGTACGGGGAGGGCCCGAGAGGGTCCGGCCGGCGCCGGTGTTTGCCCGAGATAGTTCCCCTGAACCCGAACGACACTGAGCCCGCCGGACCGACCGGCGGGCTTTTGATTTATGGGAGCGGAACGTGGAATGAATGAACATGCGCAAGCGGCGGCCGGGGCAATGAGCGCTCCGGGGATCCCTCTCCTCGATGCGATCGGCAACACGCCGCTGCTCGATCTTTCGCGCATCGCCGCCGGCGTGCCCGGCCTGCGCCTTCTCGCCAAGGCCGAGCAGATGAATCCGGGCGGGAGCGTGAAGGACCGGCCGGCCCGCGCGATGCTCTTAGACGGCCTGCGGCGCGGCCTGCTCGCGCCCGGCAAGACGATCCTCGAAGCGACGTCCGGCAACACCGGGATCGCCGACGCGATGATCGGACGGGCGCTGGGATTTCCCGTCACGCTCTGCGTTCCGGCCAGGGGCTCCTCGGCCCAGAAGACGGCAGTCCTCCGCGCGTTCGGCGCACAGATCGTACCGACCGACCCGCTCGAGGGCTCCGACGGAGCGATCCGGAAGGCGCGGGCAATGGCGGCCGCCGAGCCGGAGAAGTACTTCTACCCGGATCAGTATTCGAACCCGGCCAACTGGCGGGCGCACTTCGAGACCACGGGACCCGAGATCTGGGAGGAAACGCGCGGCGAGCTGACGCATTTCGTCGCGGGCCTCGGGACGACCGGCACGTTCGGCGGCGTGACGCGGTTTCTGAAGTCGAAGTCGCGGCGCGTCGTCTGCGTCTCGATGCAACCGGACGGCCCGATGCACGGTTTGGACGGGATGAAGCACATGGCATCGGCGATGGTTCCTCCGATCTACGATCCGACGCTCGCGGACGCGAGCCTCCAGATCGCGACCGAGGACGCCTACGCGATGTGCCGTCGCCTCGCGCGGCAGGAGGGGGTCTTTGTCGGACCCTCGGCCGCGGCCAACGTCGTCGCGGCGATCCGGGTCGCGCGGGAGATGACGGACCACCCGGCGACGATCGTCACGGTCCTCTGCGACGGCGGCGGCCGGTATCTCTCCGAGCCGTTCTGGGAGGGAGCATGATCACGCTCGATCCGCGGACTCTCGACGCGATCCGGGAGCATGGCCGCGAGACCTATCCGGAGGAGTGCTGCGGCGCGCTGCTCGGGACCGCCGACAACGGCTCGGCCCGCGTCGCGCGGATCGCGCGGATGGAGAACGCCCGGAACGACGAGCGGCGGCGCCGCTACACGATCGAACCGCTCGAGTATGCCCGCATCGAGCGGCAGGCCGACGCGGAGAGACTGTCCGTGCTCGGCTTCTACCACTCGCATCCCGATCACCCGGCGATTCCCTCCGAGTACGACCGGGAGCACGGCTTCCCGTTTTTTCACTATGTCGTCCTGTCGGTCGGCGCCGGGGTGCCCGGCGAGGCCAATTCCTTCATCCTTTCCGAAGATCGCGGGGCCTTCGAGCGGGAAGAGATCCGCATCCAGGGCCCCGGGGAGTAACACATGCCGAAGATCCTCCTGCCGACGCCGCTTCGCCCCTACGCGGGCGGGGCTCCGAGCGTGCACGTCCCGGGCGGGACCGTCGCCGACGCGCTCGGGAGCCTCGTCGCGCGCCACGAGGCGCTGCGCAAGCACCTGTACGACGACGAAGGGAAGCTGCGCTCCTTCGTCAACGTCTACAAGAACGACGAGGACGTCCGCTACCTCGGCAACGGTGCGACGCCGCGTCTCCGAGGCCGACGCGCTCTCGATCATCCCCTCGATCGCCGGCGGCTCGCCGGCGCCTCCGGCGATTGTTGAAGACATGGCCCTGTCCAACGAGGAGATCCGCCGCTACTGCGCGCCACCTGATCATGCCGGAGGTCGGCATGGCGGGGCAGAAGAAGCTGAAGGCGGCGCGCGTGCTCGCTGATCGGCACGGGAGGCCTCGGCTCTCCGCTGGCGCTCTACCTCGCCGCGGCCGGGGTCGGCACGATCGGCCTCGTGGACTTCGACGTCGTGGACGACTCGAACCTCCAGCGGCAGGTCTGTTCGGCGCCAAGGACGTCGGGCGCCCCAAGCTCGCCGCCGCGGCGGAGCGGCTCGCCGCCGTCAACCCGCACGTCCGGATCGTGCCGTTCGAGGAGCGCCTCACCTCCGAGAACGCGCTCGAGATCGTCCGCGACTACGACATCATCGTGGACGGGACCGACAACTTCCCGACGCGCTACCTCGTCAACGACGCCTGCGTCTTCTCGGGCAAGCCGAACGTCTACGCCTCGATCTTCCGCTTCGAGGGGCAGGCCTCCGTCTTCTGGGCGGAGAAGGGACCCTGCTACCGCTGCCTCTATCCCGAGCCGCCGCCGCCGGGGCTTGTCCCGTCGTGCGCGGAAGGGGGAGTGCTCGGCGATCCTGCCGGGACTCCTCGGCGTCATCCAGGCGACCGAGACGATCAAGCTGATCCTCGGCTCCGGCGATCCGTTGATCGGACGGCTGCTCCTCGTACGACGCGCTCTCGATGCGCTTCCGGGAGCTGAAGCTGCGCAAGGACCCGGAGTGCCTGATCTGCGGCGCCGCACGCCACGGTCAAGAAGCTCGTGGATTACGAGGCGTTCTGCGGGATCGTGCCCGACGCGGCGGCCGCCGCGCCCGGCGTTCCCGAGATCGGCGTCGAGGAGCTCCAGGCGATGTTCGAGAGGGGAGACGATCTCGTGCTCATCGACGTGCGCGAGCCGCACGAGGTCGCGATCTGCGCCTTCCCCGATTCGGTCCGGATCCCCCTCGGAACGCTCCCGGAGAACCTGAACCGTCTCTCGAGCGCCGACGAGATCGTCGTCCACTGCAAGTCCGGCGCGCGCAGCGCGAAGGCCGTCCAGCTCCTGCGCCAGGCCGGCTTTCGAAAGGTCCGGAACTTGAGCGGCGGCATCAACCGCTGGGCGGAGGTCGTGGATCCGACGATGCCGCGCTATTGACCGTCGCTTCGCGCGCTCCGCGGGATCTACGCCTGGCGGCGCGATCCCGCTCCGGCGCTGCGCTCCCGCGGCGCGAGGCTCCTCCCCTCTGGGAGACTCCTCGCGCCGCGAGCGACACGAGTATCGTGCTGAAAAAGATGTGACGCCGTCTGCTCTAACGGTTGTCGGGGAGGGGCTTGCCCCTCCCGCCTCTGGTTGGGTCGTGCTGCGGAAGGGCCAGCGCACTATGAGAAAGCCGGGGTCAGGAGTGAGGGTGACAACGGCGCCAGTGGTATCTTTTCCGCATGATCCCCGCGATCACCGTGGAAGAATTGAAGGCGAAGCGCGACCGGGGCGAGTCCTTCACCCTCGTGGACGTTCGGGAGCCACACGAATGGCCGATCAGCGACCTGCCCGATTCGGTGAAGATCCCACTCGGAACGTTGCCGAACAGGCTCGCCGAGCTTCCGAAGGATGGCGAGATCGTCGTTTATTGCCGGACCGGCGGCCGCAGCGCCAACGCCGTCCAGTTCCTGCGCCAGAAGGGATACGAAAAGGCCTTCAACCTGGCCGGCGGCATCAACCATTGGGCGGAGCAGATCGATCCAGGCATGGCAAGGTACTGAAAGGGGCGACTGAGATGCGAAGACTCGGAATCATCCTGATCGTCCTCGGCCTGGCGGGCTTCCTGTTCGCCTCGAGCCAGCGGACGGGCTACGACAGCCTGGAGGGGCAGTTCAAGGCCGCCGTCTCCAAGGACGAGCGCGGCAAGCGGGACCTCTGGGAGAACGCGCGCTGGCTCTTTGTCGGCGCCGGCGTGATCGGCATCGTGCTGGTCGTCCTGCCCGGCAAGAAGCAATGAGCAAGAGGACGGGTTTCGTCGCCGTCCTCTTCGCTGCAGCCTTCGTCGGATGGCTCGCGGCATCGCCGCCGCAGGAGCCTCCCAGGCCCGTCGTCTTCCCGCCCGACGACGTCGGGGTCGCGAGCCTCACGGCGCGCAAGGCCGCGCAGGAGATAGCGGCGCGGGATTGGAAGGTCTTCCACGACTTCCATTTCTCCGACCGCGTGGCGGAGAGCGGGATCACGTTCGTTCATCACATCACGGAAGACTCCGGGAAGTACTACAAGCCGGACCACTACGATCACGGGACGGGAATCGCCGTCGCGGACGTGGACGGCGACGGGCTCCCCGACATCTACTTCGTCAGCCAGCTCGGCGGAAACGAGCTCTGGAAGAACCTCGGCGGCGGGAAGTTCAGGAACATCACCGAATCCGCCGGCGTCGGGCTGAAGGACCGGGTCAGCGTTTCTGCCTCGTTCGCGGACATCGACAACGACGCAGATCAGGACCTCTACGTGACGTCCGTGCGCGGCGGCAATGTCCTCTTTGAGAACGACGGCAAGGGGCACTTCAGGGACATCTCCAGGGAGTCCGGGCTCAACTACTATGGGCATTCCTCGGGCGCCGTCTTCTTCGACTACGACAGCGACGGCCTGCTCGACCTCTTTCTCGTCAACGTCGGCAAGTACACGATCGACGACAAGGGCACCGGGGGATACTTCCTCGGCTACAAGGACGCGTTCTCCGGGCACTTGAAGCCGGTCCGCACCGAGAAGAGCCGTCTCTACCGCAACACCGGCCACAACCGTTTCGTGGACGTCTCGGCCGCCGTCGCCCTCCCGTACACGGGGTGGAGCGGGGACGCGACCTTCACCGACCTGGACGGCGACGGTTATCCCGGTCTCTACGTCTTGAACATGCAGGGGGACGACCATTACCTGGAGAACCAGAGAGGAAAGAAATTCGTCGACAGGACCGAGCAGCACTTTCCCAAGACGCCCTGGGGAGCGATGGGGGTCAAGTTCTTCGACTTCGACAACGACGGGAAGATGGACCTGCTCATCACCGACATGCACTCGGACATGAGTGAGCCGCAGGCGCCCGACCGCGAGAAACAGAAATCGAACATCCAGTGGGATGACGCGTTCCTCCAGGGGGGCGCCAATAACATCTTCGGCAACGCGTTCTGGCACAACCTCGGCAACGGCAAGTTCGAGGAGATCTCCGATAAGGTGGGCGTCGAGAACTATTGGCCGTGGGGGCCGAGCGTCGGCGACTTGAACGCCGACGGCTTCGACGACATCTTCATTACCGCGAGCATGTGCTTCCCCTTCCGCTACGGGATCAACTCGCTCCTGCTGAACGACGGCGGGAAGAGATTCCTGGGCAGCGAGTTCGTCCTCGGCGTCGAGCCGCGCAAGGACGGGCGCACGAACACCGCCTGGTTCGATCTCGACTGCGACACCGAGGCGGCTGACCGGAAGGCGTGCGAGGGGCAGAAGGGGAAGATCACGGTGATGGGGACGCTCGGCTCGCGCTCGTCCGCCCTCTTCGACCTGGACGGCGACGGCGATCTCGACATCGTCACCAACGAGTTCAACGCGGCGCCGCAGATCCTCGTCAGCGACCTCGCGCAGAAGAAGAAGATCCACTTCCTCCAGGTCGTCTTGAACGGCACGATCTCCAACCGCACCGGCCTCGGCGCGACGGTGAAGGTCACATCGGGCGGACGCACTTACACGAAGTACAACGACGGCAAGTCGGGGTATCTCTCCCAGAGCGTCCTGCCGCTTTACTTCGGCCTGGGAGACGCGGCGAGCGTCGAGCGCGTCGAGGTCGTGTGGCCGTCGGGGAAGAAGAGCGCGATCTCGCGCGGCATCGCGATCAACAAGACGCTCACGATCTCCGAGCCGCGCTAGCGCTCCTCTGTCATCCTGAACTCCTTGCCGTCCCCCGTCCTTGCCAACCGGAGATCCTCTTATTCCATCTCTGTCATCCGGAGTCCCTGTTCCCCCTCTGTCATCCTGAGCGAAGCGAAGGATCTGCTCCCGTCTCCACGACGCCTGTGGAGAAGATCCCTCGTCGCTTCGCTCCTCGGGATGACAGTGCGGGTGCGTTTTCGATGTCGCCGGAGCGCCCCACTCCTCGGGATGACAGGCTGGGCACTCGTCGCCGGACTCTCAGCCGCGTCACCCGCTCCCTCCCGCGAGGAGGGGCTGAAGGCGGCGAGCGCTCTCATAACCGCGGGGAAGCCGGATGAGGCGGTGCCGGGGCTCGAGGCCGCGGCGGGCGCCCGCCCCAAGGACACCGCCGGACTGCGGCTCCTCGCGGCCGCGTACGCGGCGGTCGGCGACGAGCGCTTCGAGGCGACGTATCGCCGCGCGATCGCGCTGTCGCCGGCGGACCCGACGCTTCGCGGCGAGCTCATCGAAGCGCTCTGGCAGGCGGGGCGCAACGACGCCGGCAACGCCGAGATGGACCGCCTGCTGCGGCTCGCGAACGCGCCGCGCCTCCATCTTCGCTACGCGTTCGAGCTCATTCGCGAGGAACGTTTCGTGGACGCCGCGCGGGAGTTCGACAGGGCCTGCCGCGGCGCTCCGTGCGACGCCGAGGCGCTCGAGGCGTGGGGGGGCACTCTCCTCGAGACCGGGCGATTCGCCGACTCGGCGGCCCGGTACCGGGAGGCGATCGCGCGGGAGCCTGGCCGCGTCACGGCGCGGCAGGGACTCGGCCGCGTCCTCCTCCTCGCCGGCGATCCGGCCTCCGCGAGGCGGGAACTCACGCTCGCGGTCGAGCGGCAGGCGACGTCGCCGGAAGTCCTGCTGGACCTGGGCCGCGCGCTCGAGGCGCTCGGCCAGGCGGGAGCGGCGGAGGAGGCCTATCGCAAGGTGATCGCCACGGCCCCCGCGGTGCCCCGGGCCCACTACGCGCTCGGCACGCTCCTCGCGCGGCGCGGGCGCGAGGAGGAGGCGCGGCGGGAGATCGCGCTCTACCAGGAGGCGTTCGAGCGCGGTCAGCGGGAGCGCTTCGAGAGGGGCGCGCGCCGCGCGGAGCTGGCGCTGGGATGGACGAGCCTCGCCGGCGGAGAGAACGAAGAGGCCCTGGCGCAGTTCGAGCGGCATCCGAACGATCCCGATGCGCTCCGCGGCAAGGCCGCCGCGCTCTCGCGTCTGAATCGCCACGCCGAGGCGCTCGCGGCTCTCGAGCGCGCGCTCACCCTCGCCTCATCGGACCCGCGCATCCGTTATGGGCTCGCCCGCGAGGGCAAGAAGGCGAAGGCGCCATGAAGCGCTCGCTCGTGGCCGCCGCGCTCCTCGCCCTGGCCGGCGCGCTCGCTCTCTCTCCGGCGCGCCGGGCCGCCCCGGCGAAATCGCCCGACGCCGGCTGCCGCACGGTCTTCTCCGACGTCGCCGCACGCGCGGGTCTCAAGTTCACCCACGACCGCGGCGCCACGCCGGCTCACCAGCTCCCCGAGACGATGGGGTCGGGTCTGGCGTGGCTCGACGACGACAACGACGGCTGGATGGACCTCTACGTCGTGCAGTCGGGCTCGTTCCCTCCGGACGGCGGTCCGCGCGCGCAGGACCGCCTCTACCGCAACAACGGCGACGGGACGTTCACCGACGTGACCGCGAAGGCGGGATTGAAGGACGCGGCCTACGGCATGGGCGCCGTCGCGGCCGACTACGACAACGACGGCTTCCCGGACCTCTTCGTCACGAATTTCGGGGGCAACATCCTCTATCACAACAACGGCGACGGGACGTTCACCGACGTGACGGCGAAGGCGGGCGTCGCCGGCTCCGGCTGGTCCACCTCCGCGGCGTTCGCGGATTTCGACGGGGACGGGCTCCTGGATCTCTTCGTCGTCCGATACCTCGACTATTCCGTCGAGAAGAACTACTTCTGCGGCGACACCGTCACGCGGCGGCGCGACTACTGCCATCCGAGCCTCTACCCTCCGATCGGGAACCTCCTCTACCGCAACAACGGCGACGGGACGTTCGCGGACGTCACGGCCTCTTCCGGCGTCGCCGCGGCGCTCGGCAAGGGCCTGGGCGTCGTCGTGTCCGACTTCGACGGCGACCGCAAGCCGGACATCTACGTCGCCAACGACACGACGATGAACTTTCTCTTCCACAACCTGGGCGGCATGAAGTTCGAGGACGTGTCTCTCTACTCCGGCGCCGGCGTCAACGTGGCGGGGCGCGCCTTCGGGGGGATGGGCGTGGACGCGGCGGACCTGGACGGAGACGGGCGCTTCGACATCGCCGTCGCGAACTTCGAGGCGGAACCGAACAGCTTCTTCCATAACCTGGGCTCGATGGTCTTCGAAGATCTTTCCGGCGTGAGCGGCTTCGGCCCGCCGGCGTTCACGTTTTCCGGCTTCGGCCTGAACATCTTCGACGCCGGCAACGCCGGGCACCTCGACGTTTTCATCGCGAACGGCCACGTCCTGGAGGTCCCGAAGATGCAGGGCGTCGCGTACGCGGAGCGGCCGTTCCTGATGTGGAACGACGGCAAGGGGAAGTTCACCGAGCGCGGCTGCGGCGAGCCGTTTCGCCGACCGCTCGTCGGCCGCGGGTCGGCCACGGCCGACTTCGACAACGACGGCGGCATGGACATCGCGGTGTCCAACTCGGGCGGCCCGCTCGAGCTTCTGCGCAACGACGGGAAGCACGGCAACTGGGTCGGGATCGTCCTGCGCGGAAAGACCTCGAACCGCCAGGGGATCGGCGCGCGCGTGACGCTCGAGACGGCGGCGGGAATGCAGGTGCGCGAGGCGAAGGCCGGCGGCAGCTATCTCTCTTCGAGCGATCCGCGGATCCACTTCGGAATCGGGACGGCGGCGTCCGTCCAGCGCGTGACGATCGTCTGGCCGTCGGGCGTCACTCAGGAGGTCCGCGACGTCAAGACGAATCGCTACCAGACGATCGAGGAGCCGGCCCGTCCCTGATCTGGCAAGATGGTTCCGATGGCCTCCGCCCTGCTCATTGCGGCGCTTTCACTTGCGCCGTCTCCGCGCCCTGCCGTCTCGCCGCGGCCGACCGCGGACAACCTGCCCGCGCTTGCCGATGAGGCGCGCCGCAAGGGAGACCTCGGCACCGCCCGCCGGCTCTACGAGGAAGCGCTCCGGCAGGACCCGCAGAGCGGCCCGGTCGCGCTCGCGCTCGGCGAGACGCTGACGGACATGGGAGAGGCACGCGCGGCGCAAGAGCTTCTCTCCCGGTTGGTGCGCGCGCTTCCGGACAGGCCGGAGCCGCGGCGGGCCCTGGCCCGCGCGTATCTCCTCGAAAATGGGAAAGCCTCCGAGGCGCTGGAGGAAGCGCGCCGCGCGCGGGATCTGGATCCGAAAGAACCTCGACAGCCGGATCGTTCTCGCCTCCGCTCTGAGAGCGGCGGGCCGGGTTTCGGAGGCGGTCGCCGAGGTCGAGAAGGCGGCGAAGGAATTCCCGAACGATCCACGGGCGCTCCAGGAGCTCGCGCTCGCCTACGCGCTCCTCGGGGACCCGAAAACGGAGGCCGCCTTCGAGCGGGCCATCGCTGCCGCTCCCGGGAATCCCGAGGTCCGCTTCGATTTCGTGAAGTACCTGTGGCAGACCGGCAATTTCGACCGCGGGAACCAGGAGATGGAGCGCGTCATCGCGTCGGCGCCTCCCGCGTTGAAGTCGAGGGCGCGGACGGAGTACGCGTCGACCCTGATGGAGCAGCAGCACTTCACCCAGGCGGCGCGGGAGTTCGAGAAGCTCCGCAGGGAAGGGGCTCGCGACTACGACCTCGCGCTCCTCCTCGGCGCGTCGCTCGGACAGATCGGCCGCTTCGACGAGGCGGTCAATGCCCTCCGCGAGGCGATCGGGATCGCTCCCTGGAAACTGCCCGCGCACCACATCCTCGGGCGCATCCTTCTCCTCCAGCAGAAGCCGGAGGAGGCGGTCCCGGAGCTCGAGCGCGCCGAAGAGCTGCAGCCCGACTCGGCCGGGATCCAGCTCGATCTCGGGAGCGCCTACGAGGCAGTGAGGAAGCGGGACAAGGCGGAGGCGGCCTACCGCGAGGCGTTGCGGCTCGACGCGACGCTGACGAAGGCGCATTACAGCCTTGGCACCCTCCTCGCGCGGATGGGACGCCGGGAAGAGGCCGAGCAGCACATCGCCGTGTACAAGGCCGCGTTCCAGAAGGAGCAGGAAGCGGCGTTTCGCGGAGGATCGCGGAAGGCGGAGTTGAACCTCGGCTGGGTGGCCCTGCGCACGGGACAGCCCCAGCGCGCGCTCGCGCAGTTCGAGCGCCATCCCGACGACCCGGACGCGCTGAAGGGCGCGGCGCGGGCGCTCGTCCAGCTCGGCCGCGACGCGGACGCGTTCCAGAGATACGAGCGCGCCCTCGCCCTCGCGCCGGACGACGCCGCGCTGCGCTACGAGCTCGGCCGCGAATACGACCGCGCGAGGAAGAAGTGAAGACGGCGATCGTTCTGGCGGCGGTGTTCGCGGCGCTCGTCGACGTCGCGACGCCGAATGCGAAACCGAAGGCGCCCGCTCCGGCGCGAGAGAAGGACGCGGGCTGCCCGGTCGTCTTCACCGACGTCGCGGCCGCGGCGGGGCTCAAGTTCACGCACGAGCGCGGCGCGACGCCGGAGCACCAGCTTCCCGAGACGATGGGCTCGGGAGTCGCCTGGCTCGACTACGACAACGATGGATGGATGGACCTCTATGTCGTGCAGTCCGGCCTCTTCCCGCCGCGCGGCGAGCCCGGCTCCAACGACCGCCTCTACCGCAACCGCGGCAACGGGACCTTCGAGGACGTCTCGCAAAAGGCTGGAATCAACGACCGGGCCTACGGGATGGGAGCGATCGCCGCCGATTTCGACAACGACGGCTTCACCGACGTCTTCGTGACGAACTTCGGGAAGAACATCCTGTACCGCAACCGCGGCGACGGAACGTTCGAGGACGTGACGGCGAAGGCGGGCGTCGCCGGCTCCGGCTGGTCCACGAGCGCCGCGTTCGCCGACTTCGACGGCGACGGGTCTCTGGATCTCTTCGTCGTGCGGTACGTGGACTACTCCGTCGAGAAGAACTACTTCTGCGGCGACGCGCGGACCGGAAAGCGCCAGTACTGCAATCCCAGGGTCTATCCGCCGGTCTCGAACCTCCTCTACAGGAACAACGGCGACGGCACGTTCACCGACGTCACGGAGTCTTCCGGGATCGGCCAGGCGCTCGGCAAGGGACTCGGCGTCGTCGTGGCGGACCTGGACGACGACGGGAAGCCGGACATCTACGTCGCCAACGACACGACGATGAATTTCGTCTTCCATAACCTCGGGAGGATGAGGTTCGAGGACATTTCGCTCATCTCGGGCGCGGGCTTGAACCGCGCCGGCCAGCCCTCCGGCGGCATGGGGACGAACGCCGGCGACCTCGACGGGGACGGCAAGCTCGACCTCGTCGTCGCCAACTTCGAGGCGGAGTGGAATGGCTTCTACCGGAACGTCGGCTCCGCCGTCTTCGAGGACGTGTCCGGTCCGAGCGGCTTCGGCCCTCCGGCGTTCAATTACTCCGGCTTCGGCCTGAACCTCTTCGACGCTTCCAACGCAGGGCGTCTCGACGCGTTCATCGCGAACGGCCACGTCTCGGAAGCGCCGACGATGCAGGGCGTGACCTACGCGGAGCGGCCATTCCTGATGTGGAACGACGGCAAGGGGAAGTTCACCGAGAGGGGCTGCGGCGAGCCGTTCCGAAAGGAGATGGTCGGCCGGGGCTCCGCGGTCGCCGATTTCGACAACGACGGCGACATCGACATCGCGGTTTCCAACTCCGGCCAGCCGCTCCGGCTTCTCCGCAACGACGGTCGGCACGGCAACTGGATCGGCTCCGTGTTACGCGGAAAGAAATCAAACCGCCAGGGCGTGGGCGCCCGCCTGACGCTGGAGACCGACGCCCGCAAGCAAGTCCGCGAAAGCAAAGCCGGCGACAGCTACCTCTCCTCGAGCGACCCCCGAATCCACTTCGGCCTCGGAACGGCCGCTCCCAAGCGCCTCGAAATTCGCTGGCCCTCCGGCCTTGTCCAGGAAGTCCGAGACCTCAAGCCCGGCTGCTACCAGACCATCGAAGAAGCTCCCGCGCCTGAGAAGTAACGCGGAGAAATCGCCCCGGAGCGGCGTCGTTCCCCTCCGGGGTCTAGGTGTTAGTTCTAAAGACGTTGTTCGCACTCGGGGATCTCGTCGTGGAGAATCCGCCCGGAGTCGCCGTCGTTGCCCTCTGCGGCACGCGGCGGCCGGGCCGTATTGAGAACCTCCTGGCCGCCGCTCCGGTCCGAGGGCACAGAAGCAGCTTCGCTAACCCGAGTTCTCGGTGTGTGCCCTCGGACAGGGCCGCTGCCGGGCAACGCCGGCGCCTCCGGGCTGCACAGTGCCTGTCCGAGCCGTGCTTGAGCCCCGGCGGCGGGACGCCTCCCGTAGGCGGTCGTGAGCGAAGGCGCACCACCCGGAACCTGCTTTCGCCTCGCTGCCACTGCGCCTTCGCGATAGAGCGACGGCCGGTTCTCTCGTAGCGGCCTGCCGGAGCGTGCCGCCGAGGGAGGCGGCCCGACGCCGGGGCGGGTTGTCAGCGGAGGTCCCGGATACGCAACGGGTCGCCTTGTCCATACCGACACCCCGTGCATCATGGCAACAACGTGTTGAGAAATCACAGCCAGGCACCCCTCCCCCCGGGAGCGGGCAGGGGTGAGGGAGATGGATAAGTTCCTCAGCCGATCGCCGTGCCCGGAGCTTCCTCGAGCAGGCGGTTGACCTTCGCCGCGAGAATGAAGTCATTCTCGTGAAGCCCGCCGATCTTGTGCGTCCAGAGGACGAGATCCACCTTGTTCCAGTGGATCGCGATGTCGGGGTGATGCCCCTCCTCCTCCGCGATGTCGGCCACCCGGTTGACGAACTCGATGGCCTTCTTGAAGTCCCCGAACTCGAACCGCCGAGCGAGCCGCGTCCCGTTCTCCTCGAGCCTCCAGCCCGGCGCGTTGGCGAGAAGCCGCCGCGCGTCCTCTTCCGACAGCGGGGGAATCCCCCCGCGGCAAGGCACGCAATGCTTCGACGCCAGCGATTCCAAACTCACGGAGAGATCCTGACGAACCCGGACAGGGGAAGCAAATCCGGCGGGAAGGTGTTCAAGATTTCTTCTTCTGAATCTCTTCGAGCAGCTGCCGCAGAATCGGCAGGGTTCGCTGGTCTTTTGGGCGGTTGGCGGCCTCCTTCGAGCGGATGATGTCTTGAAGGGCAGCGACGTGGATCTCGACTCCTCTGACGCGGATCGCGACTGCGCTCTTCGACAGATCCTCGAAACCGCGCGTTCCGGAGGGAAGAAAAGAGATGTCGAGATCGCCAAACCGTGTGACCAGGTTCAAGATCTGAGCGTTTGCCAGGAAGGCGGCATCCCGAGGGAACGCAACCCCCTCGGGGTCGTTGGGCGTCCGGATGCGGGCATCGAGTTCCTCCAGGGCATCGGCCAGGCGACCCAGATCGGCCGGGCCTCGGGCAGGGCACACGTCGACATCGAACGTTGCGATGGGGGAGCCTTGAAGAACCGCGGCCAGGCCTCCGATCAGGACGTAGCGGACGTGGTGTCGATCCAGGCAAGCGAAGATCTCTTCGTCCTGGAGAGGGCTCAAGCTACTCCTCGCGGATCAGCGGGCCCTGGGGACGAACGGAGAAATAGAAGCGCAGAAACGCCGCGTTTGCCTCCAGCCTCTGTTCGGGCGTCCAGGCAAGTCGCTCGACGATCAAGCTGCGGTCATGCGCCTCGGGGTCGCCCTGGCTCTCGAGGGCTTCGCGAAGCGCTTCCAGGTCTTCCCGAACTTCCTGGGCCATCTCACGCCCAGTATAACCACGGAACGGCCATGCGACCGGGCGTTTGCGCGGAACACGAGGGCGCGGAGAAGTTGACCCGCGCGACCCCTTACCCGATAATCGCCGTCCCGCGAACGACTGGGAGGTCGTTCAATGGTAGGACAACTGGCTCTGGACCAGTGAATCGGGGTTCAAGTCCCTGCCTCCCAGCCAACACGTCGCCCTGGCTGGAATCTGCGCATTCGGCGCCTAAGGGCCTGGGGCCTTCGGTGGCGCCGGAGGAGATCCTCCAGGCTTGAGTCCCTCGCCCGAGAAGTCCATGCGGGGCGGTGCGGTGGTTCGGTAGACGACTTCGAGGAGACCCATGCTCAGGCTGTTGCGGAGCTCGTAGACGGTTTCCTCGCCGGTGAGAAAGGAAATCTTGGGGATGTCTTGCAAGACATGGTTGTTCGTGTAGAGGACTGGAGATCTTGCTGTGCGGTCGTGGTGGTACGCGCGCTCGAGCAGCTTGCCGTTCCGGTGGAAGGCGAACTTTCCCTCCAGAACATTGACGACTTCGTCAAGCTGGGCGAGGACGTGCCGGGTCCGGATGCTCAGGCTAAAGTCTGGTTCGAGGTTCTCAAAGTACCGCAGCACGTAGACCTTCTTGAGCAGCTGGAGGAACGACTCGTTGCAGCCCTGATAGAGGGCGGGGTCGTAGTTCTTTATGTTGTTGAGGAGGGCGGCGTTGAGGTGGCCGCTGGTGGTGTTGCCGCGCAGGCTGATGACGGCTTTGAAGTACTTCTCGATGGCCGTGCTCGCCATGATCGTGCCCTCGAGCGTGAGGTCGTTGTTGAGCAGGGTTCGTGCTGCCAGGTAGTCCCGGTACCCCACGCCCAAGAAATTCAAGATCTTCTTGACCTTCGCAGCGTCGCTCGTTTTGCGTTCTCGCAGCTGTGGCGCCATCCGAGTCGGATTCTAGGCGAGAGAAAAGGGCCCGGGAAGGGTCGGGAGTTGATGCGGCGATCGCGGAGGCGAAGCAGCTGGCAGCCCGAGGACGGCGGTCGTCGGCGAAGAGGGATTCGACGACTTCCTAGGTACTGGCTGTTGCTTTTCGTCGGAGTGCCTGAATGAGCGCCTCTTCCTCCGGCGTGTAGTCTTCGGCGAAGAAGCAGAAGGTTGGGCCAGGGCCAACTCCCCGAGGCTTCCCTGCCTCAAGCCATTTGATGTACGCCTCGCAGGAATTCTTCATGCTTGCGAGGTAGGTCCGCAGGCGCGGGAGTTGCTCGGCGGCGATCCGCAAGATGCCCTTGAGGTCTTGCTCGCTCTCGGGGTCGGGCAGGAACGTAGTGGCTGTCTCGGTGGCATCGGCGTTGCGCTGGAGTGCCGTCACGACGTTGTGGTCGACGTGGAGGTTGAGCCGACTCTGCCCGGTGGCTTGGTCGGTCTCGAAGCTGACGCGGAGGGGGAAGAGCGCCCTGCCGTGTTTGTACGCGCTTGCGATGTCCCGATACTTGCGGTGGTAGGTCGCGATCGTCGCGTACTGGTCTTGGAGTGTTGCGCAGCTGCGCTCGATGAGCCTGTTCAGGATTGGCTCGGCATGGGAGCGGTCGACGCCGGCGCGTTCGAAGACGTCGTCGGGCAGTTTGGTGAGCAGGTGGTACAGCCAGATTGCTTTGTGGAATCGGATCTTCGGGGTAGTCCTGCTTCCTACTCTCGTTTGGATGGCACGGCGTTGGCTTTCTTGGGTGATGTTGATCTTGCCGGCGAGCGTCTCGTAGATGCTCAGGAGGTTGTCGCATAGTGTCCACGCGTGGCAGGTCGCGTCGAGCCGACGCGCTGCCGTGCGCTGGTCGATTGGTCCGGCGGCGCGGCCTGCTAAGTACTCGACGTAGGAGCGCCGGAGGTCGACGTAGGCCAGCAGGTTCTCGAGGAGGTAGAGCCGCAGGAGGTAGTTCTCCCGTGCCTGCTGCGGCGTGGGAAGGTCAGGGGACAAGGAAGTACCCGCCCCATCGCTGCAGCGCGTTGAGCTGTTCTGCGGGGAGTTCTCTGGTGAATGCCGGAAAGACTTTCGGGAGCCGGTGCGAGGGGTCCGTGCTCGCGGGGTCGAGGACCTGATTGCCGGAGATCATGTAGAGCACTTGGATGGCGACCCGGGTGATTCCCGCCGCGAGTCGCCCCGCGGTTGGCTCTAGCGGCTCGTAGTCGAAGCCGTGCTCGTCGGGATGCACGATGACCTCGAGGAGGTGCGGGAGTCGCTCCTTGATCTGGGCTTGGACCTGCTGAAGCTGTGGGTTGTTGCTCGTGTCGATCAACGGCGGCTCATTCCACGTCAGGAACGCCGGGTAGTGGCGGAACCAGCGGACGCTCTGGATGTTCGCTTGCCAGTATCTGGCGAAGTCGATGAGGCAGTCTTGAGAACGCTTGCCGATGTGCTGGAGCGCGGCCGCGAGGACGGGGTCACCGATGGTTGGTTGCGGTAGCCGAAGGAAACGGATTGCCTCCTCTTCGGGTATTCCTTGCTCGACGGCGGCGAAGAGCGTGGTGAGTTCGTCGTTGCTCGCGTAGTGGAACTGTCGGCGCTCGGGGTTGCGGAAGCGGAGCAGGGCGCTGCCGAGGATCTCGATGGTTTCGACGGCCGTGGTGATGAGTTCGCGGGCCATGTACGGCTTGTCTGCTTTGTCGTCCGGGTCCTCGAGTTGCTTCTGGATTGCTGCGCTCAGTTCTTGGATTGAGACGGCGATGTCTTCCCAGGCGCCGATCGCGAGATTCTCGGTATTCGGGTTCTCGTGGAGCGCCGAGCTGAAGTTCGCTGGCAGGATGACGTGGCTGATGGTCATGGCCTGGGGCTTGTCGGCGTAACGGTGCTTGAGGGTCTGATGGTGTGTGCTCTAGGAGGGGATGCCGTGCTGCTTTCGGAGGTCGGCGGTCACGATTGGTCCCCATTCGCGCAGGTCGATGGCGCGGTGGTTGATCTCTTCGATGAAGTGCGCCCAGCGTTCCATTCGTTGCCGGAGTTCCTCGACGGGTGTCGGCGTGGCTCCCTTGAGAAAACGTGGTCCGAGGTCGTTGAGAAGTTCCCGTCCTTTTTGCAGGAGGTCGTCCTTTGAGAGGTCTCGGAGGTAGGGGTTTGCTTCGTACTCCTGCGCCCAGGCCTCGGAGCGCTTGAGCGCTTCTGGTGGGAAGACGAAGTCTTTGGTGCTGATGGTGTCGGGCTGGAGATCTGGTGGTGCCGTGAGGTGGGGGACGCGGTTGAAGGCGGCCCACGCGGGCTGGAGTCGGTCGATCGTTGCTTGCAACTCCGGGGTCGGCGCTTGGTGGCGGTTCTCGGCGAGGATGCCGATGTGGGCACCGATGATGCCGGGGATGATCGGGAGGATGTGGGCTTCGCTGATGATCCAGGCGGCTTGGAGGTGGGGGAAGCGCGGGAGTCCCTCGGGGGTTTTCTTGCCGAGTTGCGCTTGGACGTGGCTGGCGACGAGGTCGGGCTTGAGGATCTCGACGAGGTCGTTGAGGATGACGAGGAGTCCATGCGCGTCAGGAAGGTTAAATTGCTTCTTGGTTTCTCGGAGTTGGCGGTGTGCTTTGCGGACGTTGTCGGGGATCGCTGAGGTGACGGCTTTGGTGACGCCGAGCAGATCTACGGGTTGCTCGCGCAGATCGGTGACCTGCTCAACCACCTGCAGCAGCAGACCAGCAAGGGGAGCAAGTGAAGGTCATGTCGAGGATTGCCATGCGCACAACCATCCAGGCCGTCGCGCTCAGCGTCATCGCCATGACCAGCGGCAATGCGCTCGCGCTACACCGCCAGACCCCCTACGAGCTCCGGATCGACAAGCTGCCGAACGGCCAGAGCGCGGCGCCCTTCTCGCAGGGTGAGAGCGCGCGCTTCATCGCCTTTCACTCCGCCAGCGACCTGCTCGGCAACGGTAGCGGCGGGGGCAAGATATTCCTGTTCGACAACGAGCCGCCGCGCTCGACCAGCCAGATCACCAACTGTGCGCTGGGGGCGAGCGCCAACGCGTCGACGGTCGCGAACGGCAAGACCATCCTGTTCGACTCGACGAGCGACCTGGCCAAGCCGGCGAGCCAGAAGTGCAAGGCGGTGCTGCCGCGCCGGCAGATCTTCCGGGCCACCATCAAGCAGGCGACCGTCGGTTTCGAGC
>CAWFIK010000005.1:0-87959 GCA_963815865.1 uncultured Acidobacteriota bacterium
AGCCCGAGAACGTGATGGTGACGAAAGACGGGCTGGTCAAGATCCTGGACTTCGGCCTGGCGAAGCTGACGACGACCGGGTCTGGAGCGAGCAGGGCTCGCACCTTCCGACCGAGACGGGAACGAGTCCCGGCATGGTGCTCGGGACGGTCGGCTACATGTCGCCCGAGCAGGCGGCCGGGCAGACGGTGGACTTCCGCTCCGACCAGTTCTCGTTCGGGTCGATCCTCTACGAGATGGCGACGGGCAAGAGGGCGTTCCAGAAGGGGACGGCCGTGGACACGCTCTCGGCGATCCTGCACGAGGAACCGAAGCCGGTGGGGCAGATCAACCCGGAGGCGCCGGCGCCGCTGCGGTGGATCGTCGAGCAGTGCCTCGACAAGGAGTCGGCGAGACCGCTATGCCTCGACGAAAGATCTCGCGCGCGACCTGTCGAAAGTACGCGATCACCTTTCGGAGGCGGCGCTCGTGACTTCGCAGCCTACGCGGACCCCCGCGCACATCCGGACCCTTGCCGTGCTGTTAGCCATCGTTGTCGCACTTGCTGGCATTTATCTCTTGGGTCTTCGCGCCGGAACGAGTCGACACTTCTCCGTTCCCTCGTTCCACCGTCTGACCTTTCGACAGGGCGAGATGGGGAACGCGCGTTTTGCGCCCGACGGCCAAACGATCGTGTACAGCGCCAGCTGGGCAGGCTCGGACCGACAGATATACTCGACGCGGCTCGACAGCCCGGAGTCGCGTCCCTTCGGCTTCGGCAAGGCTGAGATCGTGGCGATCTCCTCTGCCGGCGAAATGGCAATCATGCTTCTGAAGGGTGCCAGCGGGAACCTGGGAACGCTCGCTCGCGTCCCGCTGGCCGGCGGTGTTCCGCGCGAGATTCTCGAGGGCATGCCCTGGATTAGCGCGGACTGGTCTCCCGATGGAAAGAATATGGCGGTCGTGCGTTCGATCGAGGGGAAGGATCGCCTCGAGTTCCCCGTCGGGAGAGTCCTGTTCGAGACGAGTTCCGGGAATCTCTGGACTCCCCGGATTTCGCCTCGCGGGGACCTGATCGCATTTGGCGAAGGAGGGGGGCTTGACGTCATCGAGAGCTCAGGAAGAGGCAAGAGGGTTCTCTTCTCCGGACCGGAGGTGGGGGCGGCTGGAGGCGTGCCGTGCTGGACAGCGCGCGGTGACGAGATCTGGTTCAACGCGCTCGAGCCGGGACGGGGAATTCTGGCCTCTCTTTATGCCGTGAACCTGTCCGGACAGCGGCGGCTCGTGGCGCGTTTGCCCGGCGATCTGGAGCTCCATGACATCTCCCGCGACGGCCGCGTGCTGATGTCGCGTCACAACATTCTCTCGATGGTGATGGGAGTCGCGCCGGGCGAGGAGAAGGAGCGCGACCTGTCATGGCTCGACGGATCCGCTCTTTCCGATCTCTCGAACGATGGTCGGACGCTCATCTTGACGGAATTCTCCGAAGGAGGAGGACCGAACAACTCCGTCTACATACGAAAGACTGACGGCGCGCCCGCCGTTCGGCTGGGCGACGGTCGCGGAATGGCGCTCTCCCCCGATGGGAAATGGGTTCTCGCGTCGATGCCAGACGTTGCCCACGAGCCACCGCGTCTCGTTCTTGTTCCGACCGGAGTCGGCGAACCAAGGACGCTTGAATACAAGGGTTTCGAGCACATCGCGGCCGCGAACTGGCTGCCGGGCGGCGACCGGATTCTGTTGGCGGGTGTCGAGCCCGGGCGTCGGATGCGCCTCTACGTCCAAGAAATTGCGGCGGGCAACCTCCGGCCATCACGCCGGAGGGAGTTGGCTTAAAAGGCAACAGCCACGCAATCTCGCCCGACGGCAGGCTCGTCATCGGGGACCTCCTCGAGAGCGAGGGTTCTTCCTGTATCCAATGCAAGGCGGCAGCCCTCGCCCTGTTCGCGGTCTGGAACTCAAGGAGAGCCCGATCCAGTGGAGTGCCGACGGCCGCGAAATCTATGTCATCCGGGAAGGGATTCCGTTCACTCTCTGGCTCCTCGATCCAGAGACGGGGAAAGAGACGACTCTGGAAGGAAATCCACGAATCCAACCCGGGCTTCGATTCAGCGTTCAAGATCGGCGTGACTCCGGACGGAAGGTCCTATGCGTATTCCTGGAACCGCAATCTCTCGGAGCTGTACCTCGTCGACGGACTGATGTGACCTCCCGGGGATCGTGATTTGTGACTTGAGATGACGCTCGCGTCTGGTAGTCGCCTCGGGCCCTACGAGATCCTGTCGCCGCTCGGCGCGGGCGGGATGGGAGAGGTGTACCGGGCGCGGGACGCGCGGCTCGACCGCGAGGTGGCGATCAAGGTGCTGCCGGCGGAGCTGGCGTCGGACCCGTCGCGGCTTAGGCGCTTCGAGAAGGAGGCGCGGTCGGCGTCGGGCTTGAATCATCCCAACATCGTCACGGTCTACGACATCGGTTCGGAGGACGGGGTCGTCGTACATCGCGATGGAGAAGGTGGAGGGCGAGACGCTGCGCAAGCTGCTCGTCGGCGGCGCACTTCCGGTCAAGAAGCTGCTTCCGATCGCCACACAGATCGCCGAAGGCCTGGCCAGGCGCACGAGGCCGGGATCGTGCACCGGGACCTGAAGCCCGAGAACGTGATGGTGACGAAGGACGGGCTGGTCAAGATCCTGGACTTCGGCCTGGCGAAGCCGACGCACGTGGGATCCGGCAGCGACGAGGGCTCGCACCTGCCGACGGAGACCGGGACGAGCCCGGGGATGATCGTCGGAACGGTCGGTTACATGTCGCCGGAGCAGGCGAGCGGGGAGCCGCGTGGACTTCCGGTCGGATCAGTTCTCGTTCGGGTCGATCCTGTACGAGATGGCGACGGGCAAGCGGGCGTTCCTGAAGAAGACCGGCGTCGACACGCTCTCGGCGATTCTGAACGAGGAGCCCGCGCCGATTGGGGCGATCAACGCCAGGGACACCCGCGCCGCTGCGGTGGATCGTCGAGCGCTGTCTGGCCAAGGAGCCCGAGGGCCGCTACGCCTCGACAAGCGACCTGGCCCGCGATCTGGCGACGATGCGGGATCACTCCTCGGAAGCGGTTCCCGGCCGCGCCGCGCCGGCGCGTCCCCGAACTCGCGCGGTTCTGCTGCCGGCGGCGGGGGCCGCGGCGCTGATCGCCGTGGCGCTCCTCGCCGGAAGGCGATCTGGAGTGGGCGCACGGGGACGCAGCTTTCCTTTCATCGCCTGACGTTTCGCCGGGGGCTCGTGGACGTGGCGCGCTTCTCGCCGGACGGCCGGACGATTCTCTACAGCGCGCGCTGGGACGGGGAGCCGCCGCACATCTTCCAGACGAGGCCCGAGAGCCCGGAGTCGCGGAGGCTCGAGCTGCCCGACGCGAGCCTGATGTCCCTGTCCGCGCGCGGGGGAACTCGCCGTCGTGACGGGGAAGCCGTCGATGGGTGTCGGCTGGATGTACGAGAGCGGGACTCTGGCGACCGCGCCGCTCGCGGGCGGAGCGCCCCGGGAGATCGCGGAGGACGTCCGATTCGCCGATTGGGCTCCGGGCGGGAAGGACATGCTCGTGGCTCGTGGGGACCGGCTGGAGTTTCCCATCGGCAAGGTGATTCATCGGGGCAATGGCGTTCGTCGCACGGATCTCGCCGGCAGGAAACCGGATCGCTTTCGGACTCCAAACGGGTCAACCTCACGGATCTTTCCGGCGTGGTGCTTATGGCTTCCCGAGAGTTCCGCTCGGTCTGGCGCGTCCGCCTGGAGCCCGACGGCGAGGAAGTCTGGTTCGACCGAAGAAGGAGGCTCGAGCGTGCTGGCGATGGACATCTCAGGAAAGGAACGCGTTCTGCTCCGGATGCCCCTGGGGATGAGTCTCCAGGACGTCGCAAGGGATGGCAGGGCCCTCATCGCATTCCAGAACGCGCGCTGGGAGGTCTGGGCGAAACCGGCCGGAGAGACGCAGGATCGGGACCTCAGGTGCTCGCGAACAACAACGCCATGGGCCTCTCACCCGACGGCAAGACCCTTCTGATCACCGTGCCCGGCGCCCCCAACGTGCCCGAGACTTTCTACCTGCGCGCGACCGACGGTTCGCCGCCGAAAAAGCTCGGCGAGGGATTCGGCTCGGAGTTATCGCCCGATCGCAAGTGGGTCGCCGTCGTGCGTCCGGGCCCTCCGAGCGAGCTCACGCTCGTTCCAACAGGCGCCGGCGAGGAGAAGCGGCTCGCGAGAGGCAGGATCGAGGAGCATGTAAAATCGGACGTCCGGTGGTCACAGGATGGCCGGCGGCTGCTCTTCGGCGCGCACGAGAAGGGGCACCGGGACAGGAAGTACATCCAGGACGTCGCCAGCGGCGAGCCTCGGCCGCTGACACCCGACGGCGTCCATGTTGAGAATTCTTCCATCTCGCCCGACGGCCGCTTCGTGATCGTGGAGCAGGAGGACGGCTTCTGGATCTATCCGGTGGAGGGGGGCGAGCCGCGTCCGGCGCGGGGGCTGCTGAGCTCAGATTTCATCTGGAGGAACTGGAGCGACGACGGCCGCTTCGTGTACGCCTGGAACGGCGTCGAGCTGCCGTTCCAGGTCTTTCGGGTCGAGATCTCGACCGGCCGGCGCGAGCCCTGGAAGACGGTCATGCCGCAGGACCCGGCCGGATCGTCAACGCGGACCTGATGATCTCGCCCGACGGCAAGTCCTACGCCTACAACTGCGAGCGGATTCTGTCGGACCTCTATCTCGTGGAGGGGCTGAAATGATGCCGCTTGACCGGCACCTTATCTTACGTTAGTCTTCTTACGTAAGAAGGAGGCTGGCGTTGGAAAAGATCTTCTCGGCCCGGTTGGACGAGGCGGCTCTCGATGAGATGGAGCGGGTGGCGCGCCGGCTGAAGATGACGAAGCGGAGGTTTCTCGAGGAAGCGATCCATTTGCGGGCCCGGCAGCCGGATGGGGAGGGTGCGGACATCTGGGCCGAAACGCTCGGCGCGTGGAAACGCAAGGAGCGGCCCGAGGCGACCATCCGCAAGGCTCGACGGGAGTTCCGCCGGAGCTTCGCGAGGCATCGCCGCGGTAAGAATGCGCGCGTACGTCGATAGCGACATCCTCATCTGGCACCTCCGGGGCGAGCGGAAGGCCGCGGCCCTGCTACGGGCCCTGGCCGCTGACCCGGGCGCCGAATTGTGGACCGGGGCCCTCCAGCGGGCCGAGGTTGTCTTCTTCATGCGCCCGGAAGAGGAGTCCGCGACGCTCTCCTTCCTCTCCCGTTTCAAAACCGAAGCGGTGACGCGAGAAGTTGTGGATCAGGCGGCGGTCTTCTACAGAACACTGGCATCCCTCGCACGGCATTGACGTGAACGACGCCATACTGGCCGCAACGGCTACGGCCACGGGTGGGAAAATCTACACTCAGAATCTGAAGCACTACCCAATGCCCGACGTTGCCGTGTTGAAGGGCTGGTAGGTCGCATCATTCATCCCGTAAGTGGCGTGAGGCGAGAATGACGATCTCGCGGGTAGCCGGCTACCTCGTCGAACGGCTGAAGTCAGTGGCCAGCGGTTTGAGACTTGACCCCGGTGATGCGGATGCATCAGAATCTCGCCACAAGTCGTTTCCACAAGGAAACTAAGCTCGCCGAGCGGCGTGCGCCCGACCGCTGTTTCCAAGCGAAACGAGGGGGTGGGCTGTGAACAAGTTTCTCGGGATTCCCCTCGAGGATCCTGACTCTTGCCCTGGATCTTCTGCCGGCTCGCGACGACGCTGCCCGGTCAAACGACCGGGAACATCGAGGGGACGTATCACCGACTCTTCCGGCGCGGCGCTTCCGGGAGCGACCGTGGAGGCGACCAGTCCAAGTCAGCAGGGGGTTCGGCTCTCCACGACCGCTCGGGACGGTTCTATCGGTTGCTTGCCGTGTCGCCAGGAAGCTATCGGGTTCGAGCGAGCCTCGACGGGTTTCGCCTGGCTGAGAAGAGCGCCGTCGCGCTTCTCGACGCGACCGTCACCGTCGACTTCATTCTCGAGCCCGCGGCGGCCGAGACGGTTGTCGTTTCCGCCGAGGCCTCGAAGGTCGATGTGACCTCGACAACGACCGGAACGAACTACCCGAGCGACGTGATCGGCCATCTGCCCGTCTCGCGAAACTACGCCGACATCGTGCGCTCCAATCCCGGCGTCGATACGGACCGCGGCGTCACGCAGGGCCGCTCGCTGACGCTCACGATCTACGGAGCCACCTCGGCCGAGAACCAGTGGATCATCGACGGCATCAACACGACCAACGTCCAGATGGGGACTCAGGGCAAGGCGATCAACAACGAGTTCGTGCAGGAGGTCGAGGTCAAGACGGGCGGATACCAGGCCGAGTACGGCGGGGCGCTCGGCGGCGTGGTCAATGTCATCACCAAGTCGGGCGGGAATCAGGTTCACGGGGGCGCGTTCGTTTATTATGACTCCTCGTCTATGACGGCAGACCAGGTCTCGACGCCAAACGACTCGCCGCTCTTCGACATGCGCGTCGCGGATTACAGACGCACGGACTTCGGCGCGGATCTCGGCGGATTCCTCATCAAGGACCGGCTCTGGTTCTTTGGCGCATTCAACCGCGTCGACGCCCCTGCAAAGGTATCCCGCTGGGTGGCGAGTCCTTACGTTTCCACGACCGACCGGTTTCCGATCGAGCGGCGGACAATCTCTATTCCGGAAAGCTCACCTGGAACCTCGCGTCGAGTTCGACGATCGTGGGCACGGTTTTCGGGGACCCGACGACGATCACGGGCGCATCCGGCGCGGACCCCAGACAGGGTGTCGGGGCGTTCCAGGTTCCGGCGATCGTGAACCCGGATCCGAACACCTGGTACTCCGAACGCCGTATCGGATCGACGGACTATGGATTGCGGTGGAACGAGATCTTCGGCCCGACCGCTCTGCTGGCGATCCAAGGCTCGCGACATCAGGACAAGTACGCGTTGACAGCGCCGGATCTCGTTCGCACCCGGGACCAGACCTGTCTGGGCGGGACACCCGACGCCCCTTGCCCCCTTCCCCCGGTGGACAACTTCGCCACGGGCGGCTTTGGTTCCATATACGGCCCCTTGAACCACAGCCAGTCGCGGCGCGACCAGGTGAGATCGGACCTGAACTTCTACGCTTCGAACCACGAGATCAAGGTCGGCGGCGACTATCAGTTTGCCCGGTCGGATGCAACGAGCTCTTTCAGCGGAGGGCAGCAGGTCTTGATCCGAAACGAAAACGGCCAGACGTACTACCGGCACAATTTTTTCGCTCGGAGCTTGACCGACCTGACTCCCGCCCCGCCCTACGAGGTGCACGCGAAGTCTCGGGAGTTCGGTTGGTACGTTCAGGATTCCTGGAGGCCGGCGCGAGGCTGGACTGTGAATCTGGGCCTTCGGTGGGATCAGGAAGATGTGATCCAGACCGACGGCACCATCGCCCCTCGCACGACCAACGATTGGCAGCCCCGCGTCGGCATCGTGTGGGACCCCCTGGGCAACGGCTCGACGAAAATCTACGCCTTCGCCGGCCGCTTCTATTACTCGTTGCCCACGGATCTCGAACTGCGCATCTATCAGTCAGCAACTCCGTACGTGCAGACCTACAACTTCGACCCGTCGGCGTTACCCAGGATCCCAATGTGATCAATCAACTCGAGCCCGGATGGCCCCTTTGGGGCCTCTGGCGAGAGGGTGGACACGGGACTGCGCGGCATCTATCAGGATGAGTACACGATCGGGGTCGAGCGGCTGCTCGATCCGACCCTTTCGGTGGGCGTCAAGGCGACGTACCGCCGGCTCGGCAACGCGATCGAAGATCGCTGCGATCTGGACTACAACGCGCCTGAGAACCTCGGCAGCTCTTGCGGGCTGATGAACCCCGGTTCCAGCGGCGCGGTCGCTCGCGGCGCCGTCCCGGGCTGCAACGGTTTGACCGCGCTCAATTTTCTCTACTACTCCTGCGGGGACAGTGTTGCCGCAGAGCCGCCCGCCCGCCGCCTCTACCGAGGCATCGAGCTTCTCGCCCGAAAGACCGTCGCGGACAAGCTGTGGCTCCAGGCGAGCTACGTCTACTCGTCTCTGCGGGGCAACTACGACGGCGAGGTCAGCGAGGGTTATTACGGCCAGACCGATCCGGGAATCAACGCCGATTTCGACTACGCGGCCTTCAACCACAACGGCTACGGCCGCCTGTTCCTCGACCGGCCGCATCGTTTCCGGCTGGATGGCTACTACGTCACGCCTTTTCGGCTCGATGTCGGCCTTCAAGGCTACGTCACCTCCGGGGCGCCTCTTGAACAAGATCGGCTACTTCAACCAGTTCTACGGCTCCTACATCCAGCTCGTTCCCAAGGGGTATGCCGGACGGATGCCGACGCAGTGGGAGGCCAACCTGACGCTGGGCTATCCGATCCTGATCGGCGCGGCGACCGTCACTTTGCAGGGGTACCTTTTCAACGTCTTCAACCACCAGACGCCGACCTATCGGGACACCGTCTGGTCGACGCGCCGCCGCCCGGGTACTGCGAAATACGCCGGACGTGATCTACGATCCGAACCAGCCCGGACCAACCCCGCCTACGGCAAGGTCACCGAACGGCTGCGCCGCGCTCCTTCCGCGCCGCGGTCAAGAGTCTCCTTCTGAGGAGAAAGCAGGCGTTCCATGCTCCTCCGCCGGGCCGGCGGTCCGTGACATGTCGCTCGGGATGACGCTCGCGGCCGGCTCGCGCCTGGGCCCTTACGAGATCCTGTCTCCGCTCGGCGCGGGAGGAATGGGAGAGGTCTGGAAGGCGCGGGACACGCGGCTCGGCCGCGAGGTGGCGATCAAGGTGCTGCCTGCGGAGGTTGCTTCGGATCCTTCGCAGGCTCAAGCGGTTCGAGAAGGAGGCGCGCTCGGCGTCGGCCTTGAATCATCCCAACATCGTCACGATCTACGACATCGGGTCGGTCGAGTCCGTCTCCTACATCGCGATGGAGAAGGTCGACGGGAAGACGCTGCGAGAGCTGCTCTTTTCCGGTCCTCTGCCAGTCAAGCAGCTGCTCCAGGTCTCCGCGCAGATCGCCGACGGTCTGGCGCGAGCGCACGAGGCGGGGATCGTGCACCGCGACCTGAAGCCCGAGAACGTGATGGTGACGAAGGACGGGCTGGTCAAGATCCTGGACTTCGGCCTGGCCAAGTTGACGGAGACGAGATCGGACAGCGGCGAGGCCTCGCATCTGCCGACGGAGACGGGAACGAGCCCGGGGTCGTGCTGGGGACGGTCGGGTACATGTCGCCGGAGCAGGCGAGCGGCGCCAACGTGGACTTCCGCTCCGACCAGTTCTCCTTCGGCTCGATCCTCTACGAGATGGCGACGGGGAAGCGGGCGTTCCAGAAGAAGACGGCGATCGACACGCTCTCGGCGATCCTGAACGAGGAGCCCGAGCCGGTTGGACAGGTCAACCCGCAGGCTCCCGCGCCTCTGCGCTGGATCGTGGAGCGATGCCTCGCCAAGGAGCCGGAGAACCGCTATGCGGCGACGCGAGACTTATCTCGCGATCTGGCGACGCTCCGGGACCATGCTTCGGAGGCCGTGTCGGGCCCGATCGCGCCGGCTCGGCGCCGGTTTCGTTTCGTCCTGCCCGTGGCGGCGGGAGTCGTGGTGCTGATCGCGGCGGCACTCATGGCGAGCAAAGCGATCTGGGGGACGCGCACGCCACCTCAGCCTTCGTTCCATCGCCTGACGTTTCGCCGCGGGCTCGTGGACGCGGCGCGTTTCGCGCCGGACGGCCGGACGATCCTGTACAGCGCGTTATGGGACGGTGAGCCGCCTCACATTTTCGAGACGAGGCCCGAGAGTCCCGAGTCGAGGAGACTCGACCTGCCCGACGCGAGCCTCTTGTCGGTCTCCCCGCGGGGGGAGCTCGCAATCCTCAGCCCGAAACCGCCGGTCGGCCTGGGGTGGTGGTTTGCGGCAGGGACTCTGGCGACCGCGCCGCTGGCCGGCGGCGCGCCCCGGGACGTCGCCGAGGACGTGCGCTTCGCGGATTGGGCTCGGGACGGCAAGGGAATGCTCGTCGCCCGGCAAGGCCGGCTGGAGTTCCCGATCGGCAAGGTCATTCGTCAGAGAACCGAGATGGGAGAATGGGCCATCTCGCCGCGGCTCTCGCCGGCCGGGACACGAATCGCCTTCGGCGGTTCCCGCCGCGTCCACATCGCGGACCTTTCCGGCAGGGAGCTGGCGGCCTCGCACGCGTCCGGAGAGTTTAGCCCCTGGGTCGCCTGGGGCCCCAACGGGAATGAAGTCTGGTTCTCGACCGCAGAAGGAGGCTCGAGTTCACTGCGCGCGATGACGGAAGCCGGAAAGGAGCGACTCATTCTCCGAATGCCGCAAGGGATGAGAATCGAGGATGTCTCGCCGGATGGGAGGCTCCTCGTGGTGTTTTCAAGCCGCCGTTCGGAGGTCTGGGCGAAGCCGGCCGGCGAGACCCGGGAACGCGATGTAACCGTTCTGGCGGTCAACAACGCCATGGGGCTCACTCCCGACGGGAAGTGGATTCTCGTCAACGTGTCCGGTGTGCCGAATCAGCCGGAGGCGTTCTACCTCCGATCGACCGACGGCGCGGTGACGAAGAAGCTCGGCGAGGGGTTCGGGTCGGAGCTGTCCGCAGACGGGAAGTGGGTCGTCGTGACTCGCCCGGGGCCGCCGGCGCAACTCGTTCTCGTTCCGACAGGGGCGGGAGACGAAAAAGTCCTCGAGCGAGGGGGAATCGAGGCGTACGACCGGCTTTCCGTCCGATGGTCTCAGGATGGACGGAGGCTTCTCTTTGGCGCCCACGAGAAGGGGCGCGCGGACCGGCTGTTCGTCCAGGAGGTCGGCGGCGGCGCGCCGCGGCCGGTAACCCCTGAGGGCATGGACGCGGAGACGGCTTCGATTTCTCCCGACGGCCGCCACGTGATCGTTCAGGATGGGACCGGACCGAATTTCTGGGTCTATCCCACCGACGGGGGAGAGCGGCGGCCGGTGTCCGGCTTTCTCCCGACCGACTACATCTGGCGAAACTGGAGCGAGGACGGCCGCTTCGCCTATGCCTGGCACGCCTTCGATCTCCCCTTTCGCGTCTTTCGCGTGGAGCTCGCGACGGGCCGGCGCGAGCCCTGGATGACGATCATGCCCCAGGATCCGGCCGGGATCGCCAATGGGGACCTCATGATCACGCCGGACGGAAAGTCCTACGCCTACAACTGCACGCGCCTCCTCACGGACCTCTTCCTGGTCGAGGGGCTGAAGTAGTCGGCGGATTGGTGATCTGAGATTGCGGCTTGAAGTGATTACCGGCGCGGGAGCGCGTTCGCCAGACCCAACGGCTCGATGTTCGCAAGGATTCGCTCGTCGAAACTCAATACGGGAAGGCCGGGGAAAGTCGTGGCGAAGCGCAGAGCCGTGGCGAGATGGATGGCATCGAGAGTGCGCACTGGCTCGACCGGGAAGGGTTCTCCGGCCCGGATGCGGATGTCTGCGGTGATCTCCAGCAGATGCCAGTCAGCCGAGGCCTCGCTGAACTGGCCGCGGAGTCGGCGAATCTCTCCGACTCGCGATGGTCGCTCGCGTTGGGCCCGGGCGAGTGCCCGCTCCGTCTCCAGGAACGTCAGTGAGGAACAGAGAGGGTCCGCGGATTCCGCAATGCACCGCGCAATCCTCGGCGAATCGGGCTCCCTCAAGAGCCAGCGGATAACCGCCGAGGTCTCGAGATAAACGGCGTTCAATTGCCGCGGTCGAGATCAAGGAGTCGCTGAGCCGTTCCGGCCGGAAACCGAACCGGAGGCACGGACAGTGGCCTCCTGGGCCGCCGGCCCGGCCGGAGCTCCCCTCGGCGAATCCACTCTTCGAAAAGAGGAGGAAGGTCGCCGCGCTCTCCGCGCGGCATGCCGATCTCGGCGACGACCTCGTCCCGGTCCGTGACCAGAACCCGAACCCCGCGTTTGACCTTACGGAGGTACGCGCTCAAGTTGTTTTTCAGATTCTTCACCCCGACTCGCTCGACGGCCTTCATGGAGCCGATAGTAGCTACTGGTAGCTACCATGCCAAGTCATCCGGACGGTGCGATGGGCGACGTTCGGGCGGGCGGCCGCGGTCTGCCGCGGCTGTAAGATCTCCCACGCAATCCCGATGACACTCTCCTCCGGCGCACGATTGGGACCCTACGAGGTGATGGCTCCGCTGGGAGCTGGAGGGATGGGAGAGGTCTGGAAGGCGCAGGACACGCGGCTGGGCAGGGAAGTCGCTATCAAGGTCCTGCCGGCGGAGGTTGCTTCGGATCCTTCAAGGCTCAAGCGTTTCGAGAAGGAGGCGCGCTCGGCATCGGCCCTGAACCACCCCAACATCGTCACGATCTACGACATCGGGTCGGCGGACTCCGTCTCCTGGATCGCGATGGAGAAAGTCGACGGGAAGACGCTGCGCGAGGTGCTGTTCTCCGGTCCTTTGCCGATGAAGCGGCTGCTCCACGTCGCCGCGCAGATCGCCGAGGGGCTGGCGCGGGCGCACGAAGCGGGGATCGTCCACCGGGATCTGAAGCCCGAGAACGTGATGGTAACGAAGGACGGCCTCGTCAAGATCCTCGACTTCGGTCTGGCGAAGCTGACACAGAGGGATTCGAGCGGCGAGGGGTCTCACCTGCCGACGGAGACCGGAACGAGCGCGGGCGTCGTGGTGGGCACGGCCGGTTACATGTCGCCCGAACAAGCGACCGGAGCGATCGTGGATTTCCGGTCCGACCAGTTCTCCTTTGGCTCGATGCTCTACGAGATGGCGACGGGGAAGCGGGCGTTCCAGAAGGGAACCGCGATCGACACGCTCTCGGCAATCCTCCACGAAGAGCCGACTCCTGTGGCTCGGATCAACCCGGAGGCGCCGGCGCCGCTGCGTTGGATCGTCGAGAGGTGCCTGGCCAAGGAGCCCCGGGAGCGTTACGCGTCGACGGAGGATCTCGCGCGCGACCTGGCCGGAGTGCGCGATCGTCTCTCCGAGGCGACCCTGTCAGGAGCCGCGCGGGTTGTCGCGCCTTCGAGAGCCTCTTCGCGAGTTCGGGCGGCCGTCGCCGCGCTCGCGCTTCTCGTCGCTGTCTCGGTGGGCGTCTTCGCGGGCCGCCCGGTCTGGAAGGCGCGGTTTGCTTCCACGCCCGTCGTGCGGCAGGTCACCTACCGCCGCTCCGCCATCCAGAACGCGCGGTTTGCCCCCGACGGAACGATTGTCTACGGCGCGATTTCCGCGCAGACCGACAATCTGAGCCGCATCTTCTCGACGCGTCCCGGAACTCCGGAGCCTCGCTCGCTCGGCCTTCCCCCCGGCGACGTGCTCTCGATTTCGGCCTCGGGAAATCTCGCGATCCGGGTCAACATGGAAGTCGACCGCGACACTCTCGCGACCGTGCCGCTCGCGGGGGGTGCGCCGCGCGAGCTCCTGGACGACGTTCTGGAGGCTGACTGGGCGCCGGATGGGAAGAGCCTCGCCGCCATTCGTCTGGTGGATGACAAGTTCCGCCTGGAGTTTCCCCTCGGGAGAGTGCTCTACGAGCCCTCGGCATGGATCAAGCATCTTCAGTTTTCCCCGGGAGGAGACCTTCTCGCTTTCGCCGGGCACACGCCGCTCGTGGCGGAGTCAGTCAGGAGGGGGATCTCATAATCATGGACCGGACGGGCAAAAGGAGAGTCCTCGCTCGTGTTCCCTGGGAGCTTCGATGGTCGCCTCGGGGTGACGAGATCTGGTTCACCGAGATCCAGGAGGGCGCGACGTCCATCGCCGCTGTGAATCTCTCGGGCCGCAAACGCATTCTCGCATCGTTTCCCGGGATCTTCGGGCTCCAGGATGTCTCCCGGGATGGACGCGTACTCTTAGAGCAGGTCTCCGAACAAATCGAGGCTATCGGGCGCTTCCCGGGAGAGTCGGGCGAGCGCCACCTGTCGTGGCTCGACAGGTCGGTCCCGGCCGCGCTCTCCGATGATGGAAAGACCCTGCTCTTCACGGAAACCGGCCAGGGGGGTGGAGCGAACCACGCGGTCTACAAACGAAACACCGATGGCTCGGACGCGGTGCGGCTGGGAGACGGAGCCGCCCTCGCTCTATCGCCGGACGGACGGTGGGCCCTGTCCTCGCCAGGGCCGAAGGCGACTCACCTCGTCCTGCTCCCGACGGGCGCAGGCCAGGCCCGAGAGCTCCCCCTTCCCGGGATACAGCTCTTCGGCAAAGCGGACTTTCTTCCTGACGGAAACCAGGTTCTCGTCCGGGGAAGAGAACCGGGCCATGGCATGCGGCTTTACCTCCTCGACGTCCGAAGCGGCAAGGGCCGGCCTATCACTGCCGAAGGAGTCTCCGGAGCTGTCTCAGTATCGCCCGACGGCAAGCTCGTGCTCTCCTCCACCTTCGACGGAAAGAACTTTTTCTATGACCTCGAGGGCGGAACGCCTCGGGCCGTGACGGCGATTCCGAAGGAATACCGGGCGATCCGGTGGTGCGCCGACGGTCGCTCGCTCTTTGTAGAGACGGGACGCAATCCCGTCAAGGTCTCCCGTCTGGAGCTTTCCTCCGGTCGGCTCGATCCCTGGAAGGAATTCTCCGTCTCCGACATGAGATCGGGAAGCGTGACAATGATCCCGACGCCCGACGGGAAATCGTACGTGTATTCCTACAGCCGGTACTTCTCGGACCTCTTCCTGGCCGAAGGGCTGAAGTAGCGCCTGACCCTTTCGTGCCGGTTTACCGCAGTGCCGAGCTCTTCCTCCACGCCCAGGTCTTCAATCTCTTCAACGAGAAAGGGGTTGTCGCGGTCGATACGACCGTTCTGACCGCGCAGACGGACCGTACGCTCGCTCCCTTCGACCCGTTTACGGGAACGCCGAAGGCGGGGGTGAATTATCGCCTCGGCCCCAACTTCGGGAAGCCGACCAGCGCCGCCACTACCAGTCTCCGCGCACGTTTCGGCTTGGCGTCGGCATCCGGTTCTGACCGAACGCGCCGGGGACGTCCGGAACGGAACTAACCCTTCTCGGCGGCTTCGAGGGAGGCGATGAGCTTTTCCAGGCGCTCGCGAACGGCTTCCTGGTCTTTTTCCAGGCGTTCGACGGCGCCCTTCGATTCGGAAGCGTCTTTCTCGGCCTTGCGGGCGGTGGCGAGATCCGATTTCAGTTTCGCGTTCTCTCCCTCGAGAGTCGAGAGGCGGGAGAGGAGTTTTTCGATCTTGCGCTCCAGCGTGTCGAAGATTTTCGTGTTATCCATGACGCCCTTTCCCCTGATGTCATTCTGAGGGCTGAAGGCCCGGAGAATCTGCTCCGGTCGAAATCCGGAGAGGGCAGATCCTTCGCTTCGCTCAGGATGACAAATCAGTCGCGAAGGTTACTCCAAGTCGGGATTTCAGTTCGTCGCCGAGGCGGCGGACTTCGGCGTTCACCGCCTCCTGCTCCAGCGTCTTCTCCGTGGAGCGGAAGAGGAGCCGGATCGTCGTCTTGACCCGGCCCTGGGCAACGCCGGCGCCTTCGTAGCGGTCCACGGCCCGCACCGATTCGAGGTCGGTCAGCTTCGCGCCGGAGACGACGCTCTGGATCTCGCTCCAGGTCGCGCTCCTGGCGTGCGCGAAGGAGAGGTCGGCCTCGATCGGCGGATAGGACGAGAACGCGTGGAACCGCGCCGCGCCGGCGGGCGGGATCGCGTCCACGAGCAACTCGCCGGCGAAGACGTCCTCGGTGAGCTTGCGCTTCTCCCGCTCGGAGCGCGACACGAGTCCGACCACGCCGAGCGGCTTCCCGTCCGGGGTCTCGACAATCGCGGCGGCGCCCGCGGCGAAGGCGTCGCAGGAGAAGGGCTTCCAGGCGAGGGTCCCGGGATCGAGCCACGGGGAAAGGAGACGCTCCGCGAGTCCCTTCGCGTCGAAGAAGTCGGCCATGGTGGACGGGCCGGAAGCGCTCCAGTGCGGGCGGGTCTGCCCGGCGAGCGAGAACGCGAATCGCCGCGATTCGAAGGACGCCGGCTCGTCCGGATCGCCGGCGCGGTCGAACACCCGTCCGACCTCGAAGAGAGCGACGTCGCGGCGTCCCCGGTGGACGTTGCGCGCGGCCGCGTCGAGGAGTCCCGGCAGCAGGGTCGCGCGCATGTCGCGCCGCGACACGTCGAGCGGATTGGCGACCGACAGGGGCGTTGGCGAACTCCCGGCCGCGGCGAGCCAGGCGGAGTAGGCGCCTTCGTCGCTTTGCCGGTCCACGAACGGGGCGCTCATCGCCTCGAGCAGCCCGGCGGCGACGGCGCCGTCGGAAAGACGCTCCTCGACGATCCGCAGCGGTTCCAGGTGCCCGCCCCCCTTTCGAGCGGGAGGCAGGCGCGACGGGAGGCGGTCGTAGCCGTAGACGCGAAGAACCTCTTCGACGAGATCATCCTCGATCGCCACGTCGGGCCGCCAGGAGGGGACCGTCACGGCGAGCCGCTGTCGGCTCCGGCGCCCGAGAACGAATCCGAGGCGCGCGAGGACCTCCGCCGCGAAGTCGATGTCGAGGTCGTCGGTCCCGGCGAGGAGCCGCAGCCGCGAGAGGCGCAACGCGGCGTGACGGATCTTCCAGGCCGCGCCGCGGGCGTCCACCAGCCTGGAAGGAGCGATCCGCCGGCGGACTCGACGAGGATCGCCGCCGCGCGGCCGAGCGCCTCCGGGATCGCCTCGGGGTCCGCGCCGCGCTCGAAGCGGTGCGACGCGTCCGTGTGGAGCCCCAGCCGCCGCGACGTCTTCCGGATCGGACGGCGGGTCCCACCACGCGGCCTCGAGGAGGACGTTCTTCGTCGAGGAGGTCACGGCGGTGTCGAGTGCCGCCCATGACGCCGGCGAGCGAGACCGCCCGCTCCGCGTCCGCGACGACGATGTCGTACGGCTCGAGCGCTCTCTCGATTCCATCCAGCGTCACGAGCTTCTCGCCGCGGCGCGCCTTGCGCACGACGACGCGCCCGCCCGCGAGGCGGTCGAGGTCGAACGCGTGGAGCGGCTGGCCGATCTCCCACATCACGTAGTTCGTCGCGTCAACGGCGGCGCTGATCGGCTTCGCCCCGATCGCGGCGAGCCGCGCCCGCACCCGGTCCGGGGCGGCGGCTTCCGAGACGCCGCGGACAACGCGCGCGCCGAAACGGCGGCAGAGGCGCGGGACCTCGATCGTGACGGAGGTGACGTCGGTCGGCGGAGGTGGCGCCCTCACCCCGGCCCTCACCCGGGGGGAGAGGGAGAAGAGGAAGCGACGCCATCGCGGCGATCTCGCGGGCGAGGCCGCGGTGGCTCATGACGTCGGGGCGGTTCGGCGTGATCTCGACGTCGTAGACCGTCGCGGCGCCTTCCCCTTCGATCGACTCGATCGGAAACCCCGCGCGGTCGAGGAGCGCGCGCACGCCCGCCGGGCCGCCGGCGGCCGCCGGGTCCACGAAGTCCGTGAGCCATTCGAGAAAGAACTTCATGACTCGTTCTCGAACTGGGAGAGGAAGCGCTCGTCCCCTTCGAGGAGGAGGCGCAGGTCCGGGAACCCGTAGAGCAGCATCGCCACGCGGTCGAGCCCGAGGCCGAACGCGAAGCCGGTGTATTCCTCCGGGTCCACTCCGCACGCCTTCAGGACATTGGGATGCACGGCGCCGGAGCCGGCGAGCTCGATCCACCCCGAGTGCTTGCACTTGGCGCAGCCGTTCCCCTCGCAGAAGATGCAGCTCATGGCGACGTCCGCGCCCGGCTCCACGAACGGGAAGAAGGTCGGGATGAAACGGGCCTTCGTCTGCGGCCCGAAGAGCGCCGCGAAGAATTCCTCGATCGTCCCCTTCAGGTCCGCCATCGAGATCCCGCGCTCGACCACGAGCCCCTCGACCTGGTTGAAGACCGCCGCGTGCGTGGCGTCCACGCTCTCGTTGCGGTAGACGCGCCCCGGTGCGATGACGCGCAGCGGAGCGCCGCGCTTCGCGAGCTCGCGGATCTGAACGGGCGACGTGTGCGTTCGCAGCAGGAGCGGCGAGCGCGCCTTCCGGTCGATGAAGAAGCTGTCCTGGGAGTCGCGCGCCGGATGCTCCGGAGGGAAGTTGAGCATTTCAAAGTTGTTTCGGTCGTTCTCGAGCTCCGGCCCGTCGGCGATCGAGTAGCCCATCCGGAGGAAGATCTGCTCGATCCGGCGCCGCACGATCGTGACCGGATGGAGTCCTCCCGGGCGCGGGCGGCGCCCCGGCAGCGTGACGTCCACGGCCTGGGCCTCGCGTCGGGCATCCGCCTCGCGCCGCCCGACCTCCGCGGCCAGACGCGCGATCCCGTCCTCGATCTCCATCTTCGCGGCGTTCGCCCGCGAGCCGAAGCCGCCCCGCTCCTGCGGCGGCAGGTTCCGGATGCCGGCGAAAAGAGCCGGGACCAGCCCCTTCTCCCTCCCGACGTACTTGCCCTTCAGCCGCTCGAACTCCGCGCGGGAGGAGATACCCCGTCCGGCGTCCTCCCGGAACGCGGCCAAGACGGACGCGACGGGGTCGCCCGGACCGGGACCCGGGACTCGGGACTCGGGACTCGGAGAGCCGGTCCCGTCTTCCTCTTTCACGATTCCCGATTTCCGATTCCCGATTCCCGGCTCATCAGGACCCGGCGAGGGCGGCCTTCGCGACGCCGACCAGGTGCGTGAACGCGGGCGGATCGGAGACGGCGAGGTCCGCGAGCATCTTCCGGTTGATGTCGTTGCCGGCCTTCTTCAGGCCGTCCATCAGCCGGCTGTAGGAGATCTCGTTCTCCCGCGCCGCGGCGTTGATTCGGATGATCCAGAGCCCCCGGAAGTCGCGCTTCTTGACCTTGCGGTCGCGGTAGGCGTAGACGAGCGACTTCTCGACGGCCAGCTTGGCCATCCGGTACGACTTCGATTTCGTGCCGTAGTAGCCCTTGGCGAGCGCCAGGGTCTTCGCCCGGCGGTTCTTCCTCTTGGGTCCTCTCTTGACGCGTGGCATTTGGCAACTCCTTTGAGCCGGGACACGGGACTCGGGACGCGGGACTCGAAGCGCCCATGGCCCGCCGAGTCCCGAGTGCCGAGTCCCGAGTTCCGTCTCCTATGCGTAGGGCAGCATCTCCCGGACCCGTTTCTGATCCGACTTGGACACGCTGGTCGAATGGGCCAGGCCGCGCTTGCGCCCGGGCGCCTTCTTCGTGAGGATGTGGCTCTTGTACGCCTTGGCGCGCTTGAACTTGCCCGAGGCGGTCTTGCGGAAGCGCTTCGCGGCGCCCCGATGGGTCTTCAGTTTCGGCATTTGCTCACTCCGTTCGCCGGGACTCGGAACTCGGGATTCGGGACTCGGGACTGTTGGGACTCGCCTCCCGCCTCCCGCCTCCCGCCTCCCGCCTCCCGAATTCATCGTTACGCTCCGGCTTTCACGGCGGTTTTCTCTTGGTGTTTGACGGGCGCGAGGATCTGGTAGAGCCGGTTCCCCAGCATCTCCGAGCGCGACTCGGCGACCGCGTGCCCGCTCAGGTCGATCAGGAGACGGTCGAGCACCTTCTGCCCGTTCTCGCGGCGCGCCATTTCGCGGCCGCGGAACTGCACGGTCGCCTTGACCTTGTCGCCGTGCGACAGGAACTTCAGGATGTGCTTGATCTTGAAGTCGTAGTCGTGGTCGTCGATGTTCGGCCGGAATTTCACTTCTTTGACCTGCGTCGTCTTCTGTTTCTTCTTCGAGTCCTGCTGCTTCTTCTTCTGCTGGTAGATGAACTTCCCGAAGTTCATGATCCGGCAGACCGGCGGTTTGGCCGTCGGGGCGATCTCGACGAGATCGAGGCTCGCCTCCTTCGCCTTCTGGAGCGCGTCGGCCATCGCGACGATCCCGAGAGGCTCCCCGGATTCACCGATCAGGCGGACTTCCTTCCACCTGATCTGTTCGTTGACACGGATACTTTTCTTATCGATTCTTCACCTCCACGGCAGGGGGCGCGGGGGACCGCAAGGTCCTCCGCTCACTTTAGTTCGGTCCTTTTTTCCGCGATCGCCTGACGGGCGAGCGTAAGAAACTCTTCCACCGCGAGCGTTCCCGCGTCCCCTCCGTGCCGGAGCCGCACGGAAACCGTGCCGGCCGCGGCCTCCTTCTCCCCCAGGACGAGCATCGCGGGGATTTTCTGAATCTCCGCCTTCCGGATGCGCGCGCCGAGCTTCTCGTTGCGGTCGTCGAGCTCGACGCGCAGCCCGGCGGCGGAAAGCTTCCCGGCGACGTCGCGCGCCGTGGCCGCGAACTTGTCGGACACCGGCAGAACCGCCGCGTGAACCGGGGCGATCCAGAAGGGGAAGTTCCCCCCGGTGTGCTCGACGAGGATGCCGAGGAAGCGCTCGAAGGAGCCGAGGATCGCGCGGTGCATGATGACCGGCCGGTGGTGCTGGCCGTCCTCACCGATGTAGGAGAGGTCGAAGCTCTCGGAGTGCTCGAAGTCGCACTGGATCGTGCCGAGCTGCCATGGACGGCCGAGGGCGTCCTTCACGCGGAAGTCGATCTTGGGGCCGTAGAACGCCCCGTCGCCCGGCGTCACGACGTGGGGGCGCTTCGCCTTCTCGAGGGCCGACGCGAGCGCGGCCTCGCCGCGGTCCCAGAGCTCGTCCGCCCCGATGCGCTTCTCCGGGCGCAGGCCGAGCGAGATCTCGACGTCGGTCGAATCCGAAGGCGCCGTAGACGGAGTCCACGAAATCGAGGAACGCGGAAGATCTCGTCCTCGACCTTCTCGAACGGAGTGAAGATGTGGGCGTCGTCCTGGGAGAACGTGCGCACGCGCGTCAGTCCCGCGGTCACGCCGGACATGCTCGTAGCGGTGGAGCCGCCCGAAATCGGCATAACGCACCGGCAGGTCGCGATAGGACCAGAGCCGCATCTTGTAGAGGAGGAAGTGTCCCGGGCAGTTCATCGGCTTGACGCCGAACTCCCGCTCGTCGATCTCCGTCCAGTACATGTTCTCGTGGTAGTTGGCGTAGTGGCCGGAGAGCTTGAAGAGCTCCGCGTCGAAGATCTGCGGCGTGACGACCTCCTGGTAGCCCCGCTGCGCGTACTCGGCGCGCAGGTACTCGAAGAGGCCGTTGTAGAGCGCGGTCCCCTTCGGATGGAAGAACGGGGACGCCGGCGCCCACGGATGGAAGGAGAAGAGGTCGAGCTCGCGGCCGAGCTTGCGGTGGTCGCGCTCCTTCGCCTCCTCCAGGCGCTTCAGGTACTCGTCGAGCTCCTTCTGCGTCAGGAACGAGGCGCCGTAGATGCGCTGGAGCATCGGGTTGTGCTCGTCCCCCTTCCAGTAGGCGCCCGCCGTGTGCGTCAGCTTGAAGACGCCGAGGCGCCCGGTCGAAGCGACGTGCGGTCCGCGGCAGAGGTCCACGAACTCCCCCTGCCGGTAGCAGGAGACGCGCTCCCCCTCCGGGATGCCGCGCGCGATCTCGACCTTCAGGGCGTCCGCCTGCTTCTCGAAGATCGCGATGGCCTCCTCGCGCGGCATGTCCATCCGCACGATTACGTGGTCCTCGGCGATGATCTTGCGCATCTCGGATTCGATCGCGGCGAGGTCCTCCGGCGTGAACGGGCGGGCCGGGTTGAAGTCGTAGTAGTAGCCGTTCTCGATCGGCGGCCCGATCCCGATCTGCACGTCGGGGAAGAGGCGCTTGACCGCCTGCGCCGTCAAGTGCGCGGTCGAGTGGCGGTAGATGGGGACCGCGTCGGGCGACTTGCTTGTGATGATCTCGAGCGCCGCGTCCGACTCGATCGGCGTGACGAGGTCCACGACCTTGCCGTCGAGCTTCCCCGCCCAGGAGTCCTTCGCGAGGCGCGGCCCGATCCCCTGCGCGACCTCGCGCACGGTCGTCCCCCGCGGAACGGATCGCTTCGATCCATCCGGAAGGGTCACCGTCACCGTGTCCGCCCGGGCTTCCATGTTTCCTCACTCCAAAAAAGCAAAAACGCGGGTCACCCCGCGTCGAACTTGTCTTTGGTAGGCGCTAACGGGCTCGAACCGTTGACCTCTACCGTGTGAAGGTAGCGCTCTACCAGCTGAGCTAAGCGCCTTCGCTCCAAGCAAGTTGGTAGGCTCGAGCGGATTTGAACCGCTGACCCCTACCGTGTCAAGGTAGTGCTCTCCCCCTGAGCTACGAGCCTGTTCGAAGGTCCCGGCCGCGTCGCAGCGGCCGAGGGGCTACGGGCCGGAAGCCCGCGGGGGCATTTTCTGTCCGGCCTTCGTCCCTGTTTGAAAAAGAACTCGGGCTCCCAAGCCCGTGGAGCGGCGGAATTTACCACAGAACCCGGCGGGGGCACAGGACCGGCGCCGAGCGGTTACACTGTACGCGGGGAAGCCGACGGATTTCTGAGGAATCCACTGAGTCCTGTACACCGTCGAGCCTTCCCGTCGTATATGGAGATGACGAAGGGGACTGTCCCGCGCGCTTCATGAAGCTAGTCATCCAGATCCCCGCGTGGAACGAAGAGGCCTCGTTGCCGGAGACGCTGGCGGCGGTGCCGCGCAGCCTCCCGGGCTTCTCCGAGGTTGCCATCCTCGTCGTGGACGACGGCTCGAGCGACGGCACCCCCGAGGCGGCCCGCGCGGGCTTCGCGGACCGGGTGATCAGCTTCTCCCATCACCGGGGGCTCGCCGCGGCCTTTTCCGCCGCCGTGGACGAGGCGCTCGCGATGGGTGCGGACGTGATCGTCAACTTCGACGCCGACCTGCAATACGACGCCGCCGACATCCCGGCGCTGGTGGCTCCGATCCTCGCCGGAACCGCCGACCTGGTGGTGGGCGACCGCCAGCCGGGCAAGCTGGCCCATTTCTCACCCGTCAAGCGGCTGCTCCAACGGCTGGGAAGCTGGATGGTGCGTCAGGCTTCGGGGCTTCAGGTCCAGGACGCCACCTCCGGGCTGCGGGCATTCACGCGGGAGGCCGCCCGGCGGATGAACGTCTTTTCGAAGATGACCTACACGCTCGAGACGCTCATCCAGGCCGGGTTCAAGGACCTGCGCGTCGTCTCGGTCCCCGTCTCGGCGCGGCCGGTGCGGCGGGCCTCGCGCCTCTTCTCCTCCCCCACGAAGTACGTGCTGATCCAGGGCGCCAACATCCTGCGCGATCACCGCGCTCTACAAGCCGCTGAAGATCTTCTCGGGGGCCGGGGCGATCTTCTTCCTCCTCGGCGCCGCTCTCGGGCTGAAGGTTCTCGTCGCGCACTGGAGGGGAGACACGACGAACCACGCCGCGTCACTCTCCCTCTCGGCCGTGCTCGTCACGGTCGGAGTGCTGACATTTCTCATCGCGCTCCTCGCCGACATCGTCGCGATCAACCGCCAGCTCCTCGAAGAGCTCAAGCTGCGCGAGAGCCGGAACCGGGCCGCGGAAGCGAGGCTCCGGAAAGTGGAGTACCGCCGAGACTCTGACGAGTTGAGGGTCCGGCCGCGCGGCAGGCTCAAGAATTAGGTGTCAGGGGAGTTCAGGGGAAATGCAGGTTTCAGGTGCTAGGGATCAGGTGCCAGGGACGGAGCCGAACCTGAAACCTGATACCTGATACCTGCTTTACCTGACACCTTCAACCTGACACCTGCTCCTATCGGTAGCGGCTGCCCGGGGTATCGAGCGGTCTCCCCTCGCGGCAGAGCGGGCAGGCCTCCTCCGGCCACGACGGCACCGAGAGAGTCAGGAGCGAGCGGGCGGGCACGGGCAACGCGCCCCGAGGCAACCCGCGATCCACGATCGAGCCGGCCGCGACGACCCGGCCGCCCGAGGCGGCGACTCTCTCGATGACCTCGCGCGTGGATTTCCCGGTCGTGAAGACGTCCTCGACGACGGCGGCTTCCTCCCCGGGCTCGAGGCGGAATCCGCGGCGCAGCGCGAAGGTCCCGTCCTGCCGCTCGGCGAAGAGGAACGGGACGCCGAGCGCGCGCGCCGTCTCGTGCCCGACGATGATTCCGCCGAGCGCCGGCGAGACGACGACGCGCGGCGAGAACTCCCGCAGCATCCGGGCGAGCTCCCGCCCCGCCGCCTCCGCGCGCTCGGGAAACATCAGGAGCCGCGCGCACTGCAGGTAGCGGTCCGAGTGGAGACCGCTCGACAGCCGGAAGTGGCCGGTCAGGAGAGCGCCGGTTTCTTCGAAGTCTTTCAGCGCGATCATCACGACCCTCCCGCCGGCTTCAAAATGACACCGGCATGCGACCGGCCGTTGATGGCGATGCCGAGCGGAGAAGCGAACGTGAGGTGCCGAACGAACTGCGTTTCTTCGGCGGCCGGCGCGGCGCGCAGCCATTCCCAGTCCACGAAGCCCTCCCCCGCGTCGGGGTTCACGGTGAAGTAGCCGATGTTGCCCGCGGCGAGGTTCTGGAAGAAGTGGCTCCCCTGCGACGGCGTCACCTTGAAATCGGCGAACCCGGCCTCCACGATCGCGCGGGCTCCCGCGATCTGGTCCCAGCCGACAGGAATGCCGAGCAGCGGGTCGGCCGAGCCCCACCGGCCGACGCCGATCAGGAGATAGGGCCGCCGGGTCTCCTTGAGCCGCGCGTCGAACTGCCCGACGGTCCGCGCGATCTCGCGCGTGCGCGACCGATCGAAGCCCTTCACGTCCATCACGATCACGTCGCGCACGTCATCGATGGTGCCGTGGCCGAGCACGCTCGTGCTCTCGCACAGCACCCTCTCGCGGTCGACCGGCTCGAGCTCCGGCCCCGAGGGCTCGCGGATGCGGCCGAGGGGGCGCAGCTGCAGCACGCCGAACTCCGGCGTCCCGGCCGGCGGGAAGCTGACGGCGAATTCGATCTCGACCGGCACGCTCGTCCCCTCCACCGAGACGCGGAGCAGGGCGTCGAGCAGCTCGGCGAGCGGAAAGAGGCCGTGCTTCAGGATCGGCGCGAACGTGACGAGCCGGACGCCCGTGCGGGAGATGCCGTCGGATACGACGTCGTTCTCCGGTGAGTACGTCGAGCCCACGCGCGCGAGCGTCCCGTCCTCTTCGGCCGCGGCCAGGTCGAAGCGCCCGAGGGCGAAGCCGTTCGGATTGTCCTGCCCGAGCTCCAGGGCGTAGAAATCGCGCTGCGCGTTGGCCAGCGTGTCCTTGACCGAGGAGAACTGCACGATGTTGCGCGGAAAGCGGGGGCAGAACCGGAAGCACGGCTGGCCGGAGACGACGATCTCCCCGAGCCCGAGAGCCACCGCCGCAATGCCATCTTCCGAGCGCATGGGCGCGAGCGGGTAGTAGTTGTAGGAGCGGGCGACGCCCGCCATGTCGGGATAGAAACGGCCGTGCCGCGCCCCGCCGACGAGGCGCTGCAGCACGACGGCCATCTTCTCTTCCTCGAGCCGGTACGGCCCGCCCGCGAGGTACTGCTTGGCCGCGCGCTTGAACGTGGACGCATACACGCGCTTGACGGCGGTCTGGAGTTGCCGCAGGCGGACCTCGGAGCTCTCGTGGTCGTTGCCGAGCATGAACGTGTCGTAGATCCCCGCGAACGGCTGGTAGAGCGAGTCCTCGAGCAGGCTCGAGGAGCGGACCGCCAGCGGATACCGGACCGCGTCCAGAAGCGCCGCAAGGTCTCTTGTAATGGCGGCCGGCAGCTCCGCCTCCACGAAGCGCCGGCGAATCTCCGCCTCGTCGTGGTTGTTCAACGCGAAGTTCCTCAGCCCGTCCTGCTCCAGGAACTCGTCGAAGACCTCGGTCCCCAGAACGACCGATGGGGGCACGTCGATCCGCACGCCGGGGAAGCGCGAGGAGACGCGCGACTCGGCCAGCAGCAGGTCCACGAACGCGAGGCCGCGCGCCTTTCCGCCGAGCGAGCCTCCGCCGAGCCGCGAGAACGTCGTCTGCGGGCTGAACGTCGAGCGGTGGAAGTCCACGATGACGCCGCGTCGCGTCTGCTCGCGGTAGTCGCGGATCGCGCGCAGCACCTCGCGCCGCAGGTGCTCGACGCTCTCGAAGTCGGAGACCTTGCGGGGGCGCAGCTCGTGGGCGAGCGCGAACTCCGTCCGCGCCTTGAACCACCTCGAGAAGTGGTTCTTCTCGGCGTGGTACGCGAGGCTCTCCGCCGGCACGGTCGCGAGCTTCTCCTCGAGCTCGCGCAGGTCTCGCGCGCGGTCCACTTCGCGCCGGTCCGGGGTCCGGAACACGAAGTCGCCAAAGCCCAGGTGCTCGATCATGAAGTGGCGCAGCTGCTGGAGGAGCGTGGCAGAGCCCTTCTGGAGAAACGACGCGCCGACCGAGCGCGCCAGCGAGTCGTTCTCGGCGCGCGTGGATTGCAGCATCACCGGCACGTCCGGCTGGCGCTCGCGCACGCGACGCGCGAACTCCAGCCCGGCGTCGGCCGCGACCCGGCCGTCCTTGGGAAACTGGATGTCCGAGATGACGCCGAGGATGTTCTCCTGGTAGTCGAGGAAGTCCCGCCACGCCTCCTCGTACGTCGTGCAGAGGAGGATCTTCGGCTGCGCCTGCAGCCGCATCAGCTTGTGCGAGAGGTTCACCCCCTCCGGCACGAGGCTGTGGGCGTGATGCATCATCTCGGCATAGATCGTCGGCAGGAACGAGGAGTAGTAGCGGACGTTGTCCTCGATGACGAGGATCGCCTGGATGCCGAGCGTCCCCGTGTCGTGCACGACGTTGACGCGGTCCTCGACCGACTTGACGATCGCGGGAAGCAGGCGCACGTCCCCCTGCCAGAGGAAGACGCGGTCGAGAAAGTCGAGCCCTCCCGCCGCCGTGAACTCCGCGACCTCGCGCATGTCATAGGCCAGCGCGACGACCGGGGCGTCCACGCCAGCCTCCCGGAGACTCTGCGCGAGCGACGCCGCCGATGTGTCGCCGACGTAGGTCGAGGCGATGACCAGGTCGTAGCGGGCCCGCTCCCGGGCCAGCGCGAGGGCCTCTTCCGCGGTCGAGACGTGCGTGACGGCGGGAGTGTGCCGCACGTTCAGGTCGAGGAATTCCTTGAGGATGACCTCCTGGAGCTCGCTGTCCTCGGCGAGGATGAATGAGTCGTACTGGCTGGAGACGAGCAGGATGTCGCGCACCCGGAACCGCGCCAGGTCCGAGAACCGCGGCAGCCGCAACTCGCGACTGAGAATTGGACGACCTACGCGGCGAGCCGGAGTTCGTCGCATCTCGGCCCCCCGTCATCTCCCGTGTGAATAGTAACCCGCAGTCCCGTGAATCGCCGAGTCCCGACCGTTAGACCGAGGCCCTGGTCCATCATCGAGTCGGCGACTTTCAGGAAGCCGGCGATGTTGGCGCCGTTGACGTAGTTGCCCGGCGTGTTGAACGTCTCGGCCGTCTCGCGGCAGTTCTGGTGGATCGCCTTCATGATCTTGTGCAGGCGGTCGTCCACCTCCTCGCGCGTCCAGGACAGCCGCATGCTGTTCTGCGACATCTCCAGCCCTGACGTCGCGACCCCTCCGGCGTTGGCCGCCTTGGCCGGGCCGTAGAGGATCTTCGCGTCCAGGAACTGCCGTACCCCCTCCAGCACCGTCGGCATGTTCGCCCCTTCCGAAATCACGTAAACCCCGTTCTTCAGGAGGTTCGACGCGTCCTTGACCCCGATCTCGTTCTGCGTCGCGCTCGGAAACGCGCACTGCGCCTTATGGTCCCAGAGCGGGTTGTAATCCAGCATCGGATCGATCGCCTTGTACACCACGTTCTTGAACTTCTCCGCGTACTCCAGGATCCGGCCCCGGCGCACATTCTTCAGTTCCATCACGAAACGCAGCTTCTCAGCCGTGATCCCGGCCTCGTCGTAGATGTATCCGTCCGAATCCGACAGGGTCACAGGCTTCGCGCCCAGCTGCAACAGCTTCTCCACCGTGTACTGCGACACGTTGCCGCTGCCCGACACCAGACACGTCTTCCCGACGAGCGTCTCGTTTCTCGTCGCCAGCATCTCCGCCGCGAAGTACACCGCCCCGTAGCCGGTCGCCTCCGGCCGGATCAGCGACCCGCCCCAGTTCAGTCCCTTCCCCGTCAGCACCCCCGAAAACTCGTTGCGCAGACGCTTGTACTGACCGAACAGGAACCCGATCTCCCGCCCACCGACGCCGATGTCACCCGCCGGCACGTCCGTGTCCGGCCCGATGTGGCGGAAAAGCTCCGTCATGAAACTCTGGCAGAACCGCATCACCTCGTTGTCGCTCTTCCCCTTCGGATCGAAATCCGAGCCGCCCTTGCCGCCACCCATCGGAAGCGTCGTCAGCGAGTTCTTCAGCACCTGCTCGAACGCCAGGAACTTCAGAATCCCGAGGTTGACCGACGGATGGAACCGCAGTCCCCCCTTGTACGGGCCGATCGCGCTGTTCATCTCGATCCGGAATCCCCGATTCACATGGATCCGTCCCTGGTCGTCCTGCCACGGCACCCGGAACATCAGCACCCGCTCCGGCTCCACCAGCCGCTCCAGAATCCGCGCACCCCGATACTCCGGCCGCCGCTCGAGAACAAGATCGAGCGACTCGATGACCTCCTGCACCGCCTGATGAAACTCCGGCTCGGCCGGATTCTTGGCCTTCAGATCGGCCATCAGATCGCGAACGAACGGGGATGTCGGCGCAGGCAGCTCCACCTCGATTGGGCTCATGGATCCTCCTGCCGAAACTCTAACCGCAATTCCGGTTCTATCCGAACGGACGCTGGCGAAAAACTCGCCCCGGAGCCGGCGGCGTTTCCCTCCTTCGGCACGCGCGGGCCGGCCGCGACTGTGAGAACCGGCCCGCGCTGAGGGTTCCTCGCAGCGTCACCGTGGCGCCGGCAGTGACGTTCCATGCTCGTCACCCATCACCGACTACGGGAAACGCCGCCGGCTCCGGGGCTCACAGTCCGGCTATGCCGAGGTGGAGCCCCGGCGGCGGGCCGCCTACCGGAGGAGCGTGAGAGAGCGAGCACACCACAAACGACTGTCGCCTCACCGACGATGCGAGCGAACGACAAGCGACGGCCAGGGTCCCTTGTTGGCGGCGGGGCCGTCGCGTGCGACGCAGGGAGGCGGACCGACGCCGGGGCGGATTGTCGAGCCAAGAACTATGAAGCGGGGGCTCCCGCCTGGACGAGCCAATGCTTCATCTGGGCGCTGGGGACGACGCCGGCCTGCTGGTAGAGGAGGAGGCCTCCCTTCATCACGATGAAGTTGGGGATTCCCTGGACGCCGAACTGCGCGGCGAGCTGCGGGTGCTTCTCCGTGTCCACCTTGAGGACGAGCGCTCGGCCGGCCATCTCGGCCGCGGTGCGCTCGACTTCTGGAGCGGCGACCTTGCAGGGGCCGCACCAGTCCGCCCAGAAGTCCACGAGGATCGGGACCGTCGCATCGCGCGTGATTTCCCGGAAAGTCTCCGGGTCGGCTTCGATCGGACGCGCGACCGGGGAGATCTCCGCCTTGCACGCCCCGCACCGTCCGGTCTCGGCCAGCCGGGCCGCCGGGGACCGGTTCTTCCTTCCGCACGAAGGGCATTTCAGGATCATGCTGCCTCCGCTCGCAACCCGTCTGCCTTACGGCGCGATTCTTCTCCCATAGAATCCGCACCGCAACTCTCAAAGGAGATTTCATGATTCTCGCGGCGGCCCTCTTCACTCTCCTCGCGGCGGCGCCCCCGCCGCCCTCTCCCAGTGCCGCGTTCTTCGAATCTCATCGCGGCAAGCTCCTCGCCCGCCTTCCCGAGGGAACGATCGCGGTTTTCCGGGCCGCCCCCGAGTCGCCCGCGGACGCCCGCGCGGAGACGTACCGCCAGGACTCCGACTTCTGGTACCTGACCGGCTTCGAGGAGCCGGACGCGATCGCCGTCCTGCTCCCCGCCGGCGCGAAGGAAGGGCGCTACGTCCTTTTCGTGCGCCCGAGAGACTTCGCGGCCGAGCAGTGGACCGGATGGCGGGCCGGCGTGGAAGGCGCGAAGAAGGAGTTCCACGCCTCGCAGTCGTTCCCCGTCTCCGAATTCTGGGAACGGTTTCCCGCCCTCGCGGCGCCGGCGCAAACCCTCTACTACGGCGCCGGCGGAGACAGGGAGTTCCAGCATCGGCTGACCGACGCCTGGAACGCCGGGAATGCGAACGCCGCGTCCCCGCGCCCGGTGGCGGAGGCCGCGCCGGTCGTCCACGCGCTGCGCCTCGTCAAGGACGCGGCCGAGCAGGACCTCCTCCGGGAGGCGAGCCGGATCTCGGCCGACGCGCACAAGGCGGCGATGGCGCAGACCGCCCCGGGAAAGCACGAGTACGACCTGAAGGCGGCGATGGTCGGCGTCTGTCTTTCGGGCGGCGCGGCGCGCATGGCGTATCCCTCCATCGTCGGCTCGGGCCGGAACTCGGTGATCCTCCATTACGAGCGAGACGACAAGAAGCTCGACGAGGGGGAGATTCTCGTCAACGATACCGGGTGCGAGTACTCGATGTACGCCGCGGACGTGACGAGGAGCTACCCCGTCTCCGGGCGCTTTTCCCCGGAGCAAAAGAAGATCTACGAGATCGTCCTCGCCGCGCAGAAGGCGGGGTTCGCCCGCGTCCGCCCCGGCACGCCGTTCAAGGACGTCTTCAACGCCACGGTGGACGTCGTCGTGGACGGCCTCGCGGGGCTCGGCATCCTCTCCGGCAGCCGCGAGGAGATCGTGAAGACGCGGGCCTACGCGAAGTTCTATCCGCACGGATCGAGCCACTGGATCGGGCTGAACGTCCACGACGTCGGAAGCTACGGACTCCCGGGCGCCGTTCCGCGCGCCGACCGCTACACGAAGGCCGAGATCCGGCTGGAGCCCGGAATGGCGCTGACCGTGGAGCCCGGCATCTACATTCCCGAGCGCTCGACCGCGGACCCGAGGTGGTGGAACATCGGCGTGCGCATCGAAGACACCGTCCTCGTCACCGCCCAGGGGATGGAGTGCCTCTCCTGCGCCGCCCCCCGGGAGCTCGCCGACGTCGAGAAGACGATCGCCGAGGGACGATCGGCGAAACTCCGGTAGCTACTTCGCCACCGCGTCCCATTCTGCGGCGCCGCGGGCGAGCGCGTCCGGGAGGTCCTCGGGGAGGAGGAAGCGCTCCTTCACCTGTGACAGCGCCGCCTGCGCGAAGAGGCCGAGATAGCGCTCGCGCGATCCGTAACGCTCTTCCAGCGACGGCCGCGGGTCGGAGGCCTTCTCGCGGTCCGCGCGCGTCTTCGGAAACGGGACGTACGAGCCGATGAAGCTGACGCGCTCGCCGGCGAGGCCGGTCTTCGGGTCGCGCAGATTCCATCCCGTGTAGGTCGCGACCGGGACGGTCATCTCGGCGATGCGGACGCCCGACATGTCGTTGCCGTTGGCGTCCACGCGCGGGACGAGGGTGACGAACGGGTTGCCGACGCGGGGCGGCTCGATCGAGACGATCCCGTCCTTCCAGCGCGCTCCGTAGTCCATCCGGAACGCCTCGTGGGCGCGATTGGGAGGCGGGAGGCCGGGAATCGGCGGAAACGCCAGGGCCGATGGGCGAACGAGCGTTCCGTCCGCGACGCGCGGATAGCGGCTCTCCGGCGGCGCGGTCCCGTCGCGGACCCACGCCTCCATGTCCTCGAAGAGCGCGCGCCACAGCCACGCGATCGGATTGGGATTCTGCGGATGCGTCCCCAAGAGGCCCCGCGAGGGCTCCGGCGTCGGAGGGTACGCACCCGAGAAGTGTTGCAGCCCCGCGAGGAAGTAGACACGGACCTCCTCGGGGAGGGAGACGTCTCTCTTCCCGTCGGGCGAGGTCGTGACGAGCGAGGCGGCGCGCCCCCAGTATTCGTACGACGTGTTCGTCGTGAAGATCTTCGGCACGACGCGGTCGGCGCGGGCCCGTTCGAGGAGGCCGGCCGCGCGGCCGGTCTCCGGGTCCGTCTCCGGCAGGTCGGTGAACGGGAAGAGGTCGGTCGGATAGAAGAGCGCCGACACCGGCTGGGCGTCGCGCGAGGGCTGGGCGAAGCGGTGGTTGAAGCTCCCGACCCCGGCGCCGGCCACGTGAACGAAGAGGCCGTCGAAGACCTGCCTCCCTTCCTCGTCGGCGTTGAAGCCCTGCGCGAGGAAGTGGCGCAGGAACCGCCCCGACTGGGAGATGCCGAGGCCGAATACGCGCCGCGCCGGCGCGACGGGGTCGGGGTCATGTTTGAAATAGGAAGCCGCGTCCCGGATCGCGGCGAGCCCGAGGCCGGCGACGACGGGATCCTTCGCCACATAGACGACTTCGTAGATTTTCCCGGGCCGGAACCCTCCCGAGAGCCAGACCGAGCGGTCGTCGGGGACCGCGCTCCCCTTCTCCTCGCGCGCGAAGCGCCACTTTCCGCGCGGGATGACGCGCCGCGGCGCGAGCGGGGAGTCGCGTTCGGTCAGGACGTTCTTCGAGCTGTTCGGCTCGGCCGCCGGATAGCTCGTGCCGCCGATATTGCCGACAATGACGTGGCCGAGCGGATGCGAGGCGGCCGGAGCGTCCACGACAAAATCCGACCGGACGAGTCCTGTGATCGGCTTCCCGTTTTCGCGCGCGACCGGGGCTTCCAGGCGCAGCCGCCCGGGAAACTCCCGCACGTCCCATTGCCAGCCGACCCAGGCCACGGTCGCGCCCCGGCGCATCAGGAACCCGTCCCCGAGCTCCTCCGCCGTCCCGGGATCCGTCGAGCCGCGCCCCCGGTTCATCAGGGCGAGGATCCCCTTGCCTCCGCGGTTGGACACCTCGAAGAGCAGCGTGCCGCTGCCGCGAGCCGGGTCCTTCGGCCGGATCACGAAGAAATCCGCGGAGAACTCGACTTCCCCCTTCCCGTTGGCCGGCGCGAGCGCGAGGTCCACGATCGCGCGGTCGCGCGGATCGTCCTTCCTCACCGCGAAGAACATCACGCCCGAGACCTTCTCGTAGGGACCCGCGAGCCCGAACGCCTTCCCGCCGAGAAGATCCAGCGCGACCGGACCTCCACCCGCACGACCCGAGCCAGCGCCGGACCCGACGGCAGAACGAGCGCGCAGAGGAGCCCGAACCAAAAACCACGTTTCGTCATGCCGTCAGGCTAACCCAAGTGACGGAGACGCTGGCAGTGACCTGCTTGGGCTTCGGGATTGTGTCGGCGAAAGGGTCGGGCCGACGGGTCCTGTCGCCGTCCACCTCGCGCGCGGACTGCGGCTACCGGAAAGAGTTGGACAAAGGGATGGCTCCTCCGCCCGCGCGCGAGGTCTCCGTCCGGCGCCACCCGTCGGCCCTCGCACCTCGGCAGAAGCCGAGCTGCAAGCCCCGGCGGCGGGACGCCTCACGTAGTCGGCGATGAGCGAAGGAGCACACCACAGAAAACCTGTCGCCTCACTCTCGATGCGACTGAGCGACCAGCGACGGCCCGGTACTTTCGGTCACGGCCAGGCCGTCGCGTGCCGACGAGGGAGGCGGCACGACGCCGGGGCGATAATTCGCCTCAGTCTCAAACCGGGTCACTATTAGAACGCCGCTCGGCTCCACCCCTGCGACTCTGCTGTTAGGCTTTCGCGCTCATGTCGGCGCCGCCTCCTCCCCGGTTCGATCCCGCCCGGCGCCGCGCCGTGACGATGGCGCTCGTCCTCGTGACCGCGCTCGCCTCCTTCGAGTCCACCGTCGTTTCAACCGCGATGCCGACGATCATCGGAGACCTGGGTGGGCTTCCGCTCTACGCGTGGGTCTTCTCGATTTATCTCCTGACCTCGACGGTGGCGATGCCCGTGTACGGGCGCCTCGCGGACATCTACGGGCGCCGACGGCTGATGCTCGTCGCGATCGCCGTCTTCCTGACCGGCGCGGTGACCTGCGCCTTCGCGCGGTCGATGCCGCAGCTCATCGGCGCTCGCGCGATCCAGGGACTCGGAGCCGCGGGACTGATCCCCATCGCGATGACGGTCTCGGCCGACATCTACTCGCTCCGGGAACGCGCGCATATCCAGGCGCTCTTCTCCGGCGTCTGGGGCTTCGCCGCACTCATCGGTCCGCTGGTGGGCGCGTTCCTGACGATGCACTTCGGGTGGAGGTCGATCTTCTCGATCAACATTCCTCTCGGCGTGATCGCGTTCTTCATCGTGGCCACGCGCATGATCGAGTCGCGCGCTTCGCTCCCCGATCCCGTGGACGTCGCCGGGGCGGCGGCGCTCGCCGTCGGGGTCTCGCTCGTCCTGTTCGCCGTCCTGCACGCGCCCGGCCCGGCCGGAGCGTCCACGATCGTCCGCGTGGCGTTTCTGGCCACCGGGGCGATCTCCATGGCGATCTTCGCGCGCCTCCAGACGCAGCGCGAGCATCCGCTCGTGCCGCCGGAGCTCTTCCGTCACTGGCAGACGGCGTCCCCCTACCTCGCCGGGATCCTGCTCGGCACGACCATCTTCGGCGTGGACACCTACGTCCCGCTCTTCGTGCAGGGGGCGCGCGGCGGATCCGCCGGCGCCGCGGGAGCGGTCGTCACGCCGCTCGTCTTCTTCTGGGCGACCTCCGCCGCCGCCGCGGGCCGGTTGATCCTGCGGCTCGGGTTCCGGAGGACGGCGCGCCTGGGAGCGGTGCTGGTCCTGTTCGGTCTCGCCGGCCTCGTCGCGGCGGCGCTCGCCAACGCGAGCGTGGGATGGATCAGCGCGGCGTGCGCGGTCGTGGGCGCGGGGCTCGGCCCTTCCTCCCTCTCCCAGGTGCTCGCGATCCAGCACGTCGTGCCGGAGCACCAGCGCGGCGTCGCCACGAGCCTCGTGCCGTTCTTTCGCACCGTCGGCGGCTCGATCGGCGTCGGCGCCCTCGGCGGCGTGTTCGCCGCCGGGGTGGCGGCGCGGCTGGGGAGCGGAATGGAGGCCGCGAGCCGGCTGCTCGCCGGGAGGCACGCACCCGGCGCGGCGGAGCTCTCTCCAGTCGATCCCAACCTGTTCCGCCAGGCGATCGAGCGATCGCTGCTGCCGGTCTTCAGCGTGCTTCTCGCCCTGGCGGCGCTCAATCTCTATTTCGCGTCGGGCTTTCCGGAGTCCACCGAGCCCGAGACGGACGTCTCGAGACCGGCGGACGCGCTGGTTTGAAGGACCGTGAGAGACGAGAACCGTTATCCTTCCCTCGAGAAACAACCGATGTCCGAATCGGAAGATCCCCTGCGCCCGAGAGTCGTCGCGGTCATCGGCTGGCTGTGGCTGATCCTCGGCGCCCTCCTGTTCTGCCGGACCGTCGTCAACATGGTCATCTGGGAGATCCTGCAGCCGGATCTGCTCGGCTTCCTCCAGTCGTTCGGCGAGGTGCCGGAGCGGCAGCAGCGGCTCCTGCGCCCGCTGTTCGATCACCTGACGACGATCCAGGCATGCGAGGCGGTCTTTTCCGCGGCCGTGATCGTGATCGCATTCAGGTTCTGCGTCTGCGCCCATGGGCTCGCGCGGCGATGCAGGCGGTCTGCTGGCTCGTCCTCGTCTTCTTAGCCGCGTTCGGGGCGTTCTGGGTCTGGCTCTGCGGGAGCGTCGCCGCCACCGGCCCCTCCTCCGCGAGATCGCTCGAGACGATCGGCCTTCCCCTGGGACTCGGCGTCTGCCTGGCCGCCGCCGTCGGACTGGTCGTGATGATCGCCCATCTGCGCAGCTCCCGGGTCCGCCGCGCCTTCGGTTCCTCTCTTCCCGCGGGTTGGAGCTAGGGGCGCGGCGGCGCTCAAACGCGTCCTGTCCTACAATGCGTCGAAAAATGGAGGAACGCGTGAGACGAAAGACGAAGAAGGCCCTGAGACTCTCCGCTCATCACGCCGGGGTGGCGCTGCAGATGCTCGTCGAGGAAGGGAAGATCGCGGCCAGTGACGTCGCGCGAGCCTTGAAGAACCGCGAGAAGATGATCAAGGAGTTGCGCGCGAGACTCGCCGCGCTGGAGACCGCGGCGCGTCCCGTCGCCCGCAGGCTCGCGACCGCCGGCCGCAAGGCCGCTCGACGCGCCGCCCGCCGCGCCGCGCCGAAGGCTCGTCAGGCGATCACCCGCGCGCAGCGAGTCGCCCGGCAGGCGCAGGGACGCTACATGGCCGCGGTCCGCCGCCTCTCGGCGGACACCCGCGCGAAGATCAAGGAGATCCGCAAGGAGTCCGGAGTCGACGCGGCCATCAAGGCCGCGCAGAAGATGGCGGGGACGAAGTAACCCGATCGCCCCGGCGGTCGCCGCGGGGAGGGGCGACGAGCCCCCTCGCCGGCAGCCATCAGCGGATCCTCGCCGTCGTCCGTCGTATTCCGCGCGGGCGCGTCGCAACCTACGGCCAGGTCGCCCGGCTCGCGAACCTGCCCGGCCACGCGCGGCTCGTCGGTTACGCCCTGAGCGCGGTCAAAGACGGGAGCCGGATTCCCTGGCACCGCGTCGTCAATGCGCGGGGGCGGATCAGTCCCCGACGCGGCGAGGGGCCGGAGAGCGTGCTCCAGCGCCTGCGTCTCGAGCGGGAGGGAGTCGCGTTCGATTCCCGGGACGCGATCCGCCTCGATCTGTTTCGCTGGCGGCCGCGGCCGGCGGGAACCCGATAGCGCGATCTCCGAAACACTCGCGGCGCGCGCTCGTATGTGACCCAGAGCCGGCCTCGTCTTTTCGCGGCCGGCCTGGAGGTTTGCCATGACACGCCGCACTCGCCTCGGTCTCCTGTCGCTCGTCCCGTTTCTCGGGTTCTCCGTCCCCGTTTTCGGCGCTCAGGGCCTGACGTTTCCTCCGAGCGGAGACAATCCCCAGGCCTCTGTCACCCAGGCGATCGGGCCCGTCCGGGTCACGGTCGACTATTCGAGCCCGCGCGTCGTGCGGGGAAAGAACGACCGCCGCGGCAAGATCTGGGGCGAGCTCGTCCCGTGGGGAATGTCGGACCTCGGATTCAATGACTGTAAGAGCTGCCCCTGGCGCGCCGGGGCGAACGAGAACACGACGTTCACCGCGACGCACGAAGTCAAGGTGCAGGGGCAGCCGCTCGCGGCCGGAACATACGGAATTCACATGGTCCCGGGACAGGACGAGTGGACGGTCATCTTCTCGAAGGACGCGGCCAATTGGGGCAGCTTCTGGTACGACCCGAAGGACGACGCGCTGCGTGTCAAGACGAAGGCGGGCAAGAGCGAGTACCACGAGTGGCTGACCTACGAGTTCACCGAGCGCGAGAAGGACAGGGCGACGCTGGCGCTCAAGTGGGAGGAGCTGCAGATCCCTCTCTCGATCGCTGTCGACAACCCGAATCAGCTCTGGGTGGACAACATGAGGACCGATCTGCGCGGCTTCGCCGGGTTCAGCTGGCAGAACTGGCAGCAGGCGGCAGCGTTCTGCGCGCAAAACAAGATCAATCTGCCGGAGGCCCAGAAGTGGGCCGAGCGGGCCGTGTCCGATCCGACGTGGTCGGGCGGGTCGGAGAACTTCACGACGCTGTCGACGCTTTCCCTCCTTCAAGGGTTGAACGGCCACACCGAGGAATCGGCGAAGACGTTCGACAAGGCGCTCAACCACCCGACGGCCCAGCCGGTGCAGATCCACATGGCCGCGCGCCAGCTCATGACTTCTGGAAACAAGGAGCAGGCGATGCGAGTCTTCCAGTTCAACGCGAAGCGCTTCCCCAACCAATGGCCCGTCCACGTCGGCCTGATGCGGGGCTACGCGGCGATGGGGGACAAGAAGAAGGCCCTCGAGGAGGCGAAGCTCGCCCTCGCGCAGGCGCCGGACGAAGCGAATCGCAAGAACCTCCAGGGCCTCGTCAAGCAGCTCGAGGAGGGCAAGGACATCAACTGAGACCCGCGGCGCTCCGGATGATCTCGCGGGAGGCGGTACACTCGCGCCGCCTCTCGCGATGAAGAAACTTTTCTGGATCGTCGTCCTGGCCGGCGCCGCGGTGCTCGGCGACCGCTGGTTCACCGGCTGGCGCGCCGTCACCGCCTACAAGAGCTTCGCCGACGCGTGGACGCACGACGACCGGGTCAAGGCCGCGGATCACGCTCCGGCCGACACCGTGAAGGACGCGCTGGACAAGCACGCCTTCACCGGAATGCCGAGCGGCGCGATCCTCGAGGTCTTCCACGGCACGCTTTACGAGATCGAGTCGAAGGAGCGTCTGCCGGACGGGGATCTCCAGCTCGAGGTGAAGCAGACGATCTTCTTCGACCCCGCCGGCGTGACGAGCGCGATCGGCGGCGCGATGGCGACCCACATCCACCATTCGGCCACGGTCCGCAAGACCGCCGAAGGATGGAGGGTCGTGGCGTTCGAACCGACCTACCTCGACATGGGAACGCTCCGCCGGCGCTAGCCGGGTTTCTCAAAACGTTGTTCCCAACGTGATGTGGACGGAGCGACTTCGGCACGCCCACGCGTTGGGCTGACAACCCGCCCCGGCGTCGGGCCGCCTCCCTGCGGCGGCACGCTCCGGCAGGCCGTTAATGGAGAACCGGCCGTCGCTCTACCGCGAAGGCGCAGTCGCAGCGAGGCAAGAGAGAGTTCTTGGTGGTGCGCCTTCGCTCACGACCGCCTTCGGGAGGTGTCCCGCCGCCGGGGCTAAAGCACGGGCCGAAATGGCACTGTGCAGTCCGGAGGCGGCGGCGTTGCCCGGCAGCGGCCCTGTCCGAGGGCACACACCGAGAACTTGGGTTAGCGAGATGCCTGTGTGCCCTCGGACCGGAGCGGCGGCCCGGAGGTTCTCCGTGCGGCCCGGCCGCCGCGTGCCGCAGAGGGCAACGACGGCGACTCCGGGCGGATTGTTCGCGAGGAATCAGGCGACGACGGCCCCGGAGTGGGAAACGCGCGCGCCGCGGGAGGCCCGCGGTCAGTCGGAGTCGGTGGAGGTCTCGGCGACCTCGTTGCCGACGGCGCGCACGAGCGCGTCCACGGCGGTGTCTTCGAGGCCCTTGGGGCCGAAGCCGCGCCGCGCGAACTCGACCCAGTCTCCATCGGCTTCGACCTGGAGAGCGAGGAGACGGGCCTTGCCGTTCCAGAAGATTCGCACCGACACGTTCGGCGAATTGAAGATCGCCAGGCGGTCGCCCGTGTTGTCGGTGGGCCTCTCCTCCCTGGAAATGGTGTACCCCTTCTGTTGAAGGGCCGACCCGATCCGGTCGAAGGCGGCATCCAGCGTCAACATCTCAGACCTCGCTCTGCTTCTCCCCCATTCTATTGTCCCGGCGAGCCGATTGGCTAACGGCGGGCAACGGGTGGTCAGGAGCCGGCGCGTTCGCGGGAGGCCAGGATCAGGACCTGGCCTTGCTCTTCGCGGCGCACCCGGGCCGCCGCCAGCGCGGCCTCTCCCCTGCCGCGCCACCAGGCCCGGGCGTCCTCGGTCTTCCAGGGCTGGACATCGCACGCTTCCAGGATCGCGTCCAGCGCTTCCGCCGAGGCCGGCCGGTCGTCCCGACCGAAGGAGAGACAGCGGCGGATTGCGTCTTCGAGCGACGCGGGCACCGGAACGGGCGCGGCCTCTGAGAGGGGACGAGGCGGTCCCTGCCGCTCCGACTTGAACACCTCGATCGCGGTGCGCCCGGGGAAGGGAGACTTACCGGTCAGCAGGAAGTATCCGACGGCACCGAGGGCGAAGAGGTCCGCGCGCGCGTCCACGTCCGACGGAGTGCTCATCCCCTCGGGGGCCATGTAGAGAGGTGTGCCGAGGAGCGAGCCGTCCTGCGAGAGCGCGGCGTCGCCGGAATGATCGGCGTCGCCGCTCTCTCTCCCCCGCTCGACCGCGGCCACGTCCTTGACGAGCCCGAAGTCGAGGACCTTCAGAAAATCCGGGATGCCGCCGCAGACACAGATCATCAGGTTCGCCGGCTTGATGTCGCGGTGGATGAGGCCGGCGGCGTGCGCTTCCGCGAGCGCACCGCACGCCTGCCGCAGCAGATGCACGACGCGCCCCGGCGGAAGCGGCCCGTCGAACTCCACGAGCTGCGTGAGGTTGATGCCGCGCAGGAGCTCCATCGCGTAGTAGAAGACCCCCTCCGCCGTGCGGCCGTAGTCATAGATCGCGATCGTGCTCGGGTGCGTCAGGCCGGCCGTGAGCTGGACCTCCCGCTCGAACCGCGCGAGCGTGCGCTCCCCCTGCGTGCCCGGCGCGAGAAGTTTCACCGCCGTCGGCCGCCGCAGCAGCGCGTGCCGCGCCTCCCAGACGACGCCCATCGCGCCGTTGCCGAGGCGCGCGACGAGGCGGTACGGCCCGACCTTCTCGACCTGGCGGCGCAGGCGCAGGATCGTCCGGAGCGAAGTCAGCGTGACGAGGCCGAGCAGCGCGCCGAGCACGCCGGCCGAGGCGATGCCGATCGCCCCGCGCCGCGACGGGAGGAACGCTTCCGGAAGCGCGAAGACCGTCAGGGCCCACCGCCGATCCGCGAATTGCACCGGAAACTCCAGGTCGAAGCCGATGCGCCGCGGCAGCGTGACCGCGTCCCTGGGCCGCTGCGCGAGGAAGGGCGCGTCGCGCGCCGCCGGATCCCGCAGCGCCAGGCCGAGGCCGGAGGCGTCCACCGCCGACGCGGCCGAGTCCACGAGAGGCGCGACGCGAAAGACGGCCATCGCGAACCCGGAGAGCGCGTCGCGCCGCGCGGCATCGGAGGAGGCCGGGTCTCCTTCCTTGTAGAGCGGCGCGTACATGGCGACGACCGGCTTGGCGTCCGGCTTGCCCGCGTCCTCCACCAGGCCGAAGGGAGGAGACGCCGTGATCGTGCCGGAATCGCGCGCCTTCTCCGCGGTGGACCACCGGCCGCTCTCGGCCGCGACATCGAAGCCGAGGGCGAGCGCGCTCGGCGGCTCCATGAAATGAATCGGCACGTAGAAGGGGCGGCGGCCGGCCTCGACCGGCTTTCCGCCGGGGCCGATCTCCCAGAAGCGGTAGCCCGTCAGACCCGCGTCGCGCGCCTCCTCCTCGAAGGAGGCTCGCTCGGAATCGCGAACGAACGGCAGCCACTCGAACGCGTACACGAGCCGGTGGCGCACGAGCATCGGCTCCGTCAGCAGGCGGAACTGCCGGCGCGTCGTCATGCCGGAAGCTTCGAGAAAGCTCGACAGAGCGGTCAGGTCCTCCTGCGGCAGAACGAGGGTCTGCGTCACCGCCGCCTGCAGCCGCTGCGCCTTTTCGGTGAACGCGAGGTGCGCGGCGGCCTGGGCCCGCGCGAGAAGGTAGGCCCCGAGCCCCAGCGACAGCGCGACGAAGACGCTCGCGATCAGGATGTCGGTGCCGCGCACGGAGGAGCGCCACAACGAGACGGCCGATCTCAGGCGCCGCCCGGTGAACCAGCTCGTCTCCGGACCGGTCCGGTAGCGGCGCTCCCCCGAACTGCTCGTCACGAGGTGGATTATGTTGCGGTCCGCCCCGCTTCGGGCCTCGAGGCCAGCATTTCCCTCCGGAGAGACTCTGTCCACCCAATCCACACTCTCGTCGAAATGAGAGCGCCTGGTCTGGAGATCGGTCGCGCTCCAGCGATCAATCCTTCGAGCGAAAGGGGTATAAACCCCGGCGATGCCGCTGCTCGAACTGGCGGAGATCACCAGGGACTTCCCCGGCGTGCGGGCGCTGGACGGCGTTTCGTTCGATCTCGAGAAGGGGGAGGTCCACGCGCTCTGCGGGGAGAACGGAGCGGGCAAGAGCACCCTGATCAAGGTCCTCTCCGGGTTCTACCCGCACGGGACGTACGGCGGAGAGATCCGGCTGCGCGGCGAGACGGCGCGATTTGACGGAATCCGGGACGGGGAGAAGAACGGGATCGCCGTCATCTCGCAGGAGCCGGCGCTCGTGCCGGAGATGAGCGTCGCGGAGAACCTGATGCTCGGCCGCGAGCCGCTGCGGCGCGGGCTCATCCTGTGGGATCGGGTGCGGGCGGCGGCGCGCGCGGCGCTGGCGCTCGTCGGGTCGGATCTCGATCCGGAGACTCCGGTCCGCGCGCTCGGCGTCGGGCAGCGGCAGATGGTCGAGATCGCGCGGGCCCTGGACAAGCGATCCGCGATCCTCGTGCTCGACGAGCCGACGGCGGCGCTGCCGGAGAGCGACGCGCGGCGTCTGCTCGAGCTTCTTCGGGGACTGCGCGAGCGCGGAGTCTCCTCGATCTACGTCAGCCATCGCCTCGAGGAGGTCTTCACGATCGCCGACCGGATCACGGTCCTCCGCGACGGTCGCGCCGTCGCCACCGGCCGCGCCGGCGAGTGGACGCGCGACCGCGTCATCGCGGCGATGGTCGGCCGGGAGATCCGGGGCCTCTACCCGCGGCCGGAGAGCGAGCCCGGCCAGAGGGTCCTCTCCGTCGAGGACTGGCGCGTCGCGGACCGGGACAACCCGGGGCGATTCGTCCTCGAAGGCGTGTCGTTCGAGGCGCGGCAAGGAGAGGTGCTCGGAATCGCCGGGCTGATGGGCTCCGGGCGGACGGCCCTCGTCAGCTCGCTCTTCGGCATCGCGCGCTCCGCGGTCTCGGGGACTCTCGCCGTCGCCGGGCGCGCGAGCCGCGAGCCGTTTCGCGGCCCCGCCGAGGCGATCGCCGCCGGCCTGGCCCTCGTCGGGGAAGACCGCAAACGCTACGGCCTCGTGGCGAGCGCCTCGGTGCTCGAGAACCTGACTCTGCCGGCGCTCGGCCGGTTCCGGCGCGGCGCGCTGCTCGACGACGCGGCTCGGGAGCGCGAGTCGCTCGCTCAGGTCGAGGCGCTCTCGATCCGGACGCCGTCGCTCTCCTCGCGCGTCGAGAACCTCTCCGGGGGGACGCAGCAGAAGGTCGTGATCGGCAAATGGCTCCTGACGCAGCCGCGAGTGTTGTTCCTGGACGAGCCGACGCGCGGCATCGACGTCGGTTCGAAGGCGGAGATCCATCGGATCGCCGGACGCCTCGCGCGGGAAGGGGTCGCGATTGTGCTCGTCTCCTCCGACCTGCCGGAGTTGCTTGCCCTCTCGCACCGCGTGCTCGTGCTGTCGCAGGGGCGCCCGACCGCCATCCTCCCCCGTTCTCTCGCGACGCCCGAGGCCGTCATGGCGGCCGCGACCGCCTGACCCCGATGGAACGGACGAAGGCGGCGGCGATCCCGTGGCGCGCGCTGACGCTCGCCGGCGCGCTCGCCGTGATCGTGATCGTGTTCCTCGCGACGACGCACGGGATGTTCGCCACCCCGCGCAACCTGGCGCTCCTCGCGCGGCAGATGTCGGTGACGTCGCTCCTCGCCGTCGGAATGGTCCTGGTCATCGTGACGGGCGAGATCGACCTCTCCGTCGGGGCGATGACGGGGCTTCTCGGCGGCGTCGCGGCGATCGCGTTCGAGAAGGCGGGATGGCCGCTCGCGCTCGCGTTCCTCGCGGCCCTCGCTCTCGGCACGCTGCTGGGCCTCCTCCAGGGGAGCCTCGTGGCGTGGCTGCGCGTCCCCTCGTTCATCGTCACCCTCGGCGGGATGCTCGTGTTTGGAGGGACGCTCCTGGGAATCACCGGCGGCGTCTCGATCTCCCCCGGGCGTTCCTTTCTCTTCGTCGGCCAGACCTACCTGCCGAAGCCCACGGGATGGGCCCTCGCCGGACTGACCGCGGCGCTCCTCGCCGCCGCGGGAATGCGAGCGGAAGGTCCGACGCGTTGGAGGCGGCTGGGACTCGCCGCCGTGGCGGTCCTCTTCACCGCGGTGATGAATGCCTACGCGGGGATCCCGCTGCCGGTGCTGCTCGTGCTCCTCGTCGCGTCTCTCTTCTCGATCGTCTCGCAGCACACTCCGTTCGGGAGGCGGCTTTACGCGATCGGCGGCAACCGCGAGGCGGCTCTCTACTCCGGAGTCCGGATCGAGAGGCACATCGCGGGCGTGTTCACGCTGATGGGACTCCTCTGCGGCGCGGCCGGAATCGTGCTGACCGCGCGCGTCGGCTCGGCGACCTCCGACGCGGGAAGGCTGATGGAGCTCGATGCGATCGCCGCCGCCGTCATCGGCGGCACGTCGCTCCTGGGCGGGCGGGGCACGGTCTGGGGAGCGTTGCTCGGCGCGCTCGTGATGGCTTCGCTCGACAACGGCATGAGCCTGATGAACACCGAGCCCTTCTGGCAGCCGGTCCTGAAGGGCGGGATCCTCGTCGCCGCCGTCGCCGCCGACATGGCGGGACGGCGCGGCGCGCGGTAATCCAGCACCCGTGTTCGCACTGTAGGGGAGGCGCTTGCGCCTCCCGCCTCTCTCCGTTGAGCCGAGACGGAGAGACCGCGCAGATCTGACCGCGATGTCGATGACGATCGTGAGCGGCGTATCGCAACGCACGACCGATCCGGTCTCGACGGCGTGGCGGATCCGAGAGGGGCGGGCGGGGCAGGCCCCGCCCCTATAGAACGGGGGCCGAAGGGGGGGCTCGCGATAGTCTTTCGCCGACCATGCGGAGGTGGATTTCGATCGCGGTGGGTCTGGCGCTTCTCGGCGCCGGGTGCTCGCGTTCCGCCGAGAGGGCGGCGCCTTCCGCCGCAAAGAAGATCCGGATCGGGTTCTCGATGGACACCTTGAAGGAGGAGCGGTGGCACCGGGACCGCGACCTCCTCGTGAAGAGGGCCGGCGAGCTCGGCGCGGAGGTCCTCGTCCAGGCGGCCAACGGCAACGACGCGCTGCAGAACTCGCAGGCCGAGAACATGCTGACGCAGGGCGTGGACGTCCTCCTCGTCGCGCCGCACAACGGAAAGACCGCGGCCGTGATCGTCGAGGCCGCGCACCGCGCCGGCGTGCCGGTCATCGCCTACGACCGCCTGATCAACGACGCGGACGTGGACCTCTACATGTCCTTCGACAACGAGAGCGTGGGGCAGATGCAGGCCGAGTACCTCGTCGCCCGCCGGCCGAAAGGGAACTACGTCGTCATCGGCGGCGCGCCGACCGACAACAACGCGCTCCTCTACCACCGGGGGCAGATGAAGGTGCTCGAGCCGTTCGTCGCGCGCGGCGACATCCGGATCGTGGCCGACCAGTGGGCCCGCGACTGGCTTGCGGTCGAGGCGCTGAAGATCATGGAGAACGCGCTGACGCGCAGCGACAACAAGGTGGACGCCGTTGTCGCCGCCAACGACGGCGTGGCGGGCGGAGCGATCCAGGCGCTCGCGGAGCAGAACCTCGCCGGGAAGACGCTCGTCTCGGGTCAGGACGCGGAGCTGTCCGCCTGCCAGCGGATCGCCGCGGGAACGCAGAGCATGACCGTCTACAAGCCGATCGAGCGGCTGGCGTTCAAGGCGGCGGAAGTGGCCGTGAAGATGGCCCGCAAGGAGCCGCACGGCGAGGCGACCCGAGGGATCTCCAACGGCAGGATCGACGTGCCGAGCATTCTGCTGCCGCCCGTGGCGGTCGACCGGGAGAACCTCGCGGCCACGGTCATCGCGGACGGGTACCAGAAGCGGGAGGACGTGTACCGCGACGCGAGGGAGGATTCCCGGAACTAGGAGTCCGTCCGAGTAATGTCCGTAGCGAGCGCGGTGAGGCCGAAGCGAGAGCGGGAGCGCAGGAAAACGGCGCGGAGGCGTAGTCGAGCTACGCCGCACAAGCCATTTTTCGAGCATTCCGCTCGCAGCGAGAGAATCGCCGCGCGCAGTAGGAGATTAGTTGGACGGGCTCCTAGGAACCGGAGACGCCGGACGCGCCGATCGTCATCACCGGGCAGCGGGCGGAGGAGATGACGCGCGAGGCCACGCTGCCGAGGAAGAGGCGGGACACGCCGGTGCGGCCGTGGGTTCCCATGACGACGAGGTCGCAGTCGAGCTCATGCGCCGCGCCAGTGATCGCTTCGTCCGGCGCGCCGGTCAGGACGAGCGGCCGGGCGGTGATTCCCGCCCTCTGCGCGTCTTCGACGAGGCGTCCCAGTTTCTTCAGCGCCTCCTCCTCGAGGCTGCGGTCCCACTTCTCGTAGGTCGCCGGAGGAACGTAGCCGTCCAGGATCAGGCTCGGCGGCTGATAAGCGTGGGCGATCACCAGCTCCGCGCCGGTCTCCCGGGCGAGCATGGTGGCCTTCGCGACCGCGGGGGCCGAGGCCTGCGAGAAATCCGTCGCGACCAGGATGCGCTCGAAATGCTTCCCGGTCTTCTTCTTCTCCGGCTCCGCGGGAAGAGGGAGCCCCTGCGCCTTGCGCAGGAATTCCTCGGCCTTGACGCGATTGGAAGCGGGAATCACGAGCACGGGACAGGCGCTCGTGCGGACGACCTTGCGGGTATTGGAGCCGAGCAGGATCGCGCGGACCGCCGAGACTCCCGTTGCGGACAGGACGATCAGGTCGCTGGCGTGCTCGCGGGCGAAGGAGAGGATCCCTGCCGCCGGCGTGTCCGCCGCGATCACCCGCCCCTCGTGGACGAGGCCGGGAAAGACCGGGTCGAGCCGGGCCTTCCAGCGCGAGATCTCGCCCATCGCGATCTCGAGCAGCTCATCCTGGTCGATCCCGTGCCGGTTGGCGCGCCGGGCGATCACGTGAAGCAGGACCGGCTCCGCTCCCGTCAGGGCGGCCAGCGCCAGACCCCAGTCGGCCGCCTGCCGCGAGCCCTCCGAGAAGTCCGTCGGAATCAGGATGCGGCGCAGCCGATACCACTCCGCCACGTCGTGGTGCGTCAGAACGGGGCAGTCCCCGTTGTAGAGGAGTGCCGAAGCCATCCCGCCGATCCGGCTGTCCTCCGCCGAGAGACTCCGCGTGCGCACGCCGACGAGATCGGCCCGCCAGGACGTCGTCTCCCGGAGGACCTCCTCGGTCGGAGTGCCTCGGATCACATCCGCGCTGACGCGGAAGCCGTCGGCCGAGAGCGACTTCATGTCGCGCTCGCTCTCGACGCGCGTCGCGTTCTCGGCGTCCCGCTCGAGCTGGGCAATCTCGTTGTACCGGGGGTACGTCCGCGGAACGTAAAAATCCGCCTTCACCGGGCGGTGGACGTAGAGCCGGCGCAGGTGCGTGCGCGGCACGGGCAGAAACGCCCGGAGGACGCGCGAAACGTCTTCCAGATCGTCTTCCGGCTTGGCCGGGAGAAGGACGCGAAGGTGAGGGCTCGGGGAGTTCATCTCCAGCATAATCGTGGCGTCGACGCGGCTTTCCCGCATGACGCAAACGAATCAGAAGCGGCGGTGAATTGATGGACAAGAAGGACTGCGTCTTCTGCGAGATCGTGCGCGGCCGCGCGCCCGCCCACCGCGTCGGGGAAAACGAGCGCGCGCTCGCGATCCTCGACATCCATCCGTACGCGCCGGGGCACGCGCTCGTACTCTCGAAGCGGCACGTCCCGTTCTGGCACGACTTGACGGCGAGAGAGGCCGCGGACATCTTCGCTCTCGCGCACAGGCTCGCCGGACGGTTGAAGCGGACCTTCGATCCGGAGTTCGTCTGCCTGATGGCGCGCGGCCGCCGGATCCCGCACACGCACCTCTTTCTCGTCCCGACCCGCCCGAACGACGTGCTCGACCGCTATTTCAACGGCCTCGAGAAAGTCCAGGAGGGGTCGCAGGAGCTCGCTCCGCTGCGCGAGCTGGCGTCGCGGGAGGAGGCCGCCGGCCGGCTGCGCGCCCGGCGCGGCGTCAGGCCCCGGCGTCCGGCGGATGGCGGGCGGCGAAGAAGCGCTCGATCGCGCTCGCGAGGCGCTGGAACGTGATCGGCTTGACGAGGTGCCCGACGAACCCGGCCTCCCGGCTGCGCTGGAAGTGGTCTTCCATCCCGTAGCCGGTCACGATCCGCCGATTCGCGGAATTCTAGTCCAGCGCGCCTCAGGACAGCTCGCGGAGGACGCGGAATCCGTAATCGGAGTAGCGGTAGCCGGGCGGAAGGCTCGTCCGCGCGGACGGGGAGGACCAGCGGATCGCGTGACGCCAGGAGCCGCCGCGGCTCGCCCGGCGGGCAAGTGCTCCGCCCGCTGGCGCGGCGGACTCATGCCAGTCCTGGCACCACTCGTGGACGATCGTGCCGGCGTCGAAGAGTCCGTAGCCGTTGGGCGTTCCGCGTCCGGCCTCCCACGGGCCGGCGATCGGGCCCTCGGGGATCTCGCCGGGAGGGACCAAATCGCCCCAGGCCGTGAGCGAACGGGTGAGTCCTCCGCTCGCGGCGTGCTCCCACTCGATCTCGGCCGGCAGCCGCCAGCGCCCTCCGGCGGTTTCCGAGAGCCAGTCGCAGAACGCGACGGCGTCGTCCCACGACACGCCGACGACCGGCTGCCGCGGCAGGAAGAAATTTGGATCGCTCCACCAGGGCGGGGCCGGCGCGCCTCCCGCGGCGAGAAACGGCGCGTACTCGCGGTTCGTAACAGGCATGCGGCCGATCAAGAAGGACGCAATCTCCATTATTCGCGTCGAACCATCTGCCTCCCAAAGATCGAGTCGCCCGGCCGGGATCGGAACGATTTCGGGAACGGCGTGTGTTCCCCGGTCCCTTGCGCTGAACCCTCTGCCCATCGCCGCCGTAGGATACGGCATGGCATCCGCGGCCGAAGCTCGTTCAGGAGCGCGCTTCCTCACGGCGAAGAACCTTCGCGAAGCCCTCATCTCCGGGCTCGTCGGCATCGGAGTCGTCTTTCTGATCTTCTTCGCCCGGGCGGAGCTCTTCGGCTGGCGTCTGGCTGCATTCGGAGCGCTGACCGGATTCTCGATCCTTGTCTGCTGCAACAGGTTGTTCACGCTCGTGGGCGAGCCAATCCACCGGCGCGGCATCCTTCCGCGACCGCTCGTGGCTGCGATCGTCTTCTTCTTCGGAGGCGCGCTTGGCTGGGGGATCGCCTCGCTCATCGCGGAGAGCACGGGCCTCATCCGGATTGTCTTTTCCCGGCGCGATATCGGCATCGCCTTCGCCGTCGCCGGCTCGCTCGGCCTCGTGGTCGGGCTCGCGTTTTATTTCTTCGGGGCGCTCGAAACGCGCCTGCGCGAAAGCGTCGCGCGCCTGAAGGAGGCGGAATTTGCCGAGAAGGAGCTCGAGCTCGCCCGGTCCATTCAGCAGCGGCTCCTTCCGCCCGACGCCATCGAGGGAGAAGGCTACCGGGTGTCCGCGCGCAACCTGCCGGCCCGCTTCGTGGCCGGAGACTTCTACGACGTCTTCCACCTCGCCGACGCAACGGTGGGGCTCGTCATCGCGGACGTCTCGGGCAAGGGGATCGGCGCCTCGCTCATCATGGCCTCCGTCAAGGCGGTCGTGCCGCTGGTCGCGGCGGACCTGTCGGCCGCCGAGACCCTGACGCGCCTGAACCGCAAGCTCTCGGCGGAGCTCGCGCCGCGCGATTTCGTCGCGCTCTGTTTCTCGCGCTACGACCCGGCGGACGGAAAGCTCGAGATCGCCAACGCGGGACTGCCCGATCCGTACAGGCTCCGCGAGGCAGGTGCCGCCGAGCCGCTCTCCGTCCCGGGTCCGCGCCTTCCGCTCGGCGCCCGCCGCGACATCGCTTACGAATCGCTGACCGTCACCGTCGAGCCCGGGGAGCGCGTGCTCTTCCTGACCGACGGCCTGCCCGAGGCGCCGGACGCCTCAGGCGATCCGATCGGCTACGAGGCTCTCTCCCGCCTCGTCTCGTCCGCCGCCGCCGCGCCGGGCGATCCCGTCGAACGGCTTCTCGATTCCGTCCGCGCCGCGAGCCCGGGCGCGCTGCAGGACGACTGGACCGTCCTCCTCCTCGAGCGCCGCGCCGCCGACTAATTAGCTATTTCGGTCCGAGCTGGTAGATCCGCAGCTCGTTGCCGCACTGCACGCCGAACTGGGCCGACGGCATCGAGCCTCCTCCCTGGATCGTGCACTTCTCGATCCAGGCGCCGCAGTCCATCGTGACGAGCGGGCCGCCGTTGGGATGGCGGTCCACGAGAAGGCGCGCGTGATGCGTGTGTCCGATGACCGCGAGCCGGTTGCCGCGTCCCTCCGGCGTGCGGGCCCTCGCCCGGACGTCGCCGCCGAATGTGATGAGCCCGGCGGTCTGATGGAAGTCGTCGCGCCCGTGCGCGGACATCGCGAGATCCTCGAAGCCGTCGATCGGAAGGAACGTGTTCCTGCAGGCCGCGACGTCGGACGTTTTCGCGATCGGGACGGCCCCGATCGGAGTCGGAATCACAACCGGGAAGTTCAGCGAGGGATCGCTCTTCCTCGCTCGAAGAAGCGCGTTGATCGAATTCTGGAACCCGTCGGGCAGCGGACCCACCTTGTACAGGCCGGCGTGGACATGCTCGGCGCCGATCACGAGCGCCGCCTTCCACTTCGTCGGCAGCCGCTCGATCTGGTCCCAGATGTGGCCGTGCGTCAGGAACATCTTCCCCGCGGCGCCGGGCGCGATCACGGGCCGGGCGTCCTCGGGAGCCGTCGTTGTATCCGCGAGCGGGCTGTCGTGGTTGCCCCGCACGATCGTCGTGCCGAGGTCCACGAGCCCCTGATGCATCGGCTGGATCTTCGGGTCGGCGACGATCGCCGCGAGGACTTCGTCGGCGTTCATCCCGTCGGGAGGGTCCTGCCGCCAGAAATCGAGCCGGTCGCCGCTTTGAAAGACCTGGGCCCCCGGCACCGCCTCGATCGCCTCGAGCAGCGACGGAAAGAGGTCGAGGCCGTTGAAGTGGTAGTCCTGGAAATGCGCCATCCGCTCCATGGTGATCCAGTGGAGGTCGGGGATGAAGACGCGAAGCGTCGCGTCGCCGTCGAAGCCGAGCGCTTGATCGGAGTAGCGGTTGACGAGGAAGACGCGGAAGCGCTGGAGCAGCGCCTCCAGGAAATCGTTCTGGTCCGCCATGCGCGCCCTCCTGCCGGCCGCGTCGGTGCGGTCGCGCCGGAGCGTATCAAACGGAGCCGGCCGGCGCGGAGCAGTTGACCGGGCTGGCGCTCGGGGATACGGTGTCGGAAGATCTGAAGGGGCGTATTCAGAAAATGAGCAGGCGGGAAAAACCGACGCGGCGGCGTTTCCTTTCGACGCTCCTCGGCGCGCCCGCGGCGTTGTCCGCGCTCCAGGCGTGCACGAGCGCGACGTTGGCGCCGGGGAATCCGCCTGCGCCGGAGAGGCCGGGCCCGGCGTTCCCGGATTGCTCGAGGCGCAAGTCCTGGTCGAACTACGTCGGGACTCAGACCGCGGAGCCGCTCGCGCTGTGCGCGCCCGGGAGCGCCGGCGCCGTGCAATCCCTCGTGTCGGAGAGCGCCTCGCGACGCCTCACCCTGAAAGCGGTCGGGTCCGGCCACGCCTGGTCCGATGTCGCGCTGACCGACGGCGTGATGGTGCTGCCCGACAACATGCGGTCGGTCCTGCCGCTCGAGAGGGAGACGCTGAAGCCGTCCGCGCCGGCTCAGCTCTTTCGCGTCGAGAGCGGGATCACGATCCGGCAGCTGAACCGGGCGCTCGACGCCGCCGGACTGGCGCTCCTCAACATGGGCGGCTACGACGGCCAGACGATCGCGGGCGCCACCTCGACGGGGACGCACGGGTCCGGCATCGAGTTCGGCCCGCTCTGCGACGTCATCGAGTCGCTCGAGATCATTCCGGCGGACGGCCATCTCTACCGAATCGAGCCGGGCAGCGGCGTCACCGACCCGTCGGCGTTCGCCCGAAAGCACCCGGACGTCCGGCTCCTCCAGGACGACAAGACTTTCTATTCCGTGATCGTCGGGCTCGGGTGCATGGGCGTCATCACGTCGGTGATCCTTCGCGTCACCGCGAAGTACTGGCTCACCGAACGGCGCTCGACGATCCCGTGGCCGGAGGCCCGCGCCCTGCTCGCGAAAGGGGACGTGCTCCGCGAGCACCGCCATTACGAAGTGCTCGTGAATCCGCATCCGCTCGACGGTGTGAACCTCGCCCTCATCACGACGCGCGATCCGGCGGTCCCGCCGGTCCAGGAGTCGCCGTTTCTCGAGCGCAACTTCCTCGTCGCGCTGGGGTCGATCCTCCCGCCGGGGCTCCTGGAGCCGGAGCCGGACAAGGCGCCGCAAACGCTGAACCTGGCGTTGAAGCTCCTCGCGCGCGAGCCTTATACCCGCGTGAGCTACGAAGTCCTCAATATCGGTTCACCGAACAACATCCAGGCCGTCTCCGCCGAGCTCGCGTTTCCGACGGCGGGCAATCGCCACCTCGAAGCGGTGGACCGGTTCCTGGAGCTCGCCGAGAGACAGCGGGCGATCGCCGGGCGCTGCCACAGCTCCCCCGTCTCGCTGCGCTTCGTGAAGGCCTCGAAGGCGTACCTCGCGCCGCAGAGCGGACGCGACACCTGCATGATGGAGATCATCTTCGGCAAGGGAACGGTCGGCGCCAACGAGCTGATCTATCTCTACGAGCACGAGCTCTCCCGGTTCGGCGCGCGGCCGCACTGGGGACAGCTGAACTACGTCACGGGAGGACACCCGGTCCTGAGGAAGATGTACCCGCAGTACGACCGCTGGCTCGAGACGTACAAGAGGCTCAACGCGAACCACGTCTTCGACAGCGCGTTCGCCAAGCGCGTCGGCATCGCCGACTACGAGTCATGACCTCGCGCTCGGACGCGCCCGGCTCCCGCGGGTATCCCTGATGGCCCTGCGCCTCGACGTGCTGCGGGCCTTCCTCGAGCTGCAGCTCCAGGCGATCGATCCGCCGCCGGTGCCTTTGCTGGACGATCCCGTGGCCGTCGCGGGCGACGTCGTGACGTACCTGAACGGAGCGCCGCACCTCGTCGCCGAAGGGTTCGGCCTCGCGCTCGATCAGATCGACCGGAAGGCGCGCGCGTCGCTCGGCCTCCCCTTCGCGCGGCTGGAGCCGCCGGGCCGCCGCTCGACGCTCGATCTCGTCGCGGCGGATCCGCTCGGTCAGACGCTGCTCACGATGCTCGCCCGCGCGTGCTGGCTCGTCATCTACTCGCGCGAGCCGGCGCGCCGGCGCGTCGGGTTCTCGCGCTCGCTTGACCTGCCCCCTCCCGCCGACGTGCCTTCGCCCGCCGCCGCCGATCTCAATCGCACCTACGACGCGTGCGTCATCGGCTCGGGAGCCGGAGGGTCCGTCGTCGCGGCGCGCCTCGCCGCGGAGGGGCGCAGCGTCCTCATCATCGAGGAAGGGTCGTGGGTCAATCCGAAGTCATACAGCGCGCGCGATGACCGGGCGTTGAACCAGCTCTATCGCGACTCCGGAATCCAGCCCGCGCTGCCGGCGCTCGACTACATCCCGCGGCGCCACGGCTTCGGCTTCATGACCGTACTTCAGGCGCGAGTCGTCGGCGGCGGGCCGGTCGTGAACAACGCGATCCATCTCCCGATCAAGAAGGAGCGGTGGTCGCAATGGCAAAGCGACTTCTCCTTCCCGGTCGAGTGGCCGGATCTGGAAGCGGCGCTCGCGCGGGTCGCCGCCGACCTCGGCGTGAGCACGTCGGAGATGAAGCGCGCCCAGGGCGCGAGGAGCACGGCCTTCGAGACGGGAGCGAAGCGGCTCGGCCTGCCAGTCGAAGACCTTCCGCTATCGGTGCTCGACTGCGCCTGCTGCGGAGGGTGCAACGCCGGGTGCCAGTTCGGCAGGAAGACGGGCGGTCCCCACGGCCCGCGGCCGACCGGGAAGCCGTCGAGCTATCTCGAGCGGGCGATGGCGGCCAACTGCGGCATCCGGCCGGGCCTGCAGGCGGTCAACTTCACGGCGGGCCTGGTGTCGCGGCGCGCGACATCACTCACGTGCCTCGATCTCACCGACGGCAAGAGAGAAGTCCACGTCAAGGCGAAGCAGTTCGTCATCGCCGCCGGGCCGATCGCGAGCAGCCGGATCATCCGCGACAGCCTCTTCCAGGTGTTGAGCCCGGTCGGCCGCCACATGGCGGCCAACGTCGTGTCGCCGGTCTTCGCGGAGCTGCCGGCGGACATCGAGCCCGCACGCGACAACCCGGGCATTCAGATGTGCGTGTTCGTGGACCAGGGAGGACACCTGCTCGAGTCGTGGTTCCACTACCCCGGCTCTCTCGCGGCCGCCCTCCCGCAATGGCTGGAAGAGCACGCCGCAGTCATGAAGGCCTACAAGCGGCTCGCGGTGTGCGCAGCCGTCGTCCCGACGGCGAACAACGGCGAGCTCGGCCCGACGAACAATCTCGTCCTCTCCCTGTCGGACGCGGAGATCGCGCAGGCCAAGGAAGGAATGGTTCAGATCGCCGAGGCGTTCTTCGCCGCGGGCGCGACCCGCGTGCTCCCGGGGACCTCCTTCCCAATTCAGATCAACGCCGCCACGAAGGACGCGGACGAAGCGGCGTTCCGTCAGGCCGTCGCCGGCCAGGCCGACCTGACGCTGAGCACCGCGCACGTGCAAGGAGGCAACGCGATCGGCCGGGACGCGCTCCACTCCGTCGTCTCTCCCGGCTTCAACCTCCACGACTTCGACAACGTCTTCGTGGCCGACACGAGCCTCTTCCCCGCCGGCTGCGAGCGTAACCCGCAGATGACGACCATGGCTCTCGCCCACCTCGCCGCCGACAAGATCCTGTCAACCTAGCTGGGGATTCTCACGATTGGCGCGCCGCACCAGCCGACCAGAGCGTTCGTCGTCGATTTCTCGCGGACAATCCGCCCGGAGTCGCCGTCGTTGCCCTCTGCGGCACGCGGCGGCCCGGCCGCACGGAGGATCTCCTGGCCGCCGCTCCGGTCCGAGGGCACAGAGGCAGCTTCGCTGAACCAACCATTCGGTGTGTGCCCTCGGACAGGGCCGCTGCCGGGCAACGCCGTCGCCTCCGGGCTGCAGAGTGGTTGTTCGAGCCTTGCTTTAGCCCCGACGGCGGGACGCCTCCCGTAGGCGGCCGTGAGACAGCCTGTGTCAACCTGATGGTCATGCGGCGAGCCTCGCAGCGGCGGTGTGACGAGCCGGGTCGTAGGGTGTGTTGTTGATCCAGCAGCGCCAGAGGACGCGCAGCCATGCTCTGGCGAGGATTCGGATGGCGTGAGGGTGATCTTTTCCGTGGCAGCGCGCGCGGGAGTAGAGCGAGGCCGCCCAAGGGGAGAGACGGCGGGAGTTATCGGCGAACGTAGTCAAAGCTCTGCGGAGTCGTTTATTGCAGGCGAAGCGAAACCCGACTGCGTGGTGTTTGCCCGAAGCGTAGGTGACGGGGCAAACGCCCGCTTCGGCGCAGAGCTGATCGAGTGAGGAGAAGCGGTGAGGATCCTCTCCAGTCTCCGAGAGGATCTGAGCGGCGTTGATGCGCCCGACGCAAGGCAAGGAGGTGAAGATGGGTGCGGCCGGGTGGATGGAGAGCGCGCGCTGGATGGCGATCCCGATTTGCTTGATCTGGGTCACGAGAGTACTCAGGACGGAGGAGATGGCCAGGATGAGCTCTTGCTTGGCCTGCGCTTCCAGGGGAGGAGTACGGCTGGATGGAGAGGTCCGGAGCCTTTGGAGCAACTGCTGTGGCGAGCGTCGGCCTGTGTAGTGGTTCTTGACGAGGAAGGCTGCCAGGCGTTTCTCCCCGAGTTGCTCCGCCTCCTTGGGGGTCGGATATCGAGCCAGGAAGGCCAGGCTGATCGCAGAGTCCACATCGGCGAAGATCGCGGCAGCGCCGGGCCAGAAGCCCTCGAGCAGATCCCGGAGCCGGTTGGCCAGGGCGACCCGCTGGGCGACCAGATCATCCCGAGAACGCACCAGGGCGCGAAGGGCACGCGTCTGATCCGAGAGGGGCTGGAGAGGTCGGAAGCGATGTCCGTCGGTCCGAAGCACGTCGGCGATCAAATACGCGTCCCAGGGATCCGTCTTGGCGCCCGAGGCGCTGTACCGAGACCGCGTGGCTTTAACGACATTGGGATGGATCGGGACGACCACCAGACCGGCCTCCAGCAGTGTGTCCACCAACAGTCCCGAGCAGCGCTCGAGAGCGACTTGAAGGGATCCGTGACGGCTAAATGCCAGCAGCTTCCCTGTCAGCTCGCGCATTCCCTCGGCAGTGTGCGCAATCTCGAATCGAGCTCGAACCTTCCCCTTCTGATCCAGGACGCAGACTGCGTGCGCCCTCTTGGCCCAATCCAAACCGGCATGGAACACCATCACCACCCCCCTTTCTCTTGCGATACCGTGACCCGGGCGGGGAGCTTCTGCCGGACGCTCATTGTCAGGCGCTCGGAGCTCTTGGTCGAGTCGGGCGCGACAGCCTGTAGCCGGTCGGAAGCTCCCAAGCCCTTCGAGGGGGCAAGTCTCACGGGGGCCGTCAAGCGGCAAGCGAAAGCGGCCCCTCTCGAAAGGCCCGGGAACGGCATCAACCCAATCCTCTCCTCGTTGCTGAGGAAAGCGGGAGAGTGCCCCAATGAGCGAAGGCGCACTACCGGGAACTGTCTGTTGCCTTACTGCGACTGCGCCTTCGCGCTAGAGCGACGGCCGGTTCTCCGTTAGCCGGCCTGCCGGAGCGTGCCGCCGCAGGGAGGGGGCCCGACGCCGGGGCGGTGTGCACAGCCCAAGTCGTGGACGCACCGCGGAGGCTCGGCCAGCACCCGGCCGCGCCCGCGGTCTACCGGAGCATCATCCAGAGGTAGGCGTATTGGAGCGCGGTGACCTGAGCTGTCTCCTTGTTGACAGCGCCGCTCCCGTGTCCGCCTTCGGTGTTTTCGAAGTAATAGACCGGGTGCCCCTGCTCCTCCATCTTCGCCACCATCTTGCGCGCGTGGGCGGGATGCACGCGGTCGTCGCGCGTGTTCGTCCAGAAGAACGGCGTCGGATACTTCGCGTCCGCCCTGAGCAGGTGGTACGGCGACCACGTCTGGATGAAGGCCCAGTCCTCCGGCTTGTCCGGGTCGCCGTACTCCGCCATCCAGCTCGCGCCGGCGAGGAGGTGGTTGAAGCGGCGCATGTCCGCGAGCGGCACCTGCACGACCACGGCGTGAAAGAGGTCCGGGTAGAGCGTGAAGCTCCCGCCGACGAGGAGTCCCCCCTGCGAGCCTCCCATGATCCCGAGATGGCGCGAAGAGGTGATCTTGCGCGCGATCAGGTCGCGGGCGACCGCGGAGAAGTCCTCGAAGTTGTGAATGTGCTGCTGCTTCACCGCGGCCTTGTGCCATGCCGGGCCGAACTCCCCGCCGCCGCGGATGTTCGCGAGGACGTACACGCCGCCGCGCGCCAGCCACGCGCTCCCGACGGTGCCGCTGTATCGCGGCACCTCGGGGATCTCGAACCCGCCGTATCCGGTCAGGAGCGTCGGAGCCTCCACGCCCGCCTTCCACCCCTTCGGTTTCACGACGAAGTACGGGATCTTCGTGCCGTCCTTCGATGTCGCTTCGAGCTGTTCTGTCTTGACCCCGGCGGCGTCGAAGAACGCCGGCATCGTCTTGACCTTCGCCGGCGCCCCGCCGTTCTCCGAGAGCCAGAGCGAGACAGGAGTCGAGAAGTCCTGGTAGGTGAAGAAGAACGTCTCGGACGAGTCGCTCGTGGCCTCCAGGCTCGCCGTGCCGACACCGGGCGTCGGCACTTCGGAACGTTTCCACGCGCCGCCGTCGAGCGAGAGCGCCGTGATCCGGCTGCGCACGTTGTCGAGGGTCTGGAGGAGCACGCGGTCCTTCGTGCGATCCACGCCGGAGAGAGAAACGCGCTCGCTCGGCTCGAAGAGCACTTCGTAGCGGCGCACCCCGCGCAGGAGATCGTCCACGCTTCCCGCGAGAAGAGAGCCCTCGCGATACGTCTTGCCGCCGGCCGGCCAGTCGCTCCGCAGGGAGAACAGGATCCGGTCGCGGAAAAACCCGCGCACGCGGGCGTCCTCCGGCAGGTCGAGCTTGACGAGGCGGTCGCCCAGGAAGAGGAACGACTCCTGGCGGAAGAACGCCGGGACCCGCGTGACGAGGTCGTACCGGCCGTCGCTCAGGATCTCGCTGCTGCCGGCCGCGGCGACGTCGCCGGCCCCGGTCTCGAAGACCGTCCGAGCCGAGGAGAGCGGAGTGCCGCGCTTCCACAGCTTGACGATCCGGGGATACCCGGAGGACGTCAGCGACCCGGAGCCGAAGTCGGTCCCGACCCAGAGCGTGTCCTCGTCGCGCCACGCGACGCGCGACTTCGCCTCCGGGAGAGAGAACCCGCCGGGCACGAACTGTTTCGGCCCCGTGTCGAACTCGCGCTCGACAGAGGCGTCGGAGCCTCCGGGCGAGAGATTGATCATGCAACGCTTGTAGGCGGGCGCGAGGCAGCTCGCGCCGTGGAAGACCCAGGCCTTCCCTTCCGCCTTCGCGAGCGCGTCCACGTCGAGCACCGTCTCCCAACTCGGAGACGCGGTGCGGTAGGAGGCGAGCGACGCGCGCCGCCAGATGCCGCGCTCGTGCGTGTCGTCTTTCCAGAAGTTGTAGACGGTCTCGCCGAGAAGCTCCGGCGTCGGGATCTTCTCCTTCGAGTCGAGAATCTCCAACGTCCGCGCGTAGATCGGCTTGTACTCCGGGCGCGCCTCCAGCAGCGCGGTCGTCTTCGCGTTGTGTTGTCTCGCCCACGCCAGCGGCTTCTCCCCCTGCACGTCCTCCAGCCATTGGAACGGATCGTCGGCGGTCTGCGCGGCCGCCGAGAAGGCCGCCGCGACGAGCGCCGCCGCCGCCACTGCTCTCGTGAGTATCCTCATGCCTTGTCCTCCTTCGGACGGTCGAGATCATAGGCCGGTCCCGGAGAAGCCCGCCACCGAAACTCGGCCCAGGTCGAAACGGAATCCCCCGGGCGCGATAATTTCGGGCATGGAAGGGACGGAGCGGGAGAGTGCCGCAGCGGGACCTGCATGATCCGACGCGCATGCGCTTGCGCCGTGTTGACGGTGATCGGCGCCGTGATGCGGGCCGGACCCTCGTCGGCGAAGAAAGACATTCGCTTCCTCCTCGAGGTGGGATCCCGCGAGTCGCGAGGCGCGCTGGGAGGAGCGGTCCCCTCGATCCTCGACGCGAACCGCCGGCTCCGCGACGCGCTGACGAAGAAGGGGTAGGCCGTCACCTACGCCGAAGTCTCCGGCGGAGAACACTCCCCCGAGACGTGGCGCCAGCGCCTCCCCGCCCCCCTCGCCGCTCTCCGCGCGGAGGCCGCTCTCGCTAGTTCCGTCAGGGAAGCGAAGAGCTTTCCCCGCGAATGAACGCGAGGTCCTGCGACTGGTTGTCGATCACCCCGGCATAGGCGATCAGCGGGAGGTCCTGGTCGCCGTGCGCGACGCAGTAGGCGTCGGGGACGTCGCGAGTAAAGCCAGCGGCGGCAAAGACGTTGCTGACCTGCACGGAGGTGCGGGCGGGCGCGGCGGCCGATACCTCTCCGAGCGCGGTCCCCGCCGGATCGAAGAGCGTGAACGTGATCGTCTGCGCCACGTCGTTCGCGTTGTACGCACCGACGTTCGTGCGGAACCCCCGGGAAGGGTCGGCGGAATGCGCGAGAGAGGTCAGGACCGCCGTGCGGACCGCTCCCGCCTCGGGCAGGCCCGGGACACCCATTCCGTTCGTCGGCGCCGGCCGCGACGGCGTGTAGAGACGGCTGCTGACGACGACCGGCTGGTCCGCGTCGACCTGGATCGCGCCCCCCGATTCGGGCGCGGAGAAGAGGCTCGCGACGAGGTCGTCGAAGGCGCGCATCTCCCGAGGCGCGAGCGTGATCGTCTGCGCGGCGTTCCCGCAGGAGCCGGAGAAGCAGCGGTAGCGGAGCGTGACGCCGGCGGAGGCGGACGCGGAGGTGTTCAGGACGGTGGCGTCGGTGTGGAAGAAGCTCCCTCCCGCTCCATGAATCGAGGCCGCGACGGGGATCGTGACGCGGGCGCCGGCCGCCGGACTGCTCGCCTGCCCCTGGACGAAGGCCAGGTCCTGCGACTGGTTGTCGATGACGCCCGCGTAGGCGAGGAGCGGGAGATTCTGATCTCCCCGTACGACGCAGTACGCGTGTGCCACGTCGCCGGCGACGCCGATGACATTGAAGACATTGCTGAACTGGACCGAGGTGCGCGCCGACACCGACGCTGAGGTGGATCCCAGGCTGACGCCGTTGCCGTCGAAGACGGAGAACGTGACCGTCTGCGCGGCGTCGCTGGCGTTGTACGCGCCGACGTTCGAGCGGAACCCCCGGCTCGGATCGGCCGAATGGGAGAGCGAAGTCAGCACGGAGACCGGCAGCGCCTCCGTCTCCGGCACGCCCGGCACCCCCATGCCGCTCGTCGGCGCGGGGCGGGAGGGCGTGTAGAGGCGGCTCGTCACGACGAGGCTTCCCGTGCTCGCAAACTCGATCGCGCCCCCCGATTCCGGTGCGCTGAACGTGGCGCCGATCATGTCGTCGAAGACACGCATCTCTCGCGGGGAGAGCGTGAAGGTCTGCGGGGAGTTGCCGCACGGCGGAGTAAAGCAGTGGTACCTGGCCGTGACGATGACCGGGTTCGACGCGGAGCGGTTGAACACCCGCACGTCGGAGTGGAAGAACGTGGAGGACGCGCCGTGGATCGACGCCGCCACCGGGACCGTCACGCTCGACAGGGCCGCCACGCCGCCGATCCGCCCGATCCTGTGCGTGGCGCTCTCCGCGAACCAGACGGACCCGTCCGGCCCCGCCTTGATCGCGAACGGCGAGCCTGCCGCCGTGGGAATCGCGAAGTCCGTCACGGCGCCGGCCGTCGTCGCGCGGCCGATTCGATCGGACTCCGTCTCCGTGAACCAGAGCGCGCCGTCGGGCCCCGCGGTCAGGCCGAACATCGCGCCGTGGATCGCCGGCATCGAAACTTCGGTCATGCTCCCGTCAGCGGCGATCCGCGCGAGCTTGTTTCCCGCCGTGAGATGCTCCGCGATCCAGACGGCTCCGTCCGGTCCCGTCGCGAGCGCCAGAGCATCCGCCGCGGGGCTCGCGAGCGGAAACTCGGTGATCACTCCCTCCGTCGTCACCCGTCCGACTTTGCCGGAGATCGGCATCGAGTACCAGAGATTCCCGTCCGCGCCGGCCACGATCTGGTGAGGCGCTTGCGACGGGACCTGGCCGGCAAAAAGCGCGAATTGTCCCGAGGTCGTGACGCGCCGGATTCGTCCGCCGACGCCTCCGTCGCTCTCGCTGAACCACAGCGCGCCGTCCGGGCCCGCGGTGATGGAGCTCGGGCCGCCGGAGGGAAACGCATTCGGGATGGGAAACTCGGTGAAGGCTCCGGCCGGCGTGACGCGCACGATGCGGTTGGAGCCATTCGCGCAGAACCAGAGGTTGCCGTCGGGACCGGCCGTGATTCCTCCCGGGAAGCTCCCGGGGGTCGGGATCGGGAACTCCGTGATGACGCCTTCGGGGGTGACCTTTCCGACACGGTTTCCCTGTGCCTCGGTGAACCAGAGATTGCCGTCCGGCCCCAGCGCCAGGTCGAACGGGTTCCCGCCCGAGGGGATCGTGAACTCCGTAATCGTTTGACCCGCGGCGAGGACCGCGAGACCGAAGAGACCGGCGGCGAGAAGGAATCTGGCGCTCATGGCGGAGAACCGTAGCAGGCACGTCCCGCCCTGTCTTGAACCAATGAAACGTCGCGTCAGGCGGAGGCGAGGAGCTCGCGGAAACGCCCGGGGCTGCAGCCGATGCGGGACTTGAAGACCCGGCAGAAGTGGCTGTGATCCGCGAACCCCGCGTCGAGCGCGATGTTGACGAGCGGCCGCTCGGAATTTGCGAGCGCCCGGCAGGCCGCCTGGACTCGCAGCTTGTGGACGTATTCGCCCATCGTCTGTCCGAAACGCCTGCGGAATTCCCGCGAAAGGTGGACCGGATGAACGTTCACGGCGGACGCGACCTGGAGGACCGTCAGCGGCCGGGCAAACTCCCCGCGAAGGAGCTCGACGCAGGATTCGATCCACCGGGGCCGACCGCGCTCCGCGACGCGGCGGCCTGCCCAGACAGATCCGACGAGCTCCCAGAGGGCGCTGTCGACGGACTCTTGTTCGAGCACGCCTTCGACGTGCAGCCGGTAGAGGCGGGTCGCGACACACGACAGGTCGCCGTCGAGGAGCCGCGGCTGAAAATCCGGATCGGCCGGAAGGAGATCGCTGGCGACAGCCATCCAGGCCGGCCGGATCTCGAGAAAGAAGAAGACGGCGCCCGCGGGGCCGATCCAATCGCGGTGAGTCAGCGGCGGATGGAACCCGACGGAGAACGGACCATACTCGAGGCGCCGCCCCTCCACCTCTTCGACATAGCCGCCCCGCACCAGGAGGCAGAAGTACGGCACGTCATGCCGGTGCGCGGGAAGGAACCGCTCGCTCGGATGAGCAACCCTCGTGACGACCGCCGCCGGGAACTCGTACTGCCGGCGGACCGAGCCGAAGTACTTCCCGATGCGCAGCGGGACCGCCATCGTTCTACTCTACTCCGCCCCCTCGCCGGCGAACTCGCCGGACCGCTCAATTAGTCGGGAAGTCCGCGGCGTCGATCCCCGGGATGACCCGCAGCGCGTTCTTGTAGTAGAGCTTCTTCAGGACCGCGTCGGGGAGGTCCAGGCCGTACATCTTCCAGAACGCGTGGCGCTTGCGGTAGTAGTCGAAGTACTCGTCGGAGGTCTCGAGGACGCGGAAGTAGACGTGGTACTCCTCGGGCGCCCAGATGTCCTTCCCGAACATCACGCGGTCCTGGTAGCGCGTGAACCAGTCGCGCGCGAACCGTGGCTGGCGCCCGATCTCGGCGAGCACCGCGCCGATCTCCGTGTAGACGTTCGGCAGCCGGTCGAGGAGCTGCCCCAGGCGGCCGAGATTCCCGCCCATCCACCCCAGGTGCGCGTCGATGAACTTCGTCTTCGGGTGCTTCTGGAAGAGGCGGTGCTGTTCGCCGATCAGTGTCTCCCAGCGTCGGGTACTCGCTCGGCGGACGCGCGCGGCGAGGGAACTGCTTCAGCTCGAGCCACCGCTCGTTGAAGCGGTCCTGCGGCTGGAAGAACGAACGCCGGCTCCGCCGTGTGGATCAGCACCGGGATGCCGAGCGCGCCGCACTTCTCCCAGACCGGGTCGAGACGCGGGTCGTCCACCGCGACGCGCCGCCCCTCGCCGTCCTTCACTGTCATCCCGAGGTTCTTGAAGATCTTCAGCCCCTGCGCGCCGTTCTTGAAGTCCCGCTCGAGCTGGGCCGCGGCGCGCTCGCCCCAGCCGGGCTCGCTGATGCCGGTGAAATCGAGGTTCGCGAAAACGACGAAGCGCTTCGGATAACGACCCTTCAGGTTCTTCCACCCCCGCGCGAACGTCTCCCCCGTCCGCCCGACAGATTGACCATGACGCGCAGGTTCAGGCCATCCATGTCGGCGACGAGCTTCGCGACGGCGTCCGCAGAGAGCTCGGTGTCCTGGTGGTTGTGGACGTCGATGAACGGATACTTCGCCCGCCGGACCTCGTGGCCGGGGATGACGAGCGTGGACTTCGGCTCGTACTCCTCGATCGTCATCGAAGGCGCCGGGGTCGGCCATGGAACCTGCGCCTGCGCCCGCGCCAGGCTCGTCGCCAGGAACGCGGCCAGTCCGAGGAGAAGCCGGCTCGCTCGTCGCATGGTCCTGACGCAAACGTACGTCACAAGCGCCTCTGCGGTTTCGCGGCCGGTCCCGAATGTCGGTCCGCCGGGGGGTGGCGCTACTGGCCCGGGATCCAGCTCGACCGGTCCTTGAACGCGACGTGCAGCGCCTTCATCGTGACGTTGGTCGCGCCCTTGCCGAGACGAAACTCCCCCTCGTAGTCTTTCCCCTTCTCGATCGGCTGGCTCTTCCCGTTGACGGCGTTCTGCCAGACGACGGTGGCCCGTTGCTGGCCCCCGGCCGCGCCGGTGTAGACGATTCCCACGTCCACCTGCTCGATCGGCTTGTCGGTGATCACGTGGATACGGTAGCGGGCGGATTCGCCGTCGGCGGTCAAGCCCAGGAACTCGACCGTGACCGGCGTGTCCTCGGCCCGCCATGGCGGAGGCGTGATCTTGTGCGCCGGCGTCAGGGCGGGAGTCGCTTTCACGCCCTCTTCGCGAGTGTGGACGCCGCCCTTTCCGCCGCCGCATCCGAGAGGCGCCAGGAACAGCGAAGCGACGGCGGCCGCCGCCGCGAGCCCCGTTGTTCGTCTCATGCCTCCTCCTCTTCCGGCGAGCCTAACACCGTGATCCGGCGACGATCGGAGGAGGAGGTTCCCGGGTCAGAGCGCGCTCACGCGCAGCTCGAGAGGTCCGGAAGAAGCGCTTCCTCGCCGGCGAGACATTTCTCCCCGCATCGCCCGACCGCGCCGCTCCAGCGGCTGCACGATCGCACCTTCAGGTCCGGATCGCCATGAAGGCTGGTGGCCGCGGCGTGCCCGGCGTCGAGCCGGATGACGGCGGCCTGATGCGTCTCGGGACAGGTGACGATCATGGCGCCCGAAAAGCTGCGCCGTCTCCGGAGATAGCTCCCGAGCGCCGGCAGGCAGGCGAGGATCAGAACGACCGCGAGCAGGATGAATCCTTCCACGAGTCCCTCCTTTCCTCGACGACTGAACCAGCCTAGCTCCAACGGCCTCAAAAATCGTGATGCACCTTCATCGGATCAGGCCTTCGCACGGGCGCGATGCAGAGAGATTCGCTCATAGGACGGCTTCCCGTTCCCCTCGAAGGTGAAGGTCAGCGTGACGTGGTCCTCGTCGCCGAACCGAACGGCCAGGGCGGTCACGTGCGGCGCGTCTGGCGCGGGGAGATTCGTCGCATCGACGAAGGCGAAGTCGATCGCCCCGGCGGCCAGATCGATCTTCGAAGCCTTCAAGCGCGGCTGATTCCGCGCGGCGCAGTAATGCGTCATCCGGAGGTCCGGCCCGTCGGTGTGGTACACGCTCGTCATGACGGGAGCGCCGCCGACGACGAGCGACTCCACCACCGCGGATCCGTTCCCGGTCGTGAAGTAGCGCGCGTTCATCGGACCGCGATCCGTCCGTGCTCCCGTCCACTCCGCGGATCCCTCCCACTCCCCTGCGAGCGCGGCGAACTTCGCCAGCGCCGTGGCGCTCGCTCTTTCCCGCGCTTGACTCGGCTTTTCCGCCTCTCTCGGACTGGCGGCGGCGGTCTTCTGCGAACCCGGAACAGCAGTGGCTAACAAAAAGAGAACCACGCGGACCCGTCGAGCCATGAGGAACCTCCCGGCGCATCTTGCTCCAATCAAACATCCGTGACATGCAATCGGAGACTAATCCCGCGCCCGGAGGGACAGACCCGCGAAATTCGGCGAGATCGCGTCGCCTCTCTGGCCGCGCGCTGTTATCACGCCCTCCGTGCAGGCCGGAACTCAGCCCTCCGACCGGCGGCGGTGCTGCCGGATGAGGAACTCCGCGAGGAGGTCCGCATCTCGCAGACGCGGCGAAGTGCGCCTGGCCACCAGCGCCAGCGTGCGCGAGGGGGCCGGCGACGAGCAGGGACGTGCCACGAGTCGCGTGCCCTTGAGAATGCCCGCGTCCAGCGTGATCCTCGGCAGCAGCGTCACGCCGAGTCCGCCTTCGACCATCTGGATCAGAGTCGTCAGGCTCGTGGCCTCGACGCGCGATTCCCGGGCGCCCCGGCGCGGACCGCACGCCGCGATGGCATGGTCGCGCAGGCAATGCCCTTCTTCCAGCAGCAACATGTCGCTCGTGTCGATCTTCCGGAGCGCGACGTCCTTGCCTTGGACCGCGGGATCGGCTTCCCGCGCGACGAAAGAGAACTCGTCCTTGAACAGCTCGCGCAAGTACAGATCGCCGGTATCGAACGGGAGCGCGATCAGCGCGACGTCGAGGCGGCTCGCGCGCAGCCGCTCGAGGAGGCGCGCCGTGAGGTCCTCGCGCAGGTAGAGCTTGAGCCCTCCGTACGCGCGCCGCAGCGCCGGAAGCACCCAGGGCAACAGAAAGGGCGCGATCGTCGGGATGGCGCCGAGGCGCAGCGGCCCGGACAGCGGGCGCGTCGTGGCGCGGGCCGCCTCCGCCATGTCCGTCGCCGCGGCCAGCAGCCCGCGCGCGCGCACGACGACATCCTCCCCCACCGTCGTGAGCCGTACGTGGCGCTTGTCGCGCTCGACGAGCTGCGCGCCCAACTGCGTCTCGAGCTCCTTGATCCCGGCTGAGAGCGTGGACTGCGTGACGAACTGCGCTTCGGCCGCGATCCGGAAGTTCAGGCGTTGCGAGAGCTCGACCAGGTAGGCGAGCTGGCGCAGGGTCGGAAGGGCGGGCCTCAGAGTTCCTCCAGGACTACTCATCGACAGATTCGATCATTGTAATCGATATAAATCGTTGGACCGATCAAGGCGGCCCGGGCCACAATGCCGGTTCCGCCGGCGCCCACGGAGAGACCGCCGACCAAACGCCCGACAGAAGGAGACACGTCATGCCCGACAAGGAAAACACGAAGAGCGTCAGCGAAAGCGAGAGCCCTGCAATCGCCGCCCCCACTCCCAAGCGGGGCCGGCCGAGGACGAACAAGGACTGGTGGCCGAATCAGCTGGACCTTTCGGTGCTCCATCGCCACTCGCACCTTTCCAATCCGATGGAAGAGGACTTCAACTACGCGGAAGAGTTCCAGTCCCTCGATGTCGAGGCGTTGAAGCGCGATCTCATCGAGCTGATGACGGCGTCGCAGGACTGGTGGCCGGCCGACTACGGCCACTACGGCCCGCTCTTCATCCGCATGACGTGGCATGCCGCCGGCACGTACCGCATCGCCGACGGCCGCGGCGGCGGCGGCGAGGGGCAGCAGCGCTTTGCTCCGCTCAACAGCTGGCCCGACAACGCGAACCTCGACAAGGCGCGCCGGCTGCTCTGGCCGCTCAAGAAGAAGTACGGCCGGAAGATCTCCTGGGCGGATCTGCTCGTCCTGGCCGGCAACGTGGCCATGGAATCGATGGGGTTCAAGACGTTCGGCTTCGGCTTCGGCCGGCCCGACGTCTGGGAGCCCGAGGACATCTTCTGGGGCCCGGAGGACACCTGGCTCGGAGACGAGCGCTACAGCGGCGATCGCCGAGCTCGCCAATCCGCTCGCGAACGTGCAGATGGGCCTCATCTACGTGAATCCCGAAGGGCCCGGCGGGAACCCGGACCCGCTGGCGGCTGCCAGAGACATCCGCGAGACCTTCGCTCGCATGGCGATGAACGACGAGGAGACGGTTGCCCTCATCGTCGGCGGCCACTCGTTCGGCAAGACGCATGGCGCGGCCCCGGCCGCAAACGTCGGTCCGGAGCCCGAAGCCGCCCCCCTCGAGGAGCAGGGCCTCGGCTGGAAGAACAAGTTCGGCAGCGGCAAGGGGAGCGACGCGATCACGAGCGGCCTCGAGGGCGCCTGGACCAACAACCCGACGAAGTGGGACAACGGCTTCCTCGAGAATCTGTTCCGGTACGAGTGGGAGCTGACGGAGAGCCCCGCCGGCGCGAAGCAGTGGAAGCCGAAGAACCCCGAGGCCCAGGGCACCGTGCCGGACGCGCACGACAAATCGAAGCGGCACGCCCCGATGATGCTGACGACGGACCTGTCGCTGAAGGTGGATCCGATCTACGCGCCGATCACGAAGCGCTTCTACGAGCATCCCGACCAGCTCGCCGACGCGTTCGCCCGGGCCTGGTTCAAGCTGCTCCACCGCGACATGGGACCCCGCGCGCGCTACCTCGGGCCGTGGGTTCCCGAGCCGCAGCTGTGGCAGGACCCCGTCCCGCCGGTCGATCACGAGCTGATCGGCGAGCAGGACATCGCGGCCTTGAAGCGAAAGATCCTCGACTCGGGCCTGTCCATCCCGGAGCTCGTTTCCACCGCCTGGAACGCGGCCTCCAGCTTCCGCGGCACGGACAAGCGCGGCGGCGCGAACGGCGGACGGATCCGCCTCGCGCCGCAGAAGGACTGGGAGTCGAACGAGCCGGCCCGGCTGGCGAAGGTGCTGAAGGCCCTCGAGACAGATCCAGCAGGACTTCAACAAGTCCGACAAGTCCCAGTCCGGCGGCAAGAAGAAGGTCTCGCTGGCCGACCTGGTCGTCCTCGGCGGATGCGCCGCCGTCGAGGAAGCGGCCAGGAAGGCGGGGCACAACGTGACCGTCCCGTTCGCGCCGGGTCGCACGGACGCCTCGCAGGAAGCAGACCGATGTGAACACCTTCGAGGTGCTCGAGCCGGCCGGCGACGGGTTCCGCAACTACTTCCGGGCCGGAGACCCGCTGTCCCCCGAGACGCGGCTGCTGGACCGGGCCAACCTCTTGAAGCTGACCGCGCCCGAGATGACGGTTCTCGTCGGCGGCATGCGGGCCCTGAACGCGAACCACGGGCAATCGAAGCACGGCGTCTTCACCGACCGGCCGGGGACGCTGACCAACGACTTCTTCGTGAACCTGCTCGACGCCGGCACCGCGTGGAGGCCGTCGGCTTCGGCCGGGAACGTGTACGAGGGACGCGATCGCGCGACGGGCCAGGTGAAATGGACCGCCACGGCCGCCGACCTCGTATTCGGCGCGCACTCCCAGCTACGCGCGCTGGCCGAGGTCTACGCCAGCGACGACGGCAAGGAGAAGTTCGTGCGCGACTTCGTGGCGGCCTGGAACAAGGTCATGAACCTCGATCGCTTCGACCTCCTCGCCCGGGCCCGGCGCGGCCGTCAGCGGTCCGCGGCCTAGAGTTTCGCCACCAGCCAGTCTGCCAGTCTGTCGCCGACGCGGGCGGCCCGTGAGGGTCGCCCGCACTCGTTGCGAAAGGCGCAACCGCTGACACTCGCCGCGCCCGGAGATATGCTCCTGACCCGGCCGGCGCATCTTGACAGCCGCCTTTGAAGGCATCATGATGTCTGGCATGCGCACGACCGTGACTCTGGAGCCTGATGTTGCCGCCCGGCTGAAGGAGTACGCCCACCGAAAGCGAACTTCGTTCAAGGCGGCCTTGAACTCGGCGGTTCGGCGCGGGCTGTCGGCCCAGGAGCCTCGGGTGTCGTCCCGGCGACGTTTCGTCGTCGAGCCCCATTCTTCCCCATTCCGGCCCGGAATCGATTCCGGCAAGTTGAACCAGCTCGTCGACCAGCTCGAGGCGGAGCATTTCCGGAGCGCTCGTCGAGCCGGGCGATGATCCTCCCCGACATCAATCTCCTCGTCCACGCTTACAACCGACGAGCGCCTCGCCACGCGAAGGCCCGGGCCTGGTGGGAAGGCCTGCTCAACGGCTCACAGACGGTCGGCATGCCCTGGGCAGTCGTCTATGGGTTCGTCCGGCTGATGACCCATCCGGCGGTCCTCGTAGAACCGCTGGGCCCGGAGCAGGCGATCCATCATGTCCGTTCGTGGCTCGATCAGTCGGTCGTCCAGATTGCCGAGCCGGGACCCCGACATCTGGACATCTTCGAGAGCCTTCTGCGCGCGGCCGGAGTGGCGGGGAACCTCACGACGGACGCCCACCTCGCCGCCATCGCGATCGAGCACCAATACGAGCTCCACTCCAACGACACCGACTTCGCCCGCTTCCCCGGCCTCCGCTGGCGCGATCCACTCTAGAGGAGAGGCGAGCGACTTGCACAAGACACGCAACCATGCAAGATCACATATCGAGAGGCCTGACCCCAGTCTGCTCGGAAGGGTCGCCCGCGTGGGACCGATGGACCTCGCCGCTTCCCGCCTTGCCGGCTCACCGGTTGCTCCGGCCGCCACTGGCCACTCTGACTCGTAGTCCTGGGACACCGCCGCGAGATCTACGAACGAGCGCTCCGCATGAAAAGATGAACCGCCGACCATGCTGACCTGGCTTCTCGTTCCGGCTCTTCTGGCCTCCGCCGCGACCCCGGCGGACATCCGCGTGGTCCCGGAGCTTCAGGCCTTCACGGTGATCCTGTCGCGCGCTGAGCCCGCAGCCGCGTCCGGCGCGTTCTCCGGTTCGCTGTCGTTGAACGGATCCTCTTCGGAGATCCCCGTCACCGGCCAGGCACGAACCTCCGGCGAGCGCCTGGAGCTTACGATGAAGATGCGGTACCGGGACGTGCCGGAGGACTGGATCAGGCGCTTCCGCCCCTCCGATTTCGACTACCGGTTGCGTGGCCGCGTGGCGGGCGGAACCCCGGTCGACTGGTCGGGCACCAGGCGCTGGGACCAGGTCCATGTCGAGAAACGCGAGGACGCGGCGTCAGGCTTCGTGAAGCTCGCCTCGATCCAGCTGACGGAGTTCTCGCTCTTCGAAAGCGCAGCCCTGGCGCACGTCACGGTTCGGAACCCGCTCGCATTTCCATTGAGACTCGCGAGCGCGACCTGCCGTTTGTTCGCCAACGAGAGGGAGATCGGGTCGGCCGCCACCGGCGAGATGATCCTTCGACCCGGGCAGGAGAACACGTTGAACCTTCCCATAGACCTCGACCACGCCGAGCTCCTGGCCGCCGCCGGCTCCGCCTTCCGCTCCGGCGGCAACGTCGAGGGCCGGCTGCGCGGCGCTCTGGTCGTCCGGCTCCCGGGCGGCGACATCCCGGTACCCCTCGATCTGTCGGGCCGAATCTCCGTCTTGCACTGAGGCTGGCAAAGACCCCGACGCGCGGACGTCAGCGCTAGGTGTGTTGTCGATCGCGGGCGAACGCAGCGGCCTCCTCAACCTTCACCGCGCTGGAAGAACCTCCACAAATAATGTCCAGGGGTGGATCGGGCGTCAGGACTGCATCAGACGATGGTCGGCCGGGGTTCCCATCGCCGCCGCATTCACCTCGCGCGAACCGCCTCGACGAACTCCTCCGGCGTCAGGGATTGGGCGCCCGCGAACCCGCCGATCCACCGGATCGCCTCCGGCCGGATCGCGAACATCGAAAAATCGCCGAACCCGAACATGGGCTCGGAATCGGGGAACCGTTCCAGGTAACGGGCCTTGGCGGGAGCGTGCTCCGCGGCCTCCTCGTCGATCTGCCTCGCCCGTCCGAGCACCGTCACCCGGCCGAGCTCCTGAGGAAGGATCTCCGCGCTCTCGGCCGCCGTGATGAGAAGGCTCACTCGAGGATCCTTGAGCATGTCCTGCGTGTGCGCCGAAAGCTCGCTGACGTGGATGAGGAACGCGGATCCATCCTCGAGCAGCGCAAATGGAACCATCGAAACGTAGGGAGCTCCGCCATGGAGAGTGCCGAGCGCCGCGACCTTTCGACTGTCGAGGAGCTCGCTGAGTCCGGCGAAGTCTTCGTTCATTCGAACCTCACCACCCGTTCGGCCGCCACGAGTTAATTACCATCCTAGTACTGAAAGAGAGCCCCGGTCGCGGCGAGCGGGTATCCCGGAGGGGAGGAGCATGCGCCCTGTCCTCACTGCGCGACCCAGTGCCTGACTGGTTTGAGCAGAAACTCCTCGACCGGAATCCCGTCTCCGCCGACGAGGAGCTTTCGCGCCGGCTTGAACGCTTCCGCGAAGGCAGCGAGTCCGGGGGGATTGTTGCGGCTGCGACCGCTCTTCACCTCGATCGCCGTGACATTGCGTCCGGTCTTCACCACGAAGTCCACCTCGTGGTTGCGCTCCCGCCAGTAGAACAGGAGCACTTCCGGCGCCCTCGTCGAGCCGGGCGATGATCGCCTGAGGACGCCGAACCATCCAACCGTTTGCTCAAAGCATTGAGCATTTTTGCTCAACGTCATGAGTTTGTCAGGCCCGTACCGCCTTGCCGGCTCACCGGTTGCTCCGGTCGCCAGTGGCCATTATAATGGCCATCCATGACCACTCTGACCGCGACGCAAGCGAAGAACTCACTCTTAGAACTGCTTCGGGACGTCGAAGAACGCGGTGAGACCGTCCAGATCACGCGCAACGGCGTTCCGGCCGGCGTCCTGGTTTCGGCCGAGGAGTGGGAGAGTCTTCTGGAGACGATCGCGATCCTCTCCGACCCTGCCGCGATGAAGAAGATCGCGCGGGCGCGCCGGGAGATCGCGGCGGACGCTCGGCTGACGCACGAACAGGTCTGGAGGAAGGATGGCCTACCGGCTGCTCTACCTTCCCGGCGCGGAAAAGGACATTCACGCCCTACCGCAACGCGTGATCGAAAGGGTCCGTCACGGAGTCGAGCGCCTCGCCGAAAACCCGCGCCTCGGTAAGCCCCTTCACGGCGAGCTCGCCCCCTTCCGGTCCTACCGCGTCGGCGACTACAGAGTCGTCTACGAAATCCGGGACAACGAGCTCGTCGTCCTCGTCGTCCTGCTGGGCCATCGCCGCGAGATCTACGAGCGGGCTCGCCGCAAGAAGAGTTGAACCCTCGGCGTCTTTCTGGGAAACGGAAGCGTTCAAAATCCTCGGACTCGACGCCGCCGACGTCCCCCGCATGCGGATGAACCAATAAGCCCCGAACGACCCCATCTCCTCGAAAAAAAGAGGCCCCTCTCGGGGCCTCGGATGAAACGAGCGCTCTCAGGCGCTCATTGCCAGTTAGAACGGGAGGTACGTGGCTGCGGTCTCGTAGATGTCCACCGTAGGCGTTCCCATGATCACGGGGTTGAGCTTCGCCAGAACCTGCGGATACGCAGCGGTCCCGTAGGTCTCGGCGTGCAGGCGGTTATCCCAGAGGCTGATGCCGACCGCGCCCTTGGGGTTGAAGAGCGTCACTTCCTCCTGGAAACCAGTCTGCTTGCGCAGGATCGGAAGGACTTCCTTCTCGAAGAGGTTGTTGAACTCTGTTTCCTTGCCGCTCTTGATCTGGAAATGGACTTCGCGCGCGAACTTCATGACTCAATCTCCTGAATCCTTGAGGAAGTGGGCCTCCATCGGGTAATCGCTCGAAGGAAAGACGGCGACGGCAAGGTTCCGAAGCCGGCAAGGCCCATAAAGAAACTCCGGCGGCGGATTGTCACGCGTCGCATGGGGAACGCCAAGATGCATGCGAATCATTTCTCAAGTCCTTGAAAGACAAATGCGTCACCATCACATGCATTGGGCTTTCTGCGGTCTCATTCACCTCACGCGAATCGTCTCGACGAACTCCTCCGGCGTCAGGGACTGGGCGCCCGCGAACCCGCCGATCCACCGAATCGCCTCCGGCCGGATGGCGAACATCGAAAAATCGCCGAAGCCGAACATGGGCTCGGAATCGGGGAATCGTTCCAGGTAACGGGCCTTGGCAGGAGCGTGCTCCGCGGCCTCCTCGTCGATCTGCCTCGCCTGTCCGAGCACCGTCACCCGGCCAAGCTCCTGAGGAAGGACCTCCGCGCTCTCAGCCGCCGTGATGAGAAGGCTCACTCGAGGATCTTTGAGCATGTCCTGCGTGTGTGCCGAAAGCTCGCTGACATGGATGAGGAACGCGGATCCATCCTCGAGCAGCGCAAATGGAACCATCGAAACGTAAGGCGCACCCCCATGAAGCGTCCCGAGCGCAGCGACCTTCCGACTTCTCAGGAGCTCACTCAGCCCGACCAGGTTCTCATCCATTTCGCAGCCTCACCACCCTTCGTTCTCCAATTCCCTACAACACGCCGATCTGCCTCAGGAAACCGACCGATCGTAGAACAACTTCTCCTCGACGATTTCGCCGTTCTTCCAACCCGAAATACATCAATACACGATCGACCCCAATTCACCCCTCTCCCGATTGGATCGCCTGGTCGGGACAATTGATGTCCAGGGTTGGACAACTACTGCTCGCCGACCACCCCGATAAACCAATAAGCCACGAACGACCCCCATCACCGTCCACTTCGGCACGTTGGACCGGGGCCAGTCTCTGGTGTAAAAAACGTGAAGCGTGATGATTCCTTCTCGAGGAGGGAGAGATATGCGGAGCGGAGCGATCATTCTGCTGGCCCTCGCGGTCAATCCGGCGGCGCGGGCTCAGCAGACGTGCGACACCTGCTCGGTGCCGAGCGTCGCGGGTCCGGAGAAGACGAAGGTCGAGGATCCGCGTTCCGAGGAGCTCAAACGGTTCGACACGGAACTCGACAACGCGCGGCTGCGCGGGGATAAGACGGTTCTGGCGGCCGCGCTCGCGGACGGAATGATCGCGGTCAATTCCTCCGGAGACATCACCGAGAGGGACATGGTCCTTGCGCGCGTGTCGCCGGCCCCTCCCGCGATGAAGATGTCGATCTCCGCGGCCGACGTGCAGGTGATGTTCTTCGGCGATACGGCCATCGTGACTTCGAAGAAGACCCGGAGATGGGAGAGCCGCGGCCGTCCGGACTCGAGGGACTACCGCGAAACGAACACGTACGCGCGCCGCGGCGGCCGCTGGCTCGAGATTTCTTCGCAGCAATCCGAGGAGCCGCCCCCCTATTCCGCGAAAGATGTCGCTTTCGATCTTCCTTTCGACGGGGTACTGGCCCAGGGCGAGAAGAACACGACGGTCGTCCTCTACGAATTCTCGGATTATGAGTGTCCGTTCTGCCGCCGGTTCGCCGCCGAGACCCTCTCGCGGGTGCAGAAGGAGTACATTCAGACCGGCCGGGTCGCGTTGATCTTTCGCGACAATCCGCTCGAGGATCGACACCCCCGGGCCTTCGCGGCGGCGACCGCGGCGCAGTGTGCGGCCACGGCCGGAAAGTTCTGGGAAATGAACGAGCGGCTGCTGCGCGACCCGGTGGAACTCTCGGACGGAGCGCTCGCGCGCGACGCCAAGGAGATCGGGATCGACCCGGCGAAGTTCGAGAGCTGCGTCGGCGATGCCGCGGTCGCACAGAGGATCCGGGAGGGCATGAAGGAAGCGGCCAGCGTTGGTGTTCGCGGCACGCCGGTCTTCGTGATCGGAGTGAGAAAGCCGGGCGAATCGACGGTCCGCGCCCTTCGCATGATCGAAGGCGCGTACCCGTACGAAGTATTCAAGACGACCCTCGATGGCGTGATCCGCTCCAGGACTCCGTAGACCGGGCTATTTCAAGAGGCGGGTCGCCGACGGAGTTCTCGCTGTTCGAGAGCGCAGCCAGGGCGGAAGTCATGGTTCGGAAGAGCTCTTCGCCGAGCCTTCGCCCAACGCGCCCTCGCGGTTCGATCGGGTCGTATACGCCGGCCCGCCAACCCGGAACCGCGGCCCCGGGTGCACTCCTTGGTCATCTCCCGAAGCCGCACGGAACAGATGACCGTTCCGCCGGCCGTACCAGCTGGACCATCACGCCCAAGGAGTCGGTCCCACCCACCAGCCGAAATACACGAATACACGACCGACCCCAATTCACCCATTCGAAAATGACACCCGCGAGATCGCGCACACACCGGTCGAAGGTCGCCAATACGGCCTTCGGGACCTCGGGAGGCGAAGGCCCGGCCTGACGTTGACCTGAGCGTCAACGCGACACCGCTGCCGGAGTACCAGGCAAGAACATGCGCTCGTGCGCCTTAGCGTTTAGCGCGCCGCGCCGCAGGCGTACTTGATAGGAGCCCTGCTCCAGCCACCGGTAGATATGAACGTCGGCGTTCGGCACGATGAGAGCCAGCAGAGCGAGACCAAGAAGCTGTCCCGGTTTTACAGGCTCGTTGTAACTTAGGTTCTTTGATTCAACGAAGCGGAAACGTTGAACCGTGCCGTCCGACCGCCACGCCATGAGATCTGGTACGCGTGCCTGCGCTTCATGGCGATAGAGATTCGCTGCCTCGCGAAGCTCTTCGAGAACGTCAGGTCCGAGCGCCTCGCCAGCCTTCCTGGTGCGATCCGCAGTCTCGCTCTTTTGGTTCTTGGGTGGCAATCGGAATAGCTCGAAGCCCTCGTATAGCCAATGTTGATAGCCGTCATTCTTGAGCTGCCGCATCGTGCTCAACTCGGAATAATGAACGCCTTTGCGGAATTGGCCGGCGGGTGCGCCATTGATAATTGGATCCTTCTCGTAGCGCCACCTTCGCAACTCCTCCTCCGGCGGGATGAGGTGAAAGGCCTTCCCCTGGCACCACGCCCTCAGGCTATCCGGACCATCGGCGAGGGGTGCCGCAAAGATTTCCTCTGTTATTCGTATGGTGATCGCGTGGCCGACTCGGCCATCCACGGAATAGGTCATGAGACCTCCAGTTTGACAAGAGGCGCAAACGTGCACAGCCGCTAACCGTCTTGCGGTTCAGCGGCGAGAGAAGGCGAGTATCTGCACCCTGCCTACCCATCGCGTAAAGCGGACGCATACTCCCAAGCCCTTGCGAGCCTGTCACAGCGGAAGCTGTAGTTTGCTGGATTGCGCGAAATGACCCCCGAATCTGACATCGGGTGCTCGGTAATCAGCCAGACTCGCCGACGACCTTGGCACAGCGCAGAATAGATCTGGCGTTCGGCATCAACGAGACGAATCGCCTTGAGCAGCGGGCGATAAATCAAGTCAGGAGCCGTCTTGAAAATAACTACCAACAGTGGATCTTGAACCCGAATCTGATTCGCCAAGAAATCGCGACACATCGATTCGTATCTCGGATCTACGATGCAATGATTGGCGCCAACCGCGCTCCCCTGGCGGCGAAGTCCAAGAAGAGCATTCGTAAAGAAGACTAAAGGTCCCGGGATCCCGGCTTTCTTCAAGCGACGCACCAGAAAACGCCAGGTCAGCACGTTGTCTTGCTCGTATGGTTTCTTCCGCGGCGGATACGTGCTCACGCTCCCGAAGTCTTGCCCCAGACACATGATTCCGGAGAGGGGGAAAGGATAAGTAGGTGGTGCAGCTATGGAGCTAGGATCGGGATCTCTCCAGATTCCATCCCCGGCAGGGAAGAATCCCCTCCCGGTGAGAAGCCAAGGGAATAGGCAGAGTGGCTCTGGATAAGGATTCCCGTCGAATCGGAGCTCGGCTTCGAGATCTCTCAGCTTGCGGCGAAGAAGCTCGATTGGTTGTGCTGGTCCGGAGTCTGCCAAGGTCAAGCGGCCACCGCTGCTGCCCGGACCTGATCGAGGACGGCTACGAGTTCATCCACTTGTGCCGACGTGAAGAGGCCGTCCGGCCCTCGCGGTGTGATGTCGGTGAATGGGGACTCATAGAGCAGAGATGCGCCCATCACGCCGTGTTCGGTCAGGTGGTTCACGATCAGGTCTACGAACTCGATCTGGTTTGCACTGAGCTGCTTGCCGTCGAGGAATCCGGCGAACGCTTGCTTCGCGGCCTCGCGGTCCAGCCCGACTAGCGAGCGCACGAATAAGCCCAGACCCTGACTTTCCTGCTTCGCTTTCTCCACTTCCTGAATGCCTCCAACTCCCGCCGCCGTCAGCATCCGCTCGAGTTCCTCAAGGTCGGACCGGGTCAGGGCCTTGTTCATTCGCAGTTTGCGGATGGAGATGTGGTCTTCGTGCTCCTTTAGAAAGGCGCGCGCCTTGGCGCGGAAGCGCTCGAACGTCTCCGGCGCTTCGAAGCCGGGTAGGGTCACTTCCGAATCGCCGCCCATCAAGTCTTCGAAGTCCGTGTAGATCAGTTTTCGCTTCTGCTTGTCGATGAGCTTCACGAGCGCGCGGAGCCGCTTGCGCGCGGTCTCCAGCATCGGCAGCGTTATGTCCTGCCACCACTCGTCGCCCTGAATCTCCTCGATCAAAACGAGCTGTTGATGCACCATCGGAATGCTGGCCTTCTCCTCCAGCAACCCGGCGATGGTCTTCACCTGGTCGCTCAACCGTTGGAACGAAGGCTCCGCGCGTAGCACGGCGAGTTGCAGTCTCAGAATCAACAGGTCGAACCGCTTTGCCTCCTCGTCTTCGGGATCTTGTTCCGATGGCAGGCCGGCGACTTCGCTCGCCAATTCGGCCAACGCATCGGCCTTCAGCGTCGTCCAGGCCTCCGGCTTTGCGTATCGCTCCACCAGTCGCCGCTTCGGCCGCACGACGAAGTTGTCGAGGTTCATCGCCGCCACCTCGCCGTGGAGGACTGAAGCGACGTCCGCTCGCAGAGCCACAGCGGCCGGCAGGTCGTAGAGGCCAGGACTCTGGACGATCCCCGCCGCAACCGCAGGCAGCCTCTCCGCAGGCGGACGGTCCAGCTCGCCGATCAGTGCCAGCCGCGTCTTGAACAAGCGCTTGCCGAGTGACTCACCGAGCGAGCCATCGGTTGTCTGCGGATTCTGGCTGAAGAACTCCAGGTTCTGGCAGTAGTCGAGAATGTAGAAGAACTCCTTGTCCTTCCCCGGACCGAACAGGTCCTTGCGCAACCGCGTGCCGCGTCCGACCATCTGCCAGAACTTCGTCTTCGATCGCACGAGCTTGATGAACACGAGGTTCACGACGTCCGGGATGTCGATGCCCGTGTCAAGCATGTCCACCGAGATGGCGATGTGCGGCGCCTTCGCCGGATTCGAGAAGTCATCGATCACGCTCTGCGCGTACGGCAACCCACAGTGCACGACGCGCGCGAACGCACCCTTGTAGTGTGGGCAGTTCGTGTCGAACCGCTCGGCGATGAATTCGGCGTGGGCCTGGTTCTTCGCGAAAATGATTGTCTTTCCCAGACGGTCTCCGCCGGCCACCGTCTGGCCGCGCGTCATCAGGTGTTCTAGAACCTTGTCCACGGTGTCCTTGTTGAAGAGCCACTTGTTGACTGCCGCGGCTTCCACGCGATCCGGCGTCACGCCGTCCTCATCCCATTCGAGCGCGTCCCACTGCTCTTTTTCCTCTTGTGAGAGCTGGGCGTAGGTGATGCCCTCTCGGTGGAACTTCAACGGCACGGACACCGCCCTGGCCGGGACGAGAAAGCCGTCCTTGACCGCGTCATCCAAGCCGTACGAATCCGTCGGGACGCCGCGCTCCAGGTCGAACAGCCCGTAGGTGTTGATGTCGATCTCGTCCTTCGGCGTAGCGGTCAGGCCCACGAGCAAGGAATCGAAGTACTCGAAGATGGCACGGTACTTCTGGTAAACGGAACGGTGCGCTTCATCGATGATCACGAGGTCAAAGTGCCCCACGCCGAATCGGCGCTGCCCGTCCTTCGTCTCATCGATCAAGCCCATCATCGTCGGATAGGTCGAGACGAAGACGCGCCCCTCGCCGTCCTTCTCGGTGACGAGGTTCACCGGAGCCGCATCGGGCAGGTGTGTCTTGAATGCGCCGACCGCCTGATTCACGAGAGCGATGCGGTCGGCGAGGAACAGTACGCGCTTGACCCAGTTGCACCGCATGAGCAGCTCATAAAGCGCGATGACTGTGCGGGTCTTGCCAGCGCCCGTCGCCATGACGACGAGAGCCTTTCGGTCGAGGTCCTTCTCGAAGGCCTCCCCGATCCGGCGGATGGCGCGCGTCTGGTAGAAACGCTCGACGATCTTCGTGTTGACGGGCGTCCCGGCCAGCGGCTTGCGACTCGTCCGACGCTGAATCATCAATTCCAGCTCCGATTTCTTGAAGAAGCCCTGCACCGCACGCGGCGGATAGCTCTCGTCGTCCCACAGCCAGTGGTCGTAGCCGTTTGTGTAGAAAATGACCGGCCGCCGCCCGTACTGCTTCTCCAGGCAGTCGGCATAGAGCTTCGCCTGCTGCTGGCCGATCTGTGCTGATTTCTTCGTGCGTTTGGCCTCGACCACTGCCAGCGGCTTGCCGTCATCTCCCCACAGCACGTAGTCCACGAATCCCTTGCCCTTTTCGTTGGGCATGCCACTGACTTCGAACTCGCGGTCCCGCGGCTGAACGAGCGTCCATCCGGCTTCTTTGAGCAAAAGGTCAATGAAGTAGTCGCGTGTCACGGCCTCGGAGTAGTCGTGAGTGTCCGGCTGGCGAGTGCTCGCCTTCTTCGCCTCGGCCACCTCAGCGCGCAGGCGCTTCAGCTCCTCGTCTAACGCGGACTTGTCAGCCAGCAGCGCGGAGAGTTTCTCGTCGCGTTCGCGAAGCTCGGCTTCGAACTTCTGGAGCTGCTCGATGGTCTGCCTCGGGACCGGCGCCGTCGTGGGCAGCGCCTTCGGATCGAACGCCAGCTCCGGTGTCGGCCTGGCGTCGCGCGCATACGTGCGTGCCAACCAGTAACCGACATGGAACAGCTCGCGCACAGCGGTGAGCGCGTCTAGCTGCTGGATGGGCCGGTGGCTGTGGACGGCCTGATTTCCCAAAGTGTTGATGACCCGGGCCTTGCTGAACACCGCCTCGCCGACGACTGTCTTGAACGTCGGCTCGTGAATGAGCGCGCTGAGATTGTCCTGATACGGAAGATGTAGCGCGGCGTCAGACTTGTACGCCCACACCACCGCCAGCTCCAGCGCGCGCCGAACATAGAAGCAGGCAGCGCGCGGATCGGAGTGCACCGCTGCTTCCGCCTTGCTGGCCGCCTCGAACACTCCCGGCCATTCGCGCTGGAGGAAGATGAAGTTGCCCACCGCTACAACTCCCCGCGAAAGCCGCGGTGCTGGAGAGTGGCAAAGAGCGTATCCAACTCAGCCAGTGAGGCGAGGTGCGAGACTTTAAGTATTTCAACGGCGCCAACTCGGTTGGCGAACTCTTGTTGGAGGGTAAGGGGCGGGCTCAGGATTCGTAGTTCTTCAATCTGCGCCTTGGTGATGGCCTCGCGCGTTGCGCCGGATCCACCAATCTCGAGCAGTCTAGTCTTCATTGATGGCGAGAGAAGCAGTTGCTCCAAGAACGACGGGTTGATACTCGGCTTGGGTCGAATAATGGATACGTGCTGATTCACTCGAGCTGGCAGCACGGCCTCAGGCGCTCTACACACCCTAGCGACAGAAGCGCCGGTGATGTTCAGAAGAACATCATCCTTCTCAACGACAACGCCCGCCAGCTTGATGGCCTGCCGATCATCAATGAACGCAAGATTCTCAAAGCTGAACGCGCCATCTCGGACGTTCAGACTACGGATCAGCGAGATTCCAGAGGCCTTGTAGGCCACCTCTCCCCCGGTTGGGGTTGAGCCGCTGCCTATCTTCAATGTGTGTTCAGCAAGGTATACGAGAGGCCACCCTTTCGGATTCATAGCAGGGTCGCCGAACATGTCGAGGAACATAGATTGGGTGAGGGTGTCGAGCTGGGCGAGGGCCGCGCGGCGCTTGGCCCGCAGCTCCTCCGCCCGGTCCAGCACCTCCGCAATCCGCCGTTCCTCGGGGAGAGGGGGCAGACGGATTTGCATGTCGTCTAAATGTTCATTGCGGAGGTTATTGATGTTGATACCAGCCGCGAGAGCGGATACACGCCGTCGATACTCAGGCGTCTTGAAGAAGTGAGCGAAGTAGCCGGGGTCCACCTTGGGGCCAGGACGCAAGACTTTGCAAAAAGCACCAAATCCGCCTTCGTAGTCGGCCAACGCTCGCGCCGCTCTGCCCACGACAGCGAGGCTTCCGCTCGATGCCACGATTACAACATCATGCCGACGGATCCGTTGCCTGGAGGAGATTCGCTCAGCGGGGACAAAAACCAGGTCGTCGAAGATCAGTCCTTCATCCGTGATGTTGCCTGCCCGTAGCACCGGCAGATAGCCGGGCCGCGGAGTTGGCGAAGCGTCCTCTCTGCCGAACGAGACGCCCCGAACCTGCTCCGCCAACTCTGCGACCCGTGCCAAGGGAGCCGTCATCCCAGCATCCTCTCCAGATCATTCATTCCCTGCTGGATCTCCGCCTCCAGCTTCGAGAGCTCGGCAAGCAGCTCCTTAGGCGCTCGGTGCTCGATCTCCTCGTGCACCACTACCTTGTACCGGTTGACGGAGAGGTCGTATCCCTTGGCGGCGATATCGGCCTTTGAGACGCAAAAGCTCTGCGCGGTGCGCGGCCGCTCGCGCTCGGTGCTGTCTCGCTGGGCCCAGCGCGCCAGTACATCGGGCAGGTTGTTCTTGGCATGCTCGTCGGCGGCAAGAGCGATGCGTGGCACGGCGCCGAGCTTGTCATCGGAGAGAAGCGGCGCCCGCCTGTCGTCGAGGCTCCAGCCGTCGGCCTCGACCTCGTAGAACCAGACCTGGTCAGTGCCGCCGGAGTTCGTCTTGGTGAAGAGCAGGATCGCGGTGGAGACACCCGCATAGGGCCTGAACACACCCGCGGGGAGCGACACCACGCCGTCGAGCTTCTGCTCCTCCATCAGGATTCGGCGCAGCTCCTGGTGCGCCTTGCTGGAACTGAACAGCACGCCGTCTGGAACGATCACCGCGGCGCGGCCGCCAGGCTTCAAGAGGCGCAGAAAAAGGGCCAAGAAGAGAAGCTCGGTCTTCTTGGTCTTGACGATTTGCAGCAGGTCTTTGGCGGTGTTTTCGTAGTCGAGACTGCCCGCGAAGGGCGGATTGGCGAGCACGAGAGTGTATTTCTCGTCTTCACCCGCGTGATCCTGCGCGAGCGAGTCGTGGTAGCGAATGTCCGGGTTCTCCACGCCGTGCAGCAGCATATTCATGCTGCCGATGCGCAGCATGGTGTTGTCGAAGTCGAAGCCGTGGAACATGCGGTGGTGGAAGTGCTCCCGGAGTTTCGCGTCGTGCAGGATGTTCGGATGTCGCTCCCGCAGGTACTCACCCGCTACGACGAGAAAGCCCGCTGTGCCGCAGGCCGGGTCACAGATGAGATCAATCGGCTGCGGAGCCATCATCTCCACCATCAGCCGGATGACGTGGCGTTGCGTGCGGAATTGGCCGTTCTGACCGGCTGTCGCGATCTTGCCGAGCATGTACTCGTAGAGATCGCCCTTGGTGTCGCGATCGTCCATCGGGACGGCGTCGATCAGATCCACCACCTTGGCCAGCAGAGCGGGCGTCGGGATGGTGAAGCGCGCGTCCTTCATGTGGTGCGCGTAGGTGGATTCGTCGCCGCCCAGCGTGCGCAGGAACGGGAAGACGTGCTCGCCGACGACGGTGTACATCTCCGCCGGCGCCAGGTGCTTGAAGCGCGACCAGCGCAGGTCCTCGTAGGGGCGGCCCCTGGCATCCTTGCCGTTCGGGAAGATCCGGCGCTCCATCGGCTTCTTGAGCCGGTTTGACTTGTTCTCTTCCAGCGTATGAAGGTCGTCCAGCCGACGCAGGAAGAGCAGGTAGGTGATCTGCTCGATCACCTCGAGTGGGTTAGAGATGCCGCCAGACCAGAACGCATCCCAGATGCGGTCGATCTGGTTCCTGATTTCACCTGTCAACATTTCGCTTTCCTTTGGTCACGAAACTAAATGTCCAGGCCTCTCGTCTCCGCTCGAGTCAGGGCCAGTAGACGGTCGAAAAAGGCGTACGCCTCCTTCGCAAAGAAACGGCATAGGCCGAGGTTAATCCTCAGTTCGGAGGATTCCTTGTCCCAACCGTCTGACGCTGTGAGTCCGAGCGGGAGACGCGCTGCAATCTCTCGAAGCTCTTTGCGCTCGCGGCGATCTGGTCCGAGCCTACCACCTCGGTGAACTACCGCATTCCGCAGAGTGCCAAGATCGCTTAAGCGCTGCCAACCTGGATCCTTTCCGACTGGAATGTGGGCGATCTTGGTCAGATAGAGGCACACGCGACTGATTGGACTTCCTTGACACTCCGAATGCTTCATGGCGATACCGCGATCTTCTCGGAGGGCTCTCGCCACATCACCGAGCCTCACTTCGACCAATGCATAGATGTAGGTCAGAAAGGAAAATGATAGGACCTCCGGAACTGAGTACTCGAACACGCCTTCATGCTCCTGCCGGGCGCAATCGTAGTCTTCATATTCCCAGCCCTCGCGTTCGGCCATCTCTTTCAGCGTTCTAGCCTCCCGGGCCTCCGCCTCGGGGATCGCACGCTCCATGATGTCGAGATAGGCCGTCGCTCCAGAGAAGTCCCCAAGAACGCATATTCTGAAAAAGTCGAAACGCATTCTGCTTAACGCGGGATTTCAAGGGGGCAGAAGATTGCCCCGAACAACGAGGCGTGACGCACAGCGTGGGCGAGTAACTCATTCAGCGTGTAGATGCCGGAAAGGACATTGACGATGTGTCGCCCCTCCAGCAGCACAACCTTCACTTCCTTGCCTCTCACTAGCGACTCGACAACCTCGCTACTGAATCCGTTCATCGAGATGAAGATTCCGCGCGCCCCCATCTTCCCTTCTACTTTCAGGTACAGGCCTGCGATGTGCTGCTGGTTCGCCTTCTCGTCCCTCCATCGAAGCTTCGTGAGGTAGTAGCACCCATCGTGGCGGAGAGCTCCGTCGATCTGTTCGCCAACGATTCTGAACGGCTCCTCTACGGGGATCTTGCTAACCCGAGCGAGCTCGGTGAAGAAGGGCTCCAGCGCGATTCCTCGCTCGCGGGGCTGAAGCTTCATGATCTCAGCAAAGCGCGCGAGAAGCCTTACTCTGGCGGTCTCGTAGCTCTCCTCCTGATTCATCGCGTTGGCTCGGATTACTTCTCGGTTTTCGTACTCTCTCCGCTGGAACGAAATTCGCTCACGGAGTTTGAGAGCTGACCGCTCGGCGGTTCGGATGTCGTGCTTCTCGGACTGGGCTACGAAGCTCGTCCGCTCAACAAGGAAGCGCACGAAGTTTCGGGAGACCTTAACCCGATAGTTGAAGTCCGCGGCACGAAGGCGTTCGTAGAGCTTCCCCATCAACTGACGTTTCGTGAGTTCTCGGCCTTCGGCGTCCCGCATCGCGAAGAGCTTCTTGACGTCGGTCGGCTGCACACCGGCCTTCAGCCATGCGTGCTTGAGATCGTCTCGGAACCAGTAGAGGTTCGCAATCCCATCCTTGATGAGGGCATCGTCTTCCTCGTTGAATACGTCGAGCACCTTCGGATTATCCCTTGACGGCCTGACGAAGGGAAAACTCGTGCACGAGGCGGAGCGTGTCGTACCGCTGACCGGAGAGAAGAGGATCCGTCAAGCAAGTCACGCGCCCGATCCGGCAGTGCTCTCACATCGCCGAAATGGCCCACTCTGACATTCCTACCGTCCGAGGCCCTTCCTCAGAGCGAGGGCGAGGGGGCATGCAACGCACAGACTGGCCCCAGCTCCACAAGGCCGAGGCAGGACCAGCAAGCCTTGCGGTCAGCTCGCGCGGGCGAGGACGGCGACTTCCTTCTTGAGGCGGCCGCCCAGACGGTCTTTCTCGATTTCCAGATCGTGACGGGCTTGCAGATTCAGCCAGAATCGCTCGGAGGTCCCGAAGTACCTCGCGAGACGGAGCGCGGTGTCGGCCGTGATCGCGCGCTTGCCGTGGACGATTTCGTTGATCCGACGAGGAGGGACGCTGATGTCGTTCGCCAGGCGATATTGCGAGAGGCTGAGAGGCTTCAGGAACTCCTCGAGAAGGACCTCGCCAGGATGCACCGGCGCCAGCTTCTTTCGTGGCATGCAGACCTCCTCAGTGGTAGTCGGTCTCGGTTGGACTCCCCCACTGAGCTCGCCCTACCTCTTTGCGCGGACTCGTTTGCGGGTGGAGCGCTTCGCGTAGGAAACTGCCGCGAGAACGTCCTCGCGAAGAAGCTCGTACTCCTCCATGACCTGCTCGACGGTCATTCCACCGGCAAGCGCTCCGACGACAACATCGACCGGCACGCGTGTGCCGGCGATAACAGGCTCTCCGAAACGCACCTTCTCGTCCACCGTGATACGCGGGGCGATTTCGGTCATGCTCGTCTGCTCTCTCTTCCGCTCAAGATTCCAACGCCGTCACTATCAGGCTTCTCCATGGTCGTCTCGAGCACGAATTATAGAAGAGCCGTTCGCAACTCCATTCTCGGCAGAGGCCGCGGCGGCGGAGAACTGATTACGCCGAGGCGGCGGTGGTGGTGCGTTCGGGGCGGAGCGACGAGAGCAGATCCTTCGCTACGCTCAGGATGACAGGGGTGGGCCCCGCCCCGGTCGCGGCAAGCCCCTTCAGACCAAGGGCGGGAGGGGCAAGCCCCTCCCCTGCACCACGATGCCGGATTCACCCAAACGCAACAATGCCGGCGCGCAGCGCCGGCCCCTCGCGGCGAAAGGAGTCTCCGAGCGAAGGCGAGGAGGAGCCTCCCGCCGCGGGAGCGAAGCCCCGGAGCGGGATCGCGCCGTCAGGCGCAGATCCCGCGGAGCGGGCGAAGCGACGGTACTTGGAGCGGGAAACGGGGGTCGAACCCGCGACTTCTACCTTGGCAAGGTAGCGCTCTACCACTGAGCTATTCCCGCTCGGGAGGGCGAAGGATAGCGCCGGGGTCGGCGGCGGTCAAGACGTCGTGTGGAGGTCGACCGCGGTGCCGCCGCAGTGCTGGCAGACGCGGATCGTCTGGCCGCCGAACTTCTTCTCCGGCGCGCACGGCTCGCAGAGCGGGCGGCCCGTGTCGTGGCAGCGGAAGAAGGCAACCCTTTCCGTGTGCGTGCGGCAGCAGACCGGAGGGGCGACGTTTTGCGCTCTCGCAAGACTGAAGAGAGGCTTCAGGTACGGCAGATCGCCGGCGGGCATGGCCGGCATGTTCTCCATGCGGATGAGGTCGGTCTCTCTGACCTCGCGGGTCCGGATGAGATTGCGGATGTCCTTTCGGTCGAAGACATCAGACTGAAAGCCCGGCTTTTCGACCCAGAATCGCAGGCCTTCTGTGGCGGCGAAGCTGGTGGGACTGGGGGCAGGCTGCCCTGGCGACGCCGGCTCGGCCGGCTTCCGGGACGCCTCGGGGGCGGGCGCCGGACGGGAATCGTGGGCTGGCGCGGCGGGCCGAGCCTGAAGCAGAAGATGCCTGCGAGCCTCCTCCCGCGAGGGGAAATCCATCGGTTCCTTGCAGTGCGGACAGCGAAACCGGGCCTGCACCGGCGGAATCCGGTCGAGCTGCATCGCGAAGTTGCCCGAACAGTTCGGGCAGATAAAGTTGTAGCGGGGTTCGGGCTCTGACAAGCTGATCCTCGTCTAGGTTGAACATTTATTCTACCATGCTGGAGGCCCAGTTCAGCGCTGAGGGCGCGGCCGGGGCGGTCCCACGAAGGCGCCTCGGAGGATCGTCACGCCGGCCTCCGTCTCATCCTGGAGGATCGACACAACATCGAACCGGCACGGAAAGTCTGCGAGACGTTCACGTTGAAGGTACGCCTGAGCTGCCCGAAAGATGCGGCGTTGCTTCTCGGCGTTCACAGCCTCCTCGGGCAGACCGAACCCGATGCCATGCCGCCCCTTGACCTCCACGAAGCAGAGCACGCCCCCCTCCTCCGCCACGAAATCGATTTCTCCGACGCGCGTCCGGTAGTTCCGCGCGCGGATCGCGTATCCCGCCTTCTTCAAGTGCTTTTCCGCCAGCCTCTCCCACTCCTGCCCGACACCTCGAAGCCCGCGATACCTGCGCTGCTCGCTGGTCACGAGGCTACGGAGCATCTCGAGAATGAGACGAAGTGTCATTGCTCATTGGCCTTTGCTCCGTGCAATCCGCCCGGGGTCGCCGTCATTGCCCTCTGCGGCACGCGGCGGCCTGGCCGTGTGAAGGAGCTCCGGGCCGCCGCTCCGGTCCGAGGGCACAGAAGCAGTCCCTCTTCATTAGATTGTCGTGTGTGCCCTCGGACAGGGCCGCTGCCGGGCAACGCCGGCGCCCCCGGGCTGCAACTCGGCTAAGCCGGACTGCAGCCCCGGCGGTGGGACCGCCTCCCGGAAGAGCGTGACAGAGCGAGCACACCACACAACAACAATCGCCTCGCTGCCAATGCGACCGAACGACAAGCGACGGCCCGGTTCTCTTTGGGACAGGACCTGTAAGAGTCTGAGTCCAAGCCCTGGTTGAAACTCTCTCGGCCGCCTGGTCGCGGAGCGACCGCCGCGGCCGAAAGCCGCGGGCCCGACGCCGGGGCGACTATTCCGCCACTGAGGACATGGACTGACGGGCGAGCTCGAGGACGTCGAAGGGTTGGGTGGCGGCTCCGATCTCGTCTCTGGCGTTGCCGATCATGACCATGCAGAAGGGGCAGGAGACTCCGACGGCGTCGGTGCCGGCGTCGGCGATCTCCTTCATGCGAGTCTGGTTGATCCGCGTGCCGAGCTTCTCTTCCATCCACATGCGGCCACCGCCCGCGCCGCAACAGAGGCCGCTCTCGCGCGAGCGCGGCAGCTCCTGGAGCTTCAGGCCCGGGATGGACTGGAGGATCTGGCGGGGCGCGTCGTACACGCCGTTGTAGCGGCCGAGATAGCACGGGTCGTGGAAGCTGATCGTCTGGGAGACGGGCGTCTCCATGCGGAGGCGCCCCTCGGCGATGAGCCGCGCGACGAGCTCCGTGCCGTGCATCACGTCGTAGTTGCCGCCGAGCGGCGCGTACTCGTTTTTCAGGCAGTTGAAGCAGTGGGGGCAGTTCGTGACGATCTTCTTCACGCCGTAGCCGTTCAGGGTCTCGACGTTCTGCTGCGCGAGCATCTGGAAGAGGTATTCGTTCCCCATCCGGCGCGCGGAGTCTCCGTTGCAGGTCTCCTCCGTCCCGAGGATCGCGAAGGAGACGCCCGCGGTATTCAGAATCTCGACGAGCGAGCGGGAAACGCGCTTGGCGCGGTCCTCGTAGGAGCCGGCGCACCCGACCCAGAACAGGACCTCGATCTCCTTCTCGCCCGCCTGCGCCATCGTGACGACCGGCAGGTCCTTCGCCCAGTCGGCGCGCGACGCGGCGGAGATTCCCCACGGGTTGCCGT
>CAWFIK010000006.1:0-889774 GCA_963815865.1 uncultured Acidobacteriota bacterium
GAGGTAGCGAACGGTACCCGGCGCCACCGCCGACCTGTCTTCGTCGTTCCGAACGCGATCGAGATCTCGCGGTCGCTGCCCGAGCGGCCCACTGTTTCGGAAGGGCCGGTGTGCGTCGCGTTCGTTCTCGGCCTGTCGCCTCCTGCAGTCACGTTCCTCGGGTCCGTCGAGGCGGTGGAAGAGTTGCTCCTCACGGTCGACCTTCTGGTGCTCAGCTCCGACGAGGAAGGGTTTTCCAACGTCGTGCTGGAGGCGATGCCCGCTGCGCTTCCCGTTGTGGCGACACAGGCCGGCGATCTGGGGGAGGCCGTTCTGGATGGGCGGACCGGCTTCGTTGTTCCGGTCAATGACGCCGCTGCGTTTGCCGAGCGCATCGTGGAGTTGGCGAAGTCGCCGGCACTCCGCCACCGGCTCGGGGGCGCGGCCGCTCGCCGGCAGGCTTCTCGCGATTTACCGCGAACTGGCAGAAAGGATGCATCATCAGCGAACCACTCTCGCGCTCGGCTGAACGGAGCACCCTGTTCATCGGAAATTTCCCGGCGGCGGCTGGATTCGCGAAGCCGTGCGCCGAGCTGGCATCACGCCTCGAGGACGAGGGCTGGACCGTGATCCGCAGCTCGCGGTGCACCGGCCGGATCGAACGTCTGGTCGACATGGTTCTCACCGTGTGGCGCCGGCGTGGCGACTACACCATCGCGCTGGTCGACGTCTTCAGTGGGCTCGCTTTCATCTGGGCCGAAGCGGCATGCCTGTCCCTCCGCGCCGTCGGACGGCCGTACATCCTCTCGCTGCATGGAGGCAGGCTTCCCGAGTTTGCCAAGCGATGGCCCGGCCGCGTCCGGCGCCTTTTCGCCAGCGGGAGAGCCGTCGTGGCCCCGTCGCATTACCTCGTCGAAACCATGAAGGAATATCGCAACGAAATCCAGATGATCCCCAATGCGCTCGTCCTCTCGAACTTCCGATTCCGGCTGCGCGGACCGGCCGCGCCCCGGCTCGTTTGGGTCCGCTCGTTCCATCGCATCTACAACCCGAGCCTCGCAGTTCGTGTCGTGGCCGCGCTGCGAGCAGACGTTCCGGACGTGCGGCTGACGATGCTGGGCCCGGATCGGGGTGACGGCAGCCTCGAGGCGACCCGCCGGGAGATCGTGGCGCTCGGGCTCGAGGACGCCGTCGACGTGGTGGGTGCGATCCCGCACGAGGAAATCTCCCGGCACCTGGCCGGCGGCGACATCTTTCTCAACACCACGAGCGTCGATAACACGCCCGTCAGCGTCCTCGAGGCCATGGCGAGCGGCCTCTGCATCGTCAGCACGAACGTCGGAGGGATCCCTTTTCTGCTCGAGGACGACCGCGAAGCCCTTCTGGTGGACCCGGACGACGTCGGTGCGATGTCGGCGGGAGTGCGGCGGCTGCTTGCCCTGCCCGAAATCGCCCGGAGACTCTCGGCAGCGGCGCGGCAGAAGGCGGAGCTCTTTGACTGGTCGGTCGTGACATCGCAGTGGAAGGCGCTCCTGGCGGTGGAACGGTGAGCCAGACGTCTTTGCTGAGGCTCTACCACGCGTTGCCGCACCCGGCCCGGCAGGTCGCCGCGAGCGTCCGCGGGCTGGTCTTGCGCTCGTGGCGGTACGGTCAGAGACGGATCGGCTCGCCGACGAGGCGCTCGAGCGCGACACGTGGACGGCCACCCGCTGGGCGGCTTGGCAGGCGGAGCGACTGCTGCCGCTGCTGCGCCGCGCCGCGTCGGTTGTGCCGTACTACCGAGCGCAGTGGGCCGACCGGAGGCGCCGGGGCGACCGATCCTCCGTGGACGTTCTCGCGAACTGGCCGGTGCTATCGAAAGAAGCCGTCCGCCTCGCTCCTCGCGCTTTCGTCGCGGAGGACCGTGACGTTCGGAAGCTCTTTGCCGAGCACACGAGCGGCACGACTGGCACGCCGTTACAGCTCTGGTGGAGTCGCGACGCGGTGCGCGGGTGGTATGCGCTGTTCGAGGCGCGTGCGCGCCGCTGGAACGGCATCACGCGAAACGACCGGTGGGCCATCCTGGGCGGGCAGCTTGTAGTGCCTGTCGATCAGGACCGCCCGCCCTTCTGGGTCTGGAACGCGGCCCTGAGGCAGCTCTACATCTCTGCGTACCATGTGGCGCCTCAGCACGCGGCGGCGTACCTTGAGGCTCTCCGCCGCTACCGTGTCCGATCCCTCCTGGGTTATCCGTCGGCCTTGTCGGCGCTCGCCCGCGCCCTTCGAGACGGAGGGTTTCGCCTCCCCGAGCTGCGCGTCATCCTGAGCAACGCCAAGCCGCTCCTGCCTAGCCAGAGACAGGCCATCGGGCAGGCGTTCGGTTGCCCCGTGAGGGATACCTACGGCATGGCGGAGATCGCTGCTTCTGGCAGCGAGTGCCATGAGGGCCAGCTCCACCTCTGGCCGGAGGTGAGTGTCCTGGAGATCCTGCGCGATGGGCAGACCACGGCGGCGGAGCCTGGGGAAGTCGGGCGCATCGTCGGCACCGGGCTGCTCAACGCAGACATGCCCTTGATCCGCTACGAGACAGGCGATCGCGCGGCGCTCGTCGAGCCGACAAACGTGTGTAGGTGCGGCCGCGAGCTTCCCCTCCTCGGGCAGCTCGCGGGCCGCGCCGACGACGTGATCGTGACGCCCGCCGGGCGGCGCGTCGGTCGCCTCGACCCCGTCTTCAAGGTGGACTTGCCGGTGATCGAGGCGCAGATCGTCCAGGAGCGTCGCGACGCCATCGTTGTTCGCGTTGTTCCCGCGAGGGGCTTTTCTCCCACTGATGCGGACGAGATTGCCCGGCGCGTACGTGACCGGGTGGGGCGAGACATGAGCGTTACGGTGGAAACGGTTCTGGCGATTCCGCGCGGCGCCAACGGGAAATTCCGGGCAGTTGTGTCTTACGTCCCGAGCGAGGACTCGTCTTCGCCGGGAGATGTTCTGGGCAGCGCAGCGTCACGCTGATCGCTCTGGAGAAACCTATGCGCGTTCTGGTCTGGGGGCTCGGATACGTGGGGACTGTCACCGCGGCTTGCGCCGCGGAGCTTGGCCACGAGGTGATCGGCATCGACCCGAATCCGATCAAGCTCGCGGCGATCCGCGACGGAAAGAGCGCCGTGCGCGAGCCGGGGCTCGAGGAGTTGGTCGCGCGTGCCGTTGCCCGGGGAAGGCTGACGGTCGAGCCCGCCGGCGGCCATCTCGTGCGCGAGACGGATCTCTCCCTGGTCTGTGTCGGGACGCCGTCCAACGCCGACGGCAGCCCCCTGACGGATCATCTTCAGCAGGTCTGTTTCGACATCGGTGAAGGCCTGCAAAGGTCGGGGCGTTACCACGTGGTGGTCATCCGAAGCACGGTCTTCCCCGGGACCTGCCGCAATCTGCTGGTCCGGGTCCTCGAAGAGCGATCGGGCCGGCGCTGCGGACAGGACTTCGGCCTCGTCTCGAACCCGGAGTTCCTGCGGGAGACCACCGCCATCCGAGACTTTCGCGAAGCTGCCTACACGGTGATCGGGCAACTCGACTCGCGCTCGGGCGACGCGGCGGCTGCCTTCTACGCCGGCCTGCCCGCCCCCCTCTTGCGCGTTTCCCTGGAGGAGGCCGAGCTCCTCAAGCTCGCGAACAATGCCTTTCACGCGATGAAGGTCGGGTTCGCCAACGAGATCGGCCGGATCGGCGAGCGCGTCGGGGTCGACGCCGGGGCCGTGATGCGTCTGGTTTGTGCGGACACGAAGCTGAATATTTCGCCGGCCTACCTCCGACCCGGCTTCGCCTTCGGAGGATCCTGCCTTCCAAAGGATCTGAGATCGCTCATCTTTCACGGACGGCGCCTCGGCGTCGAGCTACCGATCCTGGAGGGAATCCTGCGCAGTAACCGGGAGCAGATCGAGGCGGTCCGGGTGCGGATCCATGCTCTCGGTGTGCGCCGCATCGCGGTCCTTGGTCTGGGCTTCAAGCCGGGCACCGACGACCTGCGCGAGAGCCCGGTCATCGCGCTCATCCGCGATCTCTGGCAGGACGGGATCGATGTGACCGTGCACGATCCCGACATCCGCCCGGACGTGATGATGGGAAGCAACCGCGAGTACCTTGAGCGGCAATTGCCGCAAGTCCGGCAGATCCTGCGCGACCGAATCGAGGATGCACTCGCGACATGCGAGGCCGTCGTCGTGACGCAAAGCCGGCCCGAGTTCACGGCGGCGGTTGAAGTCCTCACCGGGCGACTCCCGGTCCTGGATCTCGTGCGGGTGCTCACGGCTCCAGTGGCGGAGCCAGTCGCCGGCACGTCGGCGGGAGGACGATGACGACGAATCGTCCCCGCTGGCTGATCCTGACGCAGTACTACGCGCCGGAGATCGGCGCGCCGCAGATTCGTCTGCGTTGCGTCGTCCGTGAGCTGTGCCGCCGAGGGATCGACGTGCAAGTCCTGACAGCCCTGCCCAATTACCCGGCCGGCCGCATCTTTCCGGCCTACAGGGGGCGATGGAGTGTTCGGGAGCAGATCGACGGCGTGCCTGTGCGGAGGACGTGGGTCTACGCAGGCACGGGGCGGTCCCCGGTCGTCCGCCTGGCCAATTACTTCAGCTTCACCTTCTCGTCGCTCGTTGCCGCACTCTTCGGCCCGCGGCCCGACCTTCTCTTCGTCGAGTCGCAGCCGCTTTCGCTCGGGATCGTAGCTCTGATGCTGAAGGCGCTGCGAAAAGTCCCGTACGTCTACAACGTGCCCGACCTCCAGGTCGACGTGGCGCGCCAGATGGGGTTTCTCCGGAGCCCCCGGCTGCTTCGTTTGGCGTGGCTCTTCGAGAACCGCCTCTTGCACAAGGCGTCCCGTGTCTCGACGGTCACGCGCCGCTTCATGGAGCACTTCGCCGAGCGCGGCGTTCTTCCCGAGCGGATCACGTTTCTCCCCAATGGCGCGGACACCGAGTTCCTCCAGCCCCGTCAACCTGACCCGGAGCTGATGGCCAGATGGAACCTCGCCGGTAAGAGGGTCTTCGCCTACGTCGGGACGCACGCCTACTACCACGGGCTCGACACGCTTCTCGACGCGGCGACCCGGCTCCGCGGCCGCCCCGACATCGCTTTCCTTCTGATCGGGGACGGGCCCGAGCGGCTGCGGCTGCGCGAGCTGGCGCGGGGTCGAGGTTTGGACAACGTTGTTTTCGGCGAGTCCCCCTACGAGGAGATGGACCGCCTCTACTCGATCGCATGGGCCTCACTGGCGCTCCTGCGCAACCTGGAGGTGGCCCGGGGGATGCGCCTTTCGAAGATTTTTCCTTCCCTTGCCTGCGGGGTGCCGGTTATCTACGCGGGTACCGGCGAGGCAGCCGAGCTGCTGGTGGAGCACGGCTGTGGGGAAACAGTCGAGCCGGAGGACCCGGCCGCCCTGGCCAGCGCGATCGAGCGCCTGGCGGCGGATCCCTCGCGGCGGGAGCAGCTCGGCCGCAGCGGGCGGCAGTGGGTCGAGGCCGAGTACGGCTGGGGCGCGATCGTTGAGCGTTGGCTCCGGGAATCGCGGCTTCTGCCAGACCGGCCGGGAAAGCTGGAAGGGGCAGCTCCGGCCGTCGTTTCGATCGGCGACAGGGGCGCCGGCGCGTGATGACGGATCCCCAGGCACTCGACCGGGAGCGGAGGCGGATCCTCACGGAATATCGCCGCCGCGCGGTGGAAGTGCCGCGAGACCTGTACGCGCCCTGGCAGCCAGCTGAGGCCTTTTTCCGCTCGGAGCGAAAGGCGGGTGGCGGCCCGCCTCCTGCGTCAGGCCGGAGCCTTCCCTCGTCGCGGAGAGGCCTGTCTGGAAGTGGGCTACGGGTCGCTCGGCTGGCTGGCCGAGCTGCTGTCTTGGGGACTGCGCCAGGCGGATCTGCACGGAGTCGAGCTCGACGCCGACCGGGCGGCGGTCGCTCGCGAGGCGCTGCCTGCCGCGGACTTGCGCGTCGGCGACGCCACCGAGCTTCCGTGGCCCGACGGCTCTTTCCGACTCGTGATCGCTTCGACGCTCTTCACCTCGATCCTCGATCCGGAGATGCGCCGGAGGGTCGCCGGCGAGATCGTCCGGGTCCTCGCCCCGGGCGGCGCCCTTCTCTGGTACGACTTCGCCGTCAACAACCCCCGCAATCCGAACGTCCGACGCGTGACGCGACGAGAGCTTGCCACTCTCTTTCCAACCCTGCACGGCCCGGTCCGCTCGGTCACGCTCGCACCCATCCTGGCGCGGGCGGTCGCGCCACGCAGCTGGACCGTTGCCACGCTGCTCGAAGCCATCCCGTTTCTGCGCACGCACCTTGTTGCTGTACTCCGGAGAGAAGGATGAAGCCCGTCAAAGTTCCGTTCTTCCGTCCTCAGTTGACCGACGACGAGCTCCAGGAGGTCTTGGAGACGTTGCGCTCCGGCTGGCTGACGACGGGTCCGCGCGTCCGCCGATTCGAGCAGGAGTTCGCCTCTGCGGTCGGCGCGGCTCACGCGGTGGCCGTCAATTCCGGCACCGCGGCGCTGCATCTAGCGCTCGAAGCGCTGGGCCTCAAGGCGGGAGAGGCCGTTCTGGTGCCTGCGATGACGTTTGCCGCGACGGCCGAGGTGGTCCGCTACCTCGGCGCGATCCCCGTGCTGGTCGACTGCGACCCGGTGACCCTGTTGCTCGACCTCGACGACGCCGAGCGCAAGCTCGCCGACCTTCGAGCGGGCCGGTTGCCTGCGACGATTCCGCGGGACGCCCACGTGGTCGGTGTCATTCCCGTACATGTCGGTGGACTGCTGCTCGACCCGGGCGCGGTTCAGAAGTGGGCGCGGGCGCGGGGGCTCTGGGTCGTCGAGGACGCGGCCCATGCGTTTCCGGCAGCGTGGCGCCCGGACGCCGGAGTGCCGTGGCAGCGGTGCGGCGAGGGCACGTCGGCCGTCGCCTGCTTCTCCTTCTACGCCAACAAGACGATCACGACCGGCGAGGGAGGCATGGCCGTCACAGAGGACGAGAGTCTTGCCGAACGCATGCGGTTGATGTCGCTGCACGGGCTGTCGCGGGACGCCTGGGACCGCTACTCGGGAAAGGGCGGCTGGGACTATCGGATCGTCGCGCCGGGCTTCAAATACAACCTGACCGAGATCGCCGCCGCGATCGGGCTCCATCAGCTCGAGCGCGCCGAGGAGATGCGCTGCGCGAGGGAGGCCGTCGCGCACCGGTACCGCGAAGCGTTCGAAGCCGTGGAGGAGATCGAGCTGCCGGCGGAGTCGGCGGATCGGATTCACAGCTGGCACCTCTACCCGATACGGCTGCGCCTCGACCGGCTGTCGATTGACCGCAACACGTTCATCCAGGCGCTCGTGGCGGCGGGGGTCGGGTGTTCGGTCCACTGGCGGCCGCTCCACCTGCACCCGTACTACGAGGAGACCTTCGGATGGCGGCCGAGCGACCTGCCGGTCGCGACCGCCGTCTGGCAGAGGCTCGTGAGCCTTCCCATCTTTCCCGGCATGCGTGAAGACGAGATCCACTACGTCATCGAGACGGTGGAGGAGTTATGCAAAAGACATTCGAAACCACTGACGGCACAGATCCTGGCGCCACGCTGAGCCCCGCTGCCCCGGACGCGATCCCGAGCGGCATTCCCCGGGGCGTCGAGCTCGTGCTCGCGGCCGCCATCCTGCTGGCTGCCCTGCCGGTTCTTGCGCTCGCGGCGGTCGCGATCGTCCTGACCTCGCGCGGGCCGGTCCTCTTCCGGCAGGAGCGGGTCGGCCGCTTCGGCCGGCGCTTCGTTCTGTTCAAGCTGCGAACGATGCGGATCACGCCCGGCGGCCTCGAGGTCACGGCGAAGGATGACCCGCGGGTCACCCGGGTGGGCCGGCTCCTCCGGCGGGCAAAGCTCGACGAGCTGCCGCAGCTGTGGAACGTCGTGCGCGGCGACATGTCGCTCGTCGGCCCGCGACCCGAGGTGCCACGCTACGTCGATCTGACGGACCCTCTCTGGCGGAAGGTGCTCTCGGTGCGCCCGGGGGTGACCGATCCTTCCACCCTCCGGCTCTTCGATGAGGAGGCGGTGTTCGCCAAGGTGAAGGGGGATCGCGACATCTATCTATCGCGAGCAGCTGCTGCCGCTCAAGCTGCGTGAGTGTCTTTCCTGCCTCGAGCGCCGGACCTGGAAGAGCGACCTCACGACTCTGTTGCGGACGGGTCTCGATCTGCCGCTGCTCTCGTGGCCGTCACCCGCCGGTGCCGGGGGGTCGCAGGCTGTCCGAGTGTCCGGCAGCGGAGGACCGTTGGCAAGTGCCGCGGCGGCGAAAGCAGGCCGGCGGCAAGGGATGTGGCTCCGCCTGGTCCAGCGCGCTCTCGACATCGGCGTGCTCATCACGGCCTTCGTCGGGGCGTACCTGCTGCGCTTCGACTTCCGCGTGTCGTCGGATGAGATCGCCGACGGGTTACGTCAGCTGCCGGTTGTCGTGCTGATTCAGGTCTCGGTGCTGGGCCTTGCAGGGGTCTACCGGTTCATCTGGCGCTACGTCGGGTTCCGCGAATCGCGGACGATCCTGATCGCGACGGTCGTCTCGACACTTCCGACTCTGGTCCTGCGTCTCGGGCTGCCCGATGCGCTGGGGAGGTGGCGAGTGCCGCTCTCCATCATCGTCATCGACGCCATGCTGGCGTTCCTCGGAGTTCTGGGGATGCGGCTCTTGCGCCGCGCCCTCTTCGAGTATCGGGAAAAACGCTCCCGATCGTCTCAGGCGGTCGGCGTGCCGAAGAGCCGCGCACTTCTGGTCGGCGCGGGACGTGCCGGCGTTCTGGCGGCACATGAGATCTTCGCCCAGGACGACATGGGGCTCGAGGTTGAGGGCTTCGTTGACGATGACCCGGTCAAGAGGGGCGCACAGATTCAGGGCTTCCGCGTGCTGGGCACGATCGACGACCTGCCCCGGCTCGTGCGGGAGCGGCGTATCGACCAGGTGGTCATCACGATCGCACGGATCACTCGCCCCAAGATCCTGCGCATCATCGAGATCTGCCGGCAGATCCCCGTCAAGTTGCGCGTCGTGCCGGGCCTCTACGAGATCCTGCAGGGCAAGGTGCAGACGACGCGCATCCGCATTGTCCAGGTTGAGGACCTGCTCGCCCGCGAGCCGGCACAGCTCGACGAGAAGCAGATCGGCTTGTTTCTGGCCGGCAAGACCGTCATGGTCACGGGCGCGGGCGGATCGATTGGCTCGGAGCTTTCGAGGCAGATCGCCCGGTTCAAGCCGGCCCGACTGCTGCTCGTGGAGCGCGCCGAGTCGGCTCTCTTCGAGATCGAGCAGGATGTCCTTCGGATCTTTCCGGGTGTGCCGGTCGTGCCGGTCGTCGCCGACATCGGGGAAGAGCATCGCGTGAGGGCAATTTTCGCCGAGCATCGTCCCCAGGTCGTCCTCCACGCGGCGGCGCACAAGCACGTGCCGATGATGGAGACTCATCCCCAGGAGGCCATCAAGAACAACCTGCTCGCCACGCGGCTTCTCGGAGAGACGGCCGGAGAGTTCGGCGTCGAGGCCTTCGTCTTCATCTCGACAGACAAGGCGGTCAACCCCACCTCGGTCATGGGAGCGTCGAAGCGGATGGCGGAGATAGTCGTCCAGGACCTGGCCTCCCGGTACGCCGGCCGATTCCTGGCGGTCCGGTTCGGCAACGTGATCGGCTCGGCCGGGTCGGTCGTGCCCACCTTCCGCGAGCAGATCCGCCGGGGCGGGCCGGTGACGGTCACGCACCCCGACATGCGCCGTTACTTCATGACGGTCCGCGAAGCCGCGCAGCTCGTGCTCCAGGCCGGGGCGATGGGCGAGGGTGGCGAGATCTTCGTCCTCGACATGGGCGAGCCCATCCGAATCCTGGATCTCGCGGTCGCGATGATCACCCTGACAGGGCTCAAGCCGTTCGAGGACATGGACATCGTTTTCACCGGCTTGCGTCCGGGCGAAAAGCTCTTCGAGGAGCTCGAGCTGTCCGGCGAGGATATCGCCAAGACGCGCCACCCGAAGATCTTCATCGGTAAGCTGGCCGCCTACTCGCCTGAGCGCGTGCAGTGGGCTCTCTCCCGCCTCACCAGCCTCGTGCGCGAAGGGGATGCCCAGGCGATCCGGCGGTTCTTGAACGCCTTTCTGCCGGAAGCGAAGCTCGCTGTGCGCGAGGAGGCGGCCGAAGAGGCCGGTTCAGGTCGAGCTGCCGGCGTCCTGGTCCGCCACGCCGGAGGTTTGAGGACAGGGTCGGAGTGACGTTTTCCGGATCGTTGACGGCCCGGCAGCGAGCCGTCCTCAGGAACGGCGGTCCAGGGTCCGAGCCTTCGGGCGAACGCTCTTTGGCGCCGAGGGCGCCGTCCGTCCGACTCCCGTCGAGAGAAGCACGAAGGCGTTGAATTCGGGACCGGTCGCGGGAGGGGCGGCCACGCCGACCGGGGTTTCGACCGACAGGCCCGACATGGGCAGCGCGAGCGTTCCGCCGGCATAGGTGCCGGTGAGCACGGGCGTAGCAAAGTAGTCCTGGGCGTTGCGGATCTCGTAGGACGACCCCACCGTGAGGACGCCCGTGAGGTCGACGTTGACGGTGGGGGCGAGGCTCCAGTTGTAGACGGTGATGTTGGCGCGGCCGGGTTCGTATAGTTGGGGCGCACGAAAGTGCGGGTTCCTGTGGGGCGCTGCGAGAAGTAGATATTGCTCGGGAAGCTGGATATTGAGAATCCCGTCACGGTCCCGTAGAAGGTGTTGCCGGTCGCGGTGATGTTGGTGCAGTTGACGATTCCAAAAGCGGAGCTTCCGACAAAATAGTTGCCGGTGACCGTCCACCCTTCGGCGTCGCGATCCCGATCAGCGGCACCACCGTCGGAGTTGGCGTCGGCGGGACAGGGGTAGGAGTAGTTGTAGGTGTCGGCGGAAGAGGCGTCTGCGATGGGGTTGGGCTTTGTGAGCCAACCTTGCGAACGATGAAGACGCCGAACTCCGGCAGCGTTGTGACGGGTGCAGGAAATCCGACCGGAGCGGCCGCTGAGTATCCTGTCATTGGCAGGCTCACGGTTCCGCCCGCGTAGGTTCCCGCCAACACAGGCGTGCCGAAGTAGTTGCGGGCATAGCGGATTTCGTACTGAGAACCGACAGAGAGCACGGCGGACAAATCAACAGTAACATTGGCCGTATGCTGCCAGTTGTAAACGATGATGTTGGCGCGACCCGCCTCATAAGCGTTTGGCCTGACAAAGACCTGCGTGCTCGTCGGCACGGTCGGATATGGAAAGTATGTGTTGGATGGGTACTGCGCTTGCGTGAAGCCCTGAAGGTTGTTTACGAACGTATTTCCTGTCATTGTCGTCGGCGTACATGGCGCAGTGATAGCCATATCTCGGCCGAAGAAGTAGTTTCCAGTAATGGTCGAAGTCCCGCTGCACCCGGAGCTGTAACCGAAAACCTGGTAGCCATAGTTCAGCGGGGAGTAGCTGAAATTTGAAACCCAGGAGCCGTTGACCGCCTGTACGCCGCCACCCTGTATGTAGTTGTAGGTATAGCCGCCGCCCATCGGGTTCCCGGAAGCGAAAACTACATTGCCCTCCGCGTAGATGTTGTCGAGCCTTGCAGCGGAGGAACCGTAAGCGTGGTATCCGATGCCGAAGGACTCGAACATCACATTTTCGCGGATCTTCTGGGTTCCAGGGGCGGTACTCTGAATATAGATCGTGTGCCCGTGCCCGCCGTCCGGAGCGGTCCAGCCCACCCAATACACCAGGTTTCCGTAAGACTCCGAATCTGGCGCGTTACTCCATTGACCGATACCCTCGCCGGTATCGTGGATAACGCAATTGATAATTTTCGTGCGCGCGCCGTAAATGTTGATGCCGCGATTTCTCGTATTGGGCGGATTTGAGTCGCTATTCGCGTTTACCCTCGTCGGGTCCGAGTTCTTAATCTCCAGGTCGCGTATAACAAGATCCGTCCCGTTGATCGCAAGCGTTGTGCCGTTCTGGCCCGCGTTGATGCCGCCATCTATCGAAGCCCACTGTCCGGGAGCAGAGGTGATCGTGATGGGGTTGCCGGATGTGCCTGAAACATCGGCGTGGAAGAGTCCTAGATAGTTGCCAGCCTTGAGGTAGATCCTGTCACCGGGATGCGCTGGTGATCCAGCGCCGATCCCGGTTGCAAGCGAACACGGCGCGGTGAGAGTGCAAGCGGTTCCGGACCCGTTCGTCGCCACGTAGAAATCGGAGGCGCTGGCCACGGCGGCGACCGCTGAACTCGCGGTCGCCTGCGAGGCAGGCGTCGCGACTGGTTGCGCCGGGGCGGGGGCCTTTTGGCAGACCACTCCCGTAACGACGATCAGAATGGGAAGAGTGAGTTCTGCCTTCTTTGAGTGCCGCAATTCGGATTATTCCGGCGCAATTCTATGTCAAACTTGGAGAGCTTCAAGAAAGGCGTTCCCGAAAAAAGTGGGGGCTACGCGTGGGATGTCGGAGCAGATGCAGAGCTGAAACCGTTCCTCTATCTCAATCCCGGGGAAAACGTCTGATCCTGCGACAGATTGTCGATGACGGTGGCGAAAGCGAACACGTCGAGTTTCCCGGCGTCGACCGTCAGCGTGTATGCCTCTCCTTCCCGTTGCTCCAGGTTCGGGAACAAGACTGCGAGATTTCTCTGGAGGTATCCGCGGGGCGGCACGAGGATGGCGGTCTCGGCAATCTTCGTCCCGTCGGCACGGCTCAGGGTCAGTTCCATCCATGCCTTCGCCGGCTGCGGGTTGAAGAGACCGATGTTCGAGCGGAAACCCGTGTCCTGCCGCAGGCCCAGGATCGACCCTCGTTCGAAGAGCCCTTCCTCGGGGATCGCTTCGATCTGCTGGCCAACGCTCCCGGCTCCGGAGTAGGTGTTGATCCGCTCCGCGACGACGATCTGCGAGGAGTCGCCGGATTCGACGGCGAGGCCACCGTAAGTCTCCGAGCGCCCGAAGAGTGTCCAGAGCGCGTCGTCCATCTGCAGCGTCTGGTGCGGACCGAGCGTCAGGAAGGCGGTCGGGGCGCTCCGGTTGTCCCGGTCGTGCTCGAGGAAGGCGACTTCGACCGTCGCCGGGTCGCCGCCCGTATTTGCGAAGGAGACGTCACTCGAGAAGAATGTTCCGTTGAGGCCGGTGACGCGTGCCACTGCCGGCAGGTACAGCATCGAACTGGGTGTAGCGGTCCGGTAGCTCGGGTCGCCGGAGAGATTGTCGATGACCGCGGCGTAGGCGCGTGCCGTTGAGGGCGCCCCGCCGACCGAGATGACGACGTCCTTTACCTTCGAGCTGCGGCCGTTTGGGTTTCGGACCGTCAGAGTGACGCTGGTTTTGCCCGCCCGCGCGAAGGTGTAACCGGGTTCTCCAGGCTGGAGCTCGCCCCCGACTTCGCGAACTTCCAGGACCAGGTCGCCGGCGACCCGCTCGAGAGGTCGGTGAAATACACAGGTTCGCCAATCTGCGGAGACTGCGGCGTCCACATGAAGTCTGAGAGAGGAACAATTGAGGGGCGGGGGGGGTGGGTGTCGGCGTCCGCGTGGGCGTCGCGGTCGGAGGAACCGAGGTCGGCGGGGGCGTCCGCGTTGCGGTCGGAGTCGGAGTCAGAGGAGGCGCGGTCGGCGTGGCGGTCGGCGGCGCGTCCTTAGATGTCGGTGTCGCTGTCGGCGTGGGAGTGGCGGTCGGCGGAACCGAAGTCGCCACCGCCGTAGGCGTCCGGCTCGGGGTTGGAGTCGGAGGAGGGGCGGTCGGCGTGGACGTCGGAGTGGGCGTCGAGGTCGCGGTTGGCGGCACCGCCGTAGAGGTCCGTGTGGGAGTTGGTGTTGGGGTGCTTGTGGATATCGCGGTCGCAGTCGGAGGAGGCAGTGAAGACGTCCGCGTCGGAGTTGGCGTCGGCGGGACAGGGGTAGGGTAGTTGGGGTCGGCGGAAGAGGCGTCTGCGATGGGTTGCGGCTTTGTGAGCAACCTTGCGAACGATGAAGACGCCGAACTCCGGCAGCGTTGTGACGGGTGCAGGAAATACGACCGGAGCGGCCGACTGAGTATCCTGTCATTGGCAGGCTCACGGTTCCGCCCGCGTAGGTTCCCGCCAACACAGGCGTGCCGAAGTAGTTGCGGGCATAGCGGATTTCGTACTGCAGAACCGACAGAGAGCACGGCGGACAAATCAACAGTAACATTGGCCGTATGCTGCCAGTTGTAAACGATGATGTTGGCGCGACCCGCCTCATAAGCGTTTGGCCTGACAAAGACCTGCGTGCTCGTCGGCACGGTCGGATATGCGAAAGTATGTGTTGGATGGGTACTGCGCTTGCGTGAAGCCCTGATAGGTATGTTTACGAACGTATTTCCTGTCATTGTCGGTCGGCGTCACATGTGCGCAGTGATAGCACATATCGTCGGCCGAAGAAGTAGTTTCCAGTAATGGTCGAAGTCCCGCTGCACCCGGAGCTGTAACCGAAAACCTGGTAGCCATAGTTCAGCGGGCGAGTAGCTGATAATTTGAAACCCAGGAGCCGTTGACCGCTTGTACGCCGCCACCCTGAATGTAGTTGTAGGTATAGCTGCCGCCCATCGGAGTTCCCGGAAGCGAAAACTACATTGCCCTCCGCGTAGATGTTGTCGAGCCTTGCAGCGGAGGAACCGTAAGCGTGGTATCCGATGGCCGAAGGACTCGAATATCACATTTTCGCGAATCTTCTCGGGTTCCAGGGGCGGTATTCTGAATATAGATCGTGTGCCCGTGCCCGCCGTCCGGAGCGGTCCAGCCCACCCAATAGATCAGGTTTCCGTAAGACTCCGAATCTGGCGCGTTACTCCATGATGACCGATACCCTGCGCCGGTATCGTGGATAACGCAATTAATAATTTTCGTGCGCGCGCCGTAAATGTTGATGCCGCGATTTCTCGTATTGAGGCGGATTTGAGTCGCTATTCGCGTTAGTACCCTAGTCGGGTCCATGAGTTCTTAATCTCCAGGTCGCAGTAGAACAAGATCCGTCCCGTTGATCGCAAGCGTTGTGCCGTTCTGGCCCGCGTTGATGCCGCCATCTATCGAAGCCCACTCGTCCGGGTAGCAGAGGTGATCGATGATGGGGTTGCCGGATGTGCCTGAAACAGTCGGCGTGGAAGAGCCCTAGATAGTTGCCAGCCTCGTAGCCAGATCTTGTCACCGGGGTGCACTGGCCGACCCAGGCTGGTTCAACGCGGTCTGAAGCGATCCCAGCGCGGCTAGAGAGTACTAACCGATTCCGGAGGGGCTGCCGTTTGGAGCGACGTAGAAATCTGAGGCGCCAGCCGCCGTTGCGAGGAGCGCCAGGGCACATCCGAGGAGTGATGCAAGGCGGATTCTTCTCGGATTCACCGGGGCAACCCGCTCGGGTGACCGGCCCGTTCCCCTCATCCTTTTGTCGTCGGTCGGCGACCGCGAAAGGATCGCCTGGTGAAATCGCCCACTCGCTGTGCCGGCCCGCGGTGAAATCCATCTCTCTCTCCCCTTAGGTAATTGTCTGGACTGCTTTGGGATGATGGTAGGCGCCCGAAACGCAGGAAACTACTGCCCACGAGACCAAAAGATGGACAGGGGGTCTACAGGTTCGCGTTGCTGGCCGCGTGCACAGGCACCCTGTCCGGTTGGACAGGAATCGGCTTGCGACGCTTCTCTCCTTCGCTTATCTTCGGAGCGCACGTGACGAAACCGCCGGATGGCGCGCTCACCGACTCGCGCTGTCCTGCCTCGAAGACGCGTCCACCCAACGCCGGGGAGGTCGAACTTGACTGAGAGCCACGCCGGCCGGCGCCTGAGCGTCTGCCTCGCAACCTTTCACCCGCTCGTGCTGGCCGAGTTCGAGCGGCGCCTCGCCCAGGGCCCTTTCCGGGTCATGTCCCGACGCTTCGACATCAATGGGTCCGGGGACCTGGTGCCGATGACTATTCCCGCCGCTTCCGTCTACGTCCTCGAGGCCAACCCAGTCAGCGCGACGACCGAGGCGGCCATTGCAATGCTCCAGCCGGACGGCCACCGGATGCGCCTGGTCGCCGTAGCGGAGCGGCTCGATCAGCCGAGCTCCTTCCTCCTCTTACGGTGCGGTGCGAAGGGACTCCTCGACCTGGACACCGTCGACCAGCTTCCGACGGCTGTCGAGGTGGTGGCCCGCGGCGGCTTCTGGGTGCCACGCACCATCCTGTCGCGCTTCGTCGAGGAGGAGCTCAAGTCGACGCGGCGTCGGGCCGTTGAACCCGCGAAGGGGAGGTTGAGCGCGCGCGAGCGCGAGGTTTGCGACCTCCTGCTCGAGAATCTGTCCAATCGGGACATCGCCGAGCGGCTGGTCATGTCGCAGCGAACCGTCAAATTCCACGTTTCGAACCTGCTCTCCAAGTTCGGTGTCAAGCGGCGAGCCGATCTGATCGTCCTCGCTCACGCGGACGGCTGTACGGAGCCGGCGAACGACTGAAGCGTCGGCGAGCGTCGTCGGTAGAAGCGGACTGAACCACGGTACTTGAGAGCTGTCCGATCGGACCTGTCCGATCGGACAGGAAAGCGTTGCTCCGATGAATGAAATCGTGTACCCTGAGACGTTGTCCAAGGTGGTCACGGCGCGTGGCGCCACAGTCTGTATTTGCGCCGCCCACCCTCTCGCGCTGGCAGCGTTTGAACAGTCGCTTGGGGGCCGGCGGTTTCGTGTGCAAACCCGCCAGCTCGAGCCCGACGGCGGCAGCCAGCGTTCGGTCTCATTGCCACGCGTCTCTGCCTATGTCCTGGATTTGCCCCCGCATCGCCATGCCGCTGACGTGCTCATCTCCCGGATCCTGGAGCTGGCGCCGCACGCGCGCATCCTTGTGGTCGGGGAGGACTTCGACGACTCCACCGCGTTCGCCCTGCTCCGATCAGGCGTCAAAGGCCTCGTCCGCTACGCGGAGGCTCGGGAGAACCTGGGACGGGCCCTCGAAATGCTTTCGACCGACGGCTACTGGGTCCCGCGGTCGCTGCTTTCGCGCTTTTTCGATCAGACCTTCGGCGGGGCTTCTCGAGCCCGGCGCTTCCACGGAAGGCTCGATATGTCCCCCCGGGAGCATGAAGTCCTGGCGTTGGTTCACGAAAACCTCTCGAACAAGGAAATTGCCAGCCGCCTTCATATCTCTCCACGCACGGCCAAGTTCCACATTTCCCGCCTGCTCGCCAAGCATGGCGTCAGGCGGCGCGCCGAGCTGATCCTGCTTCGGTTCGCTCAGCGTCAGGCAGTTTGGTGGGGGGGTGGGTCGGGTGTTGTGGATTTGGGGGTTCTAAGAGGCGATCGGGCCGGCTAGCATCCCGGGCCGGCTGCATCCCGGGGGCCCCCTCCCTCGGGCGCTTCCAGGCTCCCTTTTGACAACCGAAGGGGGCTTCCGTATGTTCGTGTCCCCGCTCGTCATGGGTTTTATCTACAGCATCCTTCTCAAGCTCCTTTCTCCAACATCGCTCTGCCTGCTATCGCTGTTGGCGGCGGCGATGCTCCGCAAACGCAGGATCGCGAGCCGGATCTGCTTCTGGATGGCGGTGGCCGTATTGATGGTTTGCGGCAATGGTTGGCTGGTGGACGCGCTCACAAGAAACCTCGAGGGGCGCTACCGGCTGCCGGAGCCAGCCCCGAAGGCCGACGTCATCCTGGTTCTCAGCGGCGGACTCCTGGACAAGGTCCCACCGCGTCGAACCGTCGAGGTTGCCGACGCGGGGGATCGCGTGATCTACGCGGCCCGGCTTTACAGGCAACGGAAGGCTGGTTTGATTATTTGCACGGGTGGCATCGCGACCGGCGGAGTCGCTCCCAGACCGGGCGCCGAGGTCATGAAGGAATTCCTGGCAATGCTCGATGTGCCAGGAGAAGCGGTCGTGACCGAGGGCCGCTCGACCAATACCCATCAACATGCCCGGAACCTCGTTGTCATCTTTCAGGAGCGCAGGATCAAGCGCGTTCTGCTGGTGACGTCGGCAATGCATATGCCGAGATCGATAGGTGTCTTTCGGAAGCAGTATCCTGAGATCGAGTTCATCCCCGCGCCGACGGACTTCCGGGTGACGGATGGAATTCCGAGGCCCTGGTACCACGAAATCACCGCCCTCATTCCAACGCCCCGGCATCTGGCGGATTTTTCCGAGGTCACGCATGAATACCTGGGTATGGCCTACTACAAGGCAAGAGGATGGATGTAGCGCCGAAAGCGGTGGTGGCGGTGCTCGGCTTCGCCGGCACGGTAGGCTTGGGCGGTCCGACAAGAGGGAAAATACGGAATCGTGAAATCATTGAGAACACGGTTCGAGCCGCCCGGCCCCGTAGTCGCCGCGGCTCAGGTGGAGGTACAGCAAGAGTTTCCTGAGCTCTAGGTCGGCGGTTCGAGTCCGCCCGGAGACCCCCCACCACGACCGGAGAGATAGCGGTTGAAGGCTGCACGCGACGCGCGGTCTCCCGAATTCGGGCGAGGGCACCGGTACAAATACAGGTCTTGCGGGACCAGCCGTCGGCACGGGCGGCGACGGGGGCCCAGAGGGACTTCCAGCGGGAAGGGGCATAGAAACGGCGGAGCCACTGGCGCGGATCGGGAGTGCGGCGCAGGGCGCGCATGAGCCAGCGATAGCCCGGGTGGCCCATTCTGGCAAAGAAGTATCGGTTGACGAAGGAGGCTCTCTGGAGGCCTCCGAAGCGCTCCTTCCAGAGGCGGTCGTAGTCGGCGCCCGAAAGCAGGGCGCGCGCCGCGAGGCATCCCGAGAGGAGCGCGTAGCGGATGCCGAAGCCCCAGAGCGCGTCCTGGAAGCCGGCCGCCTCGCCCGCGAGCAGGACCCCGTCGCGGCAGGCGCTGCGGGTCAGACGGAATTGCCCGGCGCCTCCGAAACGGCGGGGATTTCGCATCCGGAGCCCGACCCGCCGATCGAAGAACTCCAGCGTGCGGTCGAGGAAGCGCTTCTCCTCGGCGAACTCGTCGAAGAGACAGGCCGCGATCGTTCCGTGCCCGCGGTGGACGAGGAGATAGGCGTAGCCCTTCGGGGCGAGGCGGTCGGAGAGGATGCCGAAGACTCCGTCGGACATGTCCGTGTCGAAGACATATCCCACGGCGAGGGCGTCGGAACCACTCGGGCCATGGGCGCGGATCGCCGGACCGCGCCGGACCTCCTCCCCTTTTTCTCCGAAGCGAAGCTCCACGCCGTGCTCCAGCGCGGCGGCCTTCAGCCCCGAGTCGAGCGTGCCGGGTTCCGGCCCTCGCCGCACGAGGTAGAAGAGCGGATCGGGGGAGCGCAGGACCGACTCGCGCTCGGTCGGTCCGTAGAAAACACCTTCGCGGCAGGGGATGAGGTCGCAACGGGTCTCGATCCCGAGCGCGGCGAGCTCCTCGAGGACGTCGCCCGGAGTCGTCCAGTTCTCGATTCCCTGGAAGTCGCCGTGGAACCGCGCGCCCACATCGTGCCGGAACTCGTGGACGACCGTGGGGACCCCCGCGCGCGCGAGCGTTGCCGCGGCGGCGAGCCCCGCGGGACCCGCTCCGGAAATCGAAACAGGGTTCGCCTCCAGGCCCGGCGAGAATGGAGAGGCCGATCGGCCTGGCTCGAGAGCCATTGTTCGTTCCTCGCTCCGCGGGAGTCTAGCAGCTGCTATTAAGGCGGAGGGAGGGTACGGATCCTGAGGACCAGCGCGCCGATCGCGACCAGAATGACCGCAAGAGAGACGAAGAGCCCGCGGCGCCGGTAGTCCCGCTCCGCCAGCGCCCGGTCCGCGGCTTTCGTGGCCGCCCGGGCCACGACGAGACCGGCCGAGGCGCTGCCGTGGACGGCGGCGACCTGAAAGCGGTGGACGTCGGTCCGCGCGGTCGTCAGGGCGTCGTCGGCCTTGGAGAGCTCGAAGCGGGTCTTCGAGACCTCCATGCCGGCTTCCGCGGCGCGATCGAGCTTCTCCCGGGCCGTGTGGATCTCGCCGGCGAGGGCGACGAGGTCGGCCCGCATCGCGGCGGCGGCTTTCCCGCCGGCGGACGCCGGCTCGTGGCAGCTCGAGCACTTGCCCTGCTCCCCCTCGGCGAAAAACGCTTCCGACGGCCGCACGATCTCGTGGTTGTCGTGACACGTCACGCAGCCGGGCAGGCCCATCTCCTTGAACGGCTCCCAGTGCGGGCTGACCTTGAACTTGTCGGCGAAGACCGAATGGCACGTTCCGCAGACGTTCGCGACGTTGCCGACTTCGGGGGGCGCCGCGCCGTGATTTCCGTGGCAGGAGTTGCACGTCGGCGCGGAGAGATCCCCCTTCTCGACGCGCACCTGGTAGTGAACGCTCTTCTTCCACTTCGCGTAGGCGTCGGCGGGGAGCTTGTAATTGCTCATCAAGGCCTTGTCGCCATGGCAGCCGTTGCACGTCTCGGCGATCCTCTGAGGCGAGACCGGCGAGCGCGTGTCCTTGACCGGCTGGATGCCGTGGGCGCCATGGCAGCTCGCGCACTGCGCGACGCGCGTGTCGCCCTCCGCGAGCTTCTTGCCATGCCCGCTCGTCTTGTACTCGGAGAGCTGGTCCACGCGCAGCGACGGGTTGAACTGCTTCATCGCCGCGGCGTCGGAATGGCACTTGCCGCAGATTCCGGGGATATCTCGGGGCGAGGGCTTTCCGATGAAGCCCTTCTTCTTGTCGTGTGCGACCTCCTGGTCGGTCGCGCTCGCGTCGCCGCCGTGGCAGAAGACGCAGGTGAATCCGGACTTCGCGTGGATGTCGTCGGCGAAGGCCTTCGCGGGAGGCGTGATCCGCGCGTCCTCCAGAGCGAGGTGGCAATCGACGCATCCGATCGCGGCAATCGGCGGCGCTTTCTTGCCCGCGGGAGCCGCGGCGGGAGTCGCGGCCGGTCCAGCGAGGACGGCCGCGGCCGCCAGAAACGCCGCGGCCGCGAGGATCCCTCGCTTCACGGCGTCCCTTTCACGGGGAGGAGCGCCAGCACGGTCAGGATGGCGGCGCCGATGAGGACGAGGACCGCAGCGATGTTCCAGGAGCGCGAGCGCTTCCGGTCGAGGAAGGGGACGAACACGAGGACGGCCGCGAGCGCGCCGATCGCGAAGATGCCCAGCATTTCGCCGGGGATGCCGGCGACCTTGCCGGGGATGTACTTCAGCGCCTGGAACATCCAGAGGAAGTACCACTCGGGGCGGATCCCCGCGGGCGCCGGGGCGAATGGATCGGCCTTGACGCCGAGCTCCCACGGGAAGGAACGCCGCGAGCGCGGCGAGCAGCGCGACGGCGACGAGCCAGCCGACCATGTCGCGCAGGAGGAAGTCGGGGAGGAAGCGCATCGTCTTCGGTTTCCCCTCGCGCTCGACCGCGGGGGGCACGCTCATGCCGTGCCGCTGGACGAGAAAGAGGTGAATTCCCAGGAACACCGTCGTGATCGCGGGAAGGATCGCGACGTGGATCCCGTAGAAACGTGACAGGGTGGCGCCGGTGACGTCGGATCCGCCTCTCAGGATTCGCGAGAGGAGGTGACCGATGCCGGGGACCTGCGCCGGCACGTCGGTCCCGACCTTCGTCGCGAAGTAGGCGAGCGTGTTCCAGGGGAGCAGGTACCCGGAGAAGCCGAACCCCATCGCGAGGAAAAGCAGCACGGCCCCCGTGATCCAAGCCGCCTCGCGGGGCGGGCGGTAGGCCTTCAGGAAGAAGACCGAGATCATGTGGAGGAACACGACTCCAACGAAGAGATTCGCTCCCCAGGAGTGGATCGAGCGGATGAGCCATCCGAACGGGACATCCGCCATCATGTACTGGACGCTCTCGAACGCCTCGGCGGAGCTCGGGCGGTAGTAGAGAAGCAGCAGGATCCCCGTCGCCACCTGGACGCTGAAGAGGAAGAGCGCCATGCCGCCCAGGTAATAGAAGATCGTCCACTGGTGGATCGGGACTTCCTTTTTCTGGGCCAGGTGGGCAATGTCGTCCCAGCCGAGGCGCTCCTCGGCCCAGCTCTTGAGCTTCGCGACCATCCCGGACGATTCAGACGCGCTTGAGGACAATCTTCTCTCCGCGCGTCACGACTTCCAGCGGTGTCAGCGGCCTCGGCGGGGGGCCCGAGACATTCATGCCCTTCGTGTCGTAGGTGCCGTTGTGGCAGGCGCACCAGATGTCCGACCGCTCGGCGCGGTACTGGACCGTGCAGTCGAGGTGAGTGCACTTGGCGGTCAGGGCCCTCAGACTCGCCCGAGGGCGGTGCGGAAAAGCAGAACGGGCTTTCCTCCCAGCGGGACGATCCGGCCGGAGTTGGGAGCGATGTCGGAGGCCTTCACGTCCAGCTCGAACTCCGTCAGCGAGGGCTCGGACGCCTCCGGCGGCACCAGGTAGCGCAGGATGGGGTAGAGAAACGAGAGCGCCGTGGCGACGAAGCTCGTCCCCAGGAGGTACGAGATCCACCGGCGGCGCGACTGGCCCGGTTCGCTGGCTGCTACGTTCAAAGCTCCCTCACGGTTCTTCCGCGCGATCGTATTTTCCGCGAAGCCCCGGACCCGTGATGCATCCGCATCAATGATTTTGGTGGGATGAAATTACCACGAATCGCTGGTTCAGAGGAGATTGTGCTGATAGGCGTAGACGAGGGCGCCGAGCTTGTTGTGCACCTCGAGCTTCTCGAGGATGTGCTGGATGTGATTGCGGACCGTCGCGGTCGAGATCGTGAGCTTCTTGGCGATGGCCCCCGTGGCCATGCCCCGGGCGAGGCAGCGCAGAATCTCCGTCTCGCGTTCCGTGAGATCCACCGACCCGTCCCCGCTCGTGGTCATCGGCCAGAGCGGCTCGCGGACCTCGGCCACGCTGGCGAGTTGCCGCTCGAGTTGCGACTCCGTCTTTCTTTCCCGAAGGACGTGGACGAGGGTCGAGAGGGCGGGGTGGTAGGACGGGATCGCGAAGAGAGAGTAGTCGAACTTCTGAAGCCCCTTGTCGCCGACCTCGATCGAGAGAGAAAAGCGATGGACGGGCTGCTTCGGTTTCTCGCGGGCCTGGAATGCGACGGGGCAACTGCGATGGCAGTAGATGTTCCCGTAAACGTCGAGGCCGCCGATCACCTCGTAGCACCGTTTCCCCAGCACGCTGCGCGCCGGCCGGCCGAGAAGCGCCTCGCACTTCCTGTTCCAGAGGATGATCTTGTCGCCGGAGTCGGTCGCGAAGGCCGCCTCGCTGCTTCGCGCGATCCGGTCGAAGGTCTCGGAGCCGTAGGCGAGAGCGGCGCGGGGGGATCGCTTCGCGCTCCCCTCGGCGGTTCGATAGAGCCTGGACATGCCGGTCCCTCCTCGGCTCCGGCGAGTCCCCATTCCGTCCTGAAGTCGACGATTGTTAAATGAAACGAGCCCGTATCATCGCCCGAAAGCCGGGAAAGCGTCAAGTCTCCGCGCAGGCGCGCCCTCCGAGGCGTTTGGCGGCGCAATCCGGGCACAACGACGCGTTCTTCACGTCCACGTCCTCGACCGAGTTCGAATAGTGCATGACGCATGCGTAGAGGGGGCAGTGGACGAGGCCGTGCGTATGCCCCAGCTCGTGCATCGCTTCCTTCTCGCACCGCCCGTAGAACAGGGTCTCGTCCTTCGGCAGGCCGTAGTACTCCTGCCTCAGACGGGTCGCCGAGAAGACGGCCGCCCGCCCCCCGAGCTGCGCCTCGCCGAACACGAAGGTCAGGATCGGGATGAAGAGGTCTACGTCCGCGACGCCGAGCATCCGGGTTCCCTCCGCGAAGGGTTCGGCGGACAGTCGCGCCAGGATCCGCGTGGAGTTGTACTGCTGTCGCCGGGCGTCGAACGCGTCGCGGGGGTCGATCGCCTTCGGCGCGACGGCACATGGGCCGCCGACGCCCGAGGGGAGGGTGAAGGCGAGGTAATCGAGCACGGCCGGGTCGACCTTCCCGACCGGGACGATCAGGACGCGCGGCGCCGGCGCGTTGCGCTGCACCTGGCTACCCCTGGGGCTCCGCCTTCTCCCTTTCGAGCCCGTACTTCTTGATCTTGTTGTAGAGCGTGACCCGGTCGATCTCGAGGAGCCGTGCGGCCTGCGTGATGTTCCACGACGATTCCTGCAGGATCCGCTTCACGTGCACGCGCTCCATGTCGGAGAGCGACTTCCCGTTGGGCGCGTCCTTGGGCCCGTTCACGTGGAAGGGGAGGTCGCCGGGAGTCACCTCGCGGCCGCGCGAGACGAGGACCGCTCGTTCGAGCGCGTTCTGGAGCTCGCGCACGTTGCCCGGCCAGTCGTAGGCGGTCAGGAGCGCCATCGCCCCGGCGGAGATCCCCGCCACGGGCTTGTTCATGCTGCGCGCGAAGCGCTCGAGGAAGTTCTTCGCCAGCGGGGCGATGTCCTCGCGCCGCTCCCGCAGCGGCGGGATGGCGATGGAGAAGACGTTCAAGCGGTAGTAGAGGTCCTCGCGGAACTTCCCCTCGGCCACCATCGCCTCGAGGTTGCGGTTGGTCGCCGCGATGAGACGAAAGTCGACCGGCAGCTCCGTGTTCCCTCCAACGCGCACGATCTTCTTCTCCTCGAGGACGCGGAGCAGGTCGACCTGCGTCTTCAGGCCGATGTCGCCGATCTCGTCCAGGAACAGCGTGCCGCCGTCGGCCATCTCGAACTTTCCCTTGCGGCGGTACTGGGCTCCCGTGAACGCCCCCTTCTCGTGGCCGAAGAGCTCGCTCTCGATGATCCCTTCCGACAGCGCGCCGCAATTGACGACGACGATCGGCAGGAAACGCCTCCCGGAGCCCGCGTGCAGCGCGCGGGCGACGAGCTCCTTGCCGGTGCCGCTCTCGCCGCGTATCAGGACGTTCGTGTCGGCCCGGGCCACCATCGTGACCTGCTCGAGCACGCGCCGCATCGCGGGGCTCTCTCCGACGATGTCGGCGAACGGGGAGAGCTCCTCGATGCGCGCCTTCAGCTCCTGGTTTTCGGCCACGAGGTGGCGGCGCTCGAGGGCGTTGCGGACAAGCCGCTCGAGGTCGTCCGGGTCGAACGGCTTGATGATGTAGTCGTAGGCCCCTTGTTTCATCGCCATCACGGCCGTGTCGACCGAGGCATAGGCCGTCATGATGATGATCGTGGCCTCGGGCTTCGCCTCGTGGATCTTCTTCTGCAGCTCGATGCCGTCCATGCCCGGCATCTTGATGTCGAGGAGGAAGATGTCCGCGTCGGTCCCCGACAGGCGGTCGAGCGCCTGCTTGCCCGAGTCGGCCGTCTCGACGGCGTATCCCTCCGCCTTGAACCAGCTCCCGAGCGATTCCCTCACGATCGCTTCGTCGTCTACGATGAAGATCCGGACGGGCTTCCCCTGCGTCGGCATGGTCATGACCTCTTCTCCTCTGTCGCGGGCGCGGCGCCCGGGCGGGCCGCCCGCGGATCGCCGGGCCGCTCGAAGAACCGCAGCCGAAAGGTCGTTCCCTTCCCCGGGGCGGAGTCCACCTCGATCTCGCCGCCGTGCCGGGTGACGATGCTCATGACGACGGCGAGCCCGACCCCGAGGCTCTTCTCGTCTTCCTTCGTCGTGAAGAACGGCTCGAAGATGTGGGCCTTCGTCTCGGCGTCCATCCCGGAGCCGTTGTCCCTGATCGCGATCTCCGCGCCGGAACGTCCCTTCCCGCCCTCGAAACGGCGGGTCGTCACGACGAGCTCTCCCTCGTTGGGCGTCGTGGCCTCGCACGCGTTGATCAGCAGCGCGACGAGCGCCTGGATCACCTGCTGCGGGTCGCAGACGACCATCGGCAGGTCGGGCGCGGCGTCCAGTTGCGTCTTCAAGGCCAGGAGCTTGATCTTGTGCTCCACGAGCCGGAGCGAGTGCCGCACCGCCTCGTTCAAGTCGCTTGCCTTCATCTCGGTCTGGGAGTTCGGCCGGGAGAACTGGAGGAGCCCCTTCACGATCTCGCCGCACCGGGCCGACTCGGACGCGATCATCGCCAGATTCTCTCTCGCCTGCCGGGAGTCGAGCTCGTCCCGATCCGCGAGCTTCATCAGGAGCCGCGCGTACGTGTGGATCCCCGCCAGCGGGTTGTTGATCTCGTGGGCGACGATCGCGGCGAGCTTTCCGATCGACGTCATCCGCTCGACGTGGATCATCTGCTGGTGGACCTTCTTCAGCTCCGCCGTCTTCTCGTCCACGCGCGTCTCCAGGGTCCGGGTCCAGTCGCTGACCTCTTCGTGGGCGTGGCGGAGATCCTCCGTCATCTGGTTGAACGACCGGGCCAGGACACCGAGCTCGTCGCGGGATGCGACCGGGATCTTGGCCTCGAGGTCCCCCGCGGCCACCCGGCGGGTGCCGCGGACGAGGCGCGTGACCGGCTTCTGAACCACGAGCCACGTCAGGATGCCCGCGAGAAGCGAGACGGCGCTGATTCCGGCGATCGTGTCGGCAGCCATGCGCCGCGCGCCATGCTGGATGGTCTCGTCCAGGCTGGCGAGGGGGACCGTCACGTCGAGGACGCCGAGCACCTGCTGGTTGGCGGGGTGCGCGTGACAATCCGCGTTCCAGCAGCTTGGCTCGTTCTCGATCGGGTTGATCAGGCCGGCCAGCCGCTCTCCCTTCTCGTTGCGGAAGATCCGGAGGCGGTCGGGGCGGTTCAACCGCGACAGCGGCTGCTCCTGGGCGTGGCAGGAGACGCAGGCCTCGACCTTCTTGTCCACGAACGTGCCGACTTCATGCTCGTCGGTCGAGAAGCTGATCCGCCCCTGCTCGTTGTAGATCCGGATGCGGCCGATCCCGGGCTGCGCGCCGATGGTGGTGATGATGTGGTAGACCTCGTCCTTGTGGTTGGAGAGCATGCTGTAGCGGGCGCTTCGCTTGATCGTTTCGCTGATCCGGTCGGTTGAGGCGAACGTGCGCTCCTCGAGGTCCCGGCGGTGCAGGCGCGTGTGCTCCCACCCGATCAACCCGAAGACGATCCCCAGGCCCGCGACGAGATAGACGACGAGCTTGACGCTCAGGCTGCCGGGCAGGAGAAACCGGTCGCCGCGGGGAGCGCGTCCGTCCGGGGAACCCGGATCTGTTACTTGCGAGTTCTTTTTGGCCATCGCTGAAAAAAAGGCCTCCCCCGGGTCCCGAAACCGGTCCCGGGGGATCGTTATCCAGGCCTTTTTTGACTGCTTATTCTTCCATGCCCGGTCTGGCTTCCCTCTGGTTCAGTTGCATTTGTTTCGCGTCACTTCGCCGGCTCGGCGTGGCACTTCTCGCAATCGGCTTCGACGGAGAACGCCGATGTGCCGTCGTGGCACTGGCCGCACGCCTTGTGCATCGCGCCCGCGGCGGCCGGCTTGCGCGCCGCCGCCGTCCTCACCATCGAGAACGCGCTCGGGCCGCTCTGGTGGCAGGACGAGCACTCGGGGGAGTTGGCGTCCAGATGCACCGCGTGCTTGAACGTCACCGGCGCGGGGCTGTCGGGCGAGTTGGCGAAGACGATCTCGGGCGGCATCCGGAAGCTCGAGAGGGCCCTCGACATCTGGACGTCCGAGGCCTTCGACGGGGCGGGCTTGACGCGCGCCGGCTGGCGCCGCATCACGCCGTCGTAGGTCAACCCGATCGCGCTCACGAAGAGGAAGACGGCCACGCCGGAGACGGCCACCGTGAGCGGCGAGAGCGGCCTGCGAGCGCGCTCGGCTTCCGGCCAGGCGGCCTCGGGCTCGGTCTCCTCGGTCGCATGATGGAAGATCGGAAGGTACCTGGCGGCGAGCGTGAAGATCAGGAACCCGGCGCCGACGATCATCAGCGTGACGGAGACTTCCGTCAGGCTCGGCAGGTAGCGGACGCCCGAGGAGCGCTCCATTCCGGTGATCGACACGTTCAAGCGGTTCATGACGATGCCCATCACGACGAGGAGCGCCGCGGAGAAGAGGCCGCGCTGGCTCTTCCGGATCGCCGGGAAGGCGAGGAGGAGCGCCGGCGCCACCAGGCCGATGAGCATCTCGGCCAGGAAGAGACGTCCCTCGTAGGTCCGCTCGAAGGCCAGGCGCAGCACCCCGCGGCTGGCGAGGTCCTGGTACTTGGCGACGAGGTTCACGCAGAGCAGGATGAACAGCACCTTGCCGATGTCGGACAGGAGGCTCATCTCGATCTCTTTCTTGAACGCGCGGGAGCTCAGGAAGGACTCGACGATCGTCATGGCGCAGCCGAGCGTCAGCGCGGTCAGGAAGAAGAAGACCGGCAGAAACGGCGTGTACCAGAGCGGGTAGAGCTTGGAGGGGATGATCAGGTAGAAGGAGCCGAGCGAGCTCTGGTGGAGGGTCGAGAGCAGCACGCCCAGGAGGACGAGCGGCGGCATCACGAATTTGAGGACCTTCAGGACCCTCTTCATCCGGAACCGCTCGAAGACGATCGGGGAGAATTCCAGCGCGAGGACGGTCGTGTAGAGAGTCACGCACCAGCCGACTTCGAACATGACCGAGTGCGGGTTCCACATCACGAGCGGGTGCCACACCCGGTACGGGCGCCCGAGGTCGAACATCAGGGCGCCGATGACGAGCATGTAGCCGAGGAACGCGGTCAGGATCGCCGGCCGGACGATCGGCCGGAACCGCTCGAGGTGGAAGATGTAGACGATGGAGCTGATGGTGAATCCGCCGGCGGCCAGCGCGACACCGCACAGGATGTCGAAGCCGACCCAGAGGCCCCAGGGGAACTGGTCCGACAGGTTCGTCGCCGCGCCGAGGCCGTGGAAGAACCGGACGAACGTGCTGTAGAGGCCGGCGGCGAAGAGGAGAAGGAGGACGACCCTCCAGAAGGTCAGTTTGGGAAGGGCGGACAAGCGATTCATTTTCGTGCTCCTCTTTCTCTATCGCGGTTCGTCTTGCCGGGGGCTCGGGGGACCGGAAGGTCCCTCGCCGGGACCCGGCTCGGCGCTGCCCGCTCCTTCGGCCTTCGCGACTTCTTCGCGCCGCTTCGTGACCCAGTAGATCCCGCCCAGCACGAGGCCGCCGATCGTCACGACGTTCGGGATCTTGTTCAAGACCCGCCACGTCAGCATCGCCGGGGGCTCGTTGACGAGATCGGTGCGGAAGCCCAGCTCCTCGGGGCGCGCGTCGGAGATGACGAGCACCGAGGTGCCGCCGACTTCCTCGACTCCGTAGATGTGGTTGAAATAGCGGTTCGGCTCCGCGGCGATGCGCGCCCGCGCCTCGGCGAGGAGCTCGGCCCGCGATCCGAACTTCGTGGCGCCGGTCGGGCAGGCCGCGGCGCACGCGGTGGCCAGTCCCAGCGCGACCCGGTCGGCGCACATGTCGCACTTGCGGACGCGCGGGAGGGTTTTGCTCCACTCGTACTTGGGGATGTTGAAGGGGCAGGCGAGCATGCAGTACCGGCACCCCATGCACTTGTTCTCGTCGTACACGACCGGGCCCGCGGCCGTCTTCTGGAACGCGCCCACCGGGCAGGCGGAGACGCAGCTCGGGACGTTGCAGTGCATGCACATCTTCCGGGCGAAACGCGTTCCCTGGCGGTTGACGACGGAGAACGTCTTCTCGGAGAGGGTGTCGGCCAGCGGGTCGTCGGACGTGCGGGGGAGCTTGTTGCGCTCCTTGCAGGCAAGGGAACACGCGCCGCACCCGATGCAGCGCGTGGTGTCGAGGAGGATGCCCTTTTTCTCGGCGGTGGTGATCATGGCTCTTTCGCTCCTGCTCGCTCGGCTTCCAACTAATTGCCGGCCGCTTCGCGCGGAGCGAGGAATTCACGGCCGAACGTCTCCCAGGCATCGTCGTCGAGATGATTGAGGATTCCGTCGGCCGGCTTCCCACCGTCCGCCATCGCGGTTCCGGGCACCGCGTTGCGCCAGATCCGGGCGGCCGCGAACTCGTCGAAGCGCTCGCGCTCGTTGCGGAGCCACTCGACCGCTTCCTCGGCCACCTTCAGGTTGCGCAGCGAAGCACTCAGGTTCTTGGGGGAGAGGGCGCAGATCCATCCCCGGCGGTAGGGGTCCCGCGCGACGGACGCGCCGTCCTCGGCGAGAGCGGGATTGACGGAACGCACGATTCCGTCGACGGGGGACGCGATGACGGCGCGGCGGCCTCCGTTGACGAGCGTGAAGAGCGGCTGTCCCTTCTGGACTTCCGTTCCCGGCGCGGGCAGCTCGACCTTGTCGGCGTGGCCGATCGCGGCGCGAACGAGGTCGTCGGCCCCGATCCGGATCCGCCCGGACGGCTCGAGAGCGGCCCAGGTGTGCCCGGTGTCGAGGAACAGCCCGCCGGGGAGCGGGATCTCGCGCCGGGCGGCGATCGGAGCGGGCGCCGGCGCCTTTCTCCGGATGACCGTGTCGATCGTCATGGCGAGGACGATGAAGAGGACCACGAAAATGGCGACCATGATGTTCATCTCCCTTCTCTTTCTCTTTCACCGTCCGTCTGCGACGGGCGGCTTGGGTTTGCGGACAGGAAAGCTTCGAGGACTCGGGCGCGAACGTCCGAGGGAATGGCTTCGTGGAGGTCGTCGATCATCCGGCCGCCGTCCGGCAGCGTGCAGTGCGAACCGGCGGTGTGCGCGAGCTCGCGGGAGAGCTTCTCCGACTCGGCCGCGATCCAGGGCGCGGCCTCGGTTCCCGGGCGAAGACGCGAGACGTCGTGCGCGAGGTCGAGCGGCGCGAGAGAGACCGCCCAACCGGCGCCGTACGGATCCCGGTTTACGAGCGTCGGATTTCGCCGGAGCCGGTCGTTGACGTCTTCGACGACTCCCGCGACCGGAGCCGCCAGGGAGATCTTCCCTTCGTGGTGGACGATCGTCCACGTGGGATCGCCCGCCGCGACGCGCGTTCCGGGAGCCGGAAGCTGGACGCAGTAGATGCGTCCCGCCAGCCGCCGTCCGAAATCGTCGAGGCCGGTCGTCACCCGGCCGCCGGCTTCCACGCGCGCCCAGACGTGACGGTCGTGGAAGAGCAGGGAATCGGTGGAGGGCCCGTCCGCGAGCCTCGGGGCGCCCAGCCACGAGGAGAAGTGGGACCGGCTCCCCATCGCCTCGTCGAAGGGGCACTTCTCGCATTCGTAGCCGCGGTCGCAGAGCTTGTAAGCGACGACGCCGGCGAGCATCCAGCAGCACTTCAGCGAGGAAGTCTCGGCCCCGGAACCTTGAGAACCGCCGCCATCTTTGTTGTTCATGATGATTTGTCCGACCGGTTAAAGAGCAATCAAGGTGCCACGCGTGGACTACAGCGTAAGTCATTGAAGAAGTTACTCTTATGATCCGAACGGACCAATTCTGGAAAATCTCTATGCTGAAATTCTCAACACCGAAAAACAGATCCAAAGGGATCCACTGGCCAATTCCCTTATGGCAAAGACGTTGCGGAGTGGTGAGGAATTCAGCGGCGACTGTAGAGTCTTTCGGCGCTCGAGAGGCTTCCAGCCTCGATCACCGATAAACGAACAACATCGCGTAAAGCATCAGCACGATCAGGAAGAGACCGATCCCGAGCGCCGTGAACCCGAACCTCCGCCATCTCCGGCGGACCTGCGGCAGCGGCGCGGGCATGAGGAGTTTCTCCAGTTCGCCGCTCTCCACGAGCTGCTGGTACTCGCGGGGACGGTCGTGCTTTAACTCTTCGAGCGGCATGCCTTCGGTGAAGATCACCGTGTCGATCGGGAACTTCTCCGGACGGAAATGGGTGTTGAAGAAATGGATGCTGAAGATGAAGCAGACCGCGAGCAGCGCCTCGTCGCTGTGGATCGTGGTGGCCACGTTGACCATCCAGCCCGGCATGATGCGCGTGAAGACCGTCGGGAACCACAGGATCAACCCGGTCATGCCGATGACGGCCACGCCCCAGAAGACGGCGAAGTAATCGAACTTCTCCCAGTAGGTCCAGCGGCCGTACTGCGGCCGCGGCCCCTTCCGGATGAACCACTTCACCGAGTCCACGAACTCCCGCCAGTCGCGGCGTCCGAACATCATGCTTTCCGGCCCGAAAACGAACTTGAGCCAGGTGACGCCGCTCTGCTTCTTCTTGCGGAACAGGTCGAAGATGTGCATCCCGAAATAGGCAAAAGTCGCGACGGCGCAGAAGCGGTGGATGAGGCCGGCCGCCTGGAAGCCGCCGAGGAGTCTCGCCAGGATCTTCGCCCACGGCGCGTAGGAGAACTTCAGCAGCATCCCTGTCAGCGCCAGGCCGAGGAAGCTCGTGATCACCGTCAGGTGGAGGTTTCGCTGGTACGTGGAGAATCGCCGGACGTAGACCTGGCCCGCCTCGGGGCTCTCCGGAAAGGCCGGCCGGCGTTCGGCGAGCGAGCGGCGGAGCCAGAGCGCCGTGTGCGTCCCCGCCACCGCCAGCGTCCCGACGAGCAGCGTCGTCATTCCCCAGAACGTGTAGAAGAGGAACGGGTAGCGCTTCGGATCGTGATGTGTGGCGTGCGTCAGGTAGCCGGCGAACTGCCGGTGCGATCCGCTGTGGCACTTGCCGCAGGTCTTGACGATGTTGGCCCGGGAGAGCCGGGACCGCTGATCGGTCACCGGCAGGATGTCGTGCGCGCCGTGGCAGTCGTAGCACTTCGCCGTCGTCAGGTATCCGAGCTTGGAGACCTTCCCGTGAAACGTGTCGAAATAGGTCTCCGCGATCTTCTCGTGGCAGCGTCCGCACTGGTCCATGATGTGGAGGCGGAAGTTGGAGAGATCGGTCCGCTGGATGCTGTGAGCCGAGTGGCAGTCGCTGCAGACCGGAAGTGTCTTGTTGGTGTGGGTGACCGCCGGCGAATGGACGCTCGCGTTGAAGAGTTCGTAGATCCCCCGGTGGCACTTCGCGCAGGTGCGGGCGACGTTGGCGCGGTTCACGGTGGACCGCGGGTCGGCCGCCGCGAGCTCGTGGTGCGCGCTGTGGCAGTCGGCGCAATTGGCCGTGACCGTGAGGCCGGATTGCATCAGTCCCTTGCCGTGGATGCTCTCGAGGTAGTTCTCGACGATCTGCCGCTGGGAGCCCTTGTAGCGAAGGGCCGCCTTCTGGCCGGTGCGGTGGCAGTTGGCGCACAGGGCCGGCACGTTGCGCGAGTAGGTCGGCGAATTCGTGTCGTTCTTGGAGAGCGTGCCGTGGGGCTTGTGGCAGTCCTGGCACGCGGGCGCATCCGGGCTGCCCTGCGCGAAGAGCTGGCCGTGCTTGCTCTCCCGGTACTGGTCGACGACTTCCGCGTGGCAGATCGAGCAATCGACCCTGGGCGCGATCGTGCGGCAGGCGCGAACGTTGTCCGCGGGGTCGCCGCCCGTGTGGCACTGCACGCAGGCGATCTTCGCGTGGCGCGAGTGAGCCAGCTCCTCCCTGTTCGCGAAGAGCGAGACCGTCTGCCCGTTGTGCGTCCCCTTGATGTTCGGGTCGCCGTGGCAGCGGAGGCAGTCCTGGTCCGCCATGCCCTGCGTGTAGAACACCTTCCGCACCTTGTGCGGCGAGTGGCAATCCACGCAGGCCGGGATCATGTGCGGCTGCTTCTCCCAGAGCTCGCCGCGGATCACCTTGCGGTGCACGGTCTCGATCTGCCCGTGGCAGTGCGTGCACGTCTTGGAGATGTTCTGCTTGGCGATGGAGGAACGGGGATCCGTGTGCGGCAGGACGAAGTGCGCCGTGTGGCAGCTCGTGCAGACCGCGGCTACGGTCAGGCCTTTCTTGAAGAGGGCTTCTCCGTGGATGCTGTCCATGTAGTTTCCGAGAATGTTGGTCTGCGGAATCTCCCGCGTCAGGCTGACCGTCGTGCCTTCCCGATGGCAGCTGCCGCAGAGGCGCGGAATCTCCATCACGGACGTCGGCGAGCCGGGCGCCGAGGGGCGCAGGATGTTGTGGGTGCCGTGGCAGGACTTGCAGCCCGGGGCGGAGGAGTCGCCGGCGGCGGCTTTCCTGCCGTGCACGCTCGCGGCGTACTGCTTCTGCTCGTCGCCGTGGCAGGAGCCGCACTCGACCGGAGCGAGCTTCTCGGGATGAGGCACTTCCTTGATGTCGCTGTGGCAGGAGACGCAGTCCAGAGAGGCGTGGGGCGACGCTTTCAGCGCCGCGGCGTTGAAGGGCGGAGCCTCGCCGCTCTTTCGCTTTCCCAGGCGCGGCCCCGCCTCGTGGCAGGCGGCGCAATCTTCGTTGCTCGGCGGCGGCGCCGGCGTCGGGGCCGGCTGCTGGCCGGAGAGAGCGGCCGCCAGCGCCAGGATGGCCAGAACCAGGCGAACGGGTCTCGCGAATCGCTTCACTTCAGACCGAGATCGGCCAGGACCTTCGGATCTTTCTCTTCCATGGCAAGGATCTGGTGGCAGGCCGAGCAGTCGTCGTTGATGATGCGGCCGTCGGCGGCCTTGTGTTTGCCGTCGTGGCATCGGAAGCAGCCGAGGAAATCGTCGTGCCCGATGTTGTTGGGGTGGGTGCCCCAGGTGATCCTCATCTCGGGGAAGATGTTGCGCAGGTAGATCGCCTTGACCTGTTGGCCCGCTGTCTCGACGATGGCCCGCTTGCCCTGGTAGGTGTCCGGGTATTTCGACTTGTAGAAGTCCGCGATCGCCTGCGGGATCTTCTCCGACGCCGTCGCGCGGTCGGGATACTCGACGCGCAGCGCGGCGACCGCCTCCTTCTTGACGAACGGCAGCTGACGGTCGATGCGTCCCGCCGTGATGGCTTCATCGACGGCCCGCTCGGGCATCTGAAAGGCGTGCGTCGGGCGGTTGTGGCAGTCCACGCAGTCCATCTTCCGGCGTTCCGCGCGGGCGAGCTGCTCCGGCGTGGCCTTGACCTCTTCGGAGACGTACTCGACCTTCTTGCCGTCGTCCTGCGTGTACGTCACGCGGGGGATGACCTGGCGCCTGCCGTCGGTCGAGACGTACTCGATCCTCTCGGCGGCGGCGAGGTGCCGGCCGTGGATGCCGACGAGTCCCTGAGTCGTCCGGCCGCCGATCTTGACGAGGAGGACGGTCGTCGAAGGGGTGTTCTGCTCGTCGTCGGCGTACTTCGTCTTGACCAGGAGCTTGTCGCCCGTGAACCGCTCGGGCCAGTGGCAGTGCTCGCACGTGTCCCGCGACGGCCGCAGGTTGTGGACCGGCGACGGGATCGGCCGCGAGTAGGTCTTGAGATTGACGGCGAAGAGCTGGCGCACTCCGGAGATCTTCGCCCGGACGAACCAGGGCGCTCCCGATCCGATGTGGCAATCCACGCACGCCACGCGCGAGTGCGGGGAATTCAGATACGACGTGTATTCGGGGGCCATCACGGAATGGCACGTCTGCCCGCAGAACTCCACCGAGTCCATGTGCTCGACCGCCTTGTAGCTGGCGGTCCCCATGAGGGCGACGTTGATGAAGGTCATGATGACCACGAGCGCGAGCGCCCGCTGGAGCAGCGGCTGGCGCAGGTCGATCGTGGGATAGACGTGCGGGAGCTTCCCCTGCTGTTTCAAGCGGTAGCGGCGGAAAAGCCCGCCGAGAGGCATCAGCAGGAGACCGAGCACGAAGATCGACGGCAGGATGAAGAAGAAGACGATGCCGGCGTAGGGAGGAGTCGGCCCGGCATGCACGAGCTCGAAGCCCCAGAAACCGATCATCGTGATCGCGGCGCTCGTCGTGAGGACCGCCCCGATGAGGCTGATCGTGTTCTGCCCGAGATAGATGGCGGGCCGGAGCCACTCCTTGGCGCGACTCATGGTTGGGGATCCCCTTTCGTCGTTTTGCCGTCCAGTGTAGCGCTTCCACTGCCCGCCGGGACTCTCGAAGCGTCCTGCAGGATCCGCTCGAGCTCGAGCGGATGCTCTTCCTCCATCTCGCGTTCCGTCAGCTTGCCGTTCAACCAGGACATGTTCATCGGATAGACATCGGGGTTGAAGATCACGAAGTAGAAATGCCAGACGAGGATCGCCAGGGTGGCGAGCCAGGCTTCCCAGAAATGGATCGTCCGGCTGACGTCGTACCCGAGCTTCCCGATGAGCCGGATGAACGTGTTGTCGAACCACATCACGATCCCGGTCGAGGCCATGACGAACGTGCCCCAGACGAGCGCCCAGTACTCGCTCTTCTCGATGTAGCTGAAGCGGTCGTACTCCGGCCGTTTCTTGGAGAGGCCGGTGTTGTACTTGAGCGTCGCGATCGTGTCGCGCAGGTCCTTTCCCCGCCACCAGAGGTCGGCGAGGAGCTTGCGGCCGCGGACGGTCAGGAGCAGGTAGCCGGCGTGGTACACGCTCGACACGACCATGACGACGGCCGAGATCCGGTGGATCAGGCTGCGCAGCGTGAAAATCCCCGCACCCGGTCTGACGCGCCGGATTGCCACGACCCACCAGGCTTCGGGATAACGCAGCATGAAGCCGGTGATGACGAGGAGCGTGAAGGAGAGCGCGAGGGCCCCGTGCTGGAGCCGCTCCGACATCGTCATGCGCAGGTAGAGCGCGTGGCCGACGGGCTCTTCCTCGATCTCCCCGCGCCGGACTTGCATCTGCCGGCGCGACTTGCGGACGAAGTCGAGGAGATTGTGGAAGAGCATTCCCCCGACGACGCCCACGATCAGAAGCACGTAGAGCGTCGCGATCCAGTAGACCAGGGGGGAATCTTTCTGCGTGCCGGTCACGTGCACCTTCCCGACGGCGAACCGCGCGTTCGCCCCGGGATGGCATCCGGAAGCGCCGCAGGTCGTCGCGAGGTTGGCCTTGTTGACCATGGAGGCAGGGTTCGAGGAGGGGAGGATGTCGTGCGCGCCATGGCAGCTTGCGCAGTTGGCGACCACCAGCGATCCGCCGCGCGCCGCGAGGCCGTGGTAGCTATCCGCGAACGTCTTCGCGCGGTCGCCGGGGAGATTCCATTTCTCGGTCAGCTGGAGCGAGGCGTGGCACGGCGAGCAGACCCGGGTCGATACATTGGCCGCGGCGACCGGAGAGGTCGGATCGCGCGGGGAGAGGATCGTGTGCTCCCCGTGGCAATCGGTGCACGCCGGGGCGTCCTTGTTCCCACGGCGCAGGGCGGCGCCGTGAACGCCGGCGGAGAAGAGCCGGTTCTCGGCGGCGTGGCACCGCGCGCAGACCTGCTGGACCTGCATCTTGTTGACGAAGGAGGAGGGATCGAATCCGTGGCGCTCGTCGTGCGCGCCGTGGCAATCCACACAGTTGGGCGCTCGAGCGTTTCCGCGGGCGAGCGCGGCGCCGTGGACACTGTGTTCGAAGGACGCGATGAACCCCGCGGTGGGCGCGGCCCGGGACTTGACCGACTCGTCGTAGAGATGGCAATTGAGGCAGAGACGGTCCTGGGCCCTCTTCAAGTCCATCGGCGAAAGGCCGGAGCCGGCGGTGATCGCGTTCTTGTGGCACTGGATGCAGCCGGGGGCGGGGCTCGCGCCGGTCGTGAAGGCTTTTCCATGCTCGGACGCGAGGAAGTGCTGGCTCGTTTCGGAATGGCAGTCACCGCAGGCCTGCGGCTGGCGCGCGGGAGCGAAGCGGAACGCCGCGTCGCGAACCGGGGTGATCTCGTGCGTGCCGTGGCAATCCGCGCAGGCGACCTGCGGCTCCTGCTTGCCGGCAATCGCCCGGGCGATCTCCGGATGGAACGGGTGGGCCGCGCCCGCCGAATCGTGGCACGAGGCGCAGTCGACTTTGCGAAGCTTCGCCTTGTGCGGGAAGTCCGAGGTCTTCGCCAGGTCGGTGTGGCAGTCCACGCAGGCCACACCGGCCTGGCCGTGGACGGAGGAAGCAAATTTCGACTGCGCGACGAAAAGGGAACGGCCGGCGGAGCTCTTCGCGTCCTTTTCCGAGTGGCAGGTCAGGCAGTCGTCATTGGCCGGCGGCTTGACCGGGGGCGCGGCGCTCAGGGCCGCCGCGAACGCGAATACGGCTGTCGCGACGATGAGGGTCGCCTGCTTCATCAAAACGCTTCCTTCGAAGAGGCGCCGGGGGAGCGGGACCGTCGCCGGCCGCCGGCCCCCCGCCGCCGTAATCTCCTCAGGCCGCGTTTGCCCGGAGGAGAAACCAGGGAGACCCGGAGTTATTTCTTGTCGCCGGGATAATCCTTCAGCCAGGTGACGTCGACTTCCTTGGCGGCTCGCTTCTCTTTCTCGGCGACGAGCCACTTGCCACGGTCGTTGTTCGTGACGGCGCCTTTCTTCGGGAGCTTCTCGACGTGGCAGTACGTGCAGTTCTCGACCGCGAAGCCCGCCTCTTTTGCCTTCTTCTGCATCGCCATCGTGCCCGAAGAGGTGTCGGAGAAGAGCATCCAGCCGCTCCACGCGAGAATCACAGCGCCGAGTCCCAGCCGCCAGCTTGTCTTCCTCATGTCATGCCCTCCGCTTTATTGGAAACGCCTACTTCTTGTCGCCCGGATAATCCTTCAACCACGCCGGATCGACGTCCTTGGCCTTCCTCTTGTCCTTTTCCGCCAGCAGCCACTTGCCCCGATCGTTGTGGCTGACGGCGCCCTTCTTCGGGAGCTTCTCGTTGTGGCAATACATGCAGTTGGAGGCGTCGAAGCCCGCTGCCTTCGCCTTCTTCTGGATGTCGAGGGTCGCGGACGAGATTCCGGAGAGAAGCATGCCTCCGCACCAGACGAGAAGCACGATCGCGAGACCGAGGCCTGAACCCGTTTTCTTCATGAAGGTTTTCCTCCCTTTCTCAAACTCCCGAACGCGGGAGTCTGCGCTCATAGCTTACTGCGCTTCTTCGCCGGGAGAGTGGTTCTTCACTGCGCCCCTGGCCGAGCCTGTACGTCCCTGACTCCTCAGGGGTGCCACCGGACGTAGAAGCCGTAGCGGTTCGCGTCGAACTTGCCGAGAGCGAGCGGGTTCTGCGCCACGTCGTTGTACTTGTCGCGGAGCCATTCGCCGACGAAGGCGAGGGTCGGGGTCATCGGCACTTCGCCGCTTACCCGGACGCGGTCAATCGTGAAGGGGTACGAGCCCTTGTTGGTCAAGCGGCCGTACGACCCCTCGAGGTTGAAGCCGGAAAACACGAGCGTGATCGCGCCTTCGAGCGAGAGGCCCTGCTCCCGCTGGCTCGACACGAACGTCTCCAGCTCCTCCGGGTCGAGAGCGGGGATCGTGCTGTGCGCCTGGTACCGCGACGCCGAGAACCGGAGGTGCAACGGCTTGACCGGGGTGAACTCGACGTCGCCGCCGACTTCGCGCAGGCGGGACTCGTAGGCGATGCCGGGATCCTCGTTGTCGGAATCGGTCTGCGTGCCGTTGGCCGAGAACCGCAGCGTCTCCCCGGAAGCCCAGGACATGCGGAGGCGGTAGCGGTCGCGGTGCAGGTAATCGGTGCGGACGATCGCGGCGCTCGCCCCCTCGTGGCGGTAGTCGGCGCCCAACGTGAACCCGGAGCGGCTGTAGCTCGCCCCGGCGTTGAAGGCGTCGATGCGGCGGCCGAACTCGCCCCCCTGGTTTCCGGCGAGAACGATCTCGGAGATGTCGGGCGAAACGGTCACGTCCTGCTTTGTCTCCGACCAGCCGGCGCGCAGGGCGAAGGGCCCCATTGCGCGGGCGGAGAGATTGACGTCGAACACGTCATCGGTCCGGTCCATCCCATTCTTCGCCTGGAGCAGGACGAGCAGGTTCTTCGGATCCACGCCGGTGAAGGTCGTGGTATTCAGGAACAGGGACGACACGAGCGCGAACCCGTCCAGGTAGCGGTGCCGCCGCGAGTAGCCGGCCGTCAGGTCGACGCCGTCGGAGATCGAGACCTCGGCGCGACCCGATCCGGTCCAGAAAGTCGCCTTCGCGCGCGTCGAAGCCGTCTCGTTCAAGCCGGAGAAGAAGCGGAGGATATCGAAGCCGACGAGGCTGCCGGCCAGGCTCTCCGACTCGTTGGTGTTGGCCTCGCCGCTCGCCCTCTGATAGGAGCCGATCAGCCGGACGCGGGAAGTGAGCCGGCCCGTCACGAAGATGGACGTGGTCGGCGTGTCGGTCTTGGTCGAGCTCGAGCGCTCGAGGCTCGTCAGGCTGACGGGGACGCCGATGATCGTTGCGCCGCCCTGGTTGCCGCCGCCGGCTCCCGGGGCGAGCACGAACTGCTCGTTCTCCCGGAACTGGCGCCACCCCTGCATCACGCGCCCGGAGACGGGGCCCAGGTCGAAACCGAGCCCCACCCGGTATTCCTGATCGACGTCGTCCAGGTCGGAGTTCAGGCGGAAGTCGTCCTGGCCGATCGTGTAGGTCGTCCGGCCGGGGCCCGAGAGGGTGTTGCGGCTGTAGCCGAGGATCGGCGTGATGATCCGTCCGGGCAGGAGCTCCAGCTCCGCGTCGAGAGTGTTGCGGACGCGGTTGTACGTCTGCTGCCCCGGGATGATCGAGGGGAAGAACGGGTTGGCGAACCCCGGGAGCGCGCTGAAGAGATCGGCCCGGCGGTAGGAGAAGCGCAGGCTGTAGGCCCCGGACTTGCCGGCCTCCAGGCGCAGCGCGCCGGCGGGCCCCGCCCCGAGGTCGGAAGCGTCCACGCGGAAGTGGTCCAGGAAGCCGTCGCGTCCTCCGAAGTCGGTCGTCGCGAACGTCACGTTGCGGAGCAGCATCCCCTCGCGTTCGTTGATCTGCGAGCGGTACTCCTCCTCGTTGCCGCTGATATTCAGGAACCGGTAGCCGAACGTGATGTCGAGCGGGACGGTCTGCGCGGCCGCCATGCCGGCGGCGAGGAAGAGGAGGAGCGCGATCGGGAGAAGGTGTCGGATCGTTCTCATCGGCGGCTCCTACTTGAACAGTCGGGGCGACACGTTCGAGCCGTGCACCGCGACGTGACAGGTTGTGCAGTTCTTCCAGCGGGGGAGCGAGAAGTTGTGGAACGACGGGGGCTGCGAGCCGAGAGTCGCCGTCGTGAGCGACGAGTGGCACTCGAGACAGAGCTGGTCCACGCGCGCGCGGACCAGGCGCTTGGGGTTGGAGGAGCCGTGGGCCTCATGGCAGGTCGTGCAGGTGCCGACCACGCCGTTGACGTGCTCGAAAACGAACGGCCCCCGCTTCTCGGAATGGCAGTCCACGCAGGGCATCTCGCCCACGCGCGTGAGCTTCAACGCCTTGTCCCTGGCGAGTCCGTGCGGGTCGTGGCAGGAGGTGCACTCCATGCCGCCGCGCCCCAGCCGGTGAGCGAACGGCTTGTTGCGGAACGACGCCGTCTGCGGAGCGTGGCACGAAGCGCAGATCTCCGAAGGCTTCTTGACGAGCAGGTGCGCGGCCTTCGGCTCGGACGCGTGGATGGAGTGGCAGGTCAAGCAGTTCACGGTCTCGCTCGAGGCGTGGACGCCGGTCTGGAACGAGGCGTGCGCCTTGTTGCTGGTGTGACAGGTCACGCAGAACTCCGCGCCGACTTTTCCGTGGAACGCGCGGATGTCCGACTTGTCCTCGCCGCTCGACTCCATGTGCTTGGCGCCTGGGCCGTGGCAGGAGCTGCAGGCCGCGTTTGCCGATCCGGGCTTGCCCCATTCGGCTCCCGGGATCCGGGTGTGCGGGTTCCCTGCGAACGACTTGCCCTGCTGATCGTGGCAGTCGACGCAGGCCGCGGCTTCCGTCTTCTCGCTCTTCGGAGGCGGCGTCTGCGCCGGAGCCTGACCGGCGGCGAGCCCGGCGAGGATCAGGGCGCCAATTCCGCCGAGAGCCCAAGGTTTCATCGACATCGCTTCCCCTTCTCTCTTCATGTGGAAAACCCAGGGGGCGGCCGTTGAAACAGCCGCCCCCGGGCAAAGAGCTCTCTACTGGGCGTGTTCCTTGACGACGTCCCAGTCTTTCCCGACGCCGTGGCAGGTCGCGCAGGCTTCCGCGAAGAAGGGGGACTGCACGGTATTCAAGTACGCATGCGCGGCGGCGTCCACGTTGTCGTGGCAGCCCAGGCACGCGGCCGTGGCCGGGCCCTGCGGAGAGAAGAAGTCGCGCAGCGTGATGGTGGGAATCGTGCCCTTGTCCAGCGGCAGGCTGTAGGTCGAAGTCGAGGTGTGGCACGCGAGGCAGTCCTTGGTGTTCCCCGGGTAGGTGACTTCGTTGAAATTGGTCGCGGTGCCGCTGAACCCGAAGACCGAGTAGTCCTGGGTCAGGTTCTCGCCGGTATGGATGCGGTGGATCATCCGCTTGAAGGAGATCGACTCGCCCGGAAGATCCGCGGCTTTGCGCCTCACGGCGTCGTCGGCATTGGGGTTGTGGCACATGACGCAGAACTCGATCGCGATGCGCTGTCCGCCATGGGAGAACGTCGTGGCCAGAGTGTCGTGACACTCGTTGCACTTGTCCAGCGATACGACGGTGCGCCGCGCCACGGGCGCTGCGTCCGTCACGGCGATGTAGGTGACAGGGTTGAAGGCGCCTTCGGTGTACGTCGCGGGGCCCTTGTTGGGCGCCGGATTGAACGTGATCGTGCGCCGCGTCTGGACGGTGACCGCCCAGGTGCCAACGGCGTTGGCGGGAATCGGCTTCGTGAACGTGTAGGTCGCAACGCTGCCGTTGAAGTTCGCGCCGATGGCGCTCTCGCTGATGGGCTGGGCGGGAGCGGTCTGGCCGTCGCCGTAGTCGGTCGTCGGGCCCGCCAGCAGCAGGCTCAGGCTGGCGCTCGCGCCGATGTGGGCGGGATCCACGATCGTGCCGTCGCCGTTGGTCAGCTTGAAGGTGACCGTCGGCTTCTGGCCGGGACCGGTGCCCGTGACCGAGAGGATCGCCGCCTTCAGCCCGGGAAGCTGCTTGGATTTGTCGGGGACCGTGTGCGCGGTCTTGATCCCGGCGTCCCATTCCTTGTCCCCCTGCGGGACGTGGCAGCTCGCGCAGGCGCTGTCGTCGGCCTGTGCCCCTCCTGGGTGGTTGTCGCCCGTCACCCAGTTGATGTTGTCGTGGCAGGAGCCGCACGCGGCGCGGGACGGCTTCGTGTACCAGGTGTCCGACTGCGTTGGCTTAGTCGACGCGACCTTGCCTTCGTGGCAGTTGGCGCAGTTTCGAATGTCCTGCGGGAAGGTGACGCCCCCGTAGCTGTTGTTCCCGATCTGGTAAGCCTTGCCGCTCGGCAGGTTCGGACCTCTGTGGATCTTGTGGACCATGATCCGGAAGTCGAGGACATTGCCGGTCACGGCGTCGGTCGTCTGGGGCTGGTGGCAGAGGACGCAGAGCTTGGCGTCCTGCCTGCGGCCGTGGACGACGAGCGGGTCGTGGCACGAGTTACAGGAGTTCGTCTCGCGGATCTGGTCCCACTTGTCGGTGATCGCCAGGCTGTCGGGCCGGAAATCGAACTCGGTGTTGGCGTTGTAGGTCTTGCCGCCCAGGCCCGGGAGGTCGGCGGGCATCGTGCGCGTGCCGTAGACGCCGATCGTGTGGGTCTTGGTCTTGTCGAAGGTCGCCGGGAGGACCGTTCCGAAGGTATAGGTGAAATGACCGACGTCGATGTCCTTGATGGTGCCGCCCGAGTCGGCGGCAGCCTGAATCACCGTGCCCGCGGCGCCGGTCGCCGTGCGGGTCCGATAGGACGTGTAGTCGCGCGTGTCGGGGCTGTACCAGGCGAGCACGAACGAAGTCGAGGCCGTGCCCGGCGTCTGGATGCCGAGCCGGTCGACCGGGGCGCCGAGGGCGTCGGTCAGGCTCACGTCCGCGACCGGCTTGCGGTCGGCGCCGATCGTCACGCTGTTGATCTTGATCTGGTAGCCGGGGCGCGCGAAGTCGAACTGGTCCTGCGTAAGGTAGTACTCCTTGGAGGTGGCCGTGTAGAGCGTTCGCTGCGGATGATCGCCATCGCCTCCCCGCGGTCCGACGACCCGCGTCGCTGTGGGCTGGCTGCTCGTCAGGACGAGAGAGCCAGCGGTAATCGCCAGAGCTATGCCACGCCTCAACATACGCCGACCTCCATGGCGCCCGCGCGGGACGCACAAACACCGTTAACGGCCGAAGCGGCGCGCAAGTCCGCCGGCGCAAATGTTCGAGACGCGGTGATCCGCGTCACTGGTTTCAGCGGGTTTTGGTTCATCGACTCGCCTCCGTGATCCCTTTTAGAGTGGACGTTGCTATCTGAAAGGAAGGCCCGATTTCCCGAATGATGCGTGTTCATCATTTCGGCTTCTTCCGGCGCCCCGAACCCGGCCGGGCGCGCCGGTACGCCGAGAGGAAATGAACTGTCGGGCATGGAGACAACGGTAGGCTCCCCGCGCCCGCCGTGGGTGATGCAATTGAATCATCCCGGGGGCGAGAGGCCGGCCGGCGGGGAAATCAGAGAAACGCTGCCAGTTCAGCGTTTTTTCGGTGCCCTCGAGAGAAATTGATCCAATCGGGTCATGACAAAAGTGTCCCCCCGGGTGCACAGTTTGGCTGTTGCGAAAGGAGGATTCATGAACCTGATTCGTCGGGAGCCCAATGTCCCTCTTTTCACCCGTTTCGAGACGCCGTTCTACCGCGAGATGGAGGAGATGTCGGACCGTCTCGGGAAGCTCTTCGGCACGTGGACGCGCCCCTTCGAGATCAAGGAGTCGCTGAAGGTCGCCGACTTCACGCCGCCCGTGGACATCCAGGAGACCGACAAGGAGTACCTCCTGAAGGTCGAGATCCCCGAAGTCAAGAAGGAAGACGTCTCCGTGGTCGTCCAGGAGAGCGTGCTCACGATCACCGGCGAGCGCAAGCTCGAGAAGGAAGAGAAGGGGAAGAAATTCCATCGGATCGAGCGCGCGTACGGCACGTTCGTGCGGACGTTCGCCCTTCCGATGGATGCGGATGAGACCAAGATCGCCGCGGAGTACAAGGATGGCTTGCTGCAGCTCCATCTGCCCAAACTTGCCCGGCCGCTGCCCAAGACCATCGAGGTGAAGGTGGTCTAGATCTCGTCCACCGATGCCGCTCGCTTGTGGGCGGCACGCTTTCCGCGGCCGGCGTTCGCCGGCCGCTTTTGTTTTGGAGTGGAGTTGACCCGGTTTCGTGGACAGATTCAGACTTGGGGGGAAGGAGTTCACGATGCCGAGGAGTCACGCGCCATATCCGGAGGAGTTTCGACGACGGATGGTCGAGCTGGTGCGGTCTGGACGGACGCCAGAGGAGCTGTCCCGGGAGTTTGAGCCCTCGTCCCAGGCGATCCGCAACTGGGTTTGCCAGACGGATCTGGATGAGGGACGTCGCAGCGACGGCCTGACCAGCGCCGAGAGGGAGGAGCTCTCGCAGCTTCGCCGTGAGAATCGGCGGCTGAAGCTGGAGCGGGAGATTCTGGCAAAAGCCGCGGCCTGGTTTGCTCGGGAGACCGGCTCTGTGCCCGAGAAGTCTTCGAGTTCGTGAAGAGCAACCAGGCCGAGTACCGGGTGTCGATGATGTGCCGAGTGCTGGGAGTCTCCCCCAGCGGGTACTACGCGTGGGCGAATCGGGCGCCTTCGGCCCGGAGTCTGGCCAACGCGGCGTTGACGAAGAGGATTGGGGAGATTCACGAAGGCTCCCGAGGGACCTATGGAGTTCCGCGCGTCCACTTCGAGCTGGCCGAGGAGGGAACCCGAGTCGGCCGCAAGCGGGTGGCTCGTTTGATGAAGGCGGCGGGGCTTCAGGGAGTGAGCCGTCGCAAGGGTTTTCGCACGACGGTGCGCTGTCCGGAAGGCTGTCCGGCACCGGATCTGGTGGATCGGGACTTCACGGTTACGGAGCCCGACCGGCTCTGGGTCGCGGACATCACCTACATCTCGACGTGGGCGGGGTTTCTCTTTCTCGCGGTGGTTCTGGACGCCTGGAGCCGGAAGGTCGTGGGCTGGGCGATGGCCACACATCTGAGGACCGAGCTCGTGCTCGACGCACTCGAGATGGCCCTTTCGCAGCGCCAGCCGACTCAGGTTGTCCATCATTCCGATCACGGGACGCAGTACACCTCGATTGCCTTCGGGAAGCGATGCCGGGAAGCGGGCGTGCGCCCTTCGATGGGATCAATCGGCGACTGCTACGACAATGCGCTCTGCGAGAGTTTCTTCGCGACGCTCGAGTGCGAGCTGCTCGACCGACGTAAGTTTGCGACCCAGGCCGAAGCTCGCATGGCTGTCTTCGAGTTCATCGAAGGCTTCTACAACCCGCGCCGCCGGCATTCTTCCCTGGGTTATCTCTCACCCGTCAACTACGAAAGGAGGATGGAAGCGACTACCGGAGGACTCAACTTATGCTGAGGGAGGGCGGGGCTCTGCCCCGCACCCCGCGGGGGGCCTGCGGCCCCCTCGACCCCCTCTACGTTCCCAAGCCGTAGAGTGTCCACCGAAACGGGGCAGCTCCAGGAGGGAGACCGGGAAGGGGGAACCGCGGAACGCGAAAGGCTGTCGCTACCCCACCACTTCGATGTTCTTGCCGAGCACGTCGCTGCAGAAGCGGGACAGGTCGGCGTTGGAGAATTCGTCCCATCCGCGGCAGGTGCCCTGCTCGCGCGCGTGCACGTCGCAGGCGAGGGAGACGCCGAGGCGGATCTGCTCGGCGAGCTCCCAGAGGTTGGCGAACTTCTCCATCTGCTCGCGGGAGAGGTACGTGCTCCGGCCGATGGCGCTCTTCCAGCGCTGATCGAATTCGCGGGCGTTCCATCGCCGGAAACCGTGGCAGAAGATGCCGCGCTCGGCGGCGATCTGACACATCGAGTGTTCGTCGTCGGTCAGCTTGAGGAGCGCCTCGCGAAGACTCGTGATCGCTTCGCCGCGGCTCCAGGTCGGAGCTTGCGAGATCACGAAACCGAGTTCGCGCCGCTCTCGGACTCGCGGGGGGCCGGCTTTCTCGGGTCTTTCACGACGCGATCCGGATAGCGGCGAAGGAAACTCTCGGCGACCTGGCAGCTCCAGCAGATCGGCTTGTGCGTCAACAGGACGGTGGGAATCTCCTGCGGTGCGACCTCGCTCCATTCGAGCGTCCTCAGGTCGGGGGTGAGAAGCCCGGGCTTGCGGTCGGTCCATCGGATCGCGCCGATCGTGCGTCCGCAGAGGGCGCAGCGGGAATCCCGGTACCACTCCGCGAGCCGATCCCGGACCAGGCAGCCGTCCGGGGCCCCCTCGATCTGCGACACGCATTCCTGTCCGCAGCTCTGGCGTTCCGGCCAGCGGGTGCAGGAGGAGAGGCGAAGCTGCGGGTCCTCGAAGAGGCCGCTCACGGCCGCCCGGCCGGCGCTGACTTCAACGGCGACCGGTTGCTTCGTCTCGGGGCACGTCACGACGCGCGCTCCGCGGTAACGCCCATAAGACTTCAGGAGGACGTAGGCGAGCGGAACGAAGGAGAGCGCGAAGATGATGGCGACGATCAGAAGGAGCGAGGACATTCTGCACCTCCGGTGCCTGAGGGCACTCTAGTCCCGGCCCGAAAGGCCTTTCCATGATTCAGATGCATCAGAAGCGCCGGAAGTTCGCGGGGTGGGCTACCTCGCCGCGAGCAGGTTCTTCTCGTCCATTCCTCCGCAGCCGTCGCCGGAGAACGTGCGGCCGCAGCCGCCGGCCGTGTCGCAGACGTCCCCGGTGAATCCCTTCGGGTTGACGAACTTCAGCCAGCCGCGGACGGCCGACTGCACCTCGGGGGAGCTCGCGTGCTGACGGACGATGAGGTAGTTGGAAAGCCCCCAGACCGACTTGGCGAGATTGCAGGGGCAGCAGCAGGTCGCCTGCGAGAACTTGTCGCAGCAGGCGGCGGGGATGGCCGCGAGCGCCTTGTCGCGCAGCTTTCGCTGATCGGGGGTGAGAGGGATCGAGCGGTTATAGCCGATGAACTCCGCGGCCTGCGAGGGCGCGTCGAAGAAGCGGACCGCCGCGGCGGGCCGGCTCGAAGCGGCGTGCTCCAGGGCCAGGGCGGCGCAGAGGGGCGCCCCGAGAATGAGAAGCGAAACTCCGAGGCGGCGCGGGGAGGAAGGCATCGGGCTCTCCTTTTCAAAGGCAGAATAGGGACTGGCCGGACGGACCTCCATGATGCGGATGCATCAGGAGTCCCGGAATTGCCGGCCGGAGACTTGGGAGCGGTCATGGCGGACGCGTTGGACCTGACGGCGGCGCTTCTCTACACGCGCTGGAGGCGGGCCGTGGATCTGCTCTGGCGGGAAGCGGTGCGGCGCCGCCGCTGCGCGCCGGCCGAGCGGGAACGGGCTCGCTCCGCGAGACGCGTGAAGAGCCTGCAGAAAATCGTCCGGAAGGCGCTTGCCGACTATCACCGGATCGAGCTGGAGAGGCAGGCGGGAAAGACGAGTCAGGGATCCAGGGTCCAAAGGCCAAAGTAGCCCCGCACATGACGGCCGTCATGGGCCGCAGAGCCGATGCACGCCATGCTGCGGACATGGACAGTCCCGTTTTCGATCCGAAGCTCCCGGTGAAGGAAATCCTGGCGCGGTTTCCCGATGTCCGATCCGTTCTTGCGGCGCACGGCCTCGACGCCTGCTGCGGCGGGGAGCACCCGCTCGAGCGGGCCTGCGCGGCGAAGTCGGTTCCTCTCGCGCAGGTGCTCGCCGACCTCGAGTCCGCGCACGGCGTCGCGGAAGCGCAGAACCTCGTCCCGCCCACGATGTCGGTGCGCGAAACGCGGCGGCGATTCCCCGCGACGATCCCGGTCTTCGCGCGCTACGGGCTGGGCGACTGCGGCGGCGACGAAGGGCCGGACGAGCCGCTCGCCTGGTTCGCGACCGTGCACCGCCTGCCGCTCGAAGAGTTCCTTCGGACGTCCGCGCGGCCGCGGTCGCCGACGCCGCGGCGGCTCCCGCGCCGCCGCGCTCCGCGGCGCTGCCGTTCTCGCCGCACTTCATCCTCGGGTCGCTCTTCCTGACGCTCACGCTCGGCGCGACGACCGGCATGATCAATCTCCTGCGGATCGCGGCCGGAGCGGACGTCCCGATCTCGCACCGCCAGATCCACGGGCACGCGCAGGTGCTCGGGTTCGCGGGGCTCTTCCTCATGGGAATCGCGTTCCACGCGCTGCCGCGGATCCTCGGAACCGGAGCCCTGCGCCGCCGACGGCCCGCCCCGCGTTCTGGCTGATGTTCTCCGGCGTGATCGCCCGCAACGTCGGGCAGCCGCTCGGCTTCTATCCGGTGGGACGCTTCCTCTCCCTCGCTGTCGGCCGGACTCGAAGTCGCGTCCGCGTTTCTCTTCGCGCGCTTCGTGTTCGGCCTGCTCGCGCCGCGTGCGGCAGGGCAAGTACGATCCGAGCGACCCGATCCTGCGATTCGTCGCGGTGGGGCACGATCTTCTTTCTCGCCGCGATCGCCTTCGTCGCGGCGCAGGGGGTCTGGCTCGCGGGGCACGTCGAGACGGCGGTGCCGGTTTCTTTGACGGAGCCCTTCTACTTCGCGGCGCTCTACGGATTCCTTCTGGCGTGGATCTACGGCTTCGGCAACCGGGTCGTGTCGATGTTCCTGGGTGTCGGTCCCGCGCGGCGCGGGACGCCGGAGGCGACTCTCCTGCTCCAGGCCGCCGCCGTCCCCGTGTTCTTCGCCTCGTATCTGCCGTGGTCGAAACTCCCGACCGCGCTCCTCCTGCGCGACGCGGGGCTCGGACTCGCGGCGCTCTCGGCGCTCGTGTACCTGGCGGGAAACGGATTCCTCTGGCGGCGGCCGACCTTCCCGGCGATGCGCGCTCCCGGCTCTCCGACCGTCGCGATCCGATGCGCCTTCGGCTGCCTCGCGCTCTGGGCGGTTCTCGAGCTCGCGGCGTCGTGCTCTCGCGCGCGACCTCGATTCCCGCGCAGAACCTCTGGTGGGCCGACGCGGCGCGGCACCTGTTCACGATCGGCTTCCTGACGCTCCTGATCGTCGGCATGAGTTTCCGAATCCTTCCGGTCTTCTCCGGCAAGACGCTCTGGTCGCCCGCGCTCGCGCGCGTGACGTACGCGCTCGCTGCTCGGCGGCGCGGCGATGCGATTGATGCAGTACCCCGCCGCCTTCGAGCCGCGCTTCTATCGGATCGGCTCCTGGATGGGAGTACCGGTGGTCCTGGCGATTCTCCTCTTCACGTTCAACCTCGCGCGGACGATGAAATCTCGAACGCCGAATCCTCCCGCTCGCTCCGTGCAGCCGCGTCCGTCGGCGTTCGTTTCAACGCTGCCGGTTCGCTGAACGGAGTTGATCCGTTTGCATCTGGAAATCGCGGAGCGGATGCATAATGCTCGACGCGGAGCCAAGGAGAAGGGAAGCCTTCCGAAGATGAGATCGATGAGAGAGTTCAAAGGTCTCCGCGCTTTAGCGCCATCGCAACTGGCTGCACTCTTCTCCGTTTCGGGTCCGCGTAGCGCTCGCCCCGACCTTCCGAGAGGACATGGCCGCTTCCTCGCTTCGGGCCGCGAGCCGGATCTTTCGGTGTTCGCCAACCACTGAACCGCGAACCCGGCGCTCCCTCACCGCGAGGCCGGCCGCGTCGAGGCGATACAAGGTCGCCAGGCGGCCGGCCCGCTTCATTTCCGTCGCTCCGCGGGGATCTCGGAATCTGCGCCTTCGGCGCACCGGCCGGTGGCTCGGCCGGATGCGGCCTCGACCGCCGGCCTGATTCCGAGATCCCCGCTCGCTCCCGCGGCGGGAGGCTCCTCCCTCCCTCCGGTCGGGAGACTCCTCCCGCCGCGAGCACCGGCGGCATTGTCGCCTTGTCATCGCGAGCGGCTGCGGATCTGATCCGTCCGCATCTGGCGGAGAGATCCCGTTTCTGCTTCGTGAATCGAAGAGATGGATTTCCTCGCGCGATCGCCGGCGCCGCCGGGAAGCGTCGCCTATGTCGCCGACCACAGGACCAGGCAGTGGGTGCGCGCCTCGTCGGCCGTGTACACGCGCTCGAAGCTCGAGACCCCGATGGGATCACACTGGATCGCCGCGGGTTGTTCGCGACGAACCCGGATGCGCCGAGGCCGCTATATCTGAACCGAGATCTCGCACATCACTGGAAGAGCGAGAAATGACCTCTAGCGGGTCACAGGGATCGCGAGATCCTCAGTGGCCCGGTTTGCGCGAGACGTCCTCGGCCGGCAGGCTCTCCCGCAGCTCCTCGGAAAGCAGATCGAGGTCCGGAGGGAGGATTCCTCCGCCTTCCGGGACCCCGACGCCGCCAAAGCCCCGTCCCCAGTGGATGGCGCCGGTGTGCTCGTGGCGAAGCGGCGATCCGAAGCCGCGGTAGCCGTGCCGGCGGCGCTTGACTCTGCCCGCGTTCAAGGTGTCCCCGTTGAAAGGCATGGAACCTCCTCCTTTTGTCCCCACTTGATTCAAACGACGGAGTGCGCCGGAAGGTTTCGCGATCCGCTGCCTATAATCGGCGATTGGTGGAAAAGCCCCCCATTCCGTTCGACGCCATTCCGATCCTGGCGACGCTCAAGGCGGAGGAGCGGGCCGAGCTATCCCCCCTCTGCGAGCTGCAGGCCTACGAGAAGGGAGCGACAATCTTCCAGGAAGGGGAGCCGGCCGAGAAGATCGACTTTCTGTTCGTCGGCCGCGTCAAGATCGTCAAGTCCACGCCCGACCGGGATCTGATCCTGGAGATCCTCGGGCCGGGCGAGCCCGTGGGAACCGTGGCCGCTTTCGAGAGGCGTCCGTTTCCGGCGACGGCGGTCGCGATCGAGCCCTCCGGCGTGGTCTCGATCCGGGAGCGCGATTTCTTCGCGTTGATCGAGCGGCGGCCGGAGATCACGCGGCGGCTGCTTGCGGGTTTGACGCTGCGCCTCATCATCCTGAACAAGAGGCTCGCCGACATGACGGGCTCGGTCGAGTACCGGATGGCCCGGCTCTTTTCGACGCTGGCGGAGCGGACGGGGCGAAAGCAGGGGAAGGAGATCTTCATCCCGCTTCTCTCTCGCGCCAGGAGATCGCCGACCTGGCGGGCACGACGATCGAGACGGCGATTCGCGTCGATGAGCCGCTGGCAGAAGGACAACATCATCGAGACCGACAAGACCGGCTTCTTCATCCGCGATTTCGCTGCTCTCCAGGGGTTCGCACCGGCGGAATAGCACGGACTTCGACCGCGGACGTTCGCTGCGGCAACGGTGGCCGAGAGAATTCGAACCGGGGCTTCCCGCACGACTTGCCACGGCCTCCGTCGGGCATCGCGGCCGGACGCGAATGATGAAAACGGCTCTCGCGGGACGCGCCCGGCGCGCGCTCTGATCGGTGAGGGTCCGGGCGCCTGACGGCTCCCGGATCCGCGCCACGCGGGCCGCGTGCGCCCCCGTGCCGCAGAAAGGAGACGAATCATGGGATCCGTGTTGCTTCAGGCCGAGCGCCTTCATCCCACCAGGAATGACGTCCCGGAGCCCGTCCGCCCGCAGCTCGTCGTCCTCCTGAACCAGCTCCTGGCCGACGCGGTGGACCTGCAGACCCAGGCGAAGTCCGCGCACTGGAACGTGAAGGGACCCAACTTCATCGCTCTCCACAAACTCTTCGACGAGATCCAGGCCGCGGTGGCCGAGTACGTGGACCTGCTCGCGGAGCGCGCGGTCCAGCTCGGAGGCGTTGCCGAGGGAACCGCGCGCATCGCGGCGCGGCGGTCGGACCTCGAGGAGTATCCGATCGGCATCGCCGATGGGGGACGGCACACGGAGGCGCTCGCGAACGCGCTGGGATCGTTCGGATCGGGCGTCCGCCGGGCGATCGACGAGGCGGATGGTCTCGGCGACAAGGGCACGGCCGACTTGTTCACGGAAGTCTCCCGCGGCATCGACAAGTGGCTCTGGTTCGTCGAGGCGCACCTGCCGGCCTAGGGCCCGGCGTCCTCACGTTTTGATTCCCTCTCGCCGCAAAGGCCGGGACGGGGAGTCTGTGCCGTCTGCATCCTGATCCCGCCCCCGCCCCCCGAGGGGCTTCGTACCCCCGGGGTCCGCCCGGGCCGCGGCCGGAGTCGAATGATGAAAACGGATCTGCTCAAAACAGGGGGGGCGGAGTCTGATGAATGTGCTTAGGAAGGCTACTGGAACATGGATTCGGACAACGTTTCTTGCCTCTGGCGACGCGCAACGCACGGAGTTTTTCTCGCGGAGACAGCCCGGGAAGACGGCGTGACCGCTCTTTCCCGCGCCGGATCGCTGCTTTGCTGAAAGGAGCCGTTCGATGAACACCCTGTGGATCGTGGTCATTGCAGCCACCGTCATCTATCTGGCCTACAACCTCTATGCCCGGCGGATCGATCGCAACGTCATCAAGGCCGACGCGAAGAGGGCGACGCCAGCCAGGATGTACATGGACGGCGTGGACTTCATGCCGACGAGCAAGAACGTCCTGTACGGCTATCACTTCAAGTCGATCGCCGCGGCGGGACCGATCGTCGGCGTCATCACGGCCGCCAACATCTGGGGATGGCTCCCGGCCCTCCTCTGGCTCGTGGTCGGCGTGGCCTTCATCGGCTGGGCCAGCGACTACTCGGCCATCATGGTCGCGGTCCGCAACGACGGCAACAGCCTGAGCGCGATCTCGCACCGGCTGATCGCCCCGCGAACGCGGAGCATCCTCTTCGTGTTCATCTTCTTCTACCTGATGCTGCTCGCCGGAGCCTTCGTCGGCATCCTGGCCGCGATCCTCTCGGCCCGCCCCGACGTGCCGTTCGGCATCATCATGCTGGCGGTCATGGGCCTGCTCGCGGGACAGATGATGTACCGCTGGAAGATGGACCTGATCCTCGTGACGGTCGTCGTCGTGGCGATGACGCTCGGCGCGATGGCGCTCGGCCCCTGGGGCCAGCACAAGGACGACAAGGGCAAGCTCGTGCAGGGTCCCGTCGGAGCTGCCGTCGTCTCGATGAACAACGCTGTGGACACGCTGGCCGGAAAACAGGCGCTCTTAAACGTCGCGGACCCGACCAACGCCGACCCGCGCATTCCTCCTCCGGGACCGGACGGCAAGCGCCCGACCACGGCCGCCTATGACGCCGCGACCGGGCTCGTGCGCACGCTGCCGAACTACCTCGTCTGGATGCTGTTTCTCTTCGCGTTCTCCTACCTGGGGGCGAACCTGCCGATCTGGCGCTTCGCCCAGCCGGTCAACTACATCGGGTTCTGGGTGATGCTCATCACGATCGTCCTCTCCGCCGTCGGCGCGTTCGTCGCGCCGCTGACCGGCGTGAAGGACGCCGCCGGCAACGCCATCGGGGCGTTCGCGCTCGCCGCGGTCAAGATCAAGGACTTCGGCTTCGCGGTGGAGGCCGGCAAGGCCTGGCAGCCGCTCTGGCCGATGCTCTTCGTGACGATCGCCTGCGGCGCGATCTCCGGCTGGCACGCGCTCGTCGGATCGGTCGGGACCGCGCGGCAGCTCGAGTACGAGACCGACGGCCTCCCGGTCGGCGGCGGGTCGATGTTCGGCGAGATACACGCTGGCGCTCCTCTCTCTCGTGGCCGTCTCCATCGCCGGAGTCGGCGGCGGCGGCGGGCGTTTCGCCGCCGGCGTCGGCAAACTGATCTTCGCGGGCACGTTCGGGATCATCCCCGAGGTCCTCGGGACCGCACTCGGGTTCGGCGCCTTCGTCATGATCGTGCTCACGGTGACGCAGCTCGTGTTCCGCGTCATGCGCGTGACGCTGGCGGAGTGGCTCGGCGACCGGGTGCCGCTCGTGCGCAACATGCACGTCGCGAGCATCATCTCGATGGTGCTCACACTGGCGCTCGTCCTGACCGGGACGTGGGTCTACCTCTGGCAGATGTTCGGCGCCTCCAATCAGCTGATGGCCGCGCTCTCGCTGCTGGTCGTGACCGTGTGGCTCCGCTCCGAGAAGCGCAACCCGACGTACGCGCTCGTGCCGATGGTCTTCATGTACGTCACGACGCTCTTCGCGACCGCCGTGACGGCGCGCAATCTCTACGTGACGATCGCTTCCAATCCGAAGATGACGGGGCTGCCGGTCCTTGGCGCGTGGGCGATGATCATCGTCGCCGCGCTCCTGATCGTCGCCGCGCTCATCATCGGCTGGGACGGCCTCAAGGCGTATCGGAAGTACAGCAAGATGCCGGTGGCGCCGAAGTCCGCTTCGGTGGCCGCTTAGGAGGAGCTGACGCGCTGCCCGGCCGAGCGGAGCGTCTGGAAGACCTCCGCCGCGGAGACGGAGTCGGCGGGAAGGTCCATGTGAAGCTGCAGGTGAGGCTCGACGCGGCGGACGGAAAGGCGGCGCACCGTGATCCCGGCGCCGCGGGCGAGCTCGAGGAGCGCCTCGCCGAGGGCCGCCGCGCCCTCGGACTTCGCGAACAGGGAGAGGGGGCCCTGGCCGGCCGCCTTGCGCACCGGCCATTCCTCCGCCGCCACGCGCCGGAGCGCGTCTCGCCCCGACCAGCTCGCCCGGTCGAGCGCTTCGAAGTCGTCCCTGGGGGCGCGGTTCAACTTCGCTCGGAAGATGAGGGTGTCGCGCCGGCCGCGGGCGCGGGTGATCGCCCAGATCCACGGCACGTCGCGCGGCTCGAGGAAGATCACGAGCGTCGCCTGGTCGAACGGGGCCTTCGCCTTCTGGAGGATCATCTCGACCGAGTTCGTCCCGAGCCAGCGGACCGTCGTGCGCTCTCCCACGCGCGGGAGGCCGTCCTGCATCCAACGCATCACGGCCTTTCCCTTCCGGACGTTCCACCCGCTTCCCACCGCGAACCAGACCATGACGATCGCGACCAGGACGGTTACAGCTGCGACCAGAACAAACCTCCTCGGCCGGGAATCGGGATGACGGCGATCCCCTCGCGCCCCGGGGAAGATAGCAGAGGCACCGGAGCCGGGACCTCCTCCGGAGGGACGATCGCGGGACAGCGTGGCGGCCCGGGCAAGGCGTTTCGGGAGTTCCTGTACGGCATGTTCTTCTACGAACACGCGCAGCAGGCCCTGGAGATCCGCGCCTCGATGGAGGCGCTGTTCATGCTGGTCACCTTCGGCGACATGATCGGCGTGCCGATCATGCCCCCGTACTACGGCCTTCGCCTGCTGCCGCATGTGGCGGGCATGGTCGGAACCTGGAAGCGCCGGACGCTGCGCGAGCGCCAGTTCGGCGACGATCACGAACACCATTTGCACGGAGTGTGATTACGGGCGAATTCGAGTTCCGGAAGGAGTAACGATGCTGAAGAAGAGCGAAGAAGTCCGGCCGGGCGGCGTCAAGGGTCTCTGGCGGGGATTCCGCGAGACGATCTACGGCATGTCCGCGCACGACATGAGCCGCGCGGCGCTGAGGACGCGGGCCTCCATGGAGCACCTGTTCATCCTCATCACGATGGGGGACCTGCTGGGCGTCCCCATTCTCCCGCCCTACTACAGCCTCCGGCTGCTCCCCTACGTCGTGCCGTCGATCGCGACGTGGAAGCGACGGATGCTGAGGGAAAAAGACGTGTCCGATGCCATGTTCTAGAAACGCGCTCCCGTCCGGGAGCGCCGGCAGATCAGGAGTAACAGAATGGGAATGAAACAGGTTTTCGAGCAGAACCCGGATCGCCGCTACATCATGTTCGGCGGCAAGGGCGGTCTCGGCAAGACGACGTTTTCGGCGGCCACGGCCTACTGGCTCGCGTCGCAAGGCAAGAAGGTCCTGGTCTTCTCGGTCGATCCCCAGGCTTCCCTGACCGACATCTTCCAGCGCGACATCTTCGGCAAGGGGCCGGTGAAGATCATGGAGAACCTGTGGGCGCAGGAAATCGACGCCGACAGCCACATCAAGAACTACCAGCAGGAGATCCGGCAGAAGATCCTCGACCGTTACGGATTGGAAGCCGTCCCCGAGGAGATCGAGAACTACATCCAGGCGGCGAGCGCCGAGCCGGCCATGGAGGAGAGCGCGATCTTCGACGCCGTCGTGGACGTCGTCATCAAGGGAGACTTCGACTACTACATCTACGACCTCGTCCCGCTCGGCCACGCGCTTTACTACCTCAGCATGGCCAAGGTCTACGACGAGTGGATCAACAAGGTGACGAAGCTCCGTGAGGACATGCGCGAGTACGAGGAGATGGTCAGCCGCCTGAAGCGGCAGAAGGACACGGAGCAGGACGAGATCCTGAAAGAGCTCCTCTACATCAAGGAACGCATCAACGCGTCCTCGTCCATCCTGACCGACAAGGACAAGACCGCATTCTTCTTCGTCGTCACCCCGGAGGACATGATCATCGTCGACACGGAAAAAGCCGCGAAGCTCTTCGCGCAGTTCGACGTGCCGATCGGCGGCTACGTGGTCAATCGGGTCATCCCGCACGAGCTCGTCGACCAGAAGATCCCCGACTACCTGCGCAACCGGATCCAGATGCAGGACAAATACCTGGGGAGCATCCGCACGGCGTTCGGGGACGGGGTCCTGGCGTACGTTCCGGAGCTCGAGCGCGACGTGACGGGGCTCGCGATGATCGAGAAGCTCGCGAAAATCATGTATGGCGACGGCAACGGCAATGGCAATGGCCAGCACGGCTGAGCGCCTCTCGGAGGGAAACGACATGCCCAACGTCCAGGAATCCATGCGGGACTACCTGAAGGACCACGCCGGCCTCAAGTACATCTTCTTCGGCGGAAAGGGGGGCGTGGGGAAGACGGTCTTCGCCGCCGCCACCGCGATCTGGCACGCGCGTCAGGGGCGCCGGACGATGCTGGCCTCCACGAACCCGGTCCACAGCCTGTCGAGCCTGCTCGGCCAGAACGTCCTCGGCAAGCACACCGCCGTCGAAGGCGTGCCCAATCTCTGGGCCTATGAGATCGAGACGAAGGACACGATCGAGCGGAGCAAGGTCGAGATCCGCGAGAAGATCCAGTGGTTCCTGAAGTTCGCCGACATCTCGACCAAGGCCGAGGACTTCGTCGAATCGGCCACGATGAACCCGGCGTTCGAAGAGTCGGCGATGTTCGAGAACATGATCGACCTCATGTTCAAGGATGAGTACGACGTCTACATCTTCGACACGGCGCCCACCGCGAACGCGCGGCGCCTGCTCGGGATGTCCAAGGTCTATTCGCTCTGGGTCAACAAGATGTTGAAGAGCCGCGAGGAGGCGAAGACACTGCGCGAGATGCTCTCCTTTTCGAAGAAGAAGGAAGCGGACCCGCTCATGGAGTACCTCCTCAAGTTCCGCGACCGGATGGAGCACGGGCGCGTCCTCCTGACGGACCCCGGCAAGACGTCGTTCTTCTTCGTGACGCTCCCGGAGGCGCTCCCGATCGCCGTCATCACGCGATTCATCCAGTGGTTCCACGATTTCGGAATCCCGGTGGGCGGGGTCCTCGTCAACATGCTCATCGACAAGGCGTCCGTCGGCGCCGAGGCAGCCGACTTCGTGAAGAACCGGGTGGCGATGCAGGACGAGCACATGCGGACGATCTGGCAGAAGTTCGACGGCAGCGTGCGCGCGATCGTGCCGCTCTTCGAGACGGAGATTCGGGGACTCCCGATGTTGACGCGCCTCTCCGACGCGATGTTCGATTCCCCGGCGAAGCCGGAGCTCGAGCCCGCCGGCGTCCTGGTTTCGACACCGTAGATCCGGGAGCACGACGGCGGGTCCCGTGGGATGATCCCCGCCGCCGTGAAGAACGAGTTCTGGGATTCGGCCGAGAACGTCGCGCGCTTCGCGGCGCGCGAGCCGGACGTGCGCCTGACACAACTCGTCCCCGGTTTTGCCGAACCGGGGTCCGTGCGTGTTCTCGACATCGGCTGCGCGGGCGGGCGCAACGCCGTCTACCTCGCCCGGCTTGGCTTCGACGTCCGCGCAGTGGACGCGTCGGAGGCGATGGTCGCCGAGACGCGCCGCCGCCTCGCGGAGATCCTGGGAGAGGCCGAGGGGTCCGGCCGCGTGCGCGTCGGTCGGATGGACGACCTCGGCTGGGCGGGTTACGCGAGCTTCGACCTCGTCCTCGCCCTCGGGATCTATCACTGCGCGCAGAGCCGCGCCGAATGGGACCGCGCGCTCTCGGAAACCGCCCGCGTGATGGCTCCGGGCGGAAGGCTTCTCGTCTCCGTCTTCACGCCCGAGACCGATCTGACGGGCCGCGGAATCACTCCCGTTCCAGGCGAGCCGCACGTCTACGAGGGGTTCGAGAGCGGCCGCTCGGTTCTCGTGGACCCGGCGACGCTCGACGCGGAGCTCGCCCGCCACGGTCTCTCGTGCGTCGTCCCCACCACCCTGGCCCGCCCGAAGGTCGAGACCGGCCGCCGCGTCTCCGCCAACGGCCTCTACGCGAAGGCCTAGCCGGCCTCCCCCGGTCCCCGCGAGAACGGATCCACGGCGGTGACCGACCGGTCGGAGGAGAGTTTCTTCGCCATCCGGTTGGCGACCGTTGTTCCGGCCGTTCCGGCTCCCAGGATCACCAGGTTCTTGATCGGCGCTTCCCGGAGAACGCCAGGGGCCGAGGCCTCAGGCTTCGATTCCCGCTCCCCGCATCATCCGCCAGAGGGTCGTGCGGGAAATGCCGAGCGCGCGCGCGGTCTCCGAGCGCCGCCAGTGGTGCTGCGCGAGGGCGGTCTGGATCCGCTCGGCTTCGGACGAGCGCCTGTTCGCGAAGGCGACGGCCTCAAGCTCGGACGGCTGCTCCTCCTCCGCCGGTCCAAGCACGACGACGAACGCGGCGCGAGGATCCCCGGCCTCCGCGGGGTCATGAATCGGCGCGGGAGCCGAGCAGATCCTCCGCGAAGCGTCCCTCGGCTCCGCTCGCGGCGCCGGGCCCGAGGAGCTCGTCGAGCACGAAGGAAGAATGAAGGACGCGCAGGTCTCCATCCAGGCAGAGGAACGCGCGTCCGAGAGCGCCAAAGGCGGCGCTGACCGCGATCCAGGGGACCGAACCGTCGTCGCTCATTCCTCTTTCCTACGCCGCGCGGGGGCGGCGCTTCCAGGCGATGTAGGGGCGCGCGAGCTGGCGCAGCGCCGCGAGCTTCATCTGGTAGAGGCGGGTCGCGAGGCTCGGCGCCAGAAGATCCGCCGTTTCCTCGGGCTGCACGACGAGCGAGACCTCGATCGGAAGCATGCCCACGGGAAGGCCCGCGTCGCGGCAGGTTTCGTAGAGGTGCGCGAAAACGTCCTTCATCGCCTCGGGGTCCGGGGGCGGCGTGTTCTCGAGCTCGCTGTCCGACCGTGGGGCGGAAGATGCAGACGGTCGGGAACGCGCCGGCCGCGACGATCCGGTCGATCCCGCGCTTGGTCGCCTCGATCGGTTCGAGGCCCGCGATGATCTCGCCCGAGACGCGCCCGCGGCCGAGCTTCTTCGACCGTGTACTCCATCGCCTCGAAGAACCCTTCCTGCCCGAGCGTCTCCGCCTTTCCGGGGCAGAGCTGGGCGAAATACGCCGGGTCCTCGAACTCGTAGCAGAAGGAGAAGTGGTCGGTGCCGGCGTCGATCAGGGCGTCGTACTCGTGGAACATCCGCCGCGGAACCGGCATCGCCTGCACGCCGATGAATCCGCCGACCCGCTGCCGGATCGCCCTCACGAACGGCTCGCACTGCCGGAGGCCGTGGATCGGCTCGAGCTGGTCCACCTCTTCGAAGTGGTAGCCGGTGTTCAAGTGCGTGAAGACCGAGCCCGATTCGTCGCGCGCCGCCCGGGCCACTTCGACCACGTCCTCGACGTTCTTGCGCGCCTGCTCGGCGAGCCCGACGTTTTTTCCCGTCGTGCAGAACTTGCAGGCGCGCGAGGGCTTGGAGGCCCAGTAGAGGCACGCGTTGGAGACGTAGATGCCGAGGTAGTTGCCCTGCAGCACGCCGACGCGGCTCATCTCGACGCCCGAGGAAGTCTGCCGCGAGTACCAGGCCGGCTCCTCCGGGATCCGCACGGGATAGCGCGTCCGACGTGCGCTCGTCCAGGATCACGATAGTCCCTCGCGGCTCTTGAGAAGGCGAAACGGGGAGGCGGCGACGAAGCGCTCGACGACCGGCACGTTGACCCAGATCGGCTTGCGCGGCGCCGGGAGCACGATCTCCAGGCCCGAGCCGAGCCCGGCGCGGGTGCGCGAGATCGCGGCGGCCGTCTTCGTCGACGTCGCACGAATCGTCGATCCGCATGCCGCGGCAGAAGAGCTCGATTTCCAGCTCGACGGGTGAGAGCATTCCTTCTCCTCGACAAGAAACTAGGCGCTTTCCCCGCCGCCGTACATGATGCAAATCATCCAGAGAGCCCCTTTGGCGCTATTGAGCAAAATGATCTATTTACATCAGCGTTAGATGTCCCGGGCGACGGGAGAATTCACTCATGATTTCTATCAAAGAAGAAGAAACCATGGCTGCACCCGTAACCTTCGCGAAGCCCTCATTCCTGTCGCGGGGAGACGTCGCGCGCCTCTTCGGCGTCTCCGCTTCGACGGTGACCCGATGGGCCCGGCAAGGCCTCTTGAAGACCCTTCGCACTCCGGGCGGGCACTACCGTTTTCCCGCCGAGGAGACCCGCCGCGCGGCCGGATGCGGGCTTCCGACCGAGCAGGGAGAGCGTCCGCCCGATTGAAGGCCGTCCCGGACTATCCTCTGAGTTCCAAGCAAGGAGTTCCATGACGAGAGATCAACTCCCGCCGGTCCTGACAATGGAGCACGAGGCCATCCGCGAGGAGCTCGGCCGCGCGACCCACGCGGGAGGCCGGACCGGAGAGGCCGCCTGGCAGGTCACGCGGGTGCTCTTCCCGCACGTCTATCGCGAGGAGATGTTCGCCATTCCGCCGCTGCTTCTCCTTCCCCGGCTCGCCCGGGGGGAGTTCACGCCCGACATGGAAGACATCCTCGCGCAGACGGAAGTCATGAAGAGCGAGCTTCCGCGGATGCTCGAGGAGCACAAGGCGATCGTCTCGGCCCTCCAGAAGCTCCTCCAGTCCGCGACGGCGGAGAAGCTCGTCGGCTACGCGCGGCTCGCGCAGAAGTTGATCATGCACGCGCAGACGGAGGAGGAGCTGCTCTACCCGGCCTCCATCCTCGTCGGCGAGTACGTCAAGCTCCGGCTCGCCAAGGCGTGATCGGGTTCGGATCGGAGGAGTCATGACGCGGGCTGGGACGGCGGATCCGGTCGCGGCTCCGATTGCCGCGTTGCTCGCGGTCGTCGGCGACGGCGAGCGGGTTCCGGTGCTCGGCGGGAAGAGCCGCCGCTACGTCAACCTCGACAGCGCCGCCTCGACCCCCGCGTTCGCCTGCGTGCGCGACACGGTGGACGAGTTCCTGAGCTGGTACAGCAACGTTCATCGCGGCGTGGGGTACAAGTCGCGCCTCTCCTCCTGGGCCTTCGACGGCGCGCGCGTCCGCGTGGCCCGCTTCGTCGGCGCCGATCCGGCTGATTCCGTCGTCCTCTTCTGCCGCAACACGACCGAAGCGATCAACCGGCTCGCCCACCGCTATCCATTCCGGCCGGGCGACGTCGTGCTGACGACCCTGATGGAGCACCATTCCAACGAGCTGCCGTGGCGCCGCGTCGCCGAGGTCGTCCACGTCGGCGTGACGGCCGACGGCCGGGTGGACGAGGCGGACCTGGCGGCGAAGCTCGCGGCCTATCGAGGGCGCGTGCGCCTGCTCGCCGTGACCGGCGCCTCCAACGTCACCGGCTACATCAATCCGATCCACCAGTGGGCCCGCATGGCGCACGCGGCCGGCGCGGAGATCGTCGTGGACGCCGCGCAACTGGCGCCGCACCGGCCGATCGCGATGAGGGGCAAGGCGGATTCGGAGCACCTGGACTACGTCGCCTTCTCGGCGCACAAGATGTACGCCCCGTTCGGCGCGGGCGTCCTCGTCGCGAGCCGCGCGGCGTTCGAGATCGGAGACCCGGACATCGTCGGCGGGGGAGCCGTGGACATCGTCAGCCTCGAGAGCGCCTACTGGACCGACCTGCCGGATCGCGAGGAAGCGGGGACCCCCGACATTGTCGGCGTCGTCGCGCTCGCCCGCGCCATCCGCGCGCTCGAGGAGACCGGCTGGGAGGAGATCCGCCGGCACGAGACGGAGCTGACCGCCGCGGCCCTCGCGAGGCTCTCCGCGATCCCCGGCGTCGTCCTCTACGGCGACGCCGATCCGGGCACTGCCGCCTCGCGTCTCGGGGTCGTCCCGTTCAACGTCCAGGGCGTGCCGCACGCTCTGACCGCGGCCGTGCTCTCCACCGAGTGGGGGATCGGCGTGCGCAACGGCTGCTTCTGCGCCCACCCCTACGTGAAGGCGATCCTCCATGTTTCGGAGCAGGAGGGGCGCGCGGTCGAGAAGTCGATCCTCGCCCGCGACCGCTCGGCGATTCCCGGCGCTGTCCGCGCGAGCTTCGGCCTCTTCAACACGATCGAGGACATCGACGCCCTGGGCGAGGCCCTCGAAGCGATCGCGCGCCACGACTTCGACCCCGGCTACGTCCTCGATCACGAGCGCGGCGAGTACACCCACCCCGGCCTCGCTCCCGACTTCGCGAGCCGTTTCTCCTTCTGATCCCCGTGATCCCCGCTGGACGGGCGCCCGGAGCGGCCGCGGCCGCTCACTGGTACATTTACATCATGCGCGCCCTGCCCCGATTCCCGAACACTGTCGGCGGATCTCGCGGAGGGGCGAGCGCCGGGAAGGAGACTGGATACCGATGCCGACGAAAGACCTGACGATCGCGCTGGTGGGCTCCGGAGGGGACGGCGTGGTGACGGCGGGAGACCTGATCGCCCAGGCCGCCGCCCGCGAAGGGCTCCACGCGATCAAGACCGAGGCGTACGGACCGCAGATCCGCGGGGGCGAGGCGTCCTGCACCGTCCGGCTGGCATCCAAGGACATCTTCGCGCAGGGGGACACGGTGGACGTGCTCGTCGTCTTCCGCCGCGCCGATTTCAGGCGGTTCCGCGGCGAGCTCGACCGTCGCCGAGGACGCCATCATCCTGACCGAAGCCGACGATCCGACGCCGGAAGGGGAACAGGATCTCGCAACCCAGGGCGGCGCCCGCTTGATCCAGGTGCCGTTCAGCGAGCTCGCCCGCGACTCCGCCGGCACACCCGCCTCGAAGAACGTCGTGGCGCTGGGAATCTTGACGGGACTCTTCGGGCTCCCGGAAGAGGGCCTGCGCCTGGCCGTCGCCCACAAATTCGGGCGCAAGAAGGAGTCGGTCCGGGAGGCGAACACGAAGGCCTTCGAAGCCGGCGTCGCCTTCGCCCGCTCGCTGACAGAGGACTTCGACGCGAAGCGTCTCGAATACGTCCCCGGCGAGCCTCTGCTCCTGATGTCGGGCAACGAGGCCTCGGCGGTCGGGGCGATGCACGCCGGGTGCAAGTTCTTCGCCGGATACCCGATCACGCCTTCCTCCGAGATCCTGCACTTCCTCGCCGAATGGCTCCCCCGCGCGTGGGCGGCTCCTTCATCCAGACCGAGGACGAGCTCGCCGCGATCGGCGCCGTCATCGGCGCATCCTTCGCGGGCGTGAAGTCCATGACGGCGACCTCGGGGCCAGGTCTTTCCCTGATGACCGAGATGCTCGGGCTCTCCGCGATGGCGGAGGTCCCGACGGTCATCGTGAACGTGCAGCGGGGCGGGCCCTCGACCGGGAACCCGACGAAGGGGGAGCAGTCGGACCTCTTCCAGGCGCTCTACGGCACGCATGGCGACGCACCGCGCGTCGTGCTGGCCTGCGGCGACGTCGAGGACTGCTTCCATGCCACGGTCGAAGCGTTCAACATCTCCGAGGAGTATCAGCTCCCGGTGCTCGTGCTCTCCGACCAGGCCGTCGGGCAGCGCAAGGAGACGCTTCCGGCGTCCAGGCTCCAGCACGAGGTGCGCGACCGCGCGAGGCCCTCGGAAGCGGAGCTCGTCAACTACCAGCGATACGTGGACACGCCCAACGGCGTCTCGCCGATGAGCGTTCCGGGAACAAAGAACGGCATGTACCAGACCAACGGCCTCGAGCACGACGCCTCGGGCGGGCCGTCGTCGGCCTATCTCACGCACGAGAAGATGAACACGAAGCGCTACCGCAAGATGTGGCCGATCCGGGACCGATACCACACGTTCCGGCGGTACGGCCCGGAGGAGGCGGAAGTCGGCATCGTCTGCTGGGGCGCCTCCGACGGCCCGGTCCAGGAGGCGGTCCTCGCGGCCAACGAGCGGGGCGAGAAGGTGTCCGCGTTCGTGCCGCAGATCCTCTACCCCTTTCCCAAGCGGGCGTTCCAGCAGTTCCTCGGCGAGCTCCAAGGACCTTCTCGTCATCGAGCTCTCCTACACGGCGCAGTTCTACAAGTACCTGCGGACCTTTCTGAGTCTCCCCGAGGGCGGACGCACGTCTTCAAGCGGTCCGGCGGCAAGAACCTCGGCGTCGCCGAGGTGACGCGGGAAATCCGGAAAGTCCAGACCATTTCATCCGCGAGGAAGGAGGAGGTGGCATGAGCACTTCCGTGGCGGAGATCCCGACATTCCAACCTGCCGACTACAAGTCGGATCTGAAGCCCGTCTGGTGCGCCGGCTGCGGCGATTTCGGAGCCCTCGCCGCGCTCCACCGTGCGATGGCGAAGCTGCAGCTCGAGCCGTGGAACACGGTCGTTCTCTCCGGGATCGGCTGCTCCTCGCGGCTGCCCGGCTACGTCTAGACGTTCGGCTTCAATGGCGTCCACGGGCGCGCCCTGACGCTCGCGACGGGAGTCAAGGCCGCACGGCCGGAGCTGAACGTCATCGCCGTCGGCGGCGACGGAGACGGGATCGCGATCGGCGGAAACCACTTCCTCCACGCCGCGCGGCGAAACCTCGACATCGCGTATTTCCTCATGGACAACGAGATCTACGGCCTGACGAAGGGGCAGGCCGCGCCGACGACGCCCACAGGCGACAAGACGAAGTCCACGTACTGGGGCAACCCGGAGCCCTCGGTGGATCCGTGCGAGCTGGCGATCTCCTTCGGCGCGACCTGGGTGGGGCGCGGGTTCTCGGGGGACCCGAAGACGCTCGTCGAGCTGATGACGCTCGCGATGCAGCACAAGGGCTTCGCGTTCCTGAACGTCATGTCCCCCTGCGTGACCTGGCGGGGAGACGACCAGTTCAAGATCCTCAAGGCGAAATTGAAGGCCCTTCCGCCCGACCACGACCGGGCCTCGCGCGCGGCGGCGCTCGCCTACACGCGCGAGACCGACATCGCTGACGACGGGCGTGCTCTACGAGATGCAGCGAACCGTCGCTCGTCGAGCGGCTCGAAGGAGTGCGGGTCAGGGCGTTGAAGGTGGGTCCCGTGACGAGCACCGCCGAGGTCCTGCGCGTCTTCGCCCCCGCGTTCTGACTGCGGAGCCCGGGAAGGGCTCCTCGAAAATGAAGTCCACACCCGAGTCGGAAGTGGAAGAGCGGCTGGCCGCGGTCGAGCGGAAGCTCGAGGAATATTCGCTCGCTCTCCGAGGCCTCGAGACGAGGGTGGCCTCTCTCTCCTCCGCCCCGGAGCTCTCGCCGGAGCCCGTCTCTCTTCCGGAGGAGCCCGCTCTTCCCACGCTCGCGGATCAGCTCCCGCGACAAGGAGCCGTGCTCAACGCGTTGACGCAGATCGGCCGGAGCTGCCTCGTCCTGGGGGGCGCGTTCCTCATCCGGTCCCTGACGGATTCCGGGACCCTGCCGATGGCTGCGGGCGCCTCCCTCGGCCTGGCGTACGCGATTGCGTGGATCCTGCTGGCGGGCCGGGCGGCCGGCCGGGGACAGGCGGCCTCGGGCGCCTTCCTCGGGATCACCGCGATCGTGATCGCGTATCCCCTGATCGCGGAAACGACGACCAGGTTCAAGGTGTTCGCGCCGTCGGGCGCATCGGCGGCCCTCGTTGCTCTGACCGCCCTCTGTCTCGCAGTGGCGTGGCGCGCCAACCTCCCGCTGCTCGCGTGGGCCGCGCTGCTTGCCGCGGCCGGCGTTTCCTTCGCGCTCTCGCTCGTCACCGGTGCCGTCGAATCCTTCGCGGCGGCGCTCCTCTTGATCGGCGTCGCGGCGGCGTGGCTCGCCTACGGCCGGCGGCAGTGGCGCGGTCCGCGGTGGCTCGCCGCCGTCGCCGCCGATCTCCTGATGTTGTGGGCGGCGCTGCGCCTGGCGCCGGGGCCCCAGCCGTCGGCGGAGCCGGAGATCTCGGTCTCCCTCTTTCTGCTGCTCGCGTTCGCGCTGCCGTTTCTCTACATGGGGACGTTCGCTCTGCGCACGCTCGCACGCCGGCAGGACGTCGAGACGTTCGACGTTCTCCAGACGATCGCGGCGCTCACGATCGGCCTGGGAGGCGCGGCACTTGCCGTGCGCCACGTCCAGGACGCGCAGCCGACCCTCGGCGCCTCCGCCGTCGGCATCGCGGCGGGGTGTTATGGCATCGCGTTCGTCTTCGTCGCGCGCCAGGGGCGGCGACGCAACTTCCTCTTCTACGCGACGCTCGCGCTTCTACTGACCCTGTGCGGAAGCGCGCTCATGACCGGCGGAACGGCCCTGAGCGTCCTGTGGAGCGTTCTCGCCCTCGCGGCGGCCGCGCTCGCCGCCCGCTTCGAGCGTTTGACCCTCGCGTTTCACGGCGCGCTCTACTGCCTCGCCGCCGCCTGGCAGTCCGGGCTCTTCGCGGCGTCGGCCGACGCGTTCCTCGCGACGCCCGCGGCGGCCTGGGCTCCCTTCTCCGCTCCAGCGATCGGGGTGCTGGCGGCCTCGCTCTGCTGCCTGCTCCTGTTCGCGCGCGTGAAGGAGGAGACGCGGACGGCGTGGTGGCGCGTTCCCCGGCTCGCGCTCTCCGTCATCCTCGCGTTCGGGGCGGGAGGGCTCGCCGTGGCGGGACTGCGCGGCCTCGCGGGCGCCGACGCGGCCGCCCTGGCCGCTCTGCGCACAGCCGTCCTGGCCTCCGCGGCGTTGCCGCTTGCGGCCCTGCGGCGCGCGCACCGGCCGGAGCTCGGATGGCTCTCCTACACCGTGCTGATCGTCGCCGCCGGAAAGCTGCTCGTGGAAGACCTCCCGGGCGGCCGTCCGGCGACGCTCTTCGTCGCGTTCGCGTTCTACGGCGCGGCGTTGCTCGCCGCTCCGCGCCTGCTGCGCCGTTCCTCGGCTCTTCCCTCAGAAAGAACCGGAGATCCCCGGATCCCATGACACGTCGTTTCGGAGCGCGGCTCGAGCGCGAACGGCGGACCGTCGCCGCCATGATCGCGATCTTCTGCCGCGATCGGCATGCCTGCGGCGGGCGGCTCTGCGGCGAGTGCCACGAGCTCGAGGCGTACACCCGCCAGCGGCTGGAGAAGTGCCCTTACGGAGAGGGAAAACCGACCTGCGTCACCTGCCCGATCCACTGTTACCAGGCGAAGCGCCGCGAGCAGATCCGGGTCGTCATGGCGTACGCGGGACCGAGGATGCTCCTGTCCCACCCGGTGCTGGCCATCCGGCATGTCCTGGACGGCCGGCGCGAGGCACCGCGGCGGCGCTCGAGCACTCCGGCCCGACCCGCCTAGTTGGCAGGCCGGGCGCTGTCCCCGCTCTGGTCCGGGGCAGCGGGCGCTTCCACGATGGGAGAGAGACACGCCTGGTTGCAGGCGCGCCGCTCCGGCCAGCGAGCGCAGTTCTGCACCGCCAGCCGCACGTGGCCGAAGATCGCGCCGCGCGCCGCGCGCCCGGCGTCCAGCTGGACCAGGGTCGCGAGTCCCGTCTCCGGGCAGACGAGAGACCTCGGCTCGCGATGGTCCGCCAGCGTCGTCAGCACGACCGGCAGGACGACGGTCACGAGGCCGATGGCCAGGACTCCGAGAATCACCAGGACCGGATACTCCATGGGACCTCCCTTCTAATCGGGCTCCCTGAGGCTGCGTTCGAGGACCAGCCGCCTGGCCGGGCTAAAACCGTTCTTGCCGAGAAAGCCGACCAGCTCCCGATCGTTCCAGGCGACCTCGGTGCGGACGTTCTCGATGCCGAGGCCCTCCAGGTTCTTGACGAGCTGATCGAGCATCGCCGTGGCGATGCCGCGTCCGCGAAAGTCGCCGTCGACGAGGATCGTGTCGAGGATGGCGACCGGTTCGGGCAATCCGAACTCTCCGTAATGGAGCGTTCCGAGAATGGCGCCGACGAGCGTTGCGTCCAACTCCGCTCCGAGCGAGATCTTCAGATCCGATTCCTCGAGCGCGCGCTTCAATTTTCCTTCGTACCAGGCCCGGCGATTGCGGCCGGTGTCCGCTCGTCCATGCGCACGAGGCGCGCGACGTCGGACCAGACGAGCGCCCGAATGGTCAGGCCGTTGCTGTCGTCGTTGGGGTCGTCGTTGTCGTTGCCGTCCATGCGGCACCTCCCATCCCGAGTCGGGCATGACGAAAGGCCCCCCAAAGGGCCGCGCCGATGGCGCCGGCGTAAGCCGAGAGGGGATGCCGGACGATCTCCGGCGGGTTCTCCGACGGGCTTGACCCGCCCCGGAACGCTTCTTCGAGCGCGGCGTGGAGTCCCTCGTCCGCCGCAAGGCCGCCGCTGACGAGGATGACGCCGCTCGCCCCGATGGATTGCAGCAAGCGCGCAAACCGCCCGGCCATGCTCACATGGATCCCGCGGAGGATGTCGGACGTCGAGATGCCCCGGGACACCATGTTGATGACGTCCGTCTCGGCGAGGACCGCGCAGATCGAGCTGACCGGCTCCGGGTGAGCCGACGCGAGCGAGAGCGTCCCGATCTCCGACTGGGACACGCCGAGGTACCGCGCGATGTTCTCGAGGAACTGTCCGGAGCCGGACGCGCACTGGCTCGTCATCTTGTAGCCGGTGACGCGCCCGCGCTCGTCCATCGCGACGGCCCGAGCGTGCAGCGCCCCGATGTCCAGCACCGCCCGGGCCCGCGGCTCCAGATGCAGGGCGCCGCGCGCGTGCGCCGTCATGCCGTAGAAGTGCCCGGTCGCGAGGGGCGATTCCTCCGCCTCGCCGGTCGTCGCCACGTAGTCGATCGAGGCGATACCGGCCGCGGAGCACGCGGCGGCGAAGGTCTCCTCGACGACCGAGGCGACGCCGCGGCGGCGGATCCGGCCGGACTCGTGCGAGAGGATCGTCTCGCTGCGGCCCTCGACGCGCATCACGACCGCCTTGACCGCGGCCGTCCCGACATCGATGCCGGCGGTGATCCTCATGCCGCCGCTCTCCGGGCGAAGAGCGCCGCGCCGAGCGCCCCGGTGTAGATCGAGTCGGGAGAGATGTTGATCCGGCGCCGGCCGTAATTCTCGGCGACCAGCGCCTCGAGCGCCTGGACGGCCGCCGCATTGCGCGCGACTCCGCCGGTGAACGTGAACTCCTCCTCGATGCCGCCGGACCGGGCGAGCAGGCTCATCGCGCGCAGGATGACGGCGCGGTGGAGCCCGGCGAGGATGTCTTCTCTCTTCTCCCCGAGCGAGATCCGCTCCCGCAGCTCCGCGCCGGCGAAGACCGTGCAGGTCGACGTGATCCGGACCGGCCGGCGGCTGGTCAGCGCGAGCGGGGCGAGCTCGTGCAGGCCCATGTTCATCTCGTCGGCGATGTAGCCGAGGTAACGGCCGCAGCCGGCCGCGCACCGGTCGTTCATCTGGAAGCTCGTGACGATTCCGCGCGAGTCCACCTGGATCGCCTTGGTGTCCTGGCCGCCGATGTCGAGCACGGTTCGGGTGCCCGGGAAGAGAGCGTGGGCGCCGAGGCCGTGACAGAGGATCTCCGAGCGGATCTGCTCCTTCGGAAACGGGAGGCGCGCGCGCCCGTACCCCGTGCCGACGCTGCCGGCGACGGTCAGCGGCGCCGCGATGGCGCTCTCGACTCCCGCGCGGACTTCCGGGGGATTGCCGACGCGCTCGAGGGCCTTGCCGATGTGCTCGCGAAAGCCGAGCTCCAGCGGTTCGTTCTCGACCTTCACGATGCACTTGTCGTAGAGGCCGGCGAGCAGGTCGAAGGGGACGGCGGGGGGCGCGGCGAGCTCCTGGGCAATCCGCGCGAAGGCGGACCCGGCGGCGTCCCGGAAGAAATCGGAGCGCTCGGAGGGAGAGGCCTCGCCGAAGCGCTCCTCCTCTTCGCGCACGAGGCGCTCAAAGAGCGTCTCGAGGGTCTGGCCGACCGGCCGGCGGCGATCGGGGGGACACTCCGGTCGGCTTCTTCCTCCATCTTCACGCGAAGACTCTCGAGCTGAACGATCGTCTGCTCGAGACGGAAGGCCCGGAGCAATCTCGCGAGGACGGCTGGGCCCGCGGCCCGCTCGACTTCCCGGGCGAGCAGCGCGAAGCGCGCCGAGACGAACGCCTCGGTGCGCGCGAGCTCCGCCGCCAGGTCGTAGTTCGAGCGCGAGTTCGTGATCCCGCGGCCGAGCGTCTCTCCCTGCTCGTCCAGGACGACGGCCTTGGTCGTCGTCGAGCCGAGGTCGATGCCGACGAAGCAGTTCATGCCGTCGCCGCTCCGGAGCCCGAGCGCCGCGCGTCGAGCATCTGGAAGTAGCTCTCCAGCCGGTTCTTCAGATTGGCGGGGGAGAAGTAGCGCGGATCCACGAGATCGGATTCGAGGAACCCTCCGGGAATCCCCGTCCGCTTCTCGACCTCCCGCAGGATCGTGAGCTGGCCGGCGGAAAAGGAGTTGCAGGACTTGACCGAGTGGATGAGGAATCCGTCGGCGCTGTACTCGCGCGCGTAGCGGACGAGCATCGCCACCCGCTCGGGCAGAGAGAGGTTCGTATAGCAGCCGCTGCAGTAGTCGGCCATGGTTCCGATCGGGTCCGCCGGGTCGTGCCGGAATCCGGAGTCGTAGGTCCCGCCGACCTTCGAATACGTCGAGGCGACGGCGACGGCTCCCTCGTCGGAGAACATGCGCCAGAAGTCGCGGAAGTGGGTCCAGTTGGGCGGGCCCTCGATGACGAGGCGGTACTTCTGGCGATCGAGCCGCCCCGAGGGGGTCTCCGGGCCGAGCCGCCGGCTCGCGCGTTCCTCCACTTCCGCTCGGAGCGCCTTGTAATAAGCGACGCCTTCCGGCGTCCCGCGGAACGCCGAGAAGATCGGCCCGACGTAGTAGACGGCGCCGAAGTAAGCGTCGATGGGAGAGGGATCGAGGCGCGCGGACTCCAGGACGGCCACGAGGTCCTCCTCGGACGCCGCGCTCCTCTCCAGGTTCTCTCGCAGCCGCTCCTCGTCGTACCGCTGGCCGCTGATCTTCTCCAGGGCGGGGATGAGCTCTTTGCGGATCTGCCGCGCCACGTACGCTCTCCCCTCGGGGGTCTGCCGGCCGTCGGCCTGGTAGGGGACGTGGAGGAAGACGGTCGGGCAGTTGTACTCCTCGCGGAGGAGCTCGAACCACTTCATGAAGGTGTAGCAGCCGGTGTAGGAGAGCAGAAGCAGATCGGGCTTCGGCAGTCTCGTGCCGGTGGGACCGATGTTGCCCGCCTTCAGCATCCCGACATCGCACTTGACGTAGGAGCAGACATCTTCGGAGTGTCCGGCGCGCTCGGCCGCGGCGATGTAGGCCTGGCTCTTCCCGCGCATGGCCGACTGCAGCGCGTTGATCTCCGGCAGCACCGGCAGCGCGTCGAAGGAGCGGATCAGCTCCGTCAGATTGCCGGGGACGAACGTGTAGACGACGGGCTCGCCCGTGTCCGGCGCGCTCTCGAGGCGGCGGTAGTGCCCGGCGAGCATCTCCTTCTGCAGCTCCATCGAGCGGTCCTTCCCGGTCTCGCTCATGGCTCGCCTCCCCACAGCTTGATCGAGTCGGCGAACGTGCCGGTCTGCTCGCGGAACTGCTGGAACTGGCCGGTGTTCTCGGCGAACTTGAACGCCATGCAGGGGAGGCCGGCGGCCTCCGCCCCGGCGCGCAGCATCGGCCGGTCGAGCAGCGCCGGATCGCAGAAGCTCGCCGACGCGAAGAGGATGCCGTCGGCCCGCGCCGCGGCCGCGCGCTCCGCCATGAGCCGGCGCTTTCCTTCCGGATCGGGCTCATACATCGTGGACGTCTTGGCGCGGCCGCCGACAAAGGCCCGCGCGAGGTTGCCCGAGAAGGTCGCCCTCCGTCTCGACGTCGGCGCCGATCATGCGGTTACCGATCAGAAAATCGTCGTCCACGATGAAGCAGCCCGACCGCTCGATCGTCTTGATCAGGCCGAGCGGGGGCTGCTCGCAGAACGCGCCGACGACGAGGACGCGCGAGCGGTCCCGCACGCGCCCCGGCTCTTCTTCGACGGCCGCGAGGTACTCGCGCATCTTCTCGAGGAATTGCTCGACGGGCGCGATCTCGCCCGCGCGCATCAGGACGTACAGCTCCTCGGTCGGAACGCTCCAAGGGGTCTCGCACCGTTTCCGGTAGAGCTCCCGGATGAGCGCGCGCGCCGCGTTGTCCGCCGCGATCGCCTCGCGCAGGGACTCCGGCGTGGCCGGCGCTCCCGAGACCTCCGCGAGGTCGGCGAGGAGCGTCGCGAGCTCCTGCCTCCAGAAGTCCGCCCCGATCTCCGGATCCGCGACCTGCGGCAGATCGAGGTACCGCACGTACGTCTCCGGCGAGAGAAGCTGCCAGACGCCCGAGAGATTGCGGATGACGTCGCACGTGGAGGGAAAGAGGATCGCCGAGAGCATCGACAGCCGTCCCGACTGGGCGAGCTCGATCACCGACCGGGGAAGGTGACAGATGTAGGACTGATAGAAGGCGTCGCCCTTGATGATCTCCAGCCGCTCGCCCCCGCCGTGGATGCCGACCGGCAGCATGCCGGCGGCCCGGATCACCTCGCGCGGCGCGTAGACGGGTAGATACCCGGCGGCCTTTCTTCCCGGCCGCGCCTCGAGCCACGCGCGGACGGACGTGAAGTCGAGGTCTTCGTAGATCTCGAACGCCCAGTCAAGGACGTTCTTTCGCGTCACTGATGGGTCCAGACCGGCGTCCGGTGCTCCAGGAACGCCGAGAGCCCCTCCACGGGATCGTGATGCGACATCAGGTCCGTCAAGTAGTACTTCTCGAGCGACCAGATGTCGTTCTTGAGCGAGTCGGCAAGCAGGCGCCGCGAGGCCCGCCACGCCGCGCGCAGGGCGACGGCCGACTTGGGCGCCAGGCGCGTGGTGAACCACTCCTGGAGCGCCGCTTCGGCGTCGTCGGCGCAAAGGTCCGCGATCCCGCTCCGGGCCGCGTCCTCGCCGGAGAGGGATTCGCCCGAGAGGATCATCTGCGTGGAGCGCGCTCCGGTCACCCGCCAGGGGAGCGCGAGCGCCGCCATCGGCGGAAAGACGCCCAGCTTCGTCTCCGGGACGCCGAAGCGGGCCGAGCGCTCGCAGACGACGTAGCCGCACCAGAGGGCGAGCTCGAAGCCTCCGCCCAGGCACTGCCCGCGCACGACGGCGGCTGTCGGAATCGAGAGCCTCTCCAGGTCCAGGAAGAGCCGGTGGAACTGGCGCAGCAGAACCGCCACGCGATCGGGAAGGTGCTCCTCGACCGAGGCGCCAAAGCTGAAATTTCCTCCGGCGCCCTCGAAGACGAGGAGTTTCGCGGCGCCCGGGTTCTCGGCGAGCTGCGCGATCCGCTCGCGGATGGCCGTCATCATCTCGCAGTCCAGGATGTTCGCCTTCGGGCGATCGAACACAATCCTCTCGAGCTGTCCCGAATGCTCCGTAGTACATCGAATGGGGGACGTCATGAGACCTCCTCGCCCGCATCGGGCGTCAAGACGAGCCGTCGGCCGGCCCGGTGAGTTCGGACCTCTTCCAGCGCGGCCTCGATCTGTACGAGCGGCCGCAACTCGGTGTTCGAGACGACGTCGATCTTTCCGGACAGGACCTTTTCGAGGATCTCGGGGTACAACTCCGGCGCGCACCCCCAGTTGCCGAGCGCGCGGGCGTCGTAGGCCATCAGGTTCGCCAGGCGGATCTCGACGTTCTCGAGCGTGAAGCCGACGACGACGAGCGTCGCGCCGGGCACGAGCAGGCCGAAGGCCGTTTTCTCCCCCGCGGCCGTGCCGGAACACTCGAGGATCGTCCAGCCGGTCTCCGGCGCCCCCGCCGCTCGGGCAAACTCCGCGATGCGCGCCTTCAGCTCGCGGCCCGCGAGGGCGCGCGGATCGAGCGCGAGTTCCACGCCGGCGGCCGACGCCGCTTCCAGGCGCCGCGCGTCCGGATCGATTCCGGCGACGGCCGCGCCCCGGTCGACGGCGATCTGCGCGGCATAGCCCCCGACGCCGCCGAGTCCCACGACGATCGCGAGCTCCCCGCGTCCGAGTCCCGAACGGGCGACCGCCTGATAGGCCGTCGAGACGGCGTCGGCGACGACGGCCAGGTGGCGCAACGTCAATCCCGGCGCCGATCCGACAGGAGAATCGGCATCCTCGCCGGCGCCGGGGACCCGGCACAGATCTCGCGCGGGCAGGACCACGTGCGTGGCGAATCCTCCGTCGCAGTCGTTTCCCGGCATCAGCTGGGCGCGGCAGATCGTCGAGCGGCCCGACAGGCAGAGCGCGCAGGAGCGGCAGGGGAGCACCGCCGGAACGACGACCCCCTGCCCGATCCGCCCCGCGGCGTTGCGGCCGGCGTCCTCGATGTGTCCGCTGATCTCGTGCCCGAGGATCAGCGGCGGAGCGTGTCTCGTCCGGACGCCGTCGTACAGGAACCCGACGTCCGTGTGGCAGACCCCGCATCCCGCGACGCGCACGAGTGCCTCGTCCGGCTCGAGCCGGCGCATGGGACGGACGACCCGCCGGACCGGCTGCCCGGCCGCCTCCATCTCGTAACCGATAATCGAGGGCGAGGCTTTCGGCCGCGGGCGTTCGCTACGCGAACGGCGGCCGAGAGAGTTCAAACGGGGGGCGGCTGCCTTGCTTCTCAACGTCTATGCCCCCATTCCTTGCCCGCCGTCGACGGCGAGGGACTGGCCGGTGATGTGGGCGGCGCCGGGGCCCGCGAAGAACGCGACGGCGGACGCGATGTCCTCTGGCCGGGCCACGCGGCCGAGCGGAATCTCAGCGAGCGCGCGACTCTGGATGCGAGCGGAAAGTCCGGCGGTCATCGGGGTCGTTGTGAATCCCGGCTCGACGACGTTGACGGTCACGCCGCTGCCCGCGAGCTCCCGCGCCGCGGAGCGCGCGAGGCCGATGAGCCCCGCCTTCGCCGCCGCGTAGTTGGACTGTCCGAACTTGCCTCGGCGGCCGTTGATCGATGAGATGAGCACCACGCGCCCGCCACGCCGCCGCAGGGCCGGCGCCGCCGCCCGCAGAACGTGCGCCGCGCCGGAGAGGTCCACGTCGATGACCCGCGCCCACTCCTCGTCTGTCATCTTCCAGAGCACGGCGTCGCGGCAGATTCCCGCGGCGAGAACCAGGACATCGAGCCTTCCCGCGCGACGCGTCAGGTCCGCCACCACATCGCGCACCATGGCCGCATCGGAGACGTCGATCGCGTAGAGGTTCTCCCCGCCGAACGTTCGCGCGAAGCGCGAGAGGCGTCGCGCGTCGGAATCGGCGATCGCGACTGCCGCTCCCCGGCGGGCCAGCTCGCGGGCGCAGGCGAGACCGATCCCGCTGGCGCCGCCCGTCACGAGGACGACCTGCCCGGAGAGCTCGCCCTTCCGGCTCATGGAGACGACGGTTCCTTTTCCCCGGCGACGTCGGCGCCGCACACGCCGCAATGCGTGAAGGAAGCGGGGAGGCCGGTCGGACCCGCACGCGGCGCAGGTCAGGACGTGGGCCCCCCAGGGCGTCTCCGGTGATCCGCCCGGCTCGACCGCGCGGCGGCGGACGGCCGCGAAGTCCACGGCTCGTTTTTCCGCGAACGCTTTCATCCCCTCGAGCGGTTCGTAGTCGGTGTAATGGAGCGCGAGCCAGTCCTGGGCGTGCCGCACGGTCATCCCCCAGGAGAAGTCCTTCCAGAAGTTCGTCTGCTGCTTCGTGTAGCGGAGGCATTCCGGGAATGTCGCGAGCAGCTCCCGGCAGAGGCGATCCACTTCTTCGTCGAGCTTCGAGAGGTCGAGGCAGTGCCCGTTGAGCCCTTTCTGCGCCTTCTGGATCTCCTCGGCCGTCGCCCGCTCGATGAAGTCCTTCTCGCGGCGCACGGACGGAGCCACGCGGTTGACGAGACCCCAATCGAGAGCCATCCGCGCCGGGATCTGGCGGTTGGTGAAGAGCATGTCCCGCGCCCGCTTGTCCCCCACGACGAGGGGGAGCCACTGGGTGGCCCCTCCGCAAGCCACCGAGCCGACCCGCACGCCGACCTGGCCGACGTACGCGTGATCGGCCATCACGGCCAGATCGCACGCGAGGACGGTCTCGTTGCCGCCGCCCACGGCGATTCCGTTGATGCGCGCGATGACGGGTTTCCCCGTCGAGAGGATCGCGTCGATATAGGCGCGGAAGAGCGCCATGTACTTCCAGTAATCGCGGGGGGTGGCGACGTAGGTCTCCGCGTACTCCTTGACGTCGCCGCCGGTGCAGAAGGCCCGGTCCCCGGAGCCGGTCAGGACGATCACTCCGATCGCGTCGTCGAAGGAGGCGTCCCGAAGCGCGCGGGCCAGCTCCTCGAGGCACATCGTTGAATAGGCGTTGTAGCGCCCCGGGCGATTGATCGTGACGCGGGCGACGCCGCCTTCCTTTGCGTAGAGGATCTCCTTGAAAGTGAAGGCGGAAGCGGGTTGAGACGGGAAGGCGCGCATGGTCACATGTTCAGTCGTGCGCGAGGGGCCGGCAATGGTTCAAACACATCAGTGGTATCGGCGTTGCCCGGGCGCGCCCCCCGGTGGCACAATTGAGTCGTTTGAATCAGGTGCGCCGTTTTTCCCGGCGCTCAGAATCGCCTATGGACACGCCACAGAAGAACGCGCTTCCCCAGGTGGACCGCTTGAGCCGCCCCCAGGCGATCGACGAGATCCGGCGGATCCTGCAGGCGCTGCCGCAGGACGACCAGTGCGCGTGCGCGATCACGGCGCGCTACGGCATCTTCTGCCAGGGCTTCACGCGCTATTCCGACGAGGAGCTGAGGAAGCGGTTCGCCTGGATCGCCCGCCCGCGCCCTGGCGTCTCCCGCGCGGAGCTCGAGCGGCTCGCGAGCGCCTATCACCGGGGACGGCAGGAGGTCTCGGGGGCCGACACCTGTTGCGACGTCGAGACCCGCGAGCATTGCGGCTGCGACGGGTGGAACACCTTCGACAACGCCGCCCTGGAAGGCTTCTATTCGAGCCTGACCGGCCGCCCCTGCCGCATCGGGTAGATCCCACCCATACCAAGTCATCTGCTCGCTCCGGTCGCGGCCACAAATCCCCGATCGGAGCAGATCCTTCGCTTCGCTCAGGATGACAGGGAAGTGCCCGTGCGCCGTAGGCGCAGTTACCGCGCAAGCGCGGAGCGACGTTAGACGAGGCCGTGACGGTAGGCGAGGACGACGGCGGCGACCTTGGTGTGCACGTCGAGCTTGTGGAGGATGCTCTGGACGTGGTTGCGGACCGTCACGGTGGCGATGAAGAGCTTCTTCGCGATGGCCCCGGTTCCCATTCCTTCGGCGAGGCACCGCAGGATCTCCTTTTCCCTGGCGGTCAGCACCACCGTCTCGCCTCCGGAGAGCGTCACGGGGGAGAGGGGCTCGGAATCCGACGGAGTCTCGGCCGGCTCCGGGGCCGGGACATGTGCGGGGGGAAGCGTGCCGTTGGTCTCTCGAAGGACGTGAACCAGCGTGTTCAAGGCGGGGTGGAAGGAAGCGATCGCGAACATCGACGTGGAGATCTTCTTCTTCTTGCCGTCGCCCGTCTTCATCGTCAGGTTGAAGTTGCGTACCGGGTCGTCTCTCAGCTCGCGGGCCTGGTAGGCCACGGCGCAGTTGCGGTGGCAGTAGATGTTCCCGTTGGCGTCGCGGCCGCAGAGGACCTCGTAGCAGCAGCGGCCGACGGCGCTCCGGGCCGGGCGGGAGAGGAGCCTTTCGCACGCCTTGTTCCAGAGGATGATGCGCTGGGCGGAATCGACCGCGAACACGGCCTCGCCGCTCCTCGAGATTCGCTCCAGAGTCTCGTCAAAGCCACGCATGATGGTCCCTCCCAGAAGGCTTCCAGCGCTAATCTTGGGGACCGGCAGAGAGGAAGGGATGATGTGTTTGCATTATTTGATGTGAACACATCACTTCCGGGATCTGAGATTGGTCGTTGATGACTTGTGATCAGCCGCCGGGGTCGAGTTGCCTCGGGCGAATCCTCGATCCCAATCGGAATATCAGATGAGGTTGTGACGGTAGGCGAACACAACCGCTGCGAGCTTGGTGTGAACGTCGAGCTTGTGGAGGAGGTTCTGGATGTGATTGCGGACGGTGACGGGGGAAATGAACAGGGTCTTTCCGATCGCGCTCGTGGACAGGCCCTGGGCCAGGCAGCGGAGGATCTCCTTCTCTCGCAACGTCAGGTCCACCGGCTGCCCTTCCCTGGTCGTCATCGGCCAGAGCGGCTCGACGATCGGGGCGGCGTCTTTCTCCAGCCGGCGTTCGAGGGTGGAAGGCTTCTTGTTCTCGGGGCGCAGGACGTGGACGACCGTCGAGAGGGCGGGGTGGTAGGAGGGAATCGCGAAGAGGGAGACCTCGAACCACTGCCTCTCCCCGTTGCCGACGTCCACGGAAAGGGGGAAGCGCTGCACCGGCTCCTTCGGCTTCTCGCGCGCCTGGTAGGCGACGGGGCAGTTGCGGTAGCAGTAGACGTTCCCGCTGGCGTCGCGCCCCCCCATGACGTCGTAACAGCGCTTCCCGAGCACGCTCCGGGCGGTCTTGCCCAGCAACTCCTCGCACTTCTTGTTCCAGAGAATGACTTTGTCGGCCGAATCGATCGCGAAGACGGCCTCGCTGCTCCGGGCGATCTTGTCGAGGGTTTCGGAGGTGTGAGGCATATGGATCGGCGGATAAGGTACCACCGACGCGCCCGTGCGGCCAGTCCGGAGCGATTCCTGGGCCTCTTCGGGGCTTGTCGCCCCCTCCGTCAGCTCGCCTTGCGGCGCCGCGGGGGGCGCACGACGGTCACCGGTCGGCGCGCCACGTAGATCAGGCGAAGGGCCACTCCGCCGACGACCCACTCGTTGAGCGTGTCGCGGCCTTCGCTCCCGACCACGACGAGATCTGCCTTGATCCGGTCCGCTTCGCGGGAGATTGCCTCCGGGACCGGGGTTCGCTTGTCGGCCGAGACGAAGCGGAAGCGGGCCTGCAGCCCGCAGCGCTCGAGGTCGCGCGCGGCGTCGTCCAGGATCTTCTGAGCTTTCTGTTTCTCGAGCGCCTTCTCGAAGGCCGAGCCGAGATCGGCCACCGGCTCGTCGAGGGAAGGACCGGCCGCGCCGTTGGAAGGCATCCCGATCGTCACGATGACGAGATCGCTGCCCGCGTCGCGCGAGGCGAGCCGCGCGGCGAACTTCAGCGCCGCGGCTCCGCCGCGCGAACCGTCCGTAGCGACGAGGATTTTCATGGAGGCTCCTTTGTGTCCCCGGCGTGCCGATGGGTGCCGTTGTGGTCCTTGCAACTCGGGTTCAAGGTGTACCAGCCCCGGGAGCCACGATGTGTGATGTGTTCGCATCAAAATTCGCCGGCGCGGCGGGAGAGATCGCGCCGGTTCCCGCCCCGCCGCCCGAACTGATTCAAAAGCATCATTTGGCTTCCGTCACCGGGGCTTAACGTTCCTTTCGATGAACAAAATCAAGAACACGATCATGATCGACGGGAACGAGGCGGCGGCCTCGGTCGCGCACCGCGCGAGCGAGGTCATCGCGATCTATCCGATCACGCCCTCCTCGACCATGGGCGAGCTCGCCGACGAATGGTCCGCCGAGCGGACGCACGAACCTCTGGGGGACGGTCCCCGACGGTCGTCGAGATGCAGTCGGAGGGCGGCGCCGCGGGCGCCGTGCACGGCGCGCTCCAGGCCGGCGCGCTCGCGACGACCTTCACCGCGTCGCAGGGCCTGCTGCTGATGATCCCGAACATGTACAAGATCGCGGGCGAGCTGACCCCGTTCTGCATGCACGTCGCCGCGCGGACGGTGGCCACGCACGCGCTGTCGATCTTCGGCGACCACTCCGACGTGATGGCCTGCCGGCAGACCGGCTTCGCGATGCTCGCCTCGGGCTCCGTCCAGGAGGCGCACGACTTCGCCGCCATCGCCCAGGCGGCGACGCTCGCGGTCCCGCGTTCCGTTCCTCCACTTCTTCGACGGGTTCCGCACCTCGCACGAGGTGGCGAAGATCGAGGAGCTCTCCGACGAGGACCTGCGCGGCGCTGCTCGACGACGAGGCTGATCGCGCGCGCACCGCGACCGCGCCCTGACGCCCGACCGCCCGGTGCTGCGCGGCACGCGCCCAGAATCCCGACGTCTTCTTCCAGGCCCGCGAGGCCGGCAACCGCTTCTACCTCGCCTGCCCGGGCATCGTGCAGCGAGACGATGGACCGCTTCGCCGAGCTCACCGGCCGCGACTACGGTCTCTTCGACTACGTCGGGCATCCCGAGGCCGAGCGGGTGATCGTGCTGATGGGCTCGGGCGCCGAGGCCGTCGCACGAGACCGTCGACTGGCTCGTCGCCCGCGGCGAGAAGGTCGGGTCTGGTCAAGGTCCGGCTCTACCGCCCGTTTCGACGTCGAGCGATTCGTCGCGCGCGCTGCCCGCGAGCGTCGAGCGCCATCGCCGTCCTCGACCGCACCAAGGAGCCCGGCGCGGTCGGCGAGCCGCTCTACCTGGACGTCGTCGCGGCGCTGTCGCGAAGCGCGCGACGACGGCTGCATCGCCCGCGAGCCCCGGGTGATCGGCGGCCGCTACGGCCTGTCGTCCAAGGAGTTCACCCCGGCGATGGTCAAGGCGGTCTTCGACGAGCTCGCGCGCGGCGGCGCCGCGCAACCACTTCACCGTCGGCATCGTCGACGACGTGACCCGCGCCTGTCGCTGCCGTACGACCGCGAGCTTCGACATCGAGCCCGACGACGTGGTCCGGGCGGTCTTCTTCGGGCTGGGCGCGGACGGGACGGTCGGCGCGAACAAGAACACGATCAAGATCATCGGCGAGACGACGGACAACTACGCCCAGGGCTACTTCGTCTACGACTCGAAGAAGTCGGGCGCGATGACCATCTCGCACCTGCGTTTCGGCCCCGGCCCGATCCGCTCCGCGTACCTCGATCGGCAAGGCGAGCTTCGTCGCCTGCCACCAGTTCGAGTTCCTCGAACCGCTACGACGTGCTCGAGCACGCGGCGCCCGGCGCCGATCTTCCTCCTCAACTCCCCCTACGGTCCCGGCGAGGTCTGGGACCAGCTGCCCCGCGAGGTCCAGGAGCAGATCATCGAGAAGCGATCAAGCTCTACGTCATCGACGCCTACAGAGGTCGCGCGCGAGACCGGCATGAGGCGGCCGCATCAACACGATCATGCAGACCTGCTTCTTCGCGATCTCCGGCGTGCTCCCGGGCGAGGAGGCGATCGCGAAGATCAAGGAAGCGATCGAGAAGACCTACGGCAAGAAGGGCGGCGAGGTCGTGCGGCGCAACTTCGCCGCGGTCGACCGGGCGCTCGCGGCCCTCTCCACGGTCCCGGTTCCCGAGCGGGTCACGGCGCGAGCGCCGGCGGCCCGACGTCGTGCTCGCCGGCGGCGCCCGACTTCGTGCAGCGGCGTCACGGCCGTGATGATCGCGGGCAAGGGCGACCTCCTGCCGGTCAGCGCGTTTCCGGTGGACGGCACGTGGCCCATGGGGACGAGCCAGTGGGAGAAGCGCAACATCGCCGCCGAGATCCCGGTCTGGGACCCGGCGATCTGCATCCAGTGCAACAAGTGCGCGCTGGTCTGCCCGCACGCCGCGATCCGCGCCAAGGTCTACGAGCCCGGAGCTCCTCGGCGAGCGCTCCGGCGACGTTCAAGTCCGATCGACTTCCGGGCGGCCGACTTCCCGGGCGCGAAGTACACGATCCAGGTCGCGCCCGAGGACTGCACCGGCTGCACCCTCTGCGTGAGGTCTGCCCGGCCAAGGACAAGTCGAACCCCAAGCACAAGGCGATCGACATGCAGCCGCAGGAGCCGCTGCGCGAGGCGGAGCGGGAGAACTACGCGTTCTTCCTCGACCTGCCCGAGCCCGATCGCACGAAGCCGCGCGTCCTGGACGTGAAGGCCACGCAGTTCCTCCAGCCGCTCTTCGAGTACTCGGGCGCCTGCGCGGGCTGCGGCGAGACGCCGTACATCAAGCTCCTGACGCAGCTCTTCGGCGACCGGATCCTGATCGCCAACGCCACCGGCTGCTGCTCGATCTACGGCGGCAATCTGCCGACGACGCCGTACACCGCCAACCGCGACGGGCGCGGCCCGGCCTGGTCGAACTCGCTCTTCGAGGACAACGCGGAATTCGGCCTCGGCATGCGGCTGGCGATCGACAGCCACCGCGACGCGGCCCGAGAGCTCCTCACGCGCATGGTGCCGGGACTCCCCGGGAGATCTCGTCAACGAGCTCCTCGACAGCGGACCAGGCGAGCGAAGCCGGCGATCGCCGCGCAGCGGGCGCGGGTCGCGGATCTGAAACTCCTGCTCGCGGGCCGGACCGATCCCGAGGCGGCGCAGCTTGAATCTCCTCGCCGACTACCTCGTCAAGAAGAGCGTCTGGATCGTCGGCGGCGACGGCTGGGCCTACGACATCGGCTACGGCGGCCTCGACCACGTGCTGGCGCTCCGGCCGCAACGTCAACGTCCTCGTGCTCGACACGGAGGTCTACTCCAACACCGGCGGCCAGCAGTCGAAGGCCACTCCGCTCGGCGCAGCCGCCAAGTTCGCCGCCGCCGGCAAGGAGATGCCGAAGAAGGACCTGGGCCTGATCGCGATGAGCTACGGCAACGTCTACGTCGCGCGCGTCGCCTTCGGCGCGAAGGACGCCCAGACGGTCAAGGCGTTCCTGGAGGCCGAGGCGTATCCGGGCCCGTCGCTGATCATCGCCTACAGCCACTGCATCGCCCACGGCTACGACATGGCCTTCGGCACCGAGCAGCAGAAGCTCGCCGTCGACAGCGGGGTCTGGCCGCTCTATCGGTTCGACCCGCGGCGGATCGAGGCGGGCCAGCCTCCCCTCCAGCTCGACTCGCGGCGCCGAAGATCCGCGTGGAGCAGTACATGCAGAACGAAAACCGCTTCCGCATCCTCGAGAAGCTCGGAACGGAACGGGCCCGCGGGCTGGCGGCCGCCGCGCAAAGTGAATCCGAGCGCCGGTTCCAGCATTACCAGCAACTCTCCGGGCTCACCGCCGGCAAGCCGCCCGCGCAAGAGCCGGTGAAGGCCTGATCATGGATCTCTCGACGACGTACCTCGGCCTCGAGCTGCCGCATCCCCTGATGCCCGGAGCCTCGCCCCTGGTGGACGACATGGACATGGTGCGCCGCCTCGAGGACTCCGGCGCGGCCGCGATCGTGATGCACTCTCTCTTCGAGGAACAGATCGCGGCCGAGCGGAGAGAAGCTTCTCTCCTCGAGAGTCACGAGGAGTCCTTCGCCGAGGCGATTTCCTATACGCCCGATACGGGGATCTTCGCGCTGGGGCCCGAGGAGTACCTCGAGCAGATCCAGGAGATCCGCCGTGCGGTCTCGGTCCCGGTCATCGCCTCCTTGAACGGCACGACGCCAGAGTCGTGGATCGAGTACGCGCGGCTCATCGAGCAGGCCGGGGCGCACGCGCTCGAGATCAACGTCTATTACCTCGCGACCGATCCGTTGGAAAACGGCGAGGACGTCGAGACGCGCACGCTCCAGACCGCCGCCGCCGTCAAGGCCGCCGTCTCGATCCCGGTCGCGGTCAAGCTCTCCCCGTTCTTCTCCTCCTTCTCGAATCTGGCGGAGCGGCTCGACGGGGCGGGTGCCGATGGGCTCGTCATCTTCAACCGCTTCTACCAACCCGACATCGACATCGAGGCGCTCGACGTCGTTCCGACGGTGCGCCTGTCTGACTCCGGGGACCTGCTCCTGCGGCTGCGCTGGCTCGCGATCCTCTCCGGCCGCGTCCGCTGCTCCCTCGCCGTCACCGGCGGCGTGCACACCGCGGCCGACGCGATCAAGGCGGTCATGGCGGGCGCCCACACGGTCCAGATGGTCTCCGCGCTCCTGCGCCGCGGGCCGGAGCACCTTCGCCGCGTCCGCGAGGAGATGTCGCAGTGGATGGAGGAGCACGGCTACGAATCGCTCCGCCAGATGCAGGGGAGCATGAGCCTGGCGCGCAGCGGGAACCCGGGCGCTCTCGAGCGCGCCAACTACATGCGCGTGCTCCAGAGCTGGCGACGGTAGGGAGACTCCTCGCGCCGCGACCGGGGGCCCCTCCTGTCATCCTTTGTGAAGCGAAGATCTGAAAGGGTCCGGCGTTTCGCCGGCAGCGAACTCCGGTTCCGCTCGCAGCGAATTCTTTGGTTCGATTTCATCAGCCGGCGTGGCACACGATCCGCTACTCTGCTGATTGGTTGACGGAGGCTCCATGTTGAACGTTGAAGACTTCACATTGCTGCAGCTTGGGTTCGAGGTTCCTCTCGAGGGGCGCGTCGACACCTGCCCCCGCTGCGGACGCAACGGCATCGAGGAACGTCCTACGTGCGGGGGTCCCTACTTCCTGCACGTCCAGGCCTCCGACGTCTTCGGAGACGGCATGAGAGTCGAGCCTCTGGATTCCTGCCCGCTGACCGTCAACTAACTAACAGCCAGACCCCGGACAAGAAGTCGGATCTCCCCTGTCGCCCGCTAACGCGTCACGACGCGAGCCGGCGGGCGAGGGTTTTTCGAAGGCACGGTCTGTCCCCGGTACGCGCTCCCGTCGAAATAGGTTCGCGCCTTCGCCCAGACCGCCGACCCGATGACGCGGCCGGCCGACCTGCCGGCCAGATCTCCCCGCTCGAAGTGGATTCCGCCCCAGCGGCGGGACATCCCGGCCGCGTCCGCGGCGCTCGAGAACGTAGGGAAGGAGAGCGTGACGTCCGTCGCCGGAACGAGGCCGGGCTCGCCGATGGAGCTCCCGGCGCGGATCGTCACCGAAGCGCCGAAGGCGTCGCTGCCGGTGAAGGACTTCAGGACCTCCGCGCCGGCCGCGGAGAAGACGCTGTGCCCCGAGAAGAACTCGGGGAAGGGAGGAGTCACGACGGTCGAGACCTGGTAGGGGCGCCAGTCCTCGCCCCGGATCGGCTGGGTGCCGTGAAACGGGCTCCACGCCTCGATCGTCTGTCCCGCGTAGAGAAAGTGGATCGCCGTCACGGGCCGCACCGAGTCGTACGCGCGCTTGGCGTCCCAGGCGCAGATGCCCGCGTCGAGCAGCGCGTTTCCCAGGGCGAAGAACATCTTCACGTCGTCGTCGAGCGAGTGGCCGTCCCGGCGCGAAACGAACTGCGCGAAGAGCGCCCAGTGGCCCGGCGGGAATTCGGAGTTAGGGCCGTCGGCGAAATACTCGGCGGTGACTTTCTGCTGGTCGGTCAGTCCCGCGCTCAACGCCACGAGGTCCGCGGCCTGGCTCGCGTAGTCGGCGGACGGGTATTGCGCCGGGGGCGGCGGCCGCAGCGCCGAGCCGGAAGAGAGCGCGAAAGGAATGACCTGGCCCCACTGCGGGGTCGTGTACGCCTGCGTCGTCACCTGTCCGCCGGAACTGACGACGAAGAGCGGCTGCCAGCGGTTGGGATCGTTGATCGCCGTCGGCGTGTTGACCGCCTGGTAGCCGGTCGTGTCCGAATAGGCGCCGGGGTGGAGATCCCCGAGCTGGTTGGACCCGTCCCTGTGCCGAAACTCGAGCAGGGCCGCCGCGGCGAGGTTTCCGATTCCCGCCGGCGTGGCCGTGTCGGTCGAGAGGTTCGAGGCGTCGTAGTGGAGCTGCGTCATCAGGGAATCGAAGATCGCTTTCTCCTTTCCCTGCGGGAAGAGATCCACGAGAGCGCGGTAGGCGGCGAAGCTGGCGGCTTCCATCTTGTTGGCCTCGGTCCCTTCGGCGACCGGCCGCCGCCACCCGCGTCGCAGGACGGTCGGAACGGCGGCGGCGTCATAGGCCGACCACGCGTCGAACATGGCGGTGTGGAGCACCGCGATCGCGCGCGAGACGACGGTGGGTCCCGGGATCGTGTCGCGGACCGCCTGGAGGCAGGCGTTGTCCCACTGGAGGACGACGTTGTCTCCGGCGGACGGCGCGAACGGATCGGCGCAGCCGATGCGCGGCGAGGCCAGCGCGCCCAAGGTCGCGAGGACGAGGATTGCGACCGGCGCCCGTCGAGGGAAGGCCCTGTTGTTTATGCCTCTTGCCATGGTCTCGCTGCGAAACCTCCTGGCCGTCGCGCTGGCCGTGGCCGGACTCTCTTCCGGAGCTGGCTGCATTGCGGACCACCCTCCGGCCGAGCAAGGATCATCCCACGGGCTGCGCGGTGGATCTCTCGCTCTACGACCTGACGACGGGAAGGGAGGTGGAGATGCCGAACGCCTCTGACGAGACCTCCGAATTCCCGCGTCTCCGAACGCGCCGCGCGCTCCTAGCCGGCGACGGCCTTCCGGCGAGGACCGCGCCCCTTCATCACCCACCGCTTTCCCTTTGAGACCGGGCGCTCGGCGCCGCGGCCGATCAGGTCGAGCAGGTCGGTCGTGGTGAGGATCCCGACGAGCTTTCCGCCCTCCAGGACGGGGAGACAGCCGATCGTCCTTCCCCGAAGCAGGTTGGCCGCCTCCCGGACCGTCATGTGCGGAGTGCCCGTCGCGGCCGGCGCACTCATCACGTCTGCGACGGTGTGAGCCGCCCGGTCGCCGGCGAGCGATTCGAGGTCACGGATGGAGACCACTCCGATGGCTCCGTCGGCGAGTTCCACGACCAGGTGGCGAATCCGTCTTGCGCGCATGTTGCGCAGGGCATTCTCGGCAGACTCCCACACCGGCACAGTCTCCACCCGGCGCGTCATCACCTCTCCGATTCGCATGTCGCCTCCTCTGCGCGGCGAGCCGCCGCGGAAGCGCTTCAGGCGGCGCGGACGGTCATCACGGGGCAGGGAGCCGTCGAGATCACGCGGGCCGCGACGCTCCCGAGAAAGAACCGCGCGACCCCTTTGCGGCCGTGGGTTCCCAGCACGACGAGATCCGCGTCGTTCAATTTCGCCGCCTCGACGATCGCCTCATACGGGTGGCCCGTCAGGACGAGTGTCTCCGCCTTGACGCCATCCTTCGCGACGTTCTCGACGAGCACGCCGAGTTTTCCCTCGATCTCGGCCCGGATGTTCCGGTCCCATTCCTCGTAGACGCCGCTCGCCACGGACTGCGCCTGGGAGACGCTGGGGGCCTGGTAGACGTGGGCGATAAGCAGGGCCGCCCCGTTCTCCTTCGCCAGCAGCGCCGCCTCCAGAACCGCGGGTTCCGAAGCCGGGGTCAGGTCGGTAGCCACGATGATCCGCTTGAAGGGATTCATGACGTCCTCCTTTTGTCCTCGCCTCAAGCCTGGCTCCGGCGGTCGGGCCGTCACAAGATGCGTTTGAATCGGCCAGCCGCGCCCCCGCCAGGCCCCGGTTGATGCGTTTGCATCAGGAAGCCGGGATGGCCGGAACGCTACGCTCAACCCATGAGATCGAGTCTCAATCGCGCCGAGGGAGAGCCGGGCCGCGAGGGCTCCCCCTCGTCGGGCATCGTGCTCGTCGGGAACCCGAACGTCGGGAAGAGCGCGCTCTTCGGGGCGCTGACGGGGACCTACGTGGCCGTGTCGAACTACCCCGGCACGACGGTCGAGGTCTCGACGGGACACGCGATCCTGTGGGGGCGGCGGGTGGCCGTCGTGGACACGCCGGGCGCGGCGTCCTTTGTCCCGTCCTCGGAGGACGAGCGCGTGACGCGGGACATCCTGCTCGAAGGGGAGCCGCGGGACGTCGTCGTGGTCGGCGATGCGAAGAACCTCGAGCGCACGCTCCTCCTCGCCGTCCAGGTGGCCGAGATGGAGATCCCGTTCGCGCTCTGCTTGAACATGATGGACGAGGCGCGCGCGCGCGGCATGCACGTGGACGAAGGGGCGCTGGCAGAGCGGCTCGGCGTGCCCGTCGTCTCGACGGTGGCGGTTCGCCGCGAAGGGATCTCGCGCCTCGTCGCGGCCCTCGAGCGGCTGACCCCGGGGCGCGTCCGGATCGCCTATCCCGAGCCGATCGAGAAGGCGGTGGCTTCCGTGGCCCCGCTCCTGCCCGAGTCGCGCCTGTCGGCGCGGTCGCTCGCCCTGATGGCCCTCTCGGGGGACTCCACCCTCTCCTCGTGGCTCTCGCGGCGGATGACCGCCGGATCGCTCGACCGCCTGGAGCGAGTCCGCCAGGACCTTCGCCGCCAGTTTCCCGAGCCGATCGCCTACGTCGTCAACCGCGCGCGGCTGACGGAGGCCTCGCGCCTCGCGCGGTCCGCGGAGCCGAAAGAGGCCCGGCCGGAGCGGCCCCGGCGCCGCCTGGGCAGGCTCCTCGACACGGCCACGACGCACCGGATCTGGGGACTCCCGGTGCTCGCGGCGGTGCTGTATCTCTCGTACCTGTTCGTCGGCGTCTTCGGCGCGAAGACGCTCGTGGATCTCCTCGAGAACGGCCTCTTCGGGAAGATCCTCTCGCCGGCCGCGACGGCCCTGGCCAACCGCTGGATCCCGTGGGCGATCGTCCGGGACCTCCTCGTCGGGCCGTACGGCGTCATCACGATGGCGCTCGCCTACTCGCTCGCGCTCGTGCTGCCGATCGTCGGCACATTCTTCCTCGCGTTCGGGGCGTTGGAGGACTCCGGCTACCTGCCACGCCTGGCCGTCATGGTCAACCGCCTCTTCAAGAAAATGGGATTGAACGGCAAGGCTGTCCTGCCGATGGTCCTGGGGCTGGGATGCGACACGATGGCGACGATGACGACGCGCATCCTGGAGACTCCCAAGGAGCGGCTGATCGTCATCCTGCTGCTCGCCCTCGGCGTTCCGTGCTCGGCGCAACTGACGGTCGTCATGGCGATGCTCTCGGGCCTCTCCCTCTGGGCGGTCCTGATCTGGGCCGGCGTCGTCATCGGGGTGATCGTCCTCGTCGGGAGCCTGGCGGCGAAGGTCCTGCCGGGGCGAGGCAGCGACTTTGTCCTGGAGCTGCCGCCGCTGCGCATGCCGCGGATCGGCAACATCGCGTCCAAGACGCTCGCCCGCATCGAGTGGTACCTGAAGGAAGCGGTGCCGCTCTTCGTCCTCGGCACGCTGATCCTGTTCGTCGCGGACCGGCTTCGCCTCCTCGGCCTCGTCGAGCGAGCGGCCGAGCCGGTCCTGACGGGACTGCTGGGGCTGCCGAAGGAGACCGCGGCGGCGTTCGTCCTCGGGTTCCTGCGCCGCGACTTCGGCGCGGCCGGGCTCTTCGAGCTCTCCCGCCACGGAAAGCTTTCCCCGGAGCAGATCGTCGTCTCCATGGTGACGATCACGCTCTTCATCCCGTGCATCGCCAACTTCTTCATGATCGTCAAGGAGCGCGGATGGAAGACCGGAGTCGCGATCGCCGCGTTCATCACGCCGTTCGCGCTCGGAGCCGGAGCCGCCGTCCACTGGACTCTCACCCTCCTCGCGGTGCCGCTGAGATGAGCGCCTCCACCCCGGCGCCGCTCGAAGCGTCCGTCCCCGTGTGCGCCGCCGCCGGATCGGGGACGCTCTTCTCCTGCACTCTGTGCGGACACGCGTTTACCAACGGAGGCGGAGGACGGGTCTGCGGCGCCTGCCCGATCTCGAGCGGGTGCGACCTCGTGAAGTGCCCCAACTGCGGTTTCCAGTTCCCGCGCTCGTCGAAGATCGCCGCCGGAATTTCCCGTCTCTGGAGCCGGTGGAGAAGGAGCCCATGAGCCACGACCGGGATCTGGCGGACCAGGACGTCGAGGAAGTCGCCGAAGAACTCTGGACTCTCGCCGAGCAGGGGCGTGATCGCCTCGCGGACCTGCGCGAGACGACGCAGGTGGCGCTGCTCGACGCCGCTCTCGAGAAGCTCGCGGGACGCAGTCTCGCCCGCGTGTCCGGCGACCGGGTCGTCTTGACGCCGCAAGGGCGCGTGCTGGCGGAGCTGCAGGTGCGCCGGCACCGTCTGGGGGAGAGCCTCTTCACGACGGTCCTCGAGGTCAAGGACGAGAAGGAGGTCAACCGGACCGCGTGCGTGCTCGAGCACGTGCTCGGGGACGGCCTCACCGACTCGATCTGCTCCTTTCTCGGACATCCGAAGTTCTGCCCGCACGGCAAACCGATCCCTCCGGGGCCATGCTGCGAATCGCTGACGAGAACGGTCGAGCCGCTCGTGCAGCCTCTCGACCGGCTGGGAGTCGGGCAGAGCGGCCGGATCGTCTACATCGTGCCGCGCGAGCCCGAGCGGCTGGTGAAGCTTTCGAACCTCGGCATCGTTCCGGGCGCCACCGTGAGCCTGCGGCAGAAGAGCCCGGCCGCGGTCCTCTCGATCGGCGAGACGACCCTCGCCATGGATCCCGCGATCGCCGGCGAGATCTACGTGCGGAAGGTCGGTTAGCTCCTGCCCGCCGGTCGCTACTTCACCAGGAGCACGGGGCAGCGCGAGAGGATCCCGACCTTGTAGCTGACGGTTCCCCAATTCTCTCCGCTGCGGCGCAGCGGGAGCTTGTGCGAGCTCATCACGATGAGGTCGGTACCGTCCCCCTGCGCGAACCGCAGGATCTCACCCACAGGCCGGCCGTAAAGAATCTCGGCGCGCACGGGGAGGCCCTTCCCGGAAAAGGGGGCGACGAGTTTCTTCATCTTCTCCCGCGCGGCCGATTCGAGCTTCCGGTAGAACGAACCGAGCGCCCCGGACTCGTCGTCGTCGAGGCGCTCGATCACATGAAGCAGCGTCGTCCGGGCGCGGGTCGTGACCGCGACCCTGATGGCTGCCCGGACGGCGCGGAGACTGCGAGGCGAGAAATCGACCGGGACGAGAATCCGCCGGAACACCGGCCTACTTCACCGGGTGGTTGCGGATGTAGGCGAGAGCGAACTCCTTGGTCGTTTCGCTCTTCAGGCCGGCGACCTTGGCTTCCCTCTGGGCGTCCTCGAGGTCCCACTTGTCCACGAGCACGCGGCGGATCATCCAGAACGCCGCGACCCGGTTGGCCGTGCCGCAGTGAATGAAGACCGGCGGCTTGGCTTCTTTCATCAGCTTCAGGAACGCGTCCACCTGCTCCGCCTTCGGGGCCTCCCTCGAAACCGGGATGTTGATGTAGTCGATCCCGTTTTCCTTGGCCGCCGCCTCTTCCGCCGCGGCGTCGTACTCGGAGCGCTCGCGGAGGTTCACGATCGTGCGGAATCCCGCGTGCTTCAAAGCGCCGATCTGCGCGATCGTCGGCTGGCCGCCCGTGGCCGTCCGATCACTGACCCAATTGAACTTCTCGATGTCGGTGACCGAGGTCCGCGCGACCAGCACGAGACTCGACACCAGCATTGCCAGGAAGATCCAGGTTGTCTTGGCTCTCATGGTCATCCCCTTTCCAGAAAATCACGAACGAAGTCCGCTTCGGTGAGAATCCCGACGAGGTGCAGGCCCTCGACGACGGGCAGGCACCCGACCTTGTTCTCCAACAGGATTGCCGCGGCTTCCTTGAGCGTCGCGTCCGGCTCGATCGAGTCCGGCTCGGTCGCCATGATGTCGCGGATCCTCCGCCGGCGCAGGATGTCGCGCTCGACGGAGAGGGGCAGCTCCTCGACCGCTCCCAGCGCGCTGCGCGAGAGGTCGCGATCGGTGACGAGGCCGACGAGGTCCCCTTCGCTGTCCACGATCGGGACGTGGCGGACGTGCCGGGAGTCCATCAGGTCGTAGAGCGCGGCGAGGTCGTCCTTGGGCTTGAGCGTGAAGACCCGGTGGGTCATCAGGTCGCGCACGAGCCGCTCCCGCGTGACCCGGATGTTCTTGCGCTCGGCGGAGGCGCGCGTCGCGCCTTTGGGCGAAGGGGCCGCCTTCGATTCCGGGCTGCTTCGGGAACCGGCGTCCGCGGTCGCCGCCGAGATTCCGCTTGGCAACATTGGCGTCCTCCTTGTCACGACTCGATGTTGTACGAGACGCGCCCGCAGGAAAATGACTCAAACGCATCAAGTGGCAAGACCTGCCGGCCGGAGCGGCGGAGCGGTCCACTTTCGTCCCGGATCGGCAGGTCGGGGCGGCCGCGGCGACGCCGGGGTTGCATGAGCAGGGGGGCGCGATTTGGTGCGTTTGCATCATCAGGCGCGGCGCCGTCCCGCCGGAGACTCCGGGCATGTCAGCCTCATCGAAACGGATTTGGAAACTCTCGGCCGCGCAGGAAGAGAAGCGCCCCTGGGCCATCGTGCTCGAGGGGGGACGCGCCATCCGGCTTCGGCATGGCAAGCGCTACGTCCTCCGGCGCGGGGCGCGCATCCCCGCCGGCGGGGACTCCCGGGGCGACCTGCTCGAGTGCCAGCGCGACATTCAGTGGCACTAGGCGGCGGCGCGCCGCAGAGGCTTCAGCGGGCCGTGTACCCTCCGTCGATCACCAGCTCCGAACCCGTCACGAATTTCGACTCGTCGCAGGCCAGGTAGAGGATCCCGAACGCGACCTCTTCCGGCTGCCCGACGCGTCCCAGGGGATGCAGCGCGTCGAGAGCCCCTCTCAGCTTCGCCACGTCTCCCTGCGATCTCAGGAACTTCTCGACCATGGGCGTCCAGATGAAGCCCGGGTGCACCGAGTTCACGCGGATTCCCTGCTTCGCGTAGAGGAGCGCGTCGGTCTTGCTCATCAGCCGGACCGCCCCCTTGGAAGCGTGGTAGGGGGGAGCGTCGGGCGCGCCGACCAGTCCGTAGATCGAAGAGAGGTTGACGATGCTTCCTCCGCCGCCCCGCAGCATCCACGGAATCGCGTGCTTCGTGCAGAAGAAGACCCCCTTGACGTTTACCGCCTGCACACGGTCCCATTCCTCCTCGGTCAGCTCGTGGGTGGGCTTGTTCGCGCCGGAGATGCCGGCGTTGTTGACCAGGACGTCGATTTGTCCGAACAGGGCGCCGATTTCTTGAAAGACCCGCTCGACGTCGGACTCGCTGGCGACGTCGGCCCGCCAGTACCGTGCCGCGCCGCCCGACCGGCCGATCGCGTCGGCGAGTTCCCTGCCCGGCTCGTCCAGGAGATCCACGACGGCCACCCTCGCTCCCTCCCGGGCGAAGAGCTCGCACGCGGCGCGGCCGATGCCGAGCGCGCCGCCTGTCACGATCGCCGCCTTCCCTTCCATCCGTCTCATCGGACTCTCCTGTTTGCCGGCCGGAACGGTTCGAATGCATCAGCGCCGATGCTAGCCGACCGCGAAATCTCTTTCCGCGATAATGGAGAGCCGTGAAGAGTTTTCATCGAGTTCTCGTGGCGACCGATTTCTCGCCCGCATCGATGCCGGCGTTCGAACGGGCGATCCAGCTCTCGAAGGGCTCGGGCGCGCAGTTGCTGATCGCCACCGCCTTTCCGGAATACGGGCCGCCCGAGATGGGCTACGCTCCGGCGAGCGGGTACGAGCAGTGGAGACGCGATGCCGTGGCCGCCATCGAGGAGAAGCTGCGGCCCCTCGTCGAGCAGGCCCGACGCGAAGGGATCGATGCCCGCTCTCTCGCTCTCGCCGGATCGCCCGGCGAGGCCATCGTGGATGCGGCGAAGAGAGAAGGCGCGGACCTGATCGTCCTCGGCACGCATGGCCGCCGCGGGGTCGAGCGCTTCTTCCTCGGGAGTGTCGCCACACGGGTCGTGGCGGTCTCGGAGTGTCCGGTCATCACCGTGAGGGCGCCCCCGGAGAGCCCGGCGGCCGGGAAGGCACCGAAGTGACGCGGCGGTGAAGCGTGCCGCGGAGGTCCGGCTGTCCTCCCTCTGAAAGCGGATGCGATCGCTCGCTCGTCACGCGGCGAACTCCTTCAAACGCACGGGCAGGCGCCGCGCGCCCCACGTCCCGGGTCTTTCCTGGAAGACCCCGGGGCACGGGACACCGCACAGCGGGCAGCGTCCGCGGTCCAGGTTCCATTCCGTCAGCTTGTAGCCATCCCGGCCGATGAGCTCGGTCTCGCAGACGTGGCAGACGGTGGTGCCCCCCTCCGGATCCTGAACGTTCCCGGTGTAGACGTACCGAAGGCCTGCCTGGAGCGCGATGCGGCGAGCGTGGGAGAGCGTCGCCGGCGGAGTCGGCGGCACGTCCCTCATCTTCCAGTCGGGATGAAACGCCGTGAAGTGCAGCGGGACGTCCGGCCCGAGGTTCTCTCGGATCCAGCCGCTCATCTCGCCGATTTCCCGGTCCGAATCGTTGTAGCCCGGGATCACGAGGTTGGTGATCTCGAGCCAGACGTTCGCCTGTTTCTTCAGGGAAACGAGGGTGTCGAGCACCGGCTGGAGATGGGCGCCGGTGATCTCCCGGTAGAACTTCTCCGTGAAGGCCTTCAGGTCCACGTTGGCGGCGTCGATTTCCCGGTAAAAATCCGCGCGGGGCGCGTCGCAGATGTACCCGGCCGTCACGGCGACCGTGGCGATCCCCGTCTCATGGCAGGCCTCCGCAACGTCGATCGCGTATTCGAGGAAGATCGTCGGATCGTTGTAGGTGAAGGCGACGCTCGCGCAGCCGAGCTCCTTCGCCACCCTCGCGATGAGCTCCGGCGAGGCTTCGTCGGCGAGCTTCGCGGTCTCGCGCGACTTGCTGATGTCCCAATTCTGGCAGTACCGGCACGAGAGGTTGCACCCCTCCGTGCCGAAGGAGAGGACCGCCGTCCCGGGGAGGAAGTGGTTGAGCGGTTTCTTCTCGATCGGATCGACGCAGAACCCGCTCGATCTCCCGTAGGTCGTGAGCACGACCCGGTCGTCCTGCCGCGCGCGGACGAAGCAAAGGCCGCGCTGACCTTCCCGAAGCGTGCAGAACCGCGGACAGACGTCGCACTGAATCCGGCCGTCCTGGAGCCGATGCCAGTACTCGGTCGCAACGACGGGGACCCGGGCCGGGTTCTCCATGATTGCCTCCCGCGCCGCCGGCTCCTATGCTGCCGCTTCGAACCGGATTTCGCCATGGTCCGTTTTCATCAACGTTCGAACCGGCGCCGATTGATGCGGCTGGATCTGGCAACCGGTCGCGGGGCCGAAACACGATTGCAGCCCGGAGGAGGTGGGTGATGAACGTCCGGGCGCTCATGAAGTCCGATGTCAAGTCTGCCGAAACGGGCGCCTCCGTGGCGCAAGTCGTCGCGATCATGGAGATGAACGGTTGCGGCGCGGTTCCGATCGTCGATACGGAGAACAGGGTCGTCGGGATGATCACGGATCGGGATATCTGCCTCGCGCTGGGACCGCGCCGGCTTCCCGCGGCGGGGATTGCCGTCACCGACGTGATGTCGAGGAGAGTGTACGTCTGCAGTCCCGACGAGGATGTCGTGGACGCTCTCGAGACGATGAAGAACAAGAAGGTGCGGCGCCTGCCCGTCATCGACGACGACGCGCAGCTCGTCGGGATCCTCTCGATGGACGATGTCGTTCTTCACGCCGAGAGCGGGAAGGCCGAGAGGGTCGAGGAGAAAGCCGAGCTCGGTTACGGACGGACCATGGACACCCTGAAGGCGATCTACGAGGGTCCTGGCGCCGAGAGAGGTCTCATCACCTTCCCATAGACTCGGCGGCCTCCGCTCCTGTTCCGCTCGAGACTTTCAGACGGCGGTCTCGCGCTCCTCGCGCCGCGGGATCTGCCGCCGGCGGGAGACATCTCCCCGCGCGCGGGGATGGGCCTTGACCTGCCCGCGGCGCCGGCGCTCATAGTCCTGGAGCTTGCGCCGCGCCGCCTCGAACGCCCTCCGGATGGAGAGGTGCACCTCGGATTCGGTGGGCTGGAGATCCACGGACAATTCTTCTCCGGGCACCGTCAGTCGGATCCGGACTCCGTAGAGGTCTCCCTTGCGATGGTGCGTGCGCGGGGATTCGACCCAGACCTGGCAGTTCTGGATCACGTCGGAGTATCGGGCCAGCCGATCGGCCCATCGCCGGATCCGGGCTTCGACCGCCGGTGATGGCGACATGTCGAGCAGGTGGATCTTCAGCATCGGGATCTCCTTCGGCGTCTCGAGTCCCGCCGGACGCGTCCGACGCCTTCCCGAGCATGAACCGGAACGGCGCCGCGGTCATGAGCCAAACGCACCGCGAACGGCTGATTCGTCAGGCGACGAGGACCGGAATCGGCGAACGGGCGATCGTCTCCTGGACCGTGCTGCCGAGCAGAAACGCCGCGACCCGGCCCCGCCCGCGTTCTCCGAGCGCGAGCAGCTCATAGCCGCGGCGTGCCTCGCGGCAAAGCGCGGGAGCCGCGGCGCCGCGCAAGAGGAGCACACTTTCCCTCGAGCCCCGGAGCCTCGCGAGGCGCCGCTCGTAATGGTCCGCCATCGCGGCGGCGAGCGCGGACGCCGGATGGCGCAGCAAGTCTCCGCGTTTCTCGACGACGGCCGCTCTGATGTTGGAGGCCGGGCGGACGTGGGCGAGGGTGACGCGTCCTCCGACTCTCGCCGCGAGAGCGCGGGCGGCGCGAAGCGCCCCGAGCGATTCGCGGGAGAAATCCACGCCGACGAGGATCCGGATCGGGCCACGCGCCACGGGCCGATCCTATCCCGCACCTGCGCCGGCCGAAATGATGTGGCCGGATCATGCGGATTCACCGATGCGCTCTCATCATGGAGACGACGCGTCGCCGTTGCCTTCCGTGACAGCGGTGCCGCCGGCGGAAGGAGAGGGGCCATGTCTGTTGCGGCGGCCGGAACAGACCGGAAGCGAACGGACGGGGAAATCGCCGGCACTGTCCGACTCACGCTCGAATGGGACCCATTCCTGCCCGAACGGCGCATCCGTATCCGTCGCAGCGCCGGGGCCGCCGGGGCGCGGCAGCGGGTCCGGAGCGGAATCAGGAATCCCCGAGGGCGCGCCAAACTCCTGCCCCCGGACGAGCGCTGCGCCGCGATCATCTTTCTCGCCGCGACCGGCTGTCCTCAGCAGTGCCGGTTCCGGCGCCGGGATGGGATCTACTGCTCGCTTCACCGGCGCGAGCGGACGAGCTCCTCCTGAGAGAGAAGTCCCGGCGCCGCTCCTAGGGGTGAAGAGCGCCGTTGACCTGCCGCGGGGGGAAGGCGGAGCGAAACTGGATGACAGTCTTCGTCCCGTCCTCCGACTCGATGTCGATCGCTTCTTCCGCGCCGTCGGAGGAGAGTTCGACCCAGACCTGGCGCGGATCGCACACCTCGTGTTCGACGTGGTGCTGCGGCGAACGCCCCACGTGGATCTCGATCGGGCCGTGGCCGGCGTGATCGGCGACGATTCCCTCGAGCGGAAGATCGCTCGATTCCACCTGCGACCCGTACACGGGACTCAAGATCCGCACCGTGACGAGCCAGTCCTCGTGGCGCCGCGAGAACTCCCGGAAGAACCGGTACCACTCGGTTCTAGGGACCTGGCGATTGCGCATGGTTTTCTCCTTGTCGGGGAGTCGTTCGCCGCTCCGGGGACGTCGACGCGAGGAGAGCGCGCACTTCCTTGTCGCTGACCTGCTCGAATTCCTCGTAGAACAGCCCGATGGCGAGAAAGGGCTCCGGCGTGGCGAGGCAGACGACCTCGGCGGCTTCTCTCTCGAGCTGGAGGACCGCCGAGTGGGGAGCGACCGGGACCGCGACGACGACGCGGGCAGGCGACATCGGGGCGAGAGCCTCCAGCGCGGCCCGCATCGAGGAGCCCGTAGCCAGCCCATCGTCGGCCAGGATGACGGTTCGGCCGCTCAGGGCGAGAGGAGGCCGCCCGGCGCGGTAGGCGATTTCGCGGCGCTTGAGCTCTCGCAGCTCGGCGGCCGTGACGCGGGCGACTTCTCCCTTGGACACCCGGTATTCGCGCAGGATCACGGGATCGAGGACCCTCGCGCCGCCGGAGGCGATGGCTCCCATGGCCAGCTCCTGGTGTCCTGGAAGACCGAGCTTGCGCACGAGGAAGACGTCGAGGGGAGACCTCAAGGCCTGCGCGATCTCGAACGCGACCGGCACGCCGCCGCGCGGGAGGGCGAGGACCGTGACGTCGGGGCGGTCCGCGTAGAACATCAGCCGTCGCGCGAGCGCTCTGCCGGCATCCCGGCGGTGGCGGAACAGGGTCATGATCTTCCCCTCGAGGAAGAAGCCCGCACGAGCACGACCGGCCGCCGGGAGAGATCGAGGACGCGCTGGGCCACGCTGCCGAGCACCAGGTCGTTGACGGCGCTTCTCCCCGCGTTGCCGAGCACGATCAGGTCCGACGCCTGGCGAGCGGCTTCCCGGACGATGGCCTGCGCCGCCCTCGTGGGCCGTGACGGCTTCCGATAGAGGAATCGCGCGCGTTTGCCAAGTCCCCGGGTCTCTTCCGCCGCCGCGCCGAGGATCTTCTCCGCGGCTTCCCGCTCCGCGAGGTCGAGATCCGGAAACACGCCAAGCGCCCGCACGAACGCGGCGCCGGTGAGCGCAATGTCGGCCGCGAGCGTCGAGACGGTCAGGACGACGAGCCGGGAGCGGGGGATCGCCGAGGCGAGGCGCGCGGCGAAGGCGACGGCCGCCCGGGACGCCTTCGACCCGTCGGTCGCGGCGAGGATCCGGACCGGACTCCGGACGTTCGTCCCGCCGGCACGCACGACCGCGACCGGAAGCCGGGACACGTGCACGAGCCGGTGAGTGATGCTGCCGAGCGTGTAGCGGAGGAGCTCCTTCGCTCCGCCGCTGCCGACGACGACGAGATCCGCCCCGTCGCGGACGGAAGTGCGCGCGATCGTCTCCGCGATCGGCTCGAGCTTGTTTGCCCCGGCGTACTCCGTACGGACGCGCGCTCCGAGCCTCTCCGCCTCGCGGCGGCTCCTCTCCAGGACTTTCTCGGACCAGGCGCGTTCCTGCTCTTCGATCGGAGACTCCCACCGGCCGGAACGGGAACCCGCGAACCATCGCCGCGAAGGGAGCCTCCCGACGGTGATGACGGTGAGGCTGCCCCGGCGGCACTTCGCGGCCACCACGGCGGCAAACCGAAGGGCGGCCCCGGATGTCCTGGAGCCGTCTGTCGCGGCCAGGATCCTCACGCAATGAGTCTAGACGACAGGGCGCCGGGCGGACAGATCCGTTCGCATCAGGACGCCTCCGAGCCGCTCGGTCTTATGATCGCGGCGACCGCCTCGCGGGCGCGCTCGAGCGAAAGGAGAGACGAACAATGGCCGTTCTCACCCGGATCCTCGCCGCCACGGATTTCTCGCCGGCCTCGGAGCCCGCGGTGGCGCAGGCGATCCGGCTTGCGCGGTCGGAGGGCGCGACGCTCACCCTCATCCACGTCTACGAACCCCCGGGCGCCGCCTCCTTCGGGAGCTACGTCGCGTCCCCGGGACTGTACGAGCAGATCGAAGAGGCGTTGCGGGCCGGAGCCGAAAAGGGCCTCGCGCCTCTCGTGGAAGCCGCCCGTAAGGAGGGGGTCGAGGCCGCGCCGCTCGTGGTGCGCGGGATCGCGCATTCCGGGATCACCGAGGCGGCCGCGAAGAATCACGCCGACCTGATCGTCATCGGCACGCACGGCCGGAGCGGTTTCTTCCGCTTCCTTCTCGGCAGCGTGGCGCAGAAGGTCATCGCCGCCGCGCCTTGTCCGGTGATGACGGTCGGCCCCGCGCTGGAGAAGACACCGGTGGACGCGAAGAAGCGATCGCCGCGCCGCAAGAGCTCCGGCCGCGGCTGAACGGACGGACGGTTCGGGGCTTTCTCCTCTAGCGGAGGAGAGAGCCGACTCCCGATCCGATCGCCAGGAGGAGGAACGCGAGGAGCGTTTGGCCCTGCGCCGGAATGATCGCCGACGTCCGGTCGAAGTTTCGCGAGAGGGTCCGCGCGGCCATCGCCGCCGGGATCAGGCCGATCGCGCCGAGCCAGACCCCTTCCGGCAGGCCGAACAGGGGCCCGGCAAAAAGCAGAAGGAACGCGGCCGCGACGAGCCCGACGAAGACGGCGCTCGCCGCGCGGCGGCCGAGCCGGACGACGAGGGTTCGTTTGCCCGCCTCGCGGTCGGCCCGGTAGTCCGGAAATTCGTTGATCCAGAGAAACCCGGCGATCAGAATCCCCAGGGGCGCCGAGAGCGCGACGATCGACGCGGCGACGGATCCGCGCTGCACGAGGTAGGTTCCGCAGCAGATCAGCGGACCGTAGCAGACTGCGACGGCCGCTTCCCCCAGCCCGCGATAGGAGAGGGAGAGAGGCGGCGCCTGGTAGAAGTAGGCGCACGCCATCCCGGCGACCCCGAGCCAGAGCACCCGCGGTTCGCGGAAGAGCGCGATCGCGAGACCGAGGGCGGCGCCGGCCGCATAGCCCACCGCCGCGATCGCGGCCGCTTCTCGCCGGCGGAGCAGGCCGTCCACGAGGACGCGTTTGCCGCCGGAGAAAGGGCTCCGGTCTTCGGGAGCGACCGAGAGGTCCGTGCCGGAATCGAAGTCGAAGATCTCGCCCGAAGCGTTTTTGGCGACCTCGATCGCGAAGATCCCGGCGACGGTCGCCGCGAGCAACCAGGGAGCGAGCGGTCCGTCTCGCTCCGCGGCACACGCGCCGAGGAACATCGAGGCCATGGACGCCAGAGAGATCTTCGGGTCGGCGAGCCGCCAGATCCCGGCCGCGATCGAATGCCTGCCGTCCACGATGGTGGAACCCGGTTCCGCGGGAAGCCCGGAAAGGACGTTTATGAGTTGTCGATCAGGCCTCGATCCGGACAACAGGCTCTTTTCTTGGAACGGGCCGCCTGTAGATGGCCTTCAGCGTCTTGACCGTCTCGCCGAAGTCCTCCTCGGCGCGCAGAACGACGTCGTCCATCGAGAGGATGCCGACGAGCTTCCCCTCGGCGTTGACGACGGGCAGGCGGCGGATCTTCCTCTGGCGCATCGTCTGGAGAGCGACGGAGACGTCCTCATCCGGAGTGCAGGCGTACACCCGCTTGGACATGATGTCCGTGATGGGGATGCCCGCGGCCGGCAGAGGCCGAAAGCCCAGGCCGAGGCAGATGTCCCGGTCCGTGACGATGCCCACGAGCTTGTTCGCCTTGTTGAGAATCGGAACGGTCCCGCAGTCGTTCTTCTCCATGATCAGCACGACGTCGGCAACGGAGGCGTCCGTCCCCGCGGACTTGACCCGCGGATTCATCACTGCTTCGACCTTCATGCTTTCTTCCTCCCCGCAGAGAAGCATCGTTCGAGGCGGGAAGAACCGCCAGATCCAGCTGCATCAAACGATTTCACCCCCCGCGTGTCTTATGATCCATTCGGTTCGACGCACGGGCGCGATGGCGCGACCCGACCTCGGAGGTCCCGATGTCTTCCAACGTCACGAGCGGCGTCTCCGCGGAGCCCCCCGCCGGCTATCCCGCGCAGGAGGAGTCCGACGTCGTCCTGAAGTCGGGGTCCACGCTGCGCCTGCGCCCGATCAAGCCGGAAGACGCCCCGGCGCTCCTCGCCTTCTACAAGCGTCTTTCTCCCGATAGTCTCTATTTCCGCTTCTTCTCGGTCCCGCAGTTGAACGTCAAGAAGGCGGAGAGCGTCTGCCAGGTCGATTACCAGAACACGTTCGCTCTCGTGGGGGAGACCGCCGGCCGGATCGTCGCCGTCGCCCACTTCTTCCGCAACGACAAGCGGCCCGAGCGCGCGGAGGCCGCGTTCACGGTCGAGGACGCGCTCCAGGGACAGGGGATCGGGACCCGTTTGCTCGAACGGCTGGCCGAGATCGCGCGCAGCCGCGGAATCCAGATCTTCGAGGCGGAGGTCCTCGCGCAGAACCGCCGGATGATCGGCGTCTTCCGCAACTGCGGATTCGAGCTGAAGCAGACCTTCGAGGGGGGCGTCGGGAAGATGGTCTTCTCCCTGACGCCGACGCCGCGCTTCGAGGAGAGCTACGCCGAGCGCTCGGAGCGCGCGGCCGCCGCCTCGATGAAGCTGCTCTTCGAGCCGAAGGTCGTCGCCGTTCTCGGGGCAAGCCGCGAGCGCGGCAAGATCGGGGCCGAGCTCTTCTTCAACCTCGTGTCTAACGGCTTCCAGGGGACGCTCGTGCCGATCAACCCGAACGCCGAAGAGATCCTGGGCGTCCGCTGCTACCCGCGCCTGGAGGATTACCCGGGCCCGGTGGACCTCGCCGTCATCGTGATCCCCGCCGCCAGGGTCGACGCGGCCGTGGACGAGTGCGTCGCCAAGGGGGTCCGGGCGATCATCATGATCACGGCGGGCTTCTCGGAAACGGGGACGGAGGGGCGGCGGCTGGAAGTGGCGCTCGTCGAGAAGATCCGCGCCGCGGGAATCCGGATGGTCGGGCCCAACAGCATGGGGCTCATCAATACCGATCCGAAGGTGCGCCTGGACGCCCAGTTCGGGCCCGTCCACCCGCCGGAGGGGCGCGTCGCCCTCTCCTCTCAGAGCGGCGCGCTCGGGCTGGCGCTGCTCGATTACGCGTCGAAGTTGAACCTCGGAATCTCCACGTTCGTCTCCGTCGGCAACAAGGCGGACGTGTCGGGCAACGACCTGATCCAGTACTGGAGTGAGGATCCGCGCACGGACGTGATCCTGCTGTATCTGGAGAGCTTCGGCAATCCCGTCCGGTTCTCCCGCATCGCTCGTCGCGTCGCCCGGAAGAAGCCGATCATCGCGGTCAAAGCCGGCCGCTCGAGCGCGGGTTCGCGCGCCGCCACATCCCACACGGGCGCGCTCGCCGAGTCCGATCCGGTGGTGGACGCCCTCTTCCGGCAGGCGGGGGTCATCCGGACGGGCACGCTCGAAGAGCTCTTCGACGTGGCGACGCTTCTCGCAAACCAGCCGGTCCCGCTCGGCCGGCGCGTCGGCATCCTGACGAACGCCGGCGGCCCGGGCATCCTCGCGGCCGACGCCTGTGAGGCGCGGGGGCTGGAGTTGCCGCTCCTGTCCGCGTCCGCGGCCGCGAAACTGCGCACCTTTCTCCCCGCGGCGGCGAGCGTCGGCAACCCGGTGGACATGATCGCCTCGGCGACGGGGGAGCATTACCGGAAGGCGTTGAGGATCCTTTTGGACGAGGAGAATTTCGACAGCGTCCTGGTGATCTTCATCCCGCCGATCGCGAGCCAGGCCGAGGCCGTCGCCACATCCATTGTCGAAGGGACGAAGGGGGCTCAAAAGCCCGTTCTCGCGACGTTCATGAGCGCCAAGGGAACTCCCGATGTCCTGTCGGCCGCGATTCCCTGCTACCCCTTTCCGGAATCCGCCGCGATCGCGCTCGGCCGCGCCGCCGACTACGGGGAGTGGCGCCGGAAGCCTGTGGGGAAGGTCCCGGCTCTCGAGGGCCTCGCTGTCGACCGCGCGCGCTCCGTCATCGCGAAGGCCCTCGCGGGGAGCGGCGGATGGATCGGACCGCTCGAGGCGGAAGCGCTGCTGACCGCGTTCGGGATTCCGGTCGCGGCGATGCGCGTCGCCCGCGACGAGGCCGCCGCGGCCGCCGCCGCGAAGGAGCTCGGATTCCCGGTCGCTGTGAAAGCCGTCGGCCCTGCGATCCTGCACAAGACGGAGGTCGGAGGCGTGCGCCTGAACCTGGCGGACGAAACCGCGGTCCTCTCGGCCTGCCGCGATTTGAAGTCGCGCCTCGGCGCGGATCTGACTGACTTTCTCGTCCAGGCGATGGTTCCGGGCGGCGTCGAGGTCCTCGTCGGCGTCACGCAGGATCCGACGTTCGGTCCTCTCGTCGTCTACGGCAGCGGCGGGACTCTCGTCGAGCTCGTCGCGGACGTGGCCTTCCGGCTGCATCCGCTCACCGACAGGGACGTCGCCGCGATGCTCGACGAGGTGAAGGGGACCGCTCTCCTGCGCGGATACCGCGGAGCGCCGCGGGGCGACGAGGCCGCGTTGAAGGAGATGTTGTTGCGCGTCTCCGCGCTCATCGAGAACTGCCCCGAGGTTCGCGAGATGGACCTGAACCCGGTCAAGGTGCTGGGCAAGGGCGTGTGCGTCGTGGACGCCCGGATCCGCGTCGGCCGCCCTCCCGCTCTCACTCCGTCGCGCCGAATCGCGTATTAGCCGCCGCAACCGCGTGCTCCTGGTGCATTTGGATCATGCACCCGGGCCGGGCCGGGGACACGATGAAGGCGCACAGGAGGTCGGCCATGAGAGTTCAAGACGTGATGACTTCTCCCGCTCATTCGTGTACGCCGGACGCGAGTCTCGCGACGGCCGCGCTGGCCATGCAGGAGTACGACTGCGGATCGCTTCCCGTACTGGACAACGCCGGCCGGCCCGTCGGGATCCTCACGGATCGCGACGTCTGCCTGGCCGTGGCTCACAAGAACCGGTTCCCCGCCGCGATCCCGGTCCGGGAGGTCATGACCGTGAGTCCTTTCACCTGCGGCCCGGGCACCGATCTCGCCTACGCGCTGAACGTGATGGCGGATGGTCACGTCCGCCGCCTGCCGGTCGTGGACGGCAACGGAAGGCTCGTCGGAATCCTGTCCCTGAGCGACATCCTGGCCTCGATCTCGGGGGCCCGGACGTCGGATCCTCCGATTCTCCGCAAGCTCGTCGCGGCCACGAAGCCGGCCTCGCGGCATCGCGCCTGGCGCAACGGTTCCTCGGCCCAACCGAATTGACGTCCGTCCCCGGCTCCGCGGCTTCCGCGGATATCGGCGCTCCGCCTCCTCGTGGCGGCGCCGCGGGTCTGACCTCGGACGAGGTTGAAGAGCGACGCCGCCGCTTCGGCTCCAACCAGATCGTGCCGGAGGCGCATCGCGCCGCCTGGCGGCGGATCGCGGGCGCGGCGGCCGACCCGATGGTGCTCCTCCTGGCAGCGGTCTCCGCGGTCGAGCTCGCGCTGGGGGAGCGGAGAGACGCGGCGATCCTGGTCGTCGCGATCCTTCCGATCGCCGGGATGGACGTGTTCCTGGAATGGAAGAGCGAGTCCGCGCTCTCGGCGCTGCGCCGATTGACGGTCCGCCGGGCGCGCGCGTGGCGCGACGGCGTGCTCGCCGAGATCGCGGCGATGGAGCTGGTCCCGGGAGACTTGATCGTCCTCCAGGAAGGAGACCTCGTTCCGGCCGACGCGCGCCTGCTGGATTCGACCGACATCCAGCTCGACGAATCCGCGCTCACCGGCGAGTCGGAGGGGGTTTCCAAGGAGCCGGGGAATGCGGGCTCGTCGCGCCTCTTCGCCGGCACAACGGTACTGTCCGGCCGGGGATCGGCTCTCGTCGAAGTGACCGGGCCCGCGACCGAGTACGGCAAGATCGCGCGGCTCGTCTCGGAGATCGAAGAGAAGCCGACGCCGCTTCAGGTCCTTCTCCACCGGCTGCTCCTGCGCCTCCTTCCCCTCGCGCTCTTCTTCTGCGTCGCGGTCGTCGCGGCCCAGCGCCTGCGCGGGCTCCCGTGGCCCCGATCCATCCTCGGGGGACTCGTCCTCGCGATGGCGGCCGTGCCGGAGGAGTTCCCCGTCGTCTTTGCCCTGTTCCTCTCGCTCGGCGCATTCCGCCTGGCGCGCCGGAGGGCGCTCGTGCGGGAGCTGACCGCTGTCGAGACGCTGGGAGCCGCGACCGTCGTGTGCGTGGACAAGACCGGCACCCTGACCGAGGGGCGAGTGGAGGCGGCCCTTCTGATCGGCCCGGGGGGCTCGTGGCAGCCCTCCGAGGGCGCGCCCCCTCCGTGGGCCCGCCGGATGCTCGAGACACTTCTCCTCGCGTCCGAGCCGGAGCCGTACGACCCGATGGACCAGGCCCTGGCGCGGTTCGCGCGCGCCGCCGGTGTCGAACCGTCCGAGGTGTACGGGCGGCACGAGCTGCTGCGCGAGCATCCGTTCGAGCCGCGCGAGAAGTACCACACGCATTCCTGGCGCTCCGCGGAGGGCGTGCTCGCGGCGTCCAAGGGGGCGCCGGAGACGATGCTCGGCCGTACGCGCGACGGGGACGAGAAGGCCTCGATGGCGTCCGCCTGGCGCGCGCGGCTCGCGGGGAACACGCATCGGTGGATCGGCGTCGCGCGAGGCACGGTGGACGGCTCGAACGCGGCGCCCGACAGGGCCTCCGACGAGAGCGCGTTAAGCCTCTGCGGCTTCGTCGCGTTCCGCGATCCTCCGCGCGAGAGCGCGGCCGCCGCCGTCGCCGCCTGCCGGTCCGCCGGGATCCGCGTCGTCATGATCACGGGCGACCATCGGGAGACGGCGCTGGCCGTCGCGCGGGAGGTCGGGATCGCGGGAGGGGAAGAGGAGGTCCTGACGGAGGGAGAGGCGAGGGGGCTGACCCCCGAGGAGTTTGCCGCGGCCTGCGGACGCGTGCGGGTGTTCGCCCGGGCCACGCCGGAGTTGAAGCTCCGCATCGTCGAGACACTGACCGCCGCCGGCGAAACGGTCGCGATGACCGGCGACGGAATCAACGACGCGCCCGCGCTGAAGGCCGCCGCGATCGGGGTCGCGATGGGGCACCGCGGGACCGAGGTCGCGCGCGAAGCGTCGCGGCTCGTCCTCCTGGACGACGACTTCGCGACATTCGTCGAAGCGATCCGCGAGGGACGCAAGGTCTTCGACGACATCCGCCAGGCCTTCGTCTATCTCCTTGCCGTGCATGTGCCGATCATCCTGCTCGCGCTCGTGCCGCCGCTCCTGGGATGGCCGCTTCTGCTCCTTCCGGCCGAGATCGTCTGGATCGAGCTGCTGATCCACCCGACCTCGAGCCTCGTCTTCCCCTTTCAGCCGCCACCTCACGATCTGATGACGCAGCCTCCCCGCCCCGCGGCCTCGGGCTTCTTCGGCCCCGGACAGGTTCGCCACGCGGTCCTGGCCGGGCTCGCCGCGAGCGCGGCCTCGCTCGTTTCCTACGGCGCCGGCCTCGCGAGCGGCGCGGCGGAGGCCCGCTCGCAGGCGCTCGTGACGCTCCTCGTCTGTTTTGCGCTGCTCGTCCTGGCCGGCCGCTGGAAGTCGCTCTTGCCCCCGAACCGAAACCGCGCGCTTCCGGCCGTGGCGGCCGGCACGCTGGTCACTTTGCCGCTCGCGTTCGCGATCCCATGGCTGCGCGCGACCCTCGGGTTGACGGTGATTCCCGCGAGCCGGTTCCTGCTCGCCGTATCTCTCGCCGCACTATTCGGGATCGTCGAGCGGCTGATCAGATCCGGTCGGGGAGCCTCAGGGCGCGCTTCATCCGGCGGTCGAAGAAACGGTCGGGAAGGAATCGTCGGAGGAGAATCAGCGCGCGGGCCATCCGCGTGATCCGGTAGCGGGTCCGCGGATTCTCCGATTCGATCGCTTCGACAATGACGCGGGCCACCGCCTCGGGCGGGAGCATGCCGGCCTGGAACTCGGTATCCATGGCGCGCTCGGCGTTTGGATAGAACGAGGCGTAGGGCCCGGGACTCGCGAGCATCCGGGCGACGCCCGCGCGCGCCCGGTCGCCGAACTTCGTCTCGATCGGTCCCGCCTCGATGACGGCGACGCGGACGCCGAACGGAGCGACCTCGACGCGCAGCGCGTCGGAGAACGCCTCGAGGGCGTGCTTGGAAGCGCAGTAGGGCGCGGAGAACGGGATCGCGATCTTGCCGGCGACGGAAGAGACGTTGACGATCGTGCCGCTCCTCGCCGCGCGCATGGCGGGAAGGACCGCCCGGGCGGCCTCGACCGCGCCGAAGAGATTGACGTCGAACTGCCGTCTCCACTCCTCCGCGGTGACGTCCTCCGCGGCCCCGTACTGGCCGTAGCCGGCGTTGTTGACGAGCGCGTCCAGGCGGCCCGCCTCGGCCAGGACCGCCGCGACCGCGGCGCGGATGGAGACCGTGTCGGTGACATCGAGCGAGAGCGCCCGGATCCGCCCTTCCTTCTCCATCTCACTCAAGGTCTCCGGGTTCCGGGCTGTGGCGAAGACCCGATGGCCTCGGCCGGCCGCCTCGAGGGCCGCGGCTCTCCCGATGCCGCTCGAGCAGCCCGTGATGAGGATCACGCGTTCCGAGGGCATCCCGTGATGTTACCCTTGCGCGGGCAAGACGATGGGCTACGCGGAGAAGAACCTGGCGGCGGGCGAGACGATCCTCTATCGCGCGCGCTATCACTGGGTCTTCTATCGTTTCTCGATCGTCGTCCTCGTTCTGGCGGCGGTCCTGGGCTCCTTCGCGCTGCACGCGAAGAACGCGCAGGCGGGAGACGAGGTGGGGAGGCCGCTCGCCTGGATCGCCGCCGCGTTCGTCGTCATCGGGCTCATCGCGTTTCTCTCGCGCCGGGTCCGCGCGAGCGCGGACGAGTTCGTCGTGACCAACCGCCGGGTCATCCGGAAGGTCGGCCTCGTCTCGCGCGAGGTCCAGCACGCGCCGATCGAGAAGATCCAGGACATCACGATCGAGCAGGGGATGTTCGCGAGGATGCTCGGCTATGGAACCGTGATCGTGGAGACGGCGTCTGAGAAGGGGATGCTCGTCTTCCCTTTGATCTCCAATCCGGAGGGGCTCCGGACCCACGTCTGGGGCCAGGCGCCCGCCGCGGCGGGCGGTTCCGCGGCCGTTGCCTCCGCCGCCCCGGCGCCTCCGAATTTCCGTGCCCGCCTGGAGGAGCTGGAACAGTTGAAGGAGAAGGGGCTGGTCAGCCAGGAGGAGTACGCCGCGAAGCGGCAGGAGATCCTTTCTCATCTATGACTTGCCATCGTCCCGCCCCCTCTGCCCGGCGTAAACCGGGAGGCACCCCGGTCGTCTATCTCCTGTGCCCGCTCTCGCGATGATCCCGCGCCAGACCGATCCCGGCGTCGATGAAGCCCGGCTGATCCGGGAAGTCCGCGCCGGCAAGACCGACTCCTTCGAGTACTTCGTGCGCCGCTACCAGCAGCGGATCACGCGGATCGCTTACCGCCTGCTGCGCGACGCCGGGGAGGCGGACTGCGCGGCGCAGGAGAGCTTCCTGCGCGCGTATCAGAGCCTCGCCGATTTCCGCGAGGGCTCGACCTTCGAGACCTGGCTGACGCGGATCTGCATCAACTGGTGCAAGGACCGGTTGAAGCGGCGCCGGCTCGTTCTCTATTTCCATCAGGCGCCCACCGGACAGGACGAGGAGACCGGGCCTCGCGAGATCGCCGCGCATCCGGAGCCTTCTCCCGAGCGCCGGGCTCTCTCGCGCGAGATCCGCGATCGGCTGCGCCGGGCGATGGAAAGCCTTTCGCCGCGGCAGCGGTCCGTCTTTGTCCTGAAACATTTCGAGGAGCTTTCGATCCCGGAGATCGCGGAACTGACGGGATTGGATGCCGGTACGATCAAGTCCCATCTCTTCCGGGCGGCCCAGAAGATCCGCGAACGGCTCGCCGATTTCCAGAAGGCATGACCATGGAACCGAAAACCGACACCCGACACCTGACCGACGCCGAGCTCTTCAATCTCGCGGTCCCGCCCGTGGGAGATCCGGAGGCGCTGCCGCGGCACCTCTCCGAGTGCTGGAGCTGCAGCCGGGCTTTGCAGGAGTGGAAGAGCGCGGTGCGGGACCTGGCGGACGAGGAGACGGAAGAGCTCGACCGGCGCTCCGCCGCGCAGTGGCAGGCGCTGGAGGAGAAGACGATCGAGGCGATGAGACGGGCCGGAAGGACGCGGCGCGCGCCGGCGATCAAGTGGGCGGTCTCGATCGCCGCCTCCCTGCTGCTCGCGGTCTTCCTGATCCCGGCCCGCAGGTCACAGCGGCCGGCGTCCGCCCAGCGCGTGGCGACCGTCGCGGGGTTCTCGGCACAGGATCAGAAGGACGACGCCCTGCTGCGCGACGTGGCGCGACTGTCTCAGGGAGAAGACAACGGATCGTGGAACACGCTCGCTCCGGAGCCCGCGGACACCGAGGAGGAACAACTGTGAGGACGACATTACTGGCCGCCGCGCTGGCGGCGCTCGTCGTCGCGCCCGCTTCCGGCGCTCCGGGCATGGCGGACGGGAAGTGGTGGAAGAACCCGGACGTGACGGCCGAGCTCGGATTGACTCCGGCGCAGTCGACCGAGATCGAGAAGGTCTTCGTGCAATCGCGCTCGAAGCTGATCGACCTGAAGGCGGACCTCGAGAAGAAGCAGCTCGACCTCCAGGTCGCGATGGACGACAAGACCGCCGACCGCGCCGCCGTCGAGAGGAAGATCGAGTCGGTCGAGAACGCCCGCGCCGCCCTCCAGAAGACGCGCGCGTTGATGCTCCTCGACATGAAGCAGATCCTGAAGCCCGCCCAGTGGGAGCGCCTCGTCCAGAAGCAGCAGGAGCGGCGGCAGCAGATGCAGGAGCGCCGCCGGCGATTCCTGGACGAAGGCCGGCGCCCGCATCCCGCGCCGCAGGGCCGCCGGCCGAACGGCTAGGCGCGAAGCCCGAAGCCCGAACCCGTCGTCATTCCGCGGCCTGCGGGGCCGAAGCATCTGCTCGTTGTTCGAGGGCAGATCCTTGGCTTCGCTCGGGATGACACGAGCTACGATCCTTTCCGTGGACGACGCGACGCGGCGGCGCATCGAGGAATACGTCCGCCCACTGGCGGCGGGCCTGGACGGGGTCGCGCAGTTCGGCGACACGAGGCGGATCGTTTCGGCCTGCGAGAGGATTGCCGCGGGCCGCACCGACCTCGACCGCGATCTCCTCTATCTCCTCGCGGTCTTCTCGGGACAGGAGCGCTGGGTCTCGCGGATGGGACACCGGAGCCGGACGGAGATGTTCCTCTCGTCGCTCGGGATCCCCGGCCCGAAGATCCGGGCTCTCTTCCGCGGTCTGGCGCGCCTGGAAACCGGTCCCGCGACGCCCGAGGAGGAAGTCGCCCACGACGCGGTCCGGCTCGACGAAATGGGCGCCCGCGGGATCTCCCGCCGGCTCCAGGAGGGGCGGCGCGAGGGCGCGAGCTTCCTCGAGACGGCCGTGGCGATCGAGGAGGCCGCGCGCGCCCCCCTTCGCACGGAAGCGGGCGAAGCGCTCGCCCGCGAACGCCGCGCCATCATGGTCGAGTTCGCGCGCCGGCTCTCCGAGGAGGAGACAGAGCTGCAATAGCCGTCGAGGGTGTCATCCTGAGCGAAGCTTCGTCGCTTCGCTCCTCAGAATGACAAAGCGAATGTCAGGTGAGGGACTTGCCTCCATCCACGGCGATGACCTGGCCGGTCAGGAACGCCGGGCCGGCGCAGAGGAAGAGGACGGTGCGGGCGACGTCCTCGGGATCGCCGTTGCGGCGAAGGGGGACGCGCCGCGCGAGCTTCTCCGCTTCTTCCGGCGTCGTTCCCTCGGGGACGAGAACCGTGCCCGGCGCGACGCCGTTGACGGAGACTTCGGGGGCGAGCTCCACGGCGAGGGCGCGCACGAGACCCTCGACGGCGGCCTTCGAGACCGCGTGCGCGAGGTAATGGCGCGCCGGGTCGCGCGCGAGGAAGTCGGAGATCAGGACGACGCGGCCGCGGCGCTCCCGCAGCATCGGCGCGGCTTCCCGGGCGAGAAGAAAGCCCGCGCGAGCATTGAGGTTCATCGCCGAGTCCCAGGTCCGTTCGTCCGTCTCGGCGAGAGAGGCGCGGTGGAAGGTCGCGGCCGAATGGACGAGGAAATCGAGCGGTCCCAACCCGGCGGCCGACTCCTTCACCGCGCGGCGGCACTCTTCGGGGCTCCCGAGGTCCGCGCGAACCAGGAGCGCGCGCCGTCCGAGCGCGCGAATCGCCCGGGCCGTTCCCTCCGCCGGCGTTTCGGAAGAGAAATGATGGACCGCGACGTCGGCCCCGGCGCGCGCCAGCGCCAGGGCGATCGCGCGCCCGACGCGGACGGCAGCCCCCGTCACGAGCGCGACCTTGCCACTCATCGCTTGTCCCGATTCGCTCACCGGCGCCATCGTAACCTTTGGAAGCGAGAGAGCGTAATCTGGTGTGGATCAACCGCTCGGGAGGAAAACCATGAAGAAATGGGCGGCCTTGCGCTGGAGCGCGCTTGCCCCGGCATTGCTGTTTTTCCTTGCGGCAGGGGCGCGAGGAGGCTCGATCAGCGGCAGAGTCCTCGACTCATCCGGAAAGCCGATCACCGGCGCGAGGGTGCAATGGACGGCCTATCGCTCCGACGACGAGGCCCTTCTCGATGAGACGGCGGGAAAGGACCCCGCGGTCCTCGGCGAGGCGGCCTCGGACGCGGACGGGAGATTCCGCGTCATCCTCGACAAGCCCGGCGTCTCGGTGGCCCTGCGCATCGTCGCGCCGGGGCGGCCGTCGGCGCGTTTCCCGGGGCCCTTCGACTCCTCGGAGGAAAACTCCCTGTTCGACGTTCAGATCCAGTCCGCGCAGCCGATGTCCGGCCGCGTCGTGGACGAAGCGGGAAAGCCCGTTGCCGGAGCGAAGGTTCTCGTCGTGTCCACCGACGGCGTCCTCGACGGCGATCGGCGGTCGCTCGGCGAGGCGCGCACCGGACCGGACGGGGCCTTCTCCGTGCCGGACGCGCCGGAGGGCGCCCGCGCCGTCGTCGTGAGGACGGCGAATTTCGTTCCGGCTACCCGCGTCCAGCTCGAGCCCCGGGCGGAGGAGCGGATCACGCTCCAGCGCGGCGGATCCGGGCGTGGCCTCGTGACCGACCCCTCGGGCAAGCCCGCCGCCGGCGTCATCGTCACGACCGAAGACGCGGCCGCGCAAACGGACTCCGCGGGGAAGTACCGGCTGACGGGCCTGCCGGCGGGCAGCATCCACGTGCAGGCTCTCTCCAAAGAAGACGCGGCGGCCCGCACGGACGGAGTGCGCGTGCGAAGCGGCGCGGAGACGGAGGCGAACCTGAAGTTGAAGCCGGGCGTCGCGATCTCCGGCACGGTGGTCGAGGAAGGCTCGCGCCGGCCTGTGGCCGGAGCGCGCGTCAGCGCGTATACCGCGGCGTCAACCCGGTTCGGACGCTTCGCGCGCCGCCACGCGGAGCGCGCCGTCCGGACCGACGCGCGCGGCCGTTTCCGGCTCCCCGGGCTCGCCCCGGCCCGCTATTCCGTCGAGGCCGCGAGAGAGGGATATCTCACCGCGTCGATCGCCGGGTTGAACGCGGCCGCGTCCTCCTCGCCTCCCGCCAACCTCGCGCTGCGGAAGGCGGCGAGCATTTCCGGCCGCGTGACGGACGAAAAGGGACAGCCGGTCGCCGCCGCGCGCGTGCGGATCGTGCGCGAGATGGGGATGCGCCGCCTGTTGCGCGGCGTCGCAAGCAACCCCGCCGCGGTCCTCGGGGGCCAGGGCACCCAGACCGCCGCCGACGGCACGTTTCATATCCGCGGCCTCGAACCGGAGCGCAACCTCTCTCTCGAGGCGAGCAAGACCGGCTACGCCGCGGGACGCAAGCCCGGCGTGTCGCTCAAGGCCGGCGACGCGATCAAGAACGTCGCCCTGGTCGTGCGCAAGGGCCTCGAGGCTCGCGGGAAAGTCGTGGACGCGCAGGGGCAGCCGGTCGCCGGCGCGGAGATTCGCGCGATCCACCGCGAGGACGGACTCTTGGGGGGCGCGCGGATGCAGATGCGGTTCATGGGCGCGGCGGAAAAGCCCGACGCGGTGACGGGCAACGACGGCGCGTACGCGCTCAAGGGGCTCGAAGAGGGGCAATACACGTTGTCCGTCGGGCGCGACGGCTTCGCCCGCAAGTCCGTCCCGTCCGTCGAGGTCAAGGCGACCGGAGAGAACGTCTGGCCGCCGGTGACCCTGACCGCGGGTGCGACGATTGCCGGAACCGTTCGGGACGCGGCCGGAGCGCCGGTCGGCGGCGCGCAGATCTTCGGCATCGACGTCGGAGGCCCGGGTGGACGCCCGCAGAACATCACGTCCGACGCGGACGGCAAGTTCCACCTGGATGGATTCGTCGCAGAACGCGCGATCCTCGTCAACGTCTCGGCGCAGGGCTACGCGACGCTCCAGAAGAACGTAACGCCTCCGGCCGCGGACCTCGCGATCGTGCTGAAGACCTCGGGGACCGTTCGCGGCCGCGTCGAGGACAGCGACGCGAAGAAGCCGGTCACTGACTTCACGATCTCGAGGAGCGGCGGCCGCGGCGGCGGAGGAATCCAGATCGCGCTCGGGCGCACGGGCGGCGATCAGACGTTCCAGTCCGACGACGGGACTTTCGAGCTGACCGACGTGCCGCCGGGCAAGTGGACGATCCGGGGCGCGGCGGCGGGCTACCGCTCGGCCGAGACGTCCGGCGTCGAGGTCGGCGAGGGGGAGACGAAGGAGGGCGTCGTGCTCTCCCTGAAGAAGGGAGGCGGGCTCGCCGGACGCGTCACCGATTCGCGCGGGACCGCGGTGGCCAATGCCTCCGTCACATGGCACCCGGCGGAGGCCGGGGGCGGCCCGATGGGGGCCGCGATGGCCCGCATGCTGGGAGGAGGAAGCGGCGGCTCGACGACCTCCGATGCGGACGGCCACTACCTGTTCGACGGCCTTCCGGACGCCCGCGTCACCGTGACGGCGTCGCACCCCGATTTCCTCGATGCGTCGCGGGACATCGATCCCTCCAAGGAAACCACCGTGGACCTCGCGCTCGGCACGGGCGCGAGCATCTCCGGTTCCGTCGTCGGAAGCGACGGCCGCACGCCGATTCCCGGCGCGCTCGTCCAGTTAAACGAGGAAGGCGCCAGCGGAGGCGGCTTCGGAGGCTTCGGAGGCGGCGGGGGAGACTCCACGCGCACGGACGGCGCCGGCAACTTTCTCTTCGAGCATCTCGGCGGAGGGCGCTACAAGATCATCGCGTCGGGAAACACCGGCAAGTCCACCGCGAAAGACATCGTCGTCACCGAAGGGCAGCCGCTCTCCGGCGTGCTCGTCCAGATGGCGACCGGCACCTTCCTTCACGGCAACGTGAGCGGGCTGCCTTCGGGGCAGCTCGGCGGGGTGCGCGTCATCGCCTCCGGCACGAACTACTCCGACGCCACCCAGACCGACGACAGCGGGGCCTATTCGCTCCACGACGTGCCGTCGGGCGTGATTCGCCTGCAGGCGCTGACGTCGCTTCTGTCCGGGCGCAGCACGGGGAAAACGATCGAGGTGCCCGACGGCGGAGATTTCCAGGCCGAAATCGTGTTCCAGGGCGCGTCGCGCCTGGCGGGGCGCGTGACGCGAGGGGACCGGCCGCTCGGCGGGCTGTTCGTCAACGCCGACCCCGATCCGCCGCGTCCCAACGCCGGGCGCTCCTCCGGCCAGACCGACGACAACGGCAGTTACGCGCTGGAGGGGCTGGACGACGGGAACTACACGGTCGCCGTCAACGGCCAGGGGGTTTACTACCGCCGCGAGTTCGCGGTCTCGGGCGACACCTCCGGCGACATCCAGCTCCCGGCGATCTCGGTGACCGGCACGGTGACGGAATCGGGACGGGAGTCCCGATGGAGGGCGTCACGGTCCAGGCCCGGACGGGGACCGAGACGCAGGCGTTCGGGATGAAGCAGGGCGTGACCGACTCCTCCGGCCACTACTTCATCGACGACGTGGACCCGGGAAGCTACCAGGTGACGGCGAGAAAGGGCGAGTACCAGATGAAGACGCAGAGTCTCATGGTCGGTCCGAAAGCGCGACGTCGGACTTCGCGCTCTCGCGGGGGACCGGCGTCGGCATCCAGGCCAACGACGGGTTGACGGGGTTGCCTCTGCGCGGCGTTTCCGTGATCGCGTTCGGAGCCGGCGGCTCTATCGCCTTCAACGGCACGATCAGCCTCGACTCGAGCGGCCGCGGCGACATCGGCTCGCTCGGGCCCGGCGCCTACGCGCTCTATGTCTTCTCCAACGGCTACTCGCCGCGCTCGTTCGCCTCCGTGACCGTGCCTTCCGCGCCTCTGAACGTGGCGTTGACGCCGGGGGGCCGCGTCGAAGTCCGTCCGGCCGCCCGTCTCGGGGAGGATCGTCGACGGCGCCGGATCGATCTATCTCCTCGGGCCGTTCCGCCTCGACGGCACCGTGCACCCGGTCCGCCGGTGACGGTGTGGGAGAACTTTACGCCCGGCTCCTATCAGCTCATCGTGACCGGCTCGGAGGCGAAGCGTCCTATCCGTTCAACGTGATCGAAGGGAGAACGACGACCCTCGAAGTCAAGTAGGCCGGTTCTCTGCCCTCGCGCGGCTCGGGCGTAGGCGCGCGGATCGTCCATCAGCCGGTGGTTTTCGGCGAAGGTCTGCCACTCGGCCGCGAAGGCCCAGGAGTGCATCGCGACGGCGGCGAGCGAGCCGCAGGTGGACCCAGGGGGGGAGCGCCCGCGTGTGCGCGGCGCCTCCGAGGACGAAGACGCGCGATCGCGGAGAGGAGCGCCAAGGTTGCGGGCGGGGAGGTCTGCGTCTTGAAGCGGCGCAGGGCTGCGAGGACGGCCGGGCGGTCGGCCTCCGGGCAGGCCGGCGGCTTCCTCCTTCACGAGCTTGCCGGTGCCGATGAAGAAGAAGATGACCATGGACTGCGAGAAGAGCGAGAAGAGCACCGTCGGGATCGCGTAGCCGACGTGGCGGGTGACCAGCCGCCCGGCCAGCGGCGCGGCGGAGTGGAGCGCCGAGGCGACGAGAATCCCTGGAGGGACGTGCAGAGAAGCCCGCGAGCGCGAGCACGGTCGTCGAGGAGGAGGGCGATGGCCATCGCGACGATTAGCGCGATTCGATCGGTCCCTGCCATCGGCCGCCGCCTTGACCCGGCGTGGAGCGCAGGACAGAATGGGCGCGCCCTCGGAGGCATGAATGGCAAACGAATCCGCAGGACTCTGTGCGACATCTTCCTGAATGGCCGCCGGCGACGGGCAAGCCGGACCTCTGCTCTCGAAGATGCGGCGGGGAGTGGAAGCCCATCTCCGCTGCCGACTTCGGCTTCACCGTCCGCGCCCTCTCGCTCGGCTTGAACGCCCTCGGCATCCAGCCGGGCGACCGCGTGGCGATCCTCTCGGAGAACCGGCCGGAGTGGGCGATGGCGGACTTACGCCATCCTCTGCGCCGGCGGATGGTCGGTGCCCGATCTACCCGACGCTGCCGGCCACCAGATCGCGCCGCTCCTGAACGACTCGCGGCGCGCGGGCCGTCTTCGTCTCCAACCTCGAGCAGCTCGACAAGATCCTGGCGATCAGCCGCAGTGCCCGGACGCTCGACCACGTCATCCCGGTCGACGGCGAGCCCTCCCGGCCGAGCCGGGTTACACTGCTTCGGGCAGGTCGTGGACAAGGGCCGCCCGACTCTCGAAATGAGCCCGGGCGTCTTCGAGCAGCGCGCGCGCCCGCGTCCAGCCGGACGACGTGCGCGACGATCATCTACACGTCCGGGCACGACGGGGGAGCCCAAGGGCGCGATGCTGACGCACGGCAACTTCGTCTCGAACGTCGTCGGCGCGCTGCGAGGTCGTGCCGATCACGGGAGAGGCGACCGCGCTCTCGTTCCTCCCGCTCTCGCACGTCTTCGAGCGGATGCTCGACTACGCTACCTCTACACGGCGCGACGATCGCGTATGCCGAATCGATCGAGAAGCTCTAGGACGAACTTCCTCGAGGTCAACCCGTCACTGTTCGGCGCGGTTCCGCGCGTCTACGAGAAGGTCCATGGCGCGGATCATGGACAAGGTCGACGGGCCGCCGGCGGCATCAAGAAGAAGCTCTTCCTGGGCGGTCGCGAGTCGGCAGGGAGAAGCGTGCTCCTACACGGAGCGGGGGGAGCCCGTTCCGGCCGGGCCTGGCGAGCAAGGCGAAGATCGCCGACAAGCTCGTGTGCAAGAAGATCCGCGCGCGCCTCGGGGGCCGCTTCGTATTCGCGGTCTCGGGCGGCGCGCCGCTCTCGCGCGACGCTCGCCGAGTTCTTCTTCGGCGCCGGCGTGCACGATCTACGAGGGGTACGGCCTGACGGAGACCTCCCCGGTCATCTGCGTCAACGGCCCGGGACGCTGGCGCCTGGGCACGGTCGGCCGGCCGATCCGCGGCGTCGAGGTCAGGATCGCCGAGGACGGCGAGATCCTGACGCGCGGGCCGCACGTCATGAAGGGGTACTTCAACAAGCCCGAGGCGACGGCCGAGGCGATCGACCCGGATGGCTGGTTCCACACGGGGGACATCGGGCAGCCTCGACGCGGACGGCTTCCTCGGCATCACGGACCGAAAGAAGGACCTGATCGTCCTCGCCGAGCGGAAAGAAGGCGGCGCCGCAGCCGATCGAGAACGAGCTCAAGAAGTCCGCCGTTCATCGCGCTGCCGATCGTCATTGGCGACCGGCAGAAGTTTCTCGCGGCGCTGATCGTGCCCAACTTCGACAGGCTCAGGGAGTACGCGGCGGCAGGAGAAGATCGAGTTCCGGCCCGGACGCATCGACGCGAACCCGGCGATCCGCGCGCCTCTTCCAGCGCGAGATCGACGAATACAACGCCGACAAGCCGCACCACGAGCAGATCCGCGCCTTCGCCCTCCTGCCGGCGGACCTGACGATCGAGGATGGCTCGATCACGCCGACGCTGAAGGTCAAGCGCCGGATCCTCGAGACCCGGTACCAGCGACCTGATCGAGACGATGTACGCCGGCCGCGGAAAAGCCGCATGTCGCGTGATGTCGTCATCATCGACGGCCTGCGGACTCCCTATACCCGGGCCGGCACCGAGTTAAAGGACGTCACCGCCTAGGAGCTCGCGCGGATCGTGATCGTCGAGCTGCTCGCGCGAACGGGGTTCGACGCGGCGCGGTCTCGACGAGGTCGATCTTCGGCAACATCGCCCAGCCGCCCGACGCGGTCAACGTCGCCCGGGTCGCGGCCCTTCTCGCCGGCGTTCCCGCGCGGGTGCCGGCCTTCACGGTCAACCGCCTCTGCGGCTCGGGCCTCGAATCGATCGTGGACGCCGCGTACCGGATCGCCGCCGGCGACGCCGACGCGATCGTCGCGGGGGGCGTCGAATCGATGTCGAACATCCCGCTGCTCTAGTCGCACGAGAGCCAGGAGGTTTTCACCGGGGTCTTCTCCGCGCGGGACCATCGGCGGGAGGATGGCGGCGGCGTCGAAGTTCCGGCCGAGGCACTTCAAGCCGGAGATCGGCCTGCAGATGGGGCTGACCGACGCCGTGTGCGGGCTGAACATGGGCGAGACGGCCGAAGTGCTCGCCAAGGAGCACGGCATCACGCGGGAGGAGCAGGACGCCTTCGCGCTGCGCTCGCACCAGCGCGCGACGGTCGCGCGCGCGGGAAGCTCGCCGAGGAGATCGTGCCGGTGCCGATCCCGCCGAAGTACGAAGGCATGGCGATGCAGGACAACGGCGTGCGGGAGAACCAGACGCTGGAGGCCCTCGCGAAGCTGAAGCCCGTTCTTCGACCGCAGGTTCGGGACCGTGACGGCGGGCAACTCCTCGCAGATCACCGACGGCGGCGGCGGCCGCCCTCATCATGAGCGCCGCGGCGCGCGAAGTCCGCGGGATTGAAGCCGCTGGGCGAAGATCCGCAGCTTTGCGTTCTGCGCGCCTCGAGCCCGAGCGCATGGGCCTCGGGCCCGGCCGTCGCGACGCCGCTCGCCCTGAAGAAGGCCGGCGCTCGACTGGAAGGACATCGGCCTGGTCGAGATCAACGAGGCGTTCGCCGCGCAGGTGCTCGCCTGCGCGAGGGTCTTCCCGTCGGCCGCGTGGCACGCGAAGTACGCGACGGGCGGCCCGATCGGCGAGCTCGACTGGGAGCGCACCAACGTCAACGGCGGCGCGATCGCCCTCGGGCACCCGGTCGGCTCGTCCGGCAACCGCCTGGTGACGACGCTCCTGAAGGAGATGCGGCGTCGGGGACGCAGTTCGGGCTCGCCACGATGTGCATCGGCGGCGGGACAGGGCGGCGCGGCGGTGCGTGGAGCTGATGCCGGATGACGGCTTTCGATGACCTCAAGATCGAGGAGGACGGTCTCGGCGTCCTCACCTTCGATCTGCCCGGCGAAAAGGTGAACAAGTTCTCGCGGGAAGTCGCTCGCGGAGCTTTCGACGTGCTCGTGCGGCTCGACGCGGGAGCCGCGGCTGCGGGCGCTCCTCGTCCGCAGCGGCAAGCCGGACATCTTCATCGCCGGCGCCGACGTGAAGGAGTTCACGACCGTGCCGCCCTCGGAGGCGCGCGAGGGCTCCGCGGCCGGTGCAGGCGCTCTTCGAGCAGCTCGCGCGCCTGCCGTACCCGACGGTGGCGGCGATCAACGGCGCGTGCCTCGGCGGCGGCACGGAGCTGGCGCTCGCCTGCGACTACCGGCTCATGTCGGACTCGAAGAAGGCGCAGATCGGTCTGCCGGAGGTTCGCCTCGGGATCTTCCCGGCATGGGGCGGCTGCACGCGGCTGCCGCGCCTCGTCGGCCTTGCGTCGGCGCTCGACCTGATCCTGACGGGCAAGTCGCTCGACGCGAAGCGCGCGCGAAGAGATCGGCCTCGTGGACGAGGCGGTTCCCGCCGCGATCTTCGACGACTGGGCCCGGCGTTTCGCCCGGGAGAAGCTCGGGCGGCGGAAAGCCCGGCCGGGCGGCGCGGCCGCCGGTGGCATGCGCGGACAAGATGCTCGAGGCGACGCCGCTCGGGCAGGCGCGTGATCTTCAGCAGGGCCCGCGAGAAGGTCGTGAAGGCAGACCGGCGGCCACTACCCGGCGCCGCTCGAAGCGCTCGCGGTCATCGAGGAGAGCCTACGGGCGTCTCGATCGAAGCGCGCTCGCAGTCGAGAAGCGCGCACATCGCGAACGATCTTCGGCGGGCGAGGTCCAGAGGAACCTGCTGGCGATCTTTTTCTGACCGAGGAGGTCAAGAAGGAGACGGGCGTCGAGGACGCCGCGGTCCGGCCGCGCGCCGGTGAGCGCGTGGGGGTGCTCGGCGCCGGGGTCATGGGTGGCGGGATCGCGCAGCTCGCCGCCGACAAGGGACTCCCGGCGCGGATGAAGGACATCGAGCCGGACGCGCTGGCGCACGGGTACGCGGCGGCGGCCGCGGTTTGGAGGAAGGCGGTCGAGCGGCGAAGGTTGAAGCCGCGGGAGATGGCGCTGAAGATGGCGCTCCTCTCCGGGACCCTCGATTACTGGGGCTTCTCCCGCTGCGAGGTCACGATCGAGGCGGTCGTCGAGAAACTCGGCGTCAAGCGCGCGGTCCTGAAGGAATGGGAGGCGGCCGTGCCGCGGGACGGCGATCTTCGCGTCGAACACCTCGACGCTGCCGATCAGGGAGATCGCGGCGGGAGCGCTCTCGCCGGAGCGCGTCGTCGGGATGCACTTCTTCAATCCGGTGGACCGGATGCCGCTGGTCGAAGTCATCCGCGGCCCGCGCTCCTCCGACGCGGCCGTCGCGACGGTCTTCGCGCTCGCGAAGACGCTCGGGAAGACTCCCGTCGTCGTCAAGGACTCGCCGGGATTCCTGGTGAACCGGATCCTCGCCCCGTATCTCTCCGAGGGGGTCCGCCTCGTCAAGGAAGGGTGCTCGATCGAGGACGTGGACCGCGCGATGACGGACTTCGGCATGCCGGTGGGCCCGCTCGCGCTCCTGGACGACGTCGGCCTCGACGTCGCCGTGAAGGCGGGCGAGGTCCTCGAGAAGGCCTTCCCCGACCGGATGAGACGGTCGGGGGACGAGGCGCTGGCGGCGGCGGGACGGCTGGGAAGGAAAAACGGCCAGGGGTTCTACGACTACCGGGAGGGCAAGCGGGTGGGCCCGTCCCATGAGGCGTACGAGATCCTCGGCGCGGCCCGGGGGAGAGCGTCGACGGCGGGGCAGGACGAGATCGAGTCGAGGCTCATCCTCTCGATGATCAACGAAGCGGCGTACTGCATGGCCGAAGGGGTCGTCGCCTCCGCGTCGAAACTCGACCTCGCCATGATCTTCGGCACCGGCTTCCCCCCGTTTCGCGGAGGGGTGCTCCGGTACGCCGATTCGCTCGGCTCTTTCCGCGTCGTCACGAGTCTCGACGAGCTCGCCGCGAGACTCGGCACCCGCTTCCAGCCCGCGCCCTTGCTGCGGGAGATGGCGAAGTCGGGTGCTGGCTTTCATCCGGAGTCTTTCGCGGGTTGATCGATTGAGGAGAATTCCATGAGCACGGCAAAGTCTCTCAGCGAGTCGCCGCTCCAATCGCCGATGCGCGCCCTGATGGCGGGCCAGGTCCCCGAGGACGTCGTATTCCCGTTTCCCGAAGTTCCCGCCGAGGAGCGGGAGACCGTCTCGGCGTTCCTCGAGTCCTTCCGCGGATTCGCGCGGGACCGCATCGATCCGGTACGCATCGAGAGCGAACATCGCATCGGCGGCGACGTCGTCCGGGGCCTCGCGGAGCTCGGGATCTTCGGGATGACGATCCCGGAGGCCTACGGCGGCTACGGCTTCTCGGCGTCCGCCTACTGCCGCGCCATGGAAGAGGTCGGCACGATCAACGCGTCCCTCGCGATCCTGATCGGCGGCCACCAGTCGATCGGCATGAAGGCGCTCCTCCTCTACGGCACCGAAGAGCAGAAGAAGAAGTGGCTTCCCGCGCTCGCCTCCGGGGAGATGATCGCGGCCTTCGCCCTGACCGAGCCGGAGGCTGGCTCCGACGCGGCGTCGATCAAGACGACCGCCGACTACGACGAGAAGACCGACACGTTCGTCCTGAACGGGACCAAGCACTGGATCTCCAACGGCGGGTTCGCCGGCTTCTTCACGGTCTTCGCCAAGGACGTGAAGCTCGCGGCGAAAGACGAGCACCGCCGGATCACCGCGTTCGCCGTGACGAAGGACCTGCCGGGGGTCGTGCCGGGGAAGGAAGAGAAGAAGCTCGGGCTCAAGGGATCCTCGACGGTGCCGGTGGAGCTCCAGAATGTTCGCGTCCCGGCGGGCCACGTCCTCGGCGAGCGGGGCCAGGGCTTCAAGATCGCGGTCGAGGTCCTCAACACCGGACGCACGTCGCTCGCGGCCGGGTGCGTCGGCGGGTCGAAGGTGATGATCCGCCTCGCGGCGGAGCACGCCACACAGCGCCGCCAGTTCTCGACGCGGATCGCCGACTTCGAGATGATCCGCGGCAAGTTCGCGCGGATGATGGCGAATACCTATGCGCTCGAGTCGATCGTCTACCTGACGGCCGGCCTCGTGGACCGCGGCCTGCCCGACTACGCGCTCGAGGGGGCGTGTTGCAAGGTGTTCGGCACCGAGGCCGTGTGGCAGACGATCAACGACGCGCTCCAGATTGCCGGAGGGAACGGCTTCATGGAGGAGTACCCGTACGAGCGTGCGCTGCGCGATTCGCGTATCAACATGATCTTCGAGGGGACCAACGAGATTCTCCGCGTCCTCATCGCGCTGTCGGGGATGCGGGACGCCGGAGAGGGCCTCAAGGAAGTCGGCCGGGCGCTCAAGGCGCCGCTCTCTTCGCGCGGCATCCTCGCCGGTTACGCCGCGAAGAAGATCCGCTCCGTGAAGCCGGCCAGGCTGACGAAAGCGGCGCCGGAGCTCGCCGCGGAGGCCGCGGTCGTGGCGAAGTACGTCGGGGCGGTGTCCAACATCCTCGAGAGGGTCCTGAGGAAGCATGGCAAGAAGGTCATCGAAAAGGAGTACCACCAGGAGCGCCTGGCGAACATCGTGATGGACCTGTACGCCTGTCTCGCCGTTCTCTCCCGGGCCACGGCGGCGCGGGAGAAGCGGGGCCGCGAGAAGGCGCAGGAGGAGATCCGCCTCGCCCGGGCGTTCGTCCAGTCCGCGAAGTACCGGATCGTCGGCCAGTTGAAGGAGATGGGCCGCAACGTCGACGCTTCCGCGAAGAGCCGCGACGCGCTCCACACCTCCATCTCCGAAGCCGCCTACTCCCGCCTCGGGTACGGCTTCACCTACTGGGAGTAGCCGTCGCTCCGCGCGCTCCGCGCCGATGTCGCCCTTCGGGCTCATCGCGCTCCGGCGCTACGCTCCCGCGGCGCGAGGGGGGAGTCCGCCTCCCCTCTGGGAGACTCCTCGCGCCGCGAACCGGGGCATAGCGTCGCTTCGCGACGCGCTGAGAGGAGTGGAGGCGCTGGATCCGTCCGTTCTTTATGTAGACTCGCCCGCATGAACAGAAGAGATCTCCTCAAAGGGGCCGCCGCGGGCGCCGCGACCCTCGCTCTGCCGCGGCGAGCGCTCTCGTCGCCGGCCGCCGCCTCCGACATCAAGCCCGTGCTCGCGCAGGCGGAGAAACAGCTCGACGAGGCGGTCAAGCGGCTCCAGGAGTGGATCCACCAGCCATCGATCGCCGCGGAGAACCGCGGGATGAACGAAGGGTGCGACCTGCTGATCCGGATGCTGAAGGACGCGGGCTTCGGCCGCGCCGAGAAGGTGCCGACCGACGGGCAGCCGGGCGTCTTCGCCACGCTCGACGCCGGCGCGCCGAAGACGCTCGCCATCTACTTCATGTACGACGTCAAGCAGGTGGATCCGGCCGAGTGGTCCTCCCCGCCGTTCGACGCGGCGATCGTGGAGAAGCCCGGTCTCGGCAAGGCGGTCGTCGGACGCGGCGCCGTCAACCAGAAGGGGCCGGAGGCGGCGTTCCTCGCGGCCCTGCACGCCTACCGCGGCGCGGGGCGCAAGCCGCCGGTGAACTTCGTGTTCGTCGCGGAAGGGGAGGAGGAGATCGGCTCGCCGCACTTCCCGCAGATCGTCGGCAAGCCGGAGATCCAGGCCGCGCTGTCGAAGTGCATAGGTGTCTTCATGCCGAGCGCGTCGCAGGGGCTGGATGGCAGCGTGACGATCACGCTCGGCGCCAAGGGGGTCATCGAGCTCGAGCTGACCTCCTCGGGAGAGAAGTGGGGACGCGGCCCGCGGCTGGACATCCACTCGTCCAACAAGGCACGCGTGGACAGTCCCGCGTGGCACCTGGTGCAGGCGCTCCACACGCTCGTCACTCCCGACGGCAACATGCCGGCGATCGACGGGTACCTCGAACGCGTCCGCCCCATCTCCGCGGCGGAGAAGGCGATGATCGCCGAGGGCGCGCGGCGGATGGACGAGGCGATCCTGAAGAAGCAGCTCGGCGTCCAGCACTGGATCGGCGACGCCACGTTCGTCGAATCGCTGGAACGGCTCGTCTCGCAGCCGACGGTCAACATCGAGGGGCTCGTCGGCGGCTACACGGGGCCCGGCGGAAAGACGATCCTGCCGCGCAAGGCGGTCGCGAAGATCGACCTGCGCCTCGTTCCCGACATGAAGGCCTCGACGTCACTCGAGCTCTTCAAGAAGCATCTCGCCGCGAAGGGCTTCGGCGATATCGACGTGAACATGACCGGAGGGTACGACCCGACGAGCACCCCGGGGGACACCGCGATGATCCAGGCGCAGCTCGCCGTCTACCGACGCTCCGGCATCGAGCCGATCCTCTGGCCGCGCAACGCCGGTTCCTGGCCGGGGTACGTCTTCACGGGAGAGCCTCTGCGACTCGCGGCGGGACACTTCGGCATGGGGCACGGCTCCGGCGCGCACGCCCCGGACGAGTACTACGTGATCGAGTCCACGAATCCGAAAGTCCAGGGCTTCGACGGCGCGACTCGCTCCTTCGTTGAGTACCTCTCCGAGCTCGCGTCCATGCGCTCGCTGTGAATTCTGACGCGCTGTTCTCATGATGAGCGCGATGTCGGCGTGGGCAAGCTGGCCTCGGCGTATCTCCGGGATCTTCGCCGACAACCCGCCCCGACGTCGGGCCGCCTCCCTGCGGCGGCACGCTCCGGCAAGCCGCTAACGGAGGACCGGCCGTCGCTCTAACGCGAAGGCGCAGTTGCAGCGAGGCGACTGAGAGTCACGGGTGGTGCGCCTTCGCTCATTGGGGCACTCTCCCGCTTTCCTCAGCAACGAGGAGAGGATTGGGTTGATGCCGTTCCCGGGCCTTTCGAGAGGGGCCGCTTTCGCTTGCCGCTTGACGGCCCCCGTGAGACTTGCCCCCTCGAAGGGCTTGGGAGCTTCCGACCGGCTACAGGCTGTCGCGCCCGACTCGACCAAGAGCTCCGAGCGCCTGACAATGAGCGTCCGGCAGAAGCTCCCCGCCCGGGTCACGGTATCGCAAGAGAAAGGGGGGTGGTGATGGTGTTCCATGCCGGTTTGGATTGGGCCAAGAGGGCGCACGCAGTCTGCGTCCTGGATCAGAAGGGGAAGGTTCGAGCTCGATTCGAGATTGCGCACACTGCCGAGGGAATGCGCGAGCTGACAGGGAAGCTGCTGGCATTTAGCCGTCACGGATCCCTTCAAGTCGCTCTCGAGCGCTGCTCGGGACTGTTGGTGGACACACTGCTGGAGGCCGGTCTGGTGGTCGTCCCGATCCATCCCAATGTCGTTAAAGCCACGCGGTCTCGGTACAGCGCCTCGGGCGCCAAGACGGATCCCTGGGACGCGTATTTGATCGCCGACGTGCTTCGGACCGACGGACATCGCTTCCGACCTCTCCAGCCCCTCTCGGATCAGACGCGTGCCCTTCGCGCCCTGGTGCGTTCTCGGGATGATCTGGTCGCCCAGCGGGTCGCCCTGGCCAACCGGCTCCGGGATCTGCTCGAGGGCTTCTGGCCCGGCGCTGCCGCGATCTTCGCCGATGTGGACTCTGCGATCAGCCTGGCCTTCCTGGCTCGATATCCGACCCCCAAGGAGGCGGAGCAACTCGGGGAGAAACGCCTGGCAGCCTTCCTCGTCAAGAACCACTACACAGGCCGACGCTCGCCACAGCAGTTGCTCCAAAGGCTCCGGACCTCTCCATCCAGCCGTACTCCTCCCCTGGAAGCGCAGGCCAAGCAAGAGCTCATCCTGGCCATCTCCTCCGTCCTGAGTACTCTCGTGACCCAGATCAAGCAAATCGGGATCGCCATCCAGCGCGCGCTCTCCATCCACCCGGCCGCACCCATCTTCACCTCCTTGCCTTGCGTCGGGCGCATCAACGCCGCTCAGATCCTCTCGGAGACTGGAGAGGATCCTCACCGCTTCTCCTCACTCGATCAGCTCTGCGCCGAAGCGGGCGTTTGCCCCGTCACCTACGCTTCGGGCAAACACCACGCAGTCGGGTTCCGCTTCGCCTGCAATAAACGACTCCGCAGAGCTTTGACTACGTTCGCCGATAACTCCCGCCGTCTCTCCCCTTGGGCGGCCTCGCTCTACTCCCGCGCGCGCTGCCACGGAAAAGATCACCCTCACGCCATCCGAATCCTCGCCAGAGCATGGCTGCGCGTCCTCTGGCGCTGCTGGATCAACAACACACCCTACGACCCGGCTCGTCACACCGCCGCTGCGAGGCTCGCCGCATGACCATCAGGTTGACACAGGCTGTCTCACGGCCGCCTCCGGAAGGCGTCCCGCCGCCGGGGCTCAAGCACGGCTCGAACAGGCACTGCGCAGCCCGGAGGCGACGGCGTTGCCCGGCAGCGGCCCTGTCCGAGGGCACACACCGGGCACTCGGGTTAGGAAGCTGCCTGTGTGCCCTCGGACCGGAGCGGCGGCCCGGAGATTCTCCATGCGGCCCGGCCGCCGCGTGCCGCAGAGGGCAACGACGGCGACTCCGGGCGGATTGTCCGCGAGAAACCAGCTCGTGCGGTGCGCCAATCGCGAACACGGCACGATGGGAGCAACGTCTTGAGAATCCGCAGCTAGCGCGGGGCGACGGGCGTCGGGGTCGGCTCCGGCACGGGGGTCGGAGGAATCAGCGAGGCATTCAGGTGGAAGACCCCGCGACTCAGGTCGGGGACCGGCCGCTGCACGAGGGTCACCGCGTTGGCCGGCGTCACGAGGTGGATGTTGTAGCCGGGGCCGAAGGCCATTCCGACTCCGAAGAACATGCCGCTGACGCCGTTGCTGCTGTTGAAGCTCGGATACCCGAGGGGCCGGCAGGAAGGGGCCGCGTTGCACCCGTAGATCGGTTTCTGCTGCGCCGGGGCCGGCAAGGCGATCAGGGCCATCTCCGCGGCGAGCAGGAGAGCCAGGGCGATCGGGCGCGTTGCAGCGGATTCCATGTTACGGGCGAATCGTGAAGTTCGCCACGCTCGAGTTTACGGCACTCGAGGCCGCCGAAGCCACGATTCCGGCTTCGCCCGCCGCGCGGCAGGACAGGAACGGGTCTACGAACCTTCCGCCGGGAGCACGCGTTCGCGCTTCCTACTGGCACTCTCGTGCCGGAATGAGGAGGGTGTGCGAAGATAAACCAAATGGTCGAGACGCAGGAACCGTTCGTCGGGATCGACCGGGCGGTCGAGGAATTGAAGGCGGGGCGGTTCGTCGTGGTCGTGGACGACGAGGACCGGGAAAACGAGGGAGACCTCGTGCTCGCTGCCGAGAAGACGACTCCGGAAGCGATCAACTTCATGGCGCGGGAGGGGCGGGGGCTCATCTGCCTCGCTCTCACGGAAGAGCGGTGCCGGCAACTCGAGCTTCCCCCGATGGTCGAGGAGAACACGTCGAACTTCGGCACGGCGTTCACGGTCTCGATCGAGGCGCGCGGCCGCACGACGACCGGCATCTCCGCCGCGGACCGCGCGGCCACCGTCCTGACGGCGATCGATCCCGCGACGAAGCCTTCCGACCTGCTGCGGCCGGGCCATATGTTCCCGCTGCGGGCGCAGCCGGGAGGGGTTCTCAAGCGCGCCGGACAGACCGAGGCGTCGGTGGATCTCGCGCGGATCGCGGGGCTCGACCCCTCGGCCGTCCTCTGCGAGGTGATGAACGAGGACGGCACGATGGCGCGCGTGCCCGACCTGACGAAGTTCTGCGCCCGGCACGGGCTCGCGATGGTCACGGTCGCCGACCTGATCGGCCATCGGATGAAGACGGAGCGCCTCGTCCAGCGGATCGCCTCGCCGCATCTGCCGACGCGCTTCGGTGAGTTCCGCGTCTTCGCATACCGGAGCGACGTCACGAACGAGGAGCACCTCGCGTTGCTGTACGGGGAGATCCGCGAAGAGGAACCGGTGCTCGTGCGGGTCCACTCCCAGTGCCTGACGGGGGACATCTTCGGATCGGCGCGCTGCGACTGCGGCGCGCAGCTCGCCCTGGCGATGGAGAAGATTGTCGAGGCGGGGCGCGGCGTCTTCCTCTATCTGCTCCAGGAGGGGCGCGGGATCGGCCTCTTCAACAAGTTGAAAGCGTATGAGCTGCAGGACGAGGGGCACGACACCGTCTCGGCCAATGAGAAGCTCGGCTTTCCGCCCGACATCCGCAACTATGGCGTCGGGTGCCAGATCCTGCGCGACCTGGGTGTCCGCAAGATGCGCCTGATGACGAACAATCCCTCCAAGTACGTCGCCATCAGCGGCTACGGCCTCGAGATCGTGGAACGCGTCCCTCTCGAGATCGATCCCACCGAGCGCTCGCGGAAGTACCTCGAGACCAAGAAGAACAAGATGGGGCATTTATTGAAAATGGTCTGAACCAAATTGTGAGTTGTGAATTGTGAGTTGTGAATAGGCGAATTCCCCGGCTGATTCACAATTCACCATTCACAATTGAGCGCCTCGCCATAGACTGGGCGCCGACATCTCAACAACAAGGAGGAGCCATGTCGCCACGTCTGATTGACGTCAGCGGTACGCCCGGAGGCGGCCGGAGCCTGCGGAGCCTCGCCGTTGTCGTCGCGATCGTTCTCGTCATCCTTCTCGGCAATCCCGTCAGGGTCATCCCGGCCGGACACGTCGGGGTCAAGGACTTCTTCGGAAACGTTTCCAACAGCGTCCTGATGCCGGGCATCCGGGTCGTCTTTCCCTTCACGCGCGTCGTGAACATGTCCATCAAGACGCAGGAGGTCAAGGAGACGGCGGAGGTTCCCTCCAAGGAGGGACTCACGATGGACCTGGAAGGTTCACTGCTCTATCGCCTGGATCCGACGAAGGCGGCCGATATCTATCGGACGATCGGCCCCAACTACCAGGAGATCGCGGTCGTCCCGCAGGTCCGATCCGCCATCCGGGAGATCACGGCGACTTACGAGGCCAAGGCGCTCTACTCGGCGGAACGCGACAAGATCGCCCGCGAGACGCTCGAGCTCTTCCGCAACATGTCGCAGGGACGCGGGATCATCAGCGAGGCGATCCTCCTGCGGAAGATCGGCCTTCCGGCGGTCGTGGCCAACGCGATCCAGGAGAAACTGCGCCGCGAGCAGGAGGCCGAGCAGATGAAGTTCGTGCTTCAGAAGGAGTCGCAGGAGGCGGAGAGGAAGCGGATCGAGGCGCAGGGCGTCGCCGACTTCCAGAGGATCGTCGCCTCCGGGATCAGCCAGCAGCTGCTCGAGTGGAAGGGAATCGAAGCGACGGAGAAGCTCGCACTCTCCCAGAACACGAAGGTCGTCGTGATCGGAAACCAGAAGTCCGGGCTGCCGATCATCCTGGGTGGCGAAGGCAAGTAGGACCTACTTGTTGTACCAGCGCTCGAGCTTGTCGGAGGAGACCCCCGCGAAGTAGCCGAGGAGGACCCTCCAGTTCCGCAGCACCTGCCGGAACGCCCCGCGCTCCCGGTAACGGCGCGGAGACGTGACCGTCTTCTCCCGCAGGACCCGGAAGGGTCCGGCGCGCTTCAGGCGCCGGACGATGTCCACGTCTTCGCAGATGGGGAGATCGCGGTAGCCGCCGGAGCGCTCGTACGCCGCGCGCCGGCAGAAGAGACCCTGGTCGCCGAACGGAAGGCGAAAGAGCCACGACCGCAGGTTCGCCCACCAGGCGATCCACCGGAGGGCCGGGGTCGCGTTCTCGTAGGCCAGCGAGAAGGCTCCCGCGTCGGCGGCCGCCTCGAGACAATCGTGAATGGCCGAAAGCGCGTTCGCGGGAGGCCGCGAATCCGCGTGCACGAAGAAGAAGACGTCGCCGCGGGCCTGGCGCGCGGCCCGATCGAGGCGCAGGCCGCGGCTCCCCGCGCCGGGGGAGATGGACGCGCCGATCGCCTCGAAGGCCCGGGAGGTCTCGGGACGCGCGCCGGCGTCCGCGACCACGATCTCCGTTTGCCCGGGAACGACGAAGGCGCGAAACCGCTCGGCCGCCTCCGGAGTCTCGTTCCGGACCGGGATAATCAACGAGATCAAGGGAAACCCGATGCTAGCATCGTCGTCCGAATGAAGATGGCGATGCCGGCGGCGGTCCTGGCGGGTGGCGGCTCGCGGCGGATGGGCGTGCCAAAGGCCTCGCTCCCTTACGGTGGGACGACGCTGCTCGCGCACCAGACCGCTCGACTGTCGCGCCTCTTCGAGGAGGTCCTCGTCGTCGCCAAGGAAGCTCCGGACTTCGACATCGGGCCGGCGCGCCTCGTCCTCGACCGGACCGCCGACCGCGCCGCGATCCATGGAATCGCGCGCGCGCTCGAGGAGTCCTCCGACCGGCTCTTCGTTCTCGCCGTGGACCTGCCCGTGATGACGGACGAGGTGATCCGGGCGATCGCGCGGGAGAGCCTGGGGTCGGACGCGCCGGCCGTGGTGCCGGTCGCCGACGGGCTCCTCCAGCCCCTCGCCGCGGTCTGGCGTCGAAGCGTCCTCCCGGCCGCGCTCGCCCGCATCGCGCGCGGAGACCTTTCGCTCCACGGCCTCGCGCGGGAGGTGGGAGCCGCGGTGCTCGACGAGGAAGCCTGGCGAGCCGCCGATCCCTCGGGCAATTCCTTTGCCAACATGAACACGATCGAGCAGTACAACGCGGCGCGGGAGCGGGCATGACGGAAGAAGAGAAGCCTCCGAAGCGGCCGCGCCGTCCCCGCGCGACGGGACCGTTGCGCGGGAGCCTGTTGCACCTGGATTCTCGCGGCCGCGCGCGGATGGTGGACGTCGGGGGGAAGGCTTCCACGCGCCGGCGCGCCGTGGCCCGGGGAAGGGTGCGCCTGAACGAAGCCGCCTTTGGAGCGCTCGCCGGAGGGAAGCTGTCCAAGGGAGACGCGCTGGCGGTCGCCCGCCTGGCGGGGATCCTCGCGGCGAAGAAGACCTCCGAGATCGTGCCGCTGGCGCATCCGATCGTCCTCGATGCCGTCTCGGTCGAATGTGAGCTCGCCGCCGGCAGCCGCGAGGTGATCGTCACCGCGACCGCCTCGACGGCCGCGCGCACCGGCGTCGAGATGGAGGCGCTCACCGCCGTCGCCGGCGCCTGCCTGGCGCTCTATGACATGGCGAAGGCGCTCGACCGCTCGATCGAGATCCGCGAGATCGTCCTGATCGAGAAAACCGGAGGGCGCTCCGGCCCGTACCGGCGGCAGCCTTCATGACGATTCGTGTCGTGATCATGACCGTGTCCGACGGCGTCGCGGCAGGCAAGCGGGAGGACCGCGGAGGGCCCGCCTGCGAGGAGGCGCTGCGCGCATCGGGCATCGTTCACGAGATCGTCTCGCGGGAGGTCCTCCCGGATGACCGGCAGCTGATCGCGCGCGCCATCCGGCTGACGGCCTACGCGCGGCACGCCGATCTGATCGTCCTGACCGGAGGCACGGGAGTGGCGCCGCGGGACCGGACCCCGGAGGCCGTGCGGGAGGCGGTGGAGTTCGAGATCCCCGGCCTCGCCGAGAAGATGCGCTCCGAAACAGGGAAGAATTTTCCGGCGGCCTTCCTCTCGCGGCAGGTTGCGGGGGTGCGGGACCAGACGCTCGTCCTCGCGCTCCCGGGATCTCCGCGGGGGGCGGCCGACTGCCTCCGATCGATCGTGGACCTGCTTCCCCACGCGATTGCTCTCGTGCGCGGCGAGGCGACCACGCATCCGGACAAGTCTTGAGAAGAGTCCTCGGCGGGATCGACCGGCTCCTCGCGGACCCGTCGCCGATCGCCGGGAAGCGCTTCGGCCTCATCACGAACCCCTCCGGGGTCACGTGCGATGGCGTGCCGACCTGGAAGGCGCTCGCGGAATTGAGGGACGCGCGCCTCGTCCGGCTCTTCGGCCCCGAGCATGGCGTAGACGGCGGAGCGGTGTACATGGAGTCGGTCGGCGATTCGGTCCACCCTCCGACCGGCCTTCCCGCCGTCTCGCTCTACGGCGCGACGCGCGACTCCCTGAAGCCGCGCCGCGAGGATCTGGCCGACCTCGACGCCCTCGTCTTCGACGTCGCGGACGTGGGGGCACGCTACTACACGTACATCTGGACGATGATGCTGGCGATGGAGGCGTGCGCCGAGTCGGGCAAGCGTCTCGTCGTCTGCGACCGGCCCAACCCGATCGGGGGGGAGGTCGAGGGCGCGCCGCAGGAGGAGGAGTACCTCTCCTTCGTCGGCATGCACCCGGTCCCGGTCCGGCACGGGATGACGGCCGGCGAGATGGCCGGGCTGCTCGCATCGGAGAAGAACCTGGACGTGGACGTCGTCGTGTCCGGGATGTCCGGCTGGGCCCGCGACATGGAGTTCGCCGCGACCGGACTCCCCTGGGTCTCTCCCTCTCCGAACATTCCCTCGCCGGCGACGGCGCTCGTCTATCCGGGGATGTGCCTTCTCGAGGGAACGAACCTGTCGGAGGGGAGGGGCACGACGCGCCCCTTCGAGATCTTCGGCGCGCCCTGGCTCGACGCGGTCGCGTTCGCGGGGGAGTTGAACGCGCTCGATCTGCCGGGAGTGTCGTTCGTGCCCGTTCATTTCCGGCCGATGTTCGACAAGCACTCGGGACAGAGCGTCGCCGGGGCGATGATGCACCTGACGGGACGCGAGCAGCGCTCGGGCCGGCCCGCGGCGCCCGCGGGAACGATCGTGAGCCGGCGCGGCTTCCGCTCGTTCGAGACCGGCATGCGAGTGATCGAAACCGCGCGCCGGCTCGACCCGGGCAACTTCCGCTGGCGGACCGAGCCGTACGAGTTCGATCCGCGCCCCGCGATCGACCTCCTGACCGGGTCGCCCCGATACCGGGGGCTCGTCGAAAGAGGAGAAGACCTGACCTCGGAGATCGCGAGGCACGACGCCGGCGCCAGGGAGTTTCTCGCGCGGCGCGAGCCGCACCTGCTCTATCCGGACCGCAAGCCGGCCGCCGTGGCGTTCGTCGGCGGCCACGAATCGGGGAAGACGACGCTGATCGTCAAGCTCGTCCCGTGGCTGACCGCGAGAGGGCTCCGGGTCGGCACGATCAAGCACAGCTCGAAGGACGCCGAGGACGACGTGGCGGGAAAGGACTCGCACCTCCACGCGACCTCCGGCGCGGCGGTCTCCGCGTTCGTCACGCCGGCGCGCGAGACGGCCCGCCGCTTCGGAAGGGAAGAGCGGCTCGACGACCTGCTCGCGCGCGACTTCTCCGACTGCGATCTCGTCTTGATCGAAGGATTCAAGTTCCTCCCGATGCCGAAGATCGAGGTGACGCGCTCCCGCGCCTCCCGCCCGCGCATCGAGGGGGTCGTCGCGCGCGTCTCCGACCAGCCGGCCGAAGACGACCTCCCGACTCACGCGTTCGGCGACCTCCAGGCGATCGTCAACACCGTGCTTCGTCTCGCCGGCCTCGACCGGGCCCGCAAGAGCTGAGATGAACGCGCCGACTCGGGGCGCCTCCTCGGGCACCGGGCACCGGACAGCCAAACATTCGTTCCTCGTCTTCGACCTGGACGGAACCCTGATCGACGGCTACGACGCGATCGGCGACGCGCTGGCGTACGCGATGGAGAAGTTCGGGCTGCCGCCGCTTCCCTCCGAACAGGTCCGCGTCATGGTGGGACACGGGATCGAGAAGCTCCTGGAAAATGCGGTCGGAAAGGAGCGGGCGGCCGAGGGCGTGCGGCTCTTCCGCGAGCGCTATCCGCACGTCGCGGTCGAGAAGTCGCGGCTCCTTCCGGACGTGCGCGAGGTCCTCGCGGTGCTCGCCGGTCGCGGCCATGCGATGGCCGTCGCCTCGAACAAGCCGGCCCGGTTCTCGCGCCTGATCCTCGAGGCGCTGGGAGCCGCCCGCTTCTTCGCCGCGATCGCCGGACCGGACGAGGCGACGCCGACCAAGCCGGACCCGACGATGCTCCGCCGCCTCATGTCCGCGGCCGGGGAGTCGCCCGAAACCACGCTCGCCGTCGGCGACATGGAGGTGGACTCCGAGTTCGCCCGCTCCGCCGGCTGCCGGGTCGTCCTCATCCCCTCCGGTTCGCGGGCCCGCGAGCACCTGTCCGGGGTGGACGCCGACGCCCTTCTCGATTCCCTTGCCGAGCTTCCCGCCTGGCTCCTGGCGAATCCCGCAGGAGCTCGTGTTCCCGCGCCCTGATGGAGACCCGCGACCCGGTTCAAACTGATCACGCGGCGACGGCGAAGTGCTGATAGTTTTCTCCCCATGAGCAGAGTCATCGTTGCCGAAAAAATGGATGAGAGCGGCCTGGCGAAGCTGCGCGAGGCCGGACACGAGGTCGTCAACCTGGCCGGGGCGCCGCGCGAGAAGCTCATCGAGGAATTGAAGACTGCCGACGCGCTCCTCGTCCGCAGCGCGACGAAGGTGGACAAAGAGCTCCTCCAGGCCGGGCCGAATCTCAAGGTCGTCGGCCGCGCCGGCGTCGGCGTGGACAACGTGGACGTGCCGGCGGCGACCGCGCGCGGGGTCCTCGTCATCAACGCGCCGACGGCCAACGTCGTCTCCGCCGTGGAGCACACCTTCGCATTGCTCTTCGCGCTCCTGCGGCGGGTCCCGGCGGCGTCCGTCTCGATGGCGGCCGGCAAGTGGGAGAAATCGAAGTTCATCGGGAGCGAGCTCTCCGGGAAGACTCTTGGCATCATCGGCCTGGGCCAGGTCGGATCCCGGGTGGCCGCGCGGGCCCGCGCCTTCGATGCCCGGATCATCGGCTACGACCCTTATCTGCCGCCCGAGCGCGCCCGCGAAATGGGAGTGGAGCTGCGCGATCTGCCCGGGCTGCTCGAAGCCAGCGACATCGTCACTCTCCACGCCGCGGCGTCCGGCGGCGGCAAGCCGATCCTGGGACGCGAGGAGCTCGCCCGCATGAAGAAAGGCGCGATCCTGGCCAACGTCGCGCGCGGAAAGCTCGTGGACCGCGTGGCCCTGCACGAGGCGCTCGTCTCGGGGCATCTCGCCGGCGCCGCGCTCGACGTGTTCGATCCGGAGCCCCCCGATCCGAACGATCCTCTCTTGAAGCTCCCGAACGTCGTCGCGACGCCGCACCTGGGGGCCTCGACCGTCGAAGCGCAGGAACGCGTCTCCCTCCAGACCGTCGAGGCGCTGTCGGACGCGCTGGCGGGCGCGACGTATGTGCCGGCCGTCAACCTTCCGTTCCGCGGCCCCGCCGACCCGACCGGGGCAGCCGACTGGATGAGGCTCGCCGAGCGGACCGCGCACTTCCTCTGGTCGGTGCAGTCGGCCGGACTGGTATCGGTTTCCGTGGAAACGTGGGGCCTGCCCGAGGACCTCCTCCGGCCGGTCGCCGTCGCGGCGGTGAAGGGAGCGCTCGAGCGTCATGCGCCCGAGCCGATGAACTACGTCAACGCGCTCGTCATCGCGGAGGAACGGGGCGTCTCCGTCGTGTCGACACGGCACGAGCAGCCGGGCCACTACGTCCGTTCGATCCGCGTGACCCTCATCGGCAATGGAGGTTCCGCGAGCGCCGAGGCGACGCTCTACGCCGGGCGCGACCCGCGCGTCGTCAAGGTGGACGACCTGCCTCTCGAATTCCACCCCGAGGGAACGGTCGTCTTCCTCCGCAACCGCGATGTGCCGGGTGTCATCGGCTCGGTCGGGACGGTCCTCGGCGAGGCCGGGATCAACATCGCCGGCTTCTCCCTCGCCCGCGGGGACGGCGCGCGGGCGGCGGCCGTGATCGCGGTGGACTCCGCGCCTTCGCCCGAGACTCTCGAGAAGCTGCGCCACTCTCCGGCGATTGAGGACGTCCGGGTCGTTCACTGGTGAGCCGGCTTCGGGTCGTCGTTCTCTTCGGAGGCCGCTCCGTCGAACGGGAGGTCTCGCGCATCTCCGCCCGCGCGATCGCCGGGGCTCTCGACCCTTCGCGCTACGACGTCATCCCGGTGGCGGTCGGCCCGGACGGGCGCTTCCTCCCGGCGGGGGAGTCGCGCCGCCTGCTCACGGCCGGTCCCGTCCCCGAGAAGTTCCGCCTGCCGCGATCCCCCGCGGACGGCGCGCCGGCAGGGGAGGCGCTGGTACCGGCCGAGATCAGCCCGTCGAAGGCGGACGTCGTCGTCCCGATCATCCACGGCACGTCCGGCGAAGACGGCGTTCTCCAGGGCTTCCTCGAGTTCCTCGGGATTCCCTACGTCGGCGCGGGCGTCGCCGGCTCCGCCATCGGCATGGACAAGGCGGTCTTCAAGTCCCTCCTGCGCGACGCCGGCATCCCCACGACCCGCTTCATTGCGCTGAGCGCCAGGGAGCGGGGGGGCTCGGGAGGCCTCCCCCCGCTTACTTCAGCGTCGGCCGCGACCGAAGGTCGCGCCTCGCGAAGCGAGCGGCCGACAGGGGTGAGGGGACAGCTTCAAGCCGCGGTCCCCGCGTTTTCGTTCCCTCTCTTCGTCAAGCCCTCCAACGGCGGCTCCTCCGTCGGCGTTTCGAAAGTAAAGGACTGGCCCGGCCTCGGCGCCGCCCTGGACCTCGCCTTCCGTTACGACGACCGGGTCCTGATCGAGGAGGGCGTGGACGCGCGCGAGGTCGAGTGCGCCGTTCTCGGCAACGACGATCCGCGCGCTTCGATCGTCGGCGAGGTCGTGCCGGGCCGCGAGTTCTACGACTACGACGACAAGTATCGCGAGGACAACGCCAGGCTCCTGATCCCGGCTCCGATTCCCGACGCGGTCGCGGAAGAGGTCCGCTCGCTCGCCGTGAAGGCCTTCCGCGTGGCCGGAATCTCCGGCATGGCCCGCGTGGACTTCTTCCTCGAGCGCGGCACCGACCGCGTCCTCGTCAACGAGCTGAACACGCTCCCCGGCTTCACGGCGATCTCCATGTACCCGAAGCTCTGGGAAGCGAGCGGCCTCCCCCTGGGCCCGCTCCTGGACGAGCTCATCCGCCTCGCGATCGAGCGCAAGGAAAGGCGCGACCGCCTCTCCCACGAGCCCCCCGCCGAACTGGCGTAGGTGCGGCCTGGAAGAGCTTCGCGTCCGCGCGGCCGTTCCCGGGGACGTCGAGCTCCTCGCCGTTCTCATCCGGGACTCGGTCCTGGGCTTGAGCGGAGCCGACTACTCGGCCGAGCAGCTCGCGAGCGCCCTGAGGCATCTGTTCGGAGTCGATACTCGCCTGATCGAGGACCGCACGTACTATGTGGTCGAAGCCGGGGGCAGGATCGCGGCGTGCGGGGGGTGGAGCCGGCGCCGGACGCTCTTCGGCGGCGACCAGTATTCGGACCGATCGGACGACCGACTCGATCCGGAAACGGAGGCCGCGCGCATCCGCGCCTTCTTCGTCCATCCCGACTTTGCCCGGCGCGGCATCGCGCGCCTGCTGCTCCAGGAATGCGAGCGCGCCGCACGGGCGGAAAGGTTCCGCCGGCTGGAGCTCATGGCGACGCTGACCGGCATCCCCTTCTACGAGCGCGAGGGCTTCCTTGCCCTCGAACGAACCGACGTGACCCTCCCTGACGGCGTGGGCTTTCCCCTGGCCCGCATGTCGCGTGATCTCCCCTGACCCGATGGAGGCTCGCCGGCCGGGCGACGGCGGCGAGGAGGAAGGACTGATTCCCAGGCCCTTCTCGCTCGATCGGGGCGCGGCGGTAAGCTGCGCGCGTGCCGGAACTGCCTGACATTCTGGCGTATCTGGAGGCTCTCGAGAGCCGGATCACGGGCAGGCGTCTCGACGCGATCCGGATCGCGAGCCCGTTCCTGGTGCGCTCGGTCTCGCCGCCGATCTCGCAAGCGGCGGGGAAGAGGGTCCTCGGCCTGCGCCGGATGGGGAAGCGGATCGTCTTCGAGCTGGAGGAGGGCCTCTTTCTGGTCCTGCACCTGATGATCGCCGGGCGCCTTCACTGGAAGGCGCGGGGAGCGAAGATGGGCGGAAGGACTTCGCTCGCGGCGTTCGATTTCGAGAACGGGACTCTTCTCCTGACGGAAGCGAGCACGAAGAAGCGCGCCTCGCTCCACCTGGCGCGCGAGGAGAAGGCGCTCGCGGAATTCGACCGGGGAGGAATCGAGCCGCTCGAGTCGGACTTCGCGGCGTTCCGGGGGGCATTGACTCGCGAGAATCACACGGTCAAGCGCGCGCTGACCGACCCGCGGCTCTTCTCCGGCATCGGAAACGCCTACTCCGACGAGATCCTGCATCGCGCGAGGCTCTCGCCGGCGAAATGGACGAGCCGGCTGAGCGAGGAGGAGATCGAACGGCTCTCCCGCGCGACGCGGGAGACGCTGTCAGCCTGGGCCGACCGGTTCGTCAGCGAGGCCCGCAAGGCCTTCCCCGAGAAGGTCACGGCGTTCCGGAAGGGAATGGCCGTCCATGGGCGTTACCGCCAGCCCTGTCCCGTCTGCGGCTCGCCGGTCCAGCGGATCGTCTACGCTGCGAACGAATCCAACTACTGTGCGACCTGCCAGACGGGAGGAAAGCTCCTGGCCGACCGGGCGCTCTCTCAACTCATGAGAGGCGACTGGCCGAAGACGCTGGAAGAGCTGGAGGAGAGGAAGGGAAGCGGGCGCGCCTGAATCTGTTCCGGTCGATGTATAACGTTCCGCTGAGACGTCAAGTTGGAAACCTCGATACAGGATCGTCTGTCCGCGCATCGGCTGCTCGTCGGCGCGCCTCCCGACCAGCTGGCCTGGCTCGCTTCCCGCGGCCGCCTGGTCCGGTTGGAGCCGGGAACCGTACTCACTCCGAAGACCGGACCGGTGCTCGGTCTGTACATCGTCCTTTCCGGCCACCTGTCGATTCACATCGACCGGGGCGCCGGACCGCACAAGGTCATGGAGTGGCATGGGGGCGACGTGACGGGACTCCTGCCGTACTCGCGTCTGGTGGCGCCGCCGGGCGACGTGAAGGCCGAGGTGCCGTCCGAGCTTCTGCTGATTCCCCGCGAGGAGATGCCGGATCTGATTCGCGACTGTTACGACCTCACCTCGATCTTCGTGCATGTCATGGTCGATCGCGCCCGCCATTTCACGTCGAGCGACCTTCAGGAAGAAAAAATGATGTCCCTCGGCAAGCTGGCGGCGGGGCTTGCGCACGAGTTGAATAACCCCGCTTCGGCAGTCGCGCGGAGCGCCCAGGGCCTCAAGCTTCGGTTGTCGGAGGTCGAAGCGGCGTCCCGCGCGCTCGGCGCCGCGCGATTGTCTCCGGCCGAACAGGCGGCCGTGGACCGGGCGCGCGAGCTCTGCCTTGCTGCGGCAGGCGCCAGCTTCGGGCGATCGACCATCGAGCTGGCCGACCGGGAAGATGCCATCGCCGACTGGCTGGCGCGTCACGGCGCCGATGTCACCGCCGCGCAAGCGCTGGCGGAGTCCGCGGTCACGCTCGACGCGCTCGACCACCTCGCGGAAGCGCTCGATGCCCAGGCGCTCCCGGTGACCCTTCCGTGGCTCGTTGCCGGCTGCTCGACCTACCAACTCGCATCGGAAATCGAGGCAGCCGCGTCCAGGATCCACAAGCTCGTCGCGGCGGTGAAGGGCTTCACCTACATGGACCAGGCGAGCATGCCAAAACCCGTGGATGTCGGTCAGGGGCTGGCCGATACGCTCGCGGTGCTCAACGCAAAAGCGCGCGGGAAGCAGGTGGGCGTGAGCCTCGACGTGGAGACCGACTTGCCGCGGATCCGGGGGTTCGGCGGCGAGCTCAACCAGGTATGGGCGAATCTGGTCGATAACGCGCTGGACGCAGCGAAGAGTCATGTCGGAGTTGCAGCGGTCCGTCAGGGACATTCCGTCCTCGTGCGAGTCGCAGACGATGGACCGGGGTTGCCGTCCGAGATTCGCGAGCGCATTTTCGATCCTTTCTTCACGACGAAGCCGATCGGCCAGGGTACCGGTCTCGGCCTGGACATCGCGCGGCGCATCGTGCTCCGCCATCACGGAGAGATCGAGGTCGATTCCCGTCCCGGCCACACGCAGTTCAGCGTGACCCTGCCGATCGACGCAGGCGGGGACTGACGTGGTCCGACCGGCAATTCTGGCCGTCGACGACGACCCGGAGGTCTTGAGCGCGGTCGAGCGCGACCTGCGCCAGCATTACCGCGGCGACTACAGGGTGCTCAAGGCGGGATCCGGCGGAGAAGCCCTCGAGGCCGCCCGGCAGCTCAAGCAGCGCGGCACTCCCGTCGCCCTCTTCCTCGTGGACGAGCGGATGCCCGAGATGTCGGGCACCGAGTTCCTGCGCGAGGCGCTCAAGCTCTTCCCGGAATCGCGCCGGGTCCTCCTCACGGCGTATGCCGACACGCAGGCCGCGATCTCCGGCATCAACGACGTGGGACTCGATCACTACCTCCTGAAGCCCTGGGATCCTCCGGAGGAACGGCTCTATCCGGTCCTCGACGACCTGCTGTCGGACTGGAAGGCGAAGGCGCGTCTTCCCTACGACGGCATTCGGGTCGCCGGCGCGCGCTCCTCGCCGAGGAGCTACGCGGTCAAGGAGTTCCTCTCGAACAACCAGATTCCCTACCAGTGGATCGACGTGGACCAGGACGCGCCGACGAGGGAATTGATCGCCTCCTGCGGAGATGCGAACCGGCTGCCGGTCCTCCTCTTCCCCGACGGCAGCCGCCTCGTCGCTCCGAGCGACCGCGAGCTGGCCGAAAAATGCGGGATGCAGACGCGGGCGAGCCGCCCCTTCTACGATCTGATCATCGTCGGCGCGGGCCCGGCGGGACTGGCGGCCGCGGTGTACGGCGCCTCGGAGGGGCTCCGGACGCTCCTGATCGAGCAGAAGGCCCCGGGAGGCCAGGCCGGCACGAGCTCCCTGATCGAAAACTACCTCGGCTTCCCTTCGGGCGTCTCCGGCTCCGATCTCGCGCGCCGCGCGGCGACTCAGGCCCGCCGCTTCGGCGCCGAGGTTCTCGCGCAGGAGGCGGTCACGATTCGGCGCGAGGATCCCTACCGCGTGGTTCGCCTCGCGGATGGGACGGACATCTCCTGCTATGCGGTGATCCTCGCAACGGGCGTCTCCGTCCGGACTCTGGACGTGCCCGGCTTGGCTGCGCTGCTGGGCATCGGCGTCTATTACGGCGCGGCGATGACGGAAGCCGCGACGTACCGCGGACAGGACGTGTGCGTCGTGGGAGCGGGAAATTCGGCCGGGCAGGGCGCCCTCTTCTTTTCCCGTTACGCGCGGCGCGTGACCCTGCTCGTCCGCGGGCAGTCTCCTGGCAAGATCATGTCGCGGTACTTGGTGGACCGCATCGCGGCGACGGCGAACATCGAGGTCGTGACCGGCGTGGAAGTCACGCAGGTCGCCGGAACGGGCCGGCTCGAGCGCGTGTCGGTCCGGCACGTCGTGAGCGGGGAAGAGCGCGCGATCGACGCGGCGGCGATGTTCATCTTCATCGGCGCGAAGCCGCGAACCGAGATGGTGGCCGGGACCGTCGAGCTCGACGAGAAGGGGTTCGTCCTGACCGGCCCGGATCTCCCGCGGGTGGACAAGAAGCCGCGCGGCTGGATCCTCGACCGCGACCCCTACATCTTCGAGACAAGCGTCCCCGGCATCTTCGCCGCAGGAGACGTGCGCGGCGGCTCGGGCAAGCGCGTCGCGGCGGCCGTCGGCGAAGGCTCCGGGACCGTCAGCGTAGTCCACCGCTACCTGGAGACAGTCTAAGAAGACCCGGGCGGCTTCCTACGGGATCTCTCCGGCGAGGATCATCCCGAGCTTGGCGGGATCGATGTTGCCGCCGGAAACGACGGCGACGACCTTGCCTTTTCCCGCTTTGCCGGCGATCGCGGCGGCGACGGAAGAGGCGCCGGCGCCTTCGGCGATCACCCGGTTGCGCTCGGCAAGGAGCCGGACGGCGGCGGCGATCTGCGCGACGGACATCACCAGGGAGCCGGCGAGGAGCCGGCTCGCGAGGGGCCACATCTCCGGGAGCATGGAGCGGCCGCCGATGCCGTCCACGAAGCTCGGCGTGTGCTCGACGGCGACGGGCTTGCCGGCGGCGAGCGACGCCGCGAACGGAGCGGCCGTCTCGACCTCGGACGCGAAGACGCGCGTCTGCGGGCGCAGGGCCGCGAGAGCCGACGCGATGCCGCAGGAGAGGCCGCCTCCGCCGAAAGGAACGACGACCGCGTCCACGTCGGGCAGGTCCTCCAGGATCTCGAGGCCGATCGTCCCGTTTCCCGCGATCACCGCGGGATCGCTGACCGGATGGACGAAGAACCCCTCGATGCCGGGATAGCCGTGGTCCTCGAGCACCTGCCACCAGCGTTCGTACGGGAGCTTGAGGGCCTTCGCGCCCAGCCGCTCGATCGCCGCGAGCTTGGTCTGCGGGGCGCTCTCGGGCACGACGACGGTCGCACGGGATGCCCAGCCGCCGCGCGTTCCAGGCGACGCCCTGGGCCATGTTGCCGGCGCTCGCCGTGTAGACGCCCTTCGCGAGCGCTTCACGGGGCGCAAGCGCTCATCGCGTTGCCCGCTCCGCGCAGCTTGAACGAGCCGATCGGCTGGAGGTTCTCGAGCTTCAGCCAGATCTCCGCCGGAGCGTCGTCGACGTTCAAGCGGACGAGAGGAGTGCGCAGGGCGAGCCCTCTCGCGAAGAGGCGCTCGCGCGCGGCGCGGATCTGCTCGATCGAAGGACGGCTCAATCGTTCCGCGTGGCGCTCGCCCCCGAAGTCGAGGAAGCGCCCGGTCCCGGACGCCTTCGCCTTCTCGTAGATGTGCCGGGCCGAAGCGACGTCTTCGACGGCGAGGCCGAGCGACTTGAAGAGGGTCACCTCGTCGGGGGAGCGTCTTCCCTGCAGGCGGCGGAGGAGGACCTCGCCGATCTCGCCGACGATGTGATCGTCGTCACGGCTCCTTCCTTCTTCGCGATGAGGAAGTCCCCCGCCTCGTTCAGCGCCGACTCGCGCCGGTCCACGTAGAGGCGCGAGCGGAGGACGGCGGCGGTGTCGAGCTCGCGGGCGAACGGGACGCTCGAGCCGACCGCGTTGACGTGCGCGCCGGGCGCGATCCACTCTCCGAGCAGGATCGGCTCGCGCGACGAAGTCGCGGTGCAGATGATGTCCGCGCCGGCCACGGCCTCGCGGACCGAGGCGACCGGCTCGATGGCGAGGCCCTGTTCGCCGCGACTCCCGCTCGGCGAACGCCCTGCGCCCTCTGCAGGTCTTTGCTCGCGACGCGGACGCGGCGGATCGGGCGCGCGACGCGCATCGCCTCCAGGTGCGTGCGCGCCTGCATGCCGGAGCCGAGGATCGCGAGGTCGCCGGCGTCCTCCCGAGCGAGGGCGCGCGTCGCCACGCCGCTGACGGCGGCGGTGCGGATCGCCGTGATCGAGGTCGCGTCGATCACCGCGAGAAGCCGGCCGCGTTCCGCCTCGAAGAGGAGGACCGCTCCCTGGTGCGTGTCGAGCTCCGTTCCTTCGTTTCCGGGGAAGAACGTGATCACCTTGACGCCCGCGACCTTCGACGGCACGAGCGCCGCCGGCATCAGGCCGAGGCCCCCGACCTTCTCCGGCAGCCACAGGATCGAACGCAGCGGAAGGAGCGCGTCGCCGCGCGCCAGAGTCGACAGCACGTCCGCCATCGCGTCGATGCACTCGGCCATCGGCAGGAGGCGCGGGACTTCTTCCTGGTTGACGACGAGAACCTGCATCGCTCTCCTCCTACTGCCAGCGGAAGATCTTCAATGCGATCACGTAGCTGACGATGCCCCACACGGCCAGGATCGCCAGCTGGGACGGGAGGGCCGCGAGGCTTCTCCCTTCCAGCATGACGGCGCGGAGCGCCTCGTTGGCCGCTGTCAGCGGCAGCGCCTGGATGGGAGCCTGGAGCGCCTTCGGGAACCGCTCCGGCGAGAAGAAGACGCCGGAAAAGAGCCACATCGGCACGAGGATCAGGTTGATCAGGCCGTTGACCCCTTCGAGCGTCTGGACCCGCGAGCCGCAGAGGAGGCCGAGACCCCCGAACGAGACTCCGCAGAAGACGCAGAGCAGGACGAGCGCCGCGAGCGAGCCGCGCAGGGGGACGTGGAAGACGAGCATTCCAAAGGCGACGATGATCGCCGCCTCGAGGGCGAGGAGCACGAAGCGCGACAGCATCTGCGCGAACAGGAAGTCGGACCGCTTCATGGGCGTCGCGGTCATCAGCTTAAGCGTCTTCTTGATCCGGGCGTTGACGATCGAATAGCCGATGCCCCAGACGCTCGTCGAGAGCAGGTTCAGGCCGAGGAGACCCGGCAGCAGGAAGTCGATGTAGCGCGAGCCCTTCTCCGACACGAGCTCGTCCCGGACGGCCGCCGGATTGCTCCTGCCTGCCGCCGCCTGCACCGCCTGGTCCACCTCGAAGCGGGCCAGGCGCGAGTCGGGGCGCGTCGCGTCGTACCAGTAGACGATCGGAGATCCGTTTTCGACGAGAAGCGCGATCTTCCCGGTCCGCAGCGCGGCCCGCCCCTCGGCGACGGAGGAGAACAGTTGCGGCTTCAGGAGCGGCGAGCGGGTCATCGCCTCGCGCAGGACGTTCGTCTGCGCCGCGCCGGTGATGCCCACGGCCACCGGTTCGGGGGCCTTGTCGCGGAAGGCGAACCCGAGGGCGAGCGCCATGCCGATCGGAAAGACGAACACCCAGAAGAGCACTTCCGGCTCGCGTACGAACTCCAGAAGCCGGGCCCGCGTGAGCTCGGCCAGCGGATGAAATCGCCGGCCGCTACTCATCCCGCAGCTCGCGGCCGGTCAGGGCGAGGAACACGTCTTCGAGAGTGGCCCGGCGCGTCGAGAGCTCCTCGAGCTTCGCCCCCGCCCGCTCGAGGGCGAGGAGCAGAGCCGGGACCGCCTCGACGAGAGAGGACACGCAGACCGACCAGTGGCTCCCGCGCTGGCGCGGGTCGAACGCGCCCGGGATCGCGGCGACGAGTTCGGGGGCGGCCGGCGGATCGGAGGCGAAGTCCAGGATGTTGGGAGCGTGAAGGCGGCCGATGAGCTCGGCCGGAGTTCCCTCGCCGATCGTCCTGCCGTGGTCCACGATCGCGACGCGGTCGCAGAGCTGCTCCGCCTCGTCCATGTAGTGCGTCGTCAGGAGGACCGTCCCGCCGCGCGCGCGGAAGGCGCGGATGTGCTCCCAGAGCTGCCGCCGGCTCTGCGGATCGAGGCCCGTCGTCGGCTCGTCGAGAAAGAGGATCTCCGGGTTACCCGTCAGCGCGCACGCGACGGCGAGCCGCTGGCGCTGGCCTCCGGAGAGCTTCCCGACGCGCGCGTCGCGCTTCTCTTCGAGCGACATGTCGCGCATCGCCTCCTCCGGTTCGCGCCCGTTCCTGTAGAACGACCGGAAGAGGCGGAGCGTCTCGTAGACGGTGAGCTTGTCGTGGAACCGGCTCTCCTGGAGCGAGACGCCGAGGCGCTCGCGCAGTTCCCGCTCGTGCGTCCCCCAGTGCCGGCCGAGAACGGTGACCTCTCCCGCGTCGGGCCTGTTCAAGCCCTCCAGGATCTCGATCGTCGTCGTCTTGCCTGCGCCGTTGGGACCGAGGAGTCCGAAACATTCTCCCGCGCGCACGGCCAGATCGAGGCCGTCCACGGCGGTGACGTCCCCATATCTCTTCCGAAGGCCGCGGCTCTCGATCGCGAACGTGTTCAAGACCTCTCCACGAGGCTCCGGATTCTCTCATCGGCCTGCCGATCCTCTGTCATCCTGAGGAGCGACGCGACGAAGGATCCGCTCCGGTTCGGGAGCGGGAGAGCGGATCCTTCGCTTCGCTCAGGATGACACGGGGGAAACGCTCAGGATGACACGGGGAAGACGCTCAGGATGACCGGGGAAGAGCGCTGCTCTCTCACTTCGCCGGAACGACGATCCCCTCGAATCCCTGCCGCTCGAGCGCGGCCAGCGCCTCCCGCGCCTGGTCGCGAGAGCCGTAGCTTCCCACCTTGACGCGGGTCAGGCCGTCGTGCGGCTCGAGCCAGGCGGAACGGCCTCCAGCGGCCGCCTTCTCGGACTGGCGCCGCGCGTTGGCGGGATCCGCGAAGGATCCGATCTGGACCGCCCAGAGGCCCGACGGCGAGACCGGCGGCGGCTCGGTTCCGCGCTTCACCACCGACAGCCGGACGCGGCCGGTTCCGGGGCCGATCAGATCGAGCCGACTCGCGGCGGCCCGCGAGAGGTCGATGATCCGTCCCTTGACGAACGGGCCTCGGTCGTTGATCCGGACGCGGACGCTCTTCCCGTTGTCCACGCCCCGCACTTCCACGACGCTGCCGAGCGGCAGCTCCCGGTGGGCCGCGGTCAGGAGCGAGGAGTCGTAGATCTCGCCGGACGCGGTCGGTTTCCCCTCGAAGCCGTCGTCGCCGCCGTACCAGGAGGCGACGCCCTCCTCCGACCATTCGGAAGGCAATATCGGAGGAACGTCCACGGGCGCGTAGGCGGGCGCGGGCGTTGGACGCGAAGACGCGCAGGCGACCGAGATGCCGAGGAGAAACGCGAGAGGGAGCCGCCGGCGGAGGGTCTCCGTTCTCAAACTCGGATCGCCACCGGCTCGGCATGCGGGGCGCCTTCCAGGGCGGGATCGAGCTCCTCCCGGACGAAGATCTCCACTTGTTCGGGAGCGCGGCCGACGAGCTTCTCGGGGCGGGCCGCGGCGGCGATCTCTTCGCGGCGTCATCCCGAACACGCGGTCGCTCGCGACGCGGTCGAGCAGGTCGGCCGGGGCGCCGTCCCGGGCCCGCTTCTCCGAGGAGGCGTGGGCCAGGACGCGCAGCCGCTCGTGCAGTTGCTGGCGGTCGCCGCCGCGGCGCACCGCCTCCATCAGGATCGTGCTCGGTCGCGAGGAACGGCAGCTCCGCCTCCAGGCGGCGCCGGCAGACCTCCGGGTGGACGACCAGTCCGCCCGCGACGTTGGCGAGGAGCACGAGAATCGCGTCGGCGGCGAGGAACGCCTCCGGCACGGCGATGCGCTTGTTGGCGGAATCGTCGAGGCGTCCGTTCGAGCCACTGCGTCGCGGCGGTCATGGCCGTGTCGAGCGAGAGCGCGATGACGTGTCGCGCCAGTGCGCAGATCCGTTCGGCGCGCATCGGGTTCTTCTTGTACGGCATCGCGGAGGAGCCGATCTGCGACGCCTCCGAAGGGCTCCTCGATCTCGCCGTCGTGCTGGAGAAGGCGCAGGTCCGTCGCGAACTTGTGCGCCGACTGGGCGAGGCCCGGCAGGGCGTGCAGAACGAAGTCGTCCTGCTTTCGCGAATACGTCTGGCCCGAGACGAGCGACGCGCTTCTCGAAGCCCGCACGCGCGGCGATAGCGCGGTCGAGCTCCTCGACCCGGGAGGAATCTCCGTCGAAGAGGAGAGAGGAAGGAAGCCTGAGTGCCGGTCGCTCCCTTCGCCCCCAGGAACCGGAGGTTCGCGCGCGCGGCGCGGACCGCCTCCAGGTCGAACAGCAGGTCCGCGCTCCACATCGCCGCACGCTTACCGGCCGTCGTCGGCTGAGCCGGCTGGAAGTGCGTGTAGGCGAGGCACGGCAGGTCGCGGTGGGCGAGCGCGAACGTCGCGCAGTCGTTTCAGGACCGTCCACGAGACGCCGTTCCGACGAGCGACAATGCCTCTCGCATCTGGATCAGGTCGCCGTTGTCGGCGACGTAGGCCGACGTCGCGCCCCAGTGGATGATTCCCTTCGCTGCCGGCGCGGCCTGGCCGAAGACCTGCACGTGCGCCATGACGTCGTGCCGCGTCCGCTGCTCCTCGCGGGCCGCCGCCTCGAAGTCGATCTGGCCGAGCGTGCCCCGCATCTGGACGAGGGCCTCGCTCGGAGATCGGCAGGCCCAGGCGCTTCTCCTCTTCCGCCAGCCAGAGCCAGAGGCGGCGCCAGGTCTCGAATTTGAAGCGCGCCGAGAAGATCCGCGGACATCTCCGCCGAGGCATAACGCTCGGGAAGCGGGTTGGAGTAAGTCTCAGACGTCACTCATGTTCTTCCTCGGCGAGGTCGAAGAGGAGGATGTCGTCGTTGCCGCAGACCGTGCAGATCGCCTCCACGATCCGCCCCCGGTCCATTTCGAAGACGTAGCACGGGCTGTTGCACTGACGGCAGGTCAGGTAGTCGATTTCCTCGCGTTCGTCCTCCGACACGGGCTTGCGGGGCGGAATGTCTGGCACGGCGGTTGCGTCTCCGAAGTATTCTCGCACAACCGTCGCTCCCCGCTTGCGCGGGATCTGCGCCCGTTGGGCGCACCGGCTAGCGGCTCGCCGGGATGCCGGCTCGACCGCTCGCCTGATCCCGCGCAATCGCTCCGCTCCCGCGGCGCGAGGCTCCTCCCGGCGGTTACTTGGGAGACTCCTCGCGCCGCGAGCACCGGTCGCATCGTGGTGGTTGATTGAAAGTGCCGCGGCGGAGATGCCCGGAGGGGTACCTGCCATCGTCATCCTGAGCGAAGCGAAGGATCTGCTCTCGTCGCCGCGACGGGGGCTGAGCGACAGGTAGCCGAGCCCGGGTCCGCTCGGACATGGTTTGTCCGGGGCGGCTGCTATTCTGGACAACGATGTCCTCATCGATGGCCTTCGCGCTGATTGCTCTGGCTCTTCTCGCGGCGGCGGGCGCGATCGCGCTCTTCGTGCGCGCTCGGGAGTCGGGACGCTTTGACCGGTTGCTGGCCGAGGCGGCCCGCGCCCGTGAGGCCTCGGAGTCGGTGGACCGGAGGTTCGACGAGTTCCGGCGGGCCGTCGAGGAGAGGGTTCGGGGCGTGGAACAGAGCCTGTCGGAGGGGCAGAAGGGCCTGACCGAGCACCTGGGGGAGTCCGGCAAGCTGATGAAGGACGTCGGGGAACAGATGGGGCGCGTCTTCAAGGCGTCGCAGAAGATCGAAGAGCTCGCCGGAAACATGACGCGCCTGGAGGACTTGTTGAAGCCCCCCAAGCTGCGCGGCACTCTCGGGGAGGCGTTCCTCGAGCAGGCCCTGCGCCAGGCTCTGCCGCCGGGTTCCTGGCAGATGCAATACCGGTTCGCGGACGGCGTGACGGTGGACGCGGTCATCCGCTTCAAGGATCGCTGGGTCTCGGTGGACAGCAAGTTCCCCCTGGAGAATTTCCGGCGCGCGCGCGAAGTCGAGGACGAGGGGGAGCGCCGCCGGGCCCGCGCTGCCTTCGCGAGCGACGTGCGCAAGCACGCCGACGCGATCCGCCGCAAATACATCCGTCCCGCGGAGGGGACGTGCGACTACGCGTTCATGTACGTCCCCGCCGAAGCGGTGTACGCCGAGATGGTTGCCGACGGCGAGGAGAAGGCGCTTGCCGACTCCTGCATCGAGATGCGGGTCTTCCCGGTATCGCCGCGGCTCCTCTACGCGTATGTCTCGACGGTCGCAATGGTCCTGCGGGGCGAGGAGCTCCAGAAGAACGCCCGCGAGGTCCAGGAACGGCTGGGCGAGCTCGAGCGGCTGTGGGAGCGCGCCGAGGAGCCGTTCCTGAAGGTGCGCGGCCACATGAACAACGCGCAGAAACAGTACGAGGAAGCCGCCGCGGCTCTGAATCGCTTCAGCGCGAAGCTCTCCGGAATCACGGAGGTCGCCCAGGAGAAACTGGAAGGAGTCGAGGTGTCCGGGGGCGAGGCGGTTCCGCTACTTCCGCCCTCGTGAGTTCGTTTCAGGTGTCAGGCAACAGGGATCAGGTGAAATGCAGGTGTCAGGTATCAGGCGCCAGGTGTCAGGTTGGGCCCGCTTCCGTCCCTGACACCTGATACCTGGCACCTGACACCTGCGTTTTCCCTGACACCTGTTCCCTGATCCCTTTTCCCCGTAGAATCCGCGCTCCTCATGACACTGCGCGTCAACTCCGAGGTCGGCAAGCTCTCCTCGGTCCTCGTGCACCTGCCGGGGCAGGAGATCGACCGGATGATCCCTTCCATGATGGAAGAGTCGCTCTTCGACGACATTCTCTACGGAGCAGGGCGCGGGAGGAGCACCGGCGCTTCCAGCAGGTCCTCGGGTACGTCGCCGACGAGGTCCTGGAGGCGGAGCAGCTGCTGGCGGAGGTTCTCGCCGTCCCGGAGCACAGGGCCACGGTCCTGGCGGACCTCGGCCGAGACTCTCGGCTGGGGGAAGGAATGGACGATCGACTCCGGGAGCTCTCCGGCGAGCGGCTCGCGTCGGCCCTCGTCACAGGGATCGAGAAGCCGGCGCGTGAGGAAGCGCGTTCCTCCTCGGAGCTGTACTGGCTGCCCCCGGCCTCCGAACTACTTCTTCCAGCGGGACCCGCTCGCGGTCGTGGGAGACCGCGCCATCCGCTGCTCGATGGCGACGCCGGCCCGGCTGCGCGAGCCGCTCCTGTCCGGCTACATCTTCCAGTTCCACCCCCGCTTCGCCCGCTCCGACGGCGTCTTCTGGTTCCAGGAGTTCTCCGCGGAGTACGGCCCGCAGGCTTCCTACGCGCGGATGCGCCCGACGCTCGAAGGGGGCGACGTCCTGGTGCTGCGCGCGGATCTGCTCGCGATCGGCTACTCCGAGCGGACCGAGAAGACCACGATCGAGCGGCTGGCCGAGAGCGCTCAAGGCGCAGCAGTCGCCAATCAAGCGGATGCTGGTCGTCGCCGTGCCCGCCGGCCCGCTCCGACATGCACCTGGACACCGTCTTCACCATGATCTCGCGCGACGAGTGCCTCGTCTTCGGGCCCGATGATCCTCCCCGGCGGGCGAGGAAGAGGCGGACGTCTACGAGTGCGACCTGACCAAGCGCGAGATCACCTGGAGAGCGGAGAAGGATCTCCTGACCGCGATCAAGGCGCAGAGGCTCGACTTGCGCGCCGGTCCGCTGCGGAGGAGACGATCCGATCGCCGAGCGGCGCGAGCAGTGGACCGACGGAGCCAACGCGTTCGCGCTCGCGCCGGGCGTCGTGCTCCTCTACGACCGCAACGTCCGGACGGCCGAGGAGCTCGGCGCGCGCCGGTTACAGGATCGTGGACGAGGCCGATCTGCTTCTGGGCCGCGAGGAGCTGGACGTGCGCAAGGGGAAGTGCGTCATCCGCCTCGCCGCGCACGAGCTGTCCCGCGCGCGCGGCGGGCCCCGCTGCATGGCGATGCCCCTGGTGAGAGAGGACTTGTGACCGTGAGAGAGGACGAGGCCGGGACTCGGGACTCGGAACTCGGAACGCCGGACGGGGAGCCATTATGCTGGCTCGAGTCCCCAGTCCCGAGTCCCGGTCCCGGCTCCATGTGACGCTCCATGAGCACTCCCTTCTTCTCCTTCGTGCGGCCGCTCGCCGTCGTGGCCTTCGGCGGAAACGCGCTCCTGCGGCCGGGAGACTCGGGCACGACGGCACAGCAGCTCGAGCGCGCGCGCGAAGCGGTGCGCCACCTGCTGCCGATCCTCGCGCGCGGCTACGAGCTCGTCGTCGTCCACGGCAACGGCCCGCAGGTCGGCAATCTGCTGATCCAGGCCGAGATGGCCTCCTCGGAGCTCCCGCCCCAGACCTCGACTTCTGCGTCGCGCTGACTCAGGGATCGCTGGGCTTCCTGCTCGAGCTCGCCTTCGCCAACGAGCTGCCGCGCGCCGGCTTCCGCAAGGAGGTCGTGACGTTCATCACGCAGGTCAGGTGGACGCGGCGGACCCGGCGTTCCTCGACTCCGACGAAGCCGATCGGGCCGTTCTTCTCCCGGGAGCGCGCCCTGGCGCTGGAGGAGAGCGTCGGCTGGAGGATGAGCGAGGACGCGGGGCGCGGCTGGCGCAAGGTGGTCGCGTCGCCGCGGCCGCGCGGGATCCTCGGGTGGACGTGGCCGCGGCTCTCATCAACCGCGGCCACATCGTGATCGCGGCGGGGGAGGCGGCATCCCGGTCGTCGTGAGCGGAGGACGGGGAGGTCCGCGGGCGTCGAGGCGGTCATCGACAAGGACTACACGGCCTCCATGATCGCGGCGTCGCTCTCCGCGGATCTCTTCATCATTCTCACGGGAGTCGAGAGGGTCGTCCGGGACTTCGGCCGCCCGACCGCGGCGCCGCTGGCGGAGATGACGGTCGCGACGGCCCGCGAGCTCCTGGCGCAGGGACAGTTTCCGCCCGGGAGCATGGGCCCCAAGATCGATGCGGCGGTGAGGTTCGTCGAAGCGGGCGGCCGGGAAGTGCTGATCACACGCGCGGAATCGCTTTCGGAGGCGCTCGAAGGAAAGACGGGGACGCTGATCAGGGGATCGGGTGATCGGGGAGCAAGTGATCGAGTCCTCGGTTCCTCGGGCCATCGGTTCCTCGGACCTTCGAGAGGGGATGTGGCTATGAAACGGGATTACATCAACGAGAACGACTGGCGGCCGGAGGAGATCCGTTCCCTGCTAGACCTGGCGGCGCAGGTCAAGAGGCGAACCGGCTGGGTTCCGGAGCGGGTCTGGCGGGGAAGACCCTCGCGATGATCTTCGAGAAGTCTTCGACGCGCACCCGGGTCTCCTTCGAGGCCGGGATGTTCCAGCTCGGGGGGCTGGCATGTTCCTCTCCTCCCGGGACTTGCAGCTCGGGCGCGGCGAGACCGTGGCGGACACCGCGCGCGTGCTGTCGCGTTTCGCCGACGGGATCATGGCCCGCGACATACGCGCACGCGACGGTCGAAGATCTGGCCCGCTGGAGCGCGGTTCCCGTCATCAACGGCCTCTCGGACCTGCTCCATCCCTGCCAGGCGCTCGCGGATTTCCTGACGGTGCGGGAGCGGTTCGGTACAGAGCGGGGGTTCCCGCTCTGTTACGTCGGAGACGGCAACAACGTGGCGCACAGCCTCCTGGTGACGGGCGCGAAGCTCGGTGCCCGCGTCGCGGTCGTCACGCCGGCCGGGTTCGAGCCGCCGGCGCAGGTCCTCGCCTGGGCGCGTCAGACGGCGGAGGAGACGGGCGGCTCCGTTCTCGCGACGCATTCGCTGGAGGAAGGCCTCTCCGGGGCCCGCGCCGTCTACACCGATGTCTGGGCCTCGATGGGCCAGGAGTCGGAGGCGGCGGAGCGCGCCGCGAAGTTCGAGAAGTATCGGGTCACGCGGGAGGTCTTCGCGATGGCCGCTCCCGACGCGGTCTTCCTGCATTGCCTCCCCGCCCATCGCGGCGAGGAGGTGGACGGCGCGGTGATCGACTCTCCCGCGTCCGCCGTTTTCGATCAGGCGGAGAACCGGCTCCACGCGCAAAAAGCGCTGCTGCTGACGCTTCTGCGCGAGGGGGGAGGGACGCGCTCCTGAGCAGTCCGTCCGACGCCGTCCGGTCCCGGGCCCGATTCCCACGCTGGGCCGCGATTTCAGCGGCGAGCGTGGTCCTGGTCCTGGTCCTCGGAATCCTTCTCCTCGTGGCGCGCCCCCGAAGGGCCCGCGCGTCTGCGCCGGCAGTCCTGGATTCCTCCGGGACGGTCACGGCGGAGATCGCCGACATCCGCCGGGAGCCTTCCGCGACGGGAGCCCTCGCCGGCGCGATCCCGAAAGGGGCGCGGTTGACCATCGTCTCGGATCGGGGGCGCTGGCTGGAGGTGCGCACCGGAAAAGGAGAGACCGGTTTCGTGACGGCGGAGGCGATCGAGACGGACACCGAGCGGCAGACGCGGCTGGAGCGCGCGAAACGGATCCTGTCGTTCTCCCCCGTGTCCGGCGTCGTGGCGGAGGAGACCGACCTCCTGCTTGCCCCTTTCCCCTCGGCGCCGCGATCCGGGCGCCTGCGGCGGGGCGCGACGATTCCGATCTACGGGGTGGATCATGAGTACTACGCGGTGCGCGTCGAGGACGGCTCGGTCGCCTTCATCCATTCGAGCGATGTGGACCTCGTCCCGCCAGATCCGAGGCGCCCGGCGATCGTCCCGGGCACGGGCAAGACCGTCGAAGACCTGACGCTGACGGATCTCTCCGCCTCGCCGCCGGAGCCGCCAAACCCCGGATCTCCCGCCGCGAGCGCCACCCCGAACGCGGAAGCCGAAGCACCGGCGGCCGAAGAGCCGCTCGAGCCCGCGGCACTGATTTCGAAGGTGGATCCCGAGTACCCGGAGGGCGCCCGCCGCTCCGGCGTCGAAGGGACGGTCATCCTCGACGCCTCGATCAGCGAGACCGGCCAGATCACGCGAATCGCCGTCGAGCAGGGGCTTCCGCTCGGGATCTCGGAGTCCGCTGTGGCCGCCGTGCGCCATTGGAAGTACCGCCCTGCGCGCGGGCGGTCGGGGCCGGTTGCGTCGCACAAGAAGATACGAATCGCGTTCTCTCTGGGAGGGTGAGATTGGTCCAGGATATTCGACCTGAGACCTTCCGATGATCCGGCCGGACTATAATTTTTCGAACATGCTTCAGGTCCTGTACGAAACCGATGGACGTCCCCAGGTGTTCAACCTGGCGAAGGACGAAGCGACGATCGGGCGCTCCAACGACAACGACATCGTCCTGAACGATTTTTCCGTCTCGCGCCGGCACGCCACGCTGCGCCGGGAAAACGACGCGTGGGTCATCTACGACAACCAGTCCACCAACGGCGTCCGAGTCAAGGAGAAGCCGTTCAGAGCGCCCGTCTCGGGGACGGCGACCAGGCGGTGGTCGGGACGTTCGTCCTGAGGTTCCGCGAGGAGGTCGAGGCGCCGCCCGCCGCGGCCGCGGTGCGGAAGCACGACTCGACGTCCACCTGCATCCGGCCGATCGCGGAGTTCAACCTCGACTTCGGCCTGGAGAAGGGGGCCGAGTCGGCGGCCATCGAGTCCACACGCGGGAAGAAGCGCGCGGTGCTCGACGTCGCCTACAAGAACAAGGTCTTCGAGATCCTCGTGCAGGTCGCCAAGACGCTGATCTCGGTCGATGATGTCGAGACGGTGCTCGGAACGGTCATGGACCTGATCTTCGAGTACCTTCCGGTGGACCGCGGGTTCCTCCTTCTGGAAGAGGCCGACGGCCTGAAGCTGCGGATCAGCCGCCTGAAGTCCTCGTCGCGGATGACGACGGACGGGCGCGCCGTACTCGCGCACGATCGTGGACATGGTCGTCCGCCAGAAGGTCGCGGTCCTGACCTCGGATGCCCAGACGGACGAACGGTTCGAGGCGGGGATGTCGATCCGGATGCAGCAGATCCGCTCCGCGATGTGCGCCCCGCTCTGGAGCCGCGACTCGGTGATCGGCGTCATCCACGTGGACTCTCCGATGCACGTCGGGTCCTTCACCGAGAAGGACCTGGACCTGCTGACGGCGCTCGCCAACTTCGCCGCGGTCGCGATCGAGCGGGCGCGCCTGCGCGAGCGGTCGAGGAGGAGCGGCGGATCCGCGGGCGGCTCGAGCGCTATCACTCGCCGCAGGTCATCGACGAGATCATCGCGCATGTCCAGACGACCGGAGTCCACGAGGTCGGCCCTGACCAAGTCGGTGACCATCCTCTTCGCCGACCTCGTCGGCTTCACGACGTGGTCGGAGAAGATGGCGGCGGGCGAGATGGCGAGCCTGCTGACCGGGTTCTTCACGCTCGCGTCGGACGCGATCTTTTCCAGGACGGCACGATCGACAAGTTCATCGGCGACGCGGTGATGGCGTTTTTCGGCGCGCCGATCGACCAGCCCGACCACGCCGTGCGCGCAGTCACGGCCTCCCTGAAGATCCGGGAGGAGCATGGCCGCTGGAACGGGAGCGCGAGTCGGACGGGAGAGCCGCCGGATCGAGGTGCGCATCGCCCTGAACACGGGGGAGGCGATCGTCGGCGAGATCGGCTCGGAGCGCCGCGTGGACTACACGGTGCTCGGCAACGCCGTCAACGTCGCCGCGCGCATGGAGGAGTTCGTCGCGGGCGCGGGGGACATCGTGATCGGCCCCGCGACCTACGAGGCGGTCCGAACGAAGTTCCGCGTCGCGCAGATGGGGCAATTCTCGTTGAAGGGGCTCTCGGCGCAGGTCCCGATGTACAAGGTCCGGGCGAGCTCTCTCCGAGGACGAGACCCTCAACGCCGCCCGCGCGACGGCGCCCGGAGCAAGAAGCGCGCGACCTGACGGCTGCCCGCTTCGGCTTCCGGAGCGGCGGGCCGCGCCGGGACTTGAAGCCCTGGAACGGACCGCCCGCTACTGCGCCGGCCTCGCGGACGCTCGGGCGAGCTCCGGATCGGGCGGCGAGAACCAGAGCTGGCGGTAGGCCCGGTAGAAGAGCCGCGGCGAGCAACGGCTGGCCGCTGGCGAGGGCACGTCTCCGTCTCGGACTTCAGCGTCTGCGGCGAGCCGCGCTGGAGCTCCGCGGTGTAGGGGTCGCCGGGGTGCGCCGTGACGGTCCAGGAGTTCGCCGCGCCCAGGCGAGCTCCATCGCCCGGTGGGCCCGGCGCTCCACGGGCCGCGAGACCGGCGAGCGAGAAACCTCTTCGGCGTTCGCCGCGGTCAGCGGCGCCCGTCCGATCGGCGCGTGGCCGCGGTCTGCGGGCTCGGCCCCGGGAGGGGAGGCTCGCGGCTGCGTCGGAGACGGCGCTGGCGGCCGCGTCGGCGGTGGATGCTCGGGGATCGCTGCGCGGCTCGGGCTCGGGCGGCGTGGTCTGCTCGCCGATCCTCGGCGCGGTCCCGACTTCGTCGGGACCGGACGTCGGCGCGGCGGTCGGGACGGCGGGAGCGGCGAACGGCTGCGGCGCCGCCCGAGCCGGCATGGTGCCTGCGGGGCCGCGGCCTTGTGCAGGATGGAGAGGCCGCCGCGAGCCCGCCGATGGCGACAAGCGACGCACCGGGGCGATCCAGAGCAGGGGCGTCGGCACCCCGCGCGGGAGATCCCCGGCTCGAGCCGCTCGCGTCGGCGCGGTGCGGATCCGCTCGAGCGCGGGGCGAATTCCGCGGCGCTCTGGCAAATCGCCGGTCGCGTTTCTTCTCGAGCGCCGCAGGACGACGGAGGCGAGGGACGGGCCGGTGCTCCCGGGCAGCATCGCCGTGTCGAGCGGCGCGCGGGCGCCGTGGAGGTGCTTTCCGAGGTACCCTCCGGGGTCTCCGACTCGAACGGCGCGCTCCCCGCGAGCATCTCGTACAGGACGACGCCGAACGAGTAGAGGTCGCTCCTTGCGTCCAACTCTCTCCCTGCGGAGCGCGCCCGCCTGCTCGGGCGAGCAGTACTTGAGCTTGCCCAGGAAGAGGCCGGTCCCCGTCATCGCGAGCGATTCCGCCGCGACGCGCTTGGCGATGCCGAGGTCGATGATCTTGGCGACGAGCCGGCCGTCGCGCGTTCTCGCGCAGCAGGAGTTGTCGGGCGAGAGGTCGCGATGGACGATCCCCTGCGCGTGGATCTCCGCGAGGCCCGCGAGCACCTGCCGCGCGACGTCGAGGGCGCTGCGAGGCGGGCAGCGGGCCGTGACGCCGCAGCCACTCTTCGAGCGTGACGCCGTCGATGAACTCCCAGACCATGTAGTAGGAGCCGTCCGGCAGGCGCGAGAAGTCGTAGAGCGCGGCGACGTTGGGATGGCGCACGAGCGTCGCCATCCGCGCCTCTTCCTGGAACCGCCGCGGCTCGGGGCCTTCGCCCAGCGGCGTCGGGCTTGGTGACCTTGATGATGCGGATCTCGTCCAGGTGGAGGTGGCGGGCCTGATAGACCTCGCCCATGCCGCCCTCGCCGATCTTGTCCAGGATCTCGTACTTGCCGTCGAGCACGTCTGCCCCTGGCGTAGACGCGTCCGCGGCGTAGCCCGCAGGCCGGGCAGAATCGGCGTCCGGCGAGGCGGACTCGCGCCGCAGCGGGGACACGCGATCTCGTGCGCGGCCATTCGCGGATCATTGTAGCGGCGACACCGGCCGGCGCCCCGGGGTGCAGGCGATATCGGCGCTGGAACCGTGTCAGAACCGTCTCGAGCAAGCTCCTCCTCGTCACGAGCCGTCCCGAGAAGGCCGCGAAGCGCGGCGCTTCGGGTTCCGGTCGAACGAGCTGAAGCTCGACCTTCCGGAGCTCCAGGCGCTCGATCCGGCGGAGATCGTCGAGTCGAAGGCGCGCGCCGCGTACGCGTCGCTCCGGCGCCCTGTCGCTCGTCGAGGATTCCGGACTCTCGGTGGCCGCCTGGAACGGCTTCCCCGGAGCGCTCGTGAAGTGGCTCGAGAAGAGCGCCGGGCTCTCCGCCTCGCCCGGATGCTCGACCCTTTCCCGGACCGCTCGGCGACGGCGCTGTGCGTCGTCGCGTACTTGACGGGGAACCTCCTCGAGACCGGCCGTGGCGAGGCGCGCGGCGCGATCGCGATGCTCCCGCGCGGCGGCAAGGGCTTCGGATGGGACTCTCTGTTCGTGCCGGAGGGGTCGCGGCGGACGTATGCGGAGATGGTCCGGGGAAGAGAAGGACCGGATCTCCCATCGCCGTCGGGCCTGGGAGGCTCTCGCGCGGCGCTGCGACGGTATTGTCAAGCGGAATTGAAATGAGATCCGGAGGCGCGATGAGAACGAATTGGGCTCGTTTCACCGTCCACACACTTCGCCTCGCGGCCCTGTTCGCTCTCCTTCCGGCAACCGTCGGCGCGCAGTCGAACGCTCGAACGGTCCGGGCCCGGGACGGCGTCGTCTTGAAGGTCGAGACCTTCGTGGAGGGGCTGGAGGTGCCGTGGTCGCTGGCTTTCACTTCGCCGTCGCGGATGCTCGTAACGGAGCGGCCGGGGCGCGTTCGGGTCGTAGAGAACGGAGCGCTGCGGAAGGTTCCTCTCGCTGTCATCGCGGATGTCGAGTCGAGGGGGGAGACGGGTCTGCATGGGACTGGCGCTCGCTCCGGACTATGCGACGAGCCGACTGATCTATTTGTCGTACGCGTACACCGTGAGCGGAGGGATCCGGGTGCGCGTCGTCCGGTTTCACGACGACGGCGCGCGGCTCTCGGATGGGAAAGTGATCCTCGAGGGTCTGCCGGCGACGCAGTTCCACGCCGGATGCCGCCTTCGCTTCGGGCCGGACGGCAAGCTCTACGTGACGACGGGCGACGCGACGACGCGCGAGATCGCGCAGAAGATGGATTCCCTCGGCGGGAAGACGCTGCGTTTGAATCCCGACGGCTCGATTCCCGCCGACAATCCGTTCCCGGGATCTCGGTCTTCTCGCTCGGCCACCGAAACTCCCAGGGCCTCGACTGGCAGCCGGGGACCGGCCTCCAGTTCCAGACCGAGCACGGGCCCTCCGGCTTCGATGGCCCGGGGGGCGGGGACGAGGTCAACATCGTCGAAGCGGGAAAGAACTACGGCTGGCCCGTCGTGCATCACAGGGCCTCCCGCGAGGGAATGGTCTCGCCGCTCCTCGAGTACACGCCGGCCGTCGCCCCGTCCGGCGCTTCCTTCGTCGTGGGCTCGAAGCTCCCGGCCTGGAAAGGCGATTTCCTCTTCGCCTGCCTGCGCGGCGAGCGCCTGATTCGCGTCCGACTCGACCCGAAAGACCCCCGCCGGGTCCTCGCGACCGAGGACCTCTTCGACGGTGAGCTCGGCCGCCTGCGCGAGGTTCAGAACGGCCCCGACGGCGCGATCTACTTCACGACAAGCAACCGCGACGGCCGCGGCTCCGTCCATCGCGGCGACGACCGGATCCTGCGCCTCACGCAGGCGTCCCATTGAGCGCTGGCCCGCCCGCGCGTCGGTCCGGGCCTGCGCGTTGATAAACTCGCTCGCGAGGAAGAACACATGGACGAGAGACCGATCCGGGTCCTGATCGCCAAGCCGGGGCTCGACGGGCACGACCGCGGCGCGAAGGTGATCGCGCGGGCGCTGCGCGACGCGGGGATGGAGGTGATCTATTCGGGGCTGCGCCAGACGCCCGAGCAGATCGCCGCCGCGGCGATCCAGGAGGACGTGGACGTCGTCGGACTCTCGATTCTCTCCGGCGCGCACAACGTCCTGCTTTCCGGAGATCGTCAAGCTGCTGAAGGAGAAGGGGGGCGAGGACATCGTGATCCTCGCCGGGGGCATCATCCCCGACAAGGACATCGCGCCGCTGAAGGCGCTCGGCATCCGGGAGATCTTCCTGCCGGGCACGCCGACGCAGAGCTCTGGTCGAATTCGTCCGCAAGGAGGCGGGAGCGGCGGGGGAGGCTGAGAGCGCGCAGGGCGAAAGGGCCGGCGGCGGTGAGCGCCCCTCCGGCCGGGCATCCGGAGGCCGTGTCCCATCCGGGAGAGGTCTCGAGAGCGGCGTGGACACGTCATCCGCCGGGAATTTCGCGAACGCGCGCTGTCCATGGAGCGGCTGGTCGGAGAGCTCAAGGCGAGAGCTCGACGCGGCGCGCGCGAAGGGGGAGCGGGCCGGCAGCGCCACGCCGAGCAGAAGAAGATGTTCGTCCGCGACCGGGTGGACGCGCTTCTCGATCCGGGCTCTCCCTTCCTCGAGCTTTCGCCGCTCGCCGCGCAACGGCATGTACGACGGCGAGGCGCCGGGCGCCGGCCTCGTGACCGGGATCGGGCGCGTCTCCGGGCGCGAGATGATGGTCATCGCCAACGACGCCACGGTCAAGGGCGGCACCTACTTCCCGATGACCGTCAAGAAGCACCTCCGCGCCCAGGAGATCGCGGAAGCAGAACCGCCTCCCGTGCGTCTATCTCGTCGACTCGGGCGGCGCGTTCCTGCCGCTGCAGGCGGACGTCTTTCCCGACCGCGAGCACTTCGGCAGGATCTTCTACAACCAGGCGCGCATGTCCGCGAAGCGGATTCCGCAGGTCGCGGTCGTGATGGGCTCCTGCACGGCCGGCGGGGCGTACGTCCCGGCGATGTCGGACGAGGCGATGATCGTCAAGGGAACCGGCACGATCTTCCTCGCCGGCCCGCCGCTCGTGAAGGCCGCGACGGGCGAGGAGGTGACGGCGGAGGAGCTGGGCGGGGGCGACGTCCACACCCGGATCTCCGGCGTCGCGGATCACCTCGCGGAGGACGACGCCCACGCGCTCGAGATCGCCCGCTCGATCGTCGCGAACCTGGAAGCGTCAAGACACTCCCGGCGGACCGGACCGAGCCGGAGGAGCCGGCCTACGATCCGCAAGGAGATCTACGGTCTCATCCCCGTGGACGTCCGGCAGCCGTACGACGTGCGCGAGGTGATCGCGCGGCTCGTGGACGGTTCCCGGTTCCACGAGTTCAAGTCGCGCTACGGGACGACGCTCGTCTGCGGCTTCGCGCGCCTCTCCGGCTTCCTCGTCGGGATCGTCGCCAACAACGGGATCCTCTTCTCCGAGTCGGCGCTGAAAGCGACCCATTTCATCCAGGTGTGCGCTCGCCGCAAGGTCCCGCTCCTCTTCCTGCAGAACATCACCGGCTTCATGGTGGGGCGCAAGTACGAGCAGGGAGGGATCGCCAAGGACGGAGCGAAGATGGTCCACGCCGTCGCCAACGCGGCCGTCCCGAAAATCACGGTCATCATCGGCGGGTCGTTCGGGGCGGGCAACTACGGCATGTGCGGCCGCGCCTACGGGCCGCGGTTCCTCTGGATGTGGCCCAATGCGCGCATCTCCGTGATGGGAGGAGCGCAGGCCGCCTCCGTCCTCTCGACCGTCAAGCAGGATCAGCTCGTCCGGGCCGGCAAGCCGCGGATGAAGCGGCGCGAGGTGGAGGAGTTCGAGCGCCCGACGCGCGAGAAGTACGAGATGGAGGGAAATCCCTACTACTCGACGGCGCGCCTCTGGGACGATGGCGTGCTCGATCCCGCCGAGACGCGGACGGCGCTCGCCCTCGCGATCTCCGCGGCGTACAACGCGCCGGTCGAGGAGACCGAGTTCGGCGTCTTCCGGATGTAGGCTTGCGAAGGTACGGATGTTTCTCCTGTTGATCCTGCTGGCCGGCAATCCGGCGGGAACCGCTCCCGCCGGGGACGCACCGGTCGTGAGACTGGCCTCTCTCGAGCTGACCGCGCTGTCGGAGAAGAGGAGCGAAGGGCGCGCGGTTCTTTCCGTCACGAATCGCTTCACCGTCTCGATTCCTGCGTTTCTCGCGACCTGCCGCGTGCGCGTCAATGGCGAAGAGATCGGAACCGGCTCGGGGCACCGCAAGGCCCTGCGTCCCGGAAAGAAAGGGGGCCTCGAGATCCCCTTCCATGTGGACCGCAGGCGCTTTCTCGCGGCGGCGGGGCAGATGTGGGCCGTTGGCGCGGAGGTGGACACCCGGATCGAGGGCTCCCTGATCCTCCACCTTCCCTCGGGCGACGTGCCCGTCCCCTTCCAGTTCACCGACCGCATGGGGACCGACGGCGCCCGGGAAGGAGTCTTCTCCTCTCCCGACGGAGCGACGTCCCTTTCCCCGCATTGATGAGCGACAACGGCGCGGAGAGCCGCGTCCGCCGCGTTCGTGAGGGCCCGGTGACGCGCATCGCGCTTGCCCGGCCGGCGGTGCGAAACGCCTTCGACGACGCGCTCATCGCAGAGCTGACCGGCGCGTTCTCCGAAGCGGCGGCGGACCCGGAAACGCGGGTCGTCATCCTGTCGGGAGACGGGGCGGCGTTCTGCGCGGGCGCCGACGTCGGGTGGATGCGCAAGGCCGGGAGTGCCACGCGCGAAGAGAACGAGGCGGACGCGCTGCGAATGGCCCGGATGCTGCGCTCGATCGACGCCTGCCCGAAGCCGGTGATCGCGCTCGTGCACGGCGCGGCGATCGGCGGAGGCGTCGGCCTCGTCGCCGCGGCCGACATCGCGATCGCCGCGGAGGGAACGGTCTTTTCGCTCGCCGAGGTCCGGCTGGGGATCCTTCCGTCGGTCATTTCCCCGTATGTCCTGCGGGCCATCGGTCCGCGGCAGGCGCGCGACTATTTCCTGACAGGCGACCGCTTCGACGCGCGGGAAGCGCATCGGATCGGCCTCGTTCAGGCCGTCGTCGCGCCGGGCGAGCTCGAGTCCGCCGGGGCGAAGAAGGTCGAGTCTCTCCTCTCCTCCGGACCGGAGGCGGTCGGAGTGGCCAAGCGCCTCATCGAACAGGTCGCTGGCAGGAACCCCGAGGACGTCATCGCGCTGACCGCGCGCACGATCGCGGAGCGCCGAGCCTCGGCGGAGGCGAAGGAAGGACTGACCGCGTTCCTGGAGAAGCGAACGCCGGCCTGGGCGGTTGCGAAAAAGTCCAAGGTTTGAGGCCTGAGGTCAGGTGGCGGGTGCCGGCTCCTTTGGACTCGGGACATTGGACTTTGGACTCTCCGCGGGCGCGGATGCGGGCGCTGGCGCGGCCGCGGGCGGCGGCGGTTCGGGGCGCGGGCGCTTCGCGACGTCGTCCTCCATCTCTTTCTTGCAGAAGTAGCATTTGATCTTGGCCCCGGGAGCGGTGTCCGGCCGCCAGGCGAAGAAGACCTTGCCGCAGTTGGCGCAGACGATGCGCCGCTGCTTTCCGCTCATCCCGCCTTCAACCGACATGCGCAGGCTCCTCGAAAACCACGGAGAAAGCATAACCCAGGCGGCGAATTAGAATGTCCCGCAACAAGGAGACAGGATGAAACGCGCCGCTCCCCGATGTCTCGCGCTCGCCCTGTGGCTTGTCACTCTTGCCGAGGGACGCTCGCCGCTCTCCGGGCAGACTCCGGCCGCGGTCCGGAGCGACACCGGCGCGGCCGCGTTGATCGGCGAAGTCCTCTCGTCGCGCAACCGGATGGAGGAGGACCTGCGAGTGCTCACCGACGAGATCGGGGGGCGCGTCACCGGCAGTCCGTCCTACGAGGCCGCGCTGAAATGGGGAGTCGAGGCGTTCCGGCGGGCCGGCGTCGACTCGGTCCGGCTCGAAGCGTACGACGCTCCGGCGCGCTGGGAGGCCAAGTCGGCGACGGCGGCGGTCCTCTCTCCGTATCGCTTTCCCCTGCGCGTCGTTTCCTTTGCGCTCGCTCCTTCGACGCCGGCAGGGCTCACCGCGCCGCTGGTGGACGCGGGAACCGGCGGCCGCGCCGACTTCGAAAAGCTTGGAGCGAAGGGGAAGGGAGCGATCGCGCTCGTGCGGACGAAGCCGATGAAGTCGTTCGAGGACCTCTTCGCCGAATACCTGATGGGCCCCGAGATGCTCGACGCCGCCCGCAAGAGCGGCGTCTCCGCGATCCTGTTTCTCTCCAGCCGCCCGAGCGACCTCCTCTATCGCCACCAGGTCAGCCTGGACGGGACCGTCTCCTCCCTTCCGATGGCGCTCATCGCGCGGGAGGACGGGATGCGCCTCGCGCGCCTGCTCGAGAAAGGGCGGGAGATGAAGGTGTCGCTGGAGCTCAAGAACCGGATCGGCGGCGCCTGGCGGCCGGAGAATGTCGTGGCGGAGATTCGCGGCAGCGAAAAACCGGAGGAGGTCGTTCTGCTGGGCGCGCACCTGGATTCGTGGGAGCTCGGCACGGGGGCACTCGACAACGGCGTCAACTGCGCGCTCGTCGTGGAAGTCGCGCGGGCGCTCGCGGCGGGGGGCAGGCCCCGGCGGACGGTCCGCTTCGTCCTCTTCACCGGAGAAGAGCTGGGGCTCCTCGGCTCGCGCGGTTACGTCGCGAGTCACCGGGGAGAGATGGACCGCCACGTCGCCGCGATCATCCACGACATCGGGGATGGGCGCATCACAGGGTACTACGACAACGGGAGGCCCGAGCTCACGGCGGCGCTCGCGCCGGTTCTCGAGCCGGTCGCCGCGTGGGGCTCCAACCATTTCTCCGACGAGGCCCTGCTCGGCACCGACAATTTCGATTTTCTTCTGGAGGGAGTGCCCAACCTCGTCGCCAACCAGGAGGCGGAGCGATACCTCCCCGACTATCACGCCGAGTCGGACACGTTCGACAAGGTGGACTTCCGCGAGGCGCGCTTGAACGCCGCGATCGCGGCCGTCACCACGGCGGGCATCGCCAACGCCTCCGCTCGCCCTGGGGCGCGCCAGTCGCGCGCGGAAGTCGCGAAGGTCCTCGAGAAGAGCGGCGTCGCCGATCAGATGAAGGCCTATTCGCTCTGGTCCGAGTGGGAGAGCGGGAAGCGCGGAAGGAAGAACTGATCCGATCTCTGCTGATCGCCAACCGCGGGGAGATCGCGGTGCGCGTGGCGAGGACCGCGCTCGAGATGGGGATCGAGCCGGTGGGGGTCTACGCGGAGGCGGATGCCGGCGCGTTTCACGTGGGGCGGATGGCCCGCGCGGTTTCGCTCGGGCCCGGAACGCCGCAGGAGACGTATCTCTCGATCTCCCGGATCCTCGAGGCCGCACGCGAGGCGCGGGTGGACGCGCTCCATCCCGGCTACGGGTTCCTCTCCGAGAGCGCGGCGTTCGCGCGGGCGGTGGAGAAAGCGGGCCTGACCTGGGTCGGACCGCCCGCGACGGCGATGGAGCAAATGGGCGACAAGCTCTCCGCCCGGCGCCGCGCGCGACGCGCCGGCGTTCCGGTCGTGCCGGGCTCGGACAAGGCGGAGACGGACGACGCGGTCATCGCGAAGAAGGCGGCGGAGATCGGGTACCCCCTCCTCGTGAAACCGAGCGCCGGAGGTGGCGGAAAAGGGATGGCGCTCGTCGAGAAGCCCGCGGGCCTGCCGGCGGCGCTCGAGGAAGCGCGGCACCTCGCGCAGGCGGCCTTCGGAGACTCCCGCGTCTACCTCGAGAAGTTCCTCGAGCGTCCGCGCCACATCGAGTTCCAGGTCTTCGGAGACCAGCAGGGCAACGTCGTGCACCTCTACGAGCGGGAGTGCAGCGTCCAGCGGCGGCATCAGAAGATCGTGGAGGAAGCGCCGAGCGGCGCCCTGGACGCGCGGCTGCGCAAAGCCATGGGACGCGCCGCCGTGGAGATCTCCCGCTCCGTGGGATACGTCGGGGCGGGGACGGTCGAGTTCCTCCTGGACGGGCGGGAGAACTTCTACTTCCTCGAGATGAACACGCGCCTGCAGGTCGAACACCCGATCACCGAGGAGACGCTCGGGCTCGATCTCGTGCGCTCCCAGCTCGAGGTGGCGGCCGGAGAGCCGCTGCCGGCGGCATGGATCGAAGGACGGCTCTCGCCACAGGGGCACGCGATCGAGCTTCGGCTCTACGCCGAGGACCCGGCGACGTTCCTGCCGCGGACGGGGCGCGTTCTCGTCTTCGAGCCGCCGTCGGGGCCCGGCGTGCGCGTGGACGCGGGGGTGGAGGAGGAGTCCTCGGTCGGACTCGACTACGACCCGCTGCTCGCCAAGCTCGTCATCTTCGCTCCGGATCGGGCCTCCTGCATCGCCCGCGCGCACAGGGCGCTGCAGGACTGGGTCGTTCTCGGCGTCGAGACGAACAAGGCGCTCCTCTCCGCGGTGATCGACTCGCCGGAGTTTGTCTCGGGCGACTACGCGACGGACTTCGTTCCGAGGCTGACGCTCTCCTCTCCGAAGATCCCCGATGCGGCGTGGATCGCCGCGGCGCTCTCCTTCTCCGCGTCGCGATCGGGAGAGGCGGTCCTTCCCCTCTCCTCGCGCGAGCCGTGGGACACCGCCACGGGATGGCGGGCGGGGCGATGAAACTCTCCTCCGGCGATGAGGCGGCGGTCGTCCGGATCGAGGGGGAGAGCGCGCGCCTGGACGGCCGCGCGGTGACGTTCGAAGCCTCGCGCCGCGACGGGAGGATCGAAGCGATCCGGATCGGCGAGGACGTGTTCCGCGTCCGCGTCGCCCGGGAGCGGGATCGCGTCTTCGTCTGGTGCGCCGGCGAAGTCCGGGAGTTTCTTCGCGCCGGAAAACGTGCCACACGGATGGCGGCTGCCGCCGGCGGCCTCGTCGCGCCGATGCCGGGAGTCGTCCGGAAGATCCTGGCGAAGCCCGGGTCGCGTGTCGCCCGCGGAGACGTCATCCTGATCCTGGAAGCCATGAAGATGGAACACTCGATTCGCGCGCCGCGGGACGGAACGGTCGAGAAGATCTTCCATCGCGAAGGAGAGCTCGTGGACGCGGGGACGGTGCTGGCGGAGATCGGATGAGGGATTGTGAGTTGTGAATTGTGAGTTGTGAATATGCCTGAATATCTCCTTTCCGCCCATTCACAATTCGCCATTCACAATTCACAACTTCTTTGCGCGGCCATCTCCCGAGGCGAGAAGGACCGCATGGAGTCATAATCCCCCCATGGAGCCGTGGGAAGAACACGCGATCAAGCGCCCGCACCTGCCCGAGCGCGTCACCGTGTACGAGGTCGGGCCGCGGGACGGGCTCCAGAACGAGTCCAGGGCGCTCTCCGCCGACGTGCGCGTCGAGTACGTGGACCGCTTGACCGAAGCGGGACTGCCCGCGATCGAGGTCGGCTCGTTCGTCTCTGCCAGGGCGATCCCGCAGCTCGCCGACACCGACGAGGTCTTCGCGCGGATCCACCGGGCCAGCGGCACGCGCTACCCGGCGCTCGTCCCGAACCTGAAGGGGCTCGAGCGCGCGCTCGCCGCCGGCGTGCGCGAGGTCGCGGTCTTCACGGCCGCTTCCGAGACGTTCAATCGTCACAACATCAACGCCGGCGTGGACGAGTCGATCGAGCGGTTCCGGCCGGTCGTGGCGCGCGCGAAGGAGGAGAAGGTCCGCGTGCGCGGCTATGTTTCGACCGCGTTCGGCTGCCCCTACGAAGGCCCGGTCTCGCCCGACGCGGTGCGCGAGGTGGTCCACAAGCTGCTCGACCTGCCCGTGGACGAGATCTCCATCGGGGACACGATCGGCGTGGCGACTCCCGCGGGCGTCTACAACGTCGTCGAGACCCTGTACGACTCCGGGGTCACGCGGGCCGTCCTCGCGCTGCATTTTCACGACACGCGCGGCACGGGCCTCGCGAACGTCTACGCCGGGCTCGAGTGCGGGATCTTCACCTACGATTCCTCCTCCGGGGGCCTCGGGGGATGCCCGTACGCCCCGGGCGCGGCGGGGAACCTGGCGACCGAGGACCTCGTCTACATGCTCGAGGGGCTGGGAGTCGAAACCGGCATCCACCTGCCCAAGGTCGTCGAGGCGTCGCGCTTTCTCGCCGGTGCCCTCGGGCGGCGCCCGCCCGGCCGCTATCTCGCCGCGGTCTGGGAGGAGGAAGAGTCCAAGGTTTAGGGTCCCGGAGCCGTTTTTTCAGGCCTTCGGACCTTGGACCTCAGACCTTCGACGTTCGATCCGGATTGACACTTTCAGGCGACGCGAGTAGCGTCATGGCCCGCGCTTCGTGAACGACAACATGGGAAAGAAAATCCTGCTGGCCGATGACAGCCTGACGATCCAGAAAGTCGTCGAATTGACGCTTGCCGGCACGGACTACGAGCTGACCTGCGTCTCCAATGGTCAGAAAGCGCTGGAAACGCTCCGGCACCTCCGTCCGGACCTGATTCTCGCCGACGTCGTGATGCCCGAGAAGAACGGCTACGAGGTCTGCGAGGCGGTGAAGGCGGATCCGGACACGTCCGGAATCCCGGTTCTCCTGCTCTCGGGGACTTTCGAGCCGTTCGACCGCGACCGCGCCGATCACGTTCGAGCCGACCGCGTGGTGTCGAAGCCGTTCGACGCGCCGCATCTGCTCGATGAGATCGATTCTCTGCTGTCTCCGGATTCCGGTGCCGCTCCCCGCGATTCCTCTTCGACGCGCAGGCGCCACGACGAGGCCTCCTTCCTGGACGACACGATCCCAACGGGCGCGGCCACACGCGGCAGCGACGATTTCGAGCTGGAGGTTCTCACGGAGTCGTTCGTCCCCCAGGCGGAAGAGGCGCCCCGGCCGGCTTCGGGGAATGCGAGCGGCGATTCCCGGGCGGCCGGTGCGGAACCGGCGCCGTCGGAGGGATTCGCCGGAGGCCCGGTCTTCCTCGCCGCTTCCGAGTCACCCTCGGGACGAGAAGAGACGCCGGATCGCCTTTCCGTCGAAGAGGCCGCGCCGGAGTCCTCGCCGTCCGCTTCGGCCGGAGAGGGACCCGGGATCGAGGAGATCTCCGCGGAAGAGGCCGCGGCCTTCTTCGATGGCCCGGCAGGCCCCGTGCCGCAAGCGCCAGTTTCGCCTCCGCTCGTGTCCGACCTGACGGAGGAACAGATCGAGCGGATCGCCGCTCTCGTCGTCGCGAAGCTCTCGGACCGGGTGCTCCGGGAGATCGTCTGGGAGGTCGTTCCCGAAGTGGCCGAGACGGTCGTCAAACGCCGGATCGAGGAGCTGGAGAGCGGCGTCGAGTAGGACCGTCGCGGTTTTCTGATATTTTCGAAGGGGCAGTCGCCCTTTTTTTATGTCTGAAAACCGAGATCCTGCGGCCGCGGAAGAGAATCCGCGGAAGCTTCCGAAGACCTTCGAGCCCTCCTCCTTCGAGGGACGCTGGTACGGTCTCTGGGAGAAGGAAGGGCGTTTTCAGCCCACGGGGCCCGCCGGCTCGCCCCGGTACGTCATGGTCATCCCCCCTCCCAACGTGACGGGGAAGCTCCACATCGGGCATGCCTACGGCCGCACGGTCGAGGACATCCTGGCGCGCTGGATGCGGATGCGGGGCTACCGCGTGCTCTGGGTCCCCGGAACCGATCACGCCGGCATCGCGACCCAGATGGTCATGGAGCGCAGCCTCGCGAAGCAGGGGATCGACAAGCGAGACCTGGGACGAGAGAAGTTCATCGAGCGCGTGTGGGCCTGGAAGCGGGAGGCCAAGGACACGATCCAGTCGCAGCTGCGCAAGCTCGGCTGCTCGCTCGACTGGAGCCGCGAGCGGTTCACGCTCGACCCGGACCTCTCCCGCGCCGTGCGCCGCGCCTTCGTGCAGCTTCATCGCGAGGGGCTCATCTACCGCGGGCGCTACGTCGTCAACTGGTGCCCGCGCTGCGGGACGGCTGTTTCCGATCTGGAGGTCGTCCACAAGGACGAGGAGGGAACCCTCTACCGCATCCGCTACGACGTGCCCGGCGTTCCGTCCGGGGCCGTGGTGGCGACGACGCGGCCCGAGACGATGCTCGGCGATACGGCGCTCGCGATCCACCCGGAGGACCCGAGGACGGCGAAGCTCCGCGGAAAGACGGCGGTTCTCCCGATCGTCGGGCGGGAGCTTCCTGTCATCGAGGACGGCATCCTCGTGGACCGGGAATTCGGCACCGGCATCGTGAAGGTGACCCCCGCGCACGATGCCAACGACTTCGCCTCGAGCCAGCGCCACAAACTTTCCGCGATCGTCGTCATCGGCCCGGACGGGAAGATGACGGCCGAGGCGGGAGAGTTCGCCGGCCTCGACCGCTTCGAGGCGCGCAAGCAGGTGCTCGCGCGGCTGGCCGCCGAGAACCGTCTCGTCGCGGCCGATCCGTACAAGATGACGCTCGGCACCTGCCAGAGGTGCGAGACGATCATCGAGCCGTACCTCTCGACGCAATGGTTCGTGAAGATCGAGCCGCTGGCGGCGCCGGCCATCGAAGCGGTGGAGAACGGCACCGTGCGCTTCGCCCCGCCCAACTGGACGAAGACCTACTTCGAGTGGATGCGCAACATCCGCGACTGGTGCATCTCGCGCCAGCTCTGGTGGGGCCACCGGATTCCCGCGTTCACCTGCGCCAACGGGCATCTGACGGTCTCGGAAACGGATCCGGAGGCGTGCGAGGTCTGCGGCTCCCGGTCGTTCGAGCAGGACCCCGACGTGCTTGACACGTGGTTTTCCTCCCAGCTCTGGCCCTTCTCCGTGTTCGGGTGGCCGGAGGAGACGGAGGACTTCCGCGAGTTCTATCCGACCGACACCCTCGTGACCGGTTACGACATCCTCTTCTTCTGGGTCGCCCGGATGATCATGGCGGGGATCCACTTCACGGGACGCGTCCCCTTCTCGGTGGTCCACCTCCACGGGCTCGTGCGCGTCGGGGGCGAGAAGATGTCCAAGACCCGCGGCAACGTGATCGATCCCCTCGAGGCGATCGCGGAGTTCGGCGCCGACGCCGTGCGGTTCACGCTCGCCGCCGCGGCGGCCTCCGGCCCTACGGTCTCGGTCGAGCGGGGTCGCATGGCCGGCTCTCGCAACTTCGCGACCAAGCTCTGGAACGCGGCGCGTTTCACGCTCGCGCAGATCGAAGGCAAGAGCGTCGCGGATTCCCTCGAGGGTCGCAAGAAGAGCCTTCCGGACCGGTGGATCCTTTCGCGCCTGACGGCCGCGGCGCGGGACGCCAACCGGCACCTGGCCGGGTTCCGCTTCGACGAGGCGGCGCAGGCGGTCTACGGCTTCCTGTGGCACGACCTCTGCGACGGGTACCTGGAGATGGTCAAGCCTCTCCTGTCGGCCCGCGAGGGGGAGGAGGCGGACCGGGAGACCGCCCGCGCCGTGCTCGCGCGCTGCCTCTCCGACTCGCTCGCGTTGCTCCACCCCTTCATGCCGTTCGTGACCGAGGAGATCTGGGAAAAGATGACCGGGGCCCCGGGCACGCTGATCGTCGCGGCCTATCCGCAGGGGGACGAGGCCTTTCACGACGAGGCGGCGGAGCGGATTGTCGAAGCGCTTCGCGCGCTCGTCACCCGCGTTCGCAACTTCCGGACCGAGCGCGGCTTCTCGCCGACGGAGCCGGTGCGGCTGACGATCGATCCGAGCTCGCCGGCGAAGGGTCTCGCCGAAGAACTTGAACCCCTGGCACCTCTCCTGCGACACCTCGCGAGGCTCTCGGACCTGACGTTCGGCGCGCCCGCTCCGGAGATGGGGCGGGACGTGACGGCGGGACTCTCGATCGGCCTCTCGGTCGGGACGGCCGCCGCTGGCGCGGACGAGGCGCGGGTCGGCCGGACGCTCGCCGGAATCGAGGAGGAGATCGCGGACCTCTCGGCGAAGCTTCAGAACCCCGCGTTTCTGGAGAAGGCCCCTGCGCCGGTGGTGGAGAAGGCCAGGAAGCGGCTGGTCGAGCTGGAAGGACGCCGGTCGGCGCTCTCCACGGGAGGCGCGTGATTCCGTTCGCGGGAGGGGAGCTCGAGGCCCGGCGGTGGCGTGTCTTCCAGAACCTGACCTCCGTCGCCGAGATGGACTCCTCCAACAACCTGGCGAAGGAGCTCATCAACATGTACTTCGACGAGGCGGAGCGGTTTCCCCCCACCGTTCTCGTCGCCGAGTCGCAGACGGGCGCGCGCGGGCGCAAGGGACGCTGGGAGGCGCCCTCGGGCCGCGGCCTCTACTTCACGTTCATCCGCGAGGCCCGGACCGGCGAGCCGATCTCCCTCATGCCGATTGCCGTCGCGCGCTGGCTGCGCGAAGTGATCAAGGACACGTGCGGCGTGAAGCTCGAGCTGAAGTGGCCCAATGATTTGTACGTGGGGCGGAGGAAGATCGGAGGCATCCTGACCGAGGCCTGCACCCAGGGGGAGGACACGTACGTCGCCGTCGGCGTCGGGTTGAACGTCCTCGGCTCGCCGGAGAGCCTCGGGGTCGCGGGCGCGACGACGCTCGAGGAGGAGACCGGACGCGCGTTCGCTCTGGCTCCGCTGCTCCAGGCCGTGCTCGACGGCCTCGATGCGGAGATGGCGGCGCCCCGCTGGGAGATCGAGGTCGCCGCGTGGGAGAAATGCTCCGTCCATCGCCCCGGGGACCGCATGAAGATCCGCCACGACGGCAAGGAGATCGTCGGCACGTACGTCGGCCTGACGGAGGAGGGGTTCCTGAAGCTCGAGACCGGCTCGGGCGAGGCGGTGCTCTCCCACGGAGAGGTCTCCGAGTGGTGACTTCGGGACGGGCGCTCCTCGCGGTGGACGTCGGCAACACGAACACCGTTCTTGGCCTCTACGAGGAGGGAAAGCTCCTCCACCACTGGAGGCTCACGACGCGGCGGGAGGCGACCGCGGACGAGATCGTGCTCTCCCTGCGGGGGCTCCTCGAGGCCTCCGGAGGACGGGAGATGCCGCGGGAGGTCATCGTCGCGAGCGTCGTGCCATCGCTCAAGTTTCCGATGCGCCAGGCGCTGCGTCAGATCTCGGGGCAGGAGCCGCTCTTCGTCGAGCCGGGCGTCAAGACGGGGATGCCGATCCTCTACGAGGTGCCGCAGGAGGTCGGCGCCGACCGCATCGTCAACGCGGTCGCGGCGCACGCGCGCCTGGGAGGTCCCTGCATCGTCGTGGACTTCGGAACGGCGACGACCTTCGACGTCGTGACGGCGAAGGGAGAGTACGCGGGGGGAGTGATCGTGCCGGGGATCGCGGTTTCGGCCGACGCGCTCTTCGAAAAGGCGGCGCGTCTCTGGCGCGTGGAGATCCGGCGTCCGGAGCGCGTCATCGGAAAGACGACGGCGGCCTCGGTCCAGTCCGGGCTCTACTTCGGGTATCTCTCCCTTGTGGACGGCGTCGTGGATCGCATCTCCCGCGAGCTCGAGGCGAAGCCGCGCGTCATCGCGACGGGGGGACTGGCCGAGCTCTTTGGCGCGGGCTCGGAGCGCATCGAGGAGGTGGATCCTCTCCTGACGTTGACGGGGCTCCTCCTGATCCATGAGCGAAACCGAGGAGGATAGGAGCTACTACCAGGCGGCCGAGGCGGCGTTCATCCGGCGCCGCGGCACTCCGTTTCTCCTCTCGCCAAGGGACTTCACGCTGCTCAGGGAGTGGCGGGCGCTCGGCGTGCCGATCGAGGCGATCGAGCAGGGGATCGAGGAGGCCTTCTCCCGCCGCGAGGAGCGGTCCGCGGCCGGGCGGGTCAATTCGCTCTCCTACTGCAGGGACGCCGTCCTGGAGGCCTGGGAGCGCCGGCTCCAGACCTCCGTCGGGCGGGGAAGTCCGGGACACGCGACGGAACCGGACGTGCCGCGGGCTCTCGAGGCGCTGGCCGAACGCCTCCGGGACGTCGCGCGCCGCCGGCCGGAGCTCGCCGCTCCTCTCGACGCGGCGCTCCGATCCGTCGAGCGGCTGGAGAAATCGGGCAAGAGCGCCGGAGAGACCGAAGCTTCTCTCGCGAGATTGGACAAGCGTCTGGCCGGCGCGCTTCACGACGCGCTCTCCGAGGCCGAGCGCCAGCGCCTCGACGCGGAGGTCGAGGCCTCTCTCGCCCGGGCCCGCGTCAAGATGGATGCGGAAGCCGCGGAAAGAACAGCGCGCGCTCTGACGCGGCGCACCCTCCGAGATCGCCTCGACCTTCCCCGCCTGACTCTCCTCTGACGTCGCTCCGTGCAAACGGGCGCCGCGACCGGGGCGAGGCACGATGGGGCTTAGCATTCCCCGCGTGCTGCGCCGCGTCACGATCAGCAACCTCGCGCCAACGGGGGAGGGCGTCTCGAAGACGGCCGACGGAATCGGCTTCGTCGCCGGCGCCCTGCCGGGCGAGGAGGTGGACGCGCAGGTCCTGGAGGTGCGAAAGAAATTCTGGAAGGGACGCGCCTCCGCGATCCTGTCGCGCTCGCCACTGCGCCGGACGGGGCCGCACGCCGAAGGGTGCGCCGGCTGTGACTGGTCGTACTTCGACCTCGACGCCGCCCTGCGCGCGAAGCGCAACCTGTTCCTGGAGACGATGGAGCGGATCGGCGAGATCCCCCCCGCTCTTTTTGGCGAGCTGCCGATCGAGCCTTCTCCTCTCGCCTACCGTTTGCGCGCCCGGTTCCATGTCGCCGGGCGCGGCGAGGCCGCGACGCTCGGCTATTTCCTGCCGCGAACGCACCAGGTGGAGTCGGCCGAGCCGTGCGAGGCTCTGTCCGATTCACTCCGCGGAATCCTGCCGCGGCTTCGCGAGGCGATCGCCGCGAGCGGCGCGCAGGTCTCCGAGATCGCGACCGCCGAGAACCTCGACGGCTCCCGCCGGCTCGCGCGGATCTCGCTTGCCTCCGGATCCGACCGGCGAGAGGCCAACACGGTTCTCGAATCCGTAACCGGGCTCTTCGACGGCGTCTCCGTCGCCGCGCCCGACGGACCGATCCTCGCCAGAAGCGGCGATCGGCGCCTCTGGGTCCGAGTCGGCGAGCGCGAGTTTCCGCTGACCGCCGCGACGTTCTTCCAGACGAACCGGCATCTGCTCGGCGCGCTCTCGGCCGCCGTCGCGAGGGAGGCCGGGTCCGCTCCTCCCGGCCGCGCGCTCGATCTCTTCGGCGGCGTCGGGTTCTTCGCCGGCGCGCTGCTCGACTCGGGCCGCGAGGTCGTGACGGTCGAGGCCGACCACGCCGCCGTCGAGCAGGCGCTCGCCGCGAAGAAGCGCTGGCGCGCGCAGTCCTGGAGCGTCCGCCACGCGGATGCCCAGGAGTTTCTCTCGCACTTCCGCGAGCCCTTCGCCGTCACGGTGGTCGGATCCGCCGCGTTCCGGGCTTCCGGCGCCGCTTGCACGCTCGCTCTCGCGCCCGGGGGGCGGCGTTCTCCTTTACGTCTCCTGCGAGCCGGCGACGCTCGCGCGCGACCTCGCCGCGCTCCTCTCCGCGGGACTTCACATTCGGAGCGCGTCCCTGTACGATCTCTTCCCCCTCACTCATCGGGTTGAAGCGATCGTGGCGCTCTCCGCCTCCGGCGCGGATTGAGCGAAGCGGTTCTCCGTCCCCGCGCGGCCCCGGCGGCCGCGGCGGCGGCATTCTTCACCGGCGGGATCCTGCTCGGAGCCGATCGGCGACCGCCTCCGCGGGCCCGGCCGCCCTGGCCGGCTGCGGCCTTCTTCTTCTCGTCTGCCGGTCCGCGCGCGACCGGAGAGGCGCAGCCTCTCTTGCCGCTTTCGCGCTCCTCTGGGCGAGCCTCGGTTTCATCCAGGCGCGCGTGCGCATCATGGAGCCGGCGACCGCGGCCAGAGCGTCGTTTGCGCGGCTCGACCCGCGGCGGGATCGCGCCGATCGCGTGGAGGGGGTCCTGACGGACTTCTGGAGCGGAACACCGCCGCGGGTCACGGGCGCCTGCGAGCCGAACGGCTCTGGGTCAGGAAGGCCGGGCGGCGCTTTCCGGCCGACGTGTTTCTCTTCGTGGCAGGAGACCTCTCTCCCGAGCGCGCTGGGGGACAGGGGAGACCGCATGTCGCCGTTGGCCACTGGATCCCGAAGGACCTCCCGCTTCGGACGCGGGACATCGAGATGCCATGGCCGTCGTACCGGCTCTCGGTCAAGAGCCCATGCTCATGGAGAGGAGCGGCTGGACGGCGATGTCCGTCCTGACCCCCGCCAACCGGTGGCTGCATGCGCGCCTGCCGCCGCCGGATCGCTCGGGGCAGGCTTCGATCGCGACGTGCGCGGGCCGCTCGCGGCGCTGCTGCTCGGGACGGACCGCGGATCTCGACCGCGGCATGGTCGCTCGATACCGGCGCGGGGGCCTCTACCATCTGCTCGTGGTCTCCGGCCTGCACGTGGCGCTCGCCGGCCGGCCTCGCATGCTGGGCCTGCGCGCGCCTCGCGTCCGCGGCAAGGGCCGCGACGCGTTGCTCCTCGCGATCGTGATCTGTTCGTTCTCGTCGGCGGGGCCAACCCGCCGGCCGTGCGCGCCGGGCGATCGTCTTCGCGGTGTCGCTGGCGGCGCGCCTTCTTCGAGCTGCCGATCCGGATCGCTGCAGGCGATCGGCTGTCCGCGGTCGTGCTCTTCGGCCGCCCCGCGCGGTCTGGTCCGTCGGGGCCGGTCCTGACGTTCGCCGCGGTCCTCGGCATCGCGCTCTTGCTCGAGCCCGATCCGGGCTCGGCGCTCCCCGGCCGGCCCCGCGCGCTGTTCTCCGGCCTCGCCGCGGCCCTCGCGGCCCAGGCGGGGACCGCGCCGATCGTCCTGTGGCGGTTCAACGTCGTGTCGGCCGGCGCCTGGCTGACGGCGCCGCTGGCGATCCCGCTCGCCGCCGGGCTGATCGCCGTCGGCGCGGGATTGCTGCTCTTCTATGCCGTCGGCATCTCCCCGACGCCGCTCGTCGTCCTCTTCGCGCTCGGGGCGCGCGGTATGGAATTTCTCGCCGGAGCGCGCGTCGGGGATCGCCTTCCTGAGGCCGACTCCGCCTCTCCTCTCGGTCGCTCGCCGTCTGCCGCGCTCCGGCCGCGGGCGTCTTCGCTCCAGGGCGGCTGCGGGCGGCGGCTTTCCGTTGCGCGGCCGTTGTCTTCGCCGATCCTCGCCCTGCGGCCTGGCCCGCCGGGACCGACGCGCGGATTCTCGCTCGAAGCCCTCGACGTCGGGCAGGGCGACGCGCTGCTCCTGCGCTGGCGCCGGCACGCCATCCTCGTGGACGGGGGAGGCCCGTTCGACCTGGATGCCGGCGCGACTTCGGACGAACCGTCTGCTCCCGAAGCTGCTCGACCGCGGCGTCACCTCGCTCGACGCCGTCGATCCTGACCCATCCGCATCCCGACCACGCTCTCGGCCTCTTCGCCGTTCTGGAGGAGCTTCCGGTGTCGAGAGTTCTGTCGTTCGAGCGGGCGAGGACGAGGCCGGATTTCTTCGCGCGGTCTGGAGAGCGGCGCGCGCCGCGCGCGGGGTCTCCTGCGCGTGCTTGCAGCCGGGCGACGACGATCGAGCGGGCCCGGCGCGGGACTGGCCGTCGCTTCATTCGGGCGGGCCCGCTCGCAAGAGCGGACGCCATCAACAACCAGTCGCTCGTGTTCTGCTGTTCGAGCGCGACGGGCCGGCGCGCGTTGTTGACGGGAGACGCGGCGCCGCCGACGGAGGACGAGCTGCTGCGTGAGCACCGGGTTCCTGCCGGCCGACATCCTGAAGGTCGGCCACCACGGCAGCCGCGGCTCGACGACGGCCGGCGTTCCTCGAGCGCGGTCTGCCCGCGCGCCGCTGTCATTTCCTGCGGCAGGGAGAACCGGTTCGGGCATCCCGCCCGCGAGACCCTCGCAGACGCTGGCCGCCGCAAGGGTCCCGCGTCTTCCGCACCGACTCCGCTCGGACGCTCGAGATCGAGCTGTCTCCCTCGCGGCACGCGCTCTCGCGTGGCGCGGGTCTCCATGAGCTCGCTCGGCGCCCCTCTGCTCGTCGTCCTCGGCCCGACGGGATCGGGCAAGAGCGATCTGGCGCACGCAGATCGGCGCTGGCGCGCGGGCGGCGAGATCGTCTCGGCCGACGCCTTCGCCGTCTATCGCGGGTTCGACATCGGAACGGCCAAGCCACCGCGGCTCTCCGCGCACGGAGCGAAGTTCCGTATCACCTGATCGACGTGGCCGATCCCGGCGAGAACATACTCGGCGGGACGATGGGCGCAGGAAGCGCGCGCCGGGCGATCGAGGAGATCGGCCGCCGCGGACGCCTCCCGATCGTCTGCGGCGGGAGCGGCTTCTACCTCGAGGCGCTCTGGAGGGGCTTCCGCCCGGGGCGGCGGCGGACCCGGCGCGGCGCGCCCGGCTCGCGGCGTGGGGGAAGGCGAACGCCGGCTCCGCCCGCCGGTTCCTCGAGATCAACGACCCCGTCTCCGCGGAGAAGATCCCCGGCTCGAACCTGCGGTACGTCCTTCGGGCGATCGAGATCGCTGCTCGAGACCGGCGTTCCCGCTTCGGCGCGGGCGCGCTCCGGCCACGGACTGTCCGAGCGGTGGCGAGTGATTCCGATCGGCCTGCGCCCTTCGCGCGAGGATCACTATGCTAGGATCGCCGCACGAGTCCGGCAGATGCTGAATGGGGGCTGGGACGTCGAGGTGCGGCGCCTGCTCGCGAGTGGCGTCTCGCCGGACGCGAACGGATTTGCCGCCATAGGGTATCGCGAGGTGGCCGAGTGGGTCTCCGGACACTCGGACAGGGAGGAGACGGAGCGAAAGATCGTGACGGCCACGCGCGCGCTCGCGAAGAGGCAGCGGACGTGGTTCGCGCGGGAGCGCGAAATCGAATGGGTCGAGCCGCGCGAGGCGGTCGAAGTCGCGATCGCGAGGCTCGGCGAAGGACGGAGAGGAAGGGAAGCGGGCGAAAATGAATAAAGTCCCCGATCAACGTTCAAGACTCGTTCTTCTACAACCTCCGCAAGGACAACGTCGTCATCTCGGTTCGCCTGACCTCGGGTGAAGAGCGGATGGGCCGCCTGCGCCGCTTCGACAAGTTCGCCCTCGTCCTCGAAGTGGAAGGGCGGGAAGAGATGATCTACAAGCACGCGATCGCGACGATCCGCTCGGAGAACCTCCCGCCAGGCGCGTGACACCGGGAACAGTCGAGCGTCGAAAGCCGAGAGTCGAGAGTTTCGCTAGAGCCTTTCCCGCTGCCGTCCGCGCCGGCGCGCTCCTCCTGGCGGTGGTGTCTCTCGCTCCCGGATGCGCGAGCACCTCTCGCCCCGTCAGCCCGAAGGACCGTTTTCCCCTCGATCCGCGGGAAGAGCTGATGGGCCCGTTCGCCGAGGAGACGATCCGGGGGTGCGCGGCGCTGGAGCGCGGCGACGCGGGCTGCCGCCGAGGCCGCCTTCGCCGCGGCGCGGTCAGGCCCGGGCCGCCGTCTCGCCGCCGAGATTGGATGGATCGAGGCGGTCGTCCTGCAGGGCCGGGGAGAGGCCGCTCGCTCTGCCTGTGAGAAAGAGCTCGGCAAGGGTGATCCGACCCTGCCGCTTCTCGTGGCCTGCGGGGAGGCCAACGCGCTCGCCGGCGACACGGTGGACGGGCACGCTCTGTATCGGAGGGCGGTCGCCCGCGCCGCGGACCGGCCGGGATTGAACGCTCGAACGGAGGAGCTGAGGCTCGCCGCCCGCGACCAGCTCGCGGGGCGCGCCCGCGACAGCGCGGCCAGGAAGGAGTGGGCGGCGGGCCGCGTCGCCATCGCGCGGGCGATCGAGCTGGCGCCGGAGTCCTCCTCTCTGCGGGCCGCGGCCGGAGACATCGAGCTGGAAGCGGGGGAGAAACCCGCGGCTCTCAAGCGGTACCGTGAAGCGATGGAAATCGAGCCGAGGAACCCGTCGGTTCTCGAGAAGACCGGCAACCTCGCGCTCCAACTGGGGGACCACGGGCTGGCCATCTCGGTCTTCGAGCGCCTGGCCCGCAACGACCCGCGCTTCGCGCAACGCGCCGCCGACGCCCGGCTCGCGTTCCGCGTGGCGAACTGGCCTCCCGCCGAGCGCGAGGCCGCGCGGGCTCCCCGCCTGACGCGGGCGCAGGCGGCGGAGCTCGTCTGGTGGATGGTGCCCGAAGTGCGAGAGGCGAGGGGAGGCGCGGGCGTCATCGCCAGCGACGCCGTCTCCCGGCGCGACAGCCGGACGCTGACGCGCGCGGCGGCGCTCGGCCTGCTGGAGGTGGATCCGGAAACCCACCGCGTGAGCCCCGACGCCCACCTGTCGCTGCCGGCCGCCGCGAAGCTCCTCGTCCGGCTCCTGGCGATCCTCAAGCCGCCGTCGGCTGAGGTGCCGTGCCTTTCCGGACCGGCGAAGGGAGCCCTCTCCAACTCCGAGGCGGTTCGCCTCGCGCAGGGGTGCGGCCTAATCGCCGAGCGGGACGGGGGCAACGTGGGCGGGCCGATATTTCTCCGTGCGCTGGACCGGGCGCGCGCCGTCGCCGGCGGGGAGGCGCAGCGATGACGGCGTTGGAACGCCTGAGAGGCCCTTTCACCCTTCCCAACTTCATTACGCTCTTGCGGCTGGCCGTGCTTCCGTTCTTTCTCTTCGCAATCGCCGACGGCAGGTTGGGGATCGCGCTCGTCATCTTCGTCGTCGCCGGCATCTCCGACGGCATCGACGGGTATCTCGCCCGCCGGTTCAACATGAAATCCGCCCTCGGCGCGTATCTCGACCCGATCGCCGACAAGCTCCTGATGATGAGCTCCTACCTGTTCCTCGCGGTTCCGTCCTTCCCGGCCGCCGTGAAGGTGCCGGTGTGGCTGGCGGTCATGGTGATCTCCCGGGACATCCTCCTCATGACCGTGGCGCTCCTCCTGATCCTCTCTTCGAGCGTGCGGCAGTTCCCGCCGACGTGGCTCGGCAAGGTCACGACGGTGACGCTCATCGTCACCGTGCTCTTCGTCCTTTGCGCGAACCTCTGGGGCTGGCCGATGGCCGTCGTCCAGATCGCTTTCGGGGCCGCGGCGACCACGACGTTCCTGTCCGGCTTCCACTACGTGTACCTGGTATCGAAATCTCAAGCGTCTTGACGCGGCTGACGCTCCTGTCGCGCCCGGGCTGTCATCTCTGCGAGGAGATGCGCCGGCAGGTGGACGAGATCCTCTCCGGCCTCCCGTTGGCGTGGGAGGAAGTCGACGTGGAGTCGAACGTGGAGCTCGCAGACCGCTACGGCAACTCGATCCCCGTTCTCTTCGTCAACGGCCGTCTCTTCGCGAAAGTCCGCCTCCCGCGCCTCGCAACGGCTCTGCGCCTGCGGCGCGCCGCCGGCGTCTAGGGGTCTCCGCGGCGGTCGAGGCGCGGCGATTACTGTTGCCGGACCGGCACAACGAGACGGCGCGGAGAGGAACGGGACGGCGGAGACGGCCGCAGGCGATTCGACACGACGGTGACGGTCTCGCCGCGGAGACTCGATCCGAACGCGTTCGAGACCGTCAGCCTGACCATGTACGTCCCGGCCGCCGCATACGCGTGGGTCGGGTTGCGCCGCGTCGAGCTCGCGCCGTCGCCGAACGTCCAGGACCATGACGTCGGCTCGCCCGTCGAGGTATCGGCAAACTGGACGGTCTCTCCGGCGTTCACCGTTCCGGACGACATGCTGAACGCGGCGTTGGGAGTGGTCCCGGCGCCCGCCGAGTAGTACCAGAGGATCGCCTGGATGTCGTCGGCCTGCGGCGTCGAGGGCTGCGACGGGGGAACGCTCGACGTCATCGCGGCGGAGGCCCAGTCGGCCGTCGTCGTCGTCGCGTGGAGGCTCGCCGCCTGGTCGGGATGGCCGAGGCCGAGCGTGTGGCCGAGCTCGTGCAGGACCGCGGTGCGGAACGTCCGCGAAGAGTAGCAGCCGCCCGTGACCTTCCTCATCGAGACATTCGCGTTGGCGATCGCGTAATAGCCTCCGTCCCCCTTGAAACTCCCGGCGGAGGCGACGGAGCCGGGCCCGCTCACTCCGATGACGCCGCCGCTGTCGCAGGAGAGAGGCGTCGTCCAGTAAGGAGACTTGCTCTCCACGTCGAGATGCACGACGACCGGGGCGGAGCCCGACGACAGGCTGTAGCGAACCGTGGCACCGGGAACGGCGGTCCACTGGGCGACCGCGTTCTCGACCGCGGAGAGGCCGTTCGAGCCGTCCGTCAATCCGCTCTGCGTCCCCTTCGCGGAGACGATCGCGGGAGCGGAGCGGTTGGTGTCCCAGAACCAGCGGTAGAGCCCCCCGCTCCCTTCGGCGCCTCCGATGTTGACCCACTCGGTTCTCGCGCCGAGCGGCCCGCGGACCTCTCCTTCCGGCGCGGCATAGACGACCGGCGGGAATCCGCGATCCGCGGCCGTGCTCGCGAGCGACGTCGCGAAGGAATCGGAGTCGCGCAGCGGCCGCGGGCTCCCCGCGTTCTCGGCCGGCATGCCTTGCTCGAGCGAAAGAGAGTCATCCTCAGTGGGCGAGAACACGCTCCGGACGGCGAACCGGCGTCCAGTTCGATCTTCGACGACGTCGAACTTGGAAAGGCCAAACTCGGTCAGGCTGTAGACGTCTTCGCCGCGCGCGCCTGGCGAGAGAAACAGGACGACCTCGGCGAGCGCGGAGAAGGAAGGCGTTCCAGGAACCCAGGTCGCGACGCCGCCGGCGACGCCTCCCGGGAGCTCGATCTGAAAGGTCTCCGAGGCGATCTGTCCCTTGAAGACCTCGAGAGGCTGGAATCGGGTGACCGTCACGGCGGCCTCCCTGCCGTCCACTGTCTCGAGCCGCGTCGCCTGCGCGATGACGCGCGCCCGCACGATCACGGGCGACCTGCGCGCGAGCTCCTCGTCGGAGAGCGGGAGATACGTCGCCGCGCGCGCCGCGCCGGCCAGAGTCGAGAGTGTGATGACCGCGAGGAGGAGGGAGAAGGGCCGCGAGACAGAGTTCATTCGGAGCTCCGTGCAGGGATGTCGCCGGCAGAGTGGTTTCCGGTGTCGGATAGGCGCCTGATCGGTATTGGATTGTTCTGTTTCCACTCGATGGTAGCGGACACCCGGCCGGCTTGTCCAGAAGAGGAGCAGATCGGCGGCTCCGTTGCCGTGCCGCCGCGCTTTCGCTATATTCCAGCCTGCCCAAGCGGGCATAGCTCAGCTGGTAGAGCGTCAGCTTCCCAAGCTGGATGTCGCGGGTTCGAACCCCGTTGCCCGCTCCACACGTCGCTCCGCGGTTGCGCGCGGTCTGCGCCTGACGGCGACCGGCGAGCGGCTCGGCCGGATGCGGCCTCGACCGCTCGCCTGACCACGCGCGACCGCTCCGCTCCCGCGGCGGGAGGCTCCTCCTCGCGTTCGCTCGAAGACTCCTCCCGCCGCGACCGCGGCTTTGCGCCTTCGGCGCGATGATGGGAAGTTCGCGTCCCGCCGACCGGATTCGAAATACATGAATAGATGATGGACCCTTTCCGTGCCCGGCCCGGTTGCGGTCAACGTCTCGAAGCTCACTGGCGACGACGGCGCGGCCGCCGGCGTCCGGTGCAGCGCCGTGCTAGGCGGTTGCAACGCGACGCTCTGAACCAGACGGGTCGTCCTGGGAACTCGACCTGCGCTCCATGACCGTTCTGACCAAGACTGCCAGTAAAGCCAGATACGCGACGAAGAGCGGTAGCCTTTCGCACGTCGCTCCGCGCTGGGTCATAAGAAACTGGCTGGCCCGAGCCAGGACACCTCGCTGAGAGATCGCAGAGAGGAACGCTCCATACGGGGGCCGGAGCGCATATTCGATAACGTACGTGGCTGAGGCTACCAATCCAAATGTGGCAACGACCAGACGCAGAGGACGTTGCCCTACGATGAACATCACGATCAACAGCGGCAGGAACCAGGAGATGTATTGGGAACCGTATCCTGGTCCGAGAGCCGGAATCGCCGCAAGCAACGCGGTTGCGGCCGCGACCGTTTGCGTTGGTGAAAGGCCTCGCCTCACCACCCACGCGACGACAAGCATCGCGGCCACCATCCCAGGAAGGAACAAGGCGCGGTACTTCTGAAGAGCGGCCCCGGACCCCGCAGCGGTGAGGATCCCGGTGACGCCGAACCAGCCGGGAGAACTCCGATAGCCGAAGATCGTTGCTCGAGTCTGAGCCGGCGCCAACGCATAAATGATACTGACCCCGTATGCCACGGGGCCCAACGCCAGGATGCCACCGAGCGCCACGACTCGCCGCGACAGCTTGCGGTGGACGACCAGCAGAGGCAAGAGAACGAGCGGAATCGTCTTGAGAATGATGCCGCAGCCCACCCAGAAGCAGGCCCACAGCCACGCCACGGGCTCCGAGGTCTCGTTCTCGTGAAGAAGACACATCAGCATGCCCAGGATGCAGATCGAGACGAGGACGTCGAAGTTGCCGTGCAGGCACACGAGAAGGATAGCGACGGGATTGAGACTCCAACCAATCAACAACGAACCTCGCATCGGCTTGACCGTCAGCCTCCGGATCAGCGCGGCGGCAATCAACACGGTTGCGGTGTCTGCGAGGATCAGCACTAACCGAATCAGCAGGTCGAGAGACAAGCCGAGGTGAGCCGCCAAATGGTCCAGGACGAAGACGATCTGCATCAAGGCCGGGGGCCACATCAGGACTTTCTGGACTTGATAGGGATTCTGTCCAGCCGCAAGAACATCCGCCAGGACACGCCACGCCCACAGGTCGTGCGAGAGCAGGAGGCGGAGCACAAGCAGCAGTACTGCCAGTCGGGCGGCTAAACCGATCGCAATAACGGGACCGAGCTCCCTCGACAGCTGCCAACGCCCGGTCGGCGTCGTCTGGACCCCTTGCGTCGTGTTCAACAGCCGCCGAACATGAATCAAGCGTCCTAATATCGGGAGGCAAACGCGACACGAGGATGTCGCATGACGTTAACGGCTCTTCCCTCTCTGCGCCGGTGGATCTCCTTTTCCATGAGGAGATTATCTCTCTCCGAGAATCGCCGAAGCGAGTTATTTGGGCGACCAGAGAACGGGCATTCGTGTCGTATGAACGTTGGTGAGTCCATAGTCGGCCCGGAGCCCTTTTCCAGAACTTGCCCATCTTGCAAGACGCGTAGGATCTGACGAGATGCTGCGGACGGGCCGGAAAGGTTGAGCGACCGGGAGTTGGCGCGAGCGTCGATCTCGGAACGAGGATCCCGGGGCTCCCGCGCTCTTGTCGTCATCGGTGCCGTCGTCTGCGTGGGCTGTTTCGCGGGGCTTCTCCGGCTCGACCCGGTGGAGAGCCTTTCGTCCCGGATCGCGCTCGCCGTTCTGGCCCTTCTTTCGCTGACGGCTCTGGCGGCGGGTCTGGTTCACCAGAGCCTCGCCAGGGGCTCGCCGGGCGCTGCGACAGGCGCGATCCTCGTGTGCGCACTGTTGAGCGCGCTGCTTCTCGGTGAGGTCTTCTTCAGCTTCGTTCCGAGGAGCAACGGAAACGGGAACGCGCTGGCGATGCGGAGATGGATGGCGAAGTACTGGAAGCCGATCAACCAGTTCGGGTATCGCGATCGGGACTACGCCTCTTCGGACCTCGAGCGAAAGCGGAGGATCGTCGTTGTCGGCGACTCTTTCGTAGCGGGGCACGGGATCAGGGATTATCGAAGGCGATTTCAGAACCTGCTCCAGGAGAGAGTGGCCGACGGCTGTCTTGTCGTGACCGTCGCGAAACCGGGTTGGGACTCCAGGGAGGAGCTCGCCGCGCTGGAACGGTTTCCCTACCGGCCCGATCTCGTCGTCCTCGGCTACGTCGGCAACGACATCGCCGGAGCGGCCGTCTCTCTCGGAAAGCTGCCGCGAGTCCCGCAGTACGGCGGCCTCGAGGGTCCGTTGCGGGCCGTCGTGAGCCACTCCTACTTTCTCGATTTCGTTTACTGGTTGTTACCGAAAGGGGACTCGGGCTGGTACGCGAGGGCGCTCAAGGGTCTCTACGAGGATCCGGCGGTCCTCTCCGCCCACGAGGCCGACCTGGCCAGGTTCATCGAGCAGTGCAGGAAGTCTCGAGCGAACCTTGTGGTCGTGATCTTTCCGTTCATGGACGATGTCCCCGGCAGCGGCTTCTTCGCGGCGCCGATCGAGCGGTTCTTCCGCGATCGTGGCGTCCCGGTCATCGACGTCTCCCGCCTGCTGGGCGGTCATTCGACGAAAGACCTCGTCATCAACGCGTCCGATGCCCACCCGAGCGAGCTGGTGCACCGGCTGATCGCGGGTGCCCTGTACCAGTTTGTCGCGAAGAGCGATTCGTGCCGGAGCGGTTCGTCCGGACAATGATCGCCAACGCGCTCGGGGGACAATGGGGAGGATGACGGTCCGGGGTTCCTCGGGAAGGTGCAGGACGGCGGCGGTTCTGCTCTCCGCCGCGCTCCTCGCATGCGCGACGGGGCGAGTCGCGGCGCCGGCCGCCCGCGAATCCGCGCGCGTGGTCCTCATCTCGTTCGACGGAGTCGGCGGCGTGCGGGTCAACGAGCTCCTGGCGGCGGGGAAGCTCCGGGCCGGCGGGTTCGCGGCGTTCGCGGAGCGCGGGCTCCTCGCGGGGCGGGCGATCGACGTGACGCCGTCGCTCACTCCGGCCGCGCACATCTCGGCGATCACCGGGGCGCTCCCTTCGCGGACGGGGATCGTCGGGCATTACTTCCACGAGCCGGGCAATCCCTTCGGCCGTTCCTCCGACGGATTCGTCGCGGCAATCGAATCGGAGACGCTCTGGGAAGCCGCGAGCCGGCAGGGCAAGCGCGTCGGGGTCGTGCTCTATCCGGGAGCGGACGGAAAGAGCGAGAGGAGAAAGGCGGCGTTCGGCGTCGTCTGGCCGCCGAGCCCGCTCCAGAAGTCCACACGACTGTCCGTGGGATCGGATCGTTGGGGGGATACATCAGACGCAGGCGCGAGGGACATTCGCACGTTCTCACCAGCGCGGGAAACGCATCTCGCGGTCGAGACGCCGGGGAAGGGGACGATGCGGCTGCGCCTCGTGGCCCTCGACACGACCGACGACGGCGCCGTGGACTACGACCTCCTCCGGATCGAGCGCGAGGACTCCGGAAGAAGCGTCGTGGCGTCGCTGCGCCGCAAGGGGTGGTTCCGACTGGAGGTTCCCGCGGCCGATGGGACTCAAACGGCCTGGTGCCGCGTGATCGAGCTTTCCCCGGATCTCTCTCGCGTCGTCCTCTATGTCGGCCCGTTCTATTCGCTCATCGCGTACCCGGACGACTACCGCCGGAAGCTGGAGGCGCAAGCCGGGGGCTGGCCGGGGCCGCCGGACAACTCGTTCCTGCGCGCGGGACATAGCCCCGAGGACGAGGACGCGTTCGAAGAGCAGGCGGCGAGACTCGCCGAGTACATGACCCGGGTCCTGGTCTTCACGATCGGGAGCGAGCGCTGGGACCTTCTCCTGGGCTACGAGCCGCTCGTGGACGAGATGGAGCACGCGTTCGAGCCGGGCCCGCTCGGGGGCTCGCGGGAGCGCGTGGAGCGAGCCTTCGCGGCGGCGGACCGCTCCCTGGCCGCGATCCTGGCCGAGCTTCACCCACGGGATTCGGTGCTCGTCCACAGCGACCATGGCATGGTCCCTCTCACGAAGGCGGTCCACCTCGAGAAGTTCCTGGAGCAGAAGGGGTGGACGGTGGCGCGCGAGGGCGCCGTCGCGGCGGCCGGCGCGCGGCGCGTCCAGGTCGAAGCGTCGAGCGGGATCGCGCACCTGTACGTGGACCCCGCGCTGCCGGCTTCCGACCGTGACGCCGCGGCCGAGATCCTCCGGCACGACGTCGGGGATCTCGCGCGGCTCGGCCCGGATCTCATCGACGAGATCTTCGTCCATGCGGACCTGGCGCGCGTCGCGCTCGACAACCCGCGATCCGGAGACGTCGTCGTCCTCCTCAAACCCGGCGCCGAGTTCTCGAAGTCCGGCACGGACGCCGTCGGGCCGCCGCGGGAGAAAGGTGGGCACGGCTATCGGAATGTCACGCCGGAGCTGGACGCCTGCTTCATGGCGCTCGGCCCGGGAATCGAGCGAGCGCGCCCCGAGACGGTGTCGCTTCTCGACGTCGCTCCGGCCGCGGCGCGGGCGCTCGGGATCGAGCCTCCCGGAAACCGCCCGGGTTCCTGGCGAAGCGCGAGCCTCGACCGGGAAATGGCCCGCTTCGCGCCGATCCAGATCCCCGGGAGTGGGGGCGCGGCCGCGTCTCGAAGATGAAAGAAGCGTAAATCGCCGAAACTGGCAAGATCTTTGCTCCGTAAGAACAAACAGACAGACTCCCACCGATCCGGACCCACCATATTCTCCGCTTCTGGCGGAGCCTCGCCTGCGCGAAAGGGCCTCCTGAGCCGATTCGGAGGCCCCCCGGGCGCCGGAAGGCCGATTTGGACGGTAGAATCCGGGCAGACATGACGCCATCCATCTCCAGCCGCGCCCGCGCCATGCCGGCCTCGCCGATTCGCAGGCTGATGCCGGTCGCGGACGAAGCGAAACGGCGCGGAGTCCACGTCTATCACCTGAACATCGGGCAACCGGACCTGGAGACGCCCGCGCCGATGCGGGCGCGGCTGCGCCTTCTGGAGCAGGAGAAGGTCTACGCCTACACCCCCTCGGGCGGCACGCCGGAATACCTCGCGTCGCTGCGGAAGTACTACGCGGCGTCGGGCCTCCCGCTCGCGCTCGACGAAATCCTCGCGACGACCGGCGGCAGCGAAGCGATCCTCTTCGCGATGACGGCGTGCGCCGGGGACGGGGAAGAAGCGCTCGTCGTCGAGCCGTTCTACACGAACTATCTGGCCTTCGCCGCGATGGCCGGGGTCCGGCTCGTGCCTCTGACGAGTCGCGTCGAGAATGGCTTTCACCTCCCTCCGCGCGAGGCGTTCGAGCGGGCGGTCACGCCCCGGTCGAGGCTCGTCCTGCTCTGCAACCCCAACAACCCGACCGGCACGGTGTACACCCGGGAAGAGCTCGAGATGGTGGCGGGGTTCTGCCGCGACCGCGGGCTCTTTCTCGTCGCCGACGAGGTGTACCGCGAGTTCGTCTACGACGGCCGGCACTCCCTCTCCGCGCTTCAGCTGTCCGGCTTCGAGGACCTGGTCATCGTCGTGGACAGCCTGTCCAAGCGCTACAGCGCCTGCGGCATCCGCCTGGGAAGCCTCGCGACGCGCAATCGCGACGTCTACCAGGCGTGCCTCCGCATGGCGCAGGGGCGGCTCTCGCCTCCGGGTCTGGCGCAATTCGTCGCGGTCGGGGCGTCGGAACTGGGCCCCGACTACACGCGCGGCGTGGTCGAAGAGTACGAGCGGCGGCGCGACGTCCTCTACCGCGGGCTCAAGGAGATCCCCGGCGTCTTCCTGACGAAGCCGGAGGGCGCCTTCTACTTCATCGCGAGGCTGCCGATCCGCGACAGCGACGACTTCGCGAGCTGGATGCTGTCGGATTTCTCCCTCGACCGCGCGACCGTCATGGTCGCGCCGGCGCGCGGCTTCTACGCGACCGCGGGGCCCGGCGCCGACGAGGTCCGGATCGCTTACGTCCTGAAGGAGGCCGACCTCGAGGCCTCGGTGCGAATCCTGGCCGCCGCCCTGGAGCGGTATGCCAGCGTCCGGGACCTCGCTCCCGCCGGCGCGAGCCTGGCCGCCACTCCGGCCGGACCCGACTTCACTCCCGTCGGTACCTGAACGCGCCCATCGGGCGCCCCCTGGGGGGCCGGAATGCAAATAGGCGGAGTGCATATAATCTGATCTCTTTTTGGAGGTTCCTCTGACTATGTTTGGAAAACCCCAGACTCCGGGCTCTGCTTATTCTGCGGAGACTCCGCCCCCGCGGCCGGTCGCGGCGTCGGCTTCTTCGAAAACGGTCGTCGGGTCGGGCTCGCGCGTCGTGGGCGACCTGATCTCCGACGAGGACGTGATGGTCGAAGGGCAGATCGAGGGGAAGGTCCGGGGAGAACGCAGCGTCACGATCGGCCCCGGGGGGGACCTCGAGGGGGACGTGGCCGCGAAGTCGGTCGTCGTCGGCGGAAAGGTCCGGGGACAGATCATCGCGACCGAGCGGGTGGAGCTCGCGAGCACGGCGGTCGTGCACGGGAGCGTTCAGGCTCCCAAGATCATCATCGCGGAGGGGGCGCACTTGCAGGGGAACGTGGCCATGTCGGCCGGAGGCGAGGCGCCCGCGCAGCGCAGAACGGAGGAGCCGTGACGGCCGCGACGGAGCTGGCCCTCGAGCCGCAGACGAATTTCATCGGCGGAGAGTGGATCCCGGCCGCGTCGGGAGAGACGTTCGAAAACAGGAACCCGGCGGACGCCGACGACCTCGTCGGAGTCTTTCCGAAGAGCGGCCGCCAGGACGTCGAGAAGGCGGTCGCGGCCGCGAAGCGGGCATATCCCGGGTGGCGCGACACGCCGGCGCCGCGGCGGGCCGAGATCCTCGCGGCCGCCGGGGAGATCTTGAAGCGCGACAAGGAGCAGCTCGCCCGCCTCATGACGCGCGAGATGGGGAAGGTGCTGGCCGAGACGCGCGGCGATGTGCAGGAGGCGATCGACATGGCGTTCCTCGCCGCGGGCGAGGGGAGGCGCCTCTTCGGATTCACGACCCCCTCGGAGCTGCGCAACAAGTTCGCCATGTGCATCCGCCAGCCGGTGGGAGTTTGCGCGTTCGTGACTCCCTGGAACTTCCCGATGGCGATCCCCGCGTGGAAGTCGATGGCCGCGCTGATCGCGGGCAATACCATCGTGATCAAGCCGGCGACCGACACGCCGGCCTCCGTCGTGGCGCTCGCGCGCGTGTTCGAGGAGGCGGGGCTTCCGGCCGGCGCCTTCAACGTCGTCATGGGCTCTGGGGGAGACGTCGGCGACCCGCTCGTCGAGCATCCGGACGTCAAGGTCGTCTCCTTCACCGGCTCCACCGAGGTCGGCCGCCGCATCTCCATTGCGTGCGCCCCGACGTTCAAGCGGGTCCACCTGGAGATGGGGGGAAAGAACGCGATCCTCGTCATGGACGACGCGGACCTCGACCTGGCCGTCGATGGAGCGGTCTGGGGCGCGTTCGGCACGACGGGGCAGCGCTGCACCGCCTCCTCGCGCCTGCTCGTGCACCGCGACGTCTACGACGCGTTCCTCGGCAAGCTCGTGCCGCGCGTCAAGGCTCTGCGGGTCGGCAACGGGCTCGATCCTGAGACGGACATGGGGCCATGCGTCTCGGAGAAGCAGCGAGAGAGCGTCCTGAGCTACGTCGAGATCGGAAAGAAGGAAGGCGCGAAGCTCCTCTGCGGCGGCGAGAAGCTCGGCGAGGGGAAGCTCGCGAAGGGATGGTTCCTGTCCCCGGCCGTCTTCGCCGACGCGAGCGCCCGCATGCGCATCGCCTGCGAGGAGATCTTCGGCCCCGTGACGACGGTCGTGCCGATCTCTTCGCTCGAGGAGGGGATCCGCGTCGCCAACTCGGTCCAGTACGGCCTCTCCGGGTCGATCTACACGCGCGACGTGAATAAGGCGTTCACGGCGATGCGTGATTTCGAGACGGGGATCTTTTACGTCAACTCCTCGACGATCGGCGCCGAGGTTCACCTGCCGTTCGGCGGCACGAAGGACACCGGCAACGGACACCGGGAAGCGGGCATCGCGGGGCTGGACGTGTTCACCGAGTGGAAGTCGATCTACGTGGATTTCTCCGGCCGCCTCCAGAAGGCCCAGATCGACACGCACGAGTAACGTCGCTCCGCGCGCTTCGCGGTTAGAATCCCCGCCTGATTCCTGTCGCAAGGAGGGGACCTTGAAGACTCTGCGTGGTCTGTCGGTGGTTCTTGTTCTGCTCACCTCCGCGGCGGTTTTCCTCGCTGCTGAAAAGGCTTCCGACAAGAAGGAAGCCTCGGCGGCGGCGACGATCGCGAAGGCTTACGAGGGGATGGAGCTCCGAAACATCGGGCCGTTTCGCGGCGGGCGCGCCACGGCCGTCGCGGGGGTCCGGTGGAAACCGCTCGTCTACTATTTCGGAGGAACGGGCGGCGGCGTCTGGAAGACGGTGGACGGCGGCTCCAACTGGGCGGCGATGTCCGACAAGGACTTCAAGACCGGATCGGTCGGCGCGATCGGCGTCGCCGAGTCCGACCCGAACGTGATCTACGCCGGAATGGGGGAGTCGCCCATCCGCGGCAACGTCTCGCACGGCGACGGCGTCTACAAGTCCACCGACGGCGGCAAGTCGTGGAAGAACGTCGGCCTGAAGAACACGTACCAGATCTCGCGCGTGCGGGTCCACCCGAAGAACCCGGATCTCGTCTACGTGGCCGCGCAGGGGCATGTCTGGGGCTCGAACGCGGAGCGCGGCATCTTCCGATCCAGGGATGGCGGCAAGACGTGGGAGAAGGTCCTCTTCGTCAGCGATAAGACGGGAGCCTCGGACCTCTGCATGGACCCGGGCAACCCTCGCATCCTCTACGCCGGCTTCTGGCAGGTGTACCGCAAGCCGTGGACGCTCGAGTCGGGTGGACCGGAGGGAGGGGTCTGGCGCTCGAGCGATGGCGGCGACACGTGGAAAAAGCTCGCCGGCGGGCTTCCCGAAGGAATCGTCGGCAACATCGGGATCGCCGTCTCGCCCGCGGGCCCCGAACGCGTCTGGGCCATCGTCGAGTCGAAGGAGAAAGGGGGCGTCTACCGCTCCGACGACGGCGGCGAGAAATGGACGAGAGTGAATTCCGAAAACAAGCTGCGCCAGCGCGCCTGGTACTACACGCGAATCTACGCCGACCCGAAGAACGCGGAGAGCGTGTACGTCCTGAACACGGGCTTCTTCCGCTCCAACGACGGCGGGCGCACCTACGGCCCGATCCGCGTCCCGCATGGCGACAACCACGACCTCTGGATCGACCCGGACGATCCGGACCGGATGATCGAGTCCAACGACGGCGGCGCGAACGTCTCCTTCAACGGCGGGAGGACCTGGTCCTCGATCATGAACCAGCCGACCGCGCAGTTCTACCGCGTGGCCACGGACGACCGCTTCCCGTACTGGGTGTACGGCGCGCAGCAGGACAACACGACAGTCGCGATCGCGTCGCACGGGCGCGGGCGCGGGATCGACACGAACGACTGGTACGCGGTCGGCGGCGGAGAGAGCGGCTGGATCGCGCCCAGGCCGAAGAACCCGGAGATCGTCTTCGCCGGCTCCTACGGAGGCAACATCACGCGGTTCGATCACCGCAGCGGCCAGTCGCGCGACGTCGTCGCGTGGCCGCAGCTGGCGATCGGGCGGGGCGGGAAGGACCTGAAATACCGCTTCCAGTGGAACGCGCCGATCGTGATCTCGCCGCACGACCCGGAGACCCTGTACCACGGAGCGCAAGTCCTGCTCCGCAGCCGCGACGAGGGGCAGAGCTGGGAGGAGATCAGCCCGGACCTGACGCGAAACGACAAGGCGAAGCAGGGGAAGTCGGGCGGCCCGATCACGCACGACGACACGGGCATCGAGGTGTACGACACGATCTTCACCGTCATGGAGTCTCCGATCGAGAAGGACGTGATCTGGGTCGGCACCGACGACGGCCTCGTGCAACTGACGCGCGACGGCGGGAAGAACTGGCAGAACGTGACGCCGAAGGGAATCCCGGATTGGATCCGGATCAACTCGCTCGACGTCTCGCGGCGCGACAAGGGGATCTGCTACGTCGCGGCGACGATGTACCAGTTCGACGACTTCCGTCCCTTCCTCTACAAGACCGCCGACTACGGCAAGACGTGGACGAAGATCGTCAACGGAATTCCGGAGAACGCCTTCACCCGCGTGATCCGCGAGGACCCGGAGCGGCACGGGCTCCTCTACGCCGGCACGGAGCTCGGCCTCTACGTCTCCTTCGACGACGGGTCGAGCTGGCAGCCGTTCCAGTTCAACCTGCCGGTCGTCCCGATCACGGACCTGGCGGTCAAGGAAGGAGACCTCGTCGTCGCGACGCAGGGACGCGCCTTCTGGATCCTCGACGACCTGACGCCGGTGCGGCAGTACAAGGACTCCCTCGCGTCCGAGAGGGTCCACCTGTTTCCGCCGCGTCCCGCCGTGCGCTTTCCCGGCGGCGGCTTCGGCGGAGGGGACGAAGCAAGGATCGGCCGGCGCGATCGGGAAGAACCCGCCCAACGGCGTGCTCGTCAACTACTCCCTGAAGGAGAAGCCGGGTGAGAAGGAGTTCCTGACCGTCGAGTTCCTGGAAGGCGACCGGGTCCTCCGTACGTTCACGAGCGAAAAGAAGACCAGGGAGGGAGAAGAGGGCGGGGTGCCTGGAGGGGGAGGCGCAGGCGCCGGCGACGAGGAAGGAGAGAAGCCGATCGAGCCAAAGGCGGGGTTGAACCGGCTCGTCTGGGACATGCGGATTTTGAAGCCCTCGCTTCTGCCGAAGGCGATCATCTGGGGCAACAGCCAGGGTCCGAAGGTCGCGCCGGGGACGTACAGCGTGCGGCTGAAATTTGGCGGACAGACGCTGACGGAGCCGTTCGAGGTTCGCCCGAACCCCAACGCCGGGGCGACCGCCGAAGATCTGAAGAAGCAGTACGACGTGCTGCGTCAGGCGCGCGAAGGGCTCTCGGCCTGCCACGAGGGAGTCCAGCAGATCCGCGACGTGAAGAACCAGATCAAGGAGATCGGCGACCGCGCCGAGAAGCTCGGCAAGGGGAAGAATCTCAAGGAGAAAGGGAAGGTCCTGTCCGAAAAGCTGACTGCGGTCGAGAAGAAGCTCGTCAACCCCGACATCAAGGCGAACCAGGACGTCCTGAACTTCGAGCCCGCCCTCGATCACCAGTTTGCGGGAGTCGCGACGGTCGTCGCCTCGGCCGACGCGAAGCCGACCGACTCGTCGCCCGTTTACTTGAAGCAGATCCAGACCGAGCTGGCCGCGGTCCAGGCGGAGCTCCAAGCGCTCCTCGAGAAGGATCTCGCCGAATTCAACAAGGCCGTCCGCGACCAGGACATCCCTCCCGTCGTCGCGGTCCCCGCGAAGAAGGAGGGCCGATGAAGCGCCTCTCTTATGACCGCGAGGACGAGATCTTCGACACCAGAAGCGCGAGGGCTCCCACGCCGATCGTCTTCACGAGAGTCGGGTGCTGGGCGTAAAAACCCGCGGCCTTGTCCATGATCGACGGGTCCTTCCTGGCTGCCTGCTGGGCCAGGGCCTCGACAGCTTCCGGAGGAACGTTTCCGGCCTGCTGAGGCGTTACTCTGCCGCCCGACAACATCCCCGCGAGGCCGGCCAGGCCTCCGGACCCGCCCAGGGCCTGCGCGGCACCGCCGGGACCCAGAGCCGCGAGCAGCTGGTTGAGCAGCCCCGCCTTCTGGTCCGGGTTGGACTGACCGAAGAGACCTGACACCATCTGCTGGAACGGCGGGGTCTGATCGGACTTGAAGGCGTGCGAGATCCCGTCCGCCAGCGTGCTTTGCGGCACCGCGGCCGACACCTGGTCGTACGCGGCGTGCAAGTCGGCAGGCGAGGCGCTGCCGCTGGCCGCCTGTTTGATGAGGCCACCGAGGTCATCCAGAAGACCCATACGAACCTCCCTTCGCGATCCGACCTTTGTTCTTCCCGTCCCTTTTATAACAGGCGGGAGCCCGGCTAGCCTGTCGGCGTGTCCGGAGTCTTCCCGGAACGACCCCCTTCAGGGCCCTCGATCGAATCGATCAATTGCCTTATGTCGAGAGGCAGCGGCGACACGATCTCCAGTGGCTCGTTGGTAGCGGGGTGTCGGAAGGCGATGCGCTCGGCGTGGAGAGCCTGGCGGGGAAAGTCCGTCAGCTTCTTCTTTAGCGAGGCGTCCTTGACGCGGTCGTAGCGGGGGCGGCCGTAAACGGGGTCGCCGACGACGGGAAGACCCGCCGCGGCGAGGTGCACTCGGATCTGGTGCGTGCGTCCCGTGATGAGGCGGCAGCGCAGGAGCGTCAGGCCGAGGGCGAACCACTCGCGCTCGATCTCGTAGAGCGTGCGGGCCTCGCGGGCCAGGACGGGAGACTCCGACGTCGGACGGAAGGCCTTCATCTTCTTGCGGTCGCGCGGGTCGCGGCCGATCGGCAGCGCGACTTCTCCCTTTCGGACCTTCGGGACTCCGGCGGCAAGCGCCAGATACTCCTTGCGCATCGCGCGCTTCTTCATCTGCCGCGAGAGAGAGGCGTGGGCGAGGTCGCTCTTGGCGACGAGGAGGACCCCCGACGTGTCGCGGTCGAGGCGATGGACGATGCCAGGGCGCAGCTCCCCGCCGACGCCCGAGAGATCGCGGACATGATGGAGAAGCGCGTTGACGAGAGTTCCGGAGCCGTGGCCGGGGGAAGGGTGAACGACGATTCCGGGCGGCTTGTCGATTGCGAGAAGGTGCTCGTCCTCGTACAGCACCGCGAGCGGGATCTCCTCCGGCTCGATCGCGACGGCCCGAGACTCCGGCACCTCGATCTCGACGTCCTCGCCGGCGCGCACGGAGCGAGAGGGGCGGGCCGGAGATCCCCCGATCCGCGCCGCTCCCTCCTCGATGAGCTTGCGGATCCTGGAGCGGGAGAGATCGGAGCAGACCGATGCGAGGTAGACGTCCAGTCGCGTTCCCGAGGAAGGCTGGCCGACCTTGAAGCGCCGGATCATCAGCAGTTGTCAGTGATCAGTCGTCAGTCGTCAGTTTCCCGCTGGTGTCTTGAACCGAAAACTGAAAACCAATAACTGAGAACTATCTCTAGGTTTCCGCGCGGCTGCGGCGCGAGAGGTAGAAGAGCATCGCGAGAGAGGCGAGCGCCGTGAGCACGCCGATGAACTGCGAGGTGGAGAGGATGCCGGGGATGACGAACCCGCGGACCAGGTCGCCGCGCCAGATCTCGATGATGCCGCGCGTGATCGAGTAGAGGAGGATGTAGAGCCAGAAGACCTCGCCGTCGAAGGTGCGCCGGCGGTAGGCCCACTGGAGGAAGAGGAAGATCAGGAAGGAGTTGACGGAAAGGTAGATCTGCGTCGGGTGGAGCGGGACGTTCAGAGGAGTCCCCACCGCGTCATGGGCGAACGGGTCGGTGAACGTCACCTGGAACGGACCGGAGGAAGGCTTGCCGTAACAGCAGCCGGCGGCGAAGCACCCCCAGCGCCCGATCGCTTCGCCGAGAGCGATCGAAGGGGCGCCCATGTCCGCGATCTGCCATGCTGGGAGGCGGTGCCTGCGCAGGTACCAGATCCCGACGACCGAGGCGCAGATCAGCCCGCCGTAGAAGACGCCGCCGGAGCGCAGGACTTCCATGAGGTCCGCCGGATGCGAAGCGTAGCGGCGGAACTCGACGATGACGAGCATCAGCTTCGCGCCGAGGATCGCCGAGGCGAGAATATAGAGGGAAAGATCGAGGATCTTCTGGTCCGGCAGTCCCGCCTCGATCGCCTTGCGGCGCAGGAGCCAGATCCCCGTCAGGTAGGCGATGGCAAGAACGACGCCGTACGTCGGCAGATAGAACGACCCGATGTGGATGAGGCGAGGGAACATCTGTCGGTCAGCTCACGACACGTGAGGAGGGGGTAGGGGCGGCGCCGGGCGCGCTGCCTCCTCTTCGCTGCCGAGCATGTCGAGGAAGAGGAGCCCCACACCGATGCAGATCGCCGAGTCGGCCACGTTGAACGCCGGCCAATGATGCCCCGAGACGGAGAAGTCGAGGAAATCCACGACGTAGCCGAATCGGACGCGGTCCAGGAGGTTCCCGACCGCGCCTCCCAGGATGAGCGCGAAGCCGACCTGCAGGCGCACGCTCTTGTGCGAGGAGCGCAGGGCGTAGGCCGAGACCACGATGAAGACCAGCACCGCGACGCTGTTCAAGATGATCGCCTTGATCGAGGAGTCCACGGAGGCGAAGAGGCCGAAGGCGGCGCCGCTGTTGCGCACGTACGTCAGATCGAAAAGGTTGCCGATGACGGCGCGCGACTGGTGCACCTCGAAGGTGCGCGTGACGATTCCCTTGGTCCACTGATCCACCAGCAGCACCGAGAGGGAGACGATGAAGTACGCGGCCCTGTAGAGCGCGCTTTCCTTGATTTTCGGGAAGTCGCTCATGCGGTCGTCCCCAGGGGGGTCAGCTCCGCCAGAACTTGCCGGCAGCGGTCGCAGAGGCCGGTCTCTTCCGCTTCGGGTGTCACCTTCCAGCAGCGGTCGCACCGGCGGCCCGGCGCCTTCTCGAAACGGAGCGAGAGCCCGGAATAAGCGGAGGAGGTTCGCCAGCCGGCGGCGGAGTCCTGTTCGGGAGCGAGCGTCACGGCCGACACGATGAAGAGATCGGCCAGCCCCGAGCCGTCCGTGCCCGTGGCCGCACGGTCGGTCTCGAGCGCCTCATGGGGCGTCAGGACCACGGTCCCCTCCAGGGAGGAGCCGATCACTTTTTCTCGCCGGGCTTCCTCGAGCACGCTGGCCACTTCCTCCCGCAGTCTGGTCAATCTTTCCCACGCCGGGGCGATGGCAGGGTCCTCCACCGCGTCGTCCAGCGTCTCGAAACGCGCCAGGTGAACGGATTCTTCCTTCGGCTGGGGCAGGAAGGCCCAGACCTCCTCGGAGGTGAAGGGGAGGACCGGGGCCGCCAGCGTCGCCAGGGCCCGGCCGATCCGGTCCATGACCGTCTGCGCGGAGCGGCGTTCCCGGGACGCGGGAGGCGACGCGTACACGCGGTCCTTGACGATGTCGAGATAGAAGGCGGAGAGCGTCGTGGCGCAGAAGTTGACGAGCGAGTGGTACACGACGTGAAACTGGTAACTCTCGTAGGCCTCGCGGATCCGTGCCGCCAGGCTCCGGGCCTCCCCGAGGATCCAGCGGTCGAGCGGCAGGAGGTCCGACACCGGGACCGAGTCGCGCGCCGGATCGAAGTCGTAGAGGTTCGACAGGAGGTAGCGGACGGTGTTGCGGACCTTCCGGTACGCCTCGCCGCAGCGCGCAAGGATCTCGTCGGAGATGGGGTCGTCATCGCGATAGTCGAGGCTCGTGACCCAGAGGCGCAGGATGTCGGCGCCGTATTTGGGGATCAGGTCCTGCGGCGCCAGAGCATTGCCGAGCGACTTGGACATCTTCCGCGCCTGGACGTCGAGGGCGAAGCCGTGCGTCACAACCCCGCGGTACGGCGCGTCTCCGAACAGGGCCACGGACGTCAGGAGCGAGGACTGGAACCAGCCGCGGTACTGATCGTGCCCCTCGACGTACAGGTCCGCCGGGGGTCCGTCGCCGCCGCGCGTCAGCTCCGGCCAGACTCCCGAGCGCAGGACCGCCATGTGCGAGACGCCCGAGTCGAACCAGACGTCCAGGATATCGGTCTCCTTCTGGAACTCGGCGAAGCCGCGCCGGTCCGCGCCCTCCGGGAGGAAGTCTTCCGCCGGCCGGGCGTACCAGGCGTCTCCCCCTTCGCGGCGGAAGATCGCGGCGACGTGGTCGAAGAACTTCCGCTGCTCGTCGCGCGAGTCCCGCCACGGGTACGTCTCGGCGCGCTCGCCCCCCTTCATGGCATAGAGGAGCGTGATCGGGGAGCCCCACCGCCGCTGGCGCGAGATGACCCACTCGTGCCGGTTCTCGACCATCCCCGCGATGCGCTGCTCGCCCCAGGCCGGGTGCCAGCGTACGCGGCGGATCGCCTCGAGCGCGGCCGCGCGGACGTCCGTCTCGGGGTCGTCCAGTCGCACGAACCACTGGACCGTGGCGCGGAAGATGACCGGCTTCTTGCAACGCCAGCAGTGCGGATACTCGTGCCGGAAGTTCTCGTCTACGTGCAGGAGCGCCCCCGCCGCCCGCAGGTCCTCGACGATCTCGCTGTTCGCCTCGAGAACCTTTTTCCCCCGGTACTTCGCCGCGGTCGTGAAGCGCCCCCCCTCGTCCACGGGAGAGAGGATCGGGAGGTTCTCGCGGCGGCCGGTCACGAAGTCGTCCTCTCCGTGGCCGGGTGCGGTGTGCACGAGTCCCGTGCCCGTGTCCATCGTGACGTACTCGCCGGAGACGAGCCGGAACGAGCGGTCTTCCTCCTCCCGCGTCAGTTCGCCGCGCATCTCTCCGGAGAGAGGATGCCGGTACCGAAGACCCACGAGATCGGAACCCTTCGCTCTGCCGAAGACGCGAGGCTCCCATTTGAGACTCGCCGCCACCGAGTCGGCGAGCGGCCGCGCCACGAGAAAGAGCCGATCGTCCTGCTCGAGGAGCGTGTACTCGGTCTCTGGATGAATCGCGATCGCGACGTTCGACGGGATCGTCCAGGGCGTCGTCGTCCAGGTCATCGCCAGAACCTGCGCGTTGCGCTTGACGTCGGGAATGTCCTGGAAGCGATCGAGAACCGCGCGCGAGTCCTCGAACGGCATCGCGACGGTGATCGCCGGGTCGGTCCGCTCCTCATACTCGAGCTCCGCCTCCGCGAGCGCGGTCTGGTCCGTGAAACACCAGCGGACGGACTTCAAGGCCTGGTAGACGAGGTCCTTTCCGTAGAACTCGCCGAAGGCCAGCGCGATCGTGGCCTCGTAGGGGAAGTCCATCGTGGCGTAGGGACGGTCCCAGAGACCTCCGACGCCGAGGCGACGAAACTCCTCGCTCTGGATCCGGATGTATTGCGCCGCGTACTCCCGGCACGCCTTGCGGATGGCGACCGCGTCCATCTCCCGCTTCCTCGAGCCGAGCTTCTTGTCCACCTGTTTCTCGATCGGGAGGCCGTGGCAGTCGAACCCCGGCACGTAAGGGGCGTCGAAGCCCATCATCGTCCGGCTCCGGACGATCAGGTCCTTGAGGACCTTGTTCAGCACGTGGCCGATGTGGATGTTGCCGTTGGCGTAAGGAGGCCCGTCGTGCAGGATGAACCGGGGTCGCCCGGCGCAGGCCTTCCGGATGGCGCCTTCCAGCCCCATCGCCTCCCACGCCGCAAGTTGCTGAGGTTCCCGGCGCGCCAGATCCGCCTTCATCGGGAAGCCGGTCTTCGGCAGGTTCAGCGTCGCCTTGTAGTCTCCGGGAGTGTTCATCGTGCCGGAGGGAGATTACAGAGTCCAAAGTCCAAAGTCCAAAGTCCAAAGTGGAACTACAAGGAGCCTGCCCGTCGCTACTTTGGACCTTGGACCTTGGACCTTGGACCCTCCTCCGTCAGAAGGACGACAACCGCGGCGGCGAAGGACGCGGTGTGCGTGATCGACACTTCGGCGGCGCGAACCCGCAGCGCCCGCGCGCGCTCCAGCGCCCGACCGCGGAATTCGAGACTCGGCTTGCCGCTTCGTTCGCGGCCGACGAAGATCTCCTTGAACGCCACGCCGCGAAACCCGGTCCCCAGAGCCTTCATCGCCGCTTCCTTCGCGGCGAAACGCCCCGCGACGTGCTCGGCGAAGGCGCGCGGGTGGCGGCGGCGCAGGATCTCGCCCGGCAGGAAAATCCGGTCGAGAAAGCGCTCGCCCCATCGCTCGAGGAGCTCCGCCACGCGCCCGACCTCCGTCAGGTCGAGCCCCAGGAGAAGGTTCGTCACAGGCCGAAGAAGCGGGCGATCCGCTCGGCGAGCGGCAGAGGCTCCTCCGCCCTTCCGGTCGCTCCGCGGCTCGCGTCGAACTCTCCCGCGGCGTGGCGCCGGCGCTCTTCCATCGTGGCCTCCAGCTCCTGCACGAGCTGCGGATGCTCCCGGAGGATCGGAGCGAGCGACTCTTTTTCGATCTCGACGAGCGTCGTCTCGGCCACGGCGCGCACCGTCGCCGTTCGCGGGTCGCCGGTCAGGAGGCTGATCTCTCCGAACGAGGCGCCAGCGTCGAGGACCGTCAGCTTGCGGCTCTCGCCCGTGGCGCCCTGGATCGACACGGCTACGCTGCCGCTCTCGATCAGGAACATCGAGGAGCTGCGCTCGCCCTCCTTGACGATCGTCTCGCCCGGCGAATAGCGGCGCTCGCGGCAATTGTCCACGAGCCTCTGCCGCTGGTCCTGCGGAATCCTCGCAAAGAGCGCCGCCGTTTCGACTGCGGCCACGATGGCGGGCCTCCGGTCGGGCGGCTTGAGGTCCGGCGCCCTGTACTGGTGCTGGCGGATCACGTTGTAGGCGATCGGCAGATTGGCCCTGGAGAGCGCGTACCACACCCTTTCGTGCATCTGGGAGTCGAGCTCCAGATAGCGCGCATAGTCCTCCAGCCAGTAGCGCAGCTCGTAGACGACCGAAGACGAGTCGAAGCTCTTGACATATGCGACCGGCGCCGGTGCCGAGGCGATGCCCTCGATTCCGGCGGCGGCGGCCCGCAGCGTGTCCAGAGCCCGCTCCGGCGACGCGTCGTACTCCAGTCCGACCCGCAGGATCCTCGCGATCGCCGGCCCGGGGCGCGGATAGATCTCCAGGATCTCGCGGCCCGCCAGGCTGTTGGGGATGAGGAGCAGGTTGCCTTCGACCGTGCGCAGCTTGATCGCCCGCCAGGAGAGCTCCTCGACCGTGCCATAGGTCTCTCCGTGGCGGACCATGTCGCCGACCTGGACGGTCTTCTCCAGATGCAGGGCGAGGCCCGCGAAGAGGTTTCCGAGTGTGTCCTGGAGCGCAAGGCCGATGACGGCCGTGATGATCGCGGACGTCGTCAGCACGGCGCCGAGGCTCACGCCCGGAAGGATCAGCTTGAAGAGCGCCGCGACGCAGACGCCGAAGATCAGGAGTCCGACGATCTGCCGCAGAAGCGCCGGCGCCGCTGTCTTTCGCCGGAGGCGGAACGCGACGTCGAAGAAGAGGTAATCGAGCAGGCGCGTGACGACGAGCGCCCACGCGATCCCGACCGCGAGCGCGCCGTAGTTGCGATTCTGGCGGACGTCGATCGTCGGGATTCCGAACGCCGTGAGGAGCGCGACGCCGGCGAGCACGAGCACCGCGAGAAGAACGGGCCCGGCGAGGCGCCGGATGACGAGCGGAAAACGCTCTTCCAGGGACGTCATCCGTCTCATCGGTTCACGATCCTCTCGAGAACGGCGCGCGGGTCCGACGCTTCCTGGAACAGGCGGATCGCGGCCACGCCGGCGATCCGGTCCCTGTATGGATCAAGCCGTCCGAGGTTCTCCTCGCTGATGCCGCCGATCGCGAAGACCTCGCAGGCATGCGCCCTCCGTTCGGGCAGCGCTCCCAGCGCTTCCTCGCCGAGCGGCAGCCCGTAGGCCTGTTTGGAGGGAGTGTCGAAGACCGGCCCGATCAGGACCAGGTCCGCTCCCTCCTCGATGCGGGCCGCGGCTTCTTCGGGGGAGTGGGTGGAAACCCCGACCTGGAATTCCCGGGGGGTAACCGCCCGGACCTTCGGGACCGGGAGCCCCGATGCGGGGAGATGGACTCCGCCCGCGCCGGCCGCGAGGGCGATGTCGAAGCGGCGGTTGACGAGAAGCGGAACTCGGGGACCGAGCGCCGCCCGGGCGAGCCTCGCCCAGGCGAGGCATTCCCGGTCCGGAGTCTCCTTCTCGCGAAGCTGAACGAGGAGACCCGGCGCGCCCGCGAGGGCGGAGAGCGTCTCTTTCAACCGCGCGTCGCCGGCGGATGCCCGATCCGTCACGTAGAGCGCCTTCATCCCTGTTCCGGCGGCGGGGAGGCGAGATCGCGCGAGAGAACGCGCAAGTCGCTCCAGCCGGCCGCAAGGTGAACGAGCCCGAGCCCGGAGACGAAACCGCGGAAGAACCCGGACGAAGGGATCCCGATATGCCGCGACGACCAGGGACGCAGCAGCAGATACACGCCGACCGCCGTGCAGTAGAAGACGAACAGCGCGTTGAAGAGAAGAGACGGGTAGCGTTTCGACATTGGTCGCCTGATTGTAGAGCGAGGCGAGGACGAGTTTCCGAGTGTTCGGTGACCGGGTCCGGAGGTCGCGCCCTCACGGACCAAAAAAAAGGCCGCGCCCGGGGGCGCGGCAGAAGGAGGAGTAAGGGAGATCTCGGGCAGTGCGTTCGTTCAGTGGGGACGTTCCCTCTCGGCGTGCGGCGCGGGCGCGGAGTGTTGAGGGGGCGCCTCGTGCCGGACCTCGGGGCGAGGCGCCGGGGCATGCGGCGGCGGCGCCGGGGCGCGCTCGATCCTTGGAGGAGGCGCGTAGGCGGGGGCGCGCTCGATCCGCTCACGAGGGGGCGGGTCGGAGCGCAGCTCGTGGCTCCGCGGGATCTCCCGCGTCCGCCATTCGCGACCCTGGGAGGAAACGGAGCCGCGCGGTTGCGGCCGGGAGCTCTCCGGCGCCCGGCGTTCCGGCACGGCGCCTTCGATCACGCGGCGAGCGGGAGGGACGTCCGAGCGCGAGCGCCACGAGTCGCGGGGAGCGACCGGCTGCCGCATCTCGCCGCGCTCCGGCCGCGGCAGTTCGCCCTGCCGCTCCGGCGCGACGGCCCGCTCCCGGGGCCCGAACTCCCGCGCCCCCGTGGAGGGCGCGATGCCGCGGCCTCTCCACGACTCGTCCGCCGTGGCGCGCGGAGCGATCCGCGCGGGCTGATCCGTTCCGGCCACCGGACCGCGCGGAACGACGCCGCCGCTGCCGCCGCGATCGGACGTGCGCCAACGCTCCGCCGCCGCGACCGGCTCACGGCCCGGTGAGGCGGGCGGGAGTCCGCGCTGCCGCTCCACGACTGCCGCCCTCGGCGCGATCTCGCCCGCCGTCGGTCCCGAAAGGCGGCCGCGCTCCGCGACGACGGCGCGCTCGCGCAGCGCCGCCGCGGCGTCGGCCGGAAGGGTGCGTTCGCGGGCGAGGACCGGTGCCAGGCGTTCGGAGTCCGGGGCCGCCGTCCGCTCGATCGTGCGCGGCGCTTCCCGGACGTAGGTCCGGATCGCCTCGCGCACGCCCCCTTCCCGGGGGTTGACGACGATCGGATGTGACGAGATGGCGACCTGAGCGCCCAGGCGGTCCGCGATCCGCGATCCCGGCAGCACGCTCATGCGGGCCTGGGTCGCTCCGAAAGATCCGGCCCCGGTGAAATTCCAGCCGCGGAAGTCCACGCGGCGAGTCGCGAACGTGCCGTGGACCGAGAAGTACAGGTTCGTCCGGGAGGGGAAGCCCCAGCGCCGGTAGTACGTGTCCCACCACGGGGAGAAGAACGAGTAGTACCCGGCCGGGCACCATCCCACGAATCCGGGCGCGTAGGCCCAGTAGACCCAGGCCGGCGAATAAACGGAGGCGGGAGCCCAGCACCAGCGGTTGCGGCCGGCCGAGAAGAACCAGTTGCCGTAGTGGAAGGGGTACCAGCCCCAGGGGTCACTGGACCACCAGGTCATGCCGGCCGGCGTGTAGTACCACGACCCATACGAATAGGGAGTCCATCCCGCATCCACCCTGGGAGACCAGACGTCGCCACCGTAAGAGGAGTCGTAGTCCCAGTCCCCGTAGCCGTCGAGCGAGGCGACGTCGCCCGCGTCCTGGTCGCTGACGTACCGGGCGGACGCGACGCGCGACTCGTCGATCGTCTCGAGGCGGTCCGCCACCCAGATGTCGAAGCGGTCGCGCGAGTAGGTGCCGCGCCCCGCCTCCGGCTCTTCGCCCGAGCGCACCATCAGGAACTGGCCAGCCTTGACGGTGTACGTGCCGGTGCGCGTGCGGACCTGGGCCGTTCCCGCGCGGCCGACCACAACCGTTCCGCGCCGCGGATCGCTGTTGACCCGCACCCGCGCGCCCGCCGAGAGGTAGACCGTCGCTTCGTCCGTGTCGATGCGCGGAATCTGATCTTCGCTTGCTCCCATCGCGGCGAGCACCACGTCGCCGTCGGAGAGTCGGACGGCCGAGAACTCGTCCTCTTCCCCCCGCTGTTGCGAGAGAGACTCGAAGGAGACGTGGCTGCCGCCTCCCAGATAAAGAACGTTGCCGTCGGCCATCCCGATTTCGACGCGGCCCGCCTGCGAAACGGAAATCTCATCGCCGACGGAGATCGGCATGTTGCGCCGCGCCTCGACGCCGCCGTTCCAGCGGGTGGCGACCGTGGCGTCGCCCGTCATCATCCGGATGTAGGAGTACGCGCTGCGATCCGCCGCTTCGTCACCCGAGGCCGTCGCGGCGAGCAGCAGGCCGATCGCGGCTGCCAGGCCCCAGAAGCCTCGTTTGGTTCGCATCTCCGTTATTCCTCCGACACGATCAAAGAGCGAGCCCCATGCCACGCAGACGCCTTGCGCCCACCGAAAGAATGTGTTCTAAGTAAAGGACTTATGAATTCCTTCCGTGCCGCTCACGGAGCCATCCTGTCCCATCGGGGAGACACTCTGAAGAGAGCCGAGGACACGCCGATTCCACGGACTTTTGACTCCGGACCCTCGGCTCTCGACTCTCCGCACAAATGATCCGCGACGTCATCCGATACGGTGACCCGCGGCTCCTCGCGGCAAACGCGGAGGCGGATGCCGTGGCCCCGGACTTCGCGGCGCTCCTCGCCGACATGGTCGAGACGTGCCACGCCGCGCCGGGCATCGGTCTCGCCGCGCCGCAGATCGGTGTCAACCTGCGCGTGGCGATCATCGACCTCTCCGTCGGAGCGGATCCGAACGGTGTGCTCGTGCTCGTCAATCCCGAAGTGATCGACTTCTGGGGCGAACAGAAAGAGGAAGAGGGGTGCCTCTCGATCCCGGACGTGTCCGAGCGTGTGATCCGGCCGCAGCGCGTCCGCGTGCGCGCGTCCGACGCCGCGGGTGTCGTGCGGGAGATCGAGGGGGACGAGCTTCTCGCCCGGGCCCTGTCGCACGAAATCGATCACCTGAACGGCCTCCTCTTCCCGCATCGCCTGCACGGCTTGAAGCGCGAGCTGACGTGGAAGAAGATCGAGCGATCCAAACGAAAGGCGGGATGGTGAGCGCTTGAGCACAGTCAAGCTCCACAACACCCTCGGCCGGAGGCTCTGCGAACTTTCGCCGCTCGAGCCGGGGCACGTCCGTCTCTACACCTGCGGCCCGACCGTCTACAACGTGGTGCACATCGGGAACCTGCGCACGTTCGTCTTCGAGGACGTGCTGCGCCGCCACCTCCTCGCGAAGGGATACCACGTCACGCAGATCATGAATCTGACGGACGTGGACGACAAGACGATCCGCGGCGCCCAGGAGCAGGGGGTCTCTCTCGGCGAGTTCACGGCGAAGTACGAGGAGGCGTTCTTCCGCGACATCCGGCGCCTGAACGTCCAGCCGGCCGAGAAGTACCCGAAGGCGACCGACCACGTGCCCGAGATGATCGCCCTGATCGAGAAGCTGCGCGAGCGCGGGCACACCTACGATTCGGAGGGCTCCGTCTACTTCCGGATCGCGACGTTCCCCGACTACGGCAAGCTCTCCCGGATCGACCTGACGCAGATCCGCCGCGGCGACCGGGTCGCCGACGACGAGTACGAGAAGGAGGACGTCAGGGACTTCGCGCTCTGGAAGGCGGCCAAACCGGGCGAGCCGTCGTGGCCCTCCCCGTTCGGCGAGGGGCGTCCCGGCTGGCACATCGAGTGCTCGGCGATGAGCATGAAGTACCTGGGGCGGCACTTCGACATCCACACTGGCGCGGTGGACAACATCTTTCCGCACCACGAGAACGAGATCGCGCAGAGCGAGGCGGCGACGGGGGAGCCCTTCGTCGAGATCTGGCTTCACGGCGAGCACCTCGTCGTGGACGGGGAGAAGATGTCCAAGTCGAAGGGGAACTTCTACACGCTCGGCGATGTCCTCGCGCGCCGCGACGACGCGGCGGCCGTGCGGTACCTCTTCCTCTCGGTCCCGTACCGCAGGAAGCTCAATTTCACCTGGGACGCGCTCGCGGGAGCCGCGGCCGCCGTTGACCGGATCCGCTCCGCTGCCGCGCGGATTGGCGAGGTCGCCGCTTCGGGCGCTTCCAGGCCCGGCGCCTTCGACGCGAAGGGGCGCGGCGAAAAGGTCCTCGAGGAGTTCACGGCCGCGATGGACGACGACCTGAACACGTCGGAGGCGCTCGGCGTTCTCTTCCCGTACCTGCGGGACGTCAATGTCGCCCTGGACGAGGGGTCGCTCGACGCCGCGGGAGCCACATCTGCTCTCGAGGCGATCCGGTCCGCGGACCGGGTGCTCGGGATCCTGCCCGCCGCGCCGGAAGTCCTGCCGGCCGAGATCGAGGCGAAGATCGAGGCGCGCAATGCGGCGCGCAGACGCCGCGACTTCGCCGAATCGGACCGCATCCGTGCGGAGCTCGCCGCCAAAGGAATTCTTCTCGAAGACGGACCCTCCGCCACCCGCTGGAAGAAGGCGTGAAGGGCCTTCCCGACTACCACGTCCACACCTTCCGCTGCGGACACGCGGGGGGCGCATCGAGAGACTTCGTCTTGAAGGCGATCGAGCGGGGACTCTCGGAGATCGGCTTCACAGATCACATCCCGCTCTACTTCCTTCCGCCGGAGAAGCGCGACCCGAGGCTCGCCATGCGGGAGGACCAGTTCGACGAGTACGTCGGGGAGGTTCTCGCTCTGCGCGAGGAATTTCGCGGGCAGATCGCGGTCCGGCTCGGACTCGAAGCGGACTACGCGGAAGGGCACGAGGAGATGCTGGCTTCCTGGCTTTCTCGCGCGCCCTGGGACGTCGTCCTGGGCTCCGTGCACATGGTCGCGGGGGACTGGATCGACGCGCCGGGCTCGGCCGCGCGATTCGAGAAGGAAGGAACCGAGTACCTCTACGACGAGTACTACCGCCTCCTCGCGAAGGCCGCGCTCAGCGGCCACTTCGACGTGCTGACGCACTTCGACCTTCCAAAGAAGTTCGGCAACCGTCCTGCCTCTCCGCGCGAGGCTGCCGAACGAGACGCGATCACCGCGGCTCGGGAGAGCGGCTGTGCCGTCGAGATCTCCTCGGCGGGGCTCCGCAAGCCGGTCGCGGAGGCCTACCCCGAGGATCGGCTCCTCAGGCAGATTGTCGTCGCGGAAATCCCGGTGACATTCTCCTCGGATTCCCATGCCCCGGCGGAAGTGGGCTGGGGCTATCAGAAGACCGTCGAGCTCGCCCGCCGCTGCGGCGTGCGCGAATTCGTCACGTTCGATGCTCGCCGGAAGGTCTTCCACGCGCTGACGGGAAGCGACTGACCATGCACTCTCTCACATCGGGCATTCTGGTGATCCTCCTCTTCGCCGGAGCGCCGAGCCAGCAGGAAAAGCCGGCCGAGAATCCCGAGAAGCGGATTTCTCCGTCGAAGAAGAACGCCGCCGCGGAGGAGTTGGAGTCGCTCGTTCTCGCGCTCGGCCTGGACGCCCATCGCAATGAGCCTTCGGCGGAGCATCCGTCTCGCGAGGACATCGAGGCCTACCAGCGGGCGGGTCTCGGGTCTTGGCTCGACGCGCAGTTGACGACCTCCGACGACTCGATTGCTTCCGTGCCGGCGAACATCCGGAGCTATCTCGACAAGCGGCAGGCAACGCTCTGGCGCGTCGCGGGACTTCTCGAACGCGATGTTCCGCAGTGGGACTCGGCGCCGCGAACAGACCCGCGCGAACTCTCTGGCGTGACCCTCGCCGTCGCTCTTGCCAGGATCCTCATGACCGCCGCGCTTGTGGAAGAGCACGCCGGTCATCACGGCCAGGCCGGCGATCTCTTGGAGGCCTGCTGGTCGCTCTCCCGGTCTTTTTCCGGACAATCCGACCTGACGTCCCAACTGATGGCCGTTGCTCTGGGCAAGTTCCAGGCAGGGGTGCTACGGAAGATGAGCGAGTCGCCGGTCCAGTGGCTCGACCGCATGTCCGGCGTTGAGCCGTGGCGAGGCATGCTGGATACCGTGGAGGCCGCCCCCTTTTCTGCCCGAAGCGGCGACGTGGCGTTGGACGAATCACGAAGAACGGGCGCACGGGCCTGGAGTGCCGCCATGGACCGTCTGCGCGGGCTTTCACCCTGCGAGGTCTCCAAGCTGTCTGATGCGGAGATTTGGAAGCCGGCAAGGGAGGAGATCGCGCGTTCGATCGAGGAGGGAGGCGACCCGAGCCTCCGGTCTCTCTGGGACTTCGAAGTGCCGAACATCACGCGCGCGATTCAGCGGGCGGGCCGCCTTCTCGTGGACCGCGAGCTGACGGCGAAGGTCCTGGAGCTTCGGCAGGAGAAGGTCGCGTCCAGAGACGGGCGCTGGCCGGAGAAGTTCTTGGACCTCGACTCCAGGGTTTGCCCGGGCGTCTCTTATGAGTACCAGACGCGAGGCGCCGCCATGGCGGTTCGCTTCCAGGGTCCGATCGACGATGGCGGCGCTACCTTGGTGCTGCCTCTCTCCTTTGAGGCCCGGGCTCCCCGGCCGACCCCGACGCCGATCGGCGCGCGACGTCCGGCGGTCACTCCCCGGCCTCGCTCTTGACACCGGGGTGCTCCCGGCGTAACGTTTCGCCCCTCATGAAGATGGCGCTCTGTTCCGGCATGCATCACTGGCATTACGGGGTGAACCGGTAGGGCGACGCTCGCCCTGCCGAATTCGTTCGGGCGGGGCGACCATGGCAAGCGAAATTGGAACCCCCGACCCGGAAGGGCTCGGGGGTTTTTGTTTTGGGAGAGAGAGTTCTCAAGCTTCCGGCGTATATCGCGTCGCTCGCGCCGCGCGACCTGGCGGATGCCCGGCGGCTCGCGGCGCTCGTCCCCGCGGGCGCGACGGCGATCGAGTACCGCATAGACCTGGCGCAGGAAGTTCTTCCCGCCCCCGCACTCCTCGCGTTGGACGGGAGAACGGCGATCGTGACGTGCCGGAGCGCGCGCGAGGGGGGGCGCTTCGGCGGCTCCGCCGAGGAGTACCGCCGGATCGTCACATCCGCCTACGCGGCCGGCGCGACGGTGGACGTCGAGCATGCGAGCGGCCTTCTCGCCGACGCCGAGATCCTGCCGGAGAGAGAGCGGGTCGTCGTCTCCCATCATTCCCCCTTCGCGCTCCCGCAGAATTGGGAAGGCCTTCTCGCGGAAATGCGCGCGGCGGGCGCGCGCGCGGTCAAGCTCGTGGCGGGGGCGGCGGACCTGCCGGCGAGCCTCGCGATCGCGGCCATTCAGAAACGAATGGCCGGCTCCGCCGCGTCGGTTTTTCCGATGGGACCCGCGAGCGCTCCCGGGCGCATCCTTTCGGCTCTGTTCGGATCGTCGCTCGTCTACGGCTCGGTCGAGCGCGGGACCGCGGCGGGACAGCTGGCGCTGGCGGACCTGCTCGACACCTACGAAGTCGGCCGGTCCCGCCCGCTCGAGGCTCTCTTCGGCATCGTTGGATCGGAGGTCTCGAATTCGCTCTCTCCTCTCCTCCACAACGCGCTTTTTCGCTCGCGCGGTCTCCCGTTTGTGTACCTTCCCCTTCCTCTCGCGGACTTCGACCGAACCAGGCCGCAGGAGCTCGAGTTTGATCCTCCCTTCCGGGGGTTCTCCGTGACCCGGCCCTGGAAACTCCGGGCGGCCGCGACGGCCGTCTCGTCGGAGGACGTTCGCGCGACGCGCGCGGCCAACACGCTCGTGTCGTCCCGCGGGAGGTGGCGAGCGGAGAATACCGACGTAGACGGCGTCTTCGATCCTCTCGCCGATCACGACACGGGGGAAGGGCGGAGCGCCGTGATCCTCGGCGCGGGCGGAGCGGCGCGCGCCGCGGCCGTCGCGGCGAAGAAGCTCGGTTACGAGATCATGGTGGCGAGCCGCCGCGACGATCAGGCGGATGCGCTCGCGATGGAAATGGACGTGGACTCCCTGGCCTGGGACGACGTCGCCGCGAGCGAGTCCGACCTGTACTTCAACGCGACGCCGATCGGCTCGAGAGACGAGGACCCTTCAGCGCTTCCGCCGGAGGTGCTCGCGAGCCGGCCGCTCGTCTTCGATTCGGTTTACCGGCGCGACAGTTCGCCGACCTCCACGATCCGCGCGGCTCGCGCGGCCGGCTGCCCCGTGGTCGAAGGGATTCAAATGTTTGCTTCCCAGGCGGTGCGGCAGGCGCGCCTGTTCGGTGTCGTGGACGCGACGCTGGAAGAGGTCACCGCCCTCCTGTCCTCCGGAAGGTTCGCGTGAAGCGGCGGCGCGCGAGCCTCCCGACCGGCACGGCGGCGTATGTCTTCGGCGAAGCCACGCGCCGTCGCGCGGCGGAGGATCGCATCGTCGCGGGACTGCGAAAGGCTGGCTATCACGAGGCGATCGTGCCGTCCGCCGATTACCTCGCCCCCTATCTCTCGCATCTCTCCGCGCGGGAAGAGCGCGAGCTGTACCGCTTCGTGGACCGGCACGGCGACACGCTCGCGCTCCGCGCCGACTTCACGATCGCGCTCGCGCGGCACCTGGCGCCGCGCCTCCCCCCGGGGGGGCCGCCGGCGCGCGTCTTCTACCGGGGAGAAGTGCTCCGGGGCGGCGGGCAGGACGGCGGCAACTCCGAGTTCTACCAGGTCGGCGCGGAGGTGCTCGGCGACTCCTCCTCCGACGCGGACCTGGAGGTGACCGAGCGATGCCTCGAGGCCCTGCATGCGGCCGGCGCGGGAACGGTGCAGGTCGTTCTCTCCGCGGTGGGAGCGCTGGAAGAGATGCTCGGGCCGGAATTGAGCGGCGCGGAGGCGAGGAGGCTTGCGGGCTCCATCCGGGATCGGCGTCTCGCCGAGACGGCCCGCGCGGCCGGCGCCGTCTCCTCCGACTACGCCGGGCGGGTTCGCCGTGTGCTGGAAGGGGACCTGCCGCCGGACCATTCGCTCCTCGGGCGGATCGGAGAAGCGGGCGCGACGCTGGCACGGATCGCGGTCGCGCTCTCGGAGCGGACAGCGGGCCGCGTTGCGATCGACGTCGCCGAGCCGGCTGCGCGCTCCTACTACACGGGATTCTTCTTCTCCGTGTACGGCGAATCGGGCGGCGAGCCGATCGCCGGGGGCGGGCGCTACGACGATCTCTACGCGGCGTTCGGCGCGAAGCGGCCGGCGGTCGGATTCGCGCTGGGGCTGGAAGGCGCCGTCGAGGGGAACCCGTGAACGAGCCGCTGACCGTCGCGTTTCCGAAGGGGCGCATCGCCGCGCCGCTGGCGAGCCTCCTTGCCCGGCCGCCGCTGGAGATTCCCGCGTTCGGCGGGCGCGGGCTCGTCGTGGACGTCCCGGAGAAAGCGCTGCGCTTCCTTCTCCTCAAGGACCTCGACGTCCCGACCTACGTGCGGCGGGGCGCGGCCGAGCTGGGAATCGCCGGATCCGACGTCCTGATGGAAAAGGAGTGCGACCTGCCTCGGCCGCTCGAGTTCCCGTTCGGACGATGCCGGTTCTCCCTGCTCGCTCCGGCATCGAGCCGGGTGCCTTTTCCCGAGGGGAGGGCGGTCCGCGTGGCGACGAAGTACGTGCGCCTGACGCGGGACTACTTCGACCACAAGGGGATGGCGGCCGACATCGTGCCGCTCTCGGGCTCGGTCGAGATCGCGCCGCGCATGGGACTCGCCGATCTCGTTGCCGACCTCGTGGACACGGGCGAGACGATGCGAGCCAACGGCCTCAGGGAGGTCGAGAGAATCTGCGACGTTTCGCCGCACTTGATCGTCAGCCGGGCGGCGCTCGCCCGGAGACGCCGGGACGTGTTTGCGTTCCTCGAGCTCCTGGAAGGGATGCTGGCATCATGAACATCCGGACGTTCCGAATTCCATCGCGGGAGGCTCAGGCGCACCTCGAGCTCCTCTCCCGGCGCTCGCGTTCCCTCTTCGACGGCGAGGCGACCGCGACCGCGCGGCGCGCGCTCGACGAGATCCGCAGCGGCGGCGACCGGGCGCTGGCCCGCTGGCGGAAGCGATACGACGGCGCGGAAGGTTCTCTTCGAGCCGCGCGGAGGACCGCCCGGGTCTCGCGTGAGTTCCGGCTCGCGTTCGAAGAGTCGGTGCGCCGGTTGACCGCGTTTCATCGGCTTCAGAAGACGGCGGGGGCCCTGCTGCGGATCGCCGGCAGCCGCGTCGAGGAACGGATCGTGCCGCTCGACTCGGCCGGTGTCTACATCCCGGGGGGCGCGGCGCCGTACGTCTCGACGGCGCTCATGACCATCCTCCCCGCCCGCATCGCCGGCGTGCCGAGGATCGCCGTCGCGACGCCCCCTTCCGCTTACGACGGCTCGGCGGAGCTGCGCTACGCTCTGGAGAAACTCCGCGTGACCGAGGTCTATCGTATGGGGGGCGCTCACGCGATCGCCGCCCTGGCGGTCGGCACCCGCTCCGTGCCGCGCGTCGCGAAGATCGTCGGTCCCGGCAATCGTTTCGTCACCGCGGCCAAGCGGCTCGTCTCGGGCCTCGTCGGGATCGACGGCCTCGCCGGGCCGAGCGAGGTCGCCATCCTGGCCGATGCGAGCGCCGATGCGGAGCGCGTCGCGGCGGATCTCCTCGCGCAGGCCGAGCACGACGCGGACGCGGCGGCGCTCCTCGTCACGACTTCGGCTCCTCTGGCGGATCGCGTGGCGCGAGCGCTCGCCCGGCGACTCCGTTTTCTCCCGACGCGGGAGCGGGCGGGGCGGTCGCTGGCTCGTTACGGAGCGATCGGGATCGCCGCGTCCGTGCCCGTGGCGGTGGAGTATCTGGAGAGCGTCGCTCCCGAGCATCTGGGCATCCAGACGCGGCGGAGTCTCGCCGACGCGAGGCTGTTCCGCCGCGCGGGAGCGATCTTCGCGGGGGGGGACACTTCGGAGGTCTTCGGCGACTACGTGGCCGGATCGAACCACGTCCTTCCGACCAACGGCACCGCGCGTTTCGCCTCGGCGCTCTCGGTCCGGGACTTCGTCCGCCGGATGGCGGTCGTCTCTCTCTCGAAGGCAGACGCGGAGCGTCTCGCGCCGCACGCCGAGACGTGGGCGCGATTCGAGGGGCTCCCGGCACACGGCGCGGCGGCCGCGCTGCGTCGGAGGAAGGAACGAGGAGGAAGACGATGAGTCCGCCCTCCCGGCGTCTCCTTCGCCCCGAGATGAAGGACGTCGCGGCCTACGCGACTTCGACGGCGACCGCGCCGGTGCGCCTCGACCGCAACGAAAGCCCCGAGGAGATGGCTCCGCGGACGCGAGGAAAGGTGCTCGACCGGCTGTCGTCCGCGGCGTGGTCGCGCTATCCCGATCCGTACGCCGCCGAGTTGAAGTCCGTCCTCGCCTCGCGCGCGGGACTCGCTCGCGATTGCGTGATCGTCGGCAACGGGTCGAACTCGCTCTTCCTCTCGTTCTTCGTTGCCGCGGCTCTTCCGGGGCGGCGTTTCGGTCTCTGCCCGCCGACGTTCGGACTGTACGCGCCGTGGGTCCGTGCCGCGGGATGCCGGATCGCGGATTTCCCGCTCGGGGAGGAGCACCTGGAGCCTCCCGTGGACACAATGGTCGCCTCGGCGCGCGAAGATCCCGATCTCGCCTTCGTCCTCTGTTCGCCCAACAATCCGACCGGCACGCTCTTCCCGCGCGACGGCCTCATCGCGCTCCTGGAAACCGGCGCGCTCGTGGTGATGGATGAGGCGTACATCGAGTTCTCCGGTGGAAGCGCCCGCGATCTGCTCCCGCGGTTCGCCAATCTCGTCATTTCGAGGACGCTGTCGAAGGCGGCCGCCCTGGCCGGCGCGCGCGTCGGCTACATGCTCGGCGCGCCCGAGATCCTCTCGGAGATCGAGAAAGTCCTGCCCCCATTCAGCGTGAATCTCTTCGCGCGGGCGGCGGCCCTCGCTTCGCTCGAAGACGAGGGGGGCGCGCAGGGACGCGTCGCGGCGATCGTCGCCGAGCGCGATCGAATGGCTCTGGCTCTGGAAGGGATGCCGGGCGCGCGCCTTTCCGCGTCCCGGACGAACTTTCTCTACCTGCGCCCCGACCGCCCGGCGGAAGGGCTCTTCGAGGCACTGCTCGCGAAAGGCATCCTCGTGCGCCGGGTGGCCGGGACGCGCGCGCCGGCTCTGCGTGTCACGGTGGGGCGCCCGGAAGAGAATGACCTCTTCCTGCGGGCCTGGAAAGAGGTGATCTCATGAACCGCGCGCTCGTCGAACGCACCACGAAGGAGACATCGGTCCGGTTGGAAGTCGCTCCGGCGGGTCAGATGGCGACCTCGATCCGCACGCCGATCGGGTTCCTCGACCACATGCTCGACACGATCGCGCGGCACTCCGGTCTCGCGCTCGCCGTCGAAGCGCAGGGGGATGTCCAGATCGATTTCCATCACACCGTCGAGGACGTCGGCCTCGCGCTCGGCGAGGCGCTCGAGAAATCTCTCGGGGACAAGCGGGGCATCCGGCGGTTCGGGCACGCGTACGTGCCGCTCGACGAGGCTCTTGCGAGGGCCGTCGTGGATCTCTCCGGCCGTCCCTACTTTGCCTGGGACGTTCCCTTCGACCGCGAGATGCTCCTCGTCACGCCCGAGTTCGCGTTCGCGCTCGTCGAGGAGTTCTTCAAGTCGGTGTCGTACCGCGGGCGTTTCAACCTGCACGTGGCGCTCCTCGCCGGCCGCAACGGTCACCATGCGGCGGAGGCGATCACCAAGGCGTTCGCGCGGGCGCTGAAGGACGCGATCTCATCCTCGGGGGACGACGCGATCGCCTCGACGAAGGGGACGCTCGCGTGAAGATCGTCGTGCCGGACCTGGGCATCTCCAACCTGTGGAGCGTCCGCCGGGCACTGGAGGCGCTGGGCCACGAAGTCCAAACGGCGAGCGGGCCCGAGCCGATCGCCGGAGCGCGCCTGATCGTGCTCCCGGGTGTCGGCGCGTTCGCCGAAGCGGCCGCGCGGCTCGAGGCGAGGCGGATCGGTCCAGCCGTGCTCGCGGCCGCCGCGGCCGGCGCCCGGATTCTCGGGATCTGCCTCGGCATGCAGCTCCTCTTCGAGTCGAGCGACGAAGGGGGAGAGAGCCGCGGCCTCGGGCTTCTCCCGGGACGCGTCACGCGGCTGTCCGGAACGGCCCGGCTGCCGCACGTGGGATGGAACCGGGTCGTCGCGACACCGAAGGGAGCCGCGCTCTTCGAGGATCGCGACGGCTCCGACTTCTATTTCGTCCACTCGTTCGTCGCGCGTCCCACCGACGACGATCTCGTGCTGGCCCGGAGCCTCCACGGCGAGAGTTTCCCGGCGGCTGTCGGGAATCGGTCGGTCCTCGGCTTCCAGTTTCATCCCGAGAAGAGCGGAGAGGCGGGCCTCGCCCTGCTCGGAGCGGCGATCGACCGCCTTTCGGAGGAGCCAGCGTGAAGACCGAACGTCCGTTCCTGCTGCTGCCCGCGATCGACCTGAAGGACGGACGGGCGGTCCGGCTGCGGCAGGGGAAGGCCCACTCCGAGACGCGGTACTCGGAGGACCCCGTGAAGATCGCCCGGCAATTCGCCGAGGCGGGAGCGCGGGCCCTCCACGTCGTGGATCTCGACGGCGCGTTCTCGGGCGCGCCGGTCCACCTGGCTCTCGTCGCGCGGATCTGCCGCGCGAGCGCCCTGCCGGTGAGGTTTGGAGGGGGCCTGCGCGAGATCAAGGACATCGAAGCGGCGTTCTCGGCCGGCGTCAGGGTCGCGATTCTCGGCACGTCGGCGATCGAGGAGCCCGAGCGGCTGGAGCAGGCGATCTCCCATTTCGGGGAGCGCCTCGCCGTTTCGCTCGACGTCAAGGAGGGGGCCGTGCGCACGAGGGGATGGCTCGAATCCACGCCCCTCTCTCTGGAGGCCGCGGCGGCGCGCCTTGCCGAGGCTGGCGTCGCGGACCTCGTTGTCACCGACGTCGCGCGGGACGGCGAGCTTACGGGGCCGGATCTTTCGCTCTTCCGGCGCGCGGCCGCGGCCTTCGGGTCGAGCGTGATCGCCGCGGGAGGTGTCGCCGACGAGAAGGACCTCGCGGCTCTGCAAGCCGAGCCGGCGGTCCGCGGGGCGGTCGTCGGCAAGGCGTTCTACGAAGGAACACTCTCCCTTTCGGTCTTCGCGAGGGGAACCTCGTGAATGGCGCGACCGGTTTGAAGGTACGGCTCGTGCCTTGCCTGGACGTGCGGGACGGGCGCGTCGTCAAGGGGACGCAGTTCGTCTCTCTGCGCGACGAAGGGGATCCGGTGGAGGCGGCCGCGCGATATGCGGACGCCGGCGCGGACGAGATCGTGTACCTGGACATCTCGGCGACGCCCGAGGGGCGCGGAGCCGCGCGCGACGTCGTGGAACGGACTGCGCGATCTCTCTTCGTGCCGCTGACGGTCGGGGGCGGAGTCCGAAGCGCGCCCGACGCCGAGCGGCTCCTGCGGGCGGGAGCGGACCGCGTCGGAGTCAATTCCGCGGCCGTCGAGCGCCCGGTCCTCTTAGACGAGCTCGCGCGCGCCTTCGGCAGCCAGTGCGTCGTGCTGGCCGTCGACGCGATTCGCGAGGGAAGCGGCTGGCGGGTCCGCACGGAGGCGGGACGGCGCGCGTGGGACCGGGACGCCGTCGCCTGGGCGCGCGAGGGGGCGGCCCGCGGAGCGGGAGAGATTCTCCTGACCTCGATCGATCGGGATGGAACCGGACGCGGTTACGATCTGGAGTTGCTCGGGGAGGTCGTGAAAGCGGTGAGCGTTCCCGTGATCGCGTCCGGAGGCGCCGGACACTACGAGCACCTGGTGGAAGGGGCTCGGACCGGGGCCGGCGCGCTGCTCGTCGCCGGCAGGTTTCACCGGGGCGAGCTGACGATCCGGGGCGCGAAGGAGGCTCTGGCGGCGGCCGGCGTGCCGGTGAGGATGACGGCGTGAATCTGGACGACGTGAAATTCGACGAGAACGGGCTCGTCCCGGTCGTCGTGCGCGACACCGTCACCGGGGGCGTCGCGATGCTCGCCTACGCCAACCGGCTGGCGCTCGAGAAGACGCTCGACACGCGCCAGGCGACGTTCTGGAGCCGCTCGCGGGCGGCGCTGTGGATCAAGGGAGAGACCTCGGGAAACCGGATGGAGGTCCTGTCCGTCGCCGCCGACTGCGACGGGGACGCCGTCCTCTACGAGGCGCGCCTCTCCGGCCCGCCCTGCCATACGGGGAGAGAGACCTGCTTCCACGAGCCCCTCGGAGGCTTCGCGGCGGAGAGCCCCGAGAACTTCGACCTGGCGGCGCTCTTCGCAATATTGAAGCTCCGGCACCGCGAGCGTCCGGAGGGCTCCTACTCGGCGAAGCTGTTCGGCAAGGGGCTCGATCACATCCTGAAGAAGATCGGCGAGGAGGCGGCGGAGGTCATCGTGGCCATGAAGAACCGGGACGACGAGGCCCTGGCCGGCGAGGTCGCGGATCTTCTCTACCACCTCGCGGCCGCGATGACCGCGCGCGGCCTTCCGCCGCGGGCCGTCAACGAGGCGCTCGCCCGGAGGCGGAAACCGTGAGCGGCCGCGAGCAGGAGCGGGCGGAGTTCCTCTCGCGCGCGGCGGTGAAGCGGGTCGTGCCCGTCGCCCGGGTCTTCCCCTCCGACGCGCTCACGCCGGTCACGCTCTTTCAAAGAATGCGCGCCTCCGGGGAGGAGTGCTTCCTTCTCGAGAGCGTCGAGGGAGGCGAGTCGATCGCCCGCTACACGTTCCTCGGCTGCGGACCGGTTGCGCGGATGACGATCCGCGGAAGGAAGGTCGAGGAGGAGCGCGGCGGTTCGAGCCGCGCGGTGCCGGGCGACGCCCTCTCGGCGCTCTCCCGGCTCGCCGTTCGCCAGGGATTCGTAGCGAACCCGGATCTGCCGCCGCTCTCCGCCGGGGCCGTCGGTTACCTCTGCTACGACGCGGTGCGCCTTTTCGAGGAGATCTCCGACCGCCACGCCCGGGAAGGGGAGATTCCCGACGGCCTCTTTCTTCTCTTCGACGCGGCCGTCGCGTTCGACCATCCGCGGCAACGCCTCCTGCTGTTGACGAACATCGGCGTCGGGCGGGCGGCCGACAAGGAGAAGGAAGTGGACGAGGCCATCCTCCGTCTCGACCGCTTGGAGAGACTGGTGTGGGATGAGGATTCCGCCCGGCCCGGAAGAGAGTCGCCGGAACGCAGGCCGGGCGCCGCGGCGGGCAAGTCTGACTTCGCGCCGCTCCGGCCGAGGGAATTCTTCCTCGAGGCGGTTTCCCGCGCCAAGGAGGCGATCCTGGCAGGGGACATCTACCAGGTCGTGCTCTCGCAGCGCTGGTCGGGGCCGCTCGACGTGGATCCCTTCGACGTGTACCGCGCGCTGCGCATGCTCAACCCCTCGCCGTACCTCTTCTACCTCGAAACGCGCGAGGCGGCGATTTTCGGGGCGTCGCCGGAGATGCTCGTGCGCTGCCGGGGACGTGACGCCGAGACGCGCCCGATCGCCGGCACCGCCGGCCGCGGCGCGACGCCCGCCGAGGACCGCGCTCTGGCCGCCGCGCTGCTCGGCGACCCGAAGGAGCGCGCGGAGCACGTCATGCTCGTCGATCTGGCGCGCAACGATCTGGGGCGCGTCTGCGAGATCGGCTCGATCACCGTGCCGCGCTACGCGTCGGTCGAGAAGTACTCGCACGTCCAGCATCTCGTCTCCGAGGTCCGCGGGTCGCTCGCGGCGGGCCAGAGCGCGTGCGACGCCCTGGCGGCGTGCTTCCCGGCGGGGACCCTGACGGGCGCGCCGAAGATCCGCGCGATGGAAATCATCGACGAGCTCGAGCCAGCGCGCCGCGGCGTCTACGGCGGGGCCGTCGGGTATCTGGACGCCGGGGGCAACCTCGACATGGCAATCGCGATCCGGACGGCCGTCGTCGAGCGGGGCGTCTGCCGGATCCAGGCGGGCGCCGGGATCGTGGCCGACTCGGTCCCGGAGCGGGAGTATCGCGAAGCCGAGTCGAAGGCCGCCGCCCTCTTCCGCGCCATCGACACCGCCCGCGAGTGGTCGAGCTCACAACCCACAACCCGCAAGTCACAACTTCGCGAATGATCTTTCTCGTCGACAATTACGATTCCTTCACTTACAACCTCGTGCAGGCGGTAGGGAAGTTCGATCGGGACGTCGTCGTCGCGCGCAACGACCGTTTCGAGCCGGAGACGGTCGCGGCGAAGCGCCCCGACGCGATCCTGATCTCGCCCGGACCGGGACGCCCCGAGAACGCCGGCCGGACGATGGAGATGATCGCCGCCGCCGAGGAGAAGGCGATCCCGCTGCTGGGGGTCTGCCTCGGTCACCAGGCCATTGCCGCGTACCACGGAGGGATCGTCGAGCGCGCGCCGGCGCCGCGACACGGGAAGGCGTCCCGCGTTCTGCATCATGGCGCCGGCATCTTCGCGGGGCTGCCCAATCCGTTCGAGGCCGCCCGCTACCATTCGCTGGCCGTGCGGGAGGAGGGGCTCCCGGCAGAGCTGACGGTGACGGCCAAGAGCGAGGATGGAGTCGTGATGGCCATCTCGCACCGCTCGCTCCCGGTCTTCGGCGTTCAATTTCATCCCGAATCGGTGCTGACGCCGGAAGGGGAGAGCCTGCTGGCCAACTTCCTCGGGAGAAACCTCGCCCGATGACTCCGACCGTCGCGGAGGCGCTGAGGATGGTCGCGGCGCGAAAGCCGCTGCCGCGCGACCTGGCCGAGCGCACGTTTCTCGATCTCATGGACGGGAAGGCGACCGAGGCGCAGAAGGGGGCGCTGCTGCTCGGAATCGCGACGCGCGGCGAGACCGCGGAAGAGATCGCCGGCGCCGTCGCGGCGCTCCGGATGCGGATGCGCCGGGTCGTGACGGCCCGCGCGCCTCTGCTCGACACGTGCGGGCCCGGGGGGATCGGCCGCGACCTCTTCAATCTCTCGACCGCGGCGGCGATCGTCGCCGCGGGCGCGGGCGCCTCCGTCGCGAAGCACGGCAACCGCTCGATCTCCTCTCGGGTGGGCTCGGCGGACGTGCTCTCGGCCTGCGGCGTTTCGATCGACCTCGACCCGCAGACCGCGGGACGCGTGCTGGACGAGGTCGGTCTCGTTTTCCTCTTCGCTCCGTCGTTCCATCCGGCGATGAAGGAGCTCGGCACGGTCCGGCGGGAGCTCGGCGTGCGCACGATCTTCAACGCGCTCGGTCCGCTCGCGAATCCCGCGGGAGCGACGCGGCAACTGATCGGGGTCGGGCGGCCGGAGCTCGTCCGGCTCCTGGCCGATGCCCTCGCGTCGCTCGGCGCCGAGCGGGCCATCGTCTTTCACGCGGCCAACGGACTGGACGAGCTCGTTCCGGGCGTTCCCGCCTCCGGTGTCGAAGTCAACGACGGGTGGACCCGCCCGTGGACGTACGATCCCGCGGCCCTTCCGCAGCGGGAAATCGATCTGTCCGAGCTCGCCGGCGAAGACGCCAGCGGCAACGCCGGGATGCTCGAGAGGCTGCTCGAGGGGGAGGCCGGCGCGCGCCGGGAGGCGGTGCTGCTGAACGTCGCGGTCGCTCTGACGGTCGAAGGCCGCGCGTCGGACGTTGCGGACGGTTACGAGAGGGGCCGCGCGGCGGTGGACAGCGGAGCGGCCCGGGCCGTGTTCGATCGGATGCGCGAGAAGAGCCGCCTTCGGCCGGCGGACGCGCCGTCGTCATGACCCCGATTCTCGAGAAGATCCTTGCGGGAAAGCGGGCGAGGCTCGACCGAGGGGAGTACGACGCGGCGTCGGCGTCGTCGGTCTCCGCGACCGATGGGGCCCGCTTCGTGCGATCGCTGCGGGAGCCCGGCGTGCGCGTGATCGCGGAGATCAAGCACCGGTCCCCCTCGGCCGGGGAGATCCTGCAGGGCGCCGACGGCAAGATCGAGAGCTTCGCCCTCGCCTACCGGCGCGGCCATGCCGCCGCGATCTCGGTCGTGACGGAGGAGGATCACTTCGGAGGCAAGCCCGAGTGGCTGCCGCGCGCCAAGCGCATCTCGGGGCTTCCGGTCCTGATGAAGGACTTCGTCATCGATCGGCGGCAGCTCGACGTCGCCCTGTCGCTCGGCGCGGACGCGGTCCTGCTCATCGCGCGCGCGCTGGCTCCCGAAACACTGGCCGATCTGGGCAACGGCGCCCGAGAGCGCGGGCTCGCGACGGTCGTCGAGATCCACGAAACGGGGGAGATCGCCGCGGCGATGCAGGCGCGCCCCGACGTCCTCGGCGTCAACGCCCGCGACCTCGCCACGTTCGTGACGGATTTGAAGGCCGCGGAGCGGATCGTCAAGGACCTTCCTCGGGGGCCCGTTCGCCTGGCGGAGAGCGGAATCCGGAACCGGGCGGACGTCGTGGGCCTCCAGGCCGCCGGCTTCGAGGCGTTCCTCGTCGGAGAGGCCCTCCTCCGCGACGAGGATCCCGAGCAGGCGTTGCGGGACCTGAAGGGATGACTCGGGTCAAGATCTGCGGCTTGACTCGCGCTCAAGACGTGGAGCTTGCCTGCGTTCTCGGCGCCGACTATCTCGGCTTCAACTTCGCGGCGGCGTCGCCGCGCCGCGTGACTCTCGAGCGGGCGCGAGACCTCGCGGGCATCACGAGCCCCGGCGTCCTGCGGGTCGGAGTGTTCGTGGACGAGAGCGCCGAGGAGATCCGCGCCGCGAGCGCGGCCGCCCGTCTCGACCTTGTTCAGATTCACCGGCCGCTCTCGGCGAAGGACCTGGAAGAAGCGCCGGTGCCCGTGATCGCCGTGGTTGGCGTGTCGCGCAACGGCGCCGATGTCCCCGGGCCGGAGCTCCTCGCGCGCTGCCGGGCGGTCCTCTGCGACACGGCGGTGGCGGGCAAATCGGGTGGCACGGGCCTCGCGTTCGACTGGAGCCTTCTATCGGGGACAGACTGGCCCGTGCCGGTCATCCTCGCGGGAGGCCTCGAATGCGGCAACGTCGGCGAGGCGATCGCGCGCGTTCATCCCGCCGCCGTGGACGTCGCTTCGGGAGTCGAGTCGTCTCCCGGGGTCAAGGACGAAACGAAGATGCGCCTCTTCTTCGAAGCGGTCCGGCGCGCCGACGCGGCTTCCCCCTCTCGCCCCGGAAAAGGGCGGGAGTGAGGGCGCGGGTTTTCGAGATGAAATCCAGAAAGAGAGAGAACCGGCCCGGGTACTTCGGCCAGTACGGAGGCCGCTTCGCTCCCGAGACGCTCATGGCGCCGCTGGAAGAGCTCGAACGCGCGTTCGAGCGTTACCGCCGCGACCGCTCTTTCCGGGCCGAGTTGGCCGATCTCCTGAAGACCTACGCGGGCCGCCCGACACCGTTGACCTTCGCCGATCGGTTGACGGCCCACGGGGGAGGCGCGCGTCTCGCGTTGAAGCGCGAAGACCTTCTGCACACTGGCGCCCACAAGCTCAACAACTCGCTCGGTCAGGTGCTCCTGGCACGCCGGATGGGAAAGTCCCGGATCGTGGCGGAGACCGGCGCCGGTCAGCACGGCGTGGCCACGGCGGCAGCGGCGGCGAAACTCGGTCTCCCGTGCCGTGTCTACATGGGCGTCGTGGACATGGAGCGCCAGGCTCCAAACGTGTCGCGCATGCGGCTTCTCGGCGCGGAGGTCGTCGGCGTGGACTCCGGATCCAGGACCCTGAAGGACGCGATCAACGAGGCAATGCGCGACTGGACGGAGAACGTCCGCACGACGCACTACGTTCTCGGCTCCGCCCTCGGCCCTCACCCCTACCCGTCGATGGTGCGTGAATTCCAGTCGGTCATCGGACGCGAGGCGCGGGCGCAATTCACGAGACTCGCGGGGCGCGATCCGCACGCCGTAGTCGCCTGCGTGGGCGGGGGCTCCAACGCGATCGGCCTCTTCTCGGCGTATCTCTCGACACGGGCGCGGCTCTTCGGAGTCGAAGCGGGAGGGCGCGGCCGCGGCCCGGGAGAGCACGCCGCCCGTTTCTCCGGCGGTTCGGTCGGCGTCCTGCACGGGACGCGCACCATGCTGCTCCAGGACGAGGCGGGGCAGATCCTGCCGACGCACTCCGTCTCGGCGGGCCTCGACTACCCGGCGGTCGGTCCCGAGCACGCGCAGCTTCGGGACCTCGAGCGCGTCGTGTACACGCGCGTCTCCGACGAGGCCGCGCTGGACGCGTTCGAGGTTCTCTCCTCGACCGAAGGAATCGTTCCGGCGCTGGAGAGCGCTCACGCCATCGCGTTCGCCCTGACCCTCGCGAAGAAGATGCCGAAGAAGAGCTGGATCCTCGTAAACCTCTCCGGCCGCGGAGACAAGGACATGGGCGAGTACGAGCGGCTTCGCCCGATGAGCGAGTGAGCTCGCCGTTTCCTGCAGGGCGGGTCGCGGCGGCATTCGCGAAGGCGCGCGGAGACGGCAGGGCTGCCTTCATTGCCTATCTGACCGCCGGCGATCCGGACGCGGATGCCACGGTCGCGATGGCCGAGGCGCTCGAACGGGCGGGCGCGGACATCCTGGAGCTCGGGGTGCCGTTCTCCGATCCGATCGCCGACGGGCCAGTCCTTCAGCGCGCCGCCGGGCGCGCCCTCGCTTCCGGAACGACCCTGACGGGGGTATTCGACATCGCCCGCCGAATCGCGGACAGCACCCGGATGGCTCTCGTTCTCTTCTCCTATTTGAACCCGCTGCTGCGCCCCGGGATCGGCCGCGCCTCCCGGCTGGCGCGAGAAGCCGGGTTCGACGCCGTGCTCGTGACCGACCTCCCCCCGGAGGAAGCCGGAGCCGTTCAACCGGCAGTGCGGTCCGCGGGTCTCGACACGGTTTTTCTCGTCTCTCCGACCTCGACCGCTGCGCGCATGAGCGCGGCGGCCCGGCTGTCGAGCGGATTCCTGTACGTCGTTTCCCGCGCCGGCACAACCGGGGCGCGGCAGGAACTGCCCGGGGACCTCCCCGACACTGTCCGGCGTGCCCGCCGCGCCGCGGGGCCGCTGCCGATCGCCGTGGGGTTCGGGATCGGGACCCCCGCCGCGGCTCGGCGGGCGGCCATGCTGGCCGACGGAGTGATCGTGGGCTCGGCCCTCGTCCGCGCCGCCGAAGAGGCCGGGGAGGCCCGGGAGAAGGCTGTCGGGACTCTCGCTCGGTCGCTTCGGGAGGCGTGCGGGGGGAGGAAGGTGCGAGGTGGAAGGTGGTAAGTGGTAGGGACGAGAAGAGGCCTTCCCCTACCACCTACGACCAACGACCTACGACCTACCGTGGGCGCTGAAGGCGATTTCCTGAAGCTCCTGGGGAGGCCTGACCTTCCGTCGGACCTTCTCGAAGGGATCCTGGGCGACCGTAACGCCCGCAAGTTCCACACGGTCCGGCGCGCCCTCGCCGGGCACCCGCGGACCCCTCGCCACGCGGCTCTTTCGCTCGTTACGACTTTGTACTGGAGGGACTTAGCCCACATCTCGGCGGATGCCCGGGTTCACCCCGAGGTGCGGCGGGCCGCCGATCGGGACCTCGCGCGCCGACTGACCGAGATGGCTCTCTCGGAGCGAGTGGACCTCGCCCGGTGCGCGGGCCGGGGGACGATCCTGTCCCTGCGGTTTGACCAGGACCCCCGCGTGCTTGCCGCCGTTTTGAACAATCGATTTACGACCGAGCCCGACGTCGTTCAGGTCGCGGCCCGCGCCCGGACCCCCCCTGCCGCCCTGGAAGTTATCGCCTCTCACCCCCGGTGGGGTCTGAGGCCTCCGATTCGAAGCACGCTGCTTCGAAACCCGGTCCTCCCGTTGCCGGTGGCACTGTCCCTGCTCTCCCAGGCGAACGCGGCCGACCTGGCCGGGATCCTCTTAATCCCGGGAATCCCTCGTCTTGTGAAGGCCTGTGCGCAAACACGTCTTGCGCATCGGGCCAGGCAGGTTTAGCATTTCCTCTCTCGTCATCAAATCGCGGAGAATTGCAATGACTCCTGGAACCGTCCTCCGGTTCGGTGAAGAGCTTCGCCGGGAGAGGCTCGTGCGCGAGATTTCGCTCGAGGAGATCTCCGCGGCCACGAAGATCTCCGTGAGACTCCTCAAAGCCCTCGAAGACAGCGACATCCCGAGACTTCCCGCTCCCGCATTCACCCGCGGATTCATCCGCTCGTACGCGATCCACATCGGGATCGAGCCGGAGGAAAAAGTCTGCGCCTACCTGAACGATCTCGCGGAGGCTTCGGCGGGAGTCTCTCCCTCCGTCGCGAGGGTGCGGCCGAGGTTCTGGCGGGGACGAGGCGCGACCGCGGGAACGATCGTCGGCGGAGTGACCGCCGTCCTCTTGATCCTCGGCCTGATCGCCCGGCCCGAGCGCCGGCCGGCGGCCCGGGCCGAGAAGCCAGCGGCTCGCGCGGCGCGCGTCGAGCTGAAGAACGTCGCGACATCGAGCGAGCCCACGCCCGCCGTTCAGCAGGCGGAACCCGCCATCGCTTCCGCTCCCGTCGCGCAAGCCGATCGGCCGGTTTCGCTTCTCCTGGAATTCGACGCCGACTCGTGGATGAAGCTCGACGCCTCGGGGGAAACTCTGCACGTCGGTCTCGTCCGCAGAGGCGAAACGAAGCGCTTTGAAGCGCGCGGCGGATTTCGCCTGAGCCTCGGCAATGCCGGGGGCGTGCGCGTCACGGTGGACGGACATACCCTGGAGGCTCTCGGCCGAACTGGCCAGGTCGTGCGCGACCTTCGTCTGCCGGCGCCTTCCGCGCGCGGTTAGGTCGGCTCTCTGTCTTCCTCGGCGCCCCCGGGTCCGGGCTCGATCCGCACCGACGATCTCCTGTCGCTCCTCCGGTCCCGGCAGGCGCCGCTCGACGTGCGCCGGTTCGCCGCCCGCGGCGTTCTCCCGCTGGACGCCACGGATCGGCTGCGCGCCCTCCTCCTGGTCCTGCGCGACTCCGAGCCGGAGATCGCCGAGGCGGCCGGCGCGACGTTTGCCCTCATCCCGCCCGACGACCTCGCGAATCTTCTCCTCCTGCCCGACGCGTCGCCGGTGGAGATCGATGCGATCGCGACCCGAACCGACGACGCCATCGTCCTCGAGCGCGTCGTGCAGCACCGCAACGTGTCCGACTCGACGCTCATGGCGCTGGCGCGGAGGGTGAGCGGAACCGCCCAGGAGGCGTTCGTCGTCAATCAGGCTCGCCTGCTCCAGAACCCTTCTCTGATCAACGCGCTGTTCGACAACCCCGCGCTGACGGGGGACAGCCGGCGCGTCTTGAACGAGCTCAAGGAGGAGTTCTTCGAAAAGGAGACGAGGCGCCGGGAGGACCGCCGCCGCAGGGAGAAGCCGGCCCAACGCGAGGCTCCCGTCGAGGTCGTGGTGCCGCCGTCGGAGTTGGGAGCCGCGGAAGCGGAGGAAGAGGACGAGGCCGAGCCACCCTCCGCGGCCACTGCCGGCGAGGCGGAGACCCCGGCCCGTAACGAAGAGCTCTACGTCCAGATCATGGGAATGAGCGTGCCGCAGAGAGTCAAGCTCGCGCTGACGGGCGGACGCGAGGAGCGCCGCCTCCTGATCGCGGACTCGAGCCGGATGGTTGGTCTCGCGGTGCTGAGGTCGCGGGCTCTGACCCTCCCCGAGATCGAGCTGTATTGCGGCATGCGGCACCTGGAGCCCGAAATCTTCCTCAAGATCGCGACGACGAAGGACTGGGTCCGCCGGACGCCGATCGCGCTGGCCCTCGTGAAGAATCCGAAGGTGCCCTTGAGCGTCACCCTTCCGCTGATCCGGAGGCTCCAGATGCGGGACCTCCGCAACACCTTTCGAGACCGCAACCTCCCCGAAGCCGTCCGTGCCATGGCCAGGAAAACGTATATGGAGCGGCGGAAATAGCAGTCCGGAAGGGGAGGGCCCGGGCCGGGTTGTCCGCCGCCCTCCTCCCTTCTACCTATGCTAGTCTTCTCGCCCAGTTCTCGAGACCTGACGAATTCGGAGATCATGCCCCGAGACATCGACTATTACGCGCTCCTGGGCGTGAGCCGAGAAGCGAAGGAATCGGAAATCCGCGAGCGATTTCGCTCGCTGGCGCGAGAGGCACATCCGGACCGCGTCCCGCTGGAGCGCCGCGCGGAGGCGGAAGCGAAGTTCCAGGACCTGGCCCAGGCCGTCAGCGTGTTGACCGACCCCGAACGCCGCAAGAGCTACGACTTCGAGCTCTCTCTTTCGGAGGCGCCCGGAACCCCGGGGGAGAGTGATGCCATCGCGCACAGCTACATCGCGCAGGGCATCGCGGCCTTCGGCGAGAAGCGCTACGCGGATGCCGCCGGGAACTTCCGCCTGGCCGTTCACCGCGACCCGCAAGACGCGCGCTCCCGGCACTACCTTGGCCTGGCCGCGGCCCGCTCGGGGGACGTGCGCACCGCGGTGCGGGCGGTCGAGGCAGCCCTCGCGCTCGACCCGCGGAACACCCAGCTCCTGGCCGACGCCGGCGCGATTTTTCGCCAGGCCGGCCTTCTCTTCAAGGCAGAGAAGGCCTATCAGGAAGCCATGCGATGGGATCCGTCATTTCCGGACGTCCGGAAAGCGCTGGAGGAGATCCGGGCGCAGCGCGCGGAGAAGGAGCGCAGCGTCTGATGGCCTCCACCGCGATCAGGGCCTACGGTCTGACCGACGTGGGCCGCAAGCGCAAGCACAACGAGGACGCGTTCGCCTCGGACGTCAACGAGGGACTCTTCATCGTGGCCGACGGAATGGGCGGCCATGCCGCCGGCGAGGTCGCCTCCAAGATCACCGTCGAGACGATCGGAGAGTTCATCGCCGCGACCCGCCAGAAGGAAGAGGCCACCTGGCCCTTCAAGTACAACCACGAGCTCGATTTCAACAGCAACCGTCTCGCCGTGGCCATCGAGAAGGCCAACGAGCGGGTCATGGCGGCGGTCGCGGCGCAGCCCTGGCTGAAGGGAATGGGGACGACGGTCGTCGCGGGGCTTCTGAACGAGAAGATCCTCTCGCTGGCCCACGTCGGCGACAGCAGGGCCTACCTCTTCCGCGAGGGCCAGCTCTCGCGGCTGACCGACGACCACTCCTGGGTCCATGAGCAGGTGACGGCCGGCATCCTGACCGAGGAGGAAGCCAAGACCCACCCCTTGAAGAACGTCGTGACCCGGGCCCTCGGGGGAGGCCCCTCGGTCTCTCCGGACCTGCAGGAGCTCGTCTTTTCCCCGGGCGACCGCTACCTCTTCTGCTCCGACGGCCTGACGACCATGGTCAGCGACGAAGAGATTCGCGATTCGGCGGCGACGGTCAAGGATCCCCAGGCCCTCTGCCAGAAGCTCATAGATCTGGCCAACGAGAAGGGGGGCGTGGACAACATCACGGTGGTCGTCGTGGACATCGTGGATCCCGTCTCCTCGCGCGCGGAACCGGTCGAAGCGGCCGAATCGGTCGTCGCAGCTGGCGAATAGGCCTGATTCGCGCGTTTTTTTCGACAACGCCGGCATTTCCTGATCCGTAAAACGGTTGACGAAGGAGTGTCCGGCGTTTATTCTCACGTGAATGCGCCGGCGGAAGAGGGAAGGCATCGTCTCTAAGCTGTTGATTTGCAGCGTCTTCTTCGCTTCTGCGGCCACTTTGTGTCTTGCCGCGGAGCAGAAGGCGGAGGGACCGGCCGGGCGCCAGGCCTGGACGGAGAGCCCCTATCGGAACTTCCATGCGGCTCAGGCTGCCCTCGGGGGACGGCTCCTGGTTTCCGACGAAGCCGAGGATCCGGGACTGGCGGGCGAGCTGGCCGCGGGAATCAAGGCGCTCCAGGGGGAGCTCCACGACCGCGACGGGTGGCGGGCGCCGTTCTCGGACGCCGAGCCGCTCCGGGTGTTCGTCGCCCGCAAAGACGCCGGGGGCGTGCGGCGCCTTTCGGCCCGTTCTCTCGATCGCGGCCGGCTCGTGGAACCGGCGATCCAGATCGACGGCTCCGCCATGAGCGACGGCGAGATCGTGTCGGAGGTCTTGAGGCTCTACGCGCTGGCGACACTCTCGGCCTATGGGGCGCCCGACCGCACGTTTCTGACCGCGGCCGCTGCGGATTACCTGTCTTCCGGCGCGCGCAGCGGCGCGGGGAGCGAAGAGGCTCTTCTGGCGGCCGCGGCGCCGACTCTGGACCTCGCCGGACAATCGCAGGCTCTCGGCCGCCTGTACGTGGAGGAGTTCGCGCGCGCGACCGGCGGTGTCTTCGCGCTTCGTACGGTCTGGGAGAAGGCGGCGGAGACGGGGCAGGAGGTGCTGCCTCTCTTGCTGGCGGCTTACTCCGAGTCCACGGGGAAGACGGAGGATCAGCTCCTGCTGCGGTTCGCCGCCAGGCTTTACTCCTCCGTCGAGCCGGAGGCCGGACCGTCGCGGATCGGCCTCTTCGACCTCCAGACCGGCGCGCTCGACGGCTCGAGCCCGGCTTCGTTCGTCATGCGCCACAGGAGCTACGTGCCCGGGATGGAGGCGCCGTCCGCCCTGCGGATGACCTGGCCCGAGGCCGGCGCTCCGGCGGCCGTGGTCGTGCGCTACCGCGACTTCGCCCTGCCTCCCGACGTCGTCTTCATCACGCCCGGCGCCGTTCATGTGATCGCGCTTTCCGGCGTGGCGCGGGTAGACTGGCTCGTCGCCGGTTCCGCCGGAGCCGCCGCCCCGGCCGCAATGCCGGTGGCGTTCGATAGCCTTTCCGCCTTCCCCTACAGCGGTCTCGTCGCGCATGCCTCCGGCGGCGCGGAGGGCTCGCGGGTCTGGTGGACGACGGCGACGCACGAGCATCTCGCGGGATGGGCGATCTTCCGCGAGGAAGTGCAGCCGGATGGCCGCATCGCCCGGACGGGTCCCGAGATCCTTCCGGCGTCCGACCATGGCGCGGAGCCGCTCCAGTACGTGTTCGTGGATCCGACGTCGAGTCCCGCGACCTTTTATCGCTATACGGTCTGGGCCGTGACCGAGGACGGCACGCTGGCCCGGGCCTTCGCCGCGACGCTGCGCACGGCAGACTGAGACGGCCGGACGCACGCGGCAGCCGCGGTTCTGATGCGCGCGGCCCTGGGGATCGGTCCGGGCCGCACGACGCAAGAGAGCGACAGTTTTCACAATGAGCAACAACGGAAAGCCTGAGAAGAAAGTCCGCCGCGAGCCCGACGTCGGAAAGATCATCGATCGAACGATCGTCCGGCTCTGGGACACCATCGAAGAGCTCGAGGCCCTGACGCCGGCCGAGCTCCGTTTTTACCGCGTCGCCGTGTTCGGCAGCGCCCGGTTGAAGTCCGGCGACCAGGAGTACGTCGATGTCCGCGGGCTTGCCTCGCGGCTGACGGAGATGGGGTGCGACATCGTCACCGGCGGCGGTCCGGGGCTGATGGAGGCCGCCAACGAAGGGGCGGCCATCTCGCGCGGCTCCCGCAAGACGCGCTCCTTCGGCTTGACGATCGCCATCCCGTACGAGAAGGCGAACCCATATCTCGACAGCGTCACGGCGCACCGGACGTTCTTCTCGCGCCTCCACCACTTCGTCCGGATGTCTCAGGCCTTCGTGATCTTCCCCGGAGGGATCGGCACGGCGCTCGAGCTCTTCATGGTCTGGCAGCTCCTGCAGGTCGGGTTCATGACGGAGCGTCCGGTCGTCCTGGTCGGCGATCTCTGGAAGGGGCTGCTCGACTGGCTCCAGCGCGACGTCGTCCCGCGCCGCCTGATCAACGAGCCGGACCTCGACCTGGTTCAGCGGGTCGGGACGATCGCCGAGGCGACCGCCCTGATCGAGCGGCACAAGAGAACGTTCGACGAGGCCCGCGAGCGGTTCATCCTCGAGAAACGGCGCGCCGAGCGGGCCGAGAAGGATCCGCCGGCCGTCGTCGCACCATTTGGCGGCGAATGATCTCTCCGTGATCGAACGCGAACCGGAGACTCCGAAGCTCGTTCTTCGCGAACCAACGGGCCTCCGCGGCGTCGTCTGATCCCTTCGGCTCGCCGCGCAGGGGCTGCCCCTCGTAGAGCACCGTCACGGTGTGCCATCGGGGGTCACGCTTCGGATCCGAATAGACCCCCAGGAGCCGGCCAATCTTCACCGTGACGCCGGTCTCTTCCAGCGTCTCCCTGGCTCCGCACTGCTCGGTCGTCTCGCCGTACTCGCAGAACCCGCCCGGCAGGGCCCAGCTCCCGAGGAACGGCGGCCTCCCTCTCCGGACCAGCAGCAGTCTCCCGCGCCGATCCCGAACCAGCGTATCCACGGTGACTCGCGGCAGGTTCTTGTTCTTGAAGTAGTCCTTCATCTCGCTGGGGGAGGTCCGTAGCTCTCGAAGAACTCGCGGATTTCTTCGGCGGGGCGGTCGGTGATCAGCTCCTGCGGGCTCTCGTCGTACCAGTCCTTCGGGAGGTAGCGGGCGTAGGGATCTTCCAGGAACCGGCGGCAGATGAGCGCGATGACGCCGCGGTCCGTCTCGCTCCGGATAAGGCGGCCGGCGGCCTGCACGACGCGGGTCATTCCCGGCTGGAGATAGGCGTAGTCGAACCCGGCCTCCTCCCGGTCGTCGAAGTAGCGCCGCAGGAGCTCCCGCTCGAAGGAGACCTGCGGCAGCGCCGGCGAGACGACGAAGACGCCGGAGAGGAGCTCTCCCGGGTAGTCCACCCCTTCCGCGTACATTCCTCCCGAGACCGCGAAGAGGAGGATCCCGTCCGACGGAGGCGAGGCGAGCGCCTTCAGAACCTGCTGCCGCTCGAAGTCGGAGAAATCCGCGCGTTGAACGATCAAGCGCGCGCGCGTCGCGGGCATCACCGCCGCGACCTCCGCGAGGAACTTGTAGGAGGGGAAGAGGACGAGGTCGTTGCCCGAATGCGCGTCGGACATCTCGGCCACGACCTTCGCAATCCGCCCGTAGTTCTTCTCGCGAGCCGCATAGGTCGTTCGGACGTGCGGGAGGATCATGACCTTGCGATTCTCGGGAGGAAACGGAGGCGGAAGGGAGATCGACGAAGTCCGATCGCGCTCCAGTCCGAGCACCCGCTCGAAGACTTCCGGAGGCGTCAGCGTGGCGGACAGCAGGATCGTCGAGGAGGCCGCGCGGAAGAGCGGCGCCAGCGCCCGCGCCGGATCGAGGCAGACGAGGGCCAGGCGGACGCCCGCCGAGCGGCGCTCGACGACGCAAGTGAAATCCTGTCCCCACATGTTCAGCACCGCGGCGAACCGGTGGAGCGCGAAGTGGGCGTCCATGACCGGATCGTCCGGCAGCGCGATCCGCATCTCCCGCTTCCAGGCGAGGTAGCGCAGCAGCTTCGGCTCCCATTCGGCGCGCAGGAGGTGGACCGCGTCGGCCGGCGCCTGGATCTCGGCGATCGCGTCCCCCTCGGGGAGTTCCTCGGCAGCCGATTCGAGCAGTCCGAACACGTCCTCGACGGAGGCGGCCAGGTCGGCGAACAGGTCGCCTGCCTGCAGCACGAGGCGGTTCTGCAGCGCCCGCCACTCCTCCTCGAGAAGCTCCGGCGAGAAGATCTTCCGCGCCCGGTCCGGCAGGTTGTGCGCCTCATCCACGAGCAGGATGGCGTCCTTCAGCTCCTCTCCGGTCAGGTGCCGCATGGCGACTCCCGGCTCGAAGACGTAGTTGTAGTCGGCCACGATCGCGTCGGCGCGCTGGGCGAGCTCGAGCTGCACCTCGAACGGGCAGACCTCCTCCCGGCGCGCCTCCTCGAACACGGTGTCCGGGTCGTGATGCGGATAGGTCTCACGAAGGCGCCCGAGGATGTTCGAACGTGCCATCTTCTCGGGGTAGTTCTTCGCGAAGCGGCAGAACTCCTCGTGGCAGAGGATCCGGTCGTTGGCGCACATCTTCTCCTTCGTCCGGACCTGGAGCGTGGAGAACGCGCGCTCGTTCATCGCCTGGAGCGCGGAGACCGCCATCTTCTGCTGGAGGGTCTTGGACGTCAGGAAGACGACCTGTTTGCCCGAGATGAGGCCCTCGCGCAAGGCCGGATAGAGGACCGCGGCCGTCTTGCCGGAACCCGTGGGTGCCTCCGCGATCAGGTTCTCGCCGGAGGAGACGGCCCGGGCGACCGCCGCGATCAGCTTCTCCTGGATCGGGCGGGGCGCCGTGTGGGGGAAGGGGAGACGCTCCGCGGCCCGCGCCTTCCGCGCCCGCGACGCGGCCTGCGCCTTCCAGATGTTGAGGAGGGCCGCCAGCCGCCGCTCGATGTCGCGGCCGGCCGCCTCCTCGTCGTAAGGGACCGCGACCGAGACCTCCTCGGCCGTGCCGATGTCCACGTAAACCAGCGCCGCCGAGACGCGCAGGTGCCCGAGGCGCTTCCAGAGGTAGCAATACGCCAGCAGCTGCCGGCGGTCCCGCTCGAACGCGTACCCCGAGGTCCGGATCCCCTCCGAGGGAAGGTCGGTGGACTTGAACTCCTCGATCAGCCAGTGACCCGCCTCGCGCTCCAGGCACCCGTCCAGGCGGCCGGTCAGGACCGCCGTCCACTCCTCGACCGGGATGCGGGCCTGGAGGTGAACCTCGCAGCGGTAGGCCTCGAAGATCTCCTGGCGCGCGGCGAGCACCCGCGAGTGGACCTGGGTGCCGAGCCCCAGGCGGCGCCACCCCTCTCCGCGGTCGAATCCGACGCGACGAAACCCCTCCTCCTCGGCCAGTTCGCGGACGTTGACCTCGAAAATCCGGGACTCTTCGTCGAATCTCATGGAAGTCTCGATTATAATTTCGTGGTGCGGCTCCGCTCCCAACTAACGGTTGCTCTGGCTGTTTTTCTCGGCCTTCCGATCGCCCTGCCCGCGCGGCCGAAGGTCAAACGTGCCCGGTCGTCCCGGAGCGCCATTGCCGTGGAGCCGCCGGCGCGTTCCCTCGACGAAGCCCTCGACCGCGCGGCCCGCCGCCCTCCCGCCCGGTCCAATGGGCTCTCGATCGAGATCGCGGACCTCGAGACGGGGGCGCCGGTCTTCACGCGCAATCCGGACTCTCCCGAGACGATCGCTTCCGTGACGAAGCTCTTCTCGACAGCCGCGGCGCTTCATTTCCTCGGGCCCGACTACAAGTTCAAGACAACCTTCTGGCGCCAGGGGGAGATCCGGGACGGAGTGCTGACCGGGTCGCTGCTCGTCGTCGGAGGGGGAGACCCGAACATCTCCGGCCGCTTCTACAACGACGACTACAACGCCGTGTTCGACAAGTGGGCGGCCGGGTTGAAGGCGGCCGGAGTAACGCGCGTCACGGGCGAGCTGGTCCTGAACGACTCCTTCTTCGACTCCGTGCTCCGGCACCCCGAGTGGCCGGCCGGGCAGGAGGCGAAGTGGTACCAGGCGCCCGTTTCCGCGCTCGCCTACAACGACGGGGTCGTCCTGGTCGAGATCCGGCCCGGGGCGCGTCCCGGCAAGCCCGCGGCGATCTCGATCGAGCCTCCTTCGGGTTCTCTGCGCGCGCTCTCCTCGGCGCGCACCGTCGGGAACCGGGGAAGCGTGCGCGTGGCCGTCGGGCGCGCCTCCGGGTCCAATGCCGTGTCGGTGTCCGGGACCGTGCCGATGCGCCGGGTCTGGTGGTCCACGCCGATCGCCGTGGACGATCCCATCGGCTTCTTCGGAGGGGCGCTCAAGAACCGGCTGAAGGCCGCCGGAATCGAGGTCACCGGCCCGATCGTGGACAAGGCCGTCAAGCCGGACGCCTCGTGGGCGCTCGTCGCCGAAACGGATTCGGATCTCATGGCCACCCTCGCCGTCATCAACAAGCGCAGCCAGGGCTTCTACGCGGAGCAGACTTTCAAGACGCTCGCCGCCGAGAAGGCGGGGAAGGGGACGTGGGAGAACGCCGTCTCGCTCGAGAAGCAGTTCCTCGCGGCGCTCGCTCTCGACCCGACGCGCTTCAATCTCCACGACGGATCGGGTCTCTCCCCGCAGAACCGCGTCTCCGCCGCCGACGTCGTCCGCTTCCTGCTCGCCATGAGCTCGCATCCGAGCGCGGCCGCCTGGAAGGCCACCCTCGCCACTCCCGGCGACCCCGAAGGCACCCTCCGCCACCGCCTGCGCGAGGTCGCCGACCGCGTCAACGCCAAGACCGGCTCGATTCGCGGCGTCTCCACGCTCGCTGGCTACGCGACCGCCGTCTCCGGCAAGACCTACGCCTTCGCGATCCTCTTGAACGGCCCCGGCGTCTGGGACAGCGGCGGCCACGCCTACCAGGACCGCCTCCTCCGAGCCCTCATCAAGAACGGCTAGAGCAACCCTCTCCCGCCGGGAGAGGGCAGAGTGGGCGCGACCGGCGCCACGGACCCCACGCCTTCTTCGAAAGATCGTTACGGCGCTTACCTCGATTCACCCACGGAAACTCGTCGCGGACGCATTGCATAGAAACCAGGAGAGCGCAAGAGTCGAATTGCTCACACTCTGAACGCTTGCAGGGAGCTCGCTCCCCGCCTGGAGCCTGCACCACGCTCGTTGGGGCAGGGTCAAAGAAAATAGTTGTAAAGCGCCAGTTGGTGGTCGGCGTGTCTAACAAGCTGTCTTCAATGGACTTATCATCCGAGAATCATCTCGTACGCGACCCTGTACGCTCGGCCAGTGTAATAGAAAATACTCTTGACAGGGGCCCATCCAGCCCCGACAATCGACTCGTTACATTCGAAGCTCTTAGGTGGTCCCAAATAACTTAGTAGGGCACGGGCGCCCGGTTTTCCAGGGCGCGTCGTCGGGTTGATCTTTGTCCAAGCGATGAGAAAACAGCGTCCAGCATTGATTATCTCAACCAGGGCACGTCATCAGCGCCTTCGGCGAAAGGAGGACATCATGAACAGACTCGGCACTTCGATCCCCACCTAAGGGGCTTCGGCCGCTGCGTTAAGCAGCTAAACAATTTAGAGGCCAGTACTTACTCGAAGCGCGTCGTTCGACTAAAGTAAGTACTTGACTGTTCGCAAGAGACGCCTGTACTCTATGCGCACAACTCCCAGAAAGGTTTGGCCATGGAGACCGCAGGTCCTGTCGCGAGCGATCGGGAAGATCTGTTTGAGAATGAAGTTCAGGCGATCTTTCAGGACACGCTTGGCCTGATCCACATCGCGCTCGTTACCCACTATGGACTCGAGGAAGGCGAGGCGGTGGAGCTTGAGAGGGACCTTAATACGTGGTTCCTGCGTTTCTGCATTCGGCGCAACAAGTCTCCGCGTGAGTCCCGGTCGTTCCTGCTGGTTTCCTGTTGCCAGTTTGCGCGGGAGTACCAGAAGTACGTCATCGGCTCCGGAGTCCGCCAATCGGATGAGAGGCTGAAGAATCTGCTGGAGCGCGATCCGGCGGAAGTAGCCCGTGGCTTTTCTCCGAGCCTGGAGCTCCTGAACTTCCGGCATCACAATGCCTGAGACCGCAAGGATCCTGCAGTTCCCTTCTCGCGTGCGCCCGGCGTCGGTTTCGCCGTCCGAGGCGATCAAGATCGCTCGGAAATACCTTTCGACGGCGGAAGCGGATCGCTCGGAGGGCATGAAGGAAGAGCTCTCGGGCTGCGGTATCCTGCTGGCCGTCTGCAAGATTCTTCGAGAGAGGCTCGAGAGCTCGCCGGCAGTCGTCCTGACCGAGGCGTCCTCCTTGTATCGTTGGGCCGAGAATCCTCAGACTCCGGTCGGTCTCTTCGATGAACGAAAGTACGTTCTCGGAGAGTCCGCTCTGATCGCGGCAAAAGCCTCGCGGCTCCTGGGCAAGCTGAGCGAGGCCGAGCGCTGGCTGGATCGGTCCGACGCCGGGTTTCGGCATGTCGTTGATTCCGCCTCGTCTCTCGCCGACGTCGCCTTCGAGCGCCTCGCTCTCAAGTACGCGGTGGGCCGATACGAAGAGGTCCTGGAACTCCTGCCTTCGCTGAAATCGAGTTTTGAGACGATGGATATGAGGCTCGAGAGCGCGAAGACCGGCTTCCTCGAGGCGGTAACGCTTCGTGCGGTGGGACGAGAAGAGGAGCATTTCGCTCTCCTCCAGGCCCTTGACGAGGCTCCCGAAGTTCGAGCCTGCCCTTCGCTTCATGGTCAAGTGTTGGTGCATATCGGGCATCACCACGCGGCCGGCGGAGACTTCGAGACCGCGGCGCACACGTATGAAGAGGCCCTTCCGGTCGTGATGAGAGGAAACCGTCCTGTCGCACTGTGCGAGCTGAAGTGGTCCATCGCGGACGCCTACCGCAGCCAGGGCAGTCTTCAGAGGGCCGTCGAATCGTATCGAGCGGCCAGGAACGACTATCAGCAGGTCGGATTCCGCGCCTTCGTCGCCCAGATCAGCCTGGTCATTGCGGAGACTCTTCTCGCCCTCGGCAGGGACAGGGAAGCGGAGTGGGAGATCCTTTCTGCCCTGCCCACGATCGACGAAGAGAAGATGGTGCCGGAAGGCTTCGCGGCCGTGGCCCTCCTCCGCGAGTCAGTCCGCCGCCGCAAAACCGACCCCAACGCCCTCCGCGAGCTCCGCGAGCACCTCCAGACCAAATCCTAGTTCCGCCGGCCTCCGTTCCCCTGGAACGCCGCGCGAATTCCTCATCCTGGCTGTGCGCCAGGCTCCCGCCGGACGAGACCTCTTAAGAGCCTGACAGCGTGAATCACTCGATTGGGCCGGGCTGAGTCCGGTCAGTCGTCTGCCGCCTGTCGACCCGAACCACAGTCTCAGAGTGTTTTCAAGGTGTAGAATTGCTCAATCTTTGACCTGTCGTGTAATGAGAGCCAGACCTGTTTGATGCCTCCCGTCCCTCGGAACAGGGTGCTGGACGTTTCGCCTGAAACAACTTCTCTCAGGTCTAAAGCACTAACCCTTTTATTTCTAGTCGATTGATGCCAACAACGAGCTATGTGAGCCCCACCTGTCCTTTCGGACAGGGTAATAGAAAATGCTCTTGACAGAGATCAAACGTTCAGGTCCAATACTCTCGATTCATTTACAGCCCTAGGTGGGATCTTCAGTAACTGAAAAGGGCAGGGAGCGCCCGGCTTTTCAGGGGCGCGTCGTCCGGTGGTTTTCCCAGGAAATCGCGAAAAACCACGGCCGGCATTGATTCTTTGGCACTGGGCAATCGCCCGATGCCGTTTGCGAAAGGAGATCCCATGAGCAACATCATCGGGTGGCGTTCCGCTCCTAACCGGGCAAACTCTCTACAGCTCCAACAGACTCAGTCAATCCACAGATTTATCAAGCTGTTAGCGCCAAGTCAGGAGTTTACGCAAATAGGCTCTTGACTGAATCGTGCGGAACAGCTGTACTCTCCTCCCAACTCCCAGAAAGGATTTGGCCATGGAGACCGGAGATTCTGTTCGTCGCAGTTCTGAGAGATCTCTTCGAAAAGAAGTCAGGGAGATTTTCCAGGACACACTGGGCCTGATCCACATCGCGCTCGTCACCCATTACGGCCTAGAGGAAGCCGAGGCGGTCGAACTCGAGAAAGATCTTCACCTCTGGTTCTTGAGCTTCTGCATGCGTCCCGGAAACAACTCCCCTCGTGACTCGCGGCCGTTCCTGCTGGTGGCGTGCTGTCAGTTTGCGCGAGAGTATCAAAGATACGTTTTTGGAACCGGCATTCGTGAGTCTAACGAGCGACTCAGAGGATTCTCGACCGTGAACCGAACGATGTCGCCCGCGATTTCTCACGCAGCTTGGAGCTGTTGACCTTCCGCCAGAATCCCGATGCCTGAGTCGCCCGGATTCTCCCGTTTCTCGACCGCCGAATGGCAGCGGAGGCATTGACGCCTTGCGAACGCCTCTGCAATTGCCGAAGAGTATTGGGACTTGATCCCGAAGTTCGTACCCCTGAAAGAAGGGGAACCACGTTGTCGAATCCTGATGTTCTGGTTGCCGTGCTCGGCATGCTCAGAGACCAAAGAGAGTTCTGTCCAAGGCAGGTCGCTGAGGAGGCCTGCGGCGATCTATACCTGGATGATGAGTTCGGACAAGTCAGTCGGTGTCTTTGACGAACGGGATTACTTCTTGGCGGAGTCCGCCTACCTGGCCGGTATTTCATATCGATTGCTGGGCCAGCGTGACAAAGCCAGCCTCTGGCTTGATCGCGCTGAAGCTAAGTTCAGGCACACCGTGAATCCGGCGCCAGGGCTTGCCAACGTCGCCTACACGCGCCTGGCTCTTCGCTATGAGTTGGGCCACCTCGATCATGTGCTGGAATTTGCTCCTTCACTTCGCACGAGTTTCGAGCGCTTGAAGATGTGTACCGAAGCAGCTAAGTGCGTGCTTTTGGAGGCCATGACCCTCAAGGGCCTCGGTCGGGTCAAGGATGCCCTCGGCGTTCTCAGCCGCTTCGCGGCTGGGACGAAAGCAGACTGGACTCGGCGTTGAGGGGTCGTTTGGTCTCAGAGCTCGGCGACCTGTACCAGCTCGAGGATCGATTTGATGTCGCGATGGGTGCCTACAGGGAGGCTCAGTCGCTGCTTCAGAAGAATGGCACGTCGCAAGCCCTTGCCGACCTCAAAATGGTTGCTCGGTGAGGCGCATCGCCAACGGGAGCACTTCGCGGTAGCCCTCGAGGCATTCCGATGCGGCCGCAGCGGATTATCAGGAGCTTGGACTCGAGACTCGGCTGGCCTACCTCAGGATCTTCATCGCTGACACGCTACTGAGGTTGAATCGGAGCCGGGAAGCGGAGTGGGAATTGCTCACAGCGCTTCCAGTGATTGAGCAGCAGAAGATGGTCCCGGAAGGCTTTGCGGCAGTGGCTCTCCTCAAGGAGTCCATCCGCCGTCGGAAGACCGATCCGAACGCGCTCCGCGAAATCCGCGAGTATCTGCAAGCAAAGAACTAGCTCGGGCGCGGACGAACTCCAGTCTTTGCTTCATTAATCGACTCGACCTTTGGAGTGCTGGTCCTACGGCATTCGATAGTTCTACCTGAGGTCGCCCGTCGTCCCCGTCATCGGTCGATCTGTATCGAACTCCAGCAAAAGGACTTCGATCCTCGTGACAATATATTGATAAGGATTGTCGCGAGGGAATGCGGAAGTTGGTATCCGGAGACGGGGACCTCGGCACAGCAAGGGGCAGGGCCGTGCGGCAGCTGCGGTTGGCGGCGGAACTGGACCGGTTCTACCGGCAGCTCTTCCTACCGCTGGTCCGTCGGGCGACTTGGAGGCACGGCCTCTGCAAGGAAGACGCTCGGGACGTGGTCCAGGACGCCTTCGTTCTGGCCGTCGTGAAGCTCAAGGCGGGCGGAAACGCACGAGCCTGGCTGATGAGCACCGTGGATCATCTCGCAGCCAACCTCCGGCGCAAGGGCGCTCGCCGTGCACGCCTTGAAGCGCACTGGCTCGCTCCAGAGGGCGAGTCGCAGCCAACCGGCGCCGAAACCGACCCCGAAGCCAGGGGCAGTCCGAATGAGCAGCGAACGCGAACACGAGATCGTTCCCACGATCCACGATTGGCTTGCCGCGACGTCAGAAATCGAGATTCCTCCCGGCCTCTCCCGAGAGGAGGCCCGCCGGCGAGCGCTTGAATTCCTTGGCGCTCGGTCCTGTACTGTCGATCCCGACCAGATCGAAATGAACGACGATTTGAAGGACGTCTTCTGGGCGTCGGTTGAGGAGTTGGACCAGAAACCACTTAGCCAGCGACCTTCGAGGAATGCCACCGTTTCTACGATTCGTTGCGGCGCTTCGTTTGGAGGACGATCCCTTCGACGAACTCGATGAGGTCCTCCAATGCATTGCAAGGATTGGCTGGCGGTCTGCACCTGGAGGTGTCGAGGCAATCGAAGAGGTTCGCGACGGGATTTGGCAACACGGCGACGAGCGGCAACATCTTGAAGCCTGCGAGTCAGCCGACATGCTCGACGCCCGCATTCCGACACTCCGAGGGAGAGGGGGAACGACAGTTTCGAGGAGATCGGGAAAGTCTGTGCTCAGCTGCTGACGCTCGCAAACGTGCGTCCGAGTCTGGCTGCAGAGGCAGCGTCGACGTTGGCAAGGCTGTTAGATGATCGGGCTTGGGGCGTCGGGCCGCCTGGATGACCAAGAGTATCTCAAAGCGTCAGTCGCCGTAGTTGCCGGCATGGCTCACGACAACTGGGCGTTGGGGATCGGCCGAGGAAGATTACGCCCGTGCAGACTCTGCCTTCCGTCGAACTACAAGTGCCAAGGATCTCGATCGAGTCGAGGCCGAGCGTCTGTCGCTTACATTTCGGCGGGCAAGACTACGCCGAAGTTGTCCAAGCCGCGCCGGTGCTACTTATGGGCCTCGTAATTCCGAGGGAACGGGTCAAGGTACAGGATGCTCCTCGCCTCTTCCCTGCTCTCGCCTCAATCGACCGCTGAAAGCGAGAGATGTTCTCGAGTCGACTCGACACGATCCGGCATCTGAGCCCGCGATCCGGCATTTCAGGTCTCGCTTTTTATCGAGCTGGGCACAACCTATTCCATACCTCGGTGTGAAGCCGAGGCCATGGATAGTTTCAGCAGCTGGGACGTGGCTGCAAGGTTTCACCATCCTATTCAGTTGGGGAATCTGGCGTCGTCGATCGGCGAACATCTCGCAAGGTTCGGCAACATCGAGAGGCTATCGTCTTGTACAAGAGAGCCCTGAACATTTCCGGCAGCTCGGTCAGATTGGCGCATGTCGGGATACCTGAATGTCTTGCTTGCCGAAGCTACTGATGTTTCTGGGAAAGAATGAACGAGGCGGAGACGGAACTGATCGCCGTATCCCGCTCATCGAAAAGTTCGACCTTCGGAGAGAAGCCGTCTTGCTGGCGACCGTACTACTGCGCGGAGCAATGGCGAAGCGCAGCACAGACGTTACGCCGATTCAGGAATTCGTGATCAGCTTCGAAAGGGGTTGCACTGATGAAGCTCTTCAAGCGACCCTCGAAAGAACAGCCCCAAAGACTGAACGCCGTAGAGATGCCGTCGAGAGGGGGCGACGGCAGCATGAGATTGAGGAAGAGCGCCGGAAACGAATTCGGACGCTTCGGCCAGACCTCGGTCCTCTCGGTCTCTGGTAGAGCTGTTTCCGCGAGAGTCGGTTTCAGGCATCCGCCGCCTATTTCCGAGTTGGGCGGTCCGGGCGCCCTTACCCGGCAGCCCGGGGAGAGGGGGCGATATAAGATGACCGGCTCTTTATGGCTTCGCATCCTCGGAAGTCTTTGTTCCGGAAGGTGGAGAAGACGATCGAGGCGATCGAGCGGTCGCCCGACGTGGGGTCCACGATTGCCCAGACGGCGAGCGCGATCGTGGAGAACTTCCGGGAGGACATGGGGGTTCGCGGGGGACGGCTCTACGAGAGGCGGGACGGCGGCTACGAGGTCACGCGGACGTTTGGAGGGGTGAGCTCGGCGCCGATCGGGCTCTTCGTTTCGGACGAGTATCCGCCGGTCCAGAGGGTCGTGGACGACGGAGTCGTCGTCATGGACCTGACGGCGCCGGGTGTGGACCCGGAGCTCGAGAAGCGGCTCGACGCGGACCGGTTCGCGGCGATCGCGGTCGGGGACGACCAGTACATCCTGTCGTTTTCGGTGGACCCGGGCGCGCCGACCGAGGACCTGATGGCGTCTCTGGGGATCCTTCGGTACGCGGTGGACCAGAAGCTGCGGCAGGAGAAGTTCGTTTCGGCGCTGAACGAAGCGCGGCAGATCCAGATGTCCATCCTCCCCAAGCGCGCCCCGCGGGCGGGGCCGTTCGAGATGTCGGGGTTCACCGCGCCGGCGGAGATCGTGGGGGGAGACTTCTTCGACTTCATCACGGTCTCCGAGCGGATCTGGGGGGTGGCGATCGCGGACGCGTCGGGGCACGGTCTGCCGGCGGCGCTCCAGGTGCGGGACGTCTACACCGGTCTGCGCATGGGGGTCGCGCGGGACTTCAAGATCGTGCGGACGATCGAGAGGTTGAACCGGATCATCCACCAGTCGCGGATGACGACGAAGTTCGTGTCGCTCTTCTACGGCGAGATCGAGGAAGAGGGGAATTTCATCTACGTCAACGCGGGACACCCTCCGCCGCTCCATTTCCATTCGAAGGGGATTGCAACGCTCAAGCAGACGGGCATGGTCCTGGGACCTTCGGGGAGTGCGGCTTACAGCCGCGGTTTCCTCTCCTTCGAGAAGGGGGACGCGCTGCTTCTCTACACCGACGGAATGATCGAGGCGACGGACAGCAAGGGGAGAGAGTTCGGCATCGAGAGGCTCAAGAAGGCGTTCCTCGCCATGCGCGACCGGCCGGCGGCGGAGATCGCGCAGGCCCTGATCGCGCGATTGAGCGAGTTCACGCAGGGGCGCCCGCCGGAGGACGATCGGACCGTTGTCGTCGTGAAGTACCTGACGGAGGGGATACCGACGCCTGCGCCGCCGCGATTGACTGACGGCGCGCTCAAACCTACGTCCGTCCTGTAGATCATCTCCGTGGGCGACCTTGCGCCCTCATCCCGGCTCTCTGGCGGCGGGAGAGGGGGGCCTAGAATGGGAAACGATGTCCACGAACGATCCGGTCACGGCGGCGCGGGAAGAGGATCTCTCCTCAAGTGAGGACCGGATCCGGTACGCGCGGACTCTCGTCGAGATCGGTGACGTCCGCGACGCCGAGATCGAGATCGCCCAGGTCCTCGAGCGGGAGCCGGAGAATCTGATCGCGCTCGACCTGCTCGCCAAGATCAAGCACATCCGCGGCGAGCTGTCGGCCGCGATCGCCTGCTGGGCGCAGGTCCATGCCAAGTCGCCGTCCACTCTGACGGCTCACGTGCGCCTGAACTCGATGATGCAGCTCGCGCAGGAATCGGAGCGCGGGCCGGGCCAGTTCCTCGTGCTCGGTCCCTTCCAGCTCTGGCGCAAGCCGGCGGCCCACCTGGAGCTGGAGGAGGTCTTCCGGCTCTTCCTGGCGCGCCGGCCCGACGAGGCGCGGGAACACTGCGAGCAGTTCGCGCGCAAGTACCGCGGCAAGGACGCGGACCTCTACAAGCTCGCGGTCCTCGCCGAGGGGTGGATCGCCGAGCTGACCGGAGACCTCGAACAGTCCCGGTCGATCCTGGAGAACCTCGGCAACGAGCGGGGTTTCGAGACCGACGGCGACCGGCTCCTGGCGCTGGCGCGCGTTTACGAGCGGATGGGCGACCGGGACCTCCTGGAGAAGGCGGTCCACATCTACAACCATCTGGACCGGGCGTTCGAGCGGGTGACCGTCCTGGGGCACCTGACCTCGCTCTACCGCAGGCTCGGAAACCGCGAGGAGGCCGTGCGCTACGAGGAGCGGTTCCTGCGTCTCTTCCGGTTGAGGATGCATCGTCCCTCCCTTGCGGATGCGTCCCGCGCCGCGGCGGCCTGGTATGTCCCGCTCGCGAAGCTCTCTCGGATCCGGTTCGCGGGCACGGAAGGGGTGCCAGACCCGGCCCGAAGACAGCGGGCGATCGAGCTGTTTCTTCTTTCCGAAGACGCGGCGGGCGCCCGGGAGCTGCTGGAGCGAGGGAGCGACGTCCTCGACCTGAAGTACCGTGCCGACCTTGCGGTGCTCGAGGGGTCGCGCGAGCAGGGTGTGGACCTGTATCTCGCAAGCCTCGACACGGATCTGGACGACGTGCGAGTGCTCGAATGGCTGCTGACGGATTACGAGAGCTCCCGTTCCTCCCGGATCGAGGAGTATTTCCGACGTCCGGAGGTATCGCGGCGAGTGCTTGCCCTTCTCGATTCCGCGCTGCGAGGGAATCCGCTTCGCACGAGTCTCTGGAGACAGATGGCCGCCCTGCATCAGATCCTCGGGCACGGTGAGGAGGCGGGCCGCTGTTCCCAAAGGGCGGAGTCATTGGAAGAGGCCGCGGCGCGCCGGCGGAGCGCGGTCGGCCGCGTGCTCGCGGACTCGGTGTATCACTTCGTGGGGAGGGCGAAGGGGCTGATCCACGAAGTCTGGGCGGCGAGGCGCCCCGCGGCGCCCGGGCGCGGCGGGTTCCTGGAAGAGATCCTGGGCAACCTGACGCCGGAGTTCTCGCAGGCGGTCCGAAACACGTTTCTCTCCGTCCGAGAGTACGCGCGCGCCAAGTGGCCGCAACAGACGCGCGACATCCTGGATTACAGCTACACCTACAAGGTGACGAAGGAGGACGAGACGTCCGGGGGACTGTCGGCCGGGCTTCCAACGGCGCTGGCGTTTCTCTCCGTCTTTCTGAACCGCCCGGTGCCGCAGGACACCGCATCCACCGGGATCCTGATCGCGGATTCGCACGACGTGCAGGTCCTGCGCGCCGTGGGAGAGCCGGAGTACAAGGTGCGCGGGGCGTACAACCGAAACCTCGAGAGGGTCATCCTGCCGGAGGCGAACCGCCGCGACCTGGAGGACAACGCCTGCGTCCCCCGCGCGATCTGCGCGGAGATCGTGCGTTACGCTTCGAACCTGGACGAGGCCGTGGTCCTGACCTTCGGACCCGACGTCTGGATCAGCTAGAAGAGAGATTTGTGATTAGCGATTGGTAATTTGTGATCCGGGAACACTGTGAGTTTCCGCGCTGATCACAAAGCACAAATCACAAATCCTCCATGACCGGGCACGCGAAGGATCCGCCAGCCGATCTAGTTGATCCGGACAGTCCTCGGTGTCGTGACCTGGCTCTGCTCCTTTCGGATTCGGATCTCGAGAACGCCGTCCTTCATCTCGGCGCGGGGCTCGGTGTCGCGCATTCCACCCGGGAGGAATACCGTCCGTCGAAACGGCCCGATCGGCGCCTCGCTCGAGTGCAGCCGGAATTCCTCGTTCTTCGGCGCGGCACGGGTTCCGCTGATGGTCAGGAGCTTGCCCTGCGCCACCACCTGGACCTGGTCGCGTGCGACGCCCGGCAGATCGACCGCGATGCGGATTTCCGTGTGGCTCTCCCAGACAGACATCGCCGGCGTCCAGGACGTGAAAGGCAGAGGCCGGACTCCTCCGCCGAGCTCGCCCAGCAGAGTCAGCAATTGGTTCAACTGCTTTTCGACGTGCTCGGCCGGGTCCTTCTCCGCCGGGATCGGGGCGTAGGGCGCCTCGGTCCGCGGGAGGGCTTGTCCCGTCAGCGTCTGGTAGAGCTGCTCCATCCGTCCGATCGTCTCTTCAATGTCCGTGGTTCCGGAAGTCTGTTCGGCTTCGGTCATCGGCAATTTCCTCCTTTTTCGCGCTCTGATCTGCGCGGCGACGCCCCCGCGCGGAGAGGGAAGAGGGCGAGGCTCGCGATGAGCCCCGCCCTCGGTGACGCCGCTCCTCATCCTTCGGTCGCCGTCCGCCGGGCTCTAGTAGATCGAGACGACCGGAGGAAGGGGCAACTGCGCGTACGGGAACGTCTGGACGATCCGAGCCGTCAGGATGGGATCCGCCCAGATCGGGCGCATCGAGCCTTCCAGGGACTCGGGGCCCGGCGCCCCGAAATACGGGTTCACGCCCTGCGAGAAGGGCGACACGCCGCTCGAATGAGAGAGACCGGGAGTGAAGCCCGGGGTCATCGGGACCTGGCCGGTGGGCGCCGGGCCGAAGCCCGTCTGCCCGAGGCCGAACGGGCTCACCCCGGCCTGCGTAAACGGATTCGTGAACGGGCTGGATCCCACGCCCGGAAATCCGAGCCCGTATGGCGAGCCGGCGCCGATCCCGCTCTGGGGACCCGTGTGGGAGAGCCCCTGCGAGAGGCCATGCACGGACAGGCGGACCTGGTTCAGCGCGTCGATGCACTGATTGATCCGGTCGTTCAAGAGCTGAAGCTTGCGAATGTCTACCTTGGCAGTTTCCATCGAGTATGCCTCCTTGGATAGATGGTGGTCGGACACGCGTGTCATTGAGGGAGAAAGCGTAGCGCGTGGGGTGGAGGCGGGCAATCCGGCAAATCCCGCAATCGCGCCGGGGGAAATCCCGCAAGAGAGCGGCGCGCTTCTTGCCTCGGCGGCCCTTTCTCAGGCCTGGATGAGGCCGCGGCGGATCGCGTAGCGGACGAGTCCCGCGGTTTCGTGGATCCGGAGCTTCGACATGATTCGCGTCCGGTGGGACTCGGCGGTCTTCGCGGTGACGCCGAGGAGTTTCGCGATTTGCTTCGTGGTCTTTCCCTCGGCCACGAGCTGCAAGACCTCGCGTTCGCGGCCGGTCAGCGGGTCCGCCGGGAGGCTCTCTTTGTTAAGCGACGCGTCGACGACCGCCCGGGAGACGCCCGGGCTGAGATAGACGGCTCCACGCGAAACCTCCGTGATCGCGCGCACCAGCTGGGCGGCCGCCTGCGACTTCAGGACGTAGCCGCTGAATCCCGCTTCCAGGGCAGCCATCACGTAGTGATTCTCGGTGTGCACGGTCAGGGCGATCGTGCGCACGGAGGGGCAGCCGCGGGAGATCTCGCGCCCGGCTTCGATTCCGTTCAAGAGCGGCATGGCGATGTCCAGGATCGCCACGTCGGGGGAGAGATCGCGCGACAGGCGGCTCGCCTCGCGCCCGTCCGAAGCCTCGCCGACGATCTCAAAGCCCTCGCGCTCGAGCAGGGCCTTCAGTCCCTGACGCACGACCACGTGGTCGTCGGCGAGCAGGATCCTGCAGGCTATGAACGCCTCCGGAGGGGAGCGACAACGGAAAGCTCCGTCCCCGCGCCCGGCGCCGAACGGATCTGGACCTGTCCCCCCAGGGCGTCGAGCCTCTCCCGGACGCCGAGGAGACCGAGCCCCCGCCGGCGGGTGCCCCCCTGGAAGAGCCGGTCCGCCCGGAACCCGACCCCATCGTCGCGGATCGTGCAACGCAGGCTTCCCTGGGCGCGGTTCAGCTCGATGGACGCGTCCGCGGCGCCGGAGTGCCGCGCGATGTTGATCAGAGCCTCCTGGACGACCCGGTAGATTGTCGTCTCGACCAGGGCGTTCACCCGACCCTTCGCCGTGCCCTCGACGCGGATCGGGATTCCGGTGCGCGCCGAGAATCCCTCGGCGAGGAATTCGAGCGCCGGCTTGAGACCGAGATCGTCCAGGATCGTCGGCCGCAGCTCATGCGAGAGGCGCCGCAGGCGCTCCTCGATCTCATCGAGGTAGGCCGTCACCTGGAGCAGCCGCTCGCGATCGGGAAGAGGCAGCTCCGTGCTGATCTCGGCCAGCGCCAGGTGGATCGATGCCGTGATCTGGCCGGCCTCGTCGTGGAGCTGGTGGGCGATCCGCTTCGCTTCCTCTTCTTTTGCGTGGAGATACCGGGCCGAGAGCGTGCGAAGGGCGTCCCGATGGGCGAGGATTTCGCGATAGAGAGAGCGGTATTGTCTCTCGCTTTCCTTCAGACGCTGCTCGATGCGCTTGCGCCGGGTAATGTCGCGGATGGCGCAGAGGATCCGGGGCTGGCCGGAGGCGGAAACGAACGCGGGCGCGACTGCCAGGGCTGTCTCGATCGGCCTGCCTCCGCGCGGCTGGAGTCGGACCTGCCACTCCCGGATCTCGCGGCGCTGGCCGGAGCGCAGCTTCGCCAGGCGGGACCGGAACGGGCGGCGCTGGCCGGGACTGACGAACAAGGCCAGGGACCGGCCCACCAGGTCGTCCTGGGGGACGCTCAACAGACGCGCCGCCGCCCGGTTGGCGTGGCGGATGTTGCCGCGCGAGTCGGTCGCGAGCAGACCGTCAGGAGCCCAATCGAAGAGCAATCGGTAACGCCGCGAGGCTTCGTCCGTACGCTGACCGGAATCGGCCTGCCGGCGGAAGGCGATCCGAGAAATCCTTCCACCTCCCAGTGACACGCGGCCGGGCGAGCGCCCGACTGCGGAGTTTGCGGATCGTTTTCTTTTCTAACTCGCCGGGAGAGGAATTGCAAGCCGGCGAGGGGCGAGATGTGGTAAGCACGTGAAGTGTCCGGTGGTAGGAGCGAATGAAGTGTCCGGTCTGAGGATCTGGGCCTGGATGGGGTTTCATGCGGCCGGGGGTGCCGATGGAGCTTTATCCGGTCCGGGCGTTGGAGCGGGCGATGAGGGTTCAGGAAGTGATTCTGCGAGCGGTGGGAGGGCAGATCACCTGGATGCAGGCGGCGGAGATCATCGGGTTATCGGATCGGACGATGAGGCGCTGGCGGGTGCGTTACGAGGAGCATGGCTACGATGGTCTTTTTGATCGCCGGTTAAAGAGGCCCAGCCCCCGGAGGGTGGCCTTGAAGGTGGTGGAGGAGGTTCTGCGGCTGTACCGGGAACGGTACTTCGACTTCAACGTCCGGCACTTTCACGAGAAGCTGCGCAGCCAGCACGGCATCCAGCTGAGCTACACGTGGGTCAAGCTGGCCCTGCAGATGGCGGGACTGGTGGAGCGGCGCACCAGGCGCGGGCGGCACCATCGGCGAAGGGAGCGCCGGCCCCTGTCGGGCATGATGCTGCACATCGACGGCAGCAAGCACGCCTGGCTTGGTCCGGAGCAGGGGCAGCAGGACCTGATCACGCTCATGGACGACGCGACAAGCCGGGTCTACTACGCGCAGCTGGCAGAGGAGGAGAGTACCGCCTCGGTCATGACGGCTCTTCGAGAGGTTGTCCGCAAGAAGGGTGTGTTTTGCTCGCTCTACAGCGACCGGGCAAGCCATTTCGTGTTCACCCCGACGGCGGGTGGACGACCTGACCGAAGTGTCAAGACGCAGGTGGGTCGAGCTCTCGAGCAGCTGGGCATCGAGCTGATCCCGGCCAACTCACCCCAGGCCCGCGGCCGCTGCGAACGGCTCTACGGCACCTTCCAGGGCCGCCTGCCGCAGGAGCTGCGGCTGCGTCGGATCCGCTCGATGGAAGCGGCCAACCGGTTCCTGCGCGAGACCTACGTCGGCGAGCACAACCGGCAGTTCGCGGTATCGGCTTCTCAAAGCGGCACGGCTTTCGTCCCGTACCACGGCGGCGAGTTGGAGAAAATCTTCTCCTCCCAGCAGGAACGCATCGTCGGCAACGACAATACCGTTGTCCTCGCCAAGCTGCGTCTCCAGATCCCGCCTCAGAGGTTCCGTTTCAGCCTGGCTCGCTGCCGAGTGCTCGTCTGCCGCCATCTGGATCAGACGCTCACCCTCTATTACGGCCCTCACCGGCTGGGCCGGTACGACGCTTCCGGCGCCTTGCTGGGCGCGGTCGCTCAACCAACGGAAAAAATTGCGTGAGACGGGGGCCCAGTCTGTGGAAAAGATGGAAATCCGCTCACGCGGATTCCCGCTTTCTCACAGCCCTACGATCGCTGGGCGCTAGTGAAAAACCGGACAGATCACTTGCTACCAAACCCGGTCATCTTGACGTGCTACCGACAGCCGGCGAGGGGCGAGAGCGTCCTAAACCAGTGACGCCTTTCGGAAGAACTCGGCCGTGACCTCCAGGCCCTTCTCGAGCGCCGTATAGGGGGGCAGATCGAAGTCGCGCCGCGCGGCGGAGCCGTCGAGGACGCTGCGGCGTTGCTCGCCGGGAGGGAGCGCGACGTGCTCGGCCGGCTCGCGATATCCGAGCTCTCCCGCGATCATCTCGAAGAGGCGATTGACGGAGGTCTCGACGCCTGTCCCGAGGTTCCAGGTGCCCCGGTTTCCGGAGGCCGCCGCGCGCGCCGCGGCTTCGACCAGGTCGCCGACGTAGATGTAGTCGCGCGTCTGCCCGCCGTCGCCGCGGATCTTCGGTCTTTTCCCGTGCAGGATCGCCTCGGCAAAGATCGCGACGACGCCTGCCTCGCCGGTCCCATTCTGCCCGGGGCCGTAGACGTTCGCGTAGCGGAAGACCTGCGTCTGAAAGCCGTGGATCACGCTGTAGTAGTGCAGGTATTTCTCGATCGAAAGCTTGGCGCAGCCGTAGGGAGACACGGGATTCGTCGGATGGTCTTCGCGGGCGGGGCGTCCCCCCTCCGGCTCGCCGTAGAGCGCGCCTCCGGTCGAGGAGAAGAGAACGCGACGCGTTTCGGCCCGACGCATCGCCTCGAGGAGCTTCAGGGAACCGAGGATGTTGGCGCGGGCGTCATGCAGCGGATCGGAGACACTGTGACGCAGGTCGATCTGCGCCGCGTGATGGGAGACGAATTCGATCTTCTCCTCGCGAAGGAGGGGCTCGAGATCCGCCTCCGCGATGTCCGCCTTGACGAACCGGGCCTTCTCCGGGACTTTCTCGCGCCGGCCGGCCGAGAGATCGTCCACGACGACGACGCGGTGGCCGTCATCCAGATGCCGCTTCGCCATGTGCGACCCGATGAATCCCGCGCCGCCCGTCACGAGGATGTTCATAATCCGAGGCGCATGATACCCGCTCCCGACCGGCGCCTGCGATTCGACCCGAAAGCCCTTGGCCTCCAGGAGACCCCGCGATCTTTTTTTCGCCGCGACACGGTCCTGGTGGCGAAGGACCTGCTCGCGGCGTGGTTCGCGCGCCGCTACCGGGGCGCCTGGTACGGAGGGCGGATCGTCGAGACCGAAGCGTACCTCGGGCCCGGCGACGCCGCGGCGCATTCGTGGAAGGGGAGACGGACCCCGCGCGTCGAGCCGATGTACGGCGACGGAGGACTCCTCTACGTCTTCTTCGTGTACGGGATGCACTTCTGCGCGAACGTCGTCACGCGAGTCGCGGGCGATCCGCAGGCGGTCCTGCTGCGCGCCGCGGAGGGCCCCGAGGGAGCGCCGGTGCGTCTCCTCTCCGGCCCTGCGAAGCTCTGCGCCGCCCTCGGCGTGACCCGCACCGCCAGCGGCCTCGATCTCGTCGGCCACGCCCGCTTCCGCGTCTTCCTCGCCCCGGGAAGAAAGTTGCGCATCGGCGTGTCCCCCCGCATCGGAGTCGACTACGCCGGCGAAGCGGCTGCATGGCCGCTCAGGTTCTTCGACCGCGGCTCCGCCGCGGTTTCGAGAAGTCCAGGGTCCAATGTCCAGGGTCCAAAGAAGCGGGGCGGGCCCCGGGACCCTGGACGCTAGACCTTAGACTTTGGACTCGGCTTCCCCCAAAGGATCACTCCGTCCTTCCAGAGGCGCTGGAAGATCATCAGGACCTCGAGCTCCTTGATCGGCGAGATCTTCATGATCGATTTGACGTCCCAGTGCCCGTTGATCCGCGAGAGGACGAAGCCTTCGTGGGGAGAGAACGTGCGCTCGGTCAGCTCCTCGACCGAGATCGCGAGCTCCGGGATCTTCTCGCCCGTCACGCCCTCCCGCTCGAGTGAGCCGCGGATGTCCCGTTCCGCGTCGCGCACCGCCTCCGCCGCGCGGCCGTCGGCGGGATCGAGATCCGAGGCCACCTTGAACATGCGGTACGCCGTCTGCGGATCATCCTTGAGCGACGCGCGGCCGCGCTTCAGGAAATGATCGACGTCCGTTTCCCCCAGCCCGCCCCCGGCCGCCGCCGCCACCTGCTTCTGCGCAGAGGCCTGGGCCAGGACCATCGTGCCTTCTCCGAGACATTCGTAGACGAAACGGGATACCGCGAACTCGGGATTGTGGGTCTGCAGGGCGATCTCCTCGATCGAGCGCTGGCCGTCCACCCGCGGGACGATCAGCCGCTCGCGCTCCGCCAGGGTGTCCAGGTTGATCGGCCGCGTCAGGACCGGAACGGCCGTCGCGTCGGGCACGCGCTCGCGGATCCGCTTCCATTCGTCGAAGCGGTGAAGCCCTTCCAGGATGACGCTCGTCAGGTCGAGCGATAGCGGGACCATCTTCAGGTCGGGCTGCTCGCCGTCCACGAACTCGAAGGTGGCTTCGTCCCAAAGGAAGACGTCGTAGATCGATTCCTCGGCCTTGCGGCGCAAGAGCCGGATGAGGTCCGTCTCGGAGATCGCGTTGATCATGAGGAGGATCCGGCCGAGGAGGATCTTCGACTCCTCCTGGACCTCCATCGCCTTCTTCAGCTCGTCCTCGGTGATGTAGCCGTGCGAGACCAGGAAGTGGCCGAGGTACTCGCGCTGGTCGGAGGAGGACGTGAAGACGATCCGTCCCTCGTGGAAGAAGAGGCGCTTCTTGACGCCGTGACCATCGATTGTGAGGGTGCCCGTCTTCTGGCTGAGAGCCAGCCACTGCAGCAGCTCGGAGAGCTGCATCGTCTTCAGATTGCCGGAGATTCCCACTCTGGGGCGTAATTCTAGCCGCCCGAAGGTGATAGGTGATAGGTGTAGGGGGGGCTTGGTTCCGGTCCCTACGACCTGCCACCTTCCTCCTACCACCTAGTCCATCGGCGGATTGTAGGCGGGCACGCCGGTCACGGCTTCGCCGATGACGAGCGTGTGGATGTCGTGCGTCCCCTCGTAGGTATAGACGCTCTCGATGTTGGCGAGGTGCCGGAAGACCGGATACTCGTTGACGACGCCGTTGGCTCCCAGGGTTTCGCGCGCGAGCTTCGCGCATTCGCGCGCCACCCAGACGTTGTTGCGCTTGGCCATCGACACGTGTTGCGGGCGCATCGTCTTGTCGTCCTTCATCCGGCCGAGCCGCCAGGCCAGGAGCTGCCCCTTCGTGATTTCCGTGATCATCCAGGCCAGGCGCTCCTGAACGAGCTGGTGGGCGGCGATCGGGCGGTCCTTCCATTGCTTGCGGCTCTTGGCGTAGTCGAGCGCGGCCTGGTAAGTGGCCATGGCGCTCCCAAGGGCGCCCCAGGCGATGCCGTAGCGCGCCTGGGTCAGGCAGGAGAGCGGGCCTTTCAACCCTTCGACTCCCGGGAGGATGTTCTCGGCCGGAATGCGGCAGTCCTCGAACGCGAGCTGCGACGTGACCGAGGCGCGCAGCGACATCTTTCCCTTGTGCTCGAAGGTCGAGTAGCCCTTCGTTCCCGACTCGACGAGGAAGCCGCGGATGACTCCGTCAAGCTTCGCCCAGACGACCGCGACGTCGGCGATCGAGCCGTTGGTGATCCAGGCCTTCGCGCCGTTCAAGACATAGGAGGCGCCGTCCTTGCGCGCCGTCGTGCGCATCCCGCCGGGGTTGGACCCGAAGTCCGGCTCGGTCAGTCCGAAGCAGCCGATGGCCGTGGCGCCGGCGAGCCGGGGGATCCAGTGGTCTCGCTGCTCCTTCGAGCCGTAACTGAAGATCGGATACATCACGAGGGCCGATTGGACGGACACGAACGACCTCAGGCCCGAGTCGCCCCCCTCCAGCTCCTGCATGATGAGTCCGTAGGACACATTGTCGAGGCCCGGCAGCCCGTAGTCGGAGAGCGTCGATCCGAAGAGAGCCATCGCCGCCATTTCGGGGATGAGCTCCTTCGGGAAGCGTCCTTCCCATGCGGCGTCCTCGATGATCGGCAGGACCTTGTTCTCCACCCAGTCCCGGACGGTGTCGCGAACGAGGCGCTGGTCCTCGGTCAAGAGCGACTCGAAGTCCATGTAATCGACGAGTTCCAAGGCAAGGCTCCTTCGCGTGAATACGGGATCGTAGCTCAATTGCAGAGACTGGGGGACTGGGAGACTGGGGGACTGGGGGACTGGAAGAGGAGTATCTCGATTCGCCCAGTCTCCCGTTCGCCCAGTCTCCCAGTCATCGGATCGAAGCGCTGGAGGCCACGTTCGCGAGGATGCTGAAATAGACTTCCCGCCAGATGAGCGTTTTCAGCGGCGGCTCGGCCTACAACATGGTTCGAGACATTGCCGACGGCTTCATCAACATCAGCGAGCGGACGTTCCGCAAGTACGGGCCGGCCGACTTCGCGGCATTTTCCCTGGAGGTGAACCGCCTCCTGACGGAAGTTCGTTCCAATCAGCCGGCTCTGACGGAGACCGAGGCGATCCAGAAGAGGCAGCACCGGATGCGCCGGCTGCAGCAGGCACTCTCGATCGCCGCGACCGTTCTGCAGAGGCAACGGTAGCGATGGCGGTTCGCGCCCTGGCAAAGAGAATCGTAACGACGTTTCGCGGGCTCGCCCCGCGAAGCTGGATGCGTTCCGACTGGGACCGGCGAGCGCGGCAGAACGCGCAGCACTTCATCGCTTGCGGTCACTCCGGTTCGGACGAGGCCTTCTGGGAATCGGGTCGCCGGGACCTCGACCAGTTGATTCTCCATGACGTGATCCTCGACGCGACCGCGCGGACGCTGGAGATCGGCTGCGGCATGGGGCGGATCCTCAAACCGCTTTCCGAGCGCGTCGAGAAGGCTTTCGGGGTGGACATCTCGACCGAGATGATCGCCCGCGCGCGGACAGGCCTGGCCGGCTGCGGAAACGCCGAGGTCTTCGTGACGCGCGGCTGGCTGCACGACTTCGAAGACGCGTCTCTCGATTTCGTCTATTCGTTCATCGTCTTCCAGCACATTCCCACCAGGAGAGCCGTGACGCGGTATCTGTTCGAGGCGGCCCGGATTCTGAAGGGGAAGGGGGTCTTCCGGTTCCAGGTGGACGGACGTCCTCGCCCGAGGAACTCGCCCGCGGACACGTGGCTGGGAGTCTGGTTCGAGCCGCAGGAGCTCCGGCGGGAACTGGCGCGGTGCGGCCTTGCGGTCGCGGATCTCTGGGGAGAAGGGACGCACTACCTGTGGGTGACAGCGGTCCGCGAGAGTCATCCCGGCCGGCCGAACTCGTGCACGGTGGGCCTGCGTCGCCGGGACTGGCGGCGCGAGGCGCTGGAGGCGCTCCTCTCGCGCATGAACGTCGACCCGCGCAACGGCGTCGAGGAGATCCTCTCCGGACGACAGTCGCTGCGCCAGATGGCGGCCTCGTTTCTCGAAGAGAATGGGCGCCTCCAGCCGGACGCGTTCGTGCGCCTGGCCTACGAGGTCATTCTGGGGCGCGAGGCGGACGAGAGCGGTCTCGCCTTCTATTCGAAGGAGATCGCGAGCGGGACTCCTCCCTCGAGCATGGTGGACTGCCTCCTCTCCTCCTCGGAGCTGGAAGACCGCCTGCGGCCCCGGAGCCGGGCTGATGCGCTGATGCGCCGCCGAGCGCTACGGGACACGGCCTTCGCGTCTCTCTTCTTCCTCGCCGCGACGATCCTCTTCACGTGGCCGATCGCGGCGCACGTCACCGACGGGCTGGGAGACATCTGGGACGCGAAGCTGAATGCGTGGATCCTCCACTGGGACTATCACCAGGCGTTCCACGATCCCCTCCATCTCTACGACGCCAACATCTTCTACCCGGCGCGCTACGCGCTCGCCTTCTCCGAAAACTTGTTCGGAGCCGCGCTCTTCGCCTTTCCCCTCTACGCCGCCGGCGTTTCGACCCTCGCGGCGTACAACGTGGTGTTCCTGCTCGGCATGTTCCTCTCCGCGATGGCCGCGTGGGCGCTCGCCCGCGACGTCACGGGAGACCCGCTCGCGTCGGCAATCGCGGGCATCGTGTACGCGTTCTGCCCGTGGCGCATCGCGCAGATCCCGCACATCCAGTTCCAGTGGGGCGCCTTCCTGCCGCTCGCGCTTCTCTTCCTGCTGCGCTACTTCGACGGCGGCCGGCGGCGCGACCTCGTTCTCTTCGGCGTCTGCTTCGCCTGGAACGCCCTCTGCAACGTGCACTACGCCCTCTTCTCCGGGTTCCTGGTCGCGGTCGCGCTGCTCCACGAGGGGCTCGTGGCGGGGTGGAGGGTCTTCCGCCCCCGCTTCTTCGGCGCGTTCGCCGCGATGGCGATCGCCTCCGTCGTTCTCGTTCCGCTGTTTGTGCCGTACGCCCTCGCTTCGAAGCTGTACGGGATGCAGAGAGGCACGGAGGAGATCGGGGTCTTTTCCGGAGTCTGGACGGATTTCCTGACGGCAGGCGGCCAGAACAAGCTCTACGCCTCTCTGACGGAGCGGTGGGCCAAGGCCGAGGGGGAGCTCTTTCCGGGGCTCGCGGTCGTCGCCCTCGCAATCGTCGCACTAACCCGGCGTCGGCGGCCGCCGGACACCGGCGGACCGCTTCCGGTTTCGAGGCGCCGCCGGGTCCTCGCCCGAGTGATCGACGTCCTGTTGCTCGGCGAACTCGCGGTCTGGGCGGCCGCGATCGCCGGGGCCAAAGTGATCGGTCCGCTCAAGCTGCGAGAGCCGAGCCGGATCCTGGTCTCTTTCACACTACTCGTTTTCCTCCGGTTCGCCGTGGCGTTCCCGCTCCGTTCCCGGTTCGCCGACCTCGGAGACTTCCTCCGGAGGACGCGGATCGGGACGCGGCAGGCCCTTTTCCTCGCGATCGTCGCGGTCGGAGTGGTGATCGCCCTGGGCACTCATACTCCCTACTACCGATTCCTCGTGCAGTCGTTCGGAGTGGTCTTTCACGTGATCCGGGCGCCCGTGCGCGCCGTCGTCCTTTTCGACCTTGGTCTCGCGGTCCTGGCGACTTGGGGACTCGCCGACTTGACAAGGTCCCGGGGCCCGGGCGCTCGGCTCGCGGTCGTCGCGGCCGCGATTGCCGCGATCGGTCTCGAGTACCGCGCCTTCCCGCTCGAGGTCGCGCCGGTGGAGCCCGCTCCGGCGCCCGTGTACCGGTGGCTCGCGGGAGTCACCTTCACGGGCGGCGTCGTCGAGTGGCCGCTCGGGAACTGGTACGACCAGGAGTACGAGTTTCGCTCGACGGCGCACTGGAAGCCGCTCGTCAACGGAGCCTCGGGTTTCTCGCCGCGCGACTTCGATGAGCTGGCGGCGACGTTGGACAAGAAGCCGATCCCCGACGAGGCCTGGCCGATGCTTGCGCGCAGGCATACAAGTCTGCTCGTCTACCATCCCGAAGCGGTGAATCCCGAAACGGCCGCGGCGTACGCCGATGCCGTGAACCGGGGAGTGCGGAGCGGCCGGATCCGTCTGCTCAAGTCCTTTCCGCGGGGCGAGTCGCGCGATTTCGTCTTTCTGTTGGCCTCGGAGCCCGGCGCCGGTCTCCCCGGAGCGGGCGAGGCGGGCAAGGCTCAAATCGATCGCGACTTCCTCGAGCTCGTCCTCCATCCCCCCTTCGGCTACATCGACACGCCCGCCGAGGGAGAGACTGTCGATGGCGGGGCCTGGGGCTTCGGGTGGGCGCTCGACGATTCCGGTCTCGCGCAGGTCACCGTGTCTGTCGACGGCGGCACGCGCATTCCCGTTGTGACGGGGCAGCCGCACCCGGGGGTTGCCGGCGTCTATCCCGGTTTTCCGGACACGGAGCGTGCCGGCTTCGGCTTCGCGATTCCGTCGCTGCCGCCCGGTCCCCACACGCTGACGGTCACGATTCGCGCGCGGGACGGCGGAAAGACCTCGCTGGTCCGGAACATCCAGATCCGAGCACCTGACGCCAGGACCCAATCCGGGTCCCGGCACTGAACGCTCACTCCTTCCATCGGAAGTGGATCGGCCCGAGACGGCGAACGCGTCCGCCGGGGGCGCGCAGCTCCAATTGCAGGATGTGCTCGGCCGCTCCGGCGACGGGTTTCTCGACCACGATGCGCCAGCCCGCCTCCGAGCAGTCCCCGAGCTCCGGCCTCGCGTGCTGGATGTCCGGCCGCGGGAACCTCTCGACCCGCGGTACGAGGCCGTCCGGAGAGATCGCGGCGCGCACCTCCACGGGCCCCCGGGCGGATCTGGCCCAGCCCGAGGCCTCGAGGCGGCCGACGACGGGCTCGTCTTCGATGGGAGAGTCGATCCAGCCCGGGATCGAATCGTCATCGAGATCCTTTCGCCACCAGGCGGGTGCCGGAGGGTGCACGCCCCGAGCGGGCCCGCTCTCGGAGCCCGGACGCGATGTCATGAGCGCGATACGAATGAGTTTCCGGGTGGACAGCACGAGCTCCGAGTTGCGAACGTCCCACAGGCGCTCGGGATGCTGGTCGATGCCGTTGTTGAAGCCGCTCGGAAAGACCATCGCTCCGAGGAAATGGACGTAAACGGAGAAGAGAGAGACAGAGACCAAAGGCCACGACCGCAAGCCGTGCTCCGCGAGATTGTCGGCCAGTACGAGGCGATGAGGATCGTCAAGAGCGGGACGATCTCCGTGATCAACCGGTAGCCGAACGTGTGTCCGCCCCACCACATGGACCAGAAGGAGTAGAGAGCGATCGTGGCGGCGGCGCCGGCGGCGAGGTAGCGGGGGAGGCGTCGGGATCCCGGAGGCGCGGGCCGGAAGGCGGTGACCACTGCCGGGAGCGCGAAGAGGAAGACCGGCGTGAAAACGAAGAGGCCCCGGGAGGGACTCACGAGAATGCCGGACAGACCCGTCCAGAAGCTGCCCGCGAAGTTGGCGCGGGTGACCTCCTGCGCGGGAGAGATCGGCGAGCCCCAGTAGGCGTCGGCGTACCAGGCATGGAAGAGAGCGGCGGGCAGCCCGAGCGCCAGGAAAGCGGGGAAGTGGCGCCTCTCGGACCGATAAACGTAGAGAGCGAGCGGCAGCGCGATGAGGATGTTGGTCGGACGATTGATGACAGCGAGCGACAGCGCCATTCCTGCGATCGGGACCACGCCGCCACCCCGACAGAGCGCCCACAGGGCAATCGAGAGGAAGAGAACGGACGGGCCGTGCTGGAAGAGACCGCGGCTCGCGACGCTCCAGACGGTCGTGCCGAAGGCATAGACAAGGGCGAAGAAGAGCGCTTCCTTCTCGGAACGACAGACGCGTTTCAACGCGAGAAAGAGGAAGAGGACGGAGAGCGCCGCGATCCCGGACGACGTCAGCAGCGAGAGAAAGAGGCGGTGCTTGTAGAGATCCACATGCGCGAGACTCGCGGCTTCGTAGACGGGCAGGTTCAGGACACCCGGCAACACCGGGTAGTTGGAAACGACGCGGCCGTTGACGAGGCGGAACCAGTAGGGCAGATCCCCGCTCACGAACTCACGAAAATCGAAATCGTGATCGTGCAGCAGCGAGATGGGCAGAAGCTCGGCGGGCGCCGTGTCTCCGCTGCCCAGGTATCGGAAGCCGACGCTATAGACGAAGAGCGGGAGAAAGAGCGCAATCCAGGGAGCCAGCGCCCGCAACGTCAGCGGCCGGCGCAGGACCGACGCTCTCGCGCTTGCCGATGGGATCAACGGCTCACCCCTCGCGATGCAGGCTCGAAATCGGAGACTCGAATCTCGGAGTTCGTTCCCCCTTATAATCCACGCCCCTTTATGGACACGACCCCCATCTCCCGGATCGGCGAGAAGAACGGCCAGACCGCCATCGTGCGCGGCTGGCTGTACAACCGGCGCTCGTCGGGGCGGATCCAGTTCCTGATCGTGCGGGACGGGACCGGATACCTGCAGGCGGTGGTCGCGAAGGCCGACGTCGCTCCCGAAGTCTGGGACATGGCGGAGCGGGCAACCCAGGAATGCTCGCTCTCGGTCGCGGGGACGGTGCGCGAGGAGAAGCGGGCCTCGGGCGGATACGAGATGGCGGCGTCGAGCGTCGAGATCCTGGGCCCGTCGGAGAGCTACCCGATCTCGCCGAAGGACCACGGCGTGGACTTCCTGATGGGGCTGCGGCATCTCTGGATGCGCTCCGCTCAGCAGCACGCGGTTCTGCGCGTGCGCTCGGAGATCGAGCAGGGGATCCGCGACTTCTTCTACGATCGGGACTTCGTGCTGATCGATTCCCCGATCCTGACCGGCTCCTCGGTCGAGGGGACCTCGACGCTCTTCGAGACCGATTACTTCGGCGAGAAGGCGTACCTCTCGCAGTCGGGGCAGCTGTACCTCGAGCCCGCGGCCGCGGCGTTCGGGAAGGTCTACTGCTTCGGGCCGACCTTCCGCGCGGAGAAGTCCAAGACGCGCCGCCACTTAACCGAGTTCTGGATGATCGAGCCTGAGGTGGCGTTCCTCGAATTCGAGGGGTTGTGCGAGCTGGCGGAGGATTTCATCGTGTCGCTCCTCGAGCGCGCCCGGGACCGCTGCAAGGAGGAGCTGAAGCGGCTGGAGAGGGACACGTCGAAGCTCGAGGGGATCGGTAAGCCGTTCCCGCGGATCACGTACCGGCAGGCCATCGACAAGCTCCGCAAGAAGGGGTTCGAGGTCAAGTTCGGCGACGACCTCGGCGCCGACGAGGAGACCGCGCTCGCCTCCGAGTCCGGCCAGCCTCTGATCGTGTCGCGGTTTCCGGCCGCCATCAAGTCGTTCTACATGCAGCCCGACCCGGAGGACCCGGAGGTCGTCCTCGGCCTCGACATGCTCGCGCCGGAAGGGTACGGCGAGATCATCGGCGGCTCGCAGCGCATCCACGACCTCGCGCTGCTGGAGCGGCGCCTGAAGGAACACAAGCTGCCGAAGGAGTCGTACGAGTGGTACCTCGACGTGCGGCGCTACGGCACCTTCCCGCACTCCGGCTTCGGGATGGGCCTCGAGCGCTTCGTCACGTGGGTCTGCGGGATCCACCACCTGCGGGAGGCGATCCCGTACCCGCGGACCCTCAAGCGGATCTACCCGTAAGGCGCTTTACTTCAATTCTTTACTTCTTTACACTCGAATCATGAAGAGCACGGTCTCCTCCAAAGGGCAGATCACCGTGCCCAAGAGCGTGCGGACGCGCTACGCGCTCGAGCCCGGCACCGAAGTGGAGTTCGAGCTTCGAGAGGACGGCGCTCTCCTGCGCAAGAAGCGTGGGGCCCGCCATCCGATCTGGAACGCGGTGGGATCGCTCCGGGGGAAGTTCCGGTGGCCGAAGGGGATTCCCCATACGGTGGACGCCTACATCGATTACGTTCGCGGCGGGTCTTACGAGGAACTGACAGGCCGCAAGGCCCGCCGAAGGAAGACATGATCACGGCAGTGGACACGAACGTGCTGATCGACGTGGGTGTCGAGGACGCGGCGAGAGCCGCGGCGGCGGCTCAAGCGCTCGAAACGTGCGCCTCCGATGGCCCGCTCGTCGTCTGCGACGTGGTCCTCGCGGAATTCGCCAGGGGGTTTCCTCCGAACGAAGATCCGGCGGTGTGGATCAGGGGTTTCGGCATCGCCTACGATCCGATCCTTGAGGAAACGGCGGTCGAGGCCGGGAGGATTCACGCGCGGTATTCGCAACGTTCGGGCCGGAGGAGCCGGCGGACCGTCGCCGATCTGCTGATCGGGGCTCACGCCCTGCGGCAGGCGAACCGGCTGCTCACCCGCGATCGCGGATTCTTTCGAGACTATTTCCGGGGATTGAAGGTCGTCGAGACATGACGGACGGCAAGGCTCTCCCTTCCGTCGGCGTCGTCTCGCTCGGTTGTCCGAAGAACCTGGTGGACACCGAGATCATGCTCGGGCACCTGGCGAAAGCCGGGCACGCCATCGTGCCGGACTCCGCGGCGCGGGTCGTCATGGTCAACACGTGCGGGTTCATCGATCGGGCCAAGGAGGAGTCGGTCGAGGCGATCCTGGAGCAGGTCGCGAGGAAGAAGCGGGGAGAGATCGACCGTGTGATCGTCGCGGGATGCATGGTCCAGAAGTACGGGCGGGAGCTGGCGGAGGAGATCCCGGAGGTGGACGTGTTCCTCGGGCTCGACGAGCTGGAGCTCGCGCCGGCGGCGGTCTCGGGCCTCCCCTCGGTGCCGCGGTTTACCGAGAAACCCCTGGCGACGCGGCTCTACGACGAGGCTGCGCCGCGGGTCCTCTCCCGCCGGCGCGGCTACGCGTACTTGAAAGTCGGGGAGGGGTGCGACAACCCGTGCACCTTCTGCACGATCCCGCAGATGCGGGGGCGCCAGCGAAGCCGCACGCTCGATTCGCTCGTCGCGGAGGCGCGGGCAATCGAGGCGCAGGGGGTCTCGGAGCTCGTCCTGATCTCGCAGGACACGACGCGCTACGGCGAGGATCTCGCCTTGAAACGCAAGGGGCTCGCGCTCCTGGTCGAGCGGCTTCTCGCGGAGACGGGCTTCCCGTGGATCCGCTTCCTCTACGCGTATCCGAAGACGCTCGACGACTCGGTCCTCGAGCTCATGGCGCGGGAGTCCCGCTTCGTTCCCTACGTGGACATCCCTCTGCAGCACGTCTCCCGTCCGATCCTTTCGAAGATGAAGAGAGGAGGGGACTCCTCCTCCTACCGTGCGATGGTCGCCCGCATGCGCGAGATCGTGCCGGAGATCGCGATCCGCACGACCTTCATCGTGGGATTCCCCGGCGAGGGAGAGTCCGAATTCCAGGAGCTCTGCGAGTTCGTGCGGGACGTCGAATTCGACAACCTCGGCGCCTTCACCTATTCGCCCGAGCCCGGCTCCGCCTCCGAGCCGCTGGGCGACCCCGTCCCGCAGGAAGAGAAGGAGCGCCGCAGGGACTTCGTCCTCTCTCTCCAGCAGCCGATCGCCCGCCGGAAGAACCGCGCGCTTCGCGGCAAGGAGGTCGAGGCGATTGTCGAAGGGCCGTGCGAGGAGACCGAGCATCTCCTGGAAGGGCGTCTGCGCTCCCAGGCCCCCGAGATCGACGGGCGCCTTCTGATCAACGACACGGCCGGCCACCGAGTAGAGCCCGGCGCCATCGTCCGCGTGAAGATCACAGAGACGCACGATTACGATCTGGTCGGAGGATTGGTTCATTGACCCATTGATCCATCGGTTCATTGCGGCGAAACATCGCCACTTTCAATGAGTCACCGGATCAATGAGTCAATGAATCAATGATTCAATTCCCCCGATGCGCGTCGTCCGCGATCCCCTCCGAGCCTCCGACCTGCCGCGCGGGGGCATCGTCACGATCGGCAACTTCGACGGTGTGCACAGGGGACACCAGAAGATCCTCGGCGAGGTCGCGCAGCGCGCCCGCGAGTTAGCCCGTCCCTCCGTCGCCATCACGTTCGAGCCGCATCCGCTGGCTGTCCTGCGCCCCGACCATGCTCCCCGCCAGATCCAGACCCTGTGGCAGAAGGAAGAGGCGATCGAAGCCCTCGGCATCGAGACGCTCCTCATCATCCCGTTCACGCGCGACTTCTCCCTGACGGAGCCGGAAGAATTCGTGCGCGGGTTCCTGGCCGACCGGCTCGGCGCTTGCGAGATGCGCCTCGGACAGCACTTCGCGTTCGGCCGCGGCAAGCGGGGCGACCTCTCTCTCTTGAAGCGCATGGGGCCGGAATGCGGATTCACCGCGGCGGGCATCGAAGAGGTCATCTACCGGGACGAGCCGATCTCCTCCACTCGGATCCGCAACGCGCTCGAGCGCGGCGAGGTCGCCGACGCCAACGCGATGCTCGGGCGCGAGTACGAGCTGGACGGGATCGTCTCGAAGGGGGAGAAGGTCGGGCACAAGATCGGATACCCGACCATCAATCTCGCTCCGGAAAACGACTTCCATCCCGCAGACGGCGTCTACGTGACGCGCATCGAGATCCGCTCCTTCGGCCGGAAGTTCGGCGGCGTGACCAACATCGGCACGCGCCCGACTCTCTACGAGGACATGAAGGCCACGATCGAGACCTTCGTCTTCGATTTCTCGGCGAACGTCTACGGCGAGAGGGTCCGCCTCTTCTTCGTCGACCGCCTCCGCGAGGAGCGAAAATTCGCGTCTGTGGAGGCTCTCACGGAGCAGATTTCCCGCGACATCGAGGCCGCGCGGCAGTACTTGCTCCGGAATCAAGATCCCGCTCGTCAGATCTGAACCAGACTCGGGAGGGGTCGGACCTCCTCGAGGTCAGAACGTGTAGCGAAGCCGGCCGGCGAGAGTGCGCGGCGGGATCACGTGCGTTCCGCCGAACGTGGACAGAACGTTGTAGACGCCCTGTTTGTCGAACGCGTTGAGCAGGTCCACCTGAACGCCGATCGGGAGCCCGAAGCGGGCGAGATCGGCGCCGGCGGAGAAATTCCAGACGGTGCGGGGCGCAACGCGGTTCGGATCGAGGTCGGTCGCGTTGCCGAACCGGACGTAACGGAGCGCGAAGGAGTTGTCGGGGTCGTCCACGAGGGTTTCATCGGCGCCCGTGACGAGCCCGGAGTCATACCGACCGCTCGCCGCGACCCAGACCCCGGACTTTCCGAAGGCGTAGTTCAGGCCGCCCTGGATCTGAAGATTCTGGTCGTGATCGATCAGAAAAGGCCCGCCGGTGACGGCATCCAGAGCATCGGTGTCGAGGAAAAGGCCTCCCGCCAAAGGCGGATTGTAGACGGCGTGAACGTGGCCGACGGAGGCATACCCGCTCACCCCTCCGATGGGCGCGAGATCCAGACGGACGTTCCAGCCGTGGAGCCGGCCGTGGTCGAAGGCCACGGGAAAGACGATCCCGGTATTTTCGAACTGGGCCTGATCCGCCACGAAGCGGACCCGCCTCTCCCAGAAATCCACGTCGAACCGGAGCTTGGATCCGATGGCCTGCTGGACCCCGACGTCGTAGACGTCTTGCCGAGCCGCCGGCACCAGGATGAGACCGTCTCCCAGTGCCCGGGATTGCTGAACCTCCGGCGGAGCGAGCGAGCTCGCCTCCTTCGACGAGGAGAAGAGGACGTTCTCGTACTCGGGGGTTATGAAGATCCGGTTATACGAGACTCGAAACACCGTCTTGCTGGCGGGGATGTAGTAGGCGAGACCCACCCTGGGTTCGAGTTGCGACTCTGTCAGGGGGAAATTGGCATGGTCATAGCGGACACCGACCTGGGCCGTCAGATTGGAGAACCGAAGGGTGTCCTGTACGAAGCCGGCCAGGTACGTGATCTTCCGGGATCCCTGGAAGAGGAAAGGGGAACCTCCCCGGGTCAAGTCATATGGCGCGAGGCTCGGGTTGAACGTATCGGAGTCAGGATCGTTCAGAGCGGGGTCGGTGATGCCGAAGGAGAACCGTTCCTTGATCGGGTAGCTCTTGTAGACGCCGCCCACCTTGATTTCGTTCGCCGTGCCGGCCTGGATCGTCAGCACCGGTTGGACTCCGTAGTTGTCGAGTGAACGCTTCGAGTTCGTGATGAGGGACGGATCGTTGGGAGAGCCGTAATAGGTGTAACGGTTGTTCCGCGCGAAGAGGGTCGTGTCGAGAAACGCGGTGGGGGAGAGGATCACCTGCCATCCCAGGTTGGCGTTCCAATCGTTCGTCTCGACTCGATTGTCCGTGCCGGTCGCCTGCTGGGAAAAGGTATTAGGAACGTCCCGCTTCGTCCTGCCGAGGAGTCCCGAGATTCGGAGGGAATTCGTCGAGTCCTCGTTGGCAAGGTCCATTCGCAGAAAGAGCCGCTCCGTGTCGCCGTGATTCTGCAGGTTGTCGAAGTTGGGCGGGTCGAGGAAGCGATCCGACCTGGATCCGTCGAGAGAGAAGAAGTAGCCGACGCGAGACGAGCCGCCGCCGGCCGAAGCACCCGCGTCGTAGGTCTTGAATCTCGCGGCGCCGAAGTGGACGTCTCCCTTGATCGCGCCCTGCCCCAGACCCGACTTGGTCGTCAGATTGATTACGGCGGCGATCTTCTCGCCGTACTCTGCCGGGACGTTGCCGTAGATCACCTCCGCCGACTGAAGAATCCGTGGATCGATGGAGTTCGAAAACGTGATCCCGATCTGATCCGAGATCGGCTGGCCGTCCACGACGTAGCTCTGCTCGCTGTGGGCTCCCTGAAAGTGATAGCGGCCGTTCTCGTCCTGGGCAAATCCGGGTGTCTGCACGATCAGCGATTCCATGCCGCGGGACGGATTGGCGGCGGGTGCGTGCTCGATGAAGGACTTGTCGATGTCCAGGTGGGATGACGGAGAATCGGTCTCGAGAACGGCAGCACCACTCTCCGCTTCGACGTTGACGTTCTCGGAAACGATCTGGAGCGCGAGCGTCACCGGAACGTCAACCGGCGCGGCGCTCCGGACGTCGAGCTTGATGTGTTGCGTCTGAAACCCTTGGACCTCCACGTGAAGCTCGTAGGGGTTGAAGGGAACGTTGAAGAACAGGAAACGGCCGTCCTTATCGGTCCGGGTCTCCGCTTTGAAGCCGGTGATGTCGTTTCGCAAGAGAAGCGGAGCGCCTCCGAGCGGCTTGCCGTCGGGTCCGGTGACCGTCCCGCGCACCGTGCCGGCCGAGACGGCGGCTCGCGCTGGAAAGGGTGCAGACACAAAGCAGAACAGGAGTGTCGAGGCAAATAGAAGCAGCAATCGAGAAGTGATTCTCGACATGGTCGGATCTCCTCACTCTGTAGAGCCGGCGTGATGCGCCGGCCGCCTCCGGTGGGAGGCAAGCCGAAACTCTGGTTTACGGCCTCAGAGGAGAACGGGAGGAGCCCGGGATGCCGTGGAGAGAAGCGGCATCGCAGGGGCCGGGGTCGCCTGGACGGGAAGACTTCGCCGCGTCGAGACGGCCGGCGTCGCCTGGTGGCCCTGGACCAGGAGTCCGGCGAGTCGCTGGTTGTGGCACGCGACGCACTCCTGCTCGTGGACGAAAGCCAGGACGGCATGCCAGTGCGAGGCGCGGGAGAGTGGGTTGTGCCGGGTGACGACCCGCTCTTCCTCGCGGCCGCCCTCTTCGTCCGACGAGAGGAGCGAGTGGTGATGCGCCGCGAAGTTCCCTGCGAGGGTGACGGCGAGAAGCGCGCAAGCCGCGGTCCGGCTCAAGTGCGTGGCCCCTCGGGGCTGGAGAGCAGTCAGAGAGTGGGTGCGCACGGCAGCTTCTAGGGCGGTTACGCGGAGGCCGGCCGCCTTCTCGTCAGCGCTCGCGTCGCTCCGAGCAGAATCAGGGCCGCTCCGAGGCTCGTGACGATCGTGGCGCCGGTCGGCAGATCCCAGTAGTACGAGAGATAGACGCCGATGGCCGAGACCACGGCGCCCATGACCCAGCCGATCGCGAGGCGCGAGCCCAGCCGGTGCGCGAAGAGCATCGCCGAGACCGACGGCACGATGAGATACGAGAACACGAGAAGCACGCCGGCGATCGCGACCGACGAGGTCACGACAAATCCGAACGAGACGTAGAAGAGGAAGTCCCAGAAGCGGATCGAGAACCCCTGCCGCTCGGCCTCCGCCTCGTCCATGGAGATCATCAGGAATCGCCGGCGCAGGAAGAAGTGGAAAACGCCGATGAACGCGAAGAGCACGGCCGTGCGCCCCAGGTCGACCCAGGAGACCGACAGGATGTTGCCGACGAGCATCTCCTTCAAGTGCTCTGTCTCTCCCGTCGTCTTCGACATCGCCAGGATCGCCGCCGCCGCGGCGACGGCATAGGCGATCCCGATGATTGCCTCCTGCGGGATCCGGGTGCTCCGGTGCACGCGCGAGAAAGCGAACACGGCGGCCCCGAGAAACGTGAACGCGAGGGAGAAGAGATAGCCGGAAGGGGAGTGCATGTCGTACCCGAACGACACGCCGATCGTCGCTCCCAGGGCCGCGATCTGGGCGAGCGCGAGGTCCACGAAGATGACGCCCCGCTCGACCACGTGAACGCCGAGATACGCCAGCATCCCGGTCAGGATGAGGCCCGCGACGAACGCGGGGAGCAGGACCTGGAAGACGGTCATCCCTTGCCACCTTTCTGCGCCGCCAGGGCGTCGGCGAGCAGTTTCACGTCGTAATCGAACAGGGCGATGTAGTCCTTCGCCTCGGGCACGCCACCGACCGAGGGGATGAAGCGCAGGAGCTTCGCTCCGGACTTCTCGGCGACCGCTTTGGGCGTCTTGTCGTCGAAGTAAGGCTCCATGAGGATGACCGGTACTTTCTTCTCCCGCATCATGTTGATGATTTCCACGGTGTGGGAAGGGGTCGGAGGAATCCCCGGCTTCGGCTCGATGTATCCGGCGGCCGTCAGGCGGAAGCGCTTCAGGAAGTTGGGCCAGGAGTTGTGGTACGTGACGACCTCGGTCCCGGCGAAGGCGCCGAGCATCGAGTCCCATCGCTTCTCCGCCTCTACGAGCTTCGCCTCGAACGCGGCCAGGTTCGCCTTGTACTCTGAGGCGCCGCCGGGATCGAGCGCGGAGAGCTTCGCCGCGATCGCGCGGGCGATGATCCGGCCGTTGTTCGGGTCGAGCCAGTAGTGCGGGTTCCCGAACGGGTGGACGTCCCCCATCGCGCGCGTGACGGCGGCCGTCGGCCGTTCCAGGATGTCGCAGCCGATGGAAGCGTCGAGGTGGCCGGCGGCGCCCGGCCGGATCTTCTCGTTCCGGCTCTGGTCGAGCAGCGGCGGCAAGTAGCCGATCTCCAGCTCCAGCCCGGCGACGATCAGCAGGTCCGCCCGCGAGAGCTTGAGGATGAAGGATGGCTTGGGCTCGACGAAATGCGGATCCTGGTATCCGCGGGAAAGCGCGAACGTCTCGACGCGCTTGCCGCCGACCGAGTCGGCGATGGAAGAGAAGTCCTGGATCGACGTGACGATGTGCACGGTCGCGAGCGCCGGCCGGGCCCCAAGGGCGAGGAGAGCGAGGAGAAGAAGTCTTTTCATGTCGTTTCCCTCAAAAAGGATGGGCGCCGTGGGCGCCGATCGCGAATTGCAGTTGAAAGAGCGCTTCGTTGGCGGTCATTCCCCCCGCGTAGCGGCGCCGGCGCAACTCCCCCCGAAGCTGGGAGAATTCGCTCGGCCAGAAGGTCAGCGTCACGGCCTCGCCGCGGTCGCGCTGCTGTTCGTTCGCCCCGCGGTCGGAGAACTCGTAGCGGGCGCCGGCGTACCACCGCCGCGAGAGCTGATAGTCGCCGCTGACGAAGAAACCCCGCGCCGTCTGGGTTCCGCCCGGCTGCTGCCGCCGGCTGCGCAAGAGCTCGCTGCGGAGGATGAACGAGCGATACGGCCGTCCCTGCAGCGGCTTCCACCGGTAGATGAGGTGCAAGTTCTCGAGCGTGGTCTTCGCGTCCGCCGTCGTGCCGTTGGAGCCGCGTCCCCAGCTCGCTCCGATCTCGACGTTGTTGTCGTCGCCGAAGTCGCGGTACGCGCGGTACTGCGCGACGTAGGAGAGGTCGCCGCGCGAGGGGGCGTCGAAGAGCCCGGTGGTCTTGCCGCGGAAGACCTGCGCCGTCAGGTCCGAGAACGTGTCCGCCGGCAGAGGGATCAGTTTCGCGACGGAGACGCCGGAATCGCTCCAGCCGTCTTCGCTCCCGAGGAGGTTGATCAACGGGAGAGGCTCGTCCGGCCACGGAAGGACGTGGAGATGCAGCGTGTTGATCTTCCCGAACTGGGCCTTGAACTTCCCGACCTTGACGAGGAGGCTCGCCGGAAGCTGGGTAAAGGTCAGGAATCCCTCTTCGAGATCGATTCCGTCGTTCGAAACCGAGACGAAGAAATCCGCCCGGGCATATGGGTCCACGATCGCCTGGAGGGAGATTTCCGATTCGCGCATCTCGATTGAGGGACGGTTCTCGACCGGATTATGTCCGGCCACCGCGAGGAAGTTGCCGATGACTGCGATCGAGGGATTGAAATAGGTAGGACTGCCCGCCGTGCCTCCCGAGGGGGGAGGCGTCGGCGCCGCCACGGGCTCGGGCGACGGGACGGGAGTGGGCTGCGGAGACGGGGTCGCCTCCTGACCCCGCGCGGCGCCTGCAACGGCGATCCCGGCACAGAGCGCCAGAGATTTCCAGACTCTCAAATCCTCCTCCCGCCGGCTATGCCGGCTCAATTCGACGCGCCCGAAGCAGGCGCGCCAAAGCCCTCAGACGAGAGGGGGAGGAGCGCGCCCCTCGTGAGGAGCGGCTTCGAGACGGACGACGAGAGCAAACGCCGCCCTCCGGGCGGGCGCGACTCGGGAACCGGGCTGAAGGACAACCTCCGTGGGCCTCGGAAGCGAGAACGCGCGGTGCGCAAGGCAGGCGAGGCAGTCGTGAAGCGCGCTCGAGTCCGAAAGATCCGCCGTGGTCCACCCGGCGCGCGACGGCGCCGGCCCATCCCAGGAAGTCGGCTCGGGGTGGAGACCGAAAGACCCCGATATCGAGAGAAAGCCTGCGACGAGCAGCGCGATCCGCGCGAGACGTGCCTTTCTGAGCGCTCCAAACATCTGTTAGCCGAACCTGACGAAGAAACATTGTATTCCGATCCCTCGGAACCGGGGAGGACGCCCGCATGCGTAGAATGGCCGGATGTCCGACGCGACGACCGCGCCCGCCGCCGCGGAGATTTCCGGCCGGGAGAGTCAGGCGCGGCTCCGGCGGAGGATGTCGTGGCTCCTGGGACTGACGTTTCTTCACGTCGTGGGAGAGGGGGGAATCGCCCTCTTCGAGGCGATCCGGACCGGCAGCCTGGCGCTCCTCGCGTTCGGCCTCGAGAGTGTGATTGAGGGAGGGGCGGCGGTGCTGGCTGCGCGGCACCTCCATCACCTGGCCGATGAGGAGGAGGACCACGCCCGTCGAGACCAGATCCTGGCGCGCTGGATCGGCATCTCGTTCCTCTTTCTCGCGACCTACACGCTGGCCCGCGGAGCAGCCGAGATCGCCGGGGGCCACGCGCATCAGGAGAAGAGCCTGATCGGCCTGCTCCTGACGATCTTCGCGTCGTTCGGCATGCCGTTCATAGGGTATTTCAAGTACAAGACCGGCCGGCAACTGGGGAGTAAGGGGCTCGCCGCGGAGGCGAAGGAATCGATCGCCTGCTCCTTCGACTCCTGGACGACGCTCGTCGCGATGGCGGGAGGACTCCTCGGGGCGCCCGGCTGGCTCGACCCGGCGCTGTCGCTGCTCATGGTTCCCTGGTTCCTGCGAGAAGGGCTGGCCCACGTGCGGGGGAGGGTCCATGCCCATTGAAGAAGAATTGTGATTTGTGATTGGTGATTTGTGATCAGGGCCGATCGAACGCAACGTGCTCAAAATCACAAATCGCAAATCACGAATTGCGGCTAGAATGGCGTGAATCTCAAGACATCAACGCCGCATATTTCATGAACTGGAGGCATTAAGCGACATGGCGGACAACCCTAACGTGCATGCGGTCTCGGATTCGAGCTTCGACGGCGACATCCTGAAGAGCGACACGCCCGTCCTTGTGGATTTCTGGGCTCCCTGGTGCGGCCCGTGCCGGTCGGTGGCGCCGATCGTGGACGATCTGGCCACCCAGTACGTGGGAAAGCTGAAGGTCGCCAAGATCAACGTCGACGAGTCCTCGGCCGTGGCAATGAAATACATGGTCACCTCCATCCCGACGTTCATCCTCTTCAAGAACGGCGAAGTGGCGGATCGGGTCCTGGGAGCGATGCCCAGGAGCGAATTCGTCAAGTTCATCGACCGGAATCTCTGACACCTCGCGCTCCTCTCGGAGATCCCCCTTCCTGCTGACGTAAGATCTGGCGGGTGAGCCGCCATCTGGTTCTGTTCGCACGGGAGCCGGCGCTCCAGGCGCGCGAGAAGGGACTGGATTCGCGCGCGGCATCCGGCCTGTTCCAGGAGTTCGCGGCGGGATGGCTCAGGGCCGCGGAAGACGCCGGCGCCCGGCTCATCGTGGCGACACCACCGGAAGACCTACCTCGCTGGCGGCGCGTCCTTCCCGCCGCGGAGAACATCGGATGGATCCGGCAACGCGGAGCCACTCTCGGGGAGAGGCTGGAGGATGCGGCGCGGCGCGCAGCGGCCCTCGGCGGCCACGCCGTTCTCGTCGGCGGCGACGTAGCCCCGTCGGAGTCAGTGCTGAAGACGGCGTTCGAAGCGCTCGAAACGGGAGCGGACGCGGCTGTTTCGCCCGCTCTCGACGGGGGCGTCTCCCTCCTTGGGCTTTCTCCGGGCGACCTGGATCTGCTGCGCGGTCTGCGCCGGCGGCGCCGGACGGTCCTTCGAGACCTGCTCGCCGCGCTCGCTCGCCGGGGCCGGCACGTCGAGCTGATTGCTCCGGCGGCCGACGTGGACGGGCCGCGCTCCTTGCGCGCGCTCCTGCGTCGCATGCCGGCGCAAGCGCCGCTGCGCTCTCTCGTGCGAGTGCTCCTGTCGCCTCAGCCCGGAATGGACTGTTTTCCGGTCGTGCCTCCCCGCGCCCGCTCCCTGGCGGCTCCTTCGGGTCTGCGCGCCCCTCCCGCCTGATTCCGGCCTTTCTTCACTTCCAGTCGTTCATTCGCCGGCCTCTCCGGCGAGGAGGTTTCTTCCGTTGGATACGAGTCACGTTGCGGGACCGGACGCTTCGGGAGCGCCCGAGGGAAGCTATCCATTCGTTCCATCAATCTCCCTCGACACGCTCTGGTTCCAGGTCGCCGGGACGATCTGCAATCTGAAGTGCACCCACTGCTTCATTTCCTGCTCGCCCACCAACCACAGCCACGGCATGTTGACCCTCGAGGACGTGCGGGCGCGGCTGCGCGAAGCGGCGCAACTCGGCGTGCGCGAGTACTACTTCACGGGAGGGGAGCCGTTCCTGAACCCGGAGATGATGCCGATCCTCGAGGCGGCCCTCGCGCAGGGTCCCGTCTCGGTGCTGACCAACGGCCTGCTCCTCACGCCGGAGAAGTGCCGCGCCTTGAGGCGCCTTTCCGACGAGAGCGAGTACTCGCTCGACATCCGGATCTCGATTGACGGATACACGGAGGAGGCCAACGACCCGATCCGCGGCGCCGGGACGTATCGAAGAATCCTCGAGGGGATCCGGAATCTCGCCAACGCGGGACTGAATCCCGTCATCACCGTGACGGAGGCGTGCGGCGAGGCCGCGAGCGCGCAGGGACGGTCACGATTCCTCGAGTGGATGGAGCGGATCGGCCTCGGAAAGCCGCGGCTGAAGATCCTGTCGCTCTTCCGGATCGGAGCCGAGGAGCGTCGGCTTCGCGCCTACGAGTCGTGGGAATCGCTGCGCGGCCGCAACTTGACCGCGGAGGAGGCGGAGAGCCTCCAATGCTCGTCCTGCCGGATGGTCACGTCCAGGGGGGTGTACGTCTGTCCGATCCTGATCGATGAGCCGCGCGCCAGGATGGGCGATTCGCTCGCGGAGACGCGGCGGCCCTTCGAGCTCGCGTCGAGCTCCTGCTTCACCTGCCACGAGTACGGCGTGACGTGCCGGACATGAGGGACCGGAAGGCGGGAGGCGGAAGGCGGGAGGCGAGGAGCCGGCCGTGAAGGAGTCTGTCCGGCTCGCGTTTTTTGGCGGCATCTACAGCAACGCTCCCGCTCTGCGCGCGGCGGTGGCGGACGTCCGGAACTGGGGGTGCGACGGGTTGTATGCGCTCGGAGACTTCGGCGCCTTCGGCCCCCATCCGGATCGGGTCTTTCCGATCCTTCTCGAAGCAGGCGCGCAACCGATCCAGGGCAACTACGAGGAGTCTCTCTCGATCGGTGCGACGGACTGTCACTGCGGATACACCGATCCGAGGGACAACCACTTCGCGCGGCTCTCCTACGAATACACGTTCGCGAAGACCTCCGGCGAATGGAAACGCTGGATGGGAACGCTCCCGCGGACGCGACGCCTGGAGATCGGCGGCCGCAGGGTCCTGCTCGTGCATGGCTCGCCGAGGAAGATCAACGAGTTTCTGTGGGAGAGCACCTCTCCGGTGGTCTTCCTGGAGAAGCTCCTCGCGGATGCCGGGGCGGACGTGCTCGTCTGCACCCACACCGGCCTGCACTGGAAGAGGGAGCTGCCGTCCGGCCGGATCGTCGTCAATGCCGGCGTCCTCGGACGGCCGGCCAACGACGGAAACACGAACGTCTGGTACGCGAGGCTGACGTTCGGGCGCGACGTCGGCGTGGAGTTCGTGCCGGTCGCCTACGACCACGAGTCGCTCGCCGACGAGATGGAGGAGGAGAGGCTCCCGCCGGAGTTCATCGAGACGATCCGGACCGGCTGGTGGACGACGTGCCTCGAGATCCTGCCGGCCAAGGAGAGGCAGAGAGGGAAGCACTGAAGGATTTGTGATTGGTGATTGAGGAGGACGACGCCGCATGCCCAGCTATTACCTTTCTGAAGACCTGGCACGCTTCGGCGAGATGGCGAAGACGAATCCGAAGCTCTTCGATCTGTTTCTCAAGTGGTACTCGGCGACGATGGAGAAGGGGGCTCTCGACGAGAGGACGAAGAAGCTGATCGCGCTCGCCGTGGCCTTCGCGATCCAGGAGCCGTACTGCATCGACTCCTACGCCTCCGCGTGCACGGACGCCGGCGTGACGCCGGAGGAGATGGCCGAGGCGGTCAGCGTCGCCGCCGTCATCCGGGGCGGCGGGACGGTCGCCCATTGGGTCCAGGCCTGCAACACCATGACGCGAAAGGGGTGATTCCGTCATGAGCGGACGGCTCCTCGTCATCGGCGCCGGGCCGATGGGTCTCTTCGCCGCGCTCGAGGGGATCGAGCGGGGCTTCGACGCGACCGTCCTCGAGAAGGACCGCGTCGGAAGCGCGATGCTCGGATGGGGACCCACCCGCTTCTTCTCCCCCTTCGGGATGAATGCGCCGCCGGCGGCCCGGCGAGCGCTGCCCGATCTTCCTCCGGACGAGGCCTTGCTGACGGGTCCCGAGATGGTCGGACTCGTGCTCGCCCCGCTTGCCCGCTCGAAGGCGCTCGCCGGCCGGGTGCTCGAGGGGCATCGGGTCGTCGGGGTCGCGCGCGCCGGGATGACGCGAATGGACTTCGCGAGCCATCCTCTCCGCGATGAGCGGCCGTTCCGAGTTCTGGCCGAGACGCCGGAGGGGGAGAAGTCTTTCGAGGCGGACCTCGTGCTCGACGCGTCCGGCGTCACCGGGCAGCCGTGCTGGATGGGCGAGGGCGGTCTGCCGGCGCGGGGCGAGCGCGCGCTCGGCGGACGCATCATCCGAGATCTGGGATCGCTCGACCGGAAACTTTCGCGAATGGCAGGCCGCGCGATTCTTCTCGCCGGCCACGGTCATTCGGCGGCGACGGCACTGCTGCGTCTGGCGCGTTTGTGCCGAGAGAACCCCGCCACGCGCGTGACGTGGGGCGTCCGGGCGGCCAACCGCCGCCCGTGCGCCGAAGTCGCGGAAGACCCGCTGCCGGAACGCCAGCGCGTCGCCTCTCTCGCCAACGACCTCGCCCAGGATCCTCCCGCCTTTCTCGCGGTCGAGCGCCGCGCAATCGTCGAGACCGTGCGGCAACAGGATGGCCGTCTCGCCGTCACGTTCGCCGGCGGCCGGGGCGGCGTCTTCGACGAGATCGTGTCGATGACCGGCTACCGTCCCGACCTCACCTTCCTCTCGGAGCTGGCCCTGGAGATCTCGCCGGCGACGGAAGGCGCCGCCGGCCTCTCGCGAGCGCTCGCCGGAATCACCGACTGCCTTTCCGTTCCGCGAGTCCGGGGCGAAGACCTCGCCTCGGGAGAGCACGGCTTCTTCCTGATCGGAGCCAAGAGCTATGGCCGGTCGCGGAATTTCCTCATCCGGACCGGCCTCGACCAGCTCGAATCGATCTTCGAGAGCGTTGGATCGGGCCGGGAGGCGTTTGCCCGAAGCTGACGTCGGGGCGCGTGCGGTCCTCGGTGGCACGAGACGTGTAACCTTGACGCGGAAAGCGCGGTAATAACAGCGCACGGCACCGGCCGGCGTGAGGGAACATCCGCGGAGAGAGGGAGGTTTTCAACAGGATATGAGCAAGAAAACGGTCGTCTGGGTCCTGATCGTCGCGGCGGCGGCGGCCGGCCTCTTTTTCCTGATCGGGAGCCGCGGCAAGCCCGAAGCGAAATACCGGACCGCCGCCGTGGACAAGGGGAACATCACGCAGACCGTGACGGCGACGGGAGCTCTCTCCGCGGTCACCACGGTTCAGGTCGGCAGCCAGGCGTCCGGGATCATCGCGAAGCTGTACGCGGACTTCAACAGCAAGGTGAAGAAGGGAGACCTCCTGGCGGAGCTCGACCCGACGCCGTTCCAGGCGCAGGTCGAGCAGCAGCAGGCGAGCGTGCTGAAGGCGACCGTGGACGCGCGCAACGCGGGGATCACGTTCAACCGCCAGAAGCGGCTGCTGGCCGACGGTCTCGCCGCGCAGTCCGACTTCGATGCCGCCAAGGCCGCCTTCGACTCCGCCAATGCCCAGGTCTCTCTGGCGAAGGCGTCTCTTTCGCAGGCGCAGACGAACCTGAAGTACACGAAGATCGTCTCGCCGATCGACGGAATCGTCGTCGCGCGCCAGTACGACGTCGGACAGACGGTCGCGGCGTCGTTCCAGGCGCCCACGCTCTTCACGATCGCGCAGGACCTGACGAAGATGCAGGTCTCGGCCGACGTTTCGGAGTCGGACATCGGCCGCGTCCAGATCGGCCAGCCGGTGCGTTTCACCGTGGACGCCTATCCGGAGCGGCAGTTTCGCGGCAACGTCTCGCAGATTCGCTTGAACGCCACGATCAACCAGAACGTCGTGACTTACCCGGTCATCGTCGAGGTCTCCAACACCGACCTGATGCTGCGCCCGACGATGACCGCCAACGTCACGGTGGACGTGGCCGTGGTGCACGACGTCCTGCGGATTCCCAACGCCGCGCTGCGCTGGAAGCCGGAGGGCGCGGCCGTGCCAGCCGTCGTGCCCACTGCGGTTTCGCCGGAGGAGCGCGCGGCGAAGGCGGGTCAGGGAGGCGGCACCCAGGCGATGGCACGCCAGTTCGGACAGACCGGCGGAGGTGGCCGACCCGGAGGCGGCGGAGGGGGTGGGAATCGCGGAGGCTCCCGGCCGACCACGGTCTACGAGCTGCAGGGCGCGAAGGGAGAGCCCAAGCCGGTCGAGATCCGCACGGGGATCACGGACGGGCGCTACACGCAGGTCATCTCGGGAGACGTCAAGCCGGGGGACCCGGTGATCGTGGGCCTCGCGACCGCGAAAGCGGCCGCGCCGGGCACGACCGGTCCGCCGGGCGCCGCTCCCGGAGGGCGCAGGGGCTTCTGAACCGTGGCCGAGGCCGACGTCATCCGGATCGAGGAGCTGACCCGGATCTACCAGATGGGGGAGGTGCAGGTCCGCGCCCTGGACGGGATCACGCTGTCGATCCGCCCGGGGGAGTTCGTCGCGGTCATGGGACCCTCGGGCTCGGGCAAGAGCACATTCATGAACATCGTCGGATGCCTCGACCGCCCGACCTCTGGCCGTTACTCCCTCGACGGCGTCGATGTCTCGAAGCTGGACCGCGACGCGCGCGCCGAGATCCGCAACGGGAAAATCGGTTTCGTCTTTCAATCCTTCAATCTCCTGGCGCGCACGTCGGCGCTGGAGAACGTCGAGCTTCCCCTGATCTACTCCTCCAACGGCCACCGGTCGGCGGAGCGCGTGGAGCGGGCGCGGCGCTGCCTGGAGATCGTGGGCCTCGCGGGGCGCGGAGACCACCTGCCGAGCCAGCTCTCCGGAGGGCAGCAGCAGCGCGTCGCGATCGCGCGGGCGCTGATCAACGAGCCGAAGCTGATGCTGGCCGACGAGCCCACCGGGAACCTCGATACGAAGACGTCCGAGGAGGTCATGGCGGTCTTCCAGAAATTGAACGACGCCGGGAAGACCGTCGTCCTCATCACGCACGAGCAGGACATCGCGGGGTTCGCCAAGCGGATCGTCGTCTTTCGCGACGGCAAGGTCGTGGAGGACCGGCCGGTGCCCGATCAGCGGCGCGCGGAGGTCAGAGAGAGCGAGGAGCACCATGCTTAAGTTCCTGACGATTCTCAAGGTGGGGATGAAGGCGATCGCCCGCAACAAGATGCGGTCCACCCTCACCGCGCTCGGCATCATCATCGGCGTGGCGTGCGTCATCGCCATGATTGCCGTCGGCGGCGGTGCGCAGGCGGCGGTCCAGGCCCAGATCAACTCTCTCGGCTCAAATTTCCTGATGATCTTTCCGGGAGTCGCGACCCAGTCCGGCGCGCGGATCTTTACCGGCCAATCCTCGATCACCGATGACGACGTGGCCGCCGTCAAGGCCGAGTGTCCGTCCGTCGCGTACGTGTCGCCGTCGGTGCGCTCCGCGGCGCAGGTCGTCGCGGGCAACACGAACTGGGGCACCTCGATTCAGGGGGTGGGTGTCGATTGGCCGTTCGTCCGGTCGTGGAACCCGGAGAAGGGAGCATTCTTCGGCGATTCGGAGGTGCGCTCGGCCGCCAAGGTCGCGATCCTCGGGGCGACGGTGGCGAACTCCCTCTTCCCGGACGGAAACGCCGTGGACCAGATGATCCGGATCAAGAATATCCCCTTCAGGGTGATCGGCGTCCTCGAGTCCAAGGGGGGAAGCACGATGGGGCAGGACCAGGACGACACGGTCATCGCCCCGTACACGACCGTCATGAAATTGCTCAAGCGCACGACGAAGATCGACATGTTCATGGCCTCGGCCGTGTCGCGTGACGCGGTGGAGGAGGCGCAGACGCAGATCGAGGCGCTCCTGCGCCAGCGCCACCGGCTCCAGCCGGGGCAGGACTCGGACTTCATGATCCGCTCGCAGCAGGAGATTGCGCAGACCGCGGATCAGACCTCGCGGCAGATGTCGGCGCTCCTCGCCGCGATCGCCTCGATCTCGCTCCTCGTCGGAGGGATCGGGATCATGAACATCATGCTCGTCTCGGTGACGGAGCGGACGCGCGAGATCGGGATCCGCATGGCGATCGGCGCGAAGGGGCGCGACATCCTGACGCAGTTCCTGATCGAAGCGCTCGCCCTTTCGATCGCGGGCGGGGCGATCGGCATCGGCCTCGGAATCGGGGCGTCCCGCTTCCTCGCCTGGAAGCAGAAGTGGCCGATCGTGCTCTCCCCGACGGCCGTGGTCCTCGCCTTCGGCTTCTCCGCCGCGATCGGGATCTTCTTCGGCTTCTACCCGGCCCAGAAGGCCTCGCGCCTCGATCCGATCGAGGCCCTCCGCTACGAGTAGCGGGGCCCCCGGCGACGGCGGCCGGCCGCGTTAGAATATTCGTCTCGCTCCCATGCAAAACGGTGCGGTTCGCGGACGTTCCGCGTCATGAGCGCCTTCACGCGCATCCAGCGGGCCGTGGATCCGAGGCGCAGTCTCGGCGCGAGGCTTCTGCTCGGCCTCTCCCTGACCTTCCTCGTCCCCGGCGCCCTCGCCGTCCTTCTTCTCTCCAGGAAACTGACTGGCCTTCAGGATGAGTCGGTCCAACGTCTCGCCGCTGTCCGGCGGAGCCAGGCGCTGGCCCAGGTTCGGCAGGACGCGAGGTTCCGCGCGATCTGGATGGACCGCCGCGCGGCGGCGTTGACGGAGGCGGTCACGGAGCTGGCCGATGCCGCCCGGCTCGCTCTGGCCGGGAAGATCGCCGTCGAGGACAGCCGCATCGAGGCAGACGTGCACGGCCATGTCTGGACGCGCACGCCGCAGAACGGCACGGTCGCGTACATCACAGCGAGCCGCACGGAGAGCCCGCAAGCGCGGCGCGATTTCGTGAGGACGGGAACGCTCGCTCCCTTGCTGTCACGGCTGCGCGAGCGGCATCCGTCTCTGCGCAGCGCCAGCGTGTGGACCGCCAGCGGCGTCATGCGGATGTCGCCGTGGATGGAGCTTCACGAAGCGATCCGCCGTTCGGGAGGCGCGCTCGAGACGTTCGCCTTCAATCGCCTGGCCCGCTTTCCCGAGCGCCCGCCGGCCGGCGGGGACACGCCCGTCTGGACTGCCGCCTGGGGAGTGCCCCGGCTGACTCCTGACGGGCGCCTCGTGAGCCTGTTCGTGCCGGTGCGGGACGACCAGGGATCTCTCATCGCCGGCCTCTCCGTGGGAGTGGATGCCCGCCAGTACGTCTCGGAGGCGATCGATCCGGGAGGTCTTCCCGGAGACCTCTGGTTCGCGGCCGATTCGCTCGGGCACGCCATTTCCGTCAGCGACGCGGCGGCCCGCCTCCTCCGCTGGAACCCGGAGGGGCCGGAGCCTCTCGGGGCCTCGCCGGACTCGCAGCGCGAGAAGCTCGCGCGCGACGTCCTCTCCTCCGCCGATTCGGCCGGAGAGTACGAGATCGGCGGGCAGACCTGCCGGTTCGCGTCGGCCCGCGTACGCTCGACGGGATGGGTCTTCGCCGAGGGGTTATCGGGCGGGGCGCTCGCCCGGATCGCGGCGGACGCCGCGCAGGAGATCGCCCCGAAGGCGTACTCGGAGTTCCGGCAGTATCTCGTGCTGACGTTCGTCTACCTGCTTGCGGCAATCCTCGTGGCCACGTTCCTCATCACGCGGCGCTTCACGGCGCCGATCGCCGGGCTCGTGCGCGCGGCCGAGGAGATCGGACAGGGGCGGGCCGTGTCGCTGTCGCGGCCGCCGGGGGAGGACGAGCTCGGCCGGCTCACCATCGCGCTCAACCGCACGGGACACCGTGTCGAGCGGCGCGTCGAGACGCTGCGGCGGCTGCACCAGCTCCTGCGCCAGGAATTCCGCGAAGCGCCGCTGGCGGAGATCTTCGCGCGATCGAGCGAGGCGATCGCCGCGTTCACGAGAGCCGAGCGCGTCTGGTTCTTCCTGCACGAGCCCAACATGAACCGCCTCCAGGCCGCCTGGCCCGGCTGGAACATCGGGGAAGACGTCGCGGCCCGGCTCCAGATCCCCTTGAGCTCCCGCTCCGCCGCGAGCCGGGCGTTCCGAAGCGGCGAGGTCCTGATCGACAACCATCTGGGGCGCGATCGCGCGGCGGACCAGGCACTCCTGGACGCCGTGCCGGCGGAGAACGCGCTCTTCTGCCCGCTGAAGACGGAAGAGGAAACCCTCGGCGTGGTCGTCGCAACCGACCGGCCGGGCGGATTCGGACAGGAGGAGGCGGACGCCGTGACGTCCTTCGCGGACGCGGCGTCGCTCCTGGTCCGCAACGCGCGCCTCTACTCCCGGCTGACGGGGACGGTCGAAGAGCTGCGCCGAGCGAGCCGCCTGAAGGACTACTTCCTCCAGAACGTCAACCACGAGCTGCGCACGCCATTGACGTCGATCGTCGCGTGGACGGACCTGCTCGAGGAGCAGTCCGTGGACGAGGCGACGCTCCACCGCGGGTTGAAACAGGCGCGGCAGTCGGCCCGGGTCCTGCTCGCCATGATCGACGACCTGCTCGACCTGGCGCGGCTGGACCGCGGAACCCTCTCCCTCGAGCTCTCGACGATCTCTCTCTCCGAGGTCGTCACGCGGTCCATCGAGACCGTGCGCCTGATGGCGGAGGGGAGAGGCGTTGCGCTGATCCTGGCGCCGCTGCCCGAGGCGATGCCGCCCGTGCGCGCCGACTTCCTCCGCCTGCAACAGGTCCTCTGGAACCTTCTCGCGAACGCGATCAAATTCACCCCGCGCCACGGGCGGGTCATTATCCGGGTCGAGCGGGAGCCGCAGCGCTATCTCGTGAGCGTCGAGGACGACGGGATCGGGATCCCGGAGAAGGAGCTGACGCACGTGTTCGAGCGGTTCCGCCAGGCGGACGGATCGGCCACACGCCGGCACTCCGGGATGGGGATCGGGCTCACCCTCTCCCGCTCCCTCGTGGAGCTCCACGGCGGCGCCATCTGGGCAGACAGCGAGGCGGGACAAGGAAGCCGCTTCACGTTTACGCTGCCGATTCCGGCGGGGGACAGGAGGGCCGAGGCGAAGGAAGCCGGGTCGGAAGAAAAGGGGAGCGGCCGGCAAAAGGAGGAGTTGGTCGAAGGTTGAATGTCGAATGTCGAAGAGCCAGAGGTCCAGGACCTTTCGACCTTTGACCTTCGACCGACTCCCGCGAGGAACCGGTCAGGCGTTCGCGGCGGGGAGTCCCGTACCCTTCAAAAGGTCCTTCACGATCCTCGCGGTCTCTTCCTTCCCGGGCACGCAGAGGTTCGGGTCCTTTTCCGTGCCCGCGGCGAGCGCGGCGGCGTAGCCTTCGCAGTCGTAGCCGCAGGCCGTGCAGTCGGTCTGGGCCATCGCCGCGTAGAGCTTCGTCTTCAAGTCCCCTTCCTTCGCCATCTCCATCCTCTTGGGAAGGGGGATCGTCTCGTCGTGGAAGGCGGGCGCCTCCTTCTTGACGACCGGAGCGGCTTTGACGTCTTCCTCGGGACGGCCGGTGTCCACCCAACGGCCGTAGGAGAGGCAGTTGGGGCAGACGAACGTGTAGTCCCAGCCGACCGGAACGAACACCGCCGGCGTGCGGTAGACGACGAGCGGCGTGAAGTCCTGCGGGCAGGCGGGAGACTCGCTCTCCTGCGCGTCGAGCGACATCGTCTTCAGGTGCGGCCGGGAGAACTCGATCTGCTTGGGCTTCTGGTCGAATCGGAACGTCTCTCCCTTCGGACAGACCATCACCACCTGCGGCTTGTAGACACGCTCCACGAAAAATGTCCTCATCGGGATCTCGTGCCTCGGGCAGGGAGAGGGGCGGTCCTTCCAGAACGCGGACACCAGCTTCGACTTGTCCGTCAGCGATAAAGCCATCGAGGGAATTATAAGAGATCGCTACGCAAGCTAAAGCGCGGCAAACGGGTTGAGCCGCCGTTCCTCTCCGATCGTGGTACCGGCTCCGTGTCCGCAGACAACGGGTGTCGTCCCGGGGAGGGTGAAGAGTTTCGCGCGGATGGAGTCGAGGATTGCTTCGCTGTCGCCGCCCCAGAGATCGGTGCGGCCAATGGAGCGGCGGAAGAGCGTGTCTCCGGCGAAGAGCACGGGCTCGTCCCCTTCCAGGAGGAAGCAGACGGAACCGGGCGTGTGCCCCGGCGTATGGATGGCGAGGAGCGACGCGCTTCCGAAACGGATCCGTTCGCCGTCGGAGATCGGAGGGCCCGGGGGGAGCGGCGGACCGGCCGAGAGGCCGAAGAAGGACGCCTGCTCCTCCAGCTTGTCGTAGAGCGGCCGATCGGCGGCATGGAGTCGGATGGGTGCTCCCGTCAGCTCCGAGAGCCGCGCGGATCCGCTGATGTGGTCGAAGTGCGCGTGCGTGTGGAGGAGCGCGATCGCTGAGGCGCCCGCGCCTGAGAGCGCCGTCGCGATCCGTTCCGCCTCGTCTCCCGGGTCCACGACGACCGCTTGCCCGGAGGCCGTGTCCGCGATGATCGAGCAGTTCGTGGCAAGCGGCCCAACTGCCATCGTCTCGATGCGGATTCCTTCCCCCAGTCTCCCAGTCCCCCCGTCTCCCAGTCTCTCCCGGTCGCCTTTCACGGCTTCACCGCGACGACGGCGTCCACGTCGTGTCGCTCTTTTCGGGCAGGAGAGGCCCAGACCTTGACGGGCGAAGAGAGGTTCAGCTGCACCGCCCACTCGTCGTTGTCCGGGCGGCGGTACTCGGAGGCGAAGAGCTTGCGGCGGCTCCTCGGCGTGAAGATCTCCCAGCGGATGTACCCGAAGTCCGCGGTCGTCCCCTCGAGGGAGAACGACGGGATCTTCTCGCCGGGCTCGATCTCCGCCTCGCGAACGGTCATCGGCCGGAACCCGTTGGCCGCGAGGCGTTCCTCGAACTCCGAACGAACCGACTTGCCGCGATAGATCAGGGAGTGCCGTCCGCGCGTCACCCCGCGTCCCAGAATCAAGTCGTCGAGGGCTTCGGCCAGCTCCAGATCCACGGAAGCGATTCTAGAACGGGGCCTAGAATCGGAGACCGCCCATGATCGGCGAGACCGCCACGACGAGCTTCCACGCGGACTATGTCTGCCCGGCCTGTCATCGGCCGCTCGTGTCGGCGAACGATTCCCTGCATTGCGGGGATTGCCGAGCCTCCTATCCTCTCGACAGCGGCATCGCGGATTTCTCCGGGGGCCGCTATTACGACAACTTCGTCCCCGGCCAGGAGCTCCCGGCGGAACATCTCGCGGCCCTCGCCGACGAGGTGCCGGGCGCGGTTTCGAGGATCCGGGACTTCTATCTCCCGCTGCTCGAGAAGCGGGTCCGCAAGCCGGGCGTGCCCCTTCGGTCGATCCGGGTCCTCGATTGTGGCTGCGGAAACGGCATGACCGTGGACCTCCTCCGGGAAGCGGGATTCGAGGCGTGGGGCAACGACTCCTCCGCTCTCCGAAAATGGCAGTGGAGAGAGCGGGAGAGCCGCGGGCATCTGGCGGTCGCCGAGGGCTCGCGGCTGCCGTTTCGCGACGGGCACTTCGACGCGGTCATCTGCTCGGGAGTCCTGGAGCACATCGGCGTGAGCGAGCTCGGCGGAGAGCGGTACGTCGTCAATCCGCTGCCCGATCGAGACGAGCGCCGCCGGGATTTTCTGAGAGAGCTCCTTCGCGTCGTTGACGCGGATGGCCGGGTCTGGGTCGATTTCCCCAATGGGGCCTTCCCGATCGACTTCTGGCACGGAGCGATCTCGGGGCGCGGCGCACGCTGGCACGGCCGGCGCGAGGGGTTCCTGCCGACCGTGGGCGAAGTGCTAGGGTACCTGGCGGCGATCGGCCCGGAGCTGGGCGTCCGGGCTCTCGGCCCCCACCGAAGACTTCGTCTCATCCGGGTCCGCAGGCACTGGTATGGGCGACTACTCAATCTCCCCGCGCGCCTCCTCCTGCGGTTTCTGAGCCTGCCGCCGGCGAGCCGCCTGGCCGGGTCCGGCCTCAATCCTTACCTCGTGCTGGAGATCCGCCGGACGAAATAGACTCGGCCGATGCTCTCGCTTGCGGGACGTGTTCTCCGGATCTGTCTGGCGCTCTGGGTCGGTGGGACGCTCGTCGTCGTCCTGGCCGCCCCCGTGCTCTTCCGGCGGATCGGTTCGCGCGACCTCGCCGGCGACGTCTTCGGGGAGATCCTGCGGCGGTTCGAGGCCGTGAAGCACGTCCTCTCGCTTTTGCTCGTTCTCGCGGTCTTCGTCGAGCTCGAACAGACCCGCGGATTCGCCGGTCAGTCCGCCGTGACCGACATCGCCATCTTCGTGGCCGTCGCGACCAACGTGTACCTGGCGATGGTCGTCCGGCCGAGGATGAACTACTTCCGAATGAAGGTCGGCTCCTTCGACACCGCGTCGCCGGACGATCCCTGGAAAATGCGCTTCGATCGCCTTCACCGCCGCTCGACGAGGATTCTGGTTCTGGGTTGGCTCGCGGCGGCAGTCGCCCTCGCGTTCGGGGCGTAAGGGTGGGCTACCTAGTCTTCGCGATCAGGTCGATCTCGACCACCGCTCCCTTGGGGAGCGCGGCGACGATCACGGTCGAGCGAGCGGGGCGGTGATCGCCGAAGCGCCGGGCATAGACCGCGTTCATCGCGGAGAAGTCCTCCGCCCGGACGAGGAAGACGGTCGTCCTGACGACGTCGGCGAATTTCAGCCCGCCCGCCTTCAGGACCCCTTCGATGTTGTCGAGCACGCGTTCGGTCGCGGCTTCGATGCTGCCCGTGACGAGCTCTCCCGTCGCCGGATCGAGCGGAATCTGTCCCGACGCGAAGAGGAATCCCCCCTCCACGACGGCTTGCGAATAAGGCCCGATCGCCTTCGGCGCGTCCTCCGTGGCCAGGAACTTCATTGTTGAGGTGGTAGGTGGAGGGTGTTAGGTGACAGGGAAAAGCCTCTTCTCACGTGTCTTACCCTATCATCTGCCACCTACGACCTCCCCACCTTCGCCGTCGGGCACGAGGATACCGATGAAGGGGAGATTCCGGTAGGACTCGGCGAAATCGAGGCCGTAGCCGACGACGAAGTGATCGTCGATGGTGAAGCCGAGGTAGTCCACCGGGATGTTCTCGTTTCCCGGGATCCTCTTCTTGAGCAACGCGCAGATCTTGACGGACCGGGGATGGCGCGTGCCCAGGATCTCAATGATCTTGTTGAGCGTCCTGCCGGTGTCCACGATGTCTTCCACGATGACGACCTCCCGCCCGGCGACGTCGGTCGAGAGGTCTCGCACGAGCTGGACGTTGCCGGAGGACTTGGTCCCCGATCCGTAGGAGGAGACCTGGAGAAAATCGAGCGAGACGGGCGTTTTGAGTCGCTTGGCGAGATCGCAGAGAAAGAAGATGGAGCCTTTCAGGATCCCGACGAGCAGCACGGGGCGGCCGTTCTGATCGCGGTCCATCTCGGACGCGATGCGGGAGATTCCTTCCTCCAGCGTCGCCGTGTCTATGAGCGTGGGGCCGAGCTTCATGCATGCCCCGGAGAGAGGGCGCCGGCGCGGACCTCCGGAGATACAATTAGAACGCACGTCGCCATATTCAATGTCTACGGAATCACAACCTCTCCAGCGAGACTATATCCGGCTCACGGAGCGGTTCAAGGCGCTCTCCACGTTCGACCAGTTTCTCCAGGGAGTTCACCGAGCGTTCCTTCCCGCCCGCGCCGCACGCACGGCGGATCTCGAGCCGCTCTACAACGAGTTGAAGCGTCTCTCCACGGCGGACCGCACAGAGGAGGAGAATCCGGCGCCCGCGATCCGCGAGCTGGAAGCGAAGTTCGACGCCGCCGCGGCCGAGCTCCGTACCGCGGACGTCTCGCTGTCGCCTTCTCTAACACGCCGTTACTTCGAGAAGGTCCGTCCCTCCGATCCGAGGATTCCCTTCTACCTCCTCCGCTTCTACGCGTCGCACGCGCAGACCGACGAGGACTTGCTCGACAAGGTGGACTACCTGGCGACCGTCCTGGCTGGCGGCGGCCCCGATCCCGCGGGGGCGCATCCGAGACCTCGCGCCGAGGTCCGCAAGCTCTTCGACTCGGTCCTCGCGGGCGCGGCGTGGCCGCGCATCGACGACGATACGGCGGCCGAGATCGCGCGGGCCTTCGACGAGCTCGCCTCGCAGATCGCATCCTCGTCCGGGTTCGGCAACCTCGCCGAGGAGGGGTGGATCGAGAGCCTGCGCAACTTCAAGCGGCAGGTCACGCGGGGCCTGTCGCATCCGGAGATCCTCACGTCCGTGGCCCTCTGCAATGTGACTGCGCGAGCCGCCTTCCGGCGCCTCTACGAGCGGGAGGAGCGAATTCTGCCGAGGGGTCTCGAGCCGGATCGAAGAGCTGGAACAGCGGATCTCTTCCGGGGACGTCGAGGATGCCGCGGCGCTGCGCGTGTTCCTTGAATCTCGCCGCGAGTTGGATCGGCAGGTCGCGGAAGGCTCGGTCCGCTGGCGGCAGCTCCTCGAGGTCCGGCAGGCGGCGTCGGAGGCGATCAAGATGCTCGGCCTGGCCGAGCCCGGGGAAGAGGACGACAACGCGGATTCTCCGGCCGGCTTCGGCGAGCTGGAGGATCCCTTCTGGGGCCCCTGCGTCCGTCGGGTGCTTTCGACTCTCGGCGGCGACGGCGCCGCCCCGCCTCCCGATGCGCCGGGGAACCTCGCGCAGTGGAAGCTCGAAGCCTCGGAGATGGACGCCGCGCGCCGCCTGATCGCCGGGGAGCGCCTCTCGAAGGGGGACCGCGCCGTCCTCTGCGCCGCGTCGCTTCGAATCAAGGCGGAGGGAGAGGCGAGTTCGGCCCTCGAGTTCGCAGCCTCCCAGCTCCCCTCGGACCTTCTGACAGAGGCCCGGGAGACCCTCGCCCATGCCCTGGAGCTCGACCGCGCGTTCGCGGCGCTCGCCGGAAGCGTCCGGTCCCCCGATGAATCGGGTGAGCAGGTGCGTTCCTGGACGCGCACGCGGATGCGCCTGCTCCACGCCACATCGGCTCTCTGGCTCGCGCTCGACGAATAGCCGACGCTTAGACTTTAGACCGGCCTTTCGACCATACTTCGCGGCCGATGGAGGATTCACCGCGGGGAGCACCGACACAGCCGGAGGGTTCGGCGGAGGCGGATCTCGTCCAGAACCGGTTGAACAATTTCCGGCGGATCCGCGAGATGGCGGATCCCTACCCGTTCGCCTATCCCCTGACGGATTCCATCTCGGAGATCGTCTCGCGGCACGGCGAGAAGCCGGCGGAGGAGCTGGAAAAGAGCGCGACGGTGGTCCGGACGGCCGGCAGGATCCTGGCGCAGCGAAACCAGGGAAAGGCGGGGTTCCTCGATCTCTCGGACGGATCGGCGCGGCTTCAGATCTACGTTCGGAAGGACGCGGTCGGGGAGCAGGGGTGGGAGCTCTATCGCGCTCTCGATCTGGGCGACTGGATCGGGGTCGAGGGAGACGTCTTCCGCACGCGCACCGGAGAGCTTTCGGTCAAGGCGCGCCGGCTGACGTTTCTCGCCAAGTGCCTCCGCCCGCTGCCGGAGAAGTGGCACGGCCTGAAGGACGTGGAGCGGCGCTACCGGCAGCGATATCTCGACCTGGCCGTGAACCCGGAATCGCGCGCCGTCTTCGAGAAGCGCGCGGCGATCATTCGCTTCCTCCGCAATTTCCTCGACTCCCGCGGATACCTCGAGGTGGAGACGCCGATGATGCAGCCGATCCCGGGCGGCGCGCTCGCACGCCCCTTCGTGACGCACCACAACGCCCTCGACCTCGAGCTCTTCCTGAGGATCGCGCCGGAGCTGTATCTCAAGCGGCTCGTCGTGGGAGGCGTGCCGCGGGTCTACGAGATCAACCGCAACTTTCGCAACGAGGGGATCTCGACGCAGCACAACCCGGAATTCACGATGCTCGAGTTTTACGAGGCCTACTCCCGCGCGGACGACCTGATGGCGCTGACTGAAGAGATGCTCTCGACGCTCGTCCGGGAGGTGACCGGCGCCTCCAAGACGGCCTGGGGGAGCGAGACGATCTCCTGGGAGCCGCCGTACCGCCGAGTCACGATGCGGCACGCGGTGCTGGAGGCGACGAGGACCGACGCGCGGGGCCCGGTCACGCAGGATGAGCTCTCCGACGCCGCGGGGCTCCTGGCGGCGGCGCGGCGGTTCGGCGTCGAGAAGCCGGAGCGGTTCGCCGGCAAGAAGGGAAAGCTCCTGGCGGAGCTCTTCGAGACCGTCGCCGAATCCCGGTTCGTCCAGCCCACGTTCCTGCACGAGTTCCCGACGGAGATCTCGCCCCTCTCCAAGCAGGACCCGAAGGACCCGGAATGGGTGGACCGCTTCGAGCTCTATGCCGCGGGGATGGAGATCGCCAACGGGTTCTCCGAGTTGAACGACCCGGTCGAGCAGGAGGCGCGATTCGGCCAGCAGGTGCGGGAGCGCGAAGAGGGAGACCTCGAGGCGCCCCCCTTCGACAGCGACTATGTCGATGCCCTCCGCTACGGCATGCCGCCGACAGCGGGGGAGGGACTCGGCATCGATCGCCTCACGATGCTCCTGACCGACAAGCATTCGATCCGCGACGTCATTCTCTTCCCCCTCCTGAGACCCAGGACGTGAGCCGGCACGCGGGACTCGGAACTCGGAACTCGAAGACGGGTCCCGCTCTCGACTCGAGTCCCGTGTCCCGAGTCCCGAGTCCCGATCTTCCATGAGTTACGAAACCTTCATCGCGCTTCGCTACCTCGCGGCCTCGCGCAAGAGCGCGCACGTCGCACTGATCTCAACCATCTCGATCTGCGGTCTGGCCGTCGGCGTCGCGGCGCTGATCATCTCGCTCGCGCTCCTGTCGGGATTCCAGGACCGGATCCGCGCGCAGATGGCGCTGCGTTCGCCGCACCTGGTCGTCTCGCCCGCTCGCGGAGACCGGCTGGAGGACCCGCAGCTGGTCGCCCGGACGCTCGCCGCCCTGCCGGGCGTCCTTTCCGTGGATCCGGTCATCGAGGGGCGCGGCTGGCTCGGCGACGCCTCGGGGCGAAACGCTGTGCCCGTGCGCTACCGCAATGTCTCGGAGGGACCGCTGCGGCTCTCCGGCGAAGACGCCCCGCCGGCGCGGGTCTCGGGCAGCGCCGCCTCGCGCGTCGGAGCGGTGCGGGGAGCCTTGCTCCGCGTCCTCTCTTCGCACTCCCGGCTCTCTCCGATCGGGCCGGTCCCGATCGCCGTCCTCGTCCGCGTCGCCGAGATCCGGCGCGCGAGCGCTCTGGAGAAGGCGCCGGACCTCGAAGTTCCGGAGCCGACGGCGCGCCTCCTGGCGGGCCTCCCCGTCGGCGCGCAGGCCTACGAGGCCCGGCTCTCCGATCCGAACACAGCCGAGACCGCGGCGCGCGCCGCGTCGGCGCGGCTCCCCGCGGCCTACCGCGTGCTCACATGGAGAGAATTGAACGCGCCCCTCTCCTTCGCGCTCCGCCTGGAGAAGGCGGTCATCTTCGCGACGGTCGCGCTCGTCATCGTCGTCGCGGCCCTGAACGTCGTCTCGAACATCGCGCTCCTCGTCGTCGAGAAGAAGCGAGATCTCGGCGTCCTCGTGTCGCTCGGCGCCGTGCCGGGATCGCTCTCGAAGATCTATCTGATTCTGGGAGGACTGATCGGCGGGATCGGAACCATTGCCGGGATCCTCGTGGGCGTCGTCGCGTCGGTGCTCCTCGACCGGTTCCACGCGGTCCCTCTTCCCGCCGACGTGTATCTCCTCTCGCACGTCCCCTTCGCGGTCCATCCGCGCGAGGTCTTCCTCGTGACCCTCTTCGCCCTCGCGACCGCCCTCGCCGCCGCGGTGCTGCCCGCCCGCGCCGCGGCCAGAATCGCGCCCGCCGAAGCGATTCGACTTTCCCGATGAAGGTGGCAGGTGTTAGGTGGTAGGTGTCCGGGACGTGAGCTCAGGCCCCTGCCACCCACCACCTTCCACCTACCGCCTCCAACCACGATGCTCGCGATAAGAGCCGAGAACCTCTCGAAAACCTATGCCGGCGAGGGCGCGCCGGTCACTGTCTTCGCGAATCTCTCGTTTGAATTGCGGGAGGGGGTCTTCGCGGCGGTGATGGGGCCCTCGGGAGTGGGGAAGTCCACGTTGCTTCATTTGCTCGGTGGGATCGACAGCCCGGATGCAGGGAGAGTCGAGATCTTCGGCCAGGCGCTGGAGGAGTTGCTCCCGCGCGATCGCGCGCGGTTCCGCAACGATCGGATCGGATTCGTCTTCCAGTTCCACCACCTGCTGCCGGAGTTCACGGCGGAGGAGAACGTCGCGTTCTCTCACCGCATCGCTGGGGAGTCCGCCTCGGAGGCGCGCCGGCGTGCGGCGCAGATGCTCGAACGCGTCGGATTGCTCGAACGGCGCGATCACCGTCCGCGCGCGCTGTCGGGCGGAGAGCAGCAGCGCGTCGCGATCGCGCGCGCCCTCGCCCGCGCTCCGAACCTGCTCCTGGCGGACGAGCCGACCGGAAACCTGGACGCGGATTCCTCCGGCGCCGTCTTCGATCTGCTCGAAGAGCTGCATCGCGAGCGGGGCATGACGACCGTCCTCGTCACGCATAACCCCGATCTCGCAAGTCGCTGTGATACCATCTACTTGATGTCGCGGGAAGGAATTTCGCCCGCGCCGGGTTCTTCCGGCGGATAGAGACCGAGCAATGGATCGGAGCCGGAACCCCTGCCATGTTTGAGAAATACAACGAGAAGGCGCGCCGGGCCCTCTTCTTCGCGCGCTATGAGGCCTCCAAGCTTGGCTCCAAGGTGATCGAGTCCGAGCACCTGCTGCTCGGCATCCTCCGCGAGGGGGAGGACATCATCAAGGAGATCTTCTCCCGCTTCAACGTGAAGCCGGACGAGGTCCGCCGCGAGATCGAGGGGGACCGCATCTTCGTCGAGCGGATCTCCTCGACCGCCGAGCTGCCGCTCTCGGAGGAATCCAAGAAGATCCTCGCCTACGCCTCGCACGAGGCGGAATCCATGATGCATCCGTACGTGGGGACCGAGCATCTGCTCATCGGGCTTCTCCGCGTGGATGGCTGCGTCGCGGGACGCCTCCTGACCGCGCGCGGGTTCAATCTCTACGGCGTTCGCGAGGAGACGATCTCGCTGATCAAGGAGCGGGAGGTCTCCAAGCAGAAAAAGGAGCTCCCGTTCCTCGCCGAGTACAGCCGCGACCTGACGCAGCTCGCGGTGTCCGGCTCGTTCGATCCCCTGATCGGACGAGAGAAGGAGGTCGAGCGGATCATCCAGATCCTCTCGCGCCGCACGAAGAACAACCCGATCCTGCTCGGAGAGCCGGGCGTTGGCAAGACCGCGATCATCGAGGGGCTCGCGACGCGGATCGTGGAAGGCGCCGTGCCGATTTTCCTCGCGCAGAAGAAGATCCTGGCGCTCGACCTGTCGCTCATCGTGGCCGGCACGAAGTACCGCGGCCAATTCGAGGAGCGGCTGAAGGGGATCATCCGGGAGCTGCGCGAGAATCCGGACCTGATCATCTTCATCGACGAGATCCACTCCCTGATCGGCGCGGGCTCGGCCGAGGGGTCCCTCGACGCGGCCAACATTCTGAAGCCCGCGCTCTCCCGCGGCGAGGTCTCCTGCATCGGGGCGACGACGCTCAAGGAGTACCGCAAGTACATCGAGAAGGACCGGAGCCTGCTGCGCCGCTTCCAGGCGATCCAGGTGACCGCGCCCACGGAGCTCGAGACCTTCGAGATCCTGGAGGGAGTCAAGGACCGCTACGAGCAGTTCCACAAGGTGCGCTACTCGCCCGAGGCGATCAGGACCGCCGTCTACCAGTCCAACCGCTACATCACCGACCGCTTCTTCCCCGACAAGGCGATCGACCTCCTGGACGAGGCGGGCGCCAAGGTGAAGTTGAAGCGCGTCGCCGACACGCAGAATCTCCGCAAGCTCGAAGTCGAGACGCGCCAGATCGTCAAGGAGATGAAGAAGGCGATCTCCGACAAGGATTTCGAGAAGGCGGTCTTCCTGCGCGAGCGCGAGATCGAGCTGAAGGAAGAGATCGAGCGAACCAAGGCGCAGACGGCCGAGCGGAGCGAGGCGACGCAGGAGGTCACGCGCCGGGACATCGAGGAGATCATCTCGTCCTGGACCGGCATCCCGGTCGCCTCGCTCGAGATGGAAGAGGCGGAAAAGCTCCTCCACATGGAGGACGCGCTGCGCCGCCGCATCGTCGGTCAGGAGGCGGCGATCATCAGCGTCTCGAAAGCGATCCGCCGGTCGCGCCTCGGCGTCAACAACCCGAACCGGCCGATGGGCTCCTTCATCTTCCTCGGCCCCTCCGGCGTCGGGAAGACCGAAGTCGCCCGGCGCCTGGCCGAGTTCCTGTTCGAGAACCAGAAGTCGCTCGTGCGCTTCGACATGTCGGAGTACATGGAGAAGCACGCGGTCTCGAAGCTGATCGGCTCGCCCCCGGGCTACGTCGGGCACGAGGACGGCGGACAGCTGACGGAGCGCATCCGGCGCAATCCCTACAGCGTGATCCTCTTCGACGAGATCGAGAAGGCGCACCCGGACATCGCCAACCTCCTCCTCCAGATCCTGGAGGACGGGATCCTGACGGACGCCTACGGCAACCTCGTCGATTTCAAGAACACGCTCATCATCATGACGTCGAACATCGGGACGAAGCACCTCGTCAACCGCACGCCGGATGGGCTTCGGCGGCTCCCGGGAGATCCAGAACAACAAGGAGCTCGAGGACCTGGTCTTGAAGGAGCTCAAGCAAGGACTTCTCGCCCGAGTTCATCAACCGGATCGACGAGACGATCGTGTTCCATCCGCTGGGCGCGGCCGAGCTCGCGAAGATCTGCCGGCTCTTGATCGACGACGTCAACACGACGCTCGCCCCGAAGGGGGCGTCGTCGACGTGGACGACGCCGCGGTCGAGTGGCTGCTCGCCCAGAGCGGCGACGATCCGAACATGGGCGCGCGCCCGCTGCGCCGGGCCATCCAGAAGCACGTCGAGGACCCGGTCTCCGAGCTCCTGATCGCCGCCCGCGACGAGAAGCTCGAGGCGATCGAGGTTCGCGTCGGGCCCGAAGGCCTGACCGTCATCGCGCGCGAGCCCGAACCGATCGTTCATCTAGTGCGGCCTGACCGCTTGCGGGTCTCGTGCGGAACAAGTGAGGCCCGCTCCGCGTTCGGGACCGCAGCGGCATGAGCGTTCTCCAATGGGACGTGCTTCCCGGGACGCCCGCCGGGCCGCCGGCGAGAGCGCGGTCGGCGCCCGTGAGATCGCGACTCGGGACGGCGGCGGCCTGCCTGCTTCCTCGCCCTCTGCGCCACTCTTGCCTCGGGCGCAGACGCCCGCCGCGTCGCCGCCTCCTCCCGCGGCGCCGCCCGCCGATCCCGCGCCGCGCCTCCGCCGCCTCCCGCCGCGCCCGCCGCGCGCGACGGAGAAGATCGTCGGCATCCGGGTCGTGGGCTACCAGACCGTCTCGCCCGACACGATCGCCCACTACCTGGGCGTCAAGGTCGGCGATCCGTACGACCCCGAGAAGATCCGCGACAACTTCCAGACGCTCTGGGACGTCGGACTGCTCGAGAACGTCTCGATCGAGGCGGAGCGCGGCGCCGGCGGCGTCACGCTCATCGTGACGATCGAGGAGCGGCCGACCATCAAGGAGGTCGACTTCACCGGCAACAAGAAGTTCTCGACACGCAGATCAAGGACAGCTTGAGGGAGAACAAGATCGAGGTCGCGCGGGCGCGCCGCTCTCCCTGCGCGACGATCGCGAAGGCCCGTTCGGCGATCGCCGACTACTACACCGAGAACGGCTACCGCAGCGCCACGGTCGACTTTCGCGATCGAGGACGTCTCGAAGACCGAGAAGAAGGTCGTGTTCGTCATCGACGAAGGGGACAAGATCAAGATCGCCGCGATCCACTTCGAGGGGAACCATGTCTTCTCCAGTTCAGGCTGCGCAACGCGATGAGGAAGACGAAGGTCAACACTGGTGGCGGCTCCTCTCCGAGACGAGCACGACGTACAGCCAGGCCAACTACGACGCGGACGTCGAGAGCATCAAGGGCCTCTACCATTCCAAGGGGTACAAGGACGTCGTCGTCAAGGACCCGGTCCTCGACATCTTCGTCAAGAACCCGAAGGCCCCGCCGAAGAAGCAGAAGAAGCGCGTCCGGATCACGATCCCTTGGTCGAGGGGGACCAGTTCTTCACCGACCAGATCCAGATCCTGAAGGTGGACCAGACGGGGCAGCCGGAGGAGGCGACGGCGCCGCTCGTCGTTCCCGCGCGAGGTCGCTGCTGAAGGAGTTCCGCGACCTCCCGCCGGGCTCCGTGCTCAACCGCGACCGGCTGATCGAGGCGCTCTCGAAGATCGAGGCGAGGTACAAGTCGCGGTCGGATACATCTACTGGTTCGCGGACCCCGTGTACAGCGACGTCGGCAATCACCGCGTGGACATCGACCTGAAGCTCTTCGAGGGGGACAAGTTCTACCTCGGCCGCCTGGAAGTCACGGGCAACACGACCACCCGCGACAAGGTCATCCGGCGCGAGTTCGCCCTGGACGAAGGCGACGTCATGAACATGGAGGCGGTCAAGAAGAGCCTCCAGAAGCTCCAGCAGCTCGGCTACTTCAAGGTCGACGAAGAGCCGGAGTTCGGGGTGCGCGGCAGCCGAGAAGAAAGTCGATCTCACCCTCAAGGGGACGGAGACGTCGCGCAACGAGATTCAGTTCGGCGCGGGCTACTCGGCCCTGGACGGCTTCTTCGGGCAGTTCTCCTTCCAGACGCGCAATTTCCTGGGGCGCGGCGAGACGCTGGGGCTGTCCGCGCAGGTCGGGAAGATCTCGAACTACTACAACCTCTCGTACACGATCCCCTGGTTCATGGACCGCAACCAGACGGTCGGCGCCTCGCTCTACAGCAACGACGTCAACTACCTGAACATCGACGAGAGGCGGAAGGGAGGAAACACTTTCTTCGGCAAGGGCCTCGGCCTCTTCGACAGCTGGTCGGTTCTCTACCAGTACGAGGACGTGAAGGCGAACTTCCCGGTTCGCGGAGCGCAGATCCCTCCCGGCCAGCCCGCGCCCCCCACGAAGTTCACCGAGGTCCTCGGGACCACCTCGTCCTTCACTCCGGGCTATCGCTACGACAGCCGAAACGACCCGTTCGATCCGAACCAGGGATTCCGGTTCTTCTCGACGGCGCAGTTCGCGGGCACGGTGCTGGGAGGAACGGACAACTTCATCAAGCCGCTGATCGGGGGCTCCGGCTACATCGGCCTGCGCTTCCCTCGCCACACGTACTTCGCTTTCAACCTGGAGGGAGGGTGGGTCACCGCATACGGCGGGAAGGACGTCCCGATCTTCGAGCGGTTCCAGATCGGAGGCGAGCAGAGCCTGCGGGGCTTCCGCGCGGGCGCGGTGCTGCCGCTGGACAAGAACAACGTGGTCTTCACGGACGATTCGGGGCGCATCCTCGGGGGGAACAAGTATTTCGTCTTCAATCTCGAATACGTGTTCGTCACGGTCGGACCGGCCAAGCTCCTCGCGTTTTCCGACATCGGGAACGTCTACCACGAGAGCCAGAAGTTCGATCTGTCGCGCATCCGCTCCTCGGTGGGGCTGGAGATGCGCATCTTCCTGCCGATCTTCCAGGCGCCGCTTCGCTTCATCTACTCCTGGAACCTCCACCCGATCACGCCGATCGACCAATTCGGCTTTCCGATCAACAGCCTGAGCGAGCGGAGGTCGGGATTCGATTTTTCTATCGGCAGGACGTTCTAGAGAGGACGCTTCTCCGTCCCCAGGAATGCCCGGTTGGAGGCCCCTGTTATGGAAGCCTTGGAATTTGCTAGTATTGCCGGCTTCGCAAAGGAGATGGAATGAAACGGTTCGTGCTTTCGATCCTGGCGGCCGGTGTCGCGGCAGCCATGCTGGCTCAGACATCGACCTCCGGAGCGGCCCCCCAGGCCCCGGCTTCGGGATCGGCCGCGTCGGGGATCGCGATCATTGACGCTCAGAAGCTGGCGCTGGAATCGGCTCCCGGCAAGGAGGCCTACGGCCGCCTGCAGAAGCTCTCCGCCCAGAAGAAGGAAGACCTCGACAAGGTCGAGAAGGAAGCCCGGGACCTGGTCCAGAAGCTCACGGACCAGGGGTCTTCGATGCCGGCGGACAAGCTCGACGCGCTCCAGAAGCAGGCCGACGACAAGCAGAAGACATGGAAGCGGATGCAGGAGGACGCCCAGAAGGACCTGCAGGAGGCCGAGCGCAAGGAGATGGCGAAGCTCGAGACGCTCATTGGCCCGATCGTGAAGGAGTACTTCAAGGAGAGGCGCTTCGCGGTCGTGCTCGACTCCCGAGCCGGCATCATGTACGCCGACGACGCGGTCAACGTGACCGACGAGGTCCTGAAGCGCATCAACACGAACGTCGCGCTCCCGCCGCCCAGGGCGGCCGAGGCGCCCAAGACGCAGACGGGCGCGCCGGCGGCGCAGAAGTCGGCGCCCCCGGCCGTCAAGCCGACGCCCGCCGCCAAGAAGCCTTCCTAGCGGGCGGTCCGGGCGAGGGTGCGGAGGGCGGAAAGGGCCGGCTCGGGTACTATCCGTCCCCGGTGAAAGCGACGAAAACGATCCGGGGCGCCTCCGGAAGCCGCGGGAGGGGCGAACTCGGCCCCGCGCGGATCCTTCACACTCGGTGAAGTGGCCCGCGCCGTCGGAGGGCGCGTCCATGGCGACGGGTCACTGCGCCTCCTGGGCGTCCAGGGGCTGGACCGGGCCGGACCCGAAGATCTCTCCTGGGTCGCCGACCGGCGCAGGACGCGCGAGGCCGAAAGGAGCCGTGCCGGGGCCCTTCTCGCCGGCTCCGAAGAGGACTGCGCCGGCAAGCCGGGCGTCGTCGTCGCGTCTCCGACCCTCGCACTGGCCGAATGGCTGGAGCAGCTCCTTCCAACCGCCACCGTCCCGCGGCGAGTCTCGAAGCGCGCCCATGTCCATTCCTCGGCCTCGCTTGGACGGGGTGTAGCGGTGGCTGCGGGCGCGACGGTCGAAGCGGGGGCGGTCATCGGCGCGCGCACCGTTCTCTGCGCGGGGTCCTTCGTCGGGAGGGACGCCGTCATCGGAGCGGACTGCTATCTCCACCCCAACTCCGCCGTCCTCGAGCGGTGCTCGGTCGGCGCGCGCTGCGTCCTGCAGGCCGGTTCCGTAGTCGGGTCGGACGGGTTCGGCTACGCGTGGGACGGCTCGCGGCACCGGAAGATCCCGCAGAAGGGGATCGTGCGCATCGAGGACGACGTCGAGGTCGGCGCCAACAGCGCGATCGACCGCGCTACGCTGGGGGAGACCGTGATCGGGCGCGGGACCAAGATCGACAACCTCGTCCAGGTGGGGCACAACGTCGTCATCGGGGAGGATTCCCTTCTCTGCGGGCAGTCGGGAATCGCCGGCTCGTCGCGGCTGGGACGCCGGGTGACGCTCGCCGGCCAGGTCGGCGTCGGAGACCACGTCACGATCGGCGACGGGACGATCGCCACGGGACAGGCGGGCGTGATCGGCGATCTTCCCGCGGGAGCGAGTCGTTCTCGGGAATGCCGGCGGCCCCGCACCGGGAGTTCCTGAGGAGGGCCGCGGTCGTCGCACGATTGCCGGAGCTGGAGCGCCGCCTGGAGAGAATCGAGAGAGGCTCGCGCAGGTGCGCGAAGGAGAGAAGCCGTGGAAATCGGAATCGCCGAAATCCTGAAGATCCTCCCGCACCGCTATCCCTTTCTCCTCGTGGATCGGATCCTCGAGATCGAGAAGGGAAAGCGGATCGTGGGGATCAAGAACGTGACGTTCAACGAGGAGTTCTTCCAGGGGCACTTCCCGGGCAATCCGGTGATGCCCGGAGTCCTCATCGTGGAGGCGATGGCGCAGGTCGTCGGCGATCGGCCTCATGGGCGTCGTCCCGGACCACGAGAAGAAGCTCCTGTATCTGTCGGCGGTCGACCGCTGCAAGTTCCGCCGGCCGGTGCTGCCGGGCGACCAGCTGCGCATCGAGGCGGAGATCGTGAATCTCGAAGACCCGGGTCTGCAAGTGCCGGGCCGTGGCGACGGTCAACGGAGCGCTCTGCGCGGAAGCGGAGCTGCTTTCGACCCTCGTGGACCGGCCGTGACGGCGGCGGTGCATCCGACGGCGATCGTTTCTGCCGAGGCGCGTCTCGAAGACGGCGTCGAGATCGGGCCCTACGCGATCATCGGGCCGGACGTCGTGATCGGTGCGAGAACCCGGGTCGGCGCGCACGCCTCGATCGACGGGCCGACGGTGGTCGGAGAGGGGAACCGCGTATTCCCTCACGCCGTCCTGGGATTCGACCCGCAGGACCTGAAGTACCACGGCGAGCAGACGCGCCTGACGGTCGGATCCCGCAACGTCTTCCGCGAGTTCTCGACCGTCCACCGCGGGACCGTGACCGGCCGCGGCGAGACCGTCATCGGCGACGACGACTACTTCATGTCCTACAGCCATATCGCCCACGACTGCCGCATCGGGTCGTTCGCGGTCTTCGCCAACTCCGCGTGCTCTGGCGGGCCACGTCGACATGGGGGACCGCGTCATCCTCGGGGCGTTCGTCGGGGCGCACCAGTTCACGCGGGTCGGGCGAGTACGCGTTCGTCGGCGCCTACGCGCAGATCCGGCAGGACGTGCTGCCGTTCTGCAAGACCGACGGCATCGAAGCGAAGACCTACGGCCTGAACCGCATCGGACTCAAGCGCAACGGCTTCACGCGACGAGAGGCTGCGGGCGCTCGAGCGCGCCTACCGCCTCCTCGTCAGGTCCAAGCTCAACACGACGCAGGCGCTCGAGCGGATCGAGGCGGAGCTGCCGGGCAGCCGGACGTCGCGATCTGGTCGAGTTCATCCGGTCGAGCAAGAGGGGCTTCCACCGATGACGATCGCGATCCGCCTGAGCACCCGAGACTCCGTCAGTCGCCGTCGTCGGCGTCGGGCCACCTGGGGCGGCACCACGCCCGGGTCGCCGCGGCGCTGCCGGGGGTCCGAGGTCGTGGGGGTCCACGACCACCACGCCGGGCCGGGCGGAGGAGGTCGGCGCAGGAGTTCGGCCTCCGGATCCTGCCGGACGCTCGAGGCGTGGCGCAGGAGGCGGAGGCGGCGATCGTCGCGACGCCCACGGTGAGCCACGCGGAGGTCTCCGCGTTCCTCTGGCGCGGGGCTGGACGTGCTGATCGAGAAGCCGATCACGCCGACGTTCGCGAGGCGGACGCGCTGCTCGACCTGCGCGCGGGCGAAGGACCGGATCGTGCAGGTGGGGCACGTCGAGCGCTACAACCCGGCCGTCGAGGCGGCGCTCGCGATGGTCCGGACGCCGCTCTTCGTGGAGGTCCACCGCCTGGGCGTCTTCACGCGCGCGGAGCCTGGACGTCGACGTCGTGCTCGACCTGATGATCCACGACCTGCAGATCGTGCAGGCGCTCGTCGGGGGCCGCGCGTGGACATGCGGGCCGTCGGCGTGCCCGTGCTCACGCCCCAGCTCGACATCGCCAACGCGCGGCTGGAGTTCGAGGGGGGATGCGTCGCGAACCTGACCGCTTCCCGCGTCTCCGCCGGAAAAGTCCGCAAGCTGCCGGATCTTCGCCCCGCGCTCTACGTCTCCGTGGACATGCAGAGCCGGACGGTCAAGGCGTTCCGCCTCGCGCGCGGGAAGGCGGCGAGCCGGAGATCGTCGCCGCCGAGGTCCCGGTCGGGCGCGGAGGAGCCGCTCGCGCGGGAGATGGCCGACTTCGCCCGGCGCGGTGCCTGAGCGCCGCGCCCCCTGGTGACCGGGGAGGCGGGGCGCGACGCGCTCGCCCTCGCGCACGGGGTCCACGAGGCGGTCGAGCGGCACCGCCTGACGGCGGAAGGAGCCCGGGCATGACGGCGCGTCCGAGCGCGCGTCGGCCTGATCGGCGGGAGCGGCGTCTACGACCTGTCCGGGATCGAGGGCCTGCAGCGAGGAGCGGCTCGAGACGCCGTTCGGCGCGCCGTCCGACTCCTACTTCACGGGAACGCTCGCGGGCGTGCCGGTCGCCTTCTTCTCGCGGCACGGGCGCGGACACCGCTACGGCTCCGTCCGAGATCAACTACCGCGCCAACATCTGCGGATTCAAGATGCTCGGCTGCGACGCGATCCTGTCCGCGTCGGCGGTGGGGAGCCTCAAGGAGGAGTACGCGCCGCGGCACGCCGTCGTTCCCGATCAGTTCATCGACCGGACGCGGCACCGCGCCGACACGTTCTTCGGCGAGGGGATCGTCGCGCATGTCGCGTTCGCGGATCCCGGTGTGCCCGTCGCTTTCCGCGCGCTCTCGACGCGAGCGCGCGGGACGGCGGGCTGACCGTTCACGCGGGCGGCACGTACGTCTGCATGGAAGGGCCGCAGTTCTCCACGCGCGCCGAGTCGAACCTGTACCGCGTCTGGGGCGCCGACGTGATCGGCATGACGAACCTGACGGAGGCGAAGCTCGCCCGCGAAGCGGAGATCTGCTACGCGTCGCTCGCGCTCGTGACCGACTACGACTGCTGGCGCGAGGCGACGGAAGCCGTGTCGGTCGAGACGATCTCGACGGTCCTCTCGGAGAACGCGGCGGCCGCGCGGCGAAAGCATGCGCGGCGCCGTCGGCCGCGTGGATCCCGCCCGGGCCTGCTGCGGCTGCCGCCAGGCGATGCGGTACGCGATCCTGACCGACCCCAAGGCGATCTCCGAGCGCAGGCCCGACGAGACGCGGCTGCAAGGCCGATCGCGGCGGACGGTACCTGTGACGGCCGAAGCGCGCGCGCCGCCACGGGTCGGCTCGTCGTCACGGGCTCGGTGGCGTTCGACTACCTGATGACCTTTCCCGGGACGATTCGTCGAGCACCTGATCCCCGACCAGATGGCGCGTCTTTCCGTCTCGTTCCTCGTGGACGAAATGCGCCGCGTGCCGGGCGGCTGCGCGCCCGAACATCGCCTACGGCCTGGCGCTGCTGGGGGAGACGGCCGCTGCTTTTCGCGACGGCGGGCCGCGACGCCGCCGCATACCGGGAGCGGCTGGAGCGCGAAGGTGTCGACGTCACGGGCCTGCTCCTCCACGAGATGTCTTCACCGCTTCGTTCTTCGTCTCGACCGACCAGGACCAGAACCAGCTCGCCTCCTTCTACACCGGCGCGATGGCCGCGCGCGCGGGACCTTCGCTCGGATCGCTCGATCCCGGCCGGGATCGCGCTCGTGGTCGTCTCACCCAACGACCCGCCGGCGATGGCGCGGTACGCGGCCGAGTGCCGGCGAGTTCGGGATCCCGTTTCTCTACGATCCCAGCCAGCAGGTGGCGCGGCTCTCCGGCGAGGAGCTCGCGCGCGGGGCTCTCCGGGCGCCGCGATCCTGATCGTCAACGACTACGAGATCGGCATCCTCGACCAGAAGACGGGCTGGCGCGCGAGGAGCTCGAGGAGCGGGTGCCGGTCGTGGTCGTGACGCACGGTGCGCGAGGGCTCGACGATCTCCTGGACGGCAGCGGGGAGCGCGCACGGTACGGCATGCCTCCCGGCGGCCTGTCGAAAAGGAGGCCGTCGATCCGACGGGAGTGGGGGACGCCTTCCGGGCCGGTTTGATGCGGGGGATCCGGATCGGGGCTTCCTGGGAGGCGCGGGGCGGATGGGAAGCGTGGCGGCGGTCTTCGCCCTGGAAGCGCAGGGCCCTCAGCCGCCGCCGCTACCGCCGGGATTCAGTTCCGGTAGAGCGGCTTCGGCACGAGCCGGCTCTGGCGGCGCTCGACACCGCGATCCCCGGAGCGAGCTGTCGGCGGTGAGCGTGCTAAGATCCTCCCTTCTTAACGAGGGATCGTTCCTTGAACAACCGCCGTGTCCCGCGCCGCGTGGCTCCGAGTTCTTCGACCGAAGGCCGTCGAGGGAGACTCGACGCGTCCGGTCTTTGCGTCACGGTGGTCTGCTCCCGCTGGAATCCGACCATCACCGACGCCATGCTCGGCTCCGCCCTCGACGCGCTCGAGGAGCGCGGGGCACGCGGTCCGACGTCCGCGTCATGCGCGTGCCGGGCGCGTTCGAGCTGCCTCGCCGCGGCGCGAGCCGCTCTCGCCGCGGCAGTCCGGCCCGGACGCCGTGATCGTGCTCGGCGCGATCGTGCGCGGCGAGACGACGCCATCACGAGGTGCTCGGCCACGCCGTCGGCAACGCGCTGGCGGCGCTCGACCGCGGAGACGGGCCGGCCGATCGGGTTCGGGCTGCTGACCTGCGACACGATGGACCAGGCGCGCGCGCGCACGGGCAAGGGCGCCGAGGCGGCGGAGGCCGCCGTCGAGATGGCGAACCTGCGGCGCGCGCTGTGACGGCCGAGCTGATGGGCGCCCGGCGCAAGGCGAGGGAGCTCGCCCTTCAGATGCTCTTCGAGAACGACGTGGCGGGCACCGCGCCGGACGAGATGTTCCGCCGCTCCGCCGATCTCCAGAAGGCGCCCGCCGCGCTGCGCGACTTCACGGAGCGCCTCGTGCCGGGAACGCTCGCCAACCGCGAGCGATCTGGACGCGATCATCTCGCGGCAGGCGGACCACTGGCGGCTCGCGAGGATGCCGATCGTGGACCGCAACATCCTCCGCCTGGCCCTCTTCGAGCTGCTGCACGAGCCCTCGACGCCGCGCCCGGTCGTCATCGACGAGGCCCTCGAGATCGCGAAGCGCTTCTCGACGCCCCGTCCTCCCAGTTCATCAACGGGATCCTGGACGGCGTCTTGAAGGCGCGCACGGAGGAGGGTCCCGCGGCGTGAGGCGCGGGCGCGTGCTGGCCGCTTGTCCTCGGCCTGGCGGCCGGCGTCAGCGCGCGCGCCGGAGCAGGCGGCTCTACCGCGCGTCCGGGGCGGACGCGCGGCTCTTCGATCAGTACGACAACGACGGATACTCGCTGGCGGTCGCCGCGGACGAGACGGGCGCGGCTCGAGCTGCGCGTTCGCGTCTCGGACGCTCCTCTGGCGAGCGGCGGCGCCGTTTCCGACCTCCGCGGCGTCTCGACCCGCTCCACCTGCCGCTCCCGATCGGGACGCCTTCGCCCGAAGCATGCGGCGGGGAGCAGTCGACGCAGGCGGAAGCGGTGCGGCGCGTGCTCGTCGCCCTGGCGTCGGAGGATCGCGCTACGATCCGGACCGCTTGCGCCGCCAGGATCCCGCCGCCGTCTTCGCCTCGCGCCGCGCGTACTGCGTCGGGTACGCGGAGCTGGCGGTCGATCTGCTGAGGAGGGTCGGGATCTCCGCGCGGACGGTTCAGGGCGTCCTGCGGACGGATCCGGACGCCGACGGCTACGACGCCTCGATCGGCGGCGTCTACCACCGCTGGATCGAGGTCTACTATCCCGATCGCGGGTATGTCTTCTCGGACCCGTCCTCCTCCGTCAACGGCGTCGACGCGCGATACATCCCGTTCTCGCGGCGAGCGCTGACACGCCCGAGGGCGCTGACGACTCGCTGCCGATTTCCGTCCTCGGGACAGTTGGTCGTACCGGCCGGTCCGGGCGGTACGACCATGCCGTGCGCGTGCGCGCCACGACGCCGTAGGCCGCAGCCCTGCTCGCGGCCGCCCGCGAGCAAGCGAGCCCGATCGGGTATATTGCCGGGCCTCATGACCGAGAAATACGACCACGCCGCGATCGACGCGAAGTGGCAGCGGCGCTGGGAAGAGGAGCGCGTCGCCTACGTCGACACCGCCGCCCCCGGGGACAAGTTCTACATGCTCAACATGTTTCCGTATCCCTCGGGGAGCCGGCTGCACGTGGGGCACGGCCGCAACTACATCCTGGGCGACGCTCTCTACCGCCGCGAGCGGATGGCCGGGCGGCGCGTGCTGAACCCGATGGGATGGGACGCCTTCGGGCTTGCCGGCGGAGAACGCCGCCATCGCGAGCGGCGTCCATCCCCGCGAGTACACGCTCGCCAACATCGCGCGCATGAAGGAGCAGCTGAAGAGCCTCGGCCTCCTCTACGACTGGTCCAAGGAGCTCGCCTCCTGCGACCCGCGCTACTACCGCTGGAACCAGTGGCTCTTCCTGCGCATGTGGGAGCGGGGCCTCGCCTACCGCAAGACCGCGCCCGTCAACTGGTGCCCGGGCTGCCGGACCGTGCTCGCCAACGAGCAGGTCGTGGACGGCCGCTGCGAGCGCTCCGACGACCCGGTCGAGATCCGCGACCTGACGCAGTGGTTCTTCCGCATCACCGGACTACGCGGAGCGGCTGCTGGCGGGACTCGACGTCGCTCGAATGGTCCGACCGCGTCAAGACGATGCAGCGCAACTGGATCGGCCGGTCCGAAGGCGCGGAGATCTTGTTCCGCGGTCGAAGGCGCTCGTCCGACCGATCGCCGTCTTCACGACGCGGCCCGACACGCTCTACGGCGCGACGTTCCTCGCCCTCGCGCCCGAGCATCCCGCCGTCGCGCATGCTGGCCCGGTCTCTGCGAGCGCGCAGAGATCGAAGCGTTCATCGAGCGGGTCCGGCGCGAGTCGCGCCTCGAGCGCGAGGCGGAGGGCGGCGAGAAGGAGGGGATCGACACGGGTGTCTCCGCGGTGAATCCCGGCACCGGCGAGAAGATCCCCGTCTGGCTCGCGAACTTCGTCCTGCCCGACTACGGCACCGGCGCGATCATGGGCGTCCCCGCGCACGACGAGCGGGACTTCGAGTTCGCGCGGCGGTACCGGCTGCCGATCCGCCCGGTCTATCGGACCGAGGCGGGGGAGCCCGATCCGGCGGCGATGACGCAGGCCGATCCCGCACGGCGGCGTCCTCTACCGGTCCGGGCGAGTGGGACGGGACGCCCAACGGTCCCGAGGCGATCGCGCACGGCGATCGCCTGGATCGAGGGGAAGGGCGTCGGGCAAGGGGAAGGTCGGGTACCGCCTGCGCGACTGGCTGATCTCGCGCCAGCGCTACTGGGGCACGCCGATTCCCGGCGATCCACTGCCCGGCGTGCGGCGTCGTCCCCGTGCCCGACGCGGATCTGCCGGTGCTGCTGCCCGAGGACGTGGCGTTCCGAGGGCGCCGAGGGCAATCCGCTCGAGAAGTCCGAAGTCGTTCGTCGCAGGACGGACTGTCCGCGGTGCGGCGAGCCGGCGCGGCGCGAGACCGACACGATGGACACGTTCGTCGACTCGTCCTGGTACTACCTGCGGTTCCTCAATCCCGACGACGGCGGCCGGATGGTCGACTCCGCGCGCGCCGCTCACTGGATGCCCGTGGACCAGTACGTCGGCGGCATCGAGCACGCGATCCTGCACCTCCTCTACGCGCGCTTCATCTGCCGGGTCTTGAAGGACCTGGGCCTCGTCGACGATCGAGGAGCCGTTTGCCCGCCTCTTCAACCAGGGGATGATCACGAAGCTCAATCCCGCGACCGGCAAGATCGAGAAGATGTCGAAGTCCCGCGGGAACACCGTCTCTCCGGACGAGCTGATCGCCCGCTTCGGAGCGGACACCGTCCGGCTCTACACGCTCTTCATCGGGCCGCCCGAGAAAGAGTCCGAGTGGTCCGAGGAGGGGGTCGTCGGCGCCTCGCGGTTCTTCAAGCGCGTCCACGAGCTGTGCGCCCGCGTCGCGGCGGCGCCGGCGGCGCCGAGCGCGGCCGGCGCGGACTCGCCGCTGCCGCGCCTCGAGCACCGGACGATCCAGCGGGTGACCGAGGACGCCGCGCGCTTCCACTTCCACACCGCCGTCGCGGCGCTTGATGGAGTTTCAGCGGGCGATCGCCGACGCGATCGACGCGAAGGGACGGAGACGCCCGCCTCGCTGCGGCGCGCCGCCCGGACGCTCGTTGCGGCTCCTGCATCCGGTCGCGCCGCACCTGACGCGAGGAGTGGTGGGAGCGCTCGGCGAGAAGGATTCCTCCTCGAGCGCGGCTGGCCGTCTTCGATCGCGGCGCTCGCGACGGCGCCGCGGGTGACGCTCGTGGTGCAGGTCAACGGAAAGGTCCGCGGGAAGCTCGAGCGTCGAGCGGGGCGCCGAGCCGGACGGCGCTGGCCCTCGCTCGCGCGGACGAGAAGATCCGTCCCGTGGGTCGACGGCAAGGAGATCGCGCGCTCGGTCTACGTGCCGGACCGGCTGTTGAACCTGGTCGTGCGGTGAGGCAACCGGAGAGCCGACGGGAGTCGGAATGAAGACTCCCCACGAATCCTCGTCGGAACTCCTGGGTCGGCGGCTCGCCCTGGCCGGCGATCGCGACGGGCTGCGGCTACACGCTCGTCGGGCGGACCTCCACGCTGCCCGCGTCCATCCGGGTCATCCACTTCCAGACCCTCGTGAACCGGACGCCGCGCGTCGGGCGTCGAGCAGCGGCTCTCGCGCGAGATCGCCCGGGAGCTCGCGAGCCGGGGCCGCTTCTCGGTGCAGGCCGGACGGCGGCGGGCGCGGACGCGGAGCTGACCGGCGCCGTCACGGGATCTCGACCTGTTCGCCGTCGCGTTCGACGAGCCGGGCCGGGCACAGGGAGTACCAGGTCCGCATCACCGCCAGCGTGGCGCTGAAGACCCTGCCGGACGAGAAGGTCCTCTGGGAGAACCCGTCCTTACACGTTCCAGGAGAACTACGCGTTCTCGACCAGCGCCGCGTCCTACGTCGACCGGGAGAACGAGGCGATCGACCGCGTCGGCCGAAAGGTTCGCGGCGAGCCTGGTCTCGAGCCTCCTGGAAGGGTTCTGAACCTGCCTTGGGCGAGCGTCCGGGCTCCGGGAATCCGAGACCTGAGTCCTTAGACTTTGACCGCCGCTATTTGCCTTGCGGCCCTGGCAAGGCGCGACTTGTAGCGGGCGGCGGCGTTCTTGTGGATGACGCCCTTCTTCCGGGCCGGTCGATCTCGCCGTAGGTCGCGGGAACCTTCGGTCTGCTCGATGCCTCCGGCGCGCGGTAACATCTTGAGCGTCGTCCGCAGGCGCGACCGCACGCCGCGATTGCGCGGCTGGCGCTTCGGCGGTCTGCCGCATGCGCTTCTCCGCGGACTTGATGTTCGCCATGTCGTCCTCTCTTCTCGATCGTCTTGATTGCGGTCCATCGCCGCGCGGCTCGCCATCATCGCAAGTCGGACCCGCCGCTCGCTCTTCCGAGCTATCTCGCCTCGATACCGAGGGTCTTCAGCCGGGCGCGGGCGAGGCGCGCCTCTTCGGCGGACGGGTATTCGTGGATGACGTACTGAAGCTGCGACGACCGCCTTCGGCCTTCTGGCCGAGCTCGAGCAGCGCGTACCCCTTCTTGAGGAGCGCGGCGGCGGCCTTGTCGCTTCGCGGCCAGATCTTCAGGAGCTGTCGAAGTCGGCGATGGCCTCGCTTGTAGCTTCTTCTGCGCGTAGTGCGACTCGCCGATCCAGTACTGCGCGTTGTCGGAAAGGTCCGTGTTGGGATAGGCTGCCAGGTACTCCTGGAAGCCCTGGATCGGCGAGCGCGTAACGCCCCTTGCTGTAGTCGCCGTAGGCCGTGTCGTAGAGCTCCGCCGGGGGCGGGTGTCCGCCGGCCGGTCGCGGCCGGACGGCGCGTACGACGACGTCCGGGCGGACGTCCGCGGGCTGTCCCGGCGCCGGCGCGGGAGCGGCCCGGCGGCCCGCCCGGGGAGACGGTGCGCAGCCGCGCCAGATCGCCCTGCGTCTCGGCGATCTGCTGGGAGAGCTGGGAGAGGCGCCGGTTGGTGTCCTCGAGCTTCGCCTCGAGCTGCTCCATCTTGGCCGTCAGCTCTCCAGCTTCACGCCCGTGTCCGCGTTGGATTTCAGGAGCTGCTGCGGTCTGCTGGGAGACGTTGGTGTTGAGCTTGGCGACCTCTTCCTTGCTCGACGACTTGCGCTCGAGCGGCCTGGATCTCCTTCTCGATGTCGTTCATCTGCCGGTGGAGCCCGTCGATGTCGTCGGAGGAGACGCACGCCGCTCCGCAGCAGCGCCGGGGGAGCAGCCGCGAGCCGGCGGCGAGTGCCGGGGGACGCCGGAGCAGGGTCACGGCCGTGAACAGGAAGTGGGCGCGGCGGTTCTGCTGCCAGCAGTCCTCGGTGGACTCGGTTGCAGAACGGGCGCTCCTTGCCGTAGGAGACCGTCCGGACGCGCGAAGCGTCCACGCCGAGCGAGACGAGGTATTCCTTCGCGGCGTTGGCGCGCCGGTCGCCCAGCGCGAGGTTGTACTCGGACGTCCCGCGCTCGTCGCAATGCCCCTCGATCAGGAACTGGATCGTCCGGTACTTCTTGAGCCAGTCCGCGTCCGCGGCCAGCGCCGTGCGCGCGTCGTCGCGCAGGTCGGCCTTGTCGTAGTCGAAGAACGCGTCCTTCAGGTAGCCGCTTCGGCGTTGATATCCCGCGACGTCGGCCAGGGGGCTCCTGTTTCCACCGAACCCGGCGCGGTCGTCGTGGGCGGCGGCACACCTCGGTCGTCGCGGCTGCCGGCTGGGCGCTTCGGCGGGGCTTGGCCCCCCGGTGGTCTTCGGAGGGCTTCTTCTTGCATGCCGTCGACCAGACGAAGCATTCCGGCGAGCAGGAATGCGAGGAGGATCAACCCGGTCCGTTTCGTCATCATTGCCATCTCCTTGGTGGGTTAATCGCCTCATCCACGCTTGCGTTTCCGCGTTGCGTCGCGAGAAGCGATCGAATATAGCAGATCGTCGCGTTTCGCGCCGCGGCGGACCGGATCGACAAACTGAAGAGATCACGGGAGTCCACACCGGCTGCATGTTGTTGGACCGCGTTCGGTCAGCACCGCTTGTTCTCTCCGTCGGCGTCCATGGTGTAGATCTGGGTCGAGCCCCGCGTCGGCGGACTGGTACACGATCTTCTCGCCGTCGGGCGACCAGCCGGGGTGGCCGTTGGATCCTTCGGAGGTGAGCTGGACGGTGCTTCCGGTCGCGACGTCCATGACGCAGATGTTGAAGTCCCCTTCGTTGCGGCACGCGAACGCGATCTTCGATCCGTCCTTGGGCGACCAGGTCCCCTCGTCGTTCCAGTTGCCGGCGAAGGTCACGCGGCGCGCGTCTCGTGCCCTCCGCGTCCATGACCCAGATCTGCGGCGTGCCGGTCTGGTCGGACGTGTAGAGGATCTGCCGCCCGGTGGGGGACCAGTCCGGGCGAGGCCTCGAGGGCGTGCGTCATCGTGAGCCGCCGCAGGCCGCGCCCGCTCGTGCCGGCGACGTAGATGTCCGCGTTCCCTTGCGCCGAGCCGGCGAAGGCGATCTGCGATCCGTCGGGGGAGAGCGCCGGCGAGGCGTTCAACTCGAGGCCGGTCGACATCTCCCGCTGGCCGCTGCCGTCCGCATTCATCATCCAGATCTGCGGGAAACGCTGTGACGTAGCTCGTGAAGACGATCTCCCGCCGCGCGCGTCGGGGTTCATCGCCAGCGAATTGATGGGACGTCAGCCGCGCGGATTTCGCCCGTCGAAATCCATCGCGTAGATGCTCCTTGGCGCCGTCCCGGTCGGAGACGAAGACGATCGTCGAGAGGAAGACGCTCCGGTCTTCCCGTCAGCTCCTTGAGGAGGTCGTTGGCGAGGGTGTGGGCGATCCGTTCGACATACGACACGCCGCCGCTGATACCGCCGGCCGAGAACGAGCTTGCGCGACTTCAGGTCCCAGACCCTCGCCTCGACGGACACGCGGTCGCCCGCGACCTCCGCCCGGGTGTCGACCAGGACTCGGCGCCGGTGCCGCAGCCAGCGGTCGGCGGTCTCCGCGCGTCGTTGACGTCTCGGGAGCCGGAGGGGTAGTGCGCCGGGTCCGCGATCACGAAGAGGCCCGAGTACTCGAGATCCGAGCGCAGCGTCGCGGTGAAGGGGTCCGAGATCTTCGACTGGACCGCGGGCAATCCCGGACGCGGAGAGGGGCGGGACGGCGACCGGCGATCCCTTCCGGCCGGCCTCTTGTCCGAATCGTGAGCACCATCCGCCTGGCCGGGGCGGAGGCGTCGGGCTGGGGGGCCTGGGCGCTGGCAGCCGGCCGCGAGCGAGAGAAGCCGCGAGGAGCGGCCGCGAAGCGATGCATCGGTTCTCATTCGAAGATCAGGTGGACGCCGAGGAGGCGGCCAGCGAACTCTGCGGAAGCGGCAGCGAGCGGGGACGAGGCGATCACGGCCCGCAGCGCGGCCCGGTCGACGATATGGCAAACCGCTCGATCGCTCCACCTGAGGGTCGCTGATCGTCCCGTCCCGCTCGATCCGGAAGCGGATCACGGGAGAGATCGGAACGGATTCGGCCGGCTTGAACCAGTTCGTCCCGATCGTGACGAGCATCCGCTCGACGTAGTACGAATAGTTGAAGTCCGGCTGATCGAACGTGGCGCCGCCGACGCCGACGTTGCCGCCGGTCCCCACGGGGCCGCCCGTCCCCGGCCGGGCCTCCGCGGGCGCCGGGGCGGCCGCTGAGAGCGGGGGAGAAGACGTCTTCGACGGCGGTCCCGGAACCGAGGGCTTCTTCTTCTTTTCCTTCTCCTTGGAGGGGAGAAGCTTCGCCTTCTTGACGGTGGCGGCGGGGGCTCCTCCGGCGGGCGGGCTTCAGGATCTTCGGTTTCTCCGGTGCCTTCTCCGGGACCTCCGCGGGCGGCGCGCCGCCGGTCAGCGTCCCGGCCTGGATCAGCCGGACGTTGACGGCGCGCGGCGTGACGAAACGCGCTGGCCTGTGGAGGGCCGAGATCACGAGCATCGCGGCGACGGCGGCGTGCAGGAGCAGCGCCGAGCGACGTTCCCATCGCCCAGGGAAGTGTCGCTGCGCTCTCTGCCGGCAAGAACGTCTCCGACGGCATCCATGCCATTACCTGGCGGCGGCTTTCTTCGAGCCGGACGTGTCCGTGATGAACCCGAGGCTCTCGATCCCCATGCGATTCAAGACATCCAGCGTTTCGACCACGGTCCCGACCGACAGGGCCCGGTCCGCCTTGAGGAACACCGTCCGGTCCTTGCGGGTCCGAAGGAACGCATTGAGCCGATCCTGGAGCAAACCCCGCGCCACCGGCGTCTCGTTGATGTAGTAGCGGCCGTCGCGCGTGATGGAGAGGATGATCGGGTCCTCGACGCTCGAAGGAAGATTCGTCGTCGCCGTCTTGGGAAGCGCGACCGAGACGCCCTGGTGGAGCATCGGCGCGGTGACCATGAAGATGATCAGGAGCACGAGCATCACGTCCACCAGCGGCGTGACGTTGATGTCCGCCAGGTGGTCGTAGGGGTCTCCGGCCGTTCGGTGGAAAGCCATGGAGTCGTTAGGCGGCAGGCGTTAGGCGTGAGGCCGGGACCGGCAGGCTCCGATTGCTTCGCCTCACGCCTTGCGCCTCACCCCTTACGCCTTACGACCATCAGGTGAAGTTCCTCTCCGCCAGATTGATGAACTCCAGCGCGAAATCCTCCATTCCCGCCCGCTGCTCTCGTATCTTGCCCATGAAGTAGTTGTAGAAGATGAGCGCGGGGATCGCGGCGGCGAGGCCGGCCGCCGTGTTGACGAGGGCCTCGGAGATTCCGGGGGCGACCGCGGCGATCGAGGTCGATCCGGTCTGGCCGATGGCCCGGAACGACTGCATGATGCCCCAGACCGTCCCGAAGAGGCCGATGAAGGGGCAGGCCGAGGCGGTGGTGGCGAGAAACGTCATGTTCTTCGTCAGGCGGGAGACCTCGATGCCGATCGCCCGCTCCAGGGCTCGCTCCACCCCCGAGATGTTCTTGATCAGCAGCTTCCCGGCCTGCACGGCGGGCGGCTGCATGGCGATCGTGGTCACGGGAGACTCCTCCGGCCGGACCGCCTTGATCTGCGCGTCGAGCTCCGCGTATCCCGCCTTGAAGAGGGTCGTCAAGGGGGTATCGGTCAGCTGGCCGGCGATCGTATTGACCTCGGAGAAGCGCTTCGACTTGCGGAAGAACGCCACGAACTTGTCCGACTGGCGGGAGATCCTGGCGAGCTTCAGGAATTTTGCGAAGATGATGATCCAGGAGATGAGCGAAAACAGGAGAAGGATGCCCAGGACGACCTTGGCAGTGAGGCTGGTTTCGCGAAAGAAGACGACGAACGGATCGTTGCCCCCGGGCAGGTTTTCCGCCCGCACGGGCTGAAGCAGGGCCGCCATCATCGTTTTGCACCGTAACATACAGCATTCGGAAGCGTCAAAGGGAATGGAGAGGAGAGGAGAGCGCGTTGTGCTGCGCATGAGGAACCTGTCCCGCGTCGTGGCGGCGCGCTTGTGCCGTGCTCGCGCTCCACTCCTGGTCCGTCGCGGCCCAGCCCTTCGACATCCTGCCCGAGGAGCAGATCGTGGCGGGAATGAAAGGGTACGGCGTGACCGACATGGGAGACGGGAAGGGGATCCAGCGGTTCGACGTCGAGATCCTCGGCTTGCTCAAGCGCTACGCGCCGGGGCAGGACCTGATCCTCGGCCGCGTCTCCGGCATCGGGCTCGAGAAGGCCGGGATCATCGCGGGAATGAGCGGCAGCCCGATCTACGTCGATGGCAAGCTCGTGGGCGCGCTCGCGTACGGCTGGCCGTTCTCCAAGGACCCGATCTGCGGCATCACGCCGATCCAGAGCATGCTCGACATCCGGCATGCGCCCGCGGCCCCTCCGGTTCCGATCGGCGGATCGGCCTCTTCGACCGGAGCTCTGCTCGCCGCGTTCTCCTCCGGGCACTTCAGCCGACCGGATGGAGGGCGCTATTGAAGCCCTTCGAGGCCACGTCGTCGGGCACGCTCGCCGCCCTGCCTCTTCCCGTCTCCTTCGGAGGAGCACTCCGGCCCGGCGGTCTCTTCCATCGCATCGCCGAGGCATCGAACTGGATGGCGGTGCCGTCGGGAACGCGCCGCGGGCAAGCCTGCGGCGCGCGCCGTCGCCGTTACTCCCCGGGCTCAGCCGTCGCGACGCAGCTGCTCTCGGGCGACATGGACCTGTCGGCAACCGGCACGGTGACCTGGGTCGAGGGGAACTCGGTGCTCGCCTTCGGTCATCCCTTTCTGTCGATGGGTCCGGTCTCGATGCCGATGACCCAGGCGCAGGTCCTGACAGTCCTCCCCTCCCTCTTCCGCTCCTTCAAGTTCGCGGCGACCGGGCCCGTGCTCGGCTCGATCACGCAGGACCGCTCCACCGGCATCCTCGGAACCTTCGGGACGCACGCCCCGATGGTCCCGATCACGGTCCGGATCTCCTCCGACCAGATCCCGTCGCAGGCCTACCACTTCCAGGCGGTTCACAACTCGATGCTGACTCCGATCCTGACGGCCATCGCGATCGACAACGTTCTGACGACTCTGGAGAAGCGAAGCGGAGAGCGCACGCTCGTCTGGAAGTCGTCGATCCGGACGCCCGGGCGCAACGTCCGCTGGGATTCCGTCTTCTCCGGGTTGACCGCCCGCGAGGAGGCCGTGGCCTCCCTCGCCCTCCTGACGAATTACCTGATGGCCAATGAATTCCACGACCTGACGATCCTCGGGGTGGACGTCGAGATCACGCACTCGGACCGGCTGAAAGGCGCCCGGATCGTCCACGTCGAAGCGCAGAAGGAGAGCGTCCACCCGGGCGACGAAGTCCCCGTCTGGGTGGACATCGTGGATTTCCGCGGGAGCCCCCGTCGAGTGGTCCTGGACCTGAAGGTCGCGCCCGACACGCCGCCGGGACCGCTGACGGTCTTCGTCGGAGACGGCTCGGCCGCCACGGCCTACGACCTGGCGCTCGTGCCGCCGGATCCGCAGTCGCTCGACCAGGTGCTGGACTTCCTGGCGCGCGTGCGGCCGCCCAACAGCCTGAACCTCCTCGCCTACCGGTCGGCGCCGGGGGCGGTCGTGGCCGGAGATGCGCTGCAGGGGCTGCCGCCGAGCGTCGCGACGATCCTGCGCGATCGCGGCCCGGGCGAGGCCTCGACGCCGGAGCTTTCGCTACGTCCGCCTCCAGTCGGATGTCGGTGGAGCAGCCGACTCCGGTCAACGGCTCGGTGCGGCTGCGGATCGACGTCAAGCCGAGAATGTGGTGAAGCGGACTCTTCGGGCCCTCGCGGCCTTTCTCTTCGTTCTGTGCCGCCGCCGCTCGCCGCGGCGCGCGCGGCCGTCACGCGGATCTGGGTCTGCGACTCGGCGACCGATTTTTCGACGGGGGAGGCGCGGGGCGTCTCCGTCGCCATGGACGGGACGCTGGTTCTCTCGCGCGATTCGCATCGCGTGGACGGGATCACCGAGGCGGCGCTCTTCACGGCGGTGCGCGACCGCGACGGGAACATCCTCGTCGGAACAGGCAACGACGGGAAGATCCTGCGCGTCCTCCCGCAGGGAAGGTCGACGTGCTCGCGACGCTGGCGGAGAAGGAAGTCACGGCGCTCGCCGTTTCACCCGACGGCACGCTCTACGCGGGCGGCTCGCCCGGACGGGAAGATCTACAGGATCGAGAAGGGGAAGCCCGCCGTCTTCTACGAAACGAAGGCGCAGTACATCTGGGCGCTCGCGTTCTCGGGAACGACCCTCTACGCGGCGACCGGCCTTCCCGGGGAGATCCATCGAGTCAACGCCGACGGGCAAGGGCGAGCGGGTCCACGCGACCCGCGATCCGCACGTGCGCGCGCTCTACGTCGGATTCCCGAGGGAGGCTCTGGGCCGGGACGTCCGGGTCCGGCCTGGTGCTGCGCGTCGATCCGGTCCGGGATCGTGTCGACGGTCTACGACTCCTCCAAGTCGGAGATCACGTCGATCACCGCGGAGCGGCGACGGCCGCGTCTGGGTCGCGGCCTCCTCGGCCGAAGCGCCGGCCACGAGCCAGCGAGCCGATCTCCGCTCCGTCAGCCCCAGCCGGCGGCCAAGCCCGCGCGCCAGGCGAACGCGCGCGAAGGGGAGAAGGCCCAGGACAAGCCGGAGGTGACCGTGACGGTCGGCCAGCCGCGCCTGGCTCCGCCGCGTCCCGGGAGCCGGCAGGGCGGATACTCTTCGGAGGTTCTCCTCTTCGAGGAGGGGGAGCCGCCGCGTTCCGTCTGGACGAGCGGCGACGAGATCGTTTTCGACCTCTCGCCGGAGACGTCGTCCGGCCTCGCGTGCTCGCGGCGACCGGTCCCAATGGAAAGCTGTACCGGGTCGGCGCGCAGCCGCTGGTCGCTCGAGCGGACGTTCGACGAGAAGCAGGTGACCGCGCTCGCCGGGGACGCGGTGGCGACGAACTCGGCCACCGCCCTGTATCGCTTGAGCGACGGCCCGCGCGCGGCGAGTACGTTTCGGCCGTGAAGGACACGGGGCGGACGAGCCGCTTCGGCGCCTTCCGCTGTGGAGAGCGATGTGCCGTCGGGCAGCCGGCTCGAGTTCTCGTTCCGCTCGGGGGAGTCGGCGACCCCCGATGCGACCTGGAGCGCCTGGTCCGCGTACGCGCCGGCGGCGCAGGCGTCCACGTCACGGCGCCTCCCGGCGCGCTACCTGCAGTGGAGGGTCCGGATGAGCTCCGAGGGGGACGCGCTCCCGGTCGTTCGGCGGGTGGAGGCGGCCTACAAGCAACCGCAACGCGACCCCCGTGATCGAGAGCTATCGCTCCTGCGGCTCCCGCCGAGGTTCTCGCGCGATCGGCCTCGGGCGGAACCAACGTCTTCGAGACGACGGCGCCGGACGAGAAGGGGATCTTCACGAGTCTCGAGGAGTCCAAGTCGGAGCCGCCGCCGCGCCGCCTGCTGCGGAAGGGATACCGCACGCTGCACGTGGAAGGTGACGGATCCGGACGGCGACACGCTCACGTACGAAGTCGCGTTCAAGCCGGCCGGCTCGGGCCGCTGGCTCCCGCTGCGCAAGGGAGTGCGCGAGACGTTCTACTCCTTCGACACCACGGCGCTTCCCGACGGCGAGTACGTCTTCCGCGCTGACGGCGTCCGACGCCGAGTCGAACCCCGAGGAGGGCGAAGGCCGTCCTCGCGCGACTCCTCGCCGGTGACGGATGGACAACACGCCTCCGGTCATCCGCGCGCCTGCCGGGCGGCAGCGACGTTTTCGAATTCGAAGCGAAGGATGCCGCCTCCCCGATCCTCGAGGCCGAGTACAGCGTCGACGCGAAGGAGTGGGTGCGCGTCGAGCCGAAGGACGGGCTCTCCGACTCTCCGCTGGAGACGCTACGGATCAAGCATCGACCCGAAGTGGCAAAGGGGCTTTCCTGCTCATTCGCGTGACCGACGCCGCGCGAAACGTCGCCGCGGCGAGCTTTACGCTGCCGTAGTTGTCCCCGGGAGGGCGGCGGTTTGCGCGCCCGCGTCCCGCCGCCTCGATTCGCGCGTCATTCATAATGTCCGGCAGGTGAAGAAGCTCTTCGTTCTCCTCCTCGTCGTCTTGCGCCGTCGGGGTGCCGGGCAAGGAGACCGCGGCCGTTCGCGCGACGCCGCCCGCGACTCTGGCCCCGACGGCGATTCCGGAGCCGGTCCTCGGCTACATCGACGAGACCGCGAAGCGGAACGCCCGTGGACGGCGGCGTCCTGCGCCGGCGACTCGTCGGCGAGCCGGCGACGTTGAACGCGCGTGCTGCAGTCGGGGCTGCCCGAGCAGCAGGTGCTCCAGTACGTCTCGCGCAACCTGCTCGACTTCGACTCGCGGATGCGCCTGGTGCCGGGCCTGGCCGAGAGCTACGAGGTGTCCGCCGACGGGCGCGACGTACCGTTCACACTGCGCCCGAAGCGGTGTGGGAAGACGGCTCGCCGGTCACGGCGAGCGACGCCGTCTTCACGATCCGGCGGATCGTGGACCCCGAAGATCCCCTCGCCCGTCTTCAAGCCGGTCTTCGAGGGACTCGAGTCGGTCGAGGCGGTCGACGCCCGGACGTTCGTCGCGAAGTTCCGCGAGCCGTACGCCTACCGCGACATGGCGTTCGTGCTTCCCCTCCTTCCCGAGACACGTTTCGCGGGCACAAGAACTTCCTGAAGGCGAAGGAGAACCGCGCGCCGCTGTCCGACGGCCCGTACCGGTTCGTGTCCTGGAAGCCGCAGGAGTCGATCGTCCTCGAGCGCAATCCCGCGTACTTCGGGCGGCGCGGGCATTTCGACCGGGTGGTGTTCCGCATCCTCCCGGAGAACTCCGTGGCGTACCGGGCGCTCCTCGCGGGGGACCTCGACGAGACCGCGATCGAGGAGTCGTGAAACGAGGGCGCGCCGTGCGATCCGGAGTTTGCCCGCGTGCTGCCGCCTCGTCGAGTTCTACAACCTCGACTACAACTACATCGCGCTCGAACAACCGGTCCCCGTTCTTTTCCGACGCCCGCGTGCGCCGGGCGATGACGATGCTGCTCGACCGCGCCTCGATCGTGCGCGCCCTCTTCCAGGGGATCGGCGCGGATCATCTCCGGCCCGTGGGCGCCGGATTCGCCGGCCTACGATCCCGACGTCCGTCCTCTGCCGTTCGATCCGGCGGCGGCCGCGCGGCTGCTGGACGAAGCGGGGTGGCGGGACACGAACGGCGACGGCACGCGCGACCGCGACGGGGCGGGAGTTCGAGTTCGAGCTCCTCGTGTCGGCGGGCTCGAACGCCGGGACGGCAGATCGACGAGATGCTCTCGACCGAGCTCGCCCGAGTCGGCGTGAAGGCGACCGTGCGCCCGATGGAGTGGGCCGCGTTCCTCGAGCGGGTCGACGCGGGCGACTTCGAGGCGGCCTCGCTCGCCTGGTCCGCCTCGGATCCCAATCCCGATCCCTTCCCTACTGGCATTCGTCGCAGTGGCCGCCGCGGGGCTCAACAGCGGCTTCTACGGAACCCCGAGGCGGACCGCCTGATGGAAGAGGCGCGGCGAGAGATGAACGAAGGCGCGCGCGGATGGAGATCTATCACCGGCTCCACGCGCTGTTTCGCGACGACGCCCCGGCGATCTTCGTGACGAACGCGTCGGCCGAAGTTCGCGTTCTCGCGGGCGGATCCGAGGACTCGCGACCTCGCCGCTCGGGTTCTCGGGAATCTGGCCGGGCCCCGCCGCATGGTGGCGAGTCCCCGGTGGGGCCGCCATGATCCGCTACGTCGCGAGGCGCCTCGCTCCTAGCCGTGCCGACGCTGGCCGGGATCGTCGTGCTCGTGTTCCTGCTCCTCCACCTGGCGCCGGGCAGCCCGATGTCGGCGCTCGGGGCCGAGTCGGGGCGCCGCGTCTCGGGAAGAGCGGCGGCCGAGATGCGTCACGTCTACGGTCTCGACCGCCCGCTGCCGGAGCGCTTCGTGCAGTGGCTGGGGCGGGTGGTCCGCTTCGACCTGGGGGAATCATTCGTCGACCGGCGGCCGGTCGCGGTGCGGATCCGCGAAGCCCTGCCGTACACGCTGACCTTGAACGGGCTCGCGCTTCTTCTGACGCTCGCGCTCGCGATCCCGCTGGGCGTGGAAGCCGGGGGACACCCCGAGGGGACCTTCGACCGGGTCTCCGGCGCGGTTCTCTTCGCCCTCTATTCGATGCCGTCGTTCTGGGCCGCTCTCCTGCTGCAGACGCTCTTCTCGGTCAAGCTCCGCTGGCTGCCGCTCTACGGGGTCGCCTCGGACGCCGAATCCTCGGGGCTCGCGGGATTGGCGGATCGGATCTCCCACCTCGCCCTTCCGGTGGCCTGCCTGACCTACGGCTCGCTCGCGTTCTACGCGCGGCTCGTGCGCGCGGGAGTCGCGGAGGCGCGCTCGGCCGACTACGTCCTGGCGGCGAGGGCGCGCGGCCTCTCCCGGCGGGAGGCGCTGTGGAAGCACGCGTTTCGCAACGCGCTCCTTCCGCTCGTCACGCTTCTGGGCCTCGTGCTTCCCGGGCTCCTTTCCGGCAGCGTCATCATCGAGCGGATCTTCGCGTGGCCCGGGCTCGGCCGGCTCTACTTCGACTCGATCCTGTCGCGGGATTATCCTGTCGTGCTCGCGCTCTCGCTCGTCGGCGCGGTCGCGACGCTGGCCGTGACGCTCGCGGCCGACATCGCCTACGCGGTCGCCGACCCCCGCGTCCGGGACGGGACCTCGTCGTGAGGCGCCTCTTCCTGCGGCTGCCGGGGAGCGGGAGGATCGCGCTCGCGGTCGTCGTCGGATTGTGGATCGTCGCGGCGTTCTCTCCGGCGGCGGCGCGTTCGGCCTCGGAGATCCGGCTCGAGAACCGGCTCCTTTCTCCGTCGGCGGCGCACCTGTTCGGGACCGACGACCTGGGGAGAGATCTCCTCGCGCGGGTCGTCGTGGCGACGCCGATTTCGCTTGCGATCGGCCTGACGGCCGCGGCGGTGTCGCTTCTCGTCGGCTTCACGGTCGGGGGACTCTCCGGTTACCTGGGAGGAGTCACGGACCTCCTTCTCTCTCGAGTCGTGGAAGTCGTCCTCTGTTTCCCGGTTCTCTTCCTTCTGCTGGCGCTCGCCGCGTTTCTGCCCCCCTCTCCGGCGGCGGTTGTCCTGGCGATCGGATTGACGACCTGGCCCGGAGACGCGCGTTACGCGCGCGCGGAGATCCTGAAGGCGAAGAGTCTCGATTACACGCGCGCCGCAAAGTCCGCGGGAGCCTCGACGGCGCGCATCCTGCTGCGGCACCTGCTTCCCAACGTGCTCGCGCCCCTGCTCGTGTCCGCGGCGTTCGGCGTCGCGTGGGCGATTCTCGCGGAGGCGGCCCTCTCCTTCCTGGGAGTGGGGCTTCCGCCTCCGGCGACCTCGTGGGGAGGGATCCTCTCGGCGGCGCCCGCCTACATCGAGGAAGCCTGGTGGATGGCGCTCTTCCCCGGCCTGGCGCTCTTCCTGACCGTGTCCGCCTATAATCTCCTGGCCGAAGGCGTTCGCCGAGCAAGCACGGAGAGAGGCGGCTACCGATGACTCAACGCATCGCCCTCTATCCCGGCTCCTTCGATCCGCTGACCAACGGGCACCTCGACATCCTGTCGCGCGCCCGCCGCCTGGCCGACGTCGTCGTCGTGGCGATCCTCGAGAACGACTCGAAGACCCCTCTCTTTTCGGTCGCGGAGAGGATCGAGATGATCCGCGAGATCACGGGGGACGACGTCTCGACGCCGGTGCGCTCCTTTTCCGGCCTCCTTGTGGATTTCGCGAGGGAGATGGGCGCCACCCTCATCGTGCGCGGCCTCCGAGCCGTCTCCGACTACGAGTACGAGCTGCAGATGGCGCTCATGAACCGCCGCCAGAATCCCTCCATCGAAACGGTCTTCCTGATGGCGAAGGAGGAGTACTCCTACGTGTCGAGCCGCCTCGTCAAGGAAGTCGCGAAGCTGGGGGGAGATGTTTCCGGTCTCGTGCCGGAGTCGGTCCGGCAGCGCCTGGCGGCCAAGTTCTGAATCCCTCCTCATGAGGGTCGTCGAGACTTCACTGCGCGTCCGTTACTCCGAGACGGATCGGATGGGAATCGTCTATCACGGCCATTACATCGTGTGGTTCGAGATCGGGAGGACCGACTACTGCCGGGCGGCCGGAATGCCGTATCGCGTCATGGAAGACTCGGGCCTGCTCATCCTGGTGACCCGCGTCGAGTGCAAGTACCGCCGGTCCGCCCGATACGACGACGCGGTGCGCGTCCGGTCGCGGCTGACGGAGCTGGGCTCCCGCGGGCTCTCGTTCGGGTACGAGATCGTGGACGCGGAGGGCCGGCTCCTCGCGGAGGGCGCCACGCGGCATGTCTTCGCGGACAGCGGCGGCAAGCCTCGACGCGCGCCGGCGGAGATCCTCGAGAGGCTGGAGCGCTTCCGGAACGAGAGTGAAGAGCCGGCTAGGATCCCAGGGAGTACTTGAGGATCGTCCCGATGATCTTCCAGCCGGCGCGCAGCGTGCCGGGCACCGTCCCCGTGATCTTCGAGACGCCGACCCGGCGGCGGTAGGAAACCGGGACCTCGGCCACGCGCAATCCCTCACGCAGGGCCTTGACCTGCATCTCGCACGTCCATCCGAAGTTCGTGTCGCGCATGCCAAGACGCCGGCACGCGTCCCAGCCAATGGCGCGGAACGGGCCGAGATCCGTGTAGCGGTGCCGGTAGAGAACGCGGATCAGGAAGCAGGCGAGAAGGTTGCCGAGGCGGGCCTGCGGAAGGAGCGCCCCCGGCTCGCGGCGCCCGAGGGTCCGGGAGCCGATCACCAGATCGGCCCCGCCGCCGATTGCCGCAAGGAGGTCCGGCATCTCCTCCGGATGGTCCGAGTAGTCGCCGTCCAGGAAGACCACGACGTCCGGAGGCGCCGCTTCCAGAGCCGCGAGCCCCGCCAGGCAGGCGCTGCCGTAGCCGCGGCGCGGCTCGCGGACGAGGCGCACCGGCGGTTGCCCGTTGCCTCCCAGCTTCTCGGCGATCAGGCCCGTTCCGTCCGTCGAGCCGTTGTCCACGACGACGATCTCGGCCACGAGGCCTGCGGGAATGTCCTGCACGACGAGAGGAAGCGAATCCCGCTCGTTGAAGACCGGGATGATCACCGATGCCCTCAAGCGACTTCCTCGGCGGGCAGACGCGGCCTCGCGACCGACACCGCGAGTCCCGCGAGGATGAGAGCTCCGGCGACGACGGTCCGCGCCGTCACGGTCTCCTTCAGCACGAGGATCGCCAGCGCCGACGCGATCAGCGGCTGAAGGAAGACATACACGGCCACCTGCGACGCGCCGGTGCGCGCGAGCGCCCAGGAGTTCAGCGCATAGGGAATGACGGTGCAGACCACGACGATGCCCGAGAGGCTCGCCCAGGAGAGCGGGGTGACCGCTGCCGGCGAAAAGCGCAGGAGAGCCGGCAGCGCGAAGAGCAGGATCAGCGGCGCTCCGTAGACGAAGACGCGGGACACGATCGTCAGGACGCGGTAGTGCGCGAGGATCGGCCGGGAGAGGACCAGGTAGAGCGAGTAGGCGAGAGCGTTGCCGAGCAGCAGCAAGTCTCCGCGCACGTACCGGCTCTGCCAGTCGAAGTGCTGGATGTTGACGAGCACCATCGCTCCGACGCTCGCGAGGAGGACGCCGATGGCGGAGGAGAGCGTCAAGGCTTCTCGCCGGAGGATTACCGCGACGCCGAGGGTGAAGACGGGGATCGTGGCCGTCAGGATCGTCGTGTTGATGGCCGTCGTCATCGAGAGCCCCAGGATGAAGAGCACCTGGTTGAGCGAGACGCCGAGAACCCCGTAGAGAAACACCCGCTTGTGGTCGCCGGGGTCGAGGTTCTCGGCGCGCGAGATCCGCCGGATGGATTCGAGCATCAGCGCGGCGGAGGTGACGCGCAGGGCCGAGAGCGGAAGCGGGGGAATGCTCATGAGCGCCAGCTTGCCGAGAGTCGGAAAGAGAGCGAATCCCGTCTGCGCCGCGCCGAGCGCCAGGTGGAGCGGCCAGGGACCTCCCGCAGACCGGGAGATCGGCACGCGGCGGGTTGTCACGTGGGAAAGGGGAGCGATGCGACGACGGCGCAGAGCGCGGGCTCGTCGGCCGAGACGAGGCGATCGCCGACGGCCACGTCGCGGAACGCGTACCCGAGCCCGATTGCTCCGTGGGTCGGGGAGAGGACCGAGCTCGTGACGCGCCCCTGCTCGATCTTGCCCGGCTCGGTCTCCTCGGGTCGCTTCAAGACCGAGCCCGGAGAGACTCCCCCTTCCGGGAACCGGAACCCGACGAGCCGGCGGTTGACGCGGCCATACGTGCGCATCCGCGCGACGATCTCCTGGCCGACATAGCACCCCTTTGTCGTCGAGATGGCGGCGTCGAGCCCGACTTCGTCGGCGAGGTTCGAATCGTCCGCGTCCTGTCCGAACCGCGGTCGCCCCGCCTCCACGCGCAGGATCTCGGCGGTCTCCTCGCCGAGGGGAACCGAGCCGGCGCGGTCGAGCTCGCGTTCGAGATGGCCGGCGTTCGCGGCCGCAACGAGGATCTCCGCGGCCGTCTCGCCGTCGCCGGGAAGTCGCGTCGCGTCCATCCCCGCGGGAACCTCTCCGGCGCGAGGTCCGTAGAGGCCGACCCGGACGAACTCGTCCGACCGGTCCGCGATCTCCACCTTCTGGAAGATGACGAACTTCTTCAGATGCGCGAGCGCCGCTTCCCTCTCGGACCGGGGAAGGAGAAGCCGCCTTCCATCCGGCAGGCCGATGACCCGAGCCACGAAGAGAAGCTTCCCCTTCGGCGTCAACGCCGCCGCCGGCCGCGCCTCTCCGGGAGCGAGCGACCGCACCTCCTGCGTCAATTGTCCCTGGAGAAACGCGATGCCGTCGGGCCCCCCGACATCCAGGACCGCGGCCGTCTGGATCCGATGCGCCAGGGATTTGCGCGCGGCCTGGTAGTCAGCGGGAATGGTCCGCGTCTCAGGCAGAACGGGCATTTCGTGATTCTACGGGTGGTAATGGCATGAGGTGTCAGGTTCGAGGGGGTTGTCAGGAGAAACCTGAAACCTGTTCCCTGATCCCTTCCCCCTACTTCGGTCCGATCTGCGCGCGGACCGTCGCCTTCGGGGCGTCGGCGATGTCGAGCGTCCTCATGCGCGTGGAGATCCGGATGTTGTCGTCGAGCTTGCCCGCGTCCACCGTGTCGCTCCGGTCGCTCGACTTCACCGCCCGGCCCTCCTTGTCGAAGATGTCCACCCAGATCTGGATCTTGCACTTGACGCTGCCGCGGTTCTCGACATGAAAGTCCCACCAGACCCAGGACTTGTCGTCCGGCTTCTCGCGGCGGGCCGTGTCGATGTCCTCGCGGCTCGGGAAGTTGCGGAGCGTGACGGCGAGGACCGAGCATCCCTCGCGGGAGAATCCGATTTTCGCGTCGCCGCCGTGAGGGATCGTGATCGATTTCTCGAACTTCCCCCCGCTGTCCGCGAGCGCCGCGAGCGATCCGAAGAACAGTGCCAGAACAGCTTTCCATCTCATGGCGATGCACTCCTCCCGGCGTATTATCGCCAAATGAGCTCCGACGCGGACCGCTCCGACCTGCACGTCATCGACATCTTCATGATGTCGGTCAAGTGCGGCAACTGCGACACCTACCAGACGATCGTGGGGTTCCGCAAGCTGCCCGACAAGAACGTGTACACCTATGAATGCGAGAACAACCTCTGCGATCCCAACGTGACCCGCACGATCGTGGAGGTCCCGAAGGAATTCGACAACTCGACCAAGCGAGCGGAGGAGCTTCCCTACTACGCCGGCGAGGACACGGCGCGGGAGGAGTTTCCCTAGCGCCGGGGGGCGGGGCGGTTTTTCGCGTAGAATCAAGCGTTTGATGAGCGCGACCGCCGGGGTGTCCGCACGGATTGCCCCCGATCTTCTGGAGAGACTGCGGGGGAGGCTGTCCGCTTCCCCGGCCCTCGCCTGGCTCGAGGCAAGCCTCGAGGAGCTGGAGCTCGACCGGGCGATCCTCCACCTTCCGTACCGCGAGCAGATCACCAACGGATCGGGGACGGTGCACGGGGGGATCCTGGCCACGCTGGCCGACACCGCCGTCGCGTTCGCCCTGGCCACGAACTTCGACGGCAAGATGGGCTTCGCGACCTCCGACCTGACAATTCATTTCCTGCGGCGCGCCCGCGGAGACGTCTGGGCCCGCGCCCGGATCGTCAAGAAGGGGCGCCGCGTCAACGTCGGCGAGGTGGAGATCGTGGACGCGGACAACCGCGAGGTCGCCCGAGTCCTCACGAGCTTCCTCCTGACGACGTCTTCATTCGATTACGCACCGGAAAGGACCCCATGACAGACGAACCCGTTTCGTTCTCCGCTCCCGAGGAAGGGGGCAAGAAATCGCGCCGGCGCCGCGGCGGCGCCCGCCACCGCAAGACGCATCCGGGGACCAAGGAGAAGGAGCGGCCCTCGCTCGAGCCGTCGCCCGCCCCGGTCGTGATGCTCGCCACGCCGCCGCCCGCGACGGCGGCGGCCGTGTCCGTGAGTCCGGGCCCGCCCCTGCGGGCCTCCGGGGAGCAGCGGCTCGGCCTCTTCATCGACTTCGAGAACATCGCGCTGGGCGCGCGCGACGCGCAGTACAAGAAGTTCGACATCAACCTCGTCCTGCAGCGGCTGATCGAGAAGGGGAGGATCGTCTTCAAGAAGGCGTACGCGGACTGGACCCGCTACTCCGAGTACAAGCGGGAGTTCCACGAGGCCGCGATCGAGCTGATCGACATCCCTCAGCGAGCCTATTCGGGCAAGAACTCCGCCGACATCCGCATGGTCGTGGACGCGATGGATCTCGCCAACTCCAAGGGGCACATCACGACCTTCGTGATCTGCTCGGGAGACTCGGACTTTTCCCCGCTCGTGTCGAAACTGAAGGAGAACGACAAGAGCGTCATCGGCGTGGGAGTGAAGAACTCCACGTCCGACCTGCTGATCTCCAACTGCGACGAGTTCATCTTCTACGAGGACCTCGTGCGGGAGACGCGGGCGCTTCCGTCGATCGAGAACCTGCCGGAAAAGAAGCGGGAGCTCTTCCGCCTGATGCTCGACTCGCTCCAGGCGCTCGTCCGGGAGAACTACGACGTGATCTGGGGCTCGATGATCAAGCAGACGATGCAGCGCAAGCAGCCCTACTTCAACGAGTCGTACTACGGCTACAAGTCCTTCTCGGAGCTCCTCGAGGACGCCCAGCGCCTCGGCCTCCTCTCGATGAAGAAGGACGTCAAGAGCGGCGGCTACATCATCAGCCCCTGATCCGTGGGCCGGGACCCGGGACGCGGGACTCGAACGATGGCCCCCGAGTCCCGAGTTCCCAGTCCCGAGTCCCGAGCGTCAGCTAGACTTCGCCGAAGAAGAAGCGGTCGAGAACCGAGAGGCGCGCGCTGCGGTCGAAGTCCGGCTCCATCAGCCAGAGCGCGGCATAGATCGAGGACGCGAGCGAATTGCCGTCCTGCGGCGTGAAGCAGAAGCCGACGAGCTCGCGGTCGCCGCTCATCGCCACCGTGGGAACGGCGACGACGGCCTGCGACAGGATCCGGCCGTAATAGCCGTGGTCCCTTCCGAACGAGAAGATCTGGTTGGACGAGCGCTTCTCCGTCAGAGCGATGCGCTTGTTGGCGCGCAGCCGGTCGAGGACCTCCTGGCGCGACATCGGCCGCGTGAACTCCAGGTCGAACCAGAGCGTGTGCATGTACTGCGTGTTGAGCTTCACGGCGGAGGAGAAGATCCGCGGCTTCCAGCCGATCGTCGCGAGCAGGGCCGCGGCGTCGCGCGCGTGGTGCGTGCCGAACTCCTTGTCGTCGTGCTTGCCTACGGACGGAGCGGGGGAGAACCCGGAGTCCTGCGAGATGTCGTTGGCCCGGCGCATGCACACGAACCGTCCGCGCTCGAGCAGCCCGCCCCCACCTGACCCGTCGTCCCCCAGCGTCCGGATGAGCGCGGCGATGTTGTGTGTGTTGCAGGAGACGATCTGGAGGAACCGGTCCTCCCCCGGGATCAGCGCTTCGTCGTTGATCCCCATGGCGTACATCTTCCCGAAGCCGAACTCGCTCCCCTGGGCGAGGAAGCCCTGCGGGCCCGAGAGGGTCTCGTACAGCTTCTTGTTCTCGTTGCCGGCCGGCGTGCAGTCGATGATGACCGTGGCGCGCTCGAGGGCCTCGACCGTCTCGTACGACACCGTATGCCCGAGGGCCTCAAAGTCGGCGACCTTGTCCGGGTCCACGGCGAGTTTCGCGCCGCGCTGGAGGAGGTGATTGACCTTCGCCCGCTCGGTCGTCATCGGCGTGCGTTTGTGGAACGTGATCTCGTCGATGCCGAGGTGCTTCTTGAAGTCGGCGAACAGGCCGATCAGCGGCTCGCCGATCGTTCCGGTCCCGACGACGTGTAGGATCTTCTTCATGCTGGCACCTTTCCCCAGTCCGGCTCTCGTGGAAGCGCGCAAGAGAATACGATGAGAGCGGAGTTTATCCAATCGCACGCGCCGCGACTTCCAGCCTGACGCCCGTGATGTTCGCCGGACCCGCCGGGCGCCTCGAGGGCCTCTGGAAGGAGCCCGTCGGCCCGCGCCTGGGCAGCGCCGTCTTCGCCCATCCGCATCCCCTCCACGGCGGAACGTTGCACAACAAGGTCGTCTTCCGCGCGGCGAAGGCCCTGACGGCCGCCGGATATGGAACGCTCCGTTTCAACTTCCGCGGCGTGGGGCTCTCGGAGGGGCGAGGCAGCGCCGGGCGAGGGGAGGTTGAAGACTTCCGCGCCGCCCTGGACGAGGCGGAGCGGCTCGGCGGCCTTCCGATCGTGGCGGGCGGGTTCTCCTTCGGCGCCTCGGCCGCCCTGCGCGCGATCGCGGGGGACGCTCGCGTCGTGGCGCTCATTGCGGCCGGGCTGCCGGTCGCGACGGGATCCGGAGCGAATCTCGCGAGACCGCGGGTTCCCGCGCTCTTCCTCACGGGGGAGAGAGACACGTTCGGCCCGCCCGCTCTTCTCGCTGACCTTGCCGGAGAGGCAACGGAGGTCGTCGTCGTGCCGGGGGCCGATCACTTCTTCGAAGGGAAGCTCGATCAAGTGGCGCGCGCGACAACGCGTTTTCTCGCGGCGCTTCCGGCGGCCGTGCCGTCATGACCTTCGCTCTTCTCTCGGAGACCGCGCGGCGCGACCTCCTCTCCCTCGCCCGCCGCGCGCTCGAGGCCCGGTTCCGCGGCGAGCCGCCGCCCCGGCTCGGCTCGGACCGGGCGGAGGCGTTCGGGCAGGTCCGCGCGCTCTTCGTGACGCTGCGGCGCAGCGGTGAGCTGCGCGGCTGCATCGGGACCCTCTCACCGGAAGGGGACCTCTCCAGGATGGTGCCGCGCTTCGCTCTCCGGGCCGCGTTCGAGGACCCGCGCTTCCCGCCGCTCACGGCGGAAGAACTCGACGAATGCGAGATCGAGATCTCCGTCCTGACTCCTCCGCAGCCGGTGGAAGACCCGGAGGCGATCGAGGTCGGGCGGGACGGGCTGATCGTCGAGGCCAGGGGACAGAGCGGCTTGCTCCTGCCGCAGGTCGCGACGGAGTGGGGCTTTACCCGGGAGCGGTTTCTCGCGGAAGTCTGCAGGAAGGCCGGCCTTTCTCCCGGGGCATGGCGCGAGCCGGGTGCCCGGCTCTGGAGCTTTCAGGCGGAAGTCTTCGCGGAAGGACCGGAGGCTGAATGACGCGCGGCATCGGAAATCGTCAGAAGAAGATCGTCGCGCCGAAGAAGGTCTGGATAAGGCCCTCGTTCTCCCTCTCCTCCCGGGAGAGGGCCGGGGTGAGGGGTCGGAAGAAGACGAAGACCGAATCGAAAGCCCCGCCCGGCCCCGGCAATTCCCCTCCTACGGAAGAGGAGACCTGAGCGCCGCCGAGTAGAGGAGCAGCGCCGCCGCCACGGCGGCGTTCAAGGAATCGACCGGCGGGCGCATCGGAATCGTGTAGCGCCGATCGAGATAGCGGTACGCCCCGGCGGGAAGGCCCGCTCCCTCCGAGCCGATGACGAGGACGCTGGAAGCGGGCAGCGGCGCCTCGAAGGGGTTCTCTCCCCCGGACGCGACGGCCCCGCAGACGATTCGATCCGCCTGCTTCGCGTCGGCCGCGAACGGCTCGAAGGAGACCCGGCCCGACACGGGGATCCGAAGCACGCTGCCCGCGCTCGCCCGCACGGCACGCGGATGGAAGAAGTCCGCCGTGCCGGGAGCCGCCACGATCCCAGAGCAGCCCGCCGCCTCGCCCACTCGGACGATCGCACCGAGGTTGCCGGGGTCCTGGATGCCGAAGGCGAAGACGGCCGGCCCGGGGCGCCCAAGGATCTCGGCGACCGGAACGTCGCGGCGCCGGGCGACGGCGAGCAGGTGCTGGGGCGACTTCGAGTCGGCCAGCCTCTCCAGGACCGCTCGGGAGACAATCCGGGGCCGGGCGGCGGTGGCGGCGGAGAGCCTTCCCGCGCGGACGCTCGCGTCATGGAAGACGTGCTCGAGAGGGAGCCCCGCGGCCACGGCTTCGAGGATCGCCTTCTCTCCCTCCAGGAGGAAGTGGGTCCGCTCCTCGAGGCTGCGGCTCACTTCCCGGATGAGCGGATTCGAGGGAGATTCGATGGCCGCCACGGTGAGCATGCTATAACCGGCTCGGATGAAATCGCTTCGCGGCAGGCTCGACCTGAGCGCGACTCCGCCGGAGGCGATCTCCGCCTCACCCTTCTCGGCCCTCTGGACCTTCCCGGCGATGATCGTCTCCGCGTTCCTCGTCGCCTGGGGCGCGGAGGCCGCGGAGTTCCTCGTCTCGCAGGGGCTTGCCCTCGCGGTCCTCGCGCTCGTCCAGACGTTTCCGGAATTCGCCGTCGAAGCCGTGATCGCATGGAAAGCGGGAAAGAACCCGCCGATGGTCCACCTCGCGATCGCGAACTTCACCGGAAGCCTGCGCCTGCTGACCGGCCTGGGGTGGCCGATGATCTACGGCGTGGCGGCCTTCTACTCGGTCCGCAAATACAAGCGCCGCCTCGGCTCCATCCGGCTCCACGACGAGCACTCCGTCGAGGTGCTCGGCCTCCTCCCGCCCCTTCTCTATTTCGTCCTGATCTGGGCGAAGGGGAACCTGTCGCTCGTCGATTCCGTGATCCTCGCCGCGACCTACGTGACGTATCTCTGGATCCTGCTCCGTCTCCCGCCCAGAGCCGAACCGGAAGAGCAGGACGAGCAGGTGCCCGCGGTCTCCCGGTGGGCCCTTTCCTACACGGGCGCGAAACGGTGGGCCGCGGTCGGGGCGCTCCTCTTCGGGGGCGGCGCGATCATCTTCTTTGTGGCGGAGCCGTTCCTGAACTCGATGCTGGCCCTGGCCGTCAGCTTCGGCCTGTCGCAGTTCGTCTTCATCCAGTGGGTCGCGCCGTTTCTCTCGGAGTTCCCGGAGAAGACATCCGCGTTCGCCTGGGCCCGGCGGGTCACGCGCGCCCCCGTCGCCCTGATGAACATGGCGTCCTCCAACATCAACCAGTGGGGGATCCTCTCGGGGCTGCTCGCCGTGATCTATTGCTGGAGCCACGGGTCCACGGAGCCTCTCCCGTTCGACGCGTTCCAGCGGCAGGAAATCCTGCTGACGATCCTGCAGGCCTTCCTCGGCTGGCTCTTTCTCGCGTCGATGGATCTGGAGGCGTACGAGGCGGCGGGACTGTTCGGCCTCTGGCTGTTCCAGTTCCTGGTCCCCTCCTCGCGCCACGCGATGTTGTACGTTTACGGGGCATGGATCGCGATCGAGTTGATTCTGGTCGTCGCGGGCAGAAAGAGTCTCAAGGCGTTTCCCGCGTTCGCCCGCGTGTGGAGGAAGCACCTGTGAAGCCTCCGAGGCTGTCCGGGAGGGTCGCGAACCTGGCGCCGTCGCCGACCGCGGCCGTCGCGAGGAGCGCGCAGGCCCTGGCCGCCAGCGGAGTGGACGTCGTGGACTTCGGCCTCGGGGAGCCCGACTTCCCGACGCCGGATTTCGTGGCCCGGGCCGGAATCGCCGCGATCGAGGCGGGCCGGACGAAGTACACGGATTCCGCCGGCGACGCCGGGCTCCGGGATGCCATCGCGGAAAAGTACCGGCGGGAACAGGGAGCGTCGTGCGCGCGCGAGAACGTCCTCGTGACGGCGGGAGCGAAGCAGGCGGTCTTCAACGCGTGCCAGGCCCTCTTCGAGGAGGGGGACGCCGTCGCGATGTTCGTTCCGTACTGGGTCTCCTTTCCCGAAATCGTGCGCCTTTGCGGCGCCCGGCCGGTCTTCGTGCCGACGGACCTCCGTTCGGGATGGAAGCCGACGGCCGCGGCGCTGGAGCGCGCCGCGACAAAGGAGACCCGCGGAGTGATCCTGAACTCTCCCTGCAACCCGAGCGGCGCGGTCGTGGACCCGGAAGAGCTCGCGCGAATCCTCGACTGGTGCGCCTCCCGCGACGCCGTGCTCCTCTTCGACGAGACCTACGACCATTTCCTCTACGGCGGAAAGGAGCACGTCTCGGCGGCTTCGCTCTGGAAGGAGCATCAGGACCGCCTCGTCGTGACCGGCGCCGCGTCGAAGACGTACGCGATGACGGGGTGGCGGCTGGGGTGGGCCCTGGCCCGAAAGGGCCTCGTCTCCTCGATGGCCTCCTACCAGAGCCACTCCACGTCCAACGCCTCCTCGATCTCGCAGGAGGCCGCCCGGGCCGCGCTCGTCCGATCTCGAGCGCTCCGACGATCTCGGTCTCGGACATGCTCGCGCACTACGCCCGGCGGCGCGAGATCATGATGAAGAGACTCTCGGCCCTCCCGGGAGTGGAGTGCGTCGCTCCGGAGGGGGCCTTCTACGTGTTCCCGCGCGTCGAAGCCCTCTACCGGCGCAAAGGCGTCGGCGGCTCCGTCGAGTTCTGCCGCCGGCTCCTGGACGAAGCGCACGTCGCCGCAGTGCCGGGCGAAGCCTTCGGGGTCGATTCCTGCGTCCGTTTCTCTTTCGCCACATCCCAGGAGCGGATCGAAGAGGGATTGAGCCGCTTCGAGGCGTGGCTTCGCGACGAGCCGGCCGCAACTAGATCAGCGGCTGCTCGTCCAGCGTGAGCGGAGGGGGAGAAAGAAGCTCCGTCGGCGCAATCACCGAGGGCGCGGGCGGGGCGAGAGTCGGCTGGACGCGATCGTACAGCGCCAGGTAGGAGCCCCACGCGGCGATCCGAACCACGGGCCGGATCGCCAGGACCGCGACCTGGAGCAGGATGTGCAGCGCGATCGCCCCCGCGGAAACCGCCGGGGCGCTCCATTCGACGCCGATCCCGAGGAGCAGGAGAGCGCCCCCGAAGAGGAGCCAGAAGAAGAAGATTCCGAGCGCCCGCATCCAGCGTCCCGCCAGGATCCGGCGGCCGTAGCCGTAGGCCCTCCACGCGCCGATCGCGTGCTCGGAGCGGCGCGCGGCCCTGGCGAAGTCGTGGAGCAGGGAGAAGATCGCGTAGATCAGGAGTGCCCCCAGCACAACCACGAGCCGGAAGAGAAACGTCGAGGGAGCGCCCGGCGGCAGAGGCTCGAGGACTTTCCCATAGATCGCGTGGGTCGCGGCAAACCAGGCGCCGATCGCGCTTCCGGCAAGAGGCAGGAAGATCAGGAAGCACTTCACGTTGTGCCAGGCGTTCCTTCTCACTCCCGCGACGAAGTCGGGCAAGGTCACGGGGACGCCCCTTCCCAGGGCCGAGACGATCCCTCCCGCGAACAGGATCTGCTGGAAGAGCGCGATGAGAATGGCCCAGTTCGCCGCGCTGCGCGCTCCGGCGACGGCGGCGCTCTTCTCGCGGAGGAAATCGAAGACGTCCGTCGGAGCGAACAACGGATCGTTCTTCAGGATGTGATCTCCGGCGAGCGTTGCGGCGAAGGAGTCTCGAAGGGAGGGGAGAAGGGGGGCGGCCGCAAGGAGGGAAAGAACGACGGTGACCGCCGTCAGCAGCAGGACCAGGCCCTTCGCACCGCCGAGCGCCGAGAAGCCCGCTCCGATGCTGCTGCGGCGTTCCATCGCGCTCATGCCGCCGCCCAGACGGCCTGCAGAAGGAGACCGATCAGGTACGCGGCCTTCGCGAAGTACTTCGTCGCCGCGCGTGTTCCCGCCGTCGCCGCCGCGCCCTTCCCCTGGCCGAGCACCCTCGAATCGTTCAGCCGGTTCCACTCCCACGCATTGACGCGGTCCGGGTCGGCCGCGGCCCAGGCGAGCCTCGAGGAGTAACGGATTCGCAGGCGGACCCAGCGCGCCTCCGCGGGGAGTGCGCGGTCCAGGACCTTGCCGTCTTCGAAGACGAGCCTCGCCTTTGCCTCGTGCGCCCACTCGCCGCGGTTGCCGAAGACGACGACGCTCTCGTAGATCTTCTTCTCGTCGGCGCGCGTGTCTTCCTTCTCTTTCGTCGGAAGCACGCGGCGCCCCTTCTCGAAGGTGAGCCGCCCCTGCGCGCGGTCGTAGACGCCGAAGTCCCGGGCTTCCTCGCGGGTGGCCGCGGAGACCACGCTCCAGTCCAGCCGGGCCGTTCCCTCGACGAGGTTGCGCCGGTACGCCGAGAGGTCGCGGCCGGAGACGCGCTCGAAGACGTCGAAGAAGTCCTCTGTCGTTGGATGCCGGAAGGACCACTCGTCGAAGTACACCCGCTGCGCGCGGGCATAGGTCTCGACGCCGAGGTCGTTTCTCAGCTGGGCGAGAAAGAGACCGACCTTGAAGTAAGAGTTCGTTCCGTACGAGTTGCCGGAGAAATAGCCCCAGGCGACTCGCCGGATCGGGTCGAGGTTGGCCAGCGAGGCATACTCGAATGCGCGAGCGCGTCCAGATCGAAGCCGATGCCGCCGGGAATCGAAGCGTCGCGAGGCCCGTAGGCGAGCTGCATCGTCCGGAACTCGGAGTCGGTGTTGATCCCTTCGTCGAGCCACGAGTCTTCGAACTCGTTGGAGCCGACCATGCCGTACCAGTACTGGTGGCCGAACTCGTGGATGGTCACGTCCTCGACGAGACGAAAGCGCAAGAAGGGCGGGAGCAGGAGGATCTTCGGAGCGTACCCGGTGATGAACGTCGGGTACTCCATGCCGCCGGAGCCTAGGCCGTCGTCGGGCGGGTCGACGACCGTCAGCGTCTCGTAGGGGTAAGCGCCGAACCAGAGGCCGTAGAAGGAGAGCGCCTTCCTTCGTCGAGCGGACATAGCGGTCCCGGGCGGCCCGGTGGTCGGGCTGGAGGAGGAGACGCACGGCGACCGGCTTCAAGGCGAGCGCGGACTCGGGGAGCCCGAGCTCCCTGGAGGCGAGCCGCGCTCCAGCCGGCCGGGATGTCCGCGGGAGGATCGAAGCGGAATTCGTGCACCACGAAGCCGCGGGTCGGCCGTCCAGGCGAAGTCGTGGACGTTGTCCGGCGACGTAGCGGTAGATCGCGAGGTCTCCCTTCTTCGACTCGGAGACGCGCTTCCCCGTCGCGCCGACGACGAAGCCGGGGACCGTGAACGTCACGTCGAAGTGGCCGAAGTCGGCGTAGAACTCGGAATTCGCGTGAAACGAGTGGCAGTTCCAGCCGCCGGCGGCCCGCCGCCGCATTCCGGCGGGCTCGTACACGCCGATCTTGGGGAACCATTGGCCGACGAGGTGGTAGTCGCGGACGTAGCCGGTGCGCGCGAAGACCTTCGGGAGCTTCGCGCGGAAGGAGATCGCGAGCGAGATCTCGCCGTGGGGGGGACCGGCGTCGAAGCGGCACCGCGAGCACGGTCTCGTCCGAGGCGGGCGAGCCGGGCGGCGGCGCGTCCGGAAAGTCGTAGCCGTCCGGTGGATGAACTCGCCGATGGCTTGAGGTCCGCGCCGGAGGAGGTCTTCATCGAAAGGACGTCGATCCAGCCCCAGTCCTGAGCTTCTTCGCCGGCGCGGTCCCCGCGCAGCTGGCCCCCCGACTCCCGCACGAAGATCGATCGGTTGTTCTTGAACGCGTTCAGGTACATGTGGAAGCGCAGCTCCGGACATGGGATCGCCGGAGGGATTGCTCCAGATCAGCCGCTCCCGCCCCTCGAACTGTGCGTCCCCGCGTCGAGCTTCGCCTCGATCGTGTACTCGACGACCGGGGGCGAGACGGGCGCGGCGGCAGCCAGCTCCCGGGCGATCAGGCCGAAGGCGACGACCATCGCCGCCCGCGCCGCGGCCCGACTCAGATTCGCGACAGGAATTCGCTTCAATTGACCTCGCCTCCAGGAAACGCAGGAATCGCTCTCGGGTTCTGCGGCAGTCTACATTTGACAACGGACCCTTCCGCAAGAAATGAGGGGACGAGCCGTCGCAACCCATAGAATTCCGCCGTGCCCCGCCGCTTTGCGTTTCTGACCGGAGGCACCGGCTTCGTCGGTGGCCACGTGGCTCGAGCGCTGCTCGCGGAAAGGTGGGAAGTGCGCGCGCTCTCGCGACGAGCGGATGGCTTCCCTCCCGACCTTCGTGTGGAGATCGTCGCGGGCGACCTGTCGGAGGGCTCACACGAGATTCTCCGCGCCGCCCTGCGCGGATGCGACGCAATCGTTCACGTGGCCGGGTTGGTCAAGGCGCGCACGCTCGAGGAGTATCGGGCGATCAACGTCGCGGGGACGGAGCGTGTCCTCGCGGCCGGCGGAGCAGCGGCCCCGGAGGCCCTCTTTCTTCTCGTCTCGAGCCAGGCCGCGGCGGGACCGGCCCGGGACGGACGCCCGGTGCGGGAGGGAGAGACCCCGCGACCCGTGTCCTGGTACGGCCGTTCCAAGCTCGAGTGCGAAGAGGCGGTGGCTCGCGATTGGCAGGGCCCCTGGCTCGTCCTGCGCCCCGCCGTCGTCTTCGGGCCGGGAGATCGCGGGCTTCTGAGGCTCTTCGCCGCGGCCGCCAGGGGCTTTGTTCCGGCGCCGGCAGCGAAACGGCGCGTCCAGATCATCCACGCCTCCCGGGCGGCGGCGGGGATCGCGCGCGCGGCGGGGCGGCCCGACCTTTCCGGAAACGTGGCATTCCTCTGCGATCCGGACCCCATCCAGGTTCGGGACCTGGCTGCGGCGATCGCCCGGCTGCCGGAACGCCCCGCGAGGGTCGTGCCCCTGCCCGATTTCCTCGTGCGGATGGCCGGGGCGCTGGAGACCCTCCGGGAGTTCGTGACGGGAAGCTCGCGCCCTTTCAACGCCGACAAGGCGAGGGAGATCCTGGCCGGTGACTGGCTCTGCGACCCGGCGCTAATGCAGAAACATCTTGATTTATCCCCGCCGTCTCCCTTGGAGTACTCCCTAAGGGACACCTGGGATTGGTACAAGCAACACGGGTGGCTCCGATTGTAAAATTTGCTAAGATGACCCCGACGGGACTCGAGAAAACTGCTGGGAGGGAAGATGAGCAAAGCTGCTCCGGCGGCAACAATCCCGGTCGAAAGCACTTCCCCGTTTTTCGATAAGTGCTACCGGTACGATGACGCGGACCGCGTCCGACAGGCCGGGGTCTATTCGTTTTTCCGGGTCGTGGAGTCGGCCCAGGATCCGGAGGTCTTGATCGGCGGCCGCCGGCTCATCATGCTCGGGTCCAACAACTACCTTGGACTGACCAACGACCCCCGCGTCAAGGAAGCGGCCATCGAGGCGATTCGCCGGTACGGCTCCGGCTGCGCCGGGTCGAGATTCTTGAACGGCACCCTCGATCTTCACGTTCTGCTGGAGGAGCGCCTGGCCGAGTTCATGCGGCAGGAGGCCGCCGTGACGTTCGCGACAGGGTTCCAGGTCAACCTCGGGGCGATCTCCTGTCTCGTCGGCAAGGGGGATTCGGTCTATCTCGACAAGCAGGACCACGCCTGCATCATCGACGGCGCTCGCCTCTCCTTCGGCGAAGTCCGCAAGTTCCGGCACAACGACCCCGCGGACCTGAGACGGCAGATGCAGCACGATTCCTCGGCCCGGGGACGCTTCATCGTCGTCGACGGGGTGTTCTCCATGGAGGGGGACATCGCTCCGCTGCCGGCGATCCTCGCCGCGGCGCGCGATTTCGGTGCAGGCGTCATGGTGGACGACGCTCACGGCATCGGCGTTCTCGGCGCGACCGGCCGCGGGACCGCCGAGCACTTCGGCGTCGAGGAGGAAGTCGACCTGATCATGGGGACCTTCTCGAAGTCCATGGCTTCGGTGGGAGGATTCATCTCCGGCGACGCGACGGTCATCGACTACATCAAGCACCGGGCGCGCACGATGATCTTCTCCGCGGCGCCGCCGCCCGCCTCGGTCGCCGCCGCGCTGGCGACGCTCGACATCATGGACGACGAGCCCGAGCGGCGGGCGAGGCTCTGGGAGAACACGCGCTTCTTCCGGGAGGGATTGAAGTCGCTCGGGCTGGACACCGGCAATTCCGAGACGCCCGTCGTCCCGATCGTCGTGGGAGAGGACGCCGTCGCGCTGCAAATGGTGCAGCGCCTCCACGAGGAAGGGGTCTTCGTCAACTGCGTCATCTCTCCGGCGACTCCTCCGGGACGCGCGCTCATCCGCACGTCGCTGATGGCGACGCACACGCGGGAGCAGCTCGCGCGCGCCCTCGAAGCGATCGAAAGGGTCGGCCGCGAGGTCGGCCTCATCCAGCCCGTCGAGGTGTGAGGTTCGGAACCAGGTTTCAGGGAACAGGTTTCAGGGACAATGCAGCTATCCGGCATCCGGTGTCCGGTGTCAGGCAACGGGCCGAACCTGAAACCTGATACCTGGCACCCGACACCTCCATTTCCCCTGATACTTCTTCCCCTGACATCTCTTCCCCTCCGATGACGGTTTCCATCGAGCCGATCTCGCGGTCGAAGCGGGATCTGAATCGTTTCTTCGACGTCGCGGATCGGATCTATCGCGGCGATCCCAACTGGGTCGCGCCGCTGCGCGACGACGTCGCGAAGGTCTTCGCCGAGAAGAACCCGTTCTTCCACCACGCGGAGATCCAGCTCTTCGTGGCCCGCCGAAACGGCGACGACGCCGGGCGCGTCGCCGCGATCCTGGATCGGGGCCACAACGAGTTCCATCGGGAGAAGACGGCGTTCTTCGGGTTCTTCGAGTCGGAGAACGACCGGGCCGTCTCGGCCGCGTTGCTCGACACGGCGGCGAACTGGGCGCGCCGGCGGGGGATGGAGACTCTGCGCGGGCCCGCGAACCCGAGCCTGAACGACGAGGCCGGGCTCCTCGTCGAGGGATTCGACTCGCCGCCCGTCCTGATGATGACGTACAACCCGCGCTATTACGCGGCCCTGATCGAGGCGGCCGGATTTCGGAAGGCAAAAGATCTCCTCGCCTACTGGTTCGAGATCGGGCCGGAGCCGCTCGCTCGTTTCGCGCGCATCAACGAACGCTTCCGAAAGCGCAACCGGGACATCGAGGTGCGCAAGGTTTCCAAGGGCAGCCTGAAGGCGGATCTGCCGAGGATCCGCGAGGTCTACAACGACGCCTGGGAGGAGAACTGGGGCTTCGTGCCGATGACTTCCGAGGAGATGGACTTCATGGCCGCCCGGTTGAAGCCGCTCCTCGCCGAGGACTTTCTCTTCCTGGCGGAGGCGAGGAGGCCCGACGGAAACCTCGACCCGGTCGCGTTCATGCTCTCCCTGCCCGATTACAACGCGGCGATCCAGCCGCTGCGCGGAAGGCTCCTGCCGTTGGGATGGCTGAAGTTTCTCCTGGGACTGAGGAAGATCCGGACGCTGCGCGTCCTCACCCTCGGGATCAAGAAGGACTACCGCATGCGCGGGCTTCAGTCGATCATGTTCGAGGAAGGCCTGAAGGCCTGTCTCAAACGCGGACTGAACGGATGCGAAGTCTCCTGGATGCTCGAGGACAACGAGGCCGTGCTGCGGTCCATGCGTCTCTGGGGCGGGAAGCACTACAAAACGTACCGGATGTACGACAGGACACTGGAGCCCGTCTAACTTCCAGGGTCTGCGGCCCGGGGCCGAGTCCAGCGGTCGTAGATCCGATCTGCGACAGGGACCGTGAAGGCCGCCAGGGTCGCGCCGGCGATCACGTCGATGACGTAGTGATAACGGCAGTAGACGGTCGAGATCACGAGGCAGACAGCGATCGGGAGGAGCCACCAGAAAGCGTCGCGGGCGCGCTGGAAGGCCGCGAGCAGGACCACTACGGCGATCATCGTGTGGCCGGAGGGAAAGACGTCGAACTTCGTGTTCTCCAGCTCGTCGAGCGTCGAAGAGATCGCGCGGGACAGCGCGGTCGTCTCGAGCGGCGCGGTGTGGCTCGAGGCGAGCGCGACGCGAGGGCCGAGCGCCGGCAAGGCGAAGTACCCCGCGTACGAGACGACGTAGGCCACGGTGAGGGTGAAGATGAAGCGGCGGGCCGTGGAGGGGCTCCTCTTCCAGAGAACGGCGCCGAGCGCGATCGCGATGAAGTAGTAGGTCAGATAGGCCACGAAGAGGAGATCCGTCAGCGCGGGATGGAGGAATCGCTGCAGCCAGACCGTCGGGTCCGTCCCGAAGATCCGGCGGTCCGCGGCGATCAACAGGTCGTCCCGCGCGACGGGGCGGGCCGCGACGATCAGCGGCCCGAGGCTCTCGTAGAGGATCGGGATGAACGCGATCGGGTAGAAATTGACGAGCACTCGCGCCGCCGGAGGCAGCCGGTCCTCTTTTCGAACGAGCGCCATCACGACGAGGACGCCTGCCGCCATGGCGGCATACCGCGTCAGGATGCCCGCCGGATGAGCGACGCGGCCGTCGAGCCGGAGGGTGAGCGCGGAGAGCACGCCGAGGGTGAGCAGGTTCAACGCTTCGAGCGGGCGCGGCCTCACGCGCGCATTTATAGCGCGTTTCCATGGACTGCCCGGACGCCGCGGACGTACGGGATAGAATCTCTCTGTTCATGAAGGCTCCGGCAGCGTCTGCGCTCCTGACAGCGCTCGGGGCGTGTCTTCTGGTGGCCGGCGCCGCCGCGGGGGCACCGGCCTCCGCTCCCGCGCCTCTCGTCGTCGTCGGACGCATCGACACGCCGATCCATCCCGCTGCCGCGAATTATCTGAACAAGCTGGTCAAAGGCGCGGAAAGGGACGGAGCCGCGTTGGTCGTCCTCGGGATCTCGACGCCCGGAGGGCTCCTGACGTCGACTCGTGAGATGGCGACGACGATTCTCCTTTCCCGTATCCCGATCGTCACGTTCGTCTCTCCCTCGGGCTCCTCCGCCGCCTCGGCCGGCTTCTTCCTGCTTCTCTCGGGGGACGTGGCGGCGATGGCCCCGGGCACCAACGCGGGAGCGGCCCACCCGGTGGCGGGAGAAGGGCAGGATCTGCCGAAGACTCTGAACGAGAAAGCGGAGCAGGACGCGCGCGCGTTCATCCGCAGCCTCGCGAGGCAGCGGGGGCGCAACGCCGACAAAGCGGAGTCGGCGGTCACGTCCAGCGCGTCCTTCACGGAAACCGAGGCGAAGGAAGCCGGGCTGATCGAATTCGTCGCACGGGACGTGCCCGACCTGCTCGGCCAGCTCGACGGGCGGTCGATCAAGCGGGTCGGCGACAAGGAAGCGACGCTCCACCTCAAGGGGTACCGGCTCGAGAGCCGGGAGATGACCGGGCTCGAGAAGGTCCTGGGAGTCGTCTCGCACCCCAACGTCGCCTACATCCTCTTCCTGCTCGGTCTCGTGGGCCTCTACTTCGAGATGTCGAGCCCCGGCGCGGTCCTGCCGGGCGTCGTGGGAGGGATCGCGCTGCTGCTCGCGCTCTACGCGTTCTCGGTCCTGCCGGTCAACCTGGCCGGGATCGCGCTGATCCTCTTCGCGGTGCTCCTCTTCGTCCTGGAGGTCAAGGTGGCCAGCCACGGCGTGCTCGCGGCCGGCGGAGCCATCGCGCTGCTCGCGGGCTCGCTCCTGCTCTTCTCCGGCCGCGGCGAGCAGGTGTACCGCGTGGATCTCTCGATCATCCTGCCGGCCGTGGCGACGACGCTCGGAGTCGTGGGCTTCCTGACGTTCCGGACGATTTCGCTTCGCCGGTTGCCGGTGACGACCGGGGCATCCGGCCTGGTCGGGAAGAGCGCGCGCGTGGTGCGGCCGATCGGGGAGCCCGATGACATGGGCACGGTCCTGCTGGAAGGGGAATACTGGGACGCATACGGAGCGCCCGGAGCGGTTCCCGGAGAAACGGTTCGCGTGGTCGGAATGGACGGGTTGAAGCTTCGTGTCGAACGGAGGGCGTGATGCCGCAGGCCTTTTCTCTTCCGGGGTTCGTTTTCGCGTTGTTCATCCTGCTCCTGTTCCTGTTCAAGTGGATCAACATCCTCAAGGAGTACGAGCGGGCCGTGACGTTCTGGCTGGGGCGCCTGTCGCGGCAGCCGAAGGGGCCGGGCCTCGTCCTGATCTTCTGGCCCGTGGAGACGATGGTCCGGATGTCGCTGCGCACGATCGTCCACGACGTGCCGTCGCAGGACATCATCACGCGGGACAACGTCTCGGTGAAGGTGAACGCGGTCGTCTACTTCCGTGTCGTCCAGCCGAACAAGGCGGTCGTGCAGGTGGAGAACTACCTCTACGCGACCTCGCAGCTCGCCCAGACGACCCTGCGCAGCATTCTGGGCCAGGCCATGCTCGACGAGCTCCTCTCGGAGCGGGACAAGCTGAACCTCTCCCTTCAGAAGGTCATCGACGAGCACACCGCAGCCATGGGGGATCAAGGTCTCGCTCGTCGAGGTCAAGCAGGTCGACCTGCCGCTGGAGATGCAGCGCGCGATGGCGAAGCAGGCGGAGGCGGAGCGCGAGAAGCGGGCGAAGATCATCCACGCGGAAGGGGAGGCCCAGGCCGCCGAGAAGCTCTCCGAGGCGGCCGCGATCATCGGCCGAGAGCCGGCCACACTTCAGCTGCGTTACCTCCAGACGCTGACGGAGCTCGCGAGCGAGAAGAACTCGACGATCGTCTTTCCGCTGCCGATCGACCTGCTGAAGGCCTTTCTCCCGAAGGAGAAGTAGGTAGACTGCCGGCGTGCCCGAGCCCCGCACCCACTACCAGGTCTCCTTCACCTCGCGGCAGGCGGTCCTGCTCTTCGTCCTGGTTCTCGCCTCGCTGACGGGCGCGTACTTCCTGGGGGTCGCGACGGGCCTCGCAGGACGCCAGCCGGCAGAGAGTGCCGCCGTCTCTCCGTCGCCGGCAGCGCCCACGGCTCCGGCGGCCGCGGAGAAGATCGCCGCCACGCCCGCTCCGGGCAATTCCCCGGCCGCTGCCGCGTCCGAGCCGGAGCGTACTTCTCCGCCCGCGGCGGCTGCCCGGGAGCCAGGGAAGGGGGACAGCCTCGTGTTCTTCGAGGACCATCCCGAGCCGACCCCGGCCCCGCGGGCCACCTCGGCAAAGGCGGCCACGCCGGCACCGGCGAAGTCCGCGGAAGGCTTCTGGGTCCAGGTTCTCTCGAGCACGTCGGAGCGCGAGGCGAAGGCCCGCCAGTCCCTCCTCGCGAGGCACGGCTACCGGGCGGTCGTCGAGTCCTCCAGGAGCGCGAAGCGGCCGGTTCTTTACCGCGTGCGGGTGGGACCGTACCCGGGGCGCGAGCAGGCCTCGAAGGCGGCAGAGACTCTCCAGCGCCGGGAGAAGGCGACGACGTGGATCGTCCCCCCGGGAGAATGATCCCGCTTCCCGTTCGCGCGCCGGAGTGGATCCGGGAAAAGCGCCTGCGCCTGGCCGACCTCCACGAGGTCAAGCGCGTCCTGCGCGCCGGCAGCCTGCACACGGTCTGCGAGGAGGCGCGTTGTCCCAACCGCGGCGAGTGCTTCGCCCGCGGGACGGCGACGTTCCTCCTGCTCGGGGACGTCTGCACCCGGGCGTGCGGCTTCTGCGACATTGCCAACGGGCGCCCGCTCCCCGTGGACCCGCTGGAGCCGTCCCGCGTGGCGGCCGCCGCGCGCCACATGAAGCTGAAGTTCGTCGTGGTGACATCGGTCGACCGCGACGACCTGCCCGATGGGGGCGCCGGCCATTTCGCCAACGATCGGCGCCGTCCGGAGTCTCTCCCCGGCTCCGGGAATGGAGGTCCTCACGCCGGACTTTCGGGGCAGGCTCGATTCCGTCCGGGCCGTTGTCGAAGCGGGGCCGGACGTCTTCAATCACAACGTCGAGACCGTTCCGCGCCTCTATCCCCGGGTCCGGCGCGGGTCGAGGATCGAGCGTTCCCTCGGCGTCCTCGCCGAGGCGAAGCGGCACGCTCCGGCGATGACGACGAAATCGGGCCTGATGGTCGGCCTGGGAGAGACGCGCGAGGAAGTCGTGGAGTTGCTCGACCGGATGCGCGCTTCCGACGTGGACATCGTCACGATCGGCCAGTACCTGCGGCCCTCGCGCGAGAACCTCCCCATCGAGGAGTACGTGCACCCGGACGTCTTCGACCTTTACCGCGAAGCGGGGGAGGCGATCGGCTTCCGTCACGTCTTCTCCGGGCCCTTCGTGCGCTCTTCCTATCGCGCCGAAGAGGCGCTCGCGCCAAGCGGGACGCAGGCTCGATTGAACGGACGAGGATCTCGCTGGGCCACGCCCGCGGCGGCGATCCTTTCGGGCCTCCTCTTCTCGCTGGCCTTTCCTCCCCTCGAGTGGGTCCTCCTGCTGCCACTCGCGCCGGTGCCGTGGCTCGTCGCCCTGGCGCGCGAGCAGAGCCGGGGCCGGGCGCTCCTCTCGGGGTTTCTCTTCGGGCTGGCCTACTGGTGCGCGTCGATTCCCTGGATCGTCTTCGTCGTGACCCATTACGGCGGACAGAGCGCCGTCATGGGTGTCGTCTGCCTCGTCCTGCTCGTCGGCGATCCTGGCGGAATGGCCGGCCGTCGTCGCCTGGGGCGCGGCGGCGTGCGCCGGCCGGAACGCGCGGCGCCTGGCCGTCTTTCCGCTCTTGTGGATGGCCTCCGAGCACGCCCGCTCGTCTCGTGTACAGGCGGATTTCCGTGGAACCTGGCGGCGCACGCGCTCTACCGGCATCCGATCTGGATCGCAGACGGCCTCGTCTGGGGCGTGTACGGAGTCGGATTCCTCGTGTCTCGCGGCTTCGAGCCTCATCGCGGCGGCGGTCCTCCGCAGGAGATCGTCCTTCTGGCTCGCCGCGCGGCCCTCGTGCTTGCGGCCGCCTCCGCGGGCATCGTGCGCCTGGCTCGGCCGGCAAGCCGGGCCGCGACGTTTCGGTCGCGATCCTGCAGCCGAACATCCACGAGGAGGAACGCCGGTCCCCGGGCGGGCGCGGAAACGTACGGCGCGTGCTCGACCAGGCCCTAGAGGCCGCGTCGCGCAGCCGGACCTGCTCGTCCTCCCCGAGTCGGCGTTGCCGCACTACTGGCAGCGAGCGACCGCGCTGCGGGAAGACCTGCTCGAATCGCGTCGCTGCGGGAGGCCGCATCCTCTTCAACGACGTCGAGGAGGAGCCCGACGGGCGCTACTTCAACGTCGCGCGGCTTGCGGGCTCCGGTGGCTTGATCGGGCCTCCCTATCGGAAGGTCCACCTCGTGCCCTTCGGCGAGTACGTTCCTCTTCCGAGGCTGTTCTTCTTCGCCCGCCAGGTCTCCACCGAGATCGGGGCGTTCCGCGCCCCCGGCCCCGCCGTCCTCGTGGACGGCGGCCTGCGAATCGGAGTGGGCGTCTGTTACGAGATCCTCTACCCGTCGCTCGCGCGGGAGGAGGTGGATCGCTTGCACGCGAACCTTCTCGTCACGATCTCGAACGACTCCTGGTACGGGAGGGCGGGCGCGCAGGCGCAGCACTTCGCCGCCGCCGTTCTGCGCTCCGTCGAGACCGGGCGCTATCTCCTGCGCGCGGCCATCACGGGGATCTCCGGCATCGTGGACGACCGCGGGCGCACCGACGGCGATCTTCCGGCCGGACTTGCGGGGGATCCTCCCGGGAGGCCCGTCTCCTCGAGATGCGACCGCGTGGATGCGCTGGGGCTTCTGGCTGCCGCGCGTCGCCGACGCCGCCGCGAGCGCCGTGCTACTCTTCGGCCTGTTCCGGCCGAGGAACACTTGACCATGACCTTCGACGTCGGACTTCCCATGACCGAACGCGACGATCTGATCGCCCGTCTGAAAAGCCGCCTCGGAGCGGCTCCTCGCGCTCCGGGGCTACCTTTGATCTGGACGCCGCGCGGAGCGCGCTCGAAGAACTGAGGCGCAAGGCCGCTGCGCCGGACTTCTGGACCCGGCCCGAGGAGGCCCAGGAGATTCTCCGTCAGACCCGCGGCCACGAGCGCAAGCTCCGGACGGTCAACCGACTCGACGAGCACGCCGGGGAGCTCGACACGTTCGCCGAGCTTCTCAAGGAAGGGGAGCCTGCGGAAGCGGACGCCCGCGCGGCCCTCGGAACAGGCGGCCTCGTTCGCCGACGAGCTCGAGCTCGCCGTCAAGATGGGCGCGCCGGAGGACTGCAAGAACGCCTGGCTCACGATCCACGCCGGGGCCGGAGGGACCGAATCGCAGGACTGGGCGGAGATGCTCCTGCGCATGTACATGCGATTCGCGAAGGGCGCGGCTGGAAGGCCGAGCTGATCGACCGGCAGGACGGCGAGGAAGCGGGATTGAAGAGCGCGACGCTCCACGTCATCGGCGACCACGCCTACGGGTATCTGAAGGGCGAGATGGGAGTCCATCGCCTCGTGCGGATCTCTCCGTTCGACGCGGCGCAGCGCCGCCACACGTCGTTCGCTTCGGTCTACGGTCTCGCCCGAGATGGACGAGGACATCGAGATCGAGATCGCCGACAAGGACCTGCGGATCGACACCTATCGCTCGAGCGGCGCCGGGGGGCAGCACGTCAACGTCACGGACTCGGCCGTGCGCCTGACGCACTTTCCCACCGGCATCGTCGTGACGTGCCAGAACGAGCGCAGCCAGGGGCGCAACCGCGACATGGCCATGCGGGTGCTGCGCGCCCGGCTCTACCAGCGGGCGCTGGACGAGCGCCGGGCCGAGGAGGACAAGCTCGTCGGCGACAAGAAGTCGATCGAGTGGGGGAGCCAGATCCGGTCGTACGTGCTCCACCCCTACCGGATGGTCAAGGACCACCGCACCGGGCACGAGACAGGGGACACGGACAAGGTCCTGGACGGCGGCCTGACTCCCTTCATCGAGGCGTACCTGAAGTCGCCGGGCCGACTCGGGCCGTGCCGTCGGGGCCTAGGAATGCCGGAAGCCGCCGCGCTCGGCGGATGGATGGAGGAGATCCGGCTGCGCCTGGCGGGGCGCGTGCCGGTGGAGGCCGCCGAGCCGTCCACGGAGTTGAAGCGCGCCGGAGTCCTGGTGCCGCTCTTCGTCCGCGAGGCGAAGCTCTGGATCCTCTTCACCCGCCGCACGGAGAGCGTCGAGCATCACCGCGGGCAGATTTCGTTCCCGGGCGGAACCGAAGAGCAGGGGGACGGGAGCCTCTTCGCCACGGCGGTCCGGGAGACCGAGGAGGAGCTCGCGGTCGCGCCGTCGGACGTCGTCGCTCTCGGCGCGCTCTCGCCGATCGTGACCGTCACGAACTTCTACGTCGAGCCGTACGTGGCGGCCCTTCCCCAGCCGTACGTCTGGAAGCCGGCGGAAGCGGAGATCGCCGAAGTCATCGAGGCGCCGATCGCGGCGCTCCTGGACCCGAAGATCCTCGAGAAGAAGCCGATGCCCGGACGCGACGAGCCGATCCTCTTCTACCACTACGGCAGGCACGTGATCTGGGGAGCGACGGCGAGGATGCTCTCCGAGCTGCTCGAGGCCCTGAAGTAGATCTTCTTCAGTGGTGCCCGAAGTTCTTCTCGCCGGCTTCGACCCTGATCGCGAGGCGGTTCTGGGCAGGCGGCAGCGGGCAGGTCGCGTAGGGGGTGAAGACGCAGGGAGGGTTGTAGGCCTTGTTGAAGTCCACGACGACGCGGCCGTTCTTGTCGGGCGGCGCGGCGTAGAGGAAGCGGCCGCCGCCGTACGTTTCCACGCCGTTGGTCTGATCGCCGAAGATCAGAAAGAGATCCTCCGAACCTGACTCGGTGACGGCGTCGATCCGGTACTCCTTGCCTCCGATTTCGAAGACGACCGCGCCCGGCGTGTTCGATTGCTCGATGGAGCCGAGGATGTTGGGGACCCCGATCGTCTTGCCGGCCGGGTACGCGTCAAAGCGGGCGTCGAAGCGCCATTTCCGATCGATCGGGTAGCTGTCGATTCCGTGGAAGGCGAGCAGCGCCTCGTTCCGGCTGTCCTTCTCCCGGACGCCGACTCGTTCGCCTCGCTTGATCAGGTAAAAGCTGACGCTGCCGCGCTTGATGACCGTCGGTTCGCCGTCGGCGTCCGAGCGCAGTGGCATCGTCGTCGCGGCGTTTCCGCCGGACAGGAGATCGGAGCCCGGCTCCGCGTGGAGCGTGACGGCCCCCTTCGAAAGATCGAGAGAGCCCAGGAGCTTTCCCCCGGCAGGCCCGGGGAAAAGGATGCGACCGGTCTTCGGATCCGCGCCGAAGGAATTGCGCCCTTCCTTCAGCCAGAAGAGGCCGACCAGCGTCAGCCAGCCATCCTCCTGCTGAGGTTCGCCATCCGTCTCGCGCGCCAGGCCTCGATTTCTGTCCGATGGGACGCCGCATCGGGCGCGGGCGCGATCAGGGGAGAGAGAGCACCGCGAAAAGGAGACTTGTCAGCACGGTTAACCTCTCCGGTGGTCATCGAAACGTTCGGGAGCCCGGTCGGACACAGATCACGATGCGGCCCGCTCGATCGCGGCGAGCTGCTCGGCGCGGGCCAGGTTGGCCTTGGCCGCCTCGAAGCTGGCGTCCAGGCCGATCGCCTTCGGCAGCGCCTCGACGGCGCCCGTGAAGTTGCCGCGGCGCGTGCGAACGACGCCCGAGGTTGTTCCAGAAGAAGCGCCGACGTCGGGCTGCATCTCGAGAGCCTTGCCGAGCGCCGCTTCCGCTTCGGCCGGCTTGCCGGCTTCCATGAGCGCCGCGGAGAGCCGGCGGCGGCCTCCTCGCTGCCGGGATCGAGGTTGAATGCGGACGCGTAGGCCGTGGCCGCTTCGTCGGGCGCTTCTGCTCCATGCGGAGATGACCGAGCGCGTCCAGACGGCGGCTCGTTGGGCGCGAGGCGGGCCGCTTCGGCCATCTCGCGCTCGGCTTCGCGGCGCATCCCCTTCTTGCGGAAGGTCCGGCCCAGGTTCTCGTGAAAGTCGCCGCGATCTGGGGGACAGGCGCACGGCCTCGATCAGCTCCTCGATCGCCCGATCGGGCTGTCGCGAGCGGAACAGGAAGACGCCGAAGTCGTTGCGCGCCTCGGCCGAGGCCGGATCGATCTCGATCGCGCGCCCGTAGGCGATGCGGGCGGCCGTCTTGTCCTGGAGCTCGTTCCATGGCGCGGCCGAGGCCGAGCGCGGCGGTCAATGCTCTTCGCGTTCAGCTCCAGCGAGCGGCGGTAGTGGCTCGCGGCCGTGTTCCACTTCTTCTGCCTCTCGGCCAGGCGCGCCAGGCCGAACTCCGCGCGCGCGTTGCCGGCGTCGAGCACGATGGCGGCGGTGTACTCCCGCTCGGCATCGGCGTCCTGGCCGAGGGCGAACGACCGCGTCCCCGCCAGCCGGTGCGCTTCGGCGATCTTCGGGTCCAGATCGAGCGCCCGGCGCGCCATCGTCTGTGCCCCCCGCAGGTCGCCGCCGCTGAGCGCCCGGTCGGCGGCCTCGAGCAGCGGCGCCGACGTCGTGCCCCGGGAGAGCGGGGGGGCCCGCGAGACGGCGGCGGGGGAGCCCCGATGCGGGGCCGACGGTCACGAGCGCGCGCTCGAGGTCCGCGGCGTTGCGGCGCTCGGCGTCCGCTTCGGCGCCCGCCCGAGGCGGTCGTAGGCTTCCGCGAGAAGGCGGTGGATCTGCGGGTCGTTGGAGGACTCGCTCTCTTCAGGTCGTAGAGCGCATCTTCGGCCTTTCCGTCGGCGAGCTTTTCCCGCGCCGTGCGCTTCAATTCCGCGAGGTCCGGCGGCGGCGCCGACGCGCCGGCGACCTCGGCCCGGACCGACTGCGCGAGGCGCGCGAAATCGGGGCTGTAGAAATCGGCCGCGATCACCAGGTGCGGCGGGCCGTGAAGGCGGACTTCAGGCTCTCGCGCGCCGTCTTCGAGTTGCCCGCGATGAAGTAGGCCCAGGCGCTCTGGAAATGCAGGTCCGCCTTGTGGTCCGCCGCAGGTCCGGGGCTTCGGCGGCCTTGGCGTACTTTTCGCCCGCCTCCTTGAACCGGCCGGCGTCGAAGGCCCGCTTGGCGTCGGCCTCGAGCTGGCTCGGCTCCTGAGCGAGGCAGCCAGAGCGGCGGGAAGGAGAAGGAGGGCGAGCGGCGCGCTGCTCACGAGCCCCCTGCCTGGCACGGGCGGCGGAGGAGTCCACGTCTTTGCCTCCCTCGGGAATGGTGATCTCGCTCGGTCACCGGTTGACCCCTTCGCGCGAAAGGGTGACCCGGTGGTGCCCGGCGGGAAACGGGAATCTCTTCTCTCCGACGAGGACGCCCTTGAACTTCGAATCGATCAGGACATTGGCGCCGGCCCAGGCCGGCGATGGATGAGAGCGACGCCGACCGGGAAGCGGTACGCGATCGGAGGCGCCCCGTCGGCGCCGACCGTGAACTTTTTTCATAGGGCGGAAGGTCCGCGCTGTCGAACCGCACCGTGTGCTTCCCTCGGGGAGCTGGACGGTCTGCGCCGGAATCGACGGACCGATTCGCTGCCGTCCACGGAGAGCGTCGCGACCGGAATGGAGCTGAACTGCACCTTGAAGCGCGCGGGGATTTGGCTGACTCCGGGGCGGCCTTGCAGGACGATCTTCTTCCTTCGCCGCCGGGGCGTGCCGGGCGCGGGGGGCGCGGCGCCGGCGCGGCGGTCGGAGCGGCCGGCCCGGCCGGGTTGCGTTGACGCGAGCCTCGCACGGCCGGGGCTGCGGGAAAACGATCGGGGCGGTGAGCGACCGGAGTGCGGGGCCGGCCGGGGGGCCGCTCCTGGCGCCGCGCTCGGGTGACTGCGCATCAGGAACGAAGACGGCCCGCGGCGAGAGGCGGCCGCGGCGAGGACGGCTGCGATCCAGGCTCCCGTTCCCGAGCCGGCGCGGCTCGCCGCGGCGCCGGCGCCGGCGGCTCTGGCGCTCTCCGGTGCGCTGCGAGGGGTCGCGGAAGTTGACGAGCTCGAGCCCTGCCGGGCGTCGCCGGAAGCGGCGTCACCGTCGCTGAGTCGTCTGGTCGTCGTGCGCCGGGATCTCGCGCCAGCGGCCCCGGACGGCGGCGTGATGTGAGTCCGTGGTCGGAAGTCCCTTGCTCGGGGTCTTGATCGTCGCGTCGGGATCGAAGGGATCGCGTGCACGCCGGTGCCGGCGCCGGGCGTGACGGTCGAGAAGCGCGCCGACGCTTCCGGCGAGCTGGCGGTAGATCGCGATGCAGGTCCTGACGCAGGGCCTCCATGGACGGGTAGCGGCCGTCGATGTTCTTCTCGATCGCCCGCGTCACGATCGCCGCGACAGCGCCGGCGGCACCTCCGGACTTGACCGACTGGATAGGCTCGGGCGACTCGTTCAGGATCTTGTAGAGCACCGTCGAGAGGTGCTCGCCGCGGAACGGCTTGCGGTACGTGAGCAGCTCGTAGGCGAGGACGCCCAGACGCGAAGATGTCGGTGCGCCGGTCGAGCGGCTCGCCGCGGATCTGCTCCGGCGCGAGGTACGCGGAGGTCCCGAGCGTGATCCCGGTCTGCGTCAGGCTCGACTCGGTCTGGAGCGACTTGGCGATGCCGAAGTCCATGATCTTGACGGAGCCGTCCTCGAGGATCCGGATGTTCGCCGGCTTGATGTCGCGGTGGATGATGGAGCTGCTGGTGCGCGTAGCCGAGCCCCTCGGCGATCGCCATCAGGATCTCGAGCTTGCGGGGGAGCGGGATCGGCATCGCCGCGCTTGATCACCTTGTCGAGGTCTTCGCCGGTCAGAAACTCCTGGACGATGTAGGGAATGCCGTTCTCGACGCCGAAGTCGTAGATCGTCGTGATGTTGCGGTGGTGCAGATTGCCGGCGAGCTCGGCCTCGCGGAAGAATCGGCTCTTGATCTCTTCGTCGTTCAACTGGCAGGTCTTGATCGCGACGGTGCGCTTGATGAACGGGTCCCTCCCCCTGAAGACGGCGCCGAAGCCGCCGACGCCGATCTGCTCGGAGATCTCGTATTTGCCGATTTTTCTGCCGGTGTGGCCCCGCGGTGGCGGCTCCGAGTTTAATCGAAGCCGGGCCGGCGCGGTCGGGACCCGGCGAGCCCGTAGACTGGCTCCGTGAACGGCTCGGCGACTGGACCGCCGCTCCTGCGCTGGCGAGCGGCCTGCCCGGCGCTGCCTGCGGCCGCGGCGCGCCGAGGCCGGCGAGCCGCCCGGCCGGCGCTTCCGCGGGCCGGTGCGCGTCCGGTTCCGTGCCGCCTGCCCGACGGCCTCCTGACCGACGGCGCAGATCGACCGGTACTCCGCGTGCGCCGGGCGGCGCCGGCCGGTCCGACGGCCGAGGCCGCGCGGGCCGTCGGCGTGGACCCGGACGAGATGCCTGGGTGCGGGCGCGCATCCTCGAGGCGCTCGTCGCCCTCGATGACCGCGCGTGCGCACCGCGCCGACGGCGACCTAGCGCGACGATCGCTTCGCTCAAGGAAGCGCCAAGAGCGTCCGGGATCCGGCCAAACGCCGCGGACGGCTCGACGAGCAGATCGCGCGGCCTCGAGCGGGAGCGCGCCGCCTCGAAGAAGCCGACAAGCCTTCCCTGCCGTCGGTGGCGGCCAATGCCCGCCGCGTCGGCGCCGGCGCGCCGAGATCGAGGCCGCTCCGCCGTGACCGCCTCGTCCGACTTCTCTCGAGGAGAGATCGACGGAAGGCTCCTTTCCCGGGCGCGTGGCGCTCGTGGGCATCGGCGAGATCGATCCTGGAGATCGCCGCGCGCGGGCATGCGCCCTGCTGTCGAGCCGGAGACGGTCGCCGCTCGCGCCGGGACACGCTCTTCGACCTCGCGAGCCTGACGAAGCCGCTCTGCTGCGGGCGCGCTCTGCGCGGTGCCGCCGGCGCGGGTCTGACTCTCGACGCGCCCCGGGAGCGCTTCTTCCCGGCCTGGAAGCAGACCCGCTACGACGGGATCACGCTCGGAATGCCTGCTGACCCACACCTCGGGCCTGCCGGCCTGGTTTCCGCTCTACGCCCGCGGCGAGGGGGCCGCGGCGTATCGCAAGACGCTCGCCGCGATCGAGCCGCAAGCGCCGGCCGGGCTCGGCCGTGATCTACAGCGACCTGAACTTCCTGCTGCTCGGCGAGATCCTCGAGATGCTCTTCGCGGCGCCGCTCGACCGGCTCTTCGCCGAGCTCGTCGCGGGGCCGGCCGGCTCGGGCGCCCGGTTCCTTCCGCCGATCCGCGGGCGACGGCCGCGACCGAGAAGGGCGACGCGACCGAGCGGGCGATGACCGCCGACGCTCGGCCTCGCCTACCCGCGCTTCCGCAACGGCGTCGTCCGCGGCGAGGTCCACGACGGCAACGCGCTTCGCCGCGGCGGCGTGGCCGGCAACGCCGGGCTCTTCGGCACGGCCGGGACGTCTGGCTGCTCGCCCGCGCGTGGCTCGAGGCGCCCCCCGCGGCGCTGGCTCCGACCGAACGCCGGGCCTCTCCGAAGCGCGGGGGCTGGCCTGGCAGGGCCGCGGGGCGCGGGCTCCGCCGCGCCAGCGATGTCGACCGCGCGCGTTCGGCCACACCGGCTTCACGGGCACGTCGATCTGGATCGATCCGCCGACGCGGGCCGCATCGCCGTGCTGCTGACCAACCGCGTGCATCCCGCAGGTCCGGGCCGAGAACTTCAACGAGGTCCGCCGGCGCTTCCACGCGCTCGTCTTCGGCAGCGGATGGGCGCCGGTCGGGACGTGACAAAATGACCGGGTCGCGAGGTCGAAACTATGAGGGACATCGTCATTCTGGACGGCGCTCGGACTCCGATGGCGGAGTACAACGGCGCCTTCGCGGGCGTCTCGGCGATCGACCTCGGCGGTCGCACGCCTCGCGCGAGGCGCTCGCGCGCAGCCGGCACGAGCCGGGCGAGATCGACCACGTCATCTTCGGCAACGCGCTGCAGACCTCCGGCGACGCGATCTACGGGGCCCGGCACGTCGGCCTGAAGGCCGGCGTCCCGAAGGAAGTGCCCGCGCTGACGGTCAACCGGCTCTGCGGCTCCGGGTTCGAGTCGATCGTGCAGGGGGCGCAACGGATTCTCCTCGGCGAGGCGACGACCGTGCTGGCGGGCGGCATGGAGAACATGTCCCAGGCGCCGCACGTCATCCGCGGCGCGCGCAAGGGTTTCAGGCTCGGGCAGGGCCAGCTCGAGGACTCGCTCATGGTGGCCCTGCTCGACACCTCACTGCGGCCTCTACATGGCCCAGACGTCCGACCGCGTCGCGGCGAAGTACGGCGTCACGCGCGAGGAGCAGGACGAGTACGCGCTCTCCTCGCAGCAGCGCGCCGCCGCGGCCTGGGCCGCGTGCCGGCTCTCGGAGGAGGTCGTGGCCGTCGAGGTGAAGTCCGGCCGCAAGACGATCCGTGTCGAGAAGGACGACCACATGCGGCCGGACACGACTCTCGAGGGCCTCGCGGCGCTGCCGCCCTCCTTCGGCAAGGGCGGCAGGTCACCGCCGGCAACGCGTCGGGAATCGTGGACGGCGCGGCCGCCGTCGTCGTCACCTCGGCGCGACGAACGCGAAGGCCAGGGGCAGGAAGCCTCTCGGGCGGCTCGTGTCCTGGGCCGTCGTGGGGTGCGAGCCGGAGCTGATGGGCATCGGTCCCGCTCCGGCCGCGCGCGCGGCGCTCGCGAGGGCGGGCCTGAAGATCGAAGACATCGACCTCTGGGAGATCAACGAGGCGTTCGCGGGCCAGATCCTGGGCGTCGTCCGCGAGCTCGGCCTCGACCGCGAGAAGCTGAACGTCAACGGCGGCGCGATCGCGCTCGGGCCATCCGCTGGCCGCAACGGGCACCCGCTGCACGCTGACGCTCCTGAAGGAGCTGCGGCGCCGCGGAGCGCGCTACGGGCTCGCGGGCGCCTGCATCGGCGGAGGCCAGGGGATCGCGGTCGTCGTCGAAGCGTCCGGCCGCGGAGGCGCGCTGAACTGGACCGAGCGGATTCTCGCTTTCCCGTGCGAGCCGCGGTGGACGACTTCCTGAAGGAGCTGAGGCCGCCGGGTCGGCGGACCTGAACGCGGTGATGGCGACCTTGAACGACGCAGGGCTCTGCCGCCAGGCGCTGGGCTACTGGGTCGGGAACGGCTGGATCGCTCGCGCCGATGCCGCTCGTGCGCTCGCGGCGGCGTTTCTGCGCGACTTGCGTTCTCGCGGCGTCGCGGCGAGTTGCGCCGGAGGAACCCTCGGGCGAGGACGAAGACGCTCCACGAGGCGACGAGAGGAGCGAAGCGATGACGATTCGTAAGGTGGGAGTTCTCGGCGCGGGCCTGATGGGCTCCGGGATCGCCGAGGTCGCCGCGAAGGCCGGTTACGACGACGATCGTGCGCGAGGTCACCGAGGAGCTCGCCGCGAAGGGGATCTCGCCGGATCGAAGGCTCGCTCGGCGAAGGCGGTCGAGAAGGGGAAGCTCGCGGCGGGGGACCGCGACGCGGCGCGCGGACGCCTGCGGCGACGACGCGCCTCGAGGACCTCGCCGACTGCGACATCGTCATCGAGGCGATCGTCGAGAACCTGGACGTCAAGAAGGAGACCTTCTCGCGACCTCGATCGGCTCTGCAAGCCGGCGACGATCTTCTGCTCGAACACCTCCTCGCTGACGATCACGGAGATGTCGGCCGCGACGCAGCGGCCCGGACCGCTTCGCCGGCCTCCACTTCTTCAACCCCGTCCCCGTCATGAAGCTCGTCGAGGTGGTGCGGACGATCGCGACCTCCGAGGAGACGCTCGAGACCGTGTTCGACTTCGCGCAGTCGCTCGGCAAGGAGCCGATCCGCGCGCACGACAACTCGGGCTTCGTCGTGAACCGGCTGCTCGTCCCGTACCTCCTCGACGCGGTGCGCGCCCTCGAAGAGGGGGTCGGAACGCGGGAAGACATCGACCGGGGAATGGAGCTCGGCTGCGGCCATCCGATGGGCCCGCTGAAGCTGCTCGACTTCGTCGGCCTCGACACGACGTACTCGATCGCGGAGATCATGTTCGACGAGTACCGCGAGAAGCGGTTCGCGCCGCCGCCGCTCCTGAAGCGCATGGTCCTCGCGGGGCGCTACGGCAGGAAGTCGGGGCGCGGGTTCTACGAGTACGGAGGCGGCGCGTGAGCGAGCTCGTCCGGGTCGAGACCGCCGAGGGGATCCGCACGGTCGACGGTCGACCGGCCGGAGAAATTGAACGCCTTGAACGCCGAGGTCCTCGACGGCGCTCGACGCCGCCGTCGCGCGAGGCCGCAGCCGACTCGAGCCTCCGGTGCCTCATCGTCACGGGCGCCGGAGAGAAGGCGTTCATCGCCGGCGCCGACATCGGGGAGCTCGCCGAAGCTGACGCCGCTCGAGGGCCGGGAGCACGCGCGGCGGGGGCAGGCGGTTCTCGACCGCCTCGAGCGCCTGCCGGTCCCCACGATCGCCGCGATCAACGGCTTCGCCTACGGCGGCGGGCTCGAGCTCGCGATGGCGTGCACGCTGCGCGTCGCCTCGGAGAACGCGCGGATGGGCCTGCCCGGAGACCTCGCTCGGGATCCTCCCCGGCTACGGGGGACGCAGCGGCTCGCGCGCCTGGTCGGCACGGCGAGGGCGCTCGAGCTCGTCCTGACGGCGGAGAAGGGCTGACCGCGGCGGAGGCCGAGCGGATCGGCCTCGTCAACCGCGTCGTTCCGGCCGGGCAGGCCCTTTCGGCGGCGCTGGAGCTCGCACGGCAGATCGCCGGCAACGGCCCCGTCGCGTGCCGCTACGCGCTCGAAGCGATCCGGCGCGGAGTCGAGATGCCGCTGCCGGAAGGCCAGCTCCTCGAGGCGACGCTCTTCGGCCTCTGCGCCGCGACGGAGGACATGAAGGAAGGGATGACCGCCTTTCTGGAGAAGCGCCCGGCCCGATTCACCGGCCGCTAGATCCGCGCGGGGGCGCGTATGGGATGTCTCGTCGGCGTTCCGACGGGCCCTCCTTCGCGTCGCGATTTTCGCGCTCCTCGCCGCGGCGGGCGAGGGATGAAGGCCCGTCCCCGCGGGAAGCGTTCGGCTGATCCCCGACAGAATCTCCTCGCCGGCGCCGCACCGCGATCTCGACCCCCCATTCGCGTGAGAGTTGCGCGGCGAGCCAGAATCCGCGCACGACGTCGTCGTCGGCGTCCGCCTTCCGGTCGGTGATCCGGGCACTTGCCGCCGCGAAGGAGCCTGTGAAGAACCGGCCCCCGCCGCCGCCGATCTCGATCGAACCGGGTGGCGCCTGCGCGGGGAGAGTGGCCGGAGAAAGGAGCAGGCACGCGGACGCGATCGGGGCGAGTTTCTCGAGCACGTTTCCTCCAAGAGAGTTCGGCTCGAACTGGGCCGGCCCGCGGCGAGCGGCTATGATACGACCTCCCCCCGTGAAAGAGGCTCGCCTGAAGCGCCGCGTCCTTCCCGCGGTCCTGGCGCTCCTTTGTTTCGCGGGCGGATCGCGTTTGGTGCCGGCGCAGGTTTCACTCGATTCCTCGTGGGGGCCCGCATTCGGCCAGCGGAGCCTCTACGTTCTGCACGTCCCGTTCTTCTTCTTCGGGCCCGCCGACGCGCGACCGATGCTACGCGGCGAGTGGGAGTGGACGCTCTCGTCGGCCTACGCGAACACGTTTTCGCACAGCTGGCACGCGCCGAAGGTCCACGACGAGCTGGGCCCGCCGGGGACGGCGTTTCGCTCCGACGAAGCGGACCGGATCCACCGGAGCTTCCCGCAGGAGACGGTCTGGTTCGTGGACGGGGAAGTGCTGCGGACTTCTCTCGAGGGACGCTTCGGGATTGCTCCGGGGTTCAGCCTGGAGGTCGAGATCCCTTACGTCTCTCACGGCGCGCTCACGCTCGACGGTTTCCTCGAGTCGTTCCACAGCACGTTCGGCCTGGGCCAGGCCGGGCGCACGGAGTTCCCCGACGGCAGCTTCGTCCTGATGATGCAGCCTCCCAACGGAACGATGAGGTTTGACGGGCGAAGGCCCCGCGCCGGCGTGGGTGATGTCTCCTGGACGCTGTGCTGGCGTCCGCCGCCGCTTCCGAGCGGATGGCTGTACGGCCTCGACCTCGCGCTCAAGGCTCCGACCGGCTCCGCGCGCGATTACAACGGATCGGGCGGCTGGGATGGCGGCGTTCGCGTTTTCCTGGCCCGCGCGTCGAAGCGATGGCTCTTCGCGGGGGAGGGTGGCATCGTTCTCCTCGGCAGATGGAAGGCGCCGCTCGGGATCGATCCCTCCGCCGTCGGCCGCTTCTTCCTTCGGCGTCGTATCGCCTGGGCGCGAGGACGCGGCTGGGCGCGTCGGTAACCTATGAGCAGAGTCCGTTTCGCGGCACCGGACTGGGTGAAGTCTCGCGCGCCGGGATGGAAGCCGCGCTCGGCCTCGAGCGGGACTTCTCAAGCCGGCTCGCTGCCCGGGCGACCGTGACGGAGCATCTGTCGGCCCTCGGCGACCGGGCCGACGTCGGTCTTTCGCTCCGCCTCCGATACCGTCTCCCCGCTCCGGAAGGCAACGGGAAGGACACGAGCCGTTGAACTCTCCCGCGGCGGAGACTAGACTGATGCCTCAAGAGAGTGCGATTGCATCCGCCGGAATCCGACCTGATCTACGACTGGAACCGAGCCGGCGGCGCCGTCGCGCCCGCGCGCGGGAAGGTCGAGCTCGACGACGAGACGCTGCGCGACGGCCTGCAGTCGCCTTCCGTCAAGAGCCCTCTCGATCGAGCAGAAGCTCGAGATCCTCCACCTGATGGAGGCGCTCGGCATCGACTCCGCGGACATCGGCCTTCCGGGCGCGGGCCCGCACGTCGTCGCGACGGTGACGCGGCTGGCGCGCGAGATCGTGGACTCCGCGGATGAAGATCCGCCCCAACTGCGCGGCGCGCACGGTCGCGGCCGACATCGTTCCGATCATCGAGATCTCGCAGAAGCGTCGGCATCCCGATCGAGGTCGCCTGCTTCATCGGCTCCTCCCCGATCCGCCAGTACGCGGAGGACTGGGACCTCGACCGGATGCTCCGCTTGACGGAAGACGCCGTCTCCCTGGCGGTCCAGCGAAGGCCTGCCCGTCATGTACGTGACCGAGGACACGACCCGCGCCCACCCCGACCACATCCGCCAGATGTACACGACGGCGATCCGCGCCGGCGCGCGGCCGCGTCTGCGTCTGCGACACGGTCGGCCACGCCACGCCCAACGGCGTCCGCAACCTGATCCGGTTCGTCGTGCGGACGCTCGTCGGCCGAGATCGACCCCGAGGTGCAAGGTGGACTGGCACGGCCACCAGGACCGCGGCCTCGGCGTCACCAACGCGCTCTGGGCGCTCGAGGCGGGGGCGCACCGCGTGCACGCGTGCGCGCTCGGGATCGGCGAGCGCGTCGGCAACACGCCGATGGACCAGCTGCTCGTCAACCTGCAGCTGCTCGGCTGGATCGACCGCGACCTGACGCGACTGAACGACTACTGCTCCGCGCGTGTCCGAGGCGACCGGCGTCCGGATCCCCGACAACTATCCGGTCGTGGGCCGCGACGCGTTCCGCACCGGCACCGGCGTCCACGCCGCCGCGATCATCAAGGCGCGCAAGAAGGGGGACGAGTGGCTCGCCGACCGCGTCTACTCGGGCGTGCCCGCGGGGATGGTCGGGCGCGCGCCAGGTGATCGAGGTCGGTCCGATGAGCGGCCTCTCCAACGTTCAGTGCTGGCTCGAGAACCACGGCATCGAGCCGCGGCCCGAGCTCGTCGAGGCGGTCTTCCGCCGCGCGAAGGAGAGCGACCAGATCCTTTCGGACGAGGAGATCTGCGATCGTCATCACGAGCCTCGGCGCCGGCCGCCGTCGCCGCAGTGAGCGGAAGGCGCAAGGTCGCGCGGTCCGCGTCCTCGCGTCGTCTCCCGCCGGCGGCGCGCGCTCGAGTTCCTCGAAAGCGCAGCTTCCCGACCTACCTCGACCACCTGGCCGTCGAGCGGGGGCTGTCGGCGGCGAGCTCGCCGGCCTACCGGCAGCGACCTCTCGCGCGTTCGGCGCGGTGGCTCGAGAAGTCGGAGCTCTCGGCGCTAGCGCGCGGCGGGCAGACCTCGCGCCGGTACCTGACGGAGCTTCGCGACCCGCGGCCTCTCCGCGCGGTCCGCGGCTCGCGCGCTTTCGGCGCTCCGGGGGTTCTACGGCGTTCGCCGGCGCGCACCTCGGCTTCCGCGAGGACCCGACGGCGGACATCGGACAAGCCCGAGGCTCGGGCTCTCGCTCTGCCGAGGTCGCCTGACCGAGAGCGAGGTCGAGGCGCTGCTCGCGGCGCCGGACGATGCCGAGCCCGCTCGGCCTTCGCGACCGCGCGATGCTCGAGCTGCTCTACGCATCGGGCCTGCGCGTCTCCGAGCTCGTCGGGTTGCCGCGCGACGCGCGTGGATCTGGCGGCGGGGATCCTGCGCGTGACGGGAAAGGGGGGAAGCGAGCGGCTCGTGCCCTTCGGCGCGTCGGCCGGCGGTGGCTCGCGCGCTATCTCGCGGAGGCGCGCCCGGGCCTCGACCGGAGGGGCTCCCGTCGCTCTTTCTCTCCCCGCGGGGCGCGCGATGACGCGGCAGCGGTTCTGGCAGCTGATCGAGGGGTACGGGCGCAAGGCCGGCATCCGGACGCGGCTGACCCCGCACGCGGCTGCGCCACTGCTTCGCGACCCACCTCCTCGAGCACGGGGCGGACCTGCGCGCGCTCCAGATGATGCTCGGGCACGCCGACATCTCGACGACCCAGATCTACACGCAGGTCTCGCGGTCGCGCCTGCGGCGCGTCTACGACGAGTTCCACCCCCGGGCCGCCCGGAACCGTGGCAAAATGCGGGGATGAGCCCGACGGCTGGGAATCCAGGGCCTGCCCGGACCGTTCGTTCCGGACACGGAAAGCCGATGCGCTCCGGCCTGTCGCCGCCGGCCTGCTCCTGCTCGGCCGGGGCTGCCGCGTCCGCGCGGCGGAGCTCGTCGTCTTCGCCAGGACGGCCGCGTCGTGAAGGCGCCGTCGTACCGCGTGCGTCGGCGACGAGCTCGAGATCGGCCTGCCCGGAGGGGGGAGCTACCGCGTGGACCTCGCGCGGGTCGAGCGGATCGTGGACGACGAGGTCGTCTCCGGGAGCGTCGCGGCCGGGGGACCGGCTTCTCGCGCCGGTCCGATCCGCTACGACCTCTCCTACCGGCGAAGACCGCAAGCCGCTCTTCGGCACTCCTTACGACGCGCTCATCGACGCCGAAGCCAAGCGCTACAACGTCGACGCCTCGCTCGTCTCCGCCGCTGATCCGCGCGGAGTCGAACTACCAGCCGCGCGCCGTCTCTCGCAAGGGCGCGCGCGGCCTGATGCAGCTCATGCCCGCGACCGCCCGCCGGCTCTGACGTGCGTCGCGCCCGTTCGATCCCGCCGCCAACGTCCGCGGCGGCGTTCGATACCTGCAAGGAGCTCCTCGAGCGGTTCGATCAACGGCCCGAGCTCGTGCTCGCGGCGTACAACGCGGGGGAGGACGCGGTCGAGTCCTACGGCGGCGTGCCGCCCTACCGGGAGACCGTCGGCTACGTGAAGCGGATCCTCTCCTGGTGGACTCCCGCCATCGCCACGACGGTTGGCGCGCCGCCCGTCAAGAGCGTCCTCTCCAAGTCGTAATTACCAACCGCACCGAGCCGGCTCAGGGCACGAGGGCCACGGCCCGGAGGGGGCCGCCGGAGCCGCCGGCGATCTTCATCGGAAGGGCCACGATCCAGGCGCCCGTTTCGGGGACCTGGTCGAGGTTCGCCAGGTTCTCCAGGCCGGCGACGTTGGCGCCGTTGGCGATCTGGTGGACGATGAAGTCCTTCGAGGGGCCGTAGTCGATTGAGGCGGTGTCGAGGCCGACCGCCGCCACGCGGCGTTCCCTGACGAGGAGCTCCGCGGATTCCTTTCCGTACGAGGGGAAGTGGAGATGGTCCGTGGCTCCCGGCGTGTCGTCTCCGAGGTAGCGCTTCCGGTCGGGCCAGCGCGCGCCCCAGCCGGTGCGCAGGAGCACGATCGCGCCGGAGGGAATGGCGCCGTGCGCCTTCTCGAAGGCGAGCACATCCGCGGCGGTCAGGCGGTAGTCCGGGTCGCCCGCCGCCTGCTTCGTCACGTCGAGGACGACTCCGGGCGCCACCAGCTTCGAGAGAGGAATCTGGTCGGCCGTCCAGCCGTCTTTCGCGAAGTGAGATGGGGCGTCGAGGTGAGTTCCGCCGTGCTCGGGCGCGCAGAAGGAATTCATGCGGTAGTAGAAGCCCCCTCCCGTCGCTCCGTCCGCGAGTTTTGTGAGCTTGAAGGTTGAGGGTGAGTTGGGCCAGTAGATCGTCTTCTCGTCGAAGGAGTGCGAAAGATCCACCACCCGCGCCTTCGACAGATCGAGAGCCGCGGGCTTCGAGGGAGCGGAGATGGCGGCCACGATCGCCGCGATGGAGATGCCTCCGACGAGGGCCAGGCGGTTCACGTATTTCATACGACTCCTTCTCGGTTGGATCGGATCATTCCTCGGGAGCGCCGCCGGTCCGCGCGAGCTGATCCGCCTTCACCGACTCCGCATTGAACTTCTTCGCCGAGGCGAGCATCTTCTCGATCGTCGGATCGAACGTCGCCTTCGCCCCCTTCTGGAACCGGAGCGGGTTGATCCGCGCGACGACGAACGCCCGCAGGTAGGGGCTCTGGAATCCCTTCGCCTGGAGCGCCTTGATTGCCGCGGCGACCGCGCTCCTCGAGCTCCATGACGGGCGCCGCGCGCTTCTCCCGCTTCTCCAGCGCCTTCGGCAGCTTCTCTTCGAAGAACTCGTCCACGCGCTTCAGGACCGGATGGTAGGCGCCGCCGGGGAAGCGGCCGTTCTGCTCGTAGCAGACTCCGAGAGTCAGAAGCGCCGGCTCCTCGAAGTCGAGCGCGTAGTCCTTCTCCGGCAGGGGGCCCGGGGACCGCAGGTCTCCGGCGACATCCGCGCGGAGGCCCGCGAGATCGCGGGCCATGCGAATGACCTCGAGCGAGCGCTCCCGCAGGTTGTGCGCCTTCTCGGTGTTCAGGGCCAGGATCCTGTAGGCGATCTCCGCCTCCGGCAGGACGAGCGCCACGATCGAGCGCGCGCCGAGCTTGCGCATCGCGGAGAGGCGGTGATGGCCGTTGGGCGTCCAGTAGCCGCCGTCCTTCGCGCGCACGGCGATGATCGGGTCGAGGAAACGGCCGAGGCCGTCGATGACGTTGGTCAGCCGCTTGACGTGCGCCTCGGAGAGGTCGCGCTGGAACGGAGTCGGCGCCACGCGGTCGACGGGAAGCGCGGCGAGGATCTGCCAGTGTCCTCCGAGCGGATCGCGGAACACGGACAGGACCGATCCGCCGTCGCTCTCGATCTGCTCGCGGAGCCTCTCGACCGGAAGCGGGCGGTCGCCCGCGGCGACGTCGGCCGCCGCGAGTCCCCGGGAAGCCTCTTTCGCTTTCTTCCTGCGCGGCGGCATCGCTCGTTTCTCGCCGCGGCTATATTGTCACGGCCCATGAGCGCGGAGAAGCCGGTCTGGCCGATCTACTTTCGAAGACGTGCTGGAGGCGCGCCGCCGGATCCGCTCCCACGTCCCGCCGACGCCGCTGCGCCGGTACGCGCCGCTCGACGAGGCGGTCGGCGGCGGCATCGCCGTCTGGGTCAAGCACGAGAACCACAATCCCACCAACGCGTTCAAGGCGCGCAACGCCCTCTCCGCGATGTCGGTTCTCTCGGAGGAGGAGAAGCGGCGGGGCGTCATCGCCGCGACGCGCGGCAATCACGGCCTGGGCGTCGCCTGGGCCGCGACGCTCCTCGGAATCCCGGTCACGATCTGCGTCCCTCTCGGCAACAACCCGGAGAAGAACGCAGGCGCTGCGCGGGTACGGCGCGGCGCTCGTCGAAGAGGGGAGAGACTACGACGAGTCGGTCGCGGTCGCGTCGCGCCTGGCGGCGGAGCGCGGGCTGACCACGATCCACTCGACGAACAACCGGCACGTCATCGCTGGGGCCGGCACCCTGACGCTGGAGATTCTCGAGGAGAGACCGGACCTGGAGGCGATCGTCGTCAGCGTCGGAGGCGGATCGCAGGCGGTCGGCGCGCTGACGGTCGCCCGCGCCGTCAAGCCGGGACTCTCCGTGTACGCCGTGCAGGCCGAGCGGGCCAGGGCGACCCACGACTCCTGGCACGCCGGAAGACCGGTCCCGGGGACGTCGGCGGATACCTTCGCCGACGGCCTCGCCACCCGCAACGCCTACGACATGACCTTCCCCGCGCTGCTGGCCGGGCTGGCAGGATTTGTGCTGGTAACAGAGAGTGAGATGGCGGAGGCGGTGCGATTGCTGCTCAGCGCGACGCACAACCTGGCCGAGGGGGCCGGCGCGGCCGGCCTGGCCGGTGTGATGCGGTTGCGCCGCTCGCTCGCCGGCAAGAGGGTGGGAATCATCCTCTCGGGCGGCAACATCGATCGGGAAACGCTCCGGCGCATCCTCGCGGGCGAGCTGTAGCGAACCGGATCGGGTCAACCGCCCCTTAAGCCCGTTCGTCTATTGCAGGTGATGTGAGTGGATGAGCGACGAAGACGACAAAGAGGAGGTCAGGCGATGAAAGTGAAGAGAATCTGGTTCTCCCTGCTGGCGGGAGCGCTCCTGATCGGATCCCTGGCGGTTCCGGCCACGGCGGCGCCTGTCCGCGTCTACGTAAACGTCCCGCCGCCGCCGGTCGTGGTCGAGTCCCGCGGGGTAGCCCCGGGGCGCAACTACGTCTGGATCGGCGGCTTCCACCGCTGGGACGGGCGGGCCTATGGCTGGGTTCCAGGACGCTGGGAGAGACGCCCCCGCGCCCGCGCCGTATGGGTTCCCGGCCGTTGGGCCAGGCACCACCGGGGATGGTACTGGGTCGATGGTCGCTGGCGCTGATTGGAGTCGATGCCATATGAGAATCGTCAAGAAGTGTCTTCCCCTCTGCGCGGGGCTTCTCCTGACGGCCGCGTGCGTCGTGCGTCCCGCGCGCGGCGGCGTGTACGTCCGCGTGGCACCCCCGGTGCCTGTCGTCGAGGTCGAGACGGCGGCTCCCGGACCGGAGTTCGTCTGGATCCGCGGGTACCACCGCTGGGACGGAGAGCGGTACGTCTGGGCGCCGGGGCACTGGGAGCGGCGGCCGCACGCCGGTGCGCTCTGGGTCAACGGCGAGTGGAAGCACCACCGCGACGGCTGGTACTGGGTCGAAGGGCACTGGCGCTAGGGCCCCTCCGGACGGAGAGGGTCACCAGCTGACCAGGCCGTCTTTCGCGTCCCGTTCGAATAGCTTCTCGATCATCTCCGGAGTGCATTCGCCGTAGTACCAGGAGCCGACCGAGAGCGCCTCGGCGCAGACGCGGCGGGAGATCGTTGCGGCGTCGGTCTTGCCGTCTACCCAGTTCATCGCCTCCCACTGCATGAGAGGCGCGAGCCGCTTCCCCTCGGGCTGCGGAGGGGTGGGCTTGCCCGCGTCCTTCCCCTTCGCCGGTCTGGACGCGGCAGTGTCCCTCTCTTCGCGGCGGCGGCGGGCCTCCTCGGATCGGCTGTCGGCGGTGCGCCGCTCGAGCGCCAGCCATTGCGCGAGCGTCGCCGCACCCTGCTTCGGCACGCGCTTCTCGAGCCGCCGTTCGCCGTCTGACGGACCCGCGCTCCAGATCACGCTCTCTGCCTTCGGAGAAATCGCATCGCGGATCGCCAGGGCGCCCCGGCGCAGCTCGCCGCGGCTCGCGAATAACGAGGCGGAAAGCGCCGCGTCGGAAGGAGCAAGCGTGCCGATCGAGGCAATCGTGCCCTCTTCCTTCTCGATCGAAGCCTCGACGAGGTTGGCCGCGGCGCGGGCGCGCTCGGAAGGGTTGCCCTGCCCGGCGCGATTCCACTCGAGCGCGGTTGCGACGTCGCGGGCGACGCGCTCGAGGCCGCGGGCGGTGACGAAGGGCGCCAGCGTCGCCGCCTCCGGAGCGCCGGCGTTGGCGAGCCAGAGCGCCGTGGCGGCGACGATGAAGGCGTTTCTCTTCAGCTGCGTCGGGTCCATCTGCCACAGGTCGTCGCCGCTCGAGTGGATGTTCTCGTCGGGCCAGTTGGTCAGCGTCGTGCCGGGGACGCCGACCCAGGAATCGTTGAACACGAGGTGGTCGGTCGAATCGAAATAGGGGACCGCGCGTGCGTGGAAAGGCTCGCGAGTTCCCAGGTGCGAGAAGATCGGCTTGCTGTACGCGACGCCGGGTGGATTCGCGCCGGTCTGCCCGGCCGGCAGGAATGCGTTGTTCCCGGAGACGACCATGTCCAGGATGCTCTCCTCGACGTCGCCGAGGTACGACGGGCGCGACCACGGCATCCGCGTCATGTGCTGGACGCGTCCGCCGACGGACTGTTTCGCCCCGACCATGTCCTGGTTCAAATTCGCGAGGATCTTCTTCTCCTCTCCGGGATGGTCCGCGAAGTAGCGGTATTCCGAGCGAATCTCGTCGCACCACCAGAAACGGATCCCGCGCCGCGGGCGGGGGAGCGTTCCTTCCGCGATGAGGCGCGTCAACGCGCGTCCGATCTCGAGCATGTTCACGACGCCCGACTGGTTGTCGTTGGCCGAGAACTTCTCCTCCTGGAGATGGCTCGTCAGGACGACTTCGGGCAGCGACGCGTCGGTCCCGCGGATCCGCGCTTCGACCATGGCGGATTTCTTCTCCGGCAGCGTGGCCGAATCGACGACGACGTGGACGCGAAGGGAGGCCGGGGTGCCGCGATGAAAGCGATCCGTGAGCGCCTTGCCGGCGCGCGCCGACAGGATGAACGCGAACGTCGTCTTCTCTCCCTTCGGGCCGTCCCGCTCCGGCACGCGCTGCCAGGCGATCTGGTCGGGGGCGTCCGCGAGTGGGTTCAGGCGCGTCGAAGACCAGGCGAGGATCCCTGCGGCGCCGCGTTTCCAGACTGCCTGCTCGGTCACGAGGACGGGGTTGCCGTAGGCGAGAACGATCTTTCCGCGGACCTCCTTCCCTTCGTAGTCGGAGAGGCGGTCTCCCGCGCCCACGTCCACGAGGTCCGCCGTGACGTCGGCGGAACGGGAGTCGTCGGCGATCGAGGTCGCGACCTCCCCGTAGGACCCGAGCTTCGTCTCCCGGATTTCGCGCGCTTCCCCCTCCAGGAGCCACGCCTCCGCCCGGCGGCAGGTCCAGGAAACGGAATCGCTGGCCTGGTCGATCCAACGGACATCCTCGAGGCCGGCCTCCTTCGCCTTCTCGAGAGCGTAGCGAGCCACGGCGAAGAACCCCTCCGAGCCGGAGGGCTTGTGCCACTGCGTCGTCAGGCGCATGTGCTCGAACGCGAGATCTCCGGAGAGCTCGTTGACGAGCGCTCGCTCCGTCCTCTCGTCCACGAACGGGGATGTCTGCGCCGGCAGAAGGGGAGCGGCGGCCATGCCCGCCGCGAGCAGCACGAAGAGACGCATCGTCGTTCCTTTCATCATCGGGTCATTCCAACGTGAGGACCACGAGGGTCCGGTCATCGGCGGCGGGCGCGCCGCGCGTGTGCGCCGAGACGGCGGCGAGGATCGCGTCCCGCAGGTGCGCCGCGTCCGCCGGAAGCTCGGTGCGCAGGAGCGCCTCGAGCCTCTCGAAGCCGAAGGGTTCTCCGTCGGGGTTCGCCGCTTCGACGAATCCGTCGGTGACGAAGAGGAGTCGGTCTCCCGGCTCGAAGGAGAACACCTGCGTCGGGAAATCGGATCGCTCCGACAGGCCGAGCGGAAAGGAGGGGAGCGAAAGGCTCTCGAGACCGCCGGCAGAGAGTCGGTAAGGGGCGAGCTGTCCCGCGTTAGTCAGCGTTGCGCGCCGGGAGGCGGGATCGTAAGCCAGGAGCGCGAGCGTCATGTAGTTGCGTGAGTCCGTCGAGCGGTGGATGAGGTCGTTCAAACGGGTGAAGAGCGCCGTCCCCGACAGGCCCGACTCGATGAGGGTCGAGAGCCCCGCCTTCGCCATGGCCACGAGGAGGCCCGTCGGGAGGCCATGTCCCGAAACGTCGCCGACGGCCACGGCGGACTTTCCGTCGGACATCGAGAAGTAGTCGTAGTAGTCGCCTCCGATCGCCGCGAGCGGCTGGAACTCGGCGAGGAAGGTGATTCCGGGCAGCGACGCTTCGGGCGGAAGGGAGCAGTTTCTGCTGGATCGTTCGCGCGATCGCGATTTCCCCCTCCAGCCGCTCCTTCTCGGCGGTCTGGACGAGCAGCCCTTCGATGGACGCCGCCATCCCGTCGAAGGAGCGGGCGAGGTCGCCGATCTGGTCGCGCGAGCGCGAGTTGACCCGCACGGAGAAGTCGCCGCGCGAGATCGCCGCGCACGCGCGCGTCAACCGGTTGACGTTTCGCGTGATCGACCCGACGAGCCCGAACGCGATCGCGAGCGCGACAGGTAGACGAGGAGGAGAACCGCGGAGAGCCCCGATGCAGGACTGCGCGAAAAGCGCGGCGAGCCTCGGGGACGCCCTGCGTGAAGAGCTGGTCGAACAGGACACGCGGCGAAGTGGTCGCGAGGTAGAGGACCGACGTTGCGCTCGCCGTTCTCCCGTCCGAACGCCGCGGAGGGGTACTCGAGATAGATGCGCGCCGATCCATTCCTTGTCGAGAAGTGCCCGTCCCTCCCTTCGGCCGGGCGGCGCGGCCGGACGAATTCCTCCTTGCGGGACTTGCCGCCGACTTCGAACGAAAGGTTTTCCCCGCGTTTGCGAGAAGTTCCCGCCTCCACCCGGACGGCGTAACCGGTGCGATCGGCGAGCCGCTGGAGCCACGGCTTCGATCGGTCGTTCAGGCGAAGGAAGGCGAGTCCGCGGCGACGGGCGTCGCGAGCCAGACCTCTTCGCCGTCGAGATCACGGGTGTCGGCGCCGTCGTCTCGGCCGCCCAGGGCGCCTTGTCGCCCGGATTGAGAACACGGAACTTCCGAGGAGACGACGAGTCCGTCCCGGAACCGAACGATGCGGAAGCGCGCCGGGCCGCGGCGGCCTCCTGCTCCGCCAGGACCGAGACCTCCCGCCGCACCCGCGTCGGCGACGAACTGGTTGGCGGTCAGGTAGGCGCGGCAGAAGAGGAGCATCGCCAGGAGCGGGATCGGGACGATGCCGATCAGGAAATAGGAGAACGCGAGGCGGAGCGTCAGCCTGCGGACGATCGCGCGAAAGGCGGCGGCGATCCCGAACGACAGGAGGACCACTCCCGAACAGAAGGCCAGGACCGTGGCCGAGGACTCCGACGCATCCCGGCTCGCCGCGGATGGACCCGATCGATCGCGGCGGCGGCTGCGGAGACGACGAAGACGAGGAGCCAGATCTTCGTCGATTTCTTCGGCCGCACGGGCGGAGGAAGATAACACCGCCGGGCGGCTTCGAGCGGTGACCGCCTTCGCATACAATTGCCGGCGAACGTGACGTTCTTGCGACAGGCCGCCCTGCTTCTCCCCTCCGCGTTCCTCCTCGGCGTCCTCCTCTTCCTCCTGACCCACGGGCGCGACGACCCGGGCTTCGCCAACTACCCGTTCTTCGAGCAGTGGTCGACGGACAGGCCGCGATGTCGGCGGCGTCGCCGGAAGTCCGGTTCGTGGAGCAGTCGCTCCTCTTTTTCCTGCCGGCGTACGCCGTCGCGCTGGTCTTCGTCCTCTGCGTTTCCCTCGCGGAGAAAGCTCTCTTCGGCCCGCGTGAAGCCGGCCGGCGCTCGGACTATCGCAGGGTGTTCGGCGCCGGCGTTCGCGCTGCTCTTCCTCGCCGCGAGCGCGCTGGTCGTTTTCGTGGGGGAGCGCGTCGCGGGGCGGCTCGCCCCCGGGGCGCTCGTCGCCCCGCTTCTCGTGGCGCTCGCTCCCTTTCTCGGCGCGGCGATCGCTCTCGCTGCCGGCGGCCATCCTCGCGGCGCCTCTGGCGGCGATCTGGAAGAGGAGCGAGGCGTGAGCCCGCCTTCCGATCGCATCGTCGTTCTCGACTTCGGGTGGCCAGTACACGCAGCTGATCGCGCGGCGCATCCGCGAGGCGCGCGTCTTCTCGGTCGTCCTTCCCGCCCTCCGCGTCCGCGGAGGAGATCCGGCGATGGAGCCCCGCCGGGATCATCCTCTCGGGCGGGCCGCAGAGCGTTTACGAGGAGGGGGCCCCAAAGCCTGCGGCGGACCCTCTCGGCTTCGGCGTGCCCGTGCTCGGGCTCTGCTACGGGATGCAGTGGATGGCGCTCGCGGCCGGCGGCGAAGTGACCGGCGGGAAGGGGAGGGAGTACGGCCGCGGCGGTCGCGAACGTGTCCGGCGACTCGGCCCTCTTCTCCGGGCTCGAAACGGACCAGACCGTCTGGATGAGCCACGGCGACACGATCGTTTCGCCGCCCGCCGGGTTCCGCGTCACGGGCCGCGACCTCGGAGAGCCCGATCGCGGCGTTCGAGAACGCCGGATCGGGGGTTCTACGGCGCTGCATTCCATCCGGAAGTCCGGCACACCGATCACGGCTCGGAGATCCTGCAGAACTTCCTCTTCCGCGTCTGCGGCGTGGCGCCGGAGTGGACGATGGATTCCTTCCGCCGCGAGAAGGTGGAGGCGATCCGGCTCCAGGCGCCCGACGGTGCGGTCATCTGCGCGCTCTCCGGCGGCGTCGATTCCTCCGTCACGGCGCTCCTCCTGCGCGAGGCGATCGGCGACCGCGTCCACCCGATCCTCGTGGATCACGGCCTCATGCGCGCGCACGAGCGCCGCCAGGTCGAGGAGGCGTTCCGGCGCTTCGGACATCGCGATCCGATGCGTGGACGCGTCGGACCTCTTTCTCTCGCGCCTCTCGGGCGTCGTGGACCCGGAGGAGAAGCGCAGGATCATCGGCCGGACGCTTCATCGAGGTCTTCGAGAGGGAGGCCCGCGGCATTCCCGACGCCCGCTACCTCGCGCAGGGGACGCTCTATCCGGACGTCATCGAGTCGGTCTCGATCAAGGGCCCGTCGCAGGTCATCAAGACGCACCACAACGTCGGAGGGCTGCCGGAGAAACTCGGCCTCGAGCTGATCGAGCCGCTGCGCGAGCTCTTCAAGGACGAGGTGCGCCTGCTCGGCGCCGAGCTCGGGCTGCCGGGCGAGTTCCTGGCGCGCCATCCGTTCCCGGGCCCCGGCCTCGCCGTCCGTATTCCCGGCGAGGTCACGCGGGAGAAGGTCGAGATCCTCCAGCGCGCCGACGAGATCGTCCTCGAGGAGATCCGCGCGGCCGGCCTCTACGACGCCATCTCGCAGGCCTTCGCCGTCCTGCTTCCCGTGCGCTCCGTCGGCGTCATGGGAGACAACCGCACGCACGAGTTCGTGCTCGCCGTGCGCGCCGTGCAGACCGCCGACTTCATGACCGCCGACTGGTTCCGCATGCCCCACGAGGTTCTGGACTCGATCGCCCGCCGCGTCGTCCAGACCGTTCGCGGCATCAACCGCGTCGTCTACGACATGACGTCAAAGCCTCCCGCCACGATCGAGTGGGAGTAGCCCGACCCGGGTGCCGATCAACCCGGAGTCGCGCCTCGTTGCTCTTCGAGGCAGAGGCCGATCGCTCCGAGGCCGCGGCGGACTCCCTCGGCCGACCCTCCGAACGAGATCCGGAAATGGGCCGGGGCGCCGAAATAGGAGCCGGCGACAACCGCGGTCTGGTGCCGCTCGAGAAGCCGCCGGACGAAATCGTGAGCGTCGTCCGCGGCGGAGAGGCGTGGAAAAGCGAGAGTCGATCGGGAGGGCACCCACTCGACTCCCGGCCGCTCGGCGAAGAACGCGGTGACGAGCCGGGAATTCGTCTCGATGATGCCGCGCGCGCGCGCCGCGATCCGGTCCAGGTTCTGGAACGCGAGGACGGAGAGGCGGTCGGCGGGGATCGGGCCCCACACGTCCACCACGTCGCGCGCGCGGCGGATGCGCTCGGTGATCTCCGGTGAGGCGAGGGTCCAGCCGCAGCGGAGCGACGCGAGGCCGTAGGACTTGGTCAGGCTGTTGGTCGAGATGAAGAGGGGAGAGATCGCCGCGGCGGGAACCGGGCGTCCGGCGAGGACAGTGTCCTGATAGACCTCGTCCACGAGGACCGGGATCCCGGCGGATTCGGCCACTCCGGCCAGCGCCTCGAGTGACTCCGAGGAGGCCACGACACCCGAGGGATTATGCGGACTGGAAAGGACGATGAGCCGGGTTTTCGGGCCGATGGCCGCTCTGATCCGGTCGGGATCGAGCGCGTAGCCCTCTTCGAACCTCCTGTCGAAGAAGCTCACGCGGCCGCCGAGCATCCGGACCGCGGCGATGAGCGGGTCGTAGGCCGGCCGCTCCATCAGGACGTCGTCGCCGCCGTCGAGCACGGCGGCGCAGGCGAGGAAGTTCGCGCCCGAGCATCCGTTGGCGGTCGCGACGCGGTCCGAGGCCACCCCGTATCGCAGCGCGATAGCCTCGACGAGAGGCGGATAGCCGTTCGGGCTCTCTCCGGCGAGGTCGAGCGCCTCCCGCGCTCCCGGCAGATCCTCCAGGGTGCAGGCGAGGAGGTTACTCCCGGCCAGATCCACCGCCGCGTGGCGCCGGCTCTTGGCCCATTCCATGTAGGGCGCGCGGGCCTGCGCCATGTCAGCTCTTCATCCGCAAGGCGTTTCTCTTCTTCGCATAGAGGAAGTACACCGGCACTCCGGTCGCGAGAAGGGCCGTCCCGATCGCCGACCGCTTCGGATTCGAAAGAACGGCGCTCGCCACCGCCAGCGCCGCGGCGGCGACGAAGAGGGCGGGCACGAGGGGATAGCCGGGGGAGCGAAACACTCCGGGCTCGCGCGTCGCGATCGGGATCCGGCGGCGGAACACGAAGATCGCCGCGCCCGTCAGGCCAAAGAAGATCCAGTCCCCGAAGACGACGGAGTCCACGAGGTCGGCGAACGTGCCGGTCAGAACCAGGACGATGCCCCAGGCGGCCTGCAGCAGGATCGCGAGGCCCGGCGTCTGGAACCGGGGATGCAGGCGCGCGAGCCTCTCGAAGAAGAGGCCGTCCTTCGCCATCGCGTAGTAGATCCGGGTCGGGGCAAGCAGCGTCAGGTCAAGGAATCCAAACGCGGACACCGTGATTGCCGCCGAGATCAGGCGGTCGGCGCCGGGACCGAAGAGGACGCGGACCGCGTCCGCCGCCGGCGTCGCCGTCGCGGCAAGGCCCTCCCGCGTGAGGGCGGAGAGGTAGACGACGTTGGCGAGCACGTAAATCGCGATCACGATCGCCGTTCCGGCGAGAAGCGCCTTCGGCAGCGTGCGGCGCGAGTCCCGCATCTCCTCGGAGATGATGTTCGCGCTCTGCCACCCGCCGTACGTGAAGAGGATCGGAATGAGCGCGGCGCCGAAGGCGAGGAGGCCGGAGCCTCCGGGAGGGGCGGCCAAAGACGTCGGCGGCGGGGCGTGGCGGTGCCCGAGCCACAGGCCGCCCCCGATCAAAATCGCGAGCGCGAGGATCTTGGCGAGCACGAGAACGTTCAGGAGCACGCTTCCGGGCTTCACCCCGGCGTAGTTGACGGCGGCGACGACGACGATCGAGGCGACCGCAATCGGCACGGCCGCCGAGGCGTCGCCTCCGGTCAGCCGGATCGCGTACTGGGAGAAGGTGATCGCGACGGCCGCGAGGCCTCCACCCTGAATCATCAGGAGGGATGCCCATCCGAAGAGAAACGCGACGCCCGGATGGTAGGCCTCCTTCAGGTACACGTACTCGCCTCCCGTGCGCGGGAAGAGCGTCGCCAGCTCTGCGAACGCGAACGCGCCGGCCAGCGCGACGGCGCCACCCGCGATCCACGCGGCAAGAACCAGTCCCGGCGAGGAGAGCCTCTGCGCGACGACGTGAGGATTGATGAAGATTCCGCCGCCGATGATTCCGCCGACGACGACCATCGTGGCGTCGAATGGCCCGAGCGCCCGGCGGAAGGACATTGCGCGAAGCTTAGCGCTTCGCGCCGGGACTCGGGACGCGGAACTCGGAACTCGGTGGCGCTCTTCGAGTCCCGTGTCCCGAATCCCGCGTCCCGGCACTTCAAGACTCGTTCGGATACGGTTCGAAGCAGGGACATCAATTGGGAGAAGATCTGCCTTACAATCGCTCGGTGCCCGGCGACTTCGTCCACCTTCACCTTCACAGCCAGTACTCCCTGCTCGACGGCGCGAACCGGCTGCCGGAGTTGTGCAAGCGAATCGCCGAGATGGGGATGCCGGCCGTCGCGGTGACCGACCATGGCAACATGTTCGGGGCGTTCACCTTCTACCACGAGGCCTTGAAGAACGGCATCCGGCCGATCCTCGGCGTCGAGGCGTACATCGCGCCTGCCGACCGCAGGGATCGGGAGGCGACGGCCGCGAGCGAATCCGGAGACGGCTACGCCTACCACCTGACGATCCTTGCGGCGACGCAGACGGGATACAGAAACCTCGTCCGGCTCGTGTCCGAAGCCTACTTGACCGGCTTCTATCACCGCCCGCGGATGGACAAGGCGCTTCTGCGCCAGTACTCCGAGGGGCTGATCGGCCTCTCCGGGTGCCTGAAGGGAGAGGTCGCGGGCTCGCTCGTGCGGGGCAACTTCGCCGCGGCGAAGAAGGCCTTCCTCGAGTACGAAGAGATCTTCGGCAAGGGCAATTTCTTCGTCGAGGTCATGGACCACGGCCTGCCGCAGCAGACCGCGATCATTCCGGATCTGCTCGAGCTCTCGAAGCAGACGGGTGCGGCGGCCGTAGCGACCAACGACGCCCATTACCTGAACCGCGACGACGCCTACGCCCACGAGGTGCTCCTCTGCATCGGCATGGGCAAGACGCTCGAAGACGAGCGGCGGATGCGTTTCTACAACGACGAGTTCTACGTCAAGAGCGCGGACGAGATGAAGGCCCGCTTCCAGAAATGGAGCGGAGAGCTCGTGGATAGCTCGGTCGCGATCGCGCAGCGCTGCGCCGTCACGTTCGAGAAGAACGAGCTCCACCTGCCGATGTTCACGCCCCCGGAGGGGAAGACGCCGGCCGAGCATTTCGAGGATCTCGCCCGGGAGGGGCTCGAGAGGCGCCTCGCCCTGGGCGAAGCGGACCCGGCGATCCCGGCCGAGAAGTACCGGGAGCGGCTCGCCTACGAGATCTCGGTCGTCGAGAAGATGAACTTTCCTTCGTACTTCCTGATCGTCTCCGACTTCATCCGCTTCGCCCGGGAGCGGAAGATCTCCGTCGGACCCGGGCGGGGGAGCGCGGCGGGCTCGATGGTGGCGTGGTCGCTTCAAATCACGCAGATCGATCCGCTCAAGTACGACCTCCTCTTCGAGCGGTTCCTGAACCCGGACCGGGTCTCGATGCCGGACATCGACATCGACTTCTGCCAGGCGCGGCGCGGCGAGGTCATCGAGTACGTGACGCGCAAGTACGGGCGGGAGAACGTCGCGCAGATCGTGACCTTCTCGCAGTTGAAGCCGAAGCTCGCGGTCCGCGACGTGGCCCGCGTGCTGTCGCTCCCGATCGCGCTCGGGGACCGGATCGCCAGGCTGATCCCGGACGGCCCCGACGTCAATTTCAAGAAGGCGATGGAAGAGTCCTCGGCGCTCGCTGAGCTCGTCGAGTCGGACGAATCGGTGCGAAAGATCGTGCGCATCGCCTCGCGCCTCGAGGGGCTTTCGCGCCACGCCGGGATGCACGCGGCCGGCGTCGTGATCGCGCCGCGCCCGATCATCGAGTACCTCCCCCTCTATCGCACGAACAAGGACGAGATCACGACGCAGTTCGACATGAATGCCGTCGACAAGATGGGTCTCCTGAAGATCGATTTCCTCGGTCTCATCACGCTCGACATCATCGACGAGACACTCGCCGCGATCCGCGAGCGGACGGGGGAGGCTCCGGACCTCGACCACCTCTCCCTGGAGGACGAGAAGACGTACGAGCTCTTCCGCTCCGGAAGGACGGCCTGCGTCTTCCAGTTCGATTCGTCGGGAATGCGCGAGCTGCTCCGCCGCGCCAAGCCGAAGGTCTTCGCGGACCTCGCGGCCTTAAACGCGCTGTATCGCCCCGGGGCGCTCGACGCGGGGACCGTCGAGGAGTATGTGCGGCGACGGAGCGGCACGAGCAGGATCACCTATCCGCTGCCGGAGATCCAGGAAGTCCTGAAGGAGACGCTCGGCATCCTCGTCTACCAGGAGCAGGTCATGCAGATCGCGCGCCTCGTCGCCGGCTACTCGATGGCGGAAGCCGACAATCTGCGCAAGGTGATCGGCAAGAAGAAGCGCGAGAACATGGTCACGGAGGGGAAGAAGTTCCTCGAGCGGGCCCAGAAGCACGGCACGTCGGCAAAGAAGACCGAGGAGCTCTGGAGCCTGATCGAACCGTTCGCCCGGTACGGATTCCCGAAGGCCCACGCGGTCGCCTACGCGCTCGTGGCCTACAGGACCGCGTATCTGAAGGCGCACTACCCGGTGGATTTCCTCGCGGCCACGCTCTCGGCCGAGATCGGCTCGACCGACGGGATCGTGAAGGTCATCGGGGACTGCGTCGAGATGGGGATCCCGGTGCTTCCGCCGGACATCAACGAGTCGAAGCAGAAGTTCGCGGGAGTGGGGCCGGCGATCCGCTTCGGGCTCGCGGCGATCAAGGGCGTCGGAGAGGCGGCGGCGGCCGCGATCCTGGAGGAGCGGCTCCGGGGACCGTTCCTCTCCTTCACGGATTTCGCCGTCCGGCTCGACTCGCACCTCGTCAACAAGCGCACGCTCGACGCGTTGATCTGCGCGGGAGCGTTCGACTCGCTCGGGAGGAATCGCGCGACGCTGGCCGCGGCGTCGGAACGGGTCGTCGCGCGGGCGGCCCGGGCGCGCGAAGAAGAGGAGATCGGACAGAGCAACCTCTTCGGAGGGAGCGCGGAGGAGCCCGTGGCCGCGGGGGACGGCTTCCCGGATCTGCCGGAGTGGTCGCTCGAAGAGCGGCTGAAGGGAGAAAAGGAAGTCCTCGGCTTCTACGTGACGGGGCACCCGCTGACCCGATTCGCGGAAGCGATCGATCGGTTCGCGGACGCGAAGGTCTCGGAGCTTCCCGCGCTCGCCGACCAGTCCGTGCGCGTGGGCGGCGTTCTCGTCGGGTTGAAGAAGCAGAAGATCAAGAAGGGAATGAACGAGGGGAAGACGATGCTCAAGGCGGTCCTCGAGGACATGACCGGAAGCGTGCCGGTCGCGATCTTCGCGAACCTCTACGAGAAGGTCGAGTCGTGGGTGCGGACGGACCTGCCGGTTCTCGTGACAGGCACGGTCCGCGAGTCGGGACCCGCCTGCGAGCTGACCGTGCAGGAGATCACCCCGCTCGAGGGGATCTCCGAGCGCCTCGCGCGGTCGGTGCAGATCCGGGTCAACCTCGCCTTCGCCGACGAGCGGGTCCTCGCGCGGTTGAAGGACCGGTTGAAGTCGCATCCCGGCACGACGCCCGTCTCCATCCGGCTCTTCCGCCCCGGCGAGTTCGAGGCGACCCTGAAGGCCGCGGACTCGATGCGGATCGCTCTCTCCCCGGTCTTGACCAGCGAGATCCGCGCGCTCGCGGGCGAGGACTCGGTGGAATACGTGTTTGAGTAGGAAGAGAGAATCGAGGGTCAGGAGTCGAGGGTCGAGGGTCTTTCCGCCGGATCTTCGGACCATGCCGGCGCTTCTGCGAACGAGACTCTCCGCGGCGCGCCGGCTCGCGGCGAAGAAACGGCTGCGGTTGTATCTGGTCGGGGGCGCGGTACGCGATCTCCTCCTTGGTCGGGACGTGAAGGACCTCGATCTCGCGATCGAAGGAGATGCGGTCGCGTTCGCGCGCGCTCTCTCCCGCGGGCTCCGTGGGAAGGTTCGCTCGCATGAGCGATTCCGCACCGTGACGCTCGAATTCGACGAGGGAGCGCGTCTCGATGTCGCCTCGACTCGGGCCGAGAGCTACGAGGCGCCGGGAGTCCTCCCGCGCGTGGTCCCGGCTTCGCTCGACCGTGACCTCGCGCGGCGCGACTTCACGATCAACGCGATCGCGCTCCGGCTCGCGCCGCAGCGGCGTTCGGCCGTCATCGATCCTCTCGGGGGCGCCCGCGACCTCGAGCGCCGGACCGTGCGGATGTTGCATGAGGCCTCCGCGCGGGACGACCCGACGCGAGCATTCCGGGCAGTCCGCTACGCCAACCGGCTCGGCTTTCGAATCGATGCGCGCACGCGGGCGTGGATCGGGAAGGCCATCGCTCTTCACGCGTTCGACGCGGTCTCGGGAGACCGGATTCGCCGCGAGCTGCGGCTTCTCTTCTCGGAAGAGGATCGCGCCGGAGCCGTGCGCCTCATGGGATCGCTCGGTCTGGACCGGGTCGTCGACGACGCGCTGCGCCATGATTCGCGGACACTCTCCGGACTGCGTCGAGCCGAACGGATCGCGGGGCGCAATCCCGGCAGGACAACGTGGCTTCTTTTCCTGCTCGTCTGGTCGGGCCCGCTCGACGCCGCGGCGAGGGAACGCGTGTCACGGCGGCTCTCCCTCGCAGGCGAGGAAGCAAGGGCGCTTCGTTCTTTCTCTTCGTTGCTTGACGATCTCGAGGGGGACTGGTCACGGGCGGGCCCATCCTGTCTCCTCGGCGGCGGCCATTCTTCCGACGAGATTGCCGCCGCCGCGGCGTTGCTGGGACGGCCGGCCGGCCGCCGGGTCGAGGAGGCCCTGCAGGTCTCCTCGATGCGGCTCGAGATCGGGGGGAGGGATCTCATCGCCGCCGGGATCGCCGCCGGACCGGGCATCGGACAGGCGCTCCAGCTCACCCTCGCCGCCCGGCGCGACGGGAAGATCTCCAAGCGTGAGGAACTGGCATTCGCCGTACGCGAGGCGCGCCGGAGGGTGGCACCGTGAACCCGTCGTCTCTCCTGGCGATCGCCCTGCTCCTCGCTCCGCAGACCGCGGGGAAAGCTTCTCCTCCGACTTTCTGCGTCGAGTGGGTCCGCCAGTCCCGGGAGGGGTACGAGCGATTCACGCTCTTCCTGGATCGGACAGTCGTCTGGAAGAAGGCGCAGGACAAGGGGGAAGACGTGCGCCGCAGGAAACTCGAGCCCGAGGAATTCGCGTTCTATTGCGCTTATTTCGCCCGTCCGGAGTTGTGGGACCTTCCGGAGGACCTGCGCACCGGCCTGACGGGGGAGTTCTCCGGCCAGTCGAGCGTGACCCTCGCGAGGACCGACGGATCGCGCAAGCAAATTCGCTTCGACGATCTGGCGGCGCTGCCAGCCGACGCGGCGTCGATGCGGGCGGCGCTGGACGGGATGAAGATCGCCTTCGCGAATCCTCTCAGCCCCGCGTCCCGCTTCACGCCGGAGACGCTCGCTCCGGGGACGTATCTCAAGAGATTTGACGGCGCCGTGTTCCGGGTGAGGCAGCTCGTCAGGGAGAAGGGGATCGTCGAGCTCGAAGGGGTGCGCGAGCCGTACAGCCAGTTCCGGAAGATCGCGGACCTTCGCTTCCAGTTTTCCGCTCCGGAGTGAAGTCGAGAACCCGTGAGCCGGCAACGAGCGCACTCCGTCCGGATCTTCGCGGGGCAGTGGAAGCGCCGGCACCTCGAGGTGCCCGAGCAGGCCCGGCCCACGTCCGGGCGCGCCCGCGAGGCGCTCTTCAGCATCCTGCAGAAGAGAATCCCGGGCGCGCGCATTCTCGACCTCTATGCGGGGAGCGGCGCCGTCGGGATCGAAGCGATCTCCCGCGGCGCGGAGCGCGCGGTCCTCATCGAGTCCAACGCGACCGTGCTCAGGAAGAATCTCGCAAAGCTCCCCCCCGCGCAGGGCGAGATCCTCGTCCTGGAGGAGGACGCGGAGACGGCCCTCGCCCGCCTGGCGAGCAGGGGAGTGCGATTCGACCTCGTGTTCTCGGATCCGCCGTACGCTCGACGCGTGCCGGCATCGGAGCCCTTTGCCAGCGTGGCAGGAGTGCTGGCTCCGGAGGGGATCTTCGTTCTTCAGAGCGACCGCTTCGAGGGCTCGCCTCCCGAGACGCGCGAGCTGCATCTGCTGGACCGCCGGGAATACGGCCGCAACGTCTTTCTCTTCTTCGCGCGGGACCCCGGCATCCTCGTCTCCGGCCGGGGCCTCGCGCTTTGACCGGCCTGGGCGCAAGGTGTTAGGCTGCAACGCCTTGAATCGCCCGCCGTCGGGACCCAAAGGAGTCGCCTGATGCTTCAGAACGGTCGTCACTTTTTTACTTCCGAGTCCGTGACCGAGGGTCACCCGGACAAGATCGCGGACCAGATCTCCGACGCCATCCTGGACGCCGTCCTGCGCGAAGATCCGATGGGGCGCGTCGCCTGCGAGACGCTCGTCACCACGGGTCTCGCGTTCATCGCCGGGGAGATCTCGACGAACACCTACGTGGACTTTCCCTCGGTCGTCCGCCACACGATCAAGGAGATCGGATACACCCGGGCGAAGTTCGGGTTCGACTACGAGACGTGCGCGGTCATCTCCTCGATCGACCCGCAGTCCTCCGACATCGCCCAGGGCGTGGACACGGGGGGAGCCGGCGACCAGGGCCTGATGTTCGGGTTCGCGGTCCGGGAAACCGAGGAGCTGATGCCGCTCCCGCTGACGCTGGCCCACCGGCTCGTCATGCGGCTCTCGCAGGCGAGACGGAAGGGGCAGATGGACTTCCTCCGCCCCGACGGGAAGTCTCAGGTCACCGTCGAGTACGAGGGGACGCGTCCGATCGCGGTCGAGGCCGTCGTCGTCTCGACGCAGCACGCCGAGGCGATCAAGCACGCCGCGCTCAAGGAAGCCATCATCGAGGAGATCATCAAGCCGACGATCCCGGAGGGCCTCCTCACCAAGAACACGAAATTCCACGTCAACCCGACGGGCCGCTTCGTCATTGGCGGGCCGCAGGGAGACACCGGCCTCACGGGGCGCAAGATCATCGTGGACACCTACGGCGGAAGCGCCCCGCACGGCGGCGGCGCGTTTTCCGGCAAGGACCCGACGAAAGTGGACCGCTCGGCCGCCTACATGGCCCGGTACGTCGCCAAGAACATCGTCGCGGCGGGGCTGGCCGACCGGGCGCTGATCCAGCTCGCCTACGCGATCGGCGTGGCGGACCCGGTCTCCGTCCACGTGGAGACGTACAGGACCGGGAAGCTCCCGGAGGAGAAGCTCGTCGCGCTGATCCGCGAGCACTTCCCGCTCACGCCCCGCGGCATCATCGAGAAGCTCAACCTGCGCCGCCCGATCTACAAGACGACGGCGGCGTTCGGGCACTTCGGGCGCGACCTGCCGGAGTTCACGTGGGAACGAACCGACGCGGCCGCATCGCTGTCGCGCGCCACCGGCGTCGAGCCGGTCGTCGCGGCGGGCCGGTAGAGGAGCGAGCGATGGGGAACTCGACGACCACGATGCAGCGCTTCGACGTCAAGGACCCGGCGCTCGCCGAGCGCGGACGGCTGCGGATCGAGTGGGCGGAGCAGAACATGCCGGTCCTGCGGCAGATCCGCGAGCGATTCGAGAAAGAGAAACCGCTCGCCGGAGTCCGGCTGTCCGCTTGCCTGCACGTCACGAGCGAGACGGCGAACCTGGCGCGCACGCTCGCCGGCGGAGGCGCGGATCTCGTCGTCTGCGGGTCCAACCCGCTCTCCACGCAGGACGACGTGGCGGCGGCCCTCGTGGCGGACGGCATCGCCGTCTTCGCGATCAAGGGAGAAGACCACGCGACCTACTACGAGCACATTCGCGCGGCACTCGCCCACCGTCCCAACGTGACGATGGATGACGGCGCGGACCTCGTGTCCTCGCTCCTCTTCCTCGCGCTCGGCAAGGACGCGGACGTGGACCCCGTGATCCGCGATTGGGCGCGCGGCCTCTCTCCGGCCGATCGGAAGGGTCTGATCTCGGGCGTCGTCGGCGGAACCGAGGAGACGACAACCGGAGTCATCCGGTTGCGCGCCATGGAGAAGTCCGGCGTCCTGAAGTTCCCCGTCGTGGCCGTCAACGAGGCGCGGACGAAGCATCTCTTCGACAACCGCTACGGCACGGGCCAGTCCACGATGGACGGCATCATCCGCGCGACGAACCTCCTCGTGGCCGGGTTGAACGTCGTGGTCGCCGGCTACGGCTGGTGCGGCCGGGGCGTGGCGATGCGCGCGCGCGGTCTCGGGGCGAACGTCATCGTCACCGAGATCGACCCGACGAAGGCGATCGAGGCGGTACTCGACGGCTACCGCGTCATGCCGATGGAGGACGCCGCCGGGATCGGCGACATCTTCGTCACCGTCACCGGCAACAAGAGCGTCCTGCGCGAGGAGCATTTCCGGAAGATGAAGGACGGCGCCGTCGTCTGCAACTCCGGGCATTTCAACGTCGAGATCGACATCCCGGCACTCGAAGCGCTGTCATCCGGACGCCGCACGATCCGGGACTTCGTCGAGGAGTTCTCACTCCGCGACGGCCGCCGCGTCCACCTGCTTGCCGACGGGCGCCTGATCAACCTCTCGGCGGCCGAAGGACATCCCGCCTCCGTCATGGACATGTCGTTTGCGAACCAGGCCCTCGCGGCCGAATTCATGATACGAAACCACAAGACCCTCGAGGCGAAGGTCCATTCGGTTCCCGACGAGATCGACCGGGAGATCGCCCGCCTGAAGCTCGCCACGATGGCCGTCGCGATCGACACCCCGACGCCCGAACAGCTCCATTACATGACGTCCTGGGAAGAGGGAACGTAAACCGCGGACGCGGAGCCGCCGAGAAGCCGGCCCCTGCCTGGGATCCCTTGTCCTGTCACGCCGATCTCCGCCCGACGTCGCGCGCTCGGCGCCGGCCGGCGCGGGCGGCCTGTGTCCTCGCGGTGCTTCTGGTTCCGTTCGCGGCTTCGGGCGAGGAACAGGTCCGCGTCGGCCGGATCACGATCCGCTCCCTGAACGTCTTCTCTCCCGACGAAGCCGCGCGCGGCTGGCTCTACCGGGCGGCCAACGCCATCCACTTCGAGACGCGGGAATCGGTGGTCCGGAAATTCCTCCTGTTCCGGGAGGGGGAGCCCTACGACCCGACGCGGCTCGAGGAGACCGAGCGAAATCTCCGCGCGCTGCCGTTCCTGAAGGCGGCTTCGGTCGTGGCCGGGCCCGCGCACGACGGCGTCGTGGACGTGGAGGTCACGACGCAGGATGCCTGGACCACGCAGCCCGGCATCTCCTACGGCAAGAAGGGAGGAGTCACGACCTACTCCTTCTCCTTCGAGGAGAAGGATCTCCTCGGCACGGGGCGTTCCGCCCAGGTCCTGTACGGCAAGGACGTCGACCGGATCACCCGATTCCTCGAGTACAAGGACCCGTACTTCTTCGGGCCCTACTGGAACGCCGATTTCCTCTACTCGTCGAATTCGGACGGGTCGGAGGAGGCGGCCCGGATCGGCCGGCCGTTCTACTCGTTCGTGAGCCCGTGGGCCGCGGACCTCCTCCTGTCGCACCTGCTCCAGGAAGACAAGGTCTACGAGGATGGCGAGGAGTCGGGCCGGTTTCGCCAGAGCCATCGCGATCTCCACGTCCGCTACGGGCGCGCGCTCGCGGCGAGCGACGAGAGGGCCCGGCGACTGACGGCGGGGTTCGAGCTGCTCAAGGACGAGTTCGAGCGCGCGCGCGGGCATCCCGACGACCTCCTCCCGGAGAATCGGAACTTCCGCTTTGTCTTCCTCCGCTACGAGGACGTCTCCAACGATTTCTTGAAGTGGAACTTCGTGAACCGGGACTCCCGCTTCGAGGACTTCAATCTCGGGAGGAATTTCGCCGTAACGTTCGCGGTGTCTCCGGTGGCGTTCGGCCTGGATCGGACGACCGAGTTCCTCGCGGTTCAGGGGGACGACGGCTGGAGGCTCTCGCCCTCGACCTTCGTGCAGGCCCATGTTGCCTTTGAGACGCGGCTGGACGGCGGCGTGCAGAACGCGATGCTCTCGGCGAGCGCGAGCTACGTCCGAAAATTCGACACGTCGCTGTTGCAGACCCTGGTGTCGCACCTCCAGTTCGACGAGGGGTGGAACCTGGACCGGGAGAACCAGTTCTTCGCCGACGGCGCAAACGGGCTGCGCGGCTACCGGCTGCACGCCTTCGAGGGGAACAAGCGGATCGTGTGGAATCTCGAGCACCGCGTGTTCAGCGGCCGGGAGATCCTGCAGCTGGCTTCCCTCGGTGCCGCCGTCTTCTTCGACACGGGGGCCGCGACTCCCGAAGGCCAGCCTCTGAAGCTCACGGAGTTCAAGAGCGACATCGGCGTGGGACTGCGCATCGCGATCTCGCGCGCCTCGACCAACAGCATCCTGCGGGTGGACGCCGCCTACCCTCTGAATGCCGATCCGCGGGGCAGGAAGGGCTGGCTGATTTCCTTCTCCAGCGGGCAGGTCTTCTGAGAGGTCCAGGGTCCAGTGTGAGGGTCTCGGGTTTCAATAGGTGATCCTGGCCGCCAGCCCTCCCCGGATCGGCACGATCTGCAGATCGGCCTTCGAGAGCACGCCCTTCTCCTTCTCCCCGTGGCGGTTGACGATGAAGTGACCGACGGCGGAGCCCAGGAACGCTCCCGCCAGCACGTCGCTCGCGAAGTGGTCGCGCGTGTTGACGCGGTCGATCGCGACGACGGTCGCCGCGCTGTAGGCGATGACGGGGATGATCCAGCTCTTCGACCGGGCGGAGATCACGGAGGCGACGGCGAACGCCTCGGTCGCATGCCCCGACGGGAACGAGTCGTGGTTGGAGAACGGCACGAAGACGGTGCGGCCGTTCGAATCGGCCGGGCGCTCCCGGCCGACGACGCGCTTGAGAATCGCGGTGTCGAGGACGTAGGCCAGGACTCCGGCTTCGATCGCGTCGCGCCCGCTCTCGCGCATGTTCTCGTGGTTGAGGAGGGCGCCGGCGACGAGGAGCGCCCCCGAAACGTGAAACCCGTACTGGGCTCCCAGGGCGGCGGTCACGCCGGAGAGCCTGTCTGTGAAATGGGAGCGTTGCTTCTGGGCGGCCCGGTCCACGTCCTTGTCGAAGAACATGAGTCCGCCAACGAGGATCGCGGAGCCCGCCAGGCGTTGCCACTCCGGCTTCTTCCAGTCGGCGGGGGCTCGGACCAAAGCGATGGAGTCCGAAGCGTAGCGTTGCGCCTCGCGGGAAAGCGCTCCGAGGATCCTGGCGGGCAGCTTCTGAGGAGGGGGAGTCGGGGTTGCGGAGTCTTCCGGTGCGGGGGACGGCGTCGGCGTCGGGGAGGGCTCCTCCTGAGCGCGGGCGTCGACAGAAGTGATCAGAATCAGGGAAACCAGGAGGAATGCGAAGCGCCAAGCCGCGGGCTGTGTGCGGTTCCTGCCGTTCCTCACGTCCTCAGGCGTAGCAAGAGATAGGCCGCACCTGTCGCGGCGACGACGTTGGGAGACCAGGCCGCCAGGAGCGCCGGCAGCGCCCCCACGTCGCCGAGCTTCGTGAAGAACGCGGTGGCGATCAGGAAACCCATGCCGAGGGCGAGGCCGACGCCGATGCCGGCCAGGGCCCCGCGGCGTCCGATCCGGAACGCGAACGGGACCGCGAGCAGCGCCATGAGCGGGACCAGGGCCGGCGCGGAGAACTTCGAATAGAGCGCTGTCTCGAGATCCCCGGTGGGGTAGCCGCTCGCTTTCAGGCGCCGGGCGTATCGCTGGAGCTCGCGCCAGCGCATCTGATCGGGCGTGCGCCGGTCCTGCGTGAACGAGCGCGGGGGATCGCCGGCAACCGCCTTCTCGAGGTAGGTCTGATAGGCGGTCTGCGTGGCGTCTCCGAACGTCCGGGTCCACCCCTGGCGGAAAACCCATTCCTTCCCGTTCCAGGACGCCTCGCGGGCGCCGTCGCGACGGACGAGATCGAAGTCCTTGTCGAACTCGAAGACGGAAGGGGAAATGAGGAGTCCCTTGCGCGGGTCGCTCTCCTCCTGGTGCCAGATCCTCCCGTCGGAGGCGAATCGCCAGTTGCGCTCGGCCGGCGTACGGGCGACGCCGTAGTCCACCGGACGGCCGTAGATGATGTTGCGGTAGCGGGCCTCCCGCTGGACCGAGATCGGCAGCACGTACTCTCCGAGCGCGAAGGAGAGGAGCGCGGCGAACCCGGCGGCGGCGAGCACCGGCGCGGACAGGCGGTGCAGCGACACGCCGCTCGCCTTGAAGGCCGTGTCCTCGTTATTCTTCGAGAGGATCCCGAGCGAGACGAGCGTCGCGATGAGCGCCACGAACGGAGCGATCTGGTTCCCGATGGAGAGGAGGAAGCAGCGGTAGTAGCCGAGCACGACGGAGCCCGGCGGGTGGTTCTTCGCGATCTTGTCGATGTGATCCGCGTAGTCCACGATCACCGCCAGGATCAATACCGACGCCGCCGCGAAGAAGAGGACGGTCAGGAATCGAGTCAGCACGTATCGGTCGAGAATTCCCGGAAAGCGCAGCAGGCCGCCGAAGCGGGGTCGGGATCCGGACGAGACGGCGGCGCGTTCCGTTTCGCGCGCGGCACGCCACGACGGCCAGCGCCACCGCGCCCTGTCCCGCCCCGAGCGGACGATCGCGACGGCCCCGGCGGCGACCAGGAGCGCGTTGGGAATCCAGATCGCGATGCCGGGAGGGAGGCGGCCCTGCTGCGCCCACGTCTCTCCGGAAGAGAGAAGGACGTAGTACAGGATGATGATCGCGAGGGAGATCGCGAACGCGCTGCCTCTCCCGCCGCGCCGCGAGCTCTCGGCCAGCGGAATTCCGATCACCGCGAACGCGAGGCAGGCGAAGGGGATCGAGAGCTTCTTGTGAATCTCGACCCAGGCCAGCCGGTAGTTCTCGGGCGAGGATCGGCGGACACGCCTCGCCGTCGCGGCGAGCTCACCCAGGGACTGCGAGCGCAGCGATTTCTCGTAGGAGACCTTCGCCGCGGGCGAGCTCCAGATGTCTCCCGCGATCAGGAGGCGCTGTGTCTCGCTCCGGTTCATGCGGTACCGCGACGGGTCGCCGGCGTCGTACTCGTGGACCTCGGAGTTGAAGAGGTCGAGCCAGAGGCGATCCCCCTCGAGCGTGAGGACGCCGCGCCGCGCGACGATCACGCGCAGGTCCTTCTCGTACTCTTCGCCGAGCTTGACGAAGACCCCCTGGAGGGTCCGGCCGTCCGGAGCCGCGCGGTCGAAGAAGAGCGTCACGCCGCTCCTGGCCTCTCGGAAGGTGCGCGGCTGGACGACATTGACGACGGATGTGGCCGCGACGCGGGCGAGCGAGCGGGAGAGCAGCTCGTTGGCCCCGGGGAGGACGAGGTTGTAGAGGAGGAACACTCCAAGCGACAGGATCGCCGCCGCGACCAGCGCCGGCCGGTAGATCGCCGCCGGCCCGACCCCGCACGAGCGCAGGGCGACGACCTCGCTGTCGCCGGCCAGCCTCCCGACGCCGATCAGGACCCCGAGCAGGAAGGCCATCGGCAGCGTCAGGACCACGATCCAGGGAAGCGACAGGACCGCCAGCCAGGCGACCTCTCCGAGAGAGGCGCTCCTCCGCACGAAGAAGTCCGCCAGGAAATAGACCGTCCGAATCAGCAGGATGAACGTGTAAGCGGCGAACCCGAGGAGAAACGGCGGCCAGATCTCGCGCAGAACCGAGCGGGAAATCAGCCGCATGCCAGACAAGCTATCAGCTATCCGGACAGGCCAGGCAGCAGAAGAACGGCCGGATGTTATGTAAAGTCGCCAGAGGCAGCCTCGCATAACGGGGGATTCAGCAAGGGTCGGGATTCCTGTCGGTCCGAGCCACTCTAATTGGCGACTTTACATAATATATCTTATCGGACGTTAACGAAGGATGGCCGCCGGGATCCCGAACCCGCGTCTCACGGCGCAGGCCCTCTTCCCGACTAGCGTTTCGACAGTTTGATTTCGCCGGCTTCGAGTTGCTTGATGATCTGGCGGAGAGTGTCGATCAGCTCGCTCTTCTCGACGCGGGACTTCTGGAAGGAGAGGTTCAGCTTGAAGGGGCCTCCCTTCGGCCTGTAGACGAAGGCGAAGCGCCCGGGCCTCTTGTGTCCCGACTCCGCCTTCTTCCGGCGCAGGTCGTCTCGCGTCGAGCCGGTCTGGGCCGCCGCGAGAGCCTCGCGCATCGCGTCCGGGTCCTTCAGGCGCGCGATCGCCAGCAGCACCGTTCGGGCAGCGATGTCGGCGCGCCGACATTCCTCCCGGACGTCCTCCGGGATGTCGAGCAGCGACATCGCCTCCGTGATCGAGACGCGGGACTTCCCGACGGCGTCGGCGATGCGCTGTTGCGTGTAGCCAAAACGGCTGGCGAGGCCCGCGTAGCCTTCCGCCTCCTCGAAGGGGTGCAGGTCCTTGCGGTGGAGGTTCTCGATCAGCGCGATCTCGACGACTTCGTTCTCCGGCACGTCGAACTCGATGCACGGCACCTCCGTCAGGCCGGCCTCCATCGCCGCGCGGAAGCGCCGCTCCCCTGCGATGATCCGGTAGCGCCCGTCGCCGAGCGGCCGCACGAGCAGCGGCTCCAGGACGCCCTTGGATTCGATCGAGCGGGCGAGCTCCGTCAGGTCCCCGACGTTCGTGCGCGGCTGGTCGGGATTCGTCTCGATCTCGTCGAGCGGAATCCACCTTCCGAGGGACGCCCCGAAGCGCGTCGAGAGCGACTCGACGAAGTGCGAGTCGTGGCGCATCCGCGCTTCCGACGGCAGGCCTCTGCGTTTAGACACGGGAAAGGACCTCCTCCGAAAGAGAGTAGTACTCCGCCGCCCCGCTCGAGCGCGGCGCGAACGTGAAGATCGATTCGCGGTGCGCCGGGCTCTCCTCCAGCCGCACGCTCTTGGAGATCGTGGTCTTGAAGACCTTGTCGCCGAAGACCGGCGGATCTGGTCGTAGACGTCCTTGCCGATGACCGTGCGCTTGTCGTGGAGCGTGATCGACGACGCCGAGGATCTGCAGTCGCGGGTTCGGCCGCGCCTTGATCTTGTCGATCGTCTCGAGCAGGTCGTCCGTCCCCTCGAGCGCGAAGTAGGAGGACTGGATCGGGATCAGGATGTGGGTCGAGGCGACCATCGCGTTGACCGTGATCATCCCGAGCGTGGGGGGCGTGTCGATCAGGATCGCGTCGTAGCGCTTGCGCGCCCCGTCGATCTTGTCCCGCAGGCGGAAATGGCCGTCGATCTCTCCGAGGAGCTTCGACTCGATCTTCGCGAGCGAGATCCGCGCGGGCGCGACGTCCAGGTTCGGGAGCCCCGAGGGCCTCGACGATCTCCTTGAACCAGACCGCGGATCCGTCAGCACGTCGAACATCGACTTCTCGACGGAGCTGCCGGTCGAGATACGACATCGTGCTGTTGGCCTGGGGGTCGAGGTCGACCAGCAGGGTCTTCATCCCCTTCTGGGCCAGGGCCGCGGCGAGGTTGATGGCGGTGGTCGTCTTTCCGACGCCGCCCTTCTGATTCGTGATGGAGATGATCACCGGACGAGTTAGCCGAGTTATCAGTTCTCGGTGATCAGTTATCCGCTCGAGCCCGCCGGCTCCAACTGAAAACTGAAAACCGAGAACTGCGACTACATCCGGTACTTGCCGAGATCCTCCGGGTTGACTTCCTCGAGCCACTTCTTCAGGCGCTCGGGATCGGGCTCGCTCCTTCCGCGCGAAGGGTCTTGCTCTTCTCCAGCACTTCCTCTTCGACGAAGATCTCCGCACTGGCAGCGCAAGTGCGAGCGCGATCGCGTCGCTCGGGCGGCTGTCGACGATCCAGGTCGCGTCCGCCGCGCGAGAGATGGATCCGGGCGAAAAACGTGTTGTCCTTCAGGTCGTTGATCGACGATCCGCTCGACCCGGGTGTCCGAGCTCCCTCAGGACGTTGTTTAAGAGGTCGTGGGTCATCGGCCGGGGCGTCGCGATCTTCTCCATCTCGATCGCGATCGCGTTCGCCTCGAAGATCCCGACCCAGATCGGGAGAAAGACGCCGTCGCCGCGTCGCGCAGGATCACGACCGGCATGTTCGAGACCGGATCCATCAGGAGTCCCTTGATTTCCATCTTGACCATGCGCCTTCCTTCTGCCCCTTTGCCCCGGCTAACGGGCCAGTTCCCAATGAGCGAGTTCGGAAGTCCCCTGCGTGATCCGGACCGGCACGTAGCGGCCGGGCGAAAGCTCGCGGCTCTCGTCCGGAATGTGCACGATGCGGTTGCAAGGGGTGCGCCCGCGCCCCTGCCCCTGCCTGTCGTGCCCTTCGAGCAGGACCTCGAACCGCCTGCCGACGAGATCGCGGTTGATCTCGCGCCTGGATCTCCTCCTGGAGAGCCAGGAGCCGCTGCAGGCGTTCCGAGGCGACCTCGGGCGGGACGGCGGTCTCGCTCCCCCACCGCGCGGACGCGGTCCCCGGCCTCGGGGAGTAGCGGAATGCGAAGACGTTCGCGAATCGCGCGCGCGCATCGAGATCGAGCGTGTCGGCGAAGTCCTCCTCGGTCTCGCCGGGGAACCCGACGATGAAGTCCGACGAGATGGCCACTGCCGGAACGGCTCCCCGGACGCGCTCCACGATGTCCGAGGTAGTCCTGCCGCCCGTAGCGCCGCTTCATCCGGTAGAGGACCCGGTCCGAGCCCGACTGCGCCGGGAAGATGAAGGTACGGCGCGATCGGATCTCCGGCGGCCAGCGCCTCGATCAACGGATCGTCGAGAAGGCGCGGGTGCGAGGTCAGGAATCGCAGGCGCCGGACTCCCGTCACGGCGGCGGCGCGCCTCAGGAGATCGCCCAGACCCGAGCCCGGTCTCGGGTCCCGGTATGCGTTGACCGTCTGGCCGAGCAGCGTGATCTCCGTATAGCCGCCGCCGACGAGCCGCTCGACCTCCTCGAGGATCTCGCCGGAGCGGCGGCTCCGCTCCCGTCCCGCGCGTGAACGGAACGATGCAGAACGTGCAGAACTGGTCGCACCCCTCGATGACCGTCACATAGGCCTGGAAGAGGGAGCCGCGGGAGATCTCGCGGAACTGATAGACCGGCGAATCCTGCGGCAGCTCGAGCGCCATCACCTGCCGCCGCTCCTCGCGCACGCGCTCGCACGATCTCGCCGACCCTCTCGACCTTGCCGGTGCCCAGGACGAAGTCGACCCAGGGGGCACGCTCCAGGATCTCGTCTCCCGAGACCTGGGCCAGGCAGCCCGTGACGCCGATGACGAGCGCCGGGTTCTCGCGCTTCTTTTCCGCCAGCACGCCGAGCGCGCTGTAGACCTTGGAATCCGCCTTCTCCCGGACCGAGCAGGTATTCAGCACCACGACGTCGGCGGACTCCCCTTCCTCCGCCTCGGAGAGTCCCAGGCCGCCGGAGCTGGCCGGCCATCCGCTCGCCGTCCAGGACGTTCATCTGACAGCCCCAGTCGTTTCGACCCGGTAGCCGCTCATTCGCGCAGCCACCCCGGCAGGGCTCCCGCCTTGCGGGCCTTCTCCGGCAGCTCCGCCAGCTCCTTCTCGGCCTGCTCCAGCTCGCTTCGAGACGTCTCCAGCTCCTCGCGTTTCTGGTCCCAGGCAGGCTTGATGACGCCGTCCCGGTACTGGGCGTCGTCCCAGGAATAGAAATCGTTCTCGAGCTTCTTGGACTCCAGCTCGAAGCGACGGACCCGCTCGCGCAGCTCCTCCACGCGGGCCCGCGCGCTGTGCATCCGCTCGCGCCAGTACGCCTCGGCGCCGGCATTCTGGCCCGGCGCCGGGGCCGGAGACACGGAAGCGGCCGCGGCGGTCGGCGTGGTGGAGACGGGCACGCGCGACGAGGTGGTCAGCCTCCCCTTCCTGGGATCGGTCACCAGCGTCTCGTTCGTGATCGCCACCGTCGCCTTCGAGTCCTTTCGCTTCCTCCCCTTGTCCGCCGCCCGCACCGTCTCGGCGAGCGACTGCCCGGCCGACGGGTCTCGACGGGGGCGGGCGTGACCTCGGCGTCCGCCGCTCCCCGTCCGAATCCCCCGGAGAGTTTGCGGGGATGCGGCGTCGGGGTGGGAGTCGGCTTCGCCGTGGGCGTCGCGACGCCGCCGGCGGCAATCAGAAGGAGCGCGAGGACGAGTTGTGGCCGCCTCATGGCGCCGTCGTTCCGGCGCGGCCGTACGCGGTCTTCCAGGCGCACAACGTCGTCGATCTCGGGGGACGAAACCTCGACCAAGTCCACCGGGGCATCCGCGGACATCCTGTGCCGGACGCCCGGCCGAATGCGGTGCGACTGCCCCGCAAGCAGCCGCAATTCCCTCATGACCCCCTCGATCTCCACGGACAGCGTCACCTCGCCGTTCAAAACAAAGAGAGTCTCGTCCTTTCTTTCATGGTACTGAAGAGAGAGGGCGTGCCCCGGCTCGAGGTGGAGGATCTTCCCGGCGTATCTCTCGTTCTCGGCGAAAACGAGCTCGTGGCCCCAGGGCTTGGCGACCCTTCTCATCGGGCGGTCTCGTTCTCTTGGATCCGGACCGGGCGCTTCTCGGCCGTGGCGGCCGCGTGCGGAAGGGTTCGGAACATTCGCTCGACCTCGGAGGTCTTCGACACGTTCAGGGCCTTGAGCGCCAGCGAGCGGGCCCGCTTCGAGTCGATCGACAGGAGGCTGTCCTTGACTCCCGGGATCGCGACCGGCGTCACGGACAGCTCCCGGATCTGGAGGCCGACGAGCACCCCGATGCCGAGCGGGTCGGCGGCCATCTCGCCGCAGACCGCCACGGGACGCCCGCAGGCCGCGCCCGCCTCCACGACGAAACGGATCATCCGCAGGATCGCCGGATGGAGCGGGCGGTAGAGCGCCGAGACGTCCGGGTTCGCGCGGTCCACCGCGAGCGCGTACTGGGCGAGGTCGTTCGTCCCGATCGAGAAGAAGTCCGCTTCCGGCGCGAGCCGGTCGGCCAGGAGCGCGGCCGAGGGGACCTCGATCATCACTCCCAGGCGGAGGGACGCGGAGAGGCCGACCGCGCGCTCGCGATCTTGTCGAGATGCCGGCGCGCGGCCCGCAGCTCCCGCAGGCCAGGCGACCATCGGCAGGAGGATCCGCAGTTCTCCCTTCCGGGAGGCGAGGCAGAGCGCCGTCAGCTGCTCTTCGAAGAGCTCCGGGTGCGCGAGGCAGTACCGCAGGCCGCGCAGACCGAGCGCCGGGTTCTCGCCCGGCGACGGGCCGATCCCCTTTTCGCCGCCGAGGTCGTAGGTCCGCACGACGACGGGATGGGGGCCGCCGCCTCGAGCAGCCGTTCGTAGGCGGCGCGCTGCTCCTCCACGCCCGGGGTCTTCGGGCGCCGCGCTCAAGATAGAGAAACTCCGAGCGGAAGAGGCCGACGCCCTTCGGCGTGGCAGCGGTCGAGCGAGGGGACCTCCTCGGGCAGCTCGAGGTTGGCGCGCACGACGATGCGGACGCCGTCCGCGTGACCGCGGCGCCCGCGGTCCGCGCCCGCAGCCGCCGGACCTTGCTCCCGCGCCTCGTGCATCTTGCGCAGGCTCTTGCGGAGCCGCTCCTTCGAGGGGGCGGGATCGACGATGCCCCGATCCCCGTCCACGACGATCGGCCGCTCGGGAGAAACGGCGTCGCAGAGGCCGGTCACGCCGACCACCGCGGGAAGCCCGAAAGACCGCGCGATGATGCTCGCGTGCGAGGTCGGCCCGCCCCGCTCCAGCGCGATCGCGCGCACGCGCCGCGGGATCGAGCCGCGCCGCGTCCGCGGGGGACGAGCTCGTCGGCCACGAGGATCGACCCGCGGGGAAGCTCGCGCTCGGGCAGCGGGCGCCGCCGCCGGAGAGGTGGCGCGCGATCTCGCGCGCCACGTCGGTGATGTCCGCGGCCCGCTCGCGCATCGCCGAGGCGTCCGCGCTCTCCAGCCGCTGCGCGAAGTCCCGCGCGACGGCCGCCAGCGCCCACTCCGCGATTCACGCGCTCCCGGCGCATGCGCTCGACGATCGCGGAGAGAAGCGTCTCGTCCGATGCGATGAGGCCGTGGGCTTCCAGGATCGCTCGCGAGCTCCGTGCCGATGTCCCCGCTCGACTCCCGCGGAGTGCTCGCAGGAAGTCCTCGGACGCCGCCTTCGCGGCCGCGCGGCGCAGCCGCCGCTCTTCCTCCGGAAACTCCTCGCCGGGACCGCGCGGCGAAACGCGGGCATCCCGCCGAAGCGCACGATGACCGCGCGCCCGACCGCGATGCCCGGAGAAACCGGAAGTCCTTGGAACATACTGATCGGGTGATCTGGCGAACGGGTGATCGGGCGATTGAGGCTCAGGTCAATCACCCGATGGCTCGATCACAAGATCACCCGATTCCTCCTCACTCCTCCTCGTCGAAGCTGCGGGCGATCAGGTCCTCAACGGCGGCGAACGCGGCGGCTTCGTCTTCGCCCGATGACGGTCGAGCACGATGCGCGTTCCCTGGGAAGCGGCGAGCAGCAGGATCCCGAGGATGCTCTTGCCGTCCACCTCCTCGCCGTTCTTGCGGATCTTGACCGAGGACTTGAAACGACTCGCCGTCTGGACGAACTTCGCCGCCGCCCTCGCGTGAAGGCCGAGCCGGTTCCTGATCGCGACCTCCTGCTCGATCATGGCTCTCGCGTCTCCGAGGCCGCAGTCGCGGCGGACTCCTCGCTCCGCCAGGAGATCCGAAGCGACGCAGATCGAGCGCTGCCCCCGGTCCCGCGCGAGGTGCGCGACCTCGGCGACGGGCTTGCCGCTCCTCTGCAGGGAGGCGCACTTCAAGACCATCGGGAGGTTGACCCCGGTGATGATCTCGACATGGTCCTTCTTCAGAAATGGAAGCGTCAGGTTCGTCGGAGTCCCGCCGAACATGTCGGTCAAGATGACCGCTCCGCCTCCCCGGTCCGCCTCGGCCAGGCCCGGCGGCGATGCGCTCCCGCGCGTCCTCGCCGATTTGGCTCCACTCCAGGGCCACGGCCACGATCGATGAGATGTCGGGCTGGATCGTCAGCGCCGCCGCGCGCAGCTCCTCCGCGAGCCTGCCGTGCGTGACCAGGAGGATGCCGATCATAGAGTGAGCCTGCGATTCTAAGGCCAAGGGCTCATCCCCGGGTGGCGTCCCGATGGGAAACGCGCACCGGATAGCCTCTCTCCTTGAGCATGGCGGCCAGCCGCTCCGCCACGAAGACGGAGCGGTGCCGCCCTCCGGTGCAGCCGACCCCGATCGAGAGGTAGCTCTTGTGCTCCCGCTCGTAGAGCGGCAGAAGATAGTCGAGAAACTCCCGGACCCGCGCGAGGAAGCGGTCGGTCTCGGGGTCCTTCTCGATGTAGGCCGCGACGGCGGGATCGAGTCCCGTCTTCTCCTTGAGCTCCGGAACGAAGTGCGGGTTGGCGAGGAACCTCACGTCGAAGAGCAGGTCCACGTCGTGTGGCACTCCGAACTTGTAACCGAAGGAGGTCGAAGACACGATCATCCGCGCACGGGAGGGATCTCCCACGAACGTCTTCTGAATGAAGGAGCGCAGCTCGTGCACCGTCATCTCGGAGGTGTCCACGACCACGTCCGCCATTGAACGAACTTCCTCGAGCAGCTCGCGCTCGCGTCGCAGCGATTGGAGCAGCGAGCGGTCTCCCGCGAGCGGATGCGGCCGGCGAGTCTCGGAGAAACGCCGGATGAGAGATTCCTCCGAGGCGTTCAGGAACAGCAGCCGCGTCCCGCGCACCTTCTCCCGGAGCCGCGCGAGAATCCTCGGAAAGCGCGCGGCGAAATCGGGATTGCGCACGTCCAGGATCACTCCCACGAGGGGCGCGTTCACGCGCGAGAGCAGGGGCTCGACGAGCTCGAGGGGGAGATTGTCCACGCAGAAGTAGCCCATGTCTTCGAGGCACTTGTTGACGTAGCTCTTGCCGGACCCGGACAGGCCGGTGACGATGACGAGGCTGTCCGGAAGGGAGCTCCCCTCCCCATCTGAGCTGGCTTGCGTCTGGCTGGCCACTCGACCGGTCTACCGGCGGCGCACGGTGGACTGCGCGTTCTTCGCGATCTGCTCGTCCACCTTCAGGGCGAACTCCTTGGCGGCATCGTACCCCTGCGTCTTCAGCAGCTCGTTGCGCGCCCCGATCTCGATCAGGAGCGCAATGTTTCGCCCGGAGGCGACAGGCAGGCGCAGGAGCGGGAGGGCTTTTCCGAGGATCGAGTAGCTCTCGCCGTCCAGCCCCAGCCGGTCGTAGCGCTTGGCCGGGTCCCAGCGCTCGAGCTCGATGACGAGCTCGATCGACTTGGAAGTCCGCACGGAAGAGACGCCGAAGAGGTTCTTGATGTTGATGATCCCGATCCCGCGCAGCTCCATGTGGTACCGGATCATCTCGGCCGCGCGGCCGACGAGCGAGCCGTTCGGGTACTTGCGAATCTCGACGACGTCGTCGGCGACCAGCCGGTGGCCGCGCTGGATGAGATCGAGCGCGCATTCGCTCTTGCCGATCCCGGAGTCTCCGAGGAGAAGCACTCCCATCCCGTAAACGTCGACGAGGACGCCGTGCACGGTGGTCGACGGCGCGAGCTCGTCCTCGAGCACGCGCGTGATCGACTGGATGACGACCGAGGTCGTCTGGTCGGAGACGAGGAGGGGAACGGCGCGCAGGCGGCACTCGCGGGCGAGGTCCTCGGGGACCTCCTGCCCCTTGGTGATCACGAACGCCGCGACCGGCAGCGCGCAGATCGACTGGATACGGTCTCGGCGGACTTCGGGCGGCATCGTGTCGAGGTAGTTCAGCTCGCTCTCGCCGAGGATCTGGATCCGTCCCGGCTTGATGAACGCGAGAAACCCGGCAAACGCGAGGCCCGGTCTCTGGATGCGCCCCCAGGAAATCACGCGCGAGAATCCGGATTCTCCCGCGACCGTGCGCATCTTCAGGTCCGCGAGAATCGGCGAGCGCAGGATCTCCGCCGTCAGCCCGGCGGTGCGGCCCGTATTCTCCGTGACGCTCACGCTCCCGCCGCCGCCGGAGTCGTCTGCGCCTCGCGGAGCGCCTCCAGCAACTGCTCGCGCGTCGTCACCATTCGGAGGTGCTCGGCGACGCCGGGCAGCCGCAGGAGCCGCGAAATCCGGGCGAGGGCCTGCAGGTGGACCGCCGGCTGGTCCGCCGGAGAGAGGATCAGGAAGATGAGCGTGACGGCGACTCCGTCCGGAGCGTGGAAGTCGATCCCATCCGGAGCGATGCCGATCGCGAGCACGACGTCGGAAACGTCGCGGCACTTCGCGTGCGGGATCGCGACCCCTCCGCCGAGGCCGGTGCAACCGAGCTTCTCCCGGTCGACGAGCCGGCGGCTCAGGTCCGCGGCGTCGCGGATGACGCCGGCCGCGGCGAGGCGCCGGGACATCTCGCCCAGCACGTCATCCAAAGCGGGCCCCCGCAGGTCCGTGAAGATGAACCGCGGGTCGACCAGACCCTGCAGTGGGCCCTCCGCTCCCGCGCTCACGTGCGTTGCGCTCGCTCTTGCCGGGCCGGGGCGCGGAGCTGCTTCAGCATTCGGGCACGATCAGGCCGAAGTCTCCGTCGCGGCGCTTGTAGAGCACGGAGATCCTCTCGTTCGCCGCGTCGCGGAAGACGAGGAATTCCTGCCGCGAGTTCTCCAATCGCAGGGCCGCCTCCTCGACGCTCATCGGCTTGACGGGGAGACGGCGCTGGGCGCTCCTCACGATCCTCGCGGTGGCCGGCGAGGCCGCTTCGGCCGCTCTGCCCGATTGGGCGCTTGCTCCGGCAGGAGCGCTCCCGCGAATCGAGCCGCCCGGCCCCGCGCGGTGCTTCCGGTCGCGCCGCCGGCCCGAGTCCTTCTTCGCCTGCGCGTCGATCTTCTCGAACGCCAGGGTCACCGCGGCGCGCGGATCGCCCGCCGTCTCCTCCTGCGCCGTCCACCGCCGGCGCCGGTGGGTGGCGATCACCTCCGCGCCGAAGCGGTGCTTCTCGTGCGAGAGCACCACGCGCACCGCGCCGGCCCGCCCAGGCGACGCTCCAGCCGCAGCGTGCGCTCCTGCGGCGAGCTCCCGGAGCGATGGGCGTGACCTCGACGTTGCGGCCCGTGCATTCGACGCCATGATCCCCTCCTGGTCCTAGAAGGTCTGTTTTCGCTGCGAGGAGGAGGGGATCCGGAGCTCCTCCCGGTACTTCGCGACCGTCCGGCGCGCGATCTGGATTCCCTCCGCGCGCAGCCGCTGCATGATGCGGGCGTCCGAGTGGGGGCGGCGCGCGTCCTCGTCGGCGATGATAGCGGCGCGATCTTGTTCTTGATCGAGAGGGACGAGACGTCGTCTCCGGTGGTCGAGTCGATGCCGCTGTGGAAGAAGTACTTCATCGGGAAGAGGCCGCGCGGCGTGTGGATGTACTTGTTCGAGACGACGCGCGAGACGGTCGACTCGTGCATCCCGATGTCGTTCGCCACGTCCCGGAGCACGAGCGGCCGCAGGTGCTCGATCCCGTGGTCGAGGAACTCGCGCTGGTGCCGGACGATCGAATCGGCCACCTTGTAGATCGTCCGCTGGCGCTGGTCGAGGCTCTTGATCAGCCAGACCGCGGAGCGCATCTTGTCCTTCAGATAGGTCGCCGCCTCCTCGCCGATCGCGCCGTTGCCGCCGCGCAGCATCCGCCGGTACGCCGCGGAGATCCGCAGCTTCGGGAGGCCGTCCTCGTTCAACTGGATGACGTACTCGTCGCCGATCTTCCGGACGGCGACGTCCGGCTCGACGTAGATCGTCCGCTCGGTCGAGTACTTGCGGCCCGGCTTCGGCTCGAGGTTCTTGATGATCTCGACGACCGCCTGCAGCTCCGACATCCCGACGCCGAGCGTGCGCGCAGAGCTGCGCGAACTGGCGGTTCAGGAACTCGGGCCAGTGCTCCGTGATCGACCTTCTCGATGAGCGGGTTCTCGATGCCGAGCGCGCGGATCTGGAGCATCAGGCAGTCGGGCAGGTCGAAGGCGCAGATGCCGGGCGGGTCGAAGGAGCGGACGAGCTCGAGGGCCTTCTCGACGTCTTCCTCGTTCTCGTAGCCCGCGGCGCGGATCTCGTCCCGCGCGACCCGCAGGTATCCGTCCTCGTCGACGTTGCCGATCAGATAGGTCGCGATCTCTCGGACCGCCGGCGCAGCCGCCGGACATCGAGAGCTGCCAGGTCAGATATTCCTGCAGGCCCGGCGGGCGCGAGAGCGTGTTCTCGAGCGGAACCTGCTCGCTCTCCTCGTACTGGCGCGGGTTGTACGCCGTGTCGAGGTAGTCCTCGAAATAGGAGTCGAAGTCGATCTCGTCGAAGGAGTCGCGCTCTTTCTCCGGAGCCGCTTCGACCTCGGCGGGAGCCTCCCGGCGTCGGGGGGAGCGGCGGGCGGCTTCCGCCTCCTCCTTGGGCGCCTCGGCGGCTTCGCGGCTTCGGCCGCCTCCGCTTCCTGGCGGCCTCCTCCTGCTCCTCCTCGAGGAGCGGGTTCTCGACCATCTCCTGGGTCAGGACCTCCTCGAGCTCGAGCTTGGACATCTGCAGCAGCTTGATCGCCTGCTGCAGCGACGGCGTCATGACGAGCCGCTGCGAGAGCCTGAGATTGAGTTTCTGTTCGAGCGCCATTAGTTCGAGACCTCGTAATTCAGCGAAAGCCTCCCCGAGATAGATCTTCTTGACGACGGCGTCGCTCGAGAGAGCAAGGGGCGTGCCCGCCCGCAGGATCTCGCCGGCGTTGATTATATAGGCGCGGTCGACGATCGACAAAGTCTCGCGCACGTTGTGGTCCGTGACGAGAACGCCGATGCCCGGCGGAGGCCAGCCGCCGTGCGATCGCCTGGATCTCCAGGACCGCGATCGGGTCGATTCCCGCGAACGGCTCGTCCAGCAGGAGGAAATCGGGCGAGACGACGAGGCTCCGAGCGATCTCGACGCGCCGCCGCTCGCCGCCGGAGAGGGTGTACGCGCGGTGGGTGCGCAGGGCCTCGAGGCCGAAGTCGGAGAGGAGTCGGTCCGCCCGCTCCTGGCGCTCGCCGCGGGAAAGATCGAGCGTCTCGAGGATCGCGAGGAGGTTCTCCTCGACGGTCATCTTTCGGAAGACCGACGGCTCCTGCGGCAGGTAGCAGATGCCCGCGCGCGCCCGCCGGTACATCGGCAGGTCGGTCAGGTCGCGGTCTCCCAGTCGGACGACGCCGGCGTCCGGCCTCACGAGGCCGACGACGATCGAGAACGTCGTCGTCTTGCCCGCGCCATTGGGACCGAGCAGGCCGACGATCTCTCCCGCCGCAACCTCGAGGCTGACCCCCTTGACGACCGCCCGCCCGGAATACGTCTTGATGAGCCCCTCCGCGGTCAGCACGGTGCGGGGAGCCGGGGTCTCGGCGCTCTTGCTCACGGCGTAAGTGTACCGGGCCTCTACCGCCCGCCGGGTCCTCCGCGCGTCTTGTGGACCGTTTCGGTCTTGCCGCCGTCGGGAGCGGTGACTTCGACGGTGCGCCCCCCCTCGGTGATCGTCAGGGTCGCTCCGGAGACCCGGTTCCCTTCGGCGTCCGTCACGATCGCGGGCGAGCCGGTGAGAACGGTTCGGTCCTTCTGCGGCCAGTCAACCGCCTTGTCCGCCTTCCCGAAGCGCCCCGCCGCCAAGTCGGCGAGGGAGACGTTTCCGCTCATCTCGACGCGCTCGATCTTCCGATCCGCGCCGAAGAGCGCCGTGGCCCTGGTAGCGGTGCCGCGCCAGCCTCCCCGAGTCACCGAGACATCTCCGTCGAAGAGCGCGGTCGACTCGGCTTCGCGATAGATCACCCGGGCGGCCGTGACGACGGAGAGGCCTCGCTCGGCGCCCCTGGGGGGCGGTCCCTCGGGAGAAACGACAGTCCGGGTGTGCCCGACGGCGACGAGAGTCCTCTCCGCGTCGTTCAAGGTCACGTCATCGCCATAGAGCGAGGACGCGCCCTGCCAGAGCGTGGCGCCTCCCGTCAGCGTCGCGACGCGGCTCGCGTCGTCGAACACCATCCGAGCCGACTTCCCGAAGGTGGGGCGGGAAGAATCGCCCACGAGCCCCGGGACCTTCGGCTTCGCCTTCGATTTCGTGTCCGCGGGGACGAAGACCGCCCGCGCGTTTCCCTCGGCCAGGAGGGTGCGGCGCGTCCGGTCCATCTCGATTCGAGTGGCCGAGACGCGGGAGCCCTCGCTTTCGGCCGTGGCCGATCCTCCTTCGCCTCCCGTCAGGATCCAGACACCGCGCGCCGGCACCTCGACCGCTCTCTCGGCGCGCGCCGATCGCCCCTCCCCCTGCATCCGCACCGCGCCGGAGAGCTCGACCGTCTCGACCTCGCCCGAAGCGGCGAAGGCGAGGCTCGCGCTGGCGCACTCGGCGTGATCCTGCGGCGACTCCAGGCGCACGTTGCCGCGCGCGAGGGCCGAGACCGCCCGTCCCTTGTCGAAGGCGACGTCGATTGTCCCGGCGTCCACCTTGCGGTCCTTCTCCTCCACATGGGCAGGCCCGCCGGACAGGGAAAGCGATCTCACCCTGCCGTCGTTGCCGAAGAGAAGCGCCGCGCTCTCCCCGGAATAGCGGCGTTCCCCCGCCGGTGCCAGCGAGCCCGCGCCGGCGGAGACGAGAACCCCGTGGACGTTCCCTTCCGCCCTCGCCCACTCGAAGCTTTTCCCCTCTTGCTCGCTTTTTAAGACCATGCGGTCGGCCGCGACGCGATCGCCCGATCGGGAGTTTGCCGAGACTTTTCCGAGCAGCTCGATGAGCCCTTCGTCCCGCCGGTAGGCGGCGCTGTCTGCGTGAATGTGCGTGAGTCCCTCGCTCCCCTCTCCGGTCCCGGATCCTTCGACCGGGCCGGCGAGCGTCAGCTCACGCCGGCGCAGGTCGTAGCGGCCTGACCGCGCATGGACATCGAACGTGCCCCGCGTGAAGTGGATCGAGGCGGGCGCGATGAGCTCGTGCGAGGAAGGGTGGAACTCGACTCTCGAGGTCTCGCCGAGCGCTCCCTTGTCGTCGGACCAGCGGACGTTTCCGGTCAGCACGGACTCGTTGGTCCGGCGGTCGTATTGCGCCTTCTCGGCGTGCACCGTCAGCGGAGCGCCCGCCTCCGGGTAGAGGGTGAGCGAGACCTGTTCGAGAACGTAGGCGTTGGGGACGAGGCCGGCGGCCGGCCCGAACCCGACGGTGCGCTCCGATTGAATCCGAAAGAGCGGCTTTCCTCCGACGGTCTCCGTGTAGTCGAAGCCCTTCGAGACGGTCATCGCCTGCCCGGCTTCCTCCGAATCCGGGGCGCCGGCCGCCGTGTCGGCCGGCCGGGACGAGGGGCGCCGCCCGGGACGGAACGAGTACACGACGACGGCCAGGAAGACCGCGCCAAACGCCAGCACGGCGATCTCCAGGCGCCGCCGGCCGGTCATGACCGCGTCACGGGCTGGATCTCGCCTCGATCGCGCCGAGCCCTCGGAATTTTCTGTAGCGCCGCTCGCGCCTCTCCTCGGGTGTCAGCGGGAGAAGCTCGCGAAGGTGGCGCTCGATGGCCTCCCCGACCGCGGCGGTGGCCCCGGCCGGGTCCGCATGCGCGCCCCCCGGCGGCTCCGGGATGATCTCATCGATCACTCCGAAGTCCTTCATGTCGCGCGCGGTGATCCGCATCGCCTCCGCCGCCTCCTTCTTGCGCGACGCGTCTTTCCAGAGGATCGCGGCGCACCCTTCGGGAGAGATCACCGAATAGACGGCGTGCTCCATCATCAGGACCCTGTCGCCGATCGCGAGGCCCAGGGCGCCTCCCGATCCTCCTTCTCCGGTGACCGTCACAACGATCGGCACGCGAAACCCGGCCATCGCCTTGAGATTCACGGCGATCGCCTCGGCCTGGCCGCGCTCTTCCGCGTCGATGCCCGGGTACGCCCCGGCGGTGTCCACGAACGCGAGGATCGGCCGGCCGAACTTCTCGGAGAGCTCCATGACACGGAGCGCCTTTCGGAATCCCTCGGGGCGCGGCATCCCGAAGTTGCGGCGGATCTTCTCCCGGGTGTCGCGCCCCTTCTGGTGCCCGACGACCGCCACGGCGTGTCCGCGGAAAAAGGCGAAGCCGGCGATGATCGCGGCGTCGTCGGCGAACTTCCGGTCCCCGTGCAGCTCCACGAAGTCGGTCGTCAGCGCCTGGACGTAATCGAGCGTGTAGGGGCGCGACGGATGGCGCGCCACGAGCGTCTTCTGCCACGGGGTCAGGCTGGCGTAGATCTCACGCGAGAGCCGATCGAGCTTTTCGTGCAGCTTCTCCAGCTCGCGGCGGTGCGCGGCGTCGTCGGGCAGCGCCGACAGCTCCTCGATGCGCTGCCGGAGCTTCTGGATCGGCTCCTCGAAATTGCGGTCCTCGTCCACGCCGCCGATTGTACCGGGACCGCCGGGAGAGGCGCGGCCTACATCAGGTCCTGTGGATCGACGTCCACTGCGACCTGGACGCTGGAGGGCGCTCTCTCCGGAATCGACGACTCGAGGGCATCGAGCACGGCTTGTCGCCGGGCCGCCCGGATCAGGATCTGGAAACGCCAGCGTCCCTGAAGCCGTTCGAGCGGCGCGGGAGCGGGACCGGAAATCCTGAGCTCGGCACTGCCGCCGGCGAGAGCCTCTCCGACGCCCCGCGCCGCTTCCTGCGCCTTCTCCCGATCCGGCGAGGTTACGAGGACGGACGCGAGCTGGGCGAAGGGCGGATAGAAGAACGAACGCCGGAATGCCAGCTCGTCCGCCGCGAACCCGTCCACGTCGTGCCCGGCCGCCCGCCGGATCGCCGGATGCTGAGGATGGAAGGTCTGGACGTGCACCGTGCCGGGAGCGTCTCCCCTTCCGGCTCGTCCGGCGACCTGGGCCACGAGCTGGAACGTCTTCTCCGCGGCCCGGAAATCGGGAAAGTTCAGGAGCGTGTCCGCCGACAGGACGCCGACGGCGGTCACGCCCGGAAAGTCGTGTCCCTTCGCGACCATCTGCGTGCCGATGAGGCACGAGGCGCGGCCGGAGATCACGTCGTCGAGCACCGCCCCCGCGCCGCGGCGGCGCGCCGAGTCGCGATCGAGGACGACGTGCGAAACGCCGGGGAAGAGCTCGGCGAACCTCTCCGCGACGCGCTCGGTCCCCGCGCCGATCGCCTCCAGGATGGCGCCGCCGCAATCGGGACATCGGAGCGGCCTTGCGATGCGCTCGCCGCAATAGTGGCAGATCAGGGCCCGGCCCCGCTCGTGCACCGTGCGCGAAACGCTGCACCGGCCGCAGCGGAAGTCGTGGCCGCATTGCCGGCAGAGAAGAAAGGGCGCGAATCCACGGCGCGGCTGGAGCAGGATCGCCTGCTCGCCCCGCGAGAACACCTCGGAGAGCCTCTCGAGGAGAGGCGTCGAGAAGAGCGGGACGCCCTTCTCCTCGGGACGCGCCTGCTCGCGCTTCAAGTCCACGAGGGTGACTTGCGGAAGGGGGCGGTCGTCCACGCGGGACGTCAGACGCAGCAGACTCAGCCGCCCGTCGCGGGCCGCCTGGTATGCCTCCATGGACGGGGTGGCGGAGCCGAAGAGAAGCGCCGATCCGGTCGCCAGCGCTCGGATCGCCGCCACGTCGCGCGCGTCGTAACGCGGCGATTCTCTCTGCTTGTAGGAGCCATCGTGCTCTTCGTCCACGACGAAGAGGCCCGGATCGGCCACCGGCGCGAATGCCGCCGAGCGGGGGCCGATCACGGCGCGCGCCTCTCCCGATCGCACGCGGTCCCACTCCCTCGCGCGCTCCCCCTCGGATTGCGCCGAGTGCAGCACGGCGGCCCGCTCACCGAACTGGCGCCGCAGCTCCCGGGAGAAGACGGGCGTCAGCGCGATCTCCGGAACGAGCCAGACGGCTCCGCGGCCCGCCTCGAGCGCCAGGGAAATCGCCCGCAGATAGACCTCGGTCTTGCCGCTCCCGGTCACGCCCTGGAGGAGGGCCGGGAAATATCGCCTCGCCCCGATCGCGGCGGCGATCTCCGCGAGAACGACCTCCTGCTCGCCGGTGAGCCGGAATCCCGGGCGAGGGGCCGGCGGCGGGCGCAGCTCCTCGGACCGGCGGGCCTGCTCGAAGCTCCGGAGCGCGCCGCGGGCGACGAGGTTCCTGAGCACGGTCGGGCCCGCCCCCGTCTGCATCCGGATCTCGGCGGCCACGGCCGGGCGGCCGAGCGCCTCGAGGTAGGCCACGACTTCCTTGCCGCGCCGGCTTCCCTTGAGAATCCCCGCTCGACTCTCGGGAGTACCGGCGCCAGGGGCGTACGCGATCTCGCAACGGGGCCGTCGCTCCCTCGCGGAGGAAATCGCGCGCACGAACCCTCGCTCCTCGAGCGACCTCAGTGCTTCCTGCCTGCCGCTCACCGGCAGGCCGCTCAAGGCGACGGCCTCTCCGCCGCGAAGCCGTTCGAGAATTTCCTCCTCGGCGCCGGACGCGCGGCCGAGCGCGCCCTTCTCCGTGATGCGATAGCGGACCGCGCCCGCCGCGGGAAGCCGGGCGGGAAGCGCGGCCTTCAGGATCTCACCCGTCGAAGCGAAGGACCGCCGCGCCACCCGCTCGGCCGCCGCGAGGAGCTCCGGCGGACAGACGGGGACGGCATCCAGGACCTCGACGATCTCGCGCAGCCCCGGCGTCGTCTCTCCCTCCTGCTCGAGAACGACACCCGTCAGCACGCGCTCGCCGAAGGGGACGCGAACGCGACAGCCCGCCCCGGGAAGCGGCAGACTCTCCGGCACGGCATAGGAGAAGTTCCTGCGGAGAGGGAGCGGGAGCGCCACCGAGACGATCCGGAAGGATTGACTCATTGAATCATTGAATCATTGAGCGCCGGACGAAGCCTCGATGGACCAGTGAGTCAATCGATCAATGAATCGATTCTTCCTAGGTCCGCGAGGGGATCGGAGTCTCTTCTTCCTCCTCGTCGTCGCGGACGAAGACGTAGGACCGCCGCAGGGGGTCCCAGCGGTACCGGCGGACGCTCTCGTCGGCGAGGTCGGGCGTGATGAGGACCGCGTCGCGGTCGATCGAGAGATCCCCCCGGGCGAGCGTGATGTCGCGCTCGAGGAAGGCCCCGGGTTGGAACGCCTGTCCGGCCGTATCGGCGCGCCCGGTAAACACGACGACCGAGAACCAGGAACTGCCCCGGCTGGAATCGCGCCGCACGAATGCCAGGACGAAGTCGAGGATGCCGTCGTCGTTCAAATCGCCGCGGACGAAGAAGGGGTGGTAGACGCCATACAGGCGGCGGACGTCGCTGTCTCCGTCCCGGCTGCGCTGGCGGTCGGCGTCGGTCGCGAGGCGAAGGTCCGAGTGATTGCGGAGGAACTCGGCCACGGCGGCCTGCTCGGCGGGCCGGAAGGGATACGTGTTCCGGTCGACGTGCGCGGGCGGCGCCTGCGCGGAGCGATCGGTGTTGAAAGGCAAGGCGGGCGCGGGCGGCGCGGCCGAAGCGGCGGGAGTTGCCGCCTTGCGGCACGCAAAGATCGCGGCGGCGCAGAGGAGCGCGGCCCCGATTGTCTTCCGATTCGCGAAACGCCCGATCATCTCTCCTTCCTCGCGCGACATCGGCCTTGACCGGCCACCGCGGGGCGGGTCTGGCAGGGCGCCATTCTACCCGCGATTGCCCGCTCCGGCCGTACGCTGCCCCCGGCGCGCGCGCCGCGGGCGGACGCGACTCTGCTACTGTTGAAACGGCCGGGCGGCAAGGAGAATTACGTTGAGAGAAGAGCGCGACAGTCTCGGGGCTCGTCAGATCCCGGACGACGCCTACTGGGGCGCGCAGACCTCCCGCGCCGTGGAGAACTACCCGGTCTCAGGAGAGAGGGCCCATCCCGAAATGGTCCGCGCGTTCGCACGGATCAAGCGGGCCTGCGCGGAGTCCAATGGCGAGTCGGAGCGGCTCGACGCACGCAAGGTCGCGGCGATCGTCCGGGCGTGCGACGAGGTCCTCGCGGGGAAGCACGCGGAGCAGTTCGTCGTGGACGTCTACCAGGCCGGTGCCGGCACCTCGTTTCACATGAACGTCAACGAGGTCCTCGCCGGACGCGCCGCGGAGATCCTCGGCGCCTCGCGCGGTGACCGGTCTGCCGTCAACCCGAACGACGACGTCAACCTCGGGCAGTCCACCAACGACACGTTCCCGACGGCGCTCCACATGGCCGCGATCGCCGTCGGGCGGGTGCTGGCCGGGGAAGTCGGGAAGCTCGCGGATTCCTTCGCGCGCAAGGGGACCGAGTTCTCTTCCATCGTCAAGTCCGGCCGGACGCACCTCATGGACGCGGTTCCGGTCACGCTCGGGCAGGAATTCCGTGCCTTCGGCTCCGCGGTCGCCCATCGGCGAGAGGCGCTGACGCGCGCGCTCGACGCACTGCGGGAACTGCCGCTCGGCGGCACGGCGGCCGGCACCGGCATCAACACGCCGGCGGGGTTTCGGGAACGAGCGATCGGGAAACTCTCGAAGCTCGCCCTCGAGGACTTCCGTCCCGCCTCCGATCCGCGGGAGGAGCTGCAGAGCCGCGCGGCCGCCGGAGACTACTCCGCGGCGCTGCGTGGGCTGGCGGTCGAGCTCGGACGTATCGGCAACGACCTGCGCCTGCTGGCGTCGGGGCCGGCGACGGGCCTGGACGAGATCAGGCTCCCCGCGGTCCAGCCGGGCTCCTCCATCATGCCGGGCAAGGTCAATCCGTCTCTGCTCGAGTGTCTGAACATGCTCTGCTTCCAGCTGATCGGATTCGACACCGCGAACCTTCTTGCGATCGGAGCGGGGCAGCTCGACCTGAACGTGATGATGCCGCTACTCGCCCACAACCTGACGCGAGGCCCGCAGCTCTTCCTCAACTTCTTGCCGGTCGTCCGGACCCAGTGCGTGGACGGGATCACCGCGAACGCGGAGAAGTGCCGCCACTATCTGGAGGAATCGCCGTCGGTCATCACGGCGCTGACGCCGAAGATCGGATACGCGAAGGCCGCGGAGATCTTCAAGGAAGCGGTTTCGCGAGGCGTGCTCGTCCGGCAGGTCCTCCTCGAGAGCAACGTCCTGACCGAGGAGGAGTTGAACGCCGCGATGACGCCGGAGAACCTGCTCGGTCCTCTCGAATGATCGGAAATCGGAAACGGAGGATAAAATATTCCTGATCCCGTTTCTGTCTCCGATTCGTGATACGAGGCTTAGGAGGGATATTTCATGACCTGGCCCCAAGACTTTGCCACCAACTTCCAGTTTCTGCTGCGGTGGTTCCACTTCCTGGCGGGGATCACATGGATCGGGCTGCTCTACTTCTTCAATCTGGTCAACGTGAAGGTCCAGAAGGAGCTGGATGCGCCCACCAAGCTGAAGGCCAACCCTTCGCTTCTGACCCACACTCTCTGGTGGTTCCGGTGGGGCGCGATCGGGACCTGGGTTTCGGGGTTCATCTACCTCGGCTATTTCGTGGAGGCCGGAAAGGAGGTCACTCAGAATCCGCATCTGATCCTTCTGCTTTTCCTCGTCATCTGGTCGGTCGCGTTCGTGATCCTGTCCATGGTCTACCGGATGTCGATCCAGGGGGGCGGCCTCAAGGACGGGCGGGTCGTCGCGGTCATCGTGATCGTCGTGACCACGGCCGCCTCTGTGCTGATCGCCTGGCTCGCCCGCAACTGGGGCGCCAGCAACCGCGCGATCTCGATCCTGGTCGGCGGAGGCCTCGGGACCGTCATGCTGATGAACGTCTGGATGATCATCTGGCCGTTGCAGCAGAAGATCATCGCCGCGACCAGGGCCAGCGCCGAGTCCGGGGCACCGGCGCCGACGGATCAGCCGAAGTGGGCTCGGCGGGCCTTTCTCGCGTCGCGGACCAACGCCTGGCTGTCGGTTCCGCTGCTCTTCTTCATGGGAGCGGCCAGCCACTTCCCGATCTTCAGCACGATCGGGCGCTGATCGCCGGGCGCGGGGGGCCGCGCCGGCTACGTCCGGGGCGCGGCGAGGTAGTCGCGCACGAGCTTCATGTCCTCCCACACGTCCTTCTTTCGCTCGGGAGAGCGAAGGAGGAAGGCGGGGTGGAAGGTCGGCATGACCCGCACGCCGCGGGCCGTGCGCCAGCGGCCGCGCATCCGGCCGATCGGCTCGTCGGTCTCGAGAAGGGCCTGGGCCGCGAAGGTTCCGAGCGTCACGATGACCCTGGGCGAAATCAGGCGTATCTGCTCTTCGAGGAACGGTCGGCAGGAGGCGACCTCGTCCGGCTCCGGGTTGCGGTTGTTGGGTGGCCTGCAGTTGTGAACCACGCCTCCGGCCGTGACGAAGTTGTGGGTCTCTTCGACGTCGATGCAGAAGAACGTTTTGTCGGCCCGTCTCCGGTCCGTGACGTCCTCGACATCGACCTCGTCGTAGAGGACTTCCGCCGCTCCCCGGTCAAATCGCAAGGGATCAAACGGACTCCGAGCGGCGACCTCCGGGTGAAGCTTGTATCTCATCGAGGGCGGCACATAAGGAGCGATTCGTTCCGAGAGCATTCGCGTCGTCGGCACATCGAAGTAAAGGCGACCACGCCTCGCCTTTGCGGGCAGACCGATGCGAGCAAGCTCGCCGAGAAGAATCTGCAAATCCGCATCTGCAAAGCCGCAGGTCGCTATTTCCGCCAGAGGTCTCCGGGTCGGACGCACCCGTGTGTAGCCGTCGTCCATGAACCAAATGGACAACATTCGATCGTTCAATCGCCCGCTCAATGAGGGCGGGACGCGTCTCCTCGGCTGATAGAACTCGCGGCGGAAAACGCCAAGCGCCCTGTGCGCGAGCGTACGGACCTGAACGACCGGATAGGACTTCGCTCCTCCGACGACGGCAGCCACCTCAAGCCTCGCCGTTCGGGGTCGGAGCTCTTCCAGAAGGCGAGCCTTGAAAACAGCGTATTCGGACTGGCCTTCGGAATGCGAGAACGAGAGATAGGCATTGCCGGAGGCAATGTGTCCGTCCCCCAGGAGGGTCCCCCAGATGACGTCGCGAGCCAGCGGACTGATGCCCTGGCCGGTCGCGATCCGCGCCCCTGGTGCGAGTCGTTCGACGGCGACGTAGCCCCTGTCCGTCAGCACCTCATGGTCGCCTGTCAACTGGATCGCAGTCCGTGACGCTCCCGCCCGCTTGGCCGAGCGATAGGTCAGGCAAAACACACGTCGTGGTCCAAGCGGTGTCGCGTGCCAACCGATCACCCTGCGCCGAACGAGATGGCCCGCCAGATTCACAGACATCACCGTGCCGTTGTATCGGCGGCGAACGAGACGCCCGATCCGCTCCCATGAGCCATCACCGAGTTGAACCTGGGCGTTGTATCTCAAGCATTTCAGGACGTTCGCGATGAAGACGTCCTCCCGTTTCATTCCGATCGCTTCGACGATCTTGGTCAGAAGCTGCCCGGCGCGTCCCACGAACGCGAGCCCCTGTTCGTCCTCGTCTCTCCCCGGCGCCTCGCCGACGAACATGAGCTCGGCGTTCGGATTTCCCTGGCCGAAGACGATGTTCGTTCGCCCTTTCGAGAGCTTGCAGCGCGGGCAGCCGCCGAGGAACTTCTTCAGGGACGGAAGATCCGCGCATCGAGCCGGGGACCAGGGCGGAGACGCCGCGCGGCGTTTCCAGAAAGAGGTCCGTGACGCCGAGGTCGCGGAAGAACTTGAGCTGATCGCGAAGGGAGTCGGCGGGCGGATCAGCGGGCACGCGACGAGTCTACTTCGGAGCGGTCCGAGCGCGGGGAAACGGCGGACCGGACCGACAGGAGCGCGTCCCAGATCTTCTCGGCCACCTCTCGCTTCGACCGCCGCGACACGAACTCCCGCTCTCCGTCTCTCCGGAGGATCAGGACCTCGTTCTCGCTCGCGTCGAAGCCGATGTCGCCGCGTCCCACGTCATTGACGACGATGAGGTCGGCCTGCTTCGCTTCCATCTTCCGCCGGCCGCGCGATTCGAGCTCTTCCGTCTCGGCCGCGAACGCCACGACCGTCTGCCCTCGGCGAAGAGGCTTCAGGCTCGCCAGGATGTCGGCTCCGGCCTTCAACACGATCGAGCGGTCTCCCCGCTCGCGATGGAGCCGCGAGGCGCTCTTTTCCGGGATGAAGTCGGCCACGGCCGCGGCCATGGCGAGACCGTCGCACTCGGGGAACTCGCGGACGAGGAGCCCGTGCAGGTCCGCCGCGGTCTCGAAGGGAAGAAATCGGATCCCGTCCGGCCGGGGCAGCTCCGCCGGACCGGAGAGCAGCGTCACGGCGGCGCCCCGGTCGCGCGCGGACTCCGCGAGCGCGTAACCCATCCTTCCGCTCGAGCGGTTCGAGAGAAAACGGATCGGGTCGAGCGGCTCCCGCGTCGGGCCCGCCGTCACGAGGAGGCGCAGACCCGCCAGGTCTCCGGACGAATGAGAGAGAAGCCTCCAGGCATCTTCCGCGATCCTCTCCGGCTCGGCCATCCGGCCGACCCCCTCCCGGCCGGAAGCGAGGGGGCCCTCCGCCGGCCCCGACAGCCGCGCGCCGCAGGCGACGAGCGTTTCGATGTTGCGCCGCAGGGCCGGGCTTTCCCACATCGCCGTTTCCATCGCGGGAGCGAGAAGAACCGGTCCGCGGTGGGCGAGAAAATACGTCGAGAGGAAATCGTCCGCCAAGCCGTTGGCAAACTTCCCGATCGTGTGCGCCGTCGCCGGCGCGACGAGCAGGAGCTGGGCCCAGCCGGCGAGCTCCACGTGGTTCACGGCGGGCGCGTTGCCGTCTCCCCAGACTTCCGTATGGACCGGGCGACGGGACAGGGTCGCGAAGGTCAGCGGCGCGACGAATTCGCGCGCGCCCCGCGTCAGGACGACCTGGAGGTCGGCACCGCGGTCCGTCAGCCGCCGGAGGATCTCGACGGACTTGTACGCGGCGATCCCGCCGCTTACTCCCAGGACGATGCGGGGATTCATCTTCGGTCGTCGGTTCTCGGTTCTCGGCGCTCGGTCAGGCCCAACCGAAACCCGGGCACCGGGCGCCGGATGGATCAGACCTTGGCTTCTTCCTCGGCGGCGGTCTCTTCGGCGGTCTCGGCCGTGCCTTCCTCGAGCACGCCCCCCTCCGGGCCGTAATCCCACCGGATCAGGTTCTGGTCGAATTCCTGGGCGGCGAGGCGCGTCGGCTTGACCGGCCGATCGGTCTCGATCTTGGGCCGGGCGCCGCGCATCAACTGCTCGGCTCGGCGGGCGATCAGCAGCGCCAGACGAAACTTGCTGTCCACCCCTTCGGGCATTCTCTGGATCATGTCGTAAACCCCTCTAATGAAATTCCTTGCGGATCCGCTCCAGGCGCATCGCCTGGCGGGCCGGCGTCAGCCTTCTCGCTCGAACCACTGATTGTAACTCAAGTGTCGCCCGATCCAGGTCGTCGTTGACGATAACGTACTGAAAATCCTCGGCTTGCTGTACTTCCTTGGAGGCGTTGATCAGCCGCTTCCGGATCGACTCCTCCCCGTCCAGCCCCCTGGTCCGCAGGCGCCGCTCGAGCTCCGCGGGAGAGGAGGGGACGATGAAGATGGCGACGGCGTCGGGGTACGCGAGCCGGATGTCGCGCGCTCCCTGGACGTCGATGTCGAGCACCACGTCCTCCCCGGCGGCCAGGCGCGGCAGGACCTCCGCCCGCGAGGTCCCGTAGATGTGCCCGTGGACCTCGTTATGCTCGAGAAACTCGTCCCGCTGGACCATCCGCTGAAAGATCTCCGCCGTCACGAAGTGGTACTCGCGCCCGTCCTGCTCCCCTTTTCGCATCGACCGCGTCGTGTGTGAGACGGAGAAGTGGAGCGGCTGACCCGGCGGATTCTCCAGCAGGCGCCGGATGAGGGTCGTCTTTCCGCCGCCAGAGGGAGAAGAGACGATGAAAAGATCGCCGCGTCCGGGGAGCGTCATTCCACGTTCTGGACCTGTTCGCGGACCTTCTCGGTCTCGGACTTCATCTCGAGAACCTCCCGCGTCAGCTCGAGATCGCGCGCCTTCGCCCCGAGCGTGTTCAGCTCCCGCAGGATCTCCTGCGAGAGGAAGTCGAGCCTCTTGCCGACGGGCCCGTCGGAGGAATCGAGGAGATGGCCGAACTGCTCGAGGTGCCCCTCCAGCCTCTGCAGCTCCTCGGCGATGTCGGAGCGGTCTGCGGCCATCGCCGCCTCCTGCTCGAGCCGTCCGGAGTCGAAGGTGACCTGGGGGAAGAGAGTCTGGAGGCGCTCCCGCAGAGTCGCGTGGATCTTCCGCGTGATCTCCTCGCGCCGGGCGGCGAGGAGCCGGACCTTCCCTCTCAGGAACCCGATGCGCTCGGCGAGGTCCGCTTCGACGAGCTTCCCTTCGGCCTCGCGCATCGCGACGAGCGCCGCCGCGGCCTCCTCCGCGACGCCGGCCACGGCCGAGATTTCATCGGCGCTGAATCCCTCCCCTCCCGTCTCGACGGAGAAGATCTGCGGAATCGTCAGCAGGTCGCGCGCCTCCAGGCGCCCCGCGACCGGGTACTTCGCCGAGAGCTCCGTGAACCGCGCGAGCACCGCTTCGAGCAGGCCCTCGTCGATCGAGACCGTGCGTTCGGCGGACGTGGCCCGTCGGACCCGGAGGGTGACCTCGACCTTCCCTCGCGCGAGGTGGCGCGAGAAGACGCGCCGGAGGACCGGCTCGAGCTCGTTGTCCGTCTCCCGGACCTTGACGGTCAGATCGAGGAACCGGTGATTGACGCTGCGCACGGCGATGTCCGCGGACGCGTCCACGCCGAGCGGGCCCTGGGCCCTCCCGAATCCCGTCATGCTCCGGATCATGGGACCGCGCCGCCCCGCTCCCGGCCGGAGAGCTCTTCCTCTTCCGCGGCGAAGAACTGCATGTCGTGAAGCCTGCGGTAGAGGCCCGGCCGAGTCAAGAGCTCGCGGTGAGTCCCTTCCTCGACGATCCGGCCGGCGTCGAGCACGACGATCCGGTCGGCGCGCCGCACGGTCGAGAGGCGGTGCGCGATGACGAGCGTCGTGCGGTCCCTCATGAGGTTGACGAACGCGCGCGCGACGAGCGCCTCCGACTCGGAGTCGAGCTGGGACGTCGCCTCGTCCAGGATGAGGATCGGGGAGTTCTTGTAGAGCGCCCTCGCGATGGCCAGCCGCTGCCGCTGACCTCCCGAGAGCTGCCCCGCGTCCTGGCCGAGCCGGGTATCGAATCCCGACGGCAGCGCTTCCACGAACTCCTCGGCGTACGCCGCGCGCGCGGCTTCCCGCACTCCGCTCTCGGGAGGCGAGGGCTGGCCATAGGCGATGTTGTCCCGCGCGGTGGAGTCGAAGAGGATCGTGTCCTGAGTGACGACGGCGATCTGCCGGCGCAGAGACGCGAGGGACGCGTCGCGCAGGTCCACTCCGTCCACGGTAATCGCGCCGCCCGTGGGGTCGTAGAGCCGCGGGAGGAGATTGACGAGCGTGGTCTTCCCCGCTCCCGACGGTCCCACGATCGCGATCGTCTCTCCGCGCCGGATCGTGAGCGTCACGTCCCGGAGAACCGGCTTCTCGGCGTACGCGAAGGAGACTCTCTCGTAGCGGATCACGTCGGCGAAGGGCGGCAGGTCCGGCGCTCCCGGTTTCTCGACGATCTCGCTCCGGCTGTCCATCAGCTCGAAGATCCTCCTCGCGGAAGAGAGCGCCAGCTGGACGGCCATGTTGATCCGCGTGATGTCTTTCAGCGGTTTGTACATCATCATCAGCGCCGCCAGGAACGTCAGGAGGTCGCCCGGAGTCATCACGCCGGCGTGGATCCGGGAGGCCGCGTAGACGAAGAGGGACGCCAGGCCCACGCCGGCCAGGGTCTCCATGAGCGGCGAGTTGAGCGCCTGGATCCGGACCGTCCTGCGGTTGGCGCGGAAGTAGGCCTCGTTGACCTCTTCGAACCGCTCCTCTTCGAACCCTTCCATCGCGTAGGTCTTGATGACCGGGTTGGCGCGGAGCGTTTCTGAGAGGAGCGCTCCCATCTCGCCGATCCTCTCCCTCGTGGCAGTGGCGGCCCGTCCGAGGCGGCGCGTGTTGTTGACGATCGGAAGCAGCACGAGCGGCGCGAGCGCGAACACGAGGAGCGCGAGCCGCGCGTCGAGCGAGAAGACGTAGACGAGCAGGAGCAGGAGCGTCAGCGTTCCCTGGACCAGGTCCGTGAGATTGTGTCCGAAGGCGAACTGCACCTGCTCCACGTCCGAGAGCATCCGACTCATCAGATCGCCCGTGGACCCCTGAGAATAGAAACGCGTGGACTGGTGAAGGAGGCTCCGGTACGCGTCGCGGCGCAGGTCGCGCACCATCGAGACGCCGATTCCGTTCAATTCGAACTCCGAGAGATAGGAGAAGAGACTCTTCGAAAAGAGCGCGATGAAGAGCAGCACCGGCACGGCGTACCGGACGGAGATTCCCCGCGCCTGCGCGGCCGCCCGCGCCGCCGCGTATCCTTCGTCCAGCCATCGGAGCAGCGGCCCGCTCTTGGACGCGGCGGCTCCGCGCAGGCCGCCCAACGATGCGGCAGCCCCCGGACCCAGGGCGTCGTCGAAAACCCGTCCAACCAGGTAGAGCATTGCCACCGCGGACACGGAGACGATCGCCATCGCCGCGATCGCCCCGAGCGCGCGCGCCCGGTATCCCGAAAAATAGAGAAGCAGCCGGCGAAAAGTCTTCACCGCGGGGGCCCTTCGAAGTCCTGGAAGCGCCTCAAAGCGGTGACATTAGAACACCAGCCGAAGGCTGGCGCTCCGTCCCGCCGCCTATGGCGCGGCCGCTCCCTGCTGCTCGAGAAGGACCTCGTCCCACTCCGGTCCTGAGATCCTCTCGGGGGACGTCGCGACTCCGGAACTCGTCGCCGTCCGGCCGGCGATCCATCTCCGATACCAGGCCTCGAGGTTCAAGAGGAGCCAGAGCTTGTTGTAGCGCCGCTGCGCTCCGCGCTCGACGATCGACCGGATCGCGGACGGGTCGATGACGCCGTCGGCGGCGAGCACGCCATGTTCGAGCGCGTCGAGGGCGGGACGCTGCCCCGCCCCCCTCAGCCACCCCTTGAACGGCGGAGAGAACCCCGACTTGGGGCGGGTGAGGATGGCCTCGGGCACCAGGGTTCCGGCGGCTTCTCGGAAGGCCACCTTCGTGGCGCCCGGCTGGAGGAGGCGATCGGGCGGCAGAGAGAACGCGTACTCCACGAGCCTGTGATCGAGCAGCGGGACTCTGGCTTCGAGGCCGACCGCCATCGTCGAGCGGTCCACGAGCGCGAGACCGTTGTCCGGAAGGTACGTGTGGAGATCGAGCCAGAGGAGGCGGTGCGCGATCGGGAGGTCGGGCCTGTCGAACTGGCGAAAGAGCCGCGCGGCATCGCCGGGAACGCGGCGCAGAACCTGTCGCTGCTCGGGTCCGGAGAAGAATCCCCGCACGGCGAAGTAACGATCCGCGAATTCCGGAGCCAGAAGGCGCGCCGTCCCCGCCAGCCGGGACGCCACGGAATGATTCGCGAGTGGACGGACGATCCCCTTCCAGATCGAAGCGAAAGTCCCGTTGAGGGCTCCCCACGTCTCGCGCCTCGCTTCGTACCGCATGACCGTCTCATGCCAGCCGTAGCCGCCGAAGACCTCGTCGCCACCGTCGCCGCTCAAGGCCACCTTGACACTTCGGCGCGACATCCGCGCGAGATCGAGCATCGCGAGGGCCCGCGGGTCGTAGACCGGTTCGTCGTAGACCTCGGCGCATCGCGCGAGCGCGGGAGCGAGCCCGTTCATTCGCAGGAGTTGCTCGGTATGCCGCGTCTGGAACGATTGCGCCGCCGTGCGCGCGTAGCGAAGATCGGACTGGTCGCCATCGACGTAACCGACCGCGAAAGTCGAAAGGGGGGAGCGTTGTCCTCGCGACGCAAGGGCCACGATCGTCGTGGAATCGAGCCCTCCCGACAGGAACGCCCCTACCGGAACGTCGGAGATCATGTGGGAGGAGACGGCCTGGCGCAGCTGCTCGCGGAGTTCTTCGGGACCGTCGCGGACCTCTCGGCGCTCGAGCCTCCAGTAAGACCTCAGCGCGACCCGCCCGCGGTCCGCCTCGTAGACCAGCGTGTGGGCGGGGGGCAGCTTCCGGATTCCCGCGAAAATGCAGCGATCGAACGGCACGTAGCCGTAGGAGAGGTAATCGGCGAGGGCTTCGGGATCCAGTCGCGCGGAGATCGGGCCGAGTGCAAGCAGGGCCTTTGGCTGAGACGCGAATGCGATTCCCCCCGGCAACTGCGCGTAGTAGAGCGGCTTGATTCCGAGACGGTCCCGGGCGAGCAGGAGCCTTCCCTCGCGCTCCGACCAGAGGGCGAGCGCGAACATGCCCTCGAGACTCTCGAGTCCCTGCGGGACCCTTCCGGTCGAGCCATCGCTGGGCGACTTCCCCGTCGCCGTCGGAGGCGAAGACTTCGCCGCTCGCCTCGAGCCGGGCGCGAAGCTCCCGGAAGTTGTAGAGCTCGCCGTTATGCACGAAGACGGACCTTCCGTCGGGAGACACGCAGGGCTGGGCGCTGCGAGGAGAGGGATCCAGAATCGCCAGGCGCGTGTGGCCCAATAGCGCATGTCCCGAGGGGGAGCGCCAGGTCCCGCGGCCATCCGGTCCGCGCGGTGTCAGGCTCTTCAGGGCACCGGCCAGCGCGTTCGCGCGCAGCGGCTCGCGACTGATCCAGCCGACGATTCCGCACACTAGAAGTCGGCCCTCGTCGTCGCGTCCGGGGCGTTCTTTCGCCCCGATACATCTCCGCGCTCAGGGCTAGTCAACGTCGTCATCGTGCCTGCAAGGACCGGTTCTGACGGAGTAAGACGACGGAGGATCGGCCTGAGATTACACCACGTTGAGGAATAGCCGGGAGAGCGCTATCCGATCGGACCTACGGGCTCCAAGGCCCCGAGCACTGCGTCAGCGGCTCGCTCGCTCCCTCCCGGCGGACCCAGCCGCTCGCAGACGCGCGCAAGGCCTTCTCGCATCCGCCGCGAACGCTCCGGAGACTCGAGGAGAGCAGCCCCTTCGCTCTCCAGGCGCTCCGCGTTCACCTCGTCCTGCAGCAATTCCGTGACGACTTTCTCCCCCGCCACGATGTTGACGAGGGAGATCCACGGCACTCGCACCAGGAGCTTGCCGACCGCGAAGCTCGCGCGCGATGTCTTGTAGACGACGACCATCGGGGCCCCGCAGAGGGCCGCCTCCAGCGTCGCCGTTCCGGACGCCACGAACGCGAGGTCGGCCGTCGCCAGCAGCGCGTGCATGCCGGAGTCGGCAACCATGATCCCGCTCTCCGCGGCCCCGGCGAAGAGTTGATCCGGGAGTCCCGTCGCGCGGATCGCGATCAGGTCGAGGTCGAAGCGCCTGGCCAGGCGCGCCGCAGCCCGCGACATCGGCAGCCAGTGGCGTCGCAGCTCCGCCGTGCGGCTGCCGGGAAGCAGGAGCAGGCGCGGGCGCCTTCCGGGAGGAAGCGGGGATGGTTTCTCCAGTCCCTCGCGCACGTCGTCCACGAGCGGATGCCCTGCCCACACGGCGTCGGCGCCGAGGCGGTTGTAGATCTCCGCCTCGAAGGGGAAGAGCGTGATGATCCGTCGCGCTCGCCGCGCGATCGCTCGCGCTCTCCCGCGCCTCCACGCCCAGACCTGCGGGCTGACGTAATAGATGAGCGGGATGCCGAGGCGGGCGAGCTTGCGCGCGAGGAACCCGTGGAAGTCCGGGAAGTCGATCAGGATCGCCGCGTCGGGCCGTTCCCGCCGCGCGCATGCGACGAGGGCGCTCCGGGCTCGGGCGAGCGCCGGCAGCTTCTCGAGCACCTCGGAGATGCCAACGACGGAGAGGCTCTCCGAGGCCACGACCGCTGCCAGCCCCGCGCCCCGCAGCCGGGGCCCTCCCATGCCGAATGCGGAGACGTCCGGCCTCTTCTTCCGGAGAGCGGCGAGCAGCCGCGCTCCGTGCTGGTCTCCCGAGGCTTCGCCGGCAGAGATCAGGAGTTTCAAGAGGAGCAGCCTAATTCAAGTTGTGAGATAACCCGCCGCAATGGGCTCGACGTCGAACCCGGCCATCCGGTTGCGGACGGCGCTCCTGGGGTGCGGGCGCATCGGAGAGCGCCACGCCCGGATCCTCGCGTCGAGCCCGGAGTCGGAGCTCGTCGGCCTCGCGGACTCCGACCGCTCCAAGGCGCAGGCCTACGCCGCCAAACACGGCGGCCGTGCCTACCCCGATCTTGCCACGCTGATCGAAGCGGAGTCGCCGGATCTCCTCGCCGTCTGCACGCCGTCGGGGATGCATGCCGAGGAAGTCATTGCCGCCAGCCGGGCGGGGGTCCGCAACATCGTGGTCGAAAAGCCGATGGCGCTCCGTCTTTCGGACGCCGACGCCATGATCGCCGCCTGCGAGGAGAGCCGGACCCGGCTCTTCGTCGTCAAGCAGAACCGATACAACCTGCCGATCAAGAGATTGAGAGAGGCGTTGGAGGAAGGGCGATTCGGCAGGCTCGTCCTCGGGGCCGTGCGCGTGCGCTGGTGCCGGCGCCAGGACTACTACGACCAGGCCTCCTGGCGCGGGACGTGGGCCATGGACGGCGGAGTCTTTTCCAACCAGGCCTCACATCACGTGGATATGCTCGTCTACATGATGGGCGCGGTCGGATCGGTGAAGGCGATGTCGGCGACGCGGCTCGTCTCGATCGAGGCCGAGGACACGGGCGTCGCGCTGCTGCGTTTCGCCAGCGGTGCGCTCGGCGTTGTCGAGGCCACGACCGCCGCCCGGCCCATCGACCTGGAGGGCTCGATCTCGATCCTGGGAGAGAACGGGACGGTCGAGGTCGGAGGCTTCGCCATGAACGAGATGACCGTCTGGAAATTTGCGGAAGAGACCCCCGAGGACGCTCAGGTGCTGGAGCGCTACCGGACGAACCCTCCCGACGTCTACGGCTTCGGGCACCACGAGTACTACCGGGACGTCTTCCACGCGATCGCGAACGACGAGCCTCCGTTCGTGGACGGCCGCGAAGGGCGCAAGTCGCTCGAAGTCATCACCGCGATCTATGAGTCGATCGAGAGCGGCCGCGAGGTCCGGTTCCCCTTCACGCCGGAGCGATCCCGCCTGGGACACCCCGCAGGCGGGCCGGGACTCGGGACTCGGCACTCGGGACTCGAACGGAAGCCATGATCTCGCGTCCCGTGTCTCGCGTCCCGTGTCCCGCGGCTGCCGGAGGCGGCCGTTGATCCCTCTGTCGCGGGCGACGGTGACTCCCGAGATGAAGCAGGCGATTCTGGACGTCGTGGACTCCGGAAGGTTCATCCTCGGCCCGGAGGTCAAGGCCTTCGAGGAGGAGTTCGCCGCCTACATCGGCGTCGCGCACGCGATCGCGGTCTCGCAGGGGACGGCGGCGATCCAACTCGCCGTGCAGGCGATCGGCGTCCTCCCGGGAGACGAGGTCCTCGTGCCGTCCATGACCGCCTTCCCGACGATCGAGGGGGTCGTCCATGCCGGGGCGACTCCCGTCTTCGTGGACAACGACGCCTCGGGGTGCATGGATCCCGCGGACGCGCGCCGCCGCGTAACCGGAAAGACCGTCGGCATCGTTCCCGTCCACCTCTACGGCGGCGCAGCCGACCTGGACGGCCTCCACGCTCTCGCTCGCGAGCGAGGACTCTGGATCATCGAGGACTGCTGCCAGGCGCACGGGGCGATCCACGGCTCCCGGAAGGTCGGCTCGATCGGCAAGGCCGGATGCTTCTCCTTCTATCCCTCGAAGAACCTGACGGTCTTCGGTGACGGAGGGATGGTGACAACCGATGATCCGCGCATCGCCGACCGTGTGCGTCTCCTGCGCGATCACGGGCGCAGCGACAAATACACGCACGTCGAGGTGGGCTACAACCTGCGCTTCAACGACATCCAGGCGGCGGTGGGGCGCCGCCAGCTCGCGCTTCTCGAGGAGTTCATCGCGAAGCGCCGCGCCGCCGCCTCCCGGTACGATGCCGCCTTCTCCGAGATCCCCGCGCTCGCCATTCCGTTCGAGCGCCCCGGCACGCGGATGGTCTATCACCTCTACCCGGTGCGCTGCCGTGACGCCGCGACCCGCGATGCCTTGCGCGAGTCGTTGAAGGCGCGCGGGATCGAGACGGGGGTGCACTATCCGATCCCGAACCACCTCCAGCCGGCGATGGCCTCGCGCGGCGCGCCTCCGTTCCTGCCGGAGGCGGAGGCGCTCGCGCGCACGAGCCTCTCGCTTCCGATGTTCCCGGGACTTTCCGGCGGCGAGGTCGAGACCGTGATCGGCGCCGTCCGCGATTTCTTCTGAGGTCAGGCCGGAGCGGCGGCGGCCTCGCTGGACGGCTGCGCGATTCGTCCCCGGATCCAGCGGCGGTACCACGCCTCGAGGTTCAGGAGCATCCAGAGCTTGCTGTGGCGGCGTTGCGTGCCGGATTCGACGAGGACGCGGACTCCCCGCGGATCGATGACGCCGTCGGCCGCGAGGTCGCTCTCCTCGAGGATCCGAAGCGCCGTTTGCCGGGCCTCGCCCCCCACCCATCGCTTGAACGGCGGCGAGAAGCCGGACTTGGAGCGGGTCAGGATCGCTTCGGGAAGCCAGGGACGGATCGCCTCGCGGAACGCGATCTTCGTCGCACCCGGACGGACGATGCGCTCGGGCGGAAGAGAGAACGCGTACTCGAGGAGCTGCCGGTCGAGCAGCGGGACGCGGGCTTCCAGGCCCGCGGCCATCGTCGATCGGTCCACGAGCATCAGGTTGTTGTCGGGCAGATACGTGTGGATGTCGAGGTACAGGAGCCTCTGCGCGAGGGGCAGGTCCGGCCGGTCGAACTTCCGGAAGAGCCACGCCGGATCCTCGGGAGCGCGGCCGAGGACGCGCCGTTGCTCCGCGGCGGTGAAGAACCCGCGCACCGGGAAAATACCGGTCGGGAAAATCCGCCGGCGAGAAGCCGAGCCGATCCCGCCGACCGGCTCGCCAGCGGAATTCCGGAGAGCGGTCCGGTCACCGCCCGGTGAGCCGCGGAAAGGATCGGGACCCAGAAACGCGAGTTTCCCCCGGAGCGCCTCGTACCGCATCACCGTCTCGTGCCAGCCGTAGCCGCCGAAGATCTCGTCCCCCCCGTCCCCCGTCAGGACGACCTTGACGGAGCGCCGCGAGAGTCGGGACAGCTCCAGCACGGCGAGCGCCGTCGAGTCGTAGAGCGGCTCGTCGTAGATCGCGGCGGCGCGCTCCAGCGTCGAGGAGACGTCGCCGACGTCCAGGATTTCTTCCCGGTGCGCCGTCGCGAAGGCTTCCGCCGCGACGCGGGCGTAGCGGATGTCGTCGAGGTTCCCGTCGCCGTAGGCGACGGTGAACGTCGGGAACGGTCCCGCGCAACGAGGCGCCGCGCGCGACACGACCGTCGTCGAGTCGAGACCGCCGGAGAGGAACGCTCCCACCGGAACGTCCGAGACGAGGTGGGAGGTCACGGCCTCGTCCAGCCGCGAGCGCAGCTCCTCGACGTCGTCCAGGACCTCCCGGCGCTCCAGCCGCCAGAATGGCTTCACGTCGAGCCGCCCCGTGCCGGCCTCGTACATGAGCCGGTGCGCGGGCGGGAGCTTCCGGATCCCGGCGAAGATCGAGCGGTCGAACGGGACGTAGCCGTACGAAAGAAAATCGGAGAGCGCGTCCGGGTCGAGGCGCGCGGAGATCCCGGGAAGCTGAAGGAGCGCCTTCGGCTCGGAAGCGAACGCGATCCCTCCCGGGAGCGGCGCGTAATAGAGCGGCTTGATCCCGATGCGGTCGCGCGCGAGGAGGAGCGTCCTCCCCTCCTCGCTCCAGAGCGCGAGCGCGAACATCCCTTCGATCCGCCCGACCGCCTCCGGCCCCTCCCGGCGCAGCAGCCGGTGGGCGACCTCCCCGTCGCTCTCCGAGACGAAGACTTCCCCGAGCGTCTCGAGTTCGCGCCGCAGCGCGCGGAAGTTGTAGATCTCGCCGTTATGAATGAACGCGGAGCGGCCATCGGGCGCGACGGACGGCTCCTCGCCGCGAAAGGACGGGTCGAGGATCGCGAGCCTCCGGTGTCCCAGGATCACGCGCCGGTCCGGGCTCGTCCACGAGCCGCTCCCGTCCGGTCCACGCCGGTTCAGCGCCGCGAGAGCCCGGTCGAGCGCCGACGGATCAATTGCGGCCGAGTCAATCCACCCGGCAATCCCGCACATGGCCTAGCCGGGACTCGGGACGCGGAACACGGGACACGGACAGAGGTCCCGCTCAGGAATCGACGCTCTCTTCCAGGCTCCGAGTTCCGAGTCCCGAGTGCACAGTCCCGTCTTCGTCACGAAGGGAAGGGATACATGAGCCAGGCGACGGCGAGCGCTCCCACGACGAGAGCCAGGAGCAGCTTGACGAAGAGCGCGACCCGCTCCCGCTTGTCGTTGCGCCACAGGAGCGCGAAGAAGAGCGAGATGAGGAGCGCGTAGATCGTCATGATCAGGAAGTGATCGGCCGGGACGAGCAGAGCGAGCGCCGTCACGGCTTCCTCCCGGCCGCGATGTCGTAGGCGTCGAGCATCAGCAGGAGGTTCATGAGGCCCGCCGTCAGGAGATAGGCGCAGCCGTACTCGTACGTCACGGAGAGGATCGATCCGTTCGGGTTGGTCGAGACCATACGCGCCGCGAGGTTGATCAGGCCGGCCCCGTACTCCGCGAACGTGGCAAGGATCGTCAAGGGCTGTCCCGGCTCGGGCGAGTAGAGCCTCCCCTGGAAGGAGAGCCCGAGCAGGAACGTCGCCGTGACGATCGCGGCATAGAGAGCCGCCGTCCGCGGGCGCCGGAGGTAGAAGTGCCCGAGGCCTGGAAAAATCCAGGCCAGCAGCGCCGCCAGGAGCGCCGTTGCGCCGCTCTTCCGCGGCGGCGGCGGAGCCACCGCGGGAGGAGGCGGCTCGGCCGGCGGCGGGCTCGCGAACTCGCTCACGGTTTCGACGCCGCGAAGAGGGGGCGGAGCCGGGCGAGCGTCGCCGAGAGCTCCTCGGGGACGATGCGCATCCCGGCGGTCACGGTCATGAAGTTCGTGTCTCCCTTCCAGCGCGGAACGACGTGGACGTGGTAGTGGCCGGCGACGCCGGCGCCCGCCGCCGAACCGAAGTTGATGCCGACGTTCAAGCCGTCGGTGTGGTAGGCGGAGACAAGAATCCTCTCGGCGCGCGCGATCGTCCCGACGAGCTCTCGAAGAGTTTCCTCGTCGGAGCTCGACAGCCAGGCGTCGTGCCGGTAGGGAGCGACCATGACGTGGCCGTTGGTGTAGGGATAGCGGTTCAGGAGCACGAAGACCCTCTCTCCGCGGAAAACGACGAGCGACTCCCCTTCGTCGGCCGACGCCGCGGCCTCGCAAAAAATGCAACCGGCCGTTTTGTCAGCCACCAGATACTCGTAGCGCCAGGGAGCGAAGAGGACGTCCGGCATCTCCGGATGTTCGGCCCTAGCGATTGATGAGCTCCTTCAGTTCCTTGCCCGGTTTGAAATACGGGATCTTCTTCGCGGGCACCGCGACCTTGACCCCGGTCTTCGGGTTCCGCCCCATCCGCGCGCCGCGGTCGCGCAGGCGGAACGACCCGAAGCCGCGCAGCTCGATCTTCTCCCCTTCCTTCAGGGAGCGCACGATCGCGTCGAAAACGGTGTCGACGATGGACTCGGCTTGCTTCTTGGTGACGTCCGTCGCCACCGCGACCCGCTCGATCAACTCCGCTTTCGTCATCGTTCCTCTCTCCACGCCCCGCCCCGCGGGGACTCGACCGGCGCCGGAGAATTAAGTCTCGGGACCCGCCTCTTTCGGCTTCTTGCGCGTCCGCTTCTTCTTCGCGGGCTCCCCTTCCGATTCGGCCGGCTCCGCCGCCGCCGTCTCGGGGGGCGCGGCCTCGGCGTGAGGCTCGGAAACCGCGGGGGGCGCGGGCGCCTCGGCCACGGCGGCTGTCGCGGCGGCCGGCTCCGGCTCGGCAGCCGGCTCGAGGTTCGCGGCCGACAGTCCGACTTTCATCTCGGCGTCATCGATGCGAAGGATCCGGGCCCGCACCGCGTCGCCTTCCTTGAAGTGATCCTGCGGCTTCTCGCCGCGCGTGAGTCCCGTCTCCGAGACGTGCATCAGTCCTTCGACGAGATTCTCGATCTGCACGAACACGCCGAAGTCCGCCAGCCTCGTGACCGCTCCCTCGATGATGTCGCCCGGCTGGTGCTTCTGCTTGAACGTCTGCCAGTCGTTGGGCTGGAATTCCTTGATCGAGAGGGAAATCCTGCGGTTCTCCTGATCGATCGACGTGATGATCGCCTGGACGTCGTCCCCCTTCTTCAGGACCTCCGAAGGGTGCTTGATGCGGCGCGTCCAGGACATGTCGGAGACGTGCACGAGGCCGTCCACGCCCTCTTCGATCTCGACGAACGCCCCGAAATCGGTCAGGTTGCGCACCTTGCCCGAGACCGAGTCGCCCACCTTGTACTTGGCCAGCACACCCTCCCACGGATCGGGGAGCGTGTCCTTGAGCGAGAGGGAGATCCGGCGCGAATCGCGATTCACGTCGGAGACGATCGCCTCCACCGTGTCGCCCGGAGAGACGACCTTCGCCGGGTTCTTGACCTTCTTCGACCAGGACATTTCCGAAACGTGGACGAGCCCCTCGACACCCTCTTCCAGCTCGACGAACGCGCCGTAGTCGGTCACGTTCGTGATTCGGCCCGTGACCCGCGAGCCCGGCGGATAGCGGTCGGGGACGTGCGTCCACGGATCCTCGGTCAGCTGCTTGGTGCCGAGCGAGACACGCTCGGTCTCGCGGTCGAACTTCAGCACGACGACGTCGATCTCGTCGCCGACCTTGACGATATCGGAGGGGTGGTTGACGCGACCCCACGACATGTCGGTGACGTGGAGCAGGCCGTCGAGTCCTCCCAGGTCCACGAATGCGCCGTAGTCGGTCAGGTTCTTGACGGTTCCCCGCAGGACGCGCCCCTCTTCCAGCAGCTGGAGCGTCTCGCGCTTCTTCGCTTCCTGCTCGATCTCGACGACGGCCTTGCGCGAGAGGACGATGTTCCCGCGCTTCTTGTCCACCGAGATCACCTTGAAGTCGAGGTCCCGACCGCGCAGCGACTCGAGGTTCTTGACCGGCTTGACGTCCACGAGCGAACCCGGCAGGAACGCCTTGACGCCGATGTCGACGGCGAGGCCTCCCTTGATCCGGTCGATCACGCGGCCGCGGACAGTCGAGCCGGAGCGGTAGGACTTCTCCACCTCGTCCCACACCTTCATCTTCTCGGCCTTGTCCTTGGAGAGGACGACGTAGCCGTTCTGATCCTCAGTGCGCTCGAGCAGGACATCCACCGCGTCACCGGGCTTGACGAGGACGTGCCCGCCGAAGTCGGTGAACTCGGCGACGGGGATGATTCCCTCCGACTTGTATCCGATGTCCACGATCACCTCGGATGGCGTCACACTCAGCACGCGCCCCCGGATGATCTGACCCTCCTGGAGATTTTTGAAGGAGTTCTCGTATTGGGCGAGCAGGTGCTCGTACTCCTGCGCCGTCAGCTCCTGCTCCTCGGTTTCTGTCTGCATTGGTTCGGCTCGCCGGCCTCCTTTGTCGTTTTCGCCTGTCATGGAAAAGGGACTACCCCCTCATAAGTATTTGATACCCAAAAATATAGTCTATGTTGGCGCGCGAGTTCGAGTCAACCCGCGCCGAGCACCCGGCGCTCGATGTCCGCGACAACTTCCTGGACGTCCCGCCCCGACGAATCCACGACCACGTAGGTCTCATCGTGGGTCAGCGGAGAGTCCTTGCGAGTCTGATCGTCCCGGTCCCGCCGTTCCATTTCGGACAGGACCTCCTCGTACGACTGGGGAGTGCCCTTTGCGGCGAGCTCGGCGGCGCGTCTCTCGGCCCGGACCGTCGGGGAAGCCGTCAGGAAGAACTTGTGCGGGGTATCGGGGAAGACTTTCGTGCCGATGTCGCGTCCCTCCATGACTCCCCCCCGCTCGGCCGCGAGGCGCCGCTGCAGGGTTACGAGGCGCCGGCGGACGCCCGGGATCGCGGAAACCGCCGAGGCATACCGCGAGATCTCCGGCTCCCGGAGCGCGGAAGTGACCTCCCGGCCGTTGACGAACACTCTCACCTGCGCCCCGGAGGTTTCGATCTCGATCTGGAGCGACTCGGCCAGACGCACCACGCCGTCGGGATCGGTGATCGGCAATCCGAAGCCCCGCTCGCGCGCGATCACCCCGACCGCCCGGTACATGGCCCCGGTGTCGATGTACGGGACGCCGAGGCGGGAAGCGAGGATTTTCGCGACGGTCGACTTCCCCGCGCCGGACGGACCGTCGATCGCGACGATGACCGGCGAAGTCAGGACCCGCGCTCCTCGCGCCGGGCGGCCGGCGTCTCTTTACGCAGCAGACTGCGCTTCAAGAATTCCACTTCGCGCGGCGACAGCCTCCGGTAAGCGCCGGTGGGCAGCCGCTCGTCGCGGATGGGCCCGATGGCGATCCGCTTCAACTTCGAAACGGGGTGCCCGATGAGCTCGAACATCCGGCGGACCTGCCGGTTTCGCCCTTCGGTCAGGATCAGGCGAAACCAGGTGTTCCCTTCCGCGCCGCGGCCCGTGCCCGAGATCCGTTCGATGGTCGAGGGGCGCGTCCGGCGTCCTTCGATCGAAATGCCCCGCCGCAGCCGGTCGAGACTCTTCTCGTCGGGAGTTCCGGAGACCTTCACTCGATACTCCTTCGGGCAGCCGATCGCTGGACTCGTCAGGTCGCGCGCGAGGTCTCCGTCATCCGTCAGGAGAAGCAAGCCCTCGGTCTGGACGTCCAGGCGCCCGACCGGCTTGATCCCGCGCCGCAAGCCTCCCGGCAGAAGATCCAGGACCGTGTCGCGGCTCTCCGGATCCGAGACCGTCGTGACGTAGCCGCGAGGCTTGTTGAGAAGGAGATACGTCTTCGGGCCGGAGCGCGGGTGAACGCGCTTCTGATCCAGGCGCACGGCGTCCTCGTCCGGGTCCGCGCGGTCCCCGAGCTTTGCGACACGGCCGTTGACGAAGACCCGCCCCTCACGGATCCATTCCTCGGCCTCGCGGCGCGACCCGAGACCCGCCTGAGCCAGAATCTTTTGAACCCGCACCTGCATCGAGCGGACCTCAGGAATCCTGGTCGTCGTCGTCATCGTTCTCGTCGTCTTCGTCCACGTCGTGCTCGTCCCCGCCGGCCTCGTCCAACTCCTCCTCGAGGGCCCTCACGGACTCCGGCAACGGCTCGGGCGGCAGAGGCTCCGACACCGTGGCGGCCATGTCCTCGGCCAGCTCCTCGGGCTTGGGCAGCTCCTCGAGCTCCTTCAATCCGAACCGGACCAGGAACTCCGGCGTCGTTCGATACAGGAACGGCATCCCGACGACGGACTTGCGGCCGGCTGTCGTGATGAGCTTCTTCTCGAAGAGGGTATTGACGACGCTGGACGAGTTGACTCCGCGAACCTCCTGGATCTCCGGGAGCGTGATCGGCTGCCGGTAGGCGATGATCGCGAGGGTCTCCAGGGCGGCGAGCGACAGGCGGCTGCGCTCGCTGACCTCGTGGTACTTGCGCAGCATCGAATCGAACTCGGGACGCGTGACGTAGCGCCATCCTCCAGCCACCAGCTCCAGCCGGATTCCGCGCTCGGGCGCCTCCGCCTCCTGCCGCAGCGATTCGAGGGCCTCCGACACGGCCTCGCGCGTGGCCTCGAGCGCCTCCTCGATCTCCCGCTCCGGGATCGGGCGCGGCGAAGAGAAGAGCAACGCCTCGAGTCCCGCGCGGATCTTCGTCCACCGCGTCTCGCGGGGGCGCGCAGGCTGTGTCTCCTCCTCCGGGTTCGTCGCTTCTTCGGTCATCGTCAAGTCTTCCGTCTTCAGTTTTCAGTCTTCAGTTTCTTTCCTCGACCACTGAGAACCGACAACTGAGAACTGACAGCTACCTGTAAGTATCCCGCACCTGCTCGGTCGAGAAGGGCACGTCCGTGCGTGTGGCGTGGATCTCGCCGAACGCCGCGGCCTGGAAGACCCGCACGACGCCGAGGCGGATGAGCTCCAGGGTCGCGAGGAACGCGGTCACCGCCTCCGCGCGGTACCGCATGGTGCCGAGGAAATCGAGGAGAGAGAGGGTACGTTCGGAATCGAGCCGCGCCAGCAACTCCTCCATCTTCTCCCGCACCGAAAAGCGGAGGTGGTGGATCTCCATCGCCGCCGGGTGACCGAGCTTGTACCGCTCCGTGACCTTGCGGAAGCCTTCGATCAGGTCGAACAGGGAGACCTCCATCGTGACGCTCTCGCCGTCCTTCGGGAGCTGCATCTCCGGACGCGACCAGAGCCCCGCCCGGAGCGAATCGATCTCGTGCAGTGATTCCGCCATTCTCTTGAACCGCTCGTACTCGAGGAGCCGCCGGGCGAGATCCTGGCGCGGATCCTCCGCCGGCTCCCCCGGTGCCCTTGGAAGGAGCATCCGCGACTTGATGTAGATGAGCTCGGCCGCGAGCGCGACGTACTCCGAGGCGACGTCGAGGTCGAGCTCCTGCATGGCGTCCAGATACGCGGTGTATTGCTCCGTGATCTTCGCGATCGGGATGTCGGTGATCGACACCTGGTTGACGCGGATCAGGTGGAGCAGCAGGTCGAGAGGCCCCGAGAAGGCCGCCGTCGCGACGGGAGGGAGGGCGCTCTGTTCCGCTTCGTCGGACATCAGCCGCGCCTCGCCCGGTCCGTTCTCATGCCCCGAAGATCAGCCACAGGACGACTCCCTGGATCGGACGGAAGATCTTCCCGAGGATCGGGGTCGAGATGAGGAGGATCAGGATGAAGAAACCGAACGGCCGGATCGCGGCATAGACCCTCTCGATGCCGGGGCCCGCGAGCGAGGCGAGGACGCCGCTGCCGTCCAGTGGCGGGATCGGGATCAGGTTGAAGACCGCGAGGCTGACGTTGACCATCGCGAAGAAGAAGAGAAGATAGGTCATCGGCGCCAGGATCCCGGGCGTGAAGGCGTTGCCCTGGAGCGTCGAGATCAGGTCGAAGATCGCCTGGGGCATCAGGCGGCGGATCAGAACCAGGATGCCGATCCCGATGCCGGCGAGCAGCAGGTTCGAGACCGGTCCCGCCGCCGAGACGACCAGGTTCGCGAGACGGGGATTGCGGGTGTTGCGCAGATCCACCGGCGTCGGCTTGGCGGCGCCGAAGATCATCCCCGAGAAGATGTAGAGGATGAGCGGAAGGAGGATGCTCCCGAACGGATCGATGTGCCTCAGGGGATTCAGGCTGATCCGCCCCTGGTCGCGCGCGGTCGTGTCGCCGAACCGGAGCGCGGACCAGGCGTGCGCCGACTCGTGGAACGAGATGGCGAAGAGGATGACCGCGAGCTGGATCGCGAAATCGATGACTTTGCGGGTCAAGTCGTCCAATATACCGGATGAGGCTCAGGGGAGTGTTTTTGAGCTTTCCGACTGAGGGCCGGCGGCTTATGCGAGACGCGAAACCTTCGCCTCTCCCCGGCGTCTCCAACAGTGTCGTGCCAGCCGGAAGATGAAGATCACCGATCCCGGCGAAGCGACCGACCGGAGCCTGCTCGAGCGGGTCGCCGGGGGCGACACGAGCGGCGCGGGCGAGCTGTTCGAGCGCTACGCGCCCGCGCTCCTTCGATTCGCGGCCCGGCTCCTCTCGGACCGGAACACGGCCGAAGAAGTGACGCAGGAGGTATTCGTCAAGGTGATTTCGCGGGCGCATCAATACGACGGGAGGGCGGAAGTCTCTTCCTGGCTCTTCGCCATCGCGGCCAACGCGTGCCGCGACCGCCGGCGCCGGGACCGGCGGGCGACCATCGTGCCGCTCGAGGCGGTCGCGGAGCCGGTCCACAAGGGGGAGGGCATCGAGACCGTTCTCGGTGACCGCCAGCGGCGCGAGTCGGTGCGCCGCGCGCTCTCCGCGCTCTCGGAGGAGCAGCGCGAGGCCCTGGTCCTCGCGCGCTACCACGGGCTCGCGTACGCGGAGATCGCCGACGTGCTCGGAATCTCCGTCGGCGCCGTCAAGACTCGAATCTTTCGGGCCGTCGAGGCCCTGAAGAGCCGTTTTTCGGAAGGAGAAGCCTCATGGAATGCCGCGAACTGAGCGCGCTCGCGATGGACGAGATCCTCGGCCAGGCCTCGGAGCCGTTCCGACGCGACCTGGCGGAGCATCTCGAGACGTGCGCGGACTGCCGCGAGCAGATGGCCCGGATCGAGAGGACCTGGCGGGCCCTCGAGGACGACCCGGACGTCCCGGTCACGGACGAGTTTCGCGACCGGACGCTCGCGCTGATCGATGACGAGATGCTCCGCCACCGGATCCGGACTTTCCGCCCGCGGCCGCGTTGGACGCGAACCCTTGCCTACGCCGCGGGGCTGGCGCTGGCCGTTCTCGCGGGCGCGTGGGGAGCCCGGCAGATCGGAAGGCCTGCCGTCGCGGCCCCGGCCGCGGCCTCGACCACGGCCCTCCCCGCTTCGATCGAGCCCGCCGGCCGTCTCTCCAACGTCTCCTACACGCCGCCCGACGCCCAGGGGCGCATCGGCGTTTCCTTCGACGTCGAGGCGCGCCGGACGTACCTCGGGAAGCCGGACGATCCTTCGATGGCGAAGCTCCTCGCCTACCTCGTGTCGCGCTCGGCCCAGACTTCCGGCGAGAAGTCGCAGGCGATCGAGCAGGTCTCGTCGCACTTCGGCTCCCGCGTCGCCCCGGCCTCGCCCGACATCGTGCGAGCGCTCACCACCACCTTGCGGCGGGATTCCAACCCGGGCGTCCGGAAGAAGGCGGCCGACGCGCTGGCGGGTTTCACGATGAGCTCCGAGATCCGAAGCGCGTTTCTCGACGCCCTGAACACCGACAAGAACCCGGCGGTACGGCTGGTCGCGGTCGACGCCCTCGCGGCCTCGGCGAAGGACTCTCCCGACGCGCGCACCATCGAATCCCTGCGCGCGAAGGCCTTCGACCCCGCCGAGAACGGCTTCGTGCGCACGAAGGCGGCCTCGGCCCTGAAGGCGATGGAGTTCTGACTTGCGTAACCCGACCGTCTCCCCGGCGTCTCTCTCGGTGATGAACAACGACATGCGACTTCGCGGACGCGATTCGTCGAAGGGCCGTCCCGACTGGCTCGGACTCTGGATCCTTCTTGCCCTCGGGATTCTCCTTCTGCTCTCCTCCGCCTTCGCGCGCGCCGAGGACGGGGCGTTCTCCTCGAAGCGGACGGAGCGTTTCAACGCGTCGTCCGCACCCGGCTCGACGCTCCGCATCGAGAACATCTCCGGCGACATCGTCGCGCGGCCGGGGAAGGAGTTCACGGCGGTCGTGACGATCACGGCGTCGGCCCGGACACAGGAGAAAGCCAACGAGCTGCTCGGCGCGACGAGGATCACGCAGTCCCGCGGCGACGACGAGTACACGCTCGCCACCGAATGGCCCTCCTCCTTCAAGCGTCGGGGAGGCGACGGCCGTGTCACGATCTTCGAGATGCGAAAGCCGCGCGCGGAGATGCGGTGCCAGGATTGCAAGATCACGGCGCAGTACGAGGTCACCGTGCCGAAGGGAGTGCGCGCGGTCCTGCACACCGTCAACGGCGACGTGCGTTCCGAGGCGGGTATGGACGCCGTCCTCGACCTGCAGACGGTCAACGGCGCGGTCAACGCGCTCGGCGCGCTCGCGTCCGTGACGGCACAGAGCGTCAACGGGAAGGTGAACGTCATCTCGCAGAAGTTCTCGTCCGACGCCTCGATGAACCTGAAGACGATCAACGGCCCGATCACGCTGACGCTTGCCGGCAACTCGCGGTTCGACCTGGACGCCTCGACGATGAACGGGACGATCGTCTCGACGTTTCCGCTGCCGGTGCGGGCGGAGACTCCGGAGCCCCCGGAGCCGCCGCGCAAGGCAGGGGCCCCGCCCGAACCGCGTCCTCGCTCGCCACGCCGGGTGGTCGTTCGCGAGGAGGGCGACGACGTCGTGGTCGACGTGGAAGAGCTCCGCAAGGACATCGAAGAGTCCATGAAAGAGGTGGATGTCGAATTGCGCGACTCCCTCCGCAACGTCAACCGGGAGCTCAAGCGGATCAAGATCTTCGAGACTCATCGCAACTACAGCGGCTCGATCGGCCAGGGGGGGGGCAAGATGCGCCTCTCGTCGTTGAACGGCACGATCGCGGTGCTGGCGAGCGGAACGAAGGAATCGGAAGCCAGGCCCCTCGTCCCCGAGCGGCATCGCCTCGCGATCGCCGTCCCCGACGTCCATGTCCGGACGGCCCGCCCCATCGTACGGGTCGCGCCCCGCGCCGTCATCCCGCCGCTTCCCGACGAGCCGGAGGAGTCGATCGTGCGCGGAGATGTCTCGGGAGACTTCCTAGCGACCTCCGGGGGCGGGACGTATCGGATCGGGCGCGTCTCCGGGACCGTGAAGATCCTGACGAATTCAGGGGAGATCCACGTCGCGTCGGCCGGCAGCGGCGCCGAGCTGAAGACCTCCGGCGGCGACATCCAGATCGGCCCGGTCGGAGGGGACCTGAAGGCGCAGACCCTGGCCGGCGACATCCGCGCCGGGGCCGTGGGAGGATCGATCTCCGTGGAGACCACCGGCGGGGACATCCGCGTCGAGAGGGTCGGCGGCTCGGTGGGCGCCCGCACGGGCGCGGGGGACATCATCCTGCCGTCGGTCCGCGGAGCCGTCGAGGCGCAGACCGGAGGAGGCGACGTCCGCGTGGCGATCGTCACGCGCGAAGCCAGGGGCGGCGTCTCGATCCGGGACGACGGGGGGGACGTGACGCTGACTCTTCCCGCCGACTTCCGCGGCGAGGTGGACCTCCAGGTCCTCGACTCCGCTCCCCAGGAGACTTTCATCCGCTCCGACTTCCCCGAGGTCGCCGTGACCCGTCAGCACGACTCCCAGCGCGCGTCGGGACTGCTGAACGGCGGCGGCCCGAAGGTCGTCGTCCGGACCCATTCCGGATCGATCCGCCTCCGCAAGGCTCCTCCCGCATAGACCCCACGGCTTCGCGGACGCCGCGAAGATTGAGTTTTCCTCAAAAACGAACCTGGCGGCCGCGGCGGCCTTAGTGTCCCTTTCCGTGTTCACGCGTTGTGCGGAAGGAGGATCAAGATGAAGAAGGCACTCGGGCTCGCTCTGATATCCGGTTTCCTCTTCGCGGCCACGACCGCCGCCCAGTCCGTGTTCGTCGCGCAGATCACCGGGGCCAACGAGACCCCCAACCCGGCGGACCCGGACGGCGTCGGGTTCGTGGTCGTCACGATCAACAAGGACGCGAAGACGCTCAGTTTCACGGCTTATGTCGAGGGCATCAACACGGTCGCGGCGTCCCACATCCACAAGGGCGCGTCGGGAGTGACCGGGCCGGTCATCATTCCGTTCAATCTGCCGTTCGTCAGCGGCGTCTCCAGCGGGACCCTGACCGGGCTCGACGATTCCGTGCTGGCGGACATCATCGCGAACCCGGCCGGTTGGTACTTCAACGTCCACACGGGCGACTTCCCCGGCGGCGCGCTCCGCGGCCAGCTGCACCCCGCGCCGGCCACGGCCGCTCCCAACGTCCTCTACATTCCGGTCACCGTGAAGGCGACGGGAGCGAGGGGGGAGAACTTCGTGGAGGACGTTCGCATCGTCAGCCGCGCCGCTGCGACGGCGAACATCACAATCGACTTCTTCGCGAGCAGCTCCACCCCGCTCACGGGACCGACCGCGACGAAGACGGTCAGCGTCGGAGTCAACCAGCAGCTCGTCTTGAACGACATCCTCGGCACGACGTTCGCCACGACCGGCATCGGCGCGCTGAGGTTCACGACGGACAGGGACGTGATCGTGGAGGCCCGCATCCTCGACGACCGGCGCTCGACGAACCAGGGGCAGCTCGGTTTCTTCATCCACGGCCTGGCGATCGAGGCGCCGTGCCGCTTCGGCACGCTCCCGGTGCTCTCCCAGGCCTCCGCCTCGGACGCCGGCGCGGGAATCGGCCTGCGGACCAACGTCGGCTATTTCAACCCGAACCCCAACGCCGTCAGCGCAACGTTCACGGCCCGGAGCACCTCGGACGGGTCGAGCCTCGGTGCCGTCACGGTCAGCATCCCGGCGCTCAGCCACGCCCAGTTCCCCGTCTTTTCGCTGATCAACACCGTTGCGGCCGCCGACCAGGCGCAGGCCGATTTCTATGTGAGCTACACCGTGGCGAGCGGTTCGTCCACGGCGAGTCCCCCGACCGGCGGGCCGCTCTTCGTCTACATGGCGGTGGGAGACAACTTCACCGGCGACAGCTACTACAGCGCCGGGGTCTGCGGACAATAGCGCCCGATCTTCGGAGCAGACGGCGGGAGGGGGTCTTCCCTTCCCGCCTTCTTCATCGAATGCGGATGACTCGGACCGGCTCCAGGTCTGCCTCGGATCCCAGGCCGACTCTCGGATCGTGCTTGCGGGAGCCGGTCAGGTATTCGCGGATCCCGGAGCGGAAGTCGCGCCATTCGCCGCCGAAGATCGCGGCGGTCCGCGATGTGTCCCCCACGTTGTCGCGCTCGAGGCTCTTCAACTGGTCGCGCGTCAGTGGAGGCGCTTCGATCCACCCTCTCCGCGCCATCCCTTCGAAGCGGCCCGCGAGGAACCTTCCCCACCAGAGCGGGAGGTGGAGGAGAGGCTTGCGCGGCTTTCCGACCGCGGTCGCGATCTCCCGGTAGATCTCGTCGAGCGTGAGAGTCTCCGGTCCGCCGACTTCGAAGACGTTTCGAACGCTCTCCGGCTTCTCCAACGAGTCCGTGAAGACGCGCGCGACGTCATAGACCGAGACCGGCATGAACCGCGTGGCTCCGGAGCCGATGACCGGGATGAAGCCGGGGTTCCTGCGGACGACTCCCGCGAGGAGCGTCGCGAAGCCGTCTCCCGGACCGAAGACGATCGAAGGCCGGAAGACGGTCCAATCGAGGCTGGAATTCCGCACCGCGGCTTCGCCCGCCGCCTTCGAGCGCCCGTATTCCGAAGGCGAGTCCGCCGCGGAGCCCATCGCGCTCATGTGAAGGAGGCGATCGACCCCGGCCGTTCGCGCCGCCCGGAGGATGTTTTCAACGGCCTGGCGGTGCATCCGGTCGAACGTCTGCTCCCCCTTCTCGGCGATGATCCCGACGAGATGGACGATCGCGTCGCGGCCCGCGGTCGCGCGCGCGAGACTCGCGGGCTCGAGCACGTTCCCGACCGCGACCTCGACCGGCCTGTTGTAGCGGTTGTGCGCCCGGGCCGGCTCCCGCGCCAGGACCGCGACGGCATGCCCGCGCCGGAGCAGAGCGTTGACGGCGTGGGTCCCGACGAACCCCGTCCCGCCGGTGACCAGGATCTTCAAGTGCGATCTCCTCTTTCCCTATTCAATATCACGGAGGCAATGAGAATCGGGTGATCTGCGATTGGTGATCGGGTGATCTGGGGCCCCGGTAGATCACCCGATGGCTCGATCACCCGATCACCCGATTCTTCATGGGTATCCGAACAGGTCGCTGACGATCGTTTCTCCTCTTTCGAGCCGTTCCGCGACTTCGCGGCGGGCTTCGCCGAGGCGGCCCAGGTCCAGGACGGGATCGGCCACGCGCATGGCGGGGAGGCCGGATTGGCGGCTTCCGAGGAGGTCTCCCGGTCCGCGGGTCTCGAGGTCCTTCTCGGCGATGAGAAATCCATCGGACGTGGCCTCGAGGATGGAAAGACGGCTTCTGGCCGCCTCGCCCGCCTTCTCTCCCACGATCAGCGCGCACCAGGAGGGGAGAGAGCTCCGTCCGACACGTCCGCGCAGCTGGTGGAGCTGGGCGAGGCCGAAGACCTCCGCGTTCTCCACCACCATGAACGTGGCCCGGGGAACGTCCACGCCGACCTCCACGACGGTCGTCGCGACGAGGATGCCGACCCGGCCTGCCGCGAAGTCCGCAAGGACCCGCGTCCGTTCCTCGGGAGGCATGCGGCCGTGGAGCGTCGCGATCGCGATGCCGGGAGCGGCTGCGGCGAGCCGCTCAGCGGTCTCGCGCGTCGCCGCCACCTCGCGAGGCCCCTCGTCGATGGCCGGCACGACGACGTAGACGTTCTCCCCCGCCCGCGCGCGCTCCGCCGCGAAGCGGTAGACGCGTTCGCGAGCGCTCTCCTCCCGCACGCGCGTGATGACGGCCGAGCGCCCGGGCGGCTTCTCGTCCAGGACCGAAACGTCGAGCTCGCCGTAGATCGCCCACGCCAGAGAGCGCGGGATCGGTGTCGCCGTCATCACGAGCACGTGAGCAGACTCCCCCTTGCGAAAGAGGCGCGCGCGGTGCGCGACGCCGAAGCGATGTTGCTCGTCCACGACGACGAGTCCCAGGCGCCGGAATTTCACCGGGTTCTCGATCAGGGCGTGCGTCCCCACCAGCAGGTCGATCTCCCCGGAGGCGATCGCGGCGAGAAGCGCACGGCGCGGGCGGCCGCGCACCCGCCCGGTCAGGAGACCCAGCCGCACCCCGGCGCTCTCCAGCCAGGACGCGAGGCTCGCCGCGTGCTGCTCGGCCAGGATCTCCGTCGGCGCCATGAACGCGCTCTGGACTCCATTTCTCGCGGCGAGGAGAAACGCGAGGCCGGCCACGACGGTCTTTCCGCTCCCGACATCCCCCTGGAGGAGCCGGGCCATCGCCCGCCCGGAGGAGAGGTCGGCCGAGATCTCGCGCAGCGCGCGCTTCTGCGCTCCGGTGAGATGGAACGGCAACGCCTTCTTCGCCGCCTCGCGCGCCGCCGCATCTCCCCTGAGAACGATCCCGGAGCGCTCCCGCAACCGCGCGCGCTTCCCTTCGATCGTGGCGGCGAGGACCAGGAGCTCCTCCCGCGCGAGCAGACGCCGCGAGGTCTCGGCTTCCTGCGCGCTCGCCGGAAAGTGCGCTCCCTCCAGCGCGCGCAGGAGCTCGTCCGGCCGCGCGCTCGTCGCGCGCGGGCGCCGGTCGAGGCGGTCGAGCGCCGCGCGGACCAGGCCGCGCCATGCCTTCGGAGCGATTCCGGCGACGCGGTGATAGACGCCGACGATCCTCCCCGAATGAAGCGGATCGGCCTCCTCGTTCGATTCGAAGAACTCGGTCTCGGGATTCTCGAGGCGCAACGCTCCGCCCGCCGTCACGACGGGAGTGCCATAGAGCACGAGCGCCTTGCCTGACTGCGCCGCCTGGACGAAGGAAGGATAGCGGTTGTGCCAGACGACGCGGACCGCCCCGGTGCCGTCGTCGGCGACCGCCTCGATGCGAAGGCCCCCGCGGCGCATCCGGTTCGAGCGGACGCCGCGAAGCCGGACGAGGAGCGTGGCCGCTTCCCCCGCCGTGAGCGAGGCAACGCCCGCGTAATGGCGGCGGTCCTCATACCGGAAAGGAAGCGAGAGGAGAAAGTCTCCGACCGTTCGAACTCCGTCTTGCGCCAGGCGAGCCCCCCTGGCTGGCCCGAGGCGCGGAATCCGCGAGACGGGATCGCGAAGGGACAGCGGCGCCGGTTCTCCTCGGCGCTGCGCGATGGGAGATTCCACTACGGCGAGGTCATCGAACGACCGGGCCCGTGAAGGAAAACCGGAGATCCTTCTCGAGGTCCAGGCGCACCGTGACTCCCAGGGACAACGTCCGCGAGCCCGATTGATGCCCGGCGGCAAGTCCCATCGCGACGGGAAACGGCGAGCCCCGGAATCGCTCGAAGAGATAGGCGCGGACCGCTTCGGAAGACTCCGCGTCCCGCCGCGGCACGACTGAGCCGATCACCATGCCTCGCAGTCCGTCGAATGTACCGGCTCGTTCGAGCTGGGTCAACATCCGGTCGAGCCGGTACGTCTCCTCTCCGACGTCTTCCCAGAAGAGAATCGCGCCGTTCCCGGAGATCGCCTCGGGGGTGCCGCACAAAGACGCGAGGAGCGAGAGGCATCCGCCCACGAGAACTCCCTCGGCCCTGCCGGGAACGACCACGTCCTCCCGTCCGATCGCGTGCGGCACGATCGGCTCGCCCCGCAGCACCGCCTCCCATTCGCGATCCTCGCCCTCCGTCCCGATCTCGACGGCCACCATCGGCCCGTAGAACGTCACGAGGCCCGCGTGCCGGAGGATCCAGGCGAAGAGCGCCGTCAGGTCCGACCCGCCCAGATGGACTTTCAGGTTTGCCCGCATCTCCTCGACGTCGAGGTGCCGCAGAACGCGCGACGCTCCGTATCCTCCGCGCGCGAAGAAGATCGCGTCGACAGACCGGTCGCAGAGCAGGGCGCGATACCCGGCCGCGCGTTCCCTGTCCGTCCCCGCGAGAAACCCGCTGCCCGAACGCAGATTGGAGGCCTCGGCGACGACGTATCCGCGCGCTCGAAGGCTCGCCAGCCCCCGCTCGACCTTCTTCGGATCGGCCGGCCCCGAGAGCGCGGCGACGCCGATCGTCGCGCCGGGCCGAAGGCGTCGCGGGCAGCTGAAGTCATCCAAGATCTGAAATAGTAAAGGGCTCCGAGCGGACCTGTAAGCCGAATTCTGTTCCCGGTTGCCCGGGTCGCGATCATTCCTCTGGGCCCGGAGTCGCCTCCGGGCTCAAGCAGCCGACCCGGAGATGTCCCGCACGAGGCGGGGCGGGACGGGCACCCTCCATCTCCCTATTTGGCCTTGCTCCGCATGGGGTTTACCGTGCCCCCGGCGTTGCCGTCGGGGCGGTGCGCTCTTACCGCACCGTTTCACCCTTACCGTCCGGTCCCGGAAGGAATCGGAGGGCGGTTTCATTTCTGTGGCACTTTCCTTCGCGTTGCCGCGACCGGGTATTACCCGGCATGCCGCCCGTTCGGAGTTCGGACTTTCCTCCCCGATTGCTCGGGGCGATCGCGTGGCCCGCTCGGAGCCGTGCCGACTCTAGCATACCGGCTATTGCCGGTTCGTCTCGTCTTCGAAATACTTGAGCCAATCCTCGACATCCACCCTGGCTGGCTCGTCCCGGGAAGAAGCATTCTGCCCGACCCCGAAGCGGCTCCAGAATTCATCGGGAGAGAGGGTCTTCGCGCCGGCATCGCGGACGCGGCGGGCGAGATCGCGGTCCTCCGTCACGACCGAGACCTCGCGTGGCGATCGCGCGCGACCGATCTCCAGCAGGATCGCGTCGTCGGCGCTGCGCGAGCCGGACTCCCGGATGGAGAGGTTGCCGAGGGAGGTTCGCTTCGCACCGGGCCCGTCGAAAAACAGAACCGCGCTGGCCCGCGTCCGGCGCAACCTCTCCGACACCTCCGAGATGAGCGCCTGACGGTCTTCTTCCGAGGGACGCGAGCTGCCGCGCGCCCGTCCGATCAGGTTGTTCCCGTCCAGGAAGTAAGGCATCAGAGAGTCGGATTCGGATCATGGATCAGCCGTTCAGGTGGCCCGGCACACAATACGCCGCCAATCGGGTCGATGGACCGATGAACCGATGAATCAATGACCATCAGGCGCGCGGCGCGCGCCGGGGATGCTGGAGGCGAAAGAAGAGGACGCCCAGGGCATGCTGGACCCGGGAGCCGTGCGTCAGGAGGAGGACGAGGAGGGCCGAGAGAACGAGTGCCGTGAGCCACGGCTGAAAGAAGAGGAGAGCCGCGAGCGCCACCGCCACGATGTCCTCCGCCAGAGAGAGGGCGAGCTGCGTGAACCCGCGGGTTGCGGCGGTCGAAGTCAGTCGCGTCGTGGACTTGGCGGCGTGCGCGCCGAGGGTGACGATGGCCGCCGCGAGCGCGATGCCAACCCGCGCCGGCCAGGAGGGAAGGGATGCCGAGGCCAGTGCCAGGAGCGCCCCCACGATCGGCCGCAGGAGCGTGTGAGCGGATTCCCAGATGCGATCCACCAGCGGAATCTTGGTCACGATGAACTCGGCGAGAAAAAGGACGAGGGCGACCTGGAAGACCGACGGGCTGGCGAGGAAGCCCGTGACCGGCCCGGGGAAGTCCTGAGGGAGGAGCCGAACGAGGCCATGAACAGGAGAAGAACCGCCCACGCGTTCAATCCGGCGGCCGCCGCGAGCCCGAGGCCCGTGAGGATCGGGATCACTCGCGACGCCGGAAGAGTCGCGAGAGGAGTCCGGACCGCGGCTTCTCGACGGCGAGCGGCGGTTGCGGTCGCCTCCGGCGACGGCGGAACCTCGCCGCCGGCGACCTGCGCCGCCGTCACGACCGGTCTCTCCGGCTTTCCGAGGATGAGATTCAAGAGTTGCTGGTTCTCGGCTGAGGGCTCCAGGTGGACGGCCCGCCGCGCGAAGAGGAGCGCGTCCCCGAGGCGCCCGTGCTGGTGCAGCGCCGTGGCGGCTTCTCGCACGTACTGCCTGGCGTCTCGGTTCGAGCCGCGCGGCCTCCATCAGGTTGTCGAGCCCTCTCTCGATCCAGTTCGCGTTCTGGAGCTCGACCTGTCCGAGGCAGAACCGGTACTCCGCGTTGTCGGGACGAAACGAATCGCCTCCCGCAGCATCTCGACGGCCGGGTGGAAGTCCTTCTCTTCGATCAGCTGGCGCGCGCGGGCGTAGTTGCGCTGCGCCATTTCGAGACGCGCCTGCGGATCGGACGTGGTTTCGACCGCGAGGTCGGCAGGGGCGTTCGGCGAGACCGGCGTCGTACTCGGCCCGCGCCTTCGGGTCCGAGAGCGTTTCGTAGGCGATCCTCAGCCGGTCGAAGACGGTCGAAAGCTCCTTCCCGCAGTCGGCCAGGTCCTCCCGGTGCCGCAGGTCGGGGTGGAACGAGCGGCTCCGCTCGAAATACGCCTGCTGGATCTCCTCCGGGCTCGCGCCGGGAGCGACGCCGAGCAGCTCGTAGTGCGTGAGCCAGTCGACGCGGCGGTAGGTGTTCCGGACCATCTCGGAGTGCCCCGTCGGGATCGGCGCGGCCGCCGGCTGCGAGCGGATCTCCACGTTCAGGCGCTCGAGACCCGCGGCCTCCGGGAGAATGGAGCGTCTCGCTCTTCCATTCGAGAATCCCGCACGACACGAGCGCGTAGAGCGTCTTCGCTGACGCCGCGCGCGAGGCCCCGCTGAGCTTCAGCAGGGCGTCGAGATCCATCGTGCCATCCACGCGCGAGAGGAGAAAGGCTTCCTGCGGGGTCAGCGGAAGATACTGGTAGCGCGACATCGGGTCGTCGGAGAGAACCGGGATCCGTTTTCCGTCGGGCAGCCGATCGCGAAACAGCTCGCTCTCGGGGAGGCGGCGAATCCCCTCGACGACGATGGATGCCGTGGAGAGATCGAGGGCGACGTCGGGATCGAGGTTCCCGGCCGACGGCGCGAAGCGGTATTCGCCCTCTGCCCACTCGAAGGTCGAGAAGACGATCTCTTCCACCAGGCGCTTCATCTCGGCCTCGAGCACCGAGCGCGAGACGAGGCCTCGCTCGACGAGGATCTTCCCGAGGCGGGCCCTCCCCTGCCGCGCAACGGTTTCGAGGGCCCAGGCGAGATCGCGGTCCGTGACCCAGCCGCGGCGCTTCAGAAAGGTCCCGATCTTCTGAACTTCCCTCGAGGAGGTCGCGGTCCGAAGCTCTCCGTTCTCGAAGAAGAGGTTTCGGATCTCTTCGCGCCGCGCCAGGCGCAGCGTCCCCTTCAGCCTGCGGAAAAAAATCCGCCGCAGGACCTGCGGCAGCGGCGTCGCCGCCAGCGATCCTTGAAAACCCGCGTCCCTCGCTTCCATGAGATCTGGAATCCCTTCAGATTAGCAGAGGTTGCCGTCCGTTGCCGTCCTAGCGAAGGGACACGATGACGGGGTGGTTCCCGCCGCTGGCGAAGAACGCGGGCACCCGCGCCTTCGCCTCGCGCGCCTCGGGAAGTCCCGCGAATCGGCCCCACAACACGCGGAAACAGGTTCTCCCGCGATAGGAGGTCGTGAGAAGCCAGATTGTGCCGGCGGGCTTGTCCCAGGTCCACGCCTTTTCGAGGGTGGGAAGCTCGCAGGCCAGCTCGAGCTGGACCGCAAAGCGAGCGTTGCGGCGCTTCGCCAGGCTCTTCCGGTCCCGTTCCGCCCGCGCGATCCAGTCGGCGCGCGTCGTCTCTCCTGGAGCGCCGGCAATCTCCGTCGGCCGGGCCTGCGGCCGCGGCGACGTCGGCGCCGGCTTTATCGGGAGGAGCGTCGGCGCCCGAGTCGGAGGCGCTTTCGTCGGAACCGGGGTCGCATGCGCGGGAGTCGGCCTGGGTGTGGGAGCCCGGGTCGGCTCCGCGCGGGTCGAAACGCGAGTCGGCACCGGTGTCGGGACGTGCGTCGGCCTGGACGTCGGCCCCGGAGTATGCGCCGGGGTGGGAGCAACCGCCGCCGCCCGCGTGACGGCGGGGGATGCGATCGCCGCCTGCATTCTGCGAGCCGACAGGGGCACGGCGGTCTCAGGCGGCGGAAAGACGGGGTTTTCAGGCGCCGTCGGCCGCGGCGAGATCACGGCGGCGGGCTCGGGAGTGGACCGGCGGGACCTCACGACGAGAAGGGCGACGACCCCGACGACGAGAACCGCCAGAAGCACAGCGAGGACGGCGCCGGTGCGCGTCTTCTCTCCGTCCGGAGGAAAAGGCTCGTCCGCCGGTGGGACCTCCGCCTCGAAAGTCGGGCGCTGCGGTACGACCGGAACAGGAGGCTCCGGTCTCTCTGGCACGAGGCCTTGCGCAAGAGGCGGAGGGATCGGCGCAGGCTCCCTTGAGAGAGCGCGCCCCGATTCTCCGATCTTCGCCTCGCGTCCTTCTAAGGGCGAGGGTTGCCTCAGGTCGGTCTCGCGCGAAGCGGGCTCCGGTTCGATCTCCTCCAATGGCTGCTCGACCGGCGCGGCGCGAAGCGGTTCTTCCCTCTCCGGCTCGATCTCCGGCTCCGGCTCGCGTACCACTGCCTCTGGCTCGGGTGCGACAGTCTCTTCCGGCTCCGCTTCGGGCTCCGGCTCCGGCTCGGGTTTCGCCTCCTCGACCGCTTTGTCCTTCGGGGAAGGCTCGGGCTCCGCGCCTCCCGGGCGGATCGGAGACGGAGTACGTCCCGCCTCGGGCGCCGCTTCCGCGGGATGGACGAGGCCGAGCGTCGTCAACGCGGCGAGGAGCTTCAGCACGGCGAACTCCTCGGCGGGAGCGCGTTCGGCGATCTCCTCGGCGCTGGCGCGTCCGTCGATGAGCGCCACCACGCCGCCGGCGTCGGCCGTCAGTCCGAAGGTGTCGAACTCCTTGTCGAAGGGAGCCGCGCGGAGCAGGGGGAGATCGGAAGGACCGAGGTAATGCTCGACCAGCGTGCGGTCGCGCGAGCGCAGGAAGAGCTCGAGCACGAGCCGCGGGACGGTGAGGGCCCAGTCTCCGGCCGCCGGCCGGGATTGCGGGTCGAAAGAATACTCCCCTTCGAGCCACCCCAGCAGGTCCGACAGGATCTCGATGGCGCGGATCTTCAGTCCCCAGCGCCACTCCCGCTCGGTGATGAGGCCCGCCTGAAGCGCGGCGATCGCGGCGTCGCCTCCGGCCGGACGCTGCAGCTTTTCGACGGCAGCCGGATCGACCTTGCCGGCGCGCGACAGGATCGCCGCCGTCTCATACTGCGGCTGGGAGGCGGTCGACTGGACGATCTCTCCGCCCCGCAGGTCGAATCCGGCCGTCGCGCCGGCGCGAGAGAATATCAGCGACCCGTCCGCCTTCTCACGCCAGAGCGCGACGAGGGCCGCGAGGAGATCCACGCTCCGGATGTCCCCGGCGCTCTCGAAGGCCGTCCTCATGCGGTGCGGGCTCTCGTCTGGTCCAGATACTCGCGGACGGCGCGGGCCGTCGTCGGCCCCACCGCCTCCGCGATCTGGGCGGGGTCGGCCGCCGCCAGGCCGGCGAGCGATCCGAACCGGCGCAGCAGCGTCCGCGCCCGCGTCGGGCCGACACCGGGAATGTCGGTCAGGCTCGTCTCTCGCATCCGCTTGCCGCGCCGGCTGCGGTGACGCCGGATCGCGAAGCGGTGCGCTTCGTCGCGCAGGCGCTGGACGAGCTTCAGTGCCGGATCATTGCCGGAGAGTCGGATCGGCTCGGGATGGTCCGGCAGCCAGATCTCCTCTTCCCTCTTGGCCAGGCCGACGGCCGGGAGCTCGATGCCGACGCGGTCGAGCGCGGTCAATGCGGCCTGGAGCTGCCCGCGCCCTCCGTCCACGACGACGAGGTCCGGCAGGATTCCCTGCTCGTCGCGCACCCGACGGTAGCGCCGCTCGACCGCCTCCGCCATGCTCCGAAAATCGTCCGGCGCCAGCAGGCTCTGCGAAGCGATCCCGAAGAGCCGGTAGTCGGATTTCTTCGGCCGGCCCTCCTCGAACACGACGACCGAGGCGACGCTGTCCGTGCCCTGCAGGTGCGAGATGTCGAACGCCTCGATTCGCCGGGGTGGCACCGCAAGCTCCAGGACGCGCGCCAGCCGCTCCAGGGCGAGCTGGCTCTCCCCGCCGGCGCGGCGGAACCGCGCCCGGTGACGCTGCTGGGCGTTCGTGTTCGCCAGCTCCACGCGTTCGCGGGCCGCCCCCCGCTTGGGTGCGCGCACGGCGACCTTCGCTCCCCGGCGCGAGAGGAGAAACTCCTGGAGGAGCCTGGCGCCGAGAATCTCGACGGGGAGATGGATCTCCGACGGAAGAAAGGGATTGACGTCGTAGAACTGCGTAAGGAAGGCCTCGAGGAAGCGGGCGGGCTCGACCTCTTCCGACTTCTCGAAGAAGAACTCCCGCCGGTCCTGGAGCATACCGGCCCGAACGACGAGCACGCAGACCGACACGTCCCCCCCGGCCTCGAAGAAGCCGAAGGCGTCCACGCTTTCCCCCTTCAGCGACTGGACGAGCTGCCGCTCCGCCACGTCCTCGACCGTCCGGATCGCGTCGCGGTAGGCCGCGGCCATCTCGAAGTTCTCCTCGCCCGACGCGGACACCATCTTCCTCTGGAGCCGCGGCAGCAGCTCGTGGTTCCTCCCCTGAAGGAACAGAACGACGTCGGCCACCGCCTCGTCGTAGGCGGCCTTCGTCGTCAGTCCCGAGACGCACGGCCCGAGGCAGGCGTGGAGGTCGTAATAGAGGCAGGGGCGCGGGAGCTTGCCGTCGATCTCGATCGTGCAGGTTCGGATCTGGAAATGCCGGGTGATCATCCGCATGATCCGGCGCGCCAGCCCCCCCCAGAAGGGCCCGAAGTAGGAGTGGCCGTCCTCGAGGACCCGGCGCGTCACGAGCGCCCGGGGCCACGGCTCTCCCGTCGTGATCTTGAGATACGGGTACGTCTTGTCGTCCCGCAGGCAGATGTTGTACTTCGGGCGGTGCTTCTTGATGAGGGCGTTTTCGAGGAGGAGGGCCTCGAGCTGCGTGTTCGTCCCGATTGTCTCGATTTCGCGGAAAGCGCCGAGCAGGGCCTCTGTCTTGGAGTCCCGGGCGTCGTGAGAGAAATAGGACGCGACCCGCTTCTTCAGAGAGAGGGCCTTTCCCACGTAGAGGACCCGGCCGCGAGCGCCCTTGAAGAGGTAGACGCCGGGCGAGTCCGGGAGATTCTCGGGAGTCTGGCTCCGCGGCCTCATGCGTTCAGTGTAACGCGCCGCACAAATCCGGATTCCGGCCCGGGCCTTCGCGCGGAGGACGGGCGCCTCGAGGTTCACGGAAATCCTGGGATCCCGGTTTCGGAATGTGGATATGATCCGCTCGACCGGAGCAACGATGAAAGAGTGTCCCTACTGTTACGCGGCGGTCGGCGCGAACGATTCGGTCTGCCCCAAGTGCGGCAAGGAGATCGAACGATGGCAGACCGGCTTCTACACGCGCCAGCCTCTCCCGAAGAAGAAGAGCGCCGCGGTGTTGACGATCGCGGCCGTCGTGTTTCTCCTCATCGTGGCCGGCTTCGCCCGCTCCTGCCACTGGATCTGAACGCGGCCGGAGGGCGGCGCGAATTCACTCGCCGGGAGGATCGACTCCCACGAGTTCGGGCTCTTCGACGGGTGAGCGACGGATCTCCTGCTCCGGGTCGGGACGGGCGAGGCCGGAAAGCCTGCCGAGCCGGATCGGGCGACCGGTCCGCGAGGACTCCAGTGCAGCCCGGATGATGCGCACGTCGGCCAGCCCCTCCCGCCCCGAGGGCTCGGGCTCGCGCCCCTTCCGGACGCAATCGGAGAAGTAGACGAGCTCCGGTCCGAACTGATCGCGCTTCGCGAATGTGCGGCGCCGCTTCTTTTCTCCGACGGTCAGGACGTGTCGCAGCTCCCCGGCGTACTCGTAAGCCGGGTCCACGCGCAGGTCTCCTTTCGTCCCGATGATCTGGTAGAAGCCGCCGTCCGAGGCCCCGAAGCTCGCCGTGAAGGAGGCCAGGCGTTCTTCCGGGAACTTCATCAGGACGCTCGTCATCTCGTCCACCTCGCGGAACCTCTGCTCGGAGCGGCTGGCGCTCCATGCGAAGACCTCGAGCGGCTCCTGCCGGAAGAGGGACCGCGCGGCGTTGATGCAATAGATGCCGATGTCATAGAGAGGTCCGCCGCCGGTCTGGCGTTTCAACCGGATGTTGTCTTCGTCCCGGACCTGCATCGTGAAAAGAGAATCGAAAATCCGCAGTTCTCCGAGCTCGCCCGAGCGCGCGATCTCGATCGCCTTCAGGTTCGCCTTTTCGAAATGGAGACGGTAGGCGATCATCAGCCGGATTCCGTTGGAACGGGCCGATTCGATCATCTCTTCGCATTCGTCTTCGGTGACCGCCATCGGCTTCTCGCAGAGGACGTGGATCCCCTTTTGCGCCGCCGCGATCGTGTATTGCCGGTGGAGGTGATTGGGGAGCGCGATGTAGACGGCGTCGACCTTGCCGCTGTCGAGGCACTCCTCAAACTGATCGTAGCCGTAGAGCGCGCCGACTCCGTACTGCTCGCCCAGTCTGGCGAGCTTGTCCGGATCGCCCGAAACCAGGGCCGTCAGCTCGCTGTTCTCCTTCGCGTGCGCAAACGCGGGCAGGACCGCGATCTGTCCGATGTATCCGAGGCCGACGACCGCGTAGCGGACCTTCCGTTCGCTCATGGAAGAGGGACTGGCAAGATCGGTGCCACCGCAGTCACCGAAAGATCTGCAATTCGCGCAGACCGCGCAGCTCGTCGCGCAGTTGAGCGGCGCGCTCGAAGTCGAGCTCTTTCGCGGCGGCCTTCATCGATTTTTCCAGGTCGGCGATGCGGCGGCGCAGCGACTCGCCGTCGGGCAGATCGGGTGGAGGGGGCGCGATCAGGGCGTCGTGGTAATCGAGGCTCGAGAGGCGCACGAGCGGTGAATTGATCTGCTTGACGATCGAGGCGGGTTCGATGCCGTGCGCGCGGTTGTAGGTCTCCTGGATCTTCCGGCGGCGCGTCGTCTCCTCGATCGCCCGGCGCATCGAGTCGGTGACGGCGTCGGCATAGAAGAGGACCCGGCCGCGCAGGTTCCTCGCGGCCCGCCCGGACGTCTGAATGAGGGAAGTCTCGCTGCGGAGGAACCCCTCCTTGTCCGCGTCCAGGATCGCCACGACGGCGACCTCCGGCAGGTCGAGACCCTCGCGGAGCAGGTTGATCCCGATCAGGCAGTCGAAGACTCCGCGTCGAAAGTCGGTCAGGATGTTCACGCGATCGAGCGTCTCGATGTCCGAGTGGAGATAGCGGCAGCGGACGCCGACCTCGGAGAAGTACGTCGTCAGCTCCTCCGCCATCCGCTTGGTCAGCGTCGTCACGAGCACGCGCTCGCCGCGCTCGGCCGCCTCCCGCACGACGCCGAGCAGGTCGTCCACCTGCCCCTTGACCGGCCGGACTTCGATGAGCGGGTCGAGAAGGCCCGTCGGCCGGATCACCTGCTCGACGACTTCCCCGCCCGTCTTGCCGAGCTCCTCGGCGGCGGGGGTCGCGCTGACGTAGAGGATCTGGTTCAGGCGCTCTTCGAACTCCGGGTACGTCAACGGCCGGTTGTCGAGCGCCGACGGGAGGCGGAAGCCATACTCGACCAGGACCTGCTTGCGGGAACGGTCGCCGTGATACATCCCGCGCACCTGCGGCAGCGTCACGTGCGATTCGTCGACGACGAGCAGGAAATCCTTCGGAAAGTAGTCGATCAGCGTCGGCGGAGGCTCTCCCGGCCGGCGCCCCGAGAGGTGGCGCGAGTAGTTCTCGATGCCGTTGCAGTACCCCAGCTCCTTGATCATCTCGAGGTCGAACATCGTGCGCTGGTGGAGGCGCTGCGCCTCGAGCAGCCTGTTGGCCGCGGTCAGCTCCGCCAGGCGCTCGTCGAGCTCCAGCCGGATCGTTCCCACGGCGCGCTCGAGCGTCTCGCGCGGCGTCGCGTAGAAGGTGCGGGGATAGAGCGCGACGCGGTCCATCCGCTCGAGCGCCGTTCCGCGAAGCGGGTCGGTCCGAGTGATCTTCTCGATCTCGTCCCCGAAATACTCGACGCGAACCGCCGTGTCCTCGTACGCGGGGTGGATCTCGACGACGTCCCCCCGGACGCGAAAGTTCCCGCGCGCCAGGTCGAGGTTCGTCCGCTCGTACTGCATCTCGACGAGCTGGGAGAGGAGGGCCGGCATGCCGGAGCGGTCGCCGACCGTCAGGTACGCGAGCATGTCGTAGTACGCCTCGGGAGATCCCAGGCCGTAGATGCAGGAGACCGAGGCCACGACGATCACGTCCCGCCGCTCGAAGAGCGCCTTGGAAGCGGCGAGGCGCAGCTTGTCGATCTCCTCGTTTCTGGAGGTTTCCTTCTCGATGTACGTGTCCGACTGGGGGATGTACGCCTCGGGCTGGTAGTAGTCGTAGTACGACACGAAGTACTCGACGGCGTTGGATGGGAAGAACGCCCGGAACTCCTGGTACAGCTGCGCCGCGAGCGTCTTGTTGTGCGACAGCACGAGGGTCGGGCGGTTGACGGACTCGATGACCTTGGCGACGGTGAACGTCTTGCCCGATCCGGTGACCCCGAGCAGAACCTGATCCCGGCGCCCCTCGTTCAACCCTTCGGCGAGCCGGTCGATCGCCTGCTGCTGGTCTCCCTGCGGGGAGAACTCCGACTGCAGAAGGAATCGGCCTCCCGCGCCGGACTGCGCCTCCTTGTAGGAGGAGGGCTTGGAGACCGGGGAGGACCGAGCCGGTCTTTCCTTCGAACCGGGACGCGGGCTCACGGAGTAGGGCGGGGAGTCGGGAGCGGCGCGGCGGATTCGAGCTCCGATCGCGGGGGCGCGTACCGGCGGAAGAGCTCGGTGAGCTGACGAACCTGATCCCGCGAGATCTCGTTTTGCGATCCGCTCATCATGATCGTCGTCCGCATCCGGTCGAGCGGCTCGCGGGGGACGCGGCGCTCCTTGAGCGCCACGCGGAAGCCCGCATAGGCCGCGCGGAGATCCTCCTTCTCCTGGGGCGTCACGTCCGGGGCGTAATGCGACTCGACCTGTTTCATCACGACGTCGGTGACGGTCTCGGGACGCTGGCGCAGGTAGAGGATCAGGGCCAGCAGGCACGCCGCGACGACGAGCGCGAGGATGCCGCAGCCGATCAGGACCTTCTTCCCCCAGCCGCGGCCTCCCGGCGGAGGCTCGAACGCAGCGGGAGGCACCGGCGGGACGGGAGTGCTCACAGGAAAACGGCTTATAGCATAGGAGGAGCCAGGCGGGCGCGTACAATGAGGGCGTGCCCCGCCGGATCTTTCTCATCCTGATCCCGCTCCTGGCGGCCGCGCTCCTGGGCGCCCTCGCGGGCTCTGCGGCGACCGGCCTCGTGCGCGTCCCCGCGAGTCTCGGAGCTGGAGACCTACCGCCCCGACATCATCACGGAGATCCGAGCCAGCGACGGCTCGACGATCGCGCGCTACGCCATCGAGCGCCGGATCCTGATCTCGCGCGCCGAGATCCCGGCCGTCGTCCGCAACGCCGTCGTCGCGACGGAGGACAAGAACTTCTACCGGCATGGCGGCGTGGATCTCGTCCGGACGGTCTCGGCCGTCTTCTCCGACGTGCGGCGGCAGCGCTACGCGCAGGGAGGCTCCACGCTGACGCAACAGCTCGCGCGCCGGATCTTCCTCTCTCCGCGCAAGACGATCACGCGGAAGATCAACGAGTACTTCGTCAGCTTCGAGATCGAGCGCCGCTACTCGAAGGAACAGATCTTGACGATGTACGCCAACGAGATCTACCTCGGGCATGGCAATTACGGGTTCGAGGCGGCGTCCCGCTACTACTTCGGCAAGAGCCTCAAGAACGTCAGCCTCGCCGAGGCGGCGCTTCTCGCGGGGATCGTCCAGCGTCCGGAAGACCAGTCGCCGTTCCGCAACCCCGCGCTCGCCCGGAGCCGCCGCTCGACGGCGCTGCGCCGGATGCGGGCCGAGGGATACATCAACGAAGTGCAGAGGGCGGCCGCCGACGCGGAGCCGCTCCCGTCTTCTCCGTCGCTCAAGGAGACCGTCGTCGCTCCTTACTTCTGCGAGGAGATCCGGCAGTACCTGGAAAAGACGTACGGAGAGAAGGACCTCTACCGTCGCGGCCTGCGCGTGGACTCGACGCTCGACCCGGAGCTCCAGGCCTTCTCGGAGGAGGCGCTGGGTTGGGGACTGCGCCGGCTCGCCCGGCGGCATGGATTCCACAAGCCGCGCAACCTCCGAGCCGAGGGGTATTCGGATCTCGCCACGTACGTGGACCCGGCTTGGGAGAACGCCCGCCTCGCCGAAGGAGACACCACGCGCGGCGTCGTGATGGACGTCTCGGCGTCGGCGGCGGAAGTCCGGATCGGGGCGAAGTCCTTCCCTCTCCGAGCGTCCGGTTTCTCCTGGACGGGCCAGACACAGGCGAGCCGGATCTTGAAGCCCGGCGACCTCGTGACCGTGACGTTGCAGAAAGGGAAGGACGGCGGCGCGCTGCTCCTCGAGGAGGAACCGAGAGAACAGGGATCCGTCATGATCCTCGAGAACTCGAGCGGCGCGATCCGAGCCATGGTCGGCGGCTACGACTGGACCCAGTCGAAGTTCAACCGGGCGGTCCAGGCCCTGCGCCAGGCCGGCTCGACGTTCAAGCCGTTTGTCTATCTCGCGGCGCTCGAGGCGGGCTACACGCCGTCCGACACGATCTTCGACGGGCCGATCTCGATCGTCATCGATCCGCGCCAGCCTCCCTACCGCCCGGGCAACTACGACCGGAAGTTCCGCGGCATCGTCACGCTGCGCCGCGCCCTGGAGCACTCGATCAACGTCCCGACCGTCCGTCTGGCGCAGCTCGTCGGGCTGTCCAACGTCATCGAGACCGCTCAGCGCATCGGCATCCACGAGAAGCTCCAGGCGTATCCGTCTCTCGCGCTCGGCGCGTTCGAGGTCACGCTCGAAGAGATGACTGCCGCCTATTCCGTCTTCGCGAACCAGGGTCTCGCGTTCTCCCCCTACGCGTTCGACCGCATCACGGACGCCAACGGCGACCTGCTGGAGAAGACGCACCCGGAGGCCCGCGAGGTCGCCAACCCGCAGGCGTGTTTCCAGCTCCTCCAAATGCTCAAGGGGGTCACGCAGCGGGGCACGGGAGCCGCGGCCGCGAAGCTGCAGCTGAACATCGCCGGGAAGACCGGCACGACGAGCGACTTCACCGACGCGTGGTTCATCGGGATGACGCCCCGCTACACGATCGGCGTCTGGATCGGCAACGACATGAAGACCGTCAGCATCGGGAACGGGATGGAAGGGGCGAAGGTCGCGCTGCCGATCTGGATGCGGATCCTGGAGAAGATGAAGGAGCGGGGACGGATCGATCCGAAGGCCGATTTCGACGTGCCGCCCAACGTCGTTTTCACAGCCGTGGACTACGAGACGGGGCTCAAGGCGACGTCTTCCAGCCCGAAACCGATCCTGGAGGCCTTCGTCTCCGGATCGCAGCCGAGCGAGGAATGGAGCGCGCGCTCCGAGGAGATCACGCGACTCCCCTGGTCACTCCAGAAGTCCTTCTACCTCCCCAAGAAGGGGGAGAAGAGCGAGGAGGCCGAAGACCCGGAGCCGGCAGCGCCGGTTCCTGCAACGACTCCGCCCGCAGCCCAGCCCAAGCCGAACCTAATCAGGCCGTGACCGGCGCCACCGGCTGCACGTCCACGACGAGCTCGGTCGCGACGTCGCGATGCAGCCGGACGTGGACCTTGTGCGCGCCGAGGCGCTTGATCGGCTCGGCGAGCTCGACCCGGCGGCGATCCACCTGGATCCCCTTGGCGGAAAGCGCGTCCGCGATCTCGGAGGCGGTGACCGAGCCGTAGAGCGTGTCTCCTTCGCCCGCCTTCTTCGTGATGACGACGGTCATGCCTTCGATCGACTTGGCGACCGCTTCGGCGCCGACCTTCTCCGTGGAGCGTCTTCTCGTCGTACTTCTTCTTCTCTTCTGCCAGGCGGCGGAGGTTGGCGCCGGTCGCCTCGTACGCGAATCCCTGCGGGAAGAGAAAGTTGCGGGCGTAACCGGGCTTGACCGTGACGGTGTCGCCGCGGTGCCCGAGCCCGCGAACGTCGTCGGCCAGAATGACTTTCATGACTCCTCTATGCTTTCTCGCCCCGACGGCGGAAATCCGCGTACCAGTCGAACAGGCCGAGACAGCGCTACCCCGACGTTGATCGGGAAGTAGAGCGCCAGGGCGTACAGGCCGATGCGGAGAACTCTCGCCCGGAACCACTTCCGGGCGAAGTGGCAGATGATAGAGAGGCCGGCCACGAAATACAAGGCCGAGAGCGGCAGGAGGGCGTTCCCGGCGACCTCTCGGATGGGGTCGGGAGCGAGCGCGGTCCCCGCCCCGGCCGCCACGAAGAGCACCACGACGAACGCGGGAACGGACAGTCCGTCGAAGCGGGCACGCTCCGAAGCCCCCTCCGGACGTGCCAGCCGCGCGCCCGTGTAGAAGCCGATCACGGACGAGAGAATCCAGGACGCTCCGAGCAGGCCCACCCAGAACTTCGACGAGAAATCGCGGGCGGCTCGAGAGCGTGCGCCTGACCCTCGCGATCGTCTCGGCGTCCATCCCGCTCTTCGCGTAGGACTGCACCGCCGCCGGGGCCATCTCGTCGAACGCGGCGGCGATTTCCTGCCGCATCGTCCGCCCGCCGGCCATCGAACGGAGGCCCATGCCGCACGGTCAGGAGAAGCAAGCCGGCGGCGCAGAGGCCAGGAATGCCCGCGAGGGCTCCGCTCCGCGGCCGGCCGCGGCCGCGAAGAGCACCGGGAGAGCCGTCGCCAGACCGGCGAAGAGAACGATCGCCGACCGCCCCAGCCGCCCCCCCGGTCGCAAGACCGAGCCCAGCAGCAGGCTCAGGAGAGAAGCGCCGCCGAGAGCCCCGCGCCACCGCCCCGCCGGAACGCCAGGCGGACGGCCGGGACGGCGGCGAAGAGGAAGCGCCAGCGCTCCCACGACGGCAGGGCCAGGAAGGCGGCAAAGAGAGCGCCGTGACGAACCCGGCGGCGAGGATCTCGCGGGCGCCCCGCCGCGCCCCGGCGACGGCGAAACCCCCGGTCCGTCCGTCTCGGATTCCGTGGACATCAACGTTGGCCGGATTCAAGTCCGGGACCGGGCCGAGTCGTCGCGCCGCCGGTCCCGGATCCCGAGTCCCGGCTAGTCCGTGGCGTACGGCAGCAGAGCGATCGACCGCGCGCGCTTGATCGCCGTCTGGAGCTTGCGCTGGTGGAGCGCGCATGTCCCGGAGATCCGCCGCGGCAGGATCTTGCCCCGCTCGGGGATGAAGGACTGCAGCAGCTTGACGTCCTTCCAGTCCACGTACTCGAGCTTCTCCGCGCAGAACTTGCAGACCTTCCGGCGCCGGACGAAGAACTTCTTGCGGGCGCCGGCTTTCCTTCGCGGTCGCGCGACGAGCCGCGTCCCCCGCCGAACGGGATCGGCATCGCGGTCATGACTCGCTCCTTTCGGCCGGCGGCGGCCTCGGCCGGCGGCGCGCCGCGGGCGATGGAGGGCGGCGCGGGCGCGGCGGCCGCTTCGCGGCTTCTTGGCGGACCCGCTCCGCCATCTTGGCCGCGCGCTTCAGCTCCTCGTCGGCGCGCACGGCCAGGTGCCGCAGGACCTGGTCGGAGAGCCTCAGACGCCGCTCCGTCTCCGCCACGAGGGCCGGCTCGGCCTTGACCTGGAAGTGGTGGTAGTAGGCGTCGCGCTTGCGCTGAATCGGGAACGCCAGGCGGCGGCGGCCCCACGGCTCGTCCTTGACGAGCTCGGCTCCTCCGTCGGTCAGGATCTTGCGGTAGTCCGCCGACACCTTCAGGGCATCCTCTTCGCTCAGGTCGGGGGTGACCAGGACGACGATGTCGTAAAGCCTCATTCTTTCCTCCTCATGGATGTCAATCCGGAGCCCGAGGCGGAGCCCGGAGAGGAAGGTTTCGAATTTGCGCGTCTCATCGCGGCATCGATCCCGTCGGTGAGCCAGAGGCGGAGGGCGTCGAGGGCGCTCTCCACCGCTTCCTCGAAGGTCTTCCGCTCCTCCTTTGCGAAGGGCTCGAGGACGTAGTCGGCCAGGTCGCGCTCCCTGGCATACCGCTCCCCGCGGACGCCCGACGCGCAGCCGCGGAAACTCCGTCGTTCCGAGGCGAGCGATGACCGAAGCCATGCCCTTCTGTCCTCCCGCCGAGCCCCGCGCGCGCATGCGCAGGGACCCGAGCGGAAGGTCGATGTCGTCCTAGACGACGCAGAGATCCGAAGGATCGATGCCATTGTTCTTGCAAAGAGCGCCGAACCGCCTCTCCCGAGGCGTTCATGTATGTCTGGGGGAGCGCCAGCAGAACTGCGGACCCCTCGATCGTCCCCCGCCCGACCCGCGCGTGCGACTCGCGCGAGCGGATCCGGATTCCCTCCTCCGACGCGAGCCGCTCCACGACGCGGAATCCCGCGTTGTGGCGGGTGTCCTCGTAGCGGTCCCCGGGATTCCCGAGGCCGACGATGGCGCGCAGGCCCTACTTCTCCTTCTCCTTCTTCTCCTTTTCCGCTTTCCTCTCGCCTCTTCCTCGGTCGCGACCTTGCCCTTCTTCAGGACTTCGGGCTCGGTGATCTCCGCGGCCGCCTCGGCCGCCGCGGCCTCCGGCTCCTTCTCCGCGGTCGGATGCGTGACGTGCACGAGGACCTGCTCGGGGTCCTCGAGGATCGTGACGCCCTCGAGGGCGGCAGCTGGGCGACCCGCAGGCGTCGCCGATCGCGAGCGCGGTGACGTCGACGGGCATGTGCTCCGGAATGTTTCCGGGCAGGCACTCGACCTCGACCTCGCGCGTCACGAAATCGAGGATGCCGCCTTCGGTCTTGACGCCCATGGCCACGCCGACGATCTCGATGAGACCTTGACGCGGATCTTCGTGTCCATCATCGACGCGGACGAAGTCGATGTGCAGCGTCTTGCGCGACAGCGGGTCGCGCTGGAGCTCCTTGATCATGGCGTGGCGGCTCTGGTCGGTGCCGGCGAGCTTCAGAAGGAAGATCGCGTTTTCCCCGGCCCCGTCGCGGAAGGCGTCGGACAGGGCTTGCGGTCGACGGTGATCGGCACGGTGGGCTTGCCGGCGCCGTAGACGACAGCCGGGATCTTCCCCGTCGCGCGGGAGCGCCGGGCCTCGTTCTTGCCCCTCGTCGAGCGTCTTTCGACATTCAGTTCGATCGTTTTCATGTGTTATTCCCCGCGCGGCTCCGGCTCCGTGCGACAATCGCGCAAAGCGGGGCATTCTACACGAAAAGGGAGGAAACGGAAGTCCCCTCGTGGATGCGCTGGATGGCCTCTCCCAGCAGGGGCGCGATCGAAAGGGACCGGATCCGGGGGCAGCGGGCGAGAGCGGCGTCCAGCGGGATCGTGTTCGTCACCAGGAGGGTCTCGAGTCTTCGAGGCCTCGATGCGCTCGATGGCCGGTCCGGACAGGACGGGATGCACGGCGGCGGCGAAGGTCTTCCGCGCCCCCTGGCCGCCGCAGCGCCTCCGCCGCCTGGACGAGCGTGCCGGCCGTGTCGATGATGTCGTCCAGGATCAGCACGTTGCGTCCCTCGACGTCGCCGACGACGTTCAGGACCTCCGTTTCGTTCTTCCCGGTCCGCCGCTTGTCGATGATGGCCAGCGAAGCGTCGAGCCGCTTCGCCGATCGCCCGCGCGCGCGCCACCCCGCCGACGTCCGGCGAAACGATCACGAGATCCTCGAGGTCGAGCTTCCGGATCGCGTCGAGCAGCACCGGCGCAGCGAAGAGGTGATCGACCGGGATGTTGAAGAACCCCTGGATCTGCGCCGCGTGGAGGTCCATCGTCAGGATCCGGTCGGCGCCCGAGGCCGTCAGCAGGTCCGCCATCAGCTTGGCGGCGATCGGGACCCGGGGTTTGTCCTTCTTGTCCTGCCGCCCGTAACCGAAGTACGGCATGACGGCGGTGATTCGCGACGCCGAAGAGCGGCGGAACGCGTCGAGCAGGATCAGCAGCTCCATCACGTGATCGTTGACCGGGCTGCAGGTCGGCTGGACCACGAAGACGTCTGCGCCGCGGACGTTCTCGTCGATCTGGCAGTAGTTCTCGCCGTCGGAGAAGTTGTAGAGCGTGAGCTCCCCGAGCGGAATCTCCAGATAGTCGCAGATCTCCTGCGCCAGCGCCGGGTGCGCCCGCCCCGAGAAGATCTTCAGCTCGCCGTAGGAGAAGTTGGCGGTCAAGCGAGAGGGATTCTATCCAAGACGCTCACGGCGGTGCGCTCAGCTGGTCTCGGCTGGAGACTGAACCAGCCGAAGTTCGGAGCGAGGCGACGTGCTGGCTGGGGCGGGAGGACTCGAACCTCCAGATGCCGGCTCCAAAGGCCGGTGCCTTACCAGATTTGGCGACGCCCCAAGCGCGCGTTCGAGACTCCCGCCCCGGAGCGCAGCTGGTCTTTCGCTCAGCCGCTGAACGGGTCTGAGAATCGCGTCTGCGGAGAACCGGCGAGACGTAATCGCCGGTTGGTTCGGCGACTTCGGAGGGGGATGCGGCGGGCGGCGGTGGCGCGAGAGGCATCTGCGCCCGCGTACGCTCGTATTCGTCGAGGATCCGGCGCTCCATCTGCTCGCGGGTCTCGCGGTTCAGAGGATGAGCGATGTCCTTGAACTCCCCGTTCTTCTTCCGCTTGGAAGGCATCGAGATGAAGAGTCCGTTCGGGCCATGGATGACTTTGAGGTCCGACACGAGGAAGCACTCGTCCAGCACGATCGAAACATAAGCCTTCAGCTTCTCCTCTTCGACCGGAAAGACCTTGACCTGGGTGATTTCCATGCAAGCCTCCTCACTGGGATGTTCGGCGTCTGAACTCTTGGCGACCCAAGGTCCGGACCCGTCGTAGCGTTGCCTCGGGATGCCTCTGCGCCAGCCGCCTCTCCCCTTCCGGGCCGAGCCCGATGAGGAGCAGGGCGGAACCGGAGCCGGTGATTCCCGCTTCGGATGCCGCCTGCCGCGCCGACCGCAGGTAATCCTCCATCTTGGATTCAGTCTCAAGCACGGCGGATGCCAAGTCATTGGGGCCCAGGAAATTCCCGGTCCTCTCGAGCGCGAGGCGATCGGGAATCGCGGCTACCGTCCCGCTGAGGAGATCGAACGCCGCGTAGACCTCGCCGGTCGAGATCGCGAACGGAGGGATCCAGACGAACAGCTCGACCGGCGGCGAGTCCGCGAGCGGGAGCACACGCTCGCCGCGGCCGGACACGTCGGCCTCACCGCCCTGCAGGAAGAAGGGGACGTCGCTGCCGAGCCCGGCCGCGATCTCCGAAAGCTCGTCCGGCCCGAGGCGCGAGTGCCAGAGCTTCGACAAGAGGAGGAGCGTCACTGCGGCGTTGGCGCTCCCCCCGCCGAGTCCGGCGCCCGGCGGCACTCGCTTCTCCAGCCGGATTCGAACGTGCGGCGCGACGCCGATTCGGTCCGCGAGGGCTCGCGCCGCGCGCGAGGCGAGGTTCGTCTCGTCGCAAGGGACCGGGATTCCCGAGCAGGAGAGCTCCAGGCGATCGGACTCTTCCACTTCGATCCGGTCGCAGAGGTCGATCGTGCAGAAGCGCGAACGGATCTCGTGAAATCCGTCGGGCCGCCGCGGCCCGACGCGCAGCTCGCGGTTGATCTTGGCCGGGGCCTCCGCGCTGAGAGTCATGTCCGGAGTCTCGCCCGCGCTCCGCCGTTATTCCCTGACGGGCTCGGCCGCAACGAGCGTCAGCCGCATCGTGTTGCCGCTCTTCAAGTCTACGAGGTCGATCCTCTGCGGCCAGGAGGATGCCTCGCCGGAATACGTCGCGGCGATCGCTCCCTCGCGGCGCGTGATCCGCAGCGATTTGAATTGCGCTCGCGAAACATCGAGGACCCCCTCGACGTTCTGGGCGCCCCCCCACCGCAGGAGGGCCTCCTGTCCGGCGACCCCCGCCACTTCGGGGGCGTCGGAGCCGCTCCAGACTCCGGCGAGGAGCCATCGCAGCTCCTCCGCCGGGATCACGATCGGCCAGATGCCGTTGCCGCGAAGCGCGCCCTCCGCATAACGCGCGACGGCGTCGCCGAACGGCCCCGCGAGGGTCGCGTCCACGGTGCGAGGCCCCTCCAGCACGGCGAGAGTGCCCGACATCCGGAAGGCGCCTTGAGAGACTCGGGCTTCGTAGAGGAGACGGGCCGGACCGCGGGAATCCGCGCGCGAGACGGAATCCCTCCAGGCCGCGATCGCGCGCTCCGCGTCTTCCCGCGCCGCCGGCGCGTACACGGGATGGGAGCGTCCGGCGCACGCCTGAGTCAGCAGGAGGAGCAGGAGAGCTCCCGCAGCTCGCCATGGATCCTGAATTCTGAATTTCGGAACGGAAAGCCGCCTCTTCGCGGCGATCACCGAGCACCCATCACGAACCGGCCGCTTCGAGAAATCTCAGCGCACGCCCGAAGTCCGCGACGCGTACCGAGCGAGCTTCTTTCGCACCTTGTCGGGCTCCTCCGGCTTCAGACTGAGCGCCCGCTCCCAGTGAGTCACGGCCCGCGTGACGTTGCCCTGCCGTTCGGAGAGATCCCCAAGATGCTCCTCGATCGTCGCGTCGTCGGGCTCCCGGCGATGCGCTTCGAGGAGGTTCAACTGCGCCTCGTCGAGCTTCCCCAACCGGAAGTAGACCCAACCGAGCGAGTCCAGGTAGGCGCCGTTGCGCGGCTCGCGGCCGACGGCCTTCTCGAGCAGGACGTGGGCTTTCTGCAGGTTTTCGCCGCGGTCGGCCCACATGTAGCCGAGGTAGTTCTGCGCCGCGGAGTCGTTGGGCCGCATCTCCAGGAGCCGGGAGAACGCTTTCTCCGCCTCCGCGGAACTACCCGCGCGCTCGAGACTCGATCCGAGGCGGAAGAGCGCCTCCGCGTTCTCGGGAAAGCGCTCGACGACGCCGCGCGCCACGCGGGCGGCCGAGGCGTATTCCTTCAGGCGCGCGTAGACGTCCGCGGCGGCAAGCGCCCTTTCCGCTTCCTTCGAGGCTCCGAGGCGATCGAGCGCTTCCACCGCCGGCTTGCGGTCTCCCGACCGGAACTGAAACTCGGCGACCGCGCCGATCCACTCGGCATTCTCCTTGTCCGCGGCGGCGGCGGCTTTGGCCTGCGAGAGGCCATAGGCGAAGTCCTCCGTGTCGCGCCCGATGAGGAGGAGAATGCGCACGGCCCGGGCATTGACTTCCGATCCGGAAATCGCGGCGGGCTCGAGGACCTTCTTCGCCGACGCGTAATCTTTCTGGAGATAGAAGAGGTACGCGAGCTCGACCTGGGCCCACTGCCGGTCCGCGGCGTTCTTGGGATCCGTTCCCGCCCGGCGAAGGCTCTCCTCCAGAAGCGGGCGCGCTTGCGCGAAGCGCCGCTCTCTGAGCAGCTCCGCCGCAAGGGCGCGCCGCGCGGGCTCGTCGTCCGGATCGCCCTTGACGAGATCCTGAAGAATCTTCTCTCCCCCGACGACGTCCGCCTTCTCGAAGAGAACGGAGGCGAGGAGGCGCCGGATCGAGCGGTTCTCGGGGCGCCGGGAGGCCTGCTCCCTCGCCCGCTTCTCCGCCTCGCCGAAGCGGCCGGCGCGGGCGAAGTCGAGCGTGATCCGCTCTCCGATAGCGGAGTTCTCCGGGTCCCGCTTCTCCATCTCCTGCAGCAGCGCGATCGCGTCATCGAGACGGTCCTGGTCCTCGTACAGATCCACGAGCGCCGCCTGCGATTCCCGGTCTCCCGGGTCGAGCTCGAGCAGTTCCCGGTACGTCGCTTCCGCCTCGCGGTACCGACCGCTCTTTCCGCGCGCCTCCGCGGTCAGGCGCATCAGGCCGGGTTGGCTGCGTCCCTCGGGAAGCTCGTCCAGGAGAGCAGCGGCCTCGCCCGGACGGCCGCGCGCAAGCAACGCTCTCGCCAGCGACGCCGTCGTCGCCACGTCGCCAGGCGACAGCTTGTGCGCCTGTCTCAATTCCTCGATCGCCCGGTCCAGACGCGCCGGGTCCGAACCGGCGCCGGAAAGCTCGATCGACCCGAGCAGCCGCCGCGCCTCGGAGAAGGAGGGGTCGAGCCGCACGGCCTCGCGGGCCTGCTTGGCGGCCTCATCGGCCACGTTCAAGTCCCGCAGCAGCTGGGCGTACTCGAATCGCACGACCGCGTCCTCCGGGAGCTGTTCGATGACACGACGGTACAGATCGAGCGCCTCGCGATATCTCCCGTCTCCGGCCGCGACCCGGGCGCGAAGATAGTCTTTCCGCGCCTCCAGGGCCGAGTCCGCGGCCAGGCCTGCCGGAACGAACGAGACAGCCAGCAGGGCGGCGAGCAACCGAATCTTCAAGTTTTGCAATTTAGCACGCCGGGCGTGACAGGGCGTCCCGGGCATCCTCCTCAGTGAACAACCGGGCGATCCCGCGGCTTGTTCCTGTCCCCGGGTCTGTTTTCGGGCCGAAGGCTTCTGGAACCTCCAATTCTCCGGCTACGCGATAATCTCTCTCTGCTTGAAAACGCGAATCGGGCAACTCCTTGTGCGCGCGGACCTCGTCACGGAAGCGCAACTCTCCCGCGCGCTCGAAGTTCAGAACTTCGCCGGGGGGAGGATCGGTACGCTTCTGCTCGAGCGCTCCGCCCTTGGCGAAGACGATCTCGGGAAGATGCTGGCGCTCCAGCAGGGGTGCGGGTACGTCGCGTGGAGCGCGCTCTCTGATCTGACGCCGGAGACGCTCGGCGTTCTCCCGCCGCGGCTCGCCCTCCAGCACAACGCGATTCCATACGAGTGCGGCGAGGGATACGTCCGGATGGCCCTGCGCGATCCGAACGACCTGCGCGCGTTGGACGAGCTCGTCTTCGTCACCGGGCGCAAGATCTTCGCCGGCGTGTCGCCGGAGGTGCGGATTTACCAGGCGCTCGAGAAGTACTACGGAAGGGCCCGAGCCCCCCGTTACGCGCTTCTGGCGGAGCGGCTTTCGCGTGTGCAGAAAGTCGCGGTCACCGGGCCATCCGGACCGCCTCCTCCTCCCGGGCTCTTCGCGCCGGCCGTTCTCCCGGAGGCGACGGGGCCCTCTCGAATCCCGGAGGAGCCGGAGACTCCAGCGCCGGCGCGGGAATCCCCCGGCGTCTCGACCGCCCCGCAACGACCTTCGGGACAATCGACGGGTTCCGAAACTCCTTCTGTCGGTTGGTCTCCATTCCTCCCGCCGTCCGCCCAGCCGGGCCGCCCGGACGAGCCGGAGGCGATTCCCTGGGACGACACGACGGGCGTCCGATCCCGAATGAGGCGTCGGGACTCCAGTTCTCCTTCCGCGCTCCCTCCGACCGGATCCGAGTCGGCAGGCTTGAACGCCGAAACGGAGGGAAGGGCGCCCGAGTCCTCCGAGGCTCCTCTTGATCCGGGGTTTTCGCGCGTGCTTGCCGCCACGGCGAGGGACACGATCGCCGGCGCGGTCCTGTCCGCCCTCGTCCCGCGTTTTCCTTGCGCCGCCCTGTTCGCTACCCGCTCCCAGCGGGTGACCGGGTGGGAGGCCTCGGGGAAGGAAGTCGACCCTGCGGCCCTCAGGTCCTTCTCTGTGTCACTCTCGGAACCTTCGGTCTTCCTTAATTCGCTCCTGGCGCACAAGTTCTACCTGGGGCCGTTGCCGGCGCTGCGCTGTCACGATTCGCTGGCGGCCGCCCTGGGCGGCTGGCCGGGGGAATGTCTCGTCCAGCCGGTCTTCCTGGGAGAGAGGCCGGTGGCCTTCCTCTACGCTTCCTCCCCTTCTCCTGACTCCTTTTCCGCGTCGGATTTGACCTTTGTCCAGGGACTCGGCGACGTCACCTCGACGGCCCTCGCAAACGCTATCCGCTTGAAGAAAAGAGAGATATAATGATTCTCAGCGACCCGGAGGGCAAATGATCAAAGCCGACATCGTCGACCTCGTCGTCGATCTTGCAGCGATCCCGCGCGCGAAAGCCGCCACGGCCGTTGAGACGGTCATCGAGTCGATGCGCTCCGCTCTCGGCGCCGGAGATCGAATCGAGCTTCGAGGGTTCGGCGTCTTTCAGGTCAAGCGCCGCAAGCGCGGCATCGGCCGCAATCCGAAGACAGGCGTCGAAGTCACGATCCCTCCCGGCAATACGATTCGTTTCAAGCCCGGCAAGGACTTGCGCGACCTGGCCTGAACCGCGGGAGAGAGAAGAATGGACAAACCTCGAATCGGACAGATCCTGATCGCCGAAGGCGCGGTCTCCGAAGAGGCCCTGGCGCGCGCGCTCGGATACCAGCGTGCGACGAGTCAGAATTTACGGCTCGGGAGCATCCTTCTCAACTGGGACCTCCTCGGCGAGGACCAGCTCCTCGCCGCTCTCGCGAAGCTGCATCACTGCGTCCCCGCGACGTGGGCGGACCTCTTGAAGGCGACCCCCGAGGCATTGAAGACTTTTTCCGCGGCCTACGCCGTGAGGCTCGGAGCGTTCCCCTATGCCGTCGACGAGAACGAGCTTCGCGTCGCGTTCGCGAATCCTTCCGATCTCGTCGCGATCCACGAGGTCTTCAGCATCTCCCGCAGCCGATTGATCCCGGCTGTGGCGACCGAAGCCGCCCTCATTCTTGCGTACCACCGTTTCTACGGCCGCCTGGTGCCGCCTCCCTTCCGTGAGATCGTCGAGAAGTTGGACTCCCCCCGGCCAACCCCGGCGCCTCGGCGGTCAAAGCGCCCCATTCCGGCCGTCTCCGCCGCCGCTGCGAGAGCGACATCGAGAGTCCTTTCACCTGCGACTGCCACGATTGTGGTCCCCCCTCCGCCGCCCGAGATTTACGGTTTTCAAGTTGCGACTCCACTGGGTCTTGTTTCGGCCGCGTCCGCGGCGGAGCCTGCGCCCGAGCCGGCGGCGGAGCCCGCACCCGAGCCGGCGGCTGAGCCCGCGCCCGAGCTGGCAGCGGAGCCCGTGGCCGCCACGGTTCCGTTGCCGGCTCCGCCCATGGCGCTTCCGGTCGAAGAGCAAGTCGAGGCGCACACTCGTGCGCGGATTGCAGTCTCGGTCGTGGAGAACCTGCTCGCCACGTTCCCGCGCGTGCTGGTGCTCGGCGTCGGCCGCACCGCGATCAGCGGTTGGACAGGAAGGGGTCCCGGCCTGACGCCGGAGATCGCCTCCGCGATCCGCGTCCCGGCCAACGAAAAGACGGTGCTGCCGGACGTGGCGCGGACCGGGGTGCCGCACTTCGGTCCGCTCGAGCGCAACGACTCTCTCTCGCGCTCAAGGGAATGCTCGACAGGGAAGCGCCCGCGTGCGCCGCGCTCCCCATTCGCGTCCTTGACAGCGTCGCCGCGATTCTGTACGCGGACCGGCTGGGAGAGCCGATGCCCGAGGAGGATCTCCCCGTTCTCTCCGAAGCGGCGGAGACCGCATCGAAGCTGCTGCTCGCGCTTCCTTCTCCCCGAGCGGCGAGCCGGCGAACACGGATAGACCCTTCCGCCCGCCTCGGCCGCGGACCGGGCGCCACCGGGTCGTGAGATAACTCCCCCGTCATGGACGAACGGGTGGAATCCAGATCCCTCCCGCCGAGCGCGCCGCCCCCTCCACCCCGTTGGAGCCCGCGGCGTTTTCGTTTCGCGGAGCATCCCCTCTTCCACCTCGCCCTGCTGGCGGCGACGTTCTTGACCACGACGCTCGCGGGCGGTGGACTTCTCCGATAAGGGCGGATGGCTTGGGAAAAGGGAACTTCGCCGACGGGTTTCGTTTTTCGATTCCCCTCCTGGTCATCCTGGGCACGCACGAGATGGGCCACTATCTGATGTGCCGGCGCTACGGCCTGGCGGCGACCCTGCCTTACTTCATCCCCTCCCCGCTGCTGAACCTCATCGGAACCTTCGGCGCGTTGATTCGAATCAAGGAGCCGATCCGGTCCAAGAGAAACTGATCGACGTCGGGGCGGCCGGGCCGCTCGCGGGATTCCTCATGACGATCCCCTTCCTCCTCTATGCGGTCGGCCGGGCGCGGCCGATCGCGGGACCACCCCGGGAGCGGGACGTTCTCTTCGACTACCCGATGACGGTTCGTCTGGCCCAGCGGTCGACGCGGAGCCGGCGCCTACACGAGCCGACGGTCCACGAGGACCCGGTGTTCATGGCGTCCTGGTTCGGGCTCCTCGTCACCGCGCTGAATCTGCTCCCGATCGGGCAGCTCGACGGCGGCCACGTGCTGCGCGCCGCCGTCGGGCCGGCGCCAGCCGCATCGATTTCTCTGATCGTCATCGGCCTCGCCGCCGCGAGCGCATTCCGGGGGCCGACCTGGGCGGTGTTCGCGCTCGTGAGGCGTTCTCATCGGCGTCCGCCATCCTCCCGTCGAGGACGACGACGAGCCGCTCGACTATGGCCGCACGTTGGTCGCGCTTGCCTGCCTCGGCGTGTTCCTTCTTTGCTTCACGCTGGTCCCGATCCGATCATGTGACACGCGAATCTCTTCTCTTTCGCCTCACGCCCGCCTCCCGCCACCGATCACGCCTCCAGCAGGAACGTGGCCGGTCCGTCGTTGACGAGCTCCACTTCCATCATTGCGCCGAAGACGCCGGTCGCGACCGGGACGCCGAGGAGCTCGAGCGTCTTGCAGAAATGGTCGTAGAGAGGCCGGGCCTCCGCCGAAGGGAGCGCCCGCTCGAACCCGGGGCGGCGACCGCGGGAGAGGTCCGCCGAGAGCGTGAACTGGGAGACAGCGAGCACACCTGCGTTGACGTCGGAGAGTCCGAGGTTCATCTTCCCCGCGGCATCCTCGAAGACGCGCAGGCCGGCGACCTTGCGCGCGGCTTCTTCCGCCTGCGGCGCGCCGTCTCCCTTCTCGGCTCCCACGAGGACGAGAAGACCCCGGCCGATCCGGCCGACCGTCTTCCCCGCCACGCGGACCTGCGCGCTGGAGACGCGTTGAATGACGAGCTTCACCCGCGCCTCCGGAACGCGACCGCCCGCAGCTCCGAAGGCTCCGGCGCGCCGGCCAGGGAGGCCGCGCCCCAGTAGATTCCCACTCCGGCGAGGATGACTCCGACGACGAGGACCGCTCCGGTCCATCCCCGCGCGTTCTCCATGGCCAGCCATCGGTTGGCCGCGACGAGCGCCACGCCCATGACGGTGGAGGCGACGGCGACGCGCGCCAGGGAGATTAGGATCTCCTTGCCGTGCAGCCGCCCCTCGCGCCGCCGCAGGACCAGGAGCAGGAATCCCAGGTTGACCGCGGCGGCCGCCGACGCCGCGAGGCCGATCCCGGCCAATCCCATCGGACGGGCCAGGAGGACACAGAGAAGGACGAACGTCCCACAGTCCGCCACGGCGGCGAGAACCGGCATCCGCGTGTCCTTCAGGGCGAAGAAGGCTGGAACGACGACGCGCACTCCGGCGAAGAACACGAGGCCGATCGCGAGCGTCGACAGCGCCATCGCGGTGGCCTCGGTGTCCGCCGCGGCGAACCGCCCGCCTTCGAACAGGACCCGCACGATCGGCGTCTTCAGCACCACGAGCCCGACGCTCGCCGGGATCGTCACGAAGACGAGCAGGCGCAGCGCGAAGGCCAGGTTGTCCTTGAACGGACCGCGGTCCTCCGACAGCGCCTGCCGGGAGAGGAGCGGCAGGATGGCCGTCGCGAGCGAGACGGCGAAGCCGCCGAGGACGAGCTCCTTCAAACGATTCGCGTAATAGAAGTGGGAGACGTTCGCGTTGCCGAGGCTCGCCGCAAAGCGGGTGGAGATCACCGTGTTGAGCGTGTTGATGCCGTACGCGAAGAGGCGCGGCGCCATCAGCAGGAGGACCGACCGCACCGCCGGGTCCCGCCACCCCAGCTGCGGGCGTCCGACCGCCCGAAGCCGGACGAGCTGGGGAACCTGGACGGCGATCTGCAGCACTCCGCCGAGGAGAATCCCCGCCGCGAGGCCGTAGGTCGGCTCCGGCAGGCGCGGTGCCAGCACCGCCGCACCCAGGATGATCGCGACGTTCAGGAAGATCGGCGCGGACGCCGCGACCGCGAACCGGCGCCGGGAGTTCAGGACGGCCTGGCAGAACGCCGCAAGGCTGACGAGAAAGACGTAGGGGAAGATCCACCGGTTGAGAGTCACCGTCAGGGCGAATTTCCCCGGACTCTCCCGGAACTGCCGGGCGAGCAGATCCACCAGCAGCGGCGAGCAGACGATGCCCACGACCGTGAGCAGAGCGAGCAACAGGGCGAACGCCCCCAGAGCCCTTCCCACGAAGGCCCGCGCTTCCTCCTCGCTCCTCTCGTGCGAGACCTCCGCGTAGACCGGGATGAACGCCGAGGACATCGCGCCCTCTCCGACGATCTCCCGCAGCATGTTGGGGATCCGCCAGGCCACCAGGAGGGCGTCGGACCGCGTCCCGGCGCCGAGGAACAGCGGCGATCGCCTTGTCCCGAATGTAGCCCGTGACCCGCGAGAGCAGGGTGAGAGGGGTGATGACCGACGCGGACCGCACGAGCCTCGCCGGGTTTCCTGCTCCTCGTGCTCGACCAAGAGTGGTTGGATTCTATCTTCGTGATTGCCCGGACGTCATCTGTCCGGCGGAAAGTGCATTAATCTCCGCATCACGTGAAAGGAGGCAGAACACATGGGAAGCGTCAACAAGGTGATTCTGATCGGCAATCTCGGCAAGGACCCCGAGATGCGGACGACGCCGCAGGGGACGTCCCTCGCTCGATTTTCCGTCGCGACCACGACGGTCTGGAAGGACAGCTCGGGGCGAAGCAGGAGCGCACGGAGTGGCATGACGTGGTCGCGTGGGAGAGGCTCGCGCAGATCTGCGGCGAGTATCTGCACAAGGGGAAGCAGGTCTACGTCGAAGGGAGCCTCCAGACCCGCAGCTGGGAGGATCAGAACGGCCAGAAGCGGTACAGGACGGAGATCAAGGCGAACAACGTCGTCATGCTCGGATCCCGCGATCCCGGCGCGCGCACCGAAGCTTCTCCGGCGCCGGCTCCGCGCGAGGTCAGCGAGGTCGCCGAGGCGCCGGCGTACGACGACGAAGTCCCGTTCTGAGCGCGGCGTTCCCTGGCCGCGCGGTCTCAAGGTCTAAGGTCTAACGTCTAAGGTCCCCGGAGCCGAGACGAGGAGCTAGGAAGTCAGGCCCTCGCGCAAAGCGGCGATCTCTGCGATGAGATCGGAGAGGGGACCATGGGGGGTTCTGTCGGAGCGGCGGAGCTCTGCCAGGTGGTCGGCATAGAGATCCAGCCGGGCAGCCGCTTCGGAGAGTCGGGCGGGCTCGACTGCGCGCCCCACTTGTTCCACGCATTGCGGGTATTCCGTGATCCGGCTGCAGACGAAAAGAAGATCACAGCCGGCGCGCGAGGCCGCGGCGCAGCGCTCGGGAAGCGATCCGAAGGACGACAGGGCGCCCATCTCGAGATCATCGGAGAAGGCGGCGCCGCCGAAGCCGAGCGTGTCCCGCAACAGGCCGGTTGCGACCGCTCTCGTGAGGGACGCCGGCGCTCCCTCCGGGCCCGCGGCGTGCGACACCATGACGGCAAGCGCGGAGTGCATCGTCGCGGCGAAGGGAGCGATGTCGCGGCGCCGCTCGGCCGCATCGGCGGGAATGAGCGGCAGCTCCCGGTGCGTGTCGAGATCCGCGCGCCCCAGTCCCGGGAAGTGCTTGACGCACCCTCCCACTCCGCGCGCGTGAAGCCCCGACAGGAACTCTCCCGCGCTTGCCGCCACCTCGGCCGGATCGCCCGAAGCGCAGCGGTCTCGAAGCACTCTGTCGGAGGCGCCCGGCAGGAGACGGTCCACGACCGGGGCCAGGTCCGCATCGAAGCCAAGGCGCGAGCACGCCTCGCCGGCGAGCTCCCCCGAGCGACACGCGGCGCCTCTCTGAGCGGCCTCACGAAAGGAAACGGACGGGCCGAGGAGATCCCGGAACCGATCCACGGGCCCGCCCTCCTGGTCCACGCAGATCCATGGACGGCGCGGCAATTCTCCGAGCCGGGACGTCAGAGCGAGAAGCTGCTCGACGCTCGCGATGTTGCGTCGAAAGAGAATCACGGCCCGCGGAGGATGGGCCTCGAGGATCTCCCGCTCGGCCGGCGTGACGTCGGTCCCGGAAATGCCGACCCCGAAGACTCGCGACGCTTCCATCGTCGGGAGTCAGCCGGTTCGCTTCAGCCGGTCCTGAAGCGAAGCGAGGAGCGAGAGCGCGGAGACGGGAGTCAGGTTGTTGACGTCGACCTCCCGCAGCTTCTCCAGGACGAGCTCCTCGGCCGCGGAGAACAGCAGCATCTGCCCTTCGCCGGCGCTCTCCCCTTCGTGGCGCGCGAGGACCGGGGCTCCCTGGACGTCCAGCTCCTGTTTCTCGAGGTTCGAGAGGATCTCCCGGGCGCGCTCGATCACCGATCGCGGGAGTCCCGGCCAGCTCCGCGACGTGGATGCCGTAGCTGCGGTCCGCCGAGCCGGCGATCACCTTGCGAAGGAAGACGACCTTCCCGTCGATCTCCTTGACGGCCATGGTGGCGTTGGCCACGCCCGGCCGGACGAGCGCGATCTCCGTCAGCTCGTGGTAGTGCGTCGCGAAGAGGACGAAGGCCCCCTTCTCCGGCGTGTCGTGGAGGTGCTCGACGAGCGCCCAGGCGATCGACAGCCCGTCGAACGTGGAGGTCCCGCGCCCGACCTCGTCCAGGATCACGAGGCTTCGCGCCGTCGCCTCGCGCAGGATCGCCGCCGCCTCGAGCATCTCGACCATGAACGTGGACTCGCCGCGAGACAGGTGGTCCGCGGCGCCGACGCGGGTGAAGATGCGGTCGACGATCGGCATCTCGGCGCGCGCGGCCGGCACGAAGGAGCCGGCCTGCGCGAGCAGCACGCAGGTCGCGACCTGCCGCAGGTACGTGGACTTTCCCCCCATGTTCGGTCCGGTGACGAGGAGGATCCGCCTGTCGGAGGAGAGCTCGCAGTCGTTGGGCACGAACGGCTCCTCGCGCCGGAAGGCCTCGACGATCGGATGCCGGCCCTCGACGATCTCGAGCCGGCGGTGCCGCGAGAGTCTCGGGCGCGACCAGCGGCTCGAGGACGCGATCTCGGCGAAGCTCGCGTGCAGGTCGAGTTCGGCCATCGCCGCCGCGGTCTTCGAGGATCGGTCGGCCGCTCCGCCGAGCTCCTTGAGCAGCTCCCCGTAAATCCTCGCCTCGATCTGGCCGATCCGCTCCTCGGCTCCGAGGATCTTCTCCTCCAGCTCCTTGAGCGCGGGAGTCACGAAGCGCTCTGCGTTGGCGAGCGACTGCCTCCGGATCCATTCGGCCGGGACCCCCTCGCGGTGTGCCTTCCCCACCTCCAGCGAATAACCGAAGACCCGGTTGTAGCGAATGCGCAGGTTCGAGATCCCGGAGCGCTTGCGCTCTTCCGCTTCGATCGCGAGCAGCGCGCCCTGGGCGTCCCGCCGCAAGGCGCGCAGCGCGTCGAGCTCCTCGTCCGCCCCGTCCCGGATGGCTCCGCCGGCCGAAGCGAGGACCGGAGGCTCGGCCGAGAGCGTCTCTTCCACCCGCCGGACGAGATCACCGGCGTCCGGGATTCCGTCGAGGATCGCCCGCAGCCGCGGCGCCGCGAGCGGCGCGCCCGCCGCGAGAACGGCCGGGATCGCCCGCAACCCGGCGGCCCACGCCGCGACCTCGCGGGGCCCCGCCGTCTCCGTCGCGATCCGGCCGAAGCGCCGCTCCAGGTCCCCGACGCCGTCGAGCGCGCGCTGAAGCCTCTCCCGCTCCGCGCCGCGCCGCGACAGCTCCTCGACGGAATCCCAGCGCGCCTCGAGCTCGACCGGATCGGTGGAGGGGCGCGCGAGCGCATCCTTCAGGGCCCGCGCGCCGAGCGGCGTCCGCGTCCGGTCGAGCAGCGCGCAGAGGCTCCGGTCAGCCGACCCGTCGGAGGACTCGAAGAGCTCGAGCGTCGCCATCGCCGACGCGTCGAGACCCATCCGTTCCCCGAAGCGAAGGGCAATCGGATCGCCGACGTGCGCGATGCCGCCGGGCCGCATCTCTCCCGCGTAGGCGCGCGCGGCCGCCGCGGCGTGCGCGCCGAGCGGAGTGACGTCCTCCGCCCTGGGCGCGTCGTGGAGGCCGGCGCGGGCGAACCACTCTTCGGGGCGCCGCGTCTGCGGAATTCCCGCGGGAAGGAGCAGTTCGGATCCCTCCGCGAGCAGCACCTCCCGCGGCCGAAAGAGCGCGAGCGCGTCCGGCAGGCGGCGCGACGGAACCGTGCCGGCGTGAAACTGTCCCGTCGAGTAGTCGAGGAAGGCGACGCCCGCGCGCTCCCCGTCTCCCGGCACGAGCGCGGCGAGATACGACGCGGCGCCCGGCAGGAGCGACTCCGGATCGAGGACTGTGCCCGGCGTCACGATCCGCGTGATGTCGCGCCGGACGAGTCCCTTGGCCGCGCGCGGGTCTTCGACCTGGTCGCACACCGCGACCTTGCGGCCGGAGGCGATGAGCTTCGCGATGTGGTGGTCGGCGCTGTGCTACGGCACGCCGCACATCGGCGCCTCGATGTCGGAGTCGCGGTGGCGCGCGGTCAGCGCGATGCCGAGCAGCGGCGCCGCCTCCTTCGCGTCCTCGAAGAACATCTCGTAGAAGTCGCCCATCCGGTAAAAGAGGATCGCGTCCGGGACCCGGCTCTTCATCTCGAAGTACTGCTTGAGCATCGGCGTGGCCCGGGGCGGCGGAAAGTCGGCCGCCGGCGTGTCGCCGGAGTGTTTCGGTGTCGTGCCCATCCTGGATGAGCTAGCATAATTCGGGATGAACATTCCGCGGCCATGAACGTCCTCGCTCTCGACACCGCGAGTCCGAACCCGGGCGTCTGCCTGGTCGCGCGCGGCGGAGTCTTCGAGGAAGACCTGCCCGCGGATCGCCACGCGTCCGAGCGACTGCTCGCCGCGGTCGCGCGCTGCCTCGAGCGCGCCGGCTTGGCGCTCTCCGAATGCGAGCGCATCGCAGTCTGCTCCGGCCCCGGCTCCTTCACGGGGCTCCGCGTGGGGCTCGCCACGGCATGGGGCCTCGGCCGCGCCCTCTCGCTGCCGGTCGAGAGCGTCTCGACCTCGAAGGAATCGCCGAAGCCGCCCGCGCCGGATCAGACGAGACGTCACGGCGGTCCTGGACGCCGGACGCGGCGAGGTCGTCGTCGCAGCGTTCTCCCTGCGAGGGCGCCCGGGTCGCGCGCGCTTTCGCCTCCCCGCCGGGTCTCGCCGGGAAGAAGCGTCGGCGGGCCGGAGTTCGTCTGCCTGCCCGGGGAACTTGCTCGGCTCGCGCGGGCGCGCGCCGGGCGCCTCCGTCTCGGGGCGGTCGGCCTCGCCGTGGCGGGTCAGCCCCGCGACGCTGCGGCCGCCGGCGAATCGCTTCGCGCCATCTACTCGCGCCCGAGCGCCGCGGAGGAGAAGCTTGGCGCTTCGTGAGCCGCGGCCCGGCGCTACCGTGATCGTCGCCGCGGAGCGAGCGACCTGGACGAGATCGCGCGGATCGAGCGGGAGTCGTTTCTCGTTCCGTGGAAGCGGGAGTTCTTCGAGAGCGAGCTCGCCGAGCCGTACCGCTACGCCCGGGTGTCCTGGCGAGCCGGGCGGATCGACCCCGCTCGATCGGCGGGTACCTCTTCGCGGTCTCGCTCTACGAGGAGTTCCACATCAACAAGATCGCGACGGACCGCGGGCTGCGGCATCGCGGCTAGGGACGGCGGCTGCTGGAGGACGCGCTCGGGCGCGCCCGCGACGGCCGGGGCCACGGCGATGACGCTCGAGGTGCGGGTCTCCAACATCTGCCGGCGCGCGAGTTCTACGCCTCCTACGGATTCCGCGAGGCGTACCGGCGCAAGGCCTACTACCAGGACGGCGAGGACGCGTTCGCGATGGTCCTTCCCCTGACGGGCCGAAGTCCAGGGCCTGAGCTCCGACGTCAGACAAGAGAGGCACCTGCTCTCGCTCCCGGGTTTGTTGACTCCGGTGTTCGCCCCCGTTAAGACTCGAGACCGTGGCTTCGCTCTTGCCTTCCGTCTTCCCCGGCAGAAAAAACGAAGGAGGTCGAACCGATGGAGAATCGAGAACCGAGTCTCTGACGCAGATCGATCCGGAATACCGCCGCCTCCATGCGGAGCACCACGACCACGAGCAAAGGCTCGGGCGCTCGCCGGCAAGCCGCGTCTTTCCGAGGAGGAAGAGCTGGAAGAGAAGCGACTGAAGAAGGAAAAGCTGCTGCTCAAGGACCGCATGGAGGCGATCGCGCGCAACCGCCGCGCCGGGGGTCGCCACTGAGGATTCCGCTCGCGAGGGAGGGGTGGGTCTTCTCTCCCGCCTCTCCTCCTCGCGGTGGGGGCACGGCGTGACCGGCCGCCCGGTCCTGGCGGCGTTCTTCGGGCGCCGTCGCGGTCTTCCTGATCTCGTTCTTCCGCGATCCGGAGCGCACGTCCGAGGGCGGCGAAGAGACGATCGTTTCTCCCGCCGACGGCACGGTCCTCTCCGTTGAGGCCGCCGCCGAAGCTCCGCCCGGAGCGGCCCGGCCGGATCACGATCTTCATGTCCGTCTTCAACTGCCACGTCAACCGCGCCCCCGTCGCCGGGCGTCCTCGCCGAATACGCGTACTCGCCCGGACAGAAGATCGCGGCGTTCGCCGAGAAGGCCTCACTCGAGAACGAGCAGAACCGGATCACGCTCCCGGCGCCGCGCGCCGCGGTGACGTTCAAGCAGATCGCCGGACGCTCGCGCGGCGGATCGTCTTCTACCCGAGTACGGGCGACCCGCTCGCCCGGGGTCAGCGGATCGGGATGATCCGCTTCGGCTCCCGCGTGGATCTCTTCGTGCCGGACGGCGCGCAGATTCTGGTGAAGCCGCGGCGACAAGGTCAAAGCGGGACGGACGGGGATCGCGCGATGGGCATGGACGCGCGGACGAGGGGACGGGGCCGGGCCGAACCATGAGACGCCTTTCTCGCGAACGGCTCTCCCGGGGACTCTTCGTCCTGCCGACGCTCTTCACCGTCGGGAACCTCTTCTGCGGTTACCTCTCGATCTGGTGCTCGATCCACGGAACATTCGAGATCGCCGCCTACCTTGATCATCGTCGCCGCCGTGCTCGACGCCCTCGACGGGCGCATCGCCCGCCTGACGAACTCCGCGTCCGAATTCGGCGAGGAGTACGACTCCCTCGCGGACCTCGTCTCCTTCGGCGTCGCTCCGGCGGTGCTCGCGTACTCCTGGGGACTCGCGGATTTCCAGCGGCTCGGGTGGCTCGCGTCGTTCCTCTTCGTGGTATGCGGCTCGATGCGCCTGGCCCGCTTCAACATCCAGACCCATATCGTGGACAAGAAGTACTTCGTCGGTCTTCCGATCCCGGCGGCGGCGGGGACGGTCGCGACCCTCGTGCTGGCGACGCCGGAGCCGCTGGTCGATCGCGTCTGGATGGCGGGCCTGCTCGCGCTCACGATCATGCTCTCCTACCTGATGATCTCGACGATCCGCTATCGCTCTTTCAAGGACCTCGACCTGAAACGCCGCCGGCCCGCCTGGATTCTGCCGCTGATCGCCCTCGTCTTCGCGGTGATCGCGTTCCGGCCGACTCTCTCCCTGCTCGCGCTCACGCTCGCGTTCGCGGCGTCCGGACCCGCCGCCAAGGTCGTGGGCCTCTTCCGCCGCAAGCAACCGGAAGCGGTAGCGGAGAGGCGGAAGCCGCAGACCGACATCCTCGAGCCTTAGCGCCTGCGCAGATCGATCCTCCCGCCATTCCGGAGATTCCGCCCGTGAGCGGTCAACGCCTGTCTCCGCTCTTCCCCGCCTCCGACCAGTCGGTCGCGAACTCGGTGCCGGTCGCGGCAAGCAGATGCAGGCGGAACCGGCAGCAGCCGGATGGCGGCGCACGCCGCATCAGGATGGAAGCGGGCTCGATCCTCTCGGACGGACCGATCAGCGTCTCGTAGAGGCGCACGCGCGACGCACGGCCGAGCGACACCGGCCGGCCGCTTCCTCCGAAGACCTCGTACCGTTCGAACCCGCCCGGCCGGACGTCCCGAATGCCGGGTCCGCCCAGGTCCACCTCGATCCAGTTGCCGATCCGCGAGAGCGCCGAAGGGAGAGGCGAGAGGTTCTCCGCCGAGACCGCCACCGCGTTCTTGCCGAGCTCGACGGACACGCGAAGATCGGGAACGAGCGATCGCCCGGGCAGGATCTCGTTGAAGGCGGCGAGAGTGAAGATCCGCTCGGCCTCCGATGCGCCGGCCAGCCGCAGGACCCGGCCTCGCGCGAAGCGCCGTCCCGCCAGGTCCGTGCCGAGCTGCCGGACCATGTCCGCGATCGGAGGCTGTCGGAACGTGACCTCATCGCCCGTCGCGAAATGGCGCGACTCCGCCGTGAAGGGACGGCTTCCCTTGAAGACGTACCCGAGCCCGGCCCGCTCCCCGATCGCGAAGTCGTGGTGAAATTCGAGCCTCGGATTGTCCGACAACTCGGCCAGAACGCTCTCGGGAAGCGGCCCCCGCTCCTCCCCTTTCGTGCCGGTCCATCGTCCCTCCGCGCCCGGCGCATATCCCGCCCACCACGGCTTGCCCAGCAGATCCACCGACGCGGGGTCTGCCCGGTCGTGCTCCCCGAAGATCATGGCGACCACCCCGTCCGCTCCCCGCGCGAGGGGCCGGAGCTTTTCTTCGCTTCCAGGCGGAAAGTCCGCCGTCACGGACACGGAGAGGAAGAGCTCCGAAGGAAGACGCTGCCGCACCTTCCGGAGAACTTCTCCATAAAGAGAAGCGGTCTCCACGGGGAACGGTAAATCCAGATGGATTCCCGTCACTCTGCCGAAACGCTTCGAGTCCTCGGCGACGGTTCTCCCCGCCAGGATGAGCGTCTCCTCGAGAGCCCGGCGCGCGGAGGCGTCCTTGCTCGCGAGAGCCCACGCCGCGTCCGGCCCCCCCTCGATCACCAGGAACACCGGGAGCCGCGCGACGGGTCCCGGCGGCGGCGCGAGCTTCACGACGAACCACGTGCCGTCGCGCCGCTCGATTCTCGCCGCGGAGAGGAGGACCCAGGAGAACCCTCCGCGCGCCAGCGTCGCCTCGGCTTCGCCCTGCGCCTCCGGGCCTCGGAATCGCTCCGTGAACCAGACGCCATTGCCGGCCGGAGGCGCGGCGTGCGCTTTGGAAGCCGATCCGCGGGAGCAGCCGGCGGCGGCGGCCGCCGCCACGAGAAGGAACGCGGCGGCTGCTTGTTTGCCTCTCATGCGGACGTCGCCACCGGCTTCTCGAGCGGAAGGTCGAACCGGACACGGAAGCCGCCGGTCTCGCGGTTCTCTGCCGAAATCGATCCTCCGTGCTCCTCCACGATCTTCTTCGCGATCGCGAGTCCCAGCCCGGTGCCGCCACTCTTTGCCGAGAAATAAGGATCGAAGAGGCGCGTCAGGTTCTTCGAATCCACGCCCGGACCCGTGTCCTCGACGCTCACGAAGGCGCGGGAGTCCTGCCGCCGCGCCGTGATCCGGATCTCTCCCTTCGCGCCGGCGAGAGCCTCCACCGCGTTGACGATCAGGTTCGAGAAGACGCGAGAGAGAAGGCGCACGTCCGCCTGGGCCTGCAACCCGGGCTCGATGTCGAGCAACCAGGAGACTCCTCGGACACCGGTGTACGCCGCGGCCGACTCCGCGAGCAGCCGGCTCACGTCCGTCGGCGCGACCTCGGGCGCCGGCAGCCGCGCGTAGTCGGAGAACTCGGAAGCCGACTGGCGAAGCTCCTCGGTCTGCTTCAACACCCGGGCAACGCACTCTTCCAGCACGCGGCCGAATTCCGGATCGCCCCGCCTCCACACCTCGCGCAGGTGCTCCACCGCGAGCCGGATCGGGGTCAGCGGATTCTTGATCTCGTGCGCGATGATCCGCGCCATCTCCGCCCACGCTTCCAGGCGGTTGGACCGCACGACGTCCGACACGTCCTCGATAACGGCCATCCGGGCTCCCTCGCCGCCGAGCGGGAGCGGCACCGTCACGACGCGCCACCGCTCCCCCGCACGGGGCTCGACCTCGACGGCGAGGTAGGTCGCGTCCGGGTCCATCAGGATCCGGCGAAGCCTCGCCAGGTGCTCGCCGGGGAAGACCTCGTCGATCGTCTCGGCGTTCGCCATCCCACCTCCCAGCGCCGCCGCGGCCGGGTTCGCCAGCAAGACGCGCCCTCCCTCGCGGAACGCGACGACGCCGGCGGTCAGATGAGCGAGCAGCGTCGCGATCCGCTCCTTCTCCTCGAGCAGCGCCTCCGTCTGTGACTTCAGGCTGCGGGACATCGAGAGGAACGCGCGCACGAGCTCCTTCAACTCCTCGTCCGGGGGCTCCTCCAGGCGCGGCGAGAAGTCGCCGCGGGCGACCGCTCGCGTTCCCTCGACGAGATCGGCGACCGGACGCGCGACGCGAAGCGCGAGCCGGCCCGCCACGAGCGCGGAGACGAAAAACACGAGCAGGCTGAAGGCCGACACGGCCGCCGTCAGCTGCGACGCCTCGGCTTCCGCCACGCGGCGCTGCGGCAGGAGGAGCAGAGACAGCAGGCCGGGGCTCCTCACGCCCGGGACGCCCGGGATCGCCGAGAGCGCCGTCGTGAGCTCCTCGAAACCGCCCTCGGAGACGACACGGGCGCCGACGAACTGGCCTCCTCCTCCGAGCCCGATCGTCACGTACGCCGCGGCGGGTACGCGGTCCGGCACGAGGCCGGCCGCGTAGAGATCGCGGCGCGAGGTCGCGGCGAGGGTGGAGTCGGGAGAATAGACGGACAGATCGTACCCGACGGAGCTCGCGAGCCACGCGATGACGTCGTCCAGCGCGCGCAGGTCCCCCCGTGCTCCCGTCGCCGAGGGGAGATAGTCGTCGAGCACGCGACGGGCCGTATCGAGCCCGGTCCTCGCGTGATCGAGGGTGTCCCGTTTCGAGTGGGTCAGGATCGTCGAGCGAAGAAAGAACGTGACGGCGACGAGCGGAACCATGACGCCGACGACGAACAGAGCGACGAGGCGGCCGCGGAACGTCGTGGCGAGCCGGGGAAGCGCGTCCCGTTTCTGCCCGTATCCCGCCGCGAGGACCTGCCAGAGCAGGAGCAGACCCGCGACGCCATAGAGCAGGACGAAGCCGGGAATGAGAAGCGCGGCGGTCAGGAGCCGTCCCATCAGATCAGGGCCCGGAATCGCGACGAGACGGTAGCTCTCGGGCGCCGGCGGCCGAATCTCTCCCCACAGGTCCTCACCCCGGAAGGCGAGGTGCACCGGGACCGGGGCCGCGGAGCGGCGCAACCGCTCCCGGAGCGTCGTCGAGAGGGTCGGCCCTTCGTCCCGCTTCTCGCCGTCCCTCGCGTAGGAAGCCAGGACCGGGCGAGGCGGCACGGTGGAGGGGGACCGCCCGCTCTCCCCGAGCACCAGCCGCCGGTAGACGCTGATCCGCGGCGGCAGCGGATCCCACGACGGCCAGTCCGCCACGGTGATCTCGACGCGCCCCCAGCGCTGCGACCCCTCGAGAAGAGGCACCGCCCGCCGGACGACCGCCACGTCGTGCCGCTCGATGGAGAGATGCCCCTCGCGGGCGTGCCTCTCGCTCCAGTCCGGGATGAGCGAGAAGCTGCTCCGCTCCGTTCCCGCGGCGTCGAAGACCTGATAGGCCACGAGCGCCGGAGCACCGGACGGATTCTCGCCATCCTTCCAGATCCGGTACGCCAGGTCGGAGAGGTCGCACTGATCGAGCGCGGCGGGGAGATCCTGGCCGAGGTTGAAGCGACTCACCCGCTCGGCGGCCCGCTCGGCGGCGAAGACGGCGTCCGCCGAGGCGCGGCCGGGATTGGGCAGGACGATCGCATGCGAAGCCGCGAGAGCGCGGACCGCGCGCTGATGCTCCGAGTACGGCGGGACGAGGAGCATGACGAGAAGCGCCGCGCCGGTCAGGAGCCGCGGCACCGAGAGGTCCCGCGTCTCCCGAGTGGCCGCGACCGCCCGCGACCAGAGCTCGAACGCGAACGCGAAGAGGAGAAAGAGGACGCCGAGAACCCATGGCGAAGGACTGACGAAGGCGAGCGTTGTGACGATCGCGAGAACCGTGAAGAGGAGCGCGATCGTCATCCGCTGTCCCGAACCGGTCCGCCGCCCGGAGGACGCGAGGGCCAGCGCGTCGAGGATGAGCGCCGAGAGCGCCGCCAGCCGAGTGAGGGCCAGGAAGTCGGGCGGACTACCCAGCCCGGGCGGCGAGATGCTCGAGGCCGCCAGAACGGAGAGGAGCGCCAGGCCATAGCCCCAGAACCGGATCGGGTTGGACGGGACGGCCGTCCCGCCCCTCAGGCGGTCGAGCAGGTATGGCAACAGGAGCAGCCCGAGCGCCAGCAGCAGGAGTCGCCCGGAAAGAAGGACGCGAGATCCTTCCTGCGCCTGGATCGCGAGGAACGCGAGCGCGAGCGCGACTCCGGTCCGCGCCGGGTCGCGCGCTCGCCCGATCAGCAGCAACGCGAGGAGCAGGAGCGCGCCGAACGTGAGCCTCTGCCGGCGACGCCCCGCCGTCGCGGACACCGCACGCCGGGCTCCCGCGACGGTGCGGCCCGAGGCGTCGCGGAGGAGCGCCGGAGCCCCGGCCTGCGCCACCGGTGCCCAGCACAGAGCTTCGCCGGACAGGTCGAGGGACCGGCCGAAGTCGGGCGCCTCGACCGGGAGCGTCCGGGCCGAGTAGACGACTCCGGCGGAAGGGCCCTGTCCGATCGAGCGGCGGTAGATGAGCGTCACGGCCGTCGCCGACCAGCGCGCCCCCAGGCCGTCCGCGCTGACGAGACCCGCGAGCGACGCCGGCGCGTCGCCCCACCAGGCGTGGACGGTGCCCAGAGGATCGGCGAGGGCAATCCAGTTCGATGGAGAGGCCCCTTCCATCGTCTGGCGCGCCGCGGAGAAGAGGACCAGCCGGTTGACTGCGATCCCTCCTCCCCGCAGCGACCCTTCGACTTCGGGCTTGCGGGAGAGAGTTTCCGCCCGGCTCGAAAGATCCTGCGCGGCCCGGCCTACTGCCTCGACGAGCGCGGCGGGGACGGAAGCCGTCGCGGCGACCGGGCGTCCGAGCGGGATCCATCCATCGAGCACGACGAGAAGCGCGACGCCGAGGAGAGCGCCGGCCAGCACGACGCGTTTTCCTGTTTTCACGGGAGACCGAGGTCGCTCACGATGACCCCGGATTACTCCGGCCGCGGCCTCATTGGAAGGTCCACCCCTCGTTCGCTGGCCGCAGCGATCGCCTCCGGGTAACCGGCGTCGGCGTGGCGCATCACTCCCGTGCCGGGGTCCGCTGTCAGCACTCTCTCGAGCCGTGCCGCGGCGTCGTCGGTGCCATCGGCCACGACGACCATTCCGGCGTGGATCGAGTAGCCGATGCCGACGCCGCCGCCGTGATGCACGGAGACCCAGCTCGCGCCGCAGGCCGTATTGAGGAGAGCGTTCAGGATCGGCCAGTCCGCGATCGCGTCGGAGCCGTCCCGCATCCCTTCGGTCTCGCGGTTGGGCGAGGCGACGGATCCTGCATCGAGGTGATCGCGACCGATGACGATGGGCGCGCGCACCTCGCCGCGCCTCACGAGGTCGTTGAACACGAGGCCTGCCCTGGATCTCTCGCCGTAGCCGAGCCAGCAGATCCGGGCGGGCAGGCCCTGGAACGCGACGCGCTCGCCGGCCAGCCGCAGCCAGCGTGAGAGCTGCTCGTTTTCGGGAAAAAGTTCCATCAGCGCCTTGTCGGTCCTCCGGATGTCCTCGGGATCTCCGGAGAGCGCGGCCCAGCGGAAAGGCCCCTTCCCCTCGCAGAAGAGCGGCCGGATGTAGAGAGGCACGAAGCCTCCGATGTCGAACGCGTTCTCGACGCCGGCCTTCTTCGCCTGGCCCCGCAAGTTGTTCCCGTAGTCGAACACGACGGACCCGCGGCGCTGGAGCTCGAGAAGCGCTCGCACGTGAGCCGCCATCGTTTCGTAGGACCGCGCCATGTACTTCTGCGGGTCGCGCCGGCGCAGCTCTGCGAGGTCTTCACCGGGAGCGCCGCGCGGCACATAGCCGTTCAATTCGTCGTGGGCCGAGGTCTGGTCCGTCACGAGGTCCGGCACGATTCCGCGAGCGAGGAGCCGCTCGAGGAGATCCGCGGCGTTGGCCAGAACGCCGATCGAGACGGCCTGGTGGCGGCTCGCGGCTTCGAGCGCGCGGTCGATCGCCGCATCGAGCGAGTCTTCGCGGACATCGAGGTAACGGGTGCGCATGCGGCGCTCGATGCGGTCAGAGTCGACCTCGGCGATGAGCGCCGCGGCTCCGTTCATCGTCGCGGCCAGAGGCTGCGCTCCGCCCATGCCGCCGAGTCCCGCCGTCACGACGAGGCGCCCATCGAGGGACCCGTCGAAGTGCCTTGCGGCGGCGGCAGCGAAGGTCTCGAAGGTCCCCTGCACGATCCCCTGGCTTCCGATGTAGATCCAGGAGCCGGCGGTCATCTGACCGTACATCGTCAGGCCCAGCCCCTCCAGGCGCCGGAACTCGTCCGCCGTCGCCCAGGCAGGCACGAGCATCGCAGTTGGCGATCAGGACGCGGGGCGCGCCTTCGTGCGTGCGGAAGACGCCGACGGGCTTGCCCGACTGCACGAGGAGCGTCTCGTCGGAGCGCAGGCGCTTCAGGGTCGCCACGATCGCGTCGAAGCACTCCCAGTTGCGCGCCGCTTTCCCCGCTCCGCCGTAGACGATCAGCTGCTCCGGCTTCTCCGCCACGTCCGGATCGAGGTTGTTCTCGAGCATCCGCAGCGCCGCTTCCTGTGCCCAGCCGCGGCAGCGCAGCTCCGTGCCCGTCGCAGCGCGGATCACGCGAGGAGGAGACTCGACTGCCACGCGAGAAGTATAGCTATCCGTCGCCAGTTTTCCGTTCTCAGTTTCCAGCAGGGACACCCGACCCCCTGAACTGATCACCGACGACTGATAACTGACAACTACTCCAGAGTGGCCGCGAGGCTTGTCATGGCGGAGCTGTCGAGGAACGCTCGGGCCGTCTCCAGATCGTCCGAGAGGATCCGGTCCTTCTTCCACGGCGCAACGAAGCGGCGGAAGGCGCGGCGGACGCGCTCGAGCGGCGGCGAGGACGTGAGAGGCCGCAGGAACTCCATCGCCTGGAACGCGGCCAACAGCTCGATCGCCAGGACCCGCTCGAGGTTCTCGACGATCGCGGCGAGCTTGCGCGCCGCGATCGGCGACATCGAAACGTGGTCTTCCTTGTCCGCGGAGGTCGGGATCGAGTCGACCGAGGCCGGGTGCGCCAGCGCCTTGCACTCCGAAACCAGCGCCGCGGCCGCGACCTGCGCCATCATCAGCCCGGAGTGGAGGCCGCCTTCCGCGACGAGGAAGGCGGGCAGGTCCGAGAGCGCCGGGTTCAAGAGCTTCTCGATCCGGCGCTCGGAGATCGAAGCGAGGTCGGTCGCGGCGATCGCGGCGTAGTCGAGGACGAGGCCGACGGGCGCTCCGTGAAAGTTCCCGCCGGAGACGATGTCGCCGCCGCGGCGAAAGACGAGCGGGTTGTCGGTCGCGCTGTTCATCTCGCGCTCGAGGACCTCGCGCGCGTGGTCGAACGCGTCGCGCGCGGCGCCATGCACCTGCGGCATGCAGCGCAGCGCGTAGTTGTCCTGGATCCGGCCGCAGCCGCGGTGCGACTCGCGGATCGCGCTGCCCGCCAGGAGATGCCTGCAGGTTCTCCGCCGAGACCGCGGCTCCGGGGTGGGGGCGGGCCGCCAGGACGCGCCGGTCGAACGCCGCGTCCGATCCGCGGGCGGCGTCGAGCGAGGCCGCCCCGGCCATGTCGGCGGCGCGCGTGAGATAGAGAGCGCGCGCCAGTGCAAGCCCGCCGACCGCGACCGACATCTGGACGCCGTTGACGAGAGCGAGCCCCTCCTTCGCCGGCGAGCGCGACGGGCTTCAAGCCCGCCTCGCGCAGATGCGCGTCCCGCCGGGAGCGAGCGCCCTCGACGCCGCGCGCGCCCCTCCCCGATCAACCCCAGGGCCAGGTGCGCGAGCGGCGCGAGGTCGCCCGAGGCGCCGACGGAGCCCTGCTCCGGCACGACCGGAAGAACGTCCGCGGCAAGCATGTCGAGAAGCGATTGAACGGTCTCGACCCGGATCCCCGAGAACCCCTTCGCGAGCGCATTCGCCCGCAGCGCGATCATCGCCCGCACGGCGCGATCGGCGAGCGGCTGCCCGACCCCGGCCGAGTGGCTGCGCACGAGGTTTCTCTGGAGCTCCTCGATCCGGTCGGCGGGAATCGTCACGTCGGCGAATTTTCCGAATCCGGTCGTGACGCCGTACACGCGGTCGCCCCGCGAGATCGCGCGCTCCACGATCCTTCGCGAGGCCGCCATCGCGCGGCGGGCCGGCGGGAGCGAGCTGACGCGCGCGTCGCGGTCCGCCACGTCCACGAGGTCGTCGAGCGTCAGTCCGTCGCCCGTCAGCACAATTCGTTTCATTTCACGGATTTCATCCGGCGTGCGATTGTATAGAAGGCGAGGCGGCCTGCTATCTTGAATCGTTTATCTCGTTCGCAGTGAGGGGTACCGTGAAGGTCGTGGCGGTCCTGGGCGGACAGTGGGGCGACGAGGGGAAGGGCAAGATCGTTGACCTTCTCTCCGACCGCTTCGACGTCGTCGCCCGCTACCACGGCGGCCACAACGCCGGGCACACGGTCAAGTTCGGCGACCGCCACTTCGCCCTGCACCTGCTTCCCTCCGGGGTCGTGCGCGGCCGAAGGCCGTCATCGGTCCGGGCGTCGTCGTCGACCCGGACGCGCTCTTGCGGAGATCGAGAGCTGTCTCGCTGCGGGGATTCCGATCGAGGGACGCCTGCTCGTCTCCGACCGCGCTCAGGTGATCCTGCCCTACCACCGGCTGCTGGACGCCGCCCGCGAGCAAGCCGCCGGCGAGGCGAAGATCGGCACGACGCTGCGCGGCATCGGTCCGGCCTACGAATCCGTCGCGTCGCGCCGCGGCATTCGCGTCGCCGACCTCTTCCGCGCGGAGATCCTCGAAGGCGAGTCGATTCCTTCGCCACCGAGGCGGCGCCTCTGCTCGCCGCGCTCGGCGGCAAGGACGTCCCCTCGCCCACGGCCGTCTTCGAGTCCTCTGGCGAAGTCGGCGGCGCGCATCGCGCCCTACGTAACGCGACACCGGCCGCTACCTGCGCGAACCACCTCGCCTCGGGCGGCGACGCTCCTCGGCAGAGGGCGCGCACGGCGCGATGCTCGACCTCTCCGCGGGAACCTATCCGTTCGTGACCTCCTCGACCTGCACCTCCGCCGGCCTCGCCGCCGGCTTGCAGATCTCTCCGCGGGCCCTCGACGCATCGCTCGTCGTCCTGAAGGCGTACACGACCCGGGTCGGCGCGGGCCCGTTCCCGACGGAGCTCTCGGACGCGACGGGCGAGTTCCTTCGCGCACGCGGCAACGAGTACGGCACCTCGACGGGACGGCCCCGCCGCACCGGATGGTTCGACGCGGTCGTCGCCCGTACCTCCGTCGAGCTCTCGGGCGCCGAGGCCATCGCCATCACGAAACTCGACGTCCTGGACGACCTCGCCGAGATCCCCGTCTGCGTCGGCTACCGCCTGGACGGCCGAGCGATCGACTCCCTGCCCCCTCTCGTCGAAGATGTCGCGCGGCTCGAGCCGGTCTACGAGACCCTGCCCGGCTGGAAGGCGAAGACGACCGCGGTGACCCGGTGGGAAGATCTGCCACCTGCCGCGAGCCGCTACGTCCGCTTCCTCGAAGAAGCGGCCGGCGCCCCCGCGGCTTTCATCGCCACCGGTCCCCGCCGCGAAGAAACGATCTGCCGCCCCGACTCGGAATTCCTCGCTGCCTTGCCTTCCCCCCCTTCCTCCGGGAGAGGGACGGGGTGAGGGCGCCCGGAAGCCACCGCTATACTTCCCAGCACTCGGGCCGCTAGCTCAGCTGGTTAGAGCATCGGCCTTTTAAGCCGGTGGTCGTGGGTTCGAGTCCCACGCGGCCCACCACTTCCCGCCCGCGGCGGACGTCGCCGGGGCCGGAGACCCCGAGTCTTTCCGGTCGGGTCCCCGTCGTCATCGCGCCTCGCCCGGCTCGAAGTGCGCCTCTCGGCGGAGTCGGGGCGACCGCCGTGAGAGCCGCCGGCGGCCGCTCCCCGAACTCCTGAAATAGTATGAAACGAGCGGCATGGTCGAGTGGGACCGTGCCACTTCTGTTGAAGAGAGGAGCTTCCATGAAGGCCTATCGCGTTCTTCCGGTTCTCTTCCTGGTCGGTCTCGGTGGCGTCGCCTCCGCCGGCGCGCAGGAATCCGCGCGGGAAGCGATTCCGAACTGGCCGGCGCCAGCGGTCTGGACCCCGCCTGCGACCGAATCCGGCACGAAAGACTCCGACGCGCGGACAACGGAGGTCCGAAACGTCCGGACGACGGCCATCACGCCGTCTCCTCTCCCCTTCATCGCGGTCAGTCCCTGCCGGGTCGCCGATACTCGAGGCAACGGGTTCACGGGGGCGTACGGGCCGCCCTCGATCGGCGCGAACACGACGCGGACGTTCGTGATCTTCGGTCAGTGCGGGATCCCCGTTTCGGCCTTCGCCGTCTCCTTCAATTTCGCCGCGACGAACGTCGGCGGGGCCGGCGACTTGCGGGTCTTTCCGGCGGGGACCGCCATCCCGCTCGTCTCGACGATGAACTACAACGCGAATACGCCGACCATCGCGAACGCGGCGATCGTGCCGCTGGGAGCCTCGGGAGGCATCACCGTCCAGGCCGACGCGACGACGATCGACCTCATCATCGACGTCAACGGGTATTACGGAGGCCCGACCTCGAACGGCAACAACGTCTTCCTCGGCCCCTTTGCGGGAAACGGCACGATGACCGGCACTTCGAACACCGGCGTGGGCCTGTTCACGCTGAACGGCCTGACGTCGGGCATCCGCAACACCGCCATCGGGACCGAAGCGCTCCTGAGCGACGATACCGGTTCCTACAATTCCGCCCTCGGCTACCTCGCGCTCGAGAGCAACCTCGACGGCGCCACAAACACCGCGATCGGCGCGAGCGCTCTCAGCGGGAACCAGGCCGGGACGGCGAATACGGGAGTCGGGTTCCAATCGCTTCTCAACAACGGCAGCGGGAACTTCAACGTGGCGATCGGTTGGAACGCGCTCTCCGCAATCACCTCGAGTGACAGCAACATCGCGCTTGGGCTCAATGCAGGAGTGAATCTCACTTCGGGATCGACCAACATCTACATCGGGAACCCCGCGGTCTCCTCAGAGAGCAACACCATCCGCATCGGAACGGGCGACGGCGTCCACACGAAGTTCTTCGTGGCGGGCGTCCGCGGCGTCACCACCGGCCAGGCCAACGGCGTCCCCGTCCTGATCGACTTCCTCGGTCAACTCGGGACGACCTCCTCTTCGGCGAAGGTGAAGAGGGAGATCGCCGACATCGGCGAGGAGAGCAACGCGATTCTCAAGCTCAGACCGGTGTCTTTCTTCTATCGCAACGACACCATCGGTTATCGCCAGTATGGCCTGATCGCGGAGGAGGTCGCAGAGGTGATGCCGGACCTCGTCCAGTTCTCCGAGGTCGGCGAGCCAGAGATGGTTCGCTACCACTTTCTGCCTCCTCTCCTCTTGAAGGAGCTCCAGAAGCAGCAGAAGACGATCGCGATGCAGCAGAGGACGATCGAGAATCAGAATGAGGCGATCGAGGGCCTCCAGGCGCGGCTTGCCCGGCTCGAGACCCTTCTTTCGTCGCAATCCGTGAAGTAGATCGCTGCCGCCGGACGGCCCGATTTGAGAGATCGGAGCCGGCCGCGGAGCCGGCGGGATTAGAATTCTGTTCGCGGAGCTCCTCGAGGCGTCTGCGGTTGACGAAAAAAGGCGCGAAACGGCTGGAACGGAGAGGGGGCCTCGACCCGGCTCCCACTCCCCGGACGCCGTTTTCCGAGAGTTATCGGGACGTCGTGGAGCTGGCCCCGGTCGGGATCTACACCTCGACTCTCGAGGGGCGCTTCCTCGCCGTCAACGCCTCGATGGCGCGGATGCTGGGATACGACTCCGCCGAGGAGCTCCTGGCGATCGACATCCCCAGGGACCTCTATTTCGACACGGACGAGCGGGCGCGCGTCCTCTCCCAATACGAGCAGGGAACGGGCATCGTCCGAGTCGAGACCGTTCTGAAGAGGAAGGACGGCTCGCCCGTCGTCATCCAGTTCGATTCGCGCGTCGTCCGGGACGCCGGCGGCCGGACTCTCGGCTACGAGGGGTTCGCGCACGACATCACGGAGAGGAAGCGCACCGAGGAGGAGCTTCGCAGGAGCGAGGAGCGCTTTCGGGCGCTTGTCGAGAACAGCTCCGAGGTCATCGGGCTCTTCGACCGCGACGGACGCTGGCTCTACGCGAGCCCTTCCGTCGAGCGTCTCTGGGGATATACCGCCCAGGAGATGCTCGCGACGAAGACGTTCGGCGAGCGGGTGCACCCCGAAGACATCGAGCAGCTCCGTAGGAATTTCCAGGCTCTCGTTTCGAAGCCCGACGGGATCGACACGCTGGAGTTTCGGGCCCGCCACAAGGACGGCTCCTGGCGCGCGTTCGAGACCATCGGAGTCAACCGCCTGGAGACGCCGGGCGTCCGCGCGATCGTGGCGAACCTGCGCGACGTGACCGCTCGCAGGCAGGCGGAGGCCGCTCTGAAGGAGAGCGAGGAGCGGTTCCGAACGCTGATCGAGCGGGCTCCCATCTCCATAGGCATCGCCCGTTACGGACTGACCATCTATGCCAATGAGGCGTATCAGAAGATGTTCGGATTCCGGAGCATCGACGAGCTTCGCGGCCGTCCCATCGCCGAACAGTGGGCGCCGCAGTGCCGCCCGGAAATCGAGGAGCGGGCCCGGCGGCGCGGGCTCGGACTGCCGGTGGCCACGGAATACGAAGCCATCGGCCAGCGCAAGGACGGCTCCCAGTTTCCCGTGCACGCGGCGGCGACTCTCGTGCAGCTTGCGGACGGCCCGGCCAACATCGGCTTCCTCTCGGACATCACCGACCGCAAGCGCGCCGAGGAGCAGCGGACGAGCATCCTCGAACGGGTCAGCGACGCGTTCGTGGCCCTCGACACCGACTGGCGGTACACGTACCTGAACACGAAGGCGGCCCAGATCTTCGGGCGGCAGAGGGACGAGCTCGTCGGCAAGCACATCTGGACGGAGTTTCCCGAGGGGATCGGCCAGCCGTTCTACAAGGCCTATTACCGGGCGGCGCAGGAGCAGGTGGCCGTCGAGCTCGAGGAATACTACCCGCCGTACGACCGCTGGTTCGAGAACCGGATCTACCCGTCTCAGGACGGGCTCTCGATCTTCTTCCGCGACATCACGGAGCGAAAGCAGGGGGAGCAGCGGCTGCAGCGCTCCTACGAGGAGCTCCGCGCGCTCGCCGCGAGGATGGAGACCGTGCGGGAAGAAGAGTCGTCCCGCATCGCCCGGGAGCTCCACGACGAGATCGGCCAGGCGCTGACGGCGATCAAGATTCATCTGCAGACTCTCCAGAGGCGCGCGGACGCCGCGGCCGTCGCCGCGGACCTGTCCGAGAGCATCGGAATGGCGGAACGGGCGCTCCAGCAGGTCCGAAACCTCTCGCTGGACCTGCGCCCGTCGGTCCTGGACGACCTGGGTCTCGCGGCCGCGCTGCGCTGGTACCTGGACCGGCAGGCGCGGCTCTCGGGGTTCGCCGCCGAGTTTGCCGAGCTCTCGACGGACCTGCCGCCCGTGCGCCTCCCGCGCGAGCTCGAGACGGCGTGCTTTCGCGTCGTCCAGCAGGCGCTCACGAACGTGGCCCAGCATGCCCGCGCGCGCAACGTCCGCGTGGAGCTGCGGCGGAAGGACGGGGATCTCTCGATCTCGATCCGCGATGACGGAGTGGGGTTCGACGTGGCCGCCGCCCGGGCGCAGGCGCGCGGGGGGCGGAGCCTCGGCATCCTCGGAATGGAGGAACGCGTCTTGCTCCTGAAGGGCGCGTTCGAGGTCCGCTCGGAACCGGCCGGCGGCGCGGAGGTCTTCGCCCGCTTCCCGCTGGCGCCACCGCCCGCCGGAGCCGCCTGATGGCCACCGTCCGCATCCTGATCGCCGAGGACCACGCGCTCGTGCGCGCCGGTCTGCGCAAGCTCCTCGAAGGCATCCCGGGAGTCGAAGTCGTCGGCGAGGCCGGGGACGGGCGCGACGCGATCGCGCAGGTCGGCTCAAAGAGCCCGGACATCGCGCTCCTCGACATCGCCATGCCCGGCTTGAACGGGCTGGAGGCCGCCGCGCGGATCGTCGCCGAGCATTCGGCCACGCGCGTGATCCTCCTCTCCATGCATGCCAACGAGGAGTACGTGTTGCAGGCCCTGCGCGCCGGCGTCGCGGGTTACATCCTGAAGGACTCGGCCCTGTCCGAGCTCGAGCTCGCGATCCAGGCGGTGCGGCGCGGGGATACCTATCTCTCCCCCGCCGTGTCCCGTCACGTGGGCGAGTACGTCAGGCGCACCGGCAGCGGCGCCGAGCCGACGTCCCGGGAGAGCCTGACACCGCGCCAGCGGGAGATCCTCCAGCTCATCGCCGAGGGGTACTCGACCAAGCGCATCGCCGGGGCTCTCGGCGTCAGCGTCAAGACGGTCGAGACGCACCGCACCCAGCTCATGGAGAAGCTCGACATCCACGACGTCGCCGGCCTCGTGCGATACGCCATCCGCATCGGCCTGATCACGCCGGAGCATTGACCCCCGCCACCGGAGCGGTCGGGACTCGGGTTTTTCCCCCGGGCAATTTCCGGTTCTCCTGATTGTCGCCGGGGCGTCCGCAAGCGAACCTTCGTTCCATGAACTTTGAAGACGACGACACGGCTGTCGGGGAGTTGCCGGACGCCACGGCCCGCGAGAGCGTCCGCATTCTCCTGGTGGACGACAACGACGATTTCCGTAGGCAGGCCGCTCGGTTCCTCGCCGCCGAGCCGGGCTGCGACGTCGTGGCGTTCGCGGCGTCGGGCCCCGAAGCGGTGGATCTCGCCGGGCGGATCGGGCCCGACCTGGTCCTGATGGACCTTTCCATGCCCGGGATGAATGGGTTCGACGCCTCCCGCCGGATCAAGGCGCTGCCGGACGCGCCCCTCGTCGTCATCGTGACGCTCGACGGCGACGCCATCTTCCGGGCCTCGACGGAGCTCGCTCTGGTGGACGGCTTCCTGTCCAAGGCGGACTTCACCCGGGAGATCGGACCGCTGATCGGCCGCCTCTTTCCTTCCCACTCCGGGAAGCTCGAGATCGAAGCGAGATGACGGCACACTCGGGCAATCGGTTCCGCTCGCTGATCGAGGCATCCCGGGACGTCGTCACCATCATTGACCCGGAAGAGACCATCCTTTACGCGAGCCCTTCGGCCGAGCGCATGTCCGGGTACCGGCCGGAGGACATGATCGGCACGAACGCGTTCCTGTACGTTCATCCCAACGACGTCGCGCGCGTCCGGTCGCGGCTGGCCGAGATCCTGTCGGGGGCGGCCTCCAGCGTTCCGATCTCGTTTCGCTTCCGTCATCGGGACGGCTCCTGGCGGGACTTCGAGGTGGTCGGGACCAACTGCGTGGCGGACCCCGCCGTCGGAGGCATCGTCCTGAATTCCCGCGACATCACGCAACTGCGGGCCGCGGAAGAGTCGGTCCAGAAGCTGATGCTCGCCGTCGAGCAGTCTGGAAACGCGATCTTCATGACCGATCCGAACGGAACCATCACCTACGTCAATCCCGCGTTCGGCAAGCTCTACGGAATGACCCGTGAGGAGGCACTTGGCCGGACCCCGCGGATCCTGAAGAGCGGGCAATACGAGCGCGGCTTCTACGAACGCTTCTGGCGGAGGCTCCTGGCGGGGGAGTCGGTGACCGGCGAGTTCGTGAACCGGGCTCGGGACGGCCGGCTGGTCACCGTCGAGGGATCCATCAGCCCCGTTCTCGGGTCCGACGGGGAACGCATCGGTTTCATCGCCGTGCAGAACGACATCACGGGACGCAAGCTGCTCGAGGAGCGGTTCCGTCAGACGCAGAAGATGGAGGCGGTGGGGCATCTCGCCGCGGGCGTCGCGCACGACTTCAACAACCTGCTGACGGCGATCCTGGGCTACACGGACCTCCTTGCCAACAGGTTCGACGCCGGGGCCGCTCCCCTCGAAGAAGTGGACGAGATCCGGAAGGCGGCCGAGTCGGCGGCAACCCTCACGCGGCAGCTCCTCGCATTCAGCCGGAATCAGGTCCTCGAGCCCGCGCGGATGGACGTCAACGAGGTCATCGGCAAGATGCGAAGGATGCTGCAGCGCCTGGTGGGAGAGAAGGTCGAGCTGATCACAGTCCTCGACGATCTGATCGGCCGCGTCTGGGCGGACGCCGGCCAGATCGAGCAGGTGATGTTGAACCTGGCCGTCAACGCGCGCGACGCCATGCCCACCGGGGGGACGCTCACGATCGAGACGAGAAATGTCGATCTTCCCGGCGACTTCACCCGCGACCAGGTCACGATCCGCCCCGGTCCGTACGTGCTCCTCGCCGTCACCGACACGGGGATCGGCATGGACGCGCAGACGCGCTCGCGCGTGTTCGAGCCGTTCTTCACGACGAAGGCGAAGGGGAAAGGGACGGGCCTGGGGCTCGCGACCGTGTACGGGATCGTCAAGCAGAGCGGAGGCTACGTCTGGGTGTACAGCGAAGTCGGACGCGGATCCACATTCAAGGTCTATCTCCCGGGCGTCGAGGGGGCGATGGAGAGCGCCGGACCCGCCGGCCCGCCCGCCTCCGCCCTTCGCGCAACCGAAACGGTGCTCCTCGCCGAGGACGAGCCGTCCGTGAGGGCGCTCACGCGCGCGATCCTCGAGTCCCGCGGTTACACCGTGCTCGAGGCGCGCGCCGGCGAGGAGGCACTCGATCTCGCGATGCGCCATGAAGGGCCGATCCACGTGCTCCTGACCGACGTCGTCCTGCCGGAGATGGACGGCTGCCAACTGGCCATCCGCATCCGCGCCATCCGGCCCGAGACGAGGGTCCTCTGCACGTCGGGATACACCCAAGACACGATCGTCCGGAGAGGCCTCCTCGCCGAAGGAGCGCGTTTCCTGCAGAAGCCGTTCGCGCCGGCGACGCTCGCCGCCGCGCTCCGGGAGATGCTGGACTCCAGGAGCTGATCTAGCTCCGCTCGAGCTCGCGGGCGACGATCCGCAGATCCGCGACGAAGGCCCTCCTCGCCTTCTCGCGCGCGACATCGTCGGGAGCGCGCAGGATCGAGGAGGGATGGACGGTGGCGGTGACGAACCGCGCGAGATCCGAGGAGAGGAACGAGCCCCGGCTCTTCGTCACGCGAAAGCCCGCGCCCAGAAGCGCCCGAGCGGCGGTGGCGCCGAGACAGACGACCACCTCCGGCCGGATCAGCGCGATCTCGGCGTCGAGCCAGGGACGGCACGCCGCGATCTCGGCCGCGTTGGGCTTCTGGTGGATCCGCTTCTTGCCGCGAGGCTCCCACTTGAAGTGCTTGACGACGTTGGTGACGTAAGCGGCCGCCCGGTCCACCCCCGCCTCTTCCAGGCACTCGTCGAGGAGCCTGCCCGCCGGGCCGACGAACGGCCGCCCTTTGCGGTCTTCCCGGTCGCCCGGCTGCTCGCCGATGAGAATCACCCGCGCGCGCCGCTTCCCTTCGCCGAACACCGTCTGCGTCCCTCGCTTCCAGAGAGGGCAGGCGCGGCAGCCGCGCGCCGCCTCTCTCAGCTTCGGGAGTGTCGGCTGCAGGGGGACGAGCGAGAGAGCGGAGAGTTCCATCCGCGACGGTCGCGCCATGCTCTTGATGCAAGCATCGGGCGCGCCAGGTGGGAACGGCCCCCTGTCCTCGGTACTCGGGAAGCACCCGACGTCATTGGTTCAGACCGAGAATCCGCCGCAGGCCGTCGCCGAGAGGGCCCCGGATCGAATCGGCGTTAACGACAAGCCAGACAAGGGCGACCAGGCACGCCGCCCCGGCCGCCCCTGCGATGCGCCGCATGGCGCGATGGGCGCGGGGACTCTCACGTCCCGAGAGCATTCGGAATCGGAAGAAGAGGACGAGCGCCGTGGCCCATCCGAACATCCAGCCGGTCTTGACGGACCGGTCCGCATCCGGCCACGCAAACGCCGGCAGGAAGTCCCGCAGGTCAATGTCCCCGGGAAGCATCCGCGACGCCCACGCCCAGAAGAACCCCTTTCGGGCAGGCCACATCAGGTGCATGTCGCTGCTCACCATCACGACGTAGTAGTAGCCGAAGAGAGCGAACAGCAGGAAGACGGCGCGGTACGCCCGGCCGCTTGCCAGCGCCCGGAGCGAGAGCGCCAGCGGCAGGGCGCACAACGGCAGGAGCGGAGTCAGGTATCTGCCCGGCGGACACCAGAGTCCTCCCCAGTGCTGATAGGAGCAGATCAGCGCGAGATACGGGAGGCTGAGAAACACAAGCCAGACAAGCTGGCGATGCTCATCCTTCCTGTCGGGCCGGAGCATCCCGAGCAGCCCCACGAACGTGAGGAGGTACACGGGAGAATGCACGAGCAGACCCCACTGCTGATCGAAGAGGAGCGCCATGGCGCCGCTCACGAAGAGTCTCAGATCCGCTCCGCTCTTCCACGGCCAGTAGAACGCGTCGGCCACCCCGCCGACCCGATATCGCAGGTCGAGCAGCGGTCTGCCGGTCAGGAAGAGGCCGTAACCGGCGATCGCCACGCCCGAGACCAGCGATGGGAAGAACAGGAGCGCCCCGGTCGCCGCGCCGCTCCCGGAAGAGCGGCGGAATCGCCACCATCGGACGGTCCCGAGGACTCCGAGACCAGCCGCGATCAAGCCACAGCGCCAGGAGACCCACGGAATGCAGGCCACGCAGATTCCCGCGAGCGCGAGCTGCCACGGGCGGTTGCGTCCCCATCCCACCGAGAACCGGCGGAATGCGTAGACGATGAGGAGGCTCACCGGCATCTCCGTGAAGACGAGGACCGCGTAACACATCAGCGGCGCGTTGAAGCTCATCGCCGCCCAGACCACCCAGGCGATCCGAACGTCTCCGGCTGCCTGGAAGGCCAGCAGGAAGATGTTCACCGTCACCGCCGCGCCCACCATGCAGAGGAAGACGACGACGGCGGGCCACCAGAGATGCAACCACGAGCCGACGATCCAGGCCGGGACGATCGCGATTCCAAGTCCGGGCGCGTGGTAGTCGTACCACTCCGAAGGCGGCCGCGCCGGCGAGACGATCAGGTGCGGAGGGAGCGGATACGGAGCGCTCTGGGCGCTGAAGCCGCGCGGTCGCGGCGCGAGGCCATAGAAGGCGTCCTCGTCGTGCCGGGCATAGTTGTTCGCGACGTCGAGGTCGCCGTCCTGGACGAGGCTGATCGCGTCCATCAGGTAGTACGGCTGATCGCCGGTGGGCGGGCTGCTCGTCCGCAGGAGCGCGGGGACGAGCATCAGGTAGACAATGAACGCGAGGACCCAGATCAGGAGAAGGAAAGCCGGGCGGACCCTCGGATCGGGCAACTCTCCTTCGCCCGAGGGAACCGGTTCGGCGGAAGTCGGCCAGAGCGAGCGGAGCACCTCGCAGCGCTCTAACGGGGCATTCCGGAGTCGCTCGCGGTCAGGAAAAGAATGCCATGCCTCCCCGTGAAGCCAATCCCTTTGCTCGCGGGCATTTTACTGGTGCTGGTAGTCCCGAAGCGTCTCTCGCGCCGGGGAGGACTGAGCTATCTTCTGCTCAGATGACTTCGTGTCTCGATTCCGGAGAATTTTCGCGGACCGTTCGCGCACGGCGCGTGCTGTAAGAGCGCCGGCGGACCCGATCTCGCACATCCGGCAGATGGCGGCACCGCGCTTCAAGTCGACGACCGCCGACGTGCTGGTGGCGGCCACCACCCTGGCGGTCCTCCTCTTCTCGCCCAAAGCGATCGTCGACGACGCGTACATCAGCTACCGGCACGCCTGGAACCTGGTGCATGGCCGCGGCCTCGTCTTCAATGCGGGCGAGCGCGTCGAGGGCTTCAGCAATCTTCTCTGGACCCTCGTGTCCGCGATTCCGATCGCCCTCCACATTCCGGTGGACACGGTCTGTTCCTGGCTCGGCGCCGCGCTGGCGATCGCGGCCCTGGTGCGTGCACGGCAATGGGCGGAACGGGCCGGCGCTTCGAGGCTCGCGAGCACCGCCGCCGCCCTGGCGGTCGCGTTCACTCCGGCATACGCCCTCAACGCGATCAACGGCCTGGAAGCCGGTCTCTACGCGTTGGTCCTGACGGAGACCTTCGGAGGAGCGATCGCTCAAGCCACTCCGTGGGGCGTCGGGCTCTTCGGCGGCCTGAGCTTTCTGACCCGGCCCGAGTCTCTCGGATTCCTCCCGCTCTGCGCTCTGGCGTTGGCGCGGCGTCGGCGCCCTGCCAGCGCGATCTTCCAGATGGCGTTCTCCTGGCTCGCCATCGCGCTGGCGGCGACCGCCTGGCGGCTCGCCTACTACCGCCACGCTTTCCCCAACAGCGTCGTGGCGAAAGCGATCTCGCCGGAATCGCTCCTCACCCTTCGCAGCGACGGCATTGCCTACGTCGCAGGATTCGCCCGCGAAGCGCCGCTGCTCGTCGTTCTCGCGCTGGCCGCCCCGCTCCTGGCGCCGCGCGAGATGGCCTCGTGGGTCGCAGTCCTCGCCGGTCTCGGAACCGCGACCCTGGCGATGGCGGTGGGGGGGGATTGGATGCCGTACCACCGCCTGCTCATCATGTACGCCCCGGTCCTGGCGCTCGGTGCCGCCGCGGGGTTGACCTCTCTCGAGGGCCGGCTGCGGGACCGGCCGGGGTGGAAGGCGGTGGTCGCCGTGACGCTCGCCGCCGGCGCGTTCGTGAGTGCGGTTCCCGAGGTGCGCCACGGCGCCCCTTCGGTGGCCCTCCGAAAGCAATCCATGGACTACCAGCCGCTGGCGGAGGCCCTTTCGCCGGTGCTGGCCCGGGACGACATCATTGCGCCGGAAGCCATCGGCCTCATCGGGTACCTCTTGCCGGATTGCTACATCCATGACTTCAGCGGACTCACCGACGAGTTCATCGCCTATCAGGGCCATGGACGCACGGTCTTTGGCCGGCGAAACGCCTGGTATACCGCCAACCGTGTCCATCCGACGATCTACATCTTTCACTCCGGCGTGACGTGGTGGCCCGCTCTGTTTCGCCGGCATCTCGCGGGAGCGGAATTCAACGACGCGTACGAAAGCTGGGAATTCGATGATGACGTCGATCGCGGAATCGTGATGTGCATTCGGCGGGACATCGCGGATCGGGTCCTCCCCGCGTTCTCGCGGTTCTCGATGCACCGCGTGACCATTCCGCCGCTCGTCCGCTGACCGACAGCTTTCTCGGGGCCCTGGTCCGGCCGCTGGCGCGAAAGCTGCTTGAAGAACCGGAATCGAAGCAGCCGTCAATCTAGCGGATACGCGTGCGAAGGAGGACCTCTATGAAGAACGCGCTTCCTCTCCTTCTCGGCACCTTCTGCCTCGTCGGCACGGCCGTCGCCGAGGAGACGAAGGTGCCACCTCCCCCTCCTCTCTGGTCTGGAAAGGCCGAGGTGTCGTTCGTCTCGACCTCCGGAAACAGCGATACGCAGACGCTCGGCGCCGGAGCGGAAGTCGAGTACCAGCCCGGAGTCTGGTCCGGCAAGGCGAAGGTCGATTACATCCGGAGCGAGGCGGACGGCAAGGAGAACGCCCGCTCTCTCGCTTTCCTCCTGCGGGGAGCGCGGAAGCTCTCCGCCCGCCTCGAAGCGTACGCCCAGGGCGGGTACTTGAAGAACACGTTCGCCGGCATCGACCGGCGCCTGTCGGGAGAATCGGGGCTCGCGTATGAACTGCTACCGCCCGGCCCCCATTCGCTGAAGGCGCAGGCGGGATTCGGCTACACCGGCGAGCGACGCGTCGACGCGCCGGACCGTTCCTTCGCCTCCGCGTCGGGTGGCCTCCTGTACAAGTGGACGTTCTCGAAGACGGCCGACTTCTCCAATGAGGCGAGCTACACTCAGGATCTAAAGTCCTCGAGCGACTGGCGCTTCGCCGACACGGCCGCGGTCTCCGCGGGACTGACGACGATCTTCTCCCTCAAGGCCTCCTGGACCCTGACGAAGGCGAACGACCCGCCCCCTGGCTTCAGGAAGACCGACACGATCACGAAGGCCGCTCTCGTCGCGAAGTTCTGATTCGAGACACAGACATCCCCGGTGTCATGCCGCGAGACAACCTGATGTGAATCTACGGGTTCAGGCGTTCGATCGGGGTCGGAGCGGGGGCCTCGGGGGCGAGGTCCGGACGTCTCGAAACGGAATTCGGGCTCACCAGGAACAGGCCGAGCTGGAGGCGGTCGGAGAAGCCGAGCTTTCGGAAGGTGGCGGTCAGGTGGGCCTTGACCGTGCCTTCCCCGACCCGCAGGCGGCGGGCGATCTCCTTGTTGCTCGCTCCGGCTCCGATCATGAAGGCGATCTCTCTTTCACGCGGGGTCAGGAGGTCCAGCCGGCCGTCGGGCACCTGAGGCAGACCCTCGGGACGCTCCTCGGGATGCGAGGTGTATTCCTCGAGAAGCCGCGGGATGAGCTTGCGCTCGGCCCAGATCTCGCCGTCGTGTACGCGGTCGACGATCTTGCGCAGGACCTGAGGATCGACATTCTTGTTGCAGTAGCCTTTGGCGCCCGTCTTCAGCATCCGGATCCCTTCCCGCTGGTTGGGCGAGGAAGCGAGCAGGACGACCTTGGTCTCGCGGGCGAACCCGCGAATGATCGCGCAGTCTTCGACGCCGGGCCCGGCGATCAGATCGAGATCGAGGAGGAGAACGTCGGGCACGAGCGCCACCATCGTTCGCTCCAGGGCGCTGCGGTCGCAGACGTTGCGCAGCGGATAGTCTCCCTGCAGTCCCCCCTTCCAACGGCCGCGCAGGTTCGCGTCCGACGTCGCGATGAGAACGGCCGGAACCGCCGGGTGTTCGCGCTTGGCGGGTCGGGGCTTGGCCGCGGGGTAGTTCCAGCCGAATCGAGAAACTCGCGGGGGGCCAGCCAGGCTGCTCATCTCAGGGATCCTCCTTTGCGTCTACGGACCGAAAAAAACGCTGAACCCCTCCGCCGATGAACCGCGCGCACGCGCCACACGCTCCGACAAGAAATACCTCCGCCTGGGAGGTACCCGCCGATGTCTCTTAGCTGTCTCATTGCACTTCCGATGGACTTTAGTGCAACCCTTGTGCCCGGCTGATGCGCAATTTGTCTCGGACCTTTCCCCGGACCTTAAGGGAACCCTAAGTCATACCGCGTGAAGAGATAACGTCAAAAGACGAGTGAACCGAGTTCCGAGCCAGAACACGCTCCGCGAAAGCGACGTGACACTGTTTGCACATTCTCGAGCCTCCAGTGACCGAACTCTGCCTTCGGCCCCTGAAGATCCCGCCGGTCCGATGTAAAGAAAACGCGATGGCGGATCGTCGAATGCGTCCGGTCGCGGAAGCCGATTCTGGAGGAGCTTCAGACCACCGGTCCGCCCTGGTGCGCCGCCGTCCCGGGACCCACGGGCACGACCTCGATCTGCTGGCCGCCCTCGCCTCCCATCAAGCGCCGGAGCGGTCTGGAGAAGAGAAGAAGAACCACCCCGGCGATCCCGATCACCTTCGCCACCGCGGCGAACATCTCCCCCGTCGTCAACCCTTCGAACCCGCCTCCCGCCAGGCCCGCGATCAGGTTGCCGAGCGCGGTTCCCATGAACCACGTCCCCATCAACTGTCCGCCCAACCGGCGCGGAGCGAGCTTGGTGACGCTGCTCAGACCGACGGGGCTCAAGCACAGTTCGCCGACCGTGTGCAGAAAGTAGGCCACGATGAGCCACATCGGAGAGACCTTCGCGCCGCCGATGGTGAAGCTCGCGCCCCAGGCGAGCACGAAGAACCCGATCGCGACCAGCACGAGGCCGTACCCCATCTTCGCGGGAGTCGATGGCTCCCGCGATCTCAGCCATACCCACAGGAAGCCGACGAACGGAGCCAGGACGATGATGAAGACGGGATTGACAGACTGGAGCCAGGAGGCGGGCATCTCCCACCCTCCGATGACCCGGTTGGTCAGTCGCTCCGCGAAGAGGTTCATCGAAGAGCCGGCCTGCTCGTATCCCGACCAGAAGAGAACGGCGGCGAGGAAAAAGACGAAGATCACGACGATCCGCTTCTTCTCGGCGACCGAGAGCTTGCCGAAGAGAAGCAGTGAGGAAAAGTAGACCACGGCGAGCACTCCCATGAAGACGCCGGTGCCCTGCGCGACGCCGATCAGCGTCATGTGGAGAACGCCGGTGACCTGGAGCGCAGCGAGAACGACGCCCGCCGCGAGGGACGCCACGATGACGACGACGAGGCGCTTGAGCGTGGTCTGATCCCCCGGCTCCGCCTCCCGCAGCCCCGCCGCCCCGAGATATTTTCCGCCCAGACGGTACTGAAGCAGCCCGAGCACCATGCCGATGCCGGCGGCTCCAAAGCCGAGATGCCAATTCACCTTTTCGCCCAGGTATCCGCAGACGATCGGCCCGAAGAGCGCGCCCGTGTTGATCCCCGAGTAGAAGATCGAGAAACCGGCGTCGCGCCGTGCCCCTCCTTCGGGATACAGGTCTCCGACCATCGCGCTGACATTCGGCTTGAGCAGCCCGGTGCCGACGACGATCAGGCAGAGTCCCAGGTAGAACGTCACGACCGTGGGCACGGCCATGCTGAAGTGTCCGGCCGCGATGATCGAGCCGCCGAGGAACACCGCGCGGCGCTGACCGAGGATCCGGTCGGCGACCCAGCCGCCGGGCAACGCCATGAGATAGACCAGGCCGACGTAGAGGCCGTAGATCGCCGAGGCGGCCTTGTCGCTCATCCCGAAGCCGCCGGTCGCCACGGCGTTGACGAGGAAGAGGAGGAGGATTCCGCGCATCCCGTAATAGCTGAAGCGCTCCCACATCTCCGTGAAAAAGAGCGTCGAGAGCCCGCGGGGATGTCCGAACCACTGCTTGCCGGCGGCCCGACTCTGGCTTGTGGACATCCGCGAGAGGCTAACAGAAAAGACGTTCGACGGGCTTAGAGTCTCTTCCTGTCCATGCACGCACCAAGCTTCCTGGGCCCCCTCGCCCTGGTCTTTCTGGCGGCCCTGGCTGCGGCCTATGTGCTCGACCGGCTACGGCTGCCGCCGCTCATCGGGTATCTCCTCGCCGGAGTCCTGCTCGGCCCGCACGGGCTCGCCTTCGTGAAGGACGTGGACACCGTCGAAGCGCTCGCGCAGGTCGGCGTCGTTCTCCTCCTCTTCACCGTCGGACTGGAGCTGCCCCTCTCGACGCTGCGGCGGCTGGGTTCCGCGGTGTGGATCGCGGGGCCGATCCAGTTCTGTGGCGTGGTCCTCCTCGCCGCCCTCCTCACGTCGGCCCGCGGCTACCCGTTCCCCCAGGCCGTCTTCTTCGGCTTCCTCGTGGTCACGTGCTCGACGGTCGTCCTCCTCCAGCTCTTAGTCGAGCATCGCGAGATCGACTCTCCCCACGGCCGGTTCCTCGTCGGCATCAATGTCTTCGGCGACCTGATGGTCGTCCCGATGATGCTCCTCATCGGGCCGCTCGCCGGACAGAGCGGCGGTGGAGTGGCCGGCACTCTCCTGGCGCTCGGCAAGGCGGCCGCGGCGGCCGTCCTCGTCTTCTTCGGCGCGCGCTTCCTCGTCCCCCGCGTCCTCCACGCGGTCGCCGCGACCCGGCGCAAAGAGCTCTTCCTTCTCGCGGTCCTGCTCCTGGTTCTCGGCACGGCGCTCGCGACCGCCCGCGCCGGGCTCTCGCTCGCCGTCGGCGCCTTCCTCGCCGGACTCGTCGTCTCCGACTCCGACTTCGGGCACCAGGCCATGGCGGACATCGCGCCGTTCCGCGACGCGTTCAACTCCCTCTTCTTCGTTTCCGTCGGGATGCTCTTCGACGCGCGAATCCTCGCCGCGCGCCCGTGGGCAGTGGCGGCCGGGCTCTCCCTGGTCCTCTTCGGCAAGGCGGCCGTCGCCTCGCTTCCGCCGCTTCTGCTCGGCTACGGCCCGCGGGTCGCCGCGATCGTCGGCATCTCGCTCGCGCAGATCGGCGAGTTCGCCTTCGTGTTGCTCGCCCAGGGGCGCGCGGCGAGCCTGGTCTCCCCCGACGTCTACCAGGTCACTCTCGCGGCGACGATCATCTCAATGGCGGCGACCCCGTTTCTCTTCCGGCTGGGCCACGCCGTGGGAGACCGGGTCGCCGACCTCCCGATCGGCCGGCCGCGCGACGCCGAGCCTCCGCCCAACGCTTCGCGGGCGCTTCCCGATGAGGGCCATGTCCTGATTTTCGGGTTCGGCCACATGGGAGAGACCCTCTCCCGCGTGCTCGCCCGGGCGAAGGTCCCCTTCCGCGTCCTGGACCTGAACCCCGAGCGCGTCCGCACGGGGCGGGCCAGGGGCGCCCCGATCGAGTACGGCGACACCACAAGCGCGTCGGTTCTCAAGCACTCCGGCGTCGAGCGCGCCCGCGCCGCGCTCGTGCTGCTATCGGATCCGCGAGCGACACGGGGCACGATCTCACTCTGCAGGAGCCTCGCGCCGAACCTCTTTCTGCTCGCGCGCACGCGCTACCTCGCGGAGATCCCGGAGCTGTCCGCGCTCGGCGCCGACGACGTCGTGGCGGAGGAATTCGAGACGTCCCTCGAAATCTCCGGCCGGACGCTCCGGCGCCTGGGCTTCCCTCTCCCGTGGGTCGAGTCGGAAACCGACGAGATCCGGCGAACGCGCGAGGACGGCTTCCGCAGGTTCCGCGCGCCCGACGTGGCCGCGGAACGGCTGGAGCACGCCCTGGGCGGCTCGCGGATCGAGTTCGTGACCGTCGGACCGGAATGGCACGCCATCGGGCGCACGCTGCGGGAACTCAACTTGCGGGGGACGGGCGGCGCGATCCTGCTCGCCGCAGTGCGCGAGGGGAAGGCCGCCGTGACGCCGGGAGCCGACTACGTGCTGGAGGAGCAGGACCACCTTCTCCTGCTCGGAACCGAGGCCGCGCTCGAGCACAGCCTCCAGGTGCTGCGGGGGACCTGACCTCTGATCCTCAGGAGCGAGGTCACGTCCCTGTCATCCTGATGAGCGGAGCCACATCCGTGTCATCCTGAGGAGCGGAGTGACGAAGGATCTGCCCCGGTCCGGCGAGAGCAGATCCCTCGCTACGCTCGGGATGACAGAGAGAGTTAGACCGCGAACGTGATTGCCAGGCTTTCGCCGACGGCCTTTGCCGTCTTGCGCAGGTCGGCTTCGGAGTGGGCGGTGGAGACGAACCACGCCTCGAACTGCGCCGGCGGCAGGAAGATGCCTCGTTCCCGCATCGCGTGGAAGAAGCGCGAATAGGCCGCGGTGTCGCATTTCTTGACCGACGGAAAATCGGAGAACGGTCCCGGCGCGAAGAAGAGCGTCGAAAGGGATCCGATCCGCTCGTAGCTCACCCGGTCCGAGGCGCCGGCGTCCGCGATCGCCTTTCTCACTCCGCTCTCGAGGAGCGCGCCCTTGCGCTCGAGCTCTTTGTAGGGAGGATGGCGCGCGATCTCCGCGAGCATCGCGATCCCGGCGCTCATCGCCAGCGGATTCCCGGAGAGCGTGCCCGCCTGGTAGACCGGGCCGGACGGCGCCATGCGCTCCATCAGGTCACGTCGTCCGCCGTAGGCGCCCACCGGCAGGCCGCCCCCGAGGATCTTCCCGAGCGTGGTCAGGTCGGGTTTGACGCCGTAGAGCTGCTGCGCTCCTCCCGCCGCCACACGGAAGCCGCTGATGACTTCGTCGAAGATCAGGAGGGCGCCGTGCCGGCGGGTGATCTCCGCGACCTTGTCGAGATAACCCGGGTCCGGGAGAACGAGGCCCATGTTGGCCGCGATCGGCTCGACGATGAACGCGGCGATCTCTCCAGGGAAGCGCTCGAACGCCTTCTCGAGCGCCGCGGCGTCGTTGTACGGGATCACGACCGTGAGCCGGGCGATGTCGTCCGGCACACCCGGACTGCCGGCGATCGCGAGGGTCGCGACCCCCGAGCCCGCGGAAACCAGAAAGCCGTCTCCGTGGCCGTGGTACCCCCCCTCCGTCTTGACGATGCGCGGGCGCCCCGTCGCTCCGCGAGCGAGACGGACCGCGCTCATCGTCGCCTCGGTTCCCGAGTTGACGAAGCGGACCATCTCGACGGAAGGGACCATCGTCGACAACGCGCGCGGCCAGCCGCACCTCGAGCGGAGTCGGCGCGCCGAACGAGGTCCCGCGCCGCAGCGCCCCCGCGAGCGCCCGCCGCACGAAAGGCGGCTGGTGGCCGAAGAGATGCGGCCCGTAGGACTGGACGTAATCGATGTAGCTTCGGCCGTCCGCGTCCCGCACCCGTGCCCCGCGCCCCGACTGAACGAAGAACGGTTCTCCCCCGACCGAAGCGAAAGAGCGAACGGGAGAGGAGACCCCGCCCGGCATGAGTTGCTTCGCCCGCTTGTACAGCGCGGCCGATCTCTTTGTACCGCTCGTTCGATTAGCTTTCATGCCGGGCGGGACCTGTTCATCGGTTCATCGGTCCATCGGCTCATCTCGGCTCAAATCGTTGTTCGGGGCAAATGAACCGATGACCCGATGACCCGATGACCCGATCATCCGATAGCTCGATCTTCCCTCAACCACCGAGCTGCGTCCTTCGCGTGGTAGGTGATTACAAAGTCTGCACCCGCCCTCACGATCCCCGTCAGGATTTCGAGGACGATTCGTTTTTCGTCGATCCATCCGTTGGCCGCGGCCGCCTTGACCATCGCGTATTCCCCGGAGACGTTGTAGGCGGCGATGGGAGCGTCGAACCGATCCCGCGCTTCCCGGATCACGTCGAGATAGGCGAGGGCCGGCTTGACCATGACCGCGTCCGCGCCCTCCTCCAGGTCCGACGCGATCTCGCGCATCGCCTCCCGGCGGTTCGCGGCGTCCATCTGGTATCCGCGTCGGTCGCCGAACTTCGGCGAGGAATCGGCGGCTTCGCGGAACGGTCCATAGAACGCCGACGCGCTCTTGGCCGAGTAGGCCAGGATCGCGACCTGGTCGAAACCGTTTTCGTCCAGCGCGCGCCGGATCGCGGCGACCCGTCCGTCCATCATGTCGGAAGGCGCGACGACGTCCGCCCCGGCCCGCGCGTGGGAGAGAGCGGCGCGCGCCAGAAGCGGGAGCGTGGCGTCGTTGTCCACCTCGCCGTCGCGGATGACGCCGCAATGGCCGTGCGACGTGTATTCGTCCAGGCAGACGTCCGTGACGACCAGGATCTCCGGGACTTCTTTCTTCAACCGGCGGACTGTCTCCTGGACCGCGGCGGCGTCGTCCCAGGCCTCGCTTCCCGTTTCGTCCTTTCCCTCCGGGATTCCGAACAGGATCAGAGCCGAAACCCCCAGCGACCTGAGCTCCTGCGCTTCCGCGACCGCCTCGTCCGGCGACAGGCGCAGGACGCCGGGGAGAGAAGAGATCTCCTGCCGCAGTCCCTTGCCGCGGCGGACAAAGAGGCCCGCGACGAACCGATCGGGCGAAAGGCGCGTCTCCCGCACGAGCGCCCGCAGCGCCGGGGAGCGGCGCAGGCGGCGCAGGCGAAGGGTCGGAAAGACGGGCATGATCGGGAATCTATGTCGCCGCGGGCGCGGTCGCAAGAGTCTCGAGGAGCGCCAGCGCATCCGCGAAACGCGCCTCTTCCGTGACCTCGATGCGCGCGACGCCATGCGCCTCGAGGAACCGCCGCGTGAAACGCCCCAGGACGACGGCCGGCGTCGTCCGCAGGCGCCGCGTCGCGGCCTCTCCCAGCCCTTCGAAGAGCCACCGCGCAGCGGAAGGAGACGTCGTGCAGAACGCCGCGAAGGGGTTCTCCAGGATCTCCCCTTCGAGCGCGATGTCGCGCGGCCGGGCGATCTTCCGGTAGAGGACCAGCGGCGTGACGCGCGCGCCGCGGGAGTGCAGGCGCTCGGAAAGCTCGGGCGAGGCGTCTTCCCCGCAAGGCAGCAGGACCCGCTTTCCGGAGAGATCGCGGGGCAGACGTTCGGCGACGCTCCCGCCCGAGCCGACCGCGACGAAGGAGACCGCCACCTCCTTCGCGGCGAGCACCTCTCCCGTCACGGGTCCGACGGCCACCACGACCCCGCCCGCCGTCGCCTTGCGGAAGAGGGAAGCCAGGCGATCGTCCGCGAAGAGCGTCTCGACGGCGACCTGGCTCGTGAAGATGGCGAAATCCGCCGGAGACTCGAGCAGCGTGGAATCGGGTTCGAGCGGCGCGATCGAGTGGCTCGACTTCTCGACGATCTCTACCCGGGCGCTGGGCGCGAAACGGGCGAAGGGGTTCGCCCCCGAGCGAACGACGAGCGCCCGGGGACGGCTCATCGCCCGGCGGCCGCGATCATCGCCGCCGCTCCCCGTTTCAGCAGTCTCGCGCCGGCCGAGCGCCCGATCGACACCGCTTCCGATGCCGGCCCTCCTGTTTCCTCCCGCAGCGCGCTCGACCCATCCGGAGAAAACACTCCGGCGGCAAGCGTCAAGGAGCCGTCGCGGACGCGGGCGAGGCCCGCGACAGGAGCCTTGCACCCGGCCTCGAGCGTCGCGAGCAGGCTCCGCTCCGCCTCGGCCTCGAAGCGGGACGAGACGTGGTTGAGCGCCTGGAGAAGCGCGAGCGTCGCGCCGTCGTCTCTCCGGGCGTAGATGGCGAGCGCTCCCTGGCCGATCGCCGGCAGAATCACGTTCGGCGGCACGACCTGCGAGGCCTCGTCCAGCCGCCCGAGGCGCGCAAGTCCCGCGCGCGCCAGCACGATCGCGTCGAAGCGCCCTTCCTCGAGCCGCGAGATCCGCGTATCGACGTTTCCCCGTGCCTCGAGGATGGCCAGGTCCGGCCGCGCCGCGAGAAGCTGCGCCTTTCGCCGGGGGCTCGCGGTTCCCACGCGGGCTCCCGCGGGAAGGTCCGCGAAATTCCGGCGCGGCCGCGAGATCAGGACGTCGCTCGGGTCTTCGCGGAGCGGAACCGCCGCGAGCACGAGCCCCTCGGGGACCTGCGTCGGCACGTCCTTCATGCTGTGAACCGCGAAATCGATCCGTCCGTCGAGCAGCGCCTCGTCCAGCTCCCGCGTGAAGTCTCCCTTCCACTCGATGGGAGACCCCGCCGCGGAGAGCCGGTCCCCCGTCGTCTTGACGACGACCAGTTCCACCTCGGCCCGTCCCTCGAGAGACTGCGTGACGAGTCTTGCTTGGGCAAGCGATAACTGGCTTCCTCGCGCGCCGAGTCTGAGTTTCATGATCGGGCCGAGAAGGTGTCAGGGAAGAGGTGCCAGGGAACGATGCAGGTGTCAGGTGCCAGGTGCCAGGGATCAGGGACCGGAGCCCAACCTGGCACCTGATCCCTGACACCTGATACCTGCTTTTCCCCTGACACCCTCAACCTGACACCTATTCCTTATCTAAATCGAAGAGATGCCGCACCGCCTCGACGCGGTCCAGTTTACGGGCGGGATCGGACTCACCCTTGAGTCGTTTCATGGGCTCGTGGAGGATGCGGGCGGAGAAAGCATCCAACAGCCCCCGCAGCCTCTCGCGCTCGGCCGCCGGGGCGCGCTCGAGCTCGAGATCGCGCAGCTCCTCCATCCGGCGGCGCCATTGCGTCACTGTCGGCACGACCGAGAGGTTGCCGAGCCACACGAGGTACTCCTCCAGCTCTTCCTCCACGATCTTCTCGGCCACCGGGACCTCCTTGGCGCGCCGCGCGCGATTCTCGTTGGCGACCTCTTCCAGGTCGTCGATCGAGTAGGAAAAGACGTTGTAGACCTCCGCGACGTCGGGGGCGATGTCGCGGGGGACGGCGAGATCGAGGAAGAGCATCGGGCGGCCGCGCCGCTCGCGCATCGCCGACTCGACCTGCGCCCGCGTGACGAGCGGCTCGGGACTCGAAGTTGCGCTCACGACGACGTCGGCCTGGGAGACCTCGTTGCCGAGATGCTCCCACGCGGCGGCCCGCCCGCTGACGCTCGCGGCGAGCTCCTGCGCCCGGGAGGCGGTCCGGTTCACGATGACGGGTCCGCGCACTCCCGCTTCGACAGCGTGGCGGGCGAAGAGCGCGCCCGTCTCTCCCGCTCCGATCACGAGCACGCGGCGCTCCGACAGGTCGCCGAAGACCTTCCTGGCCAGCTCGAACCCGATGGAAGAGACCGACAGCGGATGCCGCGCGATCTCCGTCTCCGACCGCACGCGCTTGCCGGCGGCGACGGCGCTCTCGAAGAGCCGGTGCATCACGGCGCGCGTGGAGCCGGATTCCCGCGCGAGGCTCAACGCCTGCCGCACCTGGCCGAGGACCTCGCTCTCGCCGAGCGCGAGCGAATCGAGCCCCGCGGCCACGCGGAAGAGATGGCGCACGGCGTCCCCCCCGACGCGGTAGAAGCAGGAGCCCTCGAGCTCCGCCTGCTCCAGGCCGCGCCACTCCGAGAGATACCGCGTCAGGCCGTCGCGCGAGCTCTCATCGGAAGCGAAGCTGTAGATCTCGCTCCGGTGGCAGGTCGAGACGATGACCCCCTCGGAAATCACGCCGCGCTTCAAGAGATCCGTGAGCGCCTCGCGGACCTCATCGGCGGTGAACGCGACGCGCTCGCGCACCGACACGCCCGCGCCGCGAAAGCTCCATCCCAGCAGGGCGAGTCGGGCCTCCTGGGAAATGCTCATCGGAAGACGTGCTGCGTGGAGAGGTAGAGGTTCACGAACGTGTACGAGAAGATGATCATCGCGAAGCCGAGGATCGAGAGGAGCGCGACGCGCTCGCCTCCCCACCCCCGCCGGTCCTTCCAGAGCAGAAACCCGTAGACGACGAGAGTCAGCAGGGCGGACCCGAACTTGGCGTCCGGAAGCTTGCTCCAGACGTGCTCGGCCCAGATCGAGCCGAGGAGCACGGAGACACCGAGGACCGAGAGACCGATCGTGACGCTCGTCCGGTTCATCCGCCCGATGACGTCGAGCGCCGGAAGGCGCGCGAAGAGTAGGCCCGTGTGGACCCGTCGAAGCTGCCGCTTCTGGATCAGGTAAAGGACCGAGAGCACGAAGGAGAAGGTGAACGCGGCGTAGGCCAGGATCGCGAAGGTCACGTGCAGCGCGAAGAGCGGCCCCCTCGTGTCGGAGCGGGCGACGAGGCCGGGCTGCGGCAGCAGGAGGCCGAGGATCGAAAAGAGGATCACGAACGGGATCAGGAACGGTCCCACCGCGCGCTCCCGGTGGCGGAAGAGGAGCGCGAGATAGGAGAGGCCGAGCATCCAGCCGAAGAGAGAGAGTGAGCCGCCGATCGTGCGGTACGGAACGGAGTGGAGCGCCCGCGCGCGAGCCTCGAGGTCCGCGAACTGGAGGAGGAGCCCGGCTCCAATCATCAGGTGGCCGGGGAGGGCCGGCACGCGCGGCCGCACGAGAGAGACGATCGAATAGGCCTCGGCGCAGAGGTAGAGAACCACGGCGACCCAGCCGAGAGCGTGCGTTCCCATCAGCGTCTGAGGATGTTAACAGGCGCTGGTCAGCTCTTCGAGGGAGTCGGCGCCGCGGCCGGGGCCGGCGCGCCCTCGGGCATCTGCTTGTTCGCCTCCACCTGGACGTTGATGTCCACGTCGTCGGAGAGCATGAAGCCGCCCGTGTCGAGGGGACGGTTCCAGGTGATCCCGAAGTCCTTCCGGTTGAGCGGGAAGGTGATGTCGAACCCGGTCTTCTCCCCCATGCCGTTGCGCCCCTTGACCTTGACGAAGCCGCCGTGCTTGACGGGAACCGTGATCGATTTCGTCACGCCATGCATGGTGAAGTCGCCCGTGACCTCGTAGGACTCGCTCCCCTTCGCCACGACCTTCGTGCTCTTGAAAGTGATCGTCGGGAACTTCGCGGCGTCGAAGAAGTTGTCGGAGCGCAGATCCTTGTCGCGGTTCTCGTTGGCGGTGTCAATCGAGGCCGCCTGGATCGTCAGCTCGACCTTCGAGGCCGAGGGATTCGCGCGGTCGATCCAGATCGTCCCGTCGAAGTCCTTGAAGCGCCCTTCGACCTTGGAGACGAAGTGCCGGATGCGGAAGCCGACCAGAGTGTGCGCCTTGTCGAACGTGAATGTCTCGGTCTCCGCGAGGGCAGGCAGGGCCGCGGCCGCGACCAGGGCGAGAAGCGCCACGAAACGGGGACTCCTTTTCATCATTTCTCCTCCACTGTCCGCGTAATCTATGCCGATCCGGGAGCGCGGGGTTCCGGATTCAGGCTCTCCTCATGCATCTTGACCTGCCCCGGAGCGCCCCATAGACTCGCCCCTTGACAACTCCGCCAAGAGTTCCTCTCTTCCCGCTGGTGATGCCATGAACGATTCGACCAGAGATCCCTTCCACGCCCGCCAGACGTTCCGAACCGGAGCCGGCCGCGACGGCGCCTTCTTCTCTCTCTCCGCGCTCGAGAAAGCGGGGGTCGGGAGGATCTCGCGCCTGCCGGTCAGCCTGCGGATCGTCCTCGAGTCCGTCCTGCGCAACCTCGACGGCCAGAAAATCAAGGAAGACGATGTCCGCGCGCTCGCGCAGTGGACGCCGAAGGGGGAGCGGACGGCGGAGATCCCGTTCGTCGTCGCGCGGATCATCCTCCAGGACTTCACGGGAGTGCCGCTCCTGGTGGACCTGGCCGCGATGCGCTCGGCCGTCGAGCGGATGCACAAGGACCCGGCCGTCATCGAGCCGCTCGTTCCCGTCGCGCTCGTCGTGGACCACTCCGTCCAGGTGGACGTCTGGTCCACGCCCGACGCGCTCGCGCGCAACATGGAGATGGAGTTCAAGAGGAATCGCGCCCGCTACGAGTTCCTGAAGTGGGGGACGCAGGCGTTTCACGGCTTCGACGTCGTCCCGCCGGGAATCGGCATCGTCCACCAGGTCAACCTCGAGTATCTCGCCCGCGGCGTTCTCGAAAAAAACGGCGTCTTCTACCCCGACACGCTTGTCGGGACCGATTCGCACACGACGATGATCAACGGCCTCGGGATCGTCGGCTGGGGAGTCGGAGGAATCGAGGCCGAGGCGGGGATGCTCGGGCAGCCGGTCTATTTCCTGACTCCTGACGTCGTGGGCGTCCACATGACGGGGCGGCTTGCCGACGGAGTCACGGCGACCGACCTCGCGCTTCACTGCACGGAGATGCTGCGCGCGGCGAAGGTCGTCGGGAAGTTCGTCGAATTCCACGGCGAAGGCGCCGCCTCGCTCCCGTTGACCGACCGGGCCACGATCGCGAACATGGCGCCCGAGTACGGCGCGACGATGGGCTTCTTCCCGATCGACGAGGAGTCGTGCGACTACCTCCTCGCGACCGGGCGGCCGCAGGAGCACGTCGCGACCTTCCGCAACTACTTCCAGGCGCAGGGACTCTTCGGCATGCCCCGCGGCGGCGAGTGCGATTACTCACAGGTGATCGAGCTCGACCTCGGCTCCGTCCGGCCGAGCGTCTCCGGGCCCAGGCGGCCGCAGGACCGGATCGCGCTGCCCGACTTGAAGAACGCGCTTTCTCGAGCTGCTGGAGAAGCCGGTCGCCGAGAACGGCTACGGCAAGAAGAATGGAGACCGCCGGCGCCGCTTCGCCACGGCTATCGGTTTCGAGGGAACCGTGCCGGCAGAGCCCATGGCCGGAGGAGGCCATCAGGAGCCCGGGCCGGTGAATCCCGCCGTTTCCAGGGCCAAGGACACCAACCCCTGGACCGAGACTGAGATGGTGAACAACCGGCCGACGCCCGACCGCGTCGAGGAAGTGCCGGAAGAGCACATGGCTCCCGGCGTCGTCGACTCTCGGGCACGGCGACGTTGTTGATCGCGGCGATCACCTCCTGCACGAACACGTCCAATCCGAGCGTCATGCTCGCGGCCGGCCTCCTCGCGCGCAAGGCAGTCGAGCGCGGGCTCTCCGTCTCGCCGAAGGTGAAGGCTTCGCTCGCGCCGGGCTCGCGGGTCGTGACGGAGTACCTGGCGCGCACGGGCCTGCAGCCCTATCTCGACGCAGCTCGGCTTCAACCTCGTCGGCTACGGCTGCACGACCTGCATCGGCAACTCCGGGCCGCTCGATCCGCGCATCGAGGAGGCGTCACCGGAAACGACATCGTCGCCGCAAGCGTCCTCTCCGGCAACCGGAACTTCGAGGCGCGGATCCAGCAGAACATCAAGGCGAACTTCCTGATGAGCCCGCCGCTCGTCGTCGCGTTCGCGCTCGCGGGGCGGGTGGACATCGACATGACGAAGGACCCGCTCGGGCAGCGACCGCGAAGGGCGCGACGTCTACCTGCGCGACATCTGGCCGAGCCCTCGCGCGAGATCCGCGACGCCCTCCTCGCCGCGACGGATCCCGAGACCTACCGCAGGCTCTATTCGGACTTCGCCGCCGGAAATCCTCTCTGGAACGAGATCCCGGCGACGGCCGGGGAGGTCTACGACTGGGACCGAGACGTCGACGTACATCCAGGAGCCGCCGTTCTTCGAGGATTCTCGATGAGGGCCGGGCAAGATCCGCGACATCCGGGGCGCGCGGCCGCTCGCGCATCTTCGGCGACTCGGTCACGACCGACCACATCAGCCCGGCCGGCGCGATCAAGCCGACCTCGCCCGCCGGGCCAATACCTGATCAGGAGCAGCGGGGTCGCGCCTCAGGACTTCAACAGCTACGGCTCGCGCCGCGGCAACGACCGCGTCATGACGCGCGGGACGTTCGCCAACGTCCGGATCAAGAACCTGATGGTGCCCGGCGATCGAAGGCGGCGTGACGGTCCACTATGCCCGACGGCGAGAAGATGCGATCTACGACGCGGCGATGAAGTACCAGGCGCGAGAGCGTCCCGCTCGTCGTCCTCGCCGGCCAGGAGTATGGACTCGGGCAGCTCCCGGGACTGGGCGGCCAAGGGAACGCGCGCTTCTCGGGGTCAACGCGGTCATCGCCCAGAGCTTCGAGCGCATCCACCGCTCCAACCTCGTCGGCATGGGCGTTCTCCCCTGCCAGTTCCGCGAGGGGCAGAACGCGAAGACCCTCGCCCTGGACGGCAGCGAGATCTTCGACCTGACCGGGCTCGAGTCGGGCTCTGCGCGCCGCGACAGGAGGTCACGCTCACGATTCATCGGGCCGACGGCCGGCAGGAACCCTTCCCGGTCATCGTCCGCATCGACACGCCCATCGAGGTGGACTACTACCGCCACGGCGGGATTCTTGCCTACGTCCTGCGGCAGCTCGTCGCGTAGCGCTGCGCGGGCGACGCGGCTCTGCCGCCGGCGCGAAGCTCCTCCTTCGATTACTTCAGGAGACTCCTCGCGCCGCGACCAGAGCGGGCACCACCGGGGCTGGGAAGACCGGGCTCGGGAAGGCCGAGGGCCGTGGCGGCGCGGGACAGCTCGGAGAGCGTCTCCTCGTCGGAGCAGATCCAGAGATACGAGTAGTCGAAGCCCTGGCGGCCATCGAAGAGGCGCATGGCCTCCTCGAAATGTCCGGCTCCCTCTCCGGCGCGCGAGAGTCCGGCCAGAGCCTGCACGAGCAGGTGGCCGCCCCCGAGGGCCCGGGGGCGGCCCCGCAGGTGAGCGATGGCCTGGGTGAACGAGGCCCGCGCCGCCGGCAGGTCTTCCTGGTCAAGGGCGGCCCGCGCGAGAACGCAGAGACAGACCGCGCGAAAGGTATCGCGGTACTTGTGGTCGGATTTTTCGACCGCTTCGAGTCCTTCGAGGCAGCTGGCGCGCGCGGCGGCCGGCTCCCCCGCCCGGCGCAGGCACTCCCCGAGGAATCCGCCGACCCCCGCGGTCGGGCTCTGCGAGTGCTTCTGCTCCAGCGCGACGGCCTGCTCCAGGCTCCAGCGCGCTTCGGCGAACCGTCCAAGCGTCACGTACGACAGCCCCAGGCCGAGCCAGCTCCAGCCGTGCTCGGCATCCGCTTCCACCGCGCGGGCAAAGAGCGCAACGGCCTCCTCCGCCCGGCCGGTGGAGAGCCGGCACCAGCCCGCGAAGTACGGACCGAAGGGATTGGCGGGAGCGAGCTCCGTCGCCTTGCGCTCTTCTTCGAAGGCCTCCTCGGTCTTTCCCTGACGCCAGAGCGAGTAGCCGAGCCAGATGTGCGGCTCCCCGAGACTCCCGTCGGCGGCGATCGAGCGCCGCGCGAAGAGAATGGACTTCTCGAGCTCCGCCGGATCCGTCATGAAGGTGAAGCGCATCGCGTGGACCGCCGAGAGACCCGCCAGGGCGGGAGCGTGGCCCGGTTCGGCAGCGATCGCCTCTTCAAAGAGCTCCCGCGCCTGCTCGAACGTGCCCTTGGCGAGCTGGTGGAAGAACCGGCTCCCCCGTGCGTGGGCCTCATAGGCGCCCAGATTCCGAGTGCGGGCGGGAGCCGCCGCCGGAACGTCCAGGTCCAGAGCGGCGGCCGTGGAGGAGGCGAGGCGGTCCTGCATCTGGAAGATCTCGTCGAGTTTTCCGTCGAGCTTCTCGGAGGAGACGACGCGGCCGGTCGCGACCTCGGTCAGCCTGGCGGTCACCCGCAGCGCCGGTCCCATCCGCTGGTAGCTCCCCGAAAGGATCCAGCGGCAGCCCAGCGCGTGTCCCAGCTCGAGCGCCTCCGAAGCCGCCGCGAGCGTCTTCTTGACCTTGACCGCTTTTTCGCGCGCCACCACCGAGAGTCCGGCCACGCGGGTCAGCTCTGCGGCGACGCTTTCGGCGATCCCGCTCCCGACCCAGTCGTCGTCGGGGTTTCGGGAGAGGTTCTCGAAGTCCATGACGGCGAGGGTGTCGGGCAGAGTCGCGACGAACTCTCCGGCAGTCGCCCTTCGCAAGTCTGAGAGGAAGCCGGCCGCCGAGGGATAGCGCTGCTCGGGTTCGCGCGCGAGGGCCCGCGAGAGGACCGCTCGAAGCTCCGGCGGCACATCCGCTCTGCGCAGGGGCGCCGGATCCCTCGTCAGGATCGCAGCAATCCGCTCGCCGGCTGTCTTTCCCGGGTAGGCGCGCTCGCCGGAGAGCGCCTCGTAGAAGACCGCGCCGAGCGAGAAGAGATCGGACCGCGCGTCCAGAGGCAGCCCCTTCAGCTGCTCGGGCGACATGTAACCGACCGTCCCGAGGACTTCTCCCGTCCCCGTCAACGCGGTGCCCGTGGCTTCTTCGGGATCGGCGAGAGCGAACACTTTCGCGATTCCGAAATCGAGCAGCTTCGCCGAGTTCTCGGAGGTCAGCATCACGTTCTCCGGCTTGATGTCGCGATGCAGGAGGCCCGCGGCGTGAGCGTGGCCGAGCGCCTCAAGGAGCCACGCCACCATCGAGACGGCCTCGCGGACGGGCAGCGGCCCGTCCCTCAGGCGGTCTCGCAGGGTCTGTCCCGAGACGTATTCCATCGCGATGAAGGCGACTCCCTCGGACTCTCCGGCCTCGTAGAAGGTCGCGATCGCGGGATGCTGCAGGCGCGCGGAGGCCTCGCCTTCTCGAAGGAGCCGGGGCTTGAGCGAAGCATCGAGGTCTCGCGGGAGGAGCTTCAGCGCCGCCGCCCGACCCAGCGCCATGTCACGAGCCAGGTAGACCTCTCCCATACCGCCTGCGCCCAGGCGTTTCTCGACGCGGTAGTGGGAGACGATTCTTCCGATCAAGCTAGGCTCGGCGGATCTTATCGTGACGAGGGGAGTCAACCCCCCGCATCGGCTGCTATACTGCTCATTCCGGCTCAAACGGCTCGATGACCCGCTCCTCTCCCTCCGCCGCGCGCTTTCTGGACGCCTCCTTCGGGCGGCCGGTGGATCGTCCGCCTGTGTGGATGATGCGGCAGGCGGGGCGTTACCTCCCGGAGTACAGGGAGGTGCGCCGCAAGGTCTCGTTTCTGGAACTCTGCCGTACTCCCGAGCTGGCCGCGGAGGTGTCCCTTCAGCCCTTCCGGCGATTCCAGCCTGACGGCGTCATCTTCTTCTCGGACATCCTCGTCCCGGTCGCCGCCATGGGCGCGCGCGTCGAGTTCGGGGACGCCGGGCCGGACCTCCCCGAGCCGGTGCGGAGCGCCGAGGACGTTCGGCGCCTGCACGCGTTCGATCCATCGGAGAAGGTCGGCTTCACCGGGGAGATCCTCGCGACGCTCCGCCGCGAGGTCGGCGACCGCGCCGCGGTGCTCGGCTTCGCCGGAGCGCCGTGGACGCTCGCGTCGTACCTCGTCGAAGGAGGAGGTTCCAGGTCTTTTGCCGTGATCAAGCAGATGATGGGGCGTGACCCGGAGACGCTCCGCCGCCTGCTCGACCTGCTCGCCGACGTCGTCGGGGACGTCCTCTCCTTCCAGATCGCGTCGGGAGCGCGTGCCGTGCAGCTCTTCGACACCTGGGCGGGAGAGCTGACCGTCCGGGATTACCGCGAGTGGGCGCTTCCGGCGGTCTCGCGGGCGATCGCGCGCATCCGGCGCGCCGGCTCCCCCGTGATCCTCTTCGTCAACGGCTGCGGGCACCTGCTCGAGGCGATGGCCGAGTCCGGCGCGGACATGCTCTCCGTGGACTGGCGCGTCCCGCTCTCCGAGGCGCGGCGCCGTGTTCCGCGCCTGTCGCTCCAGGGGAACCTCGATCCCGGCATCCTTCTCGGCCCCGCCGACGAGGTCGCGCGGCGGACCCGGGAGATCGTGGCCGAGACGGAAGGTCGCGCCCACGTCGTCAATCTCGGGCACGGCGTCCTCCCGCAGACCTCGATCGAATCGGCCCAGGCGTTCTTCGACGCGGCGCGCGAGCCCGCGCAGCGGCCGGTCGCGACGACAGCAGAGGCGGCGGAGGCGGGCGCGTGAACGCCAGCGAAGTCTCCCTCGACCTCCTCAAGCGGTACAACGTGCCGGGCCCCCGGTACACGTCCTATCCGACGGCGCCCGTGTGGACGGAGAACTTCACGCCGTCGGACTACTCGCGCGTTCTCGAGGAGAGCACGGCCGCGAAAGACCCGGCCCCGCTCTCCCTCTACGTGCACCTCCCGTTCTGCGAGAAGCTCTGCTATTTCTGCGGCTGCACCGTCGTCATCACGGGAACCCAGCACGCGCTCGAAGACACCTACCTCGAGATGCTCGAGCGGGAGATCGACTGGGTCGCCGACCGCGTCGGCCCCGACCGTCCCGTCGCGCAGTTCCATCTCGGCGGCGGGACGCCGACCTACTTCACGCCGGAGCGCCTCCGGCGGCTCGGGCGGAAGTTCAAGGGCCGCTTCCGCTTCGCGGCCGACGTCGAGATGGGAGTCGAGGTGGACCCGCGCGTGACGACGCGCGAGCACCTGATGGAGCTTGCCAGGCTCGGGTTCAACCGTCTCTCGATGGGGGTGCAGGACTTCGAGCCCCGCGTCCAGGTCGCGATCAACCGCGTCCAGCCGTACGAAGACACGAAGCGCCTCGTCGAGCAGGCCCGCGCGCTCGGATTCCCGAGCGTCAACATGGACCTGATCTTCGGCCTCCCGTTCCAGACCGCCGAGAGCTTCTCCGAGACGATCGACAAGGTGCTCGACGATCGCTCCCGACCGCCTCGCCGTCTATTCGTACGCGAACGTGCCGTGGATGAAGAAGCACCAGAGCGTCCTGCAGCCGCACCTGCCCGATGAGCGGACGAAGTTCGAGATCTTCCGCACGGCGCTCGAGCGGTTCACCGGCGCCGGCTTCGAGTACATCGGCATGGACCACTTCGCGCGGCCCACCGACGAGCTCGCCCGGGCGCGGGCCGACCGGACGCTCCACCGCAACTTTCAGGGGTACACGACCAAGGCCGGGACGGATCTCATCGGCTTCGGGATGAGCGCGATCGGCGGCATCGGGGCGACCTACGTCCAGAACCGCCGCGATCTCGGCCCCTACCAGCAGGACGTCGGCGGCCGGCGGCGCGGCCACGTTCCGCGGCTTCCGCCTGTCGGAGGACGACCGGCTGCGCCGCACCGTCATCCAGAACCTCCTCTGCCACGGAGTGATCGTGAAGGCCGAGATCGAGGCGGCGTACGGGGTCTGCTTCGACAAAGACTTCGCCGACGCCCTCGAGAAGCTGGAGCCGTGCGCCGCGGACGGCCTGGTCGTGCTCGGGCGGGACGAGATCCGCGCGACGACGGCAGGCCGCGTCTTCCTTCGCAACCTCGCGATGCCTTTCGACGCGTACCTCGCAGCCGCCCCGGAGAAGCCCGTTTTCTCGCAAGACCCTGTGAAAGCCGCGGACTCGGGGAGCACGGAACTCCGGTACTCGAATCCGAGGCTTTGGGGCATTCCAAGTCCTCGGTCCCGGAAGTCCCGAGGCCGACGCTATGAGTTCCCGCGCGATCCTGTTTCTTCAGCTGGGCGGGCCGGAGACTCTGGAGGAGGTCCCGGGCTTCCTCTATCGGCTGTTTTCCGATCCCGACGTCATCCGCGTCAAGCCCTCCCTCTTGCGCAAGGCGATCGCCGCGTCGATCGCGATCGGCCGCAAGAAGGCGTCGCGGGAGCTCTATGCGCTCGATCGGCGGCGGCTCCCCGATTCGCCGGCTGACCGAGGCGCAGGCGGCGGGCGTCGAGAGTCTGCTGCGCGGGCGGGGAAGACGTCGTCGCGCGCGCCGCCATGAATTGCTCGACGCCGTTCGTCGAAGACGTCGTGCGCGAGCTCGCGGCGCCGGAGTCCGGCGGTTCCTCGCCGTGCCTCTCTACCCGCAGTACTCGCTCACGACGACGAAGGGAGCGCTCGAGCGAGCTCGGCGAGGCGGTCCGCGATTCGCGCCCGGCGCGCGGGTCTTCGAGATCGGCTCGTGGCCGACCATCCCCTTTTCGTCGAGGCGCACGCCGAATCGATCCGCGAGGGGATCGCGAAGTTTCCGGATCCGCGCCCCGAGGCCGTGCACATCCTCTTTTCGGCCCACTCGATTCCGAAGAAGCTCGTGACGAGGGAGGGGGACCCGTACCAGCGCGAAATCGAGGCGAGCGTCGCGCGCGATCCAGGACGCGCCGGCGGAAGCAGCCCCTGGACTCTCGCCTACCAGTCGAAGCTCGGCCCAGTCGAGTGGCTCGGTCCCGCGACGCTCGACGTGATCGGCGAGCTCGGCCGAAACGGGGAAAAGCAGGTCCTCGTCGTTCCGATTGCGTTCGTCACCGATCATGTCGAGACTCTCTACGAGATCGACCAGCTCTTCGGCGAAGAGGCGAGGAAGGCCGGGAATCGCGCATTTCCGGCGCACGCACGGGCTGAACAACCGCCCGACGTTCCTGCGCGCCTCGAAGACATCGTCCTCTCGCAGACGGGGTTCTGGGCCGAATGAGCGCGCCTCGCTCGATCGTCATCGGCGCCGGCATGTCGGGGCTCGTCCGCGCCCGGGCGCTCGCGCACGCGGAGAAGACGTCCTCCTGCTGGAGTCCTCGCAGCGCCCCGGCGGCGTCGTCCGGACCGACCGGAAGGACGGATTCCTCCTGGAGATGGGGCCCAACACCGTTCGGCCGACGTCGGAGCTCTGGACGCTCGGTCGAAGAGCTCGGCCTTCGGGACGCGGCGCTGCTCGCAGACCCGCGGCTGCCGCGCTACGTCGAGTGGAACGGAAGGCTCCATGCCTTGCCGATGTCGCCGGTCAGCCTCGTCCGGACGCCGCTTCTCTCGGCGCGAGGAAAATTGCGTCTCTTCTCCGAGCCGTTCGCGCGGCGGGGCGGCGGGACGGAGGAGAGCGTTCACGAGTTTTTCGCCCGGCGGCTCGGGCGCGAGGTCGCCGAGCGATTCATCGAGCCGTTCGTTCCGGGGCATCTTCGCTGGTGCCTCCCGCGAACTGGCGATCTCCGCGGCCTTCCCGTCGCTCGCGCGCTGGGACCGGGAGAACGGCAGCCTCGTTCTCGGCGCGCTCGCCGAGCGCAAGAGGAAGCCGCGCGCCCGCCGCAGCTGCCGCGCGGACTCCTGTCCTTCCGCGAAGGGCTCTAGACCCTGCCGCGCGCGCTCGCCGCGAGCCTGGGCGGCCGTCTCAAGCGGGAACCCGTGTGGAGTCGGTGACGCCGCATGCGGGCGGAGGGTGGAAGGTCTCGACGTCGCGGGGCGAGCGGGAGGCCGACCGCGTCGTCCTGGCATCTCCGGCCTGCGGAGTCCGCGCGGCTCGTGCGCGCCTCCGCGCCTGAGGCGGCCGATGCGCTGGAGGCGATTCCGCACCGCTTCTCGCCGTGCTTCACCTGGCCTCGCGCTCTCGCGCGCTCCCCCGCCCCTTCGACGGATTCGGCTACCTCGTCGTCCCGCAGGAGGGGCGGCGAATCCTCGGAGCGGTGTGGAGCTCGAGTCTCTTCTCCGGCCGCGCGCCGGATGGGCAGGCGCTCGCACGGTTTTCGTCGGAGGCGCGCGCGATCCGAAGGCGGCGAGCCTTTCCGACGGCGAGGCTCGTCGGAGGTGGCCGCCAGGGACACGGCGGCGGCCCTCGGCGCCCAGGTGGCCTCGCGCTCGTCTCGGTCACGCGCTGCGCCCGCTCGATCCCGCAGTACGATGGCGGCCACCGCGAGCGATGGAAGCGGTCGCGCGGGCCGAGGCGCGATGGCCCGGGCCTGTTCTTCCTCGGCAACTACCGCGGAGGAGTCTCCGTCGGCGACGTCGTCAAGCAGCGACCCTGCCGGCGAAACCCGAGTTGACGAGAAGATAACAGCCATGCCGATCGCGATCCGGACATAGGAGCTGCGCAAGGTGTACTCGCCCCCCCCGCCGGCGGCGGGCGCTCGGCCGCGGCGTCACGGCGCGCGAGAACGAAGCAAAGTTCGAGATCGTCGCCCTCGACGGGACTCTCGCTCGAGGTCAGCCCCGGCGAGGTCTTCGGACTGCTCGGGCCCAACGGAGCGGGCAAGTCGACGACCGTCGGCATTCTCACGACGCGCATCCGGCCGACGGGCGGGCGGGCCTGGATCGGCGACCGCGACGTCTGGGAAAAGCCGGTCGCCGTGAAGCGGCTCATCGGCGTCGTTCCCCAGCGGCCGAACCTCGACTTCGCGCTCACGGCCCGCGAGATCCTCACCTTTCACGGCGCCTACTTCGGGATGCCGGCTCACGAGCGGACGCCCGCGCCGGGTCCCTTCTCGACCGCTTCCAGCTCACCGACCGGGCCGACCAGCTCCTCTACGGCTTCTCCGGCGGAATGATGCAGCGCCTCTCGATCGCGCGGGCGATGATGCACGATCCGCAGGTTCTGTTCCTGGACGAGCCCTCCGCGGGGCTCGATCCGCAGACGCGCCTGCTCCTCTGGGAGATCATCCGCGAGTACAACGCGCGCGGCCGGACGATCGTTCTCACGACGCACAACATGGAGGAGGCGGACGAGCTCTGCCAGCGCGTCGCGATCGTGGACCACGGCAAGGTCATCGCCCTCGGAACGCCGAAGGAGTTGAAGGGCTCCATCCCGGGCGGATACGTCATCCGGATGCAGTTCCATCCGCGGACGCCGGAGCTCCTCGAGAGGCTTGCGCGGCTGCCGGGAGTCACCGAGGTCCGCCCCGTCGGGGAGACCGGCGCGGACCTGTACGCCGACCGCGGCGGCCCGCTCGTTCCGGCGGCCGTCGCCGCCGCCACGGAATCCCGAGCCGACATCTCCGACGTCCACATCTCCGAGCCGTCCCTCGAGAACCTGTTCCTCCATCACACCGGGCGGAGCCTGAGGGACTAGGGGAGAGCGTGAGAATTGTGATTGGTGAATTGTGAATTGTGAATCGGGCTCGCTCCCACGCTTATTCACAACTCACAAATCACAATTCACCATTGTTTTCTCATGAACTTCAAGACTTTCTTGCCCTGCTTAGCCGCGACGGGAGGGTCGCGCGGCGCAACTTCCTGCCGGTGATTCTGCAGACGCTGCTGCAGCCGATGCTCCTCGTCTTCATCTTCGGGCGCGTCATGACGACGAGCGGCTTCATGCCGCTCCAGTACAAGAGCCTGCTGCTGCCGGGGATCATCGCGCTCTCGATGCTGCTGGCCGGCGTCTGGTCGGTCGCGATGCCGCTCGTCTCGGAGTTCCAGTTCAGCAAGAGATCGAGGACCGGCTCCTCGCGCCGATCGAGATCGAGTGGGTGGCCGTCGAAAAGATCCTCGCCGGCATGATCCAGGCACTCGTCGCGGGACTCGTCGTCCTCCCCTCCGCCTGGCTCGTGATGGGAAAGGGAGTGGACATCCGGCTCCCGCAGCCGCTCCTCTTCGCGGTCCTCTGCCTGCTGGTCGCGTTCCTCGCGTCTTCGATCGGCCTCGCGCTCGGGTGCTCGGTCGGGCAGACGCAGATCGGCCTGATGTTCTCGCTCGTGATCGCGCCGATGATCTTCTTCGGCTGCACCTACTATCCGTGGAGCGCCCTCGAGCGGTTCCCGGTTCTCCAGAAGCTCGTCCTCATCAACCCGGTCGTCTACGCGAGCGAGGGACTGCGCAGCGCGCTCGTGCCCCAGTTCCCGCACCTCTCCATCACGGCGATCCTCTGCGCCCTGATCGCGTTCGACGCGGTGTTCCTGACCGTCGGGCTGCGCCAGTTCCGCAAGAAGGCCATACACTAGCCGCCCGGGCGCAGCCGACTTGTCCTCGCGACAGGACGCCCGGTCCTGGCGGCCGTTTCTGGTGCGTTGTTTGCTCGGAAGAGCGGAGAGGGGTTGGTCATGAAGAGGGCAAACCGGAATCTCGTTCTGCTCTGCGCTGCCTTCGCGACTCTCTGGACGGGGGGAAAGTCGGTCCTGCGCGCCGACCCGCCGGCCCCGGTCCTCACGGAACCGGCCTACCAAGAGTTGCGCCGGCTCTCGCGGAGCCTGGACGAGCGCGCGCAACGCGCCAGCGGCGAGGCGCAGCGGAAGGATTCGTGGATCTCCCGGCGAGAGCAGGGTCTCCTGCGCTCGATCGTCGAATTCGCGGCGAGCGTCCACCGATTCGACGAGCGCCTGGCGACTTACCGGCCGGCGCCCTGGCCGGTGGAGGAGGAGCTGCAGTCTCTGGCGCGCACCGCGCAGGACGTGCGGGACCGGGTTCGCCGCTCCCGTTTCGCCGACAGCCGCGCGTCCAACGACTGGAACGAGATCGCGGGCACCCTCGACCAGATGAGCCAGGTGAGCCGGTCCCGCGACGGCCTCATCGCTCCCCCGCCGGGGCAACCGGGGCGTGATGAATACGGCGAGAGACGAGGCCCCCCGGACTCTCGCGACTCCCGGGAGCTCGCCGGGCTCGCGCGCGAGCTCGAGGACCGGGCGAGCCGGGCTTATGGAATCGCGCAGCGCGTGGCGGGCGAAGGCCCTTACCGGCGCGAGTTCTTTCGGTCCATCCGCGACCTGCACGACCGGGCCGTCGCTCTTCGGCGGAGCATCGAGTCCGGGGCGAGCGGCCGCGCACAGGTCCGCGCGGAGGCCGGGCGCCTCCTGCAGGACGCCCGCGGGACCGACGAGAACATGCGGCGCGGCCGCGCGTTCCGCGACGTCTGGCCGGATTGGCAGGCGGCAATGAAGACTCTCGAGCGAATCCTCAGCTCGACAGGAGGCTGAGCGACACGGATCAACGGGCTGGAAGGGTCCACAATGACTACGACGGAAAGGAGGTCCTCATGGCTTGTGAACATCGAGGCTGCCGCTGCGAAGAGTCCAACGTCAAGCGCGGCAACAAGGAGTATTGCAGCGACTTCTGCGCGAACGCGCAGACGACCGGCCATCACGAGCAGCGCTGCCGCTGCGGACACGCCGACTGCGGCTCGTCCGGAAAGAGCTAGCCGGCATCGAGAGACGGGGACGCGGGCGCGAACGGTGAGGCCGTTCGCGCCCGTGATCCCGATGGCTCGGGATTCCTCTTCCTTCTTTGCGGATCTGCGCGGCAGGCGAGCGCGAAATCAGGAGGGATGAGCCCTCATCCCCGAAACTCGCAGCGCCCCTCTCTTCCGCGACCGTTCCTTCATCAGAAAGAAGATGACGGGCGTCACGAGGAGGACGTGGATCGTCGAGGTGATCATCCCTCCCACGATCGGCGCCGCGATCGGGCGCATGACCTCGGAGCCGGTTCCCGTGGACCAGAAGATCGGAACGAGCGAAAGCGTCGCCGCGCAAACGGTCATGAGCTTCGGGCGCAGGCGCAGAACGGAGCCTTCGCGCGTGGCCTCGAGAACGTCCTCCCGGGTCAGGGCGCCCCCGGCGAGACGGCGGTCCAGAGCCTCGTGCAGGTAGATCACCATGACGACCCCCGTCTCGACGGCCACGCCGTAGAGGGCGATGTAGCCGATCCAGACCGCGACGGAGAAGTTGTAGCCCAGGAGCCACTGGAGAATCACTCCTCCCGTCATGGCGTAGAGGACGGAGAGCATGACGATCGAGGCCTCCGAGGCGGAACGGAAGGTCATCGTCAGGAGCACGAAGATCACGACGAAGACGATGGGAAGCACAAGCTGGAGCGTCTTGCGGGCGTGGACCTGGAACTCGTACTGGCCCGTCCAGTCCAGTGTGACGCCCGGCGGCAGCTTCACGCGCGAAGCGACGCGCTCCTGGGCCGCCCGGACGAAGCCGACCAGGTCCGAGGCGTCGGTATCCACGTAGACGACGCCGGCCAGCCGGCCGTTCTCGTCGCGGTACATCGGGGGACCCGTGGTGACGCGGATCTGCGCGAGCTGTCCGACGGGGATCTGAGCGCCGGATGGCGTTGCGATCAGGATCCGCCGGAGCCGGTCGAGGTCGCTGCGGAAGTCGCGTGGATAGCGGACGAGAACCGTGAACCGACGTCGTCCCTCGACCGTCGTGGCCGCGATCTTGCCGCCGGTGGCCGCCTCGAGCGTGTTCTCGATCTGCATCACCGAAAGGCCATACCGGGCGGCTGCCTCCCGATCCACGGTGAAGTCGAGGTAGGAGCCGCCGGTCGTCCGCTCCGCGTAGACGCTGCGCGTGTCGGGCAGGTCCTTCAAGGACCTCTCGACGGCCAGGCTGACCTTCTCGATGGAGGAGTACTCGGGGCCGAAGACCTTGACTCCGACCTTCGTCCGCACGCCGGTCGCCAGCATGTCGAGGCGGTTGCGGATCGGCTGCGTCCACGCGACCGGCATTCCGGGAATCTGGAGCTTCTCGTTCATCGCCGCCAGCAGCTCATCCTGCGTCCGCGCCCTCATCTCGGGCCAGACCGGACGAAAGAGAGGCTTGACCCAGCCCGGCCAGCCTGAATACCAGCGGCGATGCAGGCTCCGGGGCCAATCTTCTCGCGGTTTCAACACGATCGTCGTCTCGAACATCTCGACGGGCGCCGGGTCGGTCGAGCTCTCGAACTTCCCGGACTTGCCCAGAACGGACTTGACCTCGGGGAACGTCATGATCGCGCCGTCGGTCTTGACGAGAATCTCCCTCGCCTGCTCGACAGCCATCATTGGCAGGCCGGTCGGCATGTACATGAGCGAGCCCTCCCGAAGCTGAGGCATGAACTCGGAGCCGAGCGACAGAGCGAGGGGAACGACCGCGGGGATCAGAAGAAAGTTCAGCAGCAGCGCAGTCTTCGGATATCGCAGGGCGGTGTTCAGGACCGGAGAGTAGAGCCGCCGGGAATACAGCGCGGCCGGGTTGTCGTCCTCGGAGCGGATCCGGCCGCGCATCCAGGCCGTCATCAGGATGGGGACCAGAGTGATCGACAGGATCGAAGCGGCCGCGATCGCAAACGTCTTGGTGAACGCGAGCGGATGAAAGAGTCTTCCTTCCTCGCCGGTCAGGAGAAAGACCGGCAGGAACGAGACGACGATGATCACCAGCGAGAAGAAGATCGCACGCCCGACCTGGCGGGCGGCCGCGAGGATGGCGGCCTCGCGGGCCGGCCCGCTCGGATCCCCCGCCGCCGCCAGATGCCGGTGCGCGTTCTCGACCATGACAATCGAGGCGTCCACGAGCACGCCGATCGCGAGCGCCAGCCCGCCGAGCGACATGATGTTGGAGGAGACGCGCAGGAGCGCCATCGGCAGGAAGGAGATGACGATGGCGACCGGGAGGACCGTGATCGGCACGAGCGCAGAGCGGAAATGAAAGAGGAAGATCAGGATGACGAAGGCGACGACGATCACTTCCTCGATGAGTGTGCGTTTCAGCGTCGAGACGGCGCGCTCGATCAGGTCGCTCCGGTCGTAGGCGACCTCCAGCTCCACGCCCGGCGGGAAGGAGGGCTTGACCGCAGCGATCCTCTCCTTAACCGCTTCGACCACGCGCGCGACGTTCTCCCCCGCGCGCACCACCACGACGCCGCCAACGGCTTCCCCCTGGCCGTTCCAGTCCAGGACTCCCCGCCGCATCTCTGGCCCGAAATGGATCGCCGCAACGTCGGAGAGATAGACGGGCGTTCCCGTCCGCGCGAGGGACTTGACCGCGATCTTGCGCAGGTCCTCGAGGCCCTGGATGTAGCCGCGCCCGCGCACCATGTACTCGCGCCCCGTCCACTCGACCACGCGCCCGCCGACGTCGCCGTTGGAGTCGCGGACGCGCTCGAGCACTTCGTTCAAACCGATCCCGTACGAGGCGAGCTTCACCGGGTCCACGTCGATCTGGTACTGCTTCTGAAATCCTCCGGCGGAGGAAACCTCGGCGACGCCCGGAACGGCGCGCAACCAGTAGGAAAGGTCCCAGTCCTGGAACGTCCGAAGGTCGGCGAGCGAGTGGCGGCCGGTCCGGTCCACGAGAACGTACTGGAAGCCCCAACCGACGCCGGTGGCGTCCGGGCCCAGGTTGGGATTGACGCCATCGGGAAGCTGCCCTCTCAAGCCGTTCAGGTACTCGAGCACGCGGCTGCGTGCCCAGTAGAGGTCGGTGCCGTCCTGGAAGATGACGTAGACGTAGGAGAACCCGAAGAAGGAATAACCGCGCACGGTCTTGACCTTCGGAGCCGAGATCAGGGCGGAGACGATCGGGTAGGTCAGCTGGTCTTCGATCAAATTGGGGTTCTGCCCTTCCCAGTTCGTGTAGACGATGACCTGAACGTCGGAGAGGTCCGGGAGGGCGTCGAGCGGGATGCGCTTCAACGCCCAGAGACCGGCGGCGAAGAAACCCGCGACGACGAAGATTGTCAGGAACTTGTTCCGGATGCAGACGGCGATCAGCTTCTCGATCATCGCGGCGGCCCTCCCGGCGTCGAGGCGAGGGGCTGCGCGGGCTGGCCCTCCGATCCAGGAGGCGCGGCGCCGATCGCCTCGATGCGGGATTCGGAATCGATCAGGAAGTCGGCGGAGCTCACGACCATCTCCCCTTCGGAGAGCCCGGTCAGGACCTCGAGGAAATCCTTGCCCGCAATCCCTGTCTTCACTTCGCGCGGCGCGTAGACGCCGGGGGACTGCTCGACGAAGGCGATCTGCCGCTCCCCCGTCTGGATCAGCGCGGAACGCGGGACGGTGAGCGCCTCTTTCTCTCTGCCGGCCAGGGACACGCGAACGAACATGCCGGGCTTGAGCGACCCGTTCGGATTCGGAATGACGACGCGCACCTTGATCGTGCGCGTCTCCTCCGTCACCGTCGGATAGACGAAGTCCACACGTCCGTGAAAGGTCTCGCCGGAAACCTGGGAGGCCGATACTGTCGCCGCGTTTCCGGGCGCGGTCAGGGCCATCTCCGACTGGTAAACGTCCGCCAGCACCCAGACCTGCGAGAGGTCCGCGATCGTGAAGAGCGGCATGCCCGCCGCGATCGCCATCCCCGGCAACGCGTCTTTCTTCAGGACAACGCCGGAGACGGGAGACGCAAGGGTGACGTTGCGGGAGACTCCTCCCGTCCTCTCGACGCGCGCGATCTCCGCCTCCGGAATGTCCCAGAGGCGCAGGCGCTCCCGCGAAGCATCCAGAAGCGCACGCGCGTCCGAAACCGTGTCGGAGGATCCGGAACCCGAGAGCCGCCGAAAGTTCTCGGCAGCGAGCAGGAGCTCCCGCTCGGTCGCAACGAGGTCGGGGCTGTAAACGGAGAGGAGCGGCTGTCCGCGGCGCACGCTCTGCCCCGTGCGGTCCACGTTGAGTTTCTCGATGTACCCGGCAAACTTCGCGTTGACCGCGTGGACCCGGCCCTCGTCTTCGGCCACCACGCCGTTGGTTTCGATGCCGCCCGCGATCGTTCGCCTCTCCACTTTCGCCGTCGTCACCCCGATCTGCTGGCGTCGTTCGAGCGGGATCCGAACGACCGAGAGACCCGCCGGCTCCTGGCCGGCCACGGCGGAGGGCGCCTGCTCGGCGTATCTGGGGACCAGCTCCATGTCCATGAAGGGGGATTTGCCCGGATGGTCGAAGTGCACCTCCGGCTTCATCGGGTCGTACCAGTAGAGGACCCGCCGGGCGGGACTGGAAGCTTGAGATTCAGCGGCCGGTTTCTTCGCGCACGCCGTCCCCGCCAGGACCGCCGGAAGAATCGCCACGGCAAGGGCCGTCACGAACACGGCTTTCCGATTCTTTTCATTCCGCATGGAGGCCTCCTGTCGCCGGAGTCCCATCGATCAAAGCAAGTCCGGAGGCTCTTTGAAGGGCCGCGAGGGCCCGCGCCGCCCCGGTTTCGCGCTCGACGGATTCGGACTGGTACATGTCGAGATCGGTGGCGGCCCGGACGTAAGTCAGAAAGTCGATCGCTCCGACGCTGTAACCCTCCCGGGCGGCGCGGTAGTTGATCTCCGCCTGCGGGAGGATCGACTCCCGGTAGAGGCGGGCCTGCTCACGGTTCTTCGCGAGATCCGACCATGCCTGCTCTATATCGCGCCGCAGGGTGTTGCGGACGGCCGAGAACCCGGCCCGCGCGCTCGAAAGCTCCGCCTCTCGCTCGGCCTGCCTCTCCTCGAGTCTCTTCGGATGCACCCATGGCAGGGTCAACGACACCGAGATTCCCGCCATGTCTTCCAACTTCTCCCGCCGGCCGTAGTAGCTCTCGAGCATCCAGTCGGGGCGCCGCTCCAGGCGCGCCCCTTCGAGCCGGGCCTGTCCGCGCCGCACGCCGGCTGCCGCCGCGGTCACCGAGGGGCTCTCCTGCTCCGCCATACGCGTGAGCTCGGCGGCCGCGGGGATCGGGTGAGCGGCGATTCTCGACTCGCACTCATCCTCGACCGCGATCGGAGGAACCTCGGAGCTCGCGGGAAGATTCTGCAGGGAATTCCACCGGGCCGCCTCCGAACGCCGCTCTCCGCCGAGCGCCGCCAGACGGTCTTCGAGCGCCGTCTTCTCCAGGTCTGCCCTCAGGGCGTCGGCCTGCGCTCCCTTTCCCACCCGGTAGCGCTCGCGCGCCACGATCACGGCATCGGAGAGGCGTTGCCGGGTCTCGCGGGCGATGGCGATCCTCCGGTCGAGAGCCGCCAGACGGAAGAAGGAATCGGCGACGTCGGCGGCGACCTCGGCGACATGGCGGGAGTGCTCGGCCTCCATGCCTTCGAGCTCGGCCTGCGCCTCGCGCATCTGCGCCGGGAGCTTGCCGGCGCCGGGGAATCGCTGGCGCGCCCCGATCATCTCCATCGTCATGGGGTCACTGCTGAGGGACGGGCTGGAGACCGGCACGTCCTTCAAGCCGAATTCGATCTCCGGATCGGGCAGCGCCGTCGCCTGCGGCACTCGATGCCGCGCGGCCGCGATCCTCGCCTCCATCTCCGCGATCTCCGGATTCTCCGCGGCGGCGCGGCCGATGGCTTCCCTGAGCCGGTCGCGCCAGTCCGAAAGAGGAAGGGCCGGCATCGCAGCCGCGGACGAGAGAGACGCCGCGAGAGTCAGGGCAACCAGGACGGATTTCGTCTTCATAGGATCTCCCTTGATAAGAAAAGCGACGGCGGGCGGTCGCCCGCGTGAGAGGGAGGTCCTAGAGCCGGAAGACGGAGATCCGCAGGTGCGTGTAGCGGCCGTCGAGCGGCGGCGGATGGTCCACATCGAAGAAGGAAATCCACGCGAGATCGGCCCATGCCGCAGTGACTGTCGCTCCGGCAGCGAGCGGATGGCCGAACCCGAGCCCCATCGCCGCCCCGATTTCCGGCGGCTTGACCGTCAGCGTCGCGTCCGCGGGCCCGCGCTTCTCGCTTCGGCAGCAGTCCGGGCTGTCGCAACAGTCCGGCGACACCAGCGACGCGAGGTCTGCCAGGTGAGTCAGCGAGCAGCACGGCGTTCCTGACGCGATGCCCCTCGCCGCCAGGAGGCCGAAGCAGACGAGGACAGCGAGTCCACGCCTCATCATCATGTTTCATTCTACTGTTCCCCTTTCGACCATCGCGACCTGGCTCGCCTGGATCCTGATCACCGGTCCTGCCTCCAGAGGCCCGGGAAACGCCCGGGCCGGTTGGCGGAGAAAGCTCCGCCCTGACGTACGTTGGAGAGGAAACCGGTCCTAGATCAGGAGCTGGGAGTGGAGGCGGTAGAGAGGAGGCTTGAAGGCGAGGGCCTGGTCGGACGCCAGCCTCGTGACGTGACGGTCCGGAGCGGCCGTGCCCGGTTCGTCCCCGGGGAGAGCCATGGCCGCGTCCATCGGAGTGCCGGAGGAAACGACGGCGAGGCGGCCCGCTTCGGGAGTCTGCGGGCAATCCACGATCGAGTCGCAGCAGTCCACGGCCCGGACCGACTGCTCTCCAGACCCCTTCGAATCACAACAATTGGCCGGCGCCACTTGGGCGCCGGCCGTCAGGAGGGTAATGGCGAGAACGAGGGAGGTTCCGAGGTTTCTCATCGGGCTCTGCGAACAGCGTAGAGGGAGGCGCGGAGGACGCCTTGATTCAAATGCATCATTCCGGTGTGCGCCCTAATGAGAGTGCTCGTGCGCATCCGCCCCATGGGAGCCGAATCGGATTCGCAGGAACCCGTGGAACGAGATTGGATGGCTCCCATAAACGGAATCGAGTCGGGAAGGGAAACGGTAGAACGTGAAATCGGTTCCGAGTCCCATCTCCGCCTCCGTGACGAGCGGGAAGTCGCGGACAAACCCGAGCGTCGCCGCCTGGACCGAGACCCGGTCGCGGGGCACGCCCTCGGGACGCTGCCGCTTGTGGACGAGCTCGTAGGCGTCGCGGTCCACGCTCTCCACGCGCCCGTAGAGGAAGTTCGCCCGCGCGAACTTCCACGTCCACTCCAGCGTGTTGCCCCACTCCGGACCGTCCGGAGTCTGGTTCCGGCCCGCAACGGCGGTCGCGGCAAGGAAGCCGCCCGCGGTCGCCTTCTCGTAGGTCAACGAGGCCGTGGACCTCGTCTGGTTGCCGGCCTCGATGGCCTCCGGGTGCTCCAGGTGGCCGCTCGAGACCTGCACTGAAAGCTCCGGCACCGGATGCACGGTCAGGCGGCCGGAGTAGGAATCGAGCCTCCCCTGCTCGATGTCCCAGCGGTTCTCGTCCGGCTCGCGCCCGTGGAAGGCGGATCCCTCGAGCGTGAAGATCGAGGCCGTCACGCCGGCCGTCGCGACGTCGGCGGCGATGTGCGTCGAATCCTGGTTGTGATGCGCGAGGGGCGCCGTCGGGTTCTCCGACGCCGAGAGCCGGTGCGGGTACGCGACGGGGCCAAGAGCCGGCTCGCCCCACGGCGCGAGGTACACGCGGACCTTCGCGTTTCCGAGAGACTTCTCCCACTGCGCGGCGAGCTGAACGAAGAGATCGTGGGGGTGCTGGCGGTCCACGAGCAGGACGCCGTGGTACGTCTCCCCTCGCTGGAAGAGCTCGACGCTCCCGCCTGCCGGGATCGTCGCCGGCTCCAGCGTGAACGTGCCGAGGAGCGAGAGCTTGCCCCCCCACAGGCTCCTCATCGCCACGGTCATCAGGTGGTTCTGCGACCCGAACTCGCGGTCCCCCGACGGGCCGCCCTGGCGGTTCACGGTCAGAAAGGCGTATCCGTGGACCATCGTCATCCAGTGGTCCATCGGTTCCATTCCTTCCATCGCCGCCATCGGGTCGGGGCCGGCGGGCGGATGGCCTGCGTGCTGCGCCGCCGCGATGCTCGCGACCAGCCCGGCCGCGAAACCCATGGCGATGGGGAGAGCGGTCTTCGCGATCTCTCAGTCCTTGTGTGGCTTCGTGCCGGGAGGATGCGTGTGCTCGGCCTTCTCCCCGCTCTCCGGCTTCTTCTCCGTCTCCGGCTGGCCGGCCTCCGCTCCTTCGCGGTGATGCTCCTCTTCTTCGTGGCCGGCCTTCAACGCCTGCTGGTCTTCCTTCGACAGCTCGGGCAGATGCCGGACGAACGCCACGATCTTCCAGATCTCGTCTTCCTTGTGCGTCGGCGAAAACGCGGGCATCCCGGTCATCCGGATTCCGTGGGAAACGACCCAGAAGATCTCGCCGTCGCGCATCCTCTGGATCGACGGGAGGGTCAGGTCGGGCGCCGGCGGATTGAGGCCCTGGCCGAACTCCGACTCCTCGACGCCCGGCGCGCCGTGACAGTCGAGGCAGTTCTCCTTGTAGTGCGCGAGACCGAAGCGGACGTCCTCCGGTTTCGCGAACGGGTTCGTCCGGACCGGCGCCCGTTTCTGGATCGCGCGGTTCAGAGTGAACGCGGCGAGCTTCTTCTCCATTCTCCCGGGAGGATTCGTCGCCGCCACGTCATACGCCCCGGTCCAGCAGACCACGCCGAGCACGCCCGCCACCAGAACCCACCCGATGAAAATTCCGACGATAACCTTCACGCTTCCACCACCCTCAATTCACAATCCATCAAAACGCAAATCACAAATCTCATATTTGCTACGCATGCCTCCGGCTCGAAGCGTGGCACGTCATCTCCGAGCCCCATTCGAGCTGGATCGTGGCGTGCTCCACCCCGGCTTCCTCCCTGAGCAACTTCTGTACCGCCGCCAGCACCTCCGCCCGACCGCTCTCGGCCGAGGCGCGGATGTGGACGCTCGCCGAGTGGAGGCCCGACGTCAACGTCCAGCAGTGGAGGTCATGGAGCTCCTCGACGCCCGGCAGGCGGAGGATCTCCCGGCGAAGGCGGGGCAGGTCGATCTCTCCGGGCGCGCCCTCGAGCAGAATGTGGGCGGACTGGCGGAGCAGCCCCGCCGCGCGCGGCAGGATGTAGAGGGCGACGACGCCGGAGACCGCCGCGTCGAGCCAGCGCCATCCCGTCAGTGGGATCGCGACGGCCGCCGCAAGGACGGCGAGCGAACCGAGCATGTCGGTCACGACCTCGAGATACGCCGCGCGCATGTTGAGGCTCGTGTCGCTCCCCTTGGACAGGAGCAGGGCCGAAAGCACGTTGCCGCCGAGCGCCGCGACGGCGACCCAGAGCATGATGCCGGTGTGGATCTCCACGGGATTCCGGACGCGGCGGATCGCCTCGTAGCCGACGAAGAGGGCGACGAGGAGCAGGATCTGCGCGTTCACGAACGCCGCGAGGATCTCCGCGCGGTAGAGACCAAACGTGTGCCGCCCCGTCGGCTCCCGCCCCGCCAGAGTCACGCCGGCGTAGGCCAGAAGGAGGGCGGCGATGTCCGCGAACATGTGCGCCGCGTCCGCGAGCAGCGCGAGGCTGTGCGAGGCGAAACCGCCGGCGACCTCCACGAGGAGGATCGCGAGCGTGACGGCGACCGCGCCGCGCAGCCGCCGCTTGCGCGCTCCGCGATCCGCCTCCGACAGGTTCGTCACGGAATCGGCGGCGGCGGCCGCGCCGACGCCGGTCATGGCCCGGGGAGCCGCTCCACTTCGACCCGCGCGTCGTTGAAGCAGGCGCCGCCGCCCAGGTCCGTCAACGTGTCGGGCGCCAGTGCCGTGGGCCCCGTGCCCGAGAGCGTGTTGTGGCGCCAGAGGCCCTTGGGGAGGACGACGACCCCCTCGCGCAGGGCCGGGTTGCGCCGCGAGAGGCACCGGACTTCTCCCAACGAATTGAAGACGCGGACCCGGTCGCCGTCGGCGATGCCGCGGGATTCCGCGTCGGCCGGCGCCATCTCGACGGGCACCTGCTCCCGGTGCAGCTCGCCCAGGTACGAGCTGATCGTGCGATCGCTCGCCGGCGAGAGGAGCGCGAGCGGGTACTCGCGGCTCGCCGGGTCCGGGCGGTACGAGTAGAGACCGCCCGGCGCCTCGCGGTCGAGGTCCTCCGGGACCAGGTGAACCTTCCGGTCCGGCGTTCTCGGAAACGAATCCACGAACTGGACCATCGCGGAATTGCCGTGCGGAAACGCGATTCCGTCGGTGTCGAGAGCGCGCCGGATGGACTCGCCGGAGGAAGAAGCCCGGAGGATCGCGTCCGTCATCTCTTCCGCGGATTCGGGGTCGCCGGACAGGGCGAGCCCCGCCCGCCGTGTCAGATCGGCGAACACCTCGTGGTTGGGGCGCGACTCCCCGACCGGGGGAATGACCGCCTTCCCCGCCTGCAGCACCATCGCGCCGTAGCCGCGCGACATCTCGTCCCGCTCGAGGAACGTCGTCCCCGGGAGCACGACATCGGCGTAGAGGGCCGTGTCCGTCATCACGGGATCGAACACGACGGTGAAGAGGTCCTCGCGCTCGAGCCCCGCGCGCACCTTCTCCTGGTGCGGCATCGTCGCGAGCGGGTTGCAGTTGTAGACGAAGAGGAGCTCGACCGAGACCCCGTCGCCTCCGGCGAGCGCCTCTCCCAGCAGATTCATGTTGAGCTCGCGCGTCAACGGCGCGCGCAGTTCTCCCGCCGCCGAGGTCGCCTCCAGGTCCCAGGCCTTCGAATTGCTCAAGGTGTATCCGCCGCCCCGCACTCCGAACTTCCCCGCCACGGCGGGAAGCGCCAGCACCGCCGCCACCGCGGAGCCGCCGTTGCGGTTGCGCTCGAATCCCCACCCGCAGCCGGATCGCCGCGGGGCTCGACTCCGCGTACAGGCGCGCGAGCTCCTCGATCTGCGCGGCCGGCACGCGGGTCACGCGCGGCCGCGGCGTCGAGCGTCCAGGCGTCGGCCCGGCGGCGCAGCTCCTCTGCTCCGTCGCTGTGCGCCGCAAGGAACTCCTCATCGGCATGGCCGTTCTCGAAGAGCCAGCGGAGAACGGCGAGAGCCAGCGGAAGATCGGTCCCCGGCTGCGAGCGCCAGGTGCAGGTCGGCCCGCGCGGCCAGCCGGGTGCGGACGCGGATCGACGACGACGAGCTTCGCGCCGCTGGCTCTGCGCTTCCAGAAGATACGGCACGAGGTGAATGCCGGACGAGGAGGGATTGATGCCCCAGAGAACGACGAGCCGCGAATGCCGCGTAATCCTGAAGGGCGATCCCCGGCATCGTTCCGTAGAGTCCGGCGACGGCGCGTCCCGACGGGGCCGCGCAGACCGTGCGCGCGAGCCGTAAGGCGCCGAGCCGGTTGAAGAGGCGCGCGTCCGAGGTGTTCTGCGACAGGTAGCCGTTGGATCCCCCGTACGTAGAACGGGCAGGATCCGCTCGCCCTCCCCCCGCTGCGCCAGCCCCTTCATGCGCGCGGCGATGAGGTCGAGCGCCTCGTCCCAGGAAACGCGCCGGAAACGCCCTTCCCCTTTCCGTCCCTCCCTCACGCCGCGGAGAGAGGACGCGGTACGGTCCGTGGACGTGTTCGGGCAGCCGGCGGACCTTCGCGCAGATGTAACCCGCGGTCACCGGATTGGCGCGGCTTCCGCCGACCTGCACGACGCGGTCGCCATCGACCTCGACTTCGAGACTGCACGCGTCCGGACAGTCGAGGGGACAGACGGAAGGGAGCGACTGCGTCGGCGCGACGGTGGCCATGACTTCATTGTAGTCCGCGGATCGTGGTCTCCGGTCTTCGTGTGTGGCGCGTGGCGCCCCTCAGGACGGCCCCACTGTCATCCTGAGCGAAGCGAAGGATCTGCCCTCCTCGGATCTCGATGAGCAGATTCTTCGTCGCTTCGCTCCTCAGAATGACAGGGCCCCAAGCAGGGGCTCTACTTGAGAGTGTCGCGGAACGCGAGGAGGCGCCCCTTCTTCGGATCGCAGACGAAGACGTTTCGATCCTGATCCGTCGCGACGCAGTGCGACCCGGGCGCCGTCGGGAGTGTCGCCAGAAGAGAGAGTCTCCCCGCGGCGGAGACGCGGAACACGGACATCGTCGCGCTCTTCGCGCCGGGCAGGTAGAGATGCGAGAGCTTCGCGTCGTAGTCGATGACGTCCACGCCGGTTCCGGCCGGTGCGGACGAGAGCTTCCGGCCGGTCCCGACATCCAGGACGACCGCCCTCCCCTCCGAGCACCCCGCGAAGAGGAAGCCGCGGGCTTCGTCGAGGGCGATGCCGCGCGATCCCCTGCAACCGTTCTCCCAGGTCGCCTTGATCGCGCGTGCCTTGACGTCGATCGCGACGGTCCTGCCGTTCCAGAGATGCGTGTACGCGAGGCCGCGGCGGGCATCCACGACGAGCGATTCCGGTCCGCCGGGAATGGAGAGGAACGCGTCGTGCACCGCCGCCGGAGGGATCCCGGCCAGGATGTGAAAGATCTCGATCTTCCCGGCGTCCGGTTCCGTGACCCAGACCTCGCGGGACGGCTCGACGTACCGCACGTAGTCGGGAGCGCCGCCGAGTTTCGACTGAGAAAGGATGCGGCGTCGCGCCGGGTCGATGACCGAGAGCAGGCCGGAGGTCCGGTCCGTCGCGAACACCCACCCCCGGCCGCTGTCCGCCGAGGTCACGCCGTCGTCGTGACCTCCGCCGTACTCCTTCTTCGCGCTGAATCCCTCGACCGGCGTGGCGGACCGCGTCGCCGGATCGAGGAGCAGGACGGCTCCCGTCCGCCCGGCCGGGACGAGGACCTTCCCGAGAGCCGCGGAGAACCGCAGGTCGTCAAAGCCGATGCCCGGCGATCCCCCCGGGATCTCGATCGGCGCCGGCGCGGCCGAGGCCATCGCGCCAAGCAGCAGGAGAACCGCCGCCGGGACTCTCATCGCGTCCGAGTGTAAAGCAATTGCTATACGCGACGCTCAGGTGCTATATGACGGCTGTGCGCCGAACGCCGAGCCGGAAGGCCTCCCCCGGGCGCGGCCGCGAGGGCGCGCGCGCCTGGTACCTTCTCATCCACCAGCTCCCGCCGAAGCCCCTTTATCTTCGCGCGAAGATCCGGCAGCGGCTGGCCCGGGTGGGCGCGGTCGCTCTGAAGAACGCGGTCTACGTCCTCCCCCGGCGGCAGGAGTGCCTGGAGGACTTCGAATGGCTGGCGCAGGAAGCGATCGCGGGCGGAGGCGAAGCCTACGTGTGCGAGGCCGCGTTCCTGGAAAAGGAGACCGACGCCGCGCTCGTCGAGCGCTTCCGGCAGGAGCGCGATTCCGAGTACGCGACGCTTGCCGCGTCAATCCGCGGTTCGAGCCGTGGAACCGGACGCCGCGTAAACGCGGATCGCGCGGACGAGGACCTCGCCGCCCGTCTGGCCCGTTCGCGCAAACGCCTGGAAGAAATCGCGCGCATCGATTTTTTCGAGGCCACGGGGCGCGAAGAAGCCGAGCGACTCGTCGGGGCCCTCGAGCGCCGCGCGGAGCCGCGCGGAGAAGGCCCGGGCTCCGCCAGTCCGCGCGCGCTCGCGCTGTCCAACAAGACCTGGGTGACGCGCAAGGGAATCCAGGTGGACCGCATCGCGTCCGCCTGGCTCGTCCGCCGGTTCGTCGACTCCCGCGCGCGGTTCCGATTCCTCGACCCCAAGCGCGAGGCGCCCCGGCCCGGGGAGATCACGTTCGACATGGTCGGCGGCGAATTCACCCATGAGGCGGACCGCTGCACGTTCGAGACGCTGCGCCGCCGCGCCGGCGTGAAGGACCCGGCGGTCACACCGATCGCCCAGATCGTCCATGAAATCGACCTGAAGGATGGCAAGTTCGGTCGCCGCGGAGACGCGCGGGATCGAGCGGATTCTCGCGGGCATCTTCCAGGCCTGCCCGCGCGACGAGGATCGTCTGGAGCGGGGCCTCTCGCTCTTCGACGAGCTCTATGAGTCCTTTCGCGCGAAACCGCGGTCCTACATCAATTGACAGAGATATAAGCAGTCGAGATCCATGACGGAGGGCGGCCCTCCGGAGAGCCCCCGCCGCGATGCGCAAGCGCAAGCCGTCGGGTTCCGGGAGGCGTTCCGCTACTGGCTCCGCCTCGGCTTCGTCAGCTTCGGCGGGCCCGCGGGCCAGATCGCCATCATGCAGCGAGACCTCGTGGACCGGCGGCGCTGGATCTCGCAGGAACGCTTTCTCCACGCGCTCTCCTACTGCATGCTCCTGCCGGGGCCGGAAGCGCAGCAGCTCGCGATCTATATCGGCTGGCTTCTCCACGGGACCTGGGGAGGCGTCGTGGCCGGCCTGTTCTTCGTCCTCCCGTCGATCTTCATCCTCTGGGGACTCTCCGCGATCTATGCCGCCTACGGGACACTGCCCGCCGTGGCGGGAATCTTCGCCGGCCTGAAACCGGCGGTCGTCGCGCTCGTCGTCGCCGCGCTCGTGAAGATCGGGGCCCGCGCGCTGCGCCCGGGCGGGCTCGCCGCCATCGCCACGGCCGCCTTCGTCGGGATCTCGGTTCTCCACGTGCCGTTTCCGTGGATCGTGATCGGCGCCGGGGTGATCGGGTTCCTCGCCGGGAAGATCTGGTCGCGCGAGTTCGCCGCCGCGCGCCCGCTTCCGGCTTCGGACGAGTCCGATCCGGCCGCGCGGCAGAGCCGCGCTCGGACCGAGGAGGCCCGCCGCTCCTGGCCCCGCGCGCTCCGGATCGGCGCCGCCGGCCTCTTCCTCTGGAGCGCCCCGTTGCTCGCTCTCGGCCTCTGGCGCGGCTGGTCGAGCCTCCACGTGCTCCAGTACCGCTTCTTCACGCAGGCCGCGTTCGTCACGTTCGGGGGCGCGTATGCGGTCCTCGCCTACGTCCTGCAGGCGGCCGTGCAGTCGTATCACTGGATCGCGCAGCACCAGGCGATCGACGGCCTGGGACTCGCGGAGACGACGCCCGGCCCTCTCATCATGGTGCTCCAGTTCGTCGGGTTCATGACCGGCTGGAACCGACCGGAGGGGATGAGCCGTCTCGCGAGCGCCTCTCTCGGAGCGGCCGTGACGACCTGGGTGACCTTCCTCCCCTGCTTCTTCTACATCTTCCTGGGCGCTCCCTACGTCGAGAGCCTGCGGGGAAACAGGAGCCTCGCCGCGGCGCTCTCCGGGATCACCGCGGCCGTGGTCGGCGTCATCCTGAACCTCGCGGTCGTCTTCGGCCTGGCGGTCCTGCTGCCGGGCGGCTTCCGGCATGCGCCCGATGGGTTCGCTCTCGTCCTCGCGGTGGCCGCGCTTCGCGGCCCTGTCCCTTCTCAAGCTCGACGCCGTCTGGGTCGTCCTGGCGGGAGGAGCGATCGGCCTGGCACGCGCCCTGCTCCTGGATAGCGATCGCGGCGTCGGCGCTCGATCCATGGATGACTTCACGGTCGAGAATGCTCGAGCGTGGCCCTACGGCCGAGACGAGATCGAGGCTCGTCAAGCCGTGTTCGTCACCTTGCACTTCGCCGGGGCCGCTTCGTCGCCGTCTTCCCGTTCTCGCCGGCCTCCCGGGAGCCGTGCCCCGGCCCGGGCCCGTGACTCTGGAGCAGGCGCTTTCGCGAGGCGCGGGCGTCCAACGCGAGGCTCCCGATCCCGGCGTTCGAGTCGCGATCGCCCGCGAGAAGGTGGGCGAGGCGCGGGCCGAGCGATGGCTGAAGGTCGCCGTCGAGGGCGACTTCATCTACGCGCCGCCCTCCGGCTACGACCCGGTCGTGACGAATCTCGGCGAGTCCCGCGCTGCAGGCCGTCGGCCGGCAGCCCCTCTACGACGGCGGCGCGCGCCGCGCGGCCGTCGCCCGCGCCGAGGCGGACGCCGACGCCGCGGGCGCCCGCTACCGAATCGCGGAAAAGGACCTCGATCTCGAGGTTCGCGAGCCGTACGCCGAGTTGCTGCAGTCCGACGCGGGAGGCGGCCGCGCGGCGCGAGGGCATCGAGCGGCTCGCAGAGCTATCGCACGCATCCTGAAGAGCCGCCAGGCGTCCGGCCAGGGCGTCGCGGCGGACCTGCTCGAAGACCGAGGTGCGGCATCGCGACGGAGCAGGCCGAACATCCGTGCGAGGCCGAGAGACGGCGCGACGAGGCGCGCATCGCGTTGAGCGACGCTGATGGGGCGGGACCCCGGGCGCGCCGCTCGACCTGCGCGCTTGCCGCCGCCCGACGCCGCCGCTCCCGAGCCGCGCAGGCCGACCTGGGAGGCCGCGCCGGAAGTCGGCGGCCGCCGACGCGCGAGACCCGGTCGGCGGACGCGGAGCTCGCGAGCGCGCAGCGCCGAGCGCCGAAGCCGCACCTGACCTCGTCGGCCGACGCCGGTTTCTGGGGATCGGACACGATCGCGGCTCGTCCCGCGCGGACTTGAAGGCCATCGGATCCCGGAGCGCAACGTTCGGCGACCGGCATCCGCCGCGACGCCGGCTATTCCGTTCACGCCTGACTTTCTCCTGGCCCGTCTGGGACTCGGGGGCGATCCGCGCGCGGATCGCGCAGGCGGAGCTCGGGCTCGACAGGCGCGCCAGAGACGTCGAGGTCGCTCGCAGGCGACGCCGGCTGGCAATGGGCGCAGGCGCGGGCGGCGCTGCGCAGACGCTCGCGCGCCAGATCGAGACTGCTCTCCGGCGGCGGCTCCCGTCGCGCGCGACGCGTATCTCGAAGCGGAGAGCCGCTACCGCGGCGGAGCGGCGACGGCCCTCGAGGTCCTCGACGCTTATGCCGCGTCGGTGGACGCGTCCGTGCGGCTGTCCGAGGCGCGGTCGCGCGTACCGGATCGCGCAGGCGCTCGCGCGCGGTGGGGCACACCATGAGAGACGTGCGCGCTGATCTCGGCCGCTCCTCCTCGCGGCGGCCTGGCGTGCCGCAAAGGCCGAGCGAGCCCGACCGCAGCCCGCGCCGAGGCCGCTCCCGCGCTGCCGAGCCCCGGTCGCGTGGCCGCGGTCGCGCGGCGCGACGCTGGCGCGACGTTCGTCTCCGGGCCCGGGCGAGACCGCCGCGCTCACCCAGCAGAAGGTGCGGGCGCCCTTCGCCGGCACGCTTGACGGAGCTCTGCGTCGCCGACGGCGACCCGTCTCGCGAGGCCAGGAGCTCGGGGCGATCGTCTCGCGCGAGAGCGAGGCCGCGCTCTCCGGGCGCGCGGGAGATGCTGCGCGCAGGCGGCGACCGCCGCCCGAGCGGACGGACGCGGAGCGCGCACTGGCGCTGGCCGAGAAGAATCTCGTCCGCAAGGCGCTGACGCCTCCGCGGACGGCACCGTCCTCTCGCATGCCGCCAGCGCGCGGGGACCGCGTCGCGGAGGACCAGGAGATCCTGACGATCTCCGACGCTCGGGCTCACTCGTCTTCCTGGCCGACGTCGCCGCAGTCGGACCTTCCCCGCGTCCGGCCCGGCCAGAGCGGCCGCCGTCGAGCTGGCCGGAGCGACGCGCCCGATCGCCGGAACGGTCCACGGGAGTCTTCCGCGGCGCCAACGCGGCCGACTTCACCGGCTCCGGTCCGCGTCGATCTGCGGCCGGACCTCGCCGGCTGCCGATCGGCCTCTTCGGGACGGCCCGGATCATCGTCGGAGAGCGCACCGGCGCGCCGTCGTGCCGGACGCGGCCATGCTCCGCGACGACGTGACCGGCGTCTCCCGCGTCGCGGTCGTCGGCGGGCGCGCAAGGCCCACTGGATCGACGTGACGACCGGATCACGCCGATCGGGCCGGACGGAGATCGTCGCGCCGCGCTGCCCGACGGCAAGCGGTCGTCGTGTCGGGGCTAGGTCGGGCCTGCCGGAGGGCAGGCCGTCGCTGATCCAGCCGATGAAGCCGATCCGCGTCTCTCACCGAGCGCCGCGCGGCCATCTTCCTGCTCCTCGTCGTTCTCGTCGCCGCGGGCGTCTGGCCGCGACCTGACGCTGCCCTCCTCGATCTTTCCCGCGGTGACGTTCCCGCTGCGTCAAGGTGATCGCGGACGTCGGGCGAGGAGCCGGCGGCGCGCGATGATGCCGGCGGTCACGCGCCCGCTCGAGGAGGCGATCCTCCGCGTGCCCGGGCATCCAGCGCGTCCTCTCGACGACCTCGCGCGGCTCGTCGGAGATCTGCGCCGAGTTCGCCTGGGGCACGGACATGCAGGTCGCGCTGCAGCGCGTCCAGGCGGAGGTCGCAGCGCATCGCGGCCGGACCTCCCCGCCCGACGCGCGATGGACGTCGAGTGGATGAACACCGCGATCTTCCCGATCCTCGGCTACGCGCTGACCTCCGACACCCGCTCGCAGGCGGAGCTCGGGAGCTCGCGCGAGTACACGTTGAAGCCCGAGCTCATCCGCATCCCCGGCGTCTCCGAGGTGCAGATCCAGGGCGGGCGCCAGCGGGAGTTCCAGGTCCGGCTGGACCCGCGAGCGCTCGCCGCGCGCAGCCTGCTCGCCGCGCCGACGTCGTCGCCGCGATCCGGAAGAACAACCGATCCTCTCGGCCGGCTTGATCGAGTCGAACCACGAGCTCTACCTCTCGCTCGTCGACGGCGACGCCCGCCGGCATCGACGCGCTCGGCCGGATCGCGGTCCCGGTCGCCGGGCGGCGGCGTCGCCGGCGCCGCTCTGCGAGCTCGGCGACGATCGCCTCCGCCGACGCGGTCTCCTACATCCGAACGACCGCCGACGGCCGGCCGGCGGTCCTGGTGAACATCATCCGCCAGCCCGCGGCCAACACGCTCGCGATCGCGCGCGGCGGTCGGCGACTCTTCCGGCGAGCGTCCCGACTCATTCCCCCGCGGCGTGCGCTGGACGACGTTCTACGACCAGGCGGAGTTCGTGCCGCACTCGGTCAACGGCGTGCGGGACGCGATCGTGATCGGCGTCGCGCTGGCCGCGCTGGTCCTCTTGCGTCTTCCTCCGGAACTTGCGGATCACGCTGATCGCCGTCGGCGACCATCCCGGTCACCGTCGCCATCGTGCTGCTCGGGCTCGGCCGTCGTCCGGCCAGACGATCAACCTGATGACGCTCGGCGGGATCGCCGCGGCGCTCGGGCTCGTCGCCGACGACGCGATCGTCGTCGTCGAGAACATCCACCGGCAAGCGGAAGAGCGGACGCGGAGGACCGCGCGACGGCCGGCGGCCTGCGCGAGATCCTGCCGGCGCTCATCGGTCGAGCCTCTCGACGGTCGTGATCTTTCTCCCCTTCGCCCTGCTGACCGGCGTGGCGGGGGCGTTCTTCAGGCCGCTCGCCCTGACGATGGCGCTGGCGCTCGTCGTCTCGTTCTTCGCTGGCGGTCTCGCCGTCCCGATGGCGGCCGGTGCGCGCGCGCCGGCTCCCGAAGGCGTGCGCGCCCCGCGAAGGCCGCGCACGAAGGGCCGTCCCGGTCCGCGGATCGCGCGCGTTCTTCATCGGTCCTCCCGGATCGCGCTCGCCCGTCGCTGGTCCTCCTCGGCGGCGGCTACGCTGCTCTACCGAGCATCGGCACCGACTTCCTGCCGGCGATGGACGAGGGCTCGATCATCCTCGACTACTGGACTCCGCCGGGGACGTCGCTGACCGACACGGACGCGATGCTCGACGAGGCCGAGAAGATCATCGTCGTCGCTGCCCGACGTCCAGAGCTACTCGCGCCGGACCGGCACGCAGCTCGGCTTCTTCATCACGGAGCCCAACCGCGGCGACTACGTCATCAAGCTTGAAGCCCCGCCAGCGCGGCGCGCCGTCGACGAGGTCATCGACGACCTGCGCACGCGGATCGCGCCGGCCGAGCCGGCGATCCGCACCGACTTCGGACAGCTCCTCGAGGACAACATCGGCGACCTGACGGGCGGCGTGCCCCAGCCGATCGACGTGAAGATCTTCGGCGAGGACCAGGCACTCCTGCAGCAGAAGGCGCGGGCAGCCGCCGGGATCCTCGCGGCGTCGAGGGCGTCGAGGACGTCTTCGACGGCATCGTGATCGCCGGGCCCGGCGCTTGAACGTCCGGCCCCGCTTCCGCCCGAGCGCGGCGGTGGGAGCCAACTCCGCGGCGAAGAGCCGGCGCGGTTCGGCCTGACGACCGAAGACCTTCACGCCGCGGTCGAGCCCGCCGTGACGGGAACGGTCGCCGGCGACTCTGCGCGTCGGGCGAGCGCGTCTACGACATCCGCGTCTTCGGCCCGCCCGGGCGGCCTCGCCGGGACTGAAGATCCGGACGCCCTCGGGCGCGCTCGTGCCGCTTTCGACCGTCGCGACGGTCTCGACCGGCCCTCCCGAGGCCGAGATCGACCGCGAGAACCTGAAGACGTTCGTCGGCGTGACCGCGCGCCTCTCCGGCCGCGACCTGGGCAGCGCGGTCGCGGAGATCCGCGCCAAGCTCTCGACGCGCGCCTGCGCTTGCCCGCGCGGGATGTCGATCCAGTTCGGCGGGCTGTACGAGCAGCAGCAGTCCTCGTTCAAGGGGCTGCTGGTCGTGCTCTTCGCGCGGGCTCGCTGCTCGTCGCCGTCATCGCTGCTCTTCGAGTTCGGCGACTGGCGGGCGCCGCTTCTGACGAGCGTCATGGCGCTCGCGGTGCTCGCCGGCGTCTTCGGGGCGCTGCTCCTCACGGGGATGACGCTCAACATCTCGAGCTTCGTCGGCGCGATCATGATGGTCGGCATCGTCGGCGAGAACGCGGTCTTCGTGATCCACGAGGCGCGCGCAGTGCCTGCGCGAGGGCGCCGCGTCCGCGAGGAGGCGTGGGCGGACGGCGGCCGGCCGCAGGCTGCGGCCGGTCGCGATGACGGTGCTGGCGACGGCGTTCGCGCTCGCGCCCGCTGGCGTTCGCGCTCGGCGAAGGAGCGCAGCTGCAGCAGCCGCTCGCGATCGCCGTCATCGGCGGATTCGTCCTCTCCGGCCCGCTCGTCCTCATCGTGTCTGCCCGCGCTGTACGCGACGTTGGATCCCGCGGGAAGGCTCGCCGGTGGCGTTGGTCGGGAAGGCAGAGCCGCGAACGAATTCCGATTTGGGCCACCCGGAAACTCCCCGGGTGTAACGCTAATAGAATCAATGAGATCGGCGGTCCCCGCAAGACCCTGACCGCGTTCATGTTGGGTTCACCCGCCGGCCTCTAAAGTCTGCTCGTGTGAGTGACGCGGTGCGTAGTGCCCCGCGCCGAAGAAGGAGAAAGAAATGAAGAAGTCCCTGCTGAAGTTCGTGGCCCTGGCGGTCGCGCTGGCCTTCCCGACCGGCGTGTTCGCGCAGACCACGGAGACGAAGTCCTCGACGGAAACCAAGAAGTCGACGAACCCGGTGACCGGCTCGCAGTCCACGACCACCTCGACCTCGACCGAGACCAAGGCCCCTGGTAAGAAGATGACTCCAAGAAGAAGACCTCGAAGAAGAAGACCACCAAGAAGGGCGCGACCTCGACCGAGACGACCAGCAAGATGAAGACCGAAACCGAGCCGGCCAAGCCCGAGCCGACCAAGGCCCCCGTCAAGTAAGACCCTCGATCCCTTGTGATCGTAGCGCCGGGGCAATCGCCCCGGCGTTTTGTTTCTTCGCGCTCTTCCTCGCTTCGGCTAGAACTCTCTCGGCGCCGGTCGCCAGAAAATGGAACCGCGTGCTATCGTTTTTCTCTGGTTCGAGGCCCCATCGTCTAGAGGTTAGGACACGGCCGCTTCGCGGCCGAAGACGGCTGTCTGATCTGAGCGGGGGGCACATGGCGCCCCCCGAACCCCCCGGCAGGCCGCGGCACGGGTTCGAGTCCCTCGCAGCTCGGCGGAACATGAGACTGCGTGCTATCGTTTTTCTCTTGGTCTTTGGCCCCATCGTCTAGAGGTTAGGACACGGCTCTTTCAAGGCCGCGGCACGGGTTCGAGTCCCGTTGGGGCCACCAACTTCATCGCATAACGACGTTCATCGCTTGAGCCGTGTCCGGACACGGCTGGCTTCCATAAGCGGGGGGCATGCGATGCCCCCCGAACCCCCCGCAGGCCGCGGCACGGGTTCGAGTCCCGTTGGGGCCACCAGTTGAATTCACAAGAATTAGGTTCGATTTCGAGGGGTCCGTTTTCGGCTCGCGTCCCACTTTACGTCCCACCATCGGCCCCTCAAGGCGCTCGGTTGGAGTTGACCCGGTTTCGTGGACAGATTCAGACTTGGGGGGAAGGAGTTCACGATGCCGAGGAGTCACGCGCCATATCCGGAGGAGTTTCGACGACGGATGGTCGAGCTGGTGCGGTCTGGACGGACGCCAGAGGAGCTGTCCCGGGAGTTTGAGCCCTCGTCCCAGGCGATCCGCAACTGGGTTTGCCAGACGGATCTGGATGAGGGACGTCGCAGCGACGGCCTGACCAGCGCCGAGAGGGAGGAGCTCTCGCAGCTTCGCCGTGAGAATCGGCGGCTGAAGCTGGAGCGGGAGATTCTGGCAAAAGCCGCGGCCTGGTTTGCTCGGGAGACCGGCTCTGTGCCCGAGAAGTCTTCGAGTTCGTGAAGAGCAACCAGGCCGAGTACCGGGTGTCGATGATGTGCCGAGTGCTGGGAGTCTCCCCCAGCGGGTACTACGCGTGGGCGAATCGGGCGCCTTCGGCCCGGAGTCTGGCCAACGCGGCGTTGACGAAGAGGATTGGGGAGATTCACGAAGGCTCCCGAGGGACCTATGGAGTTCCGCGCGTCCACTTCGAGCTGGCCGAGGAGGGAACCCGAGTCGGCCGCAAGCGGGTGGCTCGTTTGATGAAGGCGGCGGGGCTTCAGGGAGTGAGCCGTCGCAAGGGTTTTCGCACGACGGTGCGCTGTCCGGAAGGCTGTCCGGCACCGGATCTGGTGGATCGGGACTTCACGGTTACGGAGCCCGACCGGCTCTGGGTCGCGGACATCACCTACATCTCGACGTGGGCGGGGTTTCTCTTTCTCGCGGTGGTTCTGGACGCCTGGAGCCGGAAGGTCGTGGGCTGGGCGATGGCCACACATCTGAGGACCGAGCTCGTGCTCGACGCACTCGAGATGGCCCTTTCGCAGCGCCAGCCGACTCAGGTTGTCCATCATTCCGATCACGGGACGCAGTACACCTCGATTGCCTTCGGGAAGCGATGCCGGGAAGCGGGCGTGCGCCCTTCGATGGGATCAATCGGCGACTGCTACGACAATGCGCTCTGCGAGAGTTTCTTCGCGACGCTCGAGTGCGAGCTGCTCGACCGACGTAAGTTTGCGACCCAGGCCGAAGCTCGCATGGCTGTCTTCGAGTTCATCGAAGGCTTCTACAACCCGCGCCGCCGGCATTCTTCCCTGGGTTATCTCTCACCCGTCAACTACGAAAGGAGGATGGAAGCGACTACCGGAGGACTCAACTTATGCTGAGGGAGGGCGGGGCTCTGCCCCGCACCCCGCGGGGGGCCTGCGGCCCCCTCGACCCCCTCTACGTTCCCAAGCCGTAGAGTGTCCACCGAAACGGGGCAGCTCCACGGTCTGGATGTCTGGAATGTCCTTTCTCGTCTTCCCAAGCTGGCTTTATGCCCCTCCGGTCCTGCTGTTTGGCTGGGGACTCTTCCTGACCCTTTCCGACTCTCCTCGTCGGCACCTCGCCGAGATCCGGATCCTCGTCGCGACCGTGGGCGTCTTTCTTCTGGCTCTCGTCTACCACGATTGGCGAAGCTTCTCGGCGTACCGCGACACCGGTGGCACCGGCGGGTGGTACCTGTGGGCCGTTGCGCTACCCGAAGCCCTGCTTTTGACCCCTGGTGCCCTGAGAAGGGAGCTGTTTCGCAGCTGGATAGTTCGGTCTTCGTCGTCCTCGTTCTCCTCACAGTTATTGCGGACGCCTCGCTGCTTCTGGAGGCTACCGGGCGACTTCTCAGGACCAGCCGCGGACATGTCGTCGGCGTTCTCGGAGCGCCCTTCCGTGAGATGGTCGACGCCTTCTGTCAGTCACGTCCCGTGGGAATTGCAGCAGCGGCGGTGATTTCCTCGGTGGCCTCGTGGGTGCTCGGATTCTGGTTTGTCATCGATGTCTCCCTGACTGGCCGGTCCGCACCCCGTCGCCCGTCCACGGCTCATCCATAAAGCCGAAACGCCCGGATGAGATAGATGACGTTGGAGACGACAGCGAAGATCGCGGTTGCGGGAAGAAGGAATCGCCAGGCTCTTCGGGAAACCCGGAGCAGGTCATCGAAAGCGATCAAAAGCCACGGCGTCCATCCCCAGAGGTACCATCCTCCGACGCCTCCCCAACCTCCGAAGAATCGACGGTTGGCGAGGATGAACGTCACGATGCCAGCAACCGCGACGGCGGCCCCCGCCAAGTGGGGCAGCCACGCGATACCGGCCATCCGAGGTTTCCGCAGAAAGCACCAGCACCGCCAACAACAGGAAGTAGGCCACGACCAGAGCCAGCGGCGCACGGAAGAAGGACCAACCCCCGAGCCAAAAGGTCGTCTTCAAAAGCGTGTACACCGAGCGGGCAAATCCCAGCATTGCGGTAGAAATCGCTTCGTGGATACCGGGAAGCGGCCGGTTCAGCTCGTAGGTCCCACCCCAATACCAGCCCCGTAGCCACTGGATTGGGAAGACCAGCAGCGAGGCCAAGACCCCCACGACCGCGGCTCCATAGCGCCGCCGGACAAGAAGAGTGACGATAACGACGGCGACGACGGGAAGGGCGGTGAGCTTGAACAGTGGGCCTGCGGCTAGGAGGACAGCGACCCAGGGAAGGGCGACCCGTCGGTAGATCGCGTAGAGAGCGAATGCCGACCAGCAGAAGACCGGCGCGTCGTTGGCGCATCGTACGAGTGCCTCGGACGCCCCCGGCAGAAGGAGAAACAGCAGACCGGCTGCGGTGAGAGACCGCGAACGGCCTGCCGTTATCGCTCGAAGCGGAACCAACACGGCAAGAGTCACTAGACCGGCGCAGACCAAACGCGTCACGAGAAGCCTCACGTCCGGCGACTCGAGCCAGCTCGTAGCCCTTACGGCGCTTCCGGCGCGGAGACAAAGCCCGACGAGAAGGTAGAAGAGAGGCGGCTGGTTGTTTTCCGGGTTCCGTTCTCGACGCGGATCCTCCGCTTTCGGGAGCGGATGCAGGAGATTGAACGCCGCGGGGTAGGTTCCGAACGGTGGGCACCCCCGCAGCCGACTGATTGCCGGAGAGCAGGGCCTGGCTTCCAAGGAACGACGAATGGAGCCTTGGAGGAGCTCGCCTCGGAAAGCCACCGACAACGAGCTGTCCGCGAAGGAGGCGATGCGGCCGAGATGAAGTGGCTCGTCGGGTCCCTCATACGCCGGAAGAAAAACAGCGTGGAAAACGAGCCGGGCAATGACCAGAACCGCTACGGCCACAACGATGTGGCCGAGTCGTCGGTCTTCTAGGTGCCTCTCCAACTTAACTGCCGCCGAACGACTTGCGGCTCAGCGGCGAGCGCAGCGGAGCGGAGCGAGGGATGTTGACCCGATTTAGTGGACCAGTCATCTGGCGAGCCTCATGCCGCGAGCGATTCGTATGCGATGGGGGATCGAAAACCGAGCGATGAATGGAGGCGAGTCGCGTTGTAGCGGCGAATGTAGCGACGGACGACTCGCCGTAAAGAGGCTTCGTCATCGAAGGTGCAAGCGTGGATCGCGTCGGCTTTCATGGAGTGAAAGAACGATTCGATGAAGGCGTTGTCGCCGAGCTCACGCGGCCGCTTCATGCTTTGTGTGATCCCTAGAGCAGCAAGGCGAGCACGGAAGCCATAGGCCGAATATTCTACGCCCCGATCCGAATGGAAGATCAGACCTGCTCGGATCGGACGGCGCCGCTGCGCGTTGCTGAATGCGTCCATGGTCAACTTCTGGACACGCCTGAGACCCAGACTCCAACCCAGGATCCGCCGGGAGTGCCGGTCCATCACCACGGCCAGGTACCGCCAGCTCCCACCGATCCTCAGGTATGTCACGTCACCGACCCAGAGCTGACCGGGCGCCGTCGTTTCCATCCCCAGGACCCGGTTGGGTATCTCCGAGAAGAACCGATTTGTCCCGGGCATCCGCCGATAGATTCGAGCCGAACGAGCCTTCAGCGCGGCCTCCCGCATCAACCGAGCCACACGCTTGCGACCCACTCGCACACCCGCCTGCCGTAGCGCCGCGTGAATCCGGGGACTCCCGTACGTCCCATCGCTCGCTTGGAATATCGCCCGGATTCGCTTGAGCAGATGCTCGTCCTGCCTCACCCGCTCGCTCAAAGCTCGGTCCCGCCACGCGTAAAACCCCGACCGCGCCACCCCGTACCGCCGGCACAAACCCCTTATCCCAAACCGGTCCTGCTCCGCCGCGATGAACGTGAAGATCGAGGCCTTTGTTCGGAACAGAACCGTATGGCTTTTTTTAAGAGTTCGTGCTCCTCTTTCAGCAGTGCGTACTCACGCTTGAGCTTCGAAAACTCCGTCATCTCCCGGCGCTCCCGGGCCCCAGGCGCAATCCCAGCCCGACCCCGCAGAAGTCCCTCTCGAGCTTCCTTGCGCCACCGCGTCAGCATGATGGGATGGATATCCAGAGCCTCCGCAACGTGCTGCACCTGGACACCCTCTAAACCACTGAGCTTGACCGCCTTGAGCTTGAACTCAGCTGTGTACTGATGCGTCTTCCGTGGACCCGTGTTCCTGGCCATCCAACAACCTCCTGCGTTAGGCCAGATTGTCTACGAAATCGGGTCAACTGCTGAGTCCGCTGAAGCCGCGGGTTCGGCGGGGCCATTCTTTGCCTCGCCGGCTTGCCGAAGGAGAAGTTGATCCTGCGGACGCTGAACGCGCGAGTACCACCAGCTGAAGCCGAGAATTCCGAGGCCTGCCCGAGAACGGCCGCGGCGATCGAGAGGCCGCCTATGACTCTGCTCAGCCGCTGAAAAAGTGCCTCCTGGGCCTCGGCAAGCCGGGCTTCTCTAGTCCGGGTTTCGATCAACCTCGTGTTGCTTCGCCAGGGCCTCGGTGAAACCGGGCGAAGGCTGCTCGCCGCGTATCGGCGGCGCCGGAAGTGTGCCGTACTTCAGGATCTGGTTGGCAAGCTCGGTCTTCGCAACTTGGGCTGCGTTCTCCTTCTCGGCGAGCTGAAGATAAAACGTAGCCCAGTAGACAGGAGCGCCGATGAATAGCAGCAGACCAGCAACCGCTACGAATTTGTAAAGGTTATCGGTCGGTGGTGAGGGAAATAGGCCCAGACTCATGCTACCGACCGCCTAACGTCTTGCGGCTCAGCGGCGAGAGGCCGCGCGGAGCGCGGACGCGAGTCCGCTGAAGCCGCGGGTTCGGCGGAACGACCGCTAGGTGGCGAAACCGACAGTCGCTAGTCACTCGTCCACCAGTGCGATGCCTGGTAGTTGAGCCGACCAAGCCCCTCTAAGACAAGTGCCTTCGCCCCTCGCATGTCAGGTACGGCCTCAACATCGAAATAGGACCAGAATCGCGAGTTCAAAGCCGGATCAAGAGCGATCACGACCTTGTTAAGGACATCTCTACTGACGTATTTCCAGTGAGGGCGGCGGCTCACGGCCAGCGCTAACACACGTTCTCCGAAGCCGCGAGGATGCATCATTCCCAGAGCCTGCCACGCTTCCCGTGTGCCGGCACCTTCAGGGCTTCGAGCGGCCACCTCGAACACTGTCTCCGCGAAGGCCTTTGCATCGGTTGACCGAAGGTTCCCGAAGACGGCCGAACCGTCTGCCGAAAGCATAGGCCAACCGTTCATCATGGGACATTCCGGTAAGCCGATCCCGAGAAGGATCGCCTTTATCTTCTCGATTGCGGCGGAATCGCCTAGTCTCGATAATGGAAGGAGTGCATCAATTCCAAGCCCCGCTCGGTCGCACTTTGGCTCCTTGAGCAGCTCTTTATGGGCTGTCCACAAGATGTCCGCCGCGCGTGGGTCATCTAGATATCCCAACGCCTCAAGAAGCCGGTTGTCATAAGGAGGTCGAGATCTGACTACGTCGATCACAAGATCTCGATCCTCCCTTGCCCCTATTCGCGCTAGGGCAACGGTTCCGTAGCTCCGGAGAGAAGCAATTACTGGAGGGCCCTGCCAAGTCGAACCCTTAACCCCGGATATAAAAAGGCTTGCCACACGGGCACGAAGAACTGGAGCATATTCAGGCCTTCGAGCCACACTGAGAAGCAGCGCGGCATCGCGGCCGTCACAGGCCGGATCCGCAAAACACTGCGCTTGAATGTCGAGACCTCTCGTGTCTCCGTAAGCCCCAAGCCACCAAGCCGCCTCCCGCCGGACTTCCACGCTCGGATCTGTGAGAAGGGTAGCCAGAAGTGGCCGCGCCCTGACGGCGTCCCGCATGACCACTTCTCGGATCGAGGTTAGGCGGTGATTTGGATCTCTGCTTCGACTCAATAAGATGATGCGAGCCGCCTCAAAATAAGGGGTGTCGTAGTCCCTTTCCTGAGCGATGGCCGCATCAGCCGAGATGAGGATCACGGCGACCAAAGGTCTCACCAGAACCTTCGCCCACTCGTAAAGCCCGGGTGCGCCGAACGGCTTGCGGCTCAGCGGCGAGCGGCCGCCCGTAGGGCGGACGCGAGTCCGCTGCAGCCGCGGGTTCGGCGACCCGCGGTTCAGGGTTGAACAAGCGAGCGCCCCCTCCGGTGTTCGAAAGCGTGAACGATCAAGCCGAAGAGCAGCGCGAAGAACAGCGTGTTTGCGAAGAAGCCAATGATGGTAGCGAGAAGGAATGCCGATGGCGACGCGAGGCGGACGACGAGGGCTGCTACCAGGGTTCCTACCACGCCGAGCCACCCGAGCCACCCGAACGCCGGCCGCTCCAAGAAGACCGGCACGATGCTCACGCTCGTAACGATGGTGCCAGCTGTCAGGAGCCAACCCGAGCGGCTGATCCAGCGTGACGCAATCGGTAGAGTCATTCAGCACCTTCGGTCGCCGAACGTTCCAAAGCTCAGCGGCGCGCGCATGCGCGTCCGCTGAAGCGCCGTGTTAGGCGCGTGCCGCATTACGGACTCCGGTAATAAAGAAAAACGTAGTAGTAGTCCAGCTGAGGTTGGCGCATGAGAGATGAGAAGACGTTGATTTCGGGCGATCGAGCGAGCGGAACGATCTGAACCTTATAAGCCTTGTTCTTAGGTATCGCCGCCAGCCGAGGCTGGAGAGCGGCTCTGAAAATCTCGGACTCTGCATGCTTCGCCATTCTCAGGCCGGGAATCTCAACGGAGCCAAGCGAAGTCTCGAGATGATGGTAAACGCGGTAGAATGCCTCGACTGCCTGATCGAGGTCTTTCCCCTCATATGCCCAGATCTGAATGATCCGCAGCCCGCGCTCGCCAAACACGAACGAGATCGTAGTCTTCCGACCCGCGAACTGACCGTTTCGGGTCTCGAGGCCGCCAGTTGAACTGACGACGGAGTAGGGACCGAATTCGGCCGCGGCCTTGACCTCATCCTGCGACATGCCGAGTCGCCAGGAAGCATATCCAGACGGTTGTACGGGAGTAGGGACCGGGCTCGGCTGGGGAGCTGCGCCAGCAAGGCTAGGCAAAGAGCTGCGGCCTTGGTCCAGATCATCTCAGCCCTGTGCGCCTAACGGCTTGGAGCTCACCGGCGACGGCGGCGGAGCCGCCGTCGTCCGGTGAAGCGATTTGTTAGCCCAGCTCACCATGATGGCTTAACCGGCAAGCCAGCGAACACGGCGCTCCACACGACCAGGAAGCGCTTGACATGATCTGTCTGGCCGAGTTGCTTCGGGGTCGTACAGGCGGACCTTCCAGCGCCTGCCGCCAGTGGTCACCAAGATTTCGAGTTCGGGCTGATGAAGGGCGATCATGCGCTCGCTAATAGTTCTGGCAGCTCAAGGAACTTAGCCTTCTGCAGCGCCTCTCGAATTCGGGAAATGTCCTCTGCCGAAAGACTGAAACTGCCAAGCATCGTTCCGGAAGGTTGAATCAGGTAGAGAACCTCCAGAGATGCCTTGCCATCGCCGTCCACCGCCACCGACCAAGATTCCCCATAGGGTCCAGCAGTGGTAAGGCTGCACCGGACAGTGAAGGAAGGTCGGCCGATGGAGCGGCGTTGGCACTCGCGCAGTTAGTCACCGCCGCACAGAGTAAGATGGTAAGGATGAGGATCGGCGCCCGGTGGTCATCGCCTTGGGGCTAACGGCCTGCGCATCAGCGGCGAGCGACCGAGCAAAGCGAGGGAGCGAGTCCGCTGCATGCGCGAGTTAGGCAACCGCAGATTTAGATTCGCATCCTGCAGCCCAGTTGAGGCATGCATATGAGAACAGCGAGAGGCAGAACACTATCAGAGCGAAGCCGTGAAGGCGACCAGGACGACCGCAGCGAAATATGAGCTGCCGAAGACACTCAGGATTCCAGCCCTTCCCCAGCCTAGACCCGATGCGCCTTACGCACGAAGTTCCAGAAGGCCACCGAGAACGCGAAAAGCGAGATCAAGACAAGGAAGAACCGCAGGAAAGCCAGGAGACCGATCAACCGGTTAGCTGGTTCCTTGAAGCGCCGAGTAACAAAAGCGCTACCCGTTACAGCGGAGCTGACCGCGAGGAGGAGGCGCGGTACGTCCCCGAAGAGTTGGTGACCACCTTCGGAGTATGCGTATGCGGCCATAGCCCACGGGATCACCAGCAAAGCCGCAATGGTCCAGTAACGCCGGGACTGCCACATGGCCGTTACCTGCGTCACCTTCCGCACCCGGCTTGCGCAACATATTCCCCCTTCCGACGCCTAACGTCCTAAAGCTCAGCGGCGCGCGCCAGCGCGTCCGCTGAAGCGCCGTGTTAGGCGACACGTGGCTCACCGACCCCTCAGGCGGTCTTTCAACGCCACAAGTAGTGAGCCCCTGAATACCCACGTGTCCCCGTTGGACTGCGGGCAAATCACCGGAACCGGCCTCAGAGCCGGAAACCCAGTCGCTGACATCCTGACCGCCTCGGCTGGCCGAAAGCAAGGCGGTGTGGTGCATTTCTCGGTTCTCCCACACGGCGCGGTTGTACACGGCGCAAGCTCGAAGGTGGTAACCACCGCGAGCGGATCGGGAGCATCGGCCTGGACGAGAACCGGCGCGGTTGCTTGGCAGACTTGCGAGCGTTCAAGTGTGGGCGGGACTCGGCCGCGAAACAGAAATGCCAGGTGCTCAACGCCAATCCTGAGCACCGTTGGATGTGCGGCGATGAAGCAGAGCTCGGCTCCTTTCTCAATGCCCTTTACAGGATCGGTCACGTGAGCATGGAAGATCGGCGGAGAGAGCTGCCCTGCGTCAATCGTCATGAAGGCCACGACGTCCGCCTGATCTAGCGCCACGGGCACGGTCATACCGCCAATCTGGCCACCCGGACTACTGCCGTCGGCCCCTGCAGGCAGCAGGGCCGAGGCCGCAACCGCAGCAAGAAAGGCGATCATCAGCTGTCGTGGCGCCCAAAGGCTGGCCCCCACAGCGCCTAACGGCTTGCGGCTCAGCGGCGCCAAAGGCGTCCGCTGAAGCCGCGGGTTCGGCGACGTCGCCATCAAGCGCGGCCCCCGAGGCGGTCCCGAAGTGTGGCTAGCTCAGCCACGAGGCCCTCGATCGTACAGAAACCTTCGAGCTTGTCGGCCTGAAAGGCCGTGGCGTGATCTTCACCCCGGACATAAAGAGCTCGGGAACTTCGCTCCGATCTGCGCCCCCCGAGGTGGCCTCGGGCTGGAAGGCAGGGAGGCATCGGAAGTAGTACGGCGCAGGGTCCTCGCCCTCGCTACCGCCCAGGTTCTTGCCGAGGTATTTGTACGTGATGATAATCGGCGTACGCATGGAAGGGTCTGGATAAGTCACCATGAAGTAGGTCTCGCCGACCACTAGCTCCTGCTCTGTCATCGGCCTCAGGGTAACTTCTCGTCGCCGAACATGAATTAGGCGTCCTAATACCGGGGGGCAAACGCGTTACGAACGTGACGCATAACATTTTCGGGTTCCGGACCTTTACGCCGAGGAATCTCGTTTCGCATGAGGGAATTATCACTCTCGAACAGGCCTTGGAGCCACTTTTTTAGGCGACACGAATTCGGCATTTCATGTCGCATAACACTGGCGAAGTCTGTATTCATCGGGATTCCGGCGCGGGGTCAGACTTTGCATCGCGCACAACCTCTTCCAGACTAATCACTTCGGGGTTCGTCGCTCTTGAACCCGAGGGCGTCAACAGGACTTCGAACCCCTCTCCCTCCCGAACGGTTCAAAACGTGCGAATAGATCATCGTGGTCTTGACGCTCTTGTGGCCGAGGAGCTCCTGGATCGTCCGGATGTCGTAGCCGTCCTCGATCAAATGCGTCGCGAACGAGTGCGGAAGGTGTGGCAGTTTACCTAGCCGCTTCATGCCCGCCGAGCAGACTGCCTCATGGAATGGGACCGTATTGGCCTGCGAGCCTGCGAAGGCGGGATGGTCAGTCACAGCGATTCGCTGCCCGCGTGGGTGCCAGATCCACCGCCGGAAGCGGGAGTGCCTCTGCCTTGATCTTGGGTGCAAAAATAGAATCGAGATCAATTCCGATCCGAGCAATGCGCGAAGGAGATACCTGATGGACGTAACTGAAAAAATCACAGGGATCGAATTCCGCATGGAACTTGGCGAGTTCAAGGCCTGGAGGAGCTATTCGTTCGCGCCGGACTGGTTCGCGGATGCCTCGCGTGAAGCGAAGGACAAAGGCCGCGGGCCTCGAAGGCGGGAGATCCTCTTCGCCGTCTGCGCGGCGGAGAGCTACGTGCTTGAGTGGGTCCGAGACACAGTCCTCAGGCAACAGGACCTGGAGAAACTCGAGGAGTTTTTTCCGGCTTATGACACACGGGGAGTCCGGGACAAACTGAAGGAGATACCCAAAAAGCTCGAGAAGCCGGACGTGTCTCCGGCACACTGGACTGCGGTTGGCAGGACTGGAACGACTTCGACAAGGTTGTCGAGTATCGCCACGGTCTGGTTCACGCTGCCGCCAGCCGCCCCGGAACAGACGGCCAGCCTGAGAAAGAGGAGCCCTTTCCAGACGCGTCCGTACTCGACGCGATGGAGCCCGGATGGGCGCTCGGAGTCGTTCGCGTGATTCTTCGGAGGCTCCACACCGATACCAAGACGACGCCGATACCGAGCTGGCTCTCCTGAGCTACGGCAGAAAAGAGGCGGGGCCGAGGCTCCTCTCCGGGTTCTCTCCGAGTTCTCTCGTCACTCGGTTGGAGTCGGGGACAGAGCGGAAGCGGCAAACCCCTGAGAAATCTGCGGCGGGCTGTCGTGGGCTCCCCTCGGCTAACGCCTGAAAAGCCCTTGCCATCTCCATCGCCCCTGGCGGCATGCAGACGGTCCTGCTCGTGGGGCTGGTGATCCACCGGGACGTTTCTCGCTCGTCTGCGATCACGTCCCACTTTACGTCCCACCATCGCCCCCGAATCGGTATGAATCTGTGCGAATGCTGCTCGTCGATGAGGCTGACTCGGATGGCGAGAAGACCCGCTCCAGCATGGCGTTTTACGACTCCCTGCGAGTGCCTACGAATCGCGATCTACATTCCCGAGAAACGCCCCTTTCGCTCTTTCAAGGCCGCGGCACGGGTTCGAGTCCCGTTGGGGCCACCAACTTCATCGCACAACGACGCTCATCGCGCGATCCGTGTCCGGACACGGCGAGGTCGGTGACTGGAGCAACATCTGTCATGTGTGCCAGATCCGTGACATAATCGACGTGAGGTGACATATGCCCGATGTTAGGACAAGAATAGGACGCGGCGGGAGGATCGTCATTCCGACCCGCTACCGGAAGAAGATCGGCGTCAGCGTCGGGGATGAGGTCTTGCTCGTCCTGGAGGAGGGCGGACTCCGCCTCCTGACCCCTCGTGAGGCTGTGAAACGCGCGCAGGTTCTGGTCCGCAAGTACGTCCCGGCGGACGCCAGTCTGGAGAAGGAGCTCATCGAGGAGCGGCGGAAGGAAAACGAGCGTGAGTAGGGTGATCCTCGATGCGTCTGCGCTGTTGGCCCTTCTGAATTCGGAGCCTGGGAGCCGAATCGTCGAAGAGAGCCTTTCGGGCGCGGCGATCAGTGCCGTCAATCTCTCGGAAGTCGTGTCCAAGCTTTCGGAACGAGGCATGCCGGAGACTTCGGTCCGAATTGCCCTCGAAGGACTCGGGCTGGATGTCCACACCTTCGACACGGCCATGGCGTACTCGGCCGGAGCCCTTCGCCCGGCGACTCGACGCCTCGGCCTGTCTCTTGGTGATCGAGCATGTCTTGCATTGGGTCTTGCCCTTTCCGCTCCTGTCCTCACGACCGATCGGAGCTGGAAGAAGCTGAAGATCGGCGCGAAGATACGTGTCATTCGGTAGTTGGTCGCCGCTCGTCAAGGCGGAGGATTCCATTCGGCCCGACATATAGTTCCGGCCAACGTGTCTCTGAAAACTGACTCCCGGCTCGACCTTTGCTCCTGCGGCATCTCGGCGCCGGCAGGACGGAGGCGGTTTGCCGGGTGCGGCGGCAGAGGTTGAAGAGCAACGCGGTGATCCGGGGAGCGATGGCCAGGTGATCCACACCAGGCTTGCCAACCGCTACGAAATCCTCGGCGAGCTCGGCCGCGGCGGGATGGGTGTCGTCTACCGGGCCCGCGACCCGGTCTTGAACCGCGAGGTCGCCGTCAAGCTCATCTCGTCGACGGATCTCACAACCGAGCTCGAGGAGCGCTTCCAGAGGGAGGCACAGGTCGTCGGGCAGATGGACCACCCCGCCATCGTCCCGATCCACGACCTCGGGCAGCACGAGGGCTCGCTCTTCTTTGTGATGCCGGTCGTCGGCGGAACGAACCTGTCGCGCCTGCTCCGGGACCAGACGCTGTGCCTTGGCGACGTCGTCGAGATCGGGATCCAGGTCGCCGACGCGCTCGACTACAGCCACTCGCGCGGCGTCGTGCACCGGGACATCAAGCCGGCCAACATCATGATCGCGCGCGAAGAGGGGTCAACGGTCCGCGTCCGGGTGATGGACTTCGGTCTCGCGCACTCGGCCTCGGAGTCCCGGCTCACCAAGACCGGCACTCTGGTCGGCACCGTCGCCTATCTCTCCCCCGAGCAGGTGGCCTCGCGCGCGTTCGACGGCCGCTCGGACATCTACTCTCTCGGGGTCGTCCTCTACGAGTGCCTCGTCGGCGAGCCGCCCTTTACCGGGGACGTTCAGTCGATCCTCTATCGAATCGTCCACGAGAACCCGCAGCCTCCCCGCGCCCTGGGCGCGGAGATTCGGGAGGAGTTGCAGGACATCGTCCTGCGCTGCCTCGAGAAGGACCCGGGCAAGCGTCCCCAGCGAGCCGGACAGATCGCGGACGCACTGCGCCGACACAAGTCGACCCTGGCGGCCGACGAGTTTCAAATGTCGCTCGTTCTGAGCGCCAGCCGGACGATCTCTCGCCCCGCGGCTTCCGTGTTCATCGGGCGGGAGAAGGAGTTTGCCGAGCTGCAGCGGAGGTTGAACGCGGCGATCTCCGGCGACTCCCAGTTCGCGGTCGTGGCCGGCGAGCCGGGCGTCGGCAAGACGCGCCTCCTCGAAGAGCTCAGAAACCTCGCCCGCGCGCGCAAGGTCCGCACCCTCTACGGCCGCTTCATCGAACAGGATCGCTCCTTCTCCTATCAGGGTTTCTGCGAGCTCATCGAGGACTACTTCCTCTCCCGCGACCCGGGGAGCTCCTCCGCCGAGCGCCCCGACTTCTCCGATCTCGCGGCGGAGTTGATCGCCCTCTTCCCCCAGCTGTCGGAGATCGGCGAGCTGCGCTCGGCCGTCAGCGGCGAGACCCGCGCGGCGGCCGCCGGAGAGGAGAAGAAGGCCGAGGACAGGATCCAGATTTTCGAGCTCCTGGCGCGGACGCTGACCCGCATCGCCGGCGGCAAGCCCCTCCTCCTGATCCTCGAGAATCTCCACGGGGCCGAGATCTCGATCGAGGCGCTCCAGTACATCGTCCGCCGGCTGCGGCCTACTCCGACGCTGATCGTCGGCAGTTACCGCCAGTCGGAGACCGACAGGCGACATCCCCTGACGCGGATGCTCGATTCCTTCACGGACGACCCGCGCTTTGCCTCGATGACGCTCGGACCGCTTTCCGCCTCGGAGCACCGCACTTTCGTCGAGTCCCTCGTCGGAGCGCCGAAGGTCTCGGACGACCTCGCCCGCAGGCTCAAGGACGCGACGGAAGGCAATCCCTTCTTCACCAAGGAGCTGATCCGGTCGCTCGTGGAGTCCGGCGAGATCGCCAGGGACGACACCGGCGCCTGGAGCTTTTCGCGGGGAGGAGAGATCTCGGCGGATGCGCTGCCGGCCACCATCCAGCAGGCCGTCGAGAAGCGGATCGAGCGGCTTCCCGAGGAGCTGCGCGATCTCCTGTCGATCGCCTCCGTTCTGGGCAAGACCTTCGATGCCCGGGACCTCGAGATCCTGGCCGAAGGGGCGAAGGACCTCGACGACGCCATCGATCGGCTCATGCGCGAAGGGCTTCTCGAGGAGGAGCGCGAGTCCCGCGGCGACCGTCTGGCGTTCTCGAGCGGGATCGTTCGGGACGCCCTGTACGGAGCACTCGCCCGCCGCAAGCGCCGCTCCCTCCACCGCAAGTACGCCGGATTGATCGAGCAGAGGTACGCGGGCCGGCTCGAGCGCATCTATCCCGAACTCGTCCACCACTTCTCGCAGGCCGACCTGCCGGAGAAGACGGTCGAGTACGCGCTGAAGCTCGCGCAGAAGTCGCTCGACTCGTTTTCCCCGGAGGAGACGGTCCGCGTCGCGAAGATCGCCCTCGATTTCCTCGAGGACGAGGAGTGGACCGGCGAGCGGGCCCTCGAGGGAGAGGCCCGTCTTCTCCTGGCGCAGGGCCATCGCCTGGCCGGCAACGTGGACGCCGCGCTGCGCGAGGCCGAAACCGCGGTTCGCGTGCTCGAGGCGCAGACGCAACCGCGGCGGGCCCTTCAGGCGATTCTCTTCGCCGCGGAAACAGCGTGGCAGTCCCGCCGGATCGAAGAGGCGCGACAGTGGGCCGATCGCGGGATCGATGCGGCGCGGGCTGGGGGCGACTCCGAATACCTCGCGAAACTGCTACCGCTCGTCGCGACGCTCGCCAATCTGCGCGGCGAGTACGCCAGGGCGGCGGCGTACCAGGAAGAGATCGAGAGGCTCGCACCGAAAGAGAAAGCTTCCGAGATCGACACTCCTCGGGGAGGCACGCTGGTGGTGGCCGTGGCGAATCCCATCGCCGCGACCGAGCCGGGGTCCTACGAGACGAACGAAGAGCAGGAGGCCCTCGCGAACGTGTTCGAGACGCTCGTGACCACCGACGCGCAGGGCAACCTCACGCCGGGCTTGTGCGAGCGCTGGGTCCTCGAGGAGGGCGCGCAGACAGTGCGGCTGCACCTGCGCTCCGGCGTCGTCTTTTCGGACGGCGCGCCCCTGTCCGCTTCCGCCGTCAAGGCGTCCCTCGAACGATCGATCCGGCTCTCGCGCAATCAGATGCCCGCGGCCTTCGTCGCGATCTCCGGGGTCCCGGAGTACCTGGAGGGAAAGGCCGACGGGGTCTCCGGAATTACGGCGTCGTCCGGGAGCGGAGAGATCGAGATCCGGCTCAAAGATCCGCTCCCGATCTTCCCGTCCCTCCTCTCCGATCCCCGGACGGGCATCGCCGCCGCGGGCACCGGGGAAGGCGGGACCGCGGCCATGCTCGGCACCGGGCCGTTCCGGAAACTCTCCCAGGACCCGGAGCGCATCGTCCTCGAGCGTAACCCCCGCTTCTGGAAAGAGCCGCCGCGCCTCGACCGGATCGAGTTTCGGCTCTCTCTCTCGGCGGAGAGGATCGCGCAAGGCCTTCGGTCCGGCGAGCTGGATCTGGCGCGAGACCTTCTCCCCCAGGACCTCGAAGCCATCCTCCGCGAGCCCCGTTTCCGCGCGGGTCTGGTCGAGACTCCCAAGAAGAACTCCTATTTCGCCACGTTCCACACGGGCACTCCCGCCGGATCAAACGTCTCTCTCCGGCAGGCGCTCGCGAGCGCCGTGCGGACGCAGGACCTGGTCTGGGGCGCGCTGGGGCGCTTCGCCCTTCCCGCAACCGGCGTGATCCCGCCTGGAATCCTCGGACACGACCCCGGCAGGCGCCAGGCGCACCTGCCGCGAGAGAAGGCGGTCGAGATGGTCCGCTCCTGCGGGCTGCCGTTGCCCGTGCGGCTCAAGGCCTCCGTGCATCCGATCCTCCAGAACCAGTACTCCGCCCTGACACAGGCGCTCTTTCGAATCTGGGCGGAGCTCGGCGTGGAAGTCGAAGTCGTCACGAAGACGATGCCGGAGTTCCTCGAGTCCTGGCACGCCGAGCGGGACATCGACCTTCTGCTCGGACGCTGGATCGCCGACTACGACGACCCCGACAACTTCACCTTCACCCTCTTTCACTCCAGCAGCGGTTCCCTGCGCACCTACTTCTCCTCGCCGGAGGCCGACCGGATTCTGGAGGAGGCACGCTCCGAGGCCGGTCCGGCCGCCCGGGAAGGCCTCTATCGGAAGTTCGAGCACGTGCTGCTCGACTCGGCGATCCTCGTTCCCCTCTTCCACGACGTGGATTACCGCATCGCCAGCGCCAACGTCCGGGGTCTTCAACTTCGGAGCATCGCTCCCTACGTCAACTACGCCGAGGTCGGAAAGGAGCAGGCGCCTGCGGCGCGTGCAGCCTCCGAGCGGCCGGCCGGCGGCGGGATCCTGAACGTTCCGATCGCAGGCGTCGTCCGAAGCTTCGATACGGCGTTGAGCGTCACCGCCGAGGATTCCGAAGTGATCTCGACGCGTCTTCGAGACGCTGACCTGGGCGGTCGAGGGCACCCGGATCATTCCCTGGCTCGCCTCTGAAGTGATCATGGAGAAGGAGGGCATGCGGTTCCGGTTCCGCCTTCGCCCGGGCGTTCGATTCCACGACGGGCGACGGCTCACCGCCCGCGACGTTCGTCACTCCTTCGAACGGCTGCTGGCGAACCCGCACAGCGCCGCGCGGGGCCTGCTGTCTCCCGTCCGTGGAGCCTCGAAGATCCTCGAGGCCTCCGCGACCGACCTGGAGGGGTTTCACATCGTCTCTCGAACGGAGTTCTTCGTCGACCTGGAAAAGCCCGTCTCCTTCTTTCCCGCACTGCTCTCCTACACGCCAACGGCGATCGTCCCCGAGGGGACCGGAGTCATCGGGCCGAGCGTGCGCGAAGGCGCCGTCGGCACGGGCCCATTTCGGCTTGTCAGCTTCGAGCCCGGCCGGCGGCTCGAGCTCGAGCGCAACCCCCACTACTGGCGAGAGGGCTGCCCCCGAAGCGAAGGGATCGTGTTCCGGTTCGGGGTCCGGCCGGAGGAGATCCGCGACGAGTTTCTGGCGGGCCGACTCTCGCTCGCGTCGGATCTGCTCCCGGCAGACGCGGAAGCCTTCCGGCACGATCCGCGGTTTGCGTCCGGTTACCGGGAGAGCCCTCGCCTGACGACCTACTTCGTCGCCTTCAACAGGCACCGGGGAGTCCTGACCGACGTGGAGCTGCGCCGAAGCCTGCTGAGCGCGGTCGACGTCGCCGGATTCGTCCGCAAGACTTTGGGAAGGCTGGCCATCCCCGCGCAAGGCGTCATCCCGCCGGGCCTTCTCGGCTATTCGGCCTCCGGTTCAGGCTCCGGAGCCGAAGCGTCGAGTGTCGCCGGTCCGGACAGCTCGGCGCAGGCGACGGTCTCACGAGAGACGGTCGAGCTCTCGGCCGCAGTCCACCCCATCTTCTACGGCGAGTTCTCGGCTTTCGCCCGGGAGCTCACGGAGGCGTTCCGCGAGATCGGCTTCCTGATCCGGCCGATGAACAAGACGATGGCCGAGTACCTCGAGCTCACCCGAAAGGGAGAGACCGACCTGAACGTGGGACGCTGGAACGCGGACTATCCCGACGCGGACACGTTCGTCCATGGCCTTCTGCACTCGGAGGCGGGCTTCCTGGGCCGCTACGCGGGCAGTCCGGATCTGGATCAGCTGGCCGACCTCGGGCGCGCGGAGACCGACCCGCGCGTTCGACACTCCATCTACCGGCAGGTCGAAGAGAGAATCGTCCGGGAGGCTTTGCTCCTCCCGCTCTTCCACGACCAGGTCTACTGGTTCGCGCGGCCGGAGGTCGAGGGGCTCGTCACCGTGAGCCAGGGAAATCCGTCGCTCGCCTACGAGAATCTCCGAATCCGGCGATAGGCGCGTCGGCGGGGAACTCACGCCTGTGCCGGCCAGCAGATCCGTGTGGGTTTGCCGCTCATGCCGCACCGCGCAGACCCTGGATGTCGCTGAGATACTCCTCGATCTGGTTCCAACTCGGAACCGTTGGGGCCACCGGCTCTCCTTCGGGGACTTGGAAGACTCTCCCGGTCTCTTCGTCCGACGCGCAGCCCGCGTGAATCCGGATGGGAAGACCCGGGCGAAACCGGGGACCGTCCATCTCACCGATCCTCGCTTGTCATTGGAAGTACCCGTACACGTCGAAGAAGAAGTGGGTGCTGCCCGAGGGCCGCTTCTTCGCAGTCGGGGACTTCCGGGAGCAACAATCCTCGACGTACTCCGGAGTGAGGAGGGATTCCGGCTTCATGACCATGGACCAAAGTGCAATGGACCAAGGTCCAATTGATCGCGTCGTGAGCAGCACTAACAATTGGAACGAGGGAAGGACGGAATCCGGGGTCACGACACAAGGCGGCCGTCGCCAGGAGGTCATGTCATGGAACTCTCGGGAGGCCCGGGAAGGGTCACGGGCTCGCTGGCGGATTACCGCCGGAATCTCGTCAATCGGATCGTCCACCAGACGGTGGCCGATCTGGCGCAGGAGAAAGGCATTGCGCCAGAAGCCAGGCGCCGGTGGTCACGACTTGTCGCGCGAGCGGAAAAGACAGCCTCGACCTTTGAAAAGACTCTCCCACCCGCCCGCGAGGCCCGCGAAATCGAAATCGAGGGTTTGCGCCCGTTCGCCAGGCAACCCGTCCGGGTGCGCATTCTGGGAAGAGAAGAAGCGCCCGATATTGAGGGTCCAAAGTCCAAGGCCTAAAAGGCCCGGCCTCGCACCGGCGTGGCCGACGTGGGGGTCCCAGAAAGCCCCGCTAGACTGGCCGGGCTTGAAAGAGAACACTCTCTGGTGCCGCGTCGAGGAGGCGGGGGGGCGGGTCAGCCGGGTCCTCGTCATGCACCCGAGCGGCGAAGTCCTGTTCTCATACCCGCCGGAGCATTTCGAGCCGCGTCTCGTGCTTCGGATTCGGGCGGGACAGATCGGGGCGCGGCTTTCGGACTCCGGACAGGGCGATGGCCAGATCCTGACATTTCAGAACGAGGCGGGAGTGGTCGTCTACTCGGAGAAGGTCCCACGCCGGGCGATCGCCGAGCCTCGGGACGGGGCCGAAAGGTAGCGCGCAGAGCCGGGCGTAAAATACCGCGCCGGAGACACATGACCATGAAAAAGATCCTGGGCTTCTTCGTTCTCTCGCTGGCGATTTCTCTGCCGCTTACTGCCCAGGGACTGGGCGAGCTCTTTCAGAAGGCCAAGGAGCAGGTCAAAACTGCGCACTGGCAGGACGCGTTGAAGACGCTGGACGCGCTCGACGCCGCGAGCAAACAGCCGGGCCTCGAGCCACAGCGCAAGCAACTCGAGCCGCCTCTGGCGTTCTACCGGGCCGTCTGCTTCGCCAACACGGACCGGCCGGCCGACGCCCAGGCGCAATTCGAGACCTACCTGGCCGCGAGCCCCAACGCCTCGCTCGACCGCGGGATGTACTCCAAGAAGGCCGTGGACGCGTTCGAAAAGGCGCGGAAGAAGGTGGCCGGAGCGGGAGACTCCCCCGGGGCGACATCGCTCGCGGCGGCCTTTCGCGACTTCAAGATGAGCGACGCGGTGATGGCGGACCCGCCCCGGGAGAACTGGACGGAGGGACCGGTCAAGGTCCTTCTGACCGCCGAGGAGAAGAGGCGGTGGGCGGGCCTCTCCGACCCCGTTTCCCGTTCCGAGTTCGTCACGAAGTTCTGGGCGGCGCGCGACCCGAAGCCGGAGACGCCCGAAAACGAGTTTCGCCAGGACTTCGAGAAGCGGGTCGCGTTCGCCGACAAGAACTTCACGCAGGACGAAACCCGGGGCAGCCTGACCGATCGCGGGACGGTGTTTCTGCTACTGGGACCTCCGACGTACGCGGGACGCCGGCCGATCGGGCCCGGAGAAGACTCGGCCGAATCGGAGGGGACGTCGTCGGTCGGCCGTCATGACGCCGACATCGCGGTGACCAACCTCACGGCGGGATCCCAAAGAACGACTACGGGCCAGAGGGCGTCAGTAGCCGACAGCATGAGCGGCCCCGGCACGACCGTCCGGGACGCTTCCAACAACTGGCGCGAGGTCTGGCACTACCGACGGGAGCTTCTTCCCTCGGGGGTCCCTTACCAGCAGGTGGATTTCGACTTCATCACCCGAAAGGGGTACGGGAAGAACGTCCTCCAGCGCAACCCCGATGCGCTGGCGACCATGGACGCCGCGCGGCAGAAACTGAGGGCCGCCGGCAGGACCTCCTGAGCGGGTTCCCCGGAAAAGAAATCGGGGCGCTCGCGCGCCCCGATGAGATTCCACGAAACGGGAACGTCACATCTTGTGCTTCATCTTCATTTCGCCGACGTGGACCTTCGTCGCCCACATCTTGCCGTCCTTCTCCATTCCCGCCCAGTGAACCATCGCGCCTTCCTTCATCTCGTCGCCCGAGACCTTCGTCGTGTCGTTCCAGTAAACCGAGGTCTCCTTGCCCGCAGCGTCCTTGACCATCATCATCTTGCCGGCCATGTCCATCTTGGTGATGGTGCCTTCGTTCATCTTCCCCATCGGCTTCTTGTCGCCCATCTTCTCGTCGCCGGCCAGGGACACGATCGCGCACAGAGCCGCTACCACCGATAAAGCCAGGATTTTCTTCCTCATGTCTCCTCCTCATTCCAGGCGGGCAGCACAATTGCTTCTCGCCGGATGTTGAACGCCTTCAAACCGCTCGCTCCACCACGCGATCCGCCCGATCTCTGCTCGGGTCCGATTCCGGGGGCTTTCTGTCGGGGACGCCTGCTCGTCCCGCGGTGAGACCAAGACCCGCGGGAGCCTAGCACAAGGGTCCGCCGAATTGACGGATCGGACACGGGCCAACATAATGCCGGTGGCCGTCTGAGAGGACGGCCTGAAGCTTGCCCAACACCTTAAAAATCCTCCTCGTCGGAAAAGCGCGGGACCCGATGGACCCGCGCATTTTCCATCACGTCACGCTCGTGGCGTTCCTCGCCTGGGTCGGGCTCGGCGCCGACGGACTCTCCTCTTCCGCGTACGGACCCGAGGCCGCGTTCAAGGCGCTCGGCGAGCATGCGTATCTCGCCGTCATCCTGGCCGTGATGATGGCCGGAACGGTGATGCTCATCTCGCTCGCTTACAGCAAGATGATCGAGCTCTTCCCGGGAGGAGGAGGCGGCTACCTGGTCGCGACCAAGCTGCTCGGCCCGAGCTTCGGCGTCGTCTCCGGATGCGCCCTCATCGTCGACTACATCCTGACGATCTCCATCTCCGTAGCCTCCGGCGTGGATCAGATCTTCAGCGTCCTCCCGGAGGGCTGGCATGGCTACCGCTTCGTGACCAAGGCGGTTGTTCTCGCGGTCCTGATCGTGCTCAACCTGCGGGGGATCAAGGAGAGTGTCACGGTCCTCGTGCCGATCTTCCTCATCTTCGTCGCGAGCCACTTCGTGATGATCGTCGCCGCAATCGTGAGTCACTTCTCCGAGCTCCCCGTCGTCGTTTCGAGCGCCGTCCGGGAGGCGAACACGACGGCCTCCACGCTCGGATTCCTCCCCATGGTCTTCATCATCCTGCGCGCCTACTCCCTGGGAGGCGGCACGTTTACCGGGATCGAAGCCGTCTCGAACTCCGTTCCGATCATCCGGGAGCCTCGGGTGGCAAACGCCAAGCGTACGATGCTCTACATGGCCGTCTCTCTCGCCTTCACGGCCTCCGGGATCATCGTCGGGTACCTCGTGACGGGAGCGCGTCCCCACCCAACCAAGGTCATGAACGCGATCCTCGCGGAAAGGGCCTTCGGAAGCTGGACGATCGGGGGGCTCCACCTCGGCAGTGCTCTCGTCATCCTGACTCTCGTGGCGGCGGGGTGCCTGCTCTTCGTCGCGGCGCAGACCGGCTTCCTGGGCGGCCCGCGGATCCTCGCCAACATGGCGACCGACTCCTGGGTCCCTCGCCGCTTCGCTCAGCTCTCGGACCGGCTGGTGACGAGCAACGGAGTCTGGCTGATGGGTTTTGCCGCCTTCGCGACGCTCGCCTACACGCGAGGGTCGGTGGACAAGCTCGTCGTCATGTACGCCATCAATGTCTTCGTGACATTCAGCCTGACGATGCTCGGGATGTCGCGGCACTGGACCCAGGTCCGCCGACAGGCTCCGGACTGGAAGCGCAATCTCCTCCTGCACGGGACGGGGCTGCTCGTTTGCGTCTCGATCCTCGTCATCACGATCTATGAAAAATTCGAAGAGGGCGCGTGGCTGACCGTCAGCGTGACGTCCTTCCTGGTCGTCTTCGCCTTCCTGGTGCGCCGCCATTACCAGAGGGTGCGCGAGCAGCTCCGGCGCCTGGACGAGACGCTGCTGAACATCCCGCTGCGCGAGCACGAGCAGCCTCCGAGCAAGATCCCGCGGGAGGAGCCGGTTGCCGTGATGCTCGTCTCCGGTTTCTCCGGCCTGGGCGTCCACACGGTCCTCGCCGTCCAGAACCTCTTTCCCCGGCAGTACAAGAATTACCTCTTCGTGTCGGTCGGTGTCATCGACTCCTCCCACTTCAAGGGCGCCGATGAGATCGAGGCCTTGAAGACGCAGACGATCTCGGATCTGCAGAAGTATGTGGACTTCGCCCACCGCCTCGGCTTCCGCGCCGAGTACCGCTACTCCATCGGGACCGAGGCCGTCGAACAGGTCGTCGCACTCTGCGACGACGTCCGCAAGGAATTCCCGCGCTCGATCTTCTATCTCGGGCAGCTCGTCTTCGAAAACGACCGCTTCTACTACCGCCTCCTGCACAACGAGACGGCGTTCGCCATCCAGCGCCGGCTGCAGTTCGCGGGCCTGCAGGCGATCGTGCTGCCAATCCGCGTCCTCGAGCCGCGCCAGAAACTGAAACGCGCCGGGTGACGAGGAATCCCGGGAGAATCCCCCGGATTCCCGGCCGATGGACGCGGGTCGGGAAGGCCAGAGCCGTCGGTCTCTGGCGCCTCGAATAACGGGCCCCCGACCTCCCCGGGACGAGCCTCACGAAACCCTCCGCAGCCTGGACCGGGACTCGCGGACCCGGATCGGCATGACAATGGCCTGTAGCCCCGCGAACTGCAGACGCCTCTGGATGGCGAACGCCGTCTCGTTGTGCAGAAGCCGGTAATAGAAGCGATCGCTCTCGAAGACAAGCTGCCCGAGGTAGAAGACTGAGCGCGGGAACTCCGCCCGTATCTCCTCGGAGAGCGAAACGACCTGCTCGACCGCCTCGGTCCCGAGGGCCATCCGGAAATCCGCGCGGAAACCGAGCCTCCGCGCGAACGCGACGTATTTCTCGAGATCCTCCCGGGTCTTCTTCCGCAGCTCCTCGATCTCGTCGGCTCCCTTGAAGTGCGCCGAATCCACGACGCCGACCTGCACGAAGAGGTAGTTGCGGTACTGATGTGGAAAGAGGTTCTGCAAGGACAGCAGGGTATGAACCCCGAGGCCCGAGAAGCCGTTGACGAGCATGACGGCGACCGGCTCGTCTCGCGGCATGGCGGTCGGTGGCTCCGGATGCTGCCGGACCGGGATGTTCAGAAGGACATCGTCCAGTCGGCTCAACTGCTCGCGGATGCGCTGGTAGTGGCGTTTCACGAGGAATGCCAGGCCGACGGCCGAGGACGTCACCGCGACAGTCAGCCAGGCGCCCTCCTCGAACTTCTCGTAGATCGTGATGCCGAGGATCGAGACACAGAGCACGAGACCGGTACCGTGAAGCAACAGATGCCTTTTCCACAGGCGGTCCCTCCGGCGGACCTGGATCCAGTGCCGCGACATCCCGAGCATCGTCAAGCTGAAGGTCAGGAAGACGTTGATGGCATACATGACGACCAGGCGATCGACCAACCCCCGTGTGTACGCGACCGTCACGAACGCCGCTATTCCCATCAGCCAGATCCCGTTGTTCGTGACGAGCCGTTCGGAGAGCTGCGCGAAGCGGCGGGGCGCCCACGAGTCCGTCGCCATGTTGGCGAGGATTCTCGGGCCGTCCAGGAATCCGGCCTGGGCGGCGACGAAAAGCAGGCAACCCGCCGACATCAGGGTGAGGATGACGAGCGTGTGACCGACGGCGAAGCCGCCGATCGACCAGCTTCCGAAGGCTTTCTCCGCCAGAATGGCGTTCATGACCTTGGTCGGGTGCGGCCGGGCACCCGTGATGAGATACCCCAGAATGATGCCGGACGCGGTAAAAGCGAGCGAGATCGCCATGTACAGCATCGTCTTCTTTGCGTTGGCCACCTTCGGCTCCCGCAGGATTGGAACCCCGTTGGACACCGCTTCGATACCGGTGTAAGTGCCCCCGCCGAGCGAGTACGCACGAAGGATGATGAAAAGCATGGGGAGGAAGCCGAGGACGCTCGCCGTCGACTTGGCCTCGGCGGCGGCGGAGACGAAGACGTGCGGAAGTTGAGTGAAGCGACCGGCGATGGCGACCACGATCATCAAGAAGTGCGTGGCGACGAACGCGAGGAAGATCGGGACGAGGACCATGACGCTCTCCTTCACGCCGCGCAAGTTCAGGACGATCAAGAAACCCAGGACAGCGACCTTGGTTGGCAGGCCGTAACCGTGCCAGGCCTCCGGCAGGATGCTGAAGATCTGATCCACGCCTGAGGCCACGGAGATCGCGATCGTCAGGACGTAGTCCACGATCAGCGCGCATCCCGAGACGACGCCGAAGCGCGGTCCAAGCAGCTTCGTCGCGACGAGGTAGCCGCCGCCCCCTCCCGGGAAGAGCTCGATCATCTTGCTGTAGGCAAGCGAGATCAGAAGGACCGTAGCGGCCGTCATGAGGGCCAGCGCGACGGCGAGGTAAGCGTGCTCCCCGAGGGCCTTGAAGGCGGCCTCCGGGCCGTAGGCCGAGGAAGAAAGACCGTCGGCGCCGAGTCCCACCCATGCGAGGAACGCGACGAGCGTGATGTGGTGGAAGATCCGGGGGTCCATCGGGTCCCTCGGCTTTCCAACGATCAGCGTTTTCAGCGTCGGCGGCAACGCTCAGTCTTTCCCCGCACGAAGCCCCGTCTCGAGCAATCGAAGCGCTCCGCTCCGACTGGCCTGAGATCGAGGGGGTCTCGCGGGAGGGCGAGAGCGGCCGGTCTCAATCGGAGTCTTGGGGGAATCCTCGAAGACAAACGCATCGAGATTCCACAGCAGCAAGGCCCGGCGGACACAGACGACGAGGGCCAGGAAACCGGCCGTGACGGGAAGGACGCTCGCAAGGCCGGGGCGGCTGAGACTCCCGAGAAGCATCCCGGCGAGGAACAAGGCGAGTCCCGCACCCGCCCTCCGAAGGCTCTTGCCCCTCCTGGCGGCCGGCCCTCCGGGCTCCACGCGGCTCATGCCCAAGGCTGCCGCTCCAGGGGCGAAGAAGTCCGGAAGAAGACCGAAAGGATTTCGAAAGACGTCGGTTCAGAGCCTCAATCCGCCGTAGTTTCGACCTCGTAGACGTCAATTCCCGTGCCTGCCGCCGCAAAGGCGTCGATGGGGCTTCCCTTCATCATCCGGGCCACGACACTGCGGCGGCTCTTTCCAAAGATGGCCAGGGTGATGCCCTGCTCGCGGGCGAACCGGAGGAGCTCGCCGGCGACGTCCTCGCTCGTTAGCCAGACGACCTTGGCGCCGAGCTCCATCGCGAGGGTCACGTTCTCCGAGAGGAGCCTGTGGTCGCGGGCGGAGATCCGCTCGCGGGCTTTCTTTCGTCGTGCGCACGTAGACGGCGAACCAGTTCGTGTTGAGCCTTCCGGCGATCGCGGAGGCGCGCCGCAGCAGCAGCCGGGTCGTCTCCGGATTGGACGACATCGCGACCATGACCTTGGCCCCCACCGTCTCAGCCTCGACGGACTGTCCGGGCCGCGGCGTTCCGCCTCGAGGCGGTCGGCGATCTGACGCATCGCCAGCTCCCGCAGTGACGCGAGGTTCTCCTCCTTGAAGAAGTTCTCGAGCGCCGCGGAAATGCGGTCCGCCGGGATAGATCTTGCCGGCCTTGAGCCGCGCTCGCGCAGCTCGTCGGAGGGGAGGTCGACGTTGACGATGGCGTCGGCCTGCCGAAGCAGCCGGTCGGGCACGCGCTCGCGCACGTCGACGCCCGTGACGCGCGAGACGATCTCCTGGACCGACTCGAAGTGCTGGATATTCACGGTCGTCATGACGGAGATCCCGGCACTCGAGAATGTCCTCGACGTCCTGGTAGCGTTTCTCGTTCTCGAGCCCCGGGACGTTGGTATGGGCGAGCTCGTCTACAAGGACGATCTCGGGCCTCCGCCGGAGGATCGCCGGGAGATCCATCTCCTCGAGCTCCCGATCCTTGTACGTGACCCAGCGGCGCGGGAACGACCTCGAGCCCTTCCGTCTTGGCGGCCGTCTCCGCCCGCCCGTGCGTCTCGATGACTCCCGCGACGATGTCGGCCCCCTGCGCCCTTCAGCGCGAGCGCGTCCTCCAGCATCTGGTAGGTCTTGCCGACGCCGGCGGCGTGGCCGATGTAGATCTTGAGCTTGCCGCGGCGCGATTTCTCGATCAGCCGCAGGAAGACATCGGGCGAAGTCCGGCGATGTCCTCCTGCTGCACGCGATGATCCTACGGACGAAACGGGGTCCCGTCGAGGTCCAGGTTCGTCAGCAGCACGTTGACGCGCGGCTCCCCCAGGACGCCGAACGTCCGCGGCTCGATGTGCCGGCGGATGACCGCGAGGACCTGTCTCCTCTGTCATGCCCCGCGCCCGGGCGATCCGGGCCGCCTGCCACTGCGCGGCGTCGGGCGAGAGGTGCGGATCGAGGCCGGAAGCGGATGACGTCACGAGGTCCGCGGGGACGGGGCGGGGATCGCCGGGGCGGTCCTTGCGCGCCTCCTTGACTGCCGACGGACCGACTTTGCGAGGTCCGCATCCGTCGGGCCCTTGTTGGTCCCGGCGGAGCCGGTCGCGTCGTAGCCGTCTTTGCCCGCCGCGGAAGGGCGCGGATGGAGGTACTTCGGGCCGCGGAAGTTCTGGCCGATCAGCTCCGAGCCGACGACGCGGCCTCCGCTCTGGACGAAGGACCCGTCGGCCTGTCTGCGCCAGAAGAGTCTCGCCAGGACGCGTCACGGCGGCGGGATAGACGCCGCCCAGAAGGACCGTCAGCACGAGGACGATATAGGCGTCGAGCGGAGGATGAGTTTCATGGTTGCCTCAGGCCAGGTGCAGGGCGACGACGATCCAGTCGATCAGCTTGATCCCGACGAAACGGAACGAGGATCCCTCCCACGCCGTAGATCCAGAGGTTGCGGGCGAGGATCCGCGCGGCGCCGAGCGGGCGGTAGCGAACGCCCGCTCAGCGCGAGAGGGACGAGCGCGATGATGATCAGCGCGTTGAAGATCACGGCGGAGAGAATCGCGGACTTCGGGTTTGCCGAGGTGCATGACGTTCAGCGCGTTCAAGCCGGGATAGGTCGCCGCGAACATGGCCGGCAGGATCGCGAAGTACTTCGCCACGTCGTTGGCGATCGAGAACGTCGTCAGCGCCCCGCGCGTCATCAGGAGCTGCTTGCCGATCTCGACGACCTCGATCAGCTTCGTCGGGTTCGAGTCGAGATCCACCATGTTGCCGGCCTCGCGGGCGGCCTGCGTTCCGGTGTTCATCGCGACGCCGACGTCGGCCTGGGCCAGCGCGGGCGCGTCGTTGGTGCCGTCGCCGGTCATGGCGACGAGATTGCCGCCCTCCTGCTCCTTGCGGATCAGGGCGAGCTTCTGCTCCGGCGTCGCCTGCGCGAGGAAGTCGTCCACGCCCGCCTCGCGCGCGATCGCCGAGGCGGTCAGCGGGTTGTCGCCGGTGATCATGATCGTGCGGATCCCCATGGCCCGGAGCCGGTCGAAGCGGTCGCGCATCCCGGCCTTCACGATGTCGCGCAGGGCGACGACGCCGAGGACGCTCGGGTGCCGTCGGCGACGAGGAGCGGCGTCGCGCCTTCCGCCGAGATGCGGTTCAGGAGATCCGACACGGCGGGATCGATCTCCCCGCCCTGCGGCGCGGACCCAGTCCGTGACCGAGTCGCCCGCGCCCTTGCGGATCCGGCGTCCGTTGAAGTCCACGCCGGACATCCGGGTCGTGGCGGAGAACGGCAATGAAGCTCATCCCCTCGACGCGCCGGGCCGCGCAGGCCGAACTTCTCCTTGGCGAGCACGACGATCGATCGCCCTTCCGGCGTCTCGTCGGCGAGCGAGGAGAGCTGGGCGCCTTCGGCCAGATCGCCGCGGGAGCACGCTGGGCGCGGGGAAGAAGTCGGTCGCCTGGCGGTTGCCGAGCGTGATCGTCCCGGTCTTGTCGAGGAGCAGGACGTTGACGTCGCCGGCGGCTTCGACCGCGCGCCCGGACATCGCGAGCACGTTGTGCTGAAGGACCCGGTCCATCCCGGCGATGCCGATCGCCGAGAGCAGGCCGCCGATCGTCGTCGGAATGAGGCAGACGAGCAGCGCGATCAGGACCGGCGTCGGAGGCGCTCCCCTTCGCGTAGATCGCGAACGGGCGCAGCGTGACCGTCGCGATCAGGAAGACGATCGTCAGGCCCGCCAGCAGGATCGACAGCGCGATCTCGTTGGGCGTCTTCTGCCGCGAGGCGCCTTCGACGAGCGCGATCATGCGGTCGAGGAACGTCTCGCCGGGGTTCGACGTGATCTCGACGACGATCCGGTCGGAGAGGACGCGCGTGCCGCCGGTCACCGCGGACCGGTCGCCGCCCGACTCCCGGATGACCGGCGCCGACTCGCCGGTGATCGCCGACTCGTCCACCGACGCGATGCCCTCGACGACCGTCCCGTCGCCGGGGATGACCTGGCCGGCCTCGACGACGACGCGGTCGCCCTTGCGCAGGTCCGGTCGCCGGGACCGGCTCCTCGTCCCTTCCGCGTCAGGCGCCGCGCGATCGTCTCGGTGCGCCCGCGCCGGAGCGTCTCGGCCTGCGCCTTGCCGCGCCCCTCCGCCATCGCCTCGGCGAAGTTGGCGAAGAGGAGCGTGAACCAGAGCCAGAGCGCGATCTGGAGGTCGAACAGGACGTCTCCTCGCGGCCGCGATGTCCCGGACGAGGAGCAGGGTGACGAGGACCGCTCCGACGAGCACCACGAACATGACCGGGTTCTTCGCCTGGAGGCGCGGGATCGAGCTTGCGGAAGGAGTCCCCGATCGCCGCGCGGACGATCGCCCGGTCGAAGAGCCTGCTGCGTTTCGGCTTGAGCCAGGGCCTCCTCCTCAGAAAGAGCGTCCCGGCCTTCATCAGCGAGGTGCTCGACGATCGGTCCGAGCGAGAAGGCGGGAAAGAACGTCAGCGCGCCGACGATCACGATGACGCCGACGAGCAGGATCGTGAAGAGCGGCGCCGGTCACCGGGAACGTCCCCGCGGAAGCCGGCACCTTCTTCTTCGCCGCGAGCGACCCGGCGATCCCCAGGATCGGGATCAGCATGAAGAAGCGCCCGAAGAACATGTCGAAGCCGAGCGTCACGTTGTAGAAGAGCGTGTTCGCGTTCAACCCCGCGAACGCCGAGCCGTTGTTCCCGGCGCCGGACGTCGAACGCGTAGAGGATCTCGGAGAATCCGTGCGGCCCCTTGTTGTTGAGCGACGAGAGGCCCGCCGGCAGGACCGAGGCCGCCGCCGAGAACCCGAGGATGCAGAGCGTCAGGATCGAGGACCGACAGCATCGCGAGCTTGACCTCGTGCGACTCGATCTTCTTGCCGAGGTACTCGGGCGTCCGGCCGACCATCAGGCCGGCGATGAAGACCGTCAGGACGATGAAGACGAACATCCCGTAGAGGCCCGCCCCGACCCCGCCGAAGATCACCTCTCCCGTCGCGATGTTGGCGAGCGGCACGAGGCCGCCGATCGGCGTGTAGGAGTCGTGCACGAGTTGACCGCGCCGCACGAGGCGTCGGTCGTGATCGTCGCGAAGAGCGCGGAGTCGCCGATTCCGAAGCGGACTTCCTTGCCTTCCATGTTGCCGCCGGTCCCGCCGGCGGTCGGCTCGGCGGCGACTCCGGCCTCTGGTGGATCGGGTTGCCTCGCTGCTCGGCGACGGTTGCCGCGATCGCGCCGGCGAGGAACATCAGCGCCATCGCGGCGAAGACGGCCCAGCCGTGCCGGACCGAGCCGGTCATCCGGCCCGAGCGTGTTCGTCAGGCCCGCGCCGATCGAGAAGATCAGGACGATCTCGAAGAAGTTCGTGCCCGGCGTCGGGTTCTCGTAGGGGTGCGCCGAGTTGGCGTTGAAGAATCCCCCGCCGTTGGTCCCGAGCTCCTTGATCGCCTCCTGCGAGGCGACCGGTCCCTGCGGGATCTTCTGCTCGGCGCCCTCGACGGTCTTGACCGTCACGTCGCCGCGGAAGTTCTGGACGACGCCGCGCGAGACGAGGAACAGCGCCCCGACGAAGGAGATCGGAAGGAGGACCCAGAGGATCGCGCGCGTGCAGTCGAACCAGAAGTTCCCGATCCCGCTCGCCTTCTCGCGCGCGACGCCGCGGATCACGGCGACGGCGATCGCGATTCCGGTCGCCGCCGAGAGGAAGTTCTGCAGGGCGAGGCCGACCATCTGGGTGAAGTGGGACATCGTCGATTCGCCCGAGTAGCCCTGCCAGTTCGTGTTCGTCGTGAAGGAGACCGCCGTGTTCCAGGACGAGTCCGGCGAGACGGCGGCCGAAGGCCGTTCGGGTTCAACGGCAGCACCTGCTGGAGGCGCTGGAACAGCGTAAAGGATGATGAGCGAGGCCGCGTTGACGACGAGCATCACGATGGTCCACTCGATCCAGCCCTGGTCCTTGCCGGCGTCCACGCCGCAGAGCCGGTAGATCGCCGCTCTCGACCGGCCGCAAGACCGGGTCGAGGAACGTCTTCTCGCCCGCGAAGACGCGCTTCATGTAGCCGCCGAGGATCGGCGTCAGCGCGACGATCACGCCCAGGTAGACAGGAGGAGCTTGAAGATGCCGATGCCCGTCATGACGCTCAGACCTCTTCCGCCTTCAGCATGGCGCGCAGCAGGTACTAGAGGAGCCCGAGCGTCACGACGAGACCCAGAACGTCTTCCCATCCCATCGCTCTCCCCTTTCAGACCCGGTCGCGGCCACTTCGTGTAGCGGATCGCGCCGTAGAAGAGCGCGAGAGACAGGACGAGGAAAAGGGCATCCATCACTTGCGTTCTCCTTCAGAAAATGAACCCGAGCTCGACGAGCCCCGCGTTTCCCTTCGAGTCGCCGTTCTTGAGCGAGTAGCCGGCGTAGACCGTCCAGGGACCCCAGGACGACACGAGGCCGGGCGTGAAGTAGCCGATCCCGTTTCTGCCCGTGAACCAGTCTGCGTCCAGGTTCAGGTGATCGTTCACCTTCTGCTCGAGAGCGAACACTCCGCCGCGAGTGTCTCCCGGCGCGGCATAGCCCGCCGTCGCGACCCAGCCGCCGGCCGTCACGCGCGTGTCGGTCGGGAACGCATAGGACGCGTGCGCGTAGAAATGGCCGGCGGGAATCCCGTCCTCGGAGCCGCGCAGGAAGAAGAGCCCGTGGGCGCCGGCGGTCACGGCGAAATTGCCCGCCTTGATCGGCTGCCACTTGATCGCGGCCGTCGCGGTCGGCGTCGATCGCCCCGGCGTAACGAAACCGCCGACGTTGACGCCCCCTTCCATTCGCTCGGCAAACCCATAGACGCCGCGAACGGTGAAGACCGCGAAGTGGGGATCCCGCGGCCGCCAGAGAGTGTCCTCCTCGACGTAGACCCTCCCCTTCTCGAGGACGTCGGCGGACGGGACGTTGAAGATCGTCTGCTGCGCAAACGCGCCCCCGGCAACGAGCGTCAGGAGAGCCGCGGCTACCGCCAGGCGGGGCCGCCTTCCGTCCTGCGGCTCGAATTTCTCCCGCCGGTCGAAGACCAGGTCGTCCACCCGCCAAAGCGCGAGCGCGCGCCCGACGCAGAGCACGAACAGCGCAAATCCCGCGATGACGCAACCCGCCTCCCAGTACGCTCTGACGCGGGCGCCGAAGAGGAGGGACCCAAGGAGGGCCGCGGCTCCCGAGAGGATCCATCCGAGAGGGCGGGGCTGGCGAACTGTCTTCAACATGGCATCACGATTGCCCGCGCCCCCGAAAGAAGTCCGTAACAGGAGCGAAAGATTCGCGGAAGATGGCTTGCTCCGGCTGCCGTAGGTCGTTTGGATCTGGCCCGCGAGGACGCCCCTTCGTAAGCTCCCTCGAGGATCGGATCACGAGTCGATCCGTGGGGAGGAAACATGGCGTTGCCGGCAACCAGACAGCTCACCCAGATCTGCGCCACTGCGATCGCGACGCTTCTCCTGACGGCGGCCGCAGCGAGCGGCCAGGCCCCGTCGGCGAAGAAGGAACCGGCCCACAAGGCCGAGCCCGCCCTCTCCGACGAGAGCCGCAAGTGCGTCGGCTGCCACACGGAGAAGACGCCCGGCATCGTGGCGCAGTGGCGCGGGAGCAAGCACGCCCTCGAAGCGGTCGGCTGCTGGGAGTGTCACAGTGCGACGGCGTCCGATCCCGGCGCGTTCCGGCACGAGGGGGCGCTGATCACGACCGTGATCACGCCCAACGCGTGCGCCGGCTGCCACGGCGAAATCGTCGCTGAGAACCAGCGCAGCCACCACGCCGATGCGGCGAAGTTCATCGGATCCCTCGACAATGTCCTTGGCGAGGTCGTCGAGGGACGCCTCGCGGCGGTCAACGGCTGCTGGCAGTGCCACGGCTCGACCGTGGCGTTGCTGAAGAACGCCGACGGCTCTGTCCGCACGAACGCCGTCGGCGCCCCGATGCTCGACGCGGCCACCTGGCCCAACACCGGCATCGGCCGCGTCAACCTCGACGGCTCGCGCGGCTCCTGCACGGCCTGCCACAGCCGCCACGCGTTCTCCAAGGCGATGGCCCGGCAGCCCGAGGTGTGCGGCAAGTGCCACCTGGGGCCCGATCATCCGCAGGCGGAGATCTACGAGGAGAGCAAGCACGGGATCGCCTACCGAACGATGAAATCCGAGATGCGCCTGGACTCGGACAAGTGGGTCGTCGGATTGAACTACAACGCGGCCCCGACCTGCTCGACCTGCCACATGTCCGCCACGCCCGGCCAGCCGATCACGCACGACGTCGGAGCGCGCATCTCCTGGACGCTGCGTCCCGTGATCTCGAAGAAGCTCGAGAACTGGGAGGCGAAGCGGACCGCGATGAAGGACGTCTGCGGCCGCTGCCACTCCCCCGCGTTCGTGGACTCCTTCTACAAGTCGTTCGACGACACGATCGACCTCTGGAACACGAAGTTCGCTCAGCCGGCGCAGAACATCATGAACTCGCTGCGGGAGGCGAGCAAGCTCACGCCGACTCCGTTCGACGAGGAGATCGAGTGGTCGTTCTACAGGCTCTGGCACCACGAGGGGCGCCGCGCGCGCATGGGCGCGTCGATGCAGGGGCCCGATTTCGTCCAGTGGCACGGCTTCTTCGAGGCCGCGGAGAACTTCTACACGAAGTTCCTTCCGCTGGCGAAGGAGGCCGCGAAGGGGGACGCGAAGGTCCTGGCGGTCATCCAGGGAGTCGAGAACGACCGGCTCCATGCCTGGCGCAAGGGGCTCTCTCCCGAGGACCGGAAGAAGATCGACGAGTTCTACAAAGAGCGCTACGGGAAGAACTGATCGGGGAGAATCGGCCGCGTCTGCCGGGGGCGCGCCTCACTCCTCCGGCGCGAAGCGGTAGCCGACCCACGGCTCCGTGCGGATGAAGCGCGGAAGGTTCGGATCGTCCTCGAGCTTGCGCCGCAGGCTCCCCATGTGCACTCGGAGCGTGTCGTTCGTCACGCCCGCGGTCGTCCCCCAGACGGCGGCGAGGAGCTGGCGGTGCGTCCAGACGGCCCCCGGCTTTGCGAGGAGTGTCGTCAGGAGCGAATACTCCGTCGGGGTCAGGTGGACGGCACGGCCGCCTTTCCGGACCATCCGGGTCTCGGGATCCACCTCGACGTCGCCAAACCGCGACATTGGCGGCGCGCCGCTTCGCGCCTCGCCGCGGCGCAGAAGCGCGCGCGCCCGGGCGACGAGCTCGGCCACGCCGAACGGCTTCGTGACGTAGTCGTCCGCGCCCTCGTCCAGGAGCCGCACCTTCTCCCGCTCCTCCTGCCGGACGGTCAACACGAGAATCGGGACATCCGACTTCTCCCGGATTTTCCGGACGAGGGCCCGGCCGTCCATGTGCGGCATGGTGAGATCGGTGATGACGAGCGCGAACTCCTTCTCTTCCAGGACGCCGAGCGCGTCTTCTCCGTCGCAGGCCGTCTCGACCTCGTGCCCGGCACGCTCGAGCGCGTCCCGCGCGACCTTGCGAATGCCGGCTTCGTCGTCCACGACGAGGATGCGGCTCATGGAACGTCTCTTGGCGGGGGACCTTGAGGTCCCCCGGGACCCCCGGCGAAGGGCAGCTCGATCTCGAAGAGCGCGCCGCCTCCCTCGTCGCCCGACAGGCGAACCCTGCCTCCATTCATCTCAACGAGGCTCCGGGCGATCGCGAGTCCCAGCCCTGTCCCGGGAACTCCCGACGCGGCGGGGAGACGCACGAAGCGCTCGAGCACCCTCTCCCGCTCCGCCGTCGGAATCCCGGAGCCACGGTCGGCGACGCGCAGGAAGACGGACGCGCCTTCGGCGGCCGCTGAGATCCGGATCTCCGTTCCGGCGGGAGAGTACCGGGCGGCGTTCTCGAGTCCGTGCCCGAGCGCCTCCGTCAACTGCGCCGGATCGACTTCGACGTGGATCTCCGCGCGCGGCAGATCGATAAAGAGCGAATGCCCGGCCAGGGCGTCGCCGAACCGGGCCACGGCGGCCTCGACGATCTCGGCGCAGGTGACGACCTCCCGCCGAGGCTTCGCCAGGCCCGAGTCGAGGCGCACGACGTCCATGAGCTGGCTGATCCTTCGCGTGAGCAGCTCGACCTGCTCGAGCGCCAGCGTCGCGCTCTCCGACGGGCCGGCCTTCGCCGACCAGTTCTCGATCGCGCCGCGGGCGGTCGCGACGGGCGTCTTCAGGTCGTGGGCGAGGGAGGCGAGGAGCGTGGACTTCATCTGGTCGCTCGTCTTCGTCTCCTCCGCCTCGCGCGCGAGACGGAGGAACCGCTCCCGCTCGAGGGAGAGGCCGAGCAGGACCGCGCACCCCTCCGCGAGCCCTTCGCCGCCCCGCATCCCGATCGCGACGAGGACCCCCGCGCGCTGCAAGCCCACCGGGATCGGCAGGTAGATGTCGATCCCGCCGTGCCGCGAGGGGAACGCGGCCGAGTTGCCCTGGCGGTAGGCGAGCTCCGCGAGGTCGCGGCGGATCTCCTCTTCCGATGTCGCCGCCGCCGGCGCGAGCGGTTTCTCGGGATCCGCCAGCAGGATCGAGACGTGCGCCGCTCCGAGAGCCTCGCGCAGGCGGTTGGCCGCGACTCCCAGGAGCGACTCCCGGTTGGTATCGGAAAGAAACGCCTGGGAGAGCCGGGTCATTGCGGAGAGATCGGCGCGCTCTGCTTCGACGAAGCGCAGGCGGCGCCGGGCCAGGGCCGAGAGCCGTCCGATGAGGAGCGCGGAAAAGAGGAAGACGAAGAACGCGACGACGTTGCGCGGATCCTCGATCGTGAACGTGTGGACCGGCGGAAGAAACAAGAAGTTGAACCCGAGCGTCGCGAGGATCGCGGCGAGCACGCCCGGACCACTCTCCCACGCCCACGCGGCGAGAAAGACGCTCAGCAGGAGGAGAAGGGCCACCGAGGAATCCGCGAGCCCCGGAAAGAGGCTCAGGATTCCGATCGTCGCCAGCACGACGAGAATCGCGGCGGGATAGCCGACGGACCGCGCGCGAAGCTTGTCGAGCACGACGGGATTCTAGTCGCGACGCCGAAGGAGCCGGCACAGCGGCGTCTCGGCACGTCCCTTGCTCGTCTCTCCCAGTCTGGAGGGACCCATGAAGTATTTCCGGAATCTTTGTCTCGCTGCGGGATTGCTTGGCACTCTCGCCGTCGGGGCCTGCTCCGACAATTCGGACACGACCACCGCGAACCTGTCGGTCGTGCGCCTGACCGTGGACGCTCCCGACACCGCGAAGTCCGGGGCGAGCTTCGGCATTCAGGTCCGCGCTCTGAACGTCGGCGTCGCCGGCGTCCATGACGGTCAACTGACCGTCACGCTGCCCGCTCCCCTGACCGTCATCTCGGTGCAGGCTCCTGTCGGCACTTCGGCTACTTTCTCCAACGGGGCGTCGGGCGCCACCGTGACCTGGAGCCTCGGGACGCTCGATTCCAACAGCCAGGCCCTGCTGGACATCACGACGATGGGCCTGCTCTCGCCGAGCGAGGCCTCGAGGATGCTCACGGTCTCCGCGACAATGACCGCGGATGGTCTCAAGCCAGGCGACGCGGTCGCCCAGGACGACGTGACGCTGACGCCCTAGGTGGTAGGTGTCAGGTGTTAGGTGTCAGGGAAAAAGGCAGGTATCAGGTGTCAGGTTTCAGGTTAGGGCTCCGGTCCCTGACACCTGATACCTGGCACCTGACACCTGCATTTCCCCTGACCCCTGTTCCCTGACACCTATTCCGCCTTCAAGGCCCGCGTCATCAGTTGCTCGACCGCTTCGCGGGGCGGGACCCCCTCGTACAACACACCCTTCACGGCTTCCGCGATCGGGGCCTCGACGCCGGCGGCGGCGGCGATCTTCGGCATCGCCAGGCAGGTGCGGACGCCCTCGGCCACCTCGGGCATCGCGGCCATCACCTCGGACAGGGGACGGCCCCGGCCGATCTCTTCTCCGACCCGGCGGTTGCGCGACTCGCGGCCGGTGCAGGTCAGCATGAGGTCTCCGATGCCGGCGAGCCCGGCGATCGTGCGCTCCTGGCCGCCGCTCGAACGGACGATCCGGCCGATCTCGGCCAGCCCCCGCGTCACGAGCGCCGCGAGCGTGTTATGCCCGAACCCGAGGCCGGAGACGATCCCGGCGGCGATCGCGACGACGTTCTTGAGAGCTCCGGCGAGCTCGACGCCGACGAGGTCTTCCGAGCTGTAGAGGCGAAAGAGCGGACTCGAAAACTCTGCCTGGAGATCGCGCGCGAGCGCGCCTCCCGCCACGACCGCGGCCGAAGGGTCTCCGCGCGCGACGCCATCCGCAAACGTCGGGCCGGAGAGCGCCGCGACCTGCGCCGCGGGATGAAACTCGAGGATGACTTCCGACATCCGCTTCAGCGTCTCCGGCTCGATCCCCTTGGCGACGCTCAGATACCGGCGGCTCCCCGCGGCGGCCGGAAGGGCGGAGAAGAGCGGGCGAAAGCCGGCGCACGCGATGGCCACGACGGCCGTCTCCGAATGCGCGAGGGCGGCCCCGAGATCCGAAGTCGTCCGGAGGCCCTCGGGCATCGGCGCGCCGGCGAGGCGGCGCGGGCGGAGCCTCGTCCGCCCGGCGGGATCGCCGAAATCCGAGTCCCTCCCCCAGAGCAGGACGTCGTGGCCTCCCCGAGCGAGGTGGATCGAGAGGGCCGATCCCCATGCGCCGGCCCCGAGGACTGTGACTTTCATCCGCGGCCGAGCTTTCGCTCTTCTCCGCGCGCGAGGCGCTTCAGGTTATCGACATGCTTGAACACGACCAGGACCGCGGTCGCGGCGGCGGCGACCACGACCGGGAGCGCGGAGTGCGAAAGGAGCCGGGCGGCCGGAGGCAGGAGCACGATCGCGATCATCGAGCCGAGCGAAACGTAACGCGTCACGGCGACGACGCCGACGAAGACGACGAGACAGACGGCGGTCGCGAGCGGGGCGAGCGCGAGAAACGCACCGACCGCCGTAGCGACCCCCTTGCCGCCGCGAAAGCCGGAGTAGAGCGGATAGACGTGGCCGAGGATGGCCGCGAACCCCGCGCCGGCGGCGTAGCGCGGGTCGGCCGTCACGAGACGCACGAGGAGAACGGCGGCCGCCCCCTTCGCGATGTCGAGAAACGCGACCGCGGCGGCGAGCCCCTTGCCGTGAGCCCGCAGCACGTTGGTCGCCCCGGCATTGCCCGATCCCACCGTCCGGATGTCGGCGCCCGTGCGCCAGCCGAACGAGCAGGAACGCAAAGGAGAACGAGCCGAGGAGGTACCCGGCAACGACGAGGAGGGCCGCCGGCCAGTTCAAGCCCGAACGCCCCGGGGCCCGCCGGTGAAGGACCATTCCTGCAGGGGTGTGTGCACCGCCCCTTCCCGCAGGAGCCGGCTCTCGTAGAAAACGCACGAGCGGGCGTGCCACGCGGGGAACTTCCACTGCCCGACCTCGCGCCGGAACGTCTCGACCGCGTCGGGAGGCCAGGGAGTGCGCAGGCGCGCGAGCGTCACGTGAGGATGAAACGGCCGCTTCTCTTCCTGCAGCCCGAGCCGGCGCGCGTGCCCTTCCGCGTCGCCGGCGAGCCGCGACACCTCGTTCACCGCCTCTGTCGACTCGAAACCGACCCCGAGGACGCGCGCCGGACCGCGCGCCGGAAAGACGATGGCTCCGGCCGCGATCATCTCGCCCGGCACCGCTGCGGTCGCCGAGCGGCCCGATCGCCTCCGAGACCGCGCGCGCGTCCTCCGGCGAGATCCGCTCGAAGAACTTCAGCGTCAGGTGCCAGCTCTCCGGCTTCGTCCAGGAGGCGCGGGGCAGCGACTCCCTCAGGCGCGCGACGAGATCGCGGGCGCTCTCGACCCAGAGCCCATCCGGCGGGATCGCGAGAAAGGCCCGGATCCGCGTCGTCTTCACTCACCGGCAACCTCCAGACTCCGCCGGACGAGCTCGAGTCCGCAAGAACGAGGCGGCGAGGCGGACGGCCGCGCGATCGCCGATGAACGTCGCGCTGTCTTCGACGACCTCCGGCGGCCCCGCGAACGCGAGCGCGAAGTAGACCGTCCCGACCGGCTTCTCGGGCGTGCCGCCGTCCGGACCCGCGATCCCCGTCACGGCGCGAGCAAGGCCCGACCCGAATCGCTCGAGCGCGCCCCGCGCCATCTCACGCGCGGCTTCCTCCGAGACGGCGCCGTGGGCCGCGAGCGTCTCCTCGCGCACGCGCGAGAAACTCGCTCTTGGCGGCGTTGCCGTAGGAGACGACCCCGCCCAGGAAGTAATCGCTCGAGCCCGGCACGTCCGTGACGAGCGCCGCGATCATCCCCCCCGTGCACGACTCCGCAAGCGCGAGCGTCTGCCTCCGTTCGCGCAGGAGGCTCCCCACCGCGCGCGGCGCAGCTCCTCGCCGTCCGCGCCGAAGATGCGCGATCCGAGGCGCCGTCGGAAGTCCGCCTCCATCGCGGCCAGACCTCCGCTCGACGTGCTCCGGCTCTCCGCCGACGCGCAGGTGGAGCTGCACCTCGCCCGGCGACGCGAGGATCGTGACCGGGTCGTCCTTCCACTTCGCGTAGACCGGCGTCACGAGCTCCTCGACGGCCGATTCCCCCATCCCACGCGATGCGCAGGAGCGCCGGCGCCAGCGACCTGCCGCCGGAGCGCCTCGCGAAGCTCCGGCAGGACGCTGCGTCTCCATGATCTCCCGCATCTCCGAGGGAACTCCCGGCAGGATGACGTACTCCCGGCCGCCGCGCTCGACCCAGAAGCCCGGCGCCGTTCCCCGCGGATTCTCGAGCACGCGGGCGCCCGACGATGAAGTCGGCCTGTTTCTCGTTGACGGCCGGCATGCGCATGCCGCGGCGCTCGAAGCGGCGCGCGCATCTGCGCGACGAAGGCCGCGTCGCGGTCGAAGCTGCCACGCCGAGCCAGCGCGCAACGGCGGCGCACGGTGACGTCGTCCGCGGTCGGCCCGAGCCCGCCCGTCGTGAAGACGAGCTCCGCCTCCGCGGAGGCGCAGGCGAGCTCGCGCCGATCGCGTCGGGATCGTCTCCCACGATCGACTTGCGGACGACCGCGATCCCGATCTCCTCCAGCCGCGCCGCGAGCCAGAGCGAGTTCGTGTCCTGGCGCAGCGGCCCGAGCATCTCGGTGCCGATCGCGACGATCGCCGCGCGCGCGCCTGCCGGTCCGGTCACGCGCGACGCTCCGCGGCCGCCTGGCTCTCCTCCTCCGAGAGCGCGGCCCACTCCTCGACGAGCGCGTCGAGCTCCGCCTCTTCTCGCGCCTTTCTTCGCCGCGAGATCGTGCGACGCGACCGGGCCGAGCGTCAGGGCCTCCTCCCAGAGCCGCGTCTCGATCGCCTCGACCTCCCCCTCGAGCGCCGACGATCTTCTCCTCGAGCGCGCGATCCGCTTGCGCCGGCGGTTCGCGGCCTCCCTTCTGCGCGGGCGAGTCCCGGCGCTTCGCGCCGACTCGCGCGTGCCGCCGGCTGACGGACGCGCCGGCGGTTCCGAAGCGCTCTGGCGTCGGCGCCGGTGTCGCCACGGCGGCTCCGGCACGCCTGCCGCCGTTCGGCCCGCGCGTCCGCCGTCTCCGAGTAGTTCCCGTCGATCGAGAGAGCCCGGCCGCCCCGCAGGTCGAGAACGCGCGTGGCGAGCCGGTCGATGAACGCGCGGTCGTGCGAGACGAAGACGATCGAGCCCGGGGAAATCCGTCGAGCGACTCCTCGAGCGCCTCCCGCGAGTCGAGGTCGAGGTGGTTCGTCGGCTCGTCCAGGAGCAGCAGGTTGTGCCGCTGCCTCATGACGACGGCGAGCGTCAGCCTTCCCTTCTCTCCTCCGGAAAGGCCGGAGATCCCCGCGAAGACCTCGTCGCCGCGGAACGCGAAGCGCGCGAGATAGGAGCGCATCGCCTCCTCGGTCTCGTCGCGGGTGCTCGTCCCAGACGGCGTCGATCGCGCGGCTGCGCGGGTCGAGGTCGCGCAGCTCCTGGTCGTAATAGCCGATCGAGACGTCGTGGCCCGTCTGCGCGCGTTCCGGCGAGCGGCGGCAGGCGGCCCGCGAGGGTCTTCAGGAGCGTCGTCTTGCCCGTGCCGTTCTCGCCCAGGATCGCCAGGCGCTCGCCGCGCAGCAGCTCGAAGGAGACGTCCCGCACGATCGGCACGCCCGCCGCGTAGCCCGCGTCGAGGTGCCTGCGCGCGCAGGAAGCTGCGGCCGCCGATGCGCGCGGCGTCGAACTGGAACGCCACGGAGGTCGTGTCCTCCGACGGCTTCTCGAGGCGTCGACGCGCGCGAGCTTCGTCCGGCGGCCCTTGGCCTGCCGCGAGTTTGACGCCGGCGATGTTGCGGCGGATGTACTCCTTCTCCTTCTCGATGAAGTCCTGCTGCTTCTCGAAGGCGCGCGTGGCCGTCAGGACGCGCTCCGCCTTCTGCCGCCGGTACGCCGTGTAGCCGCCGGAGTACGCGGTCAGGCGGCCGTTCTCGAGGTCCACGATCTCTTCGGCGACCCGGTCGAGAAACCGCCGGTCGTGCGTGACGACGAGGTACGCGCGGCGCGAGCCGCGCGAGGTACTCCTCCAGGAACTCGACGGCGTTGAAGTCGAGGTGGTTCGTCGGCTCGTCGAGGAGGAGCACGTCCGGCGAGGAGAGGATCGCCCGCGCGAGCATGGCGCGGTTCTTCTGGCCGCCCGAGAGCTCCGAGAGCGGCCGCCCGAAGTCCGCCTTGTCGAAGCCGAGGCCGGAGAGCGCCTTCTCGACCTCCGCGACCATCTCGTAGCCCGCCCTCGTTCTCGAAGCGGTGGGAGAGCGCGTCGTAGCGGTCGTGGATGCGCGGAGGAGCTCTCGCCGTCGGCCATCGCGTGCTCGAGCCGCCGCATCTCGGCTTCGACCCGGTGGAGGTCCGCGAAGGCGCCGGCCGCGTAGTCGTGGAGCGATTCGGAAAGGTCCGCCCGGCAACTCCTGGTCGACGGTCCCAATTCGAATGGCGTTGGCCTGGACGACCGCGCCCGCGTCCGGCTCCTCGCGCCCGAGCGACGATCCGGAGGAGCGTCGTCTTCCCGGCCCCGTTTCGTCCGATCAGGCCGACCTTCTCCCCGGGGTTGTGCTGCCAGGTCGCGTCCCGCAGCACCTCCTGCGGCCCGTAGGACTTGCGCACATGGTCAAATCGATAGAGCACGAAAGGATTCTAAGCTGCCTCCCCCTCTCCCCCGGGAGAGGGCAGGGGTGAGGGCGCGACCGGCGCCGAAGCACTCGTCCTCATCTGTCCTCCCCGGGAACCGAAGGGTCATCGAGGGTTCCCATGGCTCAGGGAGGAAGCGCATGTTCGAGGAGAGCTTGATCGAATCGACTCGGCAGCCACACAGATCCGGAAGAGGAATCTCCCTTCCCTTCTCTATCGGGTTCCATGTCCTGATCATCGGAGCCGCGATCGGGGCATGTTTCTGGTTTGCCGAGGATGCTCCGGAGCCTCCGGTTCCCGTGATCTTCTATTCCCCGGCATCTCCACCGCCGCCGCTCGGCTCGAGCCAGAAGGCCGACTCCCTCCCTCGGCGCATGGAAAAACGAAGCTCTGCGGCGTTGCAGTCCTTCGCCATCCTCAAGACGGCGCCGCCCACGATGCCGGAAAGAGACGGCCAGACAATCACGGACTCGGGTGTTTCAGCCGAGGACGCCGGCCCCGGGGATCCAAGCGGAATTCCTGGGAGCACCGGGGCCGCCAAGGAAGCACCGGTCGGCCCGAACAGCCACATCGAGGCCGTTCTTCAACCCGGTGGCGATGTCCGGCCGCCACTGCTCCTCCAACGAGTGGAACCCGAATACCCTGAAACCGAACGCAAGAGCCGAAAGGAAGGGATCGTCATTCTCGAGGCCATCATCACGTCCGACGGGACCGTTGATGAGGTCAGGGTCTTGAAATCCGCAGACGCGATCCTCGACGAGGCCGCGAAGCGGGCCGTCCTGCGATGGCGGTACAGACCCGCGACGTTGAATGGTCGCGCCGTGCGCGTTTACCTCACCGTGACGGTCTCCTTCCGATTGCATTGAGACTTTAGGAACGGGATTCCACGAAGGCCTAAGAGATCGTCGCCGGCGACATCCCGGTCAAGATCGCGCGAAGAGTCTTCGGGTCGTCCGTCAGAATGCCGTCGACGCCGAGCCCCACGAGTTCCTCGAGCCGCTCGGGCTCGCTGATCGTCCAGACGACGACGGAGTCCACGCGTCCCGCATCGTGGGCGCGCGCCGCCTGGGCGACCTCGTTGCGGAACTCCTTCCAGGACCGCTGACCCACCCCCATGCTCACGTGGCGAAATCCGAGCTTCCCCGCGACGCTCAGCACGCCCGGGAACTCGAAGTCGGCGTGGACGTCGATCCCACGAGGGAGCGGCCGCGCGCGGCAGCGTTCGCCGAGAGCTTCCAGCACCTCGAGCTGGGGGGAGAGGTAATGGTACGAGAGTGTTTTCCGAGCGCCCGCGCACGTGACGCGCTCCCGCACGAACTCGAGCAGCTCGAGCGCGTGATCCACCTGTGACGGAACGAGCTTGACGTCCAGGCAGACGTGTTCGAGCCGCTCGTCTCGATCGGCCCACTGGCACAGCTCTTCCAGCGTGTTCGCCGGCACTTCGGAGGGGTCGTCGGTCGCGAGGAGATCGGCCAGTCCTCCCTTGCGGCGGCAGTAGCCGTAGTGCTCGCGGAACTCGGCGAGCGTCAGCTCCGAGACAGCGAGCCGCCATCGCGACCCGAGCGGGGGCACGTCGGGAACGTAGGCGAGCTCTTCCCGGCCGGACTGCCGCGCGAGCGCGACCGTCCCTCCCGGATCGGCGTCGTGCCAGACGACGAAGCGGCCGTCCTTCGTGACGCAGACGTCCGCCTCGACGGCGTTCGCCCCGAGCTCCATGGCATGCGCGAACGCCGCGATCGTGTTCTCCGGCTCGACGCGGGCAGCGCCGCGGTGCGCGATGACCCACGCCGGGTGTTGTTGGCGGCCGCCTCGCGGGCGGCCCCGGGCCAGCGCCATGATTGCACGCCCGATCCGGATGAGCGGGTTGCGGCGTCCGATCATCGTCACCGACGCGCTCCGGCTTCCGGCCACGGCAGAAGGAAGCGGTCGAGGGGCTCGAAGCGGCTGCCGCCCTTGTCCATCCCCTTCATCTCGAAGGAGAGCCCTTCCGCGGTGACGGTCGAAAGGAGGTAATGGAAGTGCCGGACCGAGGGCCCGTCGAAGAGGTCGTCGGCGTGCCGCCGCCGGTTTCCCGCGGCAAGACGGACGCGCGGCCCTCCGCCCCCGCCGGCGACGACGTAGACCTTCCCGCCGCGCTCGAACCGCTCGTAGCTGTGCACGTGGCCCGAGAGCATAGCGATCGTCTTCCTCGCGGACGCGAACGGCGGCACGAAGGCGCGCTGCACGTGGGGCTCGTCTCCGGTCACCGTGCTGTTCGTATAGGGAGGATGATGGATCAGGACGAGCGTGCCCCGCACCCGCCGATCGGCATCGGACCGGGCGAGCTCGCCGGCGAACCAGGACTGCTGCTCCTTCCAGGCGGGCCGCGGGAGGAACCGGATGTTGGAGTCGAGCGCCACGACGGAGAGCGGCCCGTAATGCGCGGAATGCCAGTGCCGGCCGCCCAGATTCGGGAAACGCGCGAAGAAGTTCGCCAGCGCCGGCCGCCGGGCGACCCAATATTCATGGTTGCCGAGGATCGGGACAACCGGGATGCGTGCTTCCCGCAGGGGGGCCGCCAGAGTGTCGAAGCGCGCCCATTCTGCCCCGGAGGAACCGCGGAAGACGAGGTCGCCCAGGAGCGCGACGAAGTCCGGCCCATCCCCGACGATCGACCGGACGACCCCCTCGCGCTCCCGGTCGTTGGATTCCCGCCAGACCTCGGCCAGGGAGGTCCTCTGGAGATCGCCGACCGCGGCAAACCGCCCCGTCCGCAGGACAATCTCCCCCGAATGCGGCGCCGCTGCCGGAGCGCGCTTCCGCAAGGGTCTACAACTTCTCGATCGCGAGAGGCGGTGGGGTGACGGGCTCGTCGCCGACGCGGAAGAGCGCGGCCAACTCTCGTTCGATGTTGGGACGCGGGGCCGGGCGTTCGCCGAGGCAGAGCCAGGCCAGAGGCTCGCCGCGGCCGACGTGGTCGCCCACGTTCTTCTCGACGAGGAAACCCGAGGCGAAATCGATCGTGTCTTCACGCGTGCGCCGGCCGCAGCCGATGTCGATCGAGAGGAAACCCATCTTCTCCGTGGCGATCGAGCGCACGTAGCCGGGCTGCAGGGCGAGTGCGGGAATGCGCTGCCTGGGGGCCGGGAGAAGCGACACGTCGTCTACGACCGCCGGGTTTCCACCCTGGAACTCGATGAGCTCCTGGAACTTCCGCGCGGCCGCTCCGGAGTCGAACGCTTTCTCCAGACGCTGACGGGCCGCGTCCTCGGAGAGCGTTGGGTCCGCGAACCGGAGCATGTCGACACCCAGGACGAGACAGATCTCGCGCACCGCCGCCGGGCCCTCGTTGCGCAGCACGAGGATGGATTCCTCCGCTTCGAGCGAGTTCCCGACGGCCCGGCCGAGCGGGCGGCTCATGTCCGTGATCCAGCCGGACGCCTGGCGTCCGGCGGCGCGGGACGTGTCCACGAGCGCTCGCCCGAGAGCGCGGGAGTCTTCGAGAGACTTCATGAAAGCGCCGTCCCCCGTCTTGACGTCAAAGACGATCCCGGTCGTTCCGGACGCAAGCTTCTTGGACAGGATGGAGGCCACGATCAGGGAGAGGTTCTCGACGGTCCCCGTGACGTCGCGCAGGGCGTAGAGGGATCCGGTCGGCGGGAGCGATCGTGTCGGTCTGCGCGAAGAGCGCAGCACCGACCTTCGTGAGGGCCTCGCGGACCCTCGGGAAGTCGAGGTCGGTCCGGAAGCCGGGGATCGCCGCGAGCTTGTCGAGGGTGCCGCCGGTGTGGCCGAGACCCCGGCCCGACATCATCCCGACACGCGCTCCGGCGGCGGCGACGAGGGGCGCGAGGACGAGCGTGACCTTGTCTCCGACGCCGCCCGTCGAGTGCTTGTCCACGACCGGCGCGAGGTCGGAGAGGTCCCAGCTGTCTCCCGAGTCCCGCATGGCCTCCGTCAGGGCCGCCGTCTCCGCCGTCGTGAGGCCGAGGATCACCGCCGCCATCAGGAAGGCGGAGGCCTGGTACTCGGGGACCTCTCCGGAGACGACGCCGCGGACGAGATAGGCGATCTCCTCCTTCGGGAGCTCCTGGCCTTCTCTTTTCGCCCTCAGGATCTCGTAGACGGTTCTCATCCGGCGTTCTGCGGCTTCAAGCGCCGATGACGCGCTTTTCCAATCGGGCCTTGCCGGCCGCCTTCGCAGAATACATCAGCCCATCCACGATCTCGACCATCTGCTCGACGGAGACCGGCGGTTTCTCGAACGTCGCCGCGCCGATCGAGACGGTCACGGGCCATGTCCCCTGCCGCATCACGTCCTGAAGCTGCTGCTCGAGCTTTCGCAGGACCGCGTCCGCGTCGGACGGCTCCGTCTGCGGGAGCAGCACGATGAACTCGTCGCCTCCGAGTCGGGCCACGATGTCGTTGACGCGGAGGCTCTTTCGGATCGCCTGCGCCGTCAGCACGAGGACCCTGTCGCCGACCTCGTGTCCGAATCGGTCGTTGACTTCCTTGAAGTTGTCGAGATCCAGGTACGCCACGGTGAAGCGGCCGCCGTAGCGCGCCATTCGTTCGATCTCGGCCTCGGCCATCTCGGAGAAGGCGCGACGATTGGAGATCTGCGTGAGCACATCCACTCGCGCGGCGGCCTTCTCGCGCCAGAGCGCCGCCCGGAGAGCGGATAAAAGCGTCGCGAAGAGAAGGAAGAACCCGACAAGGAGCACGGCATTGGAATACGTCGTGAGCGCGTTCGCCGCGCCGAACGCGTCTTCGAGCCGCGTCTTCACGAGCCAGATCCCCGAAGCCAGCACGGAGAAGAAGACCGCGGTCCGAAGTCCCACGAACCAGGCGGCTATGGCGACCGGCGCCAGATGGAGGAACGAGAGACGGATGTCGGCCGGGCTCAGGTAGCTCGTCAGCGCGATCGCGGCGACCATGAGCCCGGCGATCGCGACCACGATCGCGGGGCGGAGCCTCTCCAGAGCTGCCAGGACCAGGAGGACACCTCGGCGCATGGTCCTACCGCGCGAGCGACTGGCGCACTCTTTCGCGCCAGCGCCGCGCGTTCTCGAGAATGCCGCCTTCTTCGAGGGTCGTCGGGTGGCGGTGCCGCAACAGCGGCTTCCCGTCCACCCACACGTCCGTGACGTCGGAAGACTTGGCCGAATAGACGATCGCCGAGTAGAGATCCTCGAACGGCTCCACGTGGGCGTTGCGGACGTTCACGACGATGAAGTCCGCCTGCTTCCCGGGCTCGAGCGAGCCGATCTTCCCGGCGAGCCCCAGCGCCCGCGCTCCCCCGCGCGTCGCCGCCGCGACGAGAACGCGGGCGGGAAGCACCGTCGGGTCCTCCTTCGAGACCTTCGCGAGCTTGCCCGCGAAGTCCATCGCCTCGAACATGTTGAGGTCGTTGTTGGAGCCGGCGGCGCCGTCGGTGCCAAGCCCCCAGACGAGCCCCTCTCTCTGCCAGGCCGTGACGTCGGCGATCCCGGACCCGAGCTTCATGTTCGATTCGGGATTGTGTGAAAGGGAAACGCCGTACTGCTTGACGAGGCCGCGGTCCCTCTCGTCGAGCCAGACGCCGTGCGCCGCGACGATCGGGACCCGCGTCCCGTTCGCGGAGGGATCGAAGAACCCGATCGAGGCGAGGTGGAGGACCGGGCTCTTCCCCGCGTTCCCCTTCGGTTCCGCGAGCTCCGTCTTCGTTTCCCGCAGGTGGATCAGGATCGGGATTCCTTCCGCGAGCGCGAAGTCCCGAGCGGCCAGCAGCGTCTCTTTCGAGCAGGTGTACGTCGAATGCGGCGCGACAGCCGGCGTGATCCGAGGATGTCCCTTCCATCGCTTGACATAGTCCGCCATGAACGCCAGTGTCGCCGGAAGGTCCTTGTGGTCGGGCACCGGGAAGTCGATGAACGTCTCCCCGAGGACGGCGCGCAGACCCGCCCTGTCGACGGCCCGCGCGGCGTCCGACTCGAAGTAATACATGTCGGCGAACGTCGTCGTTCCTCCTTCGATCATCTCGAGGGCGGCCAGGAGCGTGCCGTCGTAGACGAACTCGGGAGAGACGTTCTTCCTTTCCGCCGGGAAGATGTGTTCGGTCAGCCACTTCTCGAGAGGCAGGTCGTCGGCGATGCCGCGCAGGAGCGTCATCGCCGCGTGCGTGTGCGTGTTGACGAGCCCCGGCATCACGATCGCCGCCGTGGGCGTCCTCGGTCGCGCGCGCGGCGAAGCGCTTCGCGACGTCGGCCGAGGGCCCGACGGCGACGATCTTTCCGTCCTTGACCGCGAGCGCGCCCGGATCGAAGAGAGAGAACTTCTCGTCCACCGTGACGACGCGCGCGTTGACGACGAGGAGATCCGCGGCCTCCTTCTTCGCCGGGGCCGCGGCGAGCAGCGCGGTGGCGGCGGCAATCGCGAGTCCGAGAATCAGAACGCGGCGCATCGCTGCGCCCTCACCCCGGCCCCTTCCCTGGGGAAGAGGGGAGCGATCCCTACGACCTACCACCACCTACCACCTACCACCTACCACCTACCACCTAAAAGTCGAACGGCTCCGGGAACAGCTCCCGGAGCTGAAAGCGTTTCTTCTTGCCCGCGCAAGTCGCCATGATGATCGGGACGTCCCCGGCAAACTCCCAGAGAATCTGGCGGCACGCTCCGCACGGCGGCGTGGGCTCCTGGGCTCCCGTTACGACGGCGACCGCGCGGAACTTGCGGACCCCTTCCGAAAGCGCCTTCCAGATCGCGACCCGCTCGGCGCAGACCGTCAGGCCGTAGGTAGAGTTCTCGACGTTGCAGCCGCCCCAGATCTTTCCGCTTTCGTCCTCGATCGCCGCGCCGACGGAGAACCCGCTCCGTTTGGAAACCGCGTTGCCCCGGTATCGCGTCGCGGCCTCGACGAGCCTTCTTCTCCCTCTCCCCCCGGAGAGGACCGGACTGAGGGCGCTCCATCAGGAACCCTGCACCTGTTCCGCGATCTTCGGAACCACGGCCTCCAGCAGCTTCACGAAACGAGCGCCCACGCGCTTCGTCGTCGCGAGCACCTCGACGTGGTTCAAGGGCTTCTTCAGGATCCCGGCCGCCATGTTCGTGATCGTCGAGATGCCGGCAACGCGCACGCCGGCGTGCCGGAGCGCGATCGCTTCCGGCACGGTGGACATGCCGACCGCGTCCACGCCGAGCTTGCGCCAGAGGCGGATCTCCGCGGGCGTCTCGTAGGAGGGTCCCGTCAGGCTGACGTAAATCCCCTCTCGCAGGGGGATCCGGAGCCTCCGCGCTTCCGTCTTGATCGCGTTCCGGAGCTTCGCGTCGTAAACGACGCTCATGTCGGGGAAGCGGGGGCCGAGCGCCTCTTCGTTGCCGCCGATGAGCGGATTCGTGCCGAGCGCGTTCACGTGGTCGGTGATCAGCATGAGGTCGCCCGGCCGGAACGACAGGCGCACGCCGCCGGCTGCGTTGGTCAGGAGGACGGCCTTCACGCCCAGCCTCGCGAGGACCCGGGCCGGGAAGACGACGTCGGACATCGGGCGCCCCTCGTAGTAGTGGATCCGCCCCGAGAGCACGACGACGGGCGTCGCGCCGACGCTGCCGAGAACGAGCTCGCCGGCGTGCCCGACGACGCCGCTCGGGACGGGGAAATTCGGAATCTTTTCGTAGGCAATCGCCGTCCGGTCCGACAGGCCTTCCGCGAAGGCCCCGAGCCCCGAGCCGAGGACGAGGCCGACGAGAGGCTGCGCCTTCGCCTTTTTTCGGATGGCCTCCGCGGCCGCGTCGAGGCGTCCGAGAAGTCCCGGATCGCTCACTTGACGACTCCCAGCTCCCAGATCAAGCCCGCGATCGCCGCCGTCATGAACGAGACGAGCGACCCCGCGAGCAGCGCCCGGAACCCCAGCCGCGCCAGGTCCGACTTGCGTGTGGGAGCCAGGCCGCCGATCCCGCCGATCTGGATGCCGATCGAGGAGAAGTTCGCGAAGCCGCAGAGCGCGAACGTCGCGATCAGCTTCCCCTTCTCGGAGAGCTGCCCGACGACGTCTTTCATCATCGAGAAGGCGAAGAACTCGTTGATCACGGTCTTGTTCGCGATGAGGTTCCCGACGAGCGCCGCGTCCTCCTTCGGCGCGCCGAGGAGAATCGCCAGCGGCCCGAGCACCCAGCCGAAGACCGTCTGGAGCGAGAACTCCGGGTTTCCCCAGAAGTGGCCGACCCAGCCGAGGAACCCGTTCAGCATCGCGATCAGGGCGACGAACGCGATCAGCATCGCCGAGATGTTGAGCACGAGCGTCATCCCCTGAGTCGCTCCGGTCGCGGTCGCGTCGATGAAGTTGGCGCTCGTCTTCTCGACCTGCATCTTGACGGTTCCCATCGTGACGGGCGATTCCGTCTCCGGCCAGAGGATCTTGGAGATCAGGAACGTGCCCGGGCGCCGCCATGACCGAGGCCGTGATCAGGTACTTGAGCGGCGCCCCCATCGTCACGTAGGCGAGCATCACCGCGCCGGAGACGTGCGCCATGCCGCCGGTCATCATCGTCAGAAGCTCCGACGTCGTCATGGCCGGGATGTAGGGGGCGATCAGGACCGGCGCCTCGGTCTGGCCGATGAAGACGTTCGCGGCCACGCAGAGCGCCTCCGCACCCGACACCCGCATCGTCTTCTGCATCACCCACGCCATACCCTTGACGAGAATCTGGATGATCCCGAAGTAGTAGAGGAGCGAGAAGAACGCGCAGATGAAGATGATGATCGGAAGGACCTTGAACGCGAAGATGAAGCCGCGCAGCGGCATCCCGAGCTTCGCGCCGATCTCGTCCATCGGCCCGGCCAGCCAGCCGAAGAGGAACGAGGAGCCCTTGTCGGCGTATCCGATGGCGTTCGAGACCTTGTTCGAGAAAGCCTCGAGCCCCTCCTTCCCCTTCTCCCAGTAGAGGACGATCGCGGCGAACGTGAGCTGGAGCGCGAAGGCCCAGCCGATCGTCCGCCAGCGGATCGCGCGGCGGTTCTTGGACATGGCGAGCGCCACTCCGACGATGACGACCATGCCCACCAGGCCGATCCATCGCATCTTCTTCCTCCTCGCGTCTCAGAAGCTCGCGGCCCGCGCGTCGAACTCCCGGCCGCGCCAGGAGAGTCTGCGCCGAACGATCCTGAAATAGAAAGAGCGGCCGATGATACCCGCCCAGACGGCCGCCATCATAGGGTGGGTGAGAGAAGGCCAGAGCGGGTCCCCCAGAAAAAGAGAGCACAAGGCGCGCGCGAGAATCGGCGCGGCAGTGCCCGCCGCCGCCAGGCCGAGGTCTTCCGGGGGGACGCGGACCCCGAAGAGCGCGGCGAGGAGCACTGCCGGCGGAACGAGGACCACGGCGAACCAGAGCGCGTTGAAAAGGAACAGAAGCACGCCGGCGAACCCCTGAAACATGTATGCGATGTTCTTGGTGAAGCCGTCGCAGACCTCGCGGAATCCGCGGTACATGCGGACGGCGACCCGGTCCTCGGCCCGCGCGGCCCGCGCCCGCAGGCCGGAGCGCTTGACCCGGAACGCCAGCGCGACATCGTCCACGACCGAGGCCTTGAGCGCCTCGTGCCCGCCGATCGCCTCGTAGGCGGCGCGGCGGATCAGGTTGCCGGCGCCGCCCCCCGCCGCCATCCACCGCGCGCGATCGCTGTTGGCCAGGAACCCCGGACCCAGGAAGAAGGCACCGAGAACATACGGCATCAGCACGTTTTCCCAGAACCCCTTCGCCTCCATCCGCGGCAGAAGCGTCAGGAGGTCCGTCCGCAATTCCTCGAGCAGGCAGACGGCCTCCCGGAGGCCGCGCGGGTCGTACAGGACATCCGCGTCTGCGAACAGCAGGAGCTCGCCCTTCGCTTCGCGATACCCGAGCCACAGAGCGTGCGGCTTGCCGAGCCACCCCGCCGGAGGGTCTTCTCCCGGGACGACGCGCAGCCGCGGGTTCTCGCGCGCGAGCGACTCCAGGATCGCGCCCGTCCCGTCGGTCGAGCGGTCGTTGACGGCGATCACCTCGAAGTCCGGGTAGTCCTGCGCGAGCTGGGAGGCGACCGCGGAGGCGACCGTTGCCTCCTCGTTGCGCGCCGGGATCACGATCGAGACGCTCGGAAAAGGCCCGGCAGCGATCCTCCCGCGCGAGAGCCGCGGAGTCACGGCCAGGTTCACGACGACGAGAAGAATGAAGATCGGGCCGCTCACGGCCGCGGCAAGGAGGATTCCGTGGATCACGCGACCCGGAGCCGCGGCAAAGCGCTCTCTCCCCGCGGCGCCGGCACGCCCATCCACTCCCCGGCGGTCGCGGCGAGATCGCAGAATCCTCGCCGGACGCCCAGATCCACGTCCGCGCGGACCGGGGCCCCCGCGAGGAGGAGCGGGACGTATTCGCGCGTGTGATCCGTCGAGACGTCCGTGGTCTCGCAGCCGTGGTCGGCCGTCACGAGGAGCAGGTCCTCCGGGGCGAGGGCATCGAGCAGGTCCGGCAGCTCCGAATCGAGCGACGCGAGGTTCTTCGCGTAGCCGGCCGGGTCGTTGCGGTGCCCGTACTTGCTGTCGAAGTCCACGAGGTTGGTGAAGACGACCTCGGCGCGGCGGCGCCGCAGCGCCTCGGCCGTCACGCGCACGCCCTCCGAGTCCGAGCCGGTGTGAACGGAGTCGGTGATGCCGCGCCCGGAGAAGATGTCCACGATCTTGCCGACGCCGAAGACCGATTTCCCGGCGGCCACGAGCCGGTCGAGCCAGGTCTCCCCGGTCGGATCGACGGTGAAGTCGCGCCGGTTGGCCGTGCGTGTGAAGTCGCCCGGCTTCCCGACGAAGGGACGCGCGATGACGCGCCCGACCAGATGCTCCCCGCTCGAGGATCCCGCGGGCGAAGCGGCAGAGGTCCCACAGCTTCTCCGGCGGCCAGACGTCCTCGTGGCTGCGACCTGGAAGACGGAGTCGCCCGACGTGTAGAGGATCGGCCGGCCGGTCGCCAGGTGCTCCGCTCCCAGCTCCGCTGATGATCTCCGTCCCCGAGGCCGGCTTGTTCCCCAGAACCTGCTTCCGGCGTATCGCTCGAAGGGCTGGACGACCTCGGGAGGGAACCCGCCGGGATAGAGCGGAAACGGGCGCTCGACACGAGGCCCATCATCTCCCAGTGTCCCGTCGTCGTGTCTTTTCCCGCGGAGAGCTCCAGCGCCTTCCCCCGGGCGCCCCTCCGCGGCTCCGCGCCCGTTGAGCCGCGAGACAGTCCCAGCCTCTCGAGGTTCGGCAGCGGCGTGGGACAGCGGTCGAGCACGTGCCCCAGCGTGTCGCTTCCCGCATCTCCGTAGGCCTCCGCATCGGGAGCGGCCCCGACCCCCAGCCCGTCGCACACGAGGATGACGGCGCGGCGTGTCATGGAAACCCTGTCATTCTGAGGCCCGGAGGGCCGACAGAATCTGCCCTTTCGCGTCGGAGCAGATCCTTCGCTTCGCTCCAGGATGAGAGGCGCGCTCAAGAGCCCGGGATCTTCTGCCGGGCGTCGTTGCGGTAGGGGGAATTCGGGTAGTCGGTGATCAGCCTCTGGAAGGTGGCGCGGGCGTCTGCCGCGGAGCCGGAGTCCTCATAGACCTGCCCCAGGGCGAAGAGGAGAGCGTCCTTCGGCGCCGCGGAGGCGGGCGACTCGATCGCCCGCTTCAGGCGATCGATCGCTTCGGTTTTCTTCCCCTGAGAGGCGAGGAGGCGCGCCGCGTCGAGCTCCGCCGAAGCCGCGACCTCCGCCTTCGCCACGCGGGCGGTCCGGGCGAACGTCTCGCCGGCGTTGGGCGGCTTCTCGCGCGCCGCGAGGATCAGGGCGGCCGCCCTGCCGGCGGACGTCCCGGGGTGGCCGGAAGCCTTGCGCAGATGCGCATTCACTTCCTTGCTCCTGGCGTCCGCCGACGGGAACGTCTTCGCGGCTGTCGCGGCCGCGGGCTGGCCCGCGATCGGAGTATCGAGGGCGCCGAGCGCCTCCGACAGCTCCTTGCCCGCCTGGTTCTCTCGATAAGCGCGCAGGATCAGGAACCCGCCGACGAGCACGGCCACGACCGCCGCGGCAATGATTCCTTCCGTGACTCCCCGCCGGTGGTGGGAGACGTAGTCCACCGTCTTGCCCATCGTCTCGACAAGGTCGTTGCGCTTCATCTGCTTCCGAGTGATCTTTTTTGCCATTTGGTCGATTATCCGCGAGACGGGCGGAGAGGGTCAAATAAAGGACCGATTCCCTATGGCTTGCGCCGACCGGGCATCCGGCCCGCGCGGCCGAGGCTCAAGCCGGCGGCGACCTCGAGAGGAAGGACCACCAGGTACCAGCCGATCACGAAGATCGGCAGCGCCGACGGAAGCCCCGCGGCGTGGCCGGCGCCGAGCGCACGAACGACCACGGCGAGCGCGATGTTGAGCGCCGCTGCCGCAATGGAAAACCGAAGCCCCGCGGTGCGCGGCCGTCCGATCCAGGAGCGGTCCGGGATCGGGCCGCGTCGTCCCGAGAACCAGGCCCCGAGGAGAAAGGCGAGCGCCAGGAGGCACGTCCCGACAGCAACCCGGATCTCCCAAGGCGCCAGCAGCTCCGCCGTCACCGTCTGACCGAGCAGCAGCTCCATCCACGGGATCACGTTCGTTGCCGCGACGAGGGAAAGGAGAGCGACGCCGGTCCGGCGATCGTATTGACGCCGCGCTTGCATCAGTCCATCCACTTCCAGGGGGGCGGCACGAAGTTATTCTCTCCGGGATTTCCCCCTTCCGACGGCGGGAGCCACTTCAAGATCGTGACGCGGCTGTTCGGCCCGAAATCGGCGACGCTGACACGAAGGGTATTGGAGCTCTCCAGTTTTCCCGTGCGTCGCCGGTCGGAGAGGTAGATGCCGCGGCAGGTCTTGCCGGGATTGCAGTTGACGGAGCCGTACGGGACCGCCTCGGTGTGTGCCGCTGGCCTCATGGGCGCCTTGCTGTTGGCGCTCTGCGGAGGGAGGAGCGTCCCGTCCGGACGAAAGACGACCCGATCTACGATCTCGGGATCGCCGCCGTAGGTGTCGAAGGAGACCGAGTCGGGGCCGTCCACGTCGTCGCCGTCGGGAGATTGCAGAAAGACGCCGCTCCGGAGGCGCAGGTTGAGGATCGTCGGCTCGCCCGGATCCTGGACGAAGTTGGCCGGCGCGGCCTCCGGCCAGGCCACGGCCAGGCGAGTCGGCGGGTCGATCCACAACACAACCTGCTCGTTCCGATTCACCGACTTCAGGCGTGCCGCGAGGAGGAGGGTCGAAACCTCCCGGGCCGCTACCCGCAGCCGTTCCCGCCGCCAGAGCCTGTACAGGTAAGGACCCGCCAGCAGACAGACGATGCTCGCCACGACGATGGCGACCATCACCTCGACAACGCGGCGCGAAAGACGGTGCTCCGGCACCTGTGCAATTCTCCGATGGACGCGATGAGGGAGAGCCCGGGGCCTCTCTTATCATGTCAGGGTTCTGGCGCCGATGCGATCTCGGGGATCAGTTCACCCGGGACCAGGGGCGGAGGTCGGACGCGAAGGCTATACTGGCTTCGTCATGGAGGAAATCAAGATCACGGGCGAGCCCTCGACGACCGGAGACCGATGCAAATTCACCGTGGATCGGCCGCTCCTCCCCGGCGAATCGGCGTTCTTCGCGAACGCGGAGGATGCCCGGTTATCCCCGCTCGCGACGGACCTGCTGGCGCTTCCCGGAATCGAATCCGTTCTGATCGCCGACAACACGGTGACCGCGAACTCCCCTCACCCCGTGGACTGGCCCGCGCTCGGGATCGGTCAACGTCATCCGAAAGCACATCCGCAGCGGCGATACCGATCGTCTCGCCCGACTATTTCCAGGGCCTCCCGTCGGAAGGAGACTTGAAGTGGGCCATCGGGGACCTCCTCGACCGCGAGATCAATCCCGCGATCGCCGCGCACGGAGGGTTCGTGGAGCTGATCGAGGTCAGGAAGAACAACGTCTATCTGCGCCTCGGAGGCGGCTGCCAGGGGTGCGGCGCCGCCGACGTGACGCTGAAGAGGGCATCGAGAAGGCGATCCGCGACCTCGCTCCCCGCGTCGGCGAGATCCTCGACACGACCGACCACGCCGCCGGGCAGGAACCCCTACTACTCCCCCGCCAAGTGACAGAGAACGCGAAGTCGCGTTCTCTGTGCGATCCTGAGCCCAGCGAAGGATCTGCTCTGGTCTGCGCCCGCCCGCCTCTGGTATCGCGCTCTACTCCTGAACCGCGAACTCCAGCTTTCGCGTGCGCTTCCCGCAGCGCCGCCTCGGCTCGTTCGGGCGTACGCCGCGCGGCTGAAGAGGAATCCCAGGTAGCGCGATCCCTCCGGCAAGGGCACGAGCGCTCTGCCCGACGTGCGATCGAGATCGTCACGTCCTCGATGTCCGGAACCGCTCGCGCCGCTTCGAGACCCCGAACCTCTCTCGAGCACCCCGGCTCGGGATCGGGATCATCAGGACGCCCGCCGCCCGCCCCTCCCGCTGCGGCTCCGGCATTTCCAGCCGCAGCGCGTGGCGAAGGATCAAGCTCCTCGAGCGACATGCCCGTCCCGAATCGCAGAGTCCGGGAGCAGAGTCCGCCGATCGAGCGCGCCGCGATCTCGATCAACCACGGCCCGGCCTCGTTCACGCGCAGCTCCGCGTGGACCGGCCCATCGCGCAGCCCGAGCGCGAGCGCGCCGTGCGAGGCGACCCGGACGATCTGCTCCTGCGTCTCCTCCGGCAGCCGCGACGGCGTGACGTAGATCGTCTCTTCGAAGAACGGTCCGTCGAGCGGGTCCGGCTTGTCGAAGAGCGCCAGCGCCTGCAGCTCTCCGTCCCGCAGCAGCCCTTCGAGCGCGACCTCCCGCCCCGGGACGAAGTCCTCGACGAGGATCTCGCGGGCCGCGCCGCTCCCCTTCGCCGCGACCTCGGGATCCGCCAGGATGCTTGCGATCCTCCTCCACGCAGCGACGAACTCCGCCTCGTCCGTGGCCCGGATCACGCCGCGGCTCGCCGCGAGGAACGTCGGCTTGAGGACGCACGGGAATCGAGCCCGTATCGACGCGGCGTGCGGATCCTCGCCGCGGTCGAAGACGTGGTGCCCCGGCGACGGCACGCCGCCTTCGCCAGACAGCTCCCGCATCGTCGGCTTGTGCCGGGCCGCGACGGCCGCGGTCACCGGGTTGTGCGCGAGCCCGAGCGTCTCCGAGATCGACGCGCGGCGACGACCACGGTGTCCTCGTCCACGCCGACGACGGCGCCGAAAACGGGTTCCTGCCCGCGAAATCGGCCGCCCGCCGCGCCGCAGCCTGCCGGATCGCGGAAATCGAGCGTCAGCAGCCCCTCGGGATTCAACTCCTCGAGCGTGCTCGGCCTCTCCGAAGCAACCGTGACCTCCACCCCCAGCCCCCGAGCCGCCGCCAGAAAGTCGGCCGTCCGATAAGTCGTCGTCGGCAACAGCAACAACACACGCATCAATTCGACGCTAACGCGACGGAATCCCAGAGCATGATTCTCTTGAAAGAGCCGTGACTTCGCGCAGCGCCCTTCGATTGACGCGGTGCTGCCTCACGGACTCTCGCAAAAGGGAGAGCGCCGCCACTCCCTCTGGGATCATCTTCAACTCGTCGATAATCGGGAGCGCCGCCAGGATCTCCCGCATGGCGTCCTGATCCCGGCCTAGCTCCAGAAGAAGATCTGCGACTATGAGACCGAGCGCCGCGACGTCAGCCTGCATTCTGAGGCCTTCGAGCTTCTTTCGCGCGCCGTTGTAAGTCTCAATCGCCGCGTGGATCTTGCCGGTCTCGCGAAGAAGACTTGCCAGCGCCCACTCAACTTTGGCCAGTTCCACACGATCGTCGAAACGCCGAAGGAGTGAGATAGCCTTCTTCGACCAGAGCTGAGCTTCGCGAGCATCTCCCCGAATACCGTGGTACACGGTCAGATTGGTGTAGACGAAGCTGAGAAGTCTCTCGCTTCCGATCTCTTTGGCTCTCCCACCGATTTCCTCCATGATTTCGATGGCTTCGTCGACGTGGTCTGTCTCGGCGAGGGCGACGCCTTCAAGAAACCTGCACTTCAAGGCCTCTTCAAGCATGTTGAACTCTTCGAAAGATTGCCGTAAGGACGGGGACATCCTAAGTACGATTTCAAACTGGCGCTCCTCGGCCCGGAGAGCCAGCCGCTGGTAGGACACACGAGAAAGAGTCGTGATCGCGCTCACGGTCTTCTGAAATGCGCACTCAGCGCGAGCGAACCAGGCCCTCGCTTCGTCGCGGCGGGCCAATTGACGAGGCTGTTCCAGCCACGAGCGCGAACTCCCCCAAGAAATAATCCCGCTCGTTGAAGAGTCCGATATCCCGCGGCGACTCTTCCAAGAAATGGTAGATGAACTCGGCTTCGTCTCGTGATCTTGACGGCGAACTGTAGAGCTGTTTGAACAGGCGCGCATAGAGGGCGAGCAGGCTCTCCGAGTTCTCCAAATCGAAAAGTTCGGCTAGCACAACAGGCTCGGAGATCGGACCGTGCAGAGTTTTCGTCGAGTCGTTGAACCGCTCAAGCCATTCAGGGATATCGAAGAGGCTCTCGGATCTTCGGGCGGCACGCCAGCCCGTGAGCGCAAGATCGCAGAGCAGTTCGGCTCGTTCCTCGAAATCAGGCTCGATCCATTCCGCTTCCGAGATGCGAGAATAGAGAGCTCTGGCATGGAGTAGGGCTTCTGCGGGCTTGTCCAAGACCTGATGGGCAACAATTCGACAGGCTGCGTGGAGGATGTCGATAGCAGAATCATCGAACTCACTGTCGAAAGACGGTCCTGCCCTCACAGGGAGCGGCTTCAAGAGTTCATTTGCACGCTTCACGGCCGCCTCAGTTGAGAGACCAGTGTCGATAGCTCCGATATCGGTTCCCGCGACCCGAAGCTGCGGCCAGCCGGACGAAATTGGGATCATCGGGAGTTATTGCTCTCCTCCTTCATGAAAGTGCACGGTGTCTGGTTCCTCGTGATTCGTTTGACGCTCTGCCGCCCTTTTGCTAGGCCCCCATTCCTCCATCAGCCTCGATCGGCGCGTTGCTTTCCTTCTCCAGTTGGCGGCGAGGCGGTCCACGACGCCGTAGATCCAGGCGCGAGGGTTTCCGTCGGCGTTCAGCTTCACGAGGGCGAAGTAGAAAGGCATCGTGGACGACCTCTCGGGCATCCTCTTTGGGGAGCCCGTATCGCCAGCAAGCACGGCGGACAAGTCGGACAAAGAAGGCCCGGTAGAGGTCTTCCAGTACCGGCGTCGCGGCTTGTTCGAGCGTCTTCCCATTCCCGGTCGCCCGACGCCCGTTCTGTGCCGTCACGCGAAGTGCAGTCCCTTGTCCACGCAGGATATTTCCTAGAAGATCATATTGTCGCGAGCGATAAGTCGCTCATGATCAGACATCTAGGTGGTTCGGGAGGTTGGGTTAGCGAGGCAGATCTTCGAAGTAGCCGTGGAGGTCGCGGAGGGCCTGCCGATTGATGCGAAGTTGGCGGGTGGATTCCCGGAGGAGGGAGAGGGCCGCCATACCTTCAGGGACCATCTTCAACTCGTCGATGATGGGGAGGGCGGAGAGGATCTCCAGCCGAGCTTCAAGATCCTGGTTGAGCTCGAGCAGCAGGTCCGCCACGACGAGGCTCAAGGCCGCGACGTCGGCGCGCATGCCGATCTGACGAAATTCCCGCTGAGCCACGCGATATGCCTCGATGGAGGCCGGGATCTGGCCGATTTCACGAAGAAGGGCCGCGAGGCCCCACTGGACCTTGGCGAGCGCGACCTTGTCGTCCAACCGGGTAAGCACGGGTATGGCCTGGCGAGAAGCGTCAATCGCCCGCTGGGAGTCGCCCATCATTCCGTAAATGTGAGTGAGGTTTCCGTAGGCTGACGCGAGGAGCTTTTCGCTCTTCAGCCTTTCGGCTTCGCGGCAAATCGTCTCAAAAACACCAATCGCGTCCGGCAGGCAATCACTCTCCATGAGGGCAAGTCCTTCGAGAAAGCGACACTTGAGCGCTTCCTCGGGCATCGAGATTCTCTCGAAAGTCTCAGCCAGCGGTGGAGCAAGCTCCATCACCGCTTCGAACTCGCGCTCCTCAGTGCGAAGCGCCAGCCGTTGATACGCGAGGCGCGAGAGCTCGTTGAACGCGCTTGCCGTGTGGCGAAAGGTCGACTCGGAACGGTCGAACCACAGGCGCGCCTCGTTCCGGCGCGAGAGCTGGCGGCAAGCCGTTCCGGCTATGAGCGCGAGCTCGCCGAGGAAGTAGTCACGCTCGTCAAAGAGTCCGATCGGCCTCCGGGGCTTCTCAAGGAATCGATAAAGGAATTCCGCCTCGTCTCGTACGATGGCCGGCGCGCTGTCGAGCCGGTCACGGAGGAAGAAAGCCAGAGCGAGCAGCGTCTCCGGTTCCTCGAGATGAAGCTCGACGGCATTCCGTGCACGCTCCGAACACGGGATCGTCAAGATGCGCAGTGCTGCCGCTTTCCCTTCCTCCGAAGAGACACACTTGGCTGGAAAACGCAGTACTCGGCCTGCCATTCAGGGACCTCGCCGCTTCACCAATGTCGCGACTTCATCCAAGGTAGTCAACAAGCTTCCTCTGAGAAAAATCGAATGCAAGGGCCAGCTGTCTAGCTCGGGATGATCCCGCCAATCTTGATTACGAACCGCGTCGCTTTCTTCACCGGACGCGGCCAAGTTGTGCGAGAGATGGCGATCGTTTCGGGTTGACGTTCGGGAGATCGGACGGGGAGTTGGGAAGCGGCCATGGTGAAAACTCCTTTCGCAAAAAAAAAGCTCGGGTACCCCGAGCCAAACGGAAACTGTGAACATTGTGGGCGTTATGCGCGCAATGTCAAGATGTCTTTGCACCGGTGCGGAACGAGCGGCCCAACGACCTCCTCAGGGCTCTCTCGCGCGGGTAGAATGGCGGTCCCGTCCTAACCGAGAGGAGTATCCATGAGCCGATTTCGGAGCCTTGCCGCTATCCTTCTGGCCCTCGTGCCGGTGATCGCGATGGCCCAGAAGAAAACCACGAAACCCGCATCTCCCAGGGCGAGCGCCTCCGCGCCGGCCGCGGGCGACATCCTGCCATTCAAGGCCACGGAGAAGACGCTCCCCAACGGCCTGAAGGTCATCGTCGTGCCGACCGGGTTCCCCAACATCGTTTCGGTCCAGATCCCGGTGCAGACCGGGTCCCGAAACGAGGTCGAACCGGGCAAGTCCGGCTTCGCCCACTTCTTCGAGCACATGATGTTCCGCGGAACGAAGGCCTACCCGCCCGAGAAGTACCAGGAGATCCTGACCCAGACGGGCGCGCGGCAGAACGCCTACACGACCGACGACTACACCAACTACCACACGACCTTCTCGAAGGAGGACCTGGAGAAGATCCTCGAGGTCGAGGCGGACCGGTTCATGAACCTGGACTACTCGGCGGAGGGCTTCAAGACCGAGGCGCGCGCCGTGCTCGGGGAGTACAACAAGAACAGCGCCAACCCGATCTTCAAGCTCGACGAGGTTCAGCATGAGAAGGCCTTCACGACCCATACGTACAAGCACACGACGATGGGGTTCCTGAAGGACATCGAGGACATGCCCAACCAGCTCGAGTACTCCAAGACCTTCTTCTCCCGCTGGTACCGCCCCGAGCACACGACGGTGATCGTGGCGGGGGACGTCGAGCCCGTCCGGGTGATTCGCCTGGTCGAGAAGTACTGGGGAAGCTGGAAGCGCGGCTCCTACAGCGTCGAGATCCCGCAGGAGCCTCCGCAGAAGGCGCCCGTCTACGCGCACCTCGCCTGGACGAGCCCGACCCTTCCCTGGGTCACCGTCGCGTTCCACGGCCCGGCGTTTTCCGACACAAAGAAAGACTTCGCGGCGATGGACCTCCTCTTCGATCTCGCGTTCGGCGAGACCTCCGACATCCACAAGAAGCTCGTCGAGCAGGAACAGAAGGTGGACCAGATGTTCGCCGACAGCGGCGGAAGGCAGGACCCCGAGCTCGCCACGGTCTACGCGCGGGTCAAGAGGATCGAGGACTCCGTTTACGTCCGCGACGAGATCCTCAAGGTCTTCCAGAAAGCCGCGGCCGAGCCGACGGACGCGAAGCGGCTCGAGGAGGCAAAATCGAACGCCCGCTACGGCTTCGCGCGGCGCCTCGACAACACCGAGGCGATCGCGGGGACGCTCGCCCGTTTCGTGCGGTTCGATCGCTCCTACGGCACTCTGAACCGCCTCTACCGGACGTACGCCTCGCTGACACCGGCGGACCTTCAGGCCGCCGCAAAGAAGTACTTCACCGACGCGAACCTCGTCGTCGCGACCGTCTCCCAGCAGCCGATGCCGGAGGCGATCGCGAAGTTCCCCACCCTCGCCTCGCTCGCTCCGGCCGCGCCCGGGGGCGGCGCCGCGGGAGACGTGGATTTCGTCCTCCAGAAGACCGCCCTCCCGCAACTAAACGTCAAGCTTCTCTTCAAGGTCGGGTCCGCGCACGACCCCCGCGGGAAGGAAGGCCTCTCCGCGCTGACCGCCGCGATGGTGGCCGAGGCGGGATCGAAGGAGCGGCGCATCGACGAGATCAACAAGGCGCTTTTTCCTATGGCCGGCGCATTCCGCGGCCGCGCGGATAAGGAGATGACCACGTTCACCGGCTTCATCCACCGCGACAACTGGAAGGGGTTCTTCGAGATCGCGCTCCCGATGCTCACCGATCCGGGCCTGCGCGAGGAGGACTTCAAGAGGCTGAAGGACGCCCAGTTGAACGCCTTGAAGGAGGACTTGCGCTCCAACAACGAGGAGGAGCTCGGCAAGGAGCGGCTCCAGGCGAACATCTTCGCCGGCACCCCTTACGGCCACCCCGTCCTCGGGACCGTCGCCGGCATCGAGGCGATCACACTCGAAGACGTCCGGGGGTTCCTCGCGAGCGCGTACACGAGGGCGGCGCTCACGGTCGGAGTCGCCGGGGACGCGCCGGAGGAGATGATCGCGGCTCTCAAACAGGCCCTCGCGAAGCTGCCCGCCGGGCCCGCGCTCGGCGCCCCGCAGGGAATCGCGGGAAAGCGGCCGCAGGGGATCGAGGTCGAGATCATCGAAAAGGAGACCCGCGCGACGGCGATCTCCTTCGGCCTGCCGATCGGCGTGACACGCTCGGATCCCGATTTCGCCGCGCTCTACCTCGCGCGCACGTGGCTGGGCGAGCACCGCTCTTCCGTTTCGCATCTCTACCAGCGCATCCGCGAAGTCCGCGGGATGAACTACGGTGACTACGCCTACATCGAGGCGTTCCCTCGCGGGATGTTCCAGTTCTTCCCCGATCCCAACGTCGCGCGCCGCGCGCAGATCTTCGAGGTCTGGATCCGGCCGGTCGTGCCCGTCAACGCGCACATGGCGCTGCGGATCGGCGTCTATGAGCTCGACAAGCTCCTGCACGATGGCCTCTCGAAGGAAGACTTCGAGCGCACGCGCGACTACCTGATGAAGAGCGTCTTCGTGATGACGGCGACGCAGAACCAGCAGATCGGCTATGCCCTGGATTCGAAGTGGTACGGCACCGGCGAGTACACGGCGATGATGCGCGACCGGCTGAAGGCCCTGACGCTCGAAGCCGTCAACGGGGCGATCCGCAAGCACCTCTCCTCCCGCGACCTCTCCGTCGTGATCATCACGAAGGACGCGAAGGGTTTGAAGGACAAGCTCGTCTCGGATGCGTTCTCGCCGATCAAGTACGACGCCGACAAGCCGAAGGAGCTTCTGGACGAGGACAAGGTCGTCGGGGCGCTCAAGCTCGGCATCAAGCCGGAGAACGTAAAGATCACCCCCGTAGACGACGTCTTCGCAAAGTGACAGGGCGCGCGAAATCGCGCGCCCTGTCATCCCGAGCGTAGCGAGGGATCTGCTCCCCCGCGCGAAATCGCGCGCCCTGTCATCCCGAGCGTAGCGAGGGATCTGCCCTCGCGCGATCCGAGCGCCCTCACCCCTTCCCTCCCCCGAGGGGAGCGGGGGGTTCGCGGCACTGCTTCTGCATGGAATAGCCGTGCATGGCCAGACCGCGCGTCGTCATCCTCGGGGCGGGATTCGGAGGGCTCTCGGCCGCTCGGACGCTGCGCAACGCTCCGGTGGACGTCACCGTCGTGGACCGCCGCAATTACCACCTTTTCCAGCCGCTCCTCTACCAGGTGGCGACGGCCGAGCTCTCGCCCGGCGACATCGCCTACCCGATCCGCTCGATCCTGCGCCGGCAGGGCAACGCCCGGGTCCTGCTCGCGGAAGCGGTCGCCGTGGACGCGGCCGCGCGCGAACTCGTCCTCGCCGATAGCCGCGTCGGATACGACTACCTCATCATCGCGACCGGAGCGGCGCACTCCTACTTCGGGCACCCGGAGTGGGAAGAGCACGCCCCGGGACTGAAGACCCTCGAAGACGCGATCGGAATCCGCGGCCGGATTCTCGTCGCCTTCGAGAACGCCGAGCGGGAAGCCGATCCCGCGAAACGAAAGATCCTCCTGACGTTCGCGCTCGTGGGAGGCGGACCCACGGGCGCGGAGCTCGCGGGCGCCATCGCCGAGATCTCGCGGCACGTCCTCGCCAGCGATTTCCGCGCGGTCGATCCGCGCGAGGCGCGCATCGTCCTGCTCGAGGCCGGGCCCCGCATCCTCCCGACGTTCCCCGAGACGCTTTCGGCGAAGGCCGCCGGAGAACTGAACGCGCTGGGTGTCCAGGTGCGGACCGGCTCCGCGGTGACGGCAATCGGAGAAGGCTTCGTCCAGATCGGCCCGGAGCGGCTCGAGGCCGGGACGATCCTCTGGGCGGCGGGAGTCGCCGCCTCACCCCTCGCCCGGTCGCTCGGCATCCCGCTCGACCGCGCGGGCCGCGCGGTGATCGAGCGGGACCTGACCATCCCCGGGCACAAGGAGATCTTCCTGATCGGGGACCTCGCGACGCTCGCCGACGCGGCCGGCAAGCCCCTGCCGGGCGTCGCGCAGGTGGCGATCCAGCAGGGACGGCACGCAGCCCGCAACATCGAAGCGGCTCTCCGGGGCGAGCCCTTGCGTGTCTTCCGCTACCGCGACCCGGGCAACCTCGCGGTCCTCGGGAGGGCCGCGGCCATCGCGGACCTGGGGCGCGTCCGGCTCTCCGGGTACGTCGCGTGGCTCTTCTGGTGCTTCGTGCATATCCTCTATCTCATCGGCTTCCGCAACCGGTTCATCGTCCTCTTCGAGTGGGCGTGGGCGTACGTCACGTGGCAGCGCGGCGCACGCCTCATCACGGGGAGAACCGGGGTTCCGGACGGGAAATAGAGAGCGCCGGCTACTTCCGGGGGCCGCGCGCCAGTCGCTGGCGGAGTTCTTCGAGCCTGGGAACGAGGTGAGTCTTGACGCCTTCCTGCACCTCGCGAAGGGCGCTGCTGACGCGCGCCTCGCCGACGCCGAAGGCCCGGCCGATCTCGATGTTCGAGAGAGGGGTGAGCTTTCTCGCGAGATAGATGCCCGCCACTTTCCCTTCCCCGCCATGCCCGCGGCGCAGTTTCGTGGAGGAGACGTCCCATTCCCGGGCGACGGCGCGCTGGATTTCTCCGACGGTCAAATCCTGCGGCGCGCGGAAACGCCGGCGCACGCGCTTGCGCGTGGCGGGCGACGCGAGGAGGCGCTTCCCGTTCTCCAGGAACCGACGGTCACCCAGGTACCCCTGTTTGGGCATCTCGTCGAGCGGCGAGGGAGCGCGGCGCCCCTCATCCACGAAGCGGCGATACGCCCGCGCCGCGGCGGCGCCTCCGCGGCCCAGCCGCGAGAGCGTCCAGTCCACTTCCAGCCACGCCGGCGCCGCCTCCCGGCCGGCGGTCGCCCGGAAGTTGCTCCACGGCCAGCCTCCCGGCTGCCGGGCCAGCCCGGCCCGCACCGGGCTCCAGACGACGTACCGGCACATGGCGAGCAGATACCGCTCCTTCTGGACGAGGACCGACCGGAACCGCCCCTCCAGAAGCGCCCCGTCCTTCCCGTAACGACGGTTGAAATACTGCGTGTAGCGCCCGTTCAAGGAGCGCATACCGTGGGACAGCCCGCCCGCGGGCATCTCGATCAGGAGCTCGAACGCGTCCTCGAGCAGGCTGTATGCGTGAATCTTCCAGCGCTCCTCCGGGCCGATGGTGCCAAGCAGCTCGAGGTACCTCCGCCGGTCCTTCGCGTCGCGGAAGATCTTCCGCCTTCCGCGAGACCTTCCCGTGACGTAGACAACGGCTCCCGGATACTCCAGTCGTAATGCTCTCGCCATGGGGCGGGAGTATAGCGGCAAGCCTTGACCCTGACATCCCCGACCTTCGGCAGGGGTCGTCAGGCGTTCGGGGCAGGGAACCGATCCCCCGGACCGGTGTCCCCCATTGCCAGGAGGTCAACGATGCTGCGACACGCGCTTCTCCTCGCTTCGGCCCTGGGTGTTCTCGCGGGGGCGCCGCTCGGAGCGGCCGAGCGCGGACGCTTCGAGCTCTCCGTCGTCGTGGACGGCGTTGTGATGGCCGAGTATCCGTTCCGGGACCGCACCTACATCGAGGCCGAGCGCGGACGGAGCTTCTCGCTGCGGCTTCACAATCCCTCCCCCGAGCGCGTCGCGGTGGCGCTCTCGGTGGACGGGTTGAACGTCGTGGACGCGAAACGCACCACCGCCACCGACGCCACGAAGTGGATCCTCGTTCCGGGACAGACCGTGGACATCCCCGGCTGGCAGATCTCGGGGCAGGCGGCCCGGCGGTTCTTCTTCACGGACACGGCTCGGTCGTACGCGAAATGGATCGGCGACGCGCGCAACGTCGGCGTCATCGAGGCCGTCTTCTATCGGGAGAAGGCGCGCCCGATCCAGGCGCAGCCGGTCCCGCTCGTTCCTCCCGTGCCGCCGGAGCGGCGCATGTCGCGAGATTCGGCCGCCGGCGCGCCGGAAGGCCAGATCGAGGGGGGCGTTCCGGAGAACCGGATCGCCGGCGAGCGCGGATCCGCACCATCCTCTCCCCAGGCCGGGGCGAAAGGCCGCGAGTCGGACCGGTTCGCCGCGACCGGCATCGGAGAGCCGACGAGCTTCCCCATCCAGTGGGTGAGCTTCGACGAGGATCCGGTCCCCGCGGCCCGGATCGCGCTGCGCTACGAGTATCGCCGGGAGTTGGTTCGCCTGGGAGTCCTGCCTCGCGAGGATGAGCTGTATGCCCGAGACCGGGGACGCGGCTTCGAGCACGAGTACGCTCCCGACCCGCGGCGCGAGCGCTGACGCCGGCGCGGTCGCCGGGCTGGGTACAATCGCGGCGCCGCCGTCACGACGGCGCGATCTGTACTTGAGCCTGACGGAGTTGCCCGACGAAGAGCTCATCGCCCTCGCGAGGGAGGGGGAAGAGACGGCCTTCGGCGAGTTCGTCCGGCGCCACGCCGCGACCGTGCACCGCTGGATGGCGCGGGCGGTGGGCCAGCAGGAAGCGGACGACATGGCGCAGGAGGTCTTCCTGAAGGCGTATCGGGGCCTCTCCCGATTTCGGGGAGAGGCTCCGCCGCGCGCGTGGCTCGCGTCGATCGCGGACAACGCCGTCAAGAACCGCTACCGGGCCCGCGGAAGGTTTCGGCGCATCTTCACGAGCGTGGGAGAGGAGTCTCCCCTCCTCGATCCGGCGGAGACCGCGAGGGGGCCGGAGGAGAACGCGAAGGCTGGCGAGTCCCGGCGCTACGTCGCCGAGGCGCTGAAGCTCCTGCCGGCGGAGTTTCGGATGCCGGTCGTGTTGAGAGACCTGGAGGAGTGGAGTTACGAGGAGATCTCGGCGTCGCTCTCGCTTGCCCGTCGGGACCGTCAAGTCGCGAATCTCGCGCGGGCGGGGGCAGCTCAAGGCGCTCCTGCGCCCGCTCGTGGATTCCGGAAAGATCTGAAATGAAGAACGACAACGCCCATCCGGCGCGCTCGGCCGACTTCCTGTCGCGCCTGCACGACGGCGACCTGACGGCCGCCGAGCGCGCGCATTTCGAGTCGCACCGCGCCCACTGCGCCGACTGCCGCGCGGCGGCCCTGGAGTTCGAGGCGGCGCTTTCGCTCTTTCGCGCGACTGGCACGTCTCCCCCGCCGGCCGATCTCTCGGCTCGGATCCTGCGCCGGCTCCAGGCGGCGACACCGCGCCGGACCGCGTTCGGAGTCGTCTTCGGGATCAACCTGAAGTGGGCCGCCGCGTTCGCCGTCGCGATCGTCGCGACGATCGTCGGCTCCGTCGCCGTGATCGAGCGGGAGTCCACTGGCAGAACCGCCGCCGCGCGTCGGGAACCGATTCCCGTGCTCCTGCAGGGCAAGCCCACTCCTGCCGAGGCGCGGAGCAACACGTTGTCCGAGTCCGCCGCCGCGCCACAGGCTGCGTCGAACAACGCTCCCCTGCGAAAGGACGTCGCCCCGACCGTCGTGCCCGCCCCGCAGCGATACGCGGCGGCGCCTCCACCGGCGGCCGCGCCGAGAGAGGAGGGGAAGGTGCAGGCCCCGTCCCGCCGCTCCGCCGATGCGCTGGCGGGGCGCGCCGCTCGAGCGGCGGACGAAACCGCGCCGTTGCTCCGAAGCTCCGAGAGCGCGGGAGGAGAGGGAGCGCCGTCCGCATCGGCGGCCTCGGGCGAGCCGGGCGCCCCGGCTCGGCCCGTCCTCGTCGCGCTCGACGGACATGGGTCCGCGCCGGAGATCATCACTCCCGGCGCGGCGGACCTCCTCGCCGACTTGCGCGGACGGCGGTACTACCTTCTCGTCGAGGCGAGCGGCCGCGTGCGCGAGGCGACGCTCGACGGCGGGAAACGCGCGAAGCTGCAGACAGTGCCGCGGGTCGTGCGCAACCTTCGATTCCAGGCGACGGACCGCCCGCGCCGACTCCTTCTGCGGATCGAATAGTTGCCGCATCGACCTCGTTGTCATCCCGCGGAGCCCCTCCGTTTCGCTTGTCATTCCGAGCGCGGCGAGGAATCTGCTCCGGGCAGATGGCCGATAGTGACCGGAGCAAATCCTTCGCTTCGCTCAGGATGACAGGGACGACTTCGCTCAGGATGACAGGGGCGCCGGAGAAATCTGGAGGACGGCGGCCCCGCGAATCTCGCCGCGCTTGACTCGAAGGAGCGCGTCGTTCGCCTTCTCGAGTGCAAACGTCTCGGTCTCGGCACGGATCGGGATCCGGGCGGCAAGATCCAGGAACTCCTCGGCATCGCGTCGGGTGTAGTTCGTCACGCCGACGACTCTGCGCTCTCCGTAGAGCCGCTCGTACGAGAAAGACGGGATCGGGCTCATGTGAATCGCGTTGATCGCGAGTGTCGCGCCCCTGTCGAGTCGCGACAGCACGACCGGGACCAGCTCTCCCGCCGGCGCGAACGTGACCGCGGCGTCGAGCGGCACGCCGGGATCGTCTTCCCCGCCCCCGGCCCAGGCCGCTCCCATTTCGAGGGCGAGTCGCCGGTGATGCTCCTCCCGGGTGAAGGCGAAGACCTGGCACTTCCAGTGGAGCGCGACCTGGATCGCCAGGTGCGCCGACGCCCCGAATCCGAAGAGACCCAGCCGCGCTCCTGGCTGGATCCCGGAGAGCCGGAGCGACCGGTAGCCGATGATCCCCGCGCAGAGGAGCGGCGCGGCCTTGAGCGGAGCAACGCCGTCCGGCAACCGGTAGACCCACTCGGCGCGCGCCGCAATCTTCTCCGCGTAGCCGCCGTCCCGGTCGCGCCCGGTGAACGTCGCGAGCTCGCAGAGATTCTCCCGTCCCGAGCGGCAGAATCGGCAGACGCCGCACGTGAAAGCGATCCATCCCACGCCGACGGAATCCCCGACTGCGAGTCCTTCGACTCCCGGACCGATGACGGCGATCTTTCCCGCGGCCTGATGGCCGGGGATGACCGGCAGGCGAGCGGAGACCTCTCCTTCCAGGATGTGCAGGTCCGTCCGGCAGACGCCGCAGGCCTCGACGGAAATTGAGACCTCGCCGGCCGCGGGCACGGAAGCCGGCGGCTCCGCAGCTTCGAGCAGCATCTCTTCCGCCGCTCCCGTGCGCCGGAGGACCATCGCTCTCATTCGTTCATTCTCTCCCCCGGGTAGCCGCCGGAGGCATAATCCTTCGACATGGGCTCCGGAATTCGAAGAGTCGACGCGCTCCTGGCCGACTACGCCTCCTACCATCGCGCTCGCGGCAACCTCATCTGCCATGCGTTCGGGATCACACTGATCCTGTTCGGCAGCATCGCCATGCTTCGGACACTTCGCCTTCCGGCCCTGCCGACGGTGACGGCCGCGGAGATCCTGATCGGCGCGACGCTCCTCTTCTACCTGACGCTCGACGCCGCTCTCGCGCTCGTCATGCTGGTCGAGCTCGCCCTGCTCGACGTTGCCGCGGCCGCGCTCGCGGACTGGCGGGTGGGACTCGCGGCGTTCCTGCTGGGATGGGTGTTTCAGGGCGTGGGCCACGCGAGGTTCGAGCGGAACTCGCCGGCGTTCTTCAAGAACCTCGCGCACCTCCTGATCGGGCCGCTCTTCCTCGCCAACGAGCTCCTCCACATTCGAAGAATTGAATCATTGACTCATTGACTAGGAATTGAATCATTGACCCATCGACTCATTGTGGGATTGGCTCAATGGCTCAACGACTCAATGACTCAATGACTCAATGACTCAATCTCCATGATCCCGATCCGAGACACGATCCCGCGGCAGCACTTTCCCTTCGCCGTCTGCGCGCTCATCGCGGCCAACATCGTCATCTTCCTCTACGAGCTGAGAGTGCCGCAGGAGCTGACCGAGCAGTTCATCTATCTTTTCGGTCTCGTGCCCGCGCGGTTCACGCACCCGGGGTGGGCGGCGAGCGTCGGGTATCCGCACACCTACCTGCCGTTCCTGACCACGATGTTCCTGCACGGCGGATGGCTCCACATCATCGGCAATCTGTGGGTGCTCTGGATCTTCGGCGACAACATCGAGGACCGGATGGGCCCGTTCCGTTTTCTTCTCTTCTATCTCCTCTGCGGGCTCGCGGCGGGAGTCACGCACGTCCTGACGAATCCGGGCTCGCGGGTTCCCGCCGTCGGTGCTTCCGGCGCGATCGCCGGGGTCATGGCCGCCTATCTCGTGCTCTTCCCCCGCGGCCGGATCATCGCGATGTTCCCCATCCTCTTCTACCCGGTCTTCTTCCAGGTCCCGGCCTTCCTCTACCTCGGCTTCTGGTTCCTGACGCAGTTCTTCAGCGGAACGCTCGCGGTCGCGTCCCACCGGGAAGTCAGCGGAATCGCCTGGTGGGCCCACATCGGCGGCTTCGGAGCGGGGATCCTGACGTTTTCGTTCTTCCTGCGCCCGCGCCGGGTCTCTCCGGCCCTGCCCGGCAGCCTCGCGTGACGCGCGCGAGACGACTCCGTCTCCTCGCCGCGTCCTCCGCGCTCTTCGCGGCCGCCGTTCTGCCCGCGGCACCGGCCCCGGAGCCGCGGCTCCTGCGGTGGGGCGGCGACGCGGAAGGGGGCGCGCCGTTCGTCGAGGCGGACCCGAAGGACCCGTCGAAGGTGCGGGGCTTCGACGTCGAGGTCGCCGGGGAGATCGCCCGAGGCCTCGGCAGGCGGCCGCTCTTCGTGCAGGTCGCCTTTTCCTCCATCGACGCCTCGGTCGAACGGGGCGACTTCGACATCGGGATGAGCGGCGTCGAGGACACGCCGGCGCGCCGCGCGATGCTCGCGGCCACGATCCCGTATTACGAATTCAAGGAGGTCTTGACGGTACGGGCGGCCGACCGCGGGCGTTACACACGGCTGGACGATCTCCGTGGCAAGCGCGTCGGAACGCTCGCGGCGACGATCGCCTACGAGATCCTCGTCCAGGGACGCGACCGGTACGGCTATCTGCCGGTCTCCTATGACGACGACGTGCATCCGTACACGGATCTGGCGGAAGGGAGACTCGACGCCGTCCTCCTCGACAACATCATCGCCGCGCGTTCGGTGAAGCGGGTCGCGGGCCTCGCCATCGAGCCGGCCGCGGTCGCGACGGGCCATTACGTCGGCGTCCTCTCCCGGAGCAACACCGCTCTGCGCGACACGATCAACGGCATCCTCGGAGACCGGATGCGCGACGGCACGCTCGAGCGGATCTACCGGAAATGGGAGATCTGGGACGACTCGGAGGCGGAGTTCTTCCGAACGGTTCTCGCGGCGCGTCCGGCGTTCCCGTCTTCCGGCGGCGCTGCCGCCGCGGCTCCGTCGACGTGGGGGGTAACGCTCCGCTACATTCCCTCGCTCTTGCGCGCGGCCCTCATCACGCTCCTCCTTTCCTGTGCCGCCATGGCGCTCGCAATTCTGCTCGGCGTCGGCATCGCCGCCGGGCGCATCTACGGCGGCGTCCTCGTTCGGAGCGCGCTGACCGGATACGTCGAGCTTGTGCGAGGCACTCCGGTGCTCTTGCAGCTCTTCGTCCTCTACTACGGGCTGTCCGCCGTCGTCCGGCTTCCGGCGTTCGCCGCGGCGCTGCTCGGCCTCGGGTTGAACTACGCGGCGTACGAGAGCGAGATCTACCGCGGAGCGCTCGAGGCGGTCCCCCGCGTGCAGCTCGAGGCGGCGAGGACGCTCGGCCTGACCGAGTGGCAGATCCTGCGGCTCGTGCGCGGCCCGCAGGCCTTCCGCCTGGCGCTCGCGCCGATGACGAACGATTTCGTGGCGCTGCTCAAGGACTCCTCGCTCGTCTCGGTCATCACGGTGGTCGAGCTGACCAAGCAGACCGCGATCTTCGCGACGAACATCGGGAGCTGGGTCGTGCCCGGGGCGCTCTGCGCCGCGATCTACCTGGCGATGTCGCTCCCCCTCTCGCGGCTGGCCCGGCGCCTCGAGCGCCGGTGGAGCGCGGCCTCATGAACGGGATGCTCCGCATCGAGGGGCTCCGGCTCACCCGCGCGGAGCGCGAGGTCCTGCGCGGCGTCTCCCTTTCCGTCGCGCGCGGGCAGTTTGTCGCGCTCATGGGCCTCTCTGGCTCCGGCAAGACGACGGCGCTGCGGGCGACCGCGGCGCTCGAGAGCTTCCAGGCGGGGAGCATCGACGTGGATGGATTCGCGCTGGCGCCCGGCGCCCTGCCTCCCGAATCGCGGTTGAAGCCGCTGCGGCGCAAGGTCGGGTTTGTCTTTCAGGCGCACGCTCTCTTCGAGCACATGACCGCCCTCGAAAACGTGGCTCTCGCGCCGGTCCAGGTCCTCGGGCACTCCCTCGCCCGAGCGAACGAGCGGGCGCGGCTCCTTCTCGACTCGCTCGGCGTGGGCGCCCGGGCCGGCGCGTTTCCGCGGGAGCTCTCCGGCGGTGAGGCGCAGCGCGTCGCGATCGCGCGCGCCCTCGCCATGGACCCGCCGCTTCTCCTGATGGACGAACCGACCGCGGCGCTCGATCCCGCCCGCCGCGGCTCGCTCGGCGACGCGCTGAAGATGCTCGCCGCCCAAGGCCGCGGACTCCTCGTCGCGACCCACGACACCGACTTCGCGCGCGACTTCGCGGACCGCGTCGTCATCCTGGCGGAAGGGGTCGTCGCCGAGGAAGGAGCGCCGGCGATCCTGGCCAACCCGTCTCACCCGGCCACGCGGGCTCTCCTGCAACACCGGAGTTCGGTTCCCCAGGGGGGTTAGCCCCTCCCCTACCGCTTCGCGGTCCTTGAGAGGATTTCTTTCAAGCGGTCGATGGGGATCGCTTCGACCGTGCGGCCGTTGGCGGTCACGGTCGTCGCCCTGACGAGGGAGTTGTCAATCGCTTCCTCGACGGACTCGACCGCCGCGAGAAAGAGCGGGCTCATGAAATCGTTCTGTAATTCCTCGATCTGTCTCGTCGGCTTCGCCGGAGCGTATTCCTCGGAGTTCTTCGTCGAGAACGCGATCACGAAGTCTCCCGAGCCGTTTCCCATGTAAGAGCCGGCCCGAGCGAGGCCGAGGACGGCGCGGCGCGCGATGCGCTCGAGGTTCCTCGCGGAGAGCGGCGCGTCCGTCGCGATCACGATCATGCAGGAGCCGTCGCCGGACGGGCTCTTCGCCAGCTCACTCTGAAAGTCGTAGCGGCCCAGGATCTCCCCGACCCTCGCGCCGTCGATCGTCAGGATTCCGCCGAAATTGGACTGGACGAGCGCGCCGACGGTGTAGCCGCCGAGCTTGCCCGGCAACACGCGCGACGCGGTGCCGATGCCCCCCTTCCAACCGAGCGCGCTCGTGCCCGTTCCCGCTCCGACGCTCCCCTCGGCGACGGCGCCCGGCGGAGCGGACAGCGCGGCTTCGATCGCGGCGACGACGTCCTTGCCCGTGACCCGTCGCGCGCGGATGTCGTTCAGGTACCCGTCGTTCGTCTCTCCGACGACGGCGTTGACCGACCGGACCTGCTCGTTGCCGGGCAGCGCGAGGGTCCATCCGACGACGGCGTCGACGGCCGTGCCGACGGCGAGCGTGTTGGTCAGGACGATCGGAGTCTCGAGGTTCCCGAGCTCCCGCACCTGGAGAAACCCCGCGGCCTTGCCGAATCCGTTTCCGACGAACACCGCCGCCGGAACTTTCTTCTGGAACAGGTTGCCGCCGTGCGGCAGGATGGCGGTCACGCCGGTGCGGATCGAGTCCCCTTCCACGATCGTCCGGTGGCCCACGCGCACGCCCTCGACGTCCGTGATCGCGTTCCACTTCCCCGGCGGCAACACTCCCGGCTTCACGCCAAGGTCCCGGATGCGCGGCCGCGCTTCCCCCTGCGCGCCGACGCTGACCGCCAGGAGAAAGAGCGCGACGAGGGGCCGCATGAGCCTACTTGACGGTTTCTTCGTAGCCGATCTCGTAGGGAGGCGGCTCTCCTCCCGGGCCCTTCAGGTAGTGCTCCATCCACTGGATCGCTCTCAGGTTGTAGTCGAGCCGGTGCGCCGCGAGACGGTTGCCGTGCCCTTCGCCCGGATACAGAACGAGCCGCACGGGAGCCTTCCCCTCCACCTTCAGGTAGCGGTAGAGGACGAGCGACTGGCTCGGATGGACGCGCGGGTCGTCTTTGCCGTCCAGGATCAGGAGAGGCGTGCGGGACTTGTCGGCATGGGTGATCGGGCTGCGCTCGAGCATCAGCTTCCAGTCCTCCCACGGCCAGCGCATCGCGTGGACGAGCATCTCCTCCCTCGGGATGTCGGTCGTGCCCGCCTTGTTGACGAGGTCGCTGATGCCGACGAACATCACCCCCGCCGCGAAGCGGTCGGAGTAACGCGTCGAGCACCAGGCGGTCGCGTACCCGCCGTAAGAGCCTCCGGTGACGCCGACCTTCGCCCGGTCCGCCACACCGGCCGCCACCAGATGGTCCACGGCGTCCACGAGGTCGTCGAACTCCTTGCCGGCCGGATCCCCCTGGCTCATCTTCGAGAAGGTCACGCCGCGCCCGGTCGAGCCGCGGTAGTTCGGATAGAACACCGCGAAGCCGCTCGCCGCCGCGACCTGCCCCGGCTCCGAGTAAGTCGTCAGCCAGCCGTTGCGGAAGTGCCCCTCCGGTCCGCCGTGGACGACGAGGATCAGAGGCGCGCGTTCTCCCCTCTTCCCGTCGAGAGGATGGATCAGGAGCCCTTCGAGGGCGAGGCCGTCGCGCGCCTTGAACTTGACGACCTCCTGCGGCGCGAGGCGTTTGCCCGACAGCCACGGGTTGCTCGTCGTCAGGCGTCGCGGCGCGCGCTCCGACAGCGGCCAGAGAAATACCTCTGCGGGATGCGCCGGAGTCTGCGCCGCCATCGCGACGACTCTGCCGTCGCGGGAGACATCGAAGCCGCCGAGCGAGACGGTCATCGCTCGCCTCGCTGCCCGGCCCGGGTGATCGAGCGAGACCTCGCCCAGGACCGTCTCGACCCCTTCGTCGCCGTGGAACAGGATCGTGGAAGAGTCGCGCCAGGCGATCTGCGCGACGTTGCCTTCGTAGCCTGGCATCAGGTCCCGCGGCGAACCTCCGCCCGAAGACACAGCCATCAGCCGGCCCGCGGAGGGATCGTTCTTGTCCGCTCCGGCGACGTATGCAACGGTCTTCCCGTCGGGACTCCAGGCGATCTGCCCGAGTTTTCCCGGGTTCTCGATCCGCGCGGCGACCTTGCCCGAGTCCGCGTCCAGGACCGTGATCCGGCGGCTCATGTATCCGTCGTCTACGAGCGATGTCGGCGCGAGCGCGACGGCGAGCTGCGGCCCGGCGGGAGACCACCGCAGCTCCGAGGCCGAGCCCTGCACCGGGAGCGCCCTCGGCTTTCCGCCGCCCGCTTCGATGGTCCCGACCCAGATCCGGACGGGGTACGCGCTCTCCTCGTACACCTGCTGGTTGAAGCCCTTCTTCTCGAGTTCCTTCTCCTTCTTCGCCGGCTCGTCGCTCGCGAGAAACGCCACGCGAATGCCGTCGGGGGCGAAGCTGTAGGAGGTGATATCGCCCTCGTGGCAGAGCAGCCGCCGCGCCTCGCCTCCGTCGGCCGGGATCCCGTAGAGGCAGCGATGCTCGTCCTTTCCCCGCCTGGCGAGGAACGTGATCTCCCGGCCGTCCTTCGACCAGGCGACGTCGGCCGCGTTCACCGCTCCCGTGACGAAGTCCCGCGAGACGCCGTCGCGTCCCACGACGTGCAACTCGGCCCAAGCGGCGCCGTCCTCTTCCTCCAGCACCCGCCGTGGCACGGTCAGCGTGTAGGCGACGCGCGAGCCATCGGGAGAAGCGGCGACAGAGGAGACGAAACGGATCTTCGCGACGTCAAACGGCGTCAGCGAGTCCCCCGCCGTGAGCGGCCATGCCGCCAGGAAGAGGAGCGGCGCGAAGCGGGCAGGCCCGAATCGATCGACGCGCATGCGGCATCCCTCCAGAATGTGATCTCGGCGGAAGAGCAGCTATTCTTTCACGGCCCCCGATGCCGATTCATCGCCGTCCCGTCTGCGCCGTCACAATCGCCGCCTCCGACTCGAGCGGCGGGGCGGGGGTCCAGGCGGACCTCCTGACGTTCGCCGCGCACGGCGTCTACGGCGCGACCGTCCTCGTCGCCGCCACAGCGCAGAGCACAAAGGGAATTCACGCGATCCAGCTCCTGTCCCCTTCGATCATTCGCAAGCAGATGGACGCAGTGTTTCCGGACCTCAAGCCGGCGGCCGTCAAGATCGGAGCCCTCCTGGATGAGAAACGAGTCCGAGCGGTCGCGGCGGGACTGCGGCGGCACCGCGCGAAGGACGTCGTGCTCGACCCGGTGATGATCGCGAAATCCGGAACGCGCCTGCTCTCCGCCGCCGCCATGAAGACGCTCGTCCGCGAGCTTTTCCCGCTCTGCACTCTCGTCACGCCGAATCTCCCGGAGGCGGAAACCCTCTGCGGCAGCCGCATCCGGAGCGAGGCGGAGCGCCGCGAGGCCGCCCGCGCCATCGCGCTCCTCGGCGCGGGCGCCGTCCTGATCAAGGGGGGCCATGCTCGCGGCCGAGTGGTGAGCGACCTTCTCTACGACGGTCGGAGATTCCGTGAATTCGTCAACTCGAGGATCCCGACGCGCGCCACGCACGGCACCGGATGCACTCTCTCCTCCGCCATCGCGGCCAACCTCGCGCTCGGCCGCGGCCTGCGAGACTCCGTTGGCCGCGCGATCCTTTTTCTGCGCGCGGGTCTCCAGCGCGGTGTCTTCCCGGGCCGGGGGTGGGGAACCCCGGACCGCTTCTTCCGTCCGTAGCGCCGCCCCTTCGACTCCAGGGCCGGGCGAGGTGTACCCTCGTTTCCGATGATCACGTCCGACGCGGAGGCGGAAATCCAATGACCTGGCAGGGAGGCCTGGCAGCCCTCGCCCTCCTCTGCGCGATGGCGGCGGCGTGCGCGACTTCCGAGGCCGACTCCTTCGCGCGCATGGACGCGAAGGGACGAAGGCTCCTGGAACGCCAACGGTGGCAAGAGGCGCTCAAGGTCTCGCAGACGGCGCTCGCGAAATGCGATCAGACCGAGTCGTGCAAGAGAGACCCGCGCTATCAGGGGCTCTTTCACAACACGATCGGCGAGGCGGAGGAGCATCTGGGGCACAACGACCAGGCGATGCTGCACTACCGCGCGGCCTTCTACGCGTATCCGCTCTACTTCACCGAGAACTACTTCCGGATGCTTCGCGACGCCGGCATGTACCGGCAGCTCCGACGCGAGATCGATGTGAAGCTCGCGAGCAACGACGCGGCCTACCGCCAGGCGACCGCGCTCTGGCTTCCCAACGAGTCCTCCGCTTGCGGCGGGCGGTGGGTGGCCGGCAACTTCACGTTTCATCCGCGAGCGGCCGGGAGCGGCCCATCGGGAAGAGTCGCCATGTCGCAGTCCGGGTGCGTCGTGACCGGCGATTTCGCCGCGCCGGAAGGGCAGGCCCCCGGAAGGCCGCTTCGCTTGCGGGCCGACATCGGCGCGGGCACCGCTATCCTTCAGTACGGGCTGCCTTGCATGATGGCGGACAACGGGAAGCTTGTCATCGAAAAAAGCGGCTTCTCGGTGACCGTCGAAGAGACCTCCGGCATCGCGGGCTGCCCGAAGGGACCCTACACGATCGAATTCGTGCGCGACTGAGACTCGAAACTGTTCTAGAATCGTTTCGGAGCCACTCTCAGGTCTTATCGGTATGTGCAAGCTCTGGCGAGACGTGTCCGGAAAGAGATCAGGAATGAGTCTTGCGGTGGAGGCTGTATCCACATGAAAAAAGGCCTCCTGTTCGCGCTGATCGTCTCTCTTCCGGCGCTCCTGCCGGCGCAAAACGTTTCCGTCGACACCGACGGGGTCGTCGGCGTGATCACCGGGGTGCCTCCGCTCTACAGCGGGCACTACGTGCTGCAGATGACGGAGTTCGGATACTTCTGGCTCGACACGTCCTCCCTCGTGGGCGGTCACGTTCAGGCGGTCTCCAAGTGCAGCGGCGGCTTCCCCCCTTCCGACTCGGGGTATTACGTCCTCGCGGACTGCAACACGATCACCAGCATCTCGGCCTCGGGCACGCTCTCCGTCGTTCGGATGACGTCGGGGCAATGCGGCGCGCAGAGCGTGGGGTGCGGAGGCCTGCGGGACGACGGCCACTGGCGGTTCACCTTCGGCCTCGGGACCTGGGACTACAGGGGCGACCTTGGCGAGATTCCCGACTCGACGGACACCGCGGATCCGCTCGGCCGGACCTGGACCATCCAGCCGAGCGACGGGACGCTGCGGCACTTCCTGTGGCAATCGAGCGGCATCCCGAGCTCGCCGCCGTTCGCCGACGGCCTCGGCACGAACGTCTCCGCCGCCGCCCGTGGAGACGGAGCCAACTACTACGGCGACAAGTGGCAGCTGCGGGACTTCTCCTCGGGGGCGACGTCGGTTTTCTGGGACTTCAACTACTCGGGCGCCTTCGTCGTTGACGAAACGGGGCCCAAGTCCACCGAGGGAGCGGTCACGGGCTATTTCCCCTGCGACCCCGGCGGCGTCGTGCATGGGGACATTCGCTCGGGCGCAAATTGCCGCCAGAGCCTCGGCCTCGGAAATCCCCCTTCGGCCGGAAGCTACCGCTTTGCTCTGCGCAGCTCGAACTCCTTCGGGATGAGCACGAACACCTATTCGTCCCCCGCGCAGACGATCGTCTGTCCGCAGGTGAGCATCGCGTCGTACACCGGCTCGGCGGGCACCTGCGCGAAGAGCGGCGGCACGCTCGCCCTCCCCACGGGAGGGAACGCGGACGCGAGCGGCTCGAAGGGAAACCTCGCCGAGGCCTCGTTCGCCTGGACCTTCAATTTCCCTTCGGGGCCGCCCGCGGGCGCATCGGGCATGGTCGTCCCCGTGCCCAACGGCGCCTCCGGATTCTCGCTGACGATCTCCTACCCGGGCGGATACCAGGCCACGGCTTCGGGCGCGGTGGCGCTCACCTCGAGCCTCGTCGCCGCGTTCTCGACCCAGAACCCGGTGGTGCGGTCAAGCCCGTTCATCCTGTCCAACGAGATGACGAAGGCGCCGACCACGACGCTCAATTCCGTGGACTACACGATCCTCCCCGGAGCGTGCGGAGCGCCTCCCGCAATCCCGACGAATCCTCTGGCGGCCTCGTTCCTCACGGCCGGAGGGCTCGCGTCCGTGGCCGCTCCCGCATCGGCCGGGAGCTACTGCGTCTGGCTCCGATACAACTACACGGAAGGAGGCGCCCCCGCAGCGCAGACCGCCTCCCGGCCACTCACGGTGATCGACTGGACCGCGAACCCGTCCATCGGGATCTTTCTCGACAGCACCAGGACGCAGCCGGCGCCGTTCATCGGCGGCACCTACTTCCTGTCGGCGGGGACGAGCTACTTCCTCTTCGACGAGGAGACGGCGCCCCCGGCCGGTACTCCGTATCCCGGCGCGCAGTGGACTCTCGGCGCCCCTTCCGGCGACACCCCGGTCGGCAACTCGGCGACACAGGTCCTCGGTCCGATCCAGTTCGCGAAGGCCTGCGGATCCGGCTGCTCGCTGAAGCTCGCGGTCGCCGCCGCGACGCGGCAGGTCGCGGTGAACATCGCCGCCTGCACCGCGAACGCGACGACGCTCTGCTTGAACGGCGGCCGGTTCAACGTCCACGTGACCTGGACGACGTCGGACGCGCGCTCCGGAGCCGGCCAGGCCGTCGCCGTGACGGGCGACACCGGCATCTTCTGGTTCTTCTCCTCCGGCAACATCGAGATGATCGTGAAGATCGTGGACGGCCGGGCCGTCAACTCGCACTTCTGGGTCTTCGCCGGCGGGCTGACGGACGTGGACGTCGTCATGACGGTCCTCGACACCCAGACCGGCCTCTCCAGGACGTACCACAACCCCCAGGGCCACGCATTCCAGCCGATCCAGGACACCGGCACGTTCCTCGGGTCCGCCGCATCGGAACCGGTCTCCCGGCTCGCCGGTCCGGAATCGAGCACCGAAGAATCGAAAGAAGCGGCGCTGTCCGCGCCCGAGATCCGGCCCGCCGCCGCGACCGCTGCGGATGCTCCGTGCGTCGCCAATGCCACGACTCTCTGCCTGAACAACGGCCGCTTCAAGGTGCAGACGCAGTGGTCGACCACGGCCGGAGCCACGGGTACGGGCCAGGCCATGCCTCTGACGGGCGACACCGGGTACTTCTGGTTCTTCACGTCGAACAACGTGGAGATGGTCGTGAAGGTCGTCAACGGCTGCGCCGTCAACTCCTCCTACTGGACGTTCGCCGGCGGACTGACCGACGTCAACGTCGTCATGACCGTCACCGACACGCAAACAGGCGCGACCAGGACCTACACCAATCCTCTGAGCACGGCCTTCCAGCCGATCCAGGACACGAGCGCCTTCCCCGCCTGCCCGTAATCCGGTCCGACGAGAGCGGATCGACGCGGAGGAAGTGCGCCGCTGCGGGAAGCGGCTGCGGAGAATGGAGCGGGCTTAACTGATATACTGCTCTTGTCCTCGTTCGCTCGCCTTTTGTCGGACCCGATCTGCCAAAATCCGAACGGTCAACAAGACGGGGTGGCGTGACGTTCCGCCGGCGGCCGTTCACGCGTTTTTGCCAGGCCGGAGGATGCGCCGGCCGCTCCGGCGCGAAGGACGGGTCCAATGAAACTCTACGTGGGAAACCTCTCGTATGACACCAACGAAGCCGAGCTGCGCGAGCTCTTTACCCCATTCGGGGAGCCCGACTCGGCCAAGGTGATCACCGACCGCGACACGGGCCGATCCAAGGGGTTCGGGTTCGTGGAGTTCTCCGACAACGCCCAGGCCACGGCGGCCATGAGCGCGCTGAACGGGAAGGAAGTCAACGGGCGGGCCCTGACCGTGAACGAGGCGCGCCCCAAGAACGAATCCGGCGGGAACCGCGGAAGCGGCGGTGGCGGTGGATTCCGGGGTGGCCGTGGCCGTTTCTGAGCCTCCCCGCGCGCGCCGAGCATCGCAACCGAACGCCAAGAAAGGAGCCACCGTGCCCTCCAAGACCGCCGCCGCAACGAGCGCCGCCCCCGCTTCGGAGACCGTGTACAGCGCCCGCCTGACGCTGAAGGAATGGCTGACCCACCTGGAGAACGCGGGCCTGCTCAAGCCGGGCGCGACGCTCCGGATCCTGACGAACCGGAAGCTGAAGAGGATCTCGCTCCCCGGCGCCGTCGGGGCCTAGCGGCGGCTCCTAGCGGGAGATTTCGGGAGGGCCTGTTCTCGGCGCCGCGTCCGGGCGGTACGGGCTCGAAGCAGTGACGAGCCTGAGCGCGGCCCGGCAGATGGCGAGGGGCCGGGTCGGGGCGCACGCCGAGACGAGCTTCGAATAGCGGGCGGCCGTGGACTCGTCGGCGAGGTCGCCGACCACCGGGCTCCTCCAGTGGAAGGTCCACGCGTCGCCGTCTTTCAGGCTCATCCAGCGCAGCGGCGGGCGGTTCAGGCGCGCGATGACGAGCTCCGCCGCGTTCTCGTCCGTCGAATAAGCGGGCACCAGGGAGATGGGCTTTCGTCCGAAGACGCGCAATTCGATGAGGCGATCCAGATAGGGACCCGCCTCCGGCTCGGACTCGGCTCCCGGCATCATTCCGTCTTTTCCTTTCGGAGGACGTGGATCATAGCACCGGGGGGAGCCCGGCCTCGAGCTCGGCCTTCGGAAGGGCGATCGCGTTCTCCTTCTTCCCCTGGTCCACGCAGACGTAGCAAGCCTTGAACACGTCGTCGTAGCCCATCTTCATTTCCCGGTTCGTGATGAAGAGCTGGCGCGGCGGGTAGGGAGCGTCCATCCGGCGGAGCGTCACGAGGATGCCGTTGGCGTTGCGCAGCCGCTCGCCGAGCGCGAAGCGGTGCGGCGGCTCGTTGGTGCACGCGTAACTCGCTCCGATCTCCGTCGCCACGGGCGTCTCGATTCCCTGCTAGGGGGCCGGCGCGGCCGCGCCCTGCCGCACGAGGATGCTCCCCCGCGCCAGGGATTCCGTCCCGCAGAAGACCTCGCCGTCGAACTTCACGACCGGACCGAACCGGGCCGCCAGGCGCACGCGTACCTCGAGCGTCTCGCCGGCGCGGGGCGCCCGCGAGACCTCGAAGGCATCGATCCCGGCGAGGAATCCCGTCCGGCCGATCTGCGGATCGGCCCCTTCGAGCAGCAGCGCCGACTGGGCGATCGCTTCGGCCAGGAGGAGCGGCGACTGCCACCCCTCCCCCGCGGCCGCCCGGCTGTTGGCCGACACCGCGACGCGCACCGCGCCGCGGGAGAAGTCGTCGTTGCGCGGCTCGAGGATCGTCTCGACGAAGCGGAAGGGGTAGGCGTGCGGGAGCTCGGGAAGGGTCCTCACGCGCTCTTCTTCTGCTCGATGAAGTCGCAGAGGGCGTCCACGGAGGCGAAGGCCTTGACCCCGACCTCTTCGTCTTCCACCTTGATGCCGAACTCCTGCTCGAGGCCGAGCACGAGCTCGAGCGCGTCGATCGAATCGAGGCCGAGCCCCTCGCCGAAGAGCGGCGCATCGTTCTGGATCGTGACCGGATCGATGTCGAGCTTCAAGCGGCGCACGATCAGATCTTTCACCCGCGCCGCCATGTCTTCGCGACTCATGGGATCTCCTTCAAAGTGATTATACAAAGCCGGGACTCGGGACTCGGGACTGGGGACTCGGGAGCAACGAAGCGCCTTCTTGGCGTTCGAGTTCCGCGTCCCGAGTTCCGAGTTCCGCGGCGCAGAGCGCCGTCAGGCCATTCCGCCATCCACACGCCAGACTTGTCCGGTCACGTAGGAGGCTCTTTCCGAAACAAGGAACGCGACGACGGCGGCGACTTCCTCGGGCTTGCCGAAGCGGGCGAGAGGGATGCGGCGGAGGAACTCCCGCCGCGGCTCCTCTTTCAGGTGCGCGATGATCTCCGTGTCGACGAGGCCGGGAGCCACGGCGTTGACCGTGATGCCGTGCGTCGCCATCTCGAGGGCGAGCGCTTTGGTGAAGGCGATGAGCCCTCCCTTCGCGGCGGAGTAGTTCGTCTGGCCGACGTGCCCGGAGATGCCGCTGACCGAGACGATGTTGACGATCCTCCCCCACTTCTTGTGCAGCATGCCGCGCACGACCGACTTGGTCATGCGGAAGGCCCCCTTGAGATCAATGTCCATGACCGCGTCCCAGTCCTCCTCCTTCAGGAACGGGAACAGGGCATCCTTGATGATGCCGGCGTTGTTGACGAGGATGTCGGCGCCGCCGAAGTCCTTCCCGACGCGTTCCGCCAGCGCCCTGATGGCCGCCGGGTCCCGGACGTCGGCCAGGACTGCGTGCGCCTCTGCGCCGCCGCCGCGGATCTCCTCGGCCGCCGCTTCCGCGCGGGCGAGGTCCTTCTGGCACGTGATCACGACGCGGTTCCCCGCGGCGGCGAGCTCCCGCGAGATCGCCTGGCCGATTCCGCGCGAGCCTCCTGTGACGATCGCGGTCCTCACGGCGATGGTCCAAAGTCCAGAGTCCAGAGACCAAAGTCGTCGCCCCCTTGGACCTTGGACCTTCGACCATGGACGCCTATCGAAATCATGAGTCTGTACGCAATATACGCGACACTTCGCGGATGGACGCGAGGGTGCCGGCCGCATGGCATGTCACGCTCCGGTCGATCCATCGCGTGAACTTCGACAACATCTGGCCGGGACCGACCTCGAGGAAGACGCGGTCGCCGTCCCGGATCATCGCGGCGAAGGTCGCGTTCCAGAGCGTGGGATGGCAGAACTCCGTGGCCAGGAGCCGGGCGACCTGTACGGCGGTCGAGACCACGTTGCCGTCCGGGCCGTAGTAGGAAACGACGGGATCGCGGATCGAGCCGCAGGCGGCCACGACCGGGGCGACCGCCCGCGAGACCGGCTTCATCAGCTCGCTGTGGATCGGCCAGCTCATCGTCAGCGAAAGGACGCTCAGGGCGCGCGGCGCGAGCGTCTCCAGCGCCGACGCCACGGCCGGCTCTGTTCCGGTCAGGACGAACTGCGTGCTCGCGTTGACGTTGCCGATCCAGACAGGCAGTCCGCGGCCGCGCAGCTCCTTGCAGACGGCGTCCACGGCTTCTCTGCGCGCGCCCACGACCGCGCCCATCGCGCCGCGGATGCCGAGCCTTCCCGTCTCCCGCCAGACGGCGATCAGGACGTCCAGCCCCTCCTCGTAGGAAATGGCGCCGGCCGCGGCGAGGGCCGCGTAGTTGCCGAGGCTGTAACCCGCGGTCGCCGACGGCAGAATCCCCTCGCGGGCGAGCGTCCGCGCCGCGATGGTCGAGACGAGATAGACGCCCGCCTGTGCCGCGAGATTCTCGTGGAGCGCCCGCTCCGGCCCCTGGAACAGGATCGTCTGGAGGTCCAGCCCGCACTTCTCCGACGTCAGCGTGAAGAGGTCGCGCGCCTCACGGTCCGAATCGAAGAAGTCGCGCCCCATCCCGACGAACTCCGCGAGTTGCCCCGGGAAGAGAAAGGCGGGAGGGCGATTCGCGTCAACCATGTCGGGCGGCAGAAGCGGAGATCAACCGTCCAGCCGCGGCAGGACGTCCGCGAGCGCGACACAGCGGTCCGCCGCGAGCCAGCGCTCGAAGCGCTCCGGCAGCCCGCGCAGGTTGTAGAAATGGACGAGCCGCACGAGTGGTGCCAGGGCTTCCATGGCCGGGTGCTCCGCGTCGAACTCCCACGGATGGAACGTGAAGACAGCGGGCAGACCGGCGTCGCGAAACCCGTCCTCCTCCCGCCGGAGCCTCGCGGCCGAAAACATCCGGAACGGCCACCCCCCGCCCATCGGAATCGTGCGGCCGAAGCCGCGCCCCGTCAGCGGCGGCACCTCGACGAGAGATCCCCCGTTGATCTCGATCCGATGCGCCCCGGGCGGGTTCTCCGCCCTCCCGAGCGGCGGGACCGGCGTCATCGACGCGTCGCAGAGGAATCCCTCCTCCAGGAGCACGCCGAGCGCCTCGTCTCCCGCGTGGCGAACGGACCACTCGGCGGCGCGGAACGAGCGGGCCCGCTCGCCGCAGGCCTCCTCGACCCGCTCCCGCGCCCGCAGCAGGTCCTGCCGGAACTCCTCGCGGCTCATCTCATCGGCCCGCCGGTGAAGGTCGCCGTGGACGGCGATCTCGTGACCGCGCCGCGCCGCCTCCCGCACGAGGTCCGGATACCGCCCGGCGATCCACCCAAGGAAGAAGAGGGTCGCGCGATGCCCGCCCCGCTCCAGCCGGTCGAGCACCGTGACCAGGTTCTTCTCGATCCGCGGCGCGAAGCTCCTCCACCGCCGCGGGTCGGAGTAGTAGTCGTCTCCGCAGACGTGGAACCACTCCTCCACGTCAATCGTGAGAACGCGGGGAGCCCGGCCGGGAGTTCTCAGCGGTGTGATCCTGGGCTCTGACATCGAAAGTGATTCTAGCCGGAGCCCTGTCATCCCGAGCGAAGCGAGGGATCTGCCTTCGTCGCCTCGATTCGCCAGGCGCCGCTCGGAACCTCGGCGTCAGTCCGTCTCGAAGACTTTGTAGTACACGGCGCCCCAGGAGATGATCCAGGTATCCACGAACGGCCGGTAATGCGAGGGGCCGCCGTAGATCGCGCGGACACGGACGTGGCGGAACCTCGGTACATATCTCGCGGCCTTGAGCAGGATCTCCGTCTCGATCATGTAACCCCTGGAATTGAGGTCGAGGCGCCGCAGCAGATCGGCCGAGATCACGCGATAGCCGGACTGTCCATCCTCGACCTCGTGCCCGGTCATCCGCGTCAGGATGCGGCTCCCGATCTCGTTGGTCCGGTACCGCACCGTGGGAATCTCCTCCGGCCGCGACACCCGCGATCCGATGACAAAGTCGTCCCCGCCTCTCGCGGCATCCAGAAGCGCGGGAAGGTCGTCGGGATCGTGCTGTCCGTCGGCATCGACGAAGGCAACGTGCGTCGCGTCGGAGGCGAGAACCCGCTTGAGGCCGGCCCGGATCGCGCTCCCCTTCCCCGAGTTCTCAGGCAATCGCAGGACCTCGGCACCCGCCCGCGACGCGCTCTTGCTCGTCTCATCTGTCGACCCGTCGTCTACGACGAGCACGCGCTCAATGTGCCGCGAGACCGCACGCACGACGTCGCCCACCGACTCTTCCGCCTGATAGGCGGGAATCAGGACCACGGGTTTGATCGCCACCACGCGATTCTACGGTCGGCAACGTCGTCCCGGGATTTCGACGATGGCTTCCGGGATCGGCTGATCTGACTGGATCTGGCTCGGCCGGGCCCGGGTTCGCTACCCTGATCGGATGGACATCCTGACCTATCCGATCGGCCTCTTGATTGGCCTGTTTCCGGTCACCGCCGATCTGGGGACTCACCCCGGGCCCGTCGAAGTCCTTGTCGATGGCCGGCACGGATGCGTGATGTCCGGGCGCGCGCCAAACTGCATGGTGGATCTTGGAGCGGATCCCGCGATGCACGTACTGGATCTCGTGCGCCGGGACCGTTCGGGCGGGGTCGTGGACCGCGCGCGTCGCTGGGTCAATCGGCCCGGCATCGAAGCCGAGGTGCATGTATCGGGAGAGTGCGTCGAGAAGACGCGCGTGTGCGACCTGACGGTCAACTGGGCGCACCCCGGACGCCTGGACCCTGCTTCGATCACCGTGGCTCTGGACGGCATCACGGTTTCGCGGAGGATCTCGGCGACCGTCAAGGCTCCCTTCCCGCGAGGTTCTTCGCCGCAGATCCTGACGGCCGACGCGACGTTTCCCGACGGACGGAGGGCCGCGTTCACCCGGCTGCTTCATGGGTCGTACCCGGAATCGGTGGAGGCTTCGCTCCATTCCGTCCCGATCCTCGCGCCGGCCGGGTCGAGCGACGAGGAGATCGCCGAATCGCTCCGAAAGAGCGGCTGGCCGGTCAAGGCGATCGAGAAGGGAGGCTTCGAAGTCGTCTTCGTCGTCGAGCCGGGCGCCTTCGACGCGATCTCAAGTCTCAGCATCGCCAGTGCCGGAATTCCGCCGACCTCGCCGCTTCAGGATGCCGAGGCCATCCACGCGGTGATCGCCAACGAGTCGCTCCGGTCCTTCAACGCACTGCCCCGCGCGGCGCGGAGCCCCGACACCCCTGACCGCCCAGAGCGCTGGCTGCGGCGCGTCACCGACGTCGCACGGAGCATGACGGCTCTGCGCCGGCTGCGGACCGCGGACGCCGTCGCGGCAGCCGGATATGACCTCGGAGGCTCCCCCAGGCGGCGCGCGGTCGTCCTGATCTCGGGCCCGACACGTACCGATTCGAGCACCTTCTCGCCCGAGCAAGCCGCGGCCTACCTCGAGCAGACCTGCGTGCCGCTCACCGTCTGGCGCCTCGCCTCCGGAGCGGCTTCGGACTGGCCGGCAGGCCCTGCCATCCCCGCCGCGGCGCGGCTGGCTGCCGAGATCGCGACGCTCAAGAAGGAACTCGAACGTCAGAGGATCGTCTGGCTCGACGGGCACGTCGACCCGCGCCGTTTCGATTGGCCTCTTCCAGAGGGAATCTCGATCGCGGGGCGCGACGGCTCCCGAGCGAGACCGTCCACGCGAAGCGTGTCAGAGCCGGAGGACTTCGTTTCGGTTTCGCCGGTCTATGCCGTCGCGGTCGATCCACGCTCGTCTCAGACTGTCTACGCGGGGACAAGCGAGGGTCTGAGAATCTCTCACGATGGAGGCGCGACGTGGAATCCCGTCGCGATGGGGCCCACCGGGATCGAGGTCTATTCGCTCGCGTTCGGACTCCCCGAGGGGGAGCTTCTCGTCGGATCGAGCGGGGCCATCGGGCGCAGCGTCGATCGGGGACAGAGCTGGGCCCTCGTCCCGACGCTGGCGGTTTTCTCCTTCGCCGTCGCTCCGAACGAGCCGAAAACGGCGCTGGCCGCCACGCGCGGCGGCCTCTTCCGCACCGCGGACGCCGGCCTGAACTGGACCGCCGCCAATCGAGGTCTCGAGCGGCTCTTCCCCGTGAGCGTTGTCTCCGATCCGACCAAGCGAGACGTCTTCTACGCGGCAACGGCCGGCAAGGGGATCTTCCGATCGGACGATGCCGGTCAGAGCTGGAAGCCGCTGGGACCGGAACTCGAACGAACGGTCGTGCGATCGGTGATCGTCGATCCGTCGAAACCCGAGTCTCTGTACGCGGGGACCGACGGCGGCGTCTTCGCAAGCGCCAACGGCGGCCGAAGCTGGGACAAGAAGAGCTCCGGTCTGCCGCGGTCGGTCGTCTATGCCCTGCGCTTTGCTCCCGGCGGTCCGGCGCGCGTCTTCGCGGGCACCTCGGCGGGCCTCTTCGAGAGCCGGGACCGCGGAGCTTCCTGGAGCGCTGCAGCAACGCTGCGCGAGAAGGTCGCGATCACGTCAATCGACTTCGACGCGGCCGGCCGACGCATCGTCCTCGGCACTCTCGGCCGCGGCGTCCTCAGCGTTCCGCTCGAAGACTGAGAGCAGCGCCTTTCCGCCTTCACGTTGACTGCCCTCGGAGGTTGTGAAAAAGTCCACAACATCCATGGCAGAGAGCTTCCTGCCCGTCCTTCTCCTCATGGTCGTCGCCGCCGGAATCGCCGGCGTGATTCTGCTTCTCTCGTACATGATCGGCCCTCGGCTCTCGACGAGCCGCAAGCTCGGCACCTACGAGAGCGGCGTTCCGCTGATCGACGCTTCCCACAAGCGCCTCTCGATCCGCTACTTCGTCGTCGCGATGGTCTTCATCCTGTTCGACGTGGAAATCGCGTTCCTCTATCCGTGGGCGGTCGTATTCCGCGAAGCCGCGGGCGCGCTGTTTGCCGAAATGCTCGTCTTCCTCGCGGTGCTCGCGGTCGGATACGCGTACCTCTGGAGGAAGGGAGCGTTCGACTGGTGAGCGGCCGCCGCTACGGCGTCGAGGAATCGGGACGTCCGGCGGTGTTTCCGCCGGAGGCGCGCGCGCGCATCGAGAAGATCCTGACGCGCTATCCGACCAGGCAGGCCGCGCTCCTGCCGGTCCTCTGGGTCGCGCAGGAGACGTTTGGCTGGATCTCGAAGGAGGCGGCGGAAGAGGTCGCGAAGATCCTCGAGCTTTCCCCCGCGCACGTGGACGGAGTGCTGACCTTCTACACGATGTACAACCTGCGGCCGGTCGGGAAGAACCTGCTGCAGTTCTGCACGTCCATCTCCTGCCATCTCGCGGGAGCCGGGCGGCTGATGGAGCGGTGCGCGAAGAGGCTGGGCGTGGGCCTCGAGCAGACGACCCCGGACGGCAAGTTCACGGTCGTCGAGGTCGAGTGCATCGCCGGCTGCGACCGCGCCCCCTCGATGATGGTCAACGACACCTACCACGAGCCGATGGACGAGAAGAAGCTCGACGCTCTCTTGGACTCGCTCTCGGCGGACGCCTGATGGCGGAGAAGGTCCTCCTCGCGCGCGTCGGGCGGAAGGACTCCCGCTCGATCGCGACGTACATCGAAGACGGCGGGTACAAAGCGCTGCGCACGGTCCTGACCGGCGGCTGGACTCCCGAGAAGCTGACCGACGAGGTCAAGAAATCGGGGCTGCGCGGCCGGGGCGGCGCAGGCTTCCCGACGGGGCTGAAATGGACGTTCGTCCCGAAGGACACGAAGGGGAAGCCGGTCTATCTCCTCTGCAATGCCGACGAGTCGGAGCCGGGGACGTTCAAGGACCGGCTCCTGATGGAGGAGGACCCGCACCAGGTCATCGAAGGCGTCATCCTCTCCTCCTACGCGATCAAGTGCCGCAGCGCCTACATCTACATCCGCGGCGAGTTCTACCTGGGGGCGCGCATCCTGAACGCCGCGATCGAGGAGGCGTACGCGAAGGGCTTCCTCGGCGAGAACATCCTCGGATCGGGCTACTCGCTCGACCTGACCGTCCACCGCGGCGCCGGCGCCTACATCTGCGGAGAGGAGACCGGCCTCATCGAGAGCCTGGAGGGGAAGCGCGGCCAGCCGCGGATCAAGCCGCCGTTCCCGGCCGTCGTCGGAGTCTTCGGCTGCCCGACGATCGTCAACAACGTCGAGACGCTCGCCTGCGTCGTCCACATCGTCAACCGCGGCGCGGAGTGGTTCGCGAAGATCGGAAGGAACGAGAAGAACTCGGGGCCCAAGCTCTACTGCCTCTCCGGGCCGGTCAACCGCCCCGGCGTCTACGAGGCCGCGATGGGTCTGCAGATGAAGGACCTCCTCTACGGCGCCGAGTATGGCCAGGGAATGAAGGACGGCAGGAAGGTCAAGGCCGTGATCCCCGGCGGCGCCTCGGCCGCGATGCTGACGGCGGAGGAGATCGAGGACTGCCCGCTCGACTTCGACGGGCTCGCGGCCAAGAAGTCGATGCTCGGCTCGGCGGCAATCATCGTGATGAACGAGGACACGTGCATCGTCGAGGCGGCGCAGAACCTCGCGAAGTTCTTCGCGCACGAATCCTGCGGCCAGTGCACTCCCTGCCGCGAGGGGACGCCATGGCTTCACAAGGTGTTGTCGCGGATCGAGGCGGGAGAGGGGCGGCTTCCAGGACATCGACCTGCTGGAGAAGATCTCCAACCAGATGGCCAACGGCATGACGATCTGCGTCTTCGCCGACGCCGCGATCGCGCCGGTCCTCTCCTCCATCGGCAAGTTCCGCGACGAGTTCCGCTACCACGTCGAGCAGAAGCGCTGCCTCGTCGGCCCGCGGGCCTCGCCGGCCGGAGCTCGTGACGGCATGAGCGCGAATCCTCCGAAGCCCCCGGAAGCGCCTGCAGCGCCGGCCGCGCCCGCTCCGCCCGCCGCACCGGCGAAGGACACCTTCACCGTCCTCTTCGACGGCAACCCGATCGAGGTGCCGAAGAACATCAATCTGATCGAGGCGGCCAAGCTCGCCGGCATCGAGATCCCCCACTTCTGCTTCCACCCGCGCCTCTCCGTCGTCGGCCAGTGCCGGATGTGCCTCGTCGAGATCGACGGGATTCCGAAGATCCAGGCGGCCTGCACGACGCCGCTGAAGGACGGGCTCTCCGTCAAGACGAAGACGGCGAAGGTCGTGGAGTCCCGCGCGGCGAACATGGAGTTCCTCCTCATCAACCATCCGCTCGACTGCCCGATCTGCGACCAGGCGGGAGAGTGCAAGCTGCAGGACAACTCCTTCGGCTACGGCGACCAGCGCTCCCGCTACGACGAGAAGAAGCGGCAGTACGCGGGCTTCGACCGCACGATGATCGGGCCGCACGTCATCGCCGACATGACGCGCTGCATCCAGTGCACGCGCTGCATCCGCTTCTGCCAGGAGATCGCCGGCACGGGAGAGCTGACGTTCCTCGACCGCGGCGGGCGCACGCTCGTCTGGACCCACGACGGCAAGCCGCTCGCCAACGACTGGTCCGGCTGCGCGGCCGACGTCTGCCCGGTCGGGGCGCTGACGGTCAAGGAGTTCCGGTTTCGCAGCCGCGTCTGGTACCTCGAGAAGGCGCGCTCGGTCTGCCCCGGCTGCAACATCGGCTGCAACCTCTCGATCGAGAACCGCGACTCGATCGTGTATCGCTTCCTGCCGCGGCTGAATCCTGAGGTCAACGACTACTGGCTCTGCGACTACGGGCGATTCCTCTCCGAGAGCCTGAACCTGCGCGAGATCGACAAGGCGACCGTGCGCGAGGGGGAAGCGGCCAGGGAGACGCACGTTCCGGCGGCGGTCGAGCAAATCGCCGGGCGGATCCGGCAGGCGTCCGCCTCCACGGGACCGGCCGGACTCTTCTTCCTCGGCTCGGCCAACCTCTCCAACGAAGAGAACTTTCTCCTGCGGAAGATCGCGGATCATCTCTCCTGCGCGCAACCGCGACGCGTCGTGGACAAGTCGCGCGTGCGCCGGATGAAATCGAAGACGGACTGGGTCGAGGGGGATCACGCCGGCGCCAACTTCGCCGGCGCGAGGGACATGGGCCTCTCACCCTTGCCGGGCGGCTACGGCCTCGAGGACGTGCTGTCGGGCAAGGCGGAGCCGGAGGTCCTCCTCGTCGCCGACGCGGCGTTCTCGCAGCAGGCCGACGACCCGGCAAAGGTCGCGATTCTGCGCAAGGCGGGCTTCCTCGCCGCGGCGCCCGCACCGCCAACGCGTTGACGCGCGCCGCCGACGTCGTCCTGCCGGCGGCCTCGCTCGCGGAGAGGGAGGGGACCTTCACGAACGTCCAGGGGCGCGTCCAGAAGTTCGATCGCGCGTTCCTGCCGAAGCCGCCGGCGCGGGCGGCCTGGGAGATCCTCCTGATGCTCGCCGTAGCGCTCGGCTGGGGTGACCGCAACTGGACGCCGGCGGACCTGCGCCGGCAGATCCAGGCCGAGGTCGAGGGATACGCCGACGTGACGGAGGAGGAGCTTGAAGGGCGGCATCCTGATGAAGAAGGGCGCATTTCGTTTCCGTCGGGGCCCTCTGACTTCAGAGATGAGCGCGGTCGACTGGCTCATCCTCGCGCTCCGGGTCCTGGTCCCGCTCGGCGTGATCCTCGACGATCGTGCCGATGCTCGTCTGGGTCGAGAGGCGGGGCGCGGGACTGATCCAGGACCGGCCAGGGCCCAACCGCGTCGGCCCGTTCGGCCTCCTCCAGCCCCGATCGCCGACGTCGGTGAAGTTCTTCTTCAAGGAGGACGTGATTCCGTCCAGCGCGGACAAGATGCTCTACGTTCTGGCGCCCGCCATCGCGGTCTTCTCCGCGCTGACGACGTTCGCCGTGATCCCCTACGGCGCCGCGCTGCCGGTCGGCGGGCGGGACATCCCGCTGATCGGCGCGGACATCTCGATCGGCGTCCTCTACATCTTCGCGCTCACGTCGCTCTCGGTTTACGGGATCGTCCTCGCCGGCTGGGCGTCGAACAACAAGTTCTCGCTGATCGGCGGCATCCGCTCGAGCGCGCAGATCATCTCCTACGAGCTGGCCATGACGACCGCGGCCGCGGGCGTCATCCTCTCGGCGGGGTCGCTTCCGGCTGCCGACATCGTCGCGAGCCAGGGGCGGCTGGCTCGGGTTCATTCCGCGCTGGAACGTCGTCCCGCAGTTCGTCGGGTTCCTCGTCTTCTTCATCGCCGACGTTCGCCGAGACCAACCGGACCCCTTCGACCTGCCGGAGGCGGACGCGGAGCTCGTCGGCCGGGTACCACACCGAGTACTCGTCGATGAAGTTCGCGATGTTCTTCATGGCGGAGTACATCAACATGATCGTCGCCTCGGCCCTGACGGTGACGCTCTACTTCGGCGGCTGGACCCTGCCCGGGCTTCCACCGCACGGACTCGCTCGGGGCGATCGCTCTCGATCGCCGTCTTCGCCGGCGAAGACCGCTGTTCTTCGTCTGGCGTCTTCATCTGGGTCCGGTGGACCCTGCCCCGCTTCCGCTACGACCAGCTCATGCGGCTGGGCTGGAAGGTGCTCCTGCCGCTTGCCGCTCCTGAACCTCTTCTGGGCCGCCGGCCTCGTCGTCCGATGACCGGGAAGGTGCCTCTGATGGAGCCGCATCGCGCTTCGACCTCGCCGCCGCCCTGGCGCGTCGTCTTCGCCGCCGTCATGGTCGGCTGCACCCGCATCCGGTCAAGAGCGTGCTCGGCGCTGGTCGTCTCTTTCTTCGGGCTGGCGGTCTGCTTCGTCGCTGCTGGCCGCGCCCTTCATCGCGGCCATCCAGGTCATCGTGTACGCCGGCGCGATCCTCGTGCTCTTCCTCTTCGTCCTGATGCTCCTGAACGTCCGGCGGAGGAGACGCGCGGCGGGACGCCGCGGCCGATCCAGCGGTGGCTCTGTCGCTGCCGCGCATCGCTCGTCTTCGCCGCGCTCCTGCTCGGCCTGCTGCGCGGCGCCGGAGCGAGCGCGGCCGGCCCGGGGCCGTGGCGGACTCGGGGGAGGTCGCTCCGCTCGCGCGGCTCCTCTTCTCCCAATACCTCCTCCCCTTCGAGGCGCTCTCGATCCTGCTCCTCGCGGCCCTCGTCGGGGCATTCGTGCTGGCGCAGCGGGAGAAGCGGTCATGATCGGCGGCGATCCCTCTCTCGGACGTGCTCCTCGCCTCGGCGGCGCTCTTCTCGATCGGCCTCGCGGGGGCGCTCCTGCGCCGGAGCGCCATCTCGATCTTCCTGTCGATCGAGCTGATGATGAACGCCGCGAACCTCGCGCTGATCGGCTACGGCGCCGCGCTGGGCACGCGGGAGGGGCAGATCGTCGTCTTCTTCGTCATCGCGATCGCCGCCGCCGAGGCGTCCGTGGGCCTCGCGATCTTCGTCGCCCTCTTCCGCCACACCGAGACGATCGACGTCAACAAGATCAACCTGCTGAAGTGGTGAGCGGCGCATGACCCTCCCGCTCTGGCTGATCCCCGGCGCTGCCCGCTCGCGGGATTCCTCGTCGAACATGCTCGCTGGGCACGAGGCTCGGGAAGAGATTCGTCACGGCCGTCGGGGTCGGCTCGGTCGGCCTCGCGACCGCCGCTGCCTACTCGCGGCTCTTCCCGTTCTTCGCGGGAGATCACGCCGCGCGTCGTCGAGAAGATCGGCGGCCTGGATCTCCGCCGGCGGCTTCTCGGCCGACCTCGCGCTGCGCCTGGACCCGCTCTCGGCGCTGATGCGTCCGTTCGTCACGTTCGTCGGCTTCCTGATCCACGTCTACTCGGTCGGCTACATGAGCCACGACGAGACGGACGCGGGCTACGCGCGCTATTTCGCGTACCTGAACCTCTTCATCTTCGCGATGCTCGTCCTCGTCCTCGCCCAGAACTTCCTCCTGATGTTCGTCGGCTGGGAAGGCGTGGGGCTCTGCTCCTACCTGCTGATCGGCTACTACTACGAGCGCGAGTACGCCGCCGACGCCGGCAAGAAGGCGTTCATCGTCAACCGCATCGGCGACTTCGGCTTCCTCCTCGGCATGTTCGGGCTCTTCTCCCTCTTCCGCTCGCTCGACTTCGACCGCGTCTTCGGCGGCGGCCGCCGCCGATCCCGGCGCGCTACGCGCCCGCCCTGACGCTCGTCTGCCTCTGCCTCTTCGTCGGGCGCGTCGGCAAATCGCCCAGGTGCCGCTCTACGTCTGGCTGCCCGACGCGATGGCCGGCCCGACGCCCGTCTCCGCGCTCATCCACGCCGCCACGATGGTCACGGCCGGCGTCTACATGGTGACGCGCTGCAACGTGCTCTTCCGCCTGGCGCCCGAGGCGATGGTCGTCGTCGCGGTCGTCGGCGCGTCACCGCGATCTTCGCCGCCGTCATCGCGCTCGCGCAGAACGACATCAAGAAGGTGCTCGCCTACTCGACGGTGTCGCAGCTCGGCTACATGTTCCTCGCCTGCGGCGTCGGGGCGTACGTGGCGGGAATGTTCCACGTCCTGACGCACGCCTTCTTCAAGGCCTGCCTCTTCCTCGGATCCGGCTCGGTCATCCACGCCATGGGGGGCGAGCAGGACATGCGCAGAGATGGGAGGCTTGAAGTCGAAGCTGCCGGTGACCTACTGGACGTTCCTGGTCGCGACGCTCGCGATCGCGGGGATCCCGCCGCTCGCGGGGTTCTTCTCCAAGGACGCGATCCTGGCGAGCGTCTTCGAGCACCGGCGATACGTCCTCTTCGGGATCGGGCTCTTCACGGCCGGCCTGACCGCGTTCTACATGTTCCGGCTCGTCTCGCTGACGTTCCACGGGGATTTCCGCGGCACGCCGGAGCAGGAGCATCACCTCCACGAGTCGCCCCGCTCGATGACGGTCCCGCTCGTCGTCCTGGCCGCCCTGTCGGTCGTCGGCGGCTGGATCGGCCTGCCGAAGGTGACTCGGCGAGAACGCCGACCGCTTCTCGAGCGTTCCTCGCGCCGATCCTCCTTCCGCTGGCGTCGGCCGAGGGAAGCGAGCACGCGCTCTCGCACGGCGATGGAATGGCTCCTGATCGGCGTCTCGGTCGTCGCCGCGGCCGGCGGGCTCCTCCTCGCGGGGCTGGTACGTGAACGCGAGGGCGCGCCGGCCCGGCGAAATCGCCGCGGCGTTCCCCGCGGCCTACGCGCTCGTCGCCGACAAGTTCCGGGTCGACGAGCTCTACGGCGCGATCGTCGTCCGCCCGTTCGACTGGCTGGCCGCGTCCTCTGGAAGGTCGTGGACGTCCTCGTCATCGACGGGATCCTGAACGCCGCGGCGTTCCTCGTCGAGCTGGCCGGGCGACATGCTGCGCTTCCTCCAGACCGGCAACGTCCGCAACTACGCGCTGACGTTCCTGCTCGGCCTCGTGGCGCTGATGCTCTTCGTCATCGGAGCCGTTCTGAGGATGAGCGGACTCCTCTCCGCGCACCTCCTCACGGTGCTGATCTTCCTGCCGACGGCGGGCGCGGCTCTGCTCCTCTTCTTTCCGGAGTCCGCGGAGCAAGGCGGCCAAGTGGTTCGCGCTTCGCGGTCTCGGTCGCCGAGCTCGCCGTCTCGATCCCGCTCTGGACGCGCTTCGACGTCTCGGCAGCCGGCTTCCAGTTCACCGAGCGGGCGGACTGGATTCCCGCGCTCGGCATCTCCTACTCCGTCGGGATCGACGGCATCTCGCTCGTGCTGATCCTGCTGACGACGGTCCTGACGCCCGTCTCGCTCCTCTTCTCGCTCACGCACGTCGAGAAGAGCGTCCGCGGCCTTCTCGATCGCCTTCCTGGTGCTCGAGACGGGGATGATCGGGAGCCTCGCCGCGCTCGACCTCGCGCTCTTCTACGTCTTCTGGGAGGTGATGCTCGTCCCGATGTACTTCATCATCGGGATCTGGGGGGGGCCCGGCGCATCTACGCGGCGATGAAGTTCTTCCTCTTCACGATGGCGGGAAGCCTCCTGATGTTCCTCGCGATCCTCTACCTCGCCGTGCGCCATCGCGCTCTGACGGGAGAGTGGTCGTTCCTGCTCGCGGACCTGACGCGGCTGGATCTTCCCGGCTCGGCGCAGACGCTCCTCTTCTTCGCGTTCGCGCTCGCCTTCGCGATCAAGGTCCCGGTCTTCCCGCTGCACACGTGGCTCCCCGACGCGCACACCGAGGCGCCGACGGCGGGCTCGATCATCCTCGCGGGCGTGCTGCTGAAGCTCGGCGTGTACGGCTACCTGCGCTTCGCGCTGCCGCTCTTCCCCGACGCCGCCATGCGGTACGCGCCGTGGCTCGGCGTGCTCGGCGTCATCGGCGTCGTCTACGGCGCGATGGTCGCTTACGCGCAGAAGGACATGAAGCGGCTCGTCGCGTACTCCTCCGTCTCGCACCTCGGGCTCGTCGTCGTCGGGATCGGCGCGTTCACGGCCACGGCCCTCTCCGGCGCCGTGCTCCAGATGGTCAACCACGGCCTCTCGACGGGCGCGCTCTTCCTCCTCGTCGGCGTCCTCTACGAGCGGCGCCACACGCGCGAGATCGCGGCGTACGGCGGCATCGCCGGGGTCGTTCCGGTCACGACCGCGCTCTTCCTCGTCGCGACGCTCTCCTCCATCGGCCTGCCGGGCTTGAACGGCTTCGTCGGAGAGTTCCTGATCCTCCTCGGCACCTGGACCTCGCCGCACCGCTGGTGGGCGGTCGCTGCGGCGACCGGCGTCATCCTCTCCGCGGTCTACATGCTCTCGCTCGTCCAGCGCGTCTTCTGGAACCCGCTGACGCACGAGGAGAACCGCGACCTCCCCGAGATCCGCCCGAGCGAGCTCCTCGCCGCCTCCGTGCTCGTCGTCCTGATGATCTGGATCGGCGTGCGGCCCAACGACGTTCTCTCCCGCCTCGGTCCTTCGATCGAAGCGGTGCGCGCCTCGGCGAGTCAGCGGCGACTAGCCGCCGACTGGAAGACTGGGAGACGGGCAGACTGGGCGAGGCGGGACAGGCTCCGTTCCTTCCATCCCCCAGTCGCCCAGTCCCCCGCTCTCCCAGTCAGCACGATTGAGGCGAAGGTCCGATGACCGACGCATTCCTCCAGTTCGGGCCGGCGGACCTCGCCGCGATCGCGCCGGAGATCGCGCTGGCGGCCGCGGGCTCGCTGCATCGTCCTGCTCGACGCGTTTGCGCCCTCGGTCCGGCGCTGGTTCGCGACGCTGTCGCTCCTCGGGATCGCCGCGTCTCTCTCGTTCCTCCTGGCCGCGCCCCTCGGGCGCGACGTTCGCCGGCCGGCTGGAGACCTCCGCTCTGACGCAGGCCGTCGGGCTCTTCCTCGGGGCGACCGCCGCGGTCGCCGTCCTCGTGGCCAAGCCGTATCTCGTCCGCGCCGGAGAGGAGAAGGGGGAGTTCTACGCGCTCCTCCTCTGGGGGCACCTTGGGGTCTCGCTCATGACGCGCGGGCTCGACCTGCTCGTCGTCTTCATCGGTCTCGAGACCCTCTCGCTCTCCTTCTACGTCCTCGCCGCGTTCTTCCGCACGATCGAGGCCTCCTCGGAGGCCGGACTGAAGTACTTCCTGACGGGTGCCTTCGGCTCCGCGTTCACCGTCTACGGCATCGTCTTCCTCTTCGGGAAGAGCGGCAGCGTCAAGATCGAGGCTCTGGCGCGGACGGACCTCTCGGGCGATCCGCTCGTCATTTTCGCGCTCCTCCTTCTGCTCGTCGGGTTCGGTTTCAAGATGTCGCTCGCTCCGTTTCACGGATGGGCGCCCGACGTGTACCAGGGAATGCCGACGCCGGCCGTGGCGTACCTCTCGGTGGCGCCGAAGGGGGCAAGCCTGCTCGTTCTCTTCCGCGTCCTGACGGCCGTGTTCCAGGAAGGGATGCCCGACCGCTTCCGGGCCGGGATCGCGGCGCTCGCGATCCTCTCGATGACCCTCGGTAACGTCGTCGCGCTCGCCCAGCGCGACGTCAAGCGGCTCCTTGCCTACTCGGGGATCGCTCACATGGGGTACGTCACGATCGCGCTCGTGGTCTTCGGCACGGATGCGCTCGCCGCGGCGATCGTCTACTTCTTCGCGTATCTCGTCTCCAACGCGGGCGCCTTCGCCGCAGTCGCGGCGCTCTACCGCGATGAGACGAAGCCGCATCCCATCGGGCTCCTCGCCGGGGAGGGCCGGCGCTCTCCCTTCCCCGCCGCCGCGTTCGCGCTCTGCCTCTTCTCGCTCGCCGGGATCCCGGCGACCGCCGGGTTCATCGGGAAGTTCTTCGTCTTCAAGGCGGCGATCGAGCGAGGCCTCTACGCGCTCGCGGTCATCGGGGTCCTCAATAGCCTGATCTCGATCGGGTACTACCTGAAAGTCGTCTACATGATCTACATGCGGGAAACCGTCGAGCCGGAGGGCCCTCTACCGATGGCAGTCGCCGATCGCCTCGCCCTGTCGCTCTGCGCCGCCGGGATCCTCGTCCTCGGCATCTTCCCCGCGCCGCTCTGGGAGCTCGCGCGGAAAGCCGCGCGGACGTTGCCGTTCGGCTCGCCGTGACGACCGCCCGCGAGGCGGATGCCGAGAGGGACGAAACGGCTATCGACCACCTCGACGCCGGGAGACACGTCTCTTGTCATCCTGAGCGAAGCGAAGGATCTGCTCCGACCCTTCAAGATCCCGGAGCAGATCCCTCGTCGCTCCGCTCCTCGGGATGACAGGCCAAGGCCTAGGACCGAATCGGAGGATTGAATGGCGCTGATCGTGTTTCTTCGGGGAGCCAACGTGGGCGGCCACCGGAAGTTCAGCCCGGCGGCGCTCGCGAAGGAGATGACGGCGCAGGGGGTCGTCAGCATCGGAGCGGCGGGGACGTTCGTCGTGAAGAAACCGATCGCCGCCGCCGCGTTCCGGAAAGAACTGGGCAGGCGGCTCCCCTTCGAGACCGAGGTCATGATCTGTCCCGCGGCGGAGATCCTCGCGCTCGCCGCGAGCGATCCGTTCGCGCGGCCGCCGGCGGGCGAGAACTTGCGCTCGCTCGTTACCGTGCTGGCGAAGGAGCCGAAAACGCTCCCGAAGCTCCCGATCCGCCGGCCGGAAGGGAACGAGTGGCAGGTCGATCTCTTCCGGGTCTCCGGGCGGTTCGCGCTCGCGTTCTGGCGAGCCGGACAGGGACGGATGATCTATCCGAACGAGGTCGCGGAGAAAGTCCTCGGCATCCCCGGTACGACACGGAGCTGGTCCACGTTCGAATCGGCCTGCAAGATCCTCGCGGCGCCCTGAGGGACGCTACCGCGCGACACTGGCCGCTGCGGACGCGGGGACCGCGACGAAGTCGGAGAACTCGCTGACGCTGTCGGTCTTGGACCAGAGGCCGATCTTCCCGGAGATCGGGCCAGGCAGCTCGTACTCGAGGAGCGCTTCCCCGTCGAGGAAGCCCTTGACGACTGCGCCCTTCGCCTCGATCCTGATCGCGTGCCACTCCTTCATCGGCAGCGGCACGTCGCGGCTCCCCTTCTTGACGAAGCTGCGCTTGCCCGACAGGAACTTCCAGAGGACGAGGTTGTCCTCCTTGCCGTTGAACCGAACCGCCCAGTAGTCGCCGTTGGGCTGCAGGTTGAAGAGGATGCCGGCGCATTGGTCGAGCTGTCCTTCGATCAGGCGGAACCGGAGCGAGATCTCTCCGTCGCGGAAGTCCTCGACGCCGGCGGCGACCGCGTACGGGAAGTAGGCGAACGCCTTGACGTTGTCGATGAACTCCTCGTGGCGCGAGCCATAGATCGTCCGTGCTCTCTCGGCGAAGCCTCCGGCCGGCTGCCCTCTCTTCCACTGGCGGCCGTCCACCATCACGACTTTCCTTCCCTCCTCGTCGGCGATCACCCAGTTCCCCACGATCGGGACGAACGACGCCGGCTCGGCGCCGACTTTCTCCTTCGAGAGGTCGATCCGCGTCGCGACCGGCCCCTTCGAAGGCGCGGGCGCGGCGGCGAAGAGAAGAACTGCCAGCAAAGGCAGGGTCAGGCGGCCGGCGCGGCGGAGCTCTTCCATTTCTCTCTCCATCGGCCGCGCGTCCGCAGGTAGGCGAGGCCCGCGGCCAGCGGCCAGGCTCCATAGAAGAAATACGGCGCGGTGCGGGGCCGGGCCGCCAGAGGATAACCGGGATAGGGAGCCTCCTCGCCGCGGCTCGGGGGCGGGACTCCCGCGAGCGAGTACAGGTTCTGCAGCACCACCGCCTCGATCGTGGACCGCACCATGGCCCGGCGGTTGGCGACCTGGTACCAGACCTCGCCGTACTGCCCGCCCCGCTCGAAGAGCCCGGAGCTCGTCTGCGCGGCGTAGCGCACCGAGAAGCGGGGGATCACGCGGCGCATCTTCCCGAGGATGCCCCGCTCGAGATCGAAGAGCCGCGGGTCTTCGGGCGCGAGGTTCACCGTGACGGCGACCGGCTGGCGGATGCGGGAGAGCGCCGCCTCGTCGGCGCGGGAGAAGGAGTTGCGGCGGTCCTCCGAGAAGTCGCGGCTCCAGCGCAGCGTCGAGGCGGCCGCCATCGCCGCCGCCGTGACGACGACGACCGCCGCGGCGCGCGCCGCCCGCCGGGCGACCGGCCGGTAGGACGCGAGCCAGACCGCGGCGAACGCGATGCCGCCGGCCGAGGCCAGGAGAAAGACGGCGGCGGTCGAGAGGGGAAGCTCCCCGTGCTCGAAGCGGCGCAGTCCCGCCGTCGGCGTGCAGGTCGCCACTCGCTCGAGCCATCCTCCGCGCCCCGCCGCGAGGAAGTCGAGCGCCCAGGTGCCGATCGTGAACGCGAGCGTGACGATCGCGGCGCTCGCCGCTCCATCGCAGACCGCCGCGGCGGCCAGGGCAACGGCGGTCGCGAGGAGGAAGCGGAGAAAGTGCCCGAGCAGGAGATTGCCGAGCTCCGGGATGAAGACGTGGCCCCCGGCGCCCGCCCAGAACAGCAGGACGCCGAGCCCCGCGGTCCAGGCGACCAGAAAGAAAAAAACGAGCGCGCCGACCTTGACGGCGAGGCGCGCGGCGATCGAGGCCGGGGATTGGAGCAACAGCCTCGCCGCGCCGTTTCGCTTCTCCTCCGAGAGGAGCCGGATCGCGACGAACGGATAGAGGAGCGTCACCGCCAGGTCGTACGCGCCGAACGCCGGCACGAAGATGCCGTCCAACGGCGAGAGCCCCTGGGCCAGGGCCGCCGGCCCGCCCGCGGCGCCGCTCGCCTCGGCGTAGAGGGAAACGGCATGGAGAAACGACTGCCCGACGAGCGGGCCGATCGCCAGCAGGAAGAGCCAGAACGAGCGGGAGGCGACCAGCTCGCCCCACTCCAGCGCGACGAGCGCGCGCCAGGAGCTACCGCGCATTCTTCGCGCCCCGGCAAATGGTTCGGTATCGAGAATTCAACGTCGACCCTCCGAGTCAGGTGAGCGCAAGAAAAACGTCTTCCACTCCTCCGTCCGCCAGACCGGCTTTCGCCCGCAGCTCGCCGAGAGTGCCTTCCCCGGCGACTCTCCCGGCGGAGAGCAGCACGAGCCGGTCGCAGATGCGGCCGGCGTCGGCGAGCTGGTGGATCGAGAGGAAGAGCGTCCGTCCCTGCCGCGCCGCTCCCCGCAGAACGGTCTCCGCTTCCCGAGCCTGGCGCAGGTCGAGGCCGTCGAACGGCTCATCGAAGAGGAGAATGGGGCGCGGAGCAACCAGGGCGAGAACGAGGAGCAGGCGCTTGCGCTCCCCCTTCGAGAGCGAGCCGACGTTCTCGCAGAGGAAGCGCGAGAGGCCGAGCGAGTGGACGAGGAGCGCGAGCCGGGCCGGGTCCGCCTCGAAGAGGCGCGAGAAGAAGGCGAGGACTCGGCCGGCCGGCTGGTCCGCCCAGGGAGCGATCTGGTCCGGCAGGTAGAAGAGCACCTTCTTTTGCCTCCCGGGCGCGACAGCCTGGCCGTTCCATCGCACTTCCCCGCCGTCGGCCGGCAGAACGCCGGCAAGGCATTCGAAGAGAGTCGTTTTTCCGGCGCCGTTGGGCCCGATCAGCCCGAGGACCTCGCCCCGGCGCAGACTGAAGGAGACGTTGTCCAGGGCGCGCAGTGACCCGAACCGTTTCGAGATTCCCTTCGCTTCGAGGAGCCGGGACTCCGGGGAGACCGAAGCTCGGAAAGAGTCGGCAGGCTCGAGGGACCCCGGCTCCGGCTGTTCGGTCAGATCGCCGACCGGCATCAGAATGGGTTCCGAATAAAATAAGGCATATTTATCATTTTCCAGTAATTAGTACTGCTCTCACAGGAGAAGCATCTAATTCCTTAAAGAACAGTGGGAGCGCCACGAGTTGGTAGTCTCCCGGCGCAACCTCGGAGAGATCGAGGTTCTCGAGAACGGCGACCTCGCGCGACAGGAGAGTCCGGTGAACCGGGAGATCCGCCGCGTCGTCCGGGATCGAGCGACATCGCATCGGTCCCCACGAGGATCGCGCCCCTCTCGCAGAGGCGTACCGCCGCGAGCGGCGAGAGAAACGCGTTTCCGCCGGTCTGGAAGAGCACGCGCGGCGCTCCGAGGCTCCGGCGCGGGAGAGCGTCGGGGCCCACCTCGCCGCGCCCCGGCAGCTCCACGACGCGCGCCGGTCCGATGAACGCCTCGAGCGCCAGCCGCCCGATCGGCGCGCCGTCCGGCATCACGTGCGACGGCGCGTCCACGTGCGTTCCGACGTGCGCGCTCATGGTGAAGCAGGTGGACTCGAAGAGCGAGCCCGCGACGAGCCGCGCCGTCGAGCGCCAGCGAAACGGGACGTCCCCGGGCCATACCACGGTCTTCTCGTCGATCCGCCGCGAGATGTCGAAGATCTTCAGCGCATGCGCCGGACGGTCTTCACCTGCGCGTATCGCTCGGCCACGTGCGGGTCGTACCCGCGATGGCGCGGGTTTGTCGGAACGTCCCGGTACTCGGCGTCGCATCGGTAACAGATCGTAACAACACGGACCCTCGCGGCGACGATCCAATCCACTACGACCGACGCGAGGAGCGCGGGCGTGAACCAGATCCAGCCGAACCTCCAGCCGACGAAGAGCGCGATGCCGAGAGACACCGCCATGAGGAGACAGCCGAGGCGCTGGTCGAAGTCCTTCTGAAGGAAGAACGCGCGGTTCTGGCAGAACGCGCAGCGCTCGACCCCGTGCTCTCCGAGAACCCCCGACGAGCTCACGGAGAAGGAGCGGCCACACTTGCCGCACGCAAAGGATCCCTCCTCGCCGACGGCAAACTCGCGGCTCGCCATGCACCCGGGGCAGTAGCGGCGCGCCCGCACGCTACGCCGGAAATCCCGTCGCCACGGTCAGGTAGGAAGAGAGCAGCTCGCCGATCAGGACGAAGACGAGAGCGACGTAGAGGAGGCCGGTGGCGGCCTGATTGGACTTCATGTCGGCCGTCTTCCAGATGAAGTAGGAGAGCGCGAGCGGTCCCACGATCCCCCACAGCACGCGGAAGAGAAAAAAGAGGGCGTCCCGCTCGAGCGAAAGAGCGAGGCGAATCCCTCCGTCCGCGGCGCCGCAATGACCGCGGCGGCCAGGAGCGCCGCGCGGCTCGCAGCCAGCGCCGCGAACAGCGCCGCGCCCCGGGCGAGCAGCCGAAACGGAAGCGAACGCGAGACCAGGTACCAGTGGCCCAGATTCATCGTCAGGAGAACGGCGCCGAAGAAGAAGCCCCCGAGCAGCGCGCCGGCGGCCGTCCAGGCGTCTCCTTCCGGGCGCGGAGCGTGGAGCGCGACCAGGACGAGGGACCGTGCGGCGAGGAGGCCGCCGGCCGCCAGGACCGGCCGCGCGGCGAGGGCCCATCCGGCTTGAGCGGCCGCCGTGTAGAGGAGAAGCAGGGCCGCCGCGCCCCACGTGCCCCGCGGAGGAAGCCCGGCCGGGTGAATCAGCGCCGGGAGCAGGACGAACAAGAACGCCGCCGCTCCGTGAAGCGTGAAGAAACCTTTCCCGAGAGTGCGCGGAGGGAAAAAGAGAAGCAGCAGCGCGGTCCCCGTCGCGGCTTCGAGAAAGAAGAGTCCCATTCCGGAGAGCGCCATCGAGGACGATAGTAGTTGAGAGAGACCGGTCGCCAATCTCAGCGCGGCAGATCGGCGGCAGCGAGAATCTCCTGCGCGATCCGGTCCACGTGCGCGGTCAGGCCGTGGTCCCCCTCCGGAATCTCGACGAAGCGGGAGCCCTCGCGCAGCCGGCCGGACTCCTGCCAGCCGCTCCAGACGCCGCGAACCAGATCGATCGGCACGCTCTCGTCCCGCCGCCCCATGATCACGATCACCGGCGCCGCGGGAGGATCGCGGTCCGCGTCCACGCGAGCCATGTCGTCGAAGAAGCGGCGGTGGATCGGGATCTCCCGCCCCTCGCCGTGGTGGAAGAACGGCAGCGTCTCTCCGGCTGGCAGCCCTTCGATCCAGCGGCGGCGCAGTCCGAGAGCGGGCGCGATCAGGACAAGCGACGCGGCGAGCGCGCTGCGGCCCGCCTCGAGCGCGACGAGCGCCCCGAGGGAGCTGCCGACGACGACGGCAGGCAGATGCTTCTTCAATTCCCAGGCACAAACTCTCGACATTGCACGAAAGTCCAATCTCTCGAAGGACGGAATGTTCAGGTCGGGCGCGACGATTCGAAAGCCGTGCGGCTCCAGAATCGTCCTCAACGCCTCGACTTTCCGGCCGCGAGGCGACGAAGCAAAGCCGTGAAGATAAAGAACATTTCTCAGGTTCGCTCTCCCGCTCCTCTACCTGGAGTCTAAGCCGGACTGCGGGCGCTCCGTGCGAAACAGTTTTCCAGACGCGGGCGCGGAAACGCCCAGCACCTAAGTCCAATGGAATCTGATTGAAGGGGTGTTCATCATGAGCGCAGGAGCCTCAACGAGAATGAACCACCAAGACCCACGGACCGTCTCATCGGTGAGTACCGACGAGCGCGGCGGCCAACGTGGCGGTCTGTTGATGGTTCTCGTCGCGAGCCCGGCGGCCGAAGTGCGGAGCCGCCTCCGAGAGCGTCTCCGGGACGATTATCAGACTCAGGAAGTTTCCGAGTGGGAGGCGCTCGAAAAGACGATGGCGACCGTGGATTGCGCGGTCGTTCTGATGGACCTCGAGTTCCTTCGCTCCGGCGGCGCCGGCAACGTCTCCGCCTTGCGGCGGATCAGCCGGAAGGCGCGCGTGATCCTGCTCTCCGGATCCCCGAGCGACGCCGAGGGGATCGAGTGCCTGAAGGCCGGCGCCCGAGGCTATTGCGAGAAGAGGATCGACGGGCTCCTTCTGCGAAAGGCCGTCGAGCGTGTCCACGAAGGCGAAATCTGGGCCGAGAGGCGGCTCATTCCCCTGCTCATCGAGCAGTTCGCGCTGGGCGCGGAGGAGCCGATCCATCTGCTCGCAAGCTCCGACCGGCGACTGGCGCTTCTGACGCGCCGGGAGCGCGAAATCGCACGCCTGATCGGCGCGGGAGCGAGCAACCGGGACATCGCCAGCCGCCTCCTCGTCAGCGAGGGAACGGTCAAGGCGCATCTGACGGCGATCTTCCGAAAGCTCGGGTTCTCGGACCGGCTCCAACTGGGGCTCTTCCTCGCCAGCCCGAACCCCAGGAACCGACGCCGGAATTGACTTCGTCCTCGATAGAACTCATATAACCCGCGCCGGTTTCCGATCTCTGTTTCGATTTCTCTAACGATCCTGGCGGCGCCAGTGGGCTAAGCTGACGTCGGAGAGCCCGACAACATGCCGTCTTTCTTCCGTCTCGCGATCGCACTGTCTCTGCTTCCTTCCTCCATCACTCCGTCCGGAGCGCGGGGCGCCCGCGCGATGACGCTGGCGGTGGACGCTCGCGAGGCTCCCCGCAAGATCTTTCACGCGAGGCTCACGGTGCCGGCGGCGCCCGGCCCGCTGACCCTCGCTACCCGAAATGGCTTCCCGGCGAGCACGGCCCCACGGGACCGATCGCGGACCTCGTCGGGCTCAAGTTCTCCGCGAGCGGGACAACGATCCCCTGGAGACGGGACGCCGCCGACATGTACCTCTTTCACCTCGAGGTCCCTCCGGGCGCCGACGCCGTCGAGGCTTCCCTCGACTACGTCTCCCCCGCCGAAACCGGCGGATTCTCCTCCGGCTCCTCCGCGACGTCGAAGCTCGCCCTCATCTCCTGGAACCAGCTGCTCCTCTACCCGAAGCGGACCGGAAGCCGGACGACATCGCGGTCACGGCGTCTCTGCGGCTGCCCAAGGGTGGAAGTACGCGACCGCGCTCGAGGCCGGCGCTCCAGCGTCGGAAGGGAGTGCCGGTTCGCGCCGGTCTCGCTCACGACGCTCGTGGATTCGCCGGTCCTGGCCGGGGCGCATTTCCGCGTGATCCCGCTGCGGAGGTCCTCCCGATTCCGCACCGGCTCGACCTCGCCGCCGACAGCGAGGCCGCGCTCGAGATGGGCGGCGAGCTCGAAGCGCAGTACCGAAACCTCGTCGCAGAGGCGGGCGCGCTCTTCGGGCCCGGCACTACCGGCATTACGACTTCCTCCTGACGCTGTCGGACCGCGACGCGCACTTCGGCCTCGAGCACCACGAGTCGAGCGACGACCGCGTGGCCGAGCGTCGCTCATCGACGCGGACCGAAGCGCAAGGCGAACCTCAGGGACTGCTTTCGCACGAGATGGTCCACTCCTGGAACGGGAAGTACCGCCGGCCCGCGGGCCTCGAGCCCGGCGAGCTTCGACCGAGCCGATGCACGGCGACCTGCTGTGGGTGTACGAGGGCCTGACCCAGTACCTCGGCGAGATCCTGCCGCGCGCAGCGGCCTCCTCACGCCGAGGAGTATCGTGAGGACCTGGCGCTCACCGCCGCGGAGATGGATCACCAGAAAGGGCGCTCCTGGCGGCTCTCTCCGGACACGGCCGTGGCGGCGCAGATCCTCTACGAGGCCCGGCGGACTGGGCGGTCTGGCGCCGCGGCTCGGACTTCTACCCGGAGAGCGAGCTTGCTCTGGCTCGAGGCGGACACGCTGATCCGCCGCGAGAGCCGGGGGCGCAAGAGCCTCGACGACTTCTGCCGTCTCTTCCTACGGCGGCGCGGGCGGCGCTCCGAAGGTCGTCCCCTACACGTTCGACGACGTCGTCGCGCGCGTTCAACCGAGGTCCTTCCGTACGACTGGAAGGGTTTCTGGAGGACCCGGCTCGCATTCGACGGCTCGCCGGCGCTCCGCTCGCAGGCCTCGCCGCGGCGCGGCTGGAAGCTCGTCTACACGAAGGAGATCCCGGACATGCAGAGGGCGGCCGAGGACACGCACAGAGTCACCGACGTGCGGTACGCGCTCGGCATTTCCGTGCGCGAGGACGGCGTGATTCCCGACGTCGTTCCCGATTCGCCGGCGGCCGCCGCAAGCGTCGGGCCGGGAATGCGCCTCGTGGCCGTCAACGGCCGCCGCTGGAGCCCGGCGATCCTGCGCGACGCCATCAAGCGGTCCTCCTCGCGCACGATCGAGCTCCTCGTGGAGAACGGCGAGTTCCTGAAGACCTGCCGGATCGAGTACGCCGGCCCCGAGCGCTATCCCCATCTCGAGCGGGATCCCGCGCACCCGGACCTGCTTTCCTCGATTCTCCGTCCGCTGGCGGCCCGGGCCGCCGGCGGGAAGAGCGAAAAGCCGGCGCGGTAGCGCGCAGCCGTTCGAATGCGCGCGGCGCTCCTGACTCTGACGGCGCTGGCCGCGGCCGGCGTGATCCTGTGCGCGGCGGCCGTCCGCTCCACGTTTCCGCGCGAGAGCGGGCAACGCCGCGTCACGGGAATCGCCGGCCCCGTTCGAATCGAGACCGACCGTCTCGGAGTCGTGACGGTTCGCGCGGAACGGGCCCTGGACGCCGTCTTCGGCCTCGGTTACGCCCACGCGCGGGACCGCCTCTGGCAAATGGAATTCCAGCGGCGCATCGGCTCGGGAAGGCTCTCGGAGATCCTCGGCGCGAGGCTCGTCGAGACGGACCGCTTCCTGCGCACCGTGGGTTTCCAGCGCGCGGCGCAGGAGGCGCTGCGGAATCTCTCCCCCGCCACGCGGGCCGGGCTCGAGGCCTACTCGGCGGGCGTGAATCAGTACCTGGCGGACTCGCCCGCTCTGCCGATCGAGTTCCGGCTCCTGCGGTTTTCTCCGCAACCGTTCTCTCCCGTCGACAGCCTCGTGTGGGCCAAGATGATGGCGTGGGATCTCGCCTCGGCCAACGCCGCGAACGAGATCCGCCGCGCGCGATTCGTCGCGGCCGTCGGGGCAGAGCGCGCCGCGGATCTGTTTCCGGCGGTCCCCTCGGAGCCGACGATCCTCCTCGACTCGGAGTGGCAGTCATCCTCGCGCCGGCCCGCCCCGCCTTCCGCCTCCGACAGGCACGATCTGGCCTTGCTCGGGGCCGCCGCAGGCGCTCCGCCTTTTGGCTTCTGGCAACCCCTCGAATCGCGCTTCGCGCTCCTGGACAATCTCGGATTCGGCGGCGAGACGCTTGGCAGCAACTCCTGGGTGCTCGCCGGCTCGCGCACGCGCTCGGGGCTCCCGATCCTGGCGAACGATCCGCATCTGGGCCTGCGGACGCCTTCGGTCTGGTACCTGGCACGCCTCGAGGCGCCAAGGCTTTCCGTCGTCGGCGCGACGCTGCCGGGAATCCCGAACGTGATCATCGGGCACAACGACCGGATCGCCTGGGGGCTCACGAGCCTCGAGCCGGACGTGCAGGACCTCTTTCTCGAGGAGACCGATCCGAACGATAGCCGGCGCTATCTCCACGACGGCACCTGGCGCTCCTTCGAGAGCCGGCGCGAGACGATCCCGGTGCGCGGGGGGCGGGACGTCATCTTCGAGATACGCTCCTCGGTCCACGGACCGCTGGTGACGGACGCGCTCGATGGGGCGAGGAAGCTCGGAAGCCCGGCCGTCGCCCTGCGCTGGACCGGCCTCGATCCGGATGACACGACGGCGGAGGCGCTGGCGGGGATCGGCACCGCCGGCAACTGGAACGAGTTCCTGGCCGCGGCCGCCCGGTTGAAATGCCCGGCCCAGAACCTCGTCTATGCCGACGTGGACGGGCACATCGGCTACACCGCGTCGGGGAAGATCCCGATCCGCCCGCACGCCAACGGGCTTCTTCCCGTCTCGGGCGCCGGCGCCGACGACTGGTCCGGTTTCGTTTCGTTCGACGACCTCCCCCGCGTCCTCGATCCTCCTCGCGGGTTCGTCGTCACTGCCAACAACCGTGTCACCTCGGAGCGCTATCCGTTCGCGATCACGGGCGACTGGCCCGAGCCGTACCGGGCGCGGCGCATCAGCGACGTGCTCCTCTCGCGCTCCGTCTGGTCGCCGGAAGAGATCCGAGCGGTGCAGCTCGACCGCGTGTCCTCCCAGGCCGCCGACCTGCTGCCGCTGCTGCTCGACACGCGCCCGGCCGACGACGCCTCGGCGCGGGCGCTCGCGCGGCTCCGGTCCTGGAACAGGGAGTTCTCTCCGGACTCGGGGGGCGCATCGATCTACGCCGCCTGGTATGCGAAGCTCTCGGAGATGCCGCAGGACGAGCTGCGCGACACGCCGGCTGGCGGCGTCCGCTCCCGGTTCCTCGTCAACGCCCTCCGTGAGGACTCGGCCTGGTGCGACGACGTCCGGACGCCGGGACGGGAGAGCTGTGCCGCCTTCAAGTCCGCCACGCTCTCCGCGGCCGTGGCGGACCTGCGCCGGCGTCTCGGGGCGGACCCGTCGTCATGGACCTGGGGGCGTCTTCACCACGCCCGCTTCCCGCATGGCGTCTTCGATCGCGTGCCGGTCCTTCGCAATCTCTTCAGTCTCGAAGCCGCCGCCGGCGGCGACGCCTCAACCGTGAACGTGGGCGCCTATCGCCGCGACGGCACCTTCCTCATGACCGACGGGCCAAGCTACCGGCAGATCCTCGATCTCGCCGATCTCCCGGCGAGCCTCTATGTTCACACGACCGGCCAATCCGGAAACGTCTTCGACCGCCGCTACCGCAACCTTCTCCCCCTCTGGCGCGACGGCAAGTATTTCCGGATCGCCGAGCACTCCTCCAAATCGATCCTCACGTTGCTTCCGCGCTAGAAGGCAGTTGTCAGTGATCAGTTGTCAGTGATCAGTTGTCAGTGATCAGTTGTCAGTTTTCAGTTCAGAACTCAGAAGGGAAAACTGAGAGCTGAGAACTGAAAACTGAAAACTACCGCGCGGGAGCGGCGGCGCCCAGGCGCGGGGCGGGACGGTCGTTGGGACCGTCGTCGCGGATCTTCCCGTCCAGGAGCCGGACGATCCGGTGGGCATGCGCGGCGATGTCCTCCTCGTGGGTGACGAGGACGATCGTGTTTCCCCGCGAGTTCAACTCGTCGAAGAGCGCCATGATCTCGTTGCCGGTCTGCGAGTCGAGGTTGCCGGTCGGCTCGTCGGCGAGCAGGATCGACGGATTGTTGACGAGGGCGCGGGCCACGGCCACGCGCTGGCGCTGGCCGCCGGAGAGCTCGTTGGGGTGATGGTTCATCCGGTCGGCCAGGCCCACGGCCTGGAGGGCGCGGGCGGCCCGTTCGCGGCGCTCCCGTCGCGAGAGTCCGGAGTAGACGAGCGGGAGCTCGACCTGCTGCAGCGCGCTCGTGCGCGGGAGCAGGTTGAAGGTCTGGAAGACGAAGCCGATCTCCTGGTTGCGGATCGCCGCCAGCTCGTCGTCGGTCATCCGGGCGACCTCGCTCCCGTTCAGGACGTAGGAGCCGGACGTGGGCGTGTCGAGGCAGCCGATCAGGTTCATCAGCGTGGACTTGCCCGAGCCGGACGGGCCCATGATGCCGACGTATTCGCCGCGCGCGACGCCGAGCGAGACTCCCGAGAGGGCGTGGACCTTCTCCTCCCCCATTTCGTAGACCTTCGTGATGTCGCGGATGTCGATGAGCATGGACAGACTCAGAAGATCGCGTTCCAGGCCACGCCGATGGCTACGACGACGAGCCAGAGCGTCACGATGATGCCCGCCGCGCCGCCGCGCTTGACCTTCGCCGCCGCCGAGAAACCGATGACGAAGAGGCAGAGCGACCAGATCGAGAAGATGTCGATCGACTGGAGAAGAGAGTGGAGCGGCTTGGAGGAGTCGGCCGGCACGAGGAAGCCGAGATTCGACGTGAGCATGTCTCCAAGCGCCTGCGGGTTCACCGTCTCCTGACGGGTGATCAGGAAGAGGAGGAGCGCGGCTTTCAGGCACCCCGGCAGGAACGCGTGCGTCGTCACGCCGAACGCCTGGGAAAAGCGGGTGTCCCATCCGAACGCCTTGAAGGCGCCCCAGATCACCACCGCGGAGAGGAGGCTGATGACCGCGGGAGAGGCGGCGCCGAACACCCAGCCGAAGATCGCGCCGAACTTCTTCTGTTGTTCGACGATCGACGCGATCCTCTCCTCCGGGACGGCCTGCCCCCGCTTCTGGATCGCCTGCCGGGTCAGCTGTTCGTAGTCGATCTTCGGCAGGAGCGCCGCCGTGATGATGACCGACAGCGCCGTCCAGAGAAGGAGCGGCGCGAGCCACGTCGGCCGCCGGGCGATCGACTCGAACGTGCCGACCGGCGAGAAGAACACGCCCGGAATCCGCGCCACGCTCTCGCCGACCGGGACCGTCGCGGCGGGTGCCGGGGCCGGAATCTCGCTCGACATCAGTGCCGTTCCGCCGAGAGGCCGGTCACGGGAGGCGGCGTCGTCTCCGGCACTCCCTCGACCTGGACCCCTTTCCAATCGAGAATGTCGGAGGTCGCGAAGTGATACGCGGCGAGGGCCTTTCGGTAGACCGTCAGGGCCTGCAGCTCCGTCGTCCGCGCCGCGGAGAGGTCCCGCTGGATCTGCGTCACCTCGAAGGAGGTGGACATCCCGTTGTCATATTTCTTCTTGACCGCGTCGAGGTTCTTCTCCGCCAGCTCGCGCCCCTTCGAGGCCGCGACGATCGAGCGGCGGGCGGTGTCGATCGCCCGCGCGGCGGCCCGCACTTCCACGACGACGTTCTGCTCGGTCGTCGTCAGAAGGGCCTTGTCCGATTCCCACGTGTACTTCGCCGCGCCGTAGGCTCCCCGGGCCGCGCGGTTCAGGATCGGATAGGAGAAATTCAGGCCGACGGACCAGTTCTTGAAGTTGCGGTCGATGACCTGCCGGAACGCGTCCCCGAAGTCCCCCGTGGAAATGACCGCGCCGGTATCCGGGTCGTGCGTGATCCCGCCGATGCCCGGGTTCCCGTAGCTCGCCGCGAGGTTCAGGCCGGGAAGCACCTGATTCTTGAAGTACTCATAGCGGATGCGATCGGAGTCCGCGGTATAGGCCGCCGACAGGATCTCCGGCCGCCGGGTGAGCGCGGTCTTCGTCCCCTGCTCGAGCTCGATGTGGACGTCCTCGGACCGGACCTGGTCCGTCGGGACGATCGGAGTCGTCTCCCATTTCACGGGATCCACGTTCAGCAGGCGGGTCAGCCGGTCCTGCGCGTCCCCGATCAGGCCCTCCGCGGTGATGATGTCCTGCTCGGCCGTCGCGATCCCGACCTCGGTCTGCGTGATCTCGATCGGGGCGAGCGAGCCGACGTCGATCTTGATCCGCGTGATGCGGTTCAAGTCCTGCGCGATCCGCAGCGACTCCTTCTTCACCTCGAGGTTCTGGAGAGAGTACACGAGGTCCCAGTAGGCCTGCTCGACCGCGTTGACCGCCGTCTGGACGCTGCGGACGAAGCCCTGGTACGACGTGTCGCGCGTGTTGTGCGCGATCCGGATCAGCCACGTCGTCGGTTTCACGCCGAAGCTGCGCAGCAGCGGCTGGTTCATCGAGAGCGTCAGGCTGCTCTTGTAGGAGGGGTTGACGATGTTGAAGGAGGAGTTGTTCGTCGTCTTGTTCGCGGCAAAGCCGAGCGCGAACACGCCGCCCGTCGGGGCGAGCTGGCTGACCTGCGCGCGGCCGTCCGTCGAATCGGTCGTGTTGACGGCCGCCCCGGAGAGCGCGGACGTGGCCGGATCCTCCGTGTGCGAGCGGGAGACCGAGGCCGTCAGGAGCGGATCGTAGATCCCCTGGGCCTGGAAGAGCGAGAACCGCGTGGACTCGGCGGCGTTGACCGTGACGTTCAGGTCCTGGTTGTTCGCGAGCGCGAGACCGATCGCCTGATCGAGCGACAGCGGGATGCCCCCCTGGACCGCCGGAGGCAGTTCCCGGACGTGCTGCTGGCCGGACCGCGCCGAGACGACCGGCTTCTCCTGTCCCGCGGCAGCCGGGGAGAGCGCCGCGAGCCCGATCGCGGCCGCGGCGGGCAGAGCCGTCCACCGATTCGGGAACCTCTTCATTCAATTACTCCTTCGTCAAGCTTCTTACGAAATCGCGGGCACAAATGTTTCTCCAGGCGGACCCGCCCGGAGCTCTTTTCGAGGGACCTTCCGCATCATAAACCAAGGCCCGGCGCGCTTTCCCGAGCGTCTCAGGCCCGCAGCTCGCCCGGGAAGAAGCAGGCGGCCGACCGCCCCGGGGCGATCGGGAAGAGAGTCGGCGTCTCTTCCCGGCACCGGGGGCGCGCGATCGGACAGCGGGGATGAAACGCGCAGCCGGAGGGGGGCTCTCCCGGCGATGGCGGTTCGCCCTGCAGGATCACGCGGGCACGGCGCGAGAGAGGATCCGGCTCCGGGACCGCGGAGAGGAGCGCGGCCGTGTACGGATGGAGCGGGCTCGACGTCACGAGCCGGGCCGGGCCCTCCTCGACGATCCGGCCCAGGTACATCACGGCGATGCGGTGGGAGATGCGCTCGACCGCGGCGAGATCGTGCGAGATGAAGAGATAGGAGAGGGCGTTCTTCTCGCGCAGGTCGAGCAGCAGGTTCATCACCTGCGCCGCCACCGAGACGTCGAGCGACGAGACCGGCTCGTCGCAGACGAGAAACTTCGGGCGCGTGGCGAGGGCGCGCGCGATCGCGATGCGCTGCCGCTGTCCTCCGGAGAATTCCGACGGGAAGCGCGAAGCGCTCTCCGCGGAGAGGCCGACCTCCGCAAGCAGTTCCTCGACGCGCCCGCGCATCGCGCCGCGAGGAGCGAGCCCCTGCACTCGCAGCGGCTCGGCGATCTGGTCCCCGCACGTCATGCGCGGATTGAGCGAGGTCTGAGGATCCTGGAACACGACCTGGAGATCGCGCCGGCGCCGGCGCAGGGTCCTGCCGGAGAGAGCCAGCCAGTCCTCCCCTTCGAACTGGATGCATCCCGAGTCCGCGTCTTCCAGCCGCGCGATCAGGCGGCCGCAGGTCGTCTTTCCGCTTCCGGATTCTCCGACGAGGCCGAGAGTTTCCCCCCGCCCGACGGAGAGACTCACCCGGTCTACGGCCGTCAGGCGGCCCGCCGCCGCCCCGAAGACTCCTCGCCGGATCGGATACGTCTTCGTGATCTCCTCGGCGCGCAGCAGCGGGTCCGTTTCGCTCACGGCGCGTCCTTTGGAGCGTACAGAAAGCAGCGCGCGGCGCCCGCGCCGGCGGCGTAGAGCGCGGGCTCGGAGAGCTCGCATGGGGCAAATCGGTCGGGGCAGCGCGGCGCGAAGGAACAGAGCCCCGACGGGCGAAAAGCCAGATCCGGCACCGCTCCCGGGATCGCCCGGAAGCGCCGCGTCGGCGGAGCCTCGGAGCTCCCGATCCGGGGAACGCAATCGAGCAGGCCTCTCGTGTAGGGGTGGCGCGGCGACCGGAAGAGCTCCGCCGTCGCTGCCTCCTCGACCACCCGCCCGGCATACAGGACGAGCGTGCGGTCGCTGTGGCGGGCGACCGAACCGAGATCGTGCGTGATCAGCAGGAGCGACAGCCCCCGGTCCCGCCGGAGGCGGTCGAGGAGCTCGAGGACCTCCGCGGAGACCGTGGCGTCCAGCGCGGTCGTCGGCTCATCGGCGACGAGGATCGCCGGATTCCCCGCGAGAGCGATCGCCAGCAGGGCCCGCTGCTTCAGCCCGCCGGAGAGGCGGTGCGGATATTCGGCGAGCCCGCGATCGGGATCGGGGAAGGAAACCTCGGCGAGGAGAGTGCGCGCGATCTCGCGCGCCTCCCGCGGGCCGCCCGGGCGGTGACGCCGGACCGCTTCCAGAATCTGCGTTCCGATCGTCTGGACCGGGTCGAGCGCGGCGGAAGGCTCCTGGAACACGAACGCGATCTCGCCGCCGCGGACGCTTCCCCATTCCGCTTCGGTCAACCGGAGCAGATCCCGCCCCCGGTAGTCGATCGTTCCGAGAATGCGGGCGCCTTCCGGCGCGAGATTGATGAGCGCGCGGCCGAGAAGCGTTTTCCCGCACCCGGTCTCGCCGACCACGGCAAGCGCCTCTCCCTCCCGAAGGTCGAATCCGACGCCGTTGACCGCCGGACGCCACTCTCCCGACAGATACAGCTCCACCTTCAAATCGCGGACGGCCAGAAGGGGATCAGTCATGGATTCGCAATCGGTGATCGTGCGATCGGATGATCGGGTGATCGGCTCTGGACAATCGCAGATCACCCGATCACCCGATAGATCAATTCTTCTTGACTGCCTCCAGCTCCCGCATCTTTTCGGCGACGTCGCGGAAACCGGCGTCGAGCCCGTACACCTCGAGAAACGTCCGGTAGGCGTTGTCCATGTCGCCCGTGGACTGGTAGACGCCGGCGAGGTCGTAGAGGATCCCCATGGTCTCGGACTCCTTGATGTCGGGCGTCTCGAGCCCCTTGCGGTACCACTTGATGGCAAGCTGCGGCATCCCCTTCTCGAGGAAGCAGAGGCCGAGCATGCTGCAGCACTCCACGGCGCGCGCCGGGTCCTTGCTGGCGAGCTGGAACTCTCCGATCGCCTCGTCGATCAGGCCCATCTCCTTGTAGGCGATGCCGAGGTTCGAATGGGTCTCGTAGTCCTCGGCGGAGAGCTGCTGCTCCACCCCTTTCTTGAACTCGCGGAAAATGTCCTCGAGGGACGCCTCCCCTTCCGGCCTCGCCATCGCCGGCGCGTCGGGCGCCTGCTCCGCGAGCTCCTTCTCCAGCTCGTCGGCCAGGTTGAAGAAGTTCTGCTCGTCAGCGAAGAGATTCTGCTCGTCCACGGAAGGAGCGGGCGCGGACGGGAGCGAGGGAGCACCGCCCGCCTTGCGCATCTTCTCCTGGAGGAGCGAATCGAGGCCCTCGTAGGAGATGGACTCCGACTCCTCAGCGCGTAGAGACGGGTGACGCTCGGGCGTCCGGTCCGCCGGCGGCGGGGACAGCCCCGCGATCGCCTCCGGCTCGAACGCGAGCGATTCGGAGCCGAAGTCCTCGAGGAACTCGCCGGCGGGAGCCGGGCGCGGCTCGATCGGGAACTCCTCGAAGGACTCCTCCGGTGGCGGTCCGGGCTGCGCGGGGCCGGGAGCGGAGAGTCCGTATCGGACGAGCGTCGCCTCGGCGCGGCCCGGCTCTCCGCGCCGGCGGTAGAAGTCGGCGAAGGATTCGGCCTCCTGCGACAGCGCGGGGTTGCTCGACGACTTCATCAGCTCGAGCAGCCGTTCCCGCGCGCTGATGAGGTCGGGATGCTTGCGCACGACGACCCTCAGCCTCTCCACCGCCTTGTCCGTCAGGCCGTAGCGGGCGAAGATCTCCGCCTCGACGATGAGCGCCTCGAGCTCCCTCTCCTCCGGAGACCCGGACGACGTGAAGACCGGACCCGGACCGGCCTCCGCGGGCGGGACGGACAGAGGCTCGATCGGCTGCTCGTCCAAGTCCACGATCATCTCCGGCAGCAGTCCCTCCGGCGGCGGAGCGGTCTCGGACCCGGGCGGCCTCGAAAGCTCGGCCAGGCGCGCGGTCGCTTCCGGATGGCCCGGATCGGCCGACGCGGCGAGGCGGTAGTTCTCGATCGCCGATTCCAGGTTGCCTCGGCGCTCGTCTTCCCGCGCCAGCGCCAGGCGCAGGCGCGCCGACTCCGGCATGTTCCCCTCGGCCTCGCGGACCTCCGCCATCTTCTGAAGAGAGTCGCGGTGCGCTTCCTCGATCTGGAGGATCGTCGAGAGGTAGCCCGCGGCCCTCGTGAAATCTCCCGCCGCGGTGGCCGCATCCACCATCGGCGACACATCCGCGAGGGCGGCCTCGAAGTTCGCCTCCGCCAGGTGCGCGCGGCAGAGCGCCAGCCGCGCGCCCGGGTGCGATTGGTCCATCTCGAGAGCCTGCTCGGCGGTCCGCACGGCGTCGGACTTCTGTCCGAGCTCGAACTGCGCCTCGGCCGTCAGCGCGAGCGTATCGGCGGTGCGCGGCGCGGCCTTCAGGATCGCCTGGGCCGCGGCGGGGTTCTTCTGGGCGAGGAGCGAGCGCACGAGCGTGTTGCGGGCGGCGGCGTCCTGCGGCGAGAGCTCGAGGGCCTTCTGGAAGACGGCTCCCGCCTCGTCCGCCGCTCCGCGGCGCAAGAGCATCGAGCCGACGAGGCCGTACTGCATGACCGCGTCCTCGAGCTGGTTCACGCTGCGGTAGAGGTCCGCCAACCGCACCTGGATCTTCAGGTCGTTAGGATCGACGGCCGCCATCTTCTTGTAGCAGGCGATCGCCTCCTGACGCTTGTCGTTCTTCTGGTAGTGGTCCGCCAGTACCTGGTACTGGGTTCGCGCGTCCTGGGCGAGCCCCTGCTTCGTGTACAGGTCGGCCAGGCGCTCGTAGACCTCCAGGCGGGCCGGATCGATCTTGTTGATCTTCTTGTAGATCGCGATCGCCTTGAGGAAGAAGCCGTCGAGGGAGCAGACCTCGGCGATTTTCTTGAAGTAAGGAATCGAGTCCCCCGCGCGATTCATCCGCACGTACAGGTCCCCGACCTTGTTCAGGGTCGAAATGTCCTTGGGATTCTCGTCAAGAATTCGCAGGTAGTCCTTCAAGGCATGGTCGAACTTGCCCCGGGCAATCTGCTTCTCGGCGGAACGAAGGTGTTGGTCGCGCGACTGCACTGGCGAAATTCTAACCCGGATGTCTCGGGCCCTGGTGATCCAGGCGGCCGCACGTCACTGCCAGCAAAGGATTTAGAACCCGAAGCGCTCGAAAGGCGCATCCGGAATGTCTCTCGTGGATCATCCGATCTCGAAATGTCCCGGGAGCGGCCGCGGAGTTTGGGACCCGTCGAGGACGACGCCGCTGTACGTCAACCGGTGCTCGGGGCACGGTCCGGCCACGCGCAGCGCCTCCCAGTGCTCCGGAGTTCCATATCCCTTGTGGTGCTCGAACCCGTACGCCGGATGCTTCGCGCCGAGCTCGTCCAGGAGCCGGTCGCGATAGACCTTGGCGATGATCGACGCGGCCGCGATCGAAGCGCAGAGCGCGTCGCCGTGGACGATCGGGAGCTGCGGGCGCCGCACGCCCGGGACCGAGACGGCATCCACGAGGATCGCGTCCGGCTCGGGACGCAGCGCCGTGACCGCGATCCGCATCGCCTCGAGGCTCGCCCGCAGGATGTCCCTGTGGTCGATCTCCCGGGCGCTCACGATCCCGACTCCGACGCCGATCGCGCAGCGGCGAAGCTCCACGTCCAGGCGCTCCCGGCACGCCGCGTCCACCTTCTTGGAATCGTCCAGCCCCGGGAAAACGCAATCGGGCGGCAGGATCACCGCGGCGGCGACGACGGGGCCGGCGAGAGCGCCCCGTCCGACCTCGTCCACGCCGGCGACGAAGAGGTAGCCGCGGCGGCGCAATTCCTTTTCGAGGCGGTCGAGCTCGCGAAGGCGCCCGAGCTCGGCGAACAGCGCTCCGAGAGGATCGGCGTTCACCGGGGGCGCGGGGAGCCTGGGTTATTCGGTCCGCTTCTCGTCAATGCGCGCGGCCTTTCCTTTGCGGCCGCGCAAATAGTAAAGCTTGGCGCGACGCACCGAGCCCTTTTTTTCCACCTCGATGCGGTCGATCACGGGCGAATGGAGGGGGAACACCCTCTCGACGCCGATCCCGCTGGAGACTTTGCGGACGGCGAAGGTCTCGCGGACGCCCCCGCCCCGCCGGGCGATCACGACGCCGGCGAAGACCTGGATGCGTTCCTTTTCTCCCTCGCGGACCTTCACGTGCACGCGGACCGCGTCTCCGGGCGCGAAGACGGGCAGGTCCGTGCGCAGCGCCGGCTTTTCCACTTCCATCAGGATGTCGACCATGACAGCGCTCCTCCAGATGACCAACGAGATACGGCGGAACCGGGGAGTATAGCCAACTCAGGGCTCCCGAGCAACGGCCGGTCCGATGCACGGTCTCAGTCGCCCGCCTCGCCGGGCTCCTCCGGACGCTTGAGCAGCAAGTCCGGCCGCCTCTTCTTCGTCGCCTCGAGGGCTCGGGCCCTTCTCCACCGCTCGATCCGGGCGTGGTCGCCGGAGAGGAGGACGTCGGGGACCATGCGCCCGCGAAACTCGCGGGGGCGCGTGTAATGCGGGTAGTCGAGGCGCTCGCGCATGAACGATTCGCGCTCGACCGACTCCGATCTCGCCACGACCCCCGGAACGAGACGGGACAACGATTCGACGAGCGCGAGCGCGGCGACCTCCCCGCCCGGGAGCACGAAGTCGCCGAGCGAGATCTCCTGGTCGAAGAGGCCCAGGTCCCGGCAGCGCTCGTCGATCCCTTCGTATCGGCCGCAGAAGAGGAGCAGGCGGCCGCGCCCGGAAAGGTCCGCGAGCATGGCCTGGTCGAGCCGCCGGCCGTCCGGCGTCAGGAGCACCGACCAGGCCGGCGGGTCGCCGCGGCGCGCCTCCACGGCCGCGGCCACGGCCGGGGCGGTCATGACCATGCCGGGTCCTCCCCCGAAGGCCTCGTCGTCCACCTTGCGATGCTTGTCGGTGGAGAACTGCCGCAGGTCGGTCACGGTGACTTCCAGGAGTCCCGAAGCGATTCCCTTGCCGAGCAGGCTCTCCGCCAGCGGAGACCGAAAGTACTCGGGAAAGATGGTCAGGATCTCGATCTGCATGAAGCTGGGTGGTAGGTGTTAAGGTGATAGGTGTTAGGGACCGGAGCCAGTCTCCCAAACCCTACCACCTATCACCTACCACCTACCTACAAGTCCAGGAGCCCTTCCGGCAGGTCGAGGACGATTCGTTTCCCGGCGCGATCGATCTCTACGACCATTGCCGAGACGAACGGGACGAGGACCTCTTTGCCGCCGGGAGTCCGGAGCGTCAGTTGAGGGCCCGCCGGTGTCTCTTCGAGAACCTCCACGAATCCGAGCGTCGCGCCCGCGGGATCCTCGCAGCGCCAGTCCTTTACTTCGTGAGTCCAGTAGAAATCGGGTGAGACGCGCGGCAGCCGTTCGCGCGGGACGCACAGCACGCCTCCGGTCAGCGCGCGAGCCGCCTCCGGATCCTCGATCCCTTCGAAGGAGAGAAGCAGTCGTTTCGCGTGCTGCCGGCTCGCGGTCAGCGTCAGCTTTCGGACGAGCTCCTGCGACCTCCAGGTAAAGCTCGCTCCCGGATCGAAGAGGCCGGAAGAATTCCCAACGGGCTCGACGGAGACCTCTCCGCTCAGACCGTGGCGGCGGCCGACGACGCCGACGGCGACCAGTTCGGAAGTGAGACGTTCAGCGGTCAAGAGCCAAATCGAGAGCCAGCGACTTGTTCCTCTCGACCCTCGACTCGACTCTCAACTCCCATCAATCCCGGATGCGGATATTCACTTTCTTGCCGCGCGCGGCGGCGGCCGCGCCCACGAACGCGCGGAGCGCCCGGACCGTACGCCCCTCGCGCCCGATCAGCCGGCCGCGGTCCGCTTCCGGAACGGCGATCTCGTAGAGCGTTCCGCGCCCTTCCGAAATCTCGGTGACCCGCGTCTCCGCCGGGCGGTCGGAGAGACGCCGCACGACCGATTCGATGAGGCGCTTGAGGGGAGCGCCGTCGGGCACTCGTCCGGAGCTCACGCGGGCTTCGCCGCCGGTACAGGCCGGGCCAGCAGGGAGCGGATCGTCGTCGAGGCATTGGCGCCCTTGCCGATCCAGTAATTCGCGCGTTCCCGGTTCACGGAGAACGATTCCGGGCCGGCGACCGGGTCATAGGAGCCGAGCTCCTCCAGCACCTTGGCCCTGGCCGTCAGGCGCGAATCGGAAACGACGATGCGGTAGTAGGGGCGATTGCGGGCGCCCATGCGGCGCAGGCGGACTTTCAGCATCTCGGGTAGTTCCTTTCCGTTAACAAAGAGCCGTGCATTCTAACAGCAAATCAGGCCTTCGGCGCGGGCAGCGGAAGGCGCGACAGGTCGAGTTTCCTGGCTCCCTTCCCCGCCACCTTCATCAGCTTCCTCATCTGCTGGTACTGCTTGATCAGGCGGTTGATCTCCGAGACCGCGGTGCCCGAGCCGGAGGCGATCCGCTTCTTGCGCGACCCGTTCAAGATCTGGGGATACTGGCGCTCCTCGCGGGTCATCGAGTCGATGATGGCGGTCACGCGGACGAGCGACTTCTCGTCCACCGTCCCGGGGTCCGAGAGGCCCCGGAAGGCGCCGCCCTTGGGCAGCATGTCGAGGAGGTTCGAGAGCGGTCCCATCTTCTTCATCGGAGGAGAGCTGGTCGCGCAGGTCCTCGAGCGTGAACTCGCCCGCGCCCGACCGTTCCGCCAGACGGCGGGCGGCGTCGACTCGTCGACCTGCGCCTCGACTTTTTCGATCAGGGTCAGGACGTCGCCGAGCCCGAGGATCCGCGATGCCATCCGGTCGGGATGGAAGGGCTCGAAGTCCTCGGGCTTCTCGCCGACGCCGACGAACTTGATCGGCGCCTTCACCGTCGTGACAACCGAGAGCGCCGCGCCGCCGCGCGCGTCGCCGTCGGTCTTGGTCAGGATGATCCCGGTCAACGGCAGCACCGCGGCAAATCCGGCGGCGGATCGCACGGCGTCCTGTCCGGTCATCGCGTCGGCGACGAAGAGGGTCTCCTGCGGCGAGATCGCCTCCACGACCGCCCGGATCTCCGCGCATCAGGTCCTCGTCGATGTGGAGGCGGCCCGCCGTGTCCACGAGGACCGTGTCGCGGCCGGTCAGTCTGGCTTCTGCGACCCCTTCGCGCGCCGACCTCGACCGGGTCGCGGGCGCCGCCGGGATCGAAGACGGGAACGCCGATCTGCCGACCGAGGGTCTTCAACTGCGAGACGGCCGCGGGGCGCGAGAGGTCGGCCGCGACGAGAAGCGGGTAGCGGCCGCGGGATCTTCAGGTGGAGGGCGAGCTTCGCGGCCGACGTCGTCTTTCCCGAGCCCTGCAGTCCGACGAGCGCGAGGACCGCCGGCCGCCCGGAGAGGTCGAGGTCGGCGATCTGGCCGCCGAGCAGGGCGATCAGCTCGTCGCGGACGATGCGCGTGACCTCCTGGGCGGGCGAGAGCTTCTGCATGACCTTGGAGCCGACCGCCTGCTCTTTGACCCGCGCGGTGAACTGCTTGACGACCGGCAGCGCGACATCGGCTTCGAGAAGCGAGAGGCGGATCTGGCGAAGGGCCGATTCCAGGTGGTATTCGGTCAGATGCCCCTCTCCGCGGAGCTCCTTGAAGACTCCCTGAATCCGCTCTCCCAGCCCCTCGAACATGTCCGATCGCCTCCAAGACCAGGTCCGCCTTCGTGGCGTCACCCGGACCGCAACAATAGCCGCCCAAACGACGCGCGTCGAGGCCTGTTGACACCCCCGGTTGTTGGGATATGATGCGGTCTCGTCTTTTCCCCTGGCGGGAGTAATTTTTCGCGTGTTGGGGACGCTAATAAACAGAAGGAGATGAGGGATATGAAGAAGCTCGTGACCCTGGCCCTGGTCGCCGTAGTGGGTACGGCACTCGTCACCGGTTGCCAAAAGAAGGAAGAAGCCACCACTACAACCACCACAACGGAGCAGCAGCCGGCGGTCGTTCAGGAAACCGGGACCACGGCAACGACAACGACGACGACCACCACCGACACGTCCACGTCCGGCACGATGTCCGGCATGACGAGCACGGAGACCTCGACGATGTCCGCGCCTTCGACCACGACTACGTCCACGACCTCGACGGAAACCAAGAAGAAGATGTAGCCCGGTTCCCACGGTCTCAAAGAAGGCCCCTCGCGGGGCCTTTTTTGTTGGGTGCGAAGAGCGGGCGCCGCGCGCTGCCGTCCGTCGGCTCTGTCGGCTATATTGATCGCACGATGACTCCCGAAGCCGAGCGGGTCGACCACCTCCTCGAGGAGATGATCGAGGCGCAGCGTCGGCGCCTGCTGGAGCTCGCCGCGAGGATTCTTCCCGGCGTCGTCGCGGACGATCTCTTCCAGCCGCACGACCACCCGGCGCTCGCGGCCCATCCCGAGTTCAACTTCGAAGACGGGATCCTGGCGGGCTACCTCGCCGTCCGGGCTGCCCTGCGGGCCAGCCGATAGAAGAACCGGAAAAACCCGGCGACGCGGCGTCGCGGACGACCCCCCGCGAGGCTCGCGATCGTGTCGGCGTGCACGCGCATCCAGTTCTCGTCTTCCGGGCGCACGCCGAGGTCCGCGAGCACGCGGCCGCTTTCCCTGGCGAGGGCGCGGAGCGTCTCGTCCAGGGAATCGGTCACAATGAGAGCCCCGCGGCGGAAAGCAGAGCGGACACGGTGGAATCCCAGCTCAGGGCGGCCACTCTCTGACGACCTCTCTCGCCCATCGCGGCCAGCGCCTCGGGCTTTTCCCAGGCGATCCTTAGCGCCGCGCCCAGGGTCTCCGCCCTGGCGGGGACGACGAAGCCGGTCTCGCCGTCGCGCACGAACTCCAGCGGACCGCCGGCGTCGTCGGTCGTCACGACGGCCTTCCCCGAGAGGAACGCTTCGAGCGGAACGTACCCGAGGTCTTCGTCCGCCGGCGTGACGAGGACGAGCCGCGCTCCGGCGTAGAGCTCGATCAGTCCCTCCTCGTCCACGGCCGGCACGAACCGCACGCGCTCGTTCACGGAAAGCTCTCTGGCGAGGCGGCGCAACCGCTCCTCCTCCGGCCCCCGGCCGACGACGACGAGGCGCGCCCGCGGGGCGTGAGCGAGCGCGGCAACCGGCAGATCGGCGCGCTTCCAGGCGTCCAGCCGGCCGACGGTCAGCGCGTAGTCGCCAGCGGGCCCGCAGCGATAGCGCCCCACGAGCGGTGGGGGGTGGTAGAGGGGCTGGCTCGAGATCCCGTTGAATTTCCGGAGGCGGGCGGCGACGTTCTCGGAATTGGCGAAGACCCGCCTCGCCTCCGTCAGGCCCACGCGGTCGATCTCGGCGATCGCCTCGCGCGCGCGCCGGTCTTCGCGGGAAGCCGTGAAGTCGCTGTATGGCGTTCCGAACTGGTCGTAGGCCTGGCGGTACTGGTGGATGAGCCAGACGATCTTGTTGTCGTGCCTTGCGGCGTAGCTCGGGAATCGCGTCGCGATGACGGCGTCCACCGGGCGGCCCGCGACCTCGGAGAGATCGAGCCCCCGCCAGGCGAGCGCGCCTCGGATCAGATCGAATCGCTGCCGCTCCACCAGCGGCATCGTCACGAGATCCGCCTCGACTCCCCGCGCCTTGAGCTCCTCCGTCAGTCGCCGCACGTGGCGCTCCGCTCCGCCGTCCGAAAAGGGAGTCTGGACCGCAAGAACCAGAACCCGGGGAGTCATGGCCGGGACTCGGGACTCGGAACTCGGAACTCGGACGGACCTCCGCCAGATCGGAACTGCGACGCCATCGTCACGTTTCACGAGTCCCGTGTCCCGCGTCCCGCGTCCCGTCCTTCGTGCGCGGCGCATGCGCCACGAGCGCGTAGTCCTGTGGCCCGAAAAGAAGCCGGTTCAACTTCGCGTCGTTTTCGGAGATCTCTTCGAGCCTCTCCCCCTCCGGCAGATCGGCCCGGTATTCGATCCGGGTGTCGGAGAAGCCGGCGGCCTGCGCGAGGAACCGGAGCGCTTCCGCGGGGACCGGGCGCACATGAGAGGGATCGAGAAAGAACGCTTTCAATGACGACAACGAGTCGGTGTTGACGGTCTCGGCAATCAGGATGCCGCCTGGCACGAGCGTCCGGCGGGCCTCACGCAGGAAGGCGAACGTCGTCTCCGCGCTCCAATGCTCGACAACCTGCAGGGCGACGACCCCTCCCAGGCTGGCGTCCGGCCGGCCCGACACCGCGGCGAGGCCGTCCCCCTCTTCCACGGACAGGCCTTCCTGACGGCATGCCGAAGCGGAGATCGGATTGATCTCGATCCCGGAGGCCGGGATTCCCTCTGCTGCCAGAAGGCGCAGCAGCTCGCCCCGCCCGCATCCAACGTCGAGAACGGGTCCGGGCAGCCCGCGCAGAAGCGGGAGATAGGTGCGCTGCTTCTCCGCGATCTCGTCGGGGCTCCCGCGAAAGCGCTCCTCGAACTGGCTGTAGACGCCGGCCGGCAGTTGCGGCGCCGGCGGTCCGAGGTCGGACGAAGCGGGCGCGCGGGAAGCGTTCTCGCCCCGGGCCTCCAGGATCGCGAGCCTCCCGTCCTGGATGGCTGCCCGGCGCTCCCATTCCGGGATCGCGCGGTCGAGCGTGCGCGCGAGGAGCTCACGGATTCGTACGAGTTCTTCCTTGAGAGGCGCGAGCTGCCGCTCCCGGCCATCGCGCTCGTTCTGCAGGGCGTCCTGGAGCCGGTTCCAGGAGGCATCCAGCCGGTCCGCCAGGGCGCCGCCAGCCTCGAGGACCAGGGCGTTGAAGGAAGCCTGGTCTCTCCAGAGAAATCGCAAGGCGCGCAGCAGGAACCGTTTAGAGCGGGAGAGACGGACTGCAGGGGGGATCGTCGGCGTGACGTATTGAAGGGCCCGGGCGAGGAAAGCCCGGACATCCTCCCCTTCGGGCAGTCCTTTCGCGGCCGCGGGCGCAACCTTCGGGGCCGGCGAGGCTTCCGCGACCGCGGCGCGGATTTCCTCCGTGAGGTCGCCGGTCAGGTCGCGTTGCGAGGCCACTGGAAACGAGAATAAGAGGCTGGCACTCTTGATGCAATAGGAAGTCCGGCCGATTCCTGTAGACTCGAGCCCGCCGGAAGGAGCCGTGATGAGAAAGACGATCGCTCTCCTGTGCGCCCCAATCCTCCTCGCGCTCGGCTGCGCTTCGAGCGGCCCGCCGGTCGCGACCTCCCAGATGACGGAAACCGAGGCCTCGATCCGCAGTGCCGAAAACGCCGGCGCCACCGGCAGCGCGTCGGAGTTGCTCGACCGGGCGCAGAAGGCTCTCGCGGCGGCACGGCAGGCCTCCGCGAGGGGGGAGAACGACGAATCCCGCCGGCTGCTCGAAGAGGCGAAGGCGTACGCCGCGGCGGCGGAGGCGCGCTCCAACGCGGAGCGGCTCAAGAAACAGGCGGCGGAGCTGCGACAGCAGGCCGACGAGCTCGAATCGAAGGCGAAGCAGCTCCAGGAAAGGGCGCGGCCATGAAGACGAGAGAGATTCTGCGGCTTGCCATCCCCGCGGCGGGTCTCGCCGCGTTCCTCTCCTGCTCCGCGGGACCGCCCCCCCGCGACATCGCGGAGGCGCGGCTGGCGTTGCAGGACGCTAAGAACGCCGGCGCCGACCAGCGCGCGACGCGCGAGTACGACGCGGCCTCCGCTCACTTCAACGTGGCGCAGAGCACCTGGGCGAGCCATAAGGACGCCGTCGCGTCGGCCCACTGGGCCCGCCTCGCCCACGCGGAGGCGCGCCAGGCGCAGTACCTGGCGGAGGCCGCGGCCGCGCAGGAGACGGTCACTCGCGAGACGGAGCGGCGCCAGCGGGCGGAGCTCGCAGTGCGGGAGGCCGAGATTGCCATGCTCCAGGCGCGCGCCCGCACGGAAGCGGAGAAGCGGGCCGCGGAGATCGAGGCGCAAGCCGCGCAAGAGCGTCGGCGCACAGAGGCGGAACTGGCGCGGCGCGAGGCGGAAGCGCGCGACCGGGAGCGCGAGCGGGCGGAGAGCGAGGCCCGGCTGACGGCCGAGCGCGCGAAGAGCGAGCAGGAAGCGGCCGCCCGAACCGAGGCGGAGAAGCTACGGATCACCGCCGAGATCGAGAAGATGAAGACGGAGCTCGAGGCCACCCGCAGGGCCGCCGAGGAGGCGCAGAAGGCAGCCGCGCTCGAGCGGGAGCGGTTGGAGGAACAGCGCAAGGCACAGGAAGCGAGAGCCGCCGAGCTCGCGAAGGCGCAAGAGGGGCAGCAGAAAGCGGAAGACGAGCTGAAGGCGACGCTCTCGCAGCTCGCGCAGGTCCGGCAGGAAGCGCGCGGCTTGATCGTGACGCTTCCGGGGAGCATCTACTTCGACGTCAATAAGACGGAGGTCAAACCGGCGATGCGGGACCGCCTGGCGCAGATCGCGAAGGCCCTGGCGACCGTGCCCGACCGCCACGTGCTGGTCGAGGGACACACCGACTCCACCGGCGCCGACGACTACAACCTGAAGCTCTCGCGGCTGCGTGCGGAGTCGGTCCGCTCGATCCTCATTTCGGGAGGGGTCTCGCCCGACCGGATCGAGAGCCGGGGCTACGGCAAGACGAAACCCGTCGCCTCCAACGCGACGGCCGCGGGGAAGGCGCAGAACCGGCGCGTCGAGATCGTGCTGCAGGGCGGCGCGCCCGCGCCCCCCAGGTAGGACGGACGCTGAGAGCGCCTTCGCGGCTCGGGCCCCTGCTCTGCTGTCTCGCCGCGGCCGCCTGCTCGCCGGCGGCGAGGCCATCGTCGCCGGCGGCCGAGCCGGCAAGCGTCTCCGCCCCGCCCAAAGCCGCCCCCGGAACCCTGGTCTTCCCGGGTGAAGAGAGGTTCCTCGTGAACGTCCGGCAATTGACGTTCGGAGGCCAGAACGCCGAGGCCTACTGGTCAGCGGACGACAAACGGATCATCTTCCAGTCCAACGACGAAGGGCGTCTCCCCTGCGATCAGATCTTCATCATGAACGCCGACGGCTCTGGCAAGCGGATGGTCTCCAACGGCAAGGGGAAGACGACCTGTTCCTATTTTTTCCCGTCCGCCGAACGCATCCTCTACGGCTCCACCTTCCGCGCCGGAGACGCCTGCCCACCGCCGCCGGACCGCTCGCGCGGCTACGTCTGGGCTCTCGACGACTACGACATCTACACGGCGAAACTCGACGGCTCCGACATCCAAACGCTCTTCTCCTCTCCGGCCTACGACGCTGAGGCCACGATCTCGCGGGACGGCCGCAAGATCGTCTTCACGTCGGCCCGTGACGGAGACCTCGAGCTCTACTCCATGAACGCGGATGGAACGGACGTCACGCGTCTGACTCATGCGCCCGGCTACGACGGCGGTCCCTTCTACTCGTATGACGGCAACAAGATCGTCTATCGCGCCGACCATCCGAAGAACCCGGAAGACCTGGCCCTCTACCGCGAGAACCTGGCGCGCGGGACCTACGCACCGAAGGGGCTCGAGATCCGCGTCATGAACGTCGACGGGTCGGAGGACCACGCTGTGACCGCCAATGGCGCCGCCAACTTCGCCCCCTATTTCTTCCCGGACGGGAAGCGCATCATCTACTCCTCGAACGCCGGCGATCCGACGGGGCGCGATTTCGAGCTCTACGTCGTCAACGCGGACGGCACAAACCCGGCGCGAGTGACCTTCTCCCCCGCCTTCGACGGCTTCCCGATGTTCAACGCCGCCGGCACGAAGCTCGTGTTCGCCTCCAACCGCAACGGCAAGCAGCCCCGCGAGACGAACATCTTCGTCGCCGACTGGATCGGTCCGCCGTAGGCGCACCGGGCTACGAACCGGGGGGCGTTTTCGATTCCCTCGTCTCCTCGGCGAAGCCGAGGAGCGCGAGAGAAAGAGCGATGACGAGAGGCCCGACGAACATCCCGATCGGGCCGAAGGCGGCGAGGCCGCCCATGACGCCGAAGAAGACGGGGAGAGTCGAGATCTGCGCGCGCCCTGAGATCAGCCGCGGGCGCAGGAAGTTGTCGGCCGACCCGACGAGCACCGCTCCCCAGAGGAGCAGGAAGAGGGCCCAGCCCGGCCGTCCCTGCGCGTAGAGCGCGATCGTCGCGGGACCCCAGACGAGCGCCGTGCCGGCGACCGGCAGCAACGCCGCGAGCGACGTCAAAAATCCGAAGACGACGGGAGAAGGAAGTCCGGCGATCTCGAATGCCAGGCCCACGAGCGCCCCCTGGATGAGCGCCGTCGCGAGCGCGCCGAACACGACCGCGCGCATCACGCCAGAGAGCTGCGCGACGAGCCGAGTCTTGCGCGACTCCTCCAGCGGGATGAGACCCAGCAGCCGCCGCGCCATCTCGTCGCCGTCGCGGAAGTAGAAGTAGAGGATGAAGAGCATGAGCAGGAGCCCGACGACCGCTCCGAGGGCCCCCACGAGGACCTGCCGGCCCCCCGAGATCGCGAACTCGAGGACACTGCGCGCCGCGTTGACGAGCCATTGCTGCAGCTCCGCGGCGGAGAGCGGCGTCTTCTCGTCGATCCATTCGACGATCCGGCCGAGGGCGGGGATCCTCAGGAGGTCCTGCGGCTTCTCGATCTGATAGCGGGCGGCGAGCTCGGACACGCGCGCCAGGAGCTCCGTTGCCTGACGCACGAAGACGAGCATCAGGAGCGTGGACGGGATCACGATGCCGAGCGTGACGGCGAACGTGAGGAGCAGGGAAGCCGTTCCCCGGCGGCCGCGCATCTTCCGGCGCAGCCACCGATTGACCGGAGCGAGAAGGAACGCCAGCAGCAGCGCCCAGAGGATCGGGCCGAAGAAGGGGCTCAGGATCCGGACGAGGAGATAGAGGAGAATCGCCGCCGCGGCGATCCCGAAGACGCGGGCCGCGAAGCGGCTCTCGGGCATGACCGCCGGTCTTTCCACAGCTCGATCGGATGCTAGCATGGCGCCGAGATGGGCTCTTTCTCCGAGCGCCGGGGCGACCCGGGGCCATCCCGCGGGATCGCGCCGGATCGGCTGTTCGGAGCCGCCGTCTTTCGCGAGGAAGCGCGGCGGCATTCCTTCGTCCGCGTCGGAATCGCGCTCGCCGGCGAGCCCGAGCGGTTCGAGCGCTTCCGCGGCTGGGTCGCCGCGGGCCGTCACGCCGGGATGAAGTACCTCGAGACGACGGCGCAGATCCGAAGCGATCCGACGCGGCTCCTCCCCGGCGCGCGCTCGATCGTCTGCCTCGCGGCCCGCCAGGCCGCTCGCCCGCCCGTCGCCTCAGACGGCGCCCGGCTCGCGCGCTACGCCTCCGGCCCCGACTATCACGGGACGCTCCGGGAGAACGCGCTCCGCGTCGCTCGCGCCGCGGCCGAGAGACTCGGGGACTTCCGCTACCGCGTCTGCGTGGACTCGACGCCGCTCGCCGAGCGTTCCTTCGCGGCCGCCGCCGGCCTGGGGTGGATCGGCAAGAACGGCTGCCTGATCGACTCCGAGCACGGCTCGTTCCTGCTGCTCGCGGAGATCGTGACGAACCTCGATCTCGCGCCAGACGATCCGGTCTCCGAACAGTGCGGCTCCTGCGCGCGCTGCCTGGAGGCGTGCCCCACGGGAGCCTTCCTCGAGCCGGGCCTTCTCGACGCCGGACGCTGCCTCGCGTATTGGACGATCGAGCACCGCGGCCCGATTCCCGACGGGATCAAGGAGAAGATCGGGCAGCACGTCTTCGGCTGCGACATCTGCCAGGACATCTGCCCGTGGAACAAGCCGCTTCCCTTCGCGCAGGCTCCGGGCAACGGGGACTCGGCTCCGACGCGCCGGCAGTGGCTCGAGATGGGGCCGGGAGAGTGGCGGCGCCGCTACGGCGCGACCGCGCTGAACCGGGCGGGCCGGCGAGGACTCCAGAGAAACGCCGCGGCCTCCGCGGGGGCCTGCGGGGACCGCTCGAGCCTTCCCGTTCTCCCCCGGGCCGCCGGGGTCTCCGAAGCGGGCCTGTCGGACGCCTCGGCCTGGGCGCTCTCCCGTCTCGGCGCGGGCGGCCCCGCAGCCGGCCGCGCGGGCCAGAGAAAGGAACCGTAGAGATGGACTTCCAGACGGGCGTCTTCATCTTCCTCTTCCTGCTTTCGCTCGCCCTCTCCGCCTTCTTCGCCGGCGCGGAGACCGCGCTGGTGTCTCTCGGGCGGATCGACATGCAACGCTTTCGTGAAAAGGGGGACCGGGTCGGGGCCGTGATCCGGGATTTGAAGTCGAACCGGAACCGCCTGCTCGCCACGATCCTGATCGGACAGAACCTCTTCGTCAGCTCCGCCTCGGCGCTCGCGACGGTTATCGCCACGACCTGGCTTGGAGAGAACTACGGCGTCCCGGCGGCGATCCTCTTCTCGACCCTGACCCTGTTCGTCTTCGCGGAGATGACGCCGAAGGCGATCGGAGCGGCCTCGCCCGTCACGATCTCGCGGGCCGTCGCGATCCCGCTCTCCTGGATGATGAAGCTCCTCTCGCCGATCGCGACGCTGTGCGTCCAGGTCGCGACCCGCGCGCTGCGGCTCCTGCGGATCGCCGAGAAGACTCCGGCCCTGACCGAGGAGGAGATGAAGAGCGTGATCAACCTCGGAGCGGACGAGGGGGTGATCCACGGCGAGGAGAGGAAGCTCCTCCACAAGGTCCTCGAGTTCGGCGACAAGACGGCCCGCGACATCATGACGCCGAGAACGCGCGTCGTCGCTCTCCCGGAGACCGCGAAGTACCCGGACATCAAGCTCGTGCTGCGAGAGCACAAGGTTTCGCGCCTGCCGATCTACCGCGGTTCCCTCGACAACATCGTCGGGATCCTCCACGCCAAGGACCTCTTCGCCTTGAGCGACGAGGAAGAGAAAGACTTCCGGGTGGACCAATACATGGACCAGCCGTTCCTCGTGCCGGAGTTCAAGCGGGCTGAGGACGTCTTCCGCGAGATGCGCCGCCGCCGCACACACATCGCGGTCGTCGTGGACGAGTTCGGCGGGACGGCCGGCATCGTGACGATCGAGGACGCGATCGAAGAGATGCTCGGGCCGATCCAGGATGAGTTCGACGAGGAGGAGACTGCGGGCTTCGTCCCGGCAGGCGACCGCGCGTACCTTCTGGAGGGAAGCTTCCGATTGGACGACCTCGAGGAGCAGTTCGGCCTCGCCCTTCCGCGCGAGGAAGCCGAGACGATCGCGGGGCACCTGATGCTCCGCTTCGGTCGCATCCCGCGCAAGGGAGACCGGTGGAAGGGGCGGAAGGCCGATTTCGTGATCGAGGAAGCCACCCCGACCACGATCAAGCGAGTGAAGATGATTCTCACGGACAAGAAGGATTGAGGGATCGAGCGATCGGGTGATCGAGCCATCGGGTGATTGACCCGGACCGATCACCCGATCACCCGATCGCAGATCACCCGATCGGAGGGCGCTTGGAAACTCGAACTGTCACACTCATCAAAGGGGACGGAATCGGGCCCGAGGTGGCGGATGCCGTGATCCGGGTTCTCGAGGCGGCGAAGGCTCCCGTCCGGTTCGAGGAAGTGATCGTCGGGATCGAGGCGGAGCGGCGAGAGGGAGATCTGCTTCCGCCGCGAGCGCTCGAGTCCATCCGGAAGCACGGCGTGGCGCTCAAGGGGCCGGTCACCACTCCCGTCGGAAAGGGCTTCGCCTCGATCAACGTGCGGCTGCGCAAGACGCTCGATCTCTACGCGAACCTGCGGCCGGTCAAGAACCTTCCCGGGATCGTCAGCCGGTTCGAGAACGTGGACCTCGTCGTCGTCCGGGAGAACACCGAGGATCTCTACAGCGGCCTCGAGCACACGGTCGTGCCGGGCGTCGTCGAATCGTTGAAGATCATCACGGAGTTCGCCTCGACGCGCATCGCGCGCTTCGCCTTCGACTATGCGCGCCTCCACGGGAGAAAGCGGGTCACGGCCGTCCACAAGGCCAACATCATGAAGCTCTCCGACGGACTCTTCCTCGAGTGCTTCCGCCGCGTGGCCCAGGACTACCCGGAGATAGCAGCCGACGACCGCATCGTGGACGCGGCCTGCATGCGCCTGGTCATGGTCCCCGAGACCTTCGACATGCTGCTGATGGAGAACCTCTACGGCGACATCCTCTCCGACCTGGCGGCGGGACTCGTCGGGGGGCTGGGCCTCGTCCCGGGAGCGAACCTCGGACCGACGGTCGCGGTCTTCGAGGCGGTCCACGGTTCGGCCCCCGACATCGCGGGGACCGACCGCGCCAACCCGACAGCGCTCCTCCTCTCCGCCATCCTCATGCTCCGGCACCTCGAGCTTCCCGAGCACGCCGACGCGGTCGAGCGGGCTCTCCACGCGACGCTCGCTGCCGGCATCCGCACGCACGACGTCGGCGGCGGCGCCGGGACATCGGAGTTCGCGCAGGCCGTTGCGGACCGGGTCGGGTAGCTGCGGCAGCAGGTCCAAGGTCCAAGGTCCAAGGTCCAAATTAGGACGCGGGAATGACGGTGAAGAATCAGCCGGGATGCGCGACGCTGGCCGGCGACGAGGCGCTCTATTTCGGAGAGAAGTTCGATTCCAGGAGTCTCTTCGGGCGAGAGGCTCCGCTGGAGGTCGAAATCGGAAGCGGGCGCGCCCTCTTCCTCGTCGCGGCGGCGCGGGCCGAGCCGGCGCACGACTTCCTGGGTCTCGAACGGTCCCTCTCCTACTACCGCGTCTGCCGGGAGCGGCTCGCCCGTGCCGGCCTCGCCAACGCGCGGGTGTTGCGGGCCGACGGTGGCCTCTTCGCGGAGAGCCTCGAGCCGCGCTCCGTCCGCGCCTTTCACATCTACTTTCCGGACCCCTGGCCGAAGAAGAAGCAGAGGAAGCGCAGGCTCCTCGACGCCGTGACCCTGGATCTCTTCGCCTCGCGCCTCGAGGGCGGCGGCACGCTCCGGATCACAACCGACCACGCCGGCTACGGGCAGGTCATCGGCTCGCTTCTGCAGACCGTCGCGGCGCTCGACCGGCTGGAATGGAGCGCGCTGCCTCCGCCTCCACAGACCAATTACGAGCGCAAGTACAAAGTGGAAGGCCGTCCCATCTGGCGCTTCCTCCTCGTCAGACCCGGGGCGTGAGACCGGGTTCGGGACTCGGGACTCGGAACTCGGGACTCGAGGGCTCGCTCGGTCCGTATCCCGCGTCCCGTGTCCCGCGTCCCGGCTTGGGCTACTCGGGCGGCGGCGTCGGCCCCTCAAACGAGACGACGCGCTGCAGAAAGAGGCGGAAGTATTGCGCGCCCGAGATGATCGCGACCGCCACGACGATCCAGAGCGCGATCTTGCCGGGCATCAGCACCCATTCGTAGCGCTCCGAGAGGATGAGGAGCGAGACCGCCGTGATCTGGGACGCCATCTTCGCCTTGCCCCACCCCGAGGCCGAGATCAGGATCCCCTGCCCCGCGGCGATCGAGCGAAGGCCCGTCACGGCGAACTCGCGGCCGACGACGACGACGACCATCCAGGCGGGAACGAGGTTCAACTCGACGAGCGAGATGAACGCGGCGGAGATGAGGAGCTTGTCGGCGATCGGATCGAGCAGCGTGCCGAGCGTCGTGATCTCTCGGCGCCGGCGGGCGAGCCAGCCGTCGAAGAAGTCCGTCGCCGTCGCCAGCAGGAAGATCGCCAGGGCGACGATCTCGCGCCCCTCGAACTTCGTCAGCAGCACGACGACGAGAAATGGGACGAGGAAGATGCGCAGGAGCGTGAGCGCGTTGGGGAGGTTGATGTTCCAGCGCGAGGTGTGCGGCGTCAGGCGCAGGGCGTCGCCGCGCTGCGGCGTTCCCGTCGCACCCTGGACCTTGGCTTCGCGGCTCACGCGAAGATAATAGCCCCATGAGGCCCTTCGGAACGGGACCGCGTTGAGCGACCGATTTCCCCTGGGGACCGATGGCTGGCGCGGCATCCTCGCCGACGGCTGTACGTTCGAGTCGGTGCGGAGGATCTGCGCGGCAGCCGCCTCCGTCTACTCGGATCTCCCCGAGGGGGACACGCGGCGGATCGTGATCGGCCACGACACGCGCTTCTCCTCTCCCGAGCTGGCGCGCGCCGCCGCGGAGGTCTTCGCGCGGGGCGGGATCTCGGTGCTGCTCGCCGACCGGCCGATCCCGACTCCCGCCGTCTCCTGGCACGTGCGGCGGCTCGGCCTCGCGGGCGGTATCGCGATCACCGCCAGCCACAACCCCGCCGAGTACAACGGCGTCAAGATCAAGACCCGGTTCGGCTCGAGCGCGAACCCGGAGCTCTACGAGGCGGTCGCGCGCGCCGCGGGCGAGACGCGCGCCGGAGCCGCTCGCGCCGGCCGGATCGAGGCGGTCGACCTGCTCTCGCCCTACCGCGACCACCTGGCGTCTCGGGTGCGCCTGGAGGCGATCGCGTCGGCCGGGCTCTCGATCGTCGCCGACTCGATGCACGGCGCGGCCGGCACGCTCCTCGCGGAGATTCTTTCCGGCGGATCCACGCGCGTGGTTGCGTTACGCGCGGAGCGGGACGCGCTCTTCGGCGGCGTCAACCCGGAGCCGATCGCGTCGAACCTCGCGGCTGCTTCCGAGGCTGTCGTCCGGGAAGGGTGCGACCTCGCGGTCGCGCAGGACGGCGACGCGGACCGCCTCGGCGTGCTCGACCGGCGCGGCGGCTTCGTCTCTCCCCACCGGGTACTCGCCCTGCTTCTCCTCCACGCGTTCCGCCGGCGCGCCCTCTCCGGCGGCATCGCCAGGACCTACTCGACCTCGATCCTGATCGACCGGGTCGCCACCGCTCTCGGAGCGAGGCTCTTCGAGACCGCGATCGGCTTCAAGTACGTCGCCGAGCTGATGAACCGGGGGGACGTGGCCGCCGGAGGAGAAGAGAGCGGCGGCTACGCCTTCGCCTTTCACCTCCCCGAGCGCGACGGGGTCTTCAACGCGCTTCTCCTGATCGAGAGCCTCGCGCTCGCCGGCTGCTCGCTCGATCGTGCGCTGGACGAGCTCGCGGCGGAATTCGGTTCCTTCGCCTACGGGCGCCGGGACGTGCACCTGCCGGTCGCCGTCGTCCGCGAGTTCCTGGCCGCGGTCCGGAACACTCCCCCGTCCCGGGTCGCCGGAGAACCCGTCACCCGGGTCACCGACCTGGACGGAGTGAAGTACCAGCTCGGAGAGCGCGGCTGGCTGCTCCATCGCCTCTCCGGAACCGAGCCGATGATCCGCCTCTATTGCGAGCACGAGGAGGAAGCGGTCATGGAGAGAGTCCTGGAGGAAGCCGAATCGCGACTGAGGGAGTTCGCTGCGAAGAAAGAGAAGTTGTGAGTTGTGAGTTGTGATCAGGGCTGAAATATCACGCTCTCGTCAATCACAATTCACAATTCACAATTCACAAATCTCCCGTCGGCTCACCCTCTCTTCAGGCCACGCGGGGGGGAGAAATCCGTGGTGATCAGGGGGCGATTCGTCCTCGGGTCCCGGGTGATCCGGACGGGACGGCCCTTCGCGCTTCCCCAGGTCCGTTCCGCGGGGAGACCGAAGCCTCCTCCGAGGGAGGACTTGCCGTAGTAGGCGGCGAGCCCCTTGTTGACGTAGATGCGGGTCTCGTCGTACGGCGGCACGCCGCCGTAACGCGCCACCGCCGCTTCCCCCGCGTTGTAGGCCGCGAGAGCGCGCGCGAGGTCGCCGCCATAGAGCCCGAGCAGGTAGGCGAGATGCTGCGCCCCTCCGGCCAGGTTCTGCGTGGGATCGAACATGTCTCGAACGCCGTATCGAACCGCGGTCTCCGGCATCAACTGCATCAGGCCCCGCGCCCCTTTGCGCGACACGGCCGCGGGGTTGAATGCCGATTCAATCAGCACGACGGATTTCACGAGCTTCGGATCGATCGAGTTGCGCCGCGCCGCGTCGGTGATCAGGTCGTCGTAGAGGGATGGAGTCGCGATACGGGCCGCAAGCCACGCGTCGCTCTTCGCTAGGGCCTCCCGGGAGGAGGACCCCACGCCGTCGTTGTAGATCACCCGCTTGCCGTCCTTCATCCCGATCCGCACCGCGGCCGGCGCCGCCGAGGCGAAGCAGAGAAGGAGCGCAAGCGCGCCAAGCGGTCTGAGTCTCATGGAATTGCCCAGATTATAAACCGGCGTCCTGCCCCTCTCCAACTGACCGAAGGGTCAGGGCCGGCCGGCGGTGACGTTCTCTCCGGCCAGCATTTCGCGGACGGCGGCCTCGGCTTCCTTCAGGGCGCCGGGGAGGAGGCTCTCGTTGCGGCCTCCCGCCTGGGCAAGGTCCGCCTTGCCGCCGCCGCTTCCGCCGAGCGCCTTGCCGATCCGGGCCGCGATCTTCGACGCGGGGAGACGCTGCGTCAGGTCCGGCGTGACCGCCGCGACGACGGAGGTCTTCCCTTCGCCGGCGCTCCCGACCACGACGACGCCGCTCGAGAGCTTTGCCCGGAGGGTGTCGGAGAGGTTGCGCAGCTCGGGAATCGAGAGGCCCGCCGCGATCCTCGTCACGATCCGGACCCCGTCTACGTCCACCGATCCCCCCGAGGCGCCTGCCGCGCCCGCGTCACCCGAAGCCAGCTTCATCTTGAGCGAGCCGAGCTCGCGTTCGAGCGTCCGGACGCGCTCCTCGCGCTCCCGCCACCGCTCGACGAGCTTCTCCCTCGGAGCCTGAGCCGCGCCGGAGAGCGCGTTCAGGGTTTCCTCGTCGTGCCGGAGGAGATCCACCGCTCCGAGCGACGTCACCGCCTCGAGCCGGCGAACGCCCGCGGCGAGTCCCCGGTCCGAGACGATCTTGAACGCGCCGATCTCGCCGGTGCGCGGCACGTGGCAGCCGCCGCAGAGCTCCGTCGAGAAGCCCGGGACGTCCACGACGCGCACGCGCTCGCCGTACTTCTCCCCGAAGAACGCGACGGCGCCACGCGCCCGCGACTCCTCCATGCTCATGATCTCCTTCGTGACAGCGGTGTCGCGCAGGATCTCCTCGTTGACGAGCCGCTCGATCTCGGCCATCTGTTCCGGCGTCGGCGCCAACCCTGCCGCGTAGTCGAAGCGGAGCCGGTCCGGCGCGACGAGCGAGCCCATCTGGCGGGCCGACTCCCCGAGCACCTTCCGCAGCGCCGCGTGGAGAAGGTGTGTTCCCGTATGGTTGGCCTGCGTGCGCCGCCGCGTCCACTCCGGGATCTCCATGTCCACCCTGGTGCCGATGGAGAGAACTCCCGACTCGACCGTGACGCGATGCGAGATGAGGCCCGGCACGGGCTTTTGCGTGTCGGTAACGCGCGCCGCTCCGCCCGGCCAGCGCCACGTCCCCGTGTCGGCGACCTGGCCGCCCCCCTCGGGATAGAAGACCGTCACGTCTGTGACGACCTCGCCGATCTCTCCGGCCGAAAGCTCGTCGGCGGGCGCGCCGTCCTTGACGATCCCGAGCACCATCGCTCCCGACACCTTGCAGAAGTCGAGCTCCGGGTAGCCGCGGAACTCCGAGTGCTTGCCCGGGAGGCCGAGCCCCTCGTACACGGAGTCGTCGGCGGCTCGGAACTTCGCCGAGGCGCGGGAGGACTCGCGCTGTTTCTCCAGGTGCGTGTCGAACCCGCCGCGGTCCACGGCGAGCCCCTCGTCGGATGCGATCTCCTCGATCACCTCGAGCGGAATGCCGTAGGTGTCGTAGAGGCGGAAGACCGTCTCGCCGGCCAGGACCTTCTCCCCGCGCCGGCGAAGCTCCTCGATGGCCTCACCGACGCGGACGGCGCCCTGCGAGAGTGTCTTCAGGAATCGCTCTTCTTCCGGTCGAAGAACCGCCTCGATCGTGTGCTTGTCGAGTTGGTTCTTCGCCTCGTCGAAATAGATCCCCGAGTAGTTTGCAATGACCCGCTCGGACAGCCTGTAGAGGAAGGGGTCACGAATCCCAAGTTGTGCACCGTAACGAAGCGCTCGACGGAGGATTCGGCGCAGCACATATCCCCGCCCCTCGTTCGAAGGCATGGCGTGGTCGTGGATCAGCATCGTTGCAGCCCGTACATGGTCTGCCACGACCCGAAAGGGAGCATCCTCGACGGCCATGTTGCCCCGGTACCGCGCGTCAACACCGGCACGACGAACCTCATCCTCAAGATCCTTGATGATCCCCCGGAAGAGGTCCGTGTCGAAGTTGTTGTTCGCGCCTTGCAGGACCGCCGTCAGCCGCTCCAGGCCCATCCCGGTGTCCACCGACGGCTTCGGCAGGGGCGTCATCTTCCCCGAGGCGTCGCGCTCGAACTGCATGAAGACGAGGTTCCATATTTCGACGTTCTCGTCCCCCGGCCCGTTGACGAGGTCGGTCGTGTTGCGCGACAGGTCATCTCCGCGGAAGTAGTGGATCTCCGAGCAGGGGCCGCACGGCCCGGTCTCCCCCATCGCCCAGAAGTTCTCCGACTCTCCGAAGCGCAGGATCTTCGCCTTCGGCAGATAGCGCTCCCAGAGGCGCGCCGCCTCGTCGTCGTCGGTGAAGACCGTCGCCCAGAGTCGCTCGGTCTCGAGGCCGTACCCCTTCTCGCGGTCCGTCAGCAGCTCCCAGGCGAACGCGATCGCGTCGTCCTTGAAGTAATCGCCGAAGGAGAAGTTGCCGAGCATCTCGAAGAACGTGTGGTGGCGGCCGGTGTAGCCGACGTTGTCGAGGTCGTTGTGCTTCCCCCCCGCGCGCACGCACTTCTGCGCGCTCGCGGCGCGGCTGTACTCCCGCTTCTCCCGGCCGGTAAAGACGTCCTTGAACTGGTTCATTCCGGCGTTGGCAAAGAGGAGCGTCGGGTCCTCCGCGGGAATGAGAGAGGAGGAAGGAACGCGGCGGTGCCCTCGTTGCTCGAAGTACTCGAGAAACCGCTCCCGGATCTGGCCCGACGTCATCACGACTCCCCGTCCTCCAATTCCCGGCCGGCCGCGACCCGGTCCGCCGGCGAATTCTTCATCTTCGCAGAAATCGCCGCGGCGGGGAATCCGCGCCGCGACAGCGCGTTCCAGACGCGGCGCCGCCTCTTCTCCGCGTCCAGCCCCGCGTTCGACCGCTGGAGCCTGTTGAACAACCGCGACAAAGCCTTTTCTTCCCCCTCCGGATCGATCTCCGCCAGAACCGCCTCGACTGTCTCGGAGGAGAAGCTCCGGGCCGCAAGCTCCTTCTCGATCCGCGCTCGCCCGTAGCGGCCGGCGCAGGCGCGTGCGGCGGACCTCGCCGCGGCGAGATCGTCCAGCCATCCTTCCCGCTCGAGCCTGCCGAGCGCCTCGCGGACGGCGTCCGCTTCGAAACCGCGCTGCTCCAGGGCGCGCGAAAGCTCCGCGCGCCCGCGGGCCCGCACGGTCAGGAGCCGGAGCGCGCGCTCGCGCGCAGCCGAAGCCGAATCAGGCCGGGCGGTTTTGCGGACGCGGCGCGTCGTCGGTCTTCCCCGTCCCGAGTCTCGAGTCCCGAGTCCCGCCCCGTCAGCGCGAGCCGGGGGGCTGGCGGGAGAAATCGTAGGGGGACCCTTCCTCGGGAGCGGTGCCGAATTCGGACGGGGCCTCGAGCTCCGCGTCCATTTCCTCGCCGGCGACATCGGACGTGGACTGGATCCCCTGGATCTTCAATCGGAACTCGTTGGGGTTCGTGGCGCGCCGCATCGCCTCGTCGAACGTGATGAGCCCCGACTTGTAGAGCTGGTAGAGCGACTGGTCGAACGTCTGCATCCCGTACTGCGAGGTCCCCTGCTTGATCGCGTCCTTGATGTACTTCGTCTTTTCCTTGTTCTCGATGCACTCGCGGATGTAATCGGTGCGGACGAGGACTTCGACCGCCGGAACGCGGCCGAGGCCGTCCGCCCGCGGCATCAGCCGCAGCGAGATGACCGCCTGCACGACCGCGCCGAGCTGGAGGCGGATCTGCCGGTGCTGGTGCGGCGGGAACACCGCGATGATCCGGTTGATCGTCTCGGTCGCGTCCAGCGTGTGGAGCGTCGAGAGGACGAGGTGCCCTGTCTCGGCCGCCGTCAAGGCCGTCCCGATCGTCTCGGCGTCGCGCATTTCGCCCACGAGGATCACGTCGGGGTCCTGCCGCAGCGCGCTCCGGAGCGCGACGGAGAAGCCCTTCGTGTCCACGTCCAGCTCGCGCTGGTTGACGATCGACTTCTTGTCGCGATGCAGGTACTCGATCGGGTCCTCGATCGTCATGATGTGCTCGTTGCGAAGCGTGTTGACGTGATCCACCATCGAGGCGAGGGTCGTCGTCTTGCCCGAGCCCGTCGTCCCGGTGCAGAGCACCAGGCCCCGCTGCTCCATGCAGATCTTTTCGAGCACGGGCGGCAACAGCAGCTCGCGGATCGTCAGGATCCGGGTCGGAATGACGCGCAGCACGAGCCCCACGGTGCCCCGTTGCTGGAAGACGCTGCAGCGGAACCGGCCGAGGTTCGGCACCTGGTAGGACGCGTCGATCTCGAAATCGGTCTTGAATCGTTCCTTCTGGCGCGCCGACATGATGGAGAACGCCATCGCCATGGTGTCCTCCTGGACGATGCGGCGCATCTCACTCATGGGCTTCAAGACGCCGTCGATTCGCAGGATCGGGTAAGCGCCGACCTTCAGGTGGAGGTCGGAGGCCCTCCGCTCGACCGCGATCTTCAGGAGGTCGTTGATGTGCATATGGACCGTTAGCTTACGCCGAACAGGCCTGAACGGGAAGCCGAGGCGGCGGAAAAGGCCGGTCGAGTCAGACGGGGGCTTCCACCGGCACCGGCGTCAGCCAGCCGTATCGGTCCTCCCTGTCTCCGGACAGCAGACCGAAGAAGTCCTTCTGCAGCCGCTCGGTGACCGGGCCGCGCTTGCCCGCGCCAACGGGGATCCGGTCCACGGAACGGATCGGCGTGACCTCCGCGGCCGTGCCGGTGAAGAAGATCTCGTCGGCGATGTAGAGCATCTCCCGCGCGATCTGCTGCTCGACGACCGTGTAGCCGGCGTCTCGGGCGAGCGTAATGACCGAGTCCCGGGTAATCCCCGGCAGGATCGTGCCGGCAAGCGGCGGGGTCAGGAGCCGTCCCCCGTACACGAGAAAGAGATTCTCGCCGCTCCCTTCCGAAACGCGCCCGCTGTTGTCGAGCGCAATCCCTTCCGTGTAGCCGTTGGTGATCGCCTCCATCTTGATCAGGGCCGAGTTCACGTAGTTGCCGGTGGCCTTCGCCATCGCGGGAAAGGTGTTGGGAGCCATCCGGTTCCACGAGGAGACGCAGACGTCCACTCCCTGCTCGATCGCCTCGTCCCCGAGGTACTTGCCCCACTTCCAGACCGCGATCAGGACGTCGATCGGGCTCTTGAACGGATTGACTCCGAGCGCGCCCAGGCCGCGGTACACGACGGGCCGGATGTAGCACTCGTCGAACCCGTTGGCGCGGATCGTGTCGAGGATCGCGCTCTTGAACTCCTGCGGCGTATAGGGGATCTCCATGCGGTAGACCTTGCAGGAGTCGTAGAGCCTCCTGACGTGCTCATCGAGACGGAAGGCGGCCGAGCCGTTCTTCGTCTTGTAAACGCGGGCCCCCTCGAACATGGCCGAGCCGTAATGGATGACGTGAGCGAACGCGTGGATCTTCGCGTCCGCGAAGTCCACGAGGCGCCCGTTCATCCAGACCTTCTTGACGTCTCTGTAGGGCATGTGACCTCCGCAGTCGTGAGACGGGAAGCGCTCGGGAGTACGGCGGAGTATCCAACGCGGATTGACGCGGTGTCAATCTGGAAGAATTTGTGAGTTGTGAATCTTGAGTTGTGAATTGGGCCCGTGGGATCGGTTGTTAAATTCACAATTCACAATTCACCATTCACAATTTCCGTTGGAGGAGAGCGCGCGCGAGAACGAGCGCGGCGACGGCGGCGGTCTCGGCACGCAACGTTCCGGCGGGAAGCGCGACGACAGACCAGCCGGCCTTCCGCGCGGCCTCTCGCTCCGGCTCGGTCCAACCGCCTTCCGGACCGACGAGGAGCGTGAGCTCGCGACCCGAAGCCCTCGACGGAAACGCCTCTCCCTCCCGATCGAAAAGCAGGCGGTGTGACGCGGGGCGCTCCGACAGCGCGCGGTCGAGCGGGATCGGCCCCGCGATCCGGGGCCAGCGGGGAGATTCGCACTGCTTCGCCGCTTCGCGCGCGACACGCTCGAGCCTCTCGACGATTGCCGCCGACCCGCGGAAGGACTGCGTCCGCTCCGTCGCGACGAGCGTCACGCTCTCGGCGGAGAGCTCGGCGGCCTTCTCCACCAGCCAGGCCAGGCGCTCCGCGCGCAGGCCCGCGACGAAGAGAGCGATCGGAGCCGCCGGATCGCCGGCGGGAAGGATCCTCTCGACCGTCACTTCGGCGCCGCCGCGGTCCAGTCGGCAGAGGAGCGCCTCCGCCTCCCGCCCGCTCCCGTCGAAGAGGATGACGCGATCCCCCTGTTGCAGACGTCGCGCCCGCGCGTGCGCGGCCTCTTCGAGCGAGAGCCTGGCGGTCTCTCCCGCCGCGGGGAGCGGCGAGGCTACGAGACGCGCTCGAGGCAAACGCATGCCCATTCCCCCTCCGCGCGGCGTCCCGAGAGGGCCCACCTCCGCGAACGCACGCTCGTCACCACGCGCTCCTCCCGGTCGAGCGGAACTCCCGAAAGAACGATCCGGCCTCCCGGCGCGACGCGGTTCATCACGGCGGCGCGTATCGGCAGGAACTCCTGCGGCAGAAGGTTCGCGACGACGAGCGGGAAGACTCCCGCGACGGCCTCCACGCCGGAGGCCAGGAGCAAAACGCGCGATCCGAATTCGTGGAGCCGCAGGTTCCCGCGCGCCACGAAGAGGGCCTCCGCGTCCGTGTCGAGCCCGAACGCACGGCGCGCTCCGAGGGCCGCCGCGGCGAGCGCCAGGACTCCGGAGCCGGTGCCAACGTCTAGAACGTCCAGGCCGTCGGGCGGGTCCTCCTCCAGAAAGAGGAGCGCCAGGCGCGTGGACTCGTGGCTTCCCGTGCCGAAGGCCGTGGACGCCGGAAGCCGAAGCGCGATCCGGCCCGCGGGGGGACGCGAATCGGAGGGATCTCCCGGATCGATCCAGAATCGCTCCCCGACGGCGAAGGGGCGCGAGGCCGCGCGGAACTGCTTCGAGAGGATCCCCTTCCGGAATGTCGGTGACCAGTTCGCAACGCACGCGCGCCTCCGAGAGCGCCCGGCTTGCCCGCCGCGCCGTCTCCGCATCGCGGAAGCACGCGACGAGATCGCGCCCCTCCTCCAGGAAGCCGAGCGGGCCATGCAGCCAGAGGGTCGCGAGAACGGCTTCGTCCTTCGCCTTGCGCGGAATCAGCAGGCGCGAGTACTTCCGCCGGAGCAAAGTTCTCAGTCTTCAGTTCTCAGTTTTCAGTGCTCAGCCGCCGCAAGCGAGCTGACAACTAATTACTGACAACTGACAACGACCTCACGAGAAGATCTTCTTCGCCTTGTCCACGACGCTCCGGCCCGCAACGGGGGCGCCGACGAGCTGCGCGTAGCTGCGGAGCAGCTCCCGCTCCTTTTCCGACGGGGCCTCGGGCACCATCACGCCGATGCGGACGACGAAGTCTCCGCGACCGCGATGTCCCAGGCGGCCGAATCCGCGCCCGCGCAGACGGATCTCCGAGCCGACCCTCGCGCCGCGGTGAATGGTGATCTTCTCTTCCTCTTCGAGCGTCGGCACCGTGACCTCTCCGCCGAGGACGAGCGTGGGAAACGGGAGGTCGAGCGCGAGCACGACGTCGTCCTCTTCCCGCTCGAAGACCTCGTGCTGCGCGACCGTCAGCACGACGTATAAGTCGCCCGCCGGGCCGCCGCCGGGTCCGGCGTCCCCTTCGCCCGCCAGTCTCAGCCGGGAGCCCGTCTCGACGCCGGCCGGGATCCTGATTTCGAGCTTGCGGCTGCTGCGGCGCCGCCCTCCCCGCCGCACTTGCGGCAGGGCTTTTCGACGATCTTCCCCTCTCCTCCGCACGTGGCGCAGGGACGCGTGACGGTCAGGAAGCCCTGTGAGAAGCGCTGGCGCCCGCGGCCGCCGCAGGCCGGGCAGGTGCGCGGAGAGGAGCCCGGCTCGGCGCCCGAGCCCGAGCACTCCTCGCAAGGCTCGAGGCGGGAGATGACGAGCGGAGCCTCCACGCCGAACGCGGCGTCCTTGAAGGACACTTCCATCCTGTAGACCACATCGCTCCCGGACGGGCGGGACGGGCCCGCCGACCCGAATCCGGCGAACCCGAAGAGATTCCCGAAGAGCCCGGAAAAATCCCCGAAGACCGAGGGGTCGAAGGCCGCGCCGAAGCCGCCCCCCGCTCCGGACAACCCGGCGTGGCCGAAACGGTCGTAGCGCGCGCGCTTCTCCGGGTCGGAGAGAACCGCGTAGGCCTCCGAGGCCTCCTTGAATCTCTCGGTGGCCTCGGAGTTTCCCGGGTTGCGATCCGGGTGATGCTGGAGCGCGAGCTTCCGGTACGCGGATTTCAGCTCGCCGTTCTCGGCGTTGCGGCCGACGCCCAGGACCTCGTAGTAATCGCGTTTGGACATGTTTCTCTCGCGCTCCCGCTCCGACCCTGGACCCTGGACCCTAGACCTTGGACTTTCTCGAACGTCTCACGGCTGGCCCGCCGGAGGAGCGCCTTTCGCCGCGGAGCGCTGGAGCATCACGCGGGTCAGCAGCTTCGAGATCCCCTGCATGTCGAAGATCGCCTCTTTCAGCGCCTCGCGCGACTCCGCGGCCGCGATGTCGCGGGAGCGCTTCAGGGTCTCCTCGATCCGTTCCCGTTCGTCGGGCGCGAACGCGGTGATGAACTCCGCGAAGACGCGCTCGTTGGATGCGAGCATCCCTTCGAGCCGGTTTCGGATCTGCGAGAGCTCCCGGCGCTGGCGGTCCGCCTCGGCGAAGGAGGACGCCTCGTTGATGATCCGGTCGATCTCGGCCTGGGAGAGGCCGCCGGCGGGATTGATCTGGATCCCCTGCGCCTTGCCGGTCGCCAGATCGCGCGCCGAGACGTTGACGATGCCGTTGGAGTCGATCGCGAAGTTGACCTCGATCTGCGGAACCCCGCGCGGCGCGGCCGGAATGCCCACGAGCTCGAAGCGCCCGAGCGACTTGTTCTCGCCCGCCACCTCCCGCTCCCCCTGGAGGACGTGGATCTCCACCACCGACTGGTTGTCGCCGACGGTCGTGAAGACCTTCGTGTTCTTCGTCGGGATCGTGGAGTTGCGGTCGATCAGCTTCTCGAAGACGCCGCCGTGCGTCTCGATGCCGAGCGACAGGGGCGTGACGTCCAGCAGCACGACGTCCTTGATCTCCCCCTTGAGCACGCCCCCCTGGATGGCGGCGCCGATCGCGACGACCTCGTCTGGATTGATGTCCCGGTTCGGCTCGCGGCCGAAGAGCTCCGCCACGATCTGCTGCACGCGCGGCGTGCGCGTCTGCCCTCCCACGACGATCACCTGGTCGACGTCGGAGGGTTTGAGCCCCGCCGCCTTCAGGGCGTCCAGGCACGGCGCCGCCGTGCGGTCGATCAGGTCCGCCACCAGCGACTCGAAGCGGGCGCGCGACAGCGTGCGGTTGATGTGCTTGGGGCCCGAGGAGTCGGCGGAGATGAACGGCAGCGTGATCGTCGCCTCCATCGCCGTCGAGAGCTCGCATTTGGCCTTTTCGGCCGCCTCTTTCAATCGCTGGAGCGCCATCCGATCCTGCCGCAGGTCGATGCCGGTCGCGCGCTCGAAGTCGGAGAGAAGCCAGTCCATGATCTTCTTGTCGAAGTCCTCGCCGCCGAGGTAGGTGTCGCCGGCCGTCGCCTTGACCTCGTAGATGCCGTCGCCGAGCTCGAGAATCGAGATATCGAACGTCCCGCCTCCCAGGTCGTAGACCGCGACGACCTCGCTCCCCTTCCGGTCCAGTCCGTACGCGAGCGAGGCGGCCGTCGGCTCGTTGAAGATGCGCAGGACCTCGAGCCCGGCAATCTTGCCGGCGTCCCGCGTGGCCTGACGCTGGGCGTCGTCGAAGTAGGCCGGCACCGTGATGATCGCTTCCGTGATCTCCTCGCCGAGCGATTCCTCGGAGAACTCCTTGATCTCGCGCAGAATGAAGGCCGAGATCTCCTCCGGGCTGTAGTCCTTCCGGCGCGCGCGGATCTTGATGTCGCCGTTTGCGGCGCGGACGATTTCGTACGGCAGGACTTCCCGCGCGTGGCGCGTCTCCTCGGAGTCGAACTTGCGTCCGACGAGACGCTTGACGGCGAAGACCGTGTTCATCGGATTCGTGATCGCCTGCCGTTTCGCGATCTGTCCGACCAGCCGCTCGTTGTCCTCGGTGAAGCCGACGATCGAAGGGGTCGTGCGGCTCCCCTCCCGGTTGCAGATCACCTGCGGCGTCGCCCCCTCCACGACCGCGACGCAGCAGTTGGTGGTTCCCAGGTCGATTCCGAGGATCTTGCTCATTCGCGCTTTCGTGCCGCGGGCACCGCGACCTTGACCAGCGCGGGGCGCAGCAGCTTGTCGTTCAGGAAGTATCCCTTCCGGAGGACCTCCAGGATCGTGTCCTTGGGAACCTCGTCCGTCGCCTCCGTGGCGACGGCCTCATGGACGTTGGGATCAAATGCGCCGGAGGTATCCACTTCGGCGACGCCGTATTTCTTCCACAGCTCGTCGATCTGCTTGCGGATCATCGCGACGCCCTGCCCGAAGTCCTCCTCCAGCGCCTGCGGGGGGGCGTGCTCCAACGCCCGGTCGAAGCTGTCGGAGACCGGGAACAGGTCCAGGAGGAAATTCGCGAGAGCGAACCGGAAGTACTCGGCCTTCTCCCTCTCCGCCCGCTTGCGCATGTTCTCGAACTCGGCGAGCTTGCGCAGGTGCCGGTCCTTCAGGTCTTCCAGGTCTTTCTGGACCGAGCGCAGCTTCTCCTCGGCCGACGCGATGGCCGAGCGCTCCTCTTCCTCGAGGACCCCTTCCAGCGTATCGCCCGGATCGGTCACCTCGATCGTCTCGGAATCCGCCGGCGGATCAGAGAGCGGGCCGCGCCCGCGGTCGTTCTTGCCGCTCATCGCGGTGAGCCCTCCCGCTCGCGGGTGTCGCGCCGCTCGAGCCTCTCCGAAAGCGCCTTCCCGAGCAGCTCGACGACCGGGATGACCCGCGGGTATTCGCGGCGCGCCGGCCCGAGGACGCCGAGCGTGCCGGAGAGCGTTTCACCGGCGCCATAGGACGTCAGGACTGCCGAGAGCCGCGGATCGACGGTCAGCGCCTGCTCGGAGCCGAGCACCACGCAGGTCCTCCGGGAGTGGAGATAGCGCGTCATCAGGTCGAGCAGGCGCGCCTTCTCTTCGAAGGCCCAGAAGACCCTTCTCAAGGAATCGACGTCGGCGAACTCCGGCTTGTTCAGGAGTCGAGCCGTCCCGTCCACATAGATCTTCTCCTGCGTCTCGGAGCCCTCGAGCGCCCGGCGGCCGAGCGCGAGCGTCCGCGTCAGGATCCGGTCGGCGGCGGCCTTCTCCTGCGCCATCGCCTCGACGAGGCGGCGGCGCGCCTCGTCGAGCGTGCGGCCGCAGAACTCCCGCGTGATGCGCTCGCTCATCGCTTCCAGCTCCCGCGCCGAGTAGTCCACCTCGGTCTCGATGACGCGGGAGAGCACCTCCGGCCCGCTGATCTGGACGACCAGGATCTTCCCGGGCGCGACCGGCAGGAAACGCAGGCCGTCCACGACTGTATGCAGGGCGTCGGGAGCCACGACGAAGCCCACCTCCCCGGAAAGCCGCGAGAGGAGGCGGGAGGCCGCCTGGAAGAGACGCGGCACGTCGGCGCCCGCCGAGGAGAGATCGGAATCGACCTGTTCCCGGACATCCACGGCAACCTGACGGTGCCGCATCAGCTCGTCGATGTAGAGGCGGTAAGCCCGGTCCGTCGGGACGCGCCCCGCGGAGGTGTGCGGCTGGGTCAGGAAGCCGAGGTCGGTCAGGTCCGCCATGATGTTGCGGATCGAGGCGGGAGAAAGGTGGAATCGGTTGGACTTGAACAGGGCCCGCGAGGAGACCGGGCGCCCCGTGTCCACGTGGACACGGATGATTTCCTTCAGGATCGTCCGGCTGCGAACATCCAACGTCGTCATGGGCTCCCAAAAGAGATTAGCACTCGGGTCGAATCAAGTGCTAACCATTGACCCGGCGGCTCGCCGCCGGGTATCTAGAGTGTAGCGCGAAAACGCCGATTTCACGACCGGCACTGTGAACCGATCGCGCCCCTGTAGACTTCGAACGTGGCGACCGCAGTCCTGGCTTCCTCCCTGAGCCTCGTCGGGCCCGGCCGCGCCGGAAAGGCGCTCGCGCGATCCTGGCTCTCCGCCGGTGGAAACCTGAGCGAAGTGATTGCGCGCGATTCTCTTCACGCCCGCGACGCGTGCCGGGAGATCGGCGGCGGAACGCCCCGGGGATCGGACGGGCGTCTCGCCGACTGCGACATCCTCGTGCTCGCGGTCCCCGACGACGCGATCGCGTCGGTTGCCGGGGCGGTGGCGGGCCGTCTTCGGTGCCGGACCGCCTTCCACGTCAGCGGCGCGCTCGCCGCGGCCGCGCTCGAGCCGCTGAAGTCCACAGGCGCCTCGGTCGGATCGCTTCATCCGCTCTGCGTGTTCACGGGAGCTCCGGGAGAGACGTGGAAGGGCGTCTTCGTCGCGATCGAAGGGGACGAGAACGCCGTGAGCGCCGGCGAGATCGTCGTGCGGGCCATCGGCGGGCGTCCCCGCCGGATCGCGCCGGAGGCGAAGCCCCTCTACCATTCGGCGGCGACGCTGGCCGCCGGAGGCACCGCCGCGGTTGTCTCGCTCGCGACGCGCGCCTGGGAGCGCGCCGGGATTCCGGAAGAGGAAGCCCGGCCGGCGCTGGCGGGCCTCGCGCGCGCGAGCCGCGCAGGCGGCGGCCGCGCGCGGGTTCGAGGAGGCGTTCACCGGCCCGGTCGCCCGCCGGGACGTCGGGACCGTGGCGGCCCATGTGCAGGCGCTGGCCGCGCTGCCCGAGGCCGGGCGGCTCTACGGCCTGCTCGCGGCGGAAACATTGCGTCGCACCCCGGACCGGGGGAAGGAGGAGGAAATCCTGACCCTGGTCGAGGATCTCGAGACAGGATGAGCTCGCGGATTGGAGGAGGCGCGACGCGCGGAGCAATGGTAGAATCACGAGACGCCCCTGTTCCGGGGGCCCTAATGGCCTAATCACGTCATGGTTTTTTTTAATTACGCCACCATGCAGATGGCGGCCAAGATCGTTTATTACGGTCCCGGTCTGTGCGGAAAGACGACGAACCTCCATCACATCTACGGCCGAACCTCGCCGGGCTCGCGCGGGGAGATGGTCTCCCTCGAAACAGAGACGGACCGCACGCTCTTCTTCGACCTGCTCCCCCTGGACGTCGGCGTCATCGGAGGCTTCAAGACGCGGGTCCAGCTCTACACCGTCCCGGGCCAGGTCTTTTACAACACCACCCGCAAGCTGGTCTTGAAGGGGGTGGACGGCATCGTCTTCGTGGCGGACTCGCAGCGCGCGATGAAGGACGCCAACGTCGAGAGCATGGACAACCTCCGCATCGAACCTCGCGGAGATCGGGATCAAGCTCGAGGACCTGCCCCTGGTTTTCCAGTACAACAAGCGGGACCTCGCCAACATCCTGTCGGTCGAGGAGCTCGAGGAGCAGCCTCAACCCGACCGCAAGCACGAGAGCTACGAGGCGTGCGCGGTCCTCGGCCAGGGCGTCTTCGAGACCCTGAAGGCGATCTCAAAGCTGACGCTGCGGGTCGGTCAAGAAGAGAGATGCTCGGCGACGAGCGCTCCTCCGCGTGCCCGCAGCCCCTCGCGGGCACGCGCGGCTCCTCCATCTGGCCCGCCGCTCCGCGAGGAATCGGCCGAACTCGCGGCCGAGACGCCGACCGGCGAGGCGCACTCCGCCGTGGACACGATCTGAGGCGACGTCCGAGAACCCGACCGAGGCGGCGCCCGCCGACGGCGCCGGGGCCCGAAACCCGCAAGGCGCAAGCGGCAGAGGCGGATGACTCCTCCCTCTCAGGCCGCTCCCGAGCCGTCCCCGACGACGATGCGACCCGGGTCGAGATGGGAGACGTCTCCTTCGCCCAGGCCGGCTGCGCCAGGCAGGTCAAACACGTCCGCGTCCGGTCGAACATCGACATCCTCTCCGAGCTCGAGAGGCTCCGCCGCAACGCGACCTCGCTGCCGCCGCCCGACCGGAGCTCGCGCCGGCAGGCCGCCGAAGTGTCGATCGACGACCTGCTCGCCAACAGCCTGAATCACCGCAAAGAGATCAATCGGGTCTTCGAGATCAACATCCCGCAGAACGAGCTGGCGCGCGGTCAGGTGCTGACCGTGGGGCTCGCGCTCGAGGACGAGCACAAGAAGCCGATCGGCGAAAAGAAGACGTTCTCCATCGAGCTGCATTCGAAGTCCGACATCGAAAAGCTCCTGCTTTCGCTCAAGTTCCATATCTCGGGAAAATAACGGCGACGGGTGGTTGTCCGCGTCCGAGGACGGATTGAGTCGCAGACGCCGCGCGAGCGGCTCGGACTCCTTTAGTGCAAAAAGATTTTGCAATCCATGACCAGACAGGGTTACCCTTTTCTCATGTTCCAGTCTCGAGCCCGGGTGAGGGGGAGAAGCTGTATCCTCGCGGTCCTCTCGGCCGCCTTTCTCCTCGGAGCGGGCTGCTCTGCCTCGTCGGCTTCCCGAAGACGCGGCGAAACGCGGCTCCTCCGCCCGAGCCGCCGGCCGTCGCGAAGGCCCGTCAGGAATTCGCCCTCGGGCGTGAGGCGGCACTCGCCGGCGATTTCCAATGCGCGTCAGAGGCGTTTTCCCGCTCTCTGGACGCGGTCCGGCCGCCGGGGTGGACGCGGCCGCCGATCCCGCGATGATCGCGTTTTCCACGGATCTGTACGAGGGGATCCTCCGCTACGAGGCAATGGCGCCTCCCGTGGAATCCGAGGCGCTCGAGATGGCGTCCCGCACCCCGATGCTCGCACCCCCGAGACGCCCGAGGCGACGCCCGATGCGGTGCTGAAGGCCCGCCAGGCGGTTTCCACCGATGACGGCAGCCGCGCCTATGACATCCCGATCGTCGTCAACGACACGGTTCTCAAGATCCTCGCGGTGTTCCAGAACGACCTCCACGACGTCATCGGCCGCGGCCTCGCGCGCTCGGGCCGGTTCATCCCGATGATCCAACGGGTGTTCGCAGGAAGAAGGACTCCCCAAGGACCTCGCCCAGGTGGCCATGGTCGAGTCGTCGTTCATTCCGCGCGCACGCTCTCCCAAGGCCGCGTGCGGCATCTGGCAGTTCATCCCCGAGACCGGACGCCATTACGGCCTGACCTCCAACGCCTCCGTGGACGAGAGAAGCGACCCGGAGAAGGCGACGCGCGCCGCGGCCCGGTATCTCCGCTTTCTCTACGATCTCTTCCACGACTGGTATCTCGCCATGGCGGCCTACAACGCCGGCGAAGGGAAGATCCTCCGGACGATGGAGAAGACCGGACTGACCGACTTCTGGCAGCTCGCGGCGTCGGGGCTGCTGAAACCGCAGACGCAGAACTACGTGCCGGCCGTCATCGCCTCTACGCTCATCGCGAAGAACCCGGCCCATTACGGCTTCGAAGTCGAGTACGAGAAGCCCCTCTCTTACGAAACGCTGCGGCTCGACCGCCCGGTCAGCCTGCGGCACCTCGCGGCCGAGAACGGAGCGACGCTCGAGGAGCTCCAGCGGTTGAATCCCGAGCTGCGCGGCGAGGTCACGCCGGCCGGCCCCGACGGCTACGAGCTGAAGGTCCCGGTCGGGAGCCGCGACACAGTGCTCGTCGCCTTCGCCCAGGCGCCGACGGCGAAGCCGCCGAGCTTCCGCCGCTACGTCGTCAAGCGCAGCGAGACGCTCGCCTCGATCGCCCGCCGGTTCCACTTGACGCCCGCGCGCCTCGCGTCGGCCAACTCGCTCCAGGAGCGCGCCAGAGTCTCGCGCGGGAGCGTCGTACTCATCCCGCGGCCCGAGGCGGTCGTCCGCGTTGCCTCCAAGTCGCGCAAGTCCGGCACGGCCGTGGCCGGCAAGCAGTCCAATCCAAAGCCCGCGGCCCCGGCCGTCGCGGCCCGCGCCTACAAGGTCCGCGGCGGTGACACGCTCTACCGGATCGCCCTCAAGCACGGCACGACCGTCGCCCAGCTCCTCGCCTTCAACAGCCTCCCCGGCCCCGCCCTCATCAAGCCGGGCGACACGCTGAAGATCCCCGCGCGCGCGCGCTGACGCGCGTCTCGCGCGGGGACTCGGAACTCGGGACTCGGAACTCGGGACTCGAGGGCTCGCTCGGTCCGTGTCCCGCGTCCCGAGTCCCGTGTCCCGTGTCCCGACTTGGACTTTGGACGCTTGGAACGTGAGGATCGCCGAAGTCGTAGCGTACGGCCACGACTCCTGTTAGGCTCCTCTGGTCCTCATCCCCTCGCAGGCGTCTCCTCGCACCGAGGAGGTCTCATGCTTGCGCGTGTTCATTCCGCGGCTCTCCTGGGGATCGACGCTCGCGTGCTCGACGTCGAGGTCGACGTCTCGGGAGGCCTCCCCTGTTTCAACATCGTGGGACTGCCGGACACCAGCGTCCGCGAAGCGCGCGAACGCGTCCGCACGGCGCTCCGCAACGCGGGCTTCCCGTTTCCCGGCGGCGCGGTTACCGTCAACCTGGCGCCCGCGGGCTTCAAGAAGGTCGGGGCCTCGCTCGACCTGCCCGTCGCCGTCGCGATCCTGGAGATCTGCGGCCTGGCGTCGCGCGCGGCGGCACGCCGTCTCTACGTCGGCGAGCTGGGATTAAACGGCGAGGTCCGTCCGATTCGCGGCGCGCTCTGCCTGGCGCTCGCCGCGCGCGATGCGGGATTCGACGAGATCGTACTTCCCGGCGCCAACGCCGCGGAAGCCGCCGTCGTCGAGGGGATCGCGGTCATTCCGGTCGGCGGCCTCGCCTCGACCGTGGCGCACGTCAACGGCCAGCAGACGATCGCGCCGCACGTTGCATCCGCCGGCTCTCCCGTGCCAGCAAAGGGCGTGGACTTCTCCGACATCCGAGGCCAGGCGGTCGCGCGCCGCGCGCTCGAGATCGCCGCCGCCGGGGGACATCATGTCCTGCTGATGGGCCCACCGGGAGCCGGGAAGACGATGCTCGCCCGCCGGCTGCCGACGGTCCTGCCGGCGCTGACACGCGGCGAATCGATCGAGGTGACGAAAGTCCATTCCGTCGCCGGCGCCCTTCCTCCTTCCGGAGGGCTCGTCGAATCGGCTCCGTTCCGCGCGCCGCATCATGGGATCTCCGCGCCCGGACTCGTCGGCGGCGGCGCGCGCCCGGGCCCCGGCGAGATCTCCCTGGCGCACCGAGGAGTCCTCTTTTTGGACGAGCTGCCGGAGTTCCGGCGCGACGTCCTGGAGGCGATCCGCCAGCCGCTGGAAGAGAAGCGCGTGAACCTGGTTCGCGTGGGCGGCGCCTGCACCTTCCCTTGCGACTTCCTGCTCGTCGCCGCGATGAACCCATGCCCGTGCGGATTCGTGGGAGATCCGCGCCGGGTCTGCACGTGCGATTACCGGGAACGCCTGCGCTATACGAAGAAGATCTCCGGGCCGCTGCTCGATAGGATCGATTTGCACGTTTCGGTTCCTCCCGTTTCCTGGTCCGAGATCCAGAAGCGCGCTCCGGAAGAAGATTCCGAAACGATCAAGGCGCGAGTGGCGGGGGCGCGCCGCGTCGCGGCGGCTCGCTTTCCCGGCCGGCCCGCATTTCGAAACGCCGAGCTCCCGCCCGCCGATTTCGAGCGTTTTCTCTGCCTCGACGCGCCGGTACGCCGCGTGGCGGCGATGGCCGTCGAGAGGCTCTCGCTCTCCGTCCGGGCGCTCCACCGAGCGCTCCGCGTGGCGCGGACAATCGCCGATCTCGCCGGGTGCGAACGCGTCGCCGCGGCGCACTTGGCCGAAGCGATCTCCTACCGCCCGCGCCTCTGCGCGGAGGAGGCCAATCGCCTTGACAGCGGAACCCTCACGCCCGTACGATCGTCTCCAAAAGCGATTTAAATTCGGTCCGGTTTCGGTCCTTTTGAAATCTCGGCATCGCCGCGCGGTGGGTGACGGGGGCGCGGCCTGCCGCAATCTGCGCGCGAGGAGAGTCGATGAAGAAATACAACACGATCATCTTCGTTCCGAACGCCCGCTCCCCTTTCCGGAAACTCTCGATCTCCACCCGGGTCCTGACAATCGGCGCCGCCGCGGTCGCGGCCGTGATGGTGGCCGCAGTCCTCTTCGGCTGGGGCTACTTCGCCTCCGCGCGCCGCGACCGGGAGTACCTGCGCGAGATCGCGGAAAACGCCCGGTTGAAGTCCGCGACGGCGCAGTTGACGAGCCGCTTGAACGGCCTCGCGCGCAAGCTCGACGACTTCGACGCCCGCACCCGGCGGCTCGCAATCGTCGCCGGGCTGTCCGAAGGAGTTCGCGGAGGAATGGGCGGCCCGGAGGTCAAGGACAATCCCGACGTGTCGCAGAAGGGCGCACAGCTGGATTCCCGCCTGTCGGCGCTCGAGTCCCAGTTCGCGAAGCGCTCCGCGATCGTATCCTCGACGCCGTCGGTCGCCCCGGTGCACGGCGTCGTCAACTCGGGGTTCGGATCGCGCCTGGATCCCTTCACGGGCGAAGGAGCGTTCCACCAGGGGCTGGATATCTCGACCCGCCGCGACGAGCCGGTCCTCGCGACCGCCGCCGGAGTCGTGGTCCGGAGCGGACCCTCGGGAGACTACGGGAAGTCGATCGAGATCGCCCACCGGGCGGGCTACCGAACGATCTACGGGCACCTGGACACCATTCTCGTCCGGGAGGGGCAGCAGGTTCGTCGCGGAGAGCGCGTGGGCCTGGCCGGCTCCACGGGCCGCTCGACCGGCACTCATCTGCATTACGAGGTCCGCCGCGGCGAGAAAGCCGTCAACCCGCTCGAGTACATCCTGGACGGCCGCTGACGCGGCAGGTGGTAGGTGGTGGGTCGTAGGTGATAGGTCCGGGGACTTCCCCCTACCACCCACCACCTATCGCCTATCACCTCGCTGGGTGCGCCCCGCAGGTCCTCAGCAATCTCGAATAAACTAAGGCCGTGAAGCTGTTTACGGCTTAATCATGATCGACCGCGTCCTAACAAAGATCTTCGGGACACAGCACGAGCGGGACATCAAGAAGCTCCTGCCTCGGGTCCAGGCGATCAACGCCCTCGAGCCGTCGATCAAGGCCCTCTCGGACGACGCCCTGCGCGGCAAGACGGCCGAATTCCGGGCCCGTCTGGCGACCGCCTTGGAGGGGGTGCCCGAGGAGGAGCTGAAGGAGGCTCGAGCCCGGGTCCTGGACGAGCTGCTGGAGGAGGCCTTCGCGGTCGCCCGGGAGGCCTCGGTGCGCATGCTCGGGATGCGCCCGTTCGACGTCCAGTTGATCGGCGGCATGGTCCTGCACCAGGGAAAGATCTCCGAGATGAAGACGGGCGAAGGCAAGACGCTTGTCGCGACGATGCCGGTCTACCTGAACGCCCTCGCAGGCCGCGGCGTTCACGTCGTGACCGTCAACGACTACCTGGCCCGCCGCGATGCGGACTGGATGGGGAAGATCTACCGGTTCCTGGACCTGACCGTCGGCTGCATCCAGAACTCCCTGACCGACGAGGAGCGGCAGAAGGCCTACGGCTGCGACGTCACCTACGGCACCAACAACGAGTTCGGCTTCGATTACCTGCGCGACAACATGAAGTTCGAGATCGAATCCATGGTCCAGCGCGGACACCACTACGCGATCGTGGACGAGGTGGACTCGATCCTCATCGACGAGGCCCGCACGCCGCTCATCATCTCCGGGCCCTCGGAAGAGAACACCGACATCTATTACCAGTGCAACCGCGTCATCCCGTACCTGAAGCTCGGGAAAGAGGAGAAGGACAAGTACGGGAACAAGACGACGACCGGCGACTACCTGGTGGACGAAAAGTCCCGGACCGCCGTTTTGACCGAGGAGGGCGTCGCCCGGGCGGAGAAGCTGCTCAAGGTCGACAATCTCTACGACCTGACCAACATCGACCAGCTCCATGGCACCGAGCAGGCGTTGCGCGCCCATACCCTCTACAAGAAGGACGTCGACTACATGATCAAGGACGGCCAGGTCCTGATCGTGGACGAGTTCACCGGACGCGTCCTGCCCGGCCGCCGCTGGTCCGACGGACTTCACCAGGCGGTGGAGGCCAAGGAAGGCGTCCGCATCGAGCGTGAGAACCAGACGCTCGCGACGATCACCCTCCAGAACTACTTCCGCATGTACGAGAAGCTCGCCGGCATGACGGGCACGGCCGACACCGAGGCTTCCGAGTTCCATCAGATCTACAAGCTCGACGTCGTCGTCGTCCCGACAAACGTCGCCATGATCCGCGTGGACAACCAGGATGTCGTCTACGCCTCCGAGCGGGAGAAGTACGAGGCGGTCTCCGAGGAGATCGTCCATCTGCGGGAGAAGGGACAGCCGGTCCTGGTGGGCACCGTCTCGATCGAGAAGTCCGAGCTTCTCTCGGCGATGCTCAAGGCGCGGAAGGTCCCGCACGTCGTGCTGAACGCCAAGTTCCACGAAAAGGAGGCCGAGATCGTGGCGCAGGCGGGAAAATCCGGCTCCGTCACGATCGCGACCAACATGGCCGGCCGCGGCACCGACATCGTGCTGGGCGGGAATCCCGACGCCTTTGCCGAGCAGCGGCGCAAGGAGGTCGAGGGCGAGGAGGCGTTCGCGAAGCTCCTGGCGGAGGTGAAGGCCGCGGCGGCGAAGGATCGGGAGAAAGTGCTCGCGGCGGGCGGCCTCTTCATCATGGGGACGGAGCGTCACGAGTCGAGGCGTGTGGACAATCAGCTGCGCGGCCGCAGCGGCCGGCAGGGAGACCCCGGAGAGTCCCGCTTCTACCTGTCGCTCGAGGACGACCTGATGCGCATCTTCGGATCCGACCGCCTCCAGAAGATCATGCGTCGCCTCGGCATGGAGGAAGGGGTTCCGATCGAGCACCGCATGGTCTCCCGCGCGATCGAGCGCGCGCAGAAGCAGGTCGAGGCGCGCAACTTCGAGACGCGCAAGCACCTGCTCGAGTACGACGACGTCATGAACCGCCAGCGCAGCGAGATCTACTCCCTGCGGCTGGAGATCCTGAAGGGGCGGCAGGGGAAGGAGAAGGTCCTCGAGCTCGCCGAGATGATCCTCGACTACCTCCTGAACCGCCACATGAACGAGGACAAGGGCCCCGACGAGTGGGACGTCCCCGCGTTCCAGCTCGACCTGAAGGAGTACTACGGCCTGGAGGGCGAGGCGGTGGCCTTCGCCGGGAAGACGCGGGAGCAGATCCGGGGAGACCTTCTCGCGGAGCTCCAGCGCCGGTACGAGGCGAAGGAGAAGGTGCTCGGCCCCGAGACGATGCGGCTCCACGAGAAGTTCGTGATGCTGCAGGTCGTGGACCAGCAGTGGAAGGACCACCTGCTGGCGCTCGATCATTTGAAAGAGGGGATCGGCCTGCGCGGCTACGGCCAGCGCGACCCACTCGTCGAGTACAAGAAGGAATCGTTCGAGCTCTTCACGCTGATGAAGGAACGGATCGAGGACCAGTTCGTGCAGTACCTCTTCCGGCTGCAGCCGGTCGTGCGGGAAGCGGAAGGCGAAGTGACCGAGGCCGGCCCGCGGCGCTCCCCGGCGGCGATGCCGTCGCGCCGGGCCCGCAACGTCAACTATTCCTATGGAGCCGCGGCCTCGGGGGGCAACGACGCGAAGGTCGAGACGATCCATCGCAACCAGCCGAAGGTCGGCCGCAACGACCCGTGCCCGTGCGGCTCCGGGAGGAAATACAAGAAATGCCACGGAACGGAAGGCGGAACACCGCCGGGCAGCGGCGGCGTGAAGAACCAACGCGCCGCGGGAGCGTGATGGCGAAAACGTCGCGGCCCGCATCCACGGATTTCCCTCTCGCCCTGACCTTCGACGACGTCCTGCTTCTGCCGGCGCACTCGAAGATCCACCCGCGCGACGTGAACCTCGCGACCCATCTGACGGCCGGGATTTCTCTCAACATCCCGGTCCTGTCGGCCGCGATGGACACGGTCACCGAGTCGCGTCTCGCGATCGCCATGGCGCAGCAGGGCGGGATGGGCGTCATCCACAAGAACCTCACGATCGAGCAGCAGGCGGCGGAAGTGGACAAGCTCAAGCGCTCCGAGTCCGGGATGATCGTGGACCCGGTGACCTGCCGCCCCGAGCAGACGATCGCCGACGCCCTGGCCGTGATGTCGCGCTACAAGATCTCCGGCGTCCCCGTCGTGGACGAGCAGGGCAAGCTCGTCGGGATCCTGACCAACCGCGACCTGAGGTTCGAGACGCGAACCGACCGGCCGATCTCCTCCCGGATGACCCGGAAGAACCTGATCACGACGCCCGTCGGTACGACCCTCGAGCAGGCCAAGAGTCTCCTGCACGAGCACCGCATCGAGAAGCTCCTGGTCGTAGACCGCGCCGGGAACCTGAAGGGCCTCATCACCGTCAAGGACATCCAGAAGGCCATCAAGTACCCGGACGCGGCCAAGGATCACCTCGGCCGCCTCCGGGTCGGCGCCGCCATCGGCGTCTCGCGGGACATGCTCGACCGCGCACGGGAGCTCGTCCGCGCCGGCGTGGATGTTCTCGTGCTCGACTCCTCGCACGGGCACAGCGACGGCGTGCTCGAGGCGCTGACCCTCCTGAAGAAGAAACTCGCCTCGACTCCCGTCGTGGCCGGCAACGTCGCGACGGGCGAGGGCGCACGCGACCTCGCGAAGCGGGGGGCCGACGCGATCAAAGTCGGGATCGGCCCCGGCTCGATCTGCACGACGCGCGTCGTCACCGGCGCCGGCGTTCCGCAGGTCCACGCGATCCGCGAGTGCGCGAAGGCGATCCGCGGCACGAAGATCCCGCTCATCGCCGACGGCGGGATCAAATTCTCCGGCGACGTCGTCAAGGCGATCGCCGCCGGCGCCCACCTGGTGATGATCGGGTCGCTCCTCGCGGGCACGGAAGAATCCCCGGGAGAGACGATCCTCTACCAGGGACGGACGTTCAAGGCGTACCGCGGAATGGGCTCGCTCGCGGCGATGAAGGCCGGATCCTCCGACCGCTACTTCCAGGAGTCCATGGACGTCGAGGCAAGCACCAATGGCTCGCTCTCGAAGCTCGTCCCCGAGGGGATCGAGGGAATGGTTCCTTACAAGGGGAGCGTCGAGGGGCTCGTTCTCCAGTTGACCGGCGGCATCCGCAGCGGCATGGGCCTGACCGGATGCTCCTCGATCGAAGAGCTCCGGACGAAATCGAAGATGATCCGCGTCACGGCTTCCGGCCTGAAGGAGTCCCACCCGCACGACGTCATCATCACGAAGGAAGCCCCGAACTACCGGCGGGAAGAAACGTAGGATCGGGTGATCTGCGATCGGGTGATCGGGCGATTGAGGGACGAGTCATTCCGTCTTTCGATCACCCGATGACCCGATCACCCGATCACCCGATTTTTTTCTGGCCGGCTTCTCCGCTTCCTCCTTCGCCCATTTCTCCTGGCGCTTCTTCAAGATCGCTTCGAGGCGCTGCGACAGCTCCGCTTCTTCGCCGGAGGCCCGGGGGCGGTAGTAGCGCCGGCCGCGCAGGGACTCCGGGAGGCACTCGATGCCGCCGACGCCCTCGGGCTCGGCGTGCGCGTAGCGGTAGCCGCGGCCGTACCCGACCTCCTTCATCAGGCGCGTGACGGCATTGCGGATGACGGCGGGGACCGGCTCGGCCGGCTTCTCGGCGACGTCGGTCTTCGCCTCCATCTCGGCCACGTAGAGTGCGTTGGACTTGGGCGCCATGGCGCAGTACACGGCCGCTTCCGCGAGCGCCAGCGAGCCCTCCGGCAGCCCGAGGAACTCGAAGGCGTCCTTGGCGTCGAGCGCGACGCGCAGCGCCCGCGGATCCGCCAGCCCGACGTCCTCGGAGGCGAAGCGCACGATCCGGCGGGCGAGGTAGAGGGGCTCCTCCCCCGCTTCGAGCATCCGCACGAGCCAGTAGATCGTCGCGTCGGGATCCGACTCCCGCATCGACTTGTGGAGCGCGGAGATCAGGTTGTAATGCTCCTCGCCCGCCTTGTCGTAGAGAAGGACCTTGCGCTGCAGGAGTTCCCGCAGGCGCGACGATCTCGATCCGCTTCGTCTTGCCCGCCTCGGCGTCGGCGGCCGCGGATTCGAGCGAGGTTGAGCGCCCGGCGCGCGTCCCCCCCGACGTCTGCGCGATGAAGGAGAGCGCCTCGTCGTCCAGCCGAAAGTCGCGCGCTCCGAGTCCGCGCGGGATGTCGCGCAGCGCGCGCCGGACGATCCGGGCGATCGCCTCCGGCTTCAGGGGGTCGAGGACGACGACCTTGCAGCGCGACAACAGGGCGCCGTTCAACTCGAACGACGGGTTTTCCGTCGTAGCGCCGATCAGGACGATCTCTCCCGATTCCATGAACGGAAGGAAGACATCCTGTTGCGCGCGGTTGAATCGGTGGATCTCGTCGAGAAAGAGGGTCGTGCGCTGCTTGGAGCGGGCGCGCCGCCGCCGCGCCTCCTCGAGGACTTCCCGCATCTCCTTGACGCCCGTGGCGACGGCCGAGTACGACACGAAGTGCGTGGACGTCTGGGCGGCGATCAGGCGAGCCAGCGTCGTCTTCCCGACGCCCGGAGGTCCCCAGAGGATGAGCGAAGGCACGCGGTCTTCGGCGATCGCCCGGCGCAGGAATCCATTGGCGCCCACGACCTCCTCCGGGCCCTCGACCTCGTCGAGCGACCGCGGCCGCATCCGGTCGGCCAGGGGCGTATCCGCGGCGACCGCCATCCCCGCGGGCGAGGCGGAGGCTCGACCTCGAAGAGATCGCTCACGGCCCGGTCGCGCCCGACTGCCCCGCCCGCGGCGTCGTGACCGGCGCGGGAGTCGCGGACGCCCGCGCGCGGCAATCCTCCGAGCAGACCGGCACCCACTCCTCGCCGCTCTTCGCGGCGAGCGCGAGGCGCCGGTCGATCCACGTGCCGCAGACCGGGATCACGCACCATCTCCCCTTCGGTCGGGGCGGATCCGCCGGCCGCCGCGGCGCGCGCCGAAGGAACCCGGCCAGGAACAGGCGGAGCGCTCGCAACACGAGGAGCGCCGCGAGAACGAGAAAGAGCACGATGAGCGAGGCGTCCCATGGCTCTCGCTACCCTGTCAGGCTCGCGATCTGCTTCTCGATCCGGTCCAGATCCGGGATCTCCGGGTACCGGCGCTTGAGCTCCGTCGAAGTGCCGCTTCGCCGCCGCCGCGTCGCGCGTGTCGAAGGCGTTGAGCAGCACCAGGTTCAGGAGGGACTGCCAGTGGTCCGGATCCGCGGCGCGCGCCTTCTCGAAGAGGCGATCGCACGCTTGAATTCGCCGCGGTTGCGGTACGCGGATCCGAGGTCCGACAGAAGGTTCGGGTCGCGCGGGCGCCTTGCGGCGCGCCTTCTCGTAGGCCTCGACCGCGCCGTCCCAGTCTTCCCGGTCGTAGAGGGCGTTGCCGAGCGCTGTCAGGAGGTTCGGGTTCTCGGGGTCTTTCTCGAGCTCGCTGCTGGATCTCGCCGATCCTCCCCTGCTCCGCCCGCCCGCGTGCCCGGCGCCGCGGCCCGCCAGAGAGCCGGGCGGCCTCCGCCGCCGGCGAAATAGCCCCCGATGAAGCCGAGCAGCACGTCCGACCAGAAGGGGACGATCACCCCTCTGCGAGCTCCCGGTCCCGCCGCTGTCATTGGTCTCCTCCTTCTCCTCTCCGGACCGCCTTCCAGATCCGGCGCCCGACGCGCCGGCCCCGAAAGTCGTCGCCTCCCAGGTGCCGGCAATCGAGGAGCCGTCCCGCGCGACCCGGCCGTAGAAGATGGCCGAAAAACCGAGCCGCGAATCGACCCGCTCGAGCCGCAGCCGGTCGTTGACGAGCGTGCCTCGCAGCGAGCCCGAGAAGCCTCCCTCCAGCGTGTACTCCCCCGACACGATCGTCCCGTCGAGCGTCATCCGAAAGACGCCGCGTCTGCTCCCCCGGGTCGATGAGAACGCTCCAGCGGCCCGAGACCGCGTCGGAAGGCTTCCTCGTCTGCAGCTCCGCCTCCAGGGCGACGATCGAACGCCGCCGCTCGACGATCCGGTCCGCCACGAGCCGCCGTTTCTCCAGAACGCCCGAACCTCCTGCTCGCTGTCGGACGACGGCGTCCTCGCGGCGGGCAATCTCGTCGGGTCCGGCGTCGCTCTTGGCGGCGGCCTCCGAGACGGCGCGGCCGGCGGACGCGAGCTCGGTTCAGACGCCGTCTCGAGCCTGCGCGAGACATCCGCGAGCGCTTCGAATCCGTGGAGAGGCGCCGCCGCTCGCGCGTCAGCTCCGCCTTGACCGCGTCGGACCGCGTCCGCCGCCGGAAGCGCCCGCGCAGAGGAGCGCCATCAGCGCGCCCGCCGCCACTCTCCTGCGCATCGCGCGATTCTAGCTTGAAAGGCACGGCCGCCGCGAAGGCCGGGACACGTTCCCCGAAAGAGGACAAGAAAAAGGGAGGCGCGAAGCCTCCCTTTCCGATTCCGGGCGAGAACCGACTCAGTGCGCGGCGCGTCTCTGCGCCGACTTGAGAGCGCGCGATCCACCTGGCGCTCGACCTCCTGCTCGTCCAGCCCGTTGATGACGGCGATCTCCGAGACGATCAGGTACTTGGCCCGCTCGTACATCTTCTTCTCGCGGAAGGACAGCGTCTTGCGCGAGCATGATGTAGTTCAGGCGTCTTCAGGACGTCGGCGATGTCGTGGAGGCGGCCGCTCTTCATCTTGTCGAGGTTCTGCTTGTACCGACCCTTCCAGTCTCCCGACGCGGAGAACCGGTCGTCCGCCAGCCGCTTCATGAGTCCGGTGATGTCCTTGCGCTGGGTCAGCCGGCGCAGGCCGATCAGGTCCGTATTCCCGATCGGGACCATGACCTTCGAGTTGTTGGACAGGAGACGCAGGTGATAGAAGCTTCGAGGCGTCGTCGGCTCGGTCGCGAAGCCTTCGCCGATCTTCTCGACCACGGAAACCCCATGGTTGGGATAGACAACCTTCTCTCCCACTCGGAAACCCACCACTATGTCCTCCTCAAGCGTATTGGGACCGCTCCCGATTGTTGTGACACAACGTCGCGGAGGGCCCATTATAGAGAAAACCGCGGAAATACTCAAGTCTCCAAGCACTTGGACCTTGAGTCGCACAGTGCGAAAGCCTTTGCTCCAAGAGACTTGACCCCATCTTCGGAGAAGCGACTGCGCGTTCCTCCTGCCAAAACAGAGAGAGGTCGGAAGGTCTCCGAGAGCAGTCGGCTATGATCGTTGCCCGCTGCCGGAGTGGCGGAATGGCAGACGCAGGGGACTCAAAATCCCCCGCTCCTCGCGGGCTTGAGGGTTCGACTCCCTCCTCCGGCACCACGTCGCTCCGCGCGGTCCGGGAGCAGAGACGCTGCCGGGGAACGGCGGATTAGTGGCTGGGACGGGCGTCGTCGAGGATCGGGACGGACGCTCGGCCCTTGCAGTAAGCGGCGGCGGTTTGCGCCGGAAGCACCATACCGTACCAGGCGACTCCGAACCACGTCAGCTCGCCGTGGAAGGAGACCGAGCCTCCGGCCGTACGCCAGTGAATGACCGAGGCAAGAGCCAGGTTCAGAGTGGCGACCAGGATGGCGAGGGACAGACCCGCGTCGCGGGGCCGGGGAACGCGAGGGCCCCATTGCGCCGGCATCCGGCGGCCGAGGAGCCACCCCGCGATCACGAGGCAAGCCGCGAGAAGACAGCTTCCGATGACCAGGACGGACTGCCCGGGAGACGGCGCCTGCGTTTCGTCCGCGGCCCGCTCGGCGAGCTGGATCCAGGGGATGAAGTTCGTGGCGAGCATGAGGCTCAGGAATGCCAGGCCTGTCCGCCTCTCCACTCCCCGCGAAAGTGATGCTTCGGCCTGTCCAGTGCTTTCAGCGGATTGGGTCATGCGAGATCCTTCCACGCGTCCCGCCCGATCGGTCATCTCCACGGTTTGCCTCTTCGAACGTTGGGCGGATGCCGTGATAATGTCGCGCCAAATCTGAAACGAAAGGCGAGAGAGCATCGATGTTGAGCGTTGCGATTGTCCTTCTCATTCTCTGGCTTCTCGGGTTTTTCGCGTTCCACGTCGCGAGCCCGCTGATCCACCTCCTGCTCGCCGCGGCGATGATCGCGTTCATCGTCGGAATGCTCCGCCGCCGGCGTTAAATCCACGCCGGCGCTCCGCGAAGACGGAGTTCCAAGCGCCCCACGGACTTCCTTTGATTCATCGCGCGGGTCTAGCGCTCCTTCCAGTCCCGGATCGTGCTCGAAACCGAGAGACCGAAGGACTCTCCCAGGAGGCCGGAGCCCTGCTCCTGGATGATGGCGAGGACTTCCCCCTTCAGATTGATCGAGCTCGACATGCCGAGCGCCACGCCCGGGTTGGTGATCTCCTCGTAACGCGGCTTGCCCGGGACCGCCGAGCCGTCCGTGTATTTCATCGCGTAGAGTCGGGAGAATCCGGAGGGCTTGCACGGATCGCTCGCGTCCGTCTGCAGGCGGAACGTCGTGAAGACGAGGTAGCCGGCCTGGGCGAGCGCCAGCGTGGTCGTCTTCTCGTCGTCGGTCTGATAACGCAGGAACCAGCCGTTGGCCATGCTCCCGCCCGGCACGGGGTCGTTCACGTTGAACCCGACCAGGTCGCTCTCCGTCCTCGTAACGCCCAGGTCCACGACGAGATAGAAGCGCTGCGTGTTGGAAGTCTTGTCGAGCAGGTCCGCGCGCTGGCCGGTCCCGATCGCGACGCCGAGCGTCTTGACGGCGCCGCTGCTGACGCCCGTCAGGATGACCGTGGGCTCCATGTAAAAGGGGCGCCAGCACGGGGATGTGCATCCCGAGCGCGTCCCCGCATCGAACAGAAGCATCGGAAAGTATGACGCCTTCCCGGCCACGAGCTTGCCTCTCGTCGTCGTTCCCGACAGGTCCGGGGTCAGGTCTATCTTCCAGAGCTGCCCCTTCGTGTCTCCCACGTACAGAACGTCGAAGTAGGCGTCGTCGTTGACGTCCCCCACTCCGGGCTGGCCGGGGATCGACCCGAACGACACCGTCGTCCCACTGCTGTCCTTCCCGGACGCTCCCTTGTAGATGGCGGATCCCGTCTCGGCGTCCACGATGTAGAGAGAGGTGCCGACCGTGTTCGCGAGGGACGGGTCGAATCCGCCCCCGAAAATCGCGACGTACTTATCCTCACACCCCTTGGTGCCGTCCGCCGTGCAGGGGTGGAAGTTGTTCGAGTTGGTCGGCGCGGGGCCGGTGACCGGCACGCCGGAGGAGAGCTCCATCCTCCCGAGCACCGGGCGGGACCACGTCTGCCCCATCGCCGGGGCGGCCGCGTCCGCGAACTCCCACAGCACCCTCGGATATTCCGTGTGCTTGCCCGCTCCGCCGCAGCCGGTGGCGCCGTTCAGGCAGGCCGGCGCCGCGTCGGCGTTCCCCTGGACCGTGCCATCGGCTTTCAGCAGGTCGGGCTGCGTCACGTCCAGGGCGAAGACGGACGCGCCGCCCTGACGGAGCCCGCCGACGAGGACGGACCGCCAGGCGCGGTTGGAGGCGCTCGGCGTGCTGGCGAACTCGTTGTCGGTGAAAACGTCTTCGGAGGTCAGCGGGCCGTCGGCCAGATACGCGACCGGGGCTTCCGTTTCGAAGGAGACGAAGAGGCTCTTGAGCGGAGCGAGTGCCGCTCTTGGCGCGAAGCCGAAGATCTCGCGCCCCGTGCCCTGGTCCCACGTCCCGGGGTAGTTGGTCGCATCCCGGCCCCAGACTCCCGCGTCGAACGCGTGAACGAATCCGTCGTTGGCTCCGACGAACACGATCCGGCGCCGCTTCGAGTTGGCCTGGGCGAAAGGCAGATATCCCGCGATCCCCCTTCTCAGGTAGGAGAAATTCAGGGGACCCGAGACGACGATCGGATCGGAGTGGAAGATGTCGCCCAGCTTGTGACTGTAAGTCGGGATCGGGGCGGCGCCAGCGTAGTCGGCCTTGTCGATGAAGAGATAGGAGCGTTTGTCGTTGCCGATGACGAGGTCGGGAAAGAGGGTGGCCTTCAACTGATTGTCCCGGTCCCCGCGGATGAAGCGGATGAGCGTCTGGGTCGCCGCGGTATCGGTCTCCGCGAGCAGCCCCTTCAGGACGCTCCACTGCGGATCCGGGAGACTCGGGTCGAAGTCATAGCGCGTGTTGGGGACCTGGGCGCCGTTCTGGGAGCCCCAGACGAGCTTGCGGCCCGGCCAGACCGTGACCGAGGGAGAGCCCACCTGGGTTGCCGTGTCTCCGGGATTTAGCGCCGTCAGGACGTTGGTCGCTCCAAGCACCCGCGCCGCGTCCCAGATCGGGCGGCGCGTGAGAGGGGAAGAGTCGTCGGGCCTGTCCTGGAGGGGGATCCCGCTGATCGAGTCCACCGGCGGCAACCCCGTCGTCGGGTTGATGGCATAGGCGCGCAGGTGGCCGGACCAGATCGACTTCAACTGGTGCGGAACGAACGACGCGAGGTAGGCCGTCGAGCCCTGCTCGACTTGGACGCTCGGGACCGACGCGGCCGAAAACGCGGAGGTGACCTCCACCCGGCTGAAGATGTCGGCGAGCGCGCTGTTTAACCCCGCTTCGTCCGTGGCCGCGTAGGCGTGGCCGCCGCTGTTGGTCGCGATGCAGGCATTGGTGGCGGGATTGGCTCCGCTCCCGAACGACACGACGAAGACCGGGATCTTGGCGCTCCCGAGTGAGGTCGAGACCGTGCACGGATTCCCCCCAGCCGTCTCGAAGCCGTCGGTGATCAGCACGACGAAGTTCTTGCGGCACGCCTTCAGCGTGTCCGCCGTGAACTGGGCATCCTGGGTGAAGTAGTTCAGCGCCGCCGACAGGGAGGCCGCGAGGGGAGTGTTTCCGAACGCCGCCAGCGCCTGGAGCGGGTCCTCGAGCAGCTTGTAGACGCCGGTCGTCTTGTCGTAGGAGATCAGCTTCTCCGCCGGCCGCAGCAGGTGCAGCATCGTCGGCCGGTTGTCGGCGCAGGTGTCGCACCGGACCGGGACGCGCGGTTTCAACGTGCTGCCCGTGAAGTACTCCCACTGCGCCGTGTTGCCCGGCGAGTTGAAGGAGCCCTGCGTGTACTGCTCGATCTGGTAGGAGCTGGATCCCGACGCGTCGCAGTTGACGCCGTACGTGTGCTCGATGAAGGAGCCGTCCCATCCGAAGTCCGGGTCCGTCATCGGGTTTCGGGGGTCGCTCGCGATGTTGTAGAGAATCGTATAGACGGTCGCGGTGTCGCTCCACGTCGAGCCGGACTTGGACTGCACCGTCTCTGTCACCCGCAGCGTCGCGTCGCCGTACGAGCCGCCCCCCGACGCGATCTGCATCTTGAGCCGCCGGCTCGAATTCCCCTGGAAGCCGCCGCTCGGGTAGTAGTAGACGATCCAGCGGTCGCTCGCGTTGGTGCCGAACCCCTTCGTCACGGAGGAGGGAGAGGAGGCTCCGGTCGAGATCGTCGAAGGGGACTGGCCCGAGCCGAACAGCGGATAGTAGGTGTTGCAGCCGCGCAGCCCGTACGGAACGTACGCGCCAAATTGAAGCGGCGCGCCGGCGCGGACGGCGTCCGTGGCCGTGCCGCTCCACGGGTTGGCCGCCCCGGACGCCTGCGTGCCGGCGTAATACAGCCACTGCTTGACGACGCTCGTGCTGTTGACGGCGCTCTGCCCGTTAATCGTGAGGGGGGAGCCGGTGAAATTCTGCTTGAAGTGGGCGAAGCCGAAGTTGATCGTGTCCTGGTGGTTGAGCAGGTCCTTCAGGGCCCGCTTGGCGATCGCGATCTTCGAGTCCGGGTCGTCACTGGAGGCGGGCTCCGCGACGAGGTCCACGTCGGTCGACCCCACCATCGAGCCGGACGTGTCGAGGACGATCAGGACGTTGGATCGGGCCGGGTTGGCGGTCAGGAGCTGCCGGTCGTCTCCGGCCCGGGCGAGCGCCGCCAGGCCGAGGAGGAGCACCGCGAGCGTCGCGTTACGGTGTGTCGCCATGGCGCATCTCTTCCGGCCGCTCAAGGCTTGTATCCAGGCGGCGTCGACGCGAGCGGCCCGATCTCGACGTCCGCCTGCAAGGTCTTCATCGCGGTCACGGCGCTGTCGCGTGACTGGCTGATCACCTGATAGTCGTAGGTGTACTGGCTCCGTTCGACGTTGAGCGAGCCGCCAACGTGGACGCGGCGCCCGAGCAGCGTCGGCGCCTGGACGCGCACGATGATGTTCGGCGAAGCCGCGTTCTCGGAAACGAGATGGTCGGGCAGCCGGAACTCCGTGAATCCCGGCGCCGTGAATTCCGGCTTCGTGAAGAACGAGCCGACGCCGATCATCTGCGTCGCCGTCCACTGGACTCCCGAGTCCGCGGAGTAGAGGCTCTTGCTGACCGTGCTGCTCGAGGCCGCGACGCGCCCCTCGGTCGTCGTGATGTACATCAGGGCGAGGCCGAGGAGAGTCATTATGGCGATCGCGATGATCGCAAGGATCATGACGGACCCCTCTTCCGATCTCCGCCAGCGGCTGCGCGGCATGCTCACTCAGCTTCCTCCGTTGAAGTTGCGCAGGTTGATCCGCATCGTGATCACTTTCCGGTTGGCCGCCCTCGCGGAAACGGCCAACGCCGTCGAGTCGAGCGGGAAGAGCCCCTGGGCCCCGGGCCGGCCCTTGTAGGCAAGGTCGGACTGCGCCGCCTTCGACACGACCGCCAGCATGACGGCGCGCAGGCGCGGCCCGCCCGCGGCGTAGAGGCTCGTGTACGTGATTCCCGGCTCGCTCGCGACGTCTCCCGCCCATTCGTCCTTGCCGGGGAGCGTCGAGAACGCCGCCTGCACCGACCCGTCGATCGCGGTTCCGTCGAGACCGTCGATTCCGTAGGCGAACTGGAGATCCTCGATGTCCTCGGAGATCGGGAAGAACTGGAACGTGCGGGGGTTCACGCCCCGCAGCAGGCCCATGCAGAGGGCGGGATGATCCGACCGAGTGTTATCGACGAAGTAGACGATGTCGTCGACGATGCCCCCGCGGATGTTCGTATCGAGCGCGATCGCAGCCGCGCCCGCGTAGGGGACCGTTCCGTTGAACTTCTGCGCGTTGAAGTCTGTGAAGCTGATCGTCACGCGCGCCTGCGCGGGAACCGCGCCGATCGCGACGGCGCTCGCCATCCCGACGTTGTGGAGCGTCCCCCCCACGCCGGTGCCGTCCGGGATCTGGGAAGAGATCATGAAGAGGTGCTGGCCGCCCCCCGCCACGATTCCCTGGAGGATCTGGAACTCCCCGGCGCTGTTGTTGGCGGCGCCGTACGGGCTCACGGCCGGGATGACCACGATGTCGGACGATCCGACGCACGGGAAGCAGCCGGCCGACGTCAACGCGAAGATCGGCGAGCGGATCACGCCGCGGATCTCGAGGACATCCGTCCCCGGCTTGACCGGGTGCGCCGGACCTCCGCTCCAGTCGGCGAAGGTGAAGCCGGCCGGGACGTTGTTGTAGCTCGTTCCGTTCACCGGGTCGGCCACGAGAACCGACTGGGTCACCGGCAGGTCGCCGACCCCCGCCATCCGGACGTTCCGCTCGATCTCGAAAAGCGCGGTGCGCAGCGACTGCTGCATCTCCGACGCCTGGATCTCGCTCTTGTTGAACTTGCCAGCCCGGTCGAAGAGGTTGAGCAGAGCCACGACGACGATCGAGAAGATGAGCGTGGCGACCACGAGCTCGAGGACCGAGAATCCCGCGCAGGTCCTGTTGCGATCGCGCCGGTTCATTGGACGTTGTTCGCCGGGTTCGGGTTGCGCCTCAGGCTGCTGACTGTCGTGAGCCGGACTCCCGGCAGGTTCTTGCGCGCCGACGAAACGGTGACGGAGATCCGCTTGACCTTGTACGGGCTCCCCGATCCGACCGACAGCAGGTTGTTCGCGTCGTCCACGTCGAGCAGCTCGACGACCCAGGTCCGAAGATACGGATAGGCGGGATCGGTCGCCGTAGTGCTCGGGTTTCCCGTGCGCGGGTCGGTATGGGTCGGCAGATCGTTGGGAAACGCGGCGCTCGTCTGGCCGGCCGGAACCCGCAGCATCGGGTCGGAGATTGCCACGTTCATCAGCTGCTCCAGTTTGTCCCGCGCCATCTCATTCACGCTCGTGTAGTCGAAGGCGGAAGCGTTGGTGCGGAGAGACCGGATGAAGATCGGCAGGATCGACAGGAGCGCCACGAGCAGCAGCACCATCGACACCAGGACGTCGATGAGGATGAGGCCGCGCTGCCGTCGCTTCAATTCCACTGCCATGGTTGCGGCCCGTATCTGGCCGTGAGCCCGGTCGAGCCGAGGTACTTGAGGACGTTCACTTTTCCGCTGAGCCCCGAGTCGTCCACGGAGATGCGGAAATAGTCTTCCGCGGCGTTGTCGGTCAGGTAGATTCCCTTGCAGTTCACACAGGTGTAGGTGCCGTCGCTTTGCGCGACGGGGGCCTGGCTGTTGCCGGCCGTCGGTGCGACGGTCGTGCCGTCCGGCAGGAAGATGACCCGGTCGTTGACGGGAGCGGCGCCGAACCGGGGAACGCAGCCGTCGAACCCGATCGAATCTCCATCTCCGGGCGAGCCTCCCGGGCGACGAAAGACCACCGGCGGCTGCAGGGAGTAGATGTGGAGTATCGGCTCGCTGTCGGAATCGGGGAGGTAGGAGTCGCGGACGCCGTTGCCGTCTCCCGTCGCGAGAGAGCCGGTATGGGGAAAAGCCTGGTTCGCGGAGTAGTCGCGAAAGGCGGTGACCCGTTTGGCCGCGCCGTCGAACTGCACGACGACCGGCTGTCCGGAGCTGATCGCATCGGCCCGCGCCTGCCAGAGCAGCGACCGCAGCTCCCGGGCCGCCCCGGTCAGCCGCACGCGGCGCGCCTGGATGCCACGGAAGCCGGCAGAAAAAAGCACGAGGATGCTCACGAGCGTCATGACGACGAGCGCCTCGATGGCCGTGAACCCGGGTTCCATGCGTACCCGCGACCAAACCGGACGGATTCGCCGGAGACGCCCATGTCGATTGGAGAGTTGAAACCAGGCCGTCACGCTTGGCCGCCTTTGTCTTTTGCCCTCCTCCCGCTGCCCGCGCCGAATGATCCCGAATCGGCCCGGCCTCGGTCCCCGAGGGCCTTCTCCTCCCGAATTCCCTTGATGGAACGCCTCTAGATTAGTGACGCGCGCCGGCCGCGCCTACTGGTACGGCGGTCAAAGAAAGGACAGGAGGAAGGCGGGCGGCGGGCTGTCCGAAGGGACAGGATTACCGTGCGGGAAGCTCCGGAGCGTCCGAAGCCCGGCGCTCAGTGCTCGAGGCCGTATTCCTTGATCTTGTTGTAGATCGTCTTCAGCGACAGCTTGAGGAGCTCGGCCGTCTTCCTCTTGTTGCCGCGGGCGAACTTCAGCGTCTTCAGGATGAGGCGGCGCTCAACTTCCGCGAGGGAGTCCCCGACGGCGATCCTGACGACCGGCGCCCTCTGCCGGCGCTGGCGCTGGGTAGCGGGAGGCCTTCCCAGCACAGAAGTCACGATCGTCGCGCCGATGACGGGGCCGTCGGCGACCGACGCGGCCCGCTCGACCGCCCGCTGGAGCTCTTCCACGTTTCCGGGCCAGGCGTGGGCCAGCAGCGAGTCCATCGCCTCGGCATCGAAGGAGAGCGCGCCGTTGATGTCATGCAGGAAACGGCGCGCGAGCAGCTCCACGTCGCCGCCGCGCTCGCGCAGAGGAGGAAGGTGAATCACGTGATCCCCCACGGCCGCGAGGAGCTCGGGCAGCAGAAGGCCGGATTCGCGGGCCTGCCGGGGATCCAGGTCGGTCGAGAGGACGAGGCGGCGTCCGTGCGGACGCTCGAGCTCGACCGCGAGCGCCCGCTGCCGCTCGAGCGGAGCGCGCTCGATGCGCGGAAGGAAGAGGGTCCCGCGGCCGTCCGCGTCGCCGCCGACAGGCTCCCCCGCCGGCACGGACCGGAACGGTTCGGGTCCCCTTCGAGACAGCCGGTGCAGCGCGCGCGCCGCGGCCTCCTTCTCGGTTCCCGCCTCTCCCGTCAGCAGCACCGGCGCTTCGACCGAAGCCTCCCTCTCGATCGCGGCGAGCGCCGCCGTCCAACGGGGCGACTGGCCGGCGAGCGATGACGCGATCTCCGACCGCGCCAGCCGCAGCCGCATTTCTTCCAGCCACCCCTCCCGCTCCCGCCGCGACTGCAGCCTCGAGCGAAGGATCGCGACGCGCGCGGCCGATACGGGTCTCCAGAGAAAATCGTGAGCGCCCCGCGTCATCGCCCGCACACCCTCTTCGAGGTTCGACGAATCGGCGAGGCCGTAGAGGGCCCGACGCGGATCGAGCCGCAGCGCCTCGTTGAAGAACCGCGAGACTTCCGCCCCGGGAAGCTCGACCGCCACGACGACGGCGTCGGGAACGAACTCCGAGAGCTGACGCCCGGCGTCCTCGAGCGTCGTCACCCCGCGGACCTGATCGCCGGCATCCGCGAAGGCGCGGCGCAGCGCGTCGCGAGATTCGGGGTCGGGATCGACGAGAAGAACCTTCATTTGTGGGGATTTTAGCACCGCGGCGAAGAGTCGCCGATTCGGCGACGCAGGCATCTGGTTGAAGACCTTCGACCGACTCTACGACTTGCCGCCAAGCTTGATTCCTAGCGAAGACCACATCTCATCGACTCTCTTCTTCACCCCCGGCGACATCACGATCTCGTCGGGCCAGCGGCGGTCAAACCCTTCTTCCTTCCACTTGCGGGTCGCGTCGATTCCCATCTTGCTTCCGTAACAGGGGAGGCGCGCGGAAAAGTCGAGCTCGTCCACGGGGCCACGCACGAACTCGATGTCCCGCTCCGGATCGATCGCCGTCAAGACGCGCCAGAGCAGCGCCGGCCCGTTGCGCAGATCCACGTCCTTGTCCACGACGACGATCGTCTTGGAGAACATCATCTGTCCCGTCCCCCAGATCGCGTGCATCGTCTTGCGAGCGTGTCCGGGGAACCGCTTGTCGATCGAGACGATCATCAGATTGTGGAAGATCCCTTCGACCGGCAGGAACATGTCCACGATCTCCGGGATCGTCTTCTTCACCAGCGGCAGGAACAGGCGCTCGACCGCCTCGCCGAGAAATCCGTCTTCCATCGGCGGACGTCCAACGATCGTCGTCAGGTAGACCGGGGAGCGCCGCCGCGTGACCGCCGTCACGTGGAAGACGGGGAAATCATCCTCGAGAGAGTAGAACCCCGTGTGGTCTCCGAACGGACCTTCCCGCCGCCGCTCCCCCGGCTCGACGTACCCCTCGAGCACGATCTCGGCCTCCGCGGGCACAAGGAGGTCGACCGTCTTCGCGGAAACGAGCGGCACCGCCTCTCCCCGGAGAAATCCCGAGAGGAGAAACTCGGAGAGTCCCGGAGGCAGCGGAGCGATTCCCGAGAACACGGTCGCGGGGTCGCAGCCGATCGCCGCGGCGACTTCCATCCGGCGGCCCTGCTTCTCGTAGCCTCTGGCCTGCCCGGCGCCGTCCTTATGTTTCTGCCAGTGCATTCCCGTGGTCCGGCGGTCGTAGACCTGCATGCGATACACGCCGACGTTCGTCTTGCCGGTGTCCGGGTCGCGCGTGACGACGAGCGGCAGCGTGATGAACGGGCCGCCGTCCTGCGGCCAGCAGGTCAGGACCGGCAGCGTGGAAAGATCCACCGCGTCCCCCGTCTCAACGACCTCCTGGCACGGCGCCGCCCGCACCGTCTTCGGAAAGACCGACGCCAGCTCCGTCACTTTCGGGATCGCCTTCAACTTCTCCAGCAGCCCCTCGGGGGGCTTGGGATCGAGGAAGAACTCGAGCCGCTCATTCCACTCCTCGTAGGAGGAAATCTGGAGCGCGGCGAGCACGCGGCGGCGCGACGCGAACAGGTTGATCGCGACCGGCATCGCCGAGCCCGTCACGTTCTCGAAGGAGAGCGCCGGCCCGTCCCCTTTGACCGCGCGGTCGGCGATCTCGGCAATCTCCAGGACCGGCGAGACCTCGCGCTGGACGCGGACGAGCTCCCCCTGAGACTCCAGCAAGGCGATGAACTCGGACAGGTTTCTATAAGCCATGGCTTTTCTTCGCGAGCGGTTTTCCAGTCTAGAGCAAGTTCTTCAGCGGGACCTCTGCGACGATACGCCCGACGTCCAGGCCTCGCGCGTTGCGCACGACCGGCGAGAGGTACCGGGACAGGGCTCGCCGGCTGGAGGCGGAGAGCAGCCCCAGGCGCGCCAGGACGTCGAGCGCGACCGCGTCCCGGGCGCGCGAGGAACCGTCGTCCAGCTTGAAGGCGATCCCGAGCGCCTTCTCGCCGCGCCGCGAGGAGATCCCGATCGCGTAGACTCCCTCCGCTCCCTCCTTGCCGATCCAGCGGCCGGGCCCCGCCTCGAGGAAGTCGGTCGTGAACCGGCCTCGTCCGGCGACCATGCCGGGACTCTCCCACATCGCCCGGCAGATGCGCCGGCGCACCGCGGGGTCCGTGGGCTCGTTGCGACGCGCCGGCGCCACGAGGCGCGCGTAAACGAGAGCCAGTCGACCGAAAGGGGCGCGTGGAAGACGGGGAGGCTGCAGCCATCCACGGCGATCCCGATCTGGGGGGCGGGCATGCCGCAGACGGACGCAAGCCGGTTCTTGATCATCCGCTGGATCGGATGATCGGGCTTCCAGTACCCCTCGGGGTCGAGGCCGCGCAGACGGCAGGCGAGCAGCACGCCGGCATGCTTGCCGGAGCAATTGTTGTGGAGCGCCGTCGGATGCTTCCCGGCCCGGAGGAGAGCCCGAGCCGACGGCTCGTGCATCGGCAAGTGCGAGCCGCACGCGAGATCCTTCGGACGGAACGCCCCGCGCTCGAGCAGGCGCCGCGCCACGCGCGACGTGCCTCGGCTCTCCTCCGTGGGACGCGCAGATCAAGGCGATGTCGTCATCTCCGAGGCGAAACGCCTTTTCTCCTCCCGCTTCCAGCAGCGCCATCGCCTGGAACGGCTTGGCGGCGGAGCGCCAGTAGATTCCGGCGCGGGGAACGCCGGCGCAGGCGAGGAGACACCCGTCCTCATCGACGACCGCCACGCTGCCGCGATGGACCGACTCGACCCTGCTCCCCCCGCGTCACTCGGGCGAGGATCGGCGGCGGGCTCATCGGCGAGGCTTCTATCACGGAAGGATTCCCGAGGCGGGACGGCTTCGGCCGGAAGGGATGCCCTTGATCGGGGAAGGCGAATGGCGGAATATTTGATTTGGGAGGGCCGTTGCGCCCGGTGATGCGTTCCCTGCTTCTGAGCGTCGCCCTGCTCGCCGCCGCGGGTGCGAACGCGCTCGCCGAGAACCCGCCGCCTCTCTTTCCGGACTTGGAGATGGCCGGAGCCGACGGCGGCGCGATCCGCCTCTCCCAGCTGAAGGGGAACGTCATCCTCCTGAACGTCTGGGCGACCTGGTGCGGCCCGTGCCGCCTGGAGCTTCCGGTCGTCCAGAAGATGTACGATAAGTACAGCGACCGCAACTTCGTAGTGCTCGCCGTCAACGTGGACGCGGATCGCAACAGGATCGATCCCTTCATGAAGCGCAACAACATCTCGCTCCCCATCTACTACGCGTCTCCCGAGGATGCGGGGCAGATGACGGCAGCGGGCATCCCTTCGACTTTCATCATCGGACCCGACCGGATGCTCCTCGACCACATGGTCGGCTATTCGCCCCAGGCCGAGGATCGGTGGAAACAGCTCATCGAAAAGCGGCTCAAGACCAGCAAGAAGGGGCATTGAAACCAGGAGATCCAACGTGACCCGTTCTCGCACCCGGATCCTCCCCGCCGTCCTGTTCCTCTTCTCGCTGCTCGCCGCTCCGGTCTGCTTCGCCCAGGTCCGATCCGGAACGGTCGAGATCTCGCCGTTCGCCGGCTACCTCTTCGGAGGCCGCTTCCCGGCCGGCTCGAACGGCCTCTTCACTTCCGCCGTTGACGTGGACGATCACGTGACGTACGGCGGGCGAATCGGCTGGAACATCACCAGCCTCTTCGAGGCGGAGGCCCAGTTCTCCCGAACCGAGACGCACTTCGTGAGCCCGGGGCGGGACGAGCTCTTCGGGCCTTCCGGGACCCGGCTCGGAGACCTGACGATCGACTACACGCTGGGTTACGTGACGTTCAACTTCGGACACCGCCGCTTCGTACCGTACGTGACCCTCGGGATGGGCGCGGCCCGGCTCGATGCCGACGTCTGCAAGGCGCGGTCGGCGCCCTGTTCCAACCCGGGGGAAGACTGGCGCTATACGGCGAGCGCCGGCGCGGGGATCAAGACGTTCGTGACTCCGCACTTCGGATTTCGATTCGACGGCCGCTACTACGGAACGCTTTTGAACAGCGACCGCTGCGACAGCGACAGGCACTGCGATCACCGCAACCGCTCCGACTGGCTGAGCAACGGCGATCTGACCGGCGGCCTGGTCCTCGCCTTCTAGGATCGCTCCCGGCGCCGGAGCGCGACAGAGCGCGCGCCGTCCGGGAGTCTCTCGATTCGGATTTCCACCGTCGGCGCGAGCGCCTTCCGGATCGCCTCGCCGGGCCACTCCACGACGACCGGCGCGCCGGCGACGGATTCGGGAAGCCCCAGGACTTCGAGCTCCTCGCCGCGATCCTTCAAGCGATAGAGGTCCAGATGGCGCAGACGGATCGTCCCGTCGTCGCCGGCGTACTCGTGCAGGATCGCAAACGTCGGCGAGGCCACCTCGCGCGCGCAGGCGCCGAGGCCTCGCGCCACTCCGCGCGCCAGACACGTCTTGCCCGCGCCGAGGTCTCCGACGAGGTACACGACGTCGCCCGGCGACAATTGCGCGGCCAGGCTCTCGCCGAATGCCTCCGTCTCTTCCTCGCAGCGCGTCACGGCCGCGGCCTTCAATCCTCCGCCTCGAGTCTTGCGTCGGGAGGTTCACTCCGAAGCGCCTTGCGCGCCGGCGGCAGCCCCTCCGCCAGCTCGCCCGAAAGGAGACCCGCGTCGCCCAGACGCTCCTCGAGCCGCTCTCCCGCCGCGCCGTGCAGATACGCGGCGGCAATCGTCGCCTTCTCCGCGGAGAGGCCGCCCGCCAGGAGCGCTCCGATCGCGCCCGCAAGCACGTCGCCGGATCCTGCGGTGGACATGAGCGGAGTCCCTGTGGGGTTCAACGTCACTCTCCCCGACGGCGAGCACGTCAAGCTCCCGGCCCCCTTCAGGAGCACGACCGCGCCGCTCGCGCGCGCCAGCTTCCGGGCGGCCGCCAGCCGGTCCCGTTGAATCTCGGCTCCCGTCGTCGCGAGAAGCCGGGCGGCCTCTCCGGGATGAGGAGTCAGAACGGTCCGCCCGCGCCGCCGGGCGAAGGCGCGAGAGCGGCCGGCGAAGGCGTTCAACGCATCCGCGTCGAAGAGGAGCGCGCACTTCGCCGCGAGGAGCTTCTCCAGGAGAGCGACCGTCCCCTTTGCCGTGCCGAGGCCCGGACCGGCGACGGCCGCGTCAAAATCACTCAGGGCCTCGAGCAGAGGCTCTGCCGCCTGCGCGGCGAGAGCTCCGTCTTCTTCCGCGAGACCTCTCGTCATCGCTTCGGGGAGAGCGGAAACGATGATGGACTCGACTGCGGCGGGACAGAAGACCGTCACCAATCCGGCTCCGGCTCGTAGCGCCCCCCGCGCCGCCAGGACCGCCGCGCCCGCCTTTCCGCGGGAGCCGGCAATCACGGCCAGGCGCCCGAAGTCCGCCTTGTGGGAATCGGCCACGCGCGGCGGCAGCCAGCGGCGCAGGTCCGCCGCCTCGGCGACCGCGAGAGACTCGCGCGGCGGCCGGAGTGCCCGGCGCGGGATTCCGATGTCGTGGACGACGACCCGGCCGCAGAACCCGCGCGCCGGCCAGAAGACGTGGGCGTACTTGAGCGCCGCGAACGCCACCGTCGCCGAGGCCTTCACGCAGGGGCCGAGCAATTGGCCGCTGTCCGCGGACAAGCCGGAGGGAAGGTCCGCCGCGATGACCGGCCGGCCGGCCGAGTTGATCGAGGAGACGGCCCGGGCGGCGCTTCCCGAGAGAGCTCTCGTCAAGCCGGTCCCGAAGAGGGCGTCCACGACGGCGTCGGCCACAGCGAGCCGCCGCGAAAGGAGGGTCATCCTGCCTCGCCGCGGCAGGGGCGTCATCTCCAGCCCGGCCTCCCGGGCGCGCGAGGCGTTTTCCGCGGCGTCGCCACGGTACGCCTCCGGATCTCCGAGCGTGAAGACCGCGACGGAGAGGCCGCGGGCGGAAAGCAGGCGCGCCGCTGCGAGGCCGTCCCCGCCGTTGTTGCCGGGACCGCACACCGCGACCACGTTTCTCGCTTCCGGAAAGGAGCTCACCAGTTCCGCCTCGAGGCCCTGCGCCGCGCTCTCCATCAGCCTGAGGGAGGGAATCCCCCCGCGGATGGCCGCCGCGTCGGCCGCACGCATCCGCCGCGAATCGAGGACCGGGATCACGAGGCCTCCACGAGAGATCCGAGCAGGCGGGCCGTCGCCCGGGGGTAGTCGCGCGCCGCGGGATCGCGGAGGGCGAGCTCGCGCTTCAAGCGATCCAGGTCTTCGGGGCGGTCCACGTCGTAGGACGGGTCCAGCATGGCCGCCTCGAGCCCCAGCGCGGCAAGCCTCTCGCGGGTGGCCGAGAGGACGCGAGGAGTGGACCAGGGGACTCCCAGAAAGACCTCACGCACGGGAACGCCCGCCGTCAGGCCGATCGCGCAGTAGCCGCCGTCTTCCGCCGGAATGATCGCGGCTCTGTCGCCGCGCGCGAGTCGGGAGAAGACTTCCTCGAGCAGCCGTCTTTCCATCGCCGGGTGGTCCGAGCCGACGGCGACGACGGCCGGCGCGCCCGCGGAGAACTCGCGCTCGAACGCCGCGGCGAGACGTTCCCCGAGGTCTCCCGGCGCCTGCGCCCGGCGCCGCCACGGCGGAGGGAAGAGAGCGGCCAGAATGGGATCGTCCGGATCGGGCTCCGCTTCCAGCATGCAATTCCACTGTTCCGGCGCGGCGCAGATCGCCGCCGCGTCTTCGAGAAAGGCCAGGTACAGGGCAAGCGCGTCCTCTTCCGAGAGCGGCGGGACGAGGCGGGTCTTGACCCTTCCGCGGGAGGGCGTTCGCGCGAACAGGAGAAGGCTCGGCACACCTTCCATGCGCGAATTATGACCCGGAAGAGATTGGGAATTGGTGATTTGTGATTTCAGACCGAGAGCCTCGCTCCGGCTCACCGATCACCGATCACGGTTTAGCCTTTCTTGGGTTCCTTCGGGAGAAGCGAGACGAACATGTTCTTCTGGTAGTACGAGACGAGGTTCGAGATGCCGTCCCGCACCGCGAAGGAGAGCCGCTGCGCTCCGGGCGACACCGTCATCGTGAAGTCGTAGTACCAGTCCTTGTGCTGCGCCTTGTCGAGGTCTTTGGTCGGGACCGTGACCACCTGGCGCTGGACCGCCATCTCCGACTGCTTCTCCGCTGAGTCGCGGGCCACAACGTAGACGAAGAACGTCGCCTCGTAATGGTCTCCCACCGGCACGAGCCCGAGCTTGCCGATCGGAACGGAGATGCGGACCGGTACCGCGAAGTTCTCCTGGTCGTAAGGCTGCTGCGCCCCGAGCGACACGCTGATGGCGAGCGGGTTGTCGTCGCGCGGATAGAAGAGGTTCGCGAGGACCGCTTCCGCCGTCCGGGTCTCGATCGTCTTCTCGAGAAAGCCCTTGCGCGAGCGGACCGTCAGCCCCTTGCGCTTGACGCGCACCTCGACCGAGTGGGGCTTGTCCACGGCGGAACGGGTCGAGCGGTACCCGATCGAGTAGAAGTTGGAGAAGTCCTTGGAGAGCTCGTCCAGGTTCTTCTTCCAGTCGTTCGTGTTGATCGCCGCGACGCCTCCCGTCTCTTCGGCCATCATGCGGAGGGGGGCCTGCGTGTTCTGGCGCATTCCGAAGTCGCTCGGCCGCGTGGTGAAGGAGCGGTTCTCCGCAGAGATCAGCGCATCCGTCGTCAGCCCCGAAGCGTCGAGCGGCCAGATCGTGATGCCGTTCGCGTTGGCGGCCCGGACGATCCCCGCGTACTTGGAGTTCATGTCGAATTCGAACTGCTCGAGCGTCGAGCCGCCCGCCTGATCCGCGTATTTTTTCTGGATCATGTCGTAGAGCTCGGCCCCCGGAGTCGCCGGGAGGCCCTCGGAGACGTAGACGAGGACCTTGCGCCCGTCGATGCCCGCGAGGCTGTTCATCGTGTTCTTCAGGGCGTCCACCGTGAATTCCAGGTCGTTGCGCAGCGACCGGGCATAGGTCCTGGCGACCGCCATCGCCTGGTCGGACGACTGCGCCTCGTCGATCTGGTGCAGGGCGTCGCGCCGCTCGCCGGCGAGCGTCGTGCCGCCGCCCGTCTCGCGCTCGATCTCGTCGAGCGTCGCGATGATCTCGCTCGGCTCCGACGTGAACTTGCGGCGAGTCTTCAACGATCGATTGTAGGACACGACCATCCCCTCGGCGTGCGACCCGATCGTCTGGCGCACGAACTCTTCGAGGCTCTTGAACATCCGGTTGCGGTTCTGCGGCTGGATGTTCAGGTTGTCGATGAAGAGGAGGTACCGCGCTTTCAGCTCGGCGGGGATCTCCACCTTGGCCTCCGGCGAGTCGAGCTCGACGACCTTGCCGTCGTCCAGGAGCACCTTCCCGCCCGACACCGCGTAGAAATTCGAGATCTTCTGGGGGAGGCCGTCCTGGAAGACCTCGAAGTCGTCGCGCGTCAGGCCGGCAATGCGGTTTCCCTTCGAGTCGGTGACGACGACGTCGACGTTCGTCACCGAGACTTCGACCTTTTCGGTGACGGGAGGGAACGGCTTCTGGTCCGGCGCCGGCGGCTTCTGAGCCGTCAGAGTCGTGGCCACGAGCAGAACCGCGACGGGAAGTCCGAGTCTCTTCAAGGGATCCTCCTTCACGCAGGCAAGCCTTCCGCCCGACGAATTATTCCACCCGCCCTAGCGACCCCTCGCGCGGGGAAGGGGCGCCGAGCGCCCTGTCTCAAAAAACACTGTTGCTTTGTCGGCGAGAATTCAACAGAATTCCGGACTTCGGGGCGGCCCCCGGTCGGCAAAACGAAAAGGAGCTTCAGAAGAATGCGGAGTCCGCGCGTGGCCGTGGCGGCCTTGGTCCTGCTGGCGGCGAGTCTCTCGGGCTGCAACAAGATCAAGGCGCGGCAGGAGATCAAGAAGGGCAACGAGTTCTTCAAGGCCACGCAGTACCAGGCGGCCCTTGCCAATTACCTCGAGGCGCAGCGCCTGGATCCCGGCGAGAAGCGGCTCGACAAGTTCATCGGCGAGACTTACATGGCCTTGTACCAGCCGGGCTCCAAGCACCCGAAGGACCTGGAGTTCGCCGGCAACGCCATCAAGCGGCTGCAGAGCTACCTCGCGGCGTACCCCAACGACAAGAAGGTCCGGGAGTACCTCGTGTCGATGTACCTCGCGCTCGACCGCTACGACGACGCGATCGGGTTCTACCAGGACCTCCTGAAGAGTAACCCCAACGATGTGAAGGCAATGACCTCCCTCGCGGCCATGTATTTCAAGAAGGGGGACTTCCAGAGCGGACTCGAGTGGGAGAAGAAGCGGGCGGCCCTCGAGCCGCAGAATCCCGAGCCGTACGTCATGGTCGGCGTCCAGGCGTGGGACCGCTCGTACCACTACCCGGATATCCCCCCGGACGTCCGCGCGAAGATCATCGGCGACGGCATGGACGCGTTGCAGATGGCGCTCAAGATCAAGCCGGAGAACTTCGACGCGTTGACCTACATGAACCTGCTCTACCGGGAAAAGGCTAAGATCGAACCGGACGATGCGAAGAAGCAGGAATACGTCGCGGAAGCGGACAAGTATCGGCAGCAGGCACTCGACTTGCGTAAGAAGAGTCTTGCCACGACTCCGACCGCGGAACCGGCCAAGTAGGGGCGGTGTCGTAAGGGGTCGGGAGGACAGAGCATGTTCGAAGACGACCTGATCGAATCCTCGCGCCGCAAGGGAGACTCGCGGAAGGCGACGACTCTGCCCGTCTCGATCGCCATTCACGGCCTCGTGATCGGCATCGCGCTCGGCGCCTCCGTCTGGTTCGTGGAGGACGTGCCCGAGCCGCCGATCCCGGTCACGTTCTACGCGGCGGCACCGCCGCCCCCCCCGCCGCCGCCGCCCGCGGCTCCGGCCAAGGCCCAGCCCAAGGCGCCGGAAGTCCAGAAGCAGGTCCCCGTCAGACCCATGGAGATGGTCGCTCCGACGATCATTCCCGAGAACGTCCCCAAGCCGCTCGCGGCTCCCGAGCCGGAGGCCCCGTCCGGAGTCGAGGGGGGCGTGGAAGGGGGCGTCGAAGGGGGCGTTCCCGGAGGCGTGCTGGGAGGAGTGGTCGGGGGCACCGGCCCGGGCACCGGCGAGGGAGAGCCGCTGCGGGTCGGAGGCGAAGTCAAGGCGCCGGTCCTGACCAACCGCGTCGAGCCCAGCTACCCCGAGGCGGCCCGTAAGGCCCGCATGGAAGGAGTCGTCATTCTTGAGGCCATCATCACCGCCTCGGGAGCCGTCGAGGACGTCAAGGTCCTGAAATCGGTCAATCCGCTCCTCGATGCCTCGGCGGTCCGGGCCGTGCAGCAGTGGAGGTACAAACCCGCCACGTTGAACGGGCGGGCCGTGCGCGTCTACCTGACCGTGACCGTGACGTTCAACTTGCACTAGACTTGGCGGCCGGAGCGGAGAGCATGAGAAAAAGGAGAAGGAGCGCTTCATGAGTTTTAACCCTATCGACCTCTGGAACACGATGACGCCTCTCGCCAAGGGCGTGTGCGTCCTGCTGATCTTGATGTCCATCTACTCCCTGACGGTGGCGGTCGAGCGGTTCATCTACTACGGCAAGGCGAAGAAGCAGTCGCTCGCCTTCGCGACGCTCGTGACGGGTTACCTGAAAAAGGACCAGCTCCAGGAGGCGATCGACTCCTCCAAGAAATTCAAGAACAGTCATCTGGCGCGCGTCGTCTCGGCGGGCCTCTACGAGTTCACGCACGACCTGACGACAGGCAACGTGGACGTTCCCGGGCACGATCCCATCGAAGCCGCCGAAAGGGCGATCGAGCGGGAGGCGCTCATCACGACAGCGGACATGAAGAAGGGGCTCTCGGGGCTCGCGACGATCGGAACGACCGCCCCCTTCATCGGCCTCTTCGGAACGGTCATCGGGATCATCAACGCCTTCCGCGGCATGGCGCTCACCGGCTCGGGCGGCATCGCGGCCGTTTCGACGGGCATCGCGGAAGCCCTGATCACGACGGCCCTCGGCCTCTTCGTCGCGATCCCGGCGGTGTGGCTCTTCAACATCTTCATGAACAAGATCGAGCGTTTCCAGGTCGAGATGTCCAACTCGGCCTCGACCCTTCTCGATTACTTCATCAAGCGGCGCGGAGCCGGCATCAAGATCGGCGCCCGGGCTTCCTAGGCGTCGGAGGAGGACCAGACCATGTCGATGGGAGGCGGGGGCGGCCGGGACAAGCTCCAGAGCGACATCAACGTCACGCCCCTCGTGGATGTGTGCCTGGTGCTCCTCATCATCTTCATGGTCGTGACACCGCTCCTCCAGAAGGGGATCGCGGTGCAGCTCCCGACCACCGACAACCCCGACAAGAAGCCGGAGAACGCCAGCCAGAAGCTCCTGACGGTGGGCTGGGCGACTCCGGCGGCATACTACTTCGAGGCCGACAAGCTCTCCAAGGAAGACGTCCAGAAGCGCCTGGACGAGCTCTACCAGCGCTCTCCCAACGCGGAGATCATCGTCAAGGCGGACCAGCGGTTGAAGTACGGCGACGTGAAGGAAGTCATGAAGATGGCCAAGGACGCGGGCTTTCAGAACGTCGGCCTGATCGCGGACAAGAAGCAGAAGGGCTCGGCGAAGAGCTGACGGCCCGACTGGGATCACAGGAGTCAACGAGAATGGTTCCCGGCGGCGGATCCGGCGACTACAAGAGCGACATCAACATCACGCCGCTCGTGGACATCGTCCTCGTGCTGCTGATCATCTTCATGGTCATCACGCCTCTCCTGCAGATGGGCTACGACGTCAAGGTCCCGCCCAAGGCCACGGTGGACCAGCCGCAGTCGCTGGTCGACCAGGTCATCGTCTCGCTGACACCGCAGAATCAGATCTTTCTGAACAAGCAGCAGGTCACCGCCCCGCAGCTCGCCCAGCAACTGGGCGACATCCTGAAGAACCGCAGGGACAAGACGGTCTTCTTCTCCGGAGACGACGCCTCCAACTACGGCGAAGTCATCAAGGTCATGGACATCGTCCGCAACTCCGGAGCGAAGAACCTCGGAATCGTCCTCGAGACGGTCCCCATCCAGTAAGGACTCGTGATTTGTAATTTGTGATTTGTGATTGGGCGAAAGACCGTTTTCCGGACTTAATCACAAATCACCAATCGAAAATCACAAATTCTTGATACTCTCCCCGCCCTAATCCGAGCAAACGGGAGGAGTTTTCATGTCGTACGACAGTGCCCTGCCCCTCGTCCTGATCTTCTCCATCGGCTCGCTGTTCGTCGCCTGGTGGCTCGCGCGCTGGGTCCTGAAGAAGGACACGGGCACCGCGGCCATGCAGGAGATCTCCAACGCCATCAAGGAGGGGGCGGAGGCCTTTCTCCGGCGCCAGAACGGCACGATCGCGATGCTGGCGATACTGCTGGCCGTCCTGATCTTCCTCCTCTACGGGTTCGTCCGTTCACACCAGAGCTTCGACCCGGTGCCGACCGCACTTCGGCTCGCCTTCTGGACGACGCTCTCCTTCGTTCTCGGAGCGAGCTGCTCGGTCTTCGCCGGCTATGTCGGGATGTGGATCTCGATCCGCTCGAACATCCGGACGGCGTCCGCGGCCCGGACGTCCCTGAACGACGCGCTCCGCATCGCACTCCGCGGGGGCGCCGTGTCGGGGCTCCTCGTCGTCTCCATGTCGCTCTTCGGCGTGGGCGGTCTCTACTGGCTCGTGCGGCACTTCACCGACATTTCTCCCGAGCGGATCCCCCTTCTCATCGTCGGCTACGGCTTCGGCGCCTCCTTCGTCGCCCTGTTCGCGCAGCTGGGGGGCGGCATCTACACGAAGGCGGCCGACGTCGGCGCGGACCTCGTGGGCAAGGTCGAGGCCGGGATCCCGGAGGACGACCCGCGCAACCCGGCCGTCATCGCCGATCTCGTCGGAGACAACGTCGGGGACTGCGCCGGCCGCGGCGCCGACCTCTTCGAATCGACGGCCGCCGAGAACATCGGCGCGATGATCCTCGGGGCCACGCTCGCAGCCTCGCTCGGAGACAAGGGGATGGGCTTCTCGGCCGGCATCGTGGGCGTGATGCTTTTCCCCTCGTCGCCCGCGCCTTCGGACTGGTCGCCGCGATCGTCGGCATCCTGATGGTCAAGACCCGCGAGGACCAGGATCCCATGCAGGCCCTGAACCGCGGCTACTACATCGCGGCGACGCTCGCCATCGGCGGGTTCTTCCTGGCCACGCGATGGCTGCTCGCCAACGAATCGCACCCCGAAGCGTGGTGGAAGTACTTCCTCTGCGGAGTCATCGGCGTCCTGACCTCGGTCGCCTTCGTCTACATCACGCAGTACTACACCGAGTACCGGTACCGCCCGGTCCGCTCGATCGCCGAGGCCTCCCAGACGGGGCCGGCGACGAACATCATCACCGGCATCGCGGTCGGCTTCGAGTGCACGCTGATGCCGGTCATCGCGATCTCGATCGCCATCCTCGCTTCCTACAAGATCGGCGTCTGGGCGCTCCCCGGCGGCGGCCTCTTCGGCACGGCCGTGGCGACGATGGGGATGCTCGGCACCGCGGCCTACATCCTGGCGATGGACACCTTCGGCCCGATCACGGACAATGCGGGCGGCATCGTCGAGATGTCGCGCCAGCCCGAGGAGATCCGCAAGAAGACCGACCGACTGGACGCCGTCGGCAACACGACCAAGGCGCTGACCAAGGGGTACGCCATCGGCTCGGCGGCGCTGGCGGCATTCCTTCTCTTCTCCGCGTACCTGGACGAATTGAAGAACTACGGCGCCGCGCTGGAATCGGTCAACCTGGCCAAACCCGAAGTTTTCCTGGGAGGACTGCTCGGCGCCATGCTCGTCTTCTTCTTCTCCGGCCTTGCGATCAGGGCCGTGGGGAAGGCCGCCGTGGTCGTCATCCAGGATGTGCGCGCCCAGTTCAAGGAGCATCCGGGCATCATGCAAGGGACGGAGAAGCCCGACTACGGCCGCACGGTGGACATCGTCACGCGCGGGGCGCTCCGGCAGATGATCGCGCCCGGTCTCGTGGCGGTCGGCACGCCCATCGCCGTCGGCCTCGTGTTCAAGCTCTTCGGAGTCGGCGCCGAGGCCGTGGCCGCGCTGCTCATGGTCGGAACGATCGCCGGAATCGTGGTCGCGACCTTCCTGAACAACGCGGGCGGCGCCTGGGACAACGCCAAGAAGTTCATCGAGATGGGGCAATACGGCGGCAAGGGATCTCCGACGCACAAGGCCGCCGTCGTGGGCGACACCGTCGGCGATCCGTTCAAGGACACGGCCGGGCCCTCTCTCCACGTTCTCATCAAGTTGCTCGCGACGATCACCCTCGTTCTCGCTCCGCTCTTCATATAGGGCGAGGAGCCGGGACTCGGGACTCGGGACTCGAAAAAAGAGCCCGGCGCAAGCCGGGCTTTTCTGTCTCTCGACTCTCGACTCTCGGCTTACTTCTTCGGCGCCCTGTGTCTCATCATCTCGGACATGTCGCGGAAGGTGACATTGGCGGGCGGCGTGACCATCGAGTCGGGCACGGAGACGCCGAGCTCGATGCCGCTGTTGATCGTCGTCATCTTCGCCTCTCCCAGATCCGATACGAGCTTGACCGGAAAATTCTTCAAGTCCTTCGCCAGCCAGTATTTCTGCGTCGTCGTCCGTCCCTGTTCGGACGTTTCCGTGAATTCGTAGATGTCGCAAGGGTGTCCGGCGAGGGTTTCCGATCCGAACTTCTTCCCTTTGGCGCGCACCTCTTCGATCCGGTTGACGTAGTCGCCCGTGGGGTTGCCCGGCCGCCGCCCGCTCGTCGGCATCTTGATCCCGGTCGTCTGCCCGTCCTGCCACTGGTACATGAAGTCGCCCGACTTGACGACATTCGTCTTCATTCCCATCGCCGTCGTCACGATCCGAAGGCTCTTGCCTTTCATCCAGACTTCGGATTCGGACGCCATGGCTTCCTTCGCCTCCCCTCCGATCTCGGACTTGGTCTTCCAGTGGGCCGATCCGAACGCCTGGGCCTCGAGACGGCCGCCGAGGCAGGTCCCCGCCGCGAGCGCGACGAGGGCGAGGCCCGCTGATTTGAGCGATCGCGATTTCACTGTTCTCCTCCTTTACGGGCTCTTGCGCGGTCTCCTGGTCAAACAAACCTGCAGAGGACTTCATTCGACAGCAGGAATCCCCGCTCCGAAAAGCGAATCCGTCCGGGGACCTCCTCGAGGAGCACGCGCGCTTCCTTCCAGGACCGGTAGTCCTGCGGGAGCGTCGCGTCGCGCGACACCTGGACGTGCCGTTCGAGCGCCTCCGCGGGGACTCCTTCGGAGAGGCGAAGGCCGAGCACGATCCCTTCTTGCGCGGCCTCGTCTTGCCCGATGGGAGTGTCGGCGGCGACCGGCCGCCGGCCGGCGAGCATCTCTTCGATGTAGCGCGGCAGGGAGGACACGTTGGCCCGGCGGCGGCCGCTCCAGAACTCGTGGGCGGAGACTCCCAGGCCGAGGGTCGGAGTCCTCCTCCAGTACTTGACGTTGTGCCGGCTCTCCTGCTCCGGCCGCGCCCAGTTGGAGATCTCGTAGTGCGCGAATCCCGCGCCCGCGAGCATCTCCCCGATCTCCAGCCACGCGTCGGCCTGCGCATCGTCGGAGAGGTAGCGCGAGGGATGGTTCCGCCGATTCTCCTGCATCGTCTTCGTCTTCTCGGCCTCCAGCAGGTACACGGAAACATGGCCGACGCCCGAATCGCAGAGGCGCGCCAGGCTCGACCGGAACGTCTCCCGCGTCTGCTCGGGAAGGCCCAGAATGAGATCGCCCGACAGCGCGAACCCGGCCAGCCCGAGCGTCTCGAGCGCGCGCCGGGCGCGAGCGGAGTCATGACGCCGTCCGACGGCCGAGAGCTCGCGATCCTCGAACGACTGCACGCCGACAGAGACGCGCGTAATCCCCGCGGCGGCCCAGGCGCGCGCCAGGTCCGCGGTGACGTCCTCCGGATTCGCTTCGAGCGTGACCTCGGCCGCGGAGAGAACGTCGAAGCGTTGCCGGATCCCTTCGAGCAGAGCCACGAGGTCCGCCGCCGGAGTCAACGAGGGCGTCCCGCCTCCCAGGTACACGGAATCGAATCGCGCGCCGCGCGCCTCTTCCGCGAGGAGCGTCATCTCGCGCGCCAGGGCCTCGCGATACGCCCCCGCGGAGGACTCGTCGGTCGAGACGACGAACGCGCAGTAGCCGCAGCGAGACCGGCAGTACGGGAGATGGACGTAGAGACCCGAAGGAGTCGGGTGATCGGGCGATCGGGTGATCGGGTGATCCGCCGGGGTCTCCTGTTGCAGGAGGTTCATCGCGCGCCGTCGAGCAAGGCTTCCTCGGCCTCGCGGGCGAGATCCGCGCCGAAGGGGAAGACCTTGGGGAGATTGCCTTCGCGGGCGACCGCCGCCAGATCGCGTCCCGACTCCTCGATCCATCGCGCCGCCGCGTGGAGGAGAGCCGCGCGATGCTCGTTCTCGAGGGATTCCTGTGCCTTCTCCTCGAGGCGCGCCGCAGCCGCCGCGTTGGCCGCCGGCTCATGGAGCCCGAGGGGACGCGACGGAAGAAGGTCCAGCCCGTTGCGCGCGCAGGCCGCCCGAAGGAGATCCCGGGCTTCCCGCATCTCCCGCGGGGAACCTCCGTGATGGACGCGTTCGAAGATTTCTTCTGAGACCATGGGCGCCGCGGCGCTCGCGGCTTCCACGGCCAGGCGCCGGTTCTGACCGTCCTCGGCGAGCGGCAGCGGCGAAAGGAATCGTGCACCCGCCGACGCGGCCCGCGAGACGAGGTCCTCCAGGAGGTCGCGCCGCGTGGTCCATCCCGGAACGAAAGGGAAGATCCAACCCGACCGGATTCCGCTCGCCAGGGCCGCCTCGAAGCCTTCGCTCGAGGTCTCGAGACCCGGAAGCCGGACGAAGAGAGCGGTGAACATGGAGCCCGATTCTTCGGGCAACCCGGAGGGTTCCGGATCGAGCAGGTAGACGGCCCGCCCGGACGAGCGCGCGCCCTCGGCGGCGGCCCGGTAAACGCCCTCAACCTCCTCGCCGGCGGAGCAGGGGCCGACCAGAACCGGACCGGAGGGCCCTCGCAGAAGCGCCGTCCGCCAGGCATCCGCCTGATCGGGTCCCGCCTGCACGATCCCTTCTTCCGCACGGTGAAGGAAGCGGCGCTCCACCGGATCGAAGCGAAATCGGGAAGCTCCGACCTCTCCGGCGTAGGGGAACGCCCGCGCCGCGACGCGGCGCGAAGCCACCTCGAACTCACCCGTTCGGACGATCGGCGATGCCGATTTCTCATAGACGATCACGAGGTCTTCCTCGGACGCGGAACGCGCCGCCGCCAGCCTGGCGCGCCGTAGCGCGCGAAGACGTCCACCTCGAAATTGAATCGCGTCCCCGCGCGCGCGCCGCCGAGCGTTGTAACCCTTCGGGTCTGCGGGATGACGGCCACATCGAATCCGCGGCCCCGCCGCGACGCGACGGTCAGGCTGACGCCGTCCAGCGCGACGGAGCCTTTTTCGACGACGAACCGGGAGAGTCCGGCGGGAACCGAGAAACGATACGTCCAGGAATTCCGCGCTGAAACCGCCGAGAGAAGCCGGGACACGCCGTCGACGTGGCCGAGCACGAAGTGTCCGGAAAGCCGGTCTCCCCAGGAGAGGGCCCGCTCGAGGTTGACGGCGGCGCCGGCGTCGAGGCCGCCGAGAGTCGAACGGCGCAACGTCTCACCCGAGAGGTCCGCGGCGAAGGTTTTTCCCTTTCGAATCGCCGTCAGGCAGACACCCGACACGCAGACGCTCTCCCCCGCCGCGAATTGGCCGAAGCCCGCCGGCGGCGCGACCGTCAGACGAGCGCCGCCCCGACGTCTCTCGAGCGAGACGACCCTCCCCAGACCCGCGACGATCCCGGTGAACACGTGAGTCAGTCCAAGGTCCAATGTCCAAGGTCCAAGGTAGCCCTTATGAAGCCTGGATTGCCGGGACACATTTCCAACATCACTCTACTTTGGACTTTGGACCCTGGACCTTGCCGCACGCTCCGGAATTCTCCCTGTCACCAGGATGTCCTCGCCGAGACGCTCGATCTCAACATCGTCGAGGCGCGGCGTGGCCGGCAGGCTAAACCCGGCACCGCCGACGCCGCCGGGAGCCCGATCGCCTCCGAGGATGCGCGGTGCGAGAAAAGCCGCCACGCGGTCCACGCGCCGGGCCTTAAAGAACTCCCAGAGCGTCGCCGACCCACCCTCCACCAGGAGGCTCGCGATCCCCTCGCGGGCGAGCTTGCCGAGCAGTGCCGGAATGCTCACGTGCCCGGCGCGTCGGCCGGGGAGGGTCCATACCGTCACGCCTCGCGAGACGAGCCGGCGGACCGCCGGGCTCTCTGGCGGTCGCGCGGTCACGATGATCACGCCCTCGGGCTCGCGAAAGAGACGCGCGCGCTCCGGCACGCGAAGACGGCCGTCCAGGACGATTCGCCGGTGCGGCGTGATCCGGTTCTCTCCGAGACGGCGCGTCAGGCGGGGATCGTCGGCCAGGACCGTTCCGGCTCCGACGAGGACGGCATCGAGCTCCTCGCGAAAGAGGAGGGCGCGCCGCCGAGCCTCCGCGCCGGTGATCCAGCGGCTCTTCCCCCCCGCCGTCGCGATCTTCCCGTCGAGCGTGCCGGCCCACTTTGCCAGGACGAAGGGGCGCTTGCGCTCGATCCAGACGAGGAACTTCTCGTTCTGACGCTCGGCTCGACGGCGATGCTCCGGAGTCGCCGGGAGGACCCGGACGCCCGCACGGCGGAGGACTGAGAATCCGCGCCCGGCCACGAGCGGGTTCGGGTCGCCCGTCGCCGCGACGACGCGCCGGATCCCCGCCGCGAGAATCGCATCGGTACAGGGCGGTGTCCGCCCCTGGTGCGCGCACGGCTCGAGGGTCACGTAGAGATCCGCTCCCCCCGCCCGTTCTCCTGCCTGCGCAAGCGCGACGACCTCCGCGTGCGGCCCCCCGGCGCTCTCGTGAAACCCCGTTCCCACAACGCTTCCGTCGCAGACGACCAACGCGCCCACCATCGGGTTGGGCGAGACCGTGAGGCGCCCGCGCTCGGCGAGCGCCAGGGCGCGGGCCATCCACTTCATGTCTATCGGAGGATTTCGGCGAGTCATGCGCGTTCAAGCATCTCGTCACCGCCCAGGAGCGCGCGCGCGTAGTCGGAGGGATCGAACGGGATGAGGTCGTCCATCCCTTCCCCGACACCCACGAAGAGCACGGGCAGCTTGAGCTCGCGGTAGATCGCCAGAACGACCCCCCCCTTCGCGCTGCCGTCGAGCTTCGTGAGGACGACGCCGGTCGCGCCGGCGGCCTCCACGAACCGCCGGGCCTGCGCGAGGCCGTTGGAGCCCGTCGTCGCGTCCAGGACGAGGAGAGTCTGGTGCGGCGCTCCGGGGACCTCGCGGGCGGCGATCCGGCGCATCTTCGCGAGCTCCTCCATCAAATTCTGCTTCGTGTGGAGGCGGCCGGCGGTGTCCACGAGGAGCGTCCGGATTCCGCGCGCCTTCGCGGCCGCGATCGCGTCGAAGAGGACCGCCGAGGGGTCGGCGCCTTCCCGGTGGCGTATAACGGGAATCTTCAAGCGATCGGCCCAGATCGCGAGCTGTTCAATCGCGCCCGCGCGAAACGTGTCCGCCGCCGCCAGGAGGACCGAACGCCCTTCCTCGAGGCGGCGCGCGGCGAGCTTGGCCGTGGTCGTCGTCTTTCCCGAGCCGTTGACGCCCACCAGGAAGACAACCTCAAGCGGCGCCTCGGGGGCGCCGGCGGGCCTGGGCGCCGACGCGATCAGGCGCTCGATCTCCTCGGTCAACAGGCCGCGCAGGCCTTCGAGATCCGTACGCTCGGCTGCGCCCGAGCGCGTTCGAACCGCGTCCGCCAGCACGCCGGCCGTCTCCGCTCCGACGTCCGCCTCGATGAGCGCCTCCTCGAGCGACTCGAGGACCGATTCGTCGAAGCCGAGACCCTTCTTCACAGCCGTCCCGAGCTTCTCGAGGATCTCGGTGTGGGTCATGAACAACCCACGCCTGACCTTCGCGAAGAAGCCGGACCTTCGGTTCTCGGGCGTCTTGTCGCTCATGGCAGCCGCATTATTCCGGATTGGGCGATGTCCCTCGCGGGAAACCGGTTCGTTCCCTTACGGCCGGGACGACCGGCCGCTCAAGACGCCGGCGTCGCTTCCAGGAGCTGCCGGGCCTTCGCGCCGGTCTCGCCCGCCGGATCGAGCTCCACCGTCCGCTCGAGATAGCGGCGGCCCAGGGCCGTCTTCTTCATCGTGACGAGCACCAGGCCGACGCGAAGATTCGCCTCGGGACTCTTCGGCTGCAGGCGCACGGCCTCCAGGTAATCTTCCGCCGCCGCCGCGAATTCCTTGCGGGACTCGCGGGCGACTCCGCGGCCCAGCAGCGCATCGAACGATTTCGAATCGAGCGTAATGGCCTTCGTGAATTCCACTTCCGCTCCCGCGTAGTCTCCCATCCGCTGGCGCATCCGCCCGCGGTTGATGGCGACGTCCAATTTGTCCTCGGCGGAGGGAGAAGCGTCCGCCAGGTGGAAGTCCTCCTCGGCCTCCCCGTAGCGGCCCGCCTGGGCGCGGGCCATGCCGCGATGAATTCGAAACAGGCCCCTCTCCGAATCGAGCTTCACGGCGCGGTCGAACGACTCGAGAGCCTGGCGAACCTGCCCCTGGATGAGCAGAGACACCCCGAGCCCGTCATGAAGCTCGGGATTCTTCGGGTCCGACTTGAGGACGTCCCGATAGGCCACCTCCGCCTCGTGCGCGCGCCCCTCCCGGAGGAGGACGGCGGCCATTCTCTCGTTTAGGAGCACCTCCGCCGACGTCTGGCTCTTTGCCCCCCCGGAGGAGCACCCCGGAACGAAGGGAAGCGCGCAGAACAGGAGCGCGGCGGCGCGGGCCGTTCTCACAGCGCCTCCGCCAGCTGCGGCTCGACCGGCTCCTCGATTGCCAGACGCACGGGAATCGGCACCAGGTCCCCCTTCTCGTAGGCCCGCACGAACGCGTCCACGACCACCGGGTCGTAGCGCGCGCCGGCGTACTGCCGGATCCGCTCGACCACGTAGTCGGTCTCCATCGCCTTCTGGTACGGGCGCGTCGTCGTCATGGCGTCGAACGTGTCCGCGACCGTCACGATCCGCGCCTGCAGCGGAATCTCCTCGCCCGCGATCCCCTCCGGATACCCGCCGCCGCTGAATTTCTCATGGTGGTATCTCATGCCGGGAATGACGTCGGCGAGCTGCGGAATGGCCGACATGATGGCGGCCCCCTTGATCGGGTGCGTCTTCATGATCTGGAACTCTTCTTCCGTCAGGGCCGTGGGCTTCCGGATGATGCGGTCATCCACGCCGATCTTCCCCACGTCATGGAGGAGCGCCGAGAGCCGGATGCGCTCGACCTCCGGGGCCGGCAGATCCATCTCCGCGGCGATCGCCGCCGCGTAGGCCGCCACCCGCTCCGAGTGCCCCCGCGTGTACGGGTCCTTGGCGTCGATCGCTTCCGCGAGCGCGCGGACCGAAGCGAGGAACAGCTCCCGGTTCTCCCGGGCGGCGCGCTGTACCTGATCGAAGGCGGTCCGGATCGAGGCGCTCATGCGGTTGAAGCTCTCCGAGAGGTCCGCGATCTCGGCCGTGCCTCCGACCTCGACCGTCGCTCCATACTGTCCTTCGCTGATCGCGTGCGTGGATTCCGCGAGGCGCGCGATCGGCGCGGAGAGCCTCCGCGCGAAGAGGAGACCGAGCAGGAGCGCCGCCGCGAGGGCCACCGCGCTCCAGATCACGGTGTCTCGCACCATCAGGTCCACCGAGGCGAAGGCCAGCTTGCGGTCCCGCTCGACCAGCACGCCCCAGTCCGGCTGCCGGACGGGCGCGATCGAGGCGAGGACGGGGCCTTTCGGCGTCATCTCCGATCGGGTCCACGGCGCCGGAAATCGCATGAAGTCCGAGACGAGCAGAGAGCCACGCCGCTGCTGGGGATGCGGCAGGAGGGGAAAGATCACGTCCCCTTCGCGGTCCACGAGGCTGACGTCGACTCCCTGGTGCGCCTGGTCCCGGAACTTGCTGTTGATCGCCCCCCAGGAGACGAGCGCCTCGACCACGCCGGAGCGGGCGCGGCTCTCGTCGAGGACCGGAATCGCGATCACGGCGACGGGCCCGAGCTCCGCCATGAAGAACGGCTTCCCCTGGTACATCACGCCGTCGCGCGCCGATTCGAACCCCTTGCGAAACTCGTAGTCGGTCTCCGGAGAGCGCATCTCGGGGCCGACGAACCGTCCCGCGCCGCTGGCGTTGAAGCCGCGCAGCGCGACCAGGGGGGTCTTCCCGCTCAGAAACGATCCGAGGATGCGCGGACCATCCTCGGACGTGAACGGGTCCTTGCCGGTGAGCTGGCCGGCGAGCCACAGGGACGCGGACGCGCTCTTCAACCTCTCGCTCGCCGACGTGTAGAACGCGAACACGTAGTCCGCCAGCGCGGAGGAGGACCGCGTCAGGTATTTCTCCTCCAGCGTCTCGAGCGTTCGCTGGTTTCGTCGGATGAGGACGACGCCGGACAGGAGCAGCGGAACCAGCGAAGCCAGCACGAGAGCGCCCGAAAGGAGCACGAAGAGGCGAATCCGACGCCTCGCGGGTCGCCCGGTCACTGCCCGCGGATTATACCGCCGGGCCGGGCGCGAGCGCGCCGTCCCCGGACGGACGCCCCTCGTCCAAACGGGCGCCCGCGGCGGCTTTCAGCCATTCCTCCATCGGGATCGCTTCGTCGATCCGCGCCCGGCCGATCTCTTCGAGGACGACGCCCGCGATGCCTCGCGCGCTCCCCTTCTTGTCGCGGGAGAGATACGGCGCGAGAACGTTCGGATCGCGGACCGGCTCGGGAAAGGGACCGAGTCGCGTCAGGACATGGCGGATGCTGCTGGCTTCCTCCTCGCGAAGGCTCGCGCGCTCGCGGGAGATCTCGAGCGCCGCCGCGATTCCCCACGCCACCGCTTCGCCGTGCCGGAGAGCGCCGTATCCGCCGGCGGCCTCGAACGCGTGGCCGAGAGTGTGGCCGAAGTTCAGGAGCCGCCGCCGGTCCCCCTCCTTCAGGTCCTCCGAGACGATCGCCGCCTTGATCCCGGCGGCGCCGGCCAGAAGATCCTCGAGCGGCGCCGGATCCCGCCGCAGGATCCCGTCGATCGTGTCCTCCGCCCTCGCCGCGAGCGCGGCGTCGGCGATCCATGCGGCCTTGAACGCCTCGACGAGCCCGGCGCGGAAGTCCCGGTCCGGAAGGGTCGCGGCCGCCTCGGGATCGATCAGGACCGCGCGGGGCGGATGGAACGCGCCGAGCAGGTTCTTTCCGGCGGCGTGGTCCACGCCCGTCTTCCCGCCGATCGCCGCGTCTGCCATGGCTCCCGTCGTCGTCGGGACGGCGCTCCACGCGATGCCGCGCAGGAGGATCGCGGCCGCGAATCCCGCCACGTCGCTGACGACTCCGCCCCCGACGGCGACGAGCGCGTCGTCGCGCCGCACGCCCGCCGCCAGGGCCGTATCGGCGATACGGGCGACCGCTGCCAGTGTCTTCTCGCTCTCGCGGTCGTCGATTTCGATGTCGGCGAGGATCCGGCCCGCGAGCGCGAAGCGGATCCTCTCCGCCGGCTGCCGCGCGCCCGCGCAGCGGACGAGCAGAAACCGTCCGGAGGGGGAAGCGAGATACCGGCCGGCGTCGGAGAGCAGGCCCGCCCCGATCCAGACCACGCTCTCGGTCGTTCCGGAGCCAACCGCGATCCGGCGCGGCTCCTTCACGAGCCGACGTTCGCGACGGCTCGATGCCGAGCTCGTTCAGCTGATCCGGTCCCACGTCCGACGGCGCCTTCATCATGAGGTCGAGACCGGAGGTCGTCTTCGGGAACGCGATGACGTCGCGGATCGAGCCGGTGCCCGCCGCGAGCGCGCAGATGCGGTCGAGACCGAGCGCGATCCCGCCGTGGGGCGGCGCGCCGTATCGCAGCGCGTCGAGGAGGAAGCCGAACCGGTCGCGCCCTTCCTCCGGCGAGATCCCGAGCAGGCGGAAGACGCGCTCCTGGACGTCGGCGCGATGGATGCGGATCGAGCCGGAGCCGAGCTCCCACCCGTTCGACGACGACGTCGTAGGCGGGGCGCGGACGCCGCCCGGATCGGATTCGAGGCGCGCCAGGTCCTCCTCACGCGGGGCGGTGAACGGGTGGTTCATCGGGAACCAGGCCCCGCCGCTTCGTCGAAGCCGAAAAGGGGAAATTCCGTGACCCAGCAGAAGACGTACTTCGAATCGTCGATAAGCTTCAGCTCGCGGGCAGGCGCGGCACGCAGAGCGGCCAGGGCGGCGGAGACCGTATCGCGCTTGTCCGCCACGATCAGGAGAAGATCGCCGTCGTCGATTCTCGCCGCCGCGGGGATCGCTTCGAGCATGCCCGCCGGACAGATGCTTGCTTCGGCGGGCGAGGTGAGCGTCGCCGCCCCGCTTGACCCAGAGGAGTCCGCCGGCGCCGTGCTGCCGGGCGCTTCGCCGTGAGCTCGTCCAGCTGCTTGCGCGAGAGGGCCGCGCCGCCGGGGACCGGCGCGCCGCGGACCGCTCCGCCACCCGAGAGCGCCTTCTCGAACGGGGCGAATCCGCTCCCGGCGCAGGCCGCCGAGAGATCCTCGAGAGGAGGCCGTAGCGCAGGTCGGGGCGGTCGGTGCCGTAGCGCTCCATCGCCTCGCGGTAGGTGAGACGGCGGAACGGGCGCTCGACAGGAGATCGCCGCGGCCGCGAACGCCTCGGCGAGAAACGCCTCGACGGCGTCGAAGACATCCTCTTCTGTCGGGAAGGACATCTCAAGATCGATCTGCGTGAACTCGAACTGCCGGTCCGCCCGCAGGTCTTCGTCGCGGAAGCAGCGAGCGATCTGGAAGTACTTCTCGAACCCCGCAGATCATGAGGAGCTGCTTGAAGATCTGGGGCGACTGCGGCAGCGCGTAGAACTGCCCGCGATGGACGCGCGAGGGGACGAGGAAGTCCCGGGCCCCTTCGGGAGTCGAGCGCGTCAGCATCGGCGTTTCGATCTCGAGGAAGCCCCGCTCGTGAAGGACCCGGCGCACGCGGAACGCGATCTCGTCGCGGAGCATGAGGTTCTTCTGCATCGAGGGGCGGCGCAGGTCAAGATACCGGTACTCGAGGCGCAGCTCCTCGGTCGCGTTCGTGCGGTCCTCGACCACAAACGGGGGGGTGTCCGAGCGCGAGAGGAACTCGAGCCGCGAGGCGATGACCTCGATGTCACCGGTCGCCATGTCGGTCCTTCGTTGCCCCTGCGCTCGCGGGACGACCTCTCCCTCGATCTCGACGACGTCCTCGCCGCGCGCCTGTCCCGCCGCGTCCACGGCCTCCGAGGGGCAGCGCTCCCTGTCGAACACGACCTGGACCATTCCGCTGCGGTCACGCACCGTCAGGAAGACCAGCTCTCCCATGTCGCGGCGCCTTCCGACCCATCCCTGAAGGCGGACCTGGCGCCCCGCATCGGCCGCCGCGAGTGTGCCCGCCGGCTGACGCGCCAGGCTCACGGCCGGCCCCCGGCCGGCGAATGGAAGATCGGCGCGAGCCACCGGACGATCTCGCCGCGCGGAACAGTCCGTTGTTCTCCCGAAGCGAGCCTCTTGACCGTCACGGTCCCCTCCTCTCTCTCCCGGGCTCCCAGGAACACGGCGAGGATCTTCTCCCGGTCGAGGCCGCGCGCGGAAGATTCCTCGAAGAGAGCGCTCAACCGGACCATTCCCTTCTTGAAGCCCCGCGCGAGCAGGTCCACCTCCACGGCGCACGAAACGCCCGCCCGCAGCTCGCTCGCGAGGGCAAGGGCGTCGTGGAGCTCCTCGGGTCCCTGAGGGAGGAGAACGAGAAGCCCGCGCGTCCCCTCCGGCCGGGGCGCGGCCTGGAGCAGGCGGTCCTCCCCGATCGCGAACCCGATTGCGGGCAGCTCGGGGCCTCCCAGCAGATGAACGAGGTTGTCGTAGCGGCCCCCTCCGAGGATCGCGTCCTGCGCTCCGAGGTCCGCGGAGACGACTTCGAAGACGGTGCGCGTGTAGTAATCGAGGCCCCGCACGAGAGAAGGCTCGTCGCGGAACGGGACCTGCGCCGCCGCGAGCAGGCGGCGCACCTCGTCATGGTGGCGGCGGGACTCGCCGTCCAGAAAGTCGAGCGGGCGGGGCGATCCTTCGAGCGCGGCGCGGACCGCCCGGTCCTTGGAATCGAAGAGGCGCAGCGGGTTCTCCTCGAGCTTGCGGCGGTCGTCGTCTCCAAAACCGGAAGAGCGCGGCTGGAGATAATCGCGCAGCGCCTTCCCGAAGTCTTCGCGCGATCCGGCCGTTCCGACCGAGTTGATCAGGAAGGTCAGCGAGCGGAAGCCGAGCGCCTCCAGAAAGTCGCGGAGCATCGTCAGGATCTCGACTTCCGCCGCCGGCCCGGCGACTCCGAGGAGCTCGGCGCCGATCTGCCGGAATTCCCGGTAGCGCCCCGCCTGCGGCCGTTCGTATCGGAACTGCGGGCCCGCGTACCAGAGGCGCAGCGGCATCGGCCCGGCCGCGAGGCCGTTCTCGATGACGGCCCGCACGACGCCGGCGGTGTTCTCGGGCCGGAGCGTCAGCGATCGCCCCTTCCGGTCGAGAAACGTGTACATCTCCTTGTGGACGAGGTCGGTCGTCTCTCCGACCGAGCGGGCGAAGAGCTCCGTCGCCTCGAGGCACGGCGTGCGCACCTCGGAGAACGCGTACGACCCGAAGACGCGGCGGGCGATTGCTTCCGCGTCCGCGAACCTCTCACTCTCCGGAGGCAGCAGATCCCGCGTCCCCTTGACCGCCTGGTATCTCACGGTAGCCCGAAGGATCCACGACCGACTCCGGCCGCCCCGCGGATTGTTTTCCGCGAATACTTCGTCATCCCTCCTCGCCGATGCTCGTGCATCGCCGTCGTCGGGCTTCCTCGTCTCGCGAAAAAATCTCTCGCGGGGGCAAGGTGCAGCACAGCCCAACGACCGGGCAACGCAAGACTGCCGTCATCGCCGGGAGGGCGCCCGTGTTTCGGCCGGGTGGTCATGGATCCATCGGGCTATGCCCACTTCCCGTCGACGCGGAAGTACTCCATCTTGTATTCGAGGTAGTGGAGGTGGAAGTGCTTCAGGTCTTCGACCTCGGTCTGCGAGAGGGCCCGGACCTGCCGCGCCGGCGATCCGAGCCAGAGCGTCCGTGCCGGCACGACGGTGCGCGGTGTGACGAGCGAGCCGGCTCCGACGAAGGCGCTTTCGCCGATCTCGGCCCCGTCGAGGACGGTCGCGCGGATTCCGATGAGCGCGCCCGCCCGGACGACCGCGCCGTGCACGATCGCGCCGTGACCGAGCGTGACCTCCTCTTCGAGGACGGTCGAGAACTTGCCCTGCGTGACGTGGATGGCGCAGTTGTCCTGCACGTTCGAGCGCGCGCCGACGCGGATCGAGTGGCAGTCTCCCCTCAGAACCGTGTTGTACCAGACCGACACGTCGTCCCCGAGAACCACGTCCCCGATGATCGCCGCGGTCTCCGCGAGATAGACCCTCTCGCCCAGGCGCGGCCTCTTCCCCCCGTACTCCTTGATCACGGCCATGAAGGCGCCGAATCTAGCACGCGTGCCTCACTTGCTGCCCGGCCAGGGATACGCCCCGACCCGCAGGACGACAGGCGGCTCGCGCGTCGCGTCGATGAGCGTCGAGGGCTTGCCTCCCGGCGTCGTTCCGCCGTCCACGAGCAGCCCGACGTCCCGGCGGAACTCCGCCTCGACCGCCTCGGGGGAGTCAAGCGGCGGCGCTCCCGACCGATTGAGGCTCGTCCCCGTCACCGGCCCGATGAGAGCCAGCAAATCGCGCAGCTTCCTGGAGGCCGGGAGACGGACGGCGATGCTGGAGTGGCCGCGGGAGGCCGGGATCGGCGCGCGGATCGGGACCACGACGGTCAGCGGGGCGGGCCAGATCCAGAAAAACGGGTCGAGCGCCGGCGACTGCGCATCCACCCCGAGCCGGGTGAGATCCGTCCGCCGGGCAAAGAGCACCGGCAGCGGCTTGTCCTCCCTCCGCCTCTTGATCTCGAAGATGCGCCGGATGGCGGATTCCTCGAGCGGGTCGCCCGCCAGCGCATAGAAGGTCTCGGTCGGGACCGCCACGACACCCCCGCGGCTCAGGAGCAAGCGCAAGTTCGTGACTTCCTGTGCGGAGGAGATCAGCGCAGCGATCGGGATGCGGCGCATGGATCACCGTCCCACGTAGCGCTCGTAGAGCGCCCGCGCCCTGTTCGGGTCGCTCGTGCCGCGAACGACGCAACGGCCGTCGGAAAAGATCGAAAGGCTGATGCCCTCGAGATCGGCCGAGAGGAGCTGCTCCGACCGTCGGACGCGAGCGACGCGCGCCAGCCGCTCCTCGAGCGCCTCGAAGTCGGGACGCTCCCTCCCCGCCGGCGCGACCTGGACGGAATCCCGCCCGCAGAGCTTCACGATCTCCGTGGCTCCCTCCCCCTCGAGGGCGGGGAAGCGCCGCTCCGCGCAGACCGGGCAGGACGCGGACGGGCGGGCGTTCTCGAAGAGTCGGCGTGAGACGAGGCCCCCTTCCCAGACCCGAAACGACAGGAGTCCGCGCGAGGGCGCCATCCCGACCGCCAGACGCAATGCCTCCGTCATCGCCGCCGCGGCGACGAGGGAAGGCAGCGTCGGAACGACGCCGACCGTGTCGCATGTCGGACCTGACCCCGCGGGCGGCATCGCCTCCAGGTAACACCGGAGGCAGGGGGCGCCGGGGAGGCTCGCGGCGACGAGTCCCTCTTCTCCCACGCACGCCGCGTAGAGAGAGGGAATCCCGAGGCACCGCGCCGCGTCGGAGACGAGCAGGCGCGTCTCGAAGTTGTCCGACCCGTCGAAGACGAGAGCGTGGCCGGCGAGAACCTCGCGGGCGTTGCGGTGATCCAGGTCCGCGACGAGGCCCCGCACGTCGAGACCCGGCGCGATCTCGAGCAGCCTCTCGGCCGCCGCGGCGGCCTTTGGCACCACTCCGGCCGCGTCCTCCGCGTCAAAGAGGAATTGCCGCGCGAGGTTCGATTCCTCGACGACGTCCCGATCCACTAACGTGATCCGACCGACTCCCGCCCGCGCCGCCGACTCCGCCGCCGCCGCTCCCACCGCTCCCACCCCGACGAACACGATGGAAAACGACTCGATGCTCCGCTGCCCCGCTGCCCCGATTCCGGGGAAGAGGATGGAACGGGAGTAGCGAGATTGGTTCATTGACCCATTGACCCATTGAGTCCAGGCGAACGCCGCAATGATCCGATGAACGAATGAATCAATGGATCAATCCCTTCCCGCCTCCAGAAGAGCGCGCGCATGCTTGATCGCGGTCTCCGGCACCCGCTCTCCCGCCAGCATTCGGGCGATCTCCGCGACGCGGTCCTTCCCTTCGAGGAGCCTCACGGCGGCGACGGTCCTTCCACGCAGTTGCGTCTTCTCCGCGAGAAAGTGCCGGTCGGCGACCGCGGCGATCTGCGGTACGTGCGTCACGCAGAGGACCTGCCCGCGTCCGGCGAGCGCCCGGAGCTTCCTGCCGACGACCTCCGCCGTCCGTCCGCCGATGCCGGAATCCACTTCGTCGAAGACGAGCGTGCGGCCGCCGCTCGCGCGCCCCGCCGCCACGGACTGAATCGCGAGCTGGAGGCGGGACAGCTCCCCGCCCGAGGCGATCTTCTCCACCGGCTTCTCCGGCTCTCCCGGGTTTGGCGCGAAGAGAAAGGACGCCGTCTCAAGCCCCGACGCTCGCGGCGTCTCCTCGGCCGCCGGCTCGAGCGCCACGCGAAACCGCGCCTTCTCCATCGCGAGCGCCTGAAGCTCTTTCTCAACCGCCGGCGAGAACCGGACGGCCGCCGACCGGCGCCGGGCGGAGAGAATCTGCGCCGTCTCCCGATACCGGGAGCGCGCCGCCTCCTCCTCCTTCTGCCGGTGCTCGAGCGCGTCCTCGATGTGGGAAAGCTCGTCGCGCTCCTGCCGGAGCCTCTCGGCGAGAGCGCGGACCTCGGCGAGAGTCGCGCCGTACTTCCGCTTCAAGCGCGCGAGCTTCTCCAGGCGCGATTCGATCGAGGTCAACCGCTCCGGATCGCTTTCGATCTGCCCGGCGGCGTCGCGGGCGGCCGCGGCAAGATCCGCGATGCGGCGCTTCAAGTCCTCCGCCTCCTCCCGATGCGCCTCCTCGCGCGCGTCGATCGCCGCGAGCTCCGCGAACGCCCGGGCCGCTTCCCCCAGCCGGTCCGCCGCCGACCCTTCGCCTTCCGAGAGCGCCGACAGCGCCGTCTCCCCCGCGAGCCGGATGCGGTCCGCATGGAGGAGTCGTTCTCGCTCCCGGAGCAGGTCCTCCTCTTCTTTCTCGTCGGGGTTCGCCTCGGCGATCTCGCGGATCTGGTACTCGATCATCTCGAGCCTCGTCCCCCGGTCCTTTCGCGAAGCTCGCAACGCTTCGAGGGCTTCGCGCGCCGCGCTCCAGGCGCGCGCGGCATCGGCTGTCGCGTTCGCCTCTTTCTCCAGCCGGGCGAAGGCGTCGAGCAGCTCGAGAGGGGCCTCGGGATCGACGAGCTCCCGCTCGGAGTTCTGGCCGTGGATCGCGACGAGCCGGTCACCGAACTTCGACAGGGTCCGCACCGAAGCCGGCTCGTCCTCGATGAAGACCCGTCCCTTCCCGTCGGGCGTGAATTCGCGCCGCAGGAGGAGCGTCTCTCCCGACGGGAGTCCCGCCTCCGAGAGGATCCGCCGGACCGATGCGTCCGGCTCGAATTCCCCGCTGACGGAGAGCTTCTCGGCGCCCTTGCGGACGAGCTCGACCGACCCCCGGCCGCCAGCCAGGAGCGAGAGCGCGTCCACGAGGATGGATTTGCCCGCCCCCGTCTCGCCAGTGATGACCGTCAGCCCCGGCTCGAGCTCCATCTCGAGGTCTTCCACGATCGCCAGGTTCTTGACCATCAGCCGCCGCAACATTCGCGCGAATTATCTCAGGGAGGCGGGAGGTCCGGGGGAAGCCCGAACTCTAGCCGCCGGGCGTGCGGGTCTTCTTCTGGCCGATCGGCTTGGCGGGAATGCCGGCGGCGATGACGCCGGCGGGGATGTGCTTCGAAGCGACTCCCATCGAGCCCACCATCGCGTCGGCCTCGACCGTGACGCCGGACAGGACGACGGCGTGGTAGGTGATCCGGACGCGGTCGCCGATGACGGTCTTGCCGAGCGAGATGTCATGGATGTCCTCGACCGCATGGGAATGCGAGTAGATGTTCGCGTAGTCGGAGATGGAGACTTCATCCCCCAGGATCACTTCGCCGCGGTCGTCGATCAGCACGTTCCTATGGATCGTCACGCCGTCCCCCACGGAGAGGTTGTAGCCGAAAGAGAACTCCACCTCGTGGAAGATGCGGACGCCCCGGCCGCACCGCTTGAAGACCCGCTGCGCGAGCATCGCCCGCACCTGCGTCCCCAGGCGCACGTTGCGTCCCGCCGGCGAGTGATCGAACATCTGCCAGAACCAGAGGAGCGGCTTGACACGCGCCCATTTCTCCAGGTCGATCTCCCGGTAATACTCCGCCTCCAGGGTCGCGTTGCGCGGATCGAAGGAGGCGAGCAGCGTCTTCATCGCGACCGGGAGGCGCCGGTCCGTCTGGGCGTTCTCGTCGAAGGCGCGGCCGAGGTAGAGCTGCGAGAGGGTGTCCCGCACGACGAGGTTGCGGTCGAGGGCCGGGTCGTCCAGGCGCTCGGCGAGCTCCTCGACGAAGCGGGGATAAACTTCTTCCCCGACCGGACCGATCGAAAACTGACGGAGCGGCATGTGAGCGCGAACGTAGCAAAGCGATTCCCGGCAGTCAAACTCGCGGCAGCCGGCATGGCTCGCCGCCGCGTCACTCGCCGCGCAGGATCCAGGCGAGCCGGCCGGGAAGGCCGCGCCGAAGAGCTCGACCCCGCTCGACGGCGCCGTCGCCCGCCGATCCGTGGATGAGAAGGCGCTCCGCGCGACGATCGAGGAGCTGGTCGCCTGCGGCTCGCGCCATTCGCTCTCGTCCTGGGACGATCGCAAGCGCGGTATCGGATGCGGGCGCGACCGGATCGTCGCGCGACTGACCGAGATCGCCCGGGCGAGCGGCGGGAAGCTCTCGGTGACCGTGGATCGCTTCGAGGCGACCGCTCCGCGCACGAAGGACAGGCCGGCCCGCCTGGAGAACGTGCTCGCGTTTCTCCCCGGAAGCGACCCGAAGCTCGCGAAGACCGTCTTCCTCGTCTCGGGACATTTCGACTCGATGCCCTCTTCCGTGATGGATCCGGAGGCCGACGCTCCCGGCGCCGACGACGACGCCTCGGGCACGGCCGTCTCGATCGAATGCGCGCGGCTGCTGTCGAAGGGGACCTATCGCGCGACGCTCCTCTTCGCCACGGTCTCCGGGGAAGAGCAGGGGCTCCTCGGCGGCAAGCGGCTTCTGGAATACCTGAAGGAGAAGGGGTATCAGGTCGGAGGATTCCTGAACAACGACATCGTCGGAGCGGATTTCGCGAAGGGCGCGCCGCACCGCGTGCGCGTCTTTTCGGGCGGCGGGCCCGATGGCGTCGATTCTCCTTCCCGCGACCTGGCGCGCGCCGTCGAGGAGGCGGCCGGGCGGGACGCCGTCCGCATGGTCTTCCGCCTCGACCGCCTCGGCCGCGGCGGCGACCACCGCCCGTTCGTAGAAGCGGGTCTCCCCGCGGTGCGCTTCACCGAGCCGCTGGAGAACTACGACCACGAGCACCAGACCCCGCGCGTGGAGAACGGGCGGGAGTACGGAGACCTCGTCAAGTTCCTGAACTTCGAGTTCCTCGGCAACGTTGCCCGAGCCAACGCGGAGACCCTGCGGCAGCTCGCGCTCGCGCCGGCCGCGCCGTCGGACGTGGCGATCTCCGGGGGCGTGACCCCGGACGCGAAGCTCGCGTGGTCGGCCGCGGAAGACTGGGCAACGAGAGGGCTTCGAGATCCTCTGGCGGGAGACGACCGAGCCGCGCTGGTCCGTTTACGGGTTCGTCCCGTCGGCGGGAGAGAACGTACTGAAAGGAGTCTCGACGGACAACCACTTCTTCGCCGTGCGCGCGGTCGGAAAGAACGGCGCCCGCTCGATCCCGGCCGCCGCCGTCCTGAAGCCTCCTTCTCCCCGCCCCCAGTGAACGGAAAGGCCCTGCGGGCCGGCCCGGCGATTGAGGTCGAGAGTCGAGAGAAGCCCGAGGTTTCGGGCGCCGACTCCTCGCTCTGACTCTCGACTCTAGACCCTGGACTCTCGACGGTTCCCAAAGTGCCGCCGCAGGAACTCCATCGTCAGCGCGACGCCGAACCCGGTCGCTCCCGCGTCGTAGCCGGCATGCTCGCTTTCCAGGTGCGCGACGCCCGCGATGTCGAGGTGTGCCCAGGCGACTCCCGGCGGGACGAATTCCCTGAGAAAGACGGCGGCGTTGACCGTTCCCGCGGTGCGACCGCCGGTATTCTTCATATCGGCCCACTCGGACTTCAGGTTCTCCCGGTAGTCGGCCCACACGGGGAGGCGCCACACGCGCTCGCACGTCGCTTCCCCCGCCTCCTGGAATTCCCGGGCGAGGCCGTCGTCGGGCGTCATGAGCCCCGCGCATTCGTGGCCGAGCGCGATCAGGACCGCGCCGGTCAGGGTGGCGTAATCGACCAGGACGTCCGGCCGGAACTTCGCCGCGTACGAAAGGGCGTCGGCGAGGACGAGGCGCCCTTCCGCGTCGGTGTTGTCCACCTCGACGGTCTTTCCGTTGCGCATCCGGAGGATGTCGCCCGGGCGGCAGGCGGAGCCGCTCGGCAGGTTCTCGGTGACAGGCGCCATCGCGATGACCCGCACCGGAAGCTTCAAGCGCTTCGCGGCGAACACGCACGCGAACGCCGTCGCCGCCCCCATCATGTCGTACTTCATCTCTCCCATCGAAGCGGCCGGCTTGATCGAGATGCCGCCGGAATCGAACGTGATTCCTTTCCCGACGAGGACCGCGGTCCCCCGCGGGCGCGCGGGCCTGTATTCGCCGATGAGAAACACCGGCGGGCGAACGCTGCCGGAATTGACGGCGAGGAGCCCCGCCATCTTCTCGCGCTCGATCTGCCTCTTCGAGAACACAGTCAGGCGCACCCCTTCCCGCCGCGCCAGGGCTCGCGCCGAGCGCGCCAGATCCGCCGGCCCGAGGTCGTTGGCCGGCGTGTTGCCGACGTCGCGCGCCCAGGCGACGACCGGCGCGAGAGTCTGCGCCTGCCGCGCCGCGTCTTCGAGTCCGGCGGCGCGCAGGGACGGAGGGGGCAGCACGATGGCGCTCGCGTCTTTCGGTGGAGCCGGCGCGTCGTCCCTGGATTTGTAACGATGGAACCGGTAGTCACCCTGCGCCACTTCCCGGATCAGCGCTCGCATCGCCGGCGCCCCGATCCCCTCTCCGAAGGCGAGAAGGAGCCGGCGGCTCCCCTGGCGGAGCGCGTCGCGCAGCGCGTGCCGGAGCGCCCGCCGCGCCACTCCAAGCGGGCCGCCGGCGGGTCCGAGGCCGACGAGCACCCACCCCCCGCGGGGGGTCAACGCGCCCGTGACCTCCTTCTTCCGGCCGCCGAAGGAGGCGGCGCGGCACGCCTCTTTGAGCTCCGCGCGCACGGATGCCGGCGCTCCCGACGAAGGGTCGGCGGCCTGGTGGAGAAAGGCGATGCGCCGGTCGCGGCGGGACGGTGGGGCGGAATAACTGATTTCTAAACGCATGGCGGGGAACAATAGCAGACAGAAGCAGTTGTGTGATGCCGGCCGCAGGCCGCGCGCCACGGCCACTCCTCCGTGCTAATGTCTGCGCCCGATGGCCGCGGTCATGGAGACGCATCTTTCCGGAGCGCGACTCTCGCGGCGCGGGAAGGTGCGCGAGCTCTACGATCTCGGCGACACGCTCCTGCTCGTCGCGAGCGACCGCATCTCCGCCTTCGACTGCGTCCTCTCCCCCGGCGTCCCGGACAAGGGAAAGATCCTGACGCAACTCTCGAACTTCTGGTTCCAGAAGTTCTCCGACGTCGAGAACCATCTCGTCGCGACCGAGGCCGAGCGGTTCCCCGAGTTTCTGCAGGCTGACCGTTCCACGCTCGCCGGGCGCTCGGTCATCGTGAAGAAGGCGGAGGTGGTTCCGTTCGAGTGCGTCGCGCGCGGATACCTCGCCGGCTCGGGGTGGGCGGAGTACAAGAAGACGAAGCAGGTCTGCGGCGTCCGGCTCCCCGCCGGCCTCGTCGAGGCGGACCATCTCCCGGAGCCGGTCTTCACGCCGGCCACCAAGAGCGAGCGCGGGCACGACGAGAACGTCTCCTTCGACTTCATGGCCAACAGCATCGGCGCCGAAGAAGCGGCGAGGCTCCGCGACCTGACGCTCGACCTCTACGTCCGGGCGAGCGAGTACGCCGCCTCGCGCGGGTTGCTCCTGGCCGACACGAAGCTCGAGTTCGGCCGGCTCGACGGACGGATCGTCTGGATCGACGAGGCGTTCACTCCCGACTCCTCGCGCTACTGGGACGCCGCCGCCTACAAGCCGGGGCACAGTCCCCACTCCCTGGACAAGCAGTTCGTGCGGGACTGGCTCGATTCGACCGGATGGGATCATCGCCCGCCGGCCCCCCGCCTTCCGGAGGGAGTCATCCGGACCACCCGGGAGAAATATCTCGAGGCCTACAAGACCCTGACCGGCGCGGCCCCGGCCTACGTAGAGCATTGAGGCCCGGGGAATAACGCTTCTCCGCTCTCGGTTCTCCGGTGTCTGGTGCGAGGCCGATCGAGTGACTTGGCCCGCCGTTTGCTTCTCCCGATCATGGCGGCGCTGTCCTGGCGCCACCTTCATGGAAGGAGACAGAAGATGAGCAAGAAATCATCGAGCCTCATGATTGCGATCGGTTTGTTCGCCGTCGCCGGGATGGTGTTCGCTCAGAACGCGGATCAGAACACCGGCGGTCCGACGAAGAACACTCTGAAGCTGCGGCTGGTCGAGCCAATCGAGGGCGCGACGATCTCGGGAAACAGCGTCCGGGTGACGGTCGGCTACAACCCGCAGACCTTCGGCGCCGGGCAGGGCACGCACTTCGGCGACTCCAACTTTCCGCAGCCCCGTTTCGACGTTTATGTCGACAACAGCCTCAAGGCCACGCTGAAGGGGACGGAATCCAATACCGCGACGATCGACAACGTGGCTCCAGGCAGCCACAAGATCGCGGTCGTCGCCTTGAACGTGAGCGGAGAGGTCATCGACCGCAAGGAGGTCGAGATCACTTCGACGAGCGCGACCATGGCTGAAAACACGACGAGCTCGTCCTCGATCTCGACGGCTCCGGCGCCCATGTCCGCTCCGCCGCCGGCTCCGGCTCCGGCTCCCCGCTACGAGCCCGCGCCCGCGCCTCCGGCCCCCGCGGAGAGCACGCTCCCCCACACGGCATCCTCGGCGCCGCGCCTCGCTCTCATGGGTCTCCTCCTCGTGGCCGGCGGCCTGCTGGTCAGCAGGAAGATCCGGTAACCCAGATCAGGACTCCGTGCCCGGTTCCCGCTTCCAGGCGGGACCGGGCGCGGTCTTGTCCGACAAAACAAACAAAACATGTTTACCTACCGCCTCGCTCCCGCTCTGGCTTCGGTCGGACTCGGGTTCGGCATTCTCCTGACCGCACCGCTGGCCCGCGAGATCTCCATCTTCGGAGGCGGGCAGCCGCGGCCGCTCCCCTCGGTCGTGTCGGCTCGTCCCGCCACCGGCGAGATCGTCGCGCGCCTCTCCGCCTCGAGACTCTCTCTCGATTCTCCGGTCTTCGAAGGGGTCGACGCGGGAGTTCTTGCCCGAGGCGCCGGACACCTTCCGGGCACATCTCTGCCCGGCGAAGAAGAGAAGAGCAGCCCCTCCGTCATCGCGGTCTCCCGCGGATCGAACGGAGCGGCCGTCGCCGGGTTGCGCCTGGGCGATCGCGTGAGGCTGACGACCTTCGGCGGGCCGAAGCGCTACCGCGTGACCGAACGGCGAGTTCTGGCGCCCGAGCGGCTGCGGCTCGGCGCGGCCTCCGGCGCCCGCATCACGCTCATCGCTCCCTACCCGTCGGATTATCCGGGGCCGGCGCCCCTGCGCCTTGCCGTGGCGCTGGAACGCCAGCCGGACTGACCGGCGGCGGGCTCACCCGATCATCTTCAGAAACTCGGAGACCCGGTCCACCGGCCGGACCCGCAGGTCGGGAAAACGCGCCGCCTCCCCCACGTCGCCGGCTGGGAGATAGACGGTCGTGAATCCCATCGCCGACGCCTCCTTCAGCCGCGCGCCGGCCGCCGGGACCCGCCGCATTTCGCCGAGGAGCCCGATCTCGCCGAAGAACACGGCGTCTCCGGCGATGGGCCCGTCCCCGCGCCGAAGAGGCCAGGGACGCCACCACCGCGAGATCGGCCGCGGGCTCGGCCACTTCGAGGCCCCCGGCGCAGGAGACGAAGACCTCGCGCGAGGAGAGCGAAAGCCCCGCCCCCTCGAGCACCGCGAGCAGCAGGGCGAGCCGCCCGCCGTCGACGCCGATCGCCACGCGGCGCGGCGATCCCGCCGTGGAAGGGCCGACGAGCGCCTGGATCTCGACGAGGAGGCAGCGCGATCCCTCGCGAGCCGCCGTCACGGCGCTGCCCGGGAAGGCCCTGCGCGCCGTTCCGCGAGCAGCGCCGCCGACGGGTTGGCGATCTCGGTCAGCCCTTCGCCGGTCATCTCGTAGAGGGCAAGCTCGTCGACGGGTCCGAACCGGTTCTTCGTGGCGCGGAGCATGCGGCGAAGCGGAGCGTGCGATCTCCCTCGAGGGTCACGACGGTATCGACGAGGTGCTCGAGCGATTTCGGCCCGGCAAGGCTGCCGTCCTTCGTGACGTGGCCGATGAGGACGACGGGAACACCGCGAGACTTCGCGTATCGAAGAAGCACGGAGGCGCGACTCCCGCACCTGCGAGACCGTGCCGGCCGCGGAAGAGAGCGCCGGGTCGCGAACCGCCTGGATCGAGTCCACGATCAGGAGCGCCGGCGCCCGCCGCTCGGCTCCGGCAACGATCGCGGTCGACGTCGGTCTCCGCGATCAGGAGGAGCCCTCCTCGCGGATGCGCAGGCGCTCCCCCGCAGCCGCACCTGGGCGGCGGATTCCTCCCCAGTGGCGTAGAGGACCTCGCCGGCCCGCGCGGCGACCGCCGCGCGCCGACCTGAAGGAGAAGCGTGGACTTGCCGATCCCGGGCTCGCCGCCCGAGGAGCACGACCGACGCCGGCCACGATGCCGCCGCCCAGCACGCGGTCGAGGCCCGGCATGGCCGTCGTCGACCCGGACTTCCCCGGCCGCCTCCTCCGCCGCGATCGGCGACGCGGCCGCTTCCGCCGGCTGCGAGGTCTTCGGCGCCGCGGACCTCCTCGACGTAGCTGTTCCATTCGCCGCATTCCGGGCAGCGCCCGAGCCACTTGGGCGACGCGCGCCGCAGGACTGGCAGGCGAAGACCGTCGTGACGCATGCTGCGGCGTCACGCGAAGCGTCCTCGCTCGCGATGCTGCGAGTCCTGAGTCCCGCGTCCCGAGTCCCGAGCTCAGGGCTTGACGGCAGCGAGCCGAGCAGGTACTTGATATCGTCGTCCGTCCAGCGCAGCCCGCGCCCCGAAGAAGATCGAATCCGCCTTGCGGGAACGGTTCAGGAAGTCGTCCCATCCGCCCGTCACATAGACCGAGGGGGAGAAGTAGTACCGGCCGAAGACCTTCGCGTGCGCGGAGAAGTCGTCCCGGTTGAAGTCCTAGACATCGGCCGAGAAGCGCAGCCGGTCCTTCAGCAGCTCGTAGTCGAGCCCGGCGCCCGCCCGCGATTCGATGAAGCCCGCCCGCAGGCCCGCGAAGTCCTTGCAGCGCCAGCCGAACAGAGCCGAGATAGCGAAGCTCGTCCTTGTAGCTCCTGCGTGTCGATTGTCGTCGACCTCGAGGGTGGCCGTCGGGGAAGGTCGTCGTGTCGATGGTCGTGGAGTCCTACGTCGCCGGCCGAAAGGCAGCGTTCGAGAGCTCGAGGCGGTAGAACCGCGGCTTGTCGGGCGGAACGATGTCGAGCGTGAAGTAGCCCTTGCCCTTGCACCGCGGGTCAGGTACTCCGAGCGCATTCCCAAGTCGAGCTTCGATCTTGTCGACCGTGCCGAAGCGCCTTGTTCAGGCTGGCCACGCCCTCTTTGACCGCGACGAGGGCGTCGTTCAGGTTCTTGTGGGTCTCCTCGCTCTGGATCGAGCTTGCCGACCGTGCCCTTCCGCCGGCGATCTTGCCCGGTGATCTGGTTCAGGTTGTCCGCGGTCGTCTCGAGCTTGGCCGAGATCTCCTTGATGTTCGCGATCCCCTGCGTGACGTTGGCATGGTTGGACGCGACCAGCTGGTCCAGCGCGGTCACAGCTGAGCATCGTCTCCGAGAACTCGCTCAAGTTCGCGATCGTCGCGTCGACGTTCGCGCGGTTGGTCGGACCATGAGCTCGCATGTCCTCGGTGATGACCGCACGTTCTCGACGATGTGCGCAGGCGCTCCTCCCCCTGCGGCCCGCCGAGGGACTAGTTCAGGTTCTGCTGATATCCTTGACGTCGACCTCGATGTCGCGCGCGAGCTTCGTGATCTGGTCGAAGCTGACCGGCACGTCGCCCTTGAGTCGCGTGCCCTCGGGCAGCCCGGCGCCCCGACCGGGCCCGGGACGAGCTCGACGTACTTCTCTCCGAGAAGCCCGAGGTTCGCGACCGAGCCGGACGCGCCCTGGCGCAGGTCCACGTCGCCGTCGAGCTCGATGTCGACGATCGCCTTGCCCGTCGGTTGTCCAGCCGGATCTCGCGCGACCTTGCCCACGCGGCACCCCGGCCACGCGCACCGTGGACTTCTCGTCGAGCCCCGCGACGTCCTTGAACTCGACCTGACATTGCCGGGCGGGCCCTCGTCCGAGCCGCAGGTCCTCGATCTTCCAGATCAGAAGGCCCGCCAGGACCAGGACGACCAGAAAAAACGCTCCGACCTTCGCCGCGGTGCTCATGCGCCCTCCGAAAAAACGTGGAAGCCCTCCGAATGAATCTTAGCGGTCATCTCCTTCGCTTCTAACGGGCTGCCGTCTCGAAATCCCCCGTCAGGGGCCCCTGCGGCGGTTGCCTTCCACGAACTGCCGGACCGCCGGATCGCTCGCCCGCAGGAACTCCTCCGGCGGCGCATCGTAGAGGATCTTGCCGCCGATAGAGGAGCGCGACCCGGTCGCCGATCTTCTTCGCGCTCGGCATGTGGTGCGTGATCGTCACGATCGTCGGCTTCAGCCTCTCGCGCATCTCCAGGATCACCTCGTCGATGATGTCGGTCATGATCGGGTCGAGGCCCGTGTTCGGCTCGTCGAAGAGCAGGATCTCCGGCTCGTGGGCGATCGCGCGGGCGAACCCGACGCGGCGCCGCATGCCTCCCGAGAGCTCCGAGGGGCGCTTCTCCTCGACGTCCGGGAGGTGCACGATCTCGAGGCACTCGCGCGACGCGCATCGCGCACCTCCGCCGGAGGGCCGGCCCGAACGCCGCAGCGGAAAGGCAACGTTGTCGAAGACCGACATCGAATCAAAGAGCGCTCCTTCCTGGAACGACATCCCGAACTTGCTTGCCGGACGCAGTCCGGCTCGACGTGCGACAGCGGCCCAGAGATCTTCGCCGGCGACGAAGACGTTCCCCGAGTCGGGCTCGATCAGCCCGATGAGGTGCTTCAGGAGCACGCTCTTCCCGGTGCCGGAGGGTCCGACGATGACGAGCGACTCCCCGTCGGCGACTTCGAAGGTCAGGCCGTCCAGCACGACCTTCTCGCCGAAGGACTTGTGCAGGTCCTGCGCCCGAAGCTTCGGTTCGGACTCTCGGAAGGGGCGGAGCGGGGAGAAGGAGCTGGCATCGCCGTCAGTAGAGGAGCTTCGTCAGGAAGAAGTCGACGAGCAGGACCGAGAGGCTGCCGGAGACGACCGCCCGGGTCGTCGAGCGCCCCACTCCTTCCGCGCCGCCGGCCGTGTAGTAGCCGCGCAGGCAGGCGATGAGCGAGAAGATCAGGCCGAAGGCGGCGGCCTTGATGATGCCGGAGACGATGTCGTCGCTGACGTGGAGATACTGAAAAGAGTTGTCGAGGTAGGCGACCGGGTTCGCTCCGAGGAGCTGCACCGCGACGAGAGTACCCGCCGTAGATGCCGACGGCGTCCCCCATCACGACGAGGAGCGGCATCATCAGGATCGACGCCATGACCCGCGGCACCATCAGGTACTGGACCGGCTCGGTCCCGAGCGCGGTCAGCGCGTCGATCTGCTCGGTCACGCGCATCGTCCCGAGCTCGGCCGCCATCGCGCTCCCGACGCGCCCCGTAACCATCAGGGCGGTCAGGACCGGAGAGAGCTCGCGGGTTAAGCGAAAGGGCGACGACGCTCCCGACGAGGCTTCTCCGCGTGGAAGCGGGCGAAGCCGTTGAAGGTCTGGAGCGCGAGCACCATCCCGGTGAAGAGGGTCGTCACGAAGACGACGGGAATCGAGTCGAATCCGACGCGCACCATCTGCTTGAAGAGCTCCGGGAGGTCGTACGGCGGGCGCACGGTCCAGATCGCCACCCGCCCGAGCATCGAGAAGAACCGGCCGATCTCCTCGAGAACGCGCAGGACGAGGCGGCCGATCGCGTCGAGCAGGCGCATCTACGGAGACGTGTCTTCTCGGAACGCGGGGGCCGATGCCGCACACGATCTCGTACGGGATCGTGCCGGCCGCGCGGGCCGAGGTCCCAGGCCGTGACGCTTTCGCCCGGAGTCGGAGCCGAGGCAGACGACCCGCTCTCCCGGGGAAGCCCCGCAGCCAGTCGACGTCCACGAGGGTCAAGTCCATGCTGACCGCACCGACGATCGGGGCCTCCCTGCCTCTCAACAGAACCGAAACACGGCCGGAGAACGACCTTCGAAGGCCGTCATGATAGCCGATCGGAAGAACGGCGATCGTGGAGGGCCGTGTCGTGACGAACGATCCGCCGTATCCGAGCGGCGTGCCGCCCGGGACGCGCCGCACCGACATCACACGGGCCTCCAGGCCATCGCCGGCTCGAGGCCGCGCCGCCTCGGAGTCCCAGGGCGGAATCCCGTAGAGCGCGATGCCCGGGCCGGACGGCGTCGAAAGTGCGAGCCGGGATGCGCGAGGATTCCCGCCGAGTTGGCGAGGTGAACGAGACCCGGAGCGAAGCCCGACGCCGCCAGCCTGGCCAGCGCGTCCCGGAAGACCCGGATCTGCCTCGATGTTGTGGCGAGGCCGATCGTTTCTCGGCGGACGCGAGGTGCGAGAAGACTCCCTCGACGCGCAGGCCCGGGGCCGCGCGAAGAAGCTCCGCGACCTCGGAGATCTGGTCGGGCCGGAATCCCAGGCGCCCCAGTCCCGTGTCGAGCTTGACATGCACGGGCAATGCCGCGACCGTGGCCGGCCGAGGCCTGCGCGAAGTCGCGCGCCTGGACCAGGTCGTAGAGCGCCGGCACGAGGCCGTAACCGCGGCAGAGCGGGAGGTCCGCGGCCTCGCAGTAGTTCAACAGGAGGATCTCTCCCGAAATCCCGGCGCGTCGCAGATCGATCCCCTCCCGCGCGTCGCCGACGCCGAAGCGGCCGGGCGCCTTCGGCGCCGAGCCTCCCGGCAACGGCAGCCGCTCCGTGCCCGTAGGCGTCCGCCTTGAGCACGGGAATCACGGCCACGTTTTCGCCGGCGCGCCTTTCCAGCAGCCGGTAATTTCGGGCGATCGCGCCCAAATCGACGATCGCCTCGGTCGCCCGGGAAATGGCGGGCCGGGAATTCGTCAGCGGCGTGTCCACCCGGGCAAGGCTAGCAGGTCGGGCCGGCCGGGGCTCAGAAGGGTTGGTCGGCGCCCGGGAGCGGGCCCGCGCGCGCGTAGTTGCGGAAGGTCATGTGGTCGGGCAGGAAGACGAGCTCGAATTCGCCGGTCGGGCCGTTGCGCTGCTTGGCGATGATGACGTCGGCGAGCCCCTTGCGCTCCGTGTCGCGGTCGTACAGCTCTTCGCGGTAGAGGAAGATGACGACGTCGGCGTCCTGCTCGATCGATCCCGAGTCGCGCAGGTCGGCCAGCTGCGGCTTGCGCTGGTCGCCCTTGCGCTGCTCCGGCTGCCGGGAGAGCTGCGAGAGCGCCATGATCGGGACACTTCAGCTCCTTGGCGAGGAGCTTCAATCCGCGCGAGATCTGCGAGACTTCCTGCGTGCGGTTGTCGAACCGTCCATGTCCGGCCATCAGCTGCAGATAGTCGACGAAGAGCAGGTCGAGGCCTTTTCCCGCTTGAGCCGCTGCGCCTTGGCGCGCATCGCGGCACCGACAGCGCCGCGCTGTCGTCGATGAAGAAAGTTTGCGCCGAAGATCTTCGTCTGGGCCAGCACGAGCCGTTGGATCGCTTCTTTGGAGGCGTAGCCGTCGCGCACCTTCTTGGCGTCCACGTCCGCCTCCGAGCAGAGCACGCGGAATCCGAGCTGTTCCTTGGACATCTCCAGGGAGAAGAACCCGACCGACTTTCCCTCGCGGAGCGCCACGTGCTGCGCGATGTTCAGGGCGAACGAGGTTTTTCCGACCGAGGGGCGCGCGGCGAGGATGATCAGGTCCGAGGCCTGGAGGCCCGACGTCATCCGGTCGAGCTCCGTGAAGCCCGTCGCGAGGCCGGAGAGCATCCCCTGCCGGGAACGCGCGTCCTCGATGACCTCCAGGTTGTGCTTGACGATCTTCCCGATCGGCGTGAACGCCTCGCGGACCGTGTCGTCGGCGATGTCGAAAATCTCGCCGGTGACGTCGCTCAGGAGCTGCTCGGCCGTCTTGTCCTGCGTGAGCCCGTCGCGCACGATCCTCTGGCCGGCCCGGATCAGGCGGCGCATCGTCGCCTTCTCCTTGACGATCCGCGCGTAGTGCTCGACGTTGCCCGTGTCCGGCACGCCGTCCAGGAGCCACGACAGGTACGCGGCGTCCACGGTCTCCGCCGCTCCCGCGTTGAGCTCCTCCTTGAGCGTCAGCAGGTCGACCTCGGAAGAGCGCTCGAACAGATCCAGCATCCCGCGATAGATCCGCTGGTGCTTGTCGCTGAAGAAATCCTCCCGGGACAGGATCGGCACGACGAGCGAGATCGCGACCGGGTCGAGCAGGATCGAGCCGAGGACGGCTCTCTCGGCTTCCGCGTTCTGCGGCAGGGCTTTCTCTGTGACGGTCTCTTCGAGCATAACTTCCCGGAATGGGTTGGCCCGATTCTTTTACCCGCCGCGAAGCGGAGTCAACGGCCGAATTCGATTTCCACAGCTTCGATCGGAGCGGCGGTCCGAGCGCGACGCATCGAAAAAATATTTCGTCCACGTTTATCCACAGACAGGAACATGGGGCCCGCGCACGGACAGATGATGTCCGAGGAACTCGGGCGATGACCCGATTTCCCGTTTAACCGGTGAGCCGATTCACCAGATGAACGACCGTTCCGCCGAGCGGATGAGCGAGATCGCCGTCGGCCATCCCACGATGCCGTCCACGCACGCCTCGATCCGGCCGCGGTCGAGCCGGCGGTTGACCATCGAGGCGGAGCACGCGAGCAAACGGATGCTCCCGGTCTCGCGCGCCTCGCGCAGGAGGAAGCCGGCGCTCCTCGCGTCCTCCTCCTGCTCGGAGAGGCGCCCGGAGGCGAGGGCCTCCAGGGCCGCGTCGAACCAGATGAGCGTCACGTCGATTCCGAGCGACACCGCGGCGGCCGTCATCGCGGCGGCCTCGGAAAGGACGTCCTCGGAATCGCGCTGGAGGAGGAGCACCCAGAACGGCCGGGCCGGCGCTCCTTCCGTCGGGCTCATCGGGAACGGATGCGAGCGCGCAGGAGTCCGAGCATCTCGGCCGTCCCGACGACGCCGCCCGGATGCTTGCGCCCTTCCGGCGTCCCGTGGAAGTCGCTGCCGGCGGTGACGAGAAGCTTCTCGTCCCGCGCGAGAGCGCCGAATCGCGCCTCTTCTTCGGGACCGTGGTCGGGATGAAAAACCTCGACCGCGTCGAGCCCCTCGGCGGCGAGCGCCCGGGTGAGCGCCGCCGGGTCCTCGTACCAGATCGGATGGGCGAGGGAGGAGACGCCTCCCGCTTCGCGAATCGCGGCCAGCACGTCCGGGGCGTTCCACTTCGTCGACGGCACGTACCATGGGCGCTCGCGCCCCAGGAAGCGGCTGAAGGCGTCGTCGTTGGACGAGGCGTGCCCGGCGCGAACGAGCGCCCGCGCCAGGTGCGGGCGGCCCCAGACGCCGTCGCCGACGTCCTCGCGGATCGCGTCGAGGTCGAGCGTGTAGCCCGCCTTGATCAGGTTCTCGGCCATCTGCTCGCCGCGCCGCCGCCGGTTGCGCTGCCGCTCGGAGAGACGGGAGTTGAACCGGTCGTTCTTCTCGTCCACGAAGAGGGCGAGGATGTGGACGTCGTCCCGTCCCTGGAAGTCCGCCGAGACCTCGGCGCCCGGAATCAGCTCCACGCCGAGCTTCTCCGCCTCTGCGCGTGCTTCCGGAAGTCCCTGCAGGGTGTCGTGGTCGGTCAACGCAAAGACCTCGATCCCCGCGTCCTCCATCTTTCCGACGAGCGCGGCCGGGGAGTCGAGGCCGTCGGAAACGGTGGAGTGGCTGTGGAGGTCGATGCGCATATAAGGGATAGTAGCCGGGAACAGGTGTCAGGGAACAGGTATCAGGGAAAATGCCGGTCTCAGATATCGGTGTCAGTTTTCAGGTTTCAGGGACCAGAGCCAGGCTCCCCCTGACACCTGATACCTGGCACCTGACACCTGCATTTGACCTGACACCTTCTGACCTGACACCTAGAATCTCTCCTCGATGGACCGCAACGCCGTCGCGCGCATCCTCGAGGAGATCGCCGCGATGCTCGAGCTGGCGGGCGAGAACGCCTTCAAGGTCCGCGCCTACGAGGCCGGCGCGAGGGCGATCCTCTCGTTCTCGGGCGACCTCGAGGAGGCCGTCCGCAGCCGCGAGCTGCTGACGGTCCCGGCGATCGGTTCGGGCCTCTTCGCCAACATCGAGACGCTGGCGCAGACAGGCACTCTCCCGTACTACGACGAGCTGCGCGCGCGCTTCCCTCCCGGGCTGCGCGAGTGCCTCCGCATTCCGGGACTCGGCGCGAGCAAGGTGCGGCAGCTCCACGAGGCGCTCGGCATCGACTCTCTCGACGCGCTGGAGAAGGCTTGCCGGGAAGGGCGGCTCTCCGGCGTCAAGGGGTTCGGCCCGTCGAGCGTCGAGAGGATCGTCCAGGGGATCGCCCTCCTGCGCTCGAGCGCCGGATTTCACCGCTACCCGAAGGCCCTGCGGCGTGGCGAGGAGATCCTCGCAGGCGCTCCGGACATCCGGCCTCGCCTCGCGGATCGAGATCGCCGGGAGCCTCCGCCGGCGCAAGGAGATCATCCGCGACATCGACATCGTCGCCGCCTCCGGGAGCCCGCCGCGCTTTCCGCGCTCTTCCGGACCCTGCCCGGTGCGGTCGAGTGACGGCCGACGGGCCGACGAAGACCTCCGTGCGGTTCGCCGACGGGCTCGCGGCGGATCTGCGCGTCGTCTCGGAGGAGGAGTTCCCCGCCGCCCTCCTCTCCTTCACGGGCTCGCAGGAGCACAACACAGAGCTGCGGGGGCGCGCGAAGAGGCTCGGGATGAAATTGAACGAGTACGGCCTCTTCGAGGCGGAGGCCGGGGGCCCGCCCGTGCCTTGCGCGAGCGAAGCGGCGATCTACGCGGCGCTCGGCCTCGCATCCATCGAGCCGGAGCTGCGCGAGGGACGGGGCGAGATCGAGGCGGCCGAGCGCGGAACGCTTCCGGACCTGGTCGAGAAGCGGACCTGCGCGGCCTGATCCACATGCACACGACCGAATCCGACGGCCGCGACTCCCTGGAGGAGATGGTCGCGGCCGCGCGCGGGGCCGGCTACTCGTACGCCGCGATCACCGACCACAGCCAGTCGGCCGCGTACGCCGGCGGCCTCGACCGGCGCGCGTCCTCGCGCAGCGCGGAGCAGATCCGCGTCCTTCGCCGCGCCTGCCCCGATTTCCGGATCTTCCACGGGACGGAGGCGGACATCCTGGCGGACGGCTCGATCGACTTCGGCGACGAGTTCCTGAAGGGCTTCGACGTCGTCGTGGCATCGGTCCACTCCCGCTTCGGGCTCTCGCGAGAGGAGCAGACGCGCCGGCTGGTCCGGGCCGTGCGCAATCCGCTTCGTCTCCGTCCTCGGCCACCCGAGCGGCCGGCTCCTCCTCTCGCGCGACGGGATCGCCGCCGACTGGGAAGCGGTGATCGACGCGGCGGCGAAGAGCGGCTGCGCCGCTGGAGATCAACTGCAACCCGCAGCGCCTGGACCTCGACTGGCGCCTCTGCCGGGGCGCGGCCGACGCGGGCGTCCTCCTCTCGATCGATCCGGACGCGCATTCCGTCGCGGAGCTCGACCTCGTCTCGCTCGGCGTCGGCATCGCCCGCAAGGGGTGGGTCACGAAGGAGGCAACACTGAACGCGAAGAGCGCCGGAAAGCTGGAGGCCTGGCTGGAGAAGCGGCGAGGCGTGCCTCTTCCCGAATTGTGATCCCTTCCGTCCCCGTCATCCTGAGGAGCGAAGCGACGAGGGATCTGCCCCCGCGGAATCGACGATCGGTCCTCTTGACAGTTTAGTAAATAACTGTATATTTACTAATCATGGGACGGCCGGCGCGGGTCACGCGGGATCAGGTCCTCGTCGCGGCGCGGCGCGCCTTCGCCGACAGGGGATTCGACGGGACGACGCTTGCCGACATCGGAGCGCGCCTGGGAGTCTCGCCGGCGGCGCTCCTGCGCCACGCTCCCTCGAAGAAGGCCCTCTTTGCCCTGGCGATGGACTCGGAGCCCGCCGGGGAGAGGCTCCCCACCGATTTCCTCGCGTCGGTCCCCGTGTCGGAGGATCCCGCGAGGGTGCTCCGCCGCGTCGCCCTCGCGTTCGTCCCGTTCATCGAGCAGAAGATGGGAGAGAACATCGCGCGCTTCCTCCGGGCCCGCACGGAGGAGGAGGCGCGAACGATCCGCCTCCCCTTCGATCCGCGGAAGAAGACCTCTCCCCCGGTCCGGTCGGTGGGGGCGCTCGAAGCCTATTTCCGGCGGGCGCGGGCCGCGGGAAGGATCTCGCTCGCCCAGCCGCGGGCGGGGGCGCTCGCGTTTCTCGGATCGCTCCAGTCCTACGTCTTCTTCCATCGAGTGATGCGCTTTGCGCCGCCGATTCCCCTGAAGACCTACCTCGACACCGTGATGGAAGTCTGGAGGCGAGGGGCGCTGCGTTCCGGGAGGAACAAATGAAACGGAAGACCGTGCTCATCCTGCTCGTTGTCGTGGCCGCTGCCGGCGCCGTCGCGTGGGGATTGGCGACGCAGCGGCGGGAAAAGCCGCTCCTCCTCTCGGGAGCGATCGAGGCACGTGACGTCGAGGTCGGTTCGCTCACGGGGGGCCGGGTCGCGAAGATCCTGGTCGAGGAAGGCGCGAATGTCGCGGCGGGGCAGCCGATCGTCCAGTTCGAGACCGATCTGATCGATCTCCAGATCCAGCAGCAGCGGTCGAAGATCGAGCAGGCGCAGGCGAACCTGACCAAGGCGCTGCGCGGTCCGCGGATCGAGGAGATCGGGAGCGCCCGCGCGCAGGCCGAGAACGCCGAGCGGGAGCGGCTCCGGCAGAAGGGGCTCCTCGAAAAGGGAGTGACCTCCCAGCAGCAGTACGACGCGGCCGCGACGCGCGCGAGACGACGCGGGAAACGCTCCTGCAGCTCGAGCGGGGGAATCGCTCCGAGGACATCGCGGCCGCCCGGGCCACGCTCCAAACGGAAGAGCGGCAACTCGCCTACCTCGAGCGCCAGAGGGCCGAGTCGGTCGTCGCCGCTCCGGCGGCGGGCGTGATCGAGTCGATCGACCTGCGGCCGGGAGACCTTGTCGGCGCGAACCAGCCGGTCGCCCGGATGCTCGAGCCCTCGCAGATCTGGGTGCGCGTCTACGTTCCGGAGCCGGAGCTGGGGCGCGTCCGGGTCGGCCAGAAGGCGCAGCTGACCGTCGACACGTTTCCGAAGAAGGAGTTCTCCGGGCGCGTCGTCGAGATCCGCACGCAGGCGGAGTACACGCCGCGAAACGTCCAGACGCTCGACCAGCGCATGGACCAGGTCTTCGGCGTCAAGGTCGCGATCGATCCGGTTCCGGAGTTGAAGCCCGGGATGGCGGCGAGCGTGAGGCTGGTGGAATGACCTCGAGAGTCGAGGGTCGAGAGTCGAGGGAGGAACCGGGTGACGGGAAGCCCCGAGAGGAACACGACTACGGGATCCTCGTGGACGGAGTCTCCCGCGATTTCGGCCCGGTGCGCGCCCTCGACAAGGTCTCGCTGCACGTCCCCCGCGGGGAGATCTACGGCCTGCTCGGTCCCAACGGCTCCGGCAAGTCCACGCTGATCCGGATCCTCTGCGGCCTTCTCGCCCCGACGGAAGGGCATGCCTCGGTGGATGGCCTGGACGTCGTGGCGGAGGGCGAGGAGGTCCGCCGCCGCATCGGGTACGTCCCGCAGAGGTTCTCGCTCTACGAAGACCTGACAGTGCTCGAGAACTTGAACTTCTTCGCCTCCGTGTACGGCCTCGAAAGGCACGGAGTTGCAGGAGCGCCGTGAATGGGCGATCGGCCTGACCGCGATCGGCCCCTATCGCAACCGCCTCGCCGGACAGCTCTCGGGCGGGTGGAAGCAGCGGCTCGCCCTCGCCGCCTCGCTCATGCACCGGCCTCGCGTCCTCTTCCTGGACGAGCCGACGGCGGGGATCGACCCCGTCGCCCGGCGCGAGCTCTGGAACCTCCTCTTCACGCTCGCCGGTGAAGGCGTCACGCTCCTCGTCACCACGCACTACATGGACGAGGCGGAGCGCTGCGGCCGCGTCGCCTACCTGTACCTCTCGAAGATGCTCGTCGAGGGGGACCCGGACGAGCTGACGAGGCTGCCGGAGATCACGCCGGCGGGGACCCGGCGCGTCGAGGCCGATTGCGAGCGCGGCGCCGCGGCGGTCATGACGCAGGCCCGGATGCTCCCGTACGTCGAGGACGTCACGATCTTCGGCAACGCGCTCCACCTGCTCGTGCGCGCCGACGTCGCGGACGCGCAGATCGCCCGGGACCTGGAGGAAACCTCCCGCGCGAAGGTCACGATCCGGCCGATCGAGGCCTCGCTCGAGGACGTCTTCGTCCGGCTGACGCGGCTCCAGATCGAGCAGCGCGGCGAGATCCCGAGCCGCGGCGGTGAGGGCGCGATGAGAGGCTTCCTGCCGGTCCTGAAGAAGGAGGCGGTGCAGATGATCCGCGACCGCGGCACGCTGCGGTTCGCGCTCCTCGTTCCCGCGTTCCAGCTCGTGCTCTTCGGCCTGATCGACACGAACGTCAAGCACGTCCGAACCGCCGTGTTCGACCAGAGCCGCACCCAGGAGAGCCGGCAGCTCGTGAACGACTTCGTCAACACGAGCTACTTCGACATCGTGGCCAACGTCCCTTCAAAGGCGGCGTTGAAGGAGTGCATCGTCGCGGGCCGCGCCTCGGTCGGCATCGAGATCCCGCCCGACTACGCGCCGCAAGCGCCTGAACGGCGAACCGGCGGACGTGCTCGTCCTGATCGACGGCTCGGACTCCACGATCTCGAGCGCGGCGCTGGCCGCCGCCAACGGGGTCGCCTTCGCCAGGTCGGTCACCGAGCTGGCCGAGCGCGCCCGCGCGAAGGATCTGCCCATCCGGACACATCCGCTCCTGCTCTTCAACCCCGACTCGCGCAGCGCGAATCTCCTGATCCCGGGACTCGTCGCGATCCTGCTGACCTTCTCCGGCACGCTCCTCGCCGCGTTCGCGATCGTCCGCGAGCGGGAGCGCGGGACGCTCGAGCAGCTCATGGTGACGCCCGCCTCTCCCGTCGCGGTCGTGCTCGGCAAGCTCCTTCCCTACCTCGTCCTCGGCTTTGCGCAGCTCCTCTTCGTGCTCGTTCTCATGACGGTGATGTTCCGCGTGCCGATCCACGGCAGCCTCCTGCTCCTCCTCGCCCTTTCGGTCGTTTACCTCTTCGCGCTTCTCGTCGCTCGGACTGCTCGTCTCCTCGCGCGCCGGCTACCCAGATGGAGGCGATCCAGCTCGCGCAGATGTTCCTCCTCCCGTCGATCATGCTTTCGGGGTACATCTTTCCGCTCTCGTCGCTCCCGGGGCCTCTGCGCGTCCGTCTCGCAGATCCTCCCCGCGACGCACTTCATCGCGATCTCGCGCGGGATCATCATCCGCGGCGCCGGTGTTCGGCGACCTCTGGCGCGAGGTGGCCGCGCTGCTGGTGATCGCCGCCGTCCTTGTCGCCGCGAGCACCCGGGCGTTCCGGAAGACGGTGAGCTAGGAGATTCCAGTTCGTCCAGCTCCCAGCTTCCAGCCGGCGCTCTCCGCCCGCCGGCGGATAGAATCCTTCGCCATGAGCGAAACTGTTTCGGACATTCCCGCCCTGCCTCCCGTCGAGGACCAGGAGAAGGTCCGCGCGATCGCGCGCAGATGCGCCGGGTGATCGAGCTGCTCGGCCTGGATCTCTCGGACCCGAACCTGACGGAGACTCCCGAGCGGGTCGCGAAGATGTATCTCGAGCTGTTCGGCGGCCTCGCCGAGGGGGCGGAGCCGAACATCACGTTCTTCCCGAACGACGAGCACTACACCGCGATGGTCATCGAGAAGGACATCCCGTTCTACTCCCTCTGCTCTCACCACTTCGTCCCGTTCTACGGGCACGCGCACATCGCCTACATCCCCAACGACAAGATCGCGGGACTCTCCAAGCTGCCGCGGATCCTCGAGTTCTACGCCCGCCGGCCGCAGCTCCAGGAGCGGCTGACCGAGCAGGTCGCGGCGTTCCTCGCCGAGAAGCTCTCCCCGCAGGGCGTCATGGTCGTCATCGAGGCACGGCACCTCTGCGTCGAGATGCGGGGCGTCAAGAAGTCGGGAGCGCTGACCGTCACCTCGGCCCTCCGCGGGATCTTCAACAGCCGTCCCGTCCGGGAGGAGTTCCTGGATCTGCTGAATCGGCGAGGTTGAAGAGAGATTTGTGATTGTGATTTGTGATTGGTGATTGAGAGCACCAATAGACCTAATTTCATTAGGTGGAATAAGGTAATATCCTAATTAAGTTTGGCTATGGTGGCTCGGACCCCAAATCACAAATCACCAATCACAAATCACCAATCTTTCTTCTGAGTTCCCGCATCGTCTTGAGGCCATCGAGGGTTCGGACGCCGTGCCAGCAGTAGTCGTCTCCTTCGACGAAGAGACGCACGCGCTCCTTGCCGAATAACCGGGAGGTCAGCTCCTCGTGCTTTTCGGGGCGAAACGAGAACGGCTCGCTCGGAAAGAAATGCACGTCGGCGCCGCGCGCCAGCGCCTCCGCCGGCGAGGAGGTCGGATAGCGGTCCGATTCGCGCGCCGAAGACGTTGACGCCTCCCGAGAGCCTCAGCAGGTCCGCCACGTAGGTGTCGTCGGAGATCGTCATCCACGGGTCCTTCCAGATCCAGTAGGCGTACAGGAACGGCGGCGGCGGCGGGCTCGGCGAGGAGCGCCGCGAGATCCTGCTCGATGCGCGACGCGAGCGCCTCCGCCTCTGCCTCCGCGCCCTCGGCCAGGAGTCCGCCCCACCGCCGGATCGCGTCCGGGACTTCGGAGACTGTCTTCGGAAGCGTCACGTCCACGGCGACCCCGGCCTCTTCCAGGGCGCGCACGTCCTGGAGACGATTCTCTTCTTCATTGGCGAAGACGAGGTCGGGTTGGAGAGCCAGGATCCGGGCGATGTCAGGGTTCTTCGTCCCGCCGATTCGCGGCAGCGCCCCAGAGCATCCCCTCCGGCCTGACGCAGAATCTGCGTCGCGGCGACCAGACGCTTCAACCCACCGATCGCCACCACGGTCTCCGTGATCGACGGACAGAGCGAAACGACCCGATGCGGCGGCATCATTCTTCTTCCCGCTACGCATATACCACTCCGGGTTCGCTCGCCGCGGGCCGCACTTCTGTCTCAGGAACACTCCTGCCGGATGGAAGCCTCCTCCTGCCGGACCGAGCCGCTTCTCGCCGCGACGAGCGCCGTCGTTCGGACTCCATCACTCCGGACGCGAGAGGAGCGCGGCGTAAAAGAGCCCGATTTCTTTGATCATTGATCCAAATGGCTCAAGGTCAAGAGCGCGTTGCGCTGTACAACATTTTCGGAGAATTGAGTTCGGTCGGCCCTCCTGACCGGCCCGATCGGGGGTCTCGATCAGGGAAGAAGGGATGGTCGTGTCTCGAGCAGTGCGCTTGCTTTGTGTTCCGAGTCTGTCCGCACATTAACTGATGGAGGAAAGCCTGATGAAGAAACTTGCTGTATTCGCCTTACTCTTGCTCGGGGCCCTGACCGCTCTGGCCCTGGAGCTGGACGGGACGATCTCCGGCACCGTCCGCGATTCTCAAGGTAGCCCGCTCCCCGGCGTGACCGTCACGGTCAGCGCTCCGGTTCTCCAGGGAACGCGCACGACTTACACCAAGGTGGATGGAACATTCTCCCTGAACAAACTCCCCGCGGGGGGACCCTACAAAATCGTGTTCGAGCTCTCCGGCCTTCGCTCCGTCGAGGTCGCGGGACTCGAGGTCTTCGTCGGCAAGGAGACTCCGGCCAACGCGAAGATGGACTTGAAGGGCGTCTCGGCCGAGGTGGTCGTCAGCGCGGAGAAGCCGACGGTCGATCCGACCCAGACCAACACGCAACAGAACTTCACGTCCAACTATCTCCGCAAGATCCCGGTCGGGAACGCCGGCCGCTCGTATCAGGGCATCCTCGCCCAGGCTCCCGGCGTCACCGGAACGGGCAATCCGAACGTCTTCGGCGGGAACCTCGCGGAGAACCAGTTCGCGATCGACGGCGTCAACACGACCGACCCCGTCACGCACACGTTCACGTTCAACCTGAACTTCGACGCGATCCAGGAAGTCAGCCTCCAAACCTCGAGCTACGCCGCCGAGTACGGCCGGGCGACCGGCGGCCTCGTCAACGTGGTCACGAAGTCGGGCGGAAACCAGCTCAGCGGCTCCGCGGACATCCGCTATTCCAACAACACGTGGTCGAGCACGGGCGATCACTTCGACCCGAGCGTCGTCAAGTCCCGGACCACTCCGTGGGGCCTGACGCTCGGCGGACCGATCCTAAAGGACGCCCTCTGGTTCTTCGGAAACATCCAGAGGCCGGATAACTTCACCACGCCCGTGATTCCCAACGCCACCGTCGGGGCGCAGCTTCCGGAATCCGGCCCCGCCTCCCGGCAGTTCAAAGGTTGGAACACCGGCGGGAAGATCACCTTTACCGCCATGCCGCAGCTGACCGGCTTCCTCGAGGTTCAGGACTCCCTCGCGACGATCGCGGGGGCCTCGAACACGGCGCTCCGGCGCCCGGAGGCGACGTCCACGCAGCACCAGCGCGTCCGCATCTACGACGCGATCTTCGACGGCGTCATGAATGAGAACTGGTCCGGCGAGCTGCAAGTCGCCCGGCACCAGCAGCACCTCGACACCGTCCCGACGTTTTCCAGCCTCGACCAGTCGCAGTGGACCAACCTCTCCGGCGGAAGCGTCATCTACGACGCCTACAACAACTACCAGTCGAGCGAGCGCAACCGCAATCTCCTCGGCCTCTCGACGACCTACTACTTCCAGAAGTTCGGCGACCATCAGATCAAGCTCGGCGCCGACGCGGACCGCACGTATTTCCCGTCGGTCAACTTCACGACCGGGTCGCCGAGCGATCCGTCCTTCTGCCCGGCCGGCCTCGTCTGCGGCGCCACATTCACGTTCCGGGGCTTCGACAGCACGGGAGCCCGCATCCCCGCGGTGCAGACCGTGTCGGAGCGCAGCCCCGAGGTCGAGCGCGACGGGCACTCCTACTCCTTCTACGCCCAGGATCAGTACCGGCCGATCCCGAGGCTGACGTTCAACCTCGGCGCTCGGTTCGACCGCATCGAGTACTACAACAACCTGGGATCCAATGTTCTGACCTTCGACAAGGTCTCCCCCCGCGTCGGGTTCGCGTACGACATCTTCGGCGACGCGAAGAACGTGGTTCGCGGCAGCTACGGCCAGTTCTTCTACGATCCGGCCCTGACGTTCGCCCGCCTCTTCGACACCGGGATCAACTCCGCGATCTCACGCACCTACACCTGGAACACGACGTCGAAGTCATGGGTCTTCACCCGCCAGACCGGCGGCGCCCCCCTCACAGAGGCGCTCATCGACGGAACGATCAATCCGACCTACGACGACCAGATCAACGTCCAGTTCGAGCGCCAGCTCTTCGCCGGCGCTTCGGCGACGGTCGGCTACGTCTACAAGAAGACCAACAACATCTTCGAGGATTCCTGCATCGATACGCCGACGTGCTCGGACTTCTGGCTCACCAACCAGCCGGGCCGCGACATCGGCCAGAAGGACGTTCTCAAGAAGAACTACTGGGGATACACGCTTCAGCTCCAATGGTCGAGCTCGAACCGGCGGATCTTCGTCAACGCCAACTACGTGTACTCCAAGAGCCAGGGCTCGATCGACTCCTCCACCGGCCAGTTCGCCGGGTCCGACTTCGACCACTATCCCGAGAACTTCCTGAACCGCTACGGCTACCTCGATGACGACGCCCGCCACCGCTTCAAGATCTACGCGGGCTACACCGTTCCGAAGTTCGACACTGTGGTGGCGGTCAACTACTCCTATCGCTCGGGCCTTCCCTACACCACGCAGCACACCGACGCCAGCTTCGGACCCGTCTTCGACGTCCCGAGGGGCACGTATCGGACGCCCGTGCTGAACGTGTTCGACGTGCAGCTCGAGCAGCCGGTCCACATTCCCTTCGCATCCAAGGTCACGGTCTCGGCCATCGGGAGCGTCTTCAACGTCTTCAACTCGGAACAGCCGCTGACCTACTTCACGAGCAACGATTCTCCGACCACGGTCCGTACGCCGGCGACCTACCAGCGCCCGCGCAACTACGAGGTCGGCTTCCGCATGGACTTCTAGCTCTCGGAAAAGTCTCGCTTGCCAGGGCCCCGGTTCGCCGGGGCCCTTTTTCTTTTCCTGCCGTTCCCTGCGGAAGCGCTACACTCGGTCCCGCGACTCAAAGGAGAGAACGGTGATGAAGAAGACAGCGTGGATTCCCGGCTTCGCGCTTCTTGCGGCGCTCGTCGTTCCCGCGGCGGCAGGCGACCTGGCTGCGCCGCATCCGGACCGGCTGAGTTTCGAGATCCGGGTGGAGCCCGGACCGCAAGCGCGGCACTTCCTGATCACGACTGTCGTCAAGCGGCTCGACACGTCGGAAGTCCTCTTCGCGCCGAAGGTCCAGGCGCTGGCCGGAGTCCTGGCGTCCGTCAGCGGCGGCGACGCCATCAAATTCAAGGCGACCTACCTCGTGGACGGCACCTCGGCCAGGTACACCGTCGACGCGGAGCAGGACGGCGAGCCGCTGCTCTCCAACTCGGGCACCCTCCAGCTCGCCGAGCCCCCGGCTGTCACGAAGTAGCGCCGCTCACTTCGTCACGCTGTAGGCGGTCTCGAGGGCCGTCGGATCGGCTTCCGCGCCGCCGAGGTAGCGGTGGAGCCAGTCCATGATGGTGGCGTGCCAGAGGCGGGAGTTGCCGGGCTTCAAGACCCAGTGGCCCTCGTCGGGAAAGGTCAGGAGCTTCGACGGGACGCCGCGAACCTGGAGAGCGGTGAAGAACTGGAGCCCCTGGCCGAACGGGACGCGGTAATCGCGCTCGCTCGTGATGACGAGCGTCGGAGTGTTGAACTTGTCGGCGGAGAGCATCGGGTTCCACCTCTGGTACGACGAGCCCGGCTCCCACGGCCAGCCGCCGAACTCCCAGACGGGGAACCACAGCTCCTCCGTCTCGGTGTTGGCGGAGACGGTGTCGAACGTGCCGTCGTGCGAGACGAGCGCCGCGAATCGCTGCGTGTGGCCGGCGATCCAGTCGATCATGTAGCCGCCGTAGGAGGCGCCGGCCGCCCCGATGCGCGCCCTGTCCACGAAGGGGAGCGACTCCACGTCGTCGGCCTGGCGCATCAGGTCGTCATAGACCTTCCCGCCCCAGTCGCCGGAGATCTCGTCCACGAACTTCTGGCCGAAGCCGGTCGAGCCGCGCGGGTTCGCCGCGTAAACGACGTAGCCATAGGCCGCCCAGACCTGCGGGTTCCAGCGCGTGGACCAGGAGTCGGTCCAGGCGCCCTGAGGGCCGCCGTGGATGAAGAAGACCGCGGGGTATTTCTTCGCCGCGTCGAAGCCCGGCGGCTTGACGAGCCAGGCCTGGAGGTCCCGCCCGTCGGCCGACCGGGTCGTGCGCTCGGAGACCTCCCCCATCTCGACTTCCTTCCAGAGCGCGTCGTTGACGTGGGTGACGGGTGCCGCGCCCCTGCCGTCGGCGCCGGAGCTCCAGATCTCGGGGGCGCGGGAGAGCGTGCCGGAGGAGAAGACGATTCGCTTGCCGTCGCGCGAGACCGTCAATCCAGTGGCCGAGCCTCCGCGCCAGATCTCCGCGGGCTTTCCGTCGCCGTCGAGGCCGACGCGGAGGATCGCTCCGCGGCCGCCGACATGGGAGGTGAAGTACAGCGATCGGGAGTCGGACGCCCACGCGAACGCCTCGACCCACTGGTCGAAGCTTTCCGTCAGCGGGCGGGCCTTTCCCGTCGCGCGCTCGAAGACGACGAGCCGGAACCGATCGGACTCGAACCCGGGACGCTCCTGCGAGCGCCAGGCGATCCACTTGCCGTCCGGGGAGAACTTCGGCGTGCCGTCGTAGGCTTTGTTCGACGCCGTCAGGTCCGCCGGCTTTCCCTTCCCGTCGAAGGAGACGATCCAGATGTCGCCGTTGGTCGAGAGGGCCTCGACCTTGTCCGGGTTCGACGCGTAGGCGAAGTCCTTGCCGTCCGGAGAGACGTCGTAGTCCTGGCCGCCGCCGAGGGAGAAGGGGGGCGCGTCCCGGTCCCCCGGGGTCAGGTCTACAGCGGAGGAGGACGGGCCCGAGACGGGCGCCTTCCAGACGTGCGTCCGCAGGCCGTCCTTCCAGCTGTCCCAGTGCCGGAAGAGGAGGCGCTCGGCGACCCGCGCCTTCGTCTTCGACTTCTCGCGCTCGCGGAACTTCTTCTCGTTGCACGCCGCGTCGGCGCAGTCGGGAAAGACATTGGCCGTGAAAACGAACCACTTCCCGTCGGGAGACCAACGGAACCCCTCGACGTCGGCGGAAAAGGAGGACGCCTTCGCCGGCTCTCCGCCGGAGAGATCCAGCAGGTAGATCTGCGATCCGCCGCCGCGGTTGGACAGGAAGGCGATCCGGGCGCCGTCGGGCGAGAACTTCGGATCGGAATCGCGCTTGTCCCCGGACGTCAGCCGGCGGGGCTGTCCTCCCGACAGCGATTGCAGCCAAAGCGCGGAACGGGTGCGGTTCTCCTCGACGTCCGGAGTGCCGACCGCGAAAACCACCCACTGCCCGTCCGGAGAGAGCGAGAAGCCGCCCACGCGCCCCGCCTTCGCGAGCTCGTCGAACCGGAACGGGCGCCCGGGCGCGGCCTGCGCGGCGCTTCCGACGGCAAGGAGCGGCAAAAGGACCACGCGAGCCAGGAGACGGAATTGCATTGGCGAACCTCCGGTTGGATTCTAAGCGTTTGGTATTATTCGCGGTTCCGGCGGTCACGATCGAACGATGGAAAAGGAGTCACTGGTGAGCACGGTTCTCGAAGAGAAGGCCCAGGAACAGAGCGGCGGCGCCGCCGTCGTCAACGACTTCTCGATCCACGTCGCCACGGCCAACGGGTCGGGCAGCATGTCGTCCAACAATATCCTGATGCGGGCGATCTTCCAGATGGGAATCCCCGTGTCCGGTAAGAACCTCTTTCCTTCCAACATCCAGGGGCTGCCGACCTGGTTCACGGTCCGCGCCTCGAAGGACGGGTTCATCGGCCGGCGGCGGGACGTCGGCGTCCTGATCTGCATGAACCCGGAGACGGCCCACGAGGACATCCGGACGGTCCATCCCGGGGCCGCGGTCATCTACGAGGAGAGCCTGAACCTGAAATCGATGCGGGACGACCTCCACTTCTACCCCGTCCCGTTCTCCAAGCTCGTCCTGGAGCTCGTCCACGACGGGAAGCTCCGCCGCCTCGCCGTCAACATGATCTACGTCGGCGTCGCCGCGTGGCTTCTCGACATCGACATGGAGGAGATCCACAAGGCCGTCATCCGCCAGTTCAAGTCGAAGGAGAAAGCGGTCGCGATCAACTGGGAAGCGATCCAGGGAGGCTTCGACTGGGCGACGAAGAATCTCGCCAAGACCGATCCGTTCCGACTCGAGCGCATGGACAAGACCGCCGGCAAGATCATCATCGAGGGAAACGCCGCCACGGCGATCGGCTGCGTCATGGCCGGGGCCAGTGTCCTCGCCTGGTATCCGATCACGCCCTCCTCCTCCCTCGCGGAGGCGTTCATCGAGTATTGCCGCCGGTTCCGTCAGGACCCGGTCACCGGCAAGCCGTCGTACGCGATCGTCCAGGCCGAGGACGAGCTGGCCGCGGCGGGAATGGTCATGGGCGCCGGATGGGCAGGGGCCCGCGCGATGACGACGACCTCCGGCCCCGGCATCTCGCTCATGTCGGAGTTCGTCGGGCTCGGCTACTACGCGGAAGTGCCCGCGGTCATCATCGACGTGCAGCGCGTCGGCCCCTCGACGGGGCTTCCGACCCGCACCATGCAGGGGGACATCCTCTCGACCTACTTCCTCTCCCACGGCGACGCGAAGCACATCCTGCTGATCCCCGGGTCGGTCGAGGAGTGCTACGCCCTCGCGATGGAGGCGTTCGACATGGCTGAGCGGTTCCAGACGCCGGTGTTCCTGATGACCGACCTCGACCTCGGCATGAACAACTGGATGGCCGATCCCTTCCCGTACCCGGAGAACGGCGTCGAGCGCGGCAAAGTGATCCGCACCGAGGAGGAGCTGAAGGAGCACATCGGCAAGTTCAAGGAGTTCGCCCGCTACCGCGACGTGGACGGCGACGGGATCCCGTACCGCACCCTTCCCGGCCTCATCGACAATCCGGCCGCGACGTACTTCTGCCGCGGCTCCGGACACTCCGAACGCGCGACGTACACCGAAAAGCCGGAGGACTACAAGGGGAACATGGACCGCCTCGAACGCAAGTTCGAGACCGCGCGCGAGTTCGTTCCCCGGCCGGTCGTCTCGAACGGGTCGGGCTCGCGGATCGGCCTGATCGCCTACGGCTCCTCCGATTTCGCCGTGGAAGAGGCCCGCGTGCTGCTGGCGCGCAAGGGAATCAAGACCGACTACCTTCGCCTGCGGGCGCTGCCGACGACCGCGGAAGTGGCCGCCTTCGTCGCCTCGCACGACCGCCTCTACGTCGTGGACCAGAACCGGGACGGCCAGATGTACGACGTCCTGCGGCTCGAGCTCGCCGCCGACGCCCTGAAGCTCCGCTCCATCCGCCATTACGACGGCTTCCCCATCGACGCCGAGACGGTCGTCGAAGGGATCGAGGCCGGGGAGAAGAACTGATGTCCTCCGTCGCCGAACCGAAGACCCCTCCCGTCAACCGAATCGGCCTGACCGCCAAGGAATACGGCGGCCTCAAATCCACGCTCTGCGTCGGCTGCGGGCACGACGTCATCACGCGCCAGATCACGCAGGCCTTCTACGAAATGGGAGTCGCGCCGTATAGGACCGCCAAGATGTCGGGCATCGGCTGCTCCTCGAAGACCACGGCCTACTTCGCCGACCGGGGCCATGGCTTCAACGCGGTGCATGGCCGGATGCCGGCCGTCGCCACCGGAGCCGTCCTGGCCAACCAGCAGCTCCTGGCGATCGGCGTTTCCGGAGACGGGGACACGGCCTCCATCGGCACCGGCCAGTTTGTGCATCTGCTCCGCCGCAACGTCCCGATGGTCTACATCGTCGAGAACAACGGAGTCTACGGCCTGACGAAGGGGCAGTTCTCCGCCACGGCCGACGCGGGATCGAAACTGAAGACCGGCGCCGTCAACGACCTGCCGGCGATCGACCTCTGCGCGATCGCGATCGAGCTCGGGTGCGCCTACGTCGCGCGCTCCTTCTCCGGAGACATGAAGCAGCTCGTCGCGCTGCTGAAGGGAGCGCTCGCCCACCGCGGGACGGCCCTTCTCGACGTCATCTCCCCCTGCGTGACGTTCAACAACCACGAGGACTCGACCAAGTCCTACAAGTGGGCGAAGGACCACGAGATGCCGATCCAGGAGATCGGCTTCGTCCCGTACTTCGAGGAGATCGCCGTCGACTACGACCCGGGCACGACCCAGGAGGTCGAGCTCTTCGACGGCTCGCGGATCCGGTTGAAGAAGCTCCGCGCGGATTACGATCCGACCGACAAGAAGGCCGCGTTCGATCTTCTCCACGACGCCCGGGAGAAGAACGAGTTCCTGACCGGCCTGATCTACGTGGAGCCGCGCAAGCAGGACTTCCTCTCGATGCTCGACCTGCCGGAGGAGCCCCTCGCCACGCTCCCCCTGGAGCGGGTCCGGCCCGGCCGCGAGGCCCTCACGCGGATGATGGAGGAGCTCCGGTAAAGGGGGGGTCGGCTCCCGTCCGATGCCGCTCCGCAAGTCGCACTGGCATTCCCTCTCCCCTTTCGGCCTGTCCGAGATGGGGCCGAGGCATTTCCGGGAGATGGCGAGGGTCGCCTGGGAGAACCGGGACCAGATCCCGTACGCCTGGCGGATCCTGAGGCGGGGCGTCTGCGACGGGTGCGCGCTCGGCACCGACGGGCTCTCCGACTGGACGATCGACGGGACGCACCTCTGCATGGTGCGCCTGGAGCTCCTGCGGTTGAACACGATGCCCGCTCTCGATCCCCGGAGGCTCGAGGAAGCGGACCGGCTCCAGGCCCTCACGTCCAGGGAGCTCCGGGAGCTCGGGCGGCTGCCGGAGCCGCTTGTGCGGCGCAAGGGAGAGAAGGGATTTCGCCCGATCGGCTGGGATGAGGCCATGGACCTCGCCGCAGCGCGCCTCGCCGAGGCCGACCCGGACCGCGTCGCCTTCTATCTCACCTCGCGGGGAATCCCGAACGAGACGTACTACGCCGCGCAGAAGTGCGCGCGGTTCCTCGGAACCAACCACGTGGACAACTCGGCGCGGCTCTGCCATGCCGCTTCGACGGTCGCGATGAAGGAGACGCTCGGCTACGGCGCCGCGACCGGCCCGTACCGCGACTGGCTCGCGGCCGATCTCCTCGTCTTCTTCGGCTCCAACAGCGCGAACAACCAGCCGGTCACGACCAAGTACCTCCACCTCGCGAAGAAGAATGGCGCGGCGATCGCGGTCGTCAACCCGTACCGCGAGCCGGGGCTCGAGCGCTACTGGGTTCCGTCGGTCGTCGAGAGCGCCCTCTTCGGGACGCGCCTGGCAGACCACTGGTTCGAGGTGGATACGGGCGGCGACCTGGCGTTCTCGAACGGCGTCTTCAAGGCGCTGCTCGAGATCCCGGGGGGCGTGGACGAGGAGTTCGTCCGAACCCGAACGACGGGATTCGAAGAAGCCGCCGCCGCCGTCCGCGCGCAGGATTGGGCCGGGCTCGCGCGCGCGAGCGGATCGCCCGAGCCGGCGATGCGCGCCTTCGCGCGCCTCCTCGTCGAGAAGCCGAAGGCGAACTTCGTCTGGGGCATGGGGCTCACGCAGCACGCCCACGGCGTGGACACGATCCGCGCGCTCGTCAACGTGGCGCTCGCGCGCGGCCTTCCGGGACGCGCCGGGTGCGGGTTGACGCCGATCCGGGGACACTCCGGCGTGCAGGGCGGAGCGGAGGTTGGCTGCGTCCCGAACGCCGACGCGAAGACCCTCGACCGCTGGGCGCGGGTCTGGGGCTTCTCGCCTCCGAGCAGCGCCGGCATGACCGCCGTCGAGCAGGTCGAGGCCGCGGCCGCCGGACGGCTGGACGCCTTCTGGATCGTGGGGGGCAATTTCCTGGAGACCCTGCCGGACGCCGCGCGCAGCCGGGCGGCCCTCTCCCGTCCCGGGCTCCTGATCCATCAGGACATCGTCCTCTCGAGCGCGATGCTCGTCGCGCCCTCCGACACCGTGCTTCTGCTGCCCGCCGCGACGCGCTACGAGACGCCGGGCGGCGTCACCGAGACCTCGACGGAGCGGCGCGTCATCTTTTCTCCCGAGATTCCCGGGCGGCGGATTTCCGGCGCGCGTCCCGAGTGGCAGGTCTTCTGCGAGGTCGCGGCGCGGGCCCGACCGGGCAACGCCGCCGCGATCCGTTTCGGATCCACGCCGGCGATCCGCGACGAGATCGCGCGCGCGATTCCCCTCTACGCGGGAATCGAGACGCTCTCGAAGCAGGGGGACCAGTTCCAGTGGGGCGGCGAGCGTCTCTACGCCGACGGCCGCTTCGCGGTCCCCGGAGGCAGGGCGCGGTTCTCAGCGGTCAGTCCGCCGCGCCGCGCCCAACGATCCGGACGCTTCCACGTCTCGACCCGGCGGGGAAAGCAGTTCAACTCGATGGTCCAGCGAGACAGGGACCCTCTGACCGGCGCTACCCGCCGCGACGTGCTGATGAGCGAGGAGGACGCCCGCGGCCTCTCCCTCGGCGCCGGCGAAGCGGTCCGCCTCGTCTCCGACAGCGGCGAATTCCGGGGCCATGTCTTCATCGCGCCGATCAAGCCGGGGAATCTCGAAGTCCACTGGCCCGAGGCGATGGCTCTCCTCTCGGGAAACGCCGTGGACCCGGAATCCCGCGAGCCCGACTACAACGCGCTCGTCCGGGTGGAGCGAGTCAGCGGATCGTAGAGGGGCGGAAGACGGGGAGGACGCCGGATTCGCGCAGCTTCGCCCGCTCTCCGTCGCCCGGGGTCACCGGCGCGCAGGAGGCGTCGGTCGGAGCAACGGTCCCATCTCCGGGGTAGTAGGGACGGTAGCCGTACCCCTCTTTGACGGGGATGCCGGGCTTCTCGATCAGCTTGTCGATGCCGAAGACCGCTTCCTGCCGCGAGAAAAACGCCAGCTCGTAGTCGCGCGTCATCCAGATCGCGTCCTTCGGGCACGCGTCCACGCAGAAGCCGCAGAACACGCAGCGCAGCATGTCGATGTCGAAGACCACGGGGTACTTCTCGTAGGCGACGGTCGGGTGCTCCCCCGCCACGATCGTGATGCACTCCGCCGGGCACGCCTGCTGGCACATGTAACAGGCGACGCACTTCAACGTCCCGTCCGACCGCGTCTTCAGGATGTGCTTGCCGCGGAACCGCCCCGAGTAGTCCCGTTTCTGCTCGGGGTAGAGGATCGTCGGCAGCTGGCGGATCGCGATGATGTTGCGCAGCAGATGGCCGAGCGTCACCCTCATTCCCGCCAGGATCTCGGGGATGTAGAGCCGCTGCAGGAGCGTCAGTTTCTTCGGGTTCCGCGCGCTGACCTCCACGATGCCGCTCATCGGTCGAGCTCTCCGGCGATGACGTTCAACGTCCCGAGCGTCGCGATCGCGTCCGAGATCGTTCCGCCGATGATCATCTTCTCGAATGCGGCCATCATCGGGAAGCACGGAGGGCGCACCTTCAGGCGGTACGGCCCTCCGCCCCCCTCGGAAATCGCGTAGAAGCCGAGCTCGCCGTTGGCTCCCTCGATCCACTCGTACCGCTCGCCGCGCGGCACGCGGATCCCCTCCATGACGAGCTTGAAGTGATAGATGAGCGATTCCATGTCGTGGTAGACGGCGTCCTTCGGGGGGAGGACGACGTGCCAGTCGTTCGAATTGACCGGCCCCTTCTCGGGGAAGATCTCCAGCGCCTGGCGGATGATCTTGAGCGACTGGCGCATCTCCTCCATCCGGACGAGATAGCGCGCGAAGTTGTCGCCGTCCTCCGAGACCGGGACGTCCCAGTCGAACGGTCGTAGAAGTCGTAGGGGCGCGACCGCCGCACGTCGTACGGGACTCCGGAGGCGCGCAGCATCGGTCCCGTGAAGCCCCAGGCGACCGCGTTCTCCTTGGAGACGACGCCCGTACCCTGGAGCCGGTTGCGCACGATCCGGTTGTTCGTCACGAGCCTATCCACGTCCTCCAGGAACTTCGGGATGGATTCCAGGAGCGCGCGGCACCGCGCGACGAAGTCCGCCGGCACGTCGATCGCGAGCCCGCCGACGCGCACGTAGGAGACCGTCAGGCGCGCGCCGCAGCAGGCTTCCAGCAGGCCGTAGATGTTCTCGCGCGGCTGGTAGAGGTACCAGAAGTTCGTCAGCGCGCCGATGTCGACCAGGTTCGCGCCGATGTTGACGCAGTGGTCCATGATCCGCGAGAACTCGGAGAGGATCGTCCGTACGAGGACGCCCCGCTCGGGGATCTCGACGCCGAGCATCTTCTCGACGGTCCTCACGTAGCCGACGCCGTTGATCATCGCCGAGACGTAGTTCAGCCGGTCCGTGTACGGGATCACCTGGTTCCAGGTGTGCGTCTCCGACATCTTCTCGAAGCAGCGGTGCAGGTAGCCGATCTGCGTTTCGGCGCGCGCGATCTTCTCGCCGTCCAGGCGCGCGATCAGGTGGATGATGCCGTGCGTCGCCGGGTGCGACGGCCCGATCGAGAGAGTCTGCGTCTCGAAGTGTCCGGCCCGCTCGTCGGTCTCCCGCGACCAGGCGGGCATCTTCAAGTCTTCCTCGGCCGCGAACCAGCGCTGCCCCGGCGCGTAGTCCTTGCGCAGCGCGTGGCCGACGAACGCGTCGTGGCAGAGGATGCGGCGCAGGTTCGGATGCCCGGGCAATCGAAGCCGAAGAGGTCGAAGGCCTCGCGCTCGAACCAGTTGGCGGCGGGCCAGACGTCCTGGACCGTGGGGATCGCCGGCGGCGCCGCGTCGGGAAGCAGCACCTTGACGCGCACGTGCTCGTCGCGCGGCACCGAGTGAAGGTGGACGACCGCCTCGAACCGCGTCCTCTGCCCCGCCCGTTTCAGGTTGTCGACGCCCGCCAGGTCGAGGAAGAGGTCATAACGGCACTCCGGATCGTCGCGCAGCCACCGCGCGAGCGCGGGCCAATCCGACGGCGAGACCTCGAGGGTCGGCAGATCCAGGTCGCGGACCTCGACCCGCTCCGACAAGGAGGAGCCCGACAGGCGTTCTCGGATTCTTTCGGCCGCGGCGGAAAGAGGAGGAGCCTCGACGGCGCTCAAGCCGGTCTTTCCGCCGCCAGCTTTGCCGAGCGGCTGTCGCGCGACAGCTCGCCCGACTTGATCTGCGTCTGCAGCTCCAGGATGCCGAACATGAGCTCCTCGGGCGTCGGGGGGCAGCCGGGCACGTAGACGTCCACGGGGATGATCTCGTCAATTCCCTGCGTGACGTGGTACGCCCGGTAGAACCCTCCCGAGGACGCGCAGACGCCCATCGAGATGACCCACTTGGGCTCGGGCATCTGGTCGTAGATCCTCCGCAGGACCGGAGCCAGCTTGTCGGTGACCGTGCCCGCGACGATCAGGAGGTCCGCCTGCCTCGGGGAGAAGCGCACGACCTCGGCTCCGAAGCGCGAGAGGTCGTAGTGCGACGACACGACGGACATGAACTCGATGCCGCAACAGGCCGTCGCGAAAGGGAGCGGCCAGAGAGAGTTGGATCTCGCCCAGGCGACCATCTTCTCCAGGCGCGTCGTCAGGAAATCCGAGGCGCCTCCGCCCGCGGATTTCGCGTCGTACGCCGGGAGCGCGGTCGCTCTTGCCGAACATCTCTCCTCCCCGCCGATTCTAACCGCTATCCGAAGTTGACCGTGTAGGCGAGCGACTTCATGTCCCGCATCCGGTCGAGATAGACGAGGCCGTCCAGATGATCGATCTCGTGCTGGAGAACGCGCGCGTGGTAACCCGGAGGCCTCGAAGTCCACGGGCTTCCCGGAGCGGTCGAGCGCGCGGACACGGACCGTCTGGAACCGCGGAACGATCGCCTCCCCAGAGAAACGGCACGGAGAGGCACCCCTCCGAGTCCTCCTCGACCGCCTCGCCGACCGCCTCGTAGGAGGGGTTGAAATAGGCGGTCAGCGGTACCGCGATTTCTTTGCGCTTGCGCCTCTCCGGGTTCACTTCGTACAGGAAGAGCCGCAGCGGCGTGAAGACCTGGGGCGCGGCGATCCCGGTCCCCTCGTACTCGCGCATGGTGTCTTCCAGGTCCGAAAGAAACGGCTCGTAGTCTCCCCGCGCGATCGCCCGCCGGTCGACTTCGCTGCGACTTCTGCCGCAGCGTCTTGACCCCCAGCTTGGCGACTTTCAGGATCATAGAACGATGTTATCGGACCTTGGACTTCGGACTTTGGACGCTCCGCGAAGCGCCGCATGATTTGGTGCCCAGGGACGGAATTGAACCGCCGACACACGGATTTTCAGTCCGTTGCTCTACCGACTGAGCTACCTGGGCATTTCGGGGCCCTGACCGGGACGCGCAACTCTAGTGAAATCCACGCGAAGCCGCAACACCGTTCCCGCCGCCGCATCAGCGAGCATCGATCGTCCGGGGAGTCCCATGGCGGTCCGCCGCCCGCGGCAGAGAGCGCAACGGGTTGCCCAGCACGAAGAGATGGCCGTTGTTCTGCGCGTAGATGAGGCCGTTCGAGGAGATGGAGAGGGGCGTGTAGGCGGCGCCGATCGCGAGGTTCAGGAAGATCTTCCCCGTCGGGACGCCGCCCCGTCCGATCGCGTAGAGGAACCCGTCCTCGCTGTTGGCGTATGTTACGCCGTTGCCGTCTACGGCCGGCTGGTTGATGCACCACTCGAAGCCATCGGGATGATCCGAGACGCAGGTCACCTCTCCGCCCGCCCCACGCCGGCAGGAGAGCGTGTTCGTTGAGGTGAACTTCCACTCGACGGAGAGATTGGAGTCGAGCGAGACGATGTCGTAGCGGGGAGTCTCCGGAGGGCAGAACGCCGGATCGCCGCAATATGAGCCCGCGGCGTAATGGTTGTCCTTCAGCACGATCGAATAGGTCTCTTCGTGGCGAAAGAGGGCCGGCGTGATGTCCCAGCCGAAGTCGTAGGTCGCGACCACTCGCCCGTCCGGGCCGAATTTGAAGAGGTGCCCCCGCTGGAAGTTGTAGGAGGTGAACGCGCCGTAGAGCACGCCGCCGTCGGGAAGCACGACGGGGAAGAGGAGGAGAGGTCCGACACGCGCCCGGCGGGAAGGTCGTTGGTCGCGGGATCCACTCCCCGCTTCGAGCCGGACCGGCATCCCCCGGCCGTCCCGCTCGGCGGCAGGCCGACGTCGCAGCCGTCGCTCAAGACGTTCCTCAGCGACGCGCTCCACGCGGGCGTCAGGTCCGGATGGGCCGCGGCCAGGTACGCGTAGCGCCCGTTGAAGTGCGCCCGAGAGACCGTGTAGACAGTCCCATCGGGCGCGATCGCGGGAACCACGTTGATGCCGGGGCGTTGCGAGCCGCACGCGGACGCGGGGGGCACGGCGGAGGCGGACGGCGGCCAGGGCAACGCGGTCGTCGCGAAGCTCGTCTGGCACGGGGCAAGCGGCGCCGGGGCGCCGGCAACGAGCGTCGAGAAGGGCACGGTCGAGGCCGTCCCGTCCGGCGCCGACCTTCACCAGCCAGGCTCCCAGCACATCGGAGGACCACGGGTTGCCCCGGTCGAGGCGGATCGCGTTGTAGAAGACGCTCCCCGACGCGTCGGCCGCGAGGCCCCCCGCGACAAAAATCCCCGGGTCGAGGGTCTCTCCGAAGGGTCGGATGCGCGCCACCGGATTCCCGGTCGCCCGGGAGACCTGGAAGATCGTCCCGGCGAAGCCGGGCACATAGAGGAATTCGCCCGCCAGGGAGGGTTGGAAGACCGGCTCCCAGTTCGCGAGCGCTCCCCCCGCGGGCTCGGGCTTCCAATCGCTCGCGAACGTCCACTCCGTCGCGAGGGCGCCGCCCTTCCAGGCGAGCCTTCGCACGTTCCAGGTCTGAAGCCCCCACGCGTCCGGGCCGCAGGGAGCCGGGAGACCCGACCCGGGAGGATCGCAGGAGAGGTAGCTCCCCGACTTGAACGAGAGAAAAACGCCCGTCGCGTCGAGCAGGGGCACGGCGTAATGGACGAGTAGATCTTCGCCGCTCTCGGCCGCTTCCTGGGCGACGAAAGGGTCATAGACGACGTCGGCCAGGAGCGACACGAGCGGCTGTCCCGCCGCGGCGCTCGCCCCCTCGTGCCCTGGATTTCCCCCCCACTGGGGCCAGTCGCGGGCGCCGGCGGCGAGCGCCACAGCGCGCGCCAGCGAGCCGACAAGGAGAAGGCGTCTTGCGTACACGATCAGGGCGTCCTGGCCCATCCTAACGGCATCGGAGGCCAGAACAGGCCGCGTGCCTCCCTGCCTTCCCCGCCCCTTGCGTCGAGGGGCGGCCGGCTCGATCATGGAGGGCCTGCGCGGGGGGAATTCCTCCCCGCCGGAAAGGGTTTCCGCAACGCATGGCGTCCAGGAAGAAACGCGGTCACTGGGCCCTCGGCGCGCTCTTTCTCGCCGCCGCGGCCGCGCCGGCGCAGACGCCGACCCCGATCACGACTCATCCCCTGCTCTCTCCGGGCAACGCGGAATGGGCCTCGAGCGTGTATGAAGCGAGACAGCGCGCCGCCGCGCAGGGCAAGTTCGTGTTCATCGAGTTCGACCGGAACGGATGCGGCGGCTGCCGCCGGATGGATTCGCTCCTCTACCCGGCGTTCGATTTCGAGGCGCTGCTCATCCCGATGGTCCCGGTGAAGGTCCTGATCGATTCACCGGAGGGGAAGGAACTGGCGGCCAAGCGCGGCGTCGAGGACGTGCCCGCCGTCCTGATCGAATCGCCGGAAGGGCGCCAGGTCCTGTTCATGCAGGGCTTCACGTCCGCCCCGGACTTCTACGCCCACGTCAAGAGCGAGATGGACGAATACCGGGCCTTCGCGAGGAAGGTGGAGGCGCAGGACATCTCCGCGATCCCGGCGCGCGAGGCCTTCGAGACCGGCAAGGAGCTCTACGCCCGCGGCGACTCCGCGTCCGCGCTGCCGCGGTTCAAGCGCGCCATCGCGGCACCCGGTGCAACGACGGCCCTGCGCGAGGACGCGCGGGAGCTCCTGGCTGCCGCCCAGCTCGAGGGGGGCGATCCCGCCGGCTCCCGCCAGACGATCAACCGCTTGATTCAGACGACGAAGGACGAGCGGCGCCGCGAGAGGGGCGAGCTCTTCCGCGCGCAGATCCCGCTCGCCGAGAACAAGCCGGAGGAGGCGTACGCGCTCTTCCTGAAGTTCGAGAAGGACCATCCGAAGTCGCCATATCTCGAACAGGTGCGTAACCTCATCGGACAGATGCGCGCCAGGCCTCCCAAGTCATGAGACTCGTCCGCAAGGGCCGGGCCGCGCTCGCGGCGTGCGCCGGACTTTTCCTGGGCGCATTCGGCGCGGCCGCTCCCGCCCCGCCGCCGTCGAGTCTGCTCAAAGTGGAAGCCCGGGTTCTGCCGGGGAGCGCCGGAGCCGGGGTGCTGCGCCTGGATGCCGCGCTCGCGGCCGGGTGGCACGTCAACAGCCACACCCCCTCCGAGGATTATCTGATCGCGACATCGGTCCGCATGAATGCTTCGCCCGGGGTTCAGTTTGGAGAGCCGAGATATCCCGAAGGGAAGCTGAAGAAGTTCGCCTTCGCCGAGAAGCCGCTCTCGGTCTACGAGGGCGCGTTCGCCGTCGACGTCCCGCTCACGCTGGCGGGCTCGCCGCCTTCCGAGGCGACCGGGACCGTCGAGTACCAGGCGTGCAACGACACGCAGTGCCTGGCGCCCGCCACGGTCGAGTTCCGCGCCCCGCTCTCCGGACCGGCGGCGCCGCTCTCCGGCGGCGCTGTCCCGCTCTCTCGGGCTCCCGCGGCGGGAACGGCCGGCTCGACGTCCGCGGCCGGCGCCTCGCAGGATTTCGGCCAGCTCCTCGAGCGCCGCGGCTTCGCGGTCGTTCTGCTCCTGCTCTTCGCCGGCGGCCTCGCGCTGAACCTGACTCCCTGCGTCTATCCGGTCATCCCGCTGACGGTCAGCTTCTTCGGCGGCCAGGCCAAGGGGGAATCGGGCCGCGTCTTCGGCCTCGCCTCCCTCTACGTGCTCGGAATGGCAACGACGTATTCGGCGCTCGGCGTCGCGGCGGGCCTCTCCGGCAAGCTCTTCGGCGCCGCGCTCCAATCGCCGTGGGTGCTGGCCGGCGTCGCGGCGGTGCTCGTTGCCCTCGCCCTCTCGATGTTCGGGCTGTACGACATCCGGATGCCGACCTCGTGGATGCAGAAGACCGGCGCGCGTTCCGGGAGAGCCGGGGCGTACGCGATGGGACTGCTCGTCGGCGTCGTCGCGGCTCCGTGCGTGGGACCGTTCGTCCTCGGCCTCCTCGCCTTCGTCGCGGCGCGCCAGAACGCGGCGCTCGGATTTCTTTTCTTCTTCGTCCTTTCTTTGGGGCTCGGCCTGCCTTACCTCTTCCTCGCCGCGTTCTCGGGGAGTCTCTCGCGGCTTCCGCGGGCTGGAGAATGGATGGAAGGGGTCAAGTCTGTCTTTGGCTGGATCCTCCTCGCGATGGCGGCGTATTTTCTCCGCACGGTCCTTCCGCGTCCCGCCGCCGACTGGATGCTGCCCGCCGTGCTCGTCGTCGCGGCGATCGCCCTCGCGGTCCGCGGACGGCGCCTCCGGCCGGCGGCGCGGGCCGCCGCGGCCGTCGTGTTTCTCGCGGCCGCCGCATTCTTCCTTCCGCGCCAGGTTCCCGCGTCGTCCTCTCCGGAGTGGAGGCCCTATGTCGCGGAGCAGGTCACGCGCGCGGGACGCCCGGCGGTGATCGACTTCTCCGCGGCCTGGTGTCTCCCCTGCCGTGAGCTCGACGAAAAGACGTTTTCGCACGCGGGAGTTCGGCAGGCGCTGGAGCGGCGGGCCCTGTTCAAGGCCGACATGACCCGCTCGGCGTCGCCGGAAGTCGTGGCGCTCTCCGAGAAGTACGCCATCCTCGGCGTTCCGACCATCATCTTCCTCGACGCGGAGGGGCGGGAGCGCCAGGACCTGCGCCTGGTGGGATTCGAGGACGCGGAGGGCTTCCTGAAACGGCTGGAGAAAGCGCCCTAGGAGTTCTGGCAGTTTTCAGTTTTCAGTTTTCAGTTCTCGATGATCACGGAACTGATCAACTGACAACTGACAACTGACAACTGACATCTACCCCGGCGGCTGACCCAGCTTCTTCAACGCTTCCTTCGCGGCCTTGCGCTGCGCTTCCCTCTTGGAGGGACCGCGTCCGTACGCGAAGGCTTCTCCGTCCCAGAAGACCTGGATCACGAAGATCTTCTCGTGGTCAGGGCCGTACTCGTCCACGATGCGGTACTCGGGAAGCGGAAGCCCGAGCGCCTGCGCCGACTCCTGCAGGGCGGTCTTGTAGTCCTGGAACGAGAGGTCGCCGATGTCGATGCCGGTCACATCGGGTCCGAAGACGCGGCGCAGGAAGGCTTCGGCCGCGGGGAGACCGCCGTCGAGGTAGATGGCGGCGACGACCGCCTCGAATCCATCGGCGAGAAGCGACAGTTTCTCGGCCCCTCCCGACCGCGCTTCGCCCGCGCCCATCCGAAGGTACCGGCCGATCCCGAGGGCCCTTCCCTTGGAGGCGAGAGTGGTCGCCGAGACCAGGTGCGCCTTGATCTTCGAGAGGGCTCCCTCCTGCAGGTTCGGGAAGGAGCGGTAGATCAGCTCGCCGATGACGAAGCCGAGCACCGTGTCGCCGAGAAACTCCAGCCGCTCGTTGTGCGACGAAGCGGTCTCCCGCCGCTCGTTCGCGAAGGACTTGTGCGTCAGCGCCCGCGTCAGCAGCTCCCGGTCACGGAACTTGTATTCGAGGACCTGCTCGAAGTCCGGCGTTTCCGCGACGGCGTCGCTCATCGGTCGTTCCTGTTCTCTGGTGCCGGAGGCCGGAGTCGAACCGGCACGGGCCTTTCAGCCCTCGGGATTTTAAGTCCCGTGCGTCTACCAATTCCGCCACTCCGGCGAGGACGGAAGATCGTAGCGCAATTCCGTCCGCGGGAATGGCCGGAGGACTGTCCGGGCGCGTCGCGGCGAAATGGGACCGTAGGGGCACAACCCCCGCTCGGTCAACCGCAGAGAGCCTGCCGCCTTCGAGCGACCCAGCTGACTGCGCTCGCGGCGCGCGAAGTCTCCCGGAGGGGAGGAGGCGCGCGCCGCGGGAGCGAAGCCCCGGAGCGGGATCGCGCCCTCAGGCGCAGATCCCGCGGAGCGGGCGAAGCGACGGTTTTTGGAGGCGACGGGGGGATTCGAACCCCCGCATAAAGGTTTTGCAGACCTCTCCCTTAACCACTTGGGTACGTCGCCACCGGCCGCGCATTCTAGCAGGCCGAAAGGCCCCGCTCACGCGCTGGCGTAGTCGCGGATCAACCCGGTCACGACGCCCTGGACCAGGACGTCCCGGGCATCCACCAGGAGAGGCTTCATCGCGGCGTTGGCGGGCTGGAGGCGGATCCGGGAGCCTTCGGCGTAATACCGCTTCAGCGTGGCCTCCCCGCGCACGAGGGCGACGACTGTCTGTCCGTTCTGGGCGGTCGGGCGGCGCGAGACGACGACGTAGTCTCCGTCTCGGATGCCGTCTTCCACCATGGAGTCCCCGCGCACGCGGAGCACGAAGTGTTCCCCCTTGCCGAGAAGCGACGCCGGAACCTCGATCGTCTCTTCAACCGGAAACGGCTCGATCGGTCCCCCGGCGGCCACGTACCCGAGCAGACTGACCTCGCGCGAGGAAGGACGCTCGGCGGCCGGAGAAATCCCGCGGCTTCGGTTCCATTCGCGCGCGAGCGCCCCTTTCTCTTCGAGCCTCTTCAAGTGTTTCTGGATGGTCCCGAACGAAGAAAGTCCGAAGAACTCGCGGATCTCACGCTGGGTCGGCGAAATGCCGTGCTCCGAGCGATAGCTCCGAATGAAGTCCAGGAGTTCCTTCTGGCGTTTTGTGAGATTCATAAGTCTCCTTATTTCATAAGGAGGAATCGTCAATCCTCAAAAGTAAATTAGGCCGAGGGACCACCGCGGCCGTTCCCGGGCCCTGGGAACGACCCATCGGCCTGAGTGTGGAGTCTAGGCGTAATATAGGCGTAAGTCAAGCAAATGACCACCGCGGAGATTCGTCGCGGCCTGGCCGCGACGACAACGCCGTTGAATCTTGCGTACGACATTACGGCGGCCGACCATGGGCAAGTCACGAGTCTCCTCGCTTCGGCGCATGGGAAGCGTTGATGACATCGGTTCGGGACAGCGAAGGATAATGCACGCGTCAGGAATGCAAGAAAGAAACAGAACAGCGGCCGCCCTTGTGCTGCTCTGCCTCGCGACCGTCGCGGCGCCCGCGCAGGAGGTGAAGCCCTCTTCCGAGGGCACGCGCGCCTCTCGAAATCTGTTCCAGTCCGACATGGCGGCCATGGCGGGCATGACTCCTCAGGACCCGATGGACGGCATGGCGATGCCGGGGTGGCACGTCATGGACATGGGCGTCATCCGGTTTTCCTACGATCGGCAAGGAGGCCCTTCCGGCGGCGAAGCGTACGAGTCGTCGAACTGGAACATGCTCCACGCGCAGCACGACCTCTCCGGCGGCCGCCTCTCGCTGATGTTGATGAACTCCCTCGAGCCGGCGACGATGAGCCGCCGCGGCAGTCCCCAGCTCTTCCAGGAGGGGGAGACGTTAAATAGCCAGCCCCTCGTGGATCGCCAGCATCCGCACGACTTCTTCATGAACCTCTCGCTGACCTACCGCCACGCGATCGGCGGAGACGGCGCGATCTGGTTCCAGGCGGCGCCCGTGGGAGAACCGGCGCTCGGCCCGACGACGTTCATGCACCGCGCCTCGTCGGGTGAAAACCCGACGGCGCCGCTCGGCCATCACGGCGAGGACTCGACGCACGTCACGTTCGGCGTCGTCACGCTCGGCGGCGGCTGGCGGTGGATTACCGTCGAGGGCTCGGTGTTCCATGGCGCCGAGCCGGATGAGAACCGGTGGAACCTCGAGCACGGCCGGCTGGACTCCGCCTCCGGAAGGATCAAGATCCGCTTCCCCGCGGGCCTGTCGGGCCAGTTCTCGTACGCCTCGCGGCGCGATCCCGAGCTTCTCTTTCCCGGAAACATGCACCGGACGACCGCGTCGCTGCACTACGGCGCCGAGGGCGACCGCCCGCTGGCCGTGTCGCTGATCTGGGGCCGCGACAACGACGAACATCGAGGTGCTCCGTCGACCGTAGGCGGATTCGCCGCCGTTCCCCTCGCCGTCCTCCATCCCAACGCGCCCCGCGGATACACGGACTACTGGCTCATCGAGGGGGCGTACCAGGCGACGGCGCTGGACCAGATCTACACCCGAGGCGAGTACCTCGACCGCAACTTTCAACTGCTGTTCACGAAGAAGGGCGCGCTCCCCGGCCGCCCCGTGAGCACCAAAATCGTGCGCCTGAAGGCGCTGACGCTCGGCTACTTTCGAGACTTCGATCTCGTCTCGGGATTGAAGACCGGCCTCGGCGCCGACATCACGGCGTACCGCTATCCCGCGGACCTCGACTTCGTCTACGGGAGAAATCCGCTCTCGACCCACGCCTTTTTTCGGCTGCGCTGGGGAACGCCGCACGGCATGGACCACGGGATGTAAGAGGGCGCCCGGCTTCCGCACGGCGTCGCCGTAGGGCGGGAGTCAGTCGCGGAACGGAATGACCCGCGGCGCCCTGCGGAAAACGCCCGTCGGAGTCGGGGTGGGCGTTGCGGCCGGGGGCGAGGTCGCCGTTGCCGTCGGTACCCGTGTCTCCGTCGGCGTCGGTGTCGGCGTAGGGCTCGGCGTCGAGGTCGGCGGAGGGATGGGCGTGGAGGTGGGGGTCGGGGCCGAGGCGGTCACGGAGATGTTGTCGAAGTGCCCGCTCAGGTTCCCGCCACCCAGCTGCTTGAATATGTCAACCGTGATGAGCATGCTCACCGTCGGAGCCGGGGGCGTGAAGCTCTGAGAGAGCGACTGCCATTCATTGTTGACCCCGGCGCCGAGAGCCACGAACTCATTCCGGGCAACGCCACCGCACCCTCCGCTCGTGTAGAAGTTGAAAAGCACGTAGAGAAATCCGGTGTGCGCCGGCTGCAGCGCGCCGGACGCCGGCCTCGTCGAAGGACCATAGTTGTCCGGGTGGATGTCCGCCGAAAAGAAATAGGGAATCCCGCCTGGCAGGGACACGCACTGGTCGATCGAGACGTCCAGACCATCCGGGACTGAGTCGTTACTGATCAGGACCGAGCCGGAATGGGAAGAACCATCGGCATCGAGAGGATCCCAGCGCGCGAAGCCGGGCCCGGAAGCCTTGCTCCAGGACGACAGGTCCCCGGCGAACGTTCCGTTTGCGACCAGGTTCTGACCAAGGGCCGCGCTGCGCGAGCCGGCGGCCAGCGTCAGGACCAGAGACGCGGCCGAAACAAACAGGATCTTGCGGAGGGAACACATCGGGGTCAGAGAGGCACGAATTTTATCATGGGGTCAGCCCGGCCGGTCCGAGCCGAGGTGCCCACTTCGCCGCGGGAGCGAAGCGCAGGAGCGGGATCGCGCCGCAGGCGCAGATCCCGCGGAGCGCGCGAAGCGACGTGTTGGTCGGGGCGAGAGGATTTGAACCTCCGACCACTCGGTCCCGAACCGAGTGCGCTACCAGGCTGCGCTACGCCCCGAGGGGTGTGGGTTATATGCGATTCGACGCATTTGTGCAAAGAGATCCCGGGTCGAGGTCGGCGGGGCGCTGTTCGCGGGCGGAAATCTACTGAATCCGCGCGGTCAGGTGGCCGCCCGAGAACTCCAGGCGCAGAACACGGCTTCCGCCGCTCGGCATCTGCGTCGACGTCGTCGCGAAGGTCGAGGCGGGAATGTCCGGACCCGAGAGCCAGACCTTCACGTTCAACGCCCCGGTCTGAACCGGAATCGAGACGTCCACGGTCCCTGTCTCCTTGACGGTCTTGAAGAGGCCCTGCTTGTGCGTGAAGGAAAAGGGGTGGCGCAGAAGGATCTGGTCGTTGACCGCAACCATCACGTGCCCTTCCGAGATCGGGGAATCGAACAGGAGCCGGAGCAACGGGACGGCGGACGCGGCGGGACGCGACGGCGCGGCAGTGGGAACGACTTCCGGCGGGCGGTTCCCGGCGACGACCGCCGTCGGCCTGCGAGAGGTCGCCGCGGCTGAGCGCGCGGCCTTCTTCTTCGCGGCCTCCGCGGCTTCCGCCATCTTCATCGCGCTCTGGCGCAGTTCCTGCGCGTCGGCGCGGCTGCTGTCGAGGGCGAGCACCTCGTCCGCCTGCTTGCGGGCCTCCTCGAAGTTGCCGTCTTTCAGGGCGGCCTGCGCGAGCTGCATCGCCTTCTCGACGTCGGCGGACTTGCGCGCCTCCTGCTGCTTCCCCTGGAGCGAAGCCTCGGCCTTCTGGGCGAATTCCTGCGCGGGGCGGCTGCCGGGGTCCTTCTCCAGGACCTTGCGGAACAACGCGAGGCTCTCGTCGTACCGGCCGGCCGCGAACAGTTTCTTCCCCTCGACCAGGTCCTGAAGAGTCTGGCTGACCTCCTGCTCGTGAGCGGTGTCCACGGGCACCGTCGGCCGCGCCGCCGAGCCCCGGCGCACGGCCAGGACGGCGACGACGATCAGCAGGATCGCCGCGACGGCGGCGCCGACGCGCACGGCCCACGCGTTGACCTTCCCGGCCGCGACGCGTTGCAAGCCGGCGCCCTTCGCTGGAGCCGCCCCCTTCTTCGCCGCGGCTATCGAGTCCGCTCGCGGCGCGGGGACCTTCGCAGTCTGGCGCGCGCCCTCCGGCCCTCCGAGAGGAGCGGAGGCGGCCGCGGCCGGTGACGGAGGAGCGGGAGGAGGTGGAACGGCCGGAGGTGTTTCGGAGGCGGCGGGCCGTCCCCCTCCGGTGGCGCTCGCTCCAGGAGGCGCCGCGACGGGCGTCACCGAGGAATCCGGCACCGTCGCCCGCCGCGAGGCCGTGTCGATCCCGGCCGCCCTCCGCGAAGCGGAAGTCTCCCCCGCCTGCCGCGCCCCCTCGGCGGCGATCTCAGCAAGATTCTCGAGCTTCTGCGTCGTCACGTTGTTCGCCGACGAAACGATGGTGCCGAGTTCGGCGGCGTTGCGCTGCTCCTCCATCTGGGCCCGCAGCTGCTGGAGCGCCAGGGCGAAGTCCTTCCCTCGCTGATACCGGTTCCACGGGTCCTTGGCCATCGCCCGCGCCACGATTGGATTGAACTCCGGCGGGACCTCGCTCGACAGCTCGGCCGGCGGGATGAAGTCCTCGTGCACGATCTTGTAGGAGATCGCCGTCAGGTTCTCTCCGGAAAACGGCTTGCGCCTGGTCAGGAGCTCGTAGAGCACGACGCCGAGCGAGAAGATGTCGCTCCGTCCATCCACCGGAGAGCCGGAGACCTGCTCGGGCGACATGTAGTTGGGCGTGCCGAGAAACTGCCCCGTCGTCGTCAGGTTGGAAGAGGCGATCTTCGCGATCCCGAAGTCGGTGATCTTCACCTTCTCGTCCGCGGTCGTGACGATGATGTTGGCCGGCTTGATGTCCCGATGGATGATCCCCTTGCGGTGGGCATAGTCCATCGCCTCGGCCACCTGGGCGATCATGCCGGCGATCTGGTCCCAGGTGAACTGCGCCTTCTCCACCAGGAGGCCCTTCAGGGTCTTCCCCTCGATGTACTCCATGGCGATGTACGAGATCTTTGTGTCCGGATCCTCCCCGATGTCGTGGATCGTGACGATGTTCGGATGGGAGAGGATGCCGGCGGTCTGGGCTTCCCGGACGAAGCGCTCCCGGAACTCCCGCGACTCGGAGTCGTCGTCCCCCATCGTCGAGGCCCGGATCGTCTTGACCGCGACCATCCGGCCGATGACCGGATCCCTGGCGAGGTACACGACTCCCATCGCCCCCTTGCCGAGCTCGCTCAGGACCTCGTAGCGGCCGAGCTTGGTCAGCCGCGTCCCGGCAGCGTCTCTATCCGCCATGGAAAGAAGAATGTCTCCTTCTGCGCCGGGAACGCGGTTCTCCGAAAGACCGGGCCTTTGACATCGGGTCCGGCGATTCTAGTCTGCGCTCCGCGAGGGGTCAATCACAGCGCGGCAGCGGCCGCCGAGAGGCCTAGGGCCCCTTGCGGCGCGAACGGCGCCGCTGGGGGATCATCAGGCCAATCGCGATCCCGGCGAAGACGAGGAGGGCGACGGCGATGGCGAGACCGAACCCGAGGGCGAGGCAGGACAGGGCCGTCACAAAGGAACGCTATCAGCTGAGGGGTCTCCAACCGCCTGCCGGGCCGCACGTCTCGTCGCCGGGAGCCGAGAAACCGGGGGGTCGGAGAGCTTCAATATAATCCCGGCCCATGAAAATCTTCTCCGCTCCGGAATTGAGAAACATCGCCGTTGTCGGCCACAACACGGTCGGAAAGACCACCCTCGTCGCCGCGCTGCTCTACGCGGCCGGCGCCACGACCCGGCCGGGCAGGATCGATGACGGGACGTGCCCGACCGACTTCGACGCCGAAGAGATCGAGCGAAAAATCTCGATCAACCTTTCCTGCGCCCACGCAATCCACCGCGACACGCGGATCAACTTCCTGGACGCGCCCGGCTACGGCATCTTCGCGCCCGAGGCGCGGGCGGCGGTCGCGGCCGCCGACGCCGTCCTGATCGTCTGCGACGCGGTCTCGGGCGTGGAGGTCCAGACCGAGAAGATGTGGAAGTTCGCGAAGGAATTCCATCGGCCGGTCCTGTTCGTCTTAAACCGCATGGACCGCGAGCGGGCCTCCTTCGACCGGTCGATGGAGTCCCTGCAGAAGAAGTTCGGGCGCGAGGTCGTGGCCCTCCAGATCCCGATCGGCGAGGAGAAGGAGTTCAAGGGGACCGTGGACCTCGTCCGCATGGCGGCCCACGTCAACGAGGCTGGGAAACGCGCGGAAAGCCCGATCCCGGCGGACCTCGCGGACCGGGCGCGTGCGGAGCACGAGAAGCTCGTCGAGATGGTCGCGGAAGGCGAGGACGAGCTCATGGAGAAGTTCTTCGCGCAGGGAACGCTCGAGGCCGCCGACCTCGTCCCGGCCTTGAAGAAGGAGATCGCGGCGAGGAAGATCTTCCCCGTCCTCTGCACCTCCTCCAATCTCGGCGTGGGAGCCCTCCGGATCCTCGACGCCTGCGTCGCGCTGCTCCCCTCCCCCGAGGGATCGACCGTCGAGGGGACCGGCAAGGACGAGAAACCCGTCAAGGTCTTCACAAACGAGAAGGACCACGCGCTGGCGCAGGTCTTCAAGACCGTCTCGGACCCCTTCGCCGGCCGCATCACCTACATGCGTGTGCGTTCCGGGCATTTCCAGTCCGACGGCAACTACTGGAATGCTTCCCGCGGTACGCCCGAGCGCTTCTCGGGGCTCTTCCTGCCGCAGGGCAAGGAGCACGTCAACGTCCCCGAGGCGAAGGCGGGAGACATCGTCGCCGTGGCGAAGCTGAAGGAGACGATGACCGGCGACACGCTGACCACCAAGGACAACGCGGTTGTCCTGCCGAGGCTCGTCGTTCCCGAGGCCTCCATCGCCTACGCCATCGAGCCGAAGGCGAAGGGGGACGAGGACAAGATCTCGACCGCCCTGCACAAGCTGATCGAGGAGGATCCCTCGCTCCACTTCCAGAGAGACGAGGAGACCAAGGAGTTCCACCTCGCCGGCGCCTCGCAGCTCCACGTCGAGATCGCCGTGGCGAGACTCAAGAAACGATACGGAGTCGAGGTGATCCTGCACCCGCCGAAGGTGCCGTACCGCGAAACGATCACCCGGAAGGCGGAGGCGCACGGCCGCCACAAGAAGCAGACCGGCGGCCACGGCCAGTTCGCTGACTGCAGGATCCGGGTCGAGCCCCTTCCGCGCGGATCGGACTTCGAGTTCGTGGACGACATCTACGGCGGCTCGATCCCGAGGAACTTCATCCCGGCCGTCGAGAAGGGGATCCAGGAGGTGCGCCGCAAGGGATTCCTCGCCGGCTACCCGATGGTGGATTTCCGCGTGATCCTCTACGACGGCCAGTACCACGACGTGGACTCGTCGGAGCTGGCGTTCAAGCTCGCAGGCGCCCTCGCCTACAAGGAGGCGATGGAGAAGGCGAAGCCAACTCTGCTCGAGCCGATCATGAACGTGGAGGTCTCCGCGCCCAACGAGTACGTCGGAGACCTGATGGGCGACCTCTCGTCGCGGCGCGGCCACGTCCAGGGGATGGAGTCCGGCGTGGAGGACACGGTCATCCGCGCCCAGGCCCCGATGGGCGAAATGCTGACCTACGGCGCGCAACTGCGATCGATCACGCAGGGGCGCGGCACCTTCCACCTGGAGTTCTCCCACTACGCCGAGGTCCCGCACGGGAGCCAGGAGAAGATCATCGCCCAGTCCAAGGCGGGCAAGGCGTCCGCCGAGAGCGGCTAGACCGTCGCTCCGCGTTTGCGTGGGATCTGCGCCTGACGGCGCCCGGCGAGCGGCTCGGCCGGATGCGGCCTTCGACCACTCGCCTGATCCCACGCAAACGCTACGCTCCCGCGGCGCGAGGCTCCTCCCGGCGGTTACTTGGGAGACTCCTCGCGCCGCGACCGGGGCACTGGCCCACCCTGGTGGCTGTAGGGGAGGGGCTTGCCCCTCCCGCCTCCCATCGCGCCAGGACTGAGGGGTCACGACTTAAGACTTCAAGCTACAGCTTCGAGGCGGCGGCGTCATCGGCGAGCCACAGCAGCGCCCCGCGCCGGGGAACGACCCGCGACGCCGGAGAGTCCCGCCAGCCGCGCCGCCTCCGGACAATCCGCGCGAGAACGGCGGCCTTCTCCGCGCCCGACACGAGAAAGACGATCCGGCGGACCGCGTTGATCGCCGGGTAGGTCAGCGTGAGGCGCCACTCCTGGAACTTCGCGACGAAGTTCGCGGCCACGAGATGCCGGCGTTCCTCCAGGGCTTCCGTCCCCGGGAAGAGGGAAGCGACGTGACCGTCCGGCCCGAGGCCGAGAAGGATCAGATCGAGCCGCGCGGGCCTCCCGCGAAACTCCTCGCGCAGGGCTCTCTCGTAGGCGCGGGCCGCCCGGGTCGGCTCCTCTTCCCCCTTCATTCGGAAGACGCGCCGGGACGAAATCCCGAGCGGATCGAGCAGCGTCTCCCTCGCCATCCGGTAGTTCGACCTCTCGTTGTCGGGGGGCACGCACCTCTCGTCCGCCCAGAAGAACCGGACTCGTTCCCACCGAATCGAGCGACGGTACGGCACGCGCGTCAGTCGCTCGTACATCCCGCGCGGCGTCGAACCGCCGGCCAGCGCGACCCGGAAGATCCCGCGGTCCGAGATCGCGTCCTTCGCGGTCCGGGCGAACTCCCGTGCGCCGGCCTCGGCGAGCGCTCGGGCATCCGGAACGACGGAGATTTCGAAGGAGGAAGGGGACGAATGGGGAAGTCTCACAACGGAAGGTGTCAGGTTAAAGGGGTCAGGGAGAGATCCCTACGAGCATTAACCTGGCACCGGACACCCGATACCTGACCCCTGCATTTCACATGAAACCTGTTCCCTGACACCCCTTACCCCCCCTACAACGTTCTCCAGCGTCGTCCTTCCTTCTCCAGGAATTTGTCGGCGGCCTCGGGACCCCACGTCCCGGACGCGTAGTTGGGGAAGTCTTCGGCGGGGTTCTTCTCCCACGCGTTCAAGATCGGCATCACGACGCGCCAGGCGTGCTCCACTTCGTCTCCGCGCGTGAAAAGCGTCTGGTCGCCGTGGGTGACGTCGAGCAGGAGCCGCTCGTACCCTCCCTGGATCGGCGCGCCGAGCTTGGAGTAGGGAAAGTCCATGTACACCGACTGGACCTGGAGCCGCGTGCCGGGGATCTTCGCATCGAACTTCAGGGATACCCCCTCGTTGGGCTGGATGCGCAGCCGCAGCACGTTGGGGTTGAGCATCCCGGCCGCGCGGGAGAAGAGAGGATGCGGCACGCGCTTGAACTCGATCGCGATTTCCGAGACCCTCTCCGCCAGCCTCTTTCCCGACCGCACGTAGAAGGGAACCCCCGCCCACCTCCAGTTGTCGATCGCGAACCGGACCGCCGCGTACGTGGCGGTCCCGGAGTCCGGCTTCACCTTCTCTTCGGACCGGTACCCGGGCACGGTCTTCCCCCCGACGACGCCGGGCCCGTACTGCCCCCGCACCGCCCACTCGTCGATGTTCTCCTCGTGGAACGGCCGGATCGCCTGGAGCACCTTGACCTTCTCCGCGCGCACGGCGTCCGCCTCGAAGGCGATCGGAGGCTCCATCGCCGTCAGGCAGAGGAGCTGAAGGAGGTGGTTCTGGAACATATCGCGGACGATGCCGGCGCTCTCGTAGTAGCCGGCGCGGTGCTCCACGCCGACCGACTCCGCGACGGCGATCTGCACGTGGTCCACGTACCGGTTGTTCCAGAGCGGCTCGAAGATCCCGTTGGCGAAGCGCAGCACGAAGATGTTCTGGACGGTCTCCTTCCCGAGGTAGTGGTCGATGCGGTAGATCTGGCGCTCCGCGAAGACCGTCGCGAGCTCCGCGTTCAACTGGCGTCCCGACTCGAGGTCGTGGCCGAACGGCTTCTCCACGACGACCCGGGCCCAGCCCCCTTCCGGCCGGGCGAGCCCGCTGTCTCCGAGGAACTTCACGATCATGGGATCGGCTTCCGGAGGAGTCGCCAGATAGAAGATCCGGTTCCGGTTCGACTTGCGGTTCTCTTCGATCTTCTTGAGAGCGCCCTTGAGCTTCTCGTAGAGCGCGGCATCGCCGAAGTCTCCCGAGATGTACTGGACGGTCGCCGGCAGGTCGCCCGGGCGCCCCTGCGCGGGCGGAGTGAACTCCTTCGCTCCCCCTTCGAGGTACTTGCGGAACTCCTGATCCTCGTAAGGCGTCCGGGCGAGGCCGAGGATCGCGAAGTCCGGCGAGATCGCTCCGTCGCGCGAGAGGTGCGCGATGGCCGGCGCGAGCAGACGGCGCGTCAGGTCTCCCGAGGCGCCGAAGATGACGATCGTGCAGGGGGGCCGGAGCTTCTCCTCGGCGTCCGCCTCGGGCTCCTCGGCCGGGACGGCCGGCGGCTCGAGCACTCCCTCCGCCGTCTCTCTCATTTCGGCTTGACCGCGTGTCCGCCGAACTCGTTGCGCAGCGCCGCGATGACCTTCGCGGAGAAGGACTCCTTCTGGCGCGAGGCGAAGCGCGCGAAGAGCGCGTCGGCGAGCGTCGGGATCGGGACCGCGCGCTCGATCGCCTCGTGGAGCGTCCATCGCCCTTCGCCGGAGTCCTCGACGTAACCGCGGATGTCCGCGAGCCGCGGGTCCTGCTCGAGAGCGAGTACGAGCAGATCGAGCAGCCACGAACGGACGACGGAGGCGTGGGTCCAGAGCCGCGCGACCTGGAGGAGATCGAGGTCGTAGCCGGAAGCCTGGAGCATCTCGAACCCTTCCCCGTACCCCTGGAGCATCGAGTACTCGATGGCGTTGTGCACCATCTTCACGTAGTGACCCGGCGCCGGCGGGACCGACGTGCGCGTAGCCGTCCTGGGTGGGCGCGAGCGTCGCCAGCGCGGGCTCGACGAGCCGGAAGTGCTCCGCCTTGCCGCCGACCATCAGGCAATAGCCGTTCTTCGAAGCCCCCAGACGCCGCCGGAGGTCCCGGAATCGAGGAATCCGATACCGCGCGCGGCCAGGTCCGAGGCGTGGCGCGCGGAGTCCGAGAAGCGGGAATTTCCGCCATCCACGAGGACGTCATCGGCCGCGAGCAGCCCGGCCAGCCGCGCGACCGTGTCCTCGACCGGCTTGCCGGCCGGGATCATGAGCCACACGACGCGCGGCGGCGAGAGCTTGTCGACCAGCTCCTCCAGCGAGCGCGCGCCGGTCGCCCCGCGCGATTCCGCCTCCCGGATCGAACTTTCGCCGCGCGCGTACGCGACGACCTCGTGGCCTCCTTCGAGGAGGCGCCCGACCATGTTGCCGCCCATCTTTCCGAGTCCGACGAACCCGAGCTTCATGCGCGCCTCTCCTTGGAGCCGCCAAGAGCCTCTTCGACGGCGCTCTCGAGCGCGCGAAGGCCGGAGGCGACTTCCGGCAGATGGCAACGAAGCGCGCGGCGGCCGCGAGAGCGGAGAGCCGCGAGGTCGCCGGCGGCCTGCGCCGCGACGACGTCCTGAAATCCATAAGGCCTCGCGGGGATCGGCACCGACACTCCGGACGCGGCCGTGATCTGCAGGAAGACCCCGGTCGTCCGGACCCCCCTTGTGGAGTTGTCCCGTCGAATGGAGGAAGCGCGGTCCGAAGCCGACCGTCGTGGCGACCTTCTTCGCGTCCCGGACTTGCAACCGGATCCGGTCGAGCGCTCTCTCGTTCTACGTCCGTCGAATCGAGATACGCCGTGATCGCGAAGTAGTCCCCCGCGCTCAACGAGCCGAGCAGCTTCCGCAGCGCCGCCTCGTCCGGGCCCCTCGACTCCGGCGGCCTGGAGGCTCGACTTCCCCCCAGGATCTCGTTCGTTCGGTCCTTGGCCTCCTGGACATTGGGCTGGTCGAAGGGGTTGATGCCGAGAAGCTTTCCCGCCACAGCGGTCGCGAACTCCCAGCGGAACATCTCCGCGCCGAGGTCGAGCGCACCTTCCAGCTCGAAGTGCGCCGACGGGGTGACCCGCCCGCGAGAGCGGCTCGATCGCTTGCTCCATCGGCCGCGCGGCGGCACGCTCGATGCTCGACGAAGAACCGGTCGCCGCCATAGACCGACGGCGGACCCGGGCCTCTCTCCCTCGACCGGGAAGAATGCCCTTCCCCTCCTTGCCCGTGCTCTCCGCGATCAACTGCTCGATCCACATCCCGAACCGAGGAGCGGGCGGTCCGACGAAGAAGGTCAGCTTGTCTCTTCCTCTGAGCGCGGCGGATCCGATAGCGGCGCCGAGGCGCAGGCCCGGATTGTCCTTTCCTTGCGGCCTGGCAGAATTCGGCCATCCTTCGCGCCCGGCGCAGCATCTCCTCAACGTCCACGCCCGCGAGAGCGGCCGGGACGATGCCGAAATTCGAGAGCGCGGAATATCGCCCTCCGATCTTCGGATCGCCGGGGAAGATCCGGCGCACGTTGCGCCGCGCGGCTTCCCCCTCCAGCGGCGAGCCCGGGTCCGTGATCACGACGAAGCGATCTCCCGCGTTCTGCCCGGCCTCCTTTTCGACGCGGCCGTAGAGGTAGTCGAAGAAGATGTTGGGCTCGAGCGTCGAACCGGACTTCGAAGAGACGACGAAGAGCGTCCGTTTCGGATCGACCGCCTTCGGCGATTGCGAGCACGGCCGACGGCTCGGTCGAATCGAGCACCTGGAGGATCGGATCGCCCGCCCGCTTCCCGAAGGAATCCGCGAAGACGAGCGGCGCGAGGCTCGATCCCCCCATCCCGAGCACGACAACCCGGTCGGTCTCCTCCGCGGCGCCCCGGGCGAAGCGCACCAGGTCAGCCAGGGAGGGCTCCATCCGCTCCATGACGGTGAGCCAGCCGAGCGCGCTTGCGATCGTCCGCCGGTCGGCCTCGCCCGCCTTCCAGAGCGAGGCGTCCTCTCCCCAGATCCTCGAGACGGCCCGATCTCTCGAGAGCGCTTCGAGCGCCTCGCGGTACGGGCCTTCGCCGCCGGGGAGCTCGAGTCTCAGGCGACCCCCACGGACTTCTTTTTCTCCTCGAGAGCCTTCAGGAGCGCGTCGAAGGAGTCGGAGAACTTCTTGACCCCTTCCTCCTCGAGCTCGCGGAAGATCCGCTCCTCGTCGATGCCGAGCCGCTTCAGCCCCTGGAAGACCTCTCGAGCTCTGAGGCAGGTCCTCGCGGATCCGCACCTTCGGCTCCCCGTGGTCCCGGTACGCCTCGAGCGTCTCCGGGGGAATCGTATCGACCGAGTCGGGGGCCACGAGCGCCTCGACGTAGTAGAGATCCGGGTAGGCCGGGTCCTTCGTGGACGTGGAAGCCCAGAGCGGACGCTGCAGGGCGACGCCCCTCCTCTTCAAGCGCGCGAACCGTACCTCCCCGAACGTCTGTTCGAAGGCGGCATAGGCGATCCGCGCGTTGGCGATCCCGAGCTTGCCGCGCATGCGAGCGGGTAAGCTCACGGTCGGCCGGCGGGGACGCCCCGTCCTTCGCTTTCGCGTCGAGCTTCTTGTCGGCGTTGGTGTCCACGCGGCTGACGAAGAAGCTCGCGACCGAGCGCAGCGACTCGACCGGCTGGTCCGTCGCGACGCGCTCCTCCATCGCGGAGAGGTACGCCTCCATCACCTGGCGGTAGCGCGGCACGGAGAAGAGGAGCGTGATGTTGATGTTGATCCCTTCCGAAAGACACTGGCGGATCGCCGGGATGCCGGGCCCCGTCGCCGGGATCTTGACCATGACGTTGGGCCGCGCGCATGCCTTCCAGAGCCGGCGCGCCTCGACGATCGTCCCCTCCGTGTCGAGCGCGAGATGCGGGCCCACCTCGATCGAGACGAATCCGTCGTTGCCCGCGTTCTCCTCGTAGACCGGCCGGAAGAGATCGGCCGCGCGCTGGACGTCCGCGACGGCCAGTCCCTCGAAGATCGCGGCGGTCGCGCTTCCCTTCTCCTCCGAGGCGGCGGATGTCTTCGTCGTACAGATCCGTCTCGGCGATCGCCTTCTGGAAGATCGTCGGGTTCGAGGTCATCCCCGAGAGCCCGTCCTCGCGGATGAGCTTCTCGAGCCCCCCGCCCGTCAGCAGGTCGCGCCGGATGTAGTCGTACCAGACGCTCTGGCCGAGAACCCTCAGCCTCTGGACAGGATTCTTGGTCATACAGGCCTCCCTTGTTCGCGATCGAACGCGCCCCGCCGGGCTTCCTCCTCGATCGCCTTGATCTTGCCGACCCGGCGGACGTGCCGCTCCGCGCCGGAGAACCGCGCCGCGAGGAACGCGCGCAAGGCCTCCTGCGCGAGCGACGGACCGATGACGCGCGCTCCGAGGCAGAGCACGTTCATGTCGTCGTCCTCGACTCCCTGCCGGGCCGAGAAGGTGTCGTGGCAGAGCGCGGCGCGGATTCCGGGAACCTTGTTCGCCGCGATCGAGGCTCCGACGCCGCTGCCGCAGACGAGGACGCCCCGCTCGCATTCACCCGAGGCGACGAGCTGCGCGACCGCGCGGGCGAAGTCCGGATAGTCCGAGGGAGTCGCGTCGTACGCGCCGACGTCCTCGACCCGATGGCCCGACGCCGCGAGAAACGACGCGACCTCCGTCTTCAGCGCGAAACCGGCATGGTCCGCCCCCACGGCGATCTTCACACGAGCGCCTTCGCTCGCTCGACGACGTTCTCCACGCTGAAGCCGAGCTCCTTCAAAACGATCTCCCCCGGCGCGGACGCGCCGTATCGGTCGAGCCCGACGGAATCCCCGCCGTCCCCGACATATCTCGTCCAGCCGAGCGACGCTCCCGCTTCCACCGCGAGACGCGCCGGGACCCCGCGGGGCAGGACTTCTTCGCGATACTCCGGCGGCTGGCGGTCGAAGAGCTCCCAGGAAGGCATCGACACGACCCGCGTCGGGATGCCCTCGCCTTCGAGCTTCTCCCGGGCCTGGATCGCCAGGGCGACCTCCGAGCCGGTCGCGATCAACACGATGCGGCCGGGGGCGCGCGACGCCTCCGCGAGGACGTACGCTCCGCGGGCGACCCCTTCGGCCGGCGCGAGCTTCTCCCGGTCCAGGACCGGCAGCTTCTGGCGAGAAAGGACGAGCCCGACGGGACCGTCCGTGTGCCGGATCGCCGCCCGCCACGCCTCCCGCGCCTCGTTGGCGTCGGCGGGACGGAGGAGGGTGAAGCCCGGCATCGCGCGCAGCGACATCATGTGCTCGACCGGCTGATGGGTGGGACCGTCCTCGCCGAGCCCGATCGAGTCGTGCGTCCAGACGAAGATGACCGGCAGCTCGTTCAACGCCGCCAGGCGCACGGAGGGGCGCATGTAATCGGAGAAGCAGAAGAACGTCGCGACGAACGGCCGGATGCCGCCGTGGTACGCCATTCCGTTCGCGATCCCCGCCATCGCGTGCTCGCGCACGCCGAAGTGGAAGTTGCGGCCCTCCCCCGTCTGCCCGTCGAAGGTCCCCCCCTCCTTCAACGGCGTGTTCGTCGACACTCCCAGGTCCGCGTCGCCGCCGATGAGCTCCGGCAGCTTCGAGGCGATCGCGTTCTCCACCTTGCCGGCGGCGGTGCGCGTTGCCTCCTTCTCCCCCGCCTTGAAGAGCGGCAGATCGGCAGTCCCATCCGTCCGGAAGGGCGCCGTCGCCGCGGCGCCGCCACTCGGAGGCGGGCTCCGGAAATTTCTTCTCGTATTCGGAGAAGCGCCTCTCCCAGTCGTGTTGCAGTTCCCCACCGCGTCCCAGAGCCTCGCGGAAATGATCGAGGGCCTCCGCCGGCACGAAGAAGGGATCCTTCCATTCCCAGCCGAGTGCCTGCTTGGTCAGGACGACTTCCTCCTTGCCGAGCGGACTTCCATGGGCCTCCGACGTGCCGGCCTTGTTCGGCGACCCGAAACCGAGCGTCGTTCGGACGATGATGATCGTCGGCCGGTTCTGCTCGAGCTTCGCCCGCGCGAGCGCTTCGTCGATCGCGTCGAGGTCCGAGTTGCCGTCTTCGACCCGCAGGACCTGCCAGCCATACGCCTCGTACCGGCGCGCGACATCTTCCGTGAACGCCATGGAGGAGGGACCGTCGAGGGTGACCTGGTTGGAGTCGTAGAGGAACGTCAGCCGCGAGAGAGCGAGATGGCCGGCCAGCGACGACGCCTCCCCGGAGATCCCCTCCATCAGGTCTCCGTCGGAGACGATCGCGTACGTCCGGTGGTTGACGATGTCGTGGCCGGGACGGTTGAACCGCGCGGCCAGCGCGCGCTCGGCGATCGCCATGCCGACGGCGTTGGCCGTTCCCTGGCCGAGCGGGCCGGTCGTGGCCTCGACTCCCGGCGTGAGAAGCCACTCGGGATGACCGGGAGTCTTGCTCCCCCACTGGCGGAAGGACTTCAGGTCCTCCATCGTCAGGTCGTACCCGGTCAGGTGCAGGAGACAGTAGAGGAGCATGCAGCCATGGCCGGCCGAGAGCACGAACCGGTCCCGGTCGGGCCACTCCGGGTCGCGAGGGTTGTGCTTCAGGTGCCTTTGCCAGAGGACATAGGCCATCGGAGCGGCGCCCAGCGGGAGCCCCGGATGTCCGGACTCGGCCTTCTGGACGGCGTCGATCGCGAGCGTCCGGATCGTGTCCACGCACAACTCGTCGACGGACTTGCGGACGATGCTCACGGTCTCCTTCGCTTTCGCAACCCTCCCGATCTTATTACGCGCGGGCGCGCCGCCGGACCCCCGTCATCCGTGCAAGATCCTCGCCGCGGCCGCCGAGGCGACTCGGAAAGCCTGAGAGGATCGACTGCCCGTGGACGCCGTACCCGAGAGAATCAGGCACGCGCCCGAGACGCGGAGGACTTAGGGGTTCTTGACCTCGAACGCGTCTGTCGCCTCGGCGGTCTTCTGGGAGTGATCCGAGACGCGCACGCGCAGAACGTAGCGGCCTGGCTCGAGACCCTCCGGCTTGAAGGAGAGCATCATGCTCCGCGCTCCGCCGCGCTCCCGGTCCGAACGTCGGACGACCTGGACGTCGGCCTTGCGCGGCTGTCCGTCCGGCCCGAGGATCTCCGAAATGACCTGAAGTGGGTCGGATCCCGGCGCGAAGTTGTACGTCACGACGGCGACCTGCGCCGGGGAGCCGCGATCCACGACAGGGAGGGCCGCGGGAATGAAGGCGTCTCCGCCGATGGCGAACGGATACTCGACCGGCGGAGCGGCCGTGTTCGGCCGCGGGTTCGGCTTGACCATGGCCCACGGAGCGGCCGGATCCTGGAGAAAGAACGGAAGGACGGTCGGCGCTCCCCCGGGCGTCGAGGGAACCGTCAGGACGGCCGTGGAGAGCGAGGAGCGCCCCGTGAACGCGTTGCGCACGAGGGTCCGCAGCGTGTACTGGCCCGGAGGGAGGAAAAGGGTGCCGTAGTACTTGATCCCGCCGGTCTCGAGCTTCGCGCGCGCGAGCTTCAAGTCGAGCGTGATCTCCTGCGTCAGGTAATCCGTCAGGACGCCCCGGGAATCGTTCGCGTACGCGTAGACGAGGACGCCCGTCACGCTGCTCGTGTCCCCTTCGAGGAGCGCCTTTCCGGGGATCTCCAGGATCACGGGGACCTGAGCGACTTTCCGGGCCGTGGCGAAGGGCGCCGCGAGCATGTGCACCGGCAGCTGGGAACCGCCGCCCCCCGACAGGAGATCCCCCGAGGCGAGGACCCGTTCCATCGGCGTGAGATTGCGGTACGGCTTCGGCTCGGAATAGCCGGAGCGCGCGGAAACCTTCGAAACCGGCCCCTTCACCTTGACCTTCAGCTCGTGGAACGCGCCGGGCCTGGAGAGCTCCCTGGGCTGAAACGCCAGGACGTAGACGATGTCGGTCCGCTCGATGAGATCCTTCAGATCGCCGGAGAGCTGGTTCGCGTTGCGAATGAAGTCTCCGTTGGTCTCCTTCGCCATCGTGAAGAGCGCGTCTGCCCCGCTTCCGGCACGCCGGGTGACTTCCCCTTCGGCCCGCAGCCCGCTGATGTCGATCGTGTCGAGAACGACGTCCGCGCGCCGGAACCCTGCCAGGGCGTTCGCGAGGACTCCCCTCGTGGACGAGCTGCCGAAGCGGGCGTCGCTGTCGATCTTCCACGACTGTCCGGAGATCGCGGACTCGGCGGAGCTGTCCTGCGTCGGGTCGGTCCGGCCGAGCGGCGTCGCGGTCTGCCCGGCGTTGCCCATCAGCATCCGGTTTTCGAACCCCTCGGAGAAGAGGAGCACGTATTTGCGCCCGCGCACGGAATCGAGGACCTGCGCGATCTGCCCGAGTTCCCCGAGGTGGGTAGCGATCCGCCCGCGCTCGCGCGAATCGTTGGCGCTCTGCTGCATCCGTGCCGAATCGGCGAAGTACTCCTTGATCGCCGCGTCCCTCGCGGAGGCCGGCGGGGACTCCTGCAGCTCGCCGGGCTGGACGAACGCGAAGGAGAGCGGATCGTTCGTGCGGACTCCCGCCTGGACCAGGCCGAGCGTGTCGATGGCGTGGCGCAACTGCACGCGGTCGCTCGTGAAGTTCTCGACGAGCTTCCACCCCTTCTCGATCGAGACGGTCGCGACGCCGGCGAGGTCGCTCGGGCCCATCTCCTTCTCCACGAGGGAGCGGGCGCCTTCGCGAGCGCGGATCAGGGCCGATGGGCTCGCGTAGGAGAGGTCGAAGACGAGGAACCAGTGGCGGCGCGCCGCGGCCGGCGGCGGCTCCAGGAAGGGATTGGCCGCCTCGGGCGCCGGCGGCCGCAGATTCGCGACCTCGAAGCCGCTGATCTCCACTTTCTTCCCGTTGTCGTAGAGCTCGAAGTCGGCCGCCGTCAGGCCCGCGAGCGGCTTTCCGTCCTTCCCGAGGACGTTGACGGGGACCTCGATGACGGTAGCGGACGCCTTCTCCTGAACGACGCCTGCGCCGCTTTTCTGGGCGAGCGCGGGAGCGCAGAGGAGCGCGAGAGCGAGGCAGAGAGCGATCGCGGAGCCGCCGAGACGTCTTTCGCATGGGATTACTCGGTTCGATTATTGTTCATCGCGAAGCCCGATTCAACGTGCGCCCGGCCGCGTGAGATAGCCTTCCCTCGTGAAACGCCGGGCCGTCGTCCTCCTGATCTGCGACGGGTGGGGCGAGGCTCCACCCTCGCCGGGCAACGCCATCACGCTCGCCAGGACTCCGATCTTCGATCGCTGGCGGCGGCAGTATCCGTGGACGACGCTCGAGGCGTCGGGAGAAGCGGTCGGGCTCCCGGCGGGACTCATGGGAAACTCGGAAGTCGGCCATCTGAACCTGGGAGCCGGCAGGATGGTTCCGCAGGACCTCCTGCGGATCGACCGGGCGCTGTCGGACGGCTCCTTCTTCCGCAATCCGGCACTCCTCGAAGCGATGGAGCAGGCCCGGAGGCCGCGCGTGGTGCTGCATCTGCTCGGTCTCCTCTCCGATGGTGGCGTGCATTCCCACGAGCGGCATCTCTTCGGCCTGATCGACATGGCGTCGAAACAGCGAGTCCCGCGTGTCGTCGTGCACGCCTTCACCGACGGGCGCGACACGCCGCCGCGCTCCGCCTTGAGGTACATCGACCGCCTCGAGAAGGCCCTTGCCGGAACGGGCGGAGAGATCGGCACGGTGACGGGCCGCTACTACGCGATGGACCGGGACGCTCGCTGGGACCGCGTGGCCAGGGCCTGGGCGGCGCTCGTCTCCGGGAACGGCCAGAAGGCGGCGAGCGCGCGCGAGGCGGTGGAAAATGCCTACGCCCGCGGGGAAAACGACGAGTTCATCCAGCCGACGGTCATCGTCCACGCGGACATTCCGCCACGAAGGATCTCCGACGGAGACGCGGCCGTGTTCTTCAATTTCCGGGCCGACCGGGCGCGGCAGTTGACGCGAGCCCTGACCGAGCCGGACTTTTCGGAGTTCCTGCGGGGCAAACGCCCTTCCCTGAAATTCGTTTGCTTCACGCGATACAAGAAAGAGTTCACTCTTCCGGTCGCCTTTCCCCCGCTCGTCCTGGAAGGAATCCTGGCCGATGCCTGGGCCGCGCAGGGCGTGCGGAACCTGCGGCTGGCGGAGACGGAGAAGTACGCGCACGTGACCTATTTCTTCAACGGCGGTGTCGAGAAGGCCTTCGAAGGCGAGGCGCGCGTGCTGGTCCCCTCCTGGCGCGGCGCGACGTACGACCTGCACCCGGAGATGAGCGCCGAGGAGATCACCCGCGAAGCCGTCGCCGCCATCGATGGGAAAGGGTTCGAGGCGCTCGTCGTCAACTTCGCCAATGCCGACATGGTCGGGCACACGGGGAAGCTTCCCGAGACCGTGAAGGCCATCGAGATCCTCGACGGGTGCTTCGCGAGGCTCGAGACCGTCTGCGCGAGAACCGGCGCGGCCCTCCTCATGACGGCCGATCACGGAAACGCAGAGCAGATGCTCGATCCTTCGACCGGCCAGCCCCACACCGCGCACACGACGAATCCCGTCCCGGCCCTCCTCGTCAACGCGGGAGCCGGCCCCCTGCGTCCCAGCGGCACGCTCGCCGACGTCGCCGCGACGATCCTCGGCCTGCAGGAGCTCCCGATCCCGAGGGAGATGACCGGCCGCGACCTGAGAGACGAGAGGCGGGAGGCGGGAGGCGGGAGGCGAACCGACTAGGGCCTATCCGGAACTTTCGTTCGCCTTCCGAGTGCCGAGTGCCGCCTCCCGGCCCGGCTTGTCAGGGAACGTCGAAGGTCGCGGACGACTCGGACGTCTTGCCGGTTGCGGCGTCGTGGAGCTTGACGATCAGGGCGTAGCGGCCCGGGTCGAGCCCGGAGGGGCGGAACTCGAACAGGAGCTTGCGAGCCGACTCCCGCTCCCGGTCCGACGCCTGCAGCAGCTTCAGGTCCATCTTGCCGTGCTGCTGGCCGTCCACGCCCAGGATCCGTCCGGAATAGGAGATCGAGTCGTTGGAGGGGGGGAAGTTGTAGGCGATCAGGCAGACCGGCTCGTCTCGCCGCTCTTGACTCCCGCGAGAGCCGAGGGGACGAACGAATCTCCCCCGATCGCGAACGGATACTCGGCGGCCTTTTCCTCCTCGTTTCGCGGCTTCCCCTTGCACCATGATCCACTGACGCCCCTCCTCCAGGAAAAGCGGAGGCAGGGGGAGCGGGCTCCGTTCCGGCGCGTCACGTTGAGCGGGGTCACGCTCACGCCGTAGCGCCCGGTCTCGTTGTCCCGCACGAGCGTCCGCAGCGTGTATTCGCCCGGCGCGAGGTTCAGCAGGCCGTAGTACTTGATGCCCGCCATGGGAGAGCGTGGCCGCTCGCCTTGTGCAGAGCTCGATCCCGAAGGGCTGGTACAGGTAGTCGTGGGTCTCCCCTTTGAATCGACCGCGTACACGAAGAGGTCGAGGTTCATGGCGGGAGTCGGAGTGGTTCGCCGAGCCGGTCGCCCGGGATCTCGACGATGACCGGCACGCTCGAAAGCCCGTCGTGCGCGGGAAGGGCGCGGCGAGGACCCAGGCCGGGATGTCGGTTTTCGGAAGGGCGGCCGTGATCGCCGCGGATGCGCCGGCGTCTCTCGATCGGCGTCATCTGGGTCTTCTGCGACTTCGCCTCGTAGTAGCCCGTCCGGTGCGACAGGCGGTAGCTGCTGTTCTTCACCTAGACCTTGATCGGGTGGAACTTCCCGTTCTCCGGCACCCGGACCGGCTGGAACGCGAGGACATAGATGAGGCCGGTGCGATGCAGCAGCTTGTCGAAGGAGTTGCCGAGATCGTTCGCGTTCTTCAGGAACTCCCCGCCCGTCTGGTCAGCGAAGTAGAAGAGCGACTCCTGCCCGTTGACCGTGCCGTAGACGCTCCCGGAGGGATCGGACCGGCGCGCAGCCCCCCGATGTCGATCGCGTGGATGATGCAGTCGGAACGATTGAACAGCTCGAGGGCTCCCTTCATCTTCTCCTGGAGCCCGGAGTTGCCGAACCGCGATGTCCGAGTCCACTTTCCACGACTGGCCGCGGAGGACCCACTCGGCCTCCGTCGCGCCGCCTCCCTCGGCGGTCGAGCCGGAGAGCTCGCGGCTGTCGAATCCCTCCGAGAGATAGAGGATGTGCTTGCGCCCCTGGACCGCGTCGAGCGCCCGCGCCATCTTCGCGAAGGAGTCGAGGAGCCGGATGACGCGGTCGCGGTAGATCGCGCGCTAGCTCCGGGCCCGCATGACCTGCATGTTTTCGAGGGCGTCCTGCAGGACGCTGTCGGCCTGCGAGAGCTCGGTCCCCGCGCTGTTGGCGCTGCTCATGTATCCGAACCCCGTCGAGTTGCTCTGCGAAGGCTCCATGATGACGATGCTCAGCGGATCGGGCTTGCTCGAGGCGAGCGTCGGGAAACCGAGCGTGTCGATGGCCGAGGCGAGCTGGGCCCGGTCGCCGGAGAACGTCACGAGCAGGCGCAAGCCGTGCTCGATCGAATACGTCGCGACGGCCGCGAGGTCGAGGTCCTTCATCCGGTTGACGACGAAATCCCGCGCGGCCCTCCTCGCGTTGACGATGCCCGACGGCGAGCCGAAGGAGAGGTCGAAGAGGATCAGGAAGTGGCGGCGGGCCGCGGGATGGACCGGCGGCTCGTCGGGCGAGGGAGGCAGGACCGTTCCCCGCTCGTCCAGGACGTCGAATCCCGTGATGACCTGCTTCTTCCCGTCGTCGTAGACCTCGAAATCCTCGGCCTTCAGGTTCTCGACGGGGCGGCCTTCCTTGTCGGTGACGTTGACGGGGACCTCGATCACCGTGACGCTCGCCTCTTCCCGAACCGTCGTCTCCTGCGCATCCTTCTTCGGCTTGTCGGCGCCGGAGAGAGAGCGGCAGCAGGACGAGCAGACCGAGGACGAGCGGAAGCAACCGGGACCGGCGGCGCATGCCTGGTATCTTCTCCCCGGGCCGGTCGGGGCGCAACCGGTTATCCACCGGGCTGCTTTCGGTTCAGCCGGATGTCTGCGGACGCTCCCGCGCTCCGGGGAAAGTCCGGCGCGCCTCGCGCCGCAGGCGCTCGGCGCTGTCGTGGTCCCCCAGGATCTCGTATGTCGCGGGCGGCGGCAAAGAGGGCTTCCGGCGTCTTGAGCCTGACGAGAGTCTCCGAGGGTCTCCAGGGCCTGCTTCCCCTTCCCCTGGCTCGCATAGAGCATCGCCAGACCCGGTGAACGGGAGCGGAGACGAGGGAAAGTCGCGGATCTCCTCGCGGAAGGCGGCCTCCGCCTCGGCCGACCGTCCCAGGCGCGCCAGGACATCTGCGCGCAGATAGCTCAGGCTGAAGAGAGGGGGCTGTTTCTCCTTCTCCGACAGGCTCCGGGCGGCTTCGAGATCGGCGAGGGCCCCGGCCAGGTCGCCGCGCGCCCTCTTGACGCGGGCCGATGATGAGCCGCGGACGCCGTCGGTCCGGCGATTCCTTCAGGGCCGCCTCGGCCTCGCGCTCCGCCGTCGCCCAGTCCCCCGCCGCGACGCGATCCGCGCCAGCGATTCGTGGGCATTCGCACCCCCGCTCTCGCCGGCCAGAACCGCGTGTTTCCGCGCGAGCTCGTACTGGCCGGTTTCCAGGTAGAACTCCGCCAGCGCCATGAGCGCCTCCGGGCTTCGCGGCGAGAGCCGGACGGATTGCTGCAGGGCCTTGAGCGCTTCCTCGCTCGTCGCCGAGCTTGAGGTCGGCTTGCGCGAGCATTCCCCACACGTCCGTCATCCCCGGGGTCCTGCGCCAGCAACTCCCGGAAGATCGGAGCCGCCTGCGCGTAGCGCCCCGCCTGAAGGTGTCCGAACCCGGTCTTCAGCTTCTCGACGGCCGCGATCCGTTCCTTCGGGTCGGGCAGATTCGCGCTCGAGAGATTCGAGGCCGTCGCGCTGATGTAGCCGAGGGCGGCGAGCTTCCTGACACGCTCGGGGTCGGAAGCGCCCGGCGCCTGGAGGGCCCGCGGCAGCGCGCGAGAGCTCCAGGCGCATCGAGCGGAATGCGGGAGGCAGCCCGGCGGCGAGATCGTTCTTCTCGCCCGGATCGGCGACCATGTCGTAAAGCTCCGGCCGGGGGCGCCTCGATGTACTGGTATCGCTCGTCTTCAGCGAAGCGAGATCGCTCCACCCCAGGTGCAGGCGCGGATAAAGCGTCTCGCTGTAGATGCGGCGGGACGCAGCGGGCCGCGGAGGGCGCGGCCGTGAGCGGGATGCCCGGCGAGGCCCGGCGGCGGGGAGAGACCCAGCAGTCGGCCGAGATGGTCGGGAAGACGTCGATGAGCGCGACCGGCGCCGCGACTTTCTCGCCGGCGCGCCGCGAGTTCGGCAGCTTGACGAGGAGCGGAACGCGGAGCGCCTCGCGGTAGAGCAGGACGCCGTGCTCTTCCTCGCCATGGTCGTTCAGGCCTTCGCCGTGGTCGGAGAGGAAGACGATCACCGCGCTCTCGTAGAGTTTCCGCGCCTTCAGGAACTGCAGGAAATTCCCGACGATCTCGTCGGCCCGTGCGATCTCTCCATCGTAGGCGAGCGGGTAGCGGCTCCTGTACGGCTCGGGCGGCTCGTACGGCGAGTGCGGCTCGAAGAGGTGAAGGAAGGCGAAGAAGCTGCGCCCGGCGTCTTCTCGACCCAGCCGCGCAGTTTCTCGAGCGTCCGCGCGCCGTCGCGTTGCACGCGGCCGAGCGACTGGCCGGGCGCGGTCGCCTCGATGTCGTCCTCGTAGAAATCGAAGCCGCGGCCGATGCCCGTTGCGCGCGCCAGGAGAATGCTCGACACGGCGCCGCCGGTGGCATACCCCGCGTTCTTCAGGTACGACGCCAGCGTTTCGACCCGCGGCGCCAGCGGAGTAGCCGATGTTGTCGCGGACGCCGCTCTGCGGAGGCAGCAGCCCGGTGAAGAGGGAAGCGTGCGAGGGGAGAGTCAGCGGCACATGAGCGTAGGCGTTCGCGAACAGGATCGAGTCGCGGCGGAGGGCGTCCAGGTGCGGAGTGGCGACGCCCGCGTATCCGTACGCCGGGAGGTGATCCGCGCGCAGCGTATCCACGCAGATGAGAACCACGGGGGCGGACGGGAAGACCCGCGTTGCGCCGCCGCGGCATCCCGGGAAGAGGCCGAGCGCCGCGAGAAGGGGCGCCGCGAGGCATCCCGCGGTCTTCAAGCGCCTCCCATCTCCTTCAGCATCCGCCTGGCCCGCTGAAGGTCCTTTGCGTAGAGAGAGGGCGGCGCCGTGGCGACGAAGCGGCGGAGCGCGTCGCGCGCCACGTTCCTTTCCCCTCGCTGCGCCGCGACGACGCCGAGGTTTAACAGCGCATCGTACTGCCGCGGATCGAGCTCCGCCGCGCGGCTCCACGACGCGATCGCTCCGGCGGCGTCGCCGAGCTCCATCTGGGCGACCCCTTTCGTGTTGAGAGACCGCGGAAGCTTCTCGTTGATCGCGAGGGCGCGGTTCAGTTTTTCCAGGGCACCCGCCGCGTCGCGGTTCTTCAGGAGCGCGATCCCCATGTTCTCGAACGCGACCGGATTGGTCGGGTGCCGCCGCGCGACTTCCTCGAAAACGCGCAGCGCCTCCCCGGTGCGCCCGAGATCGGTGAGCGCGATTCCGATCGTGTTCTGCGTGTCCGGATCGTCGCTCTGAGCGAACGGCTTCAGGGTCTCGAGCGCGTCCGCCGGGCGCCCCGCTTCGCAGAGGATCAGCGCGAGCTTCCGGCGCATGTCTTCCGACGCCAGGCCCTTGCGGACCGCGGACTGCAGGACGCTCGCGGCTTCCGCGTCTCGCCCCTCCTGTTGCAGCAGGAAGGAGAGAAAGTCGTAGCCGACCGACATGGAGGGCCGCTCCCGGAGAATCTCGGCGGCGAGCGTCCTGGCCGCGGGACGGTCACCGCGCTGGTAGAGATCGATCACGCGATGGATCTTCGCGTCGAGCGCGACGAGGTTCTTGGGATCGTCGGCCGCGGTGTAGGGGCCGTGATGTTCCGCCGACCCGGAGAGGTATCCGAGCGCGAGGAGGCGGCGCGCCTCCTCGCTCGTGGCGCGCGGCGCGGCGGCCTGGGTGGAGGTCGGCAAGAGCGCCTTCAGTCTCCGGACGTCGTCGGGCCGCTGCGCGACGAGGTTCTGCTTCTCCTGCGGATCGGCCTTCAGGTCATACAGCTCCGGGATCGGAAGGTCCACGAACTTGAGCCCGTCCGCGATCACGCCGGTCAGCGGGGCCCACCCCCGGTTGAGCGACGCCGACAGAGACTCGAAGTACGTGGTCTCGCTCGCCGTCGAACGCAGGAGCGAGCGTCCCGGCAAGTCCGCCGGGAGGGACGCTCCGGCCAGTTCCAGCACGGTCGGGAGGATGTCCACATGCCCGGCCTGCAGGGCGCTCCGGGAGGGCTTCACGCGCCCCGGGCACCAGACGACGAGCGGAACGCGGAGAGTGGCTTCGTACGCGAAGAGGCCGTGCGTCAGCTCTCCATGGTCTCCCAGTGCTTCCCCGTGATCTCCGGTGACGATGACCAGCGTCGAACCCTTCTCCTTCTCTTCGAGGAGCGTGAGCAACGGCCCGAGCGCCGCATCGGCCGCCGCCACCTCTCCCAGGTACGGGTCGGCTGCGTAGCGCTCGCGGAATGGAGCGGGAGGAACGTACGGCGCGTGCGGATCGTAGAGGTGAGCCCAGAGAAACCGCTTTCGCCCCTCGTTCTTACGGTACCAGTCGAGGGCGAGAGAAACGACCTCCGTCCCCGGCCGCTCCGGAACGGCGAAGTCGTAGGAGGTCAGCCCGGGCGGATAGCGGTCGTCGTAGACATCGAATCCCCGGTTCAGCCCATAGCGCGAGTCGAGCGGAAACGCGCCGACGAAGGCCGCCGTCGTGAAGCCGCTCCGCGACAGGAGCGTCGCCATCGTCGGAAAGCGCGGATCGAGGCGAAAGCCGGAGTTCTCCCGCACGCCGTGCTGGTACGGGTAGAGCCCCGTCAGGATGTTCGTGTGCGACGCCAGCGTGACGACATTGGAGGCATGGGCGTTCTCGAAGACCATTCCTTCCGTCGCCAGGCGGTCGAGGTTGGGCGTTTCAACCCCTTTGTTTCCAGAGAAGCCCGGCGCGTCGGCGCGCAGCGTGTCGATGGTGATGAGCACGACGTCTTGAGTCGGCGCCCTAACCCCGGCCCTCACCCGGGGGAGAGGGAGGAAGCATCCGGGCGTGTTCTGAGAAACAGGAACGCCGCTCCGCCGGCGAGGAGAAGCGCGGCCAGCAGGACGGCAAGTTTTCGGCCTGCCGGGAGACGCTTCATTTGATGGCTTGCAGCATCTCCTTGACTTCCTTCGCCTGAGGACCGTTGGGAGCGAGCTCCAGGTACTTCGCGAAGTCCGCCTTCGCTTCCGCGGTCTTCTTCGCCTGGATGTTGGCGAGCCCGCGATAATAGTAGCCGTCGGCCTGCGTCGGATCGAGGTCGATCGCCTTCGTCATGTACGCCCGCGCCTCCTCCGGCTTCGACTTGTTCATGAAGACGATCGCGAGATTGGTATACACCGCGGGATCGCGGACCGCCCCCGGGGCGAGGCCGTCGAGGACCGCCTTCCCTTCCTCCACCTTGCCCTGGTTGATCAGGCTGTCCGCGAGGAGGATCTGGGCGTCGGAGTCGGACGGGTCGAGCTGCGCGACCTTTCTCAACGCCTCTTCCGCCTTCGCGGTGTTTCCTTCCGCGTGGTACGTCTGCGCGATTCCCTTCCAGATCGGTGCGCTGTCGGGGAGGATCGCGAGCGCCTTTTCGTATTCCGCCCGCGCCTCGGCGTACTTCTTATCGCCGATCAGCTTGTTTCCCTGCTCGACCGCCGCCGTCACTTCCGCCCGGACGTCCTTGCCCCCCGCCTGCACCGCCGCCGGCGCCGGAGCCGCCTTCTGAAGCTGGACCTCCAGGGGCGGAGTCCGGCCGGCCTCCTGGACTCCCATGACGCTCTTGCGCGTCTCGTAGCCCGCGGCGGAGACGTCCACGTTCCACTTGCCGCCGATCAGCCCCATGATCGCCCAGTACCCCTTCTTGTCCGTCTTCGCCGAGGGCCCCCCGCCGCTGTCACGCGTCAACTCGATCTTGGCGTCGGCGATCGGCTGCCCGTCGGCGTCCTTCACGTGCCCCTCGGCGCGTCCCTTTCCCCGCCAGTCCTGACCGGAGATCGCCCCGGCGGCCAGAAGCAGCGCGGCGAAAAATGGGATGAGCAAGCGTGCTCGCATGGTCTCCTCCAAAAAGAAAAACCCGGCGGGTCCCATGACCCGCCGGGATAAGACTCTATCGCGAGTTCTAGAAGGAAACGCGAGCGCCCGCGCGAACCACTCGCGGACTCTGAAGGTCCGTGATGAAGTTGTAGGTCCCGTTCTTCGTGAAGGTGGAGCACGCGGAGGACGAGCACGTCTCGATCTTGCCCTGCCGCTGCAGCACCGTCGCGCTGTTGGCGACGTTGAAGACGTCGATCGAGAGGGCAACCGACAACGGTCTCAACTCGATAACCTTCTCCAGGCGGACATCCAGGTCGTAGATGTTCGGATTGCGCTCCTTGTCGAGGGAGGAAACGACGATGTTCCTGGTCGCGAATCCGTCGCCGGTGCCGATGCTGACCCACTGGACAAAAGGATAGCCCTGCCGGCCAAAGAAGTTCGCGCCGACATTGAACCCGAGCGGGAGCTGGTACAGGCCGGCGACGTTGAAGTTCCACTTCGAGTTGACGAAGATGTTTCCGGTGGCGCCGCTGCCGGTTCCCGAGGGGCCGACCATGGCGTCGTTGCCGGGGCAGCTCGCGCCGAAGGTTCCGGAAAGCAGATTCGTCGGGTCGAAGCAGGAACCGGAACCGGCGTGCTGCTTCCAGTCCTGGAAGCCGAAGCTGCCGCGGACCATCCACTTGTTTGAGAGGCGCTTCTGCATCGTCAGCTCGACACCGTTGTAAGTCGTGTTGTAGTCGGGACGGTTCGTCGTGAGAACCGAGGGGAACGAAGTCGCCTGGGTTCCGGCGGGCAACGAATAGACCGGAACACTGAAGCTCGCCCCGGAAGCTGTCGTCCCGTTGATGAAGCCCGTGGCAGGGCACTGCGGCCGGACGGCCGTGGTGCAGAGCACGAAACTGGATGAAGACAACCCGACCCGATAGGCCTGGGACTGGGGAGAGAAGATGGGGTCCGTATACTTGCGGTACGTATAACTGGCGCCGACGACGAACTCCGGCAGGACTTCGTAGTCCACCCCCCCCACCACCTCGTCGGTCTTTCCCGCCTTCAGGTTGGGATCGATGACGTTGACGGACGTCGGCGAGGCCGGATGGGCCGGATCGAAGCCGTAGGAGCTCCGGATCCCCTTGCTGAAATCAATCTCGCCGCGCTGGACGATCTTGTCGCCGTTCGTGTCGGTCCAGTAGTACCGAGCACCGGCGATCTGCGTTGCATTGACATTGAACAGCGTCCCGATTCCGAGCTGGTCGGCGAAACGCGCGTAACTCGCCTTGAGCACGATCTTCCGGGCGTCCCCGAGCGCGTACGTCGCGCCGACGCGCGGCGACCAGTTCTTCCACTTGAAAGGTTCGGCCTGGTCGCTCCCGGCGATCGCAGGGAGGACCTCCGGGATGACCGGGTTCGCCGCCGAGGAGCCGGCCTGGTTATAGCCGGTCTGGATGTCATACCGCAGACCTGCGTTGACCGTCAGGTTGCCGGACGTGATCGTGTCGCCGAGATAGCCATTCCAGTACTTGAGGGTGCCCTTCAAACTGGCTGGCCGGGTGAGAACGGCCCCGTCCTTCCCGCTGATCCCACCCAGGATCCCGTAGTTGCCGTCGCCGGGCCACGCCGTAATCGAGACGACGCCGCCCTGGCGGTAGCTGAAACCGAACTTCAGCTCGTGACCCAATTGGCCGGTGTTGAAGAAGTAGGAGCCGCTTCCTCCCACGTTGTGGAGCGGCCGCTGGGTGTAATAGGCGTAGTAGCCGTTGTGCCAGATGCCGCCGTTCGTCACGTCTTCAAAGGTATTGTTGATCGCGGTACCGGAGCCGGGGACGAGCTGGAATCCGCCTCGGAAATAGGCGTAGTTGGCAGTCAGGAAAAGGTTAGCCCCGAGGACCTGGGAAACTTCGACCTTGTCCAGGGCCGAGGGGTTGCCGCCGACTCCCGACTGATTCCATCCTTCATTCGAAGTGGGACGCGTCAGGCCGACGTTTCTGCCGAGCTTGCTCTTGTCCCCCTGGGTGTAGCCGAAGGTCACGGCCGTGGAGTCGGTGGCCTGGAAGTTCAACTTCAGGTTGGCGTCTTCCAGGGTCGTCTTGTCCGTGGCGCCGGTGGAGGTGATGAGGTCGATCTGGTTGCGCCCGTAAGCGCCCCACGCCCAGGCGCGGTCTTTCCAGAGCGGCCCGCCGATCTCGACGCCATAGTCCTGGATCGTGTCGGTCCGCGGCTGGATGTTCTGTCCCGCTGGCTGCGCCAGGAACGCGGCCGAGGCGTTCTTTGACTGCCACTTCTCACGCGTCAGGAGATCGCGCGCCGAGCCGTGGACGTCGTTGGTGCCGCGCTTGGTGACGAGGTTCAGCTGGACGCCCGGCGTGAACGCCGTGATGTCGGAGCCGCCTGTCGTGGCCTGGATCTCCTCGAACGAGTCAAAGTCGTAGTACGTGCCCGAGGAGCCGAGCGCGGCCATGTCGGTGATGTTCACGCCGTCAAGATTGAATGTGCTCTGAGCGCCCATCGCTCCCTTCGCGTAGAAGAGCGACTGCTGGCCGCTGTAGTTGCCGCCGACGTTCAGGCGGTCAACCATGACTCCGGGAACGCTCTGCAGGACGACCCAGGGGTCGCGCGCCGTCGGGATCTCCTTCAACTGCGCCTGGTCCACGACGGCACCCGTCGCGACCTTGCGCGTCTCGAGCAGGGGTGCTTCCGCGCGCACCGTGACCGCGGCCTCGACCTTGGCCAGCTTCAGGGAGACGTCGGCGCTGGAGTTGCGTCCGATGGAGACGGCCACGTTGGTCTTCGTGGTCTTGACGAAGCCCTGCAGCTCGTACGTCACCGTGTACCGATCGCCCGGCGCCAGGCTCAGGAACCGGAATTCGCCGCGCGAGTCGGTGGTGAAGGTCTGCGGCGCGCCGCCGCCCGTGAGGGTCACCGAGACGCCGGGCAGACGCGCGCCCGACTCATCCGTGACGGTTCCGTAGATGTTGCCCGTCAGCTGTTGCGCGAAGAGCGCGCCGCCGACGGCGAGAAACGCCAAAGCGACGATAGCGATCGCCGCTCCGCTCCTCCTGGAGCCTGTTCGATGTGCCATCTTTCTCCCTCGCTTCGTAGTGTCCCTGTGGGACGGTTCAAGGACGAATCCCCGACGATGACTGAAGATGAGTTTTCCCCCCTTTCCTCTCAAAGCACGCGAATCAACTCGCCATTCATCCTTTGAATCCTGGGGCTTGGTCCTCTGAAGCATCGACTTGGTCCATTCGCCTAGCGAAAATCGTTCCAGCCGTCAATGAGTTTTCCCGCCGTGAACTCTGGACGAAGAATACATGAATGTAAGGGTTTAGCAAAAATGATTCAGATGCCTCTTGCATGGGACATTCAGGAATCGGGATTCAAATCCAGAATTCTGAATCCGGCCGGGCCTCGCTTCCTCCTCTGCTAGGATCGGCGAATGGCCTTAGACAAGCGAATCTATGAGCGGCGGCTCGCCACAATTCGGGAGCGTCTCAGCGCGGCCGGCGCGGATGGCCTCTACGCGACACCTTCGTCGAATCTCTTCTACTTGACCGGTATCCGCTTCGATCGAAGCGAGCGGCTGACGGCGCTCTTTCTCTTCCGGGACCGCGAGCCGTTCGTCGTGTGTCCGTCCTTCGAGGCGAGCCGGCTCCGAACGATGTCGGCCGTCGAAGAAGTCCATCCTTGGGAGGAGACGGAGGACCCGTTCGCGAAGGCGGCGTCGCTCTTTCCTGGCCGAAGCGGGCGTCTCGCCGTCGAGCCGTCGACCGCCTACGACGACGTCGAACGCCTCGTCGGGAAGGCAACGGGGTGGAAGCCCTTCTCGGGGTCGGACCTCTTCACCGCGCTGAGGATGGTCAAGACGAGCGAGGAGATCCAGTTTCTCCGCGCCGCGATCGCGGTCGCGCTCCCCCGTTTCCAGAAGGCGTTTGAGACGCTCCAGGCCCGGCAGCATCGAAGCGGAGGTCTCCCACGACTTCGGGGGCGAGAACGTGGTCCAGTTCGGGCCTTCCTCCGCGCTTCCTCATGGCGCCTCGGGCCCGCGCGCGCTGCAGCAGGGCGAGGCGGTGCTGATCGACGCGTGGGACAAGCCCGACGGCTACTACTACGACATCACGCGTTCGACCTGGTTCGGGAAGCCGACGGACGAGTACCGCAGGGTCTGGTCGGTCGTCCTCGAAGCGCAGAGCGCCGCGATCGAGAAGGCGGCTCCCGGAGTCGCCTGCTCCGAGGTGGACGCCGCGGCGCGGCGCGTCATCGAGAAGGCCGGCTTCGGGGAGTACTTCACCCATCGCCTCGGGCACGGCCTCGGCATCGACGTGCACGAGCCGCCGTACATGGTCGCGCACAATCCGACGGTGCTCGAGCCGGGAATGACGTTCACTTCCGAGCCCGGCATCTATCTGCCCGGGCGCTTCGGCGTGCGCATCGAGGACGACGTGCTCGTCACCGAGAAGGGCGCCGAATCCCTGTCGCCCCGCGTCGAACGGCTGGAGCCGATCGAAGCGTAGGGTTGCGCTCCTATTTCGCGGGGGCGCGGGCGGAGAGCCCTCTCAGGATCTTCTGCGCCTCGGCCCGCTGCCGGAGGTACGACTTCCCGGTCGCCGCGGCGAGGAATCGCTCGAGGCTCGCGCGCCCCTCCTCCGTGCGCCCGGCGCGCAACTGCGACACCCCGAGGTTGTAGAGGGAGTTGTACTGCCGCGGATCGAGCTCGAGCGATTTCCTCCAGGACCGCTGCGCTCCCTCGGCGTCTCCAAGCTGCGCCTGCGCGAAGCCGAGCTGCGTCCACGTCAGGGCGGACCCGGAATCGGACTGGAGAGACATCAGGAGGGAGTCCCGCGCTCCCGCGGCATCGCCGGCGTCGAGGAGAAGCGTTCCCAGGTTGGATGCGATGCGCGCGTTGCCCGGCTCCAGGGAGAGCGCGGCCTGCAATGCCTCCTTCGCCTCCCCGACCTTCCCGACACCGGCCAGCGCGATGCCCAGGGTCTCGAGCGATTCCGCCTCGGTGACGGCCGGACCGGTCTTGAGCAGCGCGACCGCCTCGGCGCTGCGTCCCGAAGCGACGTAAAGACGCGCCAGCTCTCGTTTGGCGGGCTCGGAGGCGAGTCCGCGCGCGACTTCCTCCCGGAGCGTGCGCTCGCGCCCCGCCGCGTCGCCCGCCCGCTCCTGCAGCCTCGAGAGAGTCTCGTACGCCTGCGCGAGCTGCTCGCCCGAGGAGGTCCCGGGCTGGAGACCGGCGATTCCACCGCGCAGCGCCGAGATCGCGTCGGCGACCTTGCCCGTGCGGGCCAGGCAATCCGAGAGCATGTTCCACGCGGAGAGGACCTGCGGCTCCCGCGCGACGAGCGTGCGGGCCGGCGGGATCGCTTCGGAGCAGCGGCCCGCGTAATACAGCTCGAAGAGTCTCTTCAGGTCGGCGAGCGACCGGATCTTGTCCTTCGGATCGGGGAGGGGTCCGCCGGCCGGAGATCCTCGAGAAACGCTGATGTAACCGAGAGCCGCGAGCTTCTTGAGCTCTTCGGGGGAGGAGGCCTCCGGCATCGAGAAGGGCCGGCTCATCGTTTCGAGCGCGGCGCGCAGGGAGCGGAAGGCGGGGGGCAGGCCCGGGGCCAGGTCTTTCTTCTCTCCCGGATCGGCGGCCAGGTCGTACAACTCCGGACGCGGGGCGTGGATGTAGTGGTAGCGCGCGTCGGCGAGAGAGGCCAGATCGCTCCATCCCAGGCCGAGGCGCGGGTAGAGCGTCTCCGAGTAGATCCGCCGGTCGCCCGCCGCGCCGCCGCCGGAGAGGGACGTCAACGCGATGCCGTGCAGGCCTTCCGGGACGGGAATCGAGAGAAGCGAGAGCACCGTCGGCACGACGTCGGTCAGCGAGACCGGGGCCGCGATCCTCTCTCCCGCGCCGGCCGAGCCGGGGCGCTTGAGGAGGAGCGGCACGCGCAGCGCCTCGCGGTAGAGAAAGACCCCGTGCTCCTCCTCCCCGTGGTCTCCGAGCCCTTCTCCATGATCGGAGAGAAACACCAGGATCGCCCGGTCGTAGAGGCCGGCGCGCTTGAGGTATGCGACGAACGAGCCGACCGCCGCGTCGGCGGCTGCGATCTCCCCGTCGTATGGGGCGGAGGCGTAGCGGCTCGCGAACGGCTCGGGCGGCTTGTACGGAGCGTGCGGCTCGTAGAGGTGGAGGAAGAGGAAGAGGGGACGGTCCCGCACCGACTCACCCCATTTCGCGAGGGCCGCCGCCGAGTTCATACCGGAACGCTCGCGCGTCGGGTTCTCCGGCATGGAGTCGTCGTAGGAGTCGAACCCGGCGGCGAGGCCCCGGTCCGCCCGCAGCACATAGGAGGAAACCGCCGCGCCGGTCGCATAGGAAGCGGAGCGCAAGAGCGCCGCGAGCGTTCGCCGCTCCGGCGAGAGGCGGAAGCCGATGTTGTCGCGGACGCCGTTCTCGAACGGCAGCAGCCCGGTCAGGAGCGCGGCGTGCGAAGGGAGGGTCAGGGGAACGTTGCTGTACGCGTTCTCGAAAATGGCGGAATCCCGCGCGATCGCGTCGATGGCGGGCGTCTGGACCCCCCGGTAGCCGTAGACGGGCAGGTGGTCCGCCCGCAGGGTATCCACGGAGATCAGGACGACCGGGCTGCGCGGCACCTCGCGCGGCGGACGCCCGCACCCGGCCGCGAGGAATACGAGGAACAACGGGAGCAGCCGCGCGGGCCGCTCTTTGTGCTGCTTCTTCTTCACTGCGCATCCTTACCGCTTCGATCTCGAAAAGACAAATCGGCAGACAGATGAACCGATGAACCGATGAACCGATGGACCGATGAACCGATGGACCGACAGTGAGACCGATGATTCAATGAACCGATGAACCGATGGCTCCTGATCGCCACGCTCCTCGGCGCGGCCGCGCTTTCGATCGGAGCCGAGCTCACCCCTCTCGAGATGGAGGATGCGTCCGAGGCGGCTCGCCGCGCGGCCACGGCGGCGATGCACGGGGCGCGCGCGGCGTTCCTGGAGGCGCTCGAGGTTGACGAGGCTCTCGAGGGGCGCGTCGGGACGGCGGCCTGGCGCGGCCTGACGGAACAGAATCGCGCCGCTCTTCGCGCGACCGTGCGGGAGCGCATCCTTGGAATGCTCGCGCCGCCCCGGCCGATGCCGGGGGAAGTCGCCTGGTCCGCCTCGTTTCCCGGCGCCTCCGGAGGCGTGGACGTCCTGCTCGGACTGAACCTGGAGGCGAAGACGCTGAAGACCCGGTGGAGGATGCGGCGCACGGGCTCCTCCTGGCGGGTTCGCGACGTCCTCCTTTCCGATCCAGGAATCTCGCTCACGGGCGCGGCGCTCGCGACACTTGGATCCGATCCGGTCCGCGCCAGGCCGGCGGCAGCCATTCGCAAGGAGATCCTCCCGATACTCTCCGGGCTCTTTGTCATCCTTCTCGTCGTCGGGCTCGCCGCTCCAAGATTGACGCCGGGCAATCGGAAGTACCTCTACCTGGCGGCATCGGTCCCGGCGCTCGTCTTCCTGGCCGCCGGTGCCGCCGCGGCGGTCCGCGCCGGCCGCCAGCCGTACGTCCTCGGGATGATCCCGGCCGGGCAGCCGTGGCAGAGGTCCGAAGAGCTCGCGCTGAAGGCGGATCGCGACGGCCGCGCGGAGGACGCGCGGATTCTCTGGGAGAAGGCGCTCGCGGCCGGCGAGCCTCCGGGGCCCGTCGCTTACGAACGAGGCCTCGCGGCGAAGCAGCGCGGCGACGTCGAAACCGCCCGGGCCTTCTTTCAGCAGGCTCTGGCGGCGCCGGCGCCCGCTCCCGGCGCAGCGAAGGAGCTAGCGGCCCTGGCGGCGGCGCGGGGACTCCTGCCGGAAGCCGAGCGGCAGATCGCCGGATATCTCGCCGCGGCCGGTCCCGACCCGGACGCGCTCTCACTCGAGGCCGTCATCAAGACGGACCTCGGCAAGAGCGCCGACGCCCTGCAGGCGATCGTCGAGGCCCGACACCTGGCAGGCAGCGGGACCCGCGGCGCGGAGCTCGAGGCGCAGATCCGAGCCAGGGCGGGAGACGCCGCCGGCGCCATCGCGGCCCTGCGCCCGCTCACAAAGGAAGGGAGGCTCGACCGCTTCGTCCTGCGATCGGACCCGGCCTATCTGCCGATCGCGACGGATCCGGCCTGGGTGAAGTTCCTCAGCGAGAAGTGAGAAGAGGATTGGTGATTGGAAATTGGTGATTTGTGATCGTGGCCCCCTGATCACCAATCACAAATCACAAATTACTTGAGCGAAGCCCGGATCGTCTTTTCGCCACCGCCTCCATAAAAGGCCACGAGTGCCGACACCAGCGCCCGCGCCACCCGGTCGCGGTAGCTTCGTGTGACGAGCAGCTCGCGGTCTTCGGGGTTGTTCAGGTTGCAGACCTCGATCAGCACGCGCGCCGGGATCCGGTTGTATCGGAGGATCGCCGGAACCCACTCGCGGCCGCCGCGGATCACGTTGCGGCGCACGGGCTGGAAGGCGTGAAGCGGCAGCGCGGCGGCGCGGAAGGAGCGCACGATCCTCTCGGCGAGGTCGCGCGAGACCCCCTCCGCCTTGATCCGTTCGCGCCGCGAGAAGGAGACCCGGGGGGCTTCCCGCACTTCGCTCCGCGAGGAATAGACCGCTCCCCTCTTCTGGAAACTGTCTCGGAGGAACCGCTCCCCCGGGATATAGACCATGAGACCGCGAACTGCCGGGTGGAGCGAGTCGGCATGGAGCGACACGAAGACCGTCCGGTCTTCCGAGCCTCCCCTCTTCTCGAAGTTTCTCAGGACCGCATTGGCAAGGTACCAGCGCAGGTTGACGCCGGCGACCGGGTCCTCGAGCGGATACGGCGGATGCGTCAGGACCCGCGCCGTCCGGGCGTCGGCCACCGAGTCGGAGGGACGCCGGCGGCAGGGAGTCTTCCCCTGCACCGTCGCGACGACCTGGGCCTTGGTGTGCTCGCGCAGAAGCGTCTCCACACGGCAGGCGAGGTCGTAGACGTAACGCGCTTCCTCGACCCCGTTGACCGCCGCGCCGATGTCGCGCCCCCCGTGGCCGGCGTCCAGCACGAACGTCACGCCCGAGAGATCCGCCGCGCGCACGCGGTTGACGAACTGCTCCGACTCGAGTCTCGCCTTCTCCTCCTCGATGCGCGCGGGATCGTCCGGCGGCCGGAACTCCGGGGCGAGATCGTCGATCGGGATCTTGACGGCGAAGTCGGCGGGGATCGACCGCACGTCCTCGATGCCGCTGCGGGCGGCGATCTCCGCCGCCTTGGCCCGGACGTCCTCGGCATGGAGGCGCCCGGTGAAGCGGATGACGACGGAAGTGTAGAGGGCCTCTCCCCTCTTCAATCGGTAGACGGCGTACCGCCCCCTCTCGTCCCGGCCGTATTCGAGCGGCGCTTCGGGCGTCGAGACCGCCGCAGCGATGCGGAACGCCGGAAGCAGCAGCCGCGAGGGGATCCGCACGACCTGTCCCGGCTCCGTCGGAAGCGAGACGATCCGCGCTTCCTCACGGATCGAGCGGTAGTTCGAGCCGTCTCCCGTGAACCACTCGGCGATCCGCCAGAGGCTCTCCGGGTGCCCCGCGGGAGACGTCACGACGTGCGTCCATTCCTTCGCGTCTCCGTGGTCCTGCGGAAAGAGCGCTTCCATGGCGATGCGCCGGTAGTTGTCGGACAGCAGGCGATAGGGGACGCGCACGAAGACGTCCTTGCGCAGGAGATTCATGCCGCCATCTGCGCCAAAGATCTCCCTCTTCGTCGCGGGGTCCTCGGTGAAGCGGCGGGCGAACGCGTCGAGAGATTCGCCGGGGAGGGGCCGCGCCGAGAGATAGACCTGTTCATCCTCCTCGATCGAGACGTTCAGCTCCTCGCTGACTTTCACCGTCTTCTTCGCTTCGACGCCGGCCATCGGCGCCGCGATCAGCAGGACGATCAGGAGGGACTGGGTGACTGGGAGAATGGGAGACTGGGAGAAGAAGAGCCTCCTGAGATATCCCCCGGTCCCCCGGTCCCCCCGTCTCCCAGTCGTCATGAAAATGGCTCAGCCGGTCCGCACGCCGGGCGGCAATTCCCCCGGGAAATCCACGGCGCGCTCGAACGCCCGGGCGGCGGCGAAGAGCGTCTCCTCGCCGAACCGGCGAGCCATGATCTGGATGCCGAGCGGCAGGCCTCCGCGAGACAGGCCCGAGGGAACGGAGATGGCCGGCAGGCCCGCGAGCGACGCCGGGACCGTGAAGACGTCCGAGAGGTACATCGTCAGTGGGTCGTCCACCTTCTCGCCGAGCCGGAACGCCGGCGCGGGAATCGTCGGGCAGACGATCACGTCCACCTCTTCGAACGCCCGCTCGAAGTCCTCGAGCAGGAGCTGCCGCGCGCGCATGGCGCGGCCGTAGTACGCGTCGTAGTAGCCTGCCGAGAGCGCGAAGGTCCCGAGGAGGATGCGCCTCTTGACCTCGGGGCCGAACCCCATCGTCCGGTTCTCGACGTAGAGCGAGAGGAGGCTCGAATCGTCCCGGCGCGGCCCGTAACGAATGCCGTCGAACCGCGCGAGGTTCGAGGACGCCTCGGCGCTCGCCACGACGTAGTAGATGGCGATCGCGGCAGGAGCGCGCGCGACGGACACGTCGCTGACCCGCGCGCCGGCGTCTTCGAAGGCGCGGCGCGCCTTCGCGATGTTGTCCGCGACCTCGGCGTCGAGGCCTTCGACCTGCGCCTCGGCGAGAAATCCGACGCGAAGCTTGCCGACTCCCCGCTCGAGCGCCGCCTCCGGATCCCCGGGACGCTCCGCCGACGTCGTCGAGTCGAGAGGATCCTGGCCGGCGAGGACGCGGTAGATCCGCCCGGCATCGGCGACGTTGCCCGTCAGCGGGCCGATCTGGTCGAGCGACGAGGCGAAGGCCACGAGACCGTAGCGCGAGACGCGGCCGTAGCTCGGCTTGAACCCGACGATTCCGCAGCAGGCCGCCGGCTGCCGGATGGAGCCGCCCGTGTCGGAGCCGAGGGCCCCGGGGACCATGCGCGACGAGACGGCGGCGGCGCTACCGCCCGAGGAGCCGCCCGGGATCCGCTCCGTGTCCCAGGGGTTTCTGGTCGGGCGGACGGAGCTGTTCTCGGTCGAAGAGCCCATCGCGAACTCGTCCATGTTGGTCCGGCCGAGGAAGACCGCTCCTTCCCGGCGGAGCCGCGCGATCGCCGTCGCGTCGCCGGGCGGGCGGTACCCCTCGAGGATTTTCGAGGCGCAGGTCGCGGTCCTTCCCGCCACCCACATGTTGTCCTTGATCGCCATCGGCACGCCGGCGAGGGCCAGGCTCTCACCCGCCGCGACACGAGTATCGGTCCGCCGCGCCTCCTCGAGAGCCTGCTCGGCCGTGACTTCCAGGAACGCGCGGATGCCGGAGTCTCGCTCCTCGATCCGGGAAAGCGCGTCCCGCGCGACTTCGACCGCGGAGCGGCGTCGCGACGATACGTCGCTCGCGATCGAGACGACGGTTCCCGCCGCCGACGTCAAGACCGGCGGCCCCCGCCGCTCACGGCTTGTTTCCCCCGACGACGCGGGGCACGGCACCATACCCGTGCAGGAGACGGAGCGAGTTCTCCTCCAGGGCCTCCCGCCCGCGACAGGGCGCCGGAGAGTCGTCCCGGAGAGGCGTCGCGAGCATCTCCGGCGGGCGCCGCGGCTCCTCCCGGATCTCCCTCAACTGGTCGATGTAAGAGAGAATGCGGGCGAGTTGATGCGTCAGGGCGGGAAGGTCCTCCGGCGCGACGCGCAGCCGGGCGAGGGCCGCGACATGGCGTACCACCTCCGGGCTGACGACGGAAGATTTGGAAGACATGCCGATAATTGTAAGGCTTCCTGACTCTCTTTCCGAATAGGAACAAGCTTTCTGCCTCGAAACCCGAAGAAAGAACGCAACCACCGCGAGGCCCGCGCCGCCGGCGCGGCCGCGATTTCCCGCCGCCCCGAGATCCGCTCGCTCGCGTCCCTCGCCGCCCGCCTCGGGTCGCGCGTCTGGATCGTCGGGGGAGCCGCTCGCGATCTCCAGCTCCGCCGCGCCGTTCCGGAGGTGGACGCCGCCGTGTCGGGCGACGCGCAGCTGCTCGCGCAGGCGATGGAGAGCGAAGGACTCGGCCGCGCCGTGCCGCTCTCCCTCGAGCCTCCGCGGGTGTTCCGCGTCGCGGGCAAACGAGGCGTGGACCTGGCGGAGATCGCCGGCGGCTCGATCGAAGCGGATCTCGCGCGCCGCGACTTCACCGTCAACGCGATGGCGTTCGATCTCGCGACGCGGCAATGGCTCGACCCGTTCGGCGGCCTCGAAGACCTTGCCGCCGGGCGGTTGAGAGCCGTATCGGCGCGGAACCTCGCGGAGGATCCTCTGCGCGTTCTTCGGGCCGCGCGCTTCCTCGCGACCCACGAGCTCGTTCCCGATTTCGAAACGACGAAGAGCTGCCGCCGCGTCGCGCCGAAGCTGGCGGAGGTCGCCGCCGAACGCATCCGCGCCGAATGGGTCAAGGTGCTCGAGGCGAACCGCACCGCTCCGGCGCTGCGCTGGGCCTCGCGGGCGGGGGTTCTCGGCCCGGCGCTCCGGATCGGGCAAACGCAGGCGCGGGATCTCGCCCGCTCCGCCGCGCTCTTCGATGTGCCGCCTCTCCGACGAAGAGACCCGGAGAGCCGCCGCAGGCTGCGCCTCGCGCTCATCTGCGCGCGCCTCCGGCTCCCGCCTGGCGCGTCGGCTCCCTGGCTTGCCGCCCGGCGCTACGGCCGCGCCGAGGCCGGCGACGCCGCATTCCTCCTCGAGCTCGTCGCCCGCGCACAGACTGCCGCCTCGCCGCGCGGCCAGTGGGCCTGGGTGCGCGACGCGGGAGGCCTTGTCGCCGAGGCTCTCGTGCTCTTTCGCCTCCTCGATCGGCGGTCCGGCCCGCGCGCCCGGGCCCTCTCCCGGAGAGCCGCCCGGGCCCGGCGGCGCGGCCCCGAAGTGTCCGGCGCCGACGTCCTGGAATGGCTGAAAATCCCGCCCGGTCCCGAGGTCGGAAGGCTGCTCGCGGAGCTCAAGATCGAGACCTTGAGCGGGGCCGTACTCACCCGCCGGCAGGCCCGCGCCTGGCTTTTGTCCCATTCCGGGGGCCCTCCACCGCTATAATTCGTGCGCTTGACGCTCACCGACCTTCTCAATTTCACGGCGAAGAAGGAGGCTTCCGACCTCCACCTGAAGCCGATGCGCCCGCCGCTCCTGCGGATCAAGGGACGCCTGATCCCGGTCAACACGGAGGTCCTCCAGCCTCCGGAGCTGGAGAGGATGCTCCTCGAGATCCTGACTCCCGCCCAGAGGAAGCGGTTCGACGAGAACCAGGCGGTGGACATCGGCTACGGCCTGCCCGGGGTCGCTCGTTTCCGCGCCAACTTCTACCGTCAGCGCGGGGCGCTCGCCGCCGCCTTCCGGCGGATCTCGTTCAACATCCGGAAAGCGCACGAGCTCGGCCTGCCCGAGATCATCGAGACCTTCTCGCGCTTCCCTTCGGGGTTCGTTCTCATCACCGGCCCGACCGGCTCGGGAAAATCGACGACGCTCGCCGCGATCATCCAGTCGGTGATCGACACGCGCCCCGTCCATGTCATGACGATCGAGGACCCGATCGAGTACCTCTTCCCGTACGGCAAGGCCGCGGTCTCGCAGCGCGAGGTCGGCACCGACACGCCGAGCTTCCCCGAAGCCCTGAAGAACCTGATGCGCCAGGACCCGGACGTGATCATGGTCGGCGAGATGCGCGACTGGCCGACGATCCAGACCGCCATCACGGCCGCGGAGACCGGCCACCTGATCTTCTCGACCCTGCACACGAACAGCGCCGGGCAGTCGATCGACCGGATCATCGACGCCTGCCCGCCGAGCCAGCAGCAGCAGGTGCGCGCGCAGCTCGCGCTCGTTCTCAAGGCGATCGTCTCGATGAGGCTGATCGAGAAGTCGGACGGATCGGGCCTGACGCCCGCCTGCGAGGTCATGATCAACTCCCCGAAGATCGCCAAGCACATCGAGGCCGGCGAGACGAAGGAGATCCTGCCGGAGATCGAGTCCTCCGTCGGCCTACTACCGGATGCAGTCGATGAACCAATCGCTGATCGCGCTGCTCGTCAATGCGAAGATCACCTACCGGCGGGCGATGGAGCTCTCGACCGACCCGGAAGACCTGTCGTTGAAGCTCCGCAAGCTCTTTCCCCAGATCGAGGAAGCCCAGCGAGGAGGCGCTATGGCGTCGGACAACGATTTCCCCGCGATCGTCCAGCTCATGGACGCCAAGCATCTCTACGAGGAACAGGAAGAGAAGTGGAGGTTCCGGCTCGCGGACAAGGAGGAGGAGATCGCGCGCTACGCCGAGCAGCTGAGCGAGGCGCACGAGCATGGAGAGGGGCGCGGCCAGGTCATTGCCGGCCTCGAAGAGGAGATCGCGCGGCTGAAGTCGGAGAACGAGAGAGTCTCGCGCGACTACCAGAACAAGATCACGCAGTTGAACGAGCGGATCCGGGAGCTGAACCAGCGCATGCTGACCGCCGAAGGCCCGAAAGTCGCCCAGCCCGGCTTCTTCAAAAAGTGAAATGGCGCGCGATGTCGCGCGCCATTTCATCCTGACCGCAGGGAAGGATCTGCCCCCGTCATCCCGAGCGGAGCGAGGGATCTGCTCCGTCACCTGCCGCCGGCCCTGATCTCCGATCCGCTCGAGAGGCGAGCGACGCGACGACCGCCCCAACCCCCGCCCCCGCCGCGTCCGCGGCGAGGTCGCCGGCTTCCATCGAGCGCCCGGGAATCCAATGCTGATGCACCTCGTCGGCACACCCCCAGACCGTGAGCGCCCCGAGGATCGCGAGCACGCGGGCGAAGGAGAATCCGGTCCTCCCCGCCCAACGCACGGCCCGGTAGACGAAGTACCCCTCCACCGCGTAAAGGAAGAAGTGAACGGCTTTGTCGAAGTTCGGGATGCCCGACAGAATCGGCACGCTCGGCGGCCGGGGCCACGATGTCAGCCCCAGGAGGAACACTCCCCAAAAAGACGCCGCGCTCCTGGCGCGGCGTCGGGAGTCAGATTGTTCTCATCGATCCATCGGTTCATTGATCCATTGAACCGAATCGTCTGCCCAATGACCTAATGATTCAATGAATCAATGGGCCAGTTCTTCTACGCGCCGCGCTTGGATGGGCCGCTGCGGCTCGGGCCCTTCGCGGGCGCCTGCTTGGAGGCCTTCGCGGCCTTCTTCTCGCCGCGCGGAGACTTGCCCCCCTTCGGCGGCTTCTTCGGCGCCGCCTCCGCCTTCTCGTCCCCCTCGGCCCCTTCCGGCTTCTCCTTGCGGACCGTTTCGACCCGGCCGCCGGATGCGCGCCGGGCGCGGTCGGAGAGCGATTCCTTCCGCGGCGCCTTCTCCTTCGCCTCGAAGCGGTAGTCCACGAACTCGAGGATCGCCGCCTCCGCGCCGTCTCCGGCGCGCGCTCCCGAGGCGCAGAATCCGCGTGTAACCGCCCGGCCGGTCGACAAACCTCGGGGCGATCTTCTCGAAGACCTTCTTGACCGTCGTCCGGTCGGGGATCCACTGCGCCACCTTGCGGCGCGCCGCCACGCCGTCGTTCTTCGCGGCGGTGATGAGCCGCTCGGCCAGCGGCCGCAGCTCCTTCGCCTTGGTCAGCGTCGTCTGGATGCGCTCGTGCGTCATCAGCGACGCGAGCTGGTTGGAGAACATCGCCAGGCGATGAGAAGTCGTGCGCCGGAGCTTGCGCCCGGCCCGGTTGTGCATCATGACGGTTCCTACTCGCTTCGGGTCTCGGCCGCCTCGAGCTGCATGCCGAGCGACAGACCCATCGGCCGCAGGATATCCCGGATCTCGTTCAAGGACTTGCGCCCGAAGTTCTTGGTCTCGAGCATGTCGCGCTCGCTGCGGCGCACGAGGTCGCGGATCGTCCGGATGCCCGCGTTCTTCAGGCAGTTCGCGCTGCGCACGGAGAGCTCGAGCTCGTCCACGGAGCGGTTCAAGTACTCCGCCAGGTTCTCCGGCAGCTCTCCCTCGGCCGCGCCCTCGAGCGCCGTCTCGTGCTCGGCGTTGACGAAGATCGTCAAATGGTCGCGCAGCAGCGTCGCGGCGAGGCCGACCGCGTCCGCCGGCGAGACCGTGCCGTTGGTCCAGACCTCGAGGACCAGGCGGTCATAGTCGGTCGCCTGGCCGATGCGGGCCGCCTCGACGTGGTAGTTGCAGCGGCGCACGGGCGAGTGGACCGAGTCGATCGGGATGTAGCCGATCCCCATGTCCTCGTCGAAGTTCTTGTCCGCGGAGACGTACCCGCGCCCGATCGAGACGCGCATCTCCATCTGGAGCTTGCCGTTCTCCGAGAGCGTCGCGATCGGGGCTTCCGGGTCCAGGATCTCGATCGACGAATCCCCCTGGAGGTCCGCCGCCGTCACCTTCCCCTTGCGCTCGACGTCGAGCGTCAGGATCTTCTCCTCGGTCGTGTGCATCTTGATCGGGATCTGCTTCAGATTCAGGATGATGTCGGTCACGTCCTCGACGACCCCCGGGAGCGAGGAGAACTCGTGCAGCACCCCCTCGATCTTGACCGAGGTGATCGCGGCGCCTTCGATCGAGGAGAGCAGCACGCGCCGCAGAGCGTTGCCGACCGTCGTCCCGAAGCCGCGCTCGAACGGCTGGGCATAGAACTTCCCGTACGTCGCCGACAGCGTCTCCGTTTCGACCTCGAGACGCTTCGGTTTCTGAAATCCCTTCCACAGTGTCATGGTTCTTCTTCCTCCGTCCTGTCGGACGATTGTTACTTCGAATAGAGCTCGACGATCAGCTGCTCGTTGATCGGGAGCTTGATGTCCTCGCGCTTGGGCAGTTCGACGACCGTGCCCGAGAACGTCTCCGGGGAGAGATCCAGCCAGCCCGGGACGCCGCGAGCGCGCGCAGTCTCGACCGAGGCCTTGATCTGCTCGTTGACCCGGCTCTTCTCCTTGATCGCGACGACCTGGCCCTTGGTCACGCCGGTACGACGGAATCGAGACCTTCTTCCCATTGATCGTCACGTGGCCGTGGCGGACGAGCTGGCGCGACTGCGCCCGCGAGGCCGCGAACCCGAGCGCGTAGACGACGTTGTCCAGGCGCCTCTCGAGCTCCTCGAGCAGGTTCGATCCCGTGATCCCCTTCCGGCGCTCGGCGCGCGCGAAGGTCAGCCGGAACTGCCCCTCGAGAAGGCCGTAGATCCGCTTGACCTTCTGCTTCTCGCGGAGCTGGATTCCGTAGCCCAGGAGCTTGCTTCGCCGGCGGCCGTGCTGCCCCGGCGGGTAGTTGCGCCGCTCGATGGCGCACTTGTCCTTGAAACAGCGGTCCCCTTTCAGGAACAGCTTCATCCCCTCGCGCCGGCAGAGCCGGCAGACTGATTCGGTATATCGAGCCACTATTCGTTTCTCCCAGATCCTTCATTTTTTACGGTCCTTCTTCCCGGCCAGGATCTGTGAGCCGGTTTACAGACGAGGTAGTCCGTTCTCAGACTTCAGTTTTCAGTTTCGAACTGACAACTGATAACTGATAACTTCTCACTACTAGACTCTCCTCCTCTTGCTCGGCCTGCAGCCATTGTGCGGGATCGGCGTCGTGTCCTTGATCGACTTGATGTCGAGCCCGTTGGCCTGGAGCGCCCGGATGGCCGACTCCCGGCCGGCCCCGGGTCCCGTCACGCGCACGTCCACCGACCGCACGCCGTGCTCCTTCGCCCCTTCGGCGCAATTGGCCGCGGCGAGCTGCGCCGCGAAGGGCGTTCCCTTGCGGGAGCCCTTGAAACCGATCCGGCCGGCCGACGACCACGCCAGGACGCCGCCCTCCTGGTCCGCCACCGTAATGACGGTGTTGTTGAAGGAGGCCTGCACCGTGGCGATCGCGTGCGGGATGTTCTTCTTTTCCTTCTTCGCCGCTCGCGGGCGCTTCCCCTTGGCCCCCTTGGCGGGCTTTTCGGGCGTCGCGGATGCTGGTGTCGGTTCAGCCATTTTTTCCTCGAGTTCTCAGTTTTCAGTTCTCAGTTTTCAGTACTCAGTCTTGAACTGATCACTGATAACTGACGACTTCTCACTTCTTCGTCGCCTTCTTCTTGCCGGCGATCGTCTGCTTGCGCGGACCCTTGCGGGTGCGGGCGTTCGTGTGCGTGCGCTGGCCCCGGACCGGCAGATTGCGGCGGTGCCGCATCCCCCGGTAGCAGCCGATGTCCATCAGCCGCTTGATGTCCATCGAGATGTCCTTGCGGAGGTCTCCTTCGACCTTCACGTCGTCGGTGATGACCTTGCGGATCCGGACGACCTCCTCTTCCGAGAGGTCCTTGACCCGGGTGTCGGGCCGGACATCCGCCTTTTCGAGGATGAAGTTCGACTTCGGGCCGGCCGATCCCGTAGATGTAGGTCAGGCCGATCTCCACGCGCTTGTTGAGAGGCAGATCTACGCCTGCTATACGTGCCATGTTTGTTTGCCTCTAGTTTTCAGTTGTCAGTAGTCAGCTGTCAGTTCTCGGAGCTCGAACTGGACACTGATCACTGAAAACTGACAACTCACTCCTCAACCCTGTCTCTGTTTGTGCTTGGGGATCGGGCAGATCACGCGCACGACCCCCTTGCGATGCACGATCTTGCATTTGACGCAGATTTTCTTGACCGACGCTCGGACTTTCACGAGTGGCTCCTACTTGTACCGGTAAATGATTCGTCCCCGCGTCAAGTCGTACGGCGACAGCTCGACGAGCACCTTGTCGCCGGGCAGGATGCGGATGAAATTCTTCCGCATCTTTCCCGAGATGTGCGCCAGGACCTGATGCTTGTTCTCCAGCTCCACTTTGAACATCGCGTTGGGCAGACGGCTCCACGACCGTGGCCATGACTTCGATCGCCTCTTCTTTCGACACCGCCTCTATTCTCCGACCGCCCCGGCGCGGCGCGCCGAAGAGAACCGCGCCTCGACCGGCCTCTGGAAACGCCCGAGCCCCAGGATGACCGCCCCCTGCGGCTCGATCGTCACGGTGAACTCGAAGTGCGCCGACGCGCTGCCGTCGCGCGTCCGCACGGTCCAGCCGTCGCGGTCCACGGTCACCTCCGCTCCGCCGAGGTTGAACATCGGCTCGATCGCGATGACCATGCCGCTCTTCAGCACCCCGCCCCGTCCCCCGGACCGTAGTTGGGGATCTGAGGCTCCTCGTGGAGGGCCGTCCCGACGCCGTGTCCGACGAAATCGCGCACGACGCCGTAGCCGTGCGCCGAGCGCCAGCGACTCGACCGCCGCGCCGATGTCGGAGACGCGGTTGCCCGGCCGCGCCGCGGCGATTCCCGCCTCCAGGGCGCGGCGGGTCGTCTCGAGCAGCCGCTCCCGCTCTCCGTGAGATCCGGCCGACCGGCATCGTCCGCGCGGCGTCGCCGTAGTAGCCGTCCACGATCGCGCCGCAGTCGATGCCGATGATGTCTCCCTCTTTCAAAGAACGTTTCCCCGGGATGCCGTGCACGACCTCGTCGTTGATCGACGTGCAGAGCGTCTTCGGGTATCCCCGGTATCCGACGAAGGCCGGACGCGCGCCCTGGCGGCGGATCTCCGCCTCGGCGATGCGGTCGAGCTCCTCGGTGGTGACAGCCGGGAGCCACCGCTTTTTCGACTTCGTCGAGAGTCTCCAGGACGACCCGCGAGGCCTCTTCCAGTTTCAAGAGCTCTTCAAAGCTGCGGATGGTGATCATGAGACCCCGCCCGCGGCCTGCTTCTGCTCGAGCGATTCGCCGATCCGGGCGGCGACGTCCGCGACCCCGCCCATGCCATCCACGTCTGTCAAGGAGCGGCGCCGGCGGTAGAACTCGACAAGGGGCTCCGTCTTCTCGTGGTAGACGCGAAGCCGCTCGAGCACCGTCTCCCGGCGGTCGTCGGCGCGATTCTCCTGTCCCGACCGCCCCGCCAGCCGATCGATCAGAGCGGCGTCGGGGACCGAGAGATTAAGAACCGCGGAAATCTCCATTCCATTCCCTTCGAGGAGCCGGTCCAGTGCGACGGCCTGGTCCACCGTGCGCGGAAAGCCGTCCAGGACGAAGCCGGCGGTGGCGTCCGGCGCGGCGATCCTCTCCCGGATCAGCGCGATCATCAGGTCGTCGGAGACGAGGTCGCCCGCCTCCATCACGGCCTTCACGCGCTGGCCCAGGGGCGTCCCCTCGCGCACGGCCGCCCGCAGCATCTCGCCCGTGGAGATCGCGGGGATGCGCAGCCGCTCCGCGAGGAGCTTCGCCTGCGTCCCCTTCCCGCTGCCGGGGGGCCCGAGGAGGACCACGCGCATCAGGCTTACCCGCGCCGTCCACGGATGCGGCTCTTCTTCAGGAATCCGGTGTAGTGGTGCTCGACGAGCTTCGACTCGACCTGCTGGACCGTGTCCATGGCCACGCCGACGACGATCAGGAGCGACGTGCCGCCGAAGTAGAAGTTGAAGCCGAAGCCCTGCGTGAAGAAGCGCGGCAGGATCGCGTCGAGCGACGGCCCGATCCACGGAAGGCTCTGCACCTTGAAGCCGCTCGAGAGGAACTCCGGCAGGAGCGCGACGAAGGTCAGGTACACCGCCCCGACGATCGTCAGCCGCGACAGGACCGTGTCGATGTAGTCGGCCGTCTTCTTGCCCGGCCGGATGCCCGGGATGAACCCGCCGTACTTGCGCATGTTGTCGGCGGTGTCCACGGGGTTGAAGACGATCGACGTATAGAAGTAGCAGAAGAAGAGGATCCCGACGCCGTAGAGGACCACGTAGAGGGGCTGCCCCTGCGAGAGCGAGCTCGCCACCTTCTTCATCCAGTCCGCCCCGACGAAGTTGGAGAAGTAGTACGGGATCTGCAGGATCGAGATCGCGAAGATGATCGGGATGACGCCGCCGGTGTTGACTCGGAGCGGCAGGTACGTGTTCTGCCCGCCGTAGACGCGGCGTCCCACGACGCGTTTGGCGTACTGGACGGGGATGCGCCTCTGCGCCCGCTCGACGAACACGATGAGGGCGACGATGCCGCACATGAAGACGAGCACCATGATGAGCGTCAGGATCGAGAGGTTCCCGGTCCGGATCGAGTCGAAGAGGCCGAAGATCGCGGAGGGCAGCCGCACGACGATCCCGGCGAAGATGATGAGCGAGATCCCGTTTCCGATCCCCCGCTCGGTGATCTGCTCGCCCAGCCACATGATGAAGATCGTCCCGGTCGTGAGCGTCAGGACCGTCATCAGGCGGAAGCTCCAGCCCGGGTGCGGGAATCAGGTGAGCGCCTCCGGGCGTCACCTGCTTCTCGAGCCACAGCGCGATGCCGGTCGCCTGGATGAAGGAGAGGAGCACCGTCCCGTACCGCGTGTACTGCGTGATCTTCTTGCGCCCCATCTCCCCTTCCTTGGAGAGCTTCTCGAGGTAGGGCCACACGACCGTCAGGAGCTGCAGGATGATCGACGCGGAGATGTAAGGCATGATCCCGAGGGCGAACACGGAGAGCCGGCGCAGCGCGCCTCCCGAGAAGATGTCGAGGAAGCCGAAGAGCGAGCCGGCGGTCGCGCGGAAGAACTCGTTCATCGCCGCCGGGTCGATGCCCGGCGTCGGGATGTGCGCCCCCAGGCGGTAGACGGCCAGCAGCAGGAACGTGAAGATGACCCGCTTGCGCAGGTCCGGCACGCTGAAGATGTTGGCGAAGCTCTGGAGAGCGCTCAACGGGGAATCACCTCGCAGCGTCCTCCGGCGGCCTCGATCTTGGCCTTCGCCGCTCGCGGAGAACTTGTGCGCCGAGACGGTCAGGGGCTTGGTGATCTCGCCGTCCCCCAGGATCTTGACCGGCCGGGTCCGGCGCGCGAGCCGGCGCTGCGCCAGCGCCTCCAGCGTCACCGCCGCGCCCGCCTCGAACCGGTCGAGGTCGGAGATGTTCACGATGTCGTATTCGACGCGGAAGATGTTCGTGAAGCCGCGCTTCGGGATCCGCCGGTGGAGGGGCATCTGTCCCCCCTCGAATCCCCGCATGTGGCGGTAGCCGGTTCGCGATTTCTGCCCCTTGTTGCCGCGCCCCGCGGTCTTTCCGTGGCCGCTGCCGGGGCCGCGGCCGACCCGCTTGCGGTAGTGCGTGGCTCCGGGCGACGGGCGCAAGTCGTGGATCCCGGCGAAGACAGCCGAACGGGCCGGCATCGCGGGAGTTTCCGCGGAGGGCTCCGACGGCGGCGGCGCCGGCCGCTCCTTCTTCGGCTTCGCGTAGGTCCGAGTGGGCCGGCGCGCGGGCTTGGGAACCGCCGCCTTCTTCCTCGGCGGCGCCTTCTCCTTGACCCTGGCGGCTTTCGGGGCCTTCGCCTTCGGAGCGGGCTTGTCCGCCGCGGCTTTCGCGGGGGCGGACGGCTTCTTAGTGTCTTTCCTTTCGGCCATGGACTAGTCCTTCACGATCTCGACCAGGTGGCGCACGTGCTGGACCATCCCGCGGATCGAGGGATCGTCGGGGCGGACGATCCGCTGCCCGAGGCGGCGGAATCCGAGCCCGTGCAGCGTCGCCTTCTGCTTCACGGGAGTGCAGATGCCGCTCTTGACCCAGTGGAGGGTCAGGGTGCCCTTCGCTCCCTTTTTCACCCGTGCCGGCGGCCTTCGCCTCGGCGGGGTTGTGCTTCTCCGGTTCGCTCACGCCTTCGTCTCCGGTTGCGCCGGGCCCATGCCGCGGCGTTTACGCATCTCGTCCTCGTTCTTCAATCTCAACAGGCCGTCGAACGTCGCCTTGATCACGTTGTGCGGGTTGGTCGTCCGCAGCGACTTGGTCAGGATGTCCGCGACGCCGACCGACTCGAGCACCGCCCGAACCGGTCCGCCGGCGATGACGCCCGTCCCGGCCGCTGCGGGCTTGAGCAGCACGCGCCCGGCCCCGTAGCGGCCGATGACCGTGTGCGGGATCGTCGTCCCCTTCAGGCTGATCGACTGCATGTTCTTCTTGGCCATCTCGATCCCCTTCTTGATGGCCATGGGAACTTCCTTCGCCTTCCCGGAGCCGTAACCGACCCGGCCCTGTCCGTCGCCGACGACCACGAGGGCCGAGAAGGAGAAGTTCTTTCCCCCCTTGACGACCTTCGTCACGCGGTTGATGTGGACGACGCGGTCGATGAGCTCGCGTCCCTGCGCGTCCCGCTCCTTCTCCCGTTCGCGCGGCGCGCGGGAGGGTCCCCGGTTTCCGTTCATGCGATCTCCGTCATCATCAGAACTCCAGTCCGCCTTCGCGGGCGGCGTCGGCGAGCGCCTTCACCTTGCCGTGATAGATGTAGCCGCCGCGGTCGAACACGACTTTCCCGATCCCTTTTTCCTTCGCGCGGTCCGCGACCAGTTTGCCGACCCGCTTGGCGGTGCCGACGTTGGCCGCGGCCTTCCCTTCCTTCTTCAAGCCCGCGTCGAGCGAGGACGCGTGCGCGAGCGTGCGTCCGCTCGCGTCGTCGATGACCTGGGCGTAGATGTGCTTGCCGCTCTTGAAAACGGCCAGGCGCGGCCGGTCGACCGATCCGCGGACCTTCTGCTGGATACGGATCCGGACGCGGCGGCGCGCCTCGACTCTCTTTTCGGTTTTCATGGCCTACTTCCCGCCCGCCTTTCCGACCTTGCGCCGGATGACCTCGCTGGCGTACTTGATTCCCTTCGCCTTGTACGGATCGGGGATGCGCAGCTTCCGGATCTCGGCCGCCGTCTGGCCGACCTGCTGCCGGTCCGCGCCGGATACCGAGAGCTTCCCCGCCTTGGCGTCGAGCGCGATCGCGATCCCCTCCGGGATCGGAAAATTGATCGGATGCGAGTAGCCGATCGAGAAGACGATCGTCTTCCCCTTCACCTCGGCCTTGTACCCCACGCCGACGATCTCCAGGTCCCGGGAGAATCCCTTCGTGACGCCCTGGACGGAGTTGGCGACGAGGCTGCGCAGCAGGCCGTGGAAGGCCCGCTCGCGCGGCTGGTTGCCGGAGCGGGCGATCCGCACTTCGCCGCCGTCGATCGAGACCGTCAGACCCGGCAGGATCCGGTTGGACAGCTCCCCCTTGGGGCCCTTGACGCGCAGGACGTTGCCGTCCTTCTGGACCTCGACCCCCTTCGGGATCGCGACCGGCATTTTCCCTATTCGTGACACGTGTGACTTCTCCTCCCCTGGCTTTCGCTCACCAGACGTTGCAGAGGATCTCGCCGCCGAGCCTGGCTTCGCGCGCCTGGCGGCCCGTGAGGATCCCGCGCGACGTCGAGACGATCGAGATCCCGAGGCCCCCCAGGACGTCCGGGATCCCCTTGGCGGGCGCGTAGACCCGGCGGCCGGGGCGGGAAACCCGCTCCAGCCCGTTGACGATCGGCTCGCCGTCCGCGTCGTACTTCAGGCCGACCCGCAGGAGCGGACGCCCCTTCTCCTCGACGCGCCGGTACGAAATGACGTATCCCTCCTCGACAAGCACCTTGACGAGGTTCTCCTTGACGCGCGACGCGGGGATATCCACGCGTTCGTGCCCCGCCCGCATACCGTTGCGGAGGCGGTTCAAGAGATCGGTGATCGGATCGCCGGTTGCGTTCATGGCGTCACCACGAGGCCTTGAGCACGCCGGGCAGGTATCCCGCCGACGCGTTCTGACGGAAGCAGATGCGGCAAAGCTGGAATTTCCGGTACACGCTGCGCGCCCGGCCGCAGATGCGGCAGCGGCGCACCGTGCGCGTCATGAATTTCGGCTTCCTCGCCGCCTTGATGATCATCGCTCTTCTGGCCATTGTTAGTCCTCAGTCCTTCGTCCGTAGTCCCGTGGTCACTTGCCAAACGGCATGCCGAGTTGCTGAAGAAGAACGCGCGCCCGGTCGTCCCGCCCGGCTGTCGTGACGATCGTGACGTTCAAGCCCTTCGACTTGTCCGTCTTCGCGTAATCGATCTCCGGGAAAATGAAATGGTCCCGCACGCCGAGCGTGTAGTTTCCCCGCCCGTCGAATGCCTTCGTCGAGACGCCGCGGAAGTCGCGCACGCGCGGCAGCGCGATGTTGATCAGCCGGTCGAGGAACTCGTACATCCGGTCGCCGCGCAGGGTGACCCGCGCCCCGATCGGCATCCCGGTGCGCAGCTTGTACGTGGCAATCGACTTCTTCGCCTTCGTCACGACCGCCTTCTGGCCGGCGATCGCGGAAAGCTCCTCCACGGCGCCGTCGAGGATCTTCGGGTTGGCGACCGCCTCGCCCAGGCCCATGTTCAGGATGATCTTCTCGACGCGCGGAATCGCCATGCGGTTGTCGATCCCCAGCTCCTTGCCGAGCGTGGGAACGACTTCCTTCAAGTACCGGTCTCTCAGTCTCGCTGCCATAACTTCCTGTTCCTTCGTCTTTACGCCAGCGCCGCGCCGCTCTTCTTGGCGAAGCGCTCCGGCGTTCCCTCGGCGTCCCGCCGCAGCCCGATGCGCGTGCGCGTGTTCTGGTCGGGATCCACGAGCATGACGTTGGAGATGTGGATCGGGGCTTCCTTCTCCGAGATGCCGCCCGCGATGTTCTTGGACGGGTTGGGACGCACATGTCGCTTGATCATGTTGACCCGCTCGACGATCACGCGGGACTTGCCCGGCATGATCCGCAGGATCTTCCCCTGCCGCCCGCGGTCCTTCCCCGCGATGACGACGACCTGGTCGTTCTTCCTCAGTCTCGCGTTTTTCATCACAGCACTTCCGGCGCCAGGGAAATGATCTTCATGAACTTCTTCTCGCGCAGCTCGCGGGCCACCGGACCGAAGACGCGCGTCCCGACCGGCTCCCCCTCGTTGGAGATCAGGACCGCGGCGTTGTCGTCGAAGCGGATGTAGGAGCCGTCGCGGCGCCGGTGGTTGCGCCGCGTCCGCACGATGACGGCGCGCACCACGCGCTTGCCGTGCTTCTCGACGAACGGGGAATCGGGCGCGGCCTCCTTGACCGAAGCCGTGATCACGTCCCCCAGCCCCGCGTACCGGCCCGCCGAGCCTCCGCGCATGCGGATGCAGGCGATGCGCCGCGCCCCCGAGTTGTCCGCCACCTCGAGGATCGTTCCCATCTGGATCATGACGCGGCCGCCTTGACCAGGATCTCTCTCAGGATCCAGCGCTTGCGCTTGGAGAGGGGACGCGTCTCCTCGATGCGGACCCGGTCGCCGACCTTCGCCGTGTTCCCCTCGTCATGCGCCATGAAGCGGCTCGTCCGCTTGATGGTCCTCTGGTAGCGCGCCTCCTGGACCCGGCGCTCCACCTCGACCACGATCGACTTGTTCATTCCGTCCGACACGACCCGGCCGATCTTCGTCTGCCGGCGTCCGCCGCTCTTTTCCGCCGCTGAGGTCACGTCCATCACCCCTTCTCCGCCAGCTCCAGCGCCCTGCGATAGGTCTTCACCCTGGCGATGTCGCGCCGCAGGACTCTCAGCCGGCTGGGGTTTTCCAGCTGGCCCGTGGCCTGCTGCAGGCGCAGCTTCCAGGAGGACTCCTTGAGTTGCTTCTCCTTCTCCGCCAGGTCCTCGAGGCTCTGGTGGGCGAGCGTCTCTCTCTCCTTCTTCTTCATCCCAACTCCATCTGCGACTTCCGGGTGATGAAGCGGGTCTTGAGACCGATCTTGTCGGCCGCGAGCTCGAGCGCCTCGCGCGCCTGCGCCTCGTCGAGCCCCTCCATCTCGTAGAGGATCCGTCCCGGCTTGACCACGGCGACCCATCCCTCGGGCGCCCCTTTTCCCTTGCCCATGCGGGTTTCCGCGGGCTTCTTGGTGATCGGCTTGTCGGGGAAGATGCGGATCCAGATCTTCCCGCCCCTTTTCACGGCGCGGGTCATCGCGATCCGGGCCGCCTCGATCTGGCGGGCGGAGATCCAGCCGGGCTCCAGGATCTGGAGTCCCATGTCTCCGAACGCGAGCGTCGAGCCGCGGGTCGCTTTCCCCTTCATCCGACCCCGCTGCTGCTTGCGGTACTTGACTTTCGATGGCATCAACATAAGTAGTTCTCAGTTCACAGTTTTCAGTTCACAGTTCGCAGTTCGTAGCTTCAGCGCTCAGTTCCCGCAAAACTGAGAACTGATGACTGACAACTGATAACTGACTCACGCGGTCTTCCTTCTCGTCTTGGCCTTGTGCTGCTCGCCGCGGTAGATCCAGGTCTTGACTCCGATCTTGCCGTACGTCGTGTTCGCCTCGGCGAAGCCGTAGTCGATGTCGGCCTTCAGAGTGTGGAGCGGCAGGCGCCCCTCCTGGTACCACTCGGCCCGCGCGATCTCCGCGCCGTTCAACCGTCCGGCGCAGCGGATCTTGATCCCTTGCGCCCCGAAGCGGAGGGCCGACTCGATCCCCTTCTTCATCGCGCGGCGGAACGCCACGCGGCGCTCGAGCTGCAGGGCGATCGACTCCGCCACGAGCTGCGCGTCCGTCTCCGGGCGCTGGATCTCGATGATGTTGATGTGGACCTCGGATTTCGTCCGCTTCTGGAGCTCGTCGCGCAGCTTGTCCACCTCGGCCCCGCGCTTTCCGATGATGATGCCGGGGCGGGAGGTCTGGATGTTGACCTTCAATCGGTTGGCGAAGCGCTCGATGTCCACCTCGGAGACGCCCGCGTGCGAGAGACGCCCCTTCAGCTCCTTGCGCAGCTTCAGGTCCTCGTGCAGGAAGGTCTGGTAGTCCTTCCTCGCGAACCAGCGCGAGTGCCAGGTGCGGTTGAAACCGAGACGGAAACCGTACGGATGGACCTTCTGCCCCATGCTGCTCCTTACCCCTTCGCCGGCGACGAGCCGTCCGAGAGCTCGATGGTGAGATGACTCTTGCGGTGCAGGACCCGGAAGGCGCGCCCCATCGGCGCCGGCCGGATCCGCCGTTCCTGCGGTCCCTTGTCCACGAAGATCTTGCGGATCACGAGGTCGTCCACGTCCAGCTGCGCTTCCTTCTGCTCGGCGTTGGCGACGGCCGAACGGAGGGTCTTCAGGATGTCGCGCGCGGCGACCTTCGGCGTGTGCTGCAGGATCGCCACGGCGTCGTTGACGGACTTGCCGCGCACGAGGTCCGCGACCAGGCGGACCTTCTGGGCCGAGCCTTTCATGTACCGGAGAGTTGCCGTCGCCTTCATCTGTTTCTTCCTACGTCTTGGCCGGAGCCGCCGGAGCCGCCGGCGGAGGCGCCGCGCCCGGAGCGCCCGGAGCTCCGCCCACCCGGGCGCCGGATGCCGCGGCAACGGCCGCGGCCGCGGCCTCGGCGGCCTTCTTGCCGCTGTGGCCCTTGAAGATCCGCGTCGGAGCGAACTCGCCGAGCTTGTGCCCGACCATGTTCTCGGCGACGTACACGGGGATGAACTTCCGCCCGTTGTGCACCGCGATGGTGTGTCCCACCATGTCGGGAATGACGGTGGATCGGCGGGACCAGGTCTTGATGACCTTCTTCTCCCGCGTCGCGTTCAACGCCGCCACCTTCTTGATGAGGTAGTCGTCCACGAACGCGCCCTTCTTGATCGAACGTGCCATGTCTTCGCCTTAACCCTTCGACTTGCGCCGGCGGACGATGAACCCGTCCGTCCGTTTGTTGTTTCTCGTCTTCATCCCCTTCGTCTTCCACCCCCAGGGTGAGGTGGGGTGACGCCCGCCGGATGTCTTTCCTTCGCCGCCGCCCATCGGGTGATCCACCGGGTTCATGGCGACGCCGCGCACGTGCGGCTTGAATCCCATCCAGCGGTTGCGCCCCGCCTTTCCGATCGAGACGTTCTCGTGCTCGAGGTTGCCGACCTGGCCGATCGTCGCGTAGCACTCGATGTGGACCTCGCGAACTTCGCCGGAGGGAAGGCGCACCTGCGCGTACCCCCCTTCCTTGGCCATGAGCTGCGCGGCCGTCCCGGCGGAGCGCACGAGCTGGCCGCCGCGGCCGCGCTTCAACTCGATGTTGTGGATCGTCGTGCCGAGCGGGATCCCGCGGAGGGGCAGCGCGTTGCCCGGCAGGATGTCGGCCGACGGGCCGGAGACGACGCGCGCGCCGACTTCCAGGCCGTTGGGCGCGAGGATGTAACGCTTCTCGCCGTCCACGTAGTGGAGGAGCGCGATGCGCGCCGTGCGGTTCGGGTCGTACTCGATCGCGGCGACGCGCGCCGGGATGTCCATCTTGTCGCGGCGGAAGTCGATGATCCGGTAGAGGCGCTTGTGACCGCCCCCCATGAAGCGGCTCGTCAGCCGCCCCTGATTGTTGCGGCCCCCCGTCGAGCGAAGGCCCACGGTGAGGCTCTTCTCCGGCCGGGCGCTCGACAGCTCCACGAAATCGTGGGCCGTCTGGAAACGCCTCCCCGCGGAAGTCGGCTTGTATTTCTTTACGGGCATTTCATTGGCCTCGCAGCCGGGACACGGGACGCGGGACTCGGGACTCGAGGCCCGAATTCCCACACCGTGGCCGTCCAATTTGCATTGGCTCGCTTTCCATCGTTCGAGTTCCGTGTCCCGAGTACCGAGTTCCGCTCATCAGACCCCCTCGAAGAACTCGATGGGCTTCTCGCCGGCAGCCAGCCGCACGTACGCCTTCTTCCAGGCCTTGCGCTGCCCGATGAACTTCCCCATGCGCTTCCACTTCCCCTGCCGATTGGCCAGGCGGACCTGCGCCACCTTGACGCCGAAGAGCTTCTCGATTGCCTTGCGCACCTCGATCTTGTTGGCGCGGAGGTCCACTTCGAAACAGATCGTGTTGGTGGTCTCCTTGATCCTCGTGGACTTCTCCGAGATCAAGGGCCGGCGGATCAACTGCAGCGGTTCCATCTTTACCCCAGCGTTTGAACGACCCGCGACAGGGCGTCCCGGGAGAGGACCACCGTCGCGTGGCTCATGACGTCGTACACGTTGACCGCGAGCGCGTCCACGAGCTTCCACTCGGGGACATTGCGCGAGGCGAGGGCCAGCTTCTCGTTCTCGCGCGAATCCACGAAGAGCGCCTTCCCCTCGACGCCGAGACCGCCGACGGCGGCCTTGAAGTCGCGCGTGCGATGGCTCTCCGGCCCCATCGTCTCCACCACGAGGAGCCTCTCCTCGCGCAGCCGCTGCGAGAGCACGGCCCGGAGCGCGTTCTTCTTCTCCCCGACCGAGAGGCCTTCCGCATAGTTTCGGGGCTTGGGACCATGCGACGTCCCGCCGTGGCGGTGGATCGGCGGACGGCCGCCCCCCTGGCGCGCGCGTCCCGTCCCCTTCTGCTTGAACGGCTTCTTGCCGGAGCCGGAGACCTCGCTGCGGACCTTCGTCTTGTGCGTTCCACGGCGCCTGGCGGCCAGGTACGCCTTGACCGCCTGCCACACGAGATGCTTGCGGTACGGATAGTCGAAGACCCCGGCCGGCACGTCGACCTCGCCGACTCTCTCCTTCTTCCAATTCCAGACGGGCAGTGTGGCCATCATCGTTCCTTACTTGCCGCTCGGCCTGGCGAACGTGGATCGCATGATCTTGACGAGCGACCGCCGCGCGCCCGGGATGGCGCCGCTGATGTAGAGGAGGTTCTTCTCCGCGTCCACGCGCACGACGACGAGGTTCTTCGCCGTGGCCTGCCGCCCCCCGAGCCTTCCCGAGGAGCGGTTCCCCTTGATGACGCGCGAGGGGAACGCCGAGGCCCCGATCGAGCCGGGCGCCCGGTGGAACATCGAGCCGTGCGCGGCCCCGCCCCCCTTGAAGTGGTGGCGGCGGACGACGCCCGCGAAGCCCTTGCCTTTCGAAACGCCGATGACGTCCACGTGATCCTTCTCGTGGAACGTGTCGCAGAGCACCTTGTCGCCGGGCTTCCACTCGTCCCCGGCGTCGAAGCGCACTTCCGCGAGCGTGCGCATCGGCGCGACGCCGGCCTTCTCGAAACGTCCCTTCGCGGCGCTGTTGGCCCTGCGGTCCGGGCGGGAATCGACGAGGCCGATCTGCACGGACTCGTAGCCGTCCCGGTCCGCCGATTTCTTCTGCACGACCAGGCAGGGCCCGGCCTGGACGACCGTGACCGGCACGGCCGTGCCGTCGGCCTCGAAGACCTGGGTCATGCCGACCTTTCTGCCGATGATTCCGTGTACTGCCATAGTGCTCGCTTCGCTCGCTCGGGACTCGGGACGCGGAACTCGGAACTCGAGGTCCCACTCCGGCCCTGTCCCGTTCTTCTGCGCTAAGTCCTCCGTCCGAGTTCCCAGTCCCGAGTCCCGAGTCCCGTCATTTTCCGAAGGCCTTGATCTCGACGTCCACGCCGACCGGCAGCTCGAGCTTCATGAGCGCGTCCACCGTCTGCGCCGTCGGCTCCAGGATGTCCAGGAGCCGCTTGTGCGTCCGCATCTCGAACTGCTCGCGCGACTTCTTGTCGATGTGCGGCGAGCGGTTCACCGTGTAGCGCGCGATCGCCGTCGGCAGCGGGATCGGACCCGCGATCTTCGCGCCGGTTCGCCTGACGGTGTCCACGATCTCAGTCGCGGACTGATCGAGAATCCGGTAGTCGTAAGCCTTCAGGCGAATTCTTATTTTGTCGTTCTTCATGTAACTCGCTTCGCTCGCTTGCGGGACTCGGGACACGGAACCCGGGACTCGAAGAGCCCCGTCCGTTTCCTCCGGCCTGTTTCGCTTCGCTAATCCTCCGTTCGAGTCCCCAGTCCCGAGTCCCGAGTCCCGGTCCTATTCCAGGATCTCCGTAATTGTTCCCGCGCCCACGGTGCGGCCGCCTTCGCGGATGGCGAATCGCAGCCCCTTCTCCATCGCGATGGGCGTGATCAGGTTGATCTCCAGCGACACTGTGTCCCCGGGCACCACCATCTCCACTCCCTCCGGCAGCTTCGCCGTCCCCGTCACGTCCGTCGTCCGGAAGAAAAACTGCGGCCGGTACCCGTTGAAAAACGGCGTGTGACGCCCCCCCTCTTCCTTCGTCAGAATGTACGCCTGCGCCTGGAACTTCACGTGCGGCGTGATCGACCCGGGCTTGGCACACACCTGCCCACGCTCCACGTCCTTCCTCTCCGTCCCTCGCAACAGCAACCCCACGTTGTCTCCCGCCTGACCCTGGTCGAGCAGCTTGCGGAACATCTCCACTCCCGTCACGACCTTCTTCTGCGTCGGACGGATCCCCACCACTTCCACCTCTTCCCCGACCTTGATCACTCCACGCTCCACTCGACCCGTCACCACCGTCCCCCGCCCCGAAATCGAAAACACATCCTCGATCGGCATCAGAAAATCCTTGTCGATCGCTCGCTCCGGGATCGGGATGTAACTGTCCACTGCGTCCATCAGCTCGAACAGACACTTCGTGTCCGGGCTGTTCGGATCCCCGCTCTCCATCGCCTTCAACGCCGACCCCTTCACGATCGGAATCACGTCCCCCGGAAACCCGTACGACGTCAAAAGCTCTCGCACCTCCAGCTCCACAAGCTCCAAAAGCTCCGGGTCGTCCACCATGTCCGTCTTGTTCAGAAACACCACGATGTACGGCACCCCGACCTGACGAGCCAGCAGAATGTGCTCCCGCGTCTGCGGCATCGGTCCGTCCGCCGCCGATACCACCAGAATCGCCCCGTCCATCTGCGCCGCCCCCGTGATCATGTTCTTCACGTAGTCCGCGTGCCCCGGACAGTCCACGTGCGCGTAATGACGCTTCGCCGTCGAGTACTCCACGTGCGCCGTGTTGATCGTGATCCCTCGCGCCTTCTCCTCCGGCGCGTTGTCGATCTGGTCGTACGCCTTCGCCGTCGCCAAACCCTGCTTCGACAGCACCAACGTGATCGCACTCGTCAACGTCGTCTTCCCGTGATCCACGTGCCCGATCGTCCCAATGTTGACGTGCGGCTTGCTCCGATCGAATTTCTCTTTTCCCATCGTCTCCTCTAATCGTTCCGGATCCCTACTTCGAACCCACCTTCGCGATGATTTCCTCGCTGACGCTCCGGGGCACTTCCTCGTAGGCGGTGAACTGCATCGTGTAGTTGCCGCGCCCCTGGGTCATCGAGCGGAGGTTGGTCGAGTAACCGAACATCTCCGAGAGCGGGACGCGCGCCGTGATGACCTGGACGCCGCCGCGCGGCTCCATGTGCTTGATGTGCCCGCGCCGCGAGTTCAGGTCGCCGATGACGTCGCCCATGTGCTCCTCGGGCACGACGACCTCGACCTCCATGATCGGCTCCTTGATGATCGGCTTCGCCTTCTTCGCGGCGTCCTGGTAGGCCATGGAGCCGGCGATCTTGAAGGCCATTTCCGAGGAGTCCACGTCGTGGTACGACCCGTCGTAGAGCTCCACGAGGACGCCGGTCGTCGGGTAGCCGGCGAGGATGCCGGTCTCCATCGCTTCCTTGATCCCCTGCTCGATCGGCTTGATGAACTCCTTGGGGATCGCGCCCCCCTTGATCACGTTCTCGAAGACGAAGTGATGGCCCTCTTCGGCCGGCCCGATCCGGATCTTGCAGTCGCCGTACTGGCCGCGGCCCCCGGACTGCCGGACGAACCGGCCGTGCCCCTGGGCCTCCTTCGTGATCGCCTCGCGGTAGGCGACCTGCGGCTTGCCGATGTTCGCGCCGACATTGAACTCGCGCACCATCCGGTCGGTGATGATCTCCAGGTGGAGCTCGCCCATGCCGCGGATGATCGTCTGCCCGGTCTCCTTGTCGGTGTGGACCTTGAAGGTCGGGTCCTCCTGCATGAGCTTCGCGAGCGCCATCCCCATCTTTTCCTGGTCCGCCTTCGTCTTGGGCTCGATCGCGACCGCGATGACCGGGTCGGGGAAGTTCATCGCTTCCAGGATGACCGGCTCGTCCTTTTCGCAGATCGTGTCGCCGGTCTAGACGTTGCGCAGCCCGACGGCCGCCGCGATGTCTCCCGCCCAGACTTCCTTGATTTCCTCGCGCTTGTTGGCGTGCATCTTGAGCAACCGCCCGACGCGCTCGTTGGTCTGCTTCGTCGAGTTGAAGACGGAGGAGCCGGCGTCGAGATGCCCGGAATAGACCCGGAAGAAGGCGAGCTGGCCGACGAAGGGGTCGGTCATGATCTTGAAGATGAGCGCGGCGAAGGGTGCGTCGTCCTTCGGCTCGCGGACGAGCTCCGCTCCGACGTCGTCGTGCCCGACCATCGGCGGAACGTCGAGCGGCGACGGGAGGTAGTCCACGACGGCGTCCAGGAGCTGCTGGACGCCCTTGTTCTTGAAGGCGCTCCCGCAGATGACCGGCTGGGCGTGCCCGGCGATCGTTGCCCGCCGGAGCGCGTCCTTGATCTCACTCGCCTCGACCTTGCCGCCGTGCAGGTACTTCTCGAGCAGCGTGTCGTCGCTCTCCGCGATGGCCTCGATCATTTTCTCGCGGTAGGCTTCGGCCTCCGCGCGGAATTCCTCGGGGATCTCCGCCACGTCGAACTTCGCCCCGAGGTCTTCGTCCTTGAACTCGATCGCCTTCATCCGGACGAGGTCGATGACGCCGCGGTGCTCCGCCTCGCTCCCGAGCGGGATCTGGATCGTCGCGGGGTTGGCGTTCAGCTTCGTCTTCATCATCTCGACGCAACGCGCGAAGTTCGCCCCGACGCGGTCCATCTTGTTGACGAAGGCGATGCGCGGCACGTTGTAACGGTTGGCCTGGCGCCAGACGGTCTCCGACTGCGGCTCGACGCCGGCGACGGCGTCGAAAACGGCGACGGCCCCGTCCAGGACGCGAAGGGACCGCTCGACCTCCGCGGTGAAGTCCACGTGGCCCGGCGTGTCGATGATGTTGATCCGAACGAGGGGGCCCGGAGGGGCCGAAGGATCCCCGGCGTCCGGAGTCGCCGTCCAGAAGCACGTCGTCGCGGCGGAGGTGATCGTGATGCCGCGCTCCTGCTCCTGGACCATCCAGTCCATCGTCGCGGTCCCCTCGTGGACCTCGCCGATCTTGTAGTTGACCCCGGTGTAGATAGAGGATCCGCTCGGTCGTGGTCGTCTTCCCGGCGTCGATGTGCGCCATGATCCCGATGTTGCGGGTGTCTTTGAGGGGATGGTTGCGCGGCATATGACGAGGAGGTCCTGGGTTTCCGGTCCGGTTACCAGCGGTAGTGGGCGAACGCCTTGTTCGCCTCCGCCATCTTGTGCGTGTCGTCCTTCTTCTTCACCGCTCCGCCCCGCAGGTTCGCGGCGTCGAGGAGCTCGGCGGCGAGCTTCTCTCGCATCGTCTTCTCGCCGCGGGACGCGGAGTACTCGATGATCCAGCGGATCGCGAGCGACGTGCGGCGGTTGGGGCGGACTTCGACGGGGACCTGGTAGGTCGAGCCGCCGACGCGCCTGGACTTGACCTCGAGCGCCGGCTTGACGTTCTCGATGGCCTTCTTGAAGATCTTCATCGGGTCGTCCTGCGTCTTCTCGGCGACGCGATTCAAGGCTCCGTAGAGGATCCCCTCGGCCATGGACTTCTTCCCCTGCTCATCACCGAGTTGATGAACTTCGTGACGAGCTGCGAGTTGTAGAGCGGATCCGGAAGGATCTCCCGCTTGGCGACGACGCGGCGTCTCGGCATATCTCTTCCCTAAGCTTTCGGGCGCTTGGCGCCGTACTTGGAGCGGCTCTGCTTGCGGTTGGCGACGCCGACCGCGTCGAGCGTGCCGCGGATGATGTGGTAGCGCACGCCGGGGAGGTCCTTGACGCGTCCCCCGCGGATCATGACGATCGAGTGCTCCTGCAGGTTATGGCCGACACCCGGAATGTAGGTCGTGACCTCGATGCCGTTGGTCAGGCGCACGCGCGCGACCTTGCGAAGCGCCGAGTTCGGCTTCTTCGGCGTCGTCGTGTAGACGCGCGTGCAGACGCCGCGCTTCTGCGGCGAAGAATTGAGCGCGGGGCTGGCGGTCTTCACGCGCACCCGCTCGCGGCCCTTCCGCACCAATTGAGAAATTGTCGGCATCGACTCTCCTGTTGTCACCCCGAGCCCCCCGGAGCCGAGGAAGGGCCCGAGATCGACCGTAACTGCTTTGCTCGGCCCCGGGCGGGCCAGTCCCACCGACCCGCCGGAGTCCGAGGGAAAAACCCACGAATCCTACGGTCAGGCGGGACGCTTGTCAAGCGCAAATCCGGCCCTAAGGGACTTCGGGAGCGCGCTTTAGGCCCCCAACTCCGCCCACTCCCGGCGCGAGAGGTCGAAAAATGAAAAGGGGCCCGTTTCCGGGCCCCTGAAAACTCTCGATCCTCGACCCCGGACTCGATCACTCCTCCTCGGAAGCGTCCACTTCGGCGTCGGCCTCGGCCAGAGCCAGCTCCTCGGCCGGGTCGGTCAGGAAGTCCTCGAGGGCCGGCTCCTCGACCTGCGGGATCTCCTCCCGCTCCAGGACGACGTTGCGGTAGTACTCCATGCCGGTGCCCGCCGGGATCAGCCGCCCGACGATGACGTTCTCCTTCAGGCCCCGCAGGTTGTCCACCTTCCCGGAGATCGAGGCCTCCGTGAGGACCCGGGTCGTCTCCTGGAACGAAGCCGCCGAGATGAAGGAGTCCGTCGAGAGGGAGGCCTTCGTGATGCCGAGGAGCATCGGCCGGCCGATGGCGGGCTGCCCGCCGGCGGTGATGACCCGCTCGTTCTCCTCCTCGAACCGGAAACGGTCGACCTGCTCGTCGATCAGGAACTCCGTGTCCCCGACCTCCTCGATCTTCACGCTCCGCATCATCTGCCGGACGATCACCTCGATGTGCTTGTCGTTGATCGCGACGTTCTGCGACCGGTAGACCTCCTGGATCTTGTCCACGAGGTACCGCTGCATCTCCTTCTCGCCCAGGATCGCCAGGATGTCGTGCGGGTTGATCGGGCCGTCGATCAGCGGATCGCCCGCCTTGACCCGCTCGCTCTCCTGCACGTTGACGTGCGTGTAGCGCGGGATCAGGTACTCGCGGGTCTCCCCGTCGTCTCCGGTGATGATGACCTTGCGCATGCCCTTGGCGATCGGGCCGTGCGAGACCGTCCCGTCGATCTCCGTGATGACGGCGGCGTCCTTGGGGCGCCGCGCCTCGAAGAGCTCGACGATGCGGGGCAGACCGCCCGTGATGTCCTTGGTCTTCGTCGTCTCGCGCGGGATCTTCGCGAGCACGTCGCCCGGGTGGACGTCCTGTCCGTCGGCGACCATCAGGTGCGAGCCGATCGGGAGCAGGTACTTGCGCTCGGCCTTCCCCTGGACGAGGACCTGCGGCGAGCGCTTCTCCGCGCCCACCGCCTCCACGATGATCTTCTGCGCCAGGCCGGTGACCCGGTCCGTCTCCTCGCGCAGGTTCTCCCCTTCCACGATGTCGCGGAAGGCGATCTTGCCGCCGACCTCCGTCAGGATGGCCGACGTGAACGGATCCCACTCGACGAGCTCCTGGCCGGGGACGACCTCCTGGCCGTCGGCGACCTTGATCGTCGAGCCGTACACGACCGAGTAGCGCTCCTTCTCGCGACCCTTGTTGTCGATGATCGTGATCTTGCCGTTGCGGTTGACGACGACGAGGTTGCCGTCCTTGCGCTGGACCGTCGCCACGTTCAGGAACTTGACCGTGCCGGGGTTCTTCGCGGCGTGCTTGGACTGCTCGGTCACGCGCGAAGCGGTTCCGCCGTAGTGGAAGGTCCGCATCGTGAGCTGCGTGCCCGGCTCGCCGATCGACTGCGCCGCGATGACGCCGCAGGCCTCGCCGATCTCGACCATCTTGCCCGAGGCCAGCATGCGGCCGTAGCAGAGGCGGCAGATGCCCCGCTTGGTCTCGCAGGTCAGAACCGAGCGGATCTTGACCCGCTCGATGCCCGCCTCCTGGACCGCCGAGGCGAGCTCCTCGGTGATCTCGGTCCCGTACGACAGCAGCTTCTCCTCGGAGAGCGGATCGAAGATGTCCTCCTGCGCCACGCGGCCGACGATGCGGTCGCGCAGCGGCTCGAGCGTGTCGCCCCCTTCCATGATCGCGGAGACCGTGATGCCGTCGGACGTGCCGCAGTCCTCCTCGATGACGATGACGTCCTGCGCCACGTCGACGAGCCGGCGCGTCAGGTAGCCGGAGTCGGCCGTCTTCAACGCCGTGTCGGCGAGACCCTTGCGGGCGCCGTGCGTCGAGATGAAGTACTGCAGCACCGAGAGGCCTTCGCGGAAGTTCGCCGTGATCGGCGTCTCGATGACCTCGCCCGAGGGCTTGGACATGAGGCCGCGCATCCCGGCGAGCTGGCGCACCTGCTCCTTGGAGCCGCGGGCGCCCGAGTCCGCCATGATGTAGATCGGGTTGAACTCGGTGCCGACCTGGTCGGACTTCTTCATCTCCTTGAACATCTCGTCGGAGATGTTCTCGGTCGTGCGATGCCAGATGTCGATGATCTTGTTGTGGCGCTCGCCGGCGGTGATGACGCCGGAGTTGCGCTGCGCGTCGACCTCCAGGACCTCCTTGTGGGCGGCCTGCAGGAACTCCTCCTTCTTCGCCGGGATGACCATGTCGTCCACGCCGATCGAGATGCCGGCGCGGGTCGCGGCCGCGAAGCCGAGGTCCTTCAGGTCGTCGAGCATCTGGACGGTCATCTCTTCGCCGAAGTTCAGGTAGATGTAGCTGACGAAGTCCGTCAGCCCCCTCTTCTTCAGGTTGCCGTTGATGAAGGGGACGACGTCCGGCAGCGCGCGGTTGAAGAACACGCGGCCGACGGTCGTGTCGATGAGCGTCCGCTCGATGTCCTGCACCTCGGCGTGGATGATGTCCTGGTCGTTGTACTGCGTCGTCAGGTCGATGTACTTGCCGGAGTAGCGCACGCGGATCGGCGTGTGCGTCGTGACTTCCCCCTGCTCGTAGGCGAGGATCACCTCGTCGAAGTCGGCGAAGATGCGCCCCTCCCCCTTCGTGTTCGAGCGGGACTTGGTCAGGTAGTAGATCCCGAGCACCAGGTCCTGCGACGGGACGGCGAGCGGGCGTCCCGAGGCGGGAGAAAGGATGTTGTTCGAGGAGAGCATCAGGATCTCCGCCTCGATCTGCGCCTTGGGCGACAGCGGCACGTGCACGGCCATCTGGTCGCCGTCGAAGTCGGCGTTGAATGCGGGGCAGACGAGCGGATGGATCTTGATCGCCTTGCCCTCGACGAGCACCGGCTGGAAGGCCTGGATTCCGAGGCGGTGGAGCGTCGGGGCGCGGTTCAAGAGCACCGGGTGATCGCGGATGACGTCCTCCAGCGCGTCCCAGACCTCCGTCACGCCCGACTCGACGAGCTCCTTGGCGGCCTTGATCGTCTGGGCGAGCCCCTTCTTCTCGAGGCGGTTGTAGATGAACGGCTTGAAGAGCTCGACCGCCATCTTCTTGGGAAGCCCGCACTGGTGGAGCTTCAGCTCCGGCCCCACGACGACGACCGAGCGGCCCGAGTAGTCCACGCGCTTTCCGAGCAGGTTCTGGCGGAAGCGGCCCTGCTTGCCCTTCAGGGTGTCGGAGAGGGACTTCAGCGGCCGGTTGTTCGAGCCCTTCAGGACCCGGCCGCGGCGGCCGTTGTCGAAGAGGGCGTCGACAGCTTCCTGGAGCATCCGCTTCTCGTTGCGCACGATGACTTCGGGCGCGCGCAGCTCGAGGAGCTTCTTCAACCGGTTGTTGCGGTTGATGACGCGCCGGTAGAGGTCGTTCAGGTCCGACGTCGCGAAGCGGCCGCCGTCCAGAGGAACCAGCGGCCGCAGCTCGGGCGGGATGACCGGGATGACGTCCAGGATCATCCAGTCGGGCCGGTGACCCGAGCGGCGGAACGCGTCGCAGACCTTCAGGCGCTTGGCCGCCTTCTGCCGCTTGATCTGCGAAGTCTCCGTCTTCATGATCATCCGGAGCTCTTCGGCCAGCATCTCGACGTCCACGCGCTGGAGCAGCTCCTTGATCGCGCCGGCGCCCATCCTCGCCACGAACACGTCGCCGTGCTCGGCGCGCAGCGCGCGGTAGCGCTCCTCGGAGAGGAGCTCCTTCTCCTTCAGGTCCGTCTCGCCCGGATCGATGACGACGTACGACTCGAAGTAGAGGATCCTCTCCAGGTCGCGCAGCGAGATGTCGAGCAGGTGCCCGATCCGCGACGGCAGGCCCTTGAAGAACCAGACGTGCGAAACGGGGGAGGCGAGCTCGATGTGCCCCATCCGCTCGCGGCGCACCTTGGACTTGGTCACCTCGACGCCGCACTTGTCGCAGACGACGCCGCGGTGCTTCATCCGCTTGTACTTGCCGCAGAGGCACTCCCAGTCGGTGATCGGGCCGAAGATCTTCGCGCAGAAGAGCCCGTCCCGCTCCGGCTTGAACGTGCGGTAGTTGATCGTTTCGGGCTTCGTGACCTCGCCGTAGGACCAGGAACGGATCTTCTCGGGCGAGGCCAGAGAGATCTTGATCGCGTTGAAGTCCTTCAGCGTGGTCGGTTTGTTGGCGAAAGCGAGCGATTCCATGCTAATTCGCTCCTATTTGGCGGCCGCTCGTCACGGCCGGAAGAGAGCAAGCAACTTCTAAGCGGCCGCGGCATGCCATCCCATGGTGAGATCGCCACGCCCGCATATTCGAGAATCCCTGATTCCTATTCATCTCTTGAAGAGCTCCACGTCGAGGCAGAGCGACTGCAGCTCGCGCACGAGGACGTTGAACGACTCGGGCAGGCCCGGCTCCGCCGGCACCTCGCCCTTGACGATCGCCTCGTAGACCTGCGAGCGGCCCTCGACGTCGTCGGACTTGACCGTCAGGAGCTCCTGCAGCGTGTAGGACGCGCCGTACGCCTCGAGCGCCCAGACCTCCATCTCGCCGAACCGCTGGCCGCCGAACTGCGCCTTGCCGCCCAGGGGCTGCTGCGTGATGAGCGAGTACGGCCCGATCGAGCGCGCGTGGATCTTGTCGTCCACCAGGTGCGAGAGCTTCATCATGTAGATGAAGCCGACGGTGACCTGCTGCTCGAAGGGCTCTCCGGTCATGCCGTCGTAGAGGACGGTCTTGCCCGAAGCCGGCAGGTTCGCGTCCTTCAGGAGCTTCTTGATCTCCCCCTCCGTGGCGCCGTCGAAGACCGGCGTCGCGACGTGCATGCCGAGCGCCCGGGCGGCCCACCCCAGGTGGGTCTCCAGAATCTGGCCGACGTTCATGCGCGAGGGGACGCCGAGCGGGTTCAGCACGATGTCGATCGGCGTCCCGTCCGGCAGATAGGGCATGTCGCCTCCGCCAGGATCCGGGAGATGACTCCCTTGTTTCCGTGGCGGCCCGCCATCTTGTCGCCGACGGAGAGCTTCCTCTTCATCGCGACGTAGACCTTGACCATCTTGATGACGCCCGGCGGCAGCTCGTCTCCCTTCTGGAGCAGCTCGATCCGCTCGGCGTTGACGCGGTTCAAGACCTCGATCTGCGAGTCCTGGCGCCGCAGGATGATCGTCACCGCCTCGGCGACCTCCTCGTCCTTCAGCTTCAGCCGCTTCAACTGCTGCGGGGAGAGGCGCGCGACGCCTTCGTCGGTGAACTTCGCCCCCTTCTTGACGATCTCCTCGCCGTCCCGGTCGTTCATCGCCTCGTTGGAGATCTTCCCGACGAGCAGGTCCCGGATCTTCTTGTTCGCTTCCTCCCGGATGATCCGGATCTCGTCCTTGGAGTTCTTCTCGATCTTGGCGATCTGGTCCTGCTCGATCGAGAGCGCCCGCAGGTCCTTCTCGATTCCCTTGCGCGAGAAGATCTTCACGTCCACGACCGTGCCCTCGATGCCCGGCGGGCACTTCAGCGACGCGTCGCGCACGTCTCCGGCCTTCTCGCCGAAGATCGCGCGGAGGAGCTTCTCCTCCGGCGTCAGCTGCGTCTCGCCCTTCGGCGTGACCTTGCCGACGAGGATGTCTCCGGGCTTGACGTTGGCCCCGATGCGGATGATCCCGGACTCGTCCAGGTCGCGCAGCGCGTTCTCCGAGACGTTCGGGATGTCCCGCGTGATCTCTTCCGGCCCGAGCTTGGTGTCGCGCGCCTCGATGTCGAACTCCTGGATGTGGATCGAGGTGAAGAAGTCGTCCTTGACGAGGCGCTCGGAGACGAGGATCGCGTCTTCGTAGTTGTAGCCGCGCCACGGCATGAACGCGACGAGGATGTTGCGCCCGAGCGCGAGCTCGCCCTTCTTCGTGCACGGGCCGTCGGCCAGGACCTGGCCCCGCTCGACGGTCTGCCCCTCGAGCACGATCGGCTTCTGGTTGATGCAGGTGTTCTGGTTGGAGCGGCGGAACTTCGTCAGCGGGTAGATGTCCGCGCCGAACTCCTTGCCGCCGGCCTCGCTCCCCTCGACGCGCACGATGATCCGCTCCGAGTCGACCTGGTCCACGACGCCGCCGCGCTTGGCGAGCACGACCGCGCCGGAATCGCGGGCGACCGTCGAGCTCGAGGCCGGTGCCGACGAGCGGCGCCTCGACCTGGAGCAGCGGGACGGCCTGGCGCTGCATGTTGGAGCCCATCAGCGCGCGGTTCGCGTCGTCGTGCTCGAGGAACGGGATGAGCGCCGTCGCGACCGACACGAGCTGCTTGGGCGAGATGTCCTTGTAGTCGACCTTGTCCCGCTCCGCGGTGATGAACTCCCCGTTGAACCGGGCGATGACCCGGTCCTCCTTGATGCGGCCCGCGGCGTCCGTCTCGGCGTTGGCCTGCGCGATGACGAAGTTCTCCTCTTCCCATGCCGAGAGGTAGAAGGAGTAGGGCAGGACCTCCGCCTGGCGCTTGTGGCCCCGCTTGACCCGCTCGTTCTCCTCCTCGAGCTCCTTCCTCTCGACGATCTGGCCGAGCTTGAAGGAGGTGTCGCCGACCAGCGTGATCTGGAAGTGGTCGATGACGCGGCCCTTCTCGACCCGCTTGTACGGCGTCTCGATGAAGCCGAAGTCGTTGATGCGCGCGTAGCAGGAGAGCGACGAGATCGAGCCCGATGTTCGGCCCTTCCGGCGTCTCGATCGGGCAGACGCGGCCGTAGTGCGTCGGGTGGACGTCGCGCACCTCGAACCCCGCGCGCTCGCGCGACAGGCCGCCCGGCCCGAGGGCCGAGAGGCGGCGCTTGTGCGTGACCTCCGACAGCGGGTTCGTCTGGTCCATGAACTGCGAGAGCTGCGAGGACCCGAAGAACTCCTTGATCGAGGCGATGACCGGCTTGGAGTTGATCAGGTCGTGCGGCATCGCCGAGTCGATGTCCTGGTGGACCGACATCTTCTCCTTGATCGCCCGCTCCATGCGGACGAGGCCGATGCGGAACTGGTTCTCGAGGAGCTCTCCGACCGAGCGGACGCGCCGGTTCCCGAGGTTGTCGATGTCGTCGGTCCGGCCGACGTCCCGCTTCAGCCGCAGGAGGTACGCCACGACGCGGTAGATGTCCTGCGCCGTCAGCGTGCGCGTGTCCTCGGAGGAATCGGCCTCGAGCTTGATGTTGAACTTGAAGCGGCCGACCCGCGAGAAGTCGTACTTCTTCGGGTCGAAGAACATGCCCTCGAAGAGGTTCTTGGCCGACTCGTAGGTCGGCGGGTCTCCCGGGCGCAGCCGCCGGTAGATCTCCAGGATCGCCTCGTTCTTGGTCTTATGGGTGTCCTTGCGGATCGTGCTGACGAGGATCTCGCCGGAGAGATCCCAGTCGGGGAAGAAGATCTCGACCTCCTTGATCCCCCGCTCCTTCAGCTGCTCGACGGCGTCGGGCCCGACTTCCTGTCCGGCCTCGAAGAGGACTTCACCGGTCGAGAGGTCCACGACGTCGGCGAGGAAGCAGGCCTTCTCGATCGCGGCCCCGTCCACGGAGCGCTCGATCGAGCCCTTCCGCGCGATCTCCTTCTGGTCGTCGGCGGAGAGCTTGATCCCGGCGAAGATGACCTTGGTCTCGCGCTTGACGCGCGCGTAGCGCTCTTTCAACTCCTCCTGCTTGACGACGTTGCGCGTGATCGTCAGGTGCGCCCGCCCCCGCTCGAACCGCGCCGCCACCGGCGCGTAGAACTGGCGGAGGATCGACTCGTCGGTCTCCAGGCCGAGAGCGCGCAGGAAGATCGTGGCCGGGAACTTGCGCTTCCGGTCGATCCGCACGAAGAGGATCCCCTTCTGGTCGTACTCGAACTCCACCCAGGAGCCGCGGTACGGGATGATCTTCGCGAGGAACCCGTGCGCCGACTCCTTCGTGAAGAAGACGCCGGGCGAGCGGTGGAGCTGCGAGACGATGACGCGCTCCGTGCCGTTGATGACGAACGTGCCGTGCTCGGTCATGAGCGGGATGTCGCCGAAGAAGACCTCCTCCTCCTTGGCGTCCCGCATCGTCTTGACGCCCGTGTCCGGGTCCTTGTCATAGACGAAGAGGCGGAAGGTGACCTTCAGCGGGACCGAGTAGGTCATCCCCCGCTCCTGGCACTCCGCCACCGAGTACTTCATCTGCAGGTCCACGGGATTGCCGCAGACGTCGCAGAGCGTGACGCGGTTGGGGTTCTGCGTGCCGCACTTCGGGCACGACACGGTCTCCTCGTGCGGGTGCGCCGTGACGATCCGCGCGCCGCAGGCGCGGCAGTCCATCCGCAGGTGCTCGAGGCCCTTCAGGCGCCCGCACTTGCACTCCCAGTTCCCGATCGCGTACTTGACGAACTGCAGCTCGCACGCGCCCCGGAAATCGGAGAAGGGGAAGACGCTCGTAAAGACCGCCTGCAGGCCGGACTCTTCGCGCTCCTCCGGCAGGAGGTTCATCTGCAGGAACCGCTCGTAGGAGCGGCGCTGCACGTCGATCAGGTTCGGAAGATCCATGAACGACTTGATCTTCGAAAAGGTCTTTCGCTCGGGGGACACGCCCACCTCACTGCTCATTCGGAGAAACTCCTAACGCGGCCGCCATCCGGCAGACCGCAGAACGGGTTGAGAAACCGAAATCCGGAAAAGGCCCAACGACTCGATCTCGACCTTTGCCCCGAGGGCGCTTGATCCCGCCGCTCGCAGGCAGCGGGAAGGTTCAAAACGAGGGCTGAGGATCGGCTCAACCCTACTTGATCTCCACTTTCGCGCCGACCTCCTCAAACTTCTTTTTGATCGCCGCCGCCTCGTCCTTGGAAACGCCTTCCTTCAGGATCTGGGGGGCGCCGTCCACCAGGTCCTTCGCCTCCTTCAGGCCCAGGCTCGTGACCTCGCGGACCGACTTGATGGTCTTGATCTTGTCGCCGGCGGCCACGAGATGGACCGTGAACTCGATCTTCTCCTCTTCCACCGGGGCCGCCGCCGCTGCCGGTCCCGCGGCCGCCGCGGGCGCCGCCATGGCCGCCGCGGACACGCCGAACTTCTCCTCCAGGGCCTTGACCAGGGTATTGAGCTCGAGGACGGTCATCCCCTCGATTTCCTTGACAAAGCTCTCCGCCGTCATCGCCATTTCTGTTCTCTCCTTACTGATAACAGTTGCCTTATTCCCATTACTCCGAGGCAGGGGCCTCGCCCGCTCCGCCTTTGTCTTCTGCTCCGCGATCTGCTGGACGACTCCCGCCAGGTTCCGGACCGGCCCGTTCAAGACCGTGACGAGGCGCCGCAGCGGCGACTGCATCAGGAAGAGCAGCCTGCCGACCAGCTGCTCCCGCGTGGGCAGGTCCGCAATCGCCTTGATCTGGCCCGCCTCGACCGGAAGGCCCTCGACGAGCGCCGCCTTGAAGACCAGGTTCGGGTTGGCCTTCGCGAAGGCCGTCAGCACCTTTGCCAGCGCGACCGGGTTGTCGTCGTTGAAGACGACCGCGGTCGCGCCCACGAAGTGGCTCGAGAGCGCCTCGAGGGGAGTCCCCCGCGTCGCCCGCAAGGCGAGCGTGTTCTTGACCACAACGTAGCGGGACTTCGTGGCCCGCACCTGCCGCCGCAATTCCGTCACCTCGGGCACCTTCAAGCCGGCGAAGGCGAAGAGGATCGCATTTTCCGCCCTGGCCAGGCCCTGCCCGAGCTCTTCGACCTGGGTGGCTTTTTCCGCTCGGTTCATTTCCTGGCCTCCAGCGCCTCGAGCGCCGCCGTGTCGATCGTCACTCCCGGCCCCATCGTCGAGGAGATGGAAACGGTGCGGAAGTACTTCCCCTTGGCCGCCGGCGGCTTGGCCCGCTGCACGGCCCGGATGAACGTCGCCGCGTTCTCTTCGAGCTTGGTCTTGTCGAAGGAGGTCTTGCCGATCGAGGCGTGGATGATCGACGTCTTGTCCACGCGAAACTCGACCTTGCCCCCCTTGATCTCCTTGACCGCCTTGCCGACGTCCATGGTCACCGTTCCCGCCTTCGGGTTCGGCATCAGCCCCTTCGGGCCAAGCACCTTCCCGAGCTTTCCGACAAGCCGCATCATGTCCGGCGTCGCGACGAGCGCCTCGAAATCGAGGAAGCCGTCGGTGATCTTCGCGACGAGGTCCTCGGCGCCCACGTGGTCGGCGCCCGCGTCCTGGGCCTCCTTCGCCTTGTCGCCGGCGGCGATCACCGCGACCCGCTTGGACTTCCCGGTCCCGTGCGGGAGGACGACCGTGCCGCGGACCATCTGGTCGGCGTGCTTGGGATCGACCCCGAGGAGCATCGCGATGTCCACGGACTCGTCGAACTTCGTGTACTTGACTTCGCGGACGAGCGCCATGGCGTCGGCCAGGCCGTACGCCTTGCTGCCGACCCGGGTCTTTGCCGCCGCGAACTTCTTACCGATCTTTCCCATCGTCTCCTTTCGTCGTGCAAACGGCCTCGCTTGCGCTCGGCCTCCGACGAGTTTTCAGTGGTCAGTTTTCGGTTTCGGGCCTGACTGACAACTGATCACTGACAACTGATAACTCCTAAACAACTTCGATTCCCATGCTCCGTGCTGTGCCCTCGATGATGCGGACGGCCCCGGACAGGTCGGAGGCGTTCAGGTCGGGGAGCTTCGTCCTGGCGATCTCCTCGACCTGCTGCTTCGTCACCTTGCCGACCTTTTCCTTGTTGGGCGTGCCCGAGCCCTTCGGGACCCCTGCCGCCTTGAGCAGCAGGATCGCGGCGGGCGGCGTCTTGGTGATGAACGAGTACGACCGGTCGGCGTACACCGTGACCACGACCGGGATGATCAGGCCCTTCTGCGAGCCGGTCCTCGCGTTGAAGTTCTTGCAGAAGTCCATGATGTTGACGCCCTGCTGGCCGAGCGCCGGTCCCACCGGTGGGGCGGGCGTCGCCTCCCCGGCGGGGATCTGCAGTTTCACGTACCCGGTGATCTTCTTTGCCATAACGCTCGCTTCGCTCGCGCGGAACTCGGGACTCGGAACTCGGGACTCGACACGAAATTACCCCGCGTTCCAGCTATCCGTTGTTCTTCGCTTCGCTGCTCCTCCTCGTCTCCTTTGGGGGGCCCCGGTCCGAGTTCCGAGTCCCGAGTACCGTGTCCCGACCCCGTCAGACCTTCTGCACCTGTAAGAACTCCAATTCCACCGGCGTGGATCTTCCAAAGATCGTGACCATCACCTTCAGGGTCGAGCGGTCGAGGTTGACGTCCTCGACCACGCCGGTGAAGTTCGTGAAGGGGCCGTCGGTGATCCGGACGTGCTCCCCCTTCTCGAACGTGTGCTTGGGCTTCGGCTTCTCCTTCGTGGACGTGACCCGGTGGAGGATCTGCTCGACCTCTTCGGCGGTCAACGGCGTGGGCTCCTTGCCGGAGCCGACGAATCCCGTGACCTTCGGCGTGTTCTTGACGAGGTGCCACGCCTCGTCGGACATTTCCATCTCGATGATGATGTAGCCGGGGAAGAACTTGCGCTGGACCTCGCGGCGCTTCCCCCCCTTCATCTCGACGAGCGTCTCCGTGGGGATGCGGATCTCCCCGAAGGCGTTGGACATCCCCATCGCCTCGACGCGCTGCTTCAGGTTCTGGCGCACGCGCTCCTCGAAGCCCGAATAGGTATGCACGATGTACCAGTTCTTCGCCTTCGGACCCGCCGCGGCGGCGGGAGCCTCGGGAGACCCCACGGCTCCGCCTCCATCCGTCGTCGTCAAGAGATCACCCCCGATGACCGGAAGATCTTGTCGATCAACCAGGAAAGACCCGAGTCCACGATGAAGAGATAGAAGCCGAACAGGAAGCAGGCCACGATCACGACGACGGTCGTTCCGACGACCTCGCTGCGGCCGGGCCAGCTCACCTTCTTCATCTCGACCCAGACGTCCCGCAGGAAGTCGCGGGTCCGGGGCCACCACTCTCTTACCGGTACCATGCTCGCTACGCTTGCGATCGGGACTCGGGACCCGGGACTCGGGACTCGAAAGCCCGATCCGCGTCCGTTGGCCTGTTTCGCTTCGCTTGCTCCTCCGTTCGAGTTCCCAGTTCCGAGTTCCGAGTCCCGTTCTCAATGGCAGGGGTGGAGGGATTCGAACCCCCAACCTACGGTTTTGGAGACCGCCGCTCTACCAATTAGAGCTACACCCCTAGACTTTTCCTTCCTTGTGCGCGGTGTGCTTCCGGCAGAAGCGGCAGTATTTGGCCAGCTCCAGTTTCTCCGTATTCGTCTTCTTGTTCTTCGTGGTCGTGTAGTTCTTCCGCTTGCACTCGCTGCACGCCAGGCTGATGTTCTCTTGCATGGTTCGCTCCGCTCACGATCGGGACTCGGGACACGGAATTCGGGACTCGAAGAGCCCTGTTCGATCTCCCTTTCCCGCTTTCGTCGTTAATCCTCCGTTCGAGTCCCCAGTCCCGAGTCCCGAGTCCCGTCCTACTCCAGGATCTCGGTAATTGTTCCCGCGCCCACCGTGCGGCCGCCTTCGCGGATGGCGAATCGCAGCCCCTTCTCCATCGCGATGGGCGTGATCAGGTTGATCTCCAGCGACACTGTGTCCCCGGGCACCACCATCTCCACTCCCTCCGGCAGCTTCGCCGTCCCCGTCACGTCCGTCGTCCGGAAGAAAAACTGCGGCCGGTACCCGTTGAAAAACGGCGTGTGACGCCCCCCCTCTTCCTTCGTCAGAATGTACGCCTGCGCCTGGAACTTCACGTGCGGCGTGATCGACCCGGGCTTGGCACACACCTGCCCACGCTCCACGTCCTTCCTCTCCGTCCCTCGCAACAGCAACCCCACGTTGTCTCCCGCCTGACCCTGGTCGAGCAGCTTGCGGAACATCTCCACTCCCGTCACGACCTTCTTCTGCGTCGGACGGATCCCCACCACTTCCACCTCTTCCCCGACCTTGATCACTCCACGCTCCACTCGACCCGTCACCACCGTCCCCCGCCCCGAAATCGAAAACACATCCTCGATCGGCATCAGAAAATCCTTGTCGATCGCTCGCTCCGGGATCGGGATGTAACTGTCCACTGCGTCCATCAGCTCGAACAGACACTTCGTGTCCGGGCTGTTCGGATCCCCGCTCTCCATCGCCTTCAACGCCGACCCCTTCACGATCGGAATCACGTCCCCCGGAAACCCGTACGACGTCAAAAGCTCTCGCACCTCCAGCTCCACAAGCTCCAAAAGCTCCGGGTCGTCCACCATGTCCGTCTTGTTCAGAAACACCACGATGTACGGCACCCCAACCTGACGAGCCAGCAGAATGTGCTCCCGCGTCTGCGGCATCGGTCCGTCCGCCGCCGACACCACCAGAATCGCTCCGTCCATCTGCGCCGCACCCGTGATCATGTTCTTCACGTAGTCCGCGTGCCCCGGACAGTCCACGTGCGCGTAGTGACGCTTCTCCGTCGAGTACTCCACGTGCGCCGTGTTGATCGTGATCCCTCGCGCCTTCTCCTCCGGCGCGTTGTCGATCTGGTCGTACGCCTTCGCCGTCGCCAAACCCTTCTTCGCCAACACCAACGTGATCGCACTCGTCAACGTCGTCTTCCCGTGATCCACGTGCCCGATCGTCCCAATGTTGACGTGCGGCTTGCTCCGATCGAATTTCTCTTTTCCCATAACCCTCGCTTCGCTCGGCTCGGAACTCGGTACTCGGAACTCGGGACTCGTTTGCCCGTCCGCGCCCTCGTCTCCTGCTTCGCTAACCCTCCACTCGTCCGAGTCCCGCGTCCCGTGTCCCCAGTCCCGTCTCTTTGGAGCCCACGACCAGGATTGAACTGGTGACCTCGTCCTTACCAAGGACGTGCTCTACCGACTGAGCTACGTGGGCAAGGCGCGTGACCGTGATCTCCTCTTTCCGTACTCCTTCCGCGAGCCTGTCCATTGGAGCGGGAGACGGGAATCGAACCCGCGACCAACAGCTTGGAAGGCTGTGACTCTACCCCTGAGTTACTCCCGCATACTTCGGAACTCGGGACTCGGAACTCGGGACTCGCACCCTCATCATCCGCCTCCTCATTCCGATTGATTCCTCGCTTTCCGCGTCTCGAGTTCCGTGTCCCGCGTCTCGCGTCCCGTTAATGGTGGGCAGGGAAGGATTCGAACCTCCGTAGCGCGAAGCGCGGCAGATTTACAGTCTGCTGCCATTAACCACTCGGCCACCTGCCCGAGCTCCGAAACACCGGAGCGGGAAGCCTCCCCCGTTGCCCTCTGCCGCACCTGCCCGCGCCCGAGCAATCCGTCTCTGGAGCCGGCGATGGGACTCGAACCCGCAACCTTCCGATTACAAATCGGATGCTCTACCTTTGAGCTACGCCGGCGATGATCTGCTCCGGGATCTAGTCCCCGAGCCCCTGGCCGGCATTCAAAGAGCGGACCCCTTCCCCCGAGCGCGAACCGCGGAGTTTAGCAAACCCCGGGCCAACCGATCAAGGCTTTTCCGCAGAGAAAGTTCGCTGGCGGAGAGCCTCGTAGCCGGCGGCCGCTGCCACGGTGGCAACATTGAGCGATGCGAGTTGCCCCTTCATTGGAATTCGGGCCAGAAAGTCACACCCCTCTCGGACAAGGCGGCGCATTCCGGTCCCCTCGGCCCCGAAGACGAGGGCCAGGTCCCCCGTCAGATCCAACCCGTAGAGGTCCGAGCCGGCGGCATCCAGGCCCACAACCATAAACCCCTTGTCTTTAATGAGATCCAGGAACCTTCGGAGGTTTGTGACCCGGATGACCGGCACCCGCTCAACCGCCCCCGCGGAAGTCCTTTCGACGGTCTCCGAGAGGGGAGCCGACCCCCTTTCCGGGAGCACGACCCGAGCGCCGAGACCCTCCGCCACCCGGAGAACCGCTCCCAGGTTCTGGGGATCCTGGATCTCGTCGAGGACCAGGAGGAAGCGGGAACCCGCTTGCCCGGCCAGGGCATCCTCCTCCGGCCGGTACTCCTGGATCGCCAGCCGGGCCACCGCCCCCTGGTTGGCGCGAGCGAGGCGGCCGAGGGCGCCCGACTCGCCGTACCGGACGGAGACGCCCGCCTCGCGGCAGAGCCTCTTCAACTCGTTGATGCGCCGGTCGTGACGTCCGGAGTCGAACAGCACCCACTCGATCTGGCGCGGGCGGGAGCGGACCGCCTCGGCGATCGGATTCAGGTGCGAGAGGATCATTTCGATTTGTGCCTGGTGATTTGTGATTGGTGATTGGCGGAGGGGACGAGAAGGACGACGGCCATGGCGGCAATTCCCTCGCCGCGTCCGGCGAAGCCGAGGCCGTTGCTGCTCGTGCCGCGGACGCTGATCGCGTCGGCCGGCACGGCCAGGAGCTCGGCGAGCCGAGTGCGGATCCGCGCGGCGTGAGGCGCCAGCCGCGGCGCTTCGGCGATCACGATGGCGTCCAGGTTTCCGACACCGTAGCCGCGACCGGCGGCGAGGTCGCGGGCGCGGGTCACGAAGAGGGCGCTGTCGGCCCCCTTCCAGGCGGGATCGCTATCCGGGAATTGTTCGCCCAGGGAGCCGAGGCCCGCGGCGCCGAGCAGGGCGTCGGCGATCGCATGCAGGAGGACGTCTCCGTCGGAGTGCCCCCGGAGGCCGTGAGGATGAGCGATCTCCACCCCTCCAAGCTTCAGGACGCGCCCCTCCGAGAAGGGGTGCGCGTCGAAGCCGATTCCGACGCGAGGGAATTGATTCATTGGTTCATTCACTCATTTTTCCATTGGGCCTCGCAACACTTCTCTTCAATGGACCAATGGACCGATGAATCAATGAGTCAATCTCTCCCTCAGGATCGCTTCCGCGATCTCCAGGTCTTCCGGAGTCGTGATCTTGAAACCGAGTCGCGAGACCGGTACGGCCGCGACGGGGATGCCGAGCCCCTCGCAGAGCGCGGCTTCGTCGGTCGCCTCACCGCCCGACTCGATGGCCCGCGCGAGCAACTCGGCACGAAAGACCTGCGGAGTCCCGGCGGCCCAGAGGCTCGTCCGGTCGAGCGTCGAGGCGATGAGACCCTTCTCCACCCTCTTGACCGTGTCGGCAATCGGGGTCGCCGCGATCGCGACGCCCCCCTCCTCGGCCGCTTGAAGGACGGCCTCCACTTCGGCCGCGGTCACGAACGGGCGCGCCGCGTCGTGGATGCAGACGAGGTGGCGCCCGCCGGCGCCGCAGGCTTGAAAGGCGTTGCGCACGGACGCGGCGCGTGTCGCCCCTCCCTCGACGACCTTGGAGCCGGCCCCCGCCAGCGCCCGGACCTCTTCCACTCTTCCGGAGGGCGCCGCGATGACCGTCCCCGCAAAGGGGACAGTCGAGAGCGCCTCGAGCGTCCAGGAGAGCAGCGGGCGGCCGTGAAGGAGGACGAGCGCCTTCGGCTCGGGTCGCCCGAGCCGAGTTCCGCTTCCCGCCGCCACGATGATGAGAAAAGAAGCCACGCGATCGCGATCTCCGCAGCCTCAGACCGCCATGATCTCCTTCTCCTTGATCTTGAGGAGCTCATCCACCTCGGCGATCTTCTTGTCGGTCAGCTTCTGCGACTCTTCGAGTCCGCGGCGCTCGTCGTCCTCGGAGATCGTCTTGTCCTTGAACATCTTCTTGATCCGGTCGTTGCCTTCGTGGCGGAAGCGCCGGATCTCCACGCGCGCCTCCTCGGTCATGTGGTGCGCCTTCTTCGCGAGCTCCTTGCGGCGCTCCTCCGTCAGCGAAGGGATCGGGATGCGCACGACCTTCCCGTCCGACTGCGGGTTCAATCCCAGGTCCGACTTGCGGATCGCGCGCTCGATCTCCCCCGACATCTTCGGGTCCCACGGCGCCGCCACGATGAGCGTCGGCTCCGGGACCGAGAGGTTCGCCACCTGGTTGATCGGGACATCGGCCCCGTACGCCGTCACGAGGATCCCGTCGAGGATGCCGAGGTTCGCGCGGCCGGTCCGCAATGTCTTGAAGCGGTCCTTCAGGTGCGCGATCGCGCCGTTCATGTGCTGTTCGATGTCCTTCAGTTCCTGTCGCATGCTCACGCCTCCGCTGAAACGAGCGAGCCGATGTCTTCGCCCCGGACGACCCGCTCGATATTGCCACGAACTCGCAGATTGAAGACCTTGATCGGAATCCCGTTGTCCATGCAGAGCGCGATCGCCGCCGCGTCCATGACCCGCAGACCCTGCTCCAGGGCCTGCCGGTAGGAGACGTTCTTCAGGAACTTCGCCTCGCGGTCGGTCTCGGGATTGGCGTCGTAGACCCCGTCCACCCGCGTCGCCTTCAGCAGCACGTCCGCCTTGATCTCGTTGGCGCGCAGTGCCGCCGCCGAATCGGTCGTAAAGAAGGGGTTGCCCGTGCCGCCGGCGAAGAGGACGACGCGCCCTTTCTCCAGGTGGCGGATCGCGCGCCGGCGGATGAAGGGCTCCGCGATCTGGCGCACCTCCACCGCCGACATCAGCCTCGTGCGGACGCCGCGCTTCTCGAGCGCGTCCTGCAGCGCGAGACCGTTGATGACGGTCGAGAGCAAACCCATGTGGTCCGCCGCGACCCGGTCGATCCCCTGCGCGGCCGCGGAGACGCCGCGGATGATGTTGCCGCCGCCGACCACGACCGCGATCTCCACCCCCATCCCATGGACATCGCGGATCTCGTCGGCCATGCGCGCGACGACCTCGGGGGCGATGCCGAACTTCTGCTCTCCCATCAGGGCTTCGCCCGAGAGCTTCAGGAGGATGCGCTTATAGGCGGGACCCTCGCTCATTCCCTCACGGCTCCCCGGCCGAAGTCCTCAGCTCGCCTGCTCGTCGGCCGGGCGCTCTTCGGATCGGCCGAGGTTTTCTCCCAGCTTGAATCGGACGAAACGAACGTCGAGGGCTTCCTTGCCTCCGCGTTCGACGATGACCTGCCCGACCGTCTTCTCGGGGTCTTTCACGAAAGCCTGCTCCGTCAGGACCGTCTCCTGGTAGAACTTCTCGACCTTTCCCTCCGCGATCCGCTCGACGACCTGCGGCGGCTTCCCCGCGGCGGTCGCCTGGGCCCGCGCGATCTCCCGCTCCGTCGCGAGCATCTCCGGGGTGACTTCCGCGCGGGAGGCGAAACGCGGATCGGAAGCGGCGACGTGCATCGCGAGGTCCTTGCCGAGAGCGTCGTCTCCGCCGCGGAGACCGACGAGGACTCCGATCCGGCCGTTGCCGTGGACGTAGCTCGCGAACCTCTCGCCCGGCCGCGGCAAAAGCCGCGCGTACCGCCGGATGCTCATGTTCTCGCCGAGCTTGGCGATCAGGTGCGTGAGGCTTTCTGACACGGTCTCCGTCGGCTTTCCGGGAGCCGGTAACGACGCCAGCCCCGTCGGTTCGCCAAAGCGCGTCTCTCCGAATGCCGAGTGCGCCGCGACGACGTCGGCCAGCCCCTCGGCCAGGCCTCGGAAGTCGGCGGTCCGCGCGACGAAGTCCGTCTCGCAGTTGACCTCGACCAGCACGGCGGCCCCCGCCGTCACGCGCGCGACGACGAGCCCCTCGGACGTGGCGCGGTCCGCCTTGCGCGCGGCCGTTGCGAGCCCGCGCTTGCGGAGGATCTTGCGGGCCTCCTCGAAATCTCCGCCCGCTTCCACCAGCGCCTTCTTGCAATCCATCATCCCGACGCCGGTCTCGGCGCGCAGGTCCGCCACCGATTTAGACGTAATTTCCATGGTTCCTTTCATCCTAACCCGGGCGGAAGCGAGAGTCTCCCGCTTGAGAAGCTGTTCTGAGTTATGAGTTGTGAGCTGTGAGTCTGGAGCCGCGCGTCGGGCCTTCAGGCTCAACTCTCAACTCACGACTCACAACTCACAACAGCATCAAGAGGCGACGTCCGAAACGACCGCGGTCGTGGAGAGCTCCGGCGTGCGAGGCCTCGATTCCTCCGATCCCGCTTCTCCGGCGGCGCCGCGCTCCTCGTGGGCGTGCAGGCCTTCCAGCACCGCGTCCGAAACGCGCGACGTGAACAGGCGGATCGCCCGGATCGCGTCGTCGTTGCCCGGGATCACGTGGTCGATCACGTCCGGATCGCAGTTGGTGTCCACAACGGCGACGACGGGGATGCCGAGGATGTTCGCCTCCTTGACCGCGATGTACTCCTGTTTCGGGTCGATGACGAACAGGGCGTCGGGCAGCTCGTCCATTTCCTTGATGCCGGTCAGGTTCTTCTCGAGCTTCTCCTTCTCGCGCTCCAGCCGCAGCCGCTCCTTCTTGGTCAGGTTCTCGTTGTCCTCCTGCGCGAGGATCCCTTCGATCTCCTTCAAGCGGTGGATGGACTTGCGGATCGTCGAGAAGTTCGTCAGCGTACCGCCGAGCCACCGCGTGTTCACGTAGAACATCCCGCAGCGGTTCGCCTCCTCGTAGATCGCGTCCTGCGCCTGGCGCTTCGTGCCGACGAAGAGGAGGTTCTTCCCTTGCGCGGCCAGCTCCGTGACGAATTTCGAGGCTTCCTTGAACTGCTTGAGCGTCTTCTGAAGGTCAATGATGTAGATCCCGTTGCGCTTTCCGAAGATGAACTTCTTCATCTTCGGGTTCCAGCGCTTGGTCTGATGACCAAAGTGGACGCCAGCCTCGAGCAGTTCCTTCATTGAAATAGATGCCAGATCACACCTCCTATTGAGTTATGAGTTCTCAGCGATCAGTCATCAGTTCAGGCACCGGAGCGTCGCCCCGGCAGACTGAAAACCGACAACTGAAAACTGACAACTCGGTTATCTCTTCGAGAACTGGAACCGGGCGCGGGCGCCGCGCTGGCCGTACTTCTTGCGTTCCTTCATCCGGGGATCGCGCGTCAGGAAACCGTCCTTCTTCAGCTTCTTGCGAAGCTCCGCGTTGTATTCGGTCAGGGCCCGCGCGATGCCGTGGCGGATCGCGCCGGCCTGTCCCGTGGGACCGCCGCCGGAGACCGTCACGTGGATGTCGAACCGCTCTGCCGTCTCCGTGGAGAGGAGCGGCTGCTTGATGACCATCTTCAGGACGTTGTTGGGGAAGTAATCGTCGAGGGTGCGCTTGTTGACCGTGATGGAGCCGGAACCGGGAAGCAGGCGCACGCGCGCCATCGCGCTCTTGCGTCTCCCGGTGGCGCGATGCTGGATTTCAACCGCCAATGTTCCTCCTCAGCTCTCTCAACTGGCCGCGCGGCGCACGGGCAGCGTCAGCACGCGCGGCTTCTGCGCCTCGTGCGGGTGCGACGCCCCGCGATAGACCTTCAGCTTTTTCAGTTGCTTTCGCCCGAGCTTCGACTTGGGCAGCATGCCGCGCACCGCCTCTTCGATGAGCCTCTCGGGATACTTCGCCGACAGTTCCTTCGCGGTCACGGATCTCAGTCCGCCGGGGTAGCCGGTGTGCCGGCGATACATCTTCTCGTCCGCCTTGCGCCCCGTCAGCAGGACCTTGTCCGCGTTCGTCACGACGACGAAGTCGCCGGTGTCGAGATACGGAAGGTAGTGAGCGCGGTGCTTGCCGCAGAGAACCCGCGCGACCCGCGTGGCGAGGCGGCCGAGCACCTTGTTCGTCGCGTCCACGACCCACCACTCCTGGCGGACCGCGCCATGCGAAGCCGCAGATGTCCCTGAACTCATGAAACCGGACTCCTTAAATTCAACGAAACCGGCGTAAAAGCCTGAGGCAGGCTCGTCCCCGTCCCTGTTTGAGGGCGCGTAAGGATACGCAAGCAGGCCTGCCGAGTCAAGGAAATCCATCGACTCGGAAAGCGCCCCGGGGCGCCGGGCTCTCCCGAGAACCCTTATGATTCAGGCGGATGGCGACTCTCCCGACGGCGCGCCTTCTCGACGGAGCGGCCCTGGCGCGGGTGCTGCGGGAGAAGGTTCGCGCGCAGGCGCTGGAGGTCGTGGCGCGCGGCGCTCCCCCTTCGCTGCGGGTCATTCTCGTCGGCGAGGACCCGGCCTCCGTCACCTACGTCACGTCGAAGACAAAGGCGGCCCGGGAAGCCGGCTGCCTGGCCGAGACGATCCGTCTGCCGGCGGACGCGCCTCCGGAGCGGCTCCTCGAAGAGGTCGAGCGCGCCAACCGGGACGCCGCCGTGGACGGGATCCTCGTCCAGCTCCCGCTCCCTCCCGGCCACGACGCGAGGAGAGTCTTCGATTCGATCGATCCGGCGAAAGACGTGGACGGCCTGCACCCGGAGAACGTGGGCCTGCTGGCGCAGGGACGCCCCCGCTTCGTCCCGTGCACGGCGGCGGGGATCCTCGCGCTGCTCGACGCCAACGAGATCCCGATCGCCGGCGCCAACGCCGTCGTCGTCGGCCGCAGCGAGATCGTGGGGAAACCATCGGCGGCTCTGTTGACGTCGCGAAACGCGACCGTCACTCTCTGCCACTCCAGGACGAAGGACCTCGCCGGAACGTGCCGGCGCGGGGACATCCTGATCGCCGCCGTCGGCAAACCGGGATTCGTCACGCGCGATTTCGTCCTCGGCGGCGCGGCCGTCGTGGACGTCGGGATCAACCGGCTCGAGAACCTCGAGCAGGCGCCGGCGCACTTGAGGCAGTCGGAGCGCCTGGCGAACGCGATCGCCCGAAACGGACGCGCTCTCGTCGGGGACGTGGACTTCGACGCCGTCTCCCGCGTGGCCTCCTGGATCACGCCCGTGCCCGGAGGCGTCGGCCCGCTGACGATCGCCATGCTCCTCCAGAACACCGTGGACGCGGCGCGCCGGCGGGCAGGGAAATAAGGAACGTCAGTTCGAAGCCGTCGCGAAGGCCTCGATCACGCGCGAGGCGCCGGGCCGCTAGCTGTCAATTCTCAAGAGGTTGTTCCCGTCCGGGTTCTGGTAGCCGATTCGTCGCGGAGAATCCGCCCGGAGTCGCCGTCGTTGCCCTCTGCGGCACGCGGCGGCCCGGCCGCATTGAGAACCCCTGGCCGCCGCTCCGGTCCGAGGGCACACAGGCAGCTTCGCTAAACCGAGTTCCCGGTGTGTGCCCTCGGACAGGGCCGCTGCCGGGCAACGCCGTCGCCTCCGGGCTCCATGGTTCCTGTTCGAGCCGTGCTCGAGCCCCGGCGGCGGGACGCCTCCCGAAGGAGGCCGTGAGACAGCCTGTGTCAACCTGATGGTCATGCGGCGAGCCTCGCAGCGGCGGTGTGACGAGCCGGGTCGTAGGGTGTGTTGTTGATCCAGCAGCGCCAGAGGACGCGCAGCCATGCTCTGGCGAGGATTCGGATGGCGTGAGGGTGATCTTTTCCGTGGCAGCGCGCGCGGGAGTAGAGCGAGGCCGCCCAAGGGGAGAGACGGCGGGAGTTATCGGCGAACGTAGTCAAAGCTCTGCGGAGTCGTTTATTGCAGGCGAAGCGGAACCCGACTGCGTGGTGTTTGCCCGAAGCGTAGGTGACGGGGCAAACGCCCGCTTCGGCGCAGAGCTGATCGAGTGAGGAGAAGCGGTGAGGATCCTCTCCAGTCTCCGAGAGGATCTGAGCGGCGTTGATGCGCCCGACGCAAGGCAAGGAGGTGAAGATGGGTGCGGCCGGGTGGATGGAGAGCGCGCGCTGGATGGCGATCCCGATTTGCTTGATCTGGGTCACGAGAGTACTCAGGACGGAGGAGATGGCCAGGATGAGCTCTTGCTTGGCCTGCGCTTCCAGGGGAGGAGTACGGCTGGATGGAGAGGTCCGGAGCCTTTGGAGCAACTGCTGTGGCGAGCGTCGGCCTGTGTAGTGGTTCTTGACGAGGAAGGCTGCCAGGCGTTTCTCCCCGAGTTGCTCCGCCTCCTTGGGGGTCGGATATCGAGCCAGGAAGGCCAGGCTGATCGCAGAGTCCACATCGGCGAAGATCGCGGCAGCGCCGGGCCAGAAGCCCTCGAGCAGATCCCGGAGCCGGTTGGCCAGGGCGACCCGCTGGGCGACCAGATCATCCCGAGAACGCACCAGGGCGCGAAGGGCACGCGTCTGATCCGAGAGGGGCTGGAGAGGTCGGAAGCGATGTCCGTCGGTCCGAAGCACGTCGGCGATCAAATACGCGTCCCAGGGATCCGTCTTGGCGCCCGAGGCGCTGTACCGAGACCGCGTGGCTTTAACGACATTGGGATGGATCGGGACGACCACCAGACCGGCCTCCAGCAGTGTGTCCACCAACAGTCCCGAGCAGCGCTCGAGAGCGACTTGAAGGGATCCGTGACGGCTAAATGCCAGCAGCTTCCCTGTCAGCTCGCGCATTCCCTCGGCAGTGTGCGCAATCTCGAATCGAGCTCGAACCTTCCCCTTCTGATCCAGGACGCAGACTGCGTGCGCCCTCTTGGCCCAATCCAAACCGGCATGGAACACCATCACCACCCCCCTTTCTCTTGCGATACCGTGACCCGGGCGGGGAGCTTCTGCCGGACGCTCATTGTCAGGCGCTCGGAGCTCTTGGTCGAGTCGGGCGCGACAGCCTGTAGCCGGTCGGAAGCTCCCAAGCCCTTCGAGGGGGCAAGTCTCACGGGGGCCGTCAAGCGGCAAGCGAAAGCGGCCCCTCTCGAAAGGCCCGGGAACGGCATCAACCCAATCCTCTCCTCGTTGCTGAGGAAAGCGGGAGAGTGCCCCAATGAGCGAAGGCGCACCACCAAGAACTCTCCGTCGCCTTGCTGCGACTGCGCCTTCGCGTTAGAGCGACGGCCGGTTCTCCATCAGCGGCCTGCCGGAGCGTGCCGCCGCAGGGAGGCGGCCCGACGCCGGGGCGGTTTGTTAGCGCACAAATCCCACATCACGGGAACAACGTGTTGAGAAATCAGAGCTAGCCCCTGCCGGAACGCTCCGTCACTTCTTCGCCTCTCCTTCCGCGGTCATGAACGGCGGCGGCTCCCTCTTCAGGAATGCGGCGAGCTCTCGCTGCGCGAGGCGCGCGCGGGAATTGCCGGTCGCGGCATACGCCTGCGCGCGACGCTCGAGAATGGGCCGGCGCCACGGGACGTCCGGCTCGAGGTCCTCCACCGCCCGGACGTAGCGCGAGGCCTCCAGGCGCGATGCGACCTCGAGGCGGACGAGGCGGCGCTCCTCGTCGAGGACGGCGAGCGCGAAGGGGCGTGACAACGACTCCTCCAGGCGCGAGGCGAAGGCCGCGTCGCGGGAGGAGATGTCGAGCACGACGGCGAAGCTGTTCCGAACGAGAATCGCGAGCGGCCACGGATCTTCGCGATAGGCCAGGAACGCCCGCTCGAGCGACTGCGTCGCCTCCTCCAGGCGCCCCTGGCGCCACCGCAGCCTCGCCAGCAGGACGTCGGCCTCGACGCCGCTCCGCTGGCGAATCCGCTCGATGTAATCGCCCGCGAGCTCCTCTCCGCCCTGCGCCAGCGCCTCGGCCAGGACGATCTCCTCGATCGACCCGCGCGGCTCCCACGCCTGCGCCCTCCAGTTCGCGAGCACCGCCTCGGGACGCGCCTCGATGAAGCTCTTCTGGGCGAGCGACTGCCGCAGCTCGTCCACCGTCATGCCCGCGGCCGCCACGGGAGGCCTCCCCTGCGACGTCGCGGCCGACACCCGCCAGCGATCGACCGCGCCCCAGTCCACGTCCCCCGCCACGGCCGGGCGGTCCGCCTGCGACGAGCGGGCGGCGCGGCGCAACTCCTCTACGTCGAAGAAGGTGTCGTGTCCGAGGCTGCGCGCGAACGCGAACTCGACGACGTTGGTATCGTCGGTGTTGAGCGGCGTGCGCGCGGAGGAGGCGAGCGTCCGGGTCAGCGAGGACCGGGCGACGAAATGAGAGAGGAACCCCTCGAGGTCGCTCACCCGCCAGGCGTCCCGCAGGGCGGAGAGGTACGGCTCCTGCCGCAGACGCTCGCGAAGGCGGGCGCCGTCATACGCGATCGGCTCGTTGGTCGCCGCCAGGACGAGGTCGCTCTGCTTCGTGTGCCAGGTCTCTACTTCGTGAAAGACCGATCCCAGCGTGGCGTACACCGTGAGCACCGTCCCGCTGTCCACCTCGTAAGCCTGCAGCCACTGGAGGAAGATCCCCCCCGGCGCCAGACGCGAGCGCGCCGCGCGATAGAAGTCCGCGGTGAAGAGACTCGAGATCCCCGCGCGGTACGGATTCGAGGGCTCGGAGAAGATGACGTCATACTTCTCGCGCGAGGCGAGCAGCCACTCCCGAGCGTCGCCGATCCAGATCCGCGCGCGAGGATTGGAGAGGACGTCGTGGTTGATCCGCGCGCAGTCGCGGGCCACGCGCAGAATCGCCGGCTCGAGCTCCACGACGTCCACGCGCTCCATCGAAGGCACCGCGGCGAGCCACCCGGCCGTGGACCCGGTGCCGAGCCCGATCACGAGTCCCTTGCGCGGATTGGCGTGGAGGGCCGCGCCGATGAGCCCTCCCATGACCTGAGTCGCGGCATCGCCGCGCGAGCTCCCGTCCGTCTTGCCCGAGATCACGAAGGCGTAGCCGTCGCTCGCCTTGAGAAGCGCGACGCTCGACTCGACCCCGTCCTTCTCCCATACCAGGATGCGGCGGCGTCCTCGCAGCCAGTCGCGCAGCGAGTTGGGCGACGGCTTGCCCAGGTCCACGCGCCCGGCGCCGATGGGGCTGTGCCGCCACGCGGCGGTCGGGCCGGGAGCGGCGAGGAGCGCAAGGCATGCGGAGGCCGCGCCCAGGGCGAGCGCCGCGGCTAGCCGATGGCTCTCTTCCCGGGCCCGATCCCGCCGTGAGAACGAAAAGAAGAGAGCGACCAGGGCCAGCGCGCACAGGAGGCCGGTGACGAAGATCCAGGTCCCGGTCGCGGAGAGAAGCGGCAGGAGCCCGAATCCGCCGGCGAGCGACCCGACGATCCCGCCCATCGTGTTCCAGGCGTACGCGCTCCCGACGTCCGCGCCGACCCGCTCTCGTCCCCGCCCGAGCAGCGCGATGAGTAACGGAAACTGCAGCCCTGCCACGAACGCCGCGGGAAAAATCACGATCGCCGCGACGAGCGACCACCCGGCGACGTAACCCCCGAATCCGAACGCGCCGATTGGCCGGAGCAGCGCCGCCAGGAGCGCGAGCCGGTCTCCGAGCGCGTAGGGCACGACGAGGCACAGCGCCTCCAGCGCGCAGCTCGCGGCGAACCCTGCGAGCGTGGGCGTCTTCCCGCGCCCGGCGAGCCAGTACACGGCCGAGCCCGCTCCGATGCCGGCCAGCGCGACGGCGAGGATGAGCCCGAAGGTATAGGTCGATCCGCCCAGAAGCGGCGCGAGCATCCGGTACCAGACGAGTTCCATCAGGAAGAAGGCGAACCCCACGATCCCGGCCGACGCGAGCACGAATCGCCGCGATCCCGGACGCTCCCCCGCGGCCGCCGCGGGCCTCGCCGGCGTCTCCTCCTCGCGGCGCTTCGGCGGCGGCTTCTGCTTCTCCTTCTCCTTCTTATGGGGCCTGTCGGCAGACCTGGTATCCGCCGTCGCGGGATGTGGACCCTCGGGCGCTCTCTCCTCGACCGGCACCGGAGGCGCCCTGCGGGAGAGCCGAACCGCCGCGAGCCCCACGAGCGCGTTGACGGCGCATGCGATCCAGAGCGTCAGCCGCGTGCCGAAGGTTTCCAGCAGGAAGAACGTGGAGAGCACGGCTCCCGTGACGGCGCCGAGCGTGTTCGAGCCGTAGAGGAGCGCGAGGGAGCGGCGCGCCGGGTCTTCCTCCGTCTCGACGGATCGCGTGGCCGCGGGCAGAGTCCCTCCCATCAGGATCGTCGGGAGGCAGAGCACGACCGCGGAGAAGACGAGGCGCACGATCGTCCCCCCGGCGAGCCCCAGCCGAAGCGTTCCCCCGAGCGCGATGTAACCGTACCGGACGAGGAAGACCCAGAGCGGCGTGGCCGCCGCCGAGGCCGCCACCGCGAGCTCCAGCCGTCCGTAGAAGGCGAGCGGCCGCTCGGCCTGATCGGCCTTCCTTCCCAGCCACCAGCTCCCGGCGCCGAGTCCTCCCATGAAGATCGCCACGACCGCCGCCGACGCGGCCGTCGAGAATCCGAAGATGAGCCGCAGATCTCTCATCCAGGCGACCTGATAGATGAGGGCCGTCATGCCGGATCCGAACAGGAGGAGGACGACGAATAAGAGGCGTCGTTTCATGGAGATGAGGGAAGGTAACACAGGGGACGAGGCGTCAGGTGAAAGGCAGGTGTCAGGGATCCGGGGTCAGGTGTCAGGTTGGGCTCCGGTCCCTGACAATTGATACCTGGCGCGTGACACCTGCATTTTCCCTGATCCCTGTTCCCTGACAACTTTTCCTTGAAATACGAAAAACTTCGTACTAGCTTCTTCGTATGAAGAAGACGGAACGCCGATGAAGAGAACCACCACCCCGCGGCCCACCGACGGCGAGCTGGAGATCCTGAGGATCCTCTGGGAGCGGGGAGCGAGCACGGTCCGCGAGGTCCACGAGACCGTTCAAGCGCGGCGGCGGGCCGGTTACACGACGGTCCTGAAGCTCCTCCAGATCATGACGGAGAAGGGGCTCGTCCGGCGCGACGAGACCGAGCGGGCGCACGTCTACACGGCGCGCGCTCCCCGCGAGGAGACGGAGCGGCAGCTCGTGGCCGACCTGCTCGACCGCGCCTTCGCCGGATCCGCCTCCGCTCTCGTCCTGCGCGCCCTCTCCTCGAAGAAGACCTCGCCGGAGGAGCTGGCGCGGATCCGGAGTCTGCTGGACGAAATGGAGGGAGGCAAGAAATGAAAGACCTGGCCCGTCTTCTCGAGGACCCGGCTCTCCGAAGGCTCGGCTGGGCGCTGGCCGCCTTCCTCTGGCAGGGAACGCTCGTCGCCGCGACGCTCACGTGCGCCAACGCGCTCCTCTCCCGCCGGGATCCGCGGCTCCGGTACGCGGCCGGCTGCGCGGCTCTGATGCTGATGCTGATCCTGCCGGCGGCAACTTACCTCGCCCGCAGCGAAGCCGCCGGCACCGCGGCCGGCGTTCTTGGAACGGCTCCGGCCGCGCGGCCCGACGATGTCTCTTCGGCCATTGCACCGAACGCGGCGGAAAGCGGCCCCCCGCCGGCGGCGATCGTGCTCGCCTTCCGCGCGACCTCCGCGTGGCTCGCGCCGTGGATGGTGCCGGCGTGGCTCTTCGGAGTGCTTCTCCTCTCAATTCGCTTTCTCGGCGGATGGAACGCCGCCCGGAGGCTCCCTCGCAGCGGGGTCCGTCCGGCGCCCGCGGCGTTGCAGGCCGTGCTCGAGCGCCTCCGCGCCCGGATCGACGTGTCCGCGCCAGTCGCTCTTCTCGAATCGGCGAGAGTGAGCGTCCCGACTGCGCTCGGCGTGCTGCGGCCGGCGATTCTCCTGCCGGTCTGCGCCGTCACCGGGCTCACCCGGAAGCGATCGAAGCGGTGCTCGCGCACGAGCTCGCTCACATCCGGCGGCGCGACTATCTCGTCAACCTGCTCCAGACCGCGGCGGAAACGCTCCTCTTCTACCATCCGGCCGTGTGGTGGGTTTCTCGCCGGATCCGGTCGAAAGGGAGAACTGCTGCGACGATCTGGCCGTCGCGACGACCGGCGACTCGCGCGAGTACGTGCGCGCCCTGCTCGTGCTGGAAGAGATCCGGTCTCCACGGCAGATCGCGCCGGGGCCCGCGGTCGCGGCCGACGGCGGCTCGCTCTGGCGGCGCGCCGCCAGGCTGTTGCCGGCCTCCTCGCCGGCGGAGGACGCGCCGAGATGGATCGCGGGCGTTCTCGCTCTGGCCATGGCCGCCACGGTCGCGGCCGCCGCGCGCGCGCCGTTCTTCGGCGACGATCCGGTCCACATGGCCGCTCCGGCGGTCGCCCCTGCGACCGCCGTGGCCGCAATGGCCGCCGTGAAGCCCGTCGCAGCAACGCCCGCGCTGCCGCCGCGAGAAGCGGCGGCCGTCACGCCCGTGAGCCAGGCGGCGCTGGCGTCCGCGGCGGCCGGAGGTGTCGCGGGAGGCGTGACCGACGGAGTCGCGGGCGGAGTCGAGGGAGGAATCGAAGAGGGCATCGCCGGCGGTGTCGAAGAGGGTGAGGGAGGCGAAAGCGATGACGCCGACGACGAGAAGCCGGCGCCCCGGGAGAAGGACGCCCCACTCAGCCCCGAGGAGCTCTCTTCCCTGCGGTCGCACGGAGTCACTCCCGAGTTCCTCGCCGCCCTCGCGACACTCGACTACAAGCAGGTCTCCGTCAGCGGCCTCATCGCGCTCAAGACCCACGGGTGAGCCCGGAATACATCTCGGAGATGACGGCCCTCCTCGGCAAGCAGTCGCTCAACAATCTCGTCTCCCTTCGCATCCACGGCGTGAGTTCCGATTTCCTGCGGCGCTTTCGCGAAGCCGGGTACTCGCAGATCTCGGCCGACGACGCCGTTTCGCTGCGAATCCACGGCGTGGACCCGGAAGCGGCGGCGGTGGAGCTCCGCTGCCGGACGCAGGCCGAGCCTGGACGAACTCGTGTCGCTGAAGATCGGCGCCACTCCGGAGTTCGCCAGAGAGATGAAGTCGCTCGGGCTCGACACCGACCTCGACGGCCTCGTCGGACTGCGCATCCACGGCGTCACACCGGAGTTTGTCCGGGAGATTCAGTCGCTCGGCTACGCCGCTCCCTCGATCGACGAGTTGACCTCTTCGGAACCCGGCGCCACCGCGAATCCATCCAAAGGCCAACGCCTCCGCGGGGAACGAACTTTGCGCTCCGGAGCGAGCTGCCGTTCCTGGCGGATTCGCCGGGAGGAACTCATGACGAGCCGGCGGAAATCCCCGTTGCGAACCCGCGGAACCCTTCCCGCCCTTCTACTACCTACTCTACCCTCGGAGTGCCCGCTGCGACGCCGGGAGAGAACATCGAAGGCCGGTGGCTGCTCGACTTCGACCGGGAGGCCGGCCGCCTCCAGCTCACGATCCGCAGAAGCTCCCACGCACGGGAGGTGGACGAATTCCTCGTCCTTCCGGCTGTCGGACTTTCGCGGCCTGTCGCGCCCGGCCGGAAAGGGGGCGAAGCCCGTCCACTTCGATGGTGCAGAAACCAGCACGATCCGTTTCGACGGAGAGCTCGACGAATCGGCGGCTCGGGCCGCTTCGAGTTCGCCGCCAAACCGGAGTTCGAGAAGTACTGGAAGTCTCTCGGCTACTCGAGCCTCGGCGAGGACGACATCTATTCCTACACGGTCCACGACGTCAGCCGCGAGTTCCTCGCGGACCTGCGCTCGCTCGGCTACGACCACCTTCCCGGCCGAGCACCTGATCACGATGCGGATCCACCGGCGCGGACCCGGAGTTCATCCGGGAGCTGAAGGCCCTGGGCTACGAGCGGCTTCCCGTCGAAGAGCTCGTCAACATGCGCATCCACGGCGCCAACAGCAATATGGTGA
>CAWFIK010000007.1:0-17618 GCA_963815865.1 uncultured Acidobacteriota bacterium
ACGGGCACTTGCGCCACGGCGTCGGCCCAGTCGCGATGTTCCAGAAAACCTTAGCGTCCATCCGTAGCCCATCTCCAGCAAACGAATCAACGCAGCCGGAGGACAGGGCGCAAGGCCGGGCGACCGATCAGGTTTTCTCTCGTTGCGGGAAGGCGACGATTATCTCACGGCAAGCGTCCGAAACGTCTCAGGAAACCTCGGTCCAACCCGAAGTTTCTGCCAGGTGCCAGGGCGTGCGCGTTCCAGCCCGCCCCGAACCGGCTGAAATAGAACCCGTTTGCGATTACCGGCGGGTCTAGGCCTTCCAGGCGGCGAGCCCTGCGACCAGCGGCAACCATGCCTCGATCTTCGCGGACTTTCTCATTGCACGGAGCGCAGAGAAGTTGGACGTTCTCGGCAAGGATGCTGGTTCCTCCCTTTCGAGTAGGGCAGGTTGTGGTCGTAGTGGAGGTTCTCCCGGCGGCCGCAGGTGACGCACTTCCCGTGGTCGCGCTTCCACACGGCGACTTTGACTTCGGTTGGGATCAGGCGGTTGAAGGAAAGCTCGGCGTCAGGCAGGACGGTGCGCTCCTGAATGGGCTTCAGGAAGAAATCGAATACTTTGCGTCCCTTCCGCTCAACGATCTCGGCATCCACGAGATCGAAGAAGCCCTTGTCTGACCAGACTCCGCGGTGAATCTTCTCGTAAACCTTGACTCTCTCGGGGCTTCGACCACCCGACGCCGCGTCCTTCGCAGCTCGGAAGAACTTGCCATTTTCCGTGAGTCTGCCGCGAGGCGTGATCATTGGCTGGTCGAGTTTCTTCGGGTCGACTCCCGCCGACCGATGAACATCGTGCCCTTCGTAGATGAGCAGGTTCCGCTCGAGATCCAGCCGATCGTGGTACGGAGCGCCGCGCCTCACCGACATCAAGATGATCGAGTAGGCCTTGCGGATTCCGAAATTCATCCCTTTCTGAAGATTCGCCTTCTCGCGAGCCACCAGCTCTGGGTACGAAATGATTTCCGAGACGAACATACTGGAGGCAATTCTCGCCGAGCGTGTTCGCCGATTCGCGCGTGACAAGAGGGCTCTGGAGCTAGCGCTTTTTCCCCAGAGACGGCAATCCGCCCTGAATGGCCCAGACCGAGTTGCTTTTCGGCGAATTGACGAGGCAGTCCTTGAAGTGACGGTCGTAGAATCTCACGAGGATCTTCCGCCGACACTTCGGGCATTTCCGGTTTCCAGGATTCTTCCGGCACCTTCGGCTGTGCTCGCCCAGCCGTTTCCCCTCGAAGTATTCGCCGCAGTGGGAGCACGTCGGCAACATGCGGAGCCTGGCGGTAGGGGGTTTCAGAACGGTCGTGACGGGAGTGGTTGGTCTTTTGGTTTCAGTTTTGGGTTTCGTTGCTCTATTCGGATTGCGCGGGCAGGTTGGGACGTGAGAACGAAGTACTGCGGCCGGTTTAATAATTTGGCAGAAAGGGCAATACTTGGGGGAAGGCTTTGCCCCGCGTCTACGTCTCATTGCACGAACGTGGAGACCTGGGTGAGGTGAACCGTTCGGGCGAGGTCCACGTAGCGGCACAGGGCGTTGGCCAGGCGCATTTGGTGGGGGGAGCGGCAGTCGGGGTTAGGAGGGCGGGGCTGGCGACCTGGATGCTGGCGCACCGGGCTCGGGAGGTTGCGACGTTTAGGCGGCTGAGGGTGTATAGGAAGTCCATGCCGCGGAGGGCGTCGGCGGGGCTAGAGGTGGTCATCGAGTAGATCACGACGGGGGCTTCTTGGCCCTGGAAGCGCTCGAGATCGTTGACGCCAAGGCCTGCAAAGTGTTCACGGGTGAATCGCCGGCCAAGACGACACAGGATCTATATCTCATCAGACCCACCGGATTCCTCCGTCGGCCGTGAAGAGAAGGCCGCAGCGGAGTTTATGGGCTCCGAGCGCGCCGGTTGTCTCCAGAAGGCGGCCGTAGGTCTGTACCTGGCCCGCGTACTCCGGGTAGGTCTGTTCCACCGGCCCTTGCGGCGGGGTGTCGGTCTTGAAGTCGAGAACGTCGAGACGGCCGTCGGTGGCGCTGACGAGGTCAATGTAGCCGCCCAGGAGTTGGCCGCCTTCCCAGGCGCGCGGCGACGGGGTATTCGACCTGGAGCGTGGGGCCGAGGGGGCGGGCGAGGCCCTCTGTTCGCAGGGAGTCGAGGGCGCGGGTGACGTCGGCGATGCACTCGGGGAGGTGGTCCTGGAGGCCGAATCGCTCGGCTGCGCGGTGGGCGGCTTCCTCGGGTGTCAGGGTGCTGTCACGAAGAACGAGGCCGATCGCGTGATGAACGGTCGTGCCGAACAGGCTGCCGAAGCGGCCTTCCCGGGGTTTCGCGAGGGCGGGATCCGCCACTTCCTCGGTGTCGTCCACGGGCGTGGCTCGGGTCTCGCCGGAGACGCTCGCGGGGCGGAAGCGGGGGCGGGCGGATTCCGCGGAGGCGGCCGTCCACCAGGCGTCAGTCGTCTGCTCGACCTTTGCGCCGTCTTTGCTGACCTGCGCGGTCCTGGGCTTTTCCAGTTTGGCCCAGGCTGGCTCGCGGTCGTCCATAATGGGGGAACTTCCTTGACGAGCTGAGGAGGCGCGTCGGCGAGGAGGTCGCCGCAGATGAATCTGCCGGTCTGAGATTCGCCGGCCTTCGGCATGATGAGCAGGTCGCGGGCGCGCGTTGCGGCGACGTAGATGACACGGCGGCGTTCCGCGTCGAGGTAATCCTTCTCCGTTTCGTGGAGGCCGAGGCCGGCGGGTTCTTCCCAGCGTGAGCCGTCGAGATCCATCATCCAGCCGCGGCCGTCGCGGTCCATGCGCCACGGGCGCCCTTCGGGACGCTGTGTCCCACTGGCCCTTTCCGTCCCAGATCACGACGACCGGGAAACTCGAGTCCCTTGGCCTGGTGGACGGTCAGGATCTGGACGGCTTCGCGTTCCGACGGGGTGCGGCGGATCGAGCTGGATCGGGTCATCCACCCAGTCGCGCATCCGGGCGGTGGCGGCGTCGTAGTCGAGCCCTTCGTCCGCGGCAGTCTGCTCGAGGACGAGGCAGAGCTCGCGCAGGCGCGTGAGGCGCTGGGCGCCGTTCGGGCCCGAGGGCGACGGTGCGCGCGAAGGCCGTGCGATCGAGCAGGTCCCGGGCCGTCGCGCCCGGGCGGCCGATCGAAACGGCGCCGGCGCAGATCCTGGACGAGCTCGCGCGCCTCCCGCGCGCGAGCACGAGCTCGTCCGGCGCTGGGCCGCCGTCTTCGCGGCTGCCCGCTCGCAGCAGGAGATCGCCGAGGATCGAGGGCGAAGAACGGCGGCCGCAGCAGCGCGGCTTCGGCGACGCCGTCGTCGCGGTCGGCGATGGCGCGCAGGCCGAGCAGGAACTGCCGGTGGAGCGGGTCTTCGAGGAAGAGCCTGCCGCCGCGCGACGCGTACGGGATGCCCTCGTCGTCGAGCCGCGGGAAGAGGAGCGAGAGCTGCCAGGTCGAGACCGCCAGGACGGCGATGTCGCCGTAGCCGCACGGGGCGCGGCCGGCCATCGAGCGGGTCAACGATCTGCGACGTCGCTCGCTCTCGACCAGCCAGCGCAGATAGCGGGCGAGGGCGCGGCCTTCGAGCTCGCGGTACTCGTCCGCCGTGTGCTTCGTCGCCGTCGGCGACGTCGAAGGCAGGACGTGCACGCGCGCGGCGTCGCCGCCCTCGCGGCCCGGCATCGAGCGGCTGCTGGAACACGCGGCCGGTCTCCGGGTCGAAGGGCTGGCCGTCGGGCGAGCTCGCCGAGGATGCGTCGAAGCGGTCGTTGAACCAGTCGATCAGCGCGCGGGACGCTCCGGAAGTTCGCCGAGAGCGTGACGTCGACAGGGGCGTCCCTGCGCGACGATCGCGGCGGCACTCGGTCGTACATGGCGACGTCGGCGCGCCGGAAGCGGTAGATGGACTGCTTCGGGTCGCCGACGAGCGTCAGCTTGCCGTCGGCGAGCAGCCACCTCGTCCCAGCGCTCGCGCGCGGCTCCCGCTCGCAGAGGAAGAGGACGATCTCGGCCTGGAGCGGATCGGTGTCCTGGAACTCGTCGACGAAGACGTGGTCGAACAGCCGCTGGTACTCGCCGCGACGCCGGTGGTCGTCGACCAGGAGGTTGCGGAGCTTGATCAGCAGATCGAGCTGGTCGAGCTGGCGGTGGCGCGTCTCTTGACCCGCTCGTAGAGCGCGATCACGACGGGGAAGAGGCGCACGAGCCGCGTGGCCATCCAGCGGTTGAGGGGGCCACGCAGGTCGTCCCGCAGGGGCGCCGGGCGATTCTTGGTCCCCTCGGTGTAGATCTTCCAAACACGGTCGGCGTCGCCTTCGTCTCCGCCGAAGGTGTCGCGCCTTCGTCACGTCCTTCGCTGTCGGGCATGCGCTCGAGCTGCGGCTCGATGTCGCGGAGGATCGCGACCGGGTCACTCGCGTTGCATAAGCGGCGAGCTCTCGCGGTCGCGACGATCCAGCGCGCGCCGAGGAGCCGCCGGCGAACGGCCGACGCTTCGCGGCCGAACTCGTCGGCGGCGGCTCGAAAGCTGGCATGTCGAACGTCGACCGGCGGCGCATCGAGCGGCGGGGGAAGGTCCCGCTGGCGGATGAAACCCGCGACGAGCGTGCTCAGGCCGTAGTAGACTTGCAATCCGTCTCGCTGGATTCGGGCTTCAGCCCGGCTCCCAGCGCATCGAGGATCGTGCGAGTGGCCTCGTCCGCGAGGGCGGCGGCTTCGGAGCCGACCAGCTCGGCGGCGAGCGTCCCGCTCTCGACGGCCTGGAGCAGCACCACGAAGGTCTCGTGGACCAGTTCCTCGTCGTCCTCTGCGATTTCGTAGGAGGGGCTGAGCTCCGCTTCGACCGGCCGCAGCCGGAGGAGCCGGTCGGCGAAGCTGTGGATGGTGCCGACGTAGGCGGTGTCGAGTCCCGCGACGGCGTTACGCAGCCACGTCTCTCGATCGGAGCCGCGCGCGGCGCCGCCGAGCTCCTCGAGAAGATGTTCGCGGATTCGCAGGCGCAGCTCGCCCGCGGCCTTCCGCGTGAAGGTGATGGCCGCGATGCGGCCGATCGGCACCGGTTGATCGGTCGCCGGTCGGAGCCACCATCTCGACCAGGCGGTCCACGAGGATCGCCGTCTTGCCGGTGCCGGCGCCGGCGTCGACGAGGACATTGCGGCGGCGCTCGGCGATGATCGCGTCGCGCTGGGCCTGGTCGGGAGCCGGCTTTCGGGCTTGGACGCGCCACGGTCAGTCCTCTTTCTCTTCGGATGTCAGGCCCTTGATTCGGGCGAATTCGCCGAGGATGCCGACTCCGGCCGTCAGGTGGTCCCTCGCGCGGTCGTACGCGCTCATCTCTGCACACCGGACTGAAGGAGCAGAAATGGCAGTCGTCCGCGTCTGCCGTGCGCGGGAACAGCCGCTCGGCGAGCAATCCTGCGGCAGAGCGGAGCCAGAGGCGCGCCTGGGGCTCCAACGCCGCATCGTAGTCGTCGCGGAAGGACCTTTCCGATGGGCTGCCGGTGCCGATGTACGTGTAAGCCACGCCCACTTTTTTCGGAAGCTTCCATTCGGCGGCAAGGCTTTTTGCGACGAGACCATAGATAGCGATTTGGAGGTCGCGCTTCAGAACGGCTTCCTTTTCTTTTCCGGTGCGCGGGTATGCACGTCCGGTTTTCATGTCCCGCACCAGAGTGCCAGCTCCCACGGTGTCGATGCGGTCGATTCGCCCGGTCAGGAAGAGAGTGCGGTCGCCGAGCTCGAGCCGCAGGGGAACGGGTTGGCCGAAGCCTCGCTCGGCTGCCACGAAGGACATGCCCGCCGAAGAGTTCCACTCATACTCGATTTCGTCGCGGAGGTCGCGCCGGAGGCGGTCGCGCTGCTGCTTGCGGACGGCCTCGCCGATGAGCGGGTACTCCTTGACGAATTCGGCGAACGCCTTGTCCACGATTTCGTCCGAGCACTCCTGCCACAGGGGCAGCGTGTCCTTGCGCGCGAAGAACTGTCTGCCATGGCGGTTGTAAAACTCGGCCACGACGAGATGGAAGAGACTGCCGTAGTGCGGTTGTCCGATCTCTCGCTGGGGGGTCGCCACGGCGGGCTCGGAAAAGCCGAGCAGTTTTTCGAAGAGGAACTGGTGCGGGCAACCCAGGAGCTTCGCGAGCGCGGAGGCGGAGGTGGGGGAGTCCGCGGTGAGTCCTGGGACAGGAATGCCAGCGCCCTCTGGACCGAGCACCCCGTCCATCGGCCCGAAGCCGTTGGCGGACGAGAGCGTCTTGATGCGATCGAGAGCGAGGGAGCGGACTCCCTGCCAGCGCTTCGGAATGCCGAGAGCTGACAGCGAAACGCCGTCCTGCCACGACGGTTCGCCGAGCGGTCTTTCGCGGCGGAACCGGGCAGCCCTGGCGCGCGCGGGCACGAACGCATCGCGCCGGAGCGCAACGACGTTCGGAATGATGTGGTCGCTTTGCTTGCCGGTCGCGCTGTCGGGACGGCCGAGGGCCGCGGCGGCTTCCAGGATGACGGACGAAGGCTCTCGCTGCGAGCGCTCGATATCGGTGTGCGGTGTCGAAAGCGAGACGAAGGATTCCGTGTTGCGGATGACGATGTCGAGCGCTTGCAAGTTCTCGAGTGCGCGGTCCGCGGCGGTTGGAGGAGAGACGGTTTTTCCCTCGGCCCCTGGCCCTTTCAAGCTCTCACGCAAGACGTCCGGGATCACCGGGTCTTCGCGGGTAACCGACGGGAGGTGCCCTTCGGCGAGTCCGATCACCCGCACCGCGCGAAACCGAAGACTCTCCGCTCCTCGTATGCTGCCGACGTAAACGGCGGGATCGCCGAACCGTCCCGCGGGAAGGCGGATTGCGTTGATTGTCTCTTCGATGATCCGGAGGGCGTCATCGCCGGACAGGGATCCGCAGGTCGCATCCGACGCCATTCCGGCCATGGATTTGTCTAACAGGTCCTGGACGCGCGAGCCGTCACCAGGCTGCAGCAGCCAGACCTCGAAGAAGCTGTGGACCTTCGGCCACAGGGTCGCGAGGTTCCCGCCTTCCAGGACGTGGCGTGCCACGTCTACGAGCGCGTCGATCGCCGGCCCGATGGCCTGAAGTTGGGCGAGCCGCCTCGCGATGCCCTTCGGCCTGCGCCCGGGGCCGGGCTCTTCACCGGCTTCCTCAGCGGCGCGCGCGCGAGCGAGCTGGTCCGGCAGCTCGGCAGCCGCTTCCCTGACCCGCAGCGACCAATCCAGAGCGCCATCCGGTTTCGCGGCGTTGCCGCCGACAATGCCAAGCGACCAGGCGAGCTCGGTCGCAGACCCGTGGGAGATGCGTTGGGCGTCGGCGCCGGAGGGGCGAAGACTCGGGAGGATTTTCGCGAGCCATTCCGCGCCAAGGTGCGCTCGCAGCGCCCGCACGATCGCCAGGGCTCGCGCGCCCGCCGCGGTGCCCGTGAGCGGAAGTCCGCCCGCGATGTGCACCGGCAGGGCACCGTCGCCCCACGGAAGGCGAGCGAGCCGCTCGGCCACGAGGCCTGCGAGCGGGTCCAGAGCCGGCACGAGGACAGCGATGTCTTCGAGCGGAACGCCGTCTCCGATGCGGCGCGCAACCCAGTCGGCGGTCGCCTCGAGCTCCGCCTCGACTCCGGAATGCTCTTCAAGGTCCACCGTCTCATCGGGTCCGCCGCTGCGTGGGCGCTTCGGGTCGCCGAGGACCGCCGGAGGCTCGAAGAGGTAGGACGCGAGAAGATCGCGCTCGCTCGACTGCGAGCGCGGCGCCGTCGCAGATCGAAGCGCGGCGCCGGCTTCCTTCCCGAGCAACGCTTCCATGCGGTCGAGATAGCGTTCCCGCTGGGGCCGTGCCGCGAGCAGCCCGATCGTGGCTCTCGGGATCGAGCGGAGAAACCGCGCCTCGGCGGCCGTCAGGCATGCCGCCGGCGGTCGCGAGCACGGAGCCCTGGAATGGCCAGCCGCCCGGATCACGCTCCAGCGAGGCTGCCGACTCCGAGTAGATGCGCTGAATGGTCCAGGAGGAACCGGCGGAGTCGTCGAGCGCGCGCCAGACCGCGGCCACGTCCCGCAGCGGGGCCGACGCACCGGGAGACTCGAGATCAGCAGGGCGGAGTCCCGCGCCCTCGAGATCCGAGATCGTGTGCGCGAAGGCCTCGTCCCAACCCGGATTGGAACGGACAAGGTCGAGTTTGAAGTGACCGAGCCGTAAGTCTGAACGGAAGAGGACGAGAAGCCGCGCCGCGCGGAGCGCCTCTTCCCCAACCTCGAATGCCGAACCTGAAGAGCGAAGCACTTCGATTGCCGCGAAGGCCGTCGGCAAGAAGCGTGTTCCCGCCAGCGCGTCGTGCCGTCTCGACCGGATCAGCTCCCGCCGGAGAACGTGAGCCACCCGCTCACGTGGCACCAGCACGGTCCGACACGGCAGGGGCCCTTGCACGGGCATCTGCGCCACGGCGTCGGCCCAGTCCCGAATGTTCCAGAAGACCTTTGCATCCATCCGGAGCCCAATCTCCAGCAAACGAATCAACGCAGCCGGAGGACGGGGCGCAAGGCCGGGCGACCGATCAGGTTTTCTCTCGTTGCGGGGAGTGCGAGGATTATCTCACGGCAAGCCTCCGAAACGTCTCAGGAAATTTGGTGCCAGCCGAAATCCCCGGCCGGTGCCAGAGCGTGCGTTTTTCCAGGCCGCCTCCAGGGGAGAGACTCTGCGAAATGCTGACGAATCCCGAGGCTCCACACCTAAGCCGGGCCTGCGACTGCCGGGCTTCGACCTTTTCGAGCCGGGCTCGAAGGAAGCTAGCGTCGTTTTCGGGAGCGCGCATTCGACGATCCCGTTCACCGAATTCCGGCGCCCAGATTCCAGCCTTGCCTCAGACAGATGACGTCCGCGCGGAATCATTGCGAGATCCGGAAGGGACGTCCTCCGAGAAAGGGACGCCTCCGCTTCGTTTTCGTTTGCCTCAGTTGGCGAATCTGGCTATAATCTGGCCAGAATGAGATTCGAGATCCTGCTGGCACCGGAAGCGGTCGAGGATCTCGGGAACCTCAAGGCGAGCGTTCGCGCTGAAGTGAGAGACTCGATTGAAAAGCACCTCAGACACAAACCTGAAAAGGAGAGCCGGAGTCGAATTAAACGCCTCGACGGTTTGAGTCAACCGCAGTATCGCCTGAGGGTCGGCGAGATTCGGGTCTTCTATGACGTCTTGAGGCCACGGGTTCAAGTGCTGGCAATCGTATCCAAAGAGGAGGCAACCAAATGGCTGGCAGAAGCGGGAAAACGCGGATGAGAAGAGTCGCTCTCTCCGAGGTGAAGGACGATCTCTCGAAATACCTGCGCCTCGCTGAGGACGAGAGGATCGTCATCACGCGACACGGGAAGCCGGCCGGCGTCCTCGTCGGATTCGGATCCGAGGACGACTGGTTCGACTACCGGCTTGAGACCGATCCCCGTTTCGTGGAGAGGATCGCGAACGCGCGCGCCAGTCTGAAGGCTGGCCGAGGAGTCAGACTCGAAGATCTCCCGGACTAGCAGGCTGCTGAAAAATGGATGCGGACGTCGTGTCTGGCCTTTTGCAACTCGCGATGCCGGGGACTCTCCTCGTAAAGGAATCTTCTCGCTTGAAAGGCATCGCCAGCAAAAGGCCAGCCACCGCAAGCGGTTGCGGCGGCGCGGGGCCGTCTGCGGCGTCGCCGCTCCTCCCCGATGCACCGCGGCATCGCCTTCGTCGCGGCTCCTTGCATCCGGCCCCGCGGCGCTCGCAACGCCGCCCACACCCTTTTTCAGCAACCTGCTAGCGCTCGATCGTCAACGGAACCCAACGAACTTTCCTCGGCGCGCCCGGGCCTGGTCGTCGAGATCCGGGAAGACCTCCTCCAAGAGAAGGACGGCCCGATGCTCCTCCACGGTCTCCAGGCTCCCGGATCCGCATCCCGACCCGCTGAGACCTCCAGCCCATCGGCGACCGTGCGGCTCGCCGAATGTCTGAGACCTTCCGCGAAGGCGGGTTGAAGGTGCCGCTTGATTTCCTCGGCTGTTATGGCGTTCCAGCGGAGTCTCGGTCATCGGAGCTTAACACCGGTCACGGGACCTCGAACTCCGTCGATGCGGTGCTTGGTGATTCCATGCCCTCTCCTGGCGCCCAGATTCCGGCCGTGCCTCAGACAGATGACGTCCGGGCCCAACGACCGCGATTTCCTGGCGCGGCCTGAATGACTCGGTCGTCGGGCGCCGTGCAGAGGCCCTCTTCGTGAACGGTTGCGACGTCGTGACCGGCAGCTCTTAACAGTTCGCGCGCGAGGCGACCCAGATTCTCGTCGAGCTTGAATCTCAATTGCGTCTGCTGAGAGGCACCTCGACGTAACGCTCACGCGCCATCTCGGCGCCGTAGGCGATGCAGGCAAGAATGTCTGCCTCTTCGAGACCCGGATACTCGCTCAGAATCTCCTCGGTGGATTGGCCGGAAGCGAGAAAATCGAGGATCAGAGACACCCAGATCCGATGCCCCCGAATGCAGGGCTTGCCGAAACACACGTCGGGGTTGATCGTGATGCGGGAGAGAAGCTCTTCTCTGGTCATCGTTGCGATTCTATCCCGCCGGCCGGACGCTGACCTGGTCGTCGAGATTCGTTTGATTTTGTCTGTCTTCTTATCCGCTTTTTGGCGGCCGGCGAATCGTCGGATGGGACCTGTCAAGATGCCGCGCCGACCTGCCTACCGTAATCTGTTGGGTACGAACGCTCGGAGATACGAAATGGCGGCGCGAAAGGAAGGCGACGACGTTACGAGCTCGGGCAACTGATTCGGATCCAGAATGGAGAAACAGGGGCGGGGTCCGGCAGCCCCGCCCCTGTCCTCAAGGAGTCACCCCTCCAACGCCGGCCGGAGTTCCGGGGATTTACCGGTCACGCAATCACCGCGCACCCACCGTCCGAAGGCTCGGCGGGCAAACCAGGGCGCTGACACAATCACGAAATTCGGCGAAGCCGCCCTTGTCGAGGCAGCCCTTGAGCTCGTCCAGCACCGCGCACGCGTCGCCTACGGAGCCGGCAGAGGATCCCGGAGGGCCTTGCGGCCCCGTCGGACCCGCAGGGCCTGCCGGGCCTGTCGGCCCAGGAATGCCTTGTGGCCCGGCCAGCCCGGTAGCTCCGGTGTCTCCCTTGTCGCCCTTGGGGCCCTGAATACCCAGCGGTCCAGCTGGTCCAGTAGCGCCGGTGGCTCCGGTGGCTCCCTTGTCGCCCTTCGGACCCTGAATACCCTGAAGCCCTGCGGGTCCGGTGGCTCCGGTGTCTCCGTTGTCGCCTTTCAGGCCTTGAAGACCCTGAAGCCCGGCCGGCCCGGTATCACCTTTGTCACCCTTGTCGCCCTTGGGTCCCTGAATACCCAGTGGTCCAGCTGGTCCAGTAGCTCCGGTGGCTCCGGTGTCACCCTTCGGCCCCTGGATACCCTGCGGCCCGGCGGGTCCGATCGCGCCCGGCTCGCCACTGGGTCCTTCAGGTCCAGCCGGTCCCGGAGGGCAGACTGCTGTCGGATCGTCCACGAAATAGCCAAGCAGGTCCACGGTCACGTCGGCCTTCGCCCCCGTGACGGCCACCGAGATCTGGTCGTTGGTGCGGACGATCACATCCTGCTGCGCGGCCAGAACGCCGGGACCAAACCAGCCAAACCAGGTCGGCGTGGCCGAGGCGGAAGCCACGGAGAATGCCCCGGCTACTGGACTGGCCTCGGCGTTGTAAACCTTGACCATAATGCTGAAGGCGAGGGAGGAAGGCGGAAACGCCTGCGCGTCGCCATCCACGGCGCTGCGGCTTCCCATGGCGCAGGGATTGGTCTTACCGATGGCGGACAAGGAATAGGTTCGGGTCTCGTTGCCCAGCGAAGGCCCGCCGTAGGGACCCTCGAACTTCGAATCGGCGCGTGTGTCCACCAGGCGGCAAGGAACAATCTGCTGATACAGCGTCCGGCTGACGATGCCGTCGAAGTCGATCTGGGTCTTGACCTTCATGCCGGCGATTTCCATGGGAGGCCGAGCGGACACCTCGCTCTGCGCGGCCAGCCACCCGGCGGGGAAGAGAAGGAGGAGAGCGGCTGCTAGAAGTTTGTTCATTTGTTCAATTCCTTTCTGATTCGAGACGCCTCAACACAAGAGTTGCCGAATTCATCGCTATGCTTCGCAAAGAGCCCGGTTCGGTTTCACTGTCCGCTTCTTGTAAGACCGATCTTGTTACGTGGAATTAGACACCCGCGGAGAGGCGCGCGTCTATTGGACGATGGTCCGGTTTGACGTTGGGTATAAGACTTTGGTGCAAGAACGCCGGAGAGGCCCGGCTGGGCCGCCTCTCCAAGAGCCCCGATAAGGGGTCCGCTCGACCGCCTCACGCGTAGATCTGGCCCAAGCGGCACAGGAGCGGCACGGACAGGTTAGTCTTCAAGACGATCGACGGCGGCGGGAGCTGGGCGGCGGTCAATACAAGGTTGACATCCACATACGCCGCGACACTTGAACCGGGGACATGGCGGTGCGGGGTTTCCGTGTGGGTGCGCGGGATCGGATATCCGCCGTCCCACCGGCGATCCACGACCCCGTTGTTTATCGATCGGAGAGTGTTCGCGTTGCGCGCCGTTTCGGGTCAGAATGAGGCCGGGCACCGAACCGTCCATTGACTGAGCAGCCGCCCGAAACGAGCGTCGTTGTCGTCCACTACGGCCCGTGGGAGCCGACGGGCCGCGCTCTGGAGACGCTGAGAGCTGCCGGGACGAGGGTGGAGATCCTGGTCGTCAACAACGGCGGGGTGGAGGCGGCGGAGGCGGAGCGGCTTGCCGGTCCTTCCGCGATCGTTCTGTCGCCCGGCCGCAATCTCGGCTACGGCGCCGCCTGCAACCTCGGGGCCCGCCGCGCGTCCGGGAAGCACTTTCTCTTTTCCAACAACGACGTGGAGTTTCGTTCGGGCACGATCGAGGCCCTTCTCGCCGCGCTGAAACGGGAGCCGCGCGCCGCGGCCGTCGGACCGAAGTTCCGCAACGCGGCCGGGCAGCCGGTCCCGTCGATCGGGCGCGCGCCGACTCCGTGGAGGGTCCTTGCCGAAAACCTCTTCCTGCCGCGGTTGGTTCCGCGGCTCGCGCTCTTCCACGGCCACCACACGGCGCGGATCCGGCACGACCGGGGGCGGGACGTGGAGACGCTGCTCGGGGCCCTGGTCCTCGTGCGCCGCAGCGCGTTTGAAGAGGTCGGAGGTTTTGACGAGCGCTTCTTCCTCTATGCGGAGGAATCGGATCTCTTCGAGAGGCTCCGCGCCCGGGGATGGCACGTCCGCTTCGAGCCGGCGTCGGTGGCCGTGCACCAGGGCGGGCTCGCCAGCCGGACGGTCTCGCGGGCCCGGCTCGACCAGTGGCTGCACGAGGGACTCCTGCTCTACGCGCGCTGCCACCACGGCGTCTCGGGAGAGCGCCGGACCCGCGCCGCACTTCTCATCGGCGCGTGGCTGCGGTGGCTGGAGGGAACGCTCCAGCCGGGAGCCGCGGGGGCGCGACGGAAGCAGCGCTACGCGAACATCCTGGCGATGTACCGGCATCCCGCCCCGCCGCGAGAGATCGAGGATTCCGCGCCGAGATGACGGTCCCTGTTCTCACGGTCGTCATCCCCACACGCGACCGCCTCGAGAACCTGCGCCTCGCGCTCGACGCGCTCGCCGTTCAGACGCTTTCTCCGGACAGTTTCGAGGTCGTCATCGCCGACGACGGCTCCTCCGACGGGACTCCCGCGTTTCTCTCCTCGGTCTCCGGTTACCCGTTCGCCGTCCGCGCGGTGCGCCTCCCGGGCTCGGGGCCGGCGTCCGCGCGCAACCTTGCGATCGGCGAGGCACGCGCGCCGCGGGTCCTTCTGATCGGCGATGACACGTTTCCGGCTCCCGACCTCCTCGCCCGGCATCTGGCAGCCGCGCACGATCGTGACGTGGGAGTGCAGGGGCGGGTCGAGTGGGACCCGGAGAAACCTGTGACTCCCGTGATGCGGTTTCTCGCTCCGGAGGGGCCGCAGTTCTACTTCAAGGGGCTCGTGCACGGCGAGCCGGTCCCCTACACGCAGCAATACAGCGCGAACTTTTCGGCGCCCACGCGCTGGTTCCGCGAGGATCCGTTCGACGAGGGCTTTCCGGCCGCCGCCTTCGAAGACACCGAGCTGGCGTTCCGTTGGCGCCGCCGCGGGCGCGCGGTGATCTACTGCGAGAATGCCGTCTGCCGCCACCGGCATCACTACGGTTCTATCGAGGCGTTTCTCGAGAGGCAGCGCGTGGCCGGGCGCGCTTCGCGGCGCGCGATCCGACTCCATCCGTCCATGGTGGTGCGGACGGTTCTCCAGCCGCTCGCGATCGGCTTCCTGCACGGAGCGCGGTACGCCGTTGCCCGACTTCGCGGCGGCGCGAGCGAGGAGGAGCGCTGGGAGCTGCTCTGCCGCGGGGCCTTTCTGCGCGGGTTGTTCTCGCGCCCCCGCGCGGCGCGCTAGACGGACGGGAATCGGCCGGCCGCCGGCGGCGCCAGCGTCGTGAAGATCTCGGTCATCGTTCCGGTGCGCGACGATCCCCGGATCGACGATCTCCTCGCCTCGCTCGCGCTCCAGGCGGCCGCGCCCGAGTTCGAAGTTCTTCTAGCGCTGGACGGATCGCGTCGCGAGCCGCTGATCCCGCCCGGGCTTCCCGCCCGCCTGCTGCGGCTGCCGCCGCGGGGCCCGTACCCCGCCCGCAACGCGGCCATCGCGCAGGCCTCGGGCGACGTGCTCCTCTTCACCGACTCCGACTGCGTTTGCCCTCCGGACTGGATCTCGATCGCGGCCCGATTCTTCGCGAACGACGCCGCCGCGGCGCTTCAAGGCGCGTCCCGGGCGGCCGACACGTCGCGCCTCTCCCGGTTCGTCCAGCGCGAGTACGAGCGTTACGTGGAGAGCCACGCGGCGCTCGAATACCGGCGCTTCTGCAACACGCGCAACTTCGGCATCCGGACGGCGCTCGCGCGGGAGATCCCCCTGCCGGAAGCGCTCGCGCGCGGGGGAGACGGCGTCTACGGCCGGCTCCTCGAAGCCAATGGCGTGACGATTCGCTACGAGCCCGGCTGGTGTGTCGCGCACCGGCATCCCACAAGCTGCATCCGGGAAGGGCGTCGCGCGTTTTCGGAGGGAGACGACGGCGCGCGCTGGGCTCGCCTGTCAGGACTGGACCTCTTCGGCGCGGAGAATCGGCCGGTCGTTTCTCCGCGCGGGCCGGGCGCGTTTCTCCTGCGCCATCTTCCACAGAAGCGTCCTCTTCGCAGGCTCGCCGCCATCGCGCTTCTTCCCGCGGCGGCGGCGCTCGCGGCGGGCAGCGCAGCTCTCCCCGAAGCGCCGGCCGGACGTTGCTTCTCACTCTTTCGCCGGGCCTGCCACCTCTCCGGGCGCTTGTGGGGTGAATCGCGTTAGCCTGGCGAGGAAGATTTGCGCGCCAGCCTGCTCAACAATCGGAGCGCCGGAGCGGCCCTCGGCAAGAGGAGCGGCTTGACGGGGCGCAGCACCGCCCGCACGCCCGCGAGAAGCCTCCCGCGGCGGCGCTGGCTCGACAGCGCAGCGGCCACGCTTCGAGGATCGAGGCGGATCGGGACGTCTGAACCGCCGTCCGGCGCGAGGTCAACCGACTCCCACGCTTCGTTGAACCGCGAGTAGAAGCACTCCTTCGTCTCCTGCCGGATCGGGTTGAGCTCCGCCGGCGCTCTGGCCGTTTTGCGGGCGCCCCGGCCGATCGTCGGGTTCAGGTTGATCTCCCACGTCTGCACGCGGCCGTCCTTGAGCGAGTAATCGATGCGGCCGTACTCGGCCCCGCCGGCGCGGAAAATCTCGGCGAGCTGCTTCTCGTGCGGGTTCGAGACGACGTAATCGCGCTCCTCGAGAACCATCTCTCGCGAGTAAGCGTTTCCGCCGAACTTGAGCATCCACTCACTTCCGTAGTTCATGCTGCGGGCGATGACTCGATTGCCCACGACGAACGCGGCGTACTTGCGGTAGAACCCTTTTTCATCCGCGGTCGCGCAGAACTCGACGACGAGCAGGTCGCGCAGCCGGTGGCCCTGGACGAGCGCCCGCCCGATCCCCGCCTCGACGGCGGCCGGGGACTGGAGCAACGGCGAGATCGCCCCCTCGTGGTCCCGCTCGGCCCGGAGGAACACCGGGTACCGAAGCCCGGAGAGATCTTCGCTGGCTCGCGCGGCTCGGTATCCGTTCAGACCGCGACGGTGAAGCTCGGCGAGCAAGTCGTATCGCCGCAGCGTCCGGCCCGGGTGGTTCAGGATCCGGACGCCGCCGCCTGACTCCAACTGGCGGTGAAGGTCGTCGATCACGCGCCTCATCGCCGGATTGAGCTCGTCGAGCGTGGACAGGACGTAAGTGCCCCGCACGCACTTCGCCTGGCGGATCAGGTCCTCGTAATGCAGGATCGCGAGCCGCCCCGCGAGGCTCCGCCCCCAGTGCTCGAGGTATTCGCGGAAGAGCTTGTCGCGAGCGGCCGGGACGACGAAGTGGATCATCGACCCGGGGCCTCCGTCTCCTTCCAGACGGGCTCCGCCTCCGGCGCGGGCTCGGGCGCCGAATCCCGCTGCGCGTCCCACAGGCGCCGGTAGGTCGGGCACCGTTCCAGGAGCTGCGCGTGCGTCCCCAGCCCGACCATCCGGCCGTTCTCCAGAACCAGGATGCGCGAGGCGTTGCGGAGCGTCGAGAGGCGGTGGGCGACCGAGATCGAGAGGCGGCCCGCGACGAGGCGGTCGACGGCCCGCTGCACTTTCGCCTCGGAGTGCGAGTCGAGGCTCGAGGTCGCCTCGTCCAGGAGCAGGATCGGCGCGTTCTTCAAGATCGCGCGGGCGATGTTGACGCGCTGGGATTCTCCCCGCGACAGGGCTCGACCCGCGTGGCCCACCATCGTGTCGTAGCCGTGAGGCATCGCCAGGATGTCCTGGTGGATCTCCGCCGCGCGCGCCGCGGCCTCGACCTCCGGATCCGACGCGTCCGGCTTTCCGCAGCGAATGTTGTCGCGGATCGTCGCCGTGAAGAGGAACGGGTCCTGCGTCACGATCGCGAGCTTGTCGTGCACGTCCGCGAGCCGGAAGGAGCGCAGGTCCTCGCCGTCGAAGAGCACCGCGCCGGAAGCGGGATCGTAGAAGCGGGCGAGGAGATTGAGGAGCGTCGTCTTCCCCGATCCGGAAGGGCCGACGACCCCCAGCGTCTCGCCCGCGCGCACCTCGAAGGAGAGGTCCTCGAGCACAGGCGTCCCGCCGAACGCGAAGTGGAGGCCGCGCGCCTGAATCGACGCGGGCGCGGCGGCGAGCGGACGCGCATCCGGCCGGTCCCGGATCTCCGGCCGCTCGGACAGCAGCGCGTCGATGTGCGCGACGCTCGCTCCGTAACGCTGAATCTCCATGTAGGCCGCGCTGATGTTGTTGAGCGGCCCCAGCGCCGCGCGCGCCGCCATGAGGAACGCGAGCAGCTCCGGCCAGCCGAGCCTTCCCGCCATCACCTGGAATCCGCCGAGGATGACGACGGCGATCAGGCTCAGTCCCGCCAGAAGCTCGAGAGAGACGTTGGCGAGCGCGCGGACCCGCTCCA
>CAWFIK010000008.1:0-381433 GCA_963815865.1 uncultured Acidobacteriota bacterium
TTTTCGCTGGCGCGACCTGATTACGCGCGAGTACAAACTGTCGGAGGCGTCTCAAGCCCTCGAAGACATGGAGCGACTCGCCGTCGTCAAAGCCCTGATCCGGCCCTAGCTCTTCCTTCGCCTCCCGCCTACCGCCTCCCGCCTACCGCCTCCCGCCTACCGCCTCCCGCCTTCCGACCCCCGTTCTTCAACGAGGTATTTCGTGAACCACTGGACGAGGGAGACGGCGGCGCGGACTCGGTTGGGAGTCTTTCGGAAGCCGTGGCCCTCGTCGGGGAAGAGGACGTACTCGACGGGAACGCCGCGCTTCTTCAGGCTGTCGACGACCTGCTCGGCCTCGACGACCGGCACGTTCGTGTCGTTGGCGCCGTGGAGCACGATCGTCGGCGCGGTCACGCGGTCCACCTTGTGGATCGGCGAGAGGTCGCGCAGCAGTCGCGCCTCGGTCTCCGGGTCGCCGTACTCGATCTTCGAGATCGCCGCCATCCACGGCTCGGTGTGCTGAAGAACGTCTCGAAGTTGACGACGCCGAAGAGGTCCGCGCCGGCGGCGAAGATCTTCGGGTACTCGGTCAGCCCCGCCATCACCATGTAGCCGCCGTACGAGCCGCCCATGATGCCGATGCGCCTCGGGATCCGCGACGCCCGACTTCACGACCGCGTCGACGCAGGCCTCGATGTCCTTGACGCCGTTCATCCGCAGCGCCCCGTTGTCGAGATTGACGAACTGCTTGCCGAAGCCGGAGGAGCCCGCGGACGTTCGGCGCGAAGACGGCGATGCCGCTGCGCCAGAAGCGCCTGGTACGTGGCCGTTGAAGCCTGGAACGCTCCTGCCCCTCCGGGCCGCCGTGAAAGGAGAGGACGGACGGATACGGGGCGGCTCCCGCGGGGCCGGTAGAGCCAGCCCGAGAGCTCGAGCCCGTCGTGGGCGGGGAAGCGGACGAGCTCCGGACGGATGAGCTTCGCGAGATCGACGCCGGCGTGCGGGCTATGCGTGAGCTGGCGGAAGCGGTCCGCTCCGAGGTCGTACACCCAGATGTCCGAGGGAGTCGCGGCGCCCGAGAGCGACATCGCGAGAAGGCGCCCGTCCTTCGAGAACTCAGTCCGCCGACGATCTCGGCCGGCAGCTTCGGACGGGGGATCTTCTTCGACGAGGCGAGGTCGCGGATCTCGAGCTCGCTCCGTCCCGCGGCGTTCCAAAGAAGCGCGACCTTCGCGCCGGCGTCGTCGATCTCCATGTCGGCGAGCTCCGCGTCCGGGCGCTCGGCGAGGACCTCGATCGGGCCAGGCTTCCCGTCCGGGCCGACTTCGTCCGCGAGAACGCGACGCGGTCGCGGTCCTTGTTCGACTCGAGGTAAATGGTCCGTCCGTCACGAGAGAAGAGGCCGCTAAAGCTCCCGGGCCCCTCGTGCGGCGTTAACAGAGTCTCCTTCGAGGTCGCGAGATCCACGAGATAGAGGTTGTCGTCGCCGCGGCTGACGAGGCGGAAAAGCAGCGCGCTCTTGCCGTCGCGCGACAGGTCCTGGAAGCTGCCGACGCCGCGATTCTGCGCGGCCAGGCGCATCCGGCCGGATTCCGTGTCGTAGACGTAGGCGTCGATCGAGGCGCCGTCGCGGCGGTTCGACCCCAGGGCGAGCATGCGGCCGTTCCGGCTCCACGTGTCGAGCTGGTTGGTCTCCTTGCCGCCGTCGGTCAACCGCTTCACGCCGGATCCGTCGGGATGCGCGAGGTAGACCTGCTGGTTCATTCCGCCGCCCGGCGCGAGGGAGAACGCGAGCCACGATCCCTCGGGAGACCAGGTGACGAACCCGACCGGATCGTCGAACGCCGTGACCTGCTCCGGCCAGCCTCCCTCGCTCGGGACGACGAAGATCTGCGGAATGCCGGTCATGTTCGAAACGAATGCGATGCGCTTCCCGTCCGGCGAGAAGCTCGGGCTCGAGCAGAAGCTGATCTTTACCATCGCCGCGACGGAGCGCTCGAGGTCGCCCGCGCCGGGAGGAGTTGTCGGCGGGGACGCCGCCGCGAGAAGGAGCAGCGCGAACGAGAGCGTCTTCATCCTGCCTCCGTTCTCATTTTGAGGGGGCCGGCAGCCGGCTCTTCTCGATCTTGACGAGCACGGTGTACTGCGGGTCCACCATCTCGACGATCGGCGCGCGCGCGGCCTGCGAGACGAACTCGTAGGCGTCCATCTCGGCGAGGCCGGTCTTCTCGCGCACCCACGCGACCATGTCCTTGAACGCGATCCGGGCCGCGTCCTCGAGAGGCCGGGACGCCCCGACGGACATCATCCACTGCGCGTTTTCGATCCGCGGCCACGGCGTCGAGCGCTTCTTGACGAGGTCCACCGTCAGCTCGACGTTCATCGCCCCTTCGATCGCGGTGCCGATGATCTCCCCCTCTCCCATCGCGAAGTGCCCGTCGCCGAAGGAGAGGAGCGCGCCCGGCACGTTCACGCCAAGATAAATCGTGTTGCCCGCGCGCACCTCGGGGCAGTCCATGTTGCCGCCGAAATTGTCCGGCACGATCGTCGAGCGCACCTCGCCTCCCGCCGGCGCGACGCCGAGACAGCCGAGAAACGGCGCGAGCGGGACTTCCCAGGAGTGCCTGCCGTCCTGCGAGCGCGTCCGCGCGACGCCTTTGCCCTTGTCCACCTGGTAGAACCAGACGGTCTCGGGAAGGTCGGCGCCGAGCATCGCCGTGCGGTCGGTGCCGTTCAACGCCCCGAATCCCGCGAACGAGGAGGAGATCCCGTAATCGCGCGCCGGCTCGAGCTTCTCGATCGTGATCGCGAGCGTGTCGCCCGGCTCCGCCCCCTCGACGTAGAACGGGCCCGTCTGCGGGTTGTCGTGGCCGGGGAGCTGGACCTTCGACGGCATCTGGCCCGGCTTCGTCACCGCGCCGTCGTAACAGTCCTCGCTCCAGGAGACGATGCGCGTCCCCGGCTGGATGCGGCGCGCGGGCGCCGCTCCTCCGAACGTGTACTTCAGCTCCTCGTGCGCGGGACGGTAGACGAGGACCGGCCGCTCCGCGGCAAGCCAGACTGCGACAACGAGCGTAATCACGCGGCCTCCGATCGAGCGCTCATCTGATCACAGGCGATTGAATCATTGGCTCATTAAGTCATTGGTTCATTTCGGCGGATCACCGATTCCATGGCTCGACTGGATCAATGAGTCTATGAGTCAATGAATCAATTCCCCTGTAGGATCAAGCGGGAAATCGGAAACAGACGATGCGCCAGAAGGAACTTTCAGGGGGATTCCTCGCGATCATCGCCTTCAAGTACTTCAAGGCGGTGGTCTTTCTGCTCGTCGGGATCGCCGCCCTGAGCCTCTCGAGGGCGCATCCGTTCCCCACGGCGGAAGAGGTCGCCCGCTTCTTTCGATCCTCTCCGGAAAACGAGCTCGTGAAGGCCGTCTCGCACCTGACGCCCGGCTGGGCGATCGGGATCGGAGTCGCCTCTCTCTTCGTCGCCGCCGTCTTCGGAACCGAGGCGACCCTCCTGACGGCGCGCATCTGGTGGTCCACTTACTTCACGATCGTTCTGACTGCGCTCGGCATCCCGCTCGAAATCTTCGAGATCTTCCGCCGTCCGTCGGGATTGCGCCGCTACCTGATCCTTGCCGTCAACGTCGCGATCCTCCTCTACGTCTGGAAGCGCCGCAACGAATTCCGGGAAGGCTGGGGAAGAGGGTGACGCGGCGACACGGATTACGAAACTCTCCCGATCTCTACCGGAGCCCCTCGATCAGGTACAGCTCGGCAAGAACGTGCTGCGTGCCGTAGATGTACGACTTACCGTCCCGCGTGATCAGGAGTCGCCGGATACTGGTCGCCAACTCCGGCGGGGAGATCTCGCGCCAGGGGCGCCGGGACCCGCTCGAGGGATCGAGCAGCCAGACTTTGTCGGGGAGCCCTCCGCGCTTGTGGATGTAGAGGAAACGCCCATCGGAGCTCCACTGGACCGGGATTTCCCCCTCTTCCAGCCCCGCGAGGGGGATCGGCTCTCCTCCCTCGATGGGGTAGAGCAAAGCCTTCCCGGGCGAAAGCATTCCGATGACGAGCTTTCCATCGGGCGAGACCGGGGTCGTCGCGGGCGGTATCCTCCGCTGCTCCGGCGTGATCGGCTGCGCGGCGCCCTTCTCGATGTCCTGAACATAGATGCGAGAGCTATGGCCTCTCTCACTCGCCGCGAAGACAATCCTCTTTCCGTCGGGGAGCCAGCCGCCTCCCCCTCCAAAACTCTCAAGGCCATCATTGTTGAGCGTCCTCGTTTCGCCGGCCCCGGTCGGCAGAAGGACGAGGTGCTCCGCTCTTCCATCGGTCGAGCGGACGGAGGCCAAAACGGACTTGCCATCAGGAGAAAGCGCGATCGCCCAGCCCTCTCCCAGGCGCAGGGCGGGCGAGCCGTCGGTCCGGCGCAGATAGACCGCGGGTCTGCCTCCGCTTCCCTCCGCGCTCTCCGTGAACACGAGCGTCTTCCCGTCCGCCGAGAGGTCCGCGGGGACGGACCCGTCGAGCCAGGAGAGATCGCGCTCCTTCTCCTCGCCCGCGATGAGCCCGTTTAAGATCTGAACGATCGTGTGGTGAGCCGCCAGCACGCGGCCTTCGCGGGAAATATCGTCCAGCTCGAGCGTTCCCGGCGCGCGCGCGACGAGCCGGCGCTTTCCCGCGAGGTCAACCGCGTAGAGGGCAGGACTCTCGCCGAACTGCTGTGCCATGGTGATCCAGATCTCCCGGCCGTCCGGCGTCCAACACGGCTCGCCGGTGAGGTCGTTCAGTCCGCTCGACAGCGTCCGTTTCTCCTTCCCCGAGGTCTTGACAACGGCCAGGGAGGCGTTGCCCGAGTCGTCCTCCTGGTAGAAGGCGATCTGATCTCCTCGAGGTGAGAACCGGGGAGAGAAAGAGTCTTCTCCTTTCGACTCCACGACCACCTTCCCGATCGGGTATTCCAGCCGGGTACGATTGGCCACCTCGTGCGCGATGACGAGGGTTTTCCCGTCCGGAGCCCAGTCCGCGCCCGCATAGGGAACTCCTTCGAGGACTTCCCGGGCGGCTCCGCCGGTCAGCGGAGCGCGGGCGAGAATTCCAGCCGGTGTGCTCCCGAGCAGGATCGCCATTTCCCCCGAAGAGGAGATCGCGAGGATGTCGGCGAGCGGAAAATCGAAAGACCGCGACTCGGGGCTGTCCGAACGCGTCAGGTACAACCGTCGGGGTTCCCCGGCCCAGTGCGCGCCATAGACGATCGTCTGACCGTCCGGAGCGAACCGCGCATTGGCGATTTCACCGCGGCGAAAGGTGAGCCGGTGAAACGACGGGGTCCGAGCCGGCGGCCTGGACAGACTCTTCATGACCAGAGCGCCGGCGGCGATGCCGGCGGCGAGAATTCCCGCGGCAAGCAGAAGCGGCGCAACGCGGCGTCTCGTCGGCACCGGCGCGGCGACGAGACCCTCGACAGCGCCGGAGATCTCGGAGATGTGGTCCCGCACGCCCGCGAGGTCACGAGCCAGGTCGCGGGTCGAGGCGTAGCGCTCCTCCGGGTCCTTGGCGAGGCACCGCTCGACGATCCAGCGCAGCGGCGGCGGGGTCTCGGGCCGAGTCTTGCCGAGCGGCTCGGGATCTTCGCGGATGATGGCCGACATCGTTTCGGCCGCGGTCTTTCTCTGGAAGGCCTTGTTCCCCGAGACGGCCTCGTAGAGGATGGAGCCCAGAGAGAACTGGTCGGATCGGTAGTCCACGGACTCGCCGCTCGCCTGCTCGGGCGACATGTAGCCGACCGTGCCCAGCACCGTGCCCGGCTGCGTCTCGGGGCGGGCCAGTGTCGGCATCGCCGATGCTGCCACCGGATTCGGGCGTCGCGAGCTTGGAGAGCCCGAAGTCCAGGATCTTGAGGTAGCCGTCCCTGGAGACCATCAGGTTCTCGGGTTTCAGGTCGCGGTGCACGATGCCGGCGGCGTGGGCCTTGGCGAGCCCTTCGGCCGCCTGCGCGCCGATCGCGAGGACGCGCCGGATCGGCAGCGGTCCGGAGGCGACCAGATCCCGAAGCGTCTTGCCTTCCACGAGCTCCATGGCGATGTAGCGAGGTCGCGCCGGATTGCCCGACCTCGTAGATCGTCACGATGTTGGGGTGGTTCAGAGCGGAGGCCGATCGCGCCTCCTGCTCGAAGCGAGCGAGGCGGTCCCGGTCCACCGAGACCTCTTCGGGAAGCACCTTCAGCGCGACGTCGCGGGAGAGACGCGCGTCGCGGGCGCGGTACACCTCGCCCATCCCGCCCGCTCCGATCGGAGCGATGACCTCGTAGGAGCCCAGCCGTGTTCCCGGCGAAAGCGTCACATTCGCACTACTGGCGCAGCGCGGTTTTCTCCCCGGGATAGTGCTGCGCGAGCCAGGCTTCGACCTCTTCCGGGTGGTAGCCGAAGGGGCCGGGCTTGCCCTTGTAGACGATCACGCCCTTCTCGTCCACGATGTAGAAGCGCTCGGGCCATCCCGCGTAGACGGCGTTGGCCGGGTTCTCGATGCCGTCCACGGCGAGCGGGACGCGATAGGAAAAGCGCGTGATGAAATCGTTGGCGATCGCGACACGCTGCGCGAGCGTCGTCGGCTGCGGGTAACAGACGCTCTCCTTCACGTTGGAGTCCATCTGCCACTCGTCCAGCGGATGCGCCTCCTTGATGTAGACGGTCAGGAAGCCGACGCGGTCCCCGTACCGCTCATACATCTTCTCGACGCGCGCGACCGCGCGCCGGAAGGGGGGTCAGGTGTAGCTGCCGAAGACGAGGATCAACGGCCTGCCGGCCGCGCGCTCGGAGAGGCGCACCGGCGTCCTGCCGTCGAGCGAGACGAGCGCGACGTCCGGGGCGCGGTCGCCGACCTTGAGACTCCCTTCCTTCCGCTGGTCGTACCGCAACATGCCGATGACGTTGCGCGGCCCGATCTTCCAGGCGATGACGACGACGGCGGCGGCGAGAAGGAGGACCGCGGCGACCAGGATCTTCTTGAAGAGTCGCATCTGTATCTCCGGGGAATCCTACCAGCGGCGTGGCCGTTGACCGGGCACTCTTTGTGCTAAGGCCCTCGCGGGCATGAAGAAGAGCCAGACAAAGAAGGCTCCGCCCCGGCCGGGTCCCCTGCGCCGCTTCCTGTCGGTCCTGGGCCCGGGGGTCATCACCGGGGCGGCCGACGACGACCCTTCCGGAATCGCGACGTACTCGATCGCGGGGGCGCGGTACGGGACCGCAGCTGCTCTGGACCGCTCTGCTGACGTGGCCGCTCATGGCCGCGGTCCAGACCACGTGCGCCCGCATCGGGATGGTCACGGGCATGGGGCTCGCCGGCGCGCTGCGCAAGAAGTTCCCGCGGTGGAGCCTCGTCGTCGTCTCGGTCGCGCTGCTCGTCGCCAACACGATCAACATCGCCGCGGACCTGGCGGGCATGGCCGACGCGGCCGAGATGCTCTCCGGGCGTCGACTCGCATTATTTCGTCGTGTTCTTCGGCGTCGGCATCGCCTGGGCGACGATCCGGCTTCCTTACTACCAGATCGCGCGCGTGCTGAAGTGGCTCGCTCTCGTGCTCTTCGCCTACGTCATCACGGCGCATTGACGTCGGGCCCGACTGGGGGCAGGTCCTCAGCGACGCGTTCGTCCCGTCGATCCCGCCGGCCAGGAGGCCTGGGGGACGCTGGTCGCGATCCTCGGCACGACGATCTCTCCGTACCTCTTCTTCTGGCAGGCCTCCCAGGAAGTCGAGGAGGAGAAGGCCATGGGGCGCCGGATGCTGCGGCGCCGGGTCGGCGCGACGCCGCGGGAGATCGTCGACCGCCGGCTCGACGTCGGGACGGGGACCTTCTTCTCCAACCTGGTGATGTTCTTCATCATCCTGACGACCGCGATGACTCTCCACCGCCACGGCGTGACGCGACGTCGAGACGTCCCGCCAGGTGGCCGCAAGCTCTGCGTCCGCTCGCCGGGACGGTTCGCCGAGCTTCTCTACACGGTCGGCCTGATCGGCGTCGGGATCCTCGCGATCCCGACGCTCTCGGGCTCGGCCGCCTACGCCTTCGCCGAGACCTTCGGCTGGCGCCAGGGGCTCGACCAGAAGCTCTGCGGCGCGCGCGCTTCTACGGCGTCGTCCTCTTCTCGACGGCGGCGGGCATCGCGCTCGATTTCCTCGAACGTCAACCCGGTCCAGGCGCTCTACTGGTCGCGCCGTCGTCAACGGCCTGCTCGCCCCGTTTCTGCTCGTCGGCATCCTGATCGTCGCCTCGCGACCGGCAAGCTCATGGAGGGGCAGCCGCAGCCCGCTCGCTCGGCCGCGTCGCCGTCGGCCCTGACCGCCCTCCTGATGTTCGGCGCCGCCGCCGGCATGTTCCTCTTCTGACAGTTGTCGTTTTCAGTAATCAGTCTTCAGTTTCAGATTCAGGCCGACGAGACTGACAACTGATAACTGACAACTGACGACCGATAACTGCATACTTCTCGGTGAGAGCGCTCGTGCTCGAGGACGACCTGCGGCTGCGGTCGCTCGTCGTGCGGACCCTGACGCGGGTGGGACTCGCCTGCGACGAGGCGTCGCGCATCGAGGAAGCGGAGGAGCTCGTCGAGCTCCACGACTACGACCTGCTCGTGCTCGACCGCCGGCTGCCGGACGGAGACGGCCTGGACGTCTGCCGGCGCGCCCGCGGGCGAGGGCTTCGCCAACTCGATCCTGATGCTGACGGCGCCGGGACGATTCCGAGTCACCGTCGAAGGGCTCTCGGTAGGGCGCCGACGACTATCTCGGAAAGCCGTTCGACCTGGACGGTTCTCGCGGCGCGCGCCCGGGCGCTCCTGCGCCGCAACGAGCGCCGGCCCGCCGCAGCCGAGCTCGACTGCGGCGAACCTGACGCTCGATCCGGCCGCCGGGCTCGCCTGGCGCGGCGCGGGAGCTGCTCGTCCTGACGGCGCGGGAGTTCGCGATCCTGGAGACGCTGCTCCAGCGCGCCCGGCGCGCGTGGTCTCGCGCGAGGAGATCCTGGAAGCAGGCCTGGGGCGAGCGGGAGGAGCCGATGTAGCAACACGATCGACGTCCTGATCGCGCGCCTGCGCAGGAAGATCGACTCCCCGGGCGGCCCTCGCGCATCGAGACCGTGCGCGGGCATGGGCTACCGGCTGCGATGACGCTCCCGGTGCGGAGAAGACGCTAGGCGCCCGCTCGGGTTCCTTCATCTCGAGAAGGCCCGCGCGCGCCTCGCGCTCTCCGGCGCGCTCCTCTCCGCGCTCTTCCTCTGCCTGCTCGCGCTCGGCACCCGCTCGCTCATCCGCGAGCAAGACCTTCGCCGACATCGACGAGGAGCTCTACACGCTCGCGGTGGCGCTCGGCTCGAGCTTCGAGCTCGAGGGGCTCGATGGAGTCCAAGCGCGACACGCTGCGGGCGGGGCTCGAGGCCAACGCGTTCGAGTTCCGCCTCGCCAACCACTCCGCGATCCTCTTTCAGGGCGACGGCCCGCCGCGGCCTCCGGCAACCTGTTGAAGCGGGCGCTGCCCGGGAGGCATCGCGCCGTACCGAGGACCGCCCGGAGGTCCCCTACACGGCGGTCGAGCCGTACAGCGGGCAGGGGCGCAGCTGCCGCTTTCTCGTCACGCGCCTCTCAGCGGAAGGCGCGGGGCGCGACCCTCGTCCTCTTCCGGTGGATCGGGCCGAACCTGCGCACGCTCCGGCGGCTCGACCGGGCGCTCGCCGGATTCGTCGATCCTCGGGTTCCTCGGGACGGCGGCGATCCTCGCCTGCGCCGTGACGCGGGCCATGCGGCCGGTCGAGGAGGTCACGCGCCTCGCCGAGGAGGTCGAGGCGACGGACCTCTCCGGCGCGTGCGCGATCCCGGCGCGGCGAGGAGTTCCGCCGGCTCGCCGCCGTCATCAACTCGCTGCTCGAGCGGCTGGAGCGCGCGTTCCGCGCGCAGCAGCGCCTGATCGCGGACGCGGCGCACGAGTTGAAGACGCCGACCGCCGTCCTCGTCGGCGAGGCGCAGGAGGCGCTCCGCGCCGAGGCGTCCTCCGCAGAGAACGCGACGAGTCCCTCAGACGATCGAGCGGGTCGCCCGGGGCCTCGCGCGCGAGGTGGACAGCCTCCTCCACCTCGCGCGCGGCGACGGCGCGCTCCCCGACCCCGCGACGCGACAAGACCGATCTCGCGTCCATCGCGGCGGAGGCCGTGGACGCGACCGCGCCGCTCGGCGCGTCTCGCCGCGTTCGCTGCCTGCTTCACTCGCGGACGGCCCGGCCTGGGTGACGGGGGACCGCGGGGGCCTCATGCGGCGTCGTCTCGAACCTCGTCTCCAACGCGGTGCTCTACACCGAGCCCGGCACGACGGTCGAGGTCGAAGTGGGCGCGGGAGCCGGAGAGCCTGGCTTCCTCGAGGTCCGCGACCGGGGCCCGGGCATCGCGCCGGAGGAGCGGTCGCGCATTTTCGAGCGCTTCGTGCGGCTGAGCGCCCGCGCGGGCGCGCAATCCCGAGGGGTCCGGCCTCGGACTGGCGATCGTGGACCAGGTCGCGCGCGCCCACCAGGGCCGCGTGGACATCGCCGAGCGTCCGGGCGGCGGAACGATCTTCCGAGCGGTCCTCCCGCAGTCAGACTCGAGTGGCTCGGGAGGAACCTCCTAACGGTTCAGCGGAGTGGCGGGCGGCGAGGGCGCCGGCGTCTTCTGGGCAACCGCTTCCCCGACGCTCACCGTCATCGCGATGTGTTTTCCGTCCTTGTTCAAGTAGCGAAGCGTCACGCTGGAGCCTGCCTTGAGCTGGCCTCCGACGACAGTCGTCGCGTTCGTCCAGACCAACGACGTAGTCTTGCCAGCGGCGTTCTTGACCACGAAGCTCTTGTTGCCTTCGTCCACGCTCGTGATCGTGCCGGACAACGCGTACCCGTGCGTCTTGGCCTTGTTCGGAGAATCGCCGGAGAGGGGGGCCGCCAGAGCCACGGCCAGAACGGAAACAAGCCCGATTCTGTTCATGGGTCCTCTCCTTTCGCACCGACAGTATCTTGCCGCAAGTGAACGGTAGGTGAACAGAATGAATCGGGTGATCGGGTGATCGGGCCATCGGGCGATCTTGGGCACCAATCGCAAGATCACCCGATCGCAGATCACCCGATTCTTGGTTCGAGGTAAGCGTCTCCCTCCGCCAGAAGTCCTTGTGCAAGCGTCTTATAGATACCGACTGCGTTCTCGATCTCGGACAGCGCGACTTTCTCTTCCGCGGTGTGCGCGTCGAGGATCGAGCCGGGACCGACGAGGATCGGCTCTCCCCAGGCCGGCAGCAGCGGGAGGTCGCACGCGAAGGAGACGATCTCTCCGTCGAGACGGCCCCTGGGAACTCGGAAGAGGATCGGGTCGGAGCGGTAAGGGGTCTCGAGCTCGACGCGTCCGGCGGCGGCGGGGCGGATCCTCGAGAGCAGAGACTCGGCGGGCTCGCCGGTCCGGAAGAGGACTTCCGCGCGCGCGCTGTCGGCGATCACGTTGGGCGCCGAACCCGCCTCGAGCACGCCGATGTTCATGGTCGTGTCGCCGAAGAGCGGATGGGCCGGCAGCGCAGCGGCTCGCAACTCCGCCAGAAAATCGAGGAGCGGCAGGACCGCGGAGCGGCCACTTCCCGGGACCGAGGAGTGTCCGGCGACGCCGCGCGCCTCGGCCCGGATCCGCAGACACCCCTTCGACCCCGCGACGAAGCGGTTTCCCGTGGGCTCGCCGCAGACCAGGTACCGGCTTGCGCGCGGCTCGCGGTTGGCCGCGAGAGCCCCGTCGGAGCCCCGCTCCTCTCCCACGAGGATGAGAAGGCCGACGGCCGCGCCCTCCGCGGCGAGGTCCTCGAACGCGACCGCCTGCGCGGCGAGGCTCCCCTTGGCGTCGCAGGCGCCCCGCGCGATGAGCACACCGTTCTCCCGCCGCGGAGGGAAGAACGGCGGCACTGTGTCCGCATGGGTCATGAAGACGACGTCCGCCGCGGCCGCGGGACCGCGGTGGACGAAAAGGTTGCGGCGTCCGGCGGAGACCCTCTGTTTCTCGACGTCCAGTCCCGCCGAGCGAAAGCGCTCTTCCAGGAAAACGAGCACCGGCCTCTCCGCGCCGGTCATCGAGGGAATCGCGACCAGCTTTTCGAGGAGGTCGCAGGCGCGCGCTCCCGGCGGGGAGCTCATCGGACCCTTTTTGGGCCGTGTGAGAGAACCACGAAACGATCATAGACTGACGCCATGAAAAAGCTCGCCGTTCTCGCCGTCGCTCTCTGCCTTTGCGCGGCCGCGCCGGCCCCGAAGAAGCCCGCTCCCTACGACACCGTCTTCGTCAACGCACGCGTCGTGGACGGCACCGGTGCCCCGTGGTTCGCGGCCGACGTCGGCGTGCGCGGCGGAACGATCGCGGCGGTGGGCAAGCTCGCGGGTGCGCCGGCCAACCGCACGATCGACGCGTCGGGTCTCGTCGTCGCGCCCGGATTCATCGACTTGCTCGGGCAGTCGGAATACAACGTCCTCGTCGATCCCCGCGCCGCGTCCAAGATCACGCAAGGCATCACGACGGAAGTCACGGGCGAAGGGGACTCGATCGCGCCGATCGACGAGAAGCTCATCGCCGAGAACGAGGACCTCTACAAGAAGTACGGCGTGCGCCCCGACTGGCGCACGCTCGACCAGTACTTCGCGACGCTCGAGCGGCGCGGGACCGCCATCAACCTCGGGACGTTCATCGGCTCCGGGAGCGTTCGCGCGATGGTCATCGGCCGCGAGAACCGGCCGGCCACGCCCGCGGAGCTCGCCCGGATGGAGTCGATGGTGGACCAGGCGATGCGGGAGGGCGCGCTCGGCGTCTCCTCCTCCCTTCAGTACATCCCCAACATCTACTCCTCGACGGCGGAGCTCGTCGCGCTCGCGAAGGTCGCCGCGCGGTACGGCGGCGCGTACTTCACTCACCAGCGGTCCGAGTCCAACCGCCTGACGGCGTCGCTCGAGGAAGTGTTCACGATCGCGCGGGAGGCGAAGATCCGGACGCAGATCTGGCACCTGAAGACCGCGTACAAACCGAACTTCGGGCGGATGCCGGAGATCCTCGCCGCGATCGAGGCCGCCCGCGCGCAAGGCCTCGACGTCGCGGCCAACCAGTACCCGTGGAACCGCGCCTCCAACGGCCTGGACGCCTGCCTGCCGCCGTGGGTGCGCGAGGGAGGGCGGGAGGCGCTCCTGAAGCGGCTCGCCGATCCCGCCACGCGCGAGCGCGTGAAGGCCGACATGGCGAAGGACACGGCCGAGTGGGAGAACCAGTGGCTCGGCTCCGGCGGCGCGGACGGCGTGATGGTGGCCGAGGTCCTCGATCCGAAGTTGAAGAAGTACGAAGGCAAGACGATCGCCGCGATCGCCGCCGAGGAGAAGAAGGACCCGCGCGACGTCGCGATCGACATCGTGCTCGCCGACCGCGCCAACGCCGGCTGCATCATCGCGATCATGGACGAGAAGGACGTGCGCGCGGCGCTGGCGAGCCCGCTGGTCTCCTTCGGCACCGACTCCCCCGCCAAGGCGACCGACGGGCCGCTCTCGCACGAGACCTCGCACCCGCGCGGCTGGGGCTCGGCCGCGCGCATCCTCGGCTACTACGTGCGGGAGGAGAAGGTCCTGCGCCTGGAGGAAGCCGTGAGAAAGATGACGTCGTTCGCGGCCGAAGCGGCGGGACTCTCCGACCGCGGCCTCGTCAAGCCCGGGTTCGCGGCCGACCTCGCCGTCTTCGACCCGCAGACTGTGCGGTCGAACGCGACGTTCGAGACCCCCAACCGCTACAGCGACGGCTTTCGCTATGTCGCCGTCAACGGCGTGCTCGTCGTGGACGACGGCAAGCTGACGGGCAAGACGCCGGGGCGCGCGCTGCGCGGACCGGGGTATGTGAAGAAGTCCAGGGCCTGAGGTCGAACGCCTAGAGTAGGCGGGACCTCACGCTGGCTACGGATTCCTCGATGATGGCGGCGAGGGTCGCCTGGTCGACGTCTTCAAGGATCGGGATGTAGAGGCAGCCCTTGCCGGTCTTGTGCTTACCGAGAGACTTCAGGCGGGCGCGGTGCGGCTCGATGCCGGTCATGAGGTAGAGAACGAGAGCGGCCTTGCGGGGAGAGAAGCCGGCGAGGAACCAGTCTCCGCCGCGGCCGCTCGCGTACTCGTAATGACACTGCCCGAAGCCGACCATCGCGCTTCCCCACATCTTCGGCTCCGCCTTCGTGATCTTCTTCACCATCGCGAGAACCGCGAAGGCATCCTTACGGCGCTGTTCGTCGGCGATTCCATTGAGAAACGTGGTGACGCTCGCGTCGTTGGGCTGCGTCTTCAGCCTCGCAGTGGTCTTCTTCGGACGGGCCCGCGCCTTGGTTACCATTCGGCACATCCTACGACGATTCGGAATGTAGGATTTGTCGGGAGCCCGGATCCTCCATGATCGACCTCTCCTCGCTCTTCGGACAGATCGACATCTATCTCTTCGACCAGATCCTGCGGGGAAGAATCGCTCCGGGCATGAAGATCTTCGACGCGGGGTGCGGCCGGGGACGCAACCTCGTCTTCTTCCTGGACCAGGGCTACGAGGTGTGCGCGGTCGATCCCGACCCGGCAGCGATCGATCACGTGAGGCCTTCGCCGCCCGCCGGGCTCCCCGGCTGTCCGCCTCGAACTTCCGGGCGGAGAGCATCGAATCGAGCAGCTTTCCGGACGGCTGTGCGGATGTCGTGGTGAGCAGCGCCGTGCTCCACTTCGCCGGCGACGAGACGCATTTCCGGGCGATGTTGCAAGGGAGCTGGCGCCTCGTCAAGCCGAACGGCCTGTTCTTTTGCCGGCTCGCGTCCACGATCGGCATGGAGCACCGCTTCTCTCCGCTCGGCGGACGGCGCTTCCGCCTTCCCGACGGCACCGAGCGCTTTCTCGTCGACGAGGCGTATCTGCTGCGGCTGACAGAAGAACTCGGCGCTCTCCTGATCGATCCGCTTAAAACGACGATCGTGCAGGACCGCCGGTGCATGACGACCTGGGTGCTCCGGCGGAGCGCGTCGCCGGAACAGCTGGGCGCACAGGCCGGGACGAGCGGCAAAGGATAGGAACTCAGCGCAGAGCCGATTGCGGAGAAATCACGAAAAGAGGTCGCGCGTCTCCAACTCGAGGAGCCGGCGCTTGATGTCGAGCCCCCCTCCGAAGCCCGTTAGCGAGCCGTCCGCGCCGATGACCCTGTGGCACGGAATCACGATGGGAACGGGGTTCTGTCCGTTGGCCGCTCCCACGGCTCTGAACGCGTTCGACCGGCCGAGCCGGTGGGCGAGCTCGCCGTAGGTCACCGTCTTGCCGTACGCGATGGTCGTCAACGCGGACCACACTTCCCGCTGAAACGGAGTTCCCTCCGGTGCCAGCGCAAGGTCGAAGCGGCGCAGCTCTCCCCCGAAGTAAGCTTTCAATTGGGCGATCGCCTTTCGGAACGGCGCATCGGCGCGCTCCCAATCCGCGTCGGGCTTCATCGGATGGAGCCCGTCCTGGAAGGAGATCCGGCGCAGCCCTTCTTCGTCGCCGGCGATCAGGAGCCGGCCAATCGGCGTCGGAACCACGCAGTAGCGCATCGCTTTCGGCTCTACGCCAGGCGCGCGGTTGACGGCGGGCCGGCGGTGGAACGGGCCGTGGCCGCGGCGCGCTCGCGGGCGATGTCCGCCGCCGCGCGCCAGAGGTAGAGCGCCGCATAGGCGCGCCACGGCCGCCACTGCTCGGCGCGCCTGGAGAGCGCCGCCGCGGTCAGAGGGCGCCCGCGGCCGGCGGTCTTGAGCAGGACGAGGTCGTTGACCGGGAAGGCGTCCGGCTGGCGCAGCGCGCGCATCGCGATGTATTGCGCCGTCCACTCGCCGACGCCTCCGATGCGCGCCAGTTCCCCGAGCGTCGCCTCGTCCGCGCCGGAAGGCGAGAACGTGAGCGAGCCGGAGGCGACGGCTCGCGCGAGCGAGCGGATCGCCCGCGCCCGCGCCCGCGGCATTCCGGCCAGCGTGACTTCTGCCATCGCCTCGGCCGCCGGAAACACCGTCGTGAGTCCGCCCTCGTCGGCGACAGAGAGGCTCTCTCCGAACCGGCCCGCGATCCGCCCCGCGAGCGTGGACGCGGCCGCGACCGAGACCTGCTGGCCGAGAATCGCGCGGACCGCGAGCTCGAACCCGTCCCACGCGCCCGGGACCCGCAGGCCGGGGTACCTGCGGACGAGCCGACCCAGCAGCAGGTCGCGGCGAAAGTGCTGCGCGATGACCGACGTGTCCGCCGCGAGATCGAACAGCGCGCGCAACCGCGTCACGATCGGCAGGAGCGAGAGGGGCTCGCAGAAACGGATGCGCGCCTCGAGCGCCCGGACGCTCTCGTCGTGCCGGACCTCCAGGATGCCGTGCCGCCCGTCGAGCGAGAACGTCCGCCGGTAGACACCCCCGGCGACCTCCTCCACGCCCGGGATCGTGCGCGCCGCGAGAAACGCGAGGAGCGATTCCCAGTCGTAGGGAGGACGGTAGGGAAGGCGGAAGACGTACTCGTCGGGCCGTGCGCGGAGCGCGACCGGCTGCATGCGCCGCAACTGCGACGGAGTCCGCCCGTAGAGGCTTCGAATCGAGTCGTTGAAGCGGCGCACGCTTCGGAACCCGGACGCGAGCGCGACTCGGAACATTGGCAGGTCCGTGTCGCTGATGAGCTGCTTGGCGAAATGCAGCCGCCACGCCCGCGCGACCGCGACGGGAGAGGAGCCCAGGTGCGCGTGGAAGAGCCGGTTCAGATGCCGGGAGCTGACGCCCAGGCGCCGCGCCAGGCCGGACACGTTCTCCGCCTGAAGCGCTCCCTCCGTGATCAGGCGCAGGGCGCGGCTGACCGTCGTAGACGTGCCGTTCCAGGCGGGCGTGCCTGGCGCCGTCTCCGGCCGGCAGCGCAGGCACGGCCGGAACCCCGCCGCGACGGCTTCGCCAGCCGTCTGAAAGTACCGGACGTTCTCGCGCCGCGCGGTCGGCGAGGGACAGATCGGCCGGCAGTAGATCCCCGTCGAGACGACGCCGATGAAGAACCGCCCGTCAAACCGCGCATCGCGCGCGAGCCGCGCCCGGTCGCAAATCTTGGCGTTGAGGGCGTCCATGTACCCAGCGTATCGCTCCTGCGGCCTCGAATCCGGCCATTTTCGGACATGGGTCTCAGGCCGAGGTTTCAGGTTGTAGGTGCTAGGGGAAATGCGCGTGTCGGGTGTCAGGTGTCAGGTGGAGCGGAGCTGAACCTGGAACCGGACACCTGATACCTCAAACCTGCTTGATCAGCTCCGGATTGGGATTTCGCCCGAACGGCGCGGCCGGAAGCCGCAGGGCCGCGGCGGCGTAGGCCCACAGCGCTTCCGGCGGCGGAGCGTCGAGCGGCGGCGAGCCGTCGGGGCGCTGCGGCCCGGCCGTGCCGGTCCGGACGTGCTTGCCGATGACGGTCGCGGTGCCGCCGGGCTCGTGATCGGACTTCGGAATCGTGCGGCTGAACTCGCCGACCAGGAGCGTCACGACGTTTCGCCCGGGCAGCGCGAGCGTCCGGCCGAGGAACGTCGAGAGCGACGGCGTGATGGGCGCCATGACCCTGCGCGATTCGACGCCGGCGTTGTCCTCGTGCGTGTCGAACTGGCGATCGGGCCGTCCCGTGAACGCGGGCTGCGCGAAGACGACGCTCGCGCCGGCGCGGAGGAGCATCTCGACGCAGGCGAAGGTCGAGACCTGGTCGGACACGGCCGTGCGCCCGCGCGCCATCCCGTACGCGGCGCGCACGTCGTCGCGCTCGGCCGCGTCGAGCCGCTCCGAGATCTTCTCGATGTCGAGAACGCGCTCGAGCGCGACGCCCCCTTCCGCCGGCGGGTTGTCGGCGACCCCGACCGGCAGGCCGAGGCTGTTGACGACGGCGCAGCGGATCGGAGCTTCCGGCATGACGGCGGCCAGGCGCAGGAGCTGGCTGCGCGGGCCCGACTCGAGCACGGCTGCGCGCGCGTGCTCGTGCGGGCGAAGGATGCCGTGCCGGAAGTTGATCGACGCCATGTGCTCCCGCGCCGCGGCGGGCAGCGCGCCAAACGAGCCCGTGTCCACGTAGAGGTCGTTGCCGAGCTTGAGGACGTTGCTCTCCGTCACGCCGAACGAGCCCTTCGCGAGAAACGAGCTCGCGCTGTTGAAGAGGCCGGCCGGCCCGCCGTTCAACCAGAAGACGACGAGCGCCGGCCGCTCCGGCTCCGGGCGCGGCAGGGCTCCCGCCCACTTTCCGAGCGCGAGCGCGCCAGCGGCCGCCGCGCCTCCCTTGAGCGCCGTCCGGCGCGTGATCGCCGTTTCCTTCTCCTGTCCTCGATCCGTCATGGGAGCCTCCTTCCGGGATGGATGTCCCGTCGAGGCCAGTCTGCCGACGCGGATCGCAGGAAGTCCAATATATTGATTTGATAAAAGCGATAAGCAATCATTATCGCCAATGGAGCTCCGCCATCTCCGCTATTTCCTCGCGGTCGCCGACGCGATGAGCTTCACCGTCGCGGCGCGGCGGCTCCGCGTGGCGCAGCCGGCGCTCTCGCAACAGATCCGCGCCCTCGAGAAGGAGATGGGCGTGACGCTGATCGAGCGCGGCGCGCGCACGCGCGGGTTGACCGAGGCCGGGACGCGCTTTGCCCTCCGCGCCCGCCGCATCCTGCTCGAGGCCGAGGGAGCGGCGGAGGAGATGGCCGTCTTCGCCGGCGCGCGCGGCGGCCGCGTGCGGTTCGGCTCCGCGCTCCAGTCGCTGACGGAGGGACGCGTGGCGAAGCTCCTGGCGAGGTTCCACCGGCTCCATCCGGGCCTGCGCGTGTCCTTCCGCGAGGCGCACTCGCGGCCGCTTCTCGATCTGCTCGCCCGCGGCCAGCTCGACCTCGCGCTCGTGCACCTGGGACGCGGCGACGGCGCGTCCTCGCTTCGGGTCGATCTCGATGAACCTCAGGTCGCGATCGAGCGCCTCTACGACGAGCCGCTGGTGCTCGTGGTCGGCCCTCGCCACCGGCTCGCGGGGCGGGTGTCGGTGCGCTGGAAAGAGCTGGAGGAGGAGGAGCTCGTCTCCTTCGGCGCCGGCTCCACCGTCCGCGAGCTCGTCGCGAAGGCGGCCCGGCAGACCGGCATGCGGATGCGGGCGCCCATCTCCGCGACGAATCTCGGCACGGTCCGCGCGCTCGTCTCGGCCGGCCTCGGCGTCGCGGTCCTGCCGCGCGTCGCGTTGAGCCTGCCCGGACCGACGCTCGTCGGTCTGTCTCTCACCGCGCCCCGCCTGACCCGAATCGTCGCCCTCGCCCGCAACACGATCCGCTACCAGAGCCCCGCCGCCCGAACCTTCACCGACTTCCTCCGCAAAGGCTTATCTTCGTCTCCCTCTCGCCCCGGGAGAGGGCCGGGGTGAGGGCGCAACCGGTGCGGTGTCTTCAATCACCAATCACAAATCCCTCCCCTCCTCGTCATCCTGAGCGGAGCGAAGGATCTGCCCGGGGCGGGACAACCGGGGCAGATTCCTCGCTGCGCTCGGAATGACAGGGAAACTGGCGCAGAGGCCTCCTACGGCAGCTTGGCGGCGAGCACGTCGGCCTTCTCGATGACGGGAGGCCGCGCCAGGAGGTCCGAGGCCTTCGCCATGAGCGCCGCCGCGACGCGGCCGGTCAGGTGGGCCTGACGGCCTGCCTCGTCCGGAAACGCGTCGAAGATGCCGAACGTGGACGGCCCGAGACGGATGCCGAACCAGGCCGTCGTGGCCGGCTCGTCATTGACGAGCGGGAGCCCGGACTTCAGAAAGCTCTCGACCTCGGCCTCCTTTCCGGCTTTCGCTTCGAGACGGACGAACAGGGCGACCTTGACCATGACTACTCCTTTCGATTTGCGCCAACGGATCCCCCGAGGGCTTTCTCGATGATGTCGAGGTGGTGCTTCCGGTGGGAGCCCCGGTCCAGGTTCGGCGCGTCGGGGCGCGCCAGGGCCATCTCGACCACTTCGTCGGAGACTTGCAGAAGAAACGCGTCGATCTCTTCAGCAGCTTGTACCGCCGACGCGGCGGCGCGCTCGGGCGGGATCAATTCCAGCAGCGGCTGGACCGCGTCGTTGAAGAGATCACCGTCATACTTGCGAGCGTCATCGGGAGGATCGCCGCCGCACATGTCGCCGTCGGCCCAACGCCGCATGAGGCCGAGGCGCTGGCGATCCCAGAGCGCGACGTGGGCGAGCGCGCCCGCGACCGTCCATCCGTTGGGCAGCTGTACCGCCAGTCCGCGCGCGTCCAGGCGGGCGACCAGCGCGCGCAGGCGCTCCCGCTCCGACCGATTGCTTTCCGCGAAGGCTTTCGAAACAGGCATTGTGCTCCTCCAAGTCGCCGATCTTATTAAACTGTTGCTTAAGAGAAAGCCCGCGCGCCGCCGTTAGAGATTCCTCAGGGACTGCGCTATCTCACGGTGCGGGCTCACATTGGCTGCCGGCGGAGCGCGCCGCTGCCGCGCGAGCTCCTTAAGAGCGGCTAAGCGACAGATGGACGAAAGCTAAGCGCGGAAATCTTCTCTTCGCGTTCGGACTATTTGTCGGCATGAATACGAACAGGATTTCCCAGCGGATGTCTGGAGCGCGGTTCTCTTTTCTCGGCGCGCGTCTGCGCGCGGTTGTTTCTCCTCCGGTTCTCGCGGCGTTTCTCTTTCTTCTGCTCCCCGTGAGCGAGCCGGTCTCGGCGAGAGAGGACGCGCCGGCGTCGCCAGCGGCGTTCACGGCCGTCACCGCCAATCCGGCGGCGAAGTCGCCGGTGCAGTTCACGGGCGGGGCGCCTGGCGACGCGATGTCGTGGCGCTGGGACTTCGGGGACGGAAGCACGTCGGGATCGTCGGATCCCGTCCACACCTTCGCGAATCCCGGCGACTACCCGGTCACATTGACAGTCACGACTCCTCGTGGATCCTCGACGTCGAGCCGGGTCCTTTCGGTCACGGCGAGTGAAACGCTGCGGATCATCGCGAGCCACCCCTTCGACGTGTCGCTGACGGCGACGGACCCGCGCACGGGCGCGACCGGGCAGGGCCAGGTCATCTCGCAGACCGACATCTTCGGCCTCTTCAGCATTCCCGACATCACCGGCAACGCGGGCAATCCGGAAGTCATCGTGAAGATGGTGGACGCCTCGGCGATCGGCCAGAGCTACTGGGTCTTCTTCGGCGCGCTGACAGACCTTCAATACACGCTGACAGTCACGGAGGTCGCGACCGGACATACCAAGCAGTACCACAACGCGCAGGTCGGGACCACGGTCTGCGGACAGTTCGACACGTCAGGTTTCGATGTAACGCCCACGCCGACATCGCCACCGGCGACTCCCTCACCGACTCCGACACCCACCGCTCCCGCGGCGACACCGTCTCCGACTCCGGCCGCGGCGATCGTCGTCAACCTGGTCGCGACCGATTTCCAGTGGAACTTCAACGGCGCGGGCCCGATCTTCACGATGCAAGTCGGCCAGGCCTACGAGCTGCACATCAGCGACGGCGACCGGGCGGGCACCGCGGCGCACGGATTCGGCGGCGTGCCGGGACTCGGCATCCCGGCGCGGGCTCTCTCCGCGGGCGCTCCCGCGACGGTCGTGACGTTCACGCCAAACGCCGGCCAGGTTGGCACGTTTGCCTTCTCGTGCAATCAGCCAAGCTGCGGATCCGGCCACTCGAACATGCTCGGAATGATCCGGGTCGTGTCCTGAGCGGGCATCCCCGGATGTCCGCTCAATCAATTCCATCAAGGAGAAGAACGATGAAGCGAACTCAAGTTCCGGTCCTCGCGTTTGCTCTGATCGCCGCCCTCGGCGTGACCGTTTTGGCGACGAGAGGAGAAGCAGGAGGGCCCCTCGGCTCTCTTCAAGGAGATGTGCGCGCGGTGCCATGGGGAGGACGGCACCGGCAACACGCCGAAGGGGAAGCAGCTCATGGCGCGCGACTTCACGGACGCGGAATGGGGCTCTGCGAAAAGCGACGCCGACCTGATCAAGTCAGTCGCCGCCGGAGGGGAATCGATGCCGGCCTTCGGCAAGCAGCTGACCCGGGAACAGATCGAGAGCCTCATCAAGAACGACGTCCGAGCGCTTCACCAGGAAAAAGTGACAGGGCGCGCGATGCCGCGCGCCCTGTCATCCTGAGCGCAGCGAAGGATCTGCCCCGTCCACTCTTCCGCTTTGTGTCATCCTGAGCAAAGCGAAGGATCTGCTCGGTCTTACGGCTTGTCGCTCGCCGCCGCGCGCAGCGGCCCGGGCGGACTCGCCTTGCGCAGCACGAAGTCCTCGATGGACACGGTGTACTCGTCCCTGCCGGCCGCGTGGCGAACGCACGACCGCGTCGGATAGTACCCGGTCAGCGCGACGGCGGCGGGGGACGGGATCGGGAAGCACGCGTCCGGCTTCGAAAGCAGATAGCCGCGGTCGACCATCTCCTCGTAGAAGACGACCCGGCCGCCGTAGACGCCGTAGATCCAGTGGCGTTTGAACTTCTGGCCGTGGAACACGTGATCCGCCGGATCGACCAGGTGATTGCCCATGGCCGGCGCGACCAGCCCCAGGTCCTGGAAGTTCGGCGGCACGTAGTTTTCCGGCATCGGCTTGCGCGCCAGCGCGAACTGGTCGCACCGGACCTTCTCGAGCCCGCAGGTCCCGCGCTCGATCGCGAAGACGTTCTCGATCGGCTCGATATAGAAGTGGACGTCGAAGTGGGGCGTGTCGAAGACTTCCGGCGGGATGTGCCCGCGCGGATTCCAGTTGAGCAGGGCCCACTTGAACGGGACGTCCGGCCGCCGGCTGGCCTCGCTCGGAATGGGAAGGACGCGCTCGTGCCACGCCGAGCATTCGGTGCCGAGATCGATCACGCCGTCGTTGTTGGCGTCGAGACAGCGATGCCCGTCCGACGGCGCCGTCGGCAAGGCATTCAGGGCGCCGGCGGAGAAGACCACGCCAATCGCCTTCGGCGCGCCGGATCCGTCGAACTCGGCGTAGCTCGCAACGCTGCCCTTGCCGAGGTTGGACGGCGTGCCGAACACGCGCGCGGCCCCGACCCCGCTGGTCGAGCAGCCGAGACACAAAGCTGCAACAACAATCGCGGCGGCGGATAGGACTCGAGTCGCTTTCATGCGGTTCTCCTGCGCTGAAACAGCGCGCGATACATGCCTGGAAGCAACGGATTGGGTCGAAGAACACTCTACCATCCTGCATCCGGCATCTTGCCGGCTTGTCCCTGCGGCGGAGGGAAGATATGGTCTCCAATCCGATTCGTCGGAGACTCGAGAAAAGGAGAGCGCGATGGCCGATTCCAAAACGGTTCTGGTCAGCGGGGCGACAGGGCAGCAGGGGGGCGCCGTCGCCCACGAGCTGCTGGCTGGCGGATATCACGTCCGGGCGATGACGCGGAAGCCGCAGGGCGACGCGGCGCGAGCGCTGGGCAAGCTCGGCGCGGAGCTGGTGCAGGGAGATCTGGACGACGAAGCCTCGGTCTCCAGGGCGCTCGCGGGGGCGTGGGGCGCGTTTGCCGTGCAGAACACCTGGGAGGCCGGCGTCGAGAAGGAAGAGGTCCAGGGCAAGCGCTTCGCGAAGGCCGCCCGGCAGGCGGGCGTGCAGCACCTCGTCTACACCTCGGTGGCGTCGGCCCACCGCAAGACGGGGATTCCCCATTTCGAGAACAAGTGGCAGGTCGAGGAGACCATCCGCTCCCTCGGCTTCCCGTCGCAAGTCATCATCCGCCCGGTCTTCTTCATGGAGAACTTTCTCTCGCCGTGGTTCAAGCCGGGCCTCGACGGCGGCAAACTGATGGTCGGCATCAAGCCGCAGACGCCGCTCCAGATGATTGCCGTCGCCGACATCGGCAAGTACGGCCGATGGGCCTTCGACAATCACCAGAAGTTAAACGGCCGCGCGATCGACATCGCGGGGGACGCCCGCACGATGCCGGACACGGCGCGGATCATCAGCCAGGCGGCCGGGAAGCCGGTGGAGTTCGTGCAGGTCCCGATCGAAGAGGTCCGGAAGTTCAGCGAGGACTACGCGCTGATGCTCGAGTGGTTCGACCGCGTCGGCTACGACGTGGACATTCCGGCCGTGTCGAAGGAGTCCGGCATCGCCCCGACGACGCTCCCGCAGTGGGCCGCGCGGCGCCGCCTGGGCCTGACGCCGTCGGACTCGGGTGTCGGCCAGGGGGAGAAGATCTCTCCCTACGCGAGAAAGCGGAGCACGACGAGGAAGTGCAGGATGCTGCCGCCGAGCACGAAGAGATGGAAGACGCCGTGGCTGTGCGCGTACTTCTCGTCCACGAGGTAGAAGAAGACCCCGGCCGTATAGAGGACCCCTCCCGCGAGCAGCCAAGCCATCCCCGCCCATCCGATCGCGTGCAGGAGCGGCACGAACGCGGCGAGCGCGAGCCATCCCATGAAGAGATACAGGCCGACGGAGAGGGCCTCGATGCGCGTCCGAAGAAGAAACTCCTGGAGGATTCCGACAGCGGCGAGCGCCCAGACGGCGGCCAGGAGGCCGTATCCCACCGGCCCGCGCAGCGCGACGAGCGAGAAGGGCGTGTAAGTCCCGGCGATCAGCACGTAGATGGATGTGTGGTCGAGCTTTCGGAAGACTCTCTTCGGCCGCCCTTCGAGGCTGTGGTACAGCGTCGAAAAGAGATAGAGCGCAACGAGCGCGACGCCGTAAACGCCGAAGCTCCCGATCTTCCACGGGTCCCCCGTGCGGACTCCCGCCGCGAGCAGGACCACGAGCCCGACCACCGCGAACAGCGACCCGACCAGGTGAGTGACGCTGTTCAAGATCTCCCCGCGAACCATCAAGACGAGACTAGATGGCTCTTCGCTCTCCCGCCAGACGCGTCTGCTTCAACTTGCTTCTCGCTCACAGCCGGCTCGAGTCGCCGGATCTTCTCGGCGAGGTATGAGGAGAAGTAACCCACATACCGCGAGCGCAGCTCCGGACGCATCCAGTCCTTCCCCGTGACCGTTCCCCGGCAGGACGCCGTCCCGCACCGGCACGTCATCGTGTCGTCATCGTCGTCGGTCATCGCCCAGTCGTGCGTCAGCTCCTCGCCCGCCGCGATATCGCGCATCGCGACGAACACGACCTGCCCGCGGACGCCGACGTTCGGCTCGCACGAGTGGTTACTGAAGATCATCGAGCCTTCCCGCTCCTCCTCGCTCACGGGAGCGACATAGAGATCTTCCGCGACCTGGATCTCCGCCGGCCCCAGGCGCCGCCGCAACTGCGCGATCTCGTCGCGTCCGACGATGTGTCCCCCCTTGACCGCCACGATCTCCCCCTTCGCGATCGGCTCGACCGCAAAGAGGCCTCTCCCCTCGATCGCGCTCGCGCGCACCGCCGTTTTCTCCGAGAGATAAGACATTCGCGTCATACTCAAGAGCCTAGTCTAGAGATCTGGCAAGTACTCCGCCCCGCGTCGGACCGCCTCCCTCGTCGCACGCGACGGCCCGGCCGCGACCGAGGACACCTGGCCGTCGCTTGTCGTTCGCTCGCATTGGCGGCGCGGCAATTGTTGCTGTGTGGTGTGCTCGCTCTCTCACGCTCCTCCGGGAGGCGTCCCGCCGCCGGGGCTCCACCCAGACTAAGCCGAGCTGAGAGCCCCGGAGCCGGCGGCGTTTCCCGTAGGAGGTGATGGGTGACGAGCATGGTGGAGCGCCGCCGGCACCATGGTGAGACTGCGAGGAATCCTCAGCGCCGGCCGGTTGTCTCCATTACAGCGGGCCGGCGCGTGCCGACGGAGGAAAACGACGCCGGCTCCGGGGCGGATCTTTCGCCGCAATCATTTGATGGGTTACAGAAGCAGGACCGACGAACTGGGTGACGGAGCTGATAGGTTTTGCCGGATGTCTCTTCTCGCGGCGATCGACCAGGGGACCACGGGGACGCGCTGCTTCCTCTTCGACCTCGCCGGGCGGGTGGTCGCTTCCGCTTACCGCGAGCACGCGCAGTCGTTTCCGTATCCCGGCTGGGTCGAGCACGACGCCATGGAGATCCGCGACAACGTGGACCGCGTCGTCGCCGAAGCGATCGCCGCGGGTCCGCACGAGCCGGTGCTCGCGGTCGGCGTTACGAACCAGCGCGAGACGACGGTCCTCTGGGACGCGCGCTCCGGCCTTCCGATCGCGCCCGCGATCGTCTGGCAGGACACGCGCACCGACACCGAGTGCCGCGCGCTCATCGCCGGCGGCTTCGAGCCGGAGATTCAGGCGCGCACGGGACTCCCGATCCGCACGTACTTCTCGGCGACGAAGATCCACTGGCTCATGGCGAACGTCCCGGAGGCGAAGCCGCTCGCCGCCGCGGGCCGGCTGCGGATCGGCACGATCGACTCCTGGGTGATCTGGAACCTGACGGGAGGCTCTCACGGCGGGGCGCACATTACCGATCCGACGAACGCCTCGCGCACGCTTCTCTGCGCGCTCGAGACGCTCGCCTGGGACGCGGAGCTGCTCGAACGTTTCGAAGTGCCGGCGGGAGCGCTCGCGCGGATCGCTCCTTCCATCGCGGCGGAGCCGTACGGCTGGACGAGCGCCGATGGCCCGTTTTGCGCGCGGATTCCGGTGTGCGCGGATCTCGGCGACCAGCAGGCGGCGCTCTTCGGCCAGGCTTGCTTTCATGCGGGAGACGCGAAGAACACCTACGGCACCGGCTCCTTCCTCCTGCAGCACACCGGCAACACTCCCCCGTCGAGCCGCCACGGCCTCCTCGCGACCGCGGCGGCGGCGCCCTCCGGAGAACGCGCCTACGCGCTCGAAGGATCGGTCGCCGTCACGGGCTCGGCCATCCAGTGGCTGCGCGACGGCCTGGGCCTCGTCGCAACGGCCGCGGAGACGGAGCCGATCGCGCGCTCAGTCCCGGACACGGGCGGCGTCTACTTCGTGCCGGCGTTTTCCGGCCTCTTCGCGCCTCATTGGGACATGAGCGCGCGCGGCACGATCGTGGGCCTGACCCGCTTCGCGACACGCGCGCACCTCGTGCGCGCGACTCTCGAGGCGATCGCCTTCCAGAGCCGCGAAGTCCTCGAGGCGATGGAATCCGACAGCGGCCGAAAGCCCGACTCTCTCAAGGTGGACGGCGGCGCCACGGTGAACGACTTCCTCATGCAACTCCAGGCCGACGTCCTCGGAATTCCCGTCGTCCGCTCCGCCGTCCGCGAAACCACCGCCCTCGGCGCCGCCCAAGCGGCGGGACTGGCCTGCGGCGCTTACGCCTCGACGGCCGAGCTCGCCGGCCTCTGGCGCAAGGACCGCGCCTTTGAGCCGGAGTGGAGCGCCGACCGCCGGGAGGAGGCCTACCGCGGCTGGGCCAGGGCCGTCCATCGTTCCCGCGGCTGGCTCGAATCCTGAGGGAGATCGAACGGGCTCGTTAGGCGTATCTTCCCGGTCGGTGCGCGAGGAAACGGACATCGGAGGGCGGCTCGGGCGGTTCCCGACGACGCGGCGCTCGGCCGTGCTCGCGGCGGGCTCGGAGAACGGGGCCGAGAGGGAGCGGGCGTTCGAGCTTCTCGTCGCGGCGTACTGGAAGCCGGTCTACAAGTACGTCCGCGTCAAATGGCGGGCCGACAACGAACAGGGGAAAGACCTGACGCAGAGCTTCTTCGCCCGGGCGTACGAGAAGGATTTCTTCCGCTCTTACGAACCCCGCAAGGGAAGCTTTCGCAATTTTCTGCGCGTGTGCCTGGACGGCCATGTCGGCAACGAGCGCAAGGCCGCGAGCCGGCAGAAGCGTGACCCGGGCGCGCCGCTCCTGCCGCTCGATTTCACCGCCGCCGACGGCGAGCTTCGCGCGCACGAGCCGGCCGCCGGACAGTCGCTCGAAGACTACTTTCATGCCGAGGCCGTGCGGTCGCTCTTCGCGCTCTCGGTCGAGGCGCTGCGCGCGGAGTGCGCCGCGCGCGGCAGGGAGCTCGCGTTTCACTTCTTCGAGCGGTACGACCTCGATCCCGGACCGTCGGGCGAGCCGAGCTACGCCGAGCTCGCCGCCGCACACGGACTGTCCGCGGCGGAAGTGACGAGCCAGCTCGCCTACGCGCGCCGGACGTTCCGTCGCCTCGTCCTCGAGCGGTTGCGCGCGATGACGGGCAGCGACCGGGAGTTTCGGGAAGAGGCGCGGGCGATCCTCGGGCGGGACGCCCTCTGAATCGAGCCATGTCCGATCCCTGGACGGCGGTCTTTCTTCCCGACGACGCGCTCGAACGCCTGCGGCGCGCAGCGGATCTGCCGGAGACAGCCGGCACGCCCTACACGATCGTCGAGGAACTCGGGCGCGGCGGCATGGGGACGGTCTACCGGGCCGTGGACGCGACGCTCGACCGCGAGGTCGCCCTGAAGGTCTCGACCCTCGGGCAGGCCGATCCCGAAGACGCGGAGCGGATGCGCAGGGAAGCGCGCGTCATGGCGCGCCTGGAGCACCCGGGGATCGTGCCCGTGCACGACGCCGGCGAGTTGCCCGACGGGCGCGTGTACTACGCGATGAAGCTCGTCCGCGGGGAACGGCTCGATCGCTGGACAGAGGGCCGGACGCTGTCGGATCGGCTCGGCGTCTTCCAGAAGATCTGCGAGACGGTCGCCTTCGCGCACGCGCACGGCGTGATCCACCGCGACCTGAAACCGGAGAACGTGATGATCGGCGCGTTCGGAGAAGTGCTGGTCCTCGACTGGGGCGTCGCCCGCCGTCGCGAGGAGCCGGGGGAGCCGCGGGGCACGGTGGTCGGCACACGCGCCTACATGCCGCCCGAGCAGGAAGAGGGACGGACCGACCTCGTCAACGAGCGGACCGACGTCTACGCCCTCGGCGCCATCCTGTCTTCGCTGCTCGAGGCGCCGGGTCTCGCGGGGAAGGTCCCGCGCGCGATCCGGTCGGTGGCTTCCCGCGCGATGGAGCGCGACCCGGCGGCGCGCTACCCCGACGCCGCCGACGTCTCGGCCGACGTCGCGCGCTTCCTCGACGGCGCGGTGCCGGCCGCTCACCGCGAGAGCCTCGCCGAGCGGCTCACACGGTTCGCCTCCCGCCACCGCACGGCGATTCTCCTCGTCCTCACCTACCTCGTCGTTCGCTCATTGTTGATTCTTGTTCTCGGCCGCTAAAGGAATCGGCCCCGGCGTTTAAGAGAAAGGCAGGAGAGCAAAAACATGAACAAACCGGTCTTCGGATTGGTCCTCGGAGGAATTCTCGGAATCCTGGATGGCCTGACCGCCTGGTTCACGCCCGCGGTCCGGCCGATGATCGTCGGCATCGTCATCGGCTCCACGGTCAAGGGGTTGATCGCCGGCGTTCTGATCGGCTGGTTCGCGAAGAAGGTCGGCTCGCTGCCGCTCGGCATCGCGTTCGGCCTGGCCGTGGGGCTGGTCCTCGCATTCGCCGTGGCGGCTATGCCGTCCGCGACCGGACAGCACTACTACTTCGAGATCATGCTGCCCGGCGCGATCGTCGGAGCCATCGTCGGATACGCCACGCAAAGGCACAGCGGCGTCCGGACGGCGCGGGCGTAACGAAACGATCGAAAGACAGGAGATCCCATGAAGAAGCTCTTGTTCGTATTGCCGGTCCTCGCACTGGTTTTCGGCTCCAACTCCGCCGCGCAGACGCCGCCGCAACCCACCGCGACGCCGGTCGTCGGGCCCGGCGATTTCGAGATGACGACCTACTACGTCGGCTTTCTCTATCGCGTGCCGAACACGACGCCGGAGGCAAGCGCGGAGTCCGAAGCCTTGCAGAAGGCGCACCTGGCGAACATCCTGAGGCTCTTCGAGGAGGGGAAGCTCCTCGTCGCCGGGCCGTTTACCGACGGAGGCGATCTGCGCGGACTCTACGTCTTCCGCGTCGGGTCCATGGCGGAGGCGAAGGCTCTCGCGGAGACGGACCCCGCCGTCAAGGCCGGGCGCCTCCGCCTGGAATTTCACCCCTGGTTCGCGGCAAAGAACATCACGGTGACGGCCCGCCCCGCGCCCGCCCGCTGAGGTCCTCCCCCCCCCGCGGCCTGATAATGTCGGCCCGAGGAAGGCCCCTCGTATGATGAAGTCATGTCTGCGCAAGGAGGCCCGGCCGCCGCGCCGGGCGATTGAGGTTTCAAAATAGGAAGGAGGCTCGCCATGAAAAGCGCAACCCGATGGATCCCGGTCTTCCTTGCCGTCCTGCTCCTGACGGTCGCGATCTCGGTGCCCTTGAGCAGAGCTCAGGGCAACAAGATCTCGACCCAGGGCAACAGCGTCATCGTCGGCTCGTCGTATCACAACGACACCTCGCCGCCGCTGCGCGACATGGCGCCGCTGCCGGTGGAGCTGCTCCCCGAGCGCGAGGCGAACCCGAACCCGAGGCTGCCCAATCATCACAAGGACAGCCCCGATGGAGCGGTCCAGGATCAGGCGGTCGCGGTGCCGAGCATGCCCGCCGCCACGCTGAACTTCGACGGCATTCCCTTTCCGGGCGTCGGCGTGCAATTGCGCGCCGCCCGACACCAACGGCGAAGTGGGCCTGACGCAGTACGTCCAGATCGTCAACGAGGGGTACCAGGTCTTCAACAAGTCCACGGGCGCCTCGGTCCTGGGGCCCTCGGGCATCGCCACGATCTGGAGCGGCTTCGGCGGCGTCTGCCAGAGCAACGGAGACGGAGACCCCGTCGTGCTCTACGACCAGATCGCCAATCGCTGGGTCATCAGCCAGTTCGCGGGCGTCTCGGTTCCGACCGACGAATGCGTCGCCGTCTCGACCACGAGCGACGCGACCGGCTCCTACAATCGCTACGCCTTTCATCTGGGCTCGAACTTCTTCGACTATCCGAAGCTCTCGGTCTGGCCGGACGGCTATTACATGAGCATGAACGTGTTCAACTCGTCGGGCACGGCGTTCCTCGGCCCGCAGCCGTTCGCCTTCAACCGGGCGGCGATGCTCGCCGGGAGCGCCGCGACCTTCATCACCACCGGCACCACCGGCGGCTCGGGCGAGGACAGCTACCTGCCCGCCGACCTGGACGGCTCGACCCTGCCGCCGGCCGACACCCCGGCCACGTTCGTGGAATTCCCGGGCACCGGCGTCTACAAGGTCTTCCACTTCCACGCCGACTTCGTCGTCCCCGGCAACACGACCTTTACGCTCTTCGCCACTCCGCCCGCAGCGGGCTTCACAATGCTCTGTCCGACGACTCGCGCCTGCGTCCCCCAGCTCGGTACAACGAGCAAGTTGGACGGCATCGGCGACCGGTTGATGCACCGGCTCGCCTACCGCATCATCGGCGGGGTGGAATCCGTCGTCGGCAACTTCGCCGTCAGCTCCGGCGGCGTGGCCGGCATCCGCTGGTTCGAGCTGCGCAACGTGAGCTCCGGCCCGGTGACGGTCTTCCAGCAGAGCACCTATCAGCCGGATACCACCTGGCGCTGGATGGGAAGCGCCGCGATGGACAAGCTCGGGGACATTGCCCTCGGCTTCAGCGCCTCGAGCTCCAGCATCTTTCCGCAGATTCGCTATGCGGGACGTCTGGCGACCGATCCCTTGAACACGCTCGCGCAGGGGGAAGCGCACCTGTTCGACGGCACGGGCAGTCAGACTGGCACCAGCAACCGCTGGGGCGACTACAGCGCCCTGACCATCGATCCGGTGGACGACTGCACGTTCTGGTACACGCAGGAGTACTACTCGACGACGGGCAGCTTCAACTGGCGCACGCGCATCGGCAATTTCAAGTTCACGCAGTGCGGATCGAGCGTCACACCGACACCGACGCCCGCCCAAACCAACACGCCGACGAATACGCCAACGCGCACGAATACGCCGACCAACACACCGACCCGGACCAATACGCCGACCAATACACCGATCGTGACCAATACGCCGACCAACACGCCGACCCGGACCAATACGCCGACCAACACACCGATCGTGACCAATACGCCGACCAACACACCGACCCGGACCAGTACGCCGACCCCGACGCGGACGAACACTCCACCGCCGACTCCGACCCCGAGGATCCTGAGCGCGCTCTCCCCGGCGAAGGTCTTCGTCGGGTTGGTGAACAGCGCCGACACGGGACTGAAGCTCGACCTGAAGGCGGAGGTGCTCATCAACGGCACGACCGTGGGCACGGGTGAGCTCGACGGTGTCAGCAGCCCGACCGGCAACTTCAAGAGCAAAATGCTGGACACGATCAGCCTGGCGCTGACGGGCGGGCCGGTGCCCATCCCGTCCGGCGACCTGCTGCAGTTGCGGTTCTCCGCGCGCAGCACGTGCTCGGGCGGGGGACAGGTTCTCGCCGGCCCGGCGCGCCTCTGGTACAACGGCGCGGCGATCGACAAGGGAGCCAGGGCGGATGCCGGCAGCCGGTTCGACGCCACCATCGGCGGGCTCAACAGCAACTACTACCTCCGGATCGGCTCTGCCCTGTCCACGGCGGCGGGCTCGGCCCGAACCTCCATCGACGCGACGCCACTTGACAGTAGCGCCTGTCCCGCTCGGCCGTTCACCCCGTTTGGCACCTGGAGCATCACGCCCTAGCGGTTACGTCGGCCCATCGGGTCCCTCCGCGATTGGCGCGGAGGGACCCGGGCCGGCCGGCTGAAACCAAAGAGACCGACGTGCCCGAAACACCCCGGATCCCCGGATTTCGCCTGGGCATCTACGTCTTCAAGGACGCGGAGATCATGGACTTCGCGGCGCCCTTCGGGGTTTTTTCCGTGGCGCGGCGTTTCGATCCCGAGCTCGAAGCGTTCCTCGTCGCCGACGCGATGCGGCCGGTCCAGACGCAGGCCGGGTTCACGGTGTTGCCGAACTACTCGTTTATCGAAGCGCCGGCGATGGACGCGTTCCTGATCCCGGGCGGATTCGGGACGCGGCAGGAGCTGCACAACCGCCGCCTGCACGATTTCATCCGGAGCCTTCCGCAGAGCACGATGCTCACGAGCGTCTGCACCGGCTCCTGGATCTACGGAAAGATGGGACTCTTGGACGGCCTGCCGGCCACCAACCGCAAGGAGCCGGACCGCGTCGAAGCGTCCCCCGCCGGAATGGTGCCGATCGATCGGCTCGCGAAGATCGCCCCCGCCTGCCGGATCCGCCGCGCCCGCGTCGTCGACGCCGGCCGCGTTGTCACGGCCGGCGGCATCGCCTCCGGGATGGAGATGGGGTTCCATCTCCTGCGCCGCGCCGGCTACAGCGAATCGTTCTGCTCCGAAGTCGCGCGGGTCATGGAGTACCAGAAGGCCTACGAGCTCTACCACGACGACGTCGAATCCGCCGGCTGAATCGGGCGAATGCCCGGGCGGAGGGCCGCCCGGGTCATCCGCCGCCCGAGGATCACTCCGGATTCAGCTGGCCGAAAATGCCGTCGCTCTCGTCGTTGGGGCCGGCGGTGAAATAGAGCGTGCCGGGGTCGCCTCCATTGCCGCCGTTGCCGAAGAGAATGGACCACAGACCGTCGATGACGATCGCCTGGCCGTGCGGACCCTTCAGCTTTCCGCGGAAGCCGCCGGTCGCGGGATCGAACGCGTTGATGTGGCCGTTGCCGAAGTTGCCGATGAGAAGGGCCCCGCCGAACTCTCCGAAACCGGCCGGCGCCAGGACCACGCCCCACGGCGAATCGAGCTGTCCATGCTGCGCGAACCGCGCGACCAGGTTGCCGTGAAGATCGTATGTGTCCACGATGCCGTGTCCCTGCCCCGCGACGTCGTCCTCCTTGTCGGCGTCCTGCAGCGCGTAGGTCACGAAGAGCTCGGTCGCTCCCCCGACCGTGATCGGGACGATATTGAACGGAGCGTAGCCGTGCGGCAGCTGCGGATCGACGAACGCGTCGGCGGGCAGGCCGGTCGCCGGGGCGAACAGACCGTCATAGACCTCGACCGTTCCCGCGCGGAAGTTGGTCGCGTAGAGAAGCGGCGTCCCGGCGCTGTCCCGGGCGATCGCGAGCCCCTTGTAGACGGCGCCGGAAGGCGAGTTGTCCAAGGCGATGATCGCGTGCTTCCCGAGCGTCGCGGTGGGAGTGCCGGCGGGATTCACGCCGGGGTTCCACCCGAGGATCGTTCCGTCCTCAGCGGCGAAGAGAAACGTGGCGGAGGCGGACGTCGCGGCACCGCTGGCATTGAAGCCCGAGATCTTGAACTGGCCCGCGCTCCCCCCCGCGATGTTGAAGACGAGGCCCGTCGGCGCGCCCGACGCCCCGAGGGGATCGCCCGGCGCCGGTATCGACACGACGAGAGGCTGGGGCATGCCGGCGGTGTTGTAGAGCGTCGAAACGGAGGCGCCGTTGTCCGACACCCAGAAGGGGGATCCGGTCCGATTCTCCGACGCCCCACGGATTGACGAGGTTCGCGTCGAAGAACGTTGCGACGTGCACGATGCCGTTCTTGTCGGTCAGGGTCGGCACACCGTCGACCAGCTTGTTGACAACGAGATCCGTCTCGACGTACGCGGGACTGCCGGCCGACGCCGTCGTCCCGAGAAGCGATGCCAGGAGAAGCGCACCAAGGGCCATGAGGCGAAGAACTCTGCTCACCGTCTTCCTCCTTTTGTTCAACAGAAAACCAGCGCGTCACAAATGTTTGCCGATACACCCGCTCCAATCGCGAACGGAGGTGACCGTCAGAGCACGCGCCTTCTCTCTGCACCCGCGCTCCGTTCGTGGTCCGTCGGAAGCAATCGAACTGCCACCGCGGCATTTGCCTAATCGATTCTTAAGGACGTCCCCTTCTCGGGACAGAAATTGACGGATAAGGCTCTTTCAATGGCCGGACGAGGCTTGAATATGATCGCGGAGTCGCCGAATCGGCATCCGCCGATTCCGGGAGGGAACTTGACCCCTTCTCCAGCCGTGGCCCGGATCGAGGACTTCGCACCCGGGCAGCGGGCCAGCTTCACGAAGACCTTCACGGACGAAGACGTGCGGCGGTTCATCGAGATCACCGGCGATACGAATCCGCTTCACGTCAACGAGGAGTTCGCGGCGGAAACGCAATTTGGCGGCCGCGTCCTTCAAGGCATGCTGACGGCGTCTCTCTTCTCGACGATGGTCGGCATGCTCCTGCCGGGGACCGGCGGGATCTACCGTGCGCAGACGCTCCGGTTCCTGCTGCCGGTCCGCGTCGGTGAAACCGTGACCGCGCATTTCGTCGTGCGGTCGGTCGATCGCGCGAAGCACCGCCTGGAGATCGACGCCTGGATCGAGAACGAAGCCGGCCAACATGTCCTGGAGGGCACCTGCGAAGCCGGACTGCTTCGAGTGCGACCCGTCGGGTAATCTAGCGGGATGAGATGGCGCCAGATGACTCCCCGGGAGCGCGCCCGCCTGGGGACTCGCGCCATCCTCCTCCTCGGGTTCGTGGCCGCGGTCGTCATCTATCTGACCGCTCAGCCCCCGGCCGACAACCCTCTCGGCTACGACCCGATGGACACGAAGAAGTACGTGCACGATCTGGAGGTCTACGGGGGGAAGGCGAACGTGATCGCCGCCCAGTTCCGGGACTGGTTCGACAGTCTCTGGCACGGCCGGCAGCTCGCCTATACCGTCGCCGTCCTCGCCGTCCTCGCCGCCGGGGTCTACAAGTTCTTCGCGACGCCGCTTCCCCTCGAGCCGGAAGCCCCCGGCGCCGACGGGGCCCTCCCGACACGCCGGCTCCGCGTAGTCAACACGCCCATAAGAAAAGACTAGCCCGCCCGGGCTGCCCCCCGATTTTTGCGCGAAGGCCGCCGCCCGGCGCCATAGAATCGTCCCAAAGTCTCCGGCAACTTGTCGGACTTTCGGAGGGAAAGATGAGGAAGCTCCTGTCGTTTGTCGTCCCGATCCTCGCGGCCTGGCCGCTGCTGGCCGAGAGCCCTGCCCCGATGTCCGCCGCGGCGGGTTTCGGGCCGGACTCCGAAATCCTGGTGCCGGTCGTCATCAACACTCCCGGTTTGAGCGGCACGTTCTTCAAGACCGATGGATTCTTCGCGAACTTCCGGAATTCCAATCAGGAAGTCCTGGTGCGTTTCATTTCGCAGGGCGTATCGTCGGCCGCCGACCCTCCGCAGAGGCTCTCGATCGACGCCCTGACGAACATCGCCGCCACCGACCTTCTCGGGCCGGAATCGACCCTCGCCCACAGCGGCGTCGGCGCCCTCCTGCTCACAGCGGTCCTGACGGGCACGAACACCGTGGACACGAGCGCTCAGCTTTACGCCTCGTTTCGGATCTGGACGCCACAGCCGGGCTCCACGGGAACGACTTCGTTCGGCGCGTGGGCGCCGCCGTCCGACAACATTCACGGGTTCAACGGCGCCATCGCTCTCGGTCTCCGGCAGAACGCGGCCTTCCGAACGAACGTCGGCGTCGTCAATCTCGACCCGGTCAACACCCGGAGCTGGACCGTCACGATCCGGAGCGCAGGGACCCCGACCCCGATGACGGTGACCGTGCCGCCGCTCTCCATGCAGCTCGTCGCGGTGCCCGGCACGATCACGCCGACCGGGAACGGATATCTGTCGGTGACTTACATTCCGTCCGCCGCTCCCGCCACGGACTTCCGGTGGAGCGCCTTCGGCGTCACCGCCGACAACGTGACGGGCGACTCCTGGCTGACGCTGGCGACGCAGTCGGCGAACCTGCCGGTCATTCGCAGCGAAGACTGACGAGAGCGCAGGCGTCTTCAGGGTTCGAGGCCGAGAAACGCCCGCATGCGATCGAGCTCCGCCTCCAATTCGCGCTTGAAGGAGCGCTCGCGCGGCGGCGTGCCGACGTAGCCGATCTCCGCTTGGAGCCTGCCGTTTTTCACCGAAAGGTTGCCCCAGCCGATCACACGGTTGTGCCAGAGGAGCGGCAGGGCGTAGTACCCGCGCAGGCGCTTGCGCGCCGGCGTATAGGCCTCGAAACGGTAGACCCATCCCCACAGGAGCTCGAACCGCCCGCGGTCCCGTACAACGGGGTCGAAGGGCGTCAGTAACCTCACCGTATTCCTCGGCGCGCCTCGCGCCGCGTTCCTCACATCCTCGCTTGCCGGCCAATACCAGTCGACGCCGCCCACGCGCGCTTGCGCGAGGCGTTCCCGGGCGCGCTTCAAGGCGGCCGGCAGCTCGCCGTGCCATTGCGGCACGGCAAAACGCAGCTCGCGCACGAAGAACGCCAGGCTTCGCGCCGGCAGCGGCGCATAGATGCGAACGACCGCGTCCACGAGCGCGTCGAGCCGCGCGCGGCTTTCGGCGGCATCGGTCGGCGCGGGACCGCACCGGTGCGCGGTGTAGATGCGGATGCCGCGCTCCCGCCTCGCCACGCGCAGCATGCCGCGGTAGTGCATCGCGTCGAGCAGATGCGTTGTTGCGTTCGAGGAGCCACCCCAGTAGTTCTTGACCGTGCCGTGCGAGAAATGCGCGTCCACCTCGCGCGGATGCGCCGCGACGCGCTCGTGCACGAACGCCAGAAGTTGCTCCGCCTTCTTCCGGCGCGCGGCGGGCCAGGGCCGGCGGCCCTCGGCGGGGACTCCGGAATCCGAACGGGGATGCATCAGCGCCTGCAGGGGGCGCGTCAGGAAGCCGTAGGCGATGAAGAAGTCCTCCTCGATGCCGAGCTCCGCGTAGCGGCGCTCGAGGTCGCCGGCCCGGTAGCCCTTCACGCGATGCCGCAGCGTCAGGTCCTGAGCGCGCGCCGGCGCCCGGATCGGGTCGGCCTGGACGTAGCCCATCCTGTCGAGCGCGCGCTCGAGCGTGGTGGGCGGAAAGAGGCTTTGTGCGACGGCAAGGTGCCGCAGGCCGTCGAGAGTAATCCGCATGGTCGGGGTTGCCTTTTCAGGTCACGTCGCCCGGGCGCTACTCGTAGACGCTGGTGTTGACGGTGAGTCGAGTCAGGTAGACGGCCTCGCAACCCCCGGGACCTTCGTCCGTGCGGGAGACGCTCGTCTTCCAATGGAAAGACGCGTCGTCGATTCCGTCCACGTCGACGAGCCACCCCTCCAGGCGCACGTCGTCCCCTTTCCTCACGCAGGCGGCCGCGCTGCGCAGGCGGGCGGAAGCGGGGATCACGTGCGTGTTGGCCGTGTGCGTCACGATCGTCGAGCGGTCGAGGCTGCCGTCCGACGTGCCCCACAGATAGAAGCGCGTCATCTGCGTGTAGTGAATCCTCCCCACGTAGGGCGGGTCCACGACCGGCCCCCACGCGAGCACCCAGTCTTCCGGGATCAGCGCGCCGGCGCTCCCCGCGCTGTATGGCTCTTCGCTCATCACCCTCGCCGACTCGTCCCACTGGAAGCGCGGCACGATCCGGAAACGCTTTGCTCCAACGAAGTGCACGAATGACTTCATGTTGGCGTCGGTCTGCACGGGCTCCGTGGCCACCGCCGGCCGCGGCGCCGGCTCGTGATGGAGAAGCGCGAGAGTCAGACGGCTCCGGAAGACGAACCCCAGAACCGCCGCCGCGGCAATCAGCGTCCACGCCCGCCTTCTCAAGGTCGCGTGATTCTAGCGGCGCCGGCCGCTCCTCATTTGAGCGCTTCGATGACCGCGGCGCGGGCGAGCAGGCGCGTCGAGTCGAGCGTCGGCAGCGCGGACTCCTCGGGCCGGACGAGCAGCGGGATCTCCGTGCACGCGAGAGCCACGGCGTCGCAGCCGCGATCGCGGCGAGGCGAGCGATGACCGGTTGAACTCGCTCGCGCGACGCGTCGGCGAAGACGCCATTCGACGAGCTCGGCGAAGATGACGCGGTCGACGGTCTCGGCGTCCGCGGGCTCGGGCGCCACGGCCTCGATGCCGAGCGCGCCAAGAGACTCGGCGGTACACCGGCCCGCCCGACCGTGTAGCGCGTCCCGAGAATGCCGACGCGCCGATAGCCGCGCCTCGCCGCCTCCTCCCCGACGACGCGCGCGATGTGGAGCCACGGGATCGGCGTCGCCGCCTGGACGTGGTCCCACGCGAGGTGCGCGGAGTTGTCCGGGCAGATCGCGAAGTCAGCGCCGGCCGCGCCGAGGAGCCGCGCGGACTCGAGCATGAAACCGCGCCACGCCGGCATAGTCGCCCGCGTCGAACGCCGGAAGCCATGCCGCCATCGGAATCGAGTCCATCGTGATGCGCGGATGATCGTACTTGCCGACGAGAGCGAGCGCGTCCCGGCAGATCGTCTGATAGCAGAGCGCCGCGCCCTCCGCGCTGCAAGCCACGATCCCGATGTGCTTCACGATCTGCCATTTTCGCAGAACGTGTCACGCTTTCGTCCGCTCGCGCCTATCCTTGGTGCAAGCGTCGGCAATGGCGCCGGGGACTTGAACCGGAGGATGGGCGATGCGCAAATTGACCTGGCTGGCGATTCTGACGGTGGCGGCTCTGTCGTTGGGGACGGCGTGGGCCGAAAGTCGAGCCTGCAATCCGCCGCACTGCGACCCGAGCTGCGTCCCGGGCTCCTGCGCGAAGTAACCAAGGGCGGGAGGGGCAAGCCCCTCCCCTACAAACGTCAGAGAAGACGTCCTGATACCCTTTTCAGCACCCCACTTTTGTTGCTCGCGGCGCGAGGAGTCTCTCAGAGGGGAGGCGGACTCCCCCCTCGCGCCGCGGGAGCGGAGCGCCGGAGCGGGATCACGCCGCCAGGCGTAGATCCCGCGGAGCGCGCGGAGCGACGGTGCTTCAGGAAGAGCTGACGGCCCTGGCTCGCGGCGAGCGCGCGGCGTTCGATCCGATCTTCGCGCGGCTCTGGCCCCTCCTGCGCGGCTTCGCCCGGCGCTTCCTGCCCGCCCACGAAGCCGACGACGCCGCGCAGGAGGCTCTCCTTCGGATCTTCCGCCGGGCGAGCGAGTTCGATCCCGCGCGCGACGCGCTCGCGTGGGCCCTCGGAATCGCCGCGTGGGAGGTGCGGACCCACAGGACAAAAGCGCGCCGTCGGCACGAGGACGTCCCCGAAACGCTCCCGGAGCGCCAGGACCCGGCGCCGTCTCCGGAAGAGCTGGCCGCCGCGCGGCAGCTGGCCGCCGCTCTGGAACAGGCTCTCGCCGAGCTGCCGCCGGGCGACGCCGCCACGCTCGTCGCCTACGCCCGCGGCGAGCGCCCGGACCTGCCCGGAGCCACCTTCCGCAAGCGAGTCGAGCGCGCGCTCGGCCGCCTGCGCGCCCTCTGGAGGATTCGTCATGACTCTCTCTGAGATCTCCGAAACGAACCTGCGCTTCTCGGCGCGCCGCGCGTACGAGGTCGGACGCCTCGAGGGCGCCCTCTGGCGCGGGGCGATTGCCGCGCTGTTCGCGCTTCCGGCCTTCCTGATGTGCGGCAGGACCTCACTTTCGGCGGTCTGCCTCGCCGGGTTCGCGCTTGTCGTCGTGGCAGGACGCATCCGGGGCGTCGCCTACGAGGAGGGAGCGCATGCGGGCGCAATTGCCGGAATCGCGCCCTGCCTGCTTCCCGCCGTCTTGGGCAGGTTCAATGCGGATCTCTGCGCCGCGATGGCGGTCGGATTTCCTTGGCCTATCGCGATCGGCGGCGTCCTCGCCGGCGCAATCCTGGGCCTGCGCGGCCACCCGGCCGCGGGACACGCGTTCTGGACGCCCGCCCTCGCCGCCCTCGCCTTCGCAGCTTCTCTCGGCTGCATCCCCGCCGGCGCCATTGGCTTCTCAGCACTCCTCGTCGGCGTCGTCGCCGGCGGCGCCCCCGCCCTCGTCTTCCGAAGAGCCGTCGGTTAGGCGGGCCGGCGCCCGAACCGCGCCTGTATACTCGCCTCAATCGGCGTGTGGCCCAACGCGACCCGGACGAAATCGCTCGCGCGCATTTGGAAGGCACGCGGGTTCCGATCAACCTGTGCCTTCGCGGCCTTCGCTCTCGTCGTCGTTCTCACGTTCGGGATGCACCGGGGACTGCTGCTGTCGAGCGACGTCAAGTCGCGATGCTGGCCCTGGAGCCCGTTTCTTACGGCCGTCACCCTGCACACACCGATCCTGACGGATCCGGTCTGGCAGTTCGTGCCCTGGCTTCGCTTCGCCCACGACGAGGTCTGGGCCGGGCGGTTGCCAACCTGGAACCCGCATCAGGACGGCGGCGAGCCGCTCCTCGGCAATTCGGTCAGCGCTCTCGGTTCCGCTCTCGTGTGGCCGACTCTCCTGCTCGGAGTCGAGCGAGGGTGGAATCTCTCGCTTCTCTCGCGCATCCTGCTCGCGGCGGCGGCAGCCTTCTTCTGGCTGCGCGACCTGGGCCGCTCGCGGCTCGCCGCCGCGCTCGGCGCGGTCGGGTTCTCGCTCTCGGGCTCTTTCGTCGCCTGGCTGCAGCATCCGCACACGCTCGTCGCCGCCGCCGTGCCGTTACTCCTGCTGTCCGCGCGCCGGGCCGCTCGAAGCGGCAGCCGCGCGAGTGCGGCAGCGGTCGCCGGATCGACGTTCCTGGTTCTTTCCGGAGGGCACCCCGAGAGCCAGATGATGGGGGCAATCCTGGCCGCGGCCGTCGTGGCACGCGAGGCTTTCGCCGACAAGAGACTTCGAGCGTTCTTTACGCCTGTCGCCGGGGCCGTCCTGGGGGCGGGGCTCGCGGCGCCGCTTCTCGCTCCGTTCGTCGAGTACTTCGACTTGAGCGCCGCGCGCCTGGGGCACGGACGGGTTGCCTCGATTCTGCCGCCGCGCGATCTGCTGCGTTTCCTTCTCCCGAGCTCCTCCGACTCGCACGCGATCGAGGCCGCCGCTTCAGTTTCGATCGTCCTGCTCCTGCTCGTCCCTGTCGGTCTCGCGCTCGCGCGCGATCGCGAGACGCGGTTCTGGGCCGTTGCCGCCGCCGCGATGCTCCTCGCCATTTACGAGAACCCGGTCTCGCGCGCGCTCGCCAGCTCGACGCCGGTTCTCTGGACGCGTCTGCTGCTGTTCGTCCCGCTCGCCCTCGGCGCCATTGCCTCGGCGGGCCTGGACGCGCTTTCCAATCGGATCTCGGCCCGAGGGTGGCCGCGGGGCGCCGGTGCGCTCGCGGCGTCTCTGGTCGTGCTCGCGACGGCCGAGCTCGCCTTCTCCGCGCGCGGCGTCCACGCGGTCACGCCGGCGTCGCTGCTCGCGCCGACCGCGCCGATCCTGGAGACGCTTCGCGCCGATCGCGACGTTTTCCGGATTCTGCCGCTCCACACCTTTCTGCCTCCCAACAGCGCCACGGACTACGCCCTGGACGACATACGCGGCTACGACGCGCTCGGTCCTGAGGGATGGATCGAGGCGCGGCGTGCGATCGGCCGTTTCGGCCCGACCCGCACGACGTCGGACGGCATCGAGCCATGGGACCTGAAGCCGGGCGGCGAGGCGCTCGATTTCTGGAACGTCCGCTACCTGCTGCTCGATCCTCGCTTCGCGTTTTCGGCAGCCGAGATCAACGCCCGGCTCGGACTGGATCTGGAGGAGGTCTATCGGGGCCCCGACGGGCGGATCCTGCTCAACCGCCGCGCGAAAGCGCGGGCGCGACTCTCCGTCGCCGGGTCCGTCGAGCTGAAGCGGCGTCTGCCAACCCGCTGGGATTTCGAGATCTCCACCGCGAGCGCCGGCGGCTTCCTCCTCGCAAACCCGTTCTTTCCGGGCTGGCGGGCGTCGGTGGACGGAAATCCGGTTCGCCTCGACCTGCCTGCCGGCGCCCCGATCGCGTTTCCCGTGCCGGCCGGCCGGCACAGCGTGAGGATCGACTACCGCCCTCGATCGCTCGCCTGGGGCATGGCCGCAATGGTCGCGTCCCTTCTGGCTCTGCCGCTCCTTCTGCGTCGGCGTCGGCCGCGAGCACCTTCGTCACCGCGAGCCTCCTCGGTCTAACCCGATTCCGTTCTTGACTTGCTTTGCCGGCGGGCTCGAGACTCCCCGGATCGCAACACATCGGCAATCTCGCCGACAGAGGAGGATTCATGCGGAGCAAATTGGTACTCATGTTTCTTGGCGCAGCCGCGCTCACCGCATCGGCGGCCGCTCAGACGAAGACTTCCGGTACGGCTCAATGCAAGGGCGATCCGCCCGCGCCGGTCGAGATCGGAGACAAGCCGGGCCACTCCTTTGCCGTCAGCAAAGCCCAGTGCACGTGGACGGGCTTCGAGATCGCGGGAGTGCAGTACAAGGATGGCGTCAGCGTTTCCGCTGATGAGACCAGCGGCGACAAATCGACGAGCAACGGCTACCACACGGCGACCCTGGCGAACGGCGACAAGACCACGGCTCACTTCCACGGCACGGCGACGTTGAAGGACGGCAAGTTTCAGAGCGGCGGCGGCACATGGACCTTTGTCGGCGGCACCGGCAAGTGCAAGGGCATCAAGGGCAAGGGAACCTACAAGGGCACACCAAACGCCGACGGAACCGCGACGTACCAGGTCGACGGCGAGTACTCTCTGCCGAAATAGCGGGTTCATCGCCGCGCTTCACGATGGCGGAGCTCTTCGGCTAGCGAAGCGGGGATATCCCGCGTTCGGCAAGGAGTTCACCGGCGGGTGAGGTTCGGCTTTCGCTGGTTACCGTTCCTGATCTGGCGCTGAGAGTCGCGTCATCGCGACGCCCGCGTTATCCTCCCTTGCTGTTCGGCACGCCGCGAATCTGAACGATTCCTGAAGAAGCCGGACGGCCTCAATCCAAGCCGGCGCTGCGGTGTATTCCTCCCCGAACCCTCTGATGAGCCGGGTTCGAAGGAGGAAGCATGAAAGACCCGGTAGACAGAAGAACCTTCATGAAGATCGCCGGCGCCTCGATCGGTGTCGGCGCCCTCTTCCACGTGGCTCCGCTTCTCGGCGCCACTCCCGGCGGCCGGCGGATCGCGTCGCTCCTCGGGAAGAAGAACGGCGAGACCCCGACCCCCTTCTCCTTCGTGCAGCTCTCCGACACGCACGTGGGGTTCTCGGGGCCGCCCAATCCGCTCGGCACGCAGGCGTTCGAGAACGCGGTCGACAGGATCAACGGCCTGAAAGAGCGCCCCGATCTCGTCCTCTTCACCGGGAGACCTGACGCACGACAGTGAGAACCCGGTGGAGCACGCCGATCGGATGCGGCTCTTTCAGAAGATCGCCGGCCGCCTGAAGGTCCCTCTCGTCAAGTCCGTTCCCGGCGAGCACGACGCGGGCCTGGACGGCGGCAAGCTCTTCCGCGAGAACTTCGGGGAGACGCATTACTCCTTCGACCACCGCGGCGTGCACTTCATCGCCCTCGACAACGTCTCGCTCGCGCGGCCCAACGTCGGCCCCGAGCAGCTCGCGTGGCTGAAGAAAGACCTCGCGCGCTTCCCGACGACCGCGCCGATGGTCGTCTTCACCCACCGTCCGCTCTTTGACCTGCGCCCCGACTGGGAGTGGTTCACCGGAGACGGAGACGAGGTGATGAACGCTCTCGCCCCCTACGAGAACGTCACCGTGCTGTACGGCCACATCCACCGCGAGCACACGCACACGGAGGGGCACGCGACTCACCACGCGGCGCGCTCGCTGATCTTCGCGTTCCCGGACCCCGAGACGGGCGTCCCCAAGAAGCCGATTCCGTTCGACCCCGGGAAGCCGTTCCAGAACCTCGGCCTGCGGGTCGTCCATGAGTCCGGCGCGCGCGCCGGAGGCCCGCCCCGAATCGAAGACGTCGAGCTGACGCTGCGCGAATACTCGGGCACCGTCGGCATCCAGCAACTGTTGAAAGAAGGAGTGTCTCTATGAAGTTCACGAAGTCCGCCCGCTTCCTCGCTCTCCTCCTGCTTCTCGCCACAGCCGTGACAGCCAGGGCCGCCGACGGCACCGAAGGGCCCCGCGAGATCGCGATCACCGCCAGGCGCTTCGAGTTCGTTCCCGCGACGATCACGTTGAAGAAAGGAGAGACCGTCAAGCTCGTCGTCACGAGCGAGGACGTCACTCACGGCCTGTTCATCCGGCCGTTGAAGATCGATACAGACCTGACCCCGGGAGAGACGCAGCAGCTGACCGTCACCCCGCAGACCGCCGGAACGTTCACGGCCATCTGTCACCACTTCTGCGGCGCGGGCCACGGCGGCATGAAGCTGACCGTCGTCGTCGAGTAACGAGCAAGTGCAAATGATCGGCAGAGACGGGTCGAGGGACCGGTAACATGGACAACGCGGCCATCGAGAAGGAAGTCTCCGACGAGGCTCTGATGAGCGATCTCGCGTCCGGGCACCAGGACGCGATCGGCCTTCTCTATGCCCGCTACGCTCCGACCATCCACGGCATGGCGGCCCAGGCCCTCGGCCGCTCGACTGCCGAGGACATCGTCCAGGACGTCTTTCTCGACGTCTGGAGGAACGTTTCCAAATACGACTCCAGGCGCGGGCCGCTTCGCCCCTGGTTCCTGCAGATCGCCCACTATCGGATCGCCAACGAGCTCCGCCGGCGAAGCCGCCGCCCGCAGATCCAGGCGGACCCAGACGGCGAGCGGCTCGCCAGCATTGCCGAACCGGGGCCCGGCCAGTCCGAGGAAGTCTGGAACGCCTACCGCGTCTCGGCACTGAGACGCGCGCTCGAAGAGCTCCCGCCGCCGCAGCGTCAGGCCCTTGGGCTGGCGTTTTTCGAGCACCTCTCGCACGACGAAATCGCGTCGGCCTTGAAGCTCCCGCTCGGCACCGCGAAGTCGCGCATCCGCGCGGGCCTGCGGTCGCTCCGCCTGCGGCTGGCTCCGCTCATCGCGACACTCGCGGGAATCGCGATGCTCGGCGTCTTTGCCCTGCGCTTCCTCTCCGGCCGCAACGAGCTCGCGCGCGACGACCGCGCGCTGACCATGCTCACGTCGAGCGACTCGGAGGCCCTGCGGATGACGGCGCCGGGCGATCCGCAGTCGCGCATCCACGGCGTTTACCGGCACCGTTCGGGCTCGCCGATCGCCGTCTTCACGCTGTCAAACTTCCCGCCCGCACCGGCCGGCCGCGTTTACCGAGCCTGGGCTCTTCGCGGCGGCTCCTGGATCCCGCTGGGTGAAGCGCGCCCCGATGCCTCGGGCCACGCGCGCCAGATCGCCGAGCACCCGGCTCTTGCCTCGCGCCCCGACGGCCTGGAGGTAACCCTCGAGCCCGAGCCCGGCGGCGCGGCACCGAGCGGCCCCATCGTGATCGCCTGGTCCGCAAGATAGCGGCGCCAGGCAGACTCCGGCGAAGGCCTGCCCCAGCCTATCGCTGACCTTCCGCGGCTTTTTTTCGCCGGCTTGTGTGATTTTTCCGACCGTGGAGCGAATCATAGGGTGAGCGAAGGAGTCCAATGCCGACACAGGAGGCCCAGGAGACGTTCGTGGCCCTGCTCGAGCAGCACAAGAGGATCCTCTACAAGGTCGCGAGCTCCTACTGCAGAAACGCGGCGGACCGCCAGGACCTGGTCCAGGAGATGGCCGTCGCGCTCTGGAAATCCTTTAGCCGGTACGACGACCGCCAGAGGTTCTCGACCTGGATGTACCGGATCGCTCTGAACGTCGCCATCTCCTTCTACCGGAGCGAGGTCCGCCGGACGCGGCATGTGCTGCCGTCGGGGGATACCGTCCTGGAGCTCGTCGCGGCGGCCGAACCCGCGGCGCCGGACGAGGGACTCCTCGTGCTGCAGAGCCTGATGCGGCGGCTCGACGAGCTCGACAGGGCGATTCTCATCCTCTACCTGGACGAGAACAGCTACGACACGATCGCGGGAGTTCTCGGCATTTCCGAAACCAACGTCGGCACGAAGATCGGCCGGCTCAAACAGAAGCTCCGCGCGCTGGCGCGCAACGTCTGAACAGGAGGACTCCATGGAACTCGAGGATCTGAAGCGCCTCTGGGAAGAGCAGGATCGAAAGCTCGAGGCGGGCATCCGGCTCAACACGCGCCTGCTGCAGGCGTCCGTCCTCGGCAGGGCCGAAACGTCGCTCCGGGGCCTGTCGCGGCTCCTCTGGTTCGAGCTGCTGACGAGCCTGCTCGCCGCTTTCTGGATCGGTTCGTTCCTCGCGAACCACGTCGCCGAGCCGCGCTTCCTGATCCCGGCGGCCGTGCTGCATCTGTCCGTCATCGCCCTGATCGTCGCGAGTGTCCGGCAGCTCGTGGCCCTGAAGGCGCTCGACTACAACGGTCCGGTCATCGCGATCCAGAAGCGGCTGGAGTCGCTGCGCATCGAGAGGATCCGCGCCGTCCTGGTGACGCTGCTTTTCGCGCCCCTTCTCTGGACTCCACTCCTGATCGTTTCGATGAAAGGCCTCTTCGGCGTGGACGCGTATGCGGCCTTCGGCACGGCGTTTCTGATCGCCAACCTGCTCTTCGGTCTCCTCCTGATCCCGCTCGCGGTCTGGATCTCGAAGCGCTACGAGACGCGAATGAAGGCCTCTCCTCTCGTCCGCAGCCTGATGCGGACCCTCGCAGGCCGGAGCCTCGACTCCGCGGCCGCCTATCTGGGCTCGATCTCCGATTTCGAGAAGGAAGAGGCCTTCCGGACCTGAGGGGAGAAGGGATCAGGCACCAGTATTTCCGGAGGGGCGGGGACCGAAACGGCGGACGGCCAGGGCGATGGGCAATCCCACGCAGGTCATGTGGACGAGGAGGGGCAAGGGCCAGAGCGACGGCAGGGATCGCCTGACGTTGGAGAGGTAGAGAGTCCGCAGGGCCGCCGTCAGGGGGATGACGCCGCGGTACATGACGAGGAGCCAGAAGACGCCGAAGAGGATCCCGCTCGGGACGGCCCACTCGACCATCACGGGGAAGCGGCGGCTGAACCAATAGAAGATCGCCGCGGCGGTGAACGCGACGCCGAAGTGCATCGCGAGACCGAGCGCGGCCGTGGCGAACCCGCCCTCGAAGCTCACCGGCCCGAGCAGCGCGCTCGCAATGCCCTGCAACATCCGGAAAGGCGAGCCGCCGTTCGCGAGCGAGATGATGACCGCGGAGCTGATGTCGAGGACCCCGCAGATCACCCCGCCCCAGAGGATCGCGCGCCCGGCCGTTCGGCGATCCCCGTCCGGAAAGAGAGAGGAGCCGTTCGAGCCGCCCATCGGACGCCGAGTCTCTCCCGATCAGCCTTCGGCCACAAGCGACTGAAAGACCGAGTAGCGGGTCACTTTGCACATCGAGCCGACCGAGGCGGAAAGGACGCCCCGGAGCCGGCGGCGTTCCCTACGGGGCACGCGCCCGCAAGCCGTGTCGGTGAGAACCGGCGGGCGCTGAGGGTTCCTCGCAGTCTCACCGTGGTGCCGGCGGTACCGTTCCATGCTCGTCACCCATCACCCCGTACGGGAATGCCGCCGTCTCCGGGGCTCGCAGTCCGGCTTAACGCCACCGTGGAGCCCCGGCGGCGGGACCGCCTCCCGGAGGAGCGCCGTGAGACAGCCTGTGTCAACCTGATGGTCATGCGGCGAGCCTCGCAGCGGCGGTGTGACGAGCCGGGTCGTAGGGTGTGTTGTTGATCCAGCAGCGCCAGAGGACGCGCAGCCATGCTCTGGCGAGGATTCGGATGGCGTGAGGGTGATCTTTTCCGTGGCAGCGCGCGCGGGAGTAGAGCGAGGCCGCCCAAGGGGAGAGACGGCGGGAGTTATCGGCGAACGTAGTCAAAGCTCTGCGGAGTCGTTTATTGCAGGCGAAGCGGAACCCGACTGCGTGGTGTTTGCCCGAAGCGTAGGTGACGGGGCAAACGCCCGCTTCGGCGCAGAGCTGATCGAGTGAGGAGAAGCGGTGAGGATCCTCTCCAGTCTCCGAGAGGATCTGAGCGGCGTTGATGCGCCCGACGCAAGGCAAGGAGGTGAAGATGGGTGCGGCCGGGTGGATGGAGAGCGCGCGCTGGATGGCGATCCCGATTTGCTTGATCTGGGTCACGAGAGTACTCAGGACGGAGGAGATGGCCAGGATGAGCTCTTGCTTGGCCTGCGCTTCCAGGGGAGGAGTACGGCTGGATGGAGAGGTCCGGAGCCTTTGGAGCAACTGCTGTGGCGAGCGTCGGCCTGTGTAGTGGTTCTTGACGAGGAAGGCTGCCAGGCGTTTCTCCCCGAGTTGCTCCGCCTCCTTGGGGGTCGGATATCGAGCCAGGAAGGCCAGGCTGATCGCAGAGTCCACATCGGCGAAGATCGCGGCAGCGCCGGGCCAGAAGCCCTCGAGCAGATCCCGGAGCCGGTTGGCCAGGGCGACCCGCTGGGCGACCAGATCATCCCGAGAACGCACCAGGGCGCGAAGGGCACGCGTCTGATCCGAGAGGGGCTGGAGAGGTCGGAAGCGATGTCCGTCGGTCCGAAGCACGTCGGCGATCAAATACGCGTCCCAGGGATCCGTCTTGGCGCCCGAGGCGCTGTACCGAGACCGCGTGGCTTTAACGACATTGGGATGGATCGGGACGACCACCAGACCGGCCTCCAGCAGTGTGTCCACCAACAGTCCCGAGCAGCGCTCGAGAGCGACTTGAAGGGATCCGTGACGGCTAAATGCCAGCAGCTTCCCTGTCAGCTCGCGCATTCCCTCGGCAGTGTGCGCAATCTCGAATCGAGCTCGAACCTTCCCCTTCTGATCCAGGACGCAGACTGCGTGCGCCCTCTTGGCCCAATCCAAACCGGCATGGAACACCATCACCACCCCCCTTTCTCTTGCGATACCGTGACCCGGGCGGGGAGCTTCTGCCGGACGCTCATTGTCAGGCGCTCGGAGCTCTTGGTCGAGTCGGGCGCGACAGCCTGTAGCCGGTCGGAAGCTCCCAAGCCCTTCGAGGGGGCAAGTCTCACGGGGGCCGTCAAGCGGCAAGCGAAAGCGGCCCCTCTCGAAAGGCCCGGGAACGGCATCAACCCAATCCTCTCCTCGTTGCTGAGGAAAGCGGGAGAGTGCCCCAATGAGCGAAAGCACGCCACCACGAATCCCGAATTGCCTCTCTATATCTGTGCTTTCGCGGTAGAGCGACGGCCGGTCCTCTCATCACGGCCTGCCGTCGCGTGCCGACGGAGGGAGGCGGGCCCGCCGCCGGGGGCGGATTGGAAGCCACAAGCAAACTGACCCACTATCGAGTCAACGCCGTACTTGCCTAGCCACTGCTAGGCGGGGTCACATCCGCCGGGCGCGCTCTCGCTCTTTGGAGAAAGTCACTCGCCCACCTTTTCCAGGCTTCGGAGATGTGGGGAGACGCGAGCAGCCGCCCGGCTTCCTGCCTGTCGCGGGTGTAGATGCGAAAGACGTCCCGGACGGTCAGGTCGGTATCGGGTTTCCCGACCGCGCGGATTACGTCGCCGGCTCCCAGTTCGCCCTCGGCGATGATTCGGAGGTACGTGCCCGGCCGTAGAGCCTCCGTGAAGCGGCGCGGGAACTGGTTGTCGTTCATTCGAACTCCAAGCCGCCAGCAAGGAATCCGCGGCTCGGAAATTTCGAGAATCGCGGTGCCGATCGCCCACCGCTCCCCGACGAGCGCGTCGTTGACCTCGATTCCCTCCGTCGTGAGATTCTGGCCAAACTCACCGTAGGCGAGCGGCCGCCCGATCTGCGTCTCCCACCAGCGCATGTCCTCGACGGCATAGGCGTAAACCGCCTTGTCGAACCCTCCGTGCGCCCCGCGATCCGCCTGATCGTCCCCGGCAAGATTCACGCCCCGAGCCGCAACCCGCCCGCCGACAGGCGTCTTCCAGATCGCGCTCCTGGCAACGCGCCCGCCATATTCGAACTCACGCGCCGAACCGACGTTGACCGAGAGGACCTCTCCCCCATCCGCCGACATTCGCTTCGCTCCTTCCGGGCTTTTCAGGAAGCCGGAGCGGTCAACTAAAGCGTCTCACCCTGCTTGGGAGTCTAAGCCCGATGATCCGGACAGCGGCTCCGGGACGCGAATGGAACCAACCTCGCACAACCGTACTTCGCACGCCGAAGTACCACTTACCAAGACCAACCCCATACCCTTACCGATCTGGCCGCGTAGTTGCAGGTCGGAGGTGGTCATGACGAGAGCGCGCGCATTCCAGAGTCCGGGACCGAAGAGACCGTTGGAGCGGGTCGAGCGGGAGGTGGGCGAGCCCGGGTTCGGGCAGGTCCGGGTGCGGGTCGAGGCGTGCGGAATCTGTCATAGCGACGCCCTGACGGTTGAAGGGCTCTGGCCGGGGCTTCCCTATCCGCGGGTTCCCGGGCACGAGATCGCGGGAAAGATCGACGCGATGGGCGGCGGCGTTCTCGGATGGGCGGTCGGCGATCGCGTCGGGATCGGCTGGCACGGCGGGCACTGCGGATACTGCGATTCGTGCCGGCGCGGAGACTTCGTCACCTGCCTGGTCGCGCCGCAGATTCCCGGAATCTCCTACGACGGCGGTTATTCCGACTTCCTCGTCGCGCCTGCGGTCGCGCTGGCGCGGATCCCCGATGCCCTGTCGGCGGTGGAGGCGGCTCCGCTCCTCGACGCCGGCCTGACCACCTACAACGCGCTGAGGGCGAGCGGAGCGCGCGCGGGCGACCTCGTCGCGGTGCTCGGCGTGGGCGGCCTCGGCCATCTCGGCGTTCAGTGGGCCGCGAAGATGGGGTTCGAGACCGTGGCGATCGCGCGCGGCGAGGACAAGAATGCGCTGTCGCGCGAGCTCGGCGCGCATCACGCGATCGACAGCGCCTCGCAGGATCCCGCCGCGGAGCTCAGCCGGCTCGGCGGCGCGAAGGTCATTCTCGCGACGGTCACGAGCGGGCAGGCGATGACCGCGGTCCTCGGAGGCCTCGCCGTCGGCGGCAAGCTGCTGATGGTAGGCGTTCCCCAGGATCCGCTCCAGGTCCCGGCCGGCGTTCTGGTCCTCGGCCGCCGCTCGGTCGCCGGCTGGCCGTCCGGGACGTCGATCGAATCCGAGGACACGATGAAGTTCGCCGCGTTGACCGGCGTGCGCTCCCGAAACGAGGTCTTTCCGCTGGAGCGGGCCCAGGAGGCCTACGACCGGATGATGAGCGGCAAGGCGCGCTTCCGAGTCGTCCTGACGGCTTAGAACCAGGAGCGGCCGCGAGGGCTCAGCGGTAAACGTCCTTGCGATGCGCCACTCTCGCGACGAAGACCATCCACGAAGTCGGCCTCGGTGGAAAGGAGCGCGCTCTCTACCCTTCCGACTGGACCGCGAGCCAGCACGACGTCGACGCGTGCCGCGCGCCGTCCGGAGAGGAGTCGCCCGCGAGGCCCGGACCTACTTGCGACGTCCCTTCTTCTCGAGAATGGCTTTCGCGAGCGCCCGGTCATGACCCTCGGCTACAGACGCTCGCCTGCCTTGAAGAGACCTGGCGGCCCCGACGAAACCGGACGCCGCTGGCAGCGGCGAAGCACGGCGCGGCGCCTTGGCGCGTCTCTGACCTTGCCTCGGTTTTGGAATTCCGTACCGCGCCCGGACTTCCGCCAGCGTGGTGGAACCCATTTTTCGTCGGCGATCCTCGATCATCTCCCAGAAACGGGGATTGGCCATCGTGAGCAGGTCCTCGAGGGCCTTTCCTTCGACGCCGATGACCAAGGCTGCCGGCTTCCCATGCCTCGTGATGAGCACGCGGTCGTGCTGCGCTTCTTCGATCCATTCCGAGAGACACGCCTTCGCTTCACGGACGGCTACAACCTTCATAGGATCTCCTCCGTCTCCCTTCTTTCTTTTCGCCGGCCAGCTCGAACGATCGATGGCGTCAAGAATGCGCCTCTTATCGGCGGCTCGGAGTTCGATGATTTCCGTAACCGCATCTGCGCCGATGCGGATCGTGAATATCGTGACTACAATTGTAGTCTCACAATTCGGAACAGGCGATAGGCTCCATGGCAGAGTGGTGGGTCACTTTGCACATCGAGCCGGTCGAGGCGGAAAGGACGCCCCGGAGCCGGCAGCATTCCCTACGGGGCACGCGCCCGCAGGCCGTGTCGGTGAGAACCGGCGGGCGCTGAGAGCTCCTCGCAGTCTCACCGTGGTGCCGGCGGTGGCGTTCCATGCTCGTCACCCATCACCCCGTACGGGAACGCCGCCGTCTCCGGGGCTCGCAGTCCGGCTTAACGCCACCGTGGAGCCCCGGCGGCGGGACCGCCTCCCGGAGGAGCGCCGTGAGCGAAAGCACACCACCACGAATCCCGAATTGCCTCTCTATCACTATGCTTTCGCGTTAGAGCGACGGCCTTTTTCCGCCCTGGTCTCGTGTTGTCCTGATCAAAGCCCCGGTTTGAACTCTCTCGGCCGCCTGTTCGCGAAGCGAACGCCGCGGCCGACAGCCGCGGGCCCGACGCCGGGGCGGATTGGAAGCCACAAGCAAACTCACCACTACCCATCGCAGGTGTGACTCCAGGCCGACTGGTGGAAACGAGACGGCTATTTCGCGGGGTCCCAGTAGACGGTGTACTTCGGGTCGGCCGGGAGCGGGTTTCGCTGGAAGAAGTCCCGGGACTCGGCCGTTGATCTCCTTCGCGCTGCGCAGGTAGTTGTGCGTCTGGCCGGGCATCTCGAAGTACTCGACGGGAAAGCCGCGGGACTTCAGGACGTCGCGCGTCGCGCGGACCTCGTCGAGCGGGAAGAACCGGTCCTCCGTGCCGATGACGATGAGATAGGGGATCTTCCGCTTCGCGTAGTCGAAGAGGTTGAAGTACTTCGGAGTCAGAGATCCGGCGTAGGCGGCGATCGAGGCGAAGTACTCCGACTCGAGCGCGGCCATCTCGAGCGCGAAGACGGCGCCGGCGGAGTGGCCGAAGAGATGGACACGCCTCCCGTCGACCGGATATTTCGCGGCGACCTGCTCGACGACGTCGTGGAGGAAGAGCGGCCCGTCCTCGGGCGGCGCCCAGTGGACCACGTCCAAGGAAGATGGCCCGACGACAATGAGCTTCTCCCTCTCCGCGAGGTCTTTCCACGCGGAGACGTAGCTCTCGGCGTCCTGCCCCGAGCCGTGGAGAGCTACGACCAGAGGGACCTTCCGACCCGCCGCGATCCCCGACGGGACGAAGAGGAAATACGTCCTCTCCTTTTCCCGGAAGGAGATCTTCTCTTTCGAGATCTTCCCCTTCTCGCCCTCCGCCAGGGCGCTCGCTGCGAGCAGGAAGACCGCCGCCCATGCGGAAAGCCGCCGCGCCACCCCGCGAGTCTATCGGGAAAGAATTTCCTCTCGCGCCGACGGGCTATCATCGCGAGCCGGGCGACATCCATGCTGACTCTGACGCTGGAGGATTTCAAGCGGGCGCGCGCGCGGATCGCGCAGCACATCAAGCGGACGCCGCTCCTGGCATCCCGGCAGCTCTCCGAGCGGGCGGGCCTGGACATCCGGATGAAGGCCGAGATGTTCCAGAGCGTCGGCTCCTACAAGATCCGCGGGCCGCTCAACAAGTTCGCGCTGATGCCGGAGGAGCAGAAGCGCCGCGGCGTCGTGTGCTCCTCGGCGGGAAACCACGCGCAGGGCGTGGCGCTCGCCGCGAAGATCCACGGGATCCGCGCGGTCGTCTGCATGGCGGAGAACGCGACGCCGGCCAAGATCGCCGCGACGAAGGGGTACGGCGCCGAGGTCGTCCTGCACGGCACGATCTGGGACGAGGCCAACGAGAAGGCGAAGGAGCTCGTGCGCGAGCAGGGGCTGACCTACGTGCACCCCTTCGACGACGAGGAGCTCATCGCGGGCCAGGGCACGCTCGGCCTCGAGATCGTCGAGGACTGGCCGGAGGTCGACGCGGTCATCGTCCCGATCGGCGGCGGCGGGCTGATTTCCGGCGTCTCGATGGCGGTCAAGAGCCACAATCCGAAGATTCGCGTCATCGGCGTCGAGTCGTCCGACGGCCCGGCGATGAAGAGTGCGATCGCGGCGGGGCGCCTGGACGACGATCGACTGCAAGACGATCATCGACGGCCTGCGCGTGCGCCGCGTGGGCGAGATCAACTTCTCCGTCGTCCAGCGGTTCGTGGACGACATCGTCGCGCTGCCGGACCGCGAGATCTTCGACGCGATGATCTGGATCATGGAGCGCTGCAAGCTCGTGGTCGAGGGCGCCGCGGCCGCGCCCGTCGCCGCGCTGCTGCACGGGCTCGTGAAGCTGCCCGCCGGCTCGCGCGTCGCCGTCGTCCTCTCGGGGGGCAACGTGAACCTCGATCAGCTGCGGTCGCTCAAGTGGAACTAGGCCGCCCTGGGATGGGTGAGGAAACGCCATGAACGAATATCGGGAGCGGTTGCTGGGGCTGCTCGGGAAGGACTCGCCTTTCGAGGTTCTCGAAGCCACGCCCGCGCGGCTCGCGTCGCTCGTCGAGAGGATGGGGGAGAAGGGGCTCGGATTGAGGTTCGCGCCGGGAAAGTGGACGGGGCGCGAAGTCGTCGCGCACCTGGCCGACGTCGAGATCGGAACCGGGTTCCGGATCCGGCAGATGGTCAGCGAGACGGGGCACGTGATTCAGCCGTTCGACCAGGACGCGTGGTCGCGGCTCTACCAGCGGCTGGACGCGCAGACCGCGGTCCGGTCGTTCACGGCGCTGCGCGCCTGGAACCTGGCGCTCTACCGCGTCCTGCCGCCCGAGGACCTGGCCCGCATCGCGATGCACCCCGAGCGCGGAGAGGAGAGCGTCGAGACGGTCATCCGGATGCAGGCGGGACACGACCGCAACCACCTCGCGCAGCTCGAGCGAATCCTCGCCCAGGTCAGCTAATCATCGCTCGTGGAGGATCGTCCGTTTTCGTGGAGGACCCGGGAGCGGTGAGGGTGCTTGTGCCGCACCAGTCCGAACCGCTCGACGGCGTGCTTCTGGATGTGGTCCATGGCCTCCTCCACTGAGTCGGTGACGAGGAGCAGGTCGAGGTCCTCGCGGCTGATGGTGCCGACCTCGACCATCTCGTCCAGGAACGCCATGAGCGGCCGCCAGTACTCCTTGACGAAGAGGATCAGGGGGAAGCCTTGGATCTTCCCGGTCTGGACGAGGACGGCCGCCTCGAAGAATTCGTCCATCGTGCCGAGGCCCCCGGGCATCACGACGAACGCGTACGAGTACTTCACGAGCATGACCTTGCGCACGTAGAAGTGGCGGAAGGTCACCTGGCGGTCGAGGTACGCGTTGATCTTCTGCTCGTGCGGGAGAAGGATGTTGCATCCGACGGAAAAGCCGCCGGCCTCCTTCGCGCCGCGGTTGGCCGCCTCCATGATGCCGGGGCCGCCGCCGGTCATGACCGTGAAGCCGAGCTTCGCCAGCCGCTGCCCGACCGTGCGCGCGAGCGCATAGTAGGGGTGGTCCTCCTTGAACCGCGCCGACCCGAAGACGGTCACGCACGGCCCGACGAAGTGCAGAACGCGGAAGGCGCGGATGTTCTCCGCGACAATCGTCATGAGCGACCGGAACTCGCTGCGGCGCGAGCGCGGCCCTTCGAGGAAGAAACTCTCCTCCGCCTGCGGCTCGGGCGGGTCGACGTGCTCGGAGGGAGGGTCGGGAGGAGTGTCTGGCTCACGGTCTGATAAGCGGCACGTCAAGGTCTAATGTCTAAGGTTCAGGTCCCGAGGCTCGACATTAGACATTAGACCTCTCTATTCCGAGTGCCTGAGCAGATCCTTCGCTTCGCTCAGGATGACAGAGAAGCCTCGCTTCACTTTCCTCGGGCGACGGCGAGGCGGGCCTGGGCGAGCTCGAGGCGGGTACGGATCTCCTCCAGCGTGTCGCGAGAGGCTGTCTTCAGGTCTTCTTCGGCCGCGGCGCGATCTTTCTCTGCCGCGCCGGCGTTGATCTGGGACGGCTCCTCGGCCAGATCGGCGAGGACCGAGACGGCGTCGTTGGCGACCTCCACGAAACCAGAGGAGAGCGCGAGCGACTTCTCGCCGCCGGCTCCCTTGTAGGTCAGCACGCCGGTCTTCAAGAGACTGATGAGCGGCGCGTGCCCCGGCAGGATGCCGAGATAGCCCAGCTCTCCGGGCATCTCGACCTGGTCCACGTCGGCTTCGACGACCTTCTTCTCCGGGGTCACGACGACCAGTTTCAGCGCCATCGCTTCCTCCAGGATTGATTCATTGACTCATTGACTCATTGGTCCATTGATTCCCGCCCCCAATGATCCAATGGCCCGATGGATCAATGAATCAATTCTCCACCCTCACATCGTTCCCTGAATCAACCCGCCGTCCACCTGGATCGTCGCGCCGGTGACGTAGCTGGCGCGCTCGCTTGCGAGGAAGGCGGCGACCTCGCCAATCTCCCGCGGCTCTCCATAGCGCGAGATCGGGATCGCGTTCTGCACGCGCAGAGCATAGTCCTCGATCGAGATCCCCTCCTGCTTCGAGCGGATCTCGTTCAACTCGACCTGCCGGTCGGTCAGGACGTGGCCGGGCAGGAGCGCGTTGACCAGCACGCCGTCGCGTGAAAACTCGTTGGACATCGTCTTGGTCAGGGCGGAAAGCCCCGCGCGCAGAGTGCTCGAGATGGTCAGCAGGGCGATCGGCTGCTTGGCGGTCAGGGACGTCAAGTGAATGATCCGGCCCCAGCGCCTCTCCCGCATCTTCGGCAGAACCAGCCGGCTCAGCCGCACGACGTTCATGAGGGTCGAGTCGATGCCGCGCCTCCACAATTCCTCGGTCAGGTTGAGGAAGGTTGCCGCAGGCGGCCCCCCGGTGTTCGTCACCAGGATATCCACCGGACCGAGCTCCTCGGTGACGGCCCGGTGCCAGGCCTCGAGCGCTTCCGCGCTGGTCACGTCGCAGGGAAAGACGTGCACGACGGCGTCCGAGGCTTCTGTCTGGATCTTCTTTCGCGCCGCCTCCAGCGACGCCGCGTCGCGCGAGCAGATCGCAACCCGGCACCCTTCCTTCGCCAGCGCCGTCGCGACCGCGAGCCCGATTCCCTTGGAAGCGGCGGCGACCATTGCCACGCGCCCGCTGATTCCGAGATTCATGGCAGCAGTTCTCAGTAGTCAGTTCTCAGTTTTCAGTCTTCTCGCGGTCCTAACTGGCCACTGATAACTGATAACTGACGACTCCCCTCAGGCGGCGCTCTTGGCCAGCTTCGCCGCTTCCTCGCGCACCTCTTCGATCGTGCCGACCATGTAAAAGGCCTGCTCGGGGATGTCGTCGCACTTGCCGTCCACGATCTCCTTGAAACCCTTGATCGTGTCGGCGATCTTGACGTAGCGCCCCTCGCGCCCGGTGAACTGCGACGCGACGAAGAACGGCTGCGAGAAGAACTTCTGCATCTTGCGCGCGCGCGCGACGGTCACTTTGTCTTCCTCGGAGAGCTCGTCGATGCCGAGGATCGCGATGATGTCCTGCAGGTCCTTGTATTTCTGGAGGACCGCCTGCACGGCGCGGGCGACCGCGTAGTGCTCCTCGCCGACGATGCGCGGCGTCAGGATCTTGGAGGTCGAGGCCAGCGGATCGACCGCCGGGTAGATCCCGAGCTCGACGATCTGCCGCGAGAGAACGGTCGTGGCGTCCAGGTGCGCGAAGGCCGCCGCCGGCGCCGGATCGGTCAGGTCGTCGGCCGGGACGTAGATCGCCTGCACGGACGTGATCGAGCCTTTCTTCGTCGAGGTGATCCGCTCCTGCAGCTCCCCCATCTCCGTCGCGAGATTGGGCTGGTAGCCGACGGCGGAGGGCATGCGCCCGAGAAGCGCGGAGACTTCCGAGCCCGCCTGCGTGAAGCGGAAGATGTTGTCGATGAAGAGGAGGACGTCCTTCCCCTCGGTGTCGCGGAAGTACTCGGCGACCGTCAGGCCAGTCAGGCCGACGCGCAGCCGCGCGCCCGGCGGCTCCGTCATCTGGCCGTAGATCAACGACGCCTTCGACTTGGACGGGTTGCCCGGCGTGATGACGCCGCTCTCGGTCATCTCCAGATACAGGTCGTTTCCCTCGCGCGTCCTCTCTCCCACACCGGCGAAGACCGAGTAGCCGCCGTGCTGCATCGCGACGTTGTTGATGAGCTCCATGACGATGACCGTCTTGCCGACGCCGGCGCCGCCGAAGAGCCCCGTCTTTCCCCCCTTGGAGTAAGGCTCCAGGAGATCGACGACCTTGATCCCGGTCTCGAACATCTCGACTTCCGTGGATTGATCCTCGTACCGCGGCGGCTCGCGGTGGATCGACCAGCGCTCCTTCGAGTTGACGGGCCCGAGGCCGTCCACCGGCTCCCCGACGACGTCCAGGATCCGCCCGAGCGTCTCGTCTCCCACCGGCACCGAGATCGGCGCGCCCGTATCGGTGGCCTTCATGCCGCGCACCATCCCGTCGGTCGGCTTCATCGAAATGCAGCGCACGCGGTTCTCCCCCAGGTGCTGCGCGACCTCGGCGATCACGTCGATCGCCACTCCCGTCTTGCTCGCTTCCTCTTTGACGACGACCGCGTTGTAGATCGCGGGGAGGTGCCCTTCCGGGAACTCGACGTCGAGCACCGGTCCGATGATCTGGACGACGCGACCGACTTTGCCTTCTGCCATATGTAATTCCTTCCTTGAAGTTTTCAGTTTTCAGTTTTCAGTTTTCAGTTCCGGCACGGACAACTGAGAACTGTGAACTGAGAACTGAGAACTACTCCTGCGCTGCCGATCCGGACACGATTTCGATCAGTTCCTTCGTGATTCGCGCCTGCCTTGCGCGGTTGTAGGTGAGGGTCAGGGAGTCGATGAGGTCGCCGGCGTTGCGCGAGGCCGAGTCCATGGCCGTCATGCGGGCGGCGTGCTCCGCGGCGGCCGATTCGATCAGCATCCTGAAGATCAGGAACTCCAGGTACCGGGGGAGAAGGCGCGCCAGGATTGTCTCCGGGTCCGGCTCGTAGATGAAGTCTGCCAGCCGCTCGCCCGAGGCTTCCGTCACGGCGGTCTGCCCGCGGTCGATCGGCAGGACCTTCTCGACCCGGATCGTCTGCGCGATGACGGACTTGAACTCGTTGGCCACGAGATAGACCGCGTCGGTGCGATCCTGCGAGAACTCTTCGGCGAGATACTCGGCGATCTCCTTCGCGTGTGCGTACTCGACGCGGGCAAAGATCCCCGGATAGGACTTCGGCGCCAGGAGCTTCGCGCGGCGCTTCCAGTAATCGACCGCCTTCTTGCCGATCGGCAGGACCGTCACGGATTCCCAGCCGCGTTTCTCCGCCAGGAGCGTCAGGACGGCTCGCTGGACATTGGCGTTGAAAGCGCCCGCCAGCCCCCTGTCGCCGGCCACGACGAGAAGCGTTACGCGCTTTTCCTCGCGCGAAGCCAGCAGCGGGTGCTTCGCCTCCGTGACGCGCGCGGAGACCGAGGCCAGGACCTCGCGCAGCAGCTTCGCGTAAGGCCGCGCCGCGATCGCGCGGTCCTGCGCGCGACGCAGCTTCGCCGCGGCGACCATCTTCATGGCGCGGGTGATCTGCTGCGTGTTCTTCAACGACCGCAGCCGGCGCCGGATGTCGATCAAAGAAGCCATGTGAAGTGATCAGTTCTCAGTTTTCAGTTTTCAGTTTTGAAATCATCAGTTTCAGTTCTCAACTGAATACCGAGAACTGACGACTGGCAACTTTTTCATGCCGCGACCGCGTCGGCGTTTTCCTTGATGAATCTCTCCTTGAAGGTCTTGATGGCTGCGCCGAGGGCTTCTTCGGAAGCCTTCTCCAGTTTTCCGGTCGAGGAGATCGCGGAGAGGACGTCGGCGTGCTCGCTCTTCAAGAACTGATGGAGGCCCGCCTCGAAGGGGAGGATCGCTTCGATCGTCAGCGAATCGAGATACCCCTTCGTGCCCGCGTAGATCGAGGAGACCTGCAGCTCGACGTCCATCGGCAGGTACTGGGGCTGCTTGAGGATCTCGACTAACCGCCGGCCGCGCGCGAGCTGCGCCTGCGTCGCCTTGTCGAGGTCCGAGCCGAACTGCGAGAACGCGGCGAGCTCGCGGTACTGAGCGAGGTCCAGCCGCAGCGTTCCGGCCACCTGCTTCATCGCCTTGATCTGGGCGCTGCCGCCGACGCGCGACACCGAGAGGCCGACGTTGACGGCCGGGCGGACGCCCGAATAGAAGAGGTCCGCCTCGAGGTAAATCTGCCCGTCCGTGATCGAGATGACGTTGGTCGGGATGTAGGCCGAGACGTCGCCCGCCTGCGTCTCGATGATCGGGAGCGACGTCAGGGAACCGCCGCCGTTCTCGTCGGAGAGCTTGGCCGCGCGCTCGAGCAAACGGGAGTGGAGGTAGAAGACGTCGCCCGGGTACGCCTCGCGCCCCGGCGGACGGCGCAGGAGGAGCGAGATTTCGCGGTATGCCGCCGCGTGCTTGGAGAGGTCGTCGTAGATCGTCAGCGCGTGCTGCTTGTTGTAGAGGAAGTACTCCCCCATCGCGCAGCCGGCGTACGGCGCGACAAACTGCATCGGGGCGGGCTCGGCGGCGGAGGCGGAGACAACAATCGTGTGCGCCATCGCGCCGTATTCCTCGAGCGTCTTGACGACCTGCGCGGCCGTGGACTTCTTCTGGCCGATCGCGACGTAGACGCAGATGACGCCTTTCCCCTTCTGGTTGATGATCGTGTCGATCGCGACGGCGGTCTTGCCCGTCTGGCGGTCGCCGATGATGAGCTCGCGCTGGCCGCGGCCGATCGGGATCATCGCGTCGATCGCCTTCAAGCCCGTCTGGACGGGCTCCCGCACCGGCTGCCGGTCGATGACGCCGGGCGCGATCCTCTCCAGCGGATAGAACTCCGTCGTCGCGATCGGTCCCTTGCCGTCGAGCGGGCGGCCCAGGGCGTCCACGACGCGGCCGACCATCGCGGGGCCGACGGGCACCTGGATGATCTTGCCGGTGCGGCGCACCTGCTGCCCCTCGATGACCTCGCGCGACTCTCCGAGGAGCACGACGCCGACGTTGTCCTCCTCGAGGTTCAGCGCCAGGCCGAAGAGGTCGTGTCCGAAGTCGAGCAGCTCCCCCGCCATCGCGTTGTCCAGCCCGTACACGCGCGCGATCCCGTCTCCGACGGAGAGGACCGTGCCGACCTCCGCGACGTCGATCGCCTTCTCGTAGCCGGCGAGCTGTTGTTTGAGGATCTCCGTGATCTCGTCCGCTTTGATCTGCATCAGCCCCTCGCGTTTTCTTTCGTCTGCTTCTGAAACCGCTCGACCGCGTGGCGCACCGAGGCGTCGAAGATTTCGCTGCCGATCTGCGCCACGAAGCCGCCCAGGATCTTCTCGTCCACATCCACTTTCAGCCGGACCCGGCGCTTGACCGAGCGCGCGAGCCCCTCGGAGATCCGCGCCTGTTCCGCCTCGTCCACCGGGGCCGCGACCGTCACGCGCGCGGCCACGACGCCGCCCGCCCTGTCGGATTGATCGCGAATCTCCGACAGGATCTCCGACAGTCCGAGCGCGCGGCCATGCTCGAGCGCGAGATTCAAGAGCCTGGTTCCGAACGCGTCCACGCCCGCCTTCTCGGCAAGCTTCGCAAGCGCTCCCGCCCTGGCTTGCAACGGCACGGCCGGCGACGTGAAGAACGCCTTCAAGCGTGCATCCGCTCCGAGGGCGTCGCGGATCGAGGCCGCCCCCTCCAGGAAGCGCTCCACGTCGTAACCGGGCGGAGCCGTCTGGAGGAACGCCTGCGCGTAGCTGCGGGCGAAGGCGCTCATGAATTCTCCGGCAGGCTCGCGACGGCTTCCTCGACGAGCCGGCGGCGATCGTCGTCGGTGATTTCCGTCGAGAGACGCTCGATCGCCGCGGCCGCGGTCAGGTCGGCCGCCGCGCGGCGCAGCTCTTCCTTGGCGAAAGCGAGCCTCCGGGCGATCTCCTCTTGCGCCTCGCGGCGCACGCGCTCCGCTTCTTCATCCGCCTTGCGGATCAGGCTGGCGCGGGCCTCCTCCCCTTCGGCCAGTCCGCGCGCGCGCACGTCCGCGAGATCGCGGTCGAGCTGCGCCAAGCGCTCGTGGATCTCGGTCTCCAGGCGCGCCGCCTCTTCGCGCTGCCGCCGCCCCTGGAGGATGCGGTCCTCGACGGCCTGCTGCCGCGCGCGGAAGGCCTGGGCGAGCGGCCGGGCGACGAAATACACGAGGACCGCGAGGAATGCGACGAGGTTCACGATCTGCCAGATCCACATCGGCAGGCCCAGAAACGCCTCGGCTCCCTCCGCGCCCTCGGCGAGGAGAGCCGACAGGGGGAAATGGATCAAGCTCACGCCGCGAGCCTTCGTCCGAGGACTTTTTCGACGAGCGTTCGCGCGAGCAGCTGGATCCGGCCAGGCAGCTCGTCCGACGAGGACTTCGCCTGCTCGGCGATCTCGGCGCTCGCGCGCTCGAGGGTCGCCGTCGCGGCCGTGTGCGCCTCGCCGAGCTTCTTCTCCAGGTGCGCCCGCCCCTCCGATCGCATCGCCTCGCGTTCCTTCAACGCCTCGCGGCGGGCGCGGGCGAGCTCCTGCTCGATGTGTCCGATCGCGTTGGCGAGGCCCTGGAGAGACTCGGCGTGGACCTTCGCGGCCGTCTTTTCTTCCGCTTCGCGCGCCTCGAGGATCGCGGAGAGGGGGAGAAAGAGAAACTTCTTCAGGATCGCGTAGGCGATCAGGAACGCAACGATGACGTAGAGCAGCGTGACGTCGGGAGCCTTGATCATGATTCCTGACCGGTAGTTACCCCCGCGTCGCGGCCGAGGCGTCGAGACGGGGAAGTTGATGTACGAGCGAGACTTTCGAGCCGCGGATCATTACATAGTCGAGAGCCGAGAGTCGAGGGTCGCGAGTTGGGGGTAGTGGGTCAGTTTGCTTGTGGCTTCCAATCCGCCCCGGCGGCGGGCCCGCGGCTGTCGGCCGCGGCGTTCGCTTCGCGAACAGGCGGCCGAGAGAGTTCAAACCGGGACTTTGATCAGGGCAACACGAGACTAGGGCGGGAAAAGGCCGTCGCTCTAACGCGAAAGCACAGTCATAGAGAGGCAATTCGAGATTCGTGGTGGCGTGCTTTCGCTCATTGGGGCACTCTCCCGCTTTCCTCAGCAACGAGGAGAGGATTGGGTTGATGCCGTTCCCGGGCCTTTCGAGAGGGGCCGCTTTCGCTTGCCGCTTGACGGCCCCCGTGAGACTTGCCCCCTCGAAGGGCTTGGGAGCTTCCGACCGGCTACAGGCTGTCGCGCCCGACTCGACCAAGAGCTCCGAGCGCCTGACAATGAGCGTCCGGCAGAAGCTCCCCGCCCGGGTCACGGTATCGCAAGAGAAAGGGGGGTGGTGATGGTGTTCCATGCCGGTTTGGATTGGGCCAAGAGGGCGCACGCAGTCTGCGTCCTGGATCAGAAGGGGAAGGTTCGAGCTCGATTCGAGATTGCGCACACTGCCGAGGGAATGCGCGAGCTGACAGGGAAGCTGCTGGCATTTAGCCGTCACGGATCCCTTCAAGTCGCTCTCGAGCGCTGCTCGGGACTGTTGGTGGACACACTGCTGGAGGCCGGTCTGGTGGTCGTCCCGATCCATCCCAATGTCGTTAAAGCCACGCGGTCTCGGTACAGCGCCTCGGGCGCCAAGACGGATCCCTGGGACGCGTATTTGATCGCCGACGTGCTTCGGACCGACGGACATCGCTTCCGACCTCTCCAGCCCCTCTCGGATCAGACGCGTGCCCTTCGCGCTCTGGTGCGTTCTCGGGATGATCTGGTCGCCCAGCGGGTCGCCCTGGCCAACCGGCTCCGGGATCTGCTCGAGGGCTTCTGGCCCGGCGCTGCCGCGATCTTCGCCGATGTGGACTCTGCGATCAGCCTGGCCTTCCTGGCTCGATATCCGACCCCCAAGGAGGCGGAGCAACTCGGGGAGAAACGCCTGGCAGCCTTCCTCGTCAAGAACCACTACACAGGCCGACGCTCGCCACAGCAGTTGCTCCAAAGGCTCCGGACCTCTCCATCCAGCCGTACTCCTCCCCTGGAAGCGCAGGCCAAGCAAGAGCTCATCCTGGCCATCTCCTCCGTCCTGAGTACTCTCGTGACCCAGATCAAGCAAATCGGGATCGCCATCCAGCGCGCGCTCTCCATCCACCCGGCCGCACCCATCTTCACCTCCTTGCCTTGCGTCGGGCGCATCAACGCCGCTCAGATCCTCTCGGAGACTGGAGAGGATCCTCACCGCTTCTCCTCACTCGATCAGCTCTGCGCCGAAGCGGGCGTTTGCCCCGTCACCTACGCTTCGGGCAAACACCACGCAGTCGGGTTTCGCTTCGCCTGCAATAAACGACTCCGCAGAGCTTTGACTACGTTCGCCGATAACTCCCGCCGTCTCTCCCCTTGGGCGGCCTCGCTCTACTCCCGCGCGCGCTGCCACGGAAAAGATCACCCTCACGCCATCCGAATCCTCGCCAGAGCATGGCTGCGCGTCCTCTGGCGCTGCTGGATCAACAACACACCCTACGACCCGGCTCGTCACACCGCCGCTGCGAGGCTCGCCGCATGACCATCAGGTTGACACAGGCTGTCTCACGGCACTCCTCCGGAAGGCGGCCCCGCCGCCGGGGCTCCACCGTGGCGTTAAACCGGACCCCGAGCCCCGGAGACGGCGGCGTTCCCGTACGGGGTGATGGGTGACGAGCATGGAACGCCACCGCCGGCATCACGGTGAGACTGCGAGGAACCCTCAGCGCCCGCCGGTTCTCACCGACTCGGCCTGCGGGCGCGTGCCCCGTAGGGAATGCTGCCGGCTCCGGGGCGTCCTTTCCGCCTCGATCGGCTTGATGTGCAAAGTGACCCACTACCGAGTTGGGAGTCGCGGCCCGGAGACGTCTTGTTGACAAGTTGTTTATTATCAATATATTACGTGTTGCCGCCACGAGGGAAGGGAAGCTCGATCAGGTTGGAGCCCTCCTCCTCCCCCATCTGGCAGCCGCCGTGGAAGACCGCCCCTTCTTCGACCCGGAGGGTCGGCGTCGAGATGTCCCCGAAGACGCGCGCTCGAGCCAGCAGCTCGACCCGTTCCGTCGCGCGCACGGACCCCTTGAGCGATCCGTTGACCGACAGACGACCGATGTCGATCTCCGCCGTGACCTCGGCGGTGTCGCCGATGATCAGCTCGCTGCCCGAACGGATCTTCCCCTCGAACTTCCCGTCGATGCGGAAGGTGTCTTCGAAGACCAGATCTCCCCGGACATGACTCCCCTTGTCGATGAACCCGTTCAACGTCGAACCCTCACCCCGGAGCTTCATGGAACCTCCCATTGTTCGATCCTCCAATCGCTCGATCATCCGATTCAGCTCTTTCCGGAAAGCCTCTCGAAGAGGCCGATCAACTCGTCTTCCGAACCGAATGCGATCTCGATCCTCCCGCCGCGGCGGCGGCGGACGATTCGGACGCGGCTCTTGAGGCGTCGCGAGAGCTTCTCCTCGGCGTCGCGCGTGAAGGGATCGGGCCGCCGCTCGCGGACGACCTTCCCTTCGGTCCCGAAGGAGGCGACCCGCTTCTCCGTTTGCCGGACCGAGAGCGCGCGCCGCAGGATCTCGTCGGCCAGCCGCTCCTGGTCGTCCGCCGAGGAAAGGGCGGCGAGCGCCTTCGCGTGTCCCGCCGAGAGAGACCCCTCGCGGATCTTCTCTTTGACAGACCCCGGCAGCCTCAAGAGTCTCATCGTGTTGGCCACGGTCGTCCGATCCTTGCCGACCCGCTCCGCTATCTCATCCTGGCTTAGATGGAACTCCTCGCGAAGCCGCGCATAGGCTTCGGCGGCTTCGAGAGCATTCAGGTCTTCTCGCTGGAGGTTCTCGACGAGCGCAACTTCGAGGCGGCCTTGATCCGAGGAATTGCGAAAGACGACGGGGACCGTCTTGAGTCCTGCTGCGTTGGCGGCCCGCCACCGGCGTTCCCCTGCGAGGATCTCGAGCTTTTCCCCGTGCGGCGACACGACGATGGGTTGGACGATCCCGTGCTGACGGATGGAATCTGCAAGTTCAGCGAGAGCCTTCTCCGAGGCGCCCCGGCGTGGTTGGAAACGACTCGGCACGAGCCTGTCGATTTCAACTTCCTGCGCGCCGACGACGCGCATTTCATCCCTTGGGCCGGGCAACAGCGCCGACAATCCACGGCCCAGGACCTGCTTACGCGTCATCCGACCTTTCTCCGGCGCAGAAACTCCCGCGCCAAATCCAGATATGCCTGCGCTCCCCGGGACCTGATGTCGTAGGACAGCACCGGTTTACCGAAGGACGGCGCTTCGGCGAGGCGGACACTCCGGGGAATAACGGCTCTGTAAACGAGACCTCCCAGGTGGCGTCGGATGTCTTCCGCGACTTGCCGTGCGAGATTAGTGCGCTCGTCATAAAGGGTCAAGACAACACCTTCGATGGCCAGCGATGGATTGAGGGTCGTTCGAACTCTCTCGACGGTATTCAAGAGTTCGCTGACTCCCTCGAGCGCGAAGTATTCGGTCTGGATGGGCACAAGAACCGTGTCGGCCGCGACGAGCGCATTGATCGTCAGCAGGGAGAGAGCGGGTGGGCAGTCGATGAAGATAAAGTCAGCTTCTCCTCGCAGGGGCTCCAGTGCAATACGGAGGCGCCGCTCTCGATCCGGGCTTTCAACGAGCTCGATCTCCGCCCCCACCAGGTCGCGATTGGACGGAAGGAGCGTAAGGTTGGGGAATGAGGTGGGGCGGAGGGCTCCGGCTGGAGAGCCGCCTAGCAGGAGGCTGTAGCTGGTCGGTCCTCCGTCGTCCTTGGCCAATCCAAGCCCCGATGTCGCGTTGGCTTGAGGATCGAGGTCCAGGATGGCCACCTTCCGGTCCAAAGCAGCCAGCGCGGCGCCAAGGCTGATTGCCGTCGTCGTCTTACCGACGCCCCCCTTCTGATTGGCCACGGCTAGGACGAGGCCCAAGTTACCCCCTTTTCGTTGATTGCGGAGAGATTACAGCATCTGGTAGGCCGGATGACCGTGGCACGTTCCACGTGGAAATGTTTCAGATAAAACAGTCTCTCCGCTATAGTTGCTCTGTGGCAGCTTTGGGATTGGATCCGTGGTACGTCACTGGCTTGGCTGAAGGTGAAGGCACTTTTACCTACAGTCGCAGCGGCTCCCATCTCGCTCTCTATTTTGCCGTCAAGTTGATTCGGGCCGATGACGCTTTGCTCCTTTCTCTGCGGAGTTTTTTTGGCGGAATTGGAAGGGTCTATCGAGTTCGGCCGCGCCGTCCTACACCGGGCGCGGGGTTTACGAAGGCCGCTACCTACTATCGCGTCTGCCGCCGCGACGATCTCGGGAGAATCGTCGAGCATTTCGACGCGTATCCCTTACACGGTGTCAAGGCCGCATCCTATTCAATTTGGAGGCTGATGGTGCTCTTGAAGCGGGAATTTCCGAAGACATCTCGCGACCGCATCGAGCAGCTCGCCAAGAGATTGTCCGCAGCATCTCCACGAAACGCCGCGTGGTCCGCCGTCGACGATGACGCGGGTCCTTACGAAGACGCTCGGCGTGCCCCACTCGACCCGGTCGAAGCAAAACGAACGAGCACGGCTCGTTAGGATCGGGCGATCCTCGGCCTCAGCTGGTAGGCGGCTACGAATCTCTCTCGCGTGCCAGGCACCTGTTCGACTCTCTGCAAGGAAAACCTCTGGGACAGCTCATCGGCGATTCTCTCGGGGTCAGTAGTCCAGATGACCAGCAACCCCATGGGCTCCAAGAAATTCGCTGGATTCAGGATTTCCCTCATGTTCGCAAGCGCGCGGCTCGTGGCCGCGTCGTACGCAGGCGCAGCGAGATTCTCGGCGCGGTCTTTCAAGACTCGTGCGCTTGAAACGGGGATTGCCCTCACGGCGTGCTGCAGGAAGCCGACCCGTTTGCCGCGTGGCTCGAGAAGTGTCACGTCGAGATCCGGGCGCACAATGGAAAGAGGGACTCCAGGAAACCCCGCGCCCGACCCAATGTCGAGAAGTCGAGCGCCATGAGGAATTAGCTTTTCTCCAAAGGCCGATTCGAGCGCGTGGGCGACGAGCTCCTCGCCGCTCATGGGGCCGGTCAGGTTCGTCCGCCTTCGCCAGAGGTCGAGCTCGGCCAGGTAGCGCGCCAGGAGCGCGATGCGTTGCGAATCCAGGGAGAGACCGAAGGCGGGGATCTGTCCTGCGATCTCCGCGGCGAAGAAATCAGGCGGCCGCGCCCCGGCCTCTGGCAACACGGGCGGAGAGTATCGCGACGGCTGCGGGCGTCACGCCGGGGATCCGCGAGGCCTCTCCGACCGTGCGCGGGCGGCGCGCGGACCACTTCTCGGCGATCTCGCGGGAAAGGCCGGACACGGCGCCGTAATCGAAGTCTTCGGGGATACGCCGGGATTCGAGCGGCTTCAAACGCTCGACGCGCTCCTGCTCTCGCCGGATGTATCCCTCGTAGCGGATCCGGCTCTGCAGGACGCTCAGTTGCTCGCGGGAGAGCCCCTCGAAGATCTCCGCCGCGTAAGCTTCCACGCCGTTTGGCAATAAGTCATTACGTTGCAGCAGCTTATAAAGCGTCGTCGGGCCGTCGAGCTGGATCCCGAGCTTCTCGAGAATGGCCTCGCGGGTTTCCCGATCAGGGTTCACGACCCGTTGCGCAAGCTCCGCCTGCGCCCGGGCGATCCGCTCCTCGCCGCGTATCGCGGCGGCGTATTCGCTCTCCGAGACGAGGCCCAGGCGCCGGCCGTGCGGGAGCAGGCGCGGCAGCACCGAGTCCACTCCGAGAAGCAGCCGGTACTCCGCCCGTGAGGTGAAGAGGCGGTACGGCTCCTCGAGGCCCATCTTGGTCAGGTCGTCCACCATGACCGCCGCGTACGCCTCGCAGCGCTCGAGCACGAACGGCTCTTCTCCGGCGGCCGCGAGCGCGGCGTTGATGCCGGCCCAGAGCCCCTGCGCCGCGGCCTCCTCGTAGCCGGAGGTGCCGTTGATCTGGCCCGCCAAGTAAAGACCTGGCACCATGCGCGCCTCGAGCGTCGAGCGAAGCTGGTCGGGAAAGGAGAAGTCGTATTCGACCGCGTAGCCGGGGCGCAGCATCCGCGCGCCCTTCAAGCCCGGGATCTCCGCGAGGATCGCGCGCTGAACCTCCTCGGGGAGCGAGGTCGAGAGCCCGTTGATGTAGATCTCCTGCGCCGTCCAGCCGTCCGGCTCGAGAAAGAGCGTGTGGCGCGGCTTCTCGGAAAACCGCACGACCTTGTCCTCGATCGACGGGCAGTAGCGCGGGCCGATCCCGCGGATCTGGCCGGAGTACATCGGGCTTCGGTGGAGGTTCTCGCGGATCAGCTCGTGCGCGCCCTCGGTCGTCGCGGTCTGCCAGCAGAGTGCCTGCTCGAGCGCGAGCTTCGCGGTGCGGAAGGAAAACGGGACCGGCGGATCGTCTCCGCGCTGCGGCTCGCAGGCCGCATAGTCCACGCTGTCGCGGTGGACGCGCGGGGGCGTGCCGGTCTTGAAGCGCCCCAGGCGCAGGCCAAGCCGCGCGAGACCGGCCGAGAGTCCCGTCGCCGCGGCCTCACCGACACGGCCCCCCTCGGTCTTTCTCTCCCCCGTGTGCATCAAGCCGCGCAGGAACGTTCCCGTCGTGACGACGACCGCCGTGGCCTCGATCGCGAGCCCCTCGGCCGTCACGACGCCCGACACGCGGCCGCGCGCATCCAGGAAGTCGTCGGCCATCCCCTCGAGGAGCGTCAGGTTCGGCGTCTTCTCCATCGCACGGCGCGCCAGGCGCGAGTAGAGAGCCCGGTCGCACTGCGCCCGCGGACCCCAGACCGCGGGGCCGCGCGAGCGGTTCAAGACCTTGAACTGGATTCCCGCGCCGTCGGCGAGGACGCCCATGACTCCCCCGAGCGCGTCTACCTCGCGCACGAGCTGCCCCTTGGCAAGCCCGCCGATCGCCGGGTTGCACGACATCCGCCCGATCGCCTCGAGGGCACCCGTCAGCAGGGCCGTGCGCCGCCCCATCCGGGCCGCGGCGTGAGCCGCCTCGATGCCGGCGTGGCCGCCGCCGATGACGAGAACGTCAAATCTCATCGAACGACCCGAGGACTGGGTGAAGGGGAGACTGGGCGACTGGGTGAAGAGATTCAAGAACGCTGGCCATCGACATTTCTCCCGCTCCCCCAGTCTCCCAGTCCCCCAGTCTGCCCTGAACCACGCTATTTTCCGATACAGAACGTCGAGAAGATCTGCCGGAGAACGTCTTCCGCGGTCGTTTCTCCCGCGAGATCGGCGAGGGCGTCTATGGCGTCGTCCAGGTGAGTTGAGGCGTATTCGGGAGAATCGCCATGCGATAACGCCGTCAGGGTGCGGGCGGACGCGGCGCGCGCCCTCTCGACGAGGTCGCGCTGGCGTACCGAGGCGAGGATTTCCGAGGCGACGTCGGTCGAGACTTCGCGGGCGAGCCGCTCCTCCAGAAGCGCGTGGAGCTTCTCCCCTGCGTCGGGAGCGATTCCCGAGAGGGGCGTCGCTCCGGACGGCGCGCCGCCGGGCGAGCGGCCGGAGAGCTTGTCGATCTTGTTGGCGATGACGAGCGCCCGCCCTCCGTCGAGCTTCGCGAGCGCGGCCGCGTCCTCGGGCGTCCATCCGACGGCGGCGTCGAAGACGTAGAGGAGCATGTCCGACGCGCCCGCCGCCTCCCACGCGCGGCCGACGCCGATCTTCTCGACCGTGTCCGCGGTTTCCCGCAGACCGGCCGTGTCCACGAGCTCGACGGGAATGCCGCGCACGTCCGCCGTCGCGTGCAGCGTGTCTCGCGTCGTGCCGGGCACGTCGGTGACGATGGCCCGCGCGGAGCCGACGAGAGCGTTGAAGAGCGTGGACTTTCCGGCGTTGGGACGGCCGACGATCGCGACGCGGCAGCCGGCCGACAGAAGCCGGCCCGTCGCGTAGCTCGCGGCCAGGCGCCGGAGCGTCTCTCCCGCCGATTCGATCCGCGACAGCGTCTCCGGCGAGACCGCCTCTCCGACATCCTCGGAAAAGTCGATCGTCGCGGCGAGGCCGGCCGCCGCCGCGACCAGCTCCTCCCGGACCTCCTCGAGAAGCCGCGAGAGGCGCCCCTCCATCCGCCGCGCCGAGAGCCGGGCGGCCGCCTCCGTCCGCGCCTCGATCAGGTCGCGCACGGCCTCCGCTTCGACCAGGTCCATCTTGCCGAGAAGAAAGGCGCGCTCGGTGAACTCCCCCGGCCGCGCCGTGCGGGCGCCGGCCGCGATCAGCGCGGCGAGCATCCGCTCGACCACGACGGGACTCCCGTGGATCGAAAGTTCCGCCGCGTCCTCGCCCGTCGAGGACGCGGGCCCGGCGAAGTACGTCGCGACTCCCCGGTCGATCGCGTCCCCGCCGCCGTCCACGAAGGAAACGAGATACGAATGTCTCGGCGCGATCTCCTCGGGGAGTCCTCGTGTCACTGTCCGAAGGATCCGCCCGCTCTCCGGCCCGGAAACGCGAAGCAGCGCCAGCGCCGATCGCCCCACCGGCGTCGCCAGCGCCGCGATGGTGTCGAGGACCGATTCAGTTCTGGGGCGCATAACGGATGAATCGGGTGATCGGGGTCCGAGTCGGGTGATCCGAGCCCGGGCAATCACTGCAGCGATGAGGCCCGATCGCAGATCGACTCTCGATCTTAACTGGCCTTGGGCCGCACCGCGACTCGTCTTCAGGAACCCGTCGCCCTCGCTCTCGGTCTCGACGTCCGGATCCTCGGCCAGCGCCAGGTGGATCAGGCGCCGTTCGGCGGGGGAGAGCGGCGGCAGAAGCTGCGGCCTGTGCGTGCGCTTGGCCTCTTCCGCCGAGCGCAGGGCGAGCTCCTCCAGCGACTCGCGCTGGTGGGCGCGGAATCCCTCGGCGTCCAGGCGCGGATAGACCGGCCGCGCGAGCTGCTTGGAGGCGATGCGTCCGGTCAGGACTTCCAGGCCGCTCAACCCTTCTCCGCCGGAAGCGAGCAGCGGCTCGACGTCGTCGCCGATCAGCTCGAAGAGCATCTCCTTCGCCGGGCGCCGCCGGATCTCGACGAAGAAGCCGGCCGCCGAGAGGAGCTCGGAGAGAATCGCCTCGACCGCGGCAAACGCCTCCTCGTCCATCGCCCCTTCTGGCGCCGGAGCTTTCGACTGCGGCGGCCGCTCCGCGGCCGGCAGTCGAGAGAGTTCAAGACCGGAGCCGGGCCCCGGCTCTTGCTCCTCAGGCCTCTCGACCCCAGGCTCTCGACGCTCGACCCTTCCCGGCTGCTCGAGCTCGATCTCGACGACCCGTCCTCCCCAGAAGGAGCGCTCGTCTCGCACGACCTTGTATTTAAGCTCTGACGCCGGCACGCCGATCGCTTCCGACGCCGCCGCGATCGCGTCCGCCTCCGTTTTCCCCTCGTATCTCATCTGCGCCTCTCTTGTCGTTCCTCAGGGCCGCACCAGGCGGCCCGATTTCTTCACGCCCGGACCCTCTTCAACTTCGCCGGTTTCTCGACGTCCGGCTCGTCCTTGCCCATCTTCTGGATCAGGGCCTGCTGCAGGATCGTCAGGACGTTGGAAAACAGCCAGTAGAGGACGAGTCCCGACGGCATGTCCTTCAGGAAGAAGCCCCAGATCAAGGGCATCGCCATGAAGATCTTCTTCTGCGCCGGGTCCACGGTCGTCGGCGTCATGGCCTGCTGCACGTACATCGTCACGGTCATCAGGATGAGAAGAACGTACGTGCGGTCCACGGCGGAGAGATCCGTGATCCAGAGGACGAACGGCGCGTGGCGCAGCTCGATCGCGCGCGAGAGCACGTTGTAGAACGCGACGAGGATCGGCAGCTGCAGCAGGATCGGGAAGCACCCGCTCATCGGGTTGTACCCTTCCGCCTGGTAGAGCTTCATCAGCTCTTCGTTCATCTTCGCCCGCTGCCCCGCGTCGCTCTTGGCCTTCTTGTACTTGTCCTTGATCGCGTTCATCTTCGGCGCGAGCTTCTGCATCTTCTTCATCGACGCGTAGCTCTTGTGCATCAGCGGGAAGAGGAGGATGCGGATGGCGAGCGTCACCAGGAGGATCGCGACCCCCCAGTTGTTGACGAACCCGTTGGTGCGCTTCAGGAGCCAGAGGAGCGGACGCGCGAGGATGCCGTACCAGCCGAAGTCCACCGTCTTCTCCAGGCCGAGGTTCAGGCTCTCCAGGATCTCGACGTCCTTGGGCCCGAAGTACGCTCGGGCGGAGAGCTCGCCGTTGCCGGTGATCCCCGCGCCGACGGTCGGCGCCGGCTTGCCCTCCTTGTCCTTCAACGGGACGGGGAACGCGACCGCGATCGACGCCTGCTTGGGGAGGAGAACGGCCAGGAAGTAGTTGTCCTCGATCCCGGCGAACCCGCGCTCGGAGAGCGGCCATTGCGCCGACTTCTCCATCTTCTCGGGGCGCGCGCGCTCGAATCCGCCCGGCGTCGCCGCGATCGCCGTCGCCGGCGTGACGTACCGCGAAGCGAGCTCGTCGGGCGTCGGATTGCGCAATCCGGTGGCGGCGACGAGCCGATAGGGCGGGCCGACAACGTTGACCTTCACGTCGAAGAGATAGCCCGCCTCGAAGCGGACCTCTTTCGTCACGGCGACCTTTTCGTCGGCGTAAGCGAACTTGAGAACGCGGTCGGAGGGATGCTCGACCGTGAAGAGCGCGCCGTTGACGCGGCCGGTCAGCTCGGCATTCTCCGGGAACTCGACGGCGAGCGATTTCTCGGCGGGCGCGGGAAGCTGGCGCAGGAGCTCGAGCGGCTTCTTCTGATCGTCGGTGTGGCGCAACAGGAGGAGCGACGTCAGGACCGCGCCGCGATTGGAGAAGGTCGCGCGCAGAAGGTCGGTCTGAATCGTCGCCGGCGTCTCCGCGCTTGCCGAGACCGGCGCGGGAAGACGCCCCGACTGCGGCGCCGCGGCGGGCGCTCCCGCTACCGTCGTAGCCGGGCTCGCAGTGACGGCCGCGCTCTCGACGGCAGGGGTCGACGCCGCGGGGGCGGCAGCCGCGGCGGGAGGTTTCTGCACCGGCGGCTTCGGAACGAGCAGCTGCCACAGGCCGAGAACGGCCAGAGAGAGGGCGGCGGCGAGCAGTAACCTTTTTTCCATCAACAATTACGGGACAGGGTCGAACCCGCCGGCGTGAAACGGGTGGCAGCGCAGAAGGCGCCGGAGCGCCAGCCACGACCCCTTGCGCAGGCCGTGCCTCTCGATCGCCTCGCGGGCGTAGAGAGAGCAGGTCGGCTCGAACCGGCAGGCCGGCGGGAGCCACGGCGAAATGGCCTTCTTGTAGAAATCGAGGGCCGCGGTCGCCACGCGAGCGGGCCTCATTCTCTTCCCTTCAAGCGGGAGAGCCCCCGGCGGAGGGTCGAGAGATAGTCCCCGGCGAAATCGGAGAACGTCGCCGCGGCCGCCGAGGAACGCACGTTGACGACGATCTGGACGCCGGGGGGAAGCCCCGCGCGATTCCTCCTGAAGATCTCCCGCAGGCGGCGCTTGACACGGTTGCGCGCCACCGCGTTGCCCGTCCTCTTTCCCGCCGAGATTCCGATGCGGGGATTGCCCGCGCCCGCGCGCGCGAGGAGAAACATCTGGACGTGGCGACCGGACACCCGGACCCCGGAGGCGTAGCACTCTTCGAATTCTCTTCGCTTTCGAAGGCGGTCGTCGCGGGAGAAGGTCTCCCCAACGGCCGGACCTGGGCTCACACCGAGAGTTTCTTGCGCCCCTTGCGGCGGCGCGCCGACAGAACGGCGCGTCCGGACCTTGTCCGCATCCGCACGAGAAATCCGTGCGTGCGCTTGCGACGCCGGTTGTTGGGTTGATAGGTCCGTTTCATAAAGAGCCGGCATCCTAGGGGTTGGGAGGGGGGAAGTCAAGCAAAGGCGCCCTTGCGGCCTCCTCCTGGGCATATACTCCCCGGCCCCGCGAGGCGGGCCTTTCCACAGCCTGTGGAAAACCTGTGGAAAAGAGAGTGCTCGATGAACGACCTCTGGAACACGATGATTTCCAGGCTGGAAGGCAAGCTCGACGGCAAGGAACTAAAGACCTGGTTCGAGCCGACAAGGCAGCTCTCCTTCGTCCAGGGCCCCGGCTCCCCCGCCCTGGCCGTCTCCGTCCCGAGCGGCGTTTTCGCCGACTGGATCGCCTCCCGGCACGGCCCGCTCCTCTCGGAAGTGGCCGCGGCACTGGGGTATCCCGGCCTCGAAATCCGATACGAGCCGATCTCCGCGGCAACCCCGGCGTCCGCGGCTCATGCCCCGACGACGGCGCCCACGGTTGCCTCGCGGGGCCTCGTCTTAAATCCGCGATTCACCTTCGACACGTTCGTCGTCGGCTCCTCCAACCAGTTCGCCCATGCGGCCGCGCGCGCGGTCGGGGAATCCCCCTCACACGCCTACAACCCCCTCTTCCTCTACGGCGGCGTCGGGCTGGGAAAGACGCACCTGATGCACGCGATCGCGCACGAGGTCCTGCGCCGCTCCCCCGACAAGAAGGTCCTCTATCTCTCGGCCGAGCGGTTCTTGAACGAGCTCATCAACGCGCTCCGCTTCGAGCGGATGCACGACTTCAAGCAGCGCTACCGCGAGCTCGACGTCCTCCTCATGGACGACGTGCAGTTCATCGCCGGAAAGGACTCGACCCAGGAGGAGTTCTTCTACACGTTCAACGCGCTGCACGAAGCGCAGAAGCAGATCGTCCTGACCTCCGACGCCCTCCCCAAGGAGATCCCGACGCTCGAGGAGCGTCTGCGCTCGCGCTTCGAGTGGGGCCTGATCGCCGACATCCAGCCGCCCAACCTCGAGATGAAGGTGGCGATCATCCGCAAGAAGGCGGCCGCCGAGAAGGTGGAGATCCCCAACGACGTCGCCCTCTTCATCGCCGGCTCGGTGCGCACGAACGTCCGGGAGCTCGAGGGGCGCCTGAACCGCGTGCTCGCGTTCTCCTCGTTGACGGGCAAGCCGATCTCCGTCGAGCTCGCCCGGGAGACGCTCAAGGACATCCTCGGCACCGAGGAGAGCCGCGCGACTCCGGCAGAGATCCTGAAGCTCGTCGCGGCGCACTACGGCCTGCGCGTGTCGGACATGAAGGCCAAATCGAACGCGAAGCCGATCGCGTTCCCCCGCCAGGTCGCGATGTATCTCTGCCGCAAGCTGACGGGTCTCTCCTATCCCGAGATCGGCCGGCTCTTCAACGACAAGCACCACTCGACGGTCATGCATTCGGTCGAAAAGATCGAGCACCTGACCGAAGACGACCCGAATTTCCGCAAGGTGATCGAGTCGTTTCTCCAGCGCTACCGCTGAGTCCGTGGCCGCTCGCGCGCTTTTTCCGCTCGCCCGTTTTCCACACGCGAGTCAGGGTCGCGTGCCGGACGTGGTGCAGAGGAAAATCTCTGAGGCCTCCACCGGGCCGATCCTCATTTCGAGCCCGTTTTTCAAGCCTTTTCTTCTCATCAAAGAGTTCTCCGCAGTCCTACAACGGCTACTAAGTGTGATAGAATTTTTTCTCTTCCGGAGGTAGGAAACTCCCATGGAATTGACCGTCAGAAGAGGGGATTTCTTGAATGAGCTTACGCTCATGCAAGGAGTCGTCGAGCGGAAAAACACGATCCCGATCCTCTCGAACATCCTCCTGAAAGCCGCCGACGGACACTTGAGCTTCACCTCCACGGACCTCGACCTGACGCTCCTTTCGGCCGCCCAGGCGAAGGTGTCTCGGCCGGGCAGCGTGACCGTGCCCGCGCGGAAGCTCTTTGACCTGATCCGCAATCTCCCCGAGGCGGACGTCGCCTTGAAGCTCATGGACAACAACTACCTCGGCGTCGTCTGCGAGCGGTCGAACTTCCGTCTCGTCGCCGCTCCGGCCGAGGATTTCCCGACCGTTCCGAAGGTGGAAGGGAAGGCGGAGGTGACGCTCCCGCTCAATCTCTGGAAGCGTCTCTCGAAGAAGGTCTTCTATGCCGTGTCGGCGGAAGAGACGCGGTTTCAGCTCATGGGAGCGCTCCTGAAAGACAAGGGGAACGCCTTCGAGCTCGTCGCGACCGACGGCCACCGCCTCGCGTTGATCGACTTTCCGAAAGCCTCCGGCAAGTCCGGAATGCCCGACGTGCTCGTGCCGAAGAAGGCGATCTCGGAGATTCTCAAGATGGACGGGACCGGGGACGCCGGCGACCTTTCCATCCGGCACTCGGAGAACCACCTCCTCTTCTCCGTCGGGGGACGGCAGTTGATCGCGAGGCTTCTCGACGTCAACTTTCCCGACTACGAGAAGATCCTCTCGAAGGGGAACGACAAGGTCGCCGTCGTCTCCCGGACGGCCCTCCAGGGCGCCCTGCGCCGGGTCGCGCTCTTCTCCTCCGAGCGCTCCCGCGGCGTGAAGCTCTCCTTCGACAAGGATCTGCTGACGATCACGTCGGCCAGCCAGGAGCTCGGCGAGGGGAGCGAGACCCTGGACATCCGCTACGACAGCGAGTCGATGGCGATCGGATTGAACGCCCAGTACCTTCTCGATTTTCTCGAAGAGGCCGAGACGGAGAACGTGCGGCTGGAGCTCAAGGACGAAAACACCCAGTGTCTCTGCCGTCCCGAGGGGGACATCGAGGGAGCATCGCGCTATCTCTACGTCGTGATGCCGATGAGGCTCTGACGGCGTGAAAAGGATTGCTTGCGCTTAACCCGGATTACCGCCCACTCCTTCCGAAATCTCTCCCCGGACCCCGTTTTCTTTGGCGGCGGTATGACCGTCGTCGCCGGGGAGAACGCGCAGGGGAAGACCAACCTGCTCGAGGCGATCGCCCTCGTTTGCGGCCAGCGCTCCTTCCGCGGGGCGCGCCCGCAGGAGATGGCCGCGGGGGAGGCCGGGTTCCGCGTGGAGGCCGTGGTGGCGCGCGAGAGCGGGGCCGAGACGCTCGCCGTCGAGTGGTCGCCGGGAGCGGGGCGCAAGTTCACACGGTCCGGCAAGGAAATCGGCTTCCGCGAGGCCTCGCGCCTGGCGCCCGCCGTGTTTCTCTCCCCCGAGCACCGGGATCTCCTGACGGGAGGCCGCGCCTCCCGCCGGCGGTTCCTCGACCGCCTCGCTCTTTTCTGCAAGGCCGCGGCCGGTGAAGACCTGGCACGCTTCGAACGCGCCCTCGCGCACAGGAACGCGCTCCTCGCCCGGATGCGGGAAGGCTCCGGCGGACGCGACGCGGAGGAGCTCGGTGCCTGGACGGAGGAATTTGTCCTGGCGGGCGCCGCGGTCCGCCGCCATCGGACCGAGGCGCTCCAGAAATGGCTCGCGTTCTTCGCCCCGCTCTGCGTCGAGGCGGGGGCGGAGTATGCGGAGATCCGCGTCGATTATTCAGCCGGCGGGGAGTCCGAGGAGGATCTGCGCGCCGCCTGCGCGCGGCTCTCGACCGCGGAACGGCGGCGGGGACACTGCCTGACGGGCCCGCAGCGCGACGATCTCGTCTGGACCCGGGGCTCCCGGCCGCTCGCGGCGACGGCGTCGGCGGGCGAGCTCGCGCGCGTCGTGGCCCTGACCAAGCTCGCCGAATGGCGGGCGGTGGCGCAGGCGGCGGGAGAGGCTCCCCTGTTCGGCGTCGACGAGGTGGACGTCCATCTCTCGGCGGGAGCGGTCGAGGCGCTTTTCAAGGCCCTGCCGCCGGCGGACACGGTTCTTTTGACGACGGCGTCGGAGCCCGCGCGGTGGCGGCGCCTGGCCGGCCCCGCGGCCGTCGTCGAGATGCGCGCAGGGCGCGTCCTCGATCGGCCCCGCGCGGTCAATGACTGAGAAACTTATGAGCACCGCTTACACGACTGATTCGATCAAGCTCCTGAAGGGCCTCGAGGCCGTCCGGAAACGGCCGGGGATGTATATCGGAGACACCGACGACATCACCGGGCTTCACCACATGGTCTTCGAGCTGGTGGACAACTCCATCGACGAGGCGCAGGTCGGCTACGCCGATCACGTGTTCGTGACGATCCACGCCGACAATTCCGTGACCGTCGAGGACAACGGGCGCGGCATCCCGGTCGGGATGCACAAGGAGCACAAGCGCGAGACCCTCGAGATCATCATGACGGACCTGCACTCGGGCGGGAAGTTCGACGACAACTCCTACAAGGTCTCCGGCGGCCTCCACGGCGTCGGCGTGTCGGTCGTCAACGCGCTGTCCAGGCGCCTGGAGGTCGAAGTCCGGCGCGAGGGGAAGGTCTGGGTCCAGGCCTACGAGCGGGGCGTGCCGCAGGAGCCGATCAAGGTGGTCGGCACGTCGCGCAAGACCGGCACGAAGGTCACGTTCTGGCCCGATCCCGAGATCTTCTCGATACACGAGTTCCACTTCGACGGCCTGTCGCAGCGGCTGCGCGAGCTGTCGTTCCTGAACCCCGGCGTCGCGATCTCGATCCACGACGAGCGGACCGAGAAGAAGCACGACTTCGCCTACGAAGGGGGGATCCGCTCCTTCGTGGAGCATTTGAACAAGACGAAGCAGCCGATCCACGACAAGGTCATCTTCTTCCAGGACATCCGGGGCGGGACCGGCGACCCCAAGCGCGACGCCGACAAGGAACGCGTGGAAGTCGCGCTCCAGTGGAACGAGGGGTACGCGGAGACGATCTTCACGTTCACCAACACGATCAACAACCGGGACGGCGGGACGCACCTCGAGGGATTCAAGACCGCGCTGACGCGGGCGCTCCAGAAGTACGCCGACACCAACGGCCTGACCAAAGCGCTCAAGGAGACGAGCCTCTCCGGCGACGACTGCCGCGAGGGGCTGACCGCGGTCGTCTCCGTCAAGGTGCGGGACCCCAAGTTCTCCTCGCAGACGAAGGACAAGCTCGTCTCCTCAGAGGTCAAGACGTGGGTGCAGCAGGTCGTCTACGAGAAGCTCGGGTCGTACCTCGAAGAGAACCCGCGCGTCGCCAAGAAGATCGTCGAGAAGATCGTCGAGTCCGCGCGGGCTCGCGAGGCGGCCCGCAAGGCGCGGGAGCTCGTCCGCCGGAAGGGCGCCCTCGACTCGAGCTCCCTTCCCGGGAAGCTCGCCGACTGCCAGGAGAAGGACCCGGCCTTCTCCGAGATCTTCATCGTCGAGGGGGACTCGGCCGGCGGCAGTGCGAAGCAGGGAAGGAACCGGCGCTTCCAGGCGATCCTGCCGCTGCGCGGGAAGATCCTGAACGTCGAGAAGGCGAGGCTCGACCGGATGCTCGCCTCCGCCGAGATCCGCACGCTCATCACCGCGCTCGGCACCGGCATCGCGCAGGACTTCGACGCGAGCAAGGCCCGCTACCACAAGTGCATCATCATGAGCGTGGACGCTGCCGAGCACGTCTTCGTCCGCGATGGCCGCGGGGTTCGGATGGTCCGGATCGGGGAGTTCGTCGACGGCGCGCTACGAAGCGGCGGCGACGCGGGATCTCTTGACGATCCTGGAACCGGCGCGCGGAGGCTCTCCGGCCGCAACCTGGGCGAAGTGCTCTGCTTCGGACGAGAGGGCCATGAGGTTCGCTTCCGTCCGATTCGAAGCGTGCTGCGGCATCCCCTCGAGGAAGGGCTCTTCGAGGTGCGTACCGCTTATGGCCGCTCGGTGCGGGTGACTTCGAGCCACAGCGTGTTTGTTTCCGAGAACGGGGAAGTTCGTTTGAAGCGCGGCGACGAACTTCGAGCCGGGGACTGGCTGGTGGCGCCTCGCCGAATTCGGCTGTCGGAGGACGCGCCCGAGAGGATCGATTTGATGCGCGCTCTCCATTCGATTCCCGAGGCGGCGAAGCAGGTCTGGGTCCGCGGGCCGGCGGTCGAGAAGTGGTTCAAAACGAGGATCGTGCGGGAATACGAGGAGCGGCAGGAGTTCACTGAGGCGCGGGTGGATGTTCCAGAGGCGGTCCGTCGGGAGGTTTCCGCGCTCCGGAAAGTCAGCGGCCTTTCGAACCAGGAGTTGTGCGCCGCGGTCGGGATTCGGCAGCCCGCGACCTTCTACGCCTGGGAGAAGGGAACATCCCGTCCCCGTCTTTCGCTCTGGAAGGGATATCTCGCGGCGATCGATGCCGACTCCGACGAGGTCATGGCGCGCGTCTCGGCCGGCCCGAGCAGGCTGGAACGCGCCTGGAACGAGCAGTACAAGGATTCGGGCGCCAACCGGACGCGCTCCGGCGTGCGCCTGTCGGATCTCGAAGCGGACGATCTCGACTGGTTCACGAACGAAGATGACCTTGAGTTGACCCCGAGTCACTACGCCGCTCACGGTGTGCCGCGCTTTCTCCCGGTGGGGACCGAGCTGATGACTCTGCTGGGATTCTTCCTTGCAGAGGGTTCCTGTTCCGACCGGAACGGCATCCGGTTCTCGATCGGGCGTCGAAATGAGCAAGTCTCGCGGGAGATCGAGAGAGCGTTGGAGGCGGTCTTTGGGCTTGGGCCGAGCGTGTACGCCTCCGGCGCTCGCGCGGGCGAAATCAAGCTGGTCAACCGGGTCGCGTCGCTCGTCTGGCAGAACCTGTTCGGGTTCCGCGGCGCGGCCTCGACCACGAAGAGGATTCCCGACCTCGTCTTCAGCGCGCCGGAAGCTCTGCGCATGGCATTTCTCCGCGGATATTTTCTGGGCGACGGCACGGCCGTTAAGAGCCGGATCGCCTTCTCAACTTCTTCGCGGGATCTCGCGAGCGGCCTCGTCTATCTCCTCTCGTCGCTCGGGGTCGTCGCGCCCCTCTCTTCCCGCGAGCCGGACGGGGTCGAGCGGACGATCCGCGGCAGCACCTGCGTCACGCGCCATCGGCACTGGACGATCAGCGTCTGTGCCAGGGAAGATCTGGCCAGGCTCGAGTCGGTCTGGGGCGACCACCAGCGAGCTCCGGAGCTTCGCGCCCGTCTTTCACACCCCTGGCCGACAATGAATCGACCCTTCCGGCCGATCCAGGGCGACCTGATGGCGCTTCCGATCGAATCGGTCAAGAGCGTGCCGGCCAGCAATGGGCAGGTCTACGACTTCTCCGTCGAGGGGGATGAGAACTTCATCGCCGGGATGGGTGGCCTCTGTTGCCACAATACCGACGCCGACGTGGACGGGAGCCATATCCGCACGCTCCTCCTGACGTTCTTCTTCCGGCACATGGGGGCGCTGATCGACAAGGGGTTCGTCTACATCGCGCAGCCACCGCTCTTCAAGGTTGCCGAGGGGAAGAAGGAGACGTTTTTGAAGGACGAGAAGGAGATGTCGCGGTTCCTGCTCGCCAGGATCGGCGAGGACCGGTCGCTGACCTCCGAGATGTCGGGCGCCTCGGCCGCCGGCGGCAAGCTCGTCACGCTCCTCGAAAAGATGGAGGAGTACCGCGGCCACATCGGCAAGCTCGGGAGCCGCGGCATCCCCGAGGGGCTCGTCCGCGCGCTGCTCGACAGGGGGATGTTCTCGAAGAACGATTTCACCGACAAGAAGAAAGTCGAGGACCTCGCCCGCGCCGCGCGCGCCTTCGACGCCGAGAAGGTCGAGGTCGTCTCCGACGAGGAGCACTCCCAGTGGGCGCTCTCGATCCTGCGGCGCGTCAATGGCGTCGCGAGGACCGTCACGATCGACGCGGAGTTCGTCGGGAGCTACGAGATGAAGCGCGTCCGCGAGGCGGCGCGCTCGATCGGCGCGTTCCTGGACGGGCCGTACATCGTCAAGCGCAACGGCGAGACGGAGCGGCACCCGACGCTCCCGACCGTCGTGGACGCGATCTACGAGTCGGCCAAGAAGGGGCTCGTCGTCTCCCGCTACAAGGGCCTGGGCGAAATGAACGCCGAGACGCTGTGGCAGACCACGATGAATCCCGAGAGCCGGCGCCTCCTCCAGGTCAACGTCGAAGACGCCGTCGAGGCCGACGAGATCTTCTCGATCCTCATGGGAGACGCCGTCGAGCCGCGCCGCGACTTCATCGAGAAGAACGCCCTGAACGTGAGGAATCTGGACATTTAGCGGGTTGTCAGTGATCAGTTGTCAGTTCTCAGTTTTGCACCGACCCGCGAACGCAATGACTGAGAACTGAAAGCCGAAGACTGAGAACTACACATGAGCAGCAACATCCTCACGCCGGAAGAGCGGTTCCCCGTCACGATCGAGGAGGAGGTCCGGCGCTCCTACCTCGATTACGCGATGTCCGTCATCATCGGGCGGGCCCTCCCGGACGTCCGCGACGGATTGAAGCCCGTCCACCGGCGCTCCCTCTACGCGATGTGGGAGCAGGGCAACCTCCACAACAAGCCGTACAAGAAGTCCGCCCGCATCGTCGGAGACGTGCTCGGCAAGTACCACCCGCACAGTCCCGACGCCGTCTACGACACGATCGTCCGGATGGCGCAGGATTTTTCCATGCGCTACACGCTGGTCGACGGCCAGGGCAACTTCGGCTCCGTGGACGGCGATAACCCGGCCGCGATGCGCTATACGGAGGTGCGCCTGACGCGCCTCTCGACGGAGCTCCTCGGGGACGACATCGACAAGGAGACGGTGGACTGGATCCCCAACTACGACAATTCGCTCCAGGAGCCCACGGTCCTCCCCTGCAAGTTCCCCAACCTCCTCGTCAACGGCGGCTCCGGCATCGCGGTCGGCATGGCGACGAACATCCCGCCGCACAACCTTTCGGAGGTCGTGGACGCGACGATCGAGCTGATCCGCCATCCCGACGCGACGCTCGGGCAGCTCATGAAGAAGCTGCCGGGGCCCGACTTCCCCACGGCCGCCTTCATCCACGGCGCCGACGGCATCCGCGAGGCATACAAGACGGGGCGCGGCATCGTGCAGGTGCGGGCCAAGGCGATGATCGAAAAAACGGCGCGCGGCGACAAGGAGTCGGTCGTCGTCACGGAGATCCCCTACCAGGTCAACAAGGCCAAGCTCGTCGAGCGGATCGCGGAGCTCGTCAACGACAAGAAGATCGAGGGGATCTCGGACCTGCGCGACGAGTCGGACCGCGACGGGATCCGGGTCGTCGTCGAGTTGAAGCGCGGCGAGAACGCGCAGGTGATCCTGAACCAGCTCTACGCGCTCACGCCGATGCAGTCCACGTTCGGGATCATCTTCCTCGCGATCGTCGAGAACCAGCCGCGGATCCTGCCGCTGGCCGACCTGCTGCGCCACTTCATCGACCACCGCAAGACGGTCGTCGTCCGGCGCACGCGCTTCGACCTGAAGAAGGCGGAGGAGCGCGCCCACCTGCTGCGCGGCCTCGCGCTGGCGCTCGCGAACATCGACCAGGTGATCAAGATCATCCGCGCGTCGAAGGACCCGAAGGAGGCGAAGGACCGGTTGGTCGCCGAGGTCTCGATGACGCTCGCGGGCCTGGAGAAGTTCATCGGCCAGAAGCTCTACGAAGAGGGGGCTCCGGGCAAGGACAAGCAGGTCGTGCGCCTGGACGAGATCCAGGCCCAGGCGATCCTGGACATGCGCCTCCAGCGGCTGACCGGGTTGGAGCGCGAGAAGATCGTCGCCGAGTTCAAGGAGGTCCTGGCGCTCATCGCGAAACTGCGCGAGATCCTGGGCTCGGAGAAGCTCATCCTGGACATCATCGTCAGCGAGCTGACGGAGATCAAGAAACAGTTCGGCGACGAGCGGCGCACGCAGATCGTCGCCGAGGCGACGGACATCGGCATCGAGGACCTGATCGTCGAGGAGGACATGGTCATCACCGTGTCCCGCGGCGGCTACATCAAGCGCTCTCCCCTGTCGCTCTACCGCGCCCAGCGCCGCGGCGGCAAGGGGCGCATCGGCGCGACCACGAAGGAAGAGGACGTCGTCGAGCACCTCTTCGTCGCCTCGACGCACGCGTACGTCCTCGCCTTCACGAACACCGGGCGGATGCACTGGATCAAGGTGTACGAGGTGCCGCAGCTCGGCCCCGCCACGCGCGGCAAGGCGATCGTCAACCTCTTGAACCTCGATCCCAACGAGCGCGTCGTCGCGCTCGCCTCGACGAAGGATTTTCCGGAAGACCGCTTCCTCGTGTTCGCGACCAAGCGCGGCCTCGTCAAGAAGACGCCGCTCGCGGCCTACTCGAACGTGCGCTCGGGCGGAATCATCGCGATCAACATCGAGAAGGGGGACGAGCTCCTCTCCGTGCGCGTGACCGACGGCACCCGGCAGATCTTCATCGGCACCCACCAGGGGCAGGGAATCCGCTTCTCCGAGAAGGACGCGCGGCCGATGGGACGCGACACGACAGGCGTCATCGGCATCACGATGAAGAAAGAGGACGACTACGTCGTCGAGATGGACGTCGTCGAGGAGACGGGCCACCTTCTGACCGTCACGGAGAAGGGGTACGGCAAGCGCTCCGAGGCCTCCGAATACCGCTTCCAGCAGCGCGGCGGATCGGGCGTCATCAACATCAAGGTGACGGAGAAGAACGGCCCCGTCGCCGGCATCAAGTCCGTCACGGACGCCGACCAGCTCCTCTTGATCACGCAGAGCGGGATGCTCATCCGAATCAAGGTCAAGGACATCCGCGAGACCGGCCGCGCCGCCCAGGGCGTGCGCTTGATCTACCTCGAGGAGGGGGACCGGGTCGTGGCCGTCGCCAAGCTCGCCGAGCCCGACGAAGGGGAAGACGAGCCGCAGGCGACGCTGCCGGGAACGCCGCCCGTACCGGGCGGCGAGTCCAGGGTCCAGGGTCCTAAGTCCAGTGGAGACGAGCCCGACGCGCCCTTCCTCGACGAAGAATAGAAAGCCTTCTCCCTCTCCCACCGGGAGAGGGGCGGCGTGAGAGCGCAGGCTGAGCCCGCCCCGCCCGTTCCTATAGAATCCCCGGTCCCATGCGCTTTTTTCTGGATAGCGCCAACCTGGAGGAGGCCCGCAAGGTCCGCGACTGGGGGCTCCTTGACGGGGTCTGGCTCACGGCGTCGCAGGCCGCTGCGGCGGGAATCGATTATCGCCGCGCCGTGCGGGATCTCTCTGCGCTCACGGACGGGCCGGTCTGCGTGGAGCCGGGCTCGGCGGACGCCAAGGGGATGTACAAGGAGGCGCGGGAGCTCGCGAAGCTCGGCAAGGACGTCGTGATCCGGCTCCCGATCGAGCCCAACGGCCTGCGGGTCGCGCGGCTCCTCGCGCAGGACCAGGTGGCCGTCTGCGCCGCCGGGTGCTACTCGGCCGCTCAGGCGCTGATCGCCGCCAAGGCGAGCGTCGCCTACGTCGCGCCGGCGGTCGGGCCGCTCGACGAGGTCGGAGCGATCGGCATGGACCTGGTCGAGCAGGTCATCCGCATCTACGACAATTACGGGTTCCAGACGCAGATCCTCGTCGCGCAGCTGCGCAACCCCGTTCACGTGCTCGACGCGGCGTTGATGGGCGCGGACGTCGCGACGATTCCGCCCGAGGTTTTCGAGCAGCTGCTGCGCCATCCGCTGACCGACGAGCTCTTCGCTGGAAGAAAGTCGTGAAGGTCTCCGCGGACCGCATCCTGTACCTCTCGCGCGTCATCCTTCGCCGGCTGAAGGAGAACATGAATCTCGTCCAGAAGACCGACGACGACACCGTGCGCCGCGCGATCGTGAGGGTCCTGACCGACGCCTACAAGGAGCTCGACGAGCTCGAGCAGAAGGTCGAGGCCTCGCTTGCGCGCCGCAAGAACATCTCGCCGAGAGACGTCGAATTCCAGTTCGCCCGGAGCCTCGAGGAAGAGCTCCGAAAGCATGGGGCGTAGCGGCGCGGCTCTCGGCCATCAAGTAGATAACCCGGATTGTAAAGCCTAAGTCATTGATACCAAGGCACTTGTTATTTTAGAAGCGGATCTAGTACAATTGGGCCTATGTCGGCCCAATTGGACTGGTCGGCTTCGATCGACCTCGATCGGGGTTCGAGGAAGCCGCTCTCGGGACAGCTTGCCGCGGCGATCGAACGGCGCATCGCCTCGGGCGCTCTGCCGGAAGGCGCGCGGCTGCCGGCCACGAGAGATCTCGCCGCCGCGCTCAAGATCAATCGAGGAACGGTCCAGGCGGCGTACCGCCATCTGCAGGAGCCCGGCCTCGCGAGGGCCGTGTCGGCAGCGGAACCGTCGTTCACGCTCCGCCGGCGTCGCCGCAGACATTCGATCTGGATTCGCTTCTCTCCTCGCGCGTCCTGAGCTCTCGCCGAGGACTCCCCCGCCACCGGCGCCCCCCTTGTCGCGGACTTCTCGCGGCTGACTCCCGACGAGAGGTTCTTCCCGCTCGAGGAGTTCACGCGGACGCTGTCGGCGCGTGGGGCCGCCGGCCCGATCTCTGGCAGTACGCTCCCCCGCTCGGCTTCGAGGATCTTCGCCACGAGATCTCCCGGCGCCTGGCCGAGCAGGGCGTCCACAGGGGCCCCGAGGAGATCCTGGTGACGAGCGGAGCGCAGCAGGGGCTCGATCTCCTCTTCCGGACCTTCACGGATCCGGGCGACGCCGTCGTCGAATCGCCGACCTACTCGGGGGCGCTCGCGCTCGCCGGTTTCGCCGGCGTCGAGATCGTCGCGCTGCCGATGGGCCCCGACGGGCCGGACCCGGCGGCCTGCGCGGCCGGCGCGCCAAGCTCGTCTATCTCATGCCGGAGCGGCAGAACCCGACGGGCGTGACGGCGTGCGAAGCGCGCCGCGCGGAGATCCTCGAGGCGGTCGCGGCCTCCGGGGCGCTCGTGATCGAGGACGGATACGAGGAGCCGGAGTCGGGCTTGGAGCCGCTCGCCGCGAGGCCCCGACCGCACGATCTGGCTCGGCACGCTGTCGAAGGACCTCGTGCCGGGCTTCCGCATCGGCTGGATCGCCGGACCGCCCGCGGTCATCGAGCGGCTCGCCCGCGTCAAGAAGACGGCGGACTTCCAGACGCCGCTGCCGCTCCAGGCGGCCGTCGCGGAGTTCCTCCACGAGGGGGCGGACCGGCGGGCCCGCCGCGCCCGCGCCTTCGAGGTGGAAGCGCAGGCGGATTTCGGCGGCGCGGGTCTTGAAGGCCCGGCTGCCCGGTGTCGTGGTGGGGAGGCGAGATCGGGAACGCGCTCTTCTGGCTGCACCTGCCGCCGGGGACGTCGGGGCGGCGCGTGGCGCAGGCCGCGGCGGCGCGGGGCGTCGGGGTCGCGGCGGGAGCGGAGTTCGACCCGAAAGGGGAGGACCGCGCCAACGTGCGGCTCTCGGTCTCGCGGGTAGACAAGAGAAACGTCGAGCAGGGAATCCGTCTGCTGGCCGAAGCGGTGCGCGCCGTCGAAGGAGAGCCGCGGTGTGATTCGGTGCCGGTGGTGTGAGGAAAGGAGGTAGGTGGCAGGGCGTAGGAGGTAGGGGACGAGGGCCAGATCTCCTCGTCCTACACCCACCACCTACGACCTCGTGAAAGGGAGGAGACGCGATGAAGACGGACGACAGTTCCGGGTGAAGGTGGGTCTCGCCGAGATGTTGAAGGGCGGCGTCATCATGGACGTCGTCAACGCGGAGCAGGCGAAGATCGCGGAGGAGGCGGGGGCGGCGGCGGTGATGGCGCTCGAGCGCGTGCCGGCCGACATCCGGCGCGACGGCGGAGTCGCGCGGATGTCGCCGGTCTCGAAGATCCGCGAGATCCAGGAGGCCGTCTCGATCCCGGTGATGGCCAAGTGCCGCATCGGCCACACTCGCCGAGGCGCGAATCCTCGAGGCGCTGAAGGTCGATTTCATCGACGAGTCGGAGGTCCTGACGCCGGCCGACGAGGAGAACCACGTCTACAAGCACGACTTCAAGATTCCGTTCGTGTGCGGCTGCCGCAATCTCGGCGAGGCGCTGCGCCGCATCGGCGAGGGCGCGGCGATGATCCGGACGAAAGGGGAGGCGGGCACGGGCGACGTCGTCCACGCCGTCAAGCACCTGCGGGAGGTCTGCCGGGAGATCCGGAACCTGACGCTCATGAGCCGCAGGACGAGCGGATGGCCGAGGCCAAGCGACTCGCAGGCGCCCTACGAGCTCGTCGTCGAGGTGGCCGAGACGGGGAAGCTTCCCGTCCCGAATTTCGCGGCGGGCGGGATCGCGACGCCGGCCGACGCGGCGCTCTGCATGTCGCTCGGCGCGGAGGCGGTCTTCGTCGGGTCGGGGATCTTCAAGTCCGACGACCCGGAGAACCGGGCCCGCGCGATCGTCAAGGCGACGACGCACTGGCGCGACGCCCAGGCCCTGGTCGAGGCCGAGGAATCGCTCGGCTCCGGGATGAAGGGGATCGAGGCGGCGAGCCTGCCGGAGGAGGAGCAGCTGCAGACGCGGGGATGGTGATGGGGGAATCCGGAGCCGGGAGGCGGGAGGCGGGAGGCGGGAGGCGAACAGAGCAGTCTCCTCGAGTACCGAGTCCCGAGTCCCAAGTCCCGAGCGGTGCCGTCGCCGTTCTCGCTCTCCAGGGCGACTTCGAGGCGCATCGCAGGCGCCTCGCGGGAATCGGGATCGAGTCGCTTCGAAGCGCGGCGGCCCGACGAGATCGAGGACGCGGCGGGACTCGTCATCCCGGGAGGGGAGTCGACGACGCTCTGGAAGTTCTTCGGGCTCGCGCCCTGGGAGGAGGCGATCGCGCGCTTCGCCGGCGGCGGGCCGGCCGGTGCTCGGCACCTGCGCCGGCGCGATCGTGCTCGCGCGCGAGGTGACGAACCCGCCGGGAAGGGACTGGAGCTGATCGACATCGACGTCGAGCGCAACGCCTATGGCCGCCAGGCGGACTCGTTCGTCGGCGCGGTCGAGTCGCGGCGAGCTCGGAGGAGAGCTGCCGGCGGTGTTCATCCGCGCGCCGCGGATCCGACGCGTCGGGCCCGGCGTCGAGGTCCTCGGCGACGCGGGCGGGGGAGCCGGTGCTCGTTCGACAGGGCAACGTCGTCGCGGCGACCTTCCATCCCGAGCTGACGGAAGACCGATCGTGTGCATGCGCTTTGTTTTCAGGGCGCGGGGCGTCGGAGAAAGAGCGCATGAGCCTCGTTCGCGTCGAGCGGCGCGACGGGATCGGCCTCCTCACACTCGACCGCCCGCCGGCCAACGCGTTCTCGCCGGATCTCGTCGGCCATTTCGGGCGCCGCCCTGCGCGAAGCCGCGCAGGCTCCGGCGATCGTTCTGACGTCGGCCAACCCGAAGCTCTTCTCGGCCGGATGGGACCTGCCGGTCATCTCCGCGTTCGAGCGGCCGGCGATGAAGGAGTTTCTCGAAAGCTACTGCGACCTCGTGCGCGAGATCTTCGTCTGTCCGGTCCCGGTCGTCGCCGCGCTGTCCGGCCACGCGATCGCGGGAGGCCTGATCGTCGCCGCGGCGGCCGATGAGCGCTTTGCCGCGGAAGGTGCGGGGCGATTCGGCCTCTCGGAGGTCGTCGCTCGGCGTGCCGCTGCCGGCCTGCTGCCTCGAGCTCTTCCGCTATGTGCTCGGCTCGCGAACGGTGGAGCGGCTGGCGGCGATCGGCCGAGAACATGCCGTCGGACCGCGCGCTCACGATCGGCCTGCTCGACCGCGTCGTGCCGCCCGCGGCCCTCCTCGATTCCGCGCTGCGAGCGCGCCCGGCAGCTCTCGCGCGGCTCGGGCTCTGCCTACGCCGAGGTCAAGCGGGGCGCCCGCGCCGAGGCCGTCGCCCGCTTCGACGCCTCGCGAAAGAACGACCCGTTCCTGGACTTCTGGTTCAGCGAAGACGCGCGCAAGCGGATCGCCGCGCTGGTGGAGAAGCTGACAGAGAAGGCGAAGTCGCCTTCTCTGTCCTCCTGAGCGAAGCGAAGGATCTGCCCAGGTTCTCTGAGAGGGAAATGACGATCCCGACCGACGAGGTCCTCGAGGCGCTCGAGCTGTCGCGCGCGGAACCCGGGATTGGCTACCTCCAGACTCTCTACGCGCGGTTCAACGAGCGCGTTCCGTTCGAGACCGCTTCGAAGATCGTGCGCGACGCCGAGGTTGCCGACCGGGACGCGAAGCCGCGCCTCCCCGAGATTTTCTGGGCGGATCACCTGGAATCCGGAGCCGGGGGAACGTGCTTTGCGCGCGCGGCGGCGTTTGACGCGCTCCTGGGCGAATTGGGGTTTGATCGCCGCGTCGCGCTCGGGCGGGTCCAGACCGACTTCGATCACGCCGCGCTGGTCGTCACGCTCGACGGCGATGAGTGGATCTGCGACGTCGGGTTTCCTCTCCCGGCCCTCCTGCGCGCCGCCGGGGGAGAGACCGAGACGCCGCTCGGCCCCCTGCGCGTCTCGCGCGGCGGCCGCGGATGGCGTGTCGAATTCCTCGAGGGCGTTCCGGAGGGGCCGCGCGCGCTCGAGGTCTTCGCGCGCGCCCGTGCCGCGCGAGGAGTTCGAGCTGCGGTGGCGCGAGACGTTCCAGCCGGGCGCGAGCTTTCTTTCAGCCGTGGAGCTCCGGCGCGAAAAGGAAGGGCGGGTCGTGTCGTTCTCGGCGGGAGAGATCCGCGTGGACGATCTGCATTCCCGCACGCGTATCCCGCTCCCGGCCCCGCGCGCGCCGCTCCTCGAGGAGCGGTTCGGCATGGACCGGGAACTGCTCGTCCGTGCGTTCGCGCTCGTCGGCGATCCGGAGCCGGAGCTGTCTTGCGCGCAGGTGAGCGTGTATCTGGAATCGGAGGTCTCAGACCGCCGCGGCGTTCGACGCGATCGCCTCGCCCGCCGGCTACCGCGGCCTCATGGAGGGGGTCGCGCGCGTCGCGGGGGAGGAGCCGGTCGGAAAAGGGTGGCGCCTGCGCCTGCGCCCCCCCGAGTCCGGAGAAACCGCGCCGGAAGGCGCCGAGGTCGAAGAGGAAATCGAGCCGGACGTGGAAGCCCTCGCGCTCAAGGTCCGCCGCGGGACGCGAGACTCCTTCTACGAGGCAATCAACCGCGGCGGCCGAACTTATCTCGTGCGCCGCCTCGTCCTCGACGGCCCGCGCCTCGACTTGTTGCGGAACGATTCCCTGCGCGGCCGATTTGCCGGCTCGCTGGCGGTGGACCTGCTTGCGTGGGCGAGACTGCTGGAGAGATCCGAAGTCCATAAGACACCGGGACCTTAGACCTTAGATCGTCCTCGTCAGAATCGAAACGACCGTTCCGATTCCAGGAGCCGGAGGCGCGGCTCGCGCAGGGCGGCGATCTCGCGGCGGATGCGCGAGAGCGACGGCGGCTTCATGTGGTACAGATAGATCGGCACCTGCGGCGGGGCCTTCGCCATGGCTTCTTCGAGGAGTCGGGGCGTGAAATGCCGGGAGACCCGGGCGATCCGCGCCTGCGTGTCGGAGAAGGAGACCTCGAGGAAGATCGCCTTCAGATTGCGCGCCCGGCGCACCGCTTTCCAGAGCGCGTCGGTCGGCCCCGTGTCGCCGGAGAAGACGACGGAGCGGCCGGGCTTGGCGACGATGTACCCGTAGGCGGGCACCGTGTGATCACGGCGAACGGCGTGAAGGTCACGCTCCCGGCCCGCACGGGCTTCCCCTCGGCGATCGCGCGCAGGCGCACGGTCGGGCGCGCGCGGGAGGGGAGAGTGGTGAAATCCGGCCAGATCCGGTCGTTGAAGATGTCCCGCGAGAGCGCCGCGAGAACCGGAGCCGGGGCGAGGACTTCGAGCGGGCGGCGCTGGCCGTAGAGGTTGTCACAGAGCAGCGGAAGGGAAGTGATGTGGTCGAAGTGCGCGTGCGTCAGGATCACGCGCCTGAAGCGGCGCTGGGCGGCGAGCGGCAGTGCGTCGGTCAGCGCATCCGGCGTCGAGGGCGGTCTCGCCATCGAGCAGGAACGTTGTCAGCCGGTAGCCGGGCGCGGACCCGCCGTAGGGACCAAGCGCCCGCACCGCGAGTGTTTTTCCGTCGGACACGCTCCGCGGATTCTAATCCGTCGCTCCCGCGCCTGCGCTTGGATTTCGCCCTTCGGGCTCATCAGCTCCGGCGCGTTGCGTCGCCGCGCGACGCGCTGAAGGCCGGAAGGACGCAGAATCCTCGAGGCTCTCGTGCTGTAGGGGAGGCGCTTGCGCCTCCCGCCTCCCGAACTGCGTTGCGAGCCTGCGCGTGGATTTGAGCGGCTCTTCCACTGCGTCGCTCCGCGCGCGACGCCTGGATTTCGCCATTGGCGGATCTCCGTCCCGGGTTGAACTCTCTCGGCGCCGGTCCCGAAGCGACCGCCCGCGCCGACAGTCTAGAATTCGGTGCCGATGTAGAAGGAGGTCTTCAGGCCGGAGAGGGACTTCTTGAAGTCGGTCAGCTTCGCGAAGTCCCAGTGGAGACCCAGGCCGAAGAGACTGAACTCGATGCCGTAGCCGTAGGACGCCCGCCCGTCGATCAACTGGTGGTCGTCGGGTTCCAGAACCGGAACTTCTGGTCCTTCAGGGCCGCGCCCCCGACGTCGATGAAGAAGTGGCCGCGGATGTTCCGGAACCCGCCGAAGGGGAACGCGAGGAAGTCGATGAGCGGGAAGCGGTACTCGAAGTTCGCGTACGCGATCGTGTTGCCGATCTGCTCCCGGAAGTCGAGGCCCCGAAGCGTGTCGAGCCCTCCGAAGTAGTAGACGTTCGGGAAGTTTCCGGTCGAGCGCGCGCCGAAGAGGCGCACGGCGATGAGCGACCGCGCGGTGATCTTGAAGTAGTGCCGGATATCCACCGAGACGTCCTGCGTCAGCGTCTGGGAGTTGGCGGCCTTGCCCGTGTCCGGGTCGAGCTCTCCCTTCTTCAGGTCCGGAGCCCATGACGCGGAGACGCGGAGCGGCTGCCCGAGAGCGGGCCCCACTCCTGGTACAGGGCCGTGTCTCCGACGAAGGAGAGACCGAGATCGGGTAGTTGTCGGTCCGAGCCTCGACGAGGAAGGTCTGGGTCCCGTCGTTGTTCTGGATCACGAAGGGGAAGTCGAACGAGCGCGAGATGAAGCCGGCCTGCCCCTCCAGCCGGTAGTAGCGGTCGAGCGGGTAGATCGTCGAGGAAGTCCCGCCCGTCTGGCCGGATAGACCCGCCGGTCGCGCACGATCCGGTCCTGTCCCGTCGACTGGTCCAGCGCGAGGAAGTACGTCCGGTCGTCGAAGAGCGTGATGCCCTTCTGCAGCCGCTTGGTGAGGTCGAAGTAGATGAAGTTGAAGTTCGTGAACGAGGCGAGCGACTGGAAGAGCGGCGATGAACCGGCGGTCCCCCAGGTTGTCTCCGAAGATGAGCACGGTGTTGGAGACGAAGGTCTGGTCCGTGTTGATGCCCGCGGTGATCTGCGCGTCTTCGAGCTGGAGCTTCTTGCCTCGGCTTGCCCGAGACCTTCTCCGGGTCGACGGAGACTTCGATCGCGGGCTGGTACGGAGACGCGCCCGGCTGAACGCTCGGGCTCGCGGCCGGGTTCAATTCCGGCAGCCGCTTGACCGGCTTGTTCGTGTCGGCGATGTAGAGCGTGAACCGGCGCTTGTAATACGCGGAGAAGACGAGCTTCTCGCTGTTGTCGCTGCCGACGAAGACGGTCGGCGCGAAGACGCCGGCCACGACGTTGGTGTGCAGCAGCGTCTCGCCCGTCTCGAGATTGATCGGAGTAGATGTTGTAGATCCCCTGGTCGCGGTCGGACGTGAAGAAGAGCCTCTTGCCGTCGGGGGAGAGCGACGGGTCCTCGTCGTTCCAGTCGCCGTAGGTGATCTGCTCGCGCGAGTCGGGGGCGTCGGGATGGATGCGGATAGATCTTCGCCTTCGTGCCGCGGACCGAGGAGTAGTAGATCCACTTCCCGTCCGGGGAGAACGCCGGGCGCGAAGTCCGAGGACTCGTCGTCCCGGTCAGGTTCGTGATGGTGCTTCGAGGCGAGGTCGTAGGAGTAGATGTCGGCCTGCCCCTCGCGCAACGCGCGGAAGACGACGAGCTTGCCGTCCGGGGAGAAGCGGGGTAGAGCTGCTGGTCGAGGCCCGGCATCTCGATGCGCTCGCGGATGCCGCCGTTCAAGGCGTTCAAGAGGAGCAGGTCGCGCCCGCGCTCGCGTCGGGCGAAGACCGCGACCGTGTTCCCGTCGGGGGAGACGGCGAGGTCGGCGCCGATCTGCGGGCCCGTCGTCACCCACTGCGAGACGAGGTACTCGTAGGCCGTCGTGTATCCCTTCGTCAGGTTCCGGTAGAGCTTGCGGTCCCGCGTGCGACATGAGAACGACGTCGGCGTGCTCCTTGTAGGTCGAGAAGGCGGCGACGAAGTCTCCCGAGGGGTACGCGCGCGGCGAGAGCTCGGCCGAGGGCGTGTCCTCGATCTTGAAGCGCTCGCCGAAGTCGATCGGCTCGCCCTTCTCCGTCAGGATCTTCAGATACCGCTGCCGCAGGTAGCGGCGGAACTTGATGTCGAAGTCTTCGGCCGAGATGTTGAAGGCCCGCTTGACGGCTTCTCGATGCTCCGCGCCGATCTGGTTGCGGAACTCGAAGACGAACTCCCGGACGGCGTCCTTGCCCCACTCGGCGGCGATGAAGTCGAAGACGGCGTGCCCGAAGCGGTACGCGAAGAAGCCGGAGATCCCTCGCTTGGCGATCTCCGGGACCTGGTCGGCGAGCACCGCGTCGCGCAGGACCATCCGGTCCTTGTTGTCCTCGTCGTTGCCGAAGTAGGAGGCCATTCCTTCCGTGAGCCACTGCGGGGCGTTCGTCGTCGCGGCGCGCAGGTAGTTGCCGCCGAAGAGGATCTCGAACTGGAAGACGTGCGTCAGCTCGTGCGCGATCAGCTGCTGGAGCTTCTCGTCGGGCAGGTCGACGGGCAGGACCATGCGGTTGCGGGAGGGGAGCGCGAAGGCGCCGACCCCCTCGGGGATGAAGTTCAAGAGCGTGTTCGTCTGCTCGAAGTCCGAGTGCGTCGCGTAGTAGATCAGGTTGATCGGCTTCGGGATCTGGAAGTTCAGCTGCCGCGAGATGTCGTCGTAGGCGCTCTCCGCGTAGGAGGCGACCTTCTGCGAGCGTCGGGCGCTCCTTGCTCGTAGAAGTAGATCGTGAAGTGCGTCGAGCGGTAGGTCTTCCAGTCGAAGCGTGTCGTAGACGATTTTGTTTTGTTCGAACCCCTCTTCGTACTGCGCCAGAGCGGCGCGACGGCAGCGAGCGCGAAGAGAGCGGCAAGGAGGAGTCCTGTTTTTCATGGTGGCGTCCGATCGCGGTCTAGTCGTTGAAGAGGTAACGGTCGGCTTCGCGCTCGCGCGCGACGAAGAGGTTCAGGATCTGGTTCTCCAGGGAGAAGAGGTTCTCGAAGAGCCCCTGCAGCTCGTCCGCGCGCCGGCCGCCCGTCTGCCGGAAGTCCTTGAACTCGTCCTGGAGGATCTTCTCGCCGGAGCGGCCGTCGAAGACGAGGAAGACGATGTCGAAGAGGAACCCGGTCTGCTCGACGTACACCTGCCGGTAGTAGGTCTGGCCGTTGATCGGGGAGACGTACTCCTCGGTCTTGTACCCGGAGCGGTCCTCGACGCGGAACTCGAGCGAGCCCGACACGATGATCGTCGGCGCCCGTCGTGATTCCGACCGACCGCCAGAACTCCGTGGCCCGCCGAGCTCCGTCAGGTTCTGGGTCGGGAGCTTCAGCTCGGCGGGCGTCTCGAGGACCTCGAGCTTGGTCTTCTTGTCGATCTGCTTCTTCAAGAACCGGTGGAACTCCGCCTGGAGGTCCACGTTCTGGAGCCGCTTGTCGCGGGCCTTCTCCGCCTCCGTGACAATGAGGAAGCGGGGCGAGGGCGAGTTTCTCGTTGCCGCGAAGAGGGAGGCGAGGCTTCAGGGGCAGCTTCAGGCGGACCTGGCTGACGCCGGCCAATGCCGGCAGGGCTGACAGAAGGAGCGCGAGAACCGCGGGGAACGCCGCGCGCGGATCCAGGCCGCGCCCTTAGGGGGCACCGGCGGCTTTCCCCGTCGTGCGCGTGTAGGAGGTGTAGAACTCGGCGAAGCGCGCGTAGTTGCGGCGGATGTAGGAATCGTTGGGGTCGAGCTCGAGAGCGCCTTCTTGTACTCGGCGAGCGCCCGGGCAAACTCGCCCGTCGCCTCGAGCGCGACGGCGAGGTTGTTGTGCGCCCGCGCGTTCTTCGGCTCCTTGGCGATCGCCTGCTCGAAGCGGAACGCGGCCTCGCGCCAGAGTCCCTTGCGGGCGACCTCGGAGCCGAATGCGATCTGCGACTTGGCGCGCTCGGTCTGAGAGTAGGAGGCGCAGCCCGATGCGACGAGGAGAACGCCCACTCCCAGAGATGTCCAACGCATTCTCACGCTCCCTGTCCCTCCTGTCCGGGGTCGCTATTATAGGAAAGCTTTTCCGGCCCGGAAGATTTCCACGGAAATGATCTGCTTTCCGGAACGAAAGGATCATCCACTTTCTTGGATGAAAGGATTGTAAAGACTGCCGGGATTCCGGACATGAACCGGGATCCGGTCCTGCGCCGCGCCGCGATCTCCTGGGCGCGCGGGGGAGAGCTGACGCCGCAGCGGCTCTGGCCGGTGCTGCGCGCGCGGGGCGGCGCCGAGGCATTCCTCGCCTCTTCCGAGGCGGATCTCGCGGAGCTGCTCGAGTCGGGAGCGAGGGCGCGCGCGGTCCTGCGCTCGGCGGAGGACCTTCCGGCAGAGCGGTGGGCCGGACAGCTCGAGCGCTCCGGGATCCGGATCGTGACGGCCTTCGACGAGGATTACCCGGCGCCGCTCTCGGAGATCCCCGACCCGCCGTTTGTCCTCTACGCGGCCGGCAATCTCGAGCGCTTCCGACTTCCGGCGGTCGGGCGTGGTGGGGTCGCGGGCGGCCACGCGGTACGGCCGGGACGTGGCGGAGCGGCTCTCGCGCGAGCTCGGCGCTCGCGGGCTGACGATCGTCTCGGGCTTCGCCCGGGGCGTGGACGAGGCCGCCCACCAGGCGGCGCTCGCGACGGCCCGGGAGGAACGATCGCCGTCCTGGGGTGCGGCCTGGACGTCGAGTATCCGCGCGAGCACGCGGGGTTGAAGAAGGCGATCCTCGCTCGCGATCTGGTCGTCTCGGAGTTTCCTCCCGGCACGGAGCCGCAGCCGCAGAACTTCCCGGTGCGCAACCGCATCATCGCCGGGACTCTGCGCCGGGGTCGTCGTCGTCGAGGCGTCGCGCCGGAGCGGCTCTCTCATCACCGCGCGGCTGGCCGGCGAGTTCGGCCGCGACGTCTTCGCCGTGCCCGGGAGCGTCTTCTCGCCAGACCTCGTCGGGCACGCACGAGCTCCTGCGCGACGGCGCGATCCTCTGCCGCGGAGCGGAGGACGTCTTCGCGGAGCTCTTCCCGTCGATCGGAGGCGCGGCCGGCCGGCGGCCCGGCCGCGGCGCCGGCGGCGGACCTCTCCGTCCGAGGAAGCCCGGCGCTCTGGGAGACCCTCCTCCGGGAGGAGGACGCTCTCGGCCGAAGACCTCGCCCAGGCGACCGACCTGCCGGCCGCGACGGTGCTCGCCGCCCTCTTCGAGCTCGAGGAGGCCGGCCTCGCCCTCTCGGCGAAGGAGGGCGCTACGGAGCGCGAAGCGAACTGACGTGATCCGCATCCGCGTAAACCACTGACACCGCCGATGAGAGCTCGCCGGCGGGAATACGGCTCTTTGTTGCAGGAACCGGCACCCCCCGGTTTGCGCTTTGTGCGATGTTGTGGCAGGGTGCTCCGCCCTGCATGGCACCCAAGAACCTCGTCATCGTCGAATCTCCCGCCAAAGCGAAGACTCTCGAGAAGTTTCTCGGCAAGGACTATCGCGTCCTCGCGTCGTACGGCCACGTCCGCGACCTGCCGCAGAAGGGACTGGGAGTGGACCGCGGCAACGCGTACGAGCCGACCTACGAGGTCGTGCCCGGCAAGGAGAAGACGCTCGGCGACTTGAAGAGAGCCGCGCGCGACGTCCGAGGCCGTGTCTACCTGGCCGCCGACCCGGACCGCGAGGGCGAGGCGATCTCCTGGCACCTGCGCGAGGCCCTACGGCTCCTCGGGAAAGAACGCCGTCTTCAAGCGAGTCCGATTCAACGAGATCACGAAGAAGGCCGTCCTGCGGGCCATGGAGGATGCGGGGGAGATCGACGCGCGCCTGGTCGACGCGCAGCAGGCGCGGCGGATCATCGACCGGCTCGTCGGCTACGAGGTCTCCGACCTCCTCTGGAAGAAGATCTGGCGGGGGCTCTCGGCCGGACGCGTCCAGACGGTGGCTCTCCGGATCATCTGCGAGCGGGAGCGGGAGATCGAGGCGTTCAACCCGGTCGAGTACTGGACCGTGGACGCGAAGCTCCAGGCGTCCGCTCCGCCTCCGTTCCCGGCGCGCCTCTTCTCCTTCGACGGGCAGAAGCTGAAGTTCGACGGCACGGACCCGCGGCTGCCCGACGGCCAAGCCGCGGAGCGGGTCCGCGACCGACGTGGCGGGCGCGGCCTGGAAGGTCTCGCGCGTCGAGACGAGCGAAGGGCGAAAGAACCCGCCGCCGCCTTTCATCACCTCGCAGCTCCAGCAGGCGGCCGCGCGGCGGCTCTCCTTCGCGGTGCGGCGGACGATGCAGATCGCCCAGCGCCTCTACGAGGGGCGCGAGATTCCGGGGCGCGGGACCGTCGGCCTGATCACCTACATGCGAACCGATTCGACGCGCGTCTCCAAGGAGGCGCTGACCGGGCGTGCGGGAGCTGATCCGGTCCGCTTACGGCGCCGAGGCTACTCCCCGAGATCGCCGCGATTCTTCAAGAGCAAGCGGGGCACGCAGGACGCGCACGAGGCGATCCGGCCGACCTATCTCGATCTCCCGCCGGACGCCGTCGCGCCGCACCTCGCGTCGGAAGAGGCGAAGCTCTACCGCCTGATCTGGGAGCGCTTCGTCGCCTCGCAGATGGCGCCGGCGGTCTACGACGCCACCTCGGCGGACATCGAAGCGGGACGTGCCGTCTACCGCGCCTCGGGCTCGACCCTGAAGTCTCCCGGGCTACCTCGCCGCCTACGGCATCGGCGCGGAGCGAGGAGCGGAGGAGCCGGACAAGGAAGAGAGCGGCTCCCGCCTCCCGCCGCTCACGCAGGGGGAGACGTTGACGCTCCTCGCCGTGACGCCCGAAAAGAAGCGAGACGCAGCCGCCACCGCGCTTCAACGAGGCCTCGCTCGTGAAGTTCCTCGAGGAGAACGGCATCGGCCGGCCCTCGACCTACGCCGAGATCCTGCGCAAGATCGAGTACCGCGAGTACGTCCGCAAGAAGGACCGCCGCTTCATCCCGACGGCGCTCGGGCGCACGGTCATCGAGCTGCTGATCCCGTTCTTCGACGATTTCTTCGAGACCTCCTACACCGCGCGGATGGAGGAGCGGCTGGACGACGTCGAGGAGGGGAAGATCTCCTGGAAGAAGGCGCTCGCCGAGTTCGACAAGACCTTCACGCGCGACCGGGACCGCGCCCTGGCGCGACATGGTCTCGGGGAAGGCCGGCATCCCGCTGGCGGAGGCGCGGGAGCTCCTCACGTTCCCTGTCGCGCCCGAGATCTCCGAGAAGTGCCCCAAGTGCGGCAAGAAGTTGAAGCTCCGGATGGGCAAGAACGGCCTCTTCGTCGCCTGCAGCGGCTATCCCGAGCTGCACGTTCACGGAGAACATCCCCGATCCCGGAGGAGGACGTCATGGACGCGACGGAGCTCGAGAGCACGACGTGCGAGGAGTGCGGCTCGCCGATGAAGCTGCGCCAGAGCCGGACGGGGTCGGCATTCCTCGGATGCACGGCGTATCCCAAGTGCCGCAACGTCGTCAACGTCGTCATGGCCGGCGGGAAGGCCGAGGCGCGGCCCGACGAGCCGACCGGGGAGACGTGCCCGGAGTCGGGACATCCGCTCGTGCGCCGGCACGGCCGCTTCGGCGCCTACGTCGCGTGCAGCGGCTACCCGGCCTGCAAGTACAAGCCGCCCAAGCCGGTCAAGGACACGGGCGTGCGCTGTCCCAAGGACGGCGGCGATCATCGCGGAGCGGCGCGGCCGGTTCCGCCCCTTCTACGGATGCGTCAACTATCCCAACTGCGACTTCACGCTCTCCGCGCGGCCGATCCCCGAGGCGTGCCCGCAGTGCGGCAATCCGTACCTCCTCCTGCGCGAGCGAAAGGGCGGAAACGTCCTCGTCTGCGACAGCGGCGAATGCGGCTTCGAGAAGCCGGCGGGCAGAGCTCCCCGGGATGACCGAAGTCCTTCTCCCCACCGCTCCCGCCGCCGCGAAGCCGCGCGCCCCCCGCGACAAGAAACCCGCGACCCGCGAAAAGAAACCCGCCCCCCGCCGCCGCGCCAGCTAGTTCCCGATCGCCCCCCTCCCCAGGTTCCTCTTCTCTTGTCATCCTGAGCGAAGCGAAGGATCTGCTCTCGTCGTCCCTACGAGCCCGCCCGGGGCAGATTCTTCGTCGCTCCGCTCCTCAGAATGACAGGGGCAGGAAGGACCGGGCAGGAAGGACGGACAGAAGGACTAAGATCCGCGCATTCATGCGCAAGATCACGCGGACGTTCGCTCTCTCTCTGCTTGTCGCGCTGCTGGCGCCGGCGGCGCTTTTCGCGGAGAAGTCGCTCTTCTGGCCGCGGATGGACGTTGCGGCGAGGCTCGATGCCGACGGCGTCCTGCACGTGGCCGAACGGCAGGCGATCGTCTTCACAGGGGATTGGAACGGAGGGGAGAGAAAGTTCCGGATCCGGCCGGGGCAGAAGCTGCGGCTGACCGGCATCTCGCGACAGGACGAGGCCGGGCAGATGCGCCCTCTTTCTCCGGGAAGCCTCTCCGACGTGGATCGTTACGCGTTCACGGATCCGACGACGCTGCGCTGGAGAAGCCGCCTCCCGTCCGATCCGCCCTTCGACCAGACCGAGATCCTCTATGAGCTCGACTACGAGCTCTCGGGAATCCTTCTCAACGAAGGGGGAACATACGTCCTCGATCACGACTTCGCGTTTCCCGACCGGTCGGGACGGATCGAGGCCTTTACGCTCGACTTGACGCTCGATCCGGCGTGGAAACCGCGTGCTCCCGTCCCTTCCCGGCTCGAGCGGGGGCCGCTCCCCCCGGGTGCGGGCGTCGTCGTCCGGGTCGAGCTCGAGCACAGGGGCAGATCGAGGCCCGCGGCCGTCCGCCTCGGGACGAGCCGGGCGCAGAGGCTCGGCCTCTTCCTCTTCTTTCTCGCCGCGGTGCTCCTCCTCGCAATCGCGTTCTTTCTCAGGGAATCCGGTCTCGGGCGCTTCGCGCCGCTCCCGCCGCCCGACTCGATCGACGCGGCCTGGCTCGAGAAGAACATCTTCCTGCTGCGTCCCGAAGAGGTCGGCGCGCTCTGGGACGAGACGATCGGAGCGCCGGAGGTGGCCGCGGTGCTCGCGCGTCTGGCCTCCGAGAAGAAGATCGTGTCGAGCGCCGAGGGGAAGAAGCTGACGATGCGCCTCTCCGTGCCGCTCTCGGAGCTGGAGGGGTACGAGAAGAAACTCCTGGAGGCGCTTTTCTTCGACGGCCGGAAGGAGACGGATACCGACGCGATCCGGGCCCACTACAAGAGCCGGGGGTTCGATCCGTCGTCGAAGATCAAGGAGGACCTGGAGAAGCGCCTCTCCATCCACGCCGATTTCGGCGACCGGTCCCTCCGGCCGAGGCGATGGCCTACTCTCGTCCTCTCGTTCCTGGGTCTGGCGGCGATGGTTCTGGCAGTGGTGCTCGAAGGCGCCGAACCGGGTGCGATCATCGGGGCCGTCATCCTGCACGGCATCGTGTGGGGGATCGCGGCCATTCCCGCCTACTTCTGGCAGAAGCGGATGCACAACTACCTCCTGCCGGCGCTCGGATTCCTCTGGCTTCCGGCGGCCCTCCTCTTCGCCTCCTATCGGGGGATCGCCTCCTTCGCTCAGACGGCGCCCCTCTTTCTCGTGGGGCTCCTGCTCCTCCGGCTCGCCATCGTGAACAACCTCTTCAACCTCGCGAAGACGCGCAACGGGCCGCACCGCATCGCGCGGCGCAAGATGCTCGTGGCCGCCCGGGAGTTTTTCGCGCGCGAGCTGACGAGCCCTCGCCCGCGTCTGGAAGATCGCTGGTTCCCTTACATCGTCGCCTTCGGCCTCTCCTCGGGAGTCGAGCGCTGGTTCCGCGCGTACGGGGGCGAGCAGGCCGTCGCGTCCCGGACGGTCGGGACCGCGTCGTCCGGCGGCTCGCAGGCCTCCCCTTCGGGCGGCTGGACGGGAGGCGGAGGCTCCTTCGGGGGAGCGGGGGCTTCGGCTTCCTGGGCCACCGCGGCGGGCGCACTCGCGGCGGGCGTGTCCGCTCCGTCGTCGGGCGGGTCCGGAGGCGGCGGAGGCGGCGGCGGAGGCAGCTCGGGAGGCGGCGGGGGCGGCGGCTGGTAGATGGTGGAGCGCCGGGCTCTTTTGACGAACAGTGGCTGACTGGCGCAAGGCCTTCGCGAAGGCGCGGTCCGAGATTTCCGGCGACGCCGCGACCGAGATCCCCGCTCCCGGCGCGAGCGGCGCGCCGCATCGCGTCCGGCTCTATACCAATGCCCGCACGCCGGCGCCACCCGGCGCGCGCGGGGCCCTCCGGCAGATCGCCCGCGATCTTTCCGACCGGACCGAGCGTGGAGACCCGAAGGCGCTCTTCGCGAAATACGGCGCGGGGTGCGTCCCGGGGGCGATGAGCATTCCCTTCACGGGCGCCGGCGTCGCGGTGCTCCTCCTCCTGCCGCGCCAGGCGCCGCACCAGGTCCTTCCGTGGGTCTTCGGCGCGATCTTCACGCTGGCCGGCGTGCTCCTCTTCTCGGTCGGCCTCTCCGGCGTGCGATCGGCCGCTGGCCGGCAGCGCTCCTCGGGAAGCGAGCAGTGGCATTCCGACAACGCGTGGGATCCCCGCGGCGCCCGCCCCGACGCGCCCGGCAAGTCGTTCGCGGGGTATGTGGGAGGGGATCCTCTTCTTTCTCCTGATCGGCGTCTTCAACGTGATGTGGACCGTGCGCAAGGACTTCTCCGGCTGGGTCGTCGTGACGATCGTGCTCGTTGTCTTCGACGCCCTGGGACTCGCCATCATCGTGAGCATCCTCGCGGGGATCTTCCAGCGCCTCCGCGCCGGCTCCCCGCGACTCTCGTGGAGGAAGTTCCCGTTCTTCACCGGCGAGCGCTTCGAGGCCACGTTTCTCTCCGGCCGCGCGCTCCACGTCACCGGGCCCGTCCGAGCGACGCTGCGCTGCGTCGAGCAGGTCAACGAGCAAGCCAACGGCCGCGAGGAGGCCCACCCGTACGCGATCTACGCGCACTCGCAGACCGTCGAGCCTCCGGGCGCGGTTCTCTCTTCCTTCGACGTTTCCTTCGACGTTCCCGAGAGCGTCCCCGGCACCGATCTCGTGAAGAGCGAGCCGACCTGCTGGCTTCTCGAAGTCCGAGCGCCGCTCGCGGGCCCCGACTTCTCCGCGCAGTTCCTGGTCCCGATCTACGCCCGGTCTTCCTCGCGGTCCGCGCCGCCTTCCTGAGCGCGCGCGCCCGCGGCGGCGCGCTCGAGGAGCACTGCGCGCTCCCGTTGGTTGCGCGTGAGCGAGGCGGCGCGCTCAAATTCCGCGCGCGCCTCGTCCGAGCGTCCGAGCTTCGCGAGAAGGTCGCCGCGCACGCTCGGAAGAAGGTGATACGCCTCGAGCGACGGCTCGGACGTCAGCCGATCGGCGAGCTCCAGGCCCGCGGCCGGCCCGAACGCCATCGCGACTGCCATCACGCGGTTGAGCTCCACGACCGGGGATGGTTGGACTCGGAGGAGCTCCGCGTAGAGGGTGGCGATGCGGGCCCAATCGGTCTGCCCCGCGGTCCGCGCCCGGGCGTGGCAGGCGGCGATCGCCGCCTGGAGCGCGTAGGCGCCGTTTGCTCCGCCAAGCGCCCCGGCGCGCTCGAGCGACGCGAGGCCGCGGCGGATGAGAACCTGGTCCCAGCGCGAGCGATCCTGGTCGAGAAGGAGTACGGGCTCACCCGCCGAGCCGACGCGCGAGCGCAGGCGCGACGCCTGGATCTCCATCAGCGCGACGAGGCCGTGAACCTCCGGCTCTTCCGGAGCAAGACCGGCGAGCACGCGGCCCAGGCGCAGCGCCTCTTCGCAGAGCGCCGGCCGCACCCAGTCGTCGCCGGCGGTCGCCGAGTACCCCTCGTTGAACACGAGGTAGAGGACCTCGAGCACCGAAGAGAGGCGGGCCGCCCGATCGGCCCCGAGCGGAACCTCGAAGGGAACACGCGCGTCGGCGAGCGTCCGCTTTGCGCGGACGATGCGCTGGGCGACGGTCGCCTCCGGGACGAGGAACGCGCGCGCGATCTCGGAGGTCTCGAGGCCTCCGAGGAGGCGCAGCGTCAGCGCCACGCGCGCCTCGGTCGAGAGGACCGGATGGCAGGCCGTGAACATGAGCCGGAGGAGGTCGTCGCCGACATCGTCGTCGATCGTGGCGGCGAGGTCCGTCTCGGACGCCTCCCGTCGGGTCTCGATCTCCCGGGCGAGCTCCTCGTGCTTTCGCTCGGCGAGCCTGCCGCGGCGCAGCCGGTCGATCGCGCGGTGTTTCGCCGTGGCCATGAGCCAGGCGCCCGGGTTTTCCGGCACGCCCGACTCCGGCCACCGCTCCAAAGCGGCGACGAGGGCGTCCTGCGCGAGGTCCTCGGCCAGGCCGACGTCGCGCACGATCCGCGCGAGCCCGGCGATGAGCCTGGCCGACTCGATCCTCCAGACTGTTTCGATCGCGCGATGCGTGTCGGCGGCCGTCACGGCCGCCAATCACATCATCTTGTCTGGCGCGCGTGAGCTACTTCTTGTCCCTGCCGATCGTGATCTTGAAACCGTCGGGGTCGGTCAGCGAAAAGTCGCGCGCGCCCCACGGCTGATCCTGCGGCTCCTGGTCGAGCTTGCCGCCGCGGGACTTGATTGCCTTCGCCAGGGCGTCGACGTCCTGCGTCGTCGAGTAGTAAATCCGGAAGCCCTCTCCCTTCTTGCGGTCGCGCCCCTTCTTCCAGTCGTCCTGCCCGATCATGAAGGTGACGGCGCCCGCCTTGAGCGAGACCCCCATCAGCTTTCCGTCCCGCTCCCAGCGTTCATCGACGGCAAACCCGAGGACGTCCCGGTAGAAGGAGAGGCTCTTGTCCAGGTCGTTGACCGTGAATCCGGGCGACGCCTCGCCCAGATTCAACCCGCCCGATTTCGCGGCGTGCTTGCCCGGTACGGGCCTGGCCTTCTTCGGAGCGGATTTCTTCGACGCTCTCTTCTTCACTGCCATTGGATCCTCCAGTTTTCGTTCGGGACAGCCTCTCGGCCGTCCACTTCTCGTTCAGGGGGTCGGGATTCTAATTCATGGAGCCGGCCCGATATCCTGCGCGCATGATCGTTCACCTGCTCGACGGGACCTACGAGCTCTTCCGCCACTTCTACGGGATCCGGCGCGGCGGAGGAGAGGACCCTCCCTTCGGTGCCGTGGCAGGCGTCCTGCACACGGTCGCGCAGATGCTCGAAGGAGGCGGAACTCATATCGGCGTCGCGACGGACCACGTCATCGAGTCGTTTCGAAACGGACTCTGGCCGGGATACAAGACCGGGGCGGGCATCGAGCGCGGGCTGCGCGCCCAGTTCGTGCCGCTCGAGCAGGCGCTCTCCGCCATGGGGGTCGTCGTCTGGCCGATGGTCGAGCTCGAGGCGGACGATGCGCTTGCCTCCGCGGCGTTCCTCGCTGCTCGGGACGAGAGAGTGGAAAAGGTCTGCATCTGGACTCCGGACAAGGACCTCGCGCAATGCGTCGTCGGCAACCGCGTCGTGCAGGTGGATCGGAGGAGCGGCAGGATCCGCGACGCGGAAGGAGTCCGCTCGAGGTTCGGCGTCGCTTCCGAACGCATCCCCGACTATCTCGCCCTGGTCGGGGACGCCGCGGACGGCTATCCGGGGCTGCGGGGGTGCGGACCCAAGACGGCGGCCCGGCTCATCGGTCGCTACGGCGCGATCGAAGAGTTTCCTCCCGAGGTCCTCGGCGAGAACCGCGAGCGTGTGCTCCTCTTCAAGAAACTCGCGACGCTCCGGACCGACGCGCCGCTCTTCGAAGACGTTGAGACGCTGCGCTGGCGCGGCTCGACGGCGTCCTTCGCGGAATTCGCGGGGAAGATCGGCGACGCGAGGCTCGCGGCGCGGGTGCGGGATCTCGAGAGCCGCCCCGGGGAGACGAGGCCCGCGTCCTGACGCCGCCGGCACGTTACGACTTCTTACCCGCCTTCAAGCGCATGCGCTCCTCCTGCGCCTTGAGCTCGGGCGTGAACGCCTCGCCGAAGTCCTCCGCCTCGAACACCCGCCGGATCTCGACCTCGGTCTCGGCAAACGGCGCGCGCTTCAACCACTCGACCGCTTCGTCCATCGACTTGACCTGCCAGAGCCAGAAGCCGGCGACGAGCTCCTTCGTCTCCGCGAACGGTCCGTCGATCACCGTCTTCTTCCCGCCGGAGAAGCGGACGCGCACGCCCTTCGAGCTCGCCTGCAGCCCCTCGGCCGCGAGGATGACGCCGGCCTTCGACAGCTCCTCGTTGAACTTCCCCATCTCGGTCAGGATCTTCTGGTCCGGAAGGATCCCGGCCTCCGAGTCCTTGTTTGCCTTGACGATCACCATGACGCGCATTGCAATTTCTCCTTTCGACCGGGGTCAAACCCGGCTCTACTATCACGACGAACGGGGGTTCGCCGGTTCGACATGGCCGCCGGACTTTTTCTTCGGGCCGGCCATCGAATATCGTCCCCCGGTTGAGACAGACAAAGAGAGGAGCGATCCGATGAAGAACGGTGATCCGCGCGTCGACGCCTACATCGCGAAGTCGTCGGGGTTTGCCCAGCCGATCCTGCGGCACTTGCGAAAGCTCGTGCACGAAGCGTGCCCCGACGTCGAAGAAACGTTGAAGTGGAGCATGCCGTCCTTCCTTCACGGCGGCAAGATCCTGGCCGGGATGGCGGCGTTCAAGGAGCACTGCACTTTCGGTTTCTGGCACCAGGAGATGGTCGCGGTGCTCGGACCGGACGGCGACAAGGAATCGACCGCCATGGGGAGCCTCGGGCGCATCACGAGCCTCGAAGATCTCCCCTCCGACCGGAAGCTGCTCGGCTACATCCGCAAGGCGGCCGCGTTGAACGAATCCGGCGCGCCCGCGAGGCCGCGCCCGGCCAGGAAGACGGCGGCGCCGGTCGAAGCGCCGAAGGACCTCGCGGCGGCGTTGAAGAAGAACAAGGCGGCCGCCGCGACGTTCGAGAAATTCAGCCCGAGTCACCGGAGGGAATACGTCGAGTGGATCACCGAGGCCAGGAGGGACGAAACGAGAAAGAAGCGCCTCTCGACGACGATCGAATGGCTCGCGGAAGGAAAGCCCCGCAACTGGAAATACGAGAACTGCTGATGATCTGAAAGCGCAGGCCTTGCCATCCCGGCAGGCCTTGTCATCCTGAGCGCAGCGAAGGATCTGCTTTGCGCTCTCGTTCTTCCGGAGCAGATCCCTCGTCGCTTCGCTCCTCGGGATGACAGGGCGCGGCTACTCCTCGCCGCTGACGCGGCCGCGCCGCGTCTTGACCCGGGATCGTTGAGCCTTCGCCTGGAGACGCCGCTCGCGCGCGGCGCCCGAGGGCGCGGTCTTTTTTCTCGGCTTGGGCCGCGCGGCGGCCCGCCGCAGCAGTTCCGTGAGGCGAGCCCGGGCCGCGGCGCGGTTGCCCGCCTGGGTTCGGTGCTCGCGGCTGTCAATCAAAAGAACGCCGCCGGCGCTCATCCTCTTGCCGGCGAGCGCGATGAGCCGCGCCTTGACATCTTCCGCGAGCGACGAAGACGCGACATCGAAACGCAGCTCCACCGCGGTCGAGACCTTGTTGACGTTCTGGCCGCCGGGGCCCGACGCCCGGACGAACCGCTCTTCGAGCTCGTGATCCGGGATGACGATCGAGTGCGTCACGCGCAGCATGGGGATTCGCGTCCTGCCGCGATTGTATCGGCAAGCGGATAGCATCGGCGGCGCGGACGATGAAGGCGCTCAAGAAGTTCGTCTATCGCAACTGGCAGAGGGTCCACGGCGTCCGGCGCCTGGAGCTCGCCGTCCTGACGCGGTATCTCGACCTCGCGCCGGGACAGCGGATTCTCGACGTGGGAAGCGGGAAGGGAGCCCTCTGCGGTGAGCTCGCGCGCGCCGGACACGCGGTCGTCGGCGTGGACCCCTCGGCCGCGGCGGCGCGGATCGCGAAGGGCCACGTCAATTCCGACGGCGCGTTCGTCCTGGGAACGGGGGAGTCGCTTCCGTTTTCCTCCGAGCGGTTCGACCGGGCGGTGTCGGTCTGCGTCCTCGAGCACACGAAGAACGACGCGCAGGTGCTGGACGAAGTTCGCCGGGTCTTGAAGCCCGGCGGCGTCTTCGCCCTGAGCGTGGACTGCCTCGATTCTCCGTATGTCTCCGAGGCGTTCCGGCGGCACCACCGGGAGGAATACCGCTGCAACCAGCTCTACGGCGACGCGAAGCTGCGCGGGATGCTCGCGCGCGCCGGCTTCGAGACCCTCGAGACGCGCTACCTCTTCGCCGGGCGCCTCTCGATCGCGATCCTGCGCTTCGGCTCGCTCTTCCACTACCGGAGCGTCTTCGTCCTGCTCTTCCCGATCCTCTATCCGCTCCTGCTCCTCGATGACATGGTCAGCGGGAGAAAGTCGAGCGGAATGATCCTGGCGGCGAAGGCAAGGAAGATCTCGGCGTAACGAGCGCCCTCACCCCCGCCCTCTTCCGGGGGGAGAGGGAGAGGATCGGAATCCGGCCATCGCCGCGATCACAGGCAAGGCATTCGATCTGTCGAAGAGGAGCATCGTGCGCGCATTGCACTCGTGGGTGCACTTGCAGAGGGTCGCGTGCTTCTTCGCGTCGAAGGCGGCGACGGGGGCGGACGCGCGCAGCTTCTCGAAGTCGTAGCCGAAGTCGCGAACGTTGCCGAGGCTGTCGCCGATCAGCTCGCAGCCGGTCACGACGCCGTCCTCCGAGAGGATGAACTCCCGCGCGCCGGCGAGGCAGAACTGCTCGAACGGCCCCCCCTTCGCCTGGCGCGCGATGTACTCGTAGCGGAGGCGGTTGACCTCGCGCCGCGCCCGGGTGCGCACGCCGCGCCACCCCGACTGGATCTCGCCCGGGGGATAGCGGCCGTCGGTCTTCTCGCAGATGCGACGGTAGAGGTCCACGTCGAGGTTGTCCTTCAGGGTCGGGTCGTACGCTTCGCCGCGGATCAGGTTGATCGAGTGCTGGTGCGGGCGGTACCTCTCGTAGACGTGGTCGGTGAAGGCCTCGAAATCCTTCTGGTTGTCGCGCATGAAGACGGTCGTGACGCCCACGGTCAGGTTGGGCGTCGTGCTGGCGAGCGAGAGGAGGTTCTCGAGCGTCGCGACGGCGCGGTCGTAAAGCCCTGGCACTCGCCGCACGGCGTCGTGATACTCGCGGAAGCCGTCGAGCGAGACCGTCAGCCCGAGAGAGAGATCGGGATCGAACCCGCAGATCTTCTCCGCGGCGCGAGCGATCTCCTCCGGGCCGAAGCCGTTGGTCGGGATCGAGCAAGTGAAGAACCCGGTGCGCTCGAAGTAGAGGCGGATGATCTCGGGCAGGTCGCGGCGCAGAAACGGCTCGCCGCCGCCGATCAAGAGGAGACGGATGGGCGGCAGGGTCCGCGTCAGCTTGTCGATCTCGTCCAAGGTCAGCTCGTTCTTGCCGGCGTTGATCGGATAGAAGCAGTGCGCGCAGCGCGCGTTGCAGACCGACGTCACGAAGTGGGTCCACTGCGCGAGCGCCGGTCCCGGAGCGATCCAGTCGCGCGCGAGCGCGAGCCCCTGCGCCAGGCGTGTCCCGCTCACGCGCGCACCTCGCGCGCGGCCGGCGGGTTCTCGAAGACTCCGGCCTTGCGATACTCGCGCCGCGCCTGGAAGAAGCCGCGGATGCGCGCCGTCTCTCCGGCGACGAGCCACGGGAAGAGCGCGAGCGCGCGGCCGGCTTTTCCCGCCCGCGCCATCCGCGCCAGAACGATCCAGAGGTGCGGGTAGAGAAAGACCAGCGGCGGGCAGCGCACGAGGATGCGGCCGGGGCGGTCGTGAAGGACGCGGGTCCTGTAGATCGTGCGCCCGGCGTTGACCTGCCGGGCGAGGAACGTCTCGCGGTCCAGTCGCTCGTGGCGATGCGTCATGACGATCCCGGGGTCGTACCAGAGCCGCCCGCCGCGCGCGAGCACCGCCGCGCCGAAGGACGCGTCTTCGCCGAGGTTCGTCTCGACGAAGCGGACCGGCCCGACGGCGTCGCGCCGGTACGCGACGCCGAGCGTCGGAATCAGTCCCTTGTAGGAAGCGCTCCCGCCGATCCACTCGGAGTGATTGAGGTACAGGTCGAGATCCCCGAAGAGTCCCGGCCGGCCGTTGACGACCCTGCCTCCGACCGCGACGACGCCGGGATCGCGCTCGAAGGCCGCGCGGACCCGCGCGAGCCAGTCGGGGGGCGCCGCGACGTCCGCGTCGAGGAACGCCAGTACGGCGCCGGAGGACGCCTCGATGCCGATGTTGCGCGCGCCGCCGGCGTTTCGCCGGGTCTCGGCGCGGAGCACCCGGGCCCCCGCGGCCGCGGCGGCCTGCGATGTCCGGTCCGTCGAAGCGTCGTCCACGACGAGGACCTCGACCGGCGGCTCCGATTGGTTCAGAGCCGACCGGACCGCCTCGCCGACGATGCGCTCGCCGTCGCGGCACGGGATGATGACGCTCGCTCGCATTGCGTTTGGGATTGTAACCGCCCAGCTTCTGCGTGCGAGCGCGATGCCACGTGCGTAGAATCCCAGCCGTGCCGAGTCCATGGGCCAGGTTCTCGCTGCCGGGACACGACCCGGCCTTCGCCTGTGGGTACTCGAAGGAGTTCCGCGCGGGCCTGCGCGAGATCTTTGGCCCGCTGGTCGAGCCGGTCAAGGAGTGGCCCCTCGGCACGCACGCCTGGCTCATGGGCGAGGTGCCGGGCGAAGGCTCGCTGCCGGCGTTCTTCCGCGGACTGGAGAAGAGACTAACGCCGGCCGGCTCCCTCTGGGTCGTCTTCCCAAAGAAGCCGTTCCTGGAGGAGCTGTCTTTTCCCTTCGGCTGGGGAGACGTCCAGCGGGCGGGTCTCTCCGCCGGCCTCGTGGACAACAAGATCGCCGCCTTCTCACCGCGCCTGACCTCGATCCGCTTCGTGATCCCTCTGGCCCGCCGCGCCAGCGTCCAGCGGTAGATCCCGCGTCGCTTCCGATTCCCTCGCCGCGCCCCTAGAATGCGGGCCGTGACCGTCACAGTGATCGGGGCAGGACTGGCGGGGTCGGAGTGCGCATGGCAGCTGGCGCGGCGGGGGCACCGGGTCCTGCTCTTCGAGATGCGGCCGAAGGTCGGGACGGCCGCGCACCGGACAGAGATGTGCGCCGAGCTCGTCTGCTCCAACTCCTTCCGCTCCGACAACCCGTTGAACGCCGTCGGGTTGCTCAAGCGCGAGATGGAGGCGCTCGACTCGCTCGTCATCCGCTCCGCCCGGGCGGCGGCCGTGCCGGCGGGCGACGCCCTGGCGATGGACCGAACGATCTTCTCCGGCCTCGTGACCGCGGCGATCGCGTCGCGGCCGGAAATCGAGCTCGTCCGCGAGGAAGTCCGGCGAATCCCGCCGGAGGGCTTCGTCGTCATCGCGACGGGGCCGCTCACGTCCCCCGCGCTCGACGCCGAGATCGGAAGATTGCTCGGGACGGAAGACCTCTACTTCTACGACTCGATCGCTCCGGTCGTCGTCTCCTCCTCGCTCGACTTCTCGCGGATGTACGCGATGTCCCGTTACGGAAAGGGGGAAGGGGAGGACTACTGGAACTGCCCGCTGACGAAGGAACAGTACGAGGAATTCGTGTCGGACCTCCTCGCCGGCGAGACGGTCCCGGTGCACGACTTCGAGAAGGGCATCTACTTCGAGGGGTGCCTGCCGATCGAGGTGATGGCGGAGCGCGGGGTCGAGACGCTCCGGCACGGTCCGTTAAAGCCGATGGGCCTGGCCGATCCGCGCACCGGACGCCCGCCGTGGGCCGTCGTTCAGCTGCGCCAGGACGATCTCGCGAAGGAGCACTACAACATCGTCGGGTTCCAGACGAAGCTGAAAGTCGGAGAGCAGCAGCGGATCTTCCGGAAGATCCCGGGACTGGAAAACGCCGTCTTCGCGCGCTACGGGATGCTCCACCGGAACACCTACATCCGGGCGCCGGCTCATCTCGACCGCTTCTGGCGGATGCGGCGGGAGCAGCACGTTTTCTTCGCGGGGCAGATCACGGGCGTCGAGGGGTACGTCGAGAGCGCGGCGACGGGACTGGCAATCGGACTGACGATCGCGCAACTGCTGGAGGGGCGGGAGCCTGTCCCCGTTCCCTATTCCACGGCGATCGGGTCGCTCGCGCGGCACTGCTCGGAACGTCCGCCGGAGAAACCCTTCGAACCGATGAACGTGACATTCGGCCTGATCGAGGACACGTCGCACTCGCCGATCCGCGACAAGGCGTCGCGTCGAAGGATGATGGTCGAGCGCGCGCTCAGGGCGATCCAGGAATGGAAATGGGAGATCGAACAACCTGTCGGGGTCGCGCCTTGAGCCGCGGCCCTCGAGTCCCGAGTCCCGAGTCCCGAGTCCCGCGGTCATGCTGAGCTGGGACGACATCGCGGCGGCGCGCCGGCGCCTCGAGGGAGTGGCGATCCGCACGCCGGTGCTGCATTCGCGGCAGTTTGACGAGCAAGCCGGCGCGTCGGTCTTCTTCAAGGCGGAGAACTTTCAGCGCGCGGGCGCGTTCAAGTTCCGCGGCGCGTACAACAAGATCACGGCGGAAAAGGAACGGCGCAGCTTCTCCGAAGTCGTCGCCTACTCCTCGGGCAACCACGCGCAGGCCGTGGCGCTCGTGTCGAGGCTCCTCGGCATCAAGGCCACGATCGTGATGCCGAAGGACGCGCCGGCCTCCAAGCTCGCCGCCACGCGAGGCTACGGAGCCGAGATCGTCCTCTACGACCGCTACACGGAGAGCCGCGACGAGATCGGAGAGAAGCTCGTGCGCGAGCGCGGCGCTGTTCTGGTTCCGCCGTTCGACGACGACCTGATCATGGCCGGCGCGGGCACGGCCACGGCGGAGTTGATCGAGGAGGTCGCGGACCTGGATTTCCTCCTCGTTCCCGTGTCCGGCGCCGGGCTGATCGCGGGCTCGGCGACCGCTGCCAGGCACCTGCTGCCGAAGATCAGGATCTTCGGGGTCGAGCCCGAGACCGGCAACGACACCGCCCTTTCGCTCGCGAAAGGGGAGCGAGTTTCCATCGGAATCCCCCGCACGATCGCCGACGGCCTGCAGGTCGCGAGTCCCGGCAAGCTCACGTTTCCGGTGGTTCAGAAAACCGTGGAGGCCATCCTCCTCGTATCCGACGAGGAGATGATCGAAACCCTGAGCTGGATGCTGGAGAGGATGAAAGTCCTGGTCGAGCCTTCCGGCGTCGCCGGCGCCGCCGCGGTCCGCCACAGGAAGGCCGATTTCTCCGGCGCGCGGGTGGGAGTGATCCTCTCGGGAGGGAACCTCGACCGGGAGAGGCTCGCCGGGTTTCTCTCCCGGGCCGCGACGGCATGAAGCGGCGCGGCCTCGCGGCCTTTCTGGCGCTGGTCGCCTTCGGGCCGGCTCTCTTGGCGCACGATTTCTGGATCGAGCCCTCGAGCTTCCATCCCCCACCCGGCTCCGAGCTCTCGGTGTCGCTTCGGGTTGGCCAGCATTTCCGGGGCGACCCGGTGCCGCGCGACGACCGGCTGATCGCGCGATTCGTGCTCTCCTCGGCCGCCGGCGAGATTCCGATCGGGGGCCTTCCCGCCACTGACCCGGCGGGATTCGTCCGGGTCTCTGCGCCGGGGCTCGCCGTAATCGGGTACCGCAGCAACCGGACTCCGATCGAGCTCGATGCGGGGAAGTTCGAGGAGTACCTGGCCGAAGAGGGACTCGACGCGGTGCTTCAGGCGCGGGCCGCTCGGGACGAACGCCGGAAACCCGGAAGGGAGGTCTACTCGCGCTGCGCCAAGTCGCTCGTCGCTGTGGGCGGATCGGGGGAGAAGGGCTTCGACCGCGTGCTCGGCCTGACCCTGGAGCTCGTCGCGGACGCGAGTCCCCTGAAAACGCGCCCCGGCGGGAAGATGCCGTTTCGAATCGTGTACGAAGGAAAGCCGCTCGCGGGAGCGCTCGTCAAGGCGATCGCTCTGGACGATCCGGACAATACGCTCTCGGTGCGGTCCGACGCCCGGGGGCGCGTCGCGTTCCTCCTCGCGCGCAAGGGCGTCTGGCTCGTCAAGGCGGTCCACATGGTGCCGGCGCCGGCACAGACGCGGGCCGACTGGGAGAGCCTCTGGGCCTCGCTCACCTTCGAGATTCCCTGAAATAGCGGGCGCTCCGCCGCGATTAACGAGCACTGTGAAGTCCGCGCGCCTCGTCCTCGTCCTCTTTCTCGCGTTGCTGCCGGCCGCGGCCTGCCGGCGCGGCACCGGCCCGGACGCACAGGAAGCGCGCCGGTTCACCCTGAAAGGAATCGTGCGCGAGGTGGACTCGGCGCGGTCGCGGCTGACGGTCGAGCACGAGGCGATCCCCGGGTACATGCAGGGCATGACCATGCCCTTCCCGGTGAGGGATGACCCGGAGGTCTTGAAGCTCCTGCGCCCGGGGGACCGCATCGAGGCGACACTCGTCGTCGAGAAGGAGAGCTACCGGCTGGAAAACATCGTGACGCGCGGGTTCGTCGCGACGCCGGCCGCGCCCGCCTCGCCGGCCGCGACGCCCGGCAAGGAGTCCGCGGACACGACCTTCGTCACGCCGGTCCCCAATCGCGGCGTCCAGGTCGGGGACGCCGTGCCCGACTTCACTCTGAAGGACCAGACGGGCGCGACGGTCCGCCTCTCGCAGATGCAGGGAGAGCCCGTGGCGGTGACCTTTCTCTACACGCGCTGCCCGGTCGCCACGGCCTGCCCGATGACGACCGCGAAGTTCTCGAAGCTCGACGCGATGCTCGCGAAGGAGAATTTCGGGCATCTCCTCGTCGTCACCGTGGACCCGGTGCACGACACGCCCGAGGTTCTGGCCGATTACGCGAAGAAGGCGGGCGCCGATCCGAAGCGCTGGAAGTTCCTGACAGGCTCTCCCCGGGACGTCGCGCGCGTGGCGTCGAACTTCGGCGTTCTGTACTACCCCGATCACGGGCAGATGATCCATTCCCAGGCGGTCGCGGTCCTGGATCCGCGCGGCCGCCTCGCGACGATCTACTATGGCGAGACGTGGGAGCCGGAACACATCCTGAGAGACCTCGAAAACGCAAGAAAAGGCTGATGGAGATCAACAGATGAAGAAGACTCAGATCATCGGTGCTCTGATGTTCTGCGTGATCGCCGGTTTTGGCGTCGCCCTGTTCGCGGGTAACCAGCACCCGTCGGCGCTCTTCCTCGAGTACTGCGCCAGGTGTCACGGGAAGGACGGCACCGCCGACACGCCCAAGGGGAAACAACTCATGGCGCGCGACTTCACCGACGCCGAATGGCAATCCTCGAAGAAGGACGATCAGTTGATCAAGCAGGTGACGGCCGGGAGCGAGGACATGCCCGCCTTCGGCAAGAAGCTCACGAAGGAGCAGATCGAGAGCCTCGTCAAGGACGACGTCCGAGGCTTCGCCAGGAAGAAATAGTCATCAGTTGTCAGTTGTCAGTGATCAGTTCTCGGCTCCGGTCAAACTGACAACTGACAACCGACAACCGACAACTGACAACTGACAACTGGACTCGTCTAATAGACCGGATCCTCGAACGAATAGCCCAGCACCCCCGCCGGCGTCTCCGGCCGAACTTGCGGTTCCGTCAGAAGCCGCTCGTCGGCGATCGCGCAAAGCTTGTACTTCGCGCCCGGCAGTTTCACGGCGGCCGGCGAGATGGAGAACTGACGCGCGGCTTCCCAGAAGGCGCGCCGCGAGAGGAGTTCCGCATCGGCGTTCTTGACGAGCCCCTGCAGCTCCACGTGCTGCGCGTAGTCATTGATGCGGAAGAAATCGTGGCGGGCTCCCGACGGCGGCGCGATCGTGAAATCGGGACGGCGGGTGGTCATGAGGGCGCCGGAGAGCGGAGCCCGCGTGATGAGGAGACAGGGCTCCGAATCGGCCTTCGCCGCCACGAGGGCGCCGACCCGCCTAGAGACGGCGTCGGGAGAATCGGCGCTCTCCACCAGCTCCACGTCATCGCCCAACCGGACCAGGCCGACGAGCAGCGGCAGGACAACCGTCCGTCCCGCCTCCTCGAAGGCCTGCCGATCGATCCAGAGCCCCGGCCGGCGCTCCTTGAACTGCGGCGTCCCGCGCAGCGCGCGGAATGGGCGTAGCTCCATGATGGGATTCTAAGACGGGCTCTCCGTACCCCGGTTACACTTCTCCAAGATGATCCCGCTCGCGCGAGCAATCCACGGATTCATCGCGTACCTGGCCGACGAGAGGCGCTTCTCCCCGGCGACCGTGCGCGCCTACCGGAGCGACCTCGATCGCTTCGCCGGCTTCTGGGAGAGCGAGTTCGCGCACCAGGAGGCGGCCCGGACGCCTCTCTCCGCGATCGACACGCTGGCGGTGCGCTCGCACCTGGCGTCGCTCCATCGAGCCAATCTCGCCAACCGCTCCCTCGCGCGTCACCTCTCGAGCCTGCGGGCGTTCTTCCGCTGGGCGTGCCGCGAGGGATACCTCGCAAAGAGCCCCGCGAAGGGTCTGCCTTCACCGCGCGTGCCGAAGACGCTGCCGCGCGCCATGACCCTGGCGGACACGGAGTCCCTGCTCGACGCCCGCGACGAAGACTCCTTTCCGGAGCGGGAGCGGGCGCTCTTCGAGTTTCTCTACGCGACCGGGCTGCGCGTCTCGGAAGCGGCGGGCCTGGACCTCGAGGACGTGGATTTCTCCTCGCGCCTGGCGCGCGTCGTCGGCAAGGGGAGAAAGGAGCGCATCGTCCCGTTCGGCGAGGAGGCGGAGCAAGCGCTGCGCGATTACCTCCCCGCGCGCGCCGCGCGGCGCCGCGCCGTCGAACGCGGCGGCGAGACCGGGACGGACGGCGAGCCGCTCTTCGTCAACGCGCGCGGCGGCAGGCTGACCACGCGCTCGATGGCGCGTCTGCTCAAGACCCGCCTGCGCGCGGCCGGCCTTCCGGCGGCCATCTCGCCGCACGCCTTGCGCCATACTTTCGCCACGCATCTGCTCTCCGCCGGCGCCGATCTGCGCGCGATCCAGGAGCTGCTCGGCCACGCGTCTCTCTCGACGACGCAGAAGTACACGCACCTGGACGCCGCCCGCCTGCGCGAGGTCTACCGGCGGGCGCACCCCAAGGCGTGAGGAAGTCGTGAGTGGTGAGCAGGTTCTGGCCCGGTCAGGCATCGACGCAGAGGACTGAGATAATGCCGGCGATGACGAAACAGCAGTGGCACTCCACGACGGTGGTGTGCGTGCGCCACAACGGCAAGGTCGCCATGGCCTCCGACGGGCAGGTCACACTCGGCACGACCGTCATGAAGCAGGGCGCGGCGAAGATTCGCCGGCTCAAGGGGGGCGACGTCATCGCCGGGTTCGCCGGCTCCTCCGCCGACGCCTTCGCGCTCTTCTCCCGCTTCGAGATGAAACTCGACGAGCACCGCGGCAACCTCGAACGCTCGGCCATCGAGCTCGCCAAGGACTGGCGCACCGACAAGATGCTCCGCCAGCTCGAGGCTCTCTTGATCGTCGCCGACAAGACGACCTCGCTCCTGATCTCCGGAACCGGCGACCTGATCTCGCCGGAGGAAGGCATCCTCGCGGTCGGCTCGGGAGGTCCCTACGCGCTCGCGGCCGCCCGCGCGATGCTCAAACACGGCGCCGACCTCTCCGCGGCCGAGATCGCCCGGGAGTCCATCCTCATCGCCTCGGCCATCGACATCTACACCAACGACCGCATTACGCTCGAAGAAATCTGACGAATCGCGACGGTCGGTAGCTTCGCATTCGTTCGCGGAACGTCCGCGCATTCGAAGTGTCCGCGGCTCGCTGTGAAAAGAAAAGGCCCGGCGCTCGAAAGCGCCGGGCCGGACTCGATGAATCGCGAGACTACTGCTTCGGGCCGATCACCGGTCCATCGCCCACGGGGAAGAACCCCGGAGGGGCGGCACCGGCGTGGGTCGTGCAGAAGGTCTTGGCCGCGGCCGCCTGCGCGGCGACGTTGGCCTTCCCGGCCGCGCTCTGGTTCGGCGGCACGGTGACCGTGGAGCAGGAGAACGCGCCGTTGCCCGTCCCGTCACTGGTCCTCACGACGACCAGGTAGACGCGTCCGTCTCCGGAATCCTCCCGTTCGGCGCGCAACCGAAGCGTGCCGAGGGCGATGTTCTTCGCGTCGGGAGACATGTCGCCGTCCGTCAGGGGATCGACGTCGTCCTCGTCCGAGAAGACAGTGACCTGGCGGTTCGCCGGGCAGATGCCCGTCGAACTCGCCGAGAGACCCACGTTGATGAGGTTGTGGTTGGGGGGCCATAGCGTCGACGTCGCGACCGGTGTCGTCAACTGGCAGGCCGGGCAGGCGCCGCCATCCGCCGTGTTGTCGAGGAAGCCGGTGACGGTGCCGCTGTAGCCACCGGGGCAGAAGACGCCGACCGTCGTCTGCTGGATGGCGAGGACGAGATTGTGTCCGCCCGGCACGTCGACCGCGAAGGAGCTGGTATTCGCGCTTCCGCCCGCGTCTCCGAGGTAATTCAGGCAGAGGTTCGCGCCGCTGAAACTGTCGAGGTATCCCGCGGCCAGCAGGGCGTTGCCGCAGGTCGACTGGTCGAGTGTCACGGTCAGGCAGACCGAGACCGCCGCGGTATTCGAGAACGTGAACGTGTCAAAGAAGCGCGGGTTCGCGTCGAATGAGCCGGGGCACCCCTTGGCGGTGCCGCAGGCGCTCGCGACGGCGTTCCGCCCGAGGCGTCCGGCCGTGGCGACCGAATCCGTGTTGTCCAGGGTCCCGCTGAAGGGCTGCGCGGCCCCGCCGCCGCAGGTCGGGAAGCTGAAGCTGAACACGCGGACGCCGCCGATGGCCGAACTCTCGGTCAGAGTGAAATCGATCGGCGTTCCGCAAACGAAGCCCGGCGTTGTGTGTGCCGCGTAAGGCGTCAGGTTGGATGCGCTCGCGTTGATTGCCAGGTTCGGGTAGCTGGAGAGCGCTTGATCCACGACGACTCCCGCAGTCGAAGTCGAGAGGACCGCCGAGATCCCGGTCTCGGGGAAACAGCCGTCGTTCTCGAGAACGGCGCTGACCTTGAAACACTCGTCCCGGTTGATGATGCCGTTGCCGTTCCCGAGGCTGTCGTCGAACGCAGAGGAGATGAAATTGATCAGCGGAGTCCCGGTCAGGCAGAAATTCGCCGTGGACGTTCCTCCGTTGGTGATGTTGACAGTCTGCGAAGACGAGGGCCCGCAGTTGGCGAACGCGTCGGTCGCGGTGACCGTGTAGCTGCCAGGAGGCAGGTTGATCGAGTACGTTCCGTCGGCGATCGTCGCGCTGCCGTGCCCGTCGGAAACCGTGATCACGGCGCCCTTGATCGGCTGGCCGTTCTGGCAGTATGTCACGGTGCCGGTGAGCTGGCCCATCGCTGGCGACACGCAGCTCGGGAATTTGAAGGCGCCGATCCGCGTCCGCCAGTTGAACGAGGTGTTCCCGGCCGGGTTGTACTCCTGCGTGTACCAGAACGTGCAGTAGTCCACCGGGTCGACCTGCATCGCGCTGTAGTCGCCCCAGCGGTTGGAAGTTCCCGTCTGGGTGCCGAGGCCCGCGAACATCAGCGCTTCACCCTGGAAGAGGCCGCCCGGCGGATCGCTCACGAGGCGGCCCGCAATCATGATCGAGGGAAAATCCCCCGCCGTGGTGCTCGTGCGGCTGAACCCGAGGGCGAGGTTGCCCGAGGCGTCCTCGGCGGCGCTCCCCATCCAGCGGCCGCGGTTCGCGGTGACGGGGTCCGGGGCGAACGTCGCCTGCTCGGTGGTGGTGATGACGCCGCCCGGGCTCGTGCGGCTCAGCTCGAAATAGCGCGGAGCGGCCCGGTAGAGCGTGGAGCTCGTGCCCGTGCCGACGTTGACCGTTATGTTCGACACCCACGTCTCGATTCCGCCGCGGTTCTGATACTGCAGCCGGTGCATGAAGCGGGAGGCGAGCGACTCCAGGTTCTCGCCCGGAGCGGGCTCCCGCACGTCGCCGCGCCCGCCGGGATCGCGCCCGTCGTAGGCCGCGAGGAGCGCCGGGCTGTCGGCACGCTCCGTGAAGGTGGCGCCCGTTCCAAAGGGACTGCCGACGTTGAACTCGAAGAGTCGCGCCCCGTCTACCGCGTCGCCGAAGCTCACGGAGAGGGGATAGGTGAAGATGTTCTTCGCTCCGGCCGGCGGAGGCGTCAGGCCGTCGAAGTCGGAGGGGAGCATCCCGAAGATCCCCTCGGGGTGGTTGACCGCGCAGTGGCCGGCGGTGAAGCAGAGGTTGAAGTAGATCTCCGTCGCCGTCGGGTCGCCGACGAGCATCTTCGCGCGGTCGAGCGCGAACGCGCCGCCGCCGTCGAAGGAGCCGCCGAGGAAGAACTGGTTGGTCGTCATGTAGTAGGCGTCCGGCCAGGTGCCGAGCTTCGGATAGTCGGGGAACTCCTGGCCCGGCTGAATGAAGTCGTACGCGTAGTACGCGCCGGCCGGATCGGCAGTCTTGGAGATGGCGATGCACTGGTGATAGGGGGGGGCGTCCGTCGCGGTGAAGCCGAACTGCGAGAGGATCCACCGGTCCGCCAGCTTGTCGTACTGGACGACGGGATCGCCGTCGTTCGTCGCGGCGCAGACGCCGCCGAGCTTGGCGAACAGCGGGGAGAGCGCGAACCGGCCGGGCGGCAGAAGGGCGCCCGTGGCCTTGTCGTAGATGCCAGTCAGGAGGTTCGTCATCTGGACGTAATGGTGCGGTCCGACGGCGCCGTTCGTGTCGGGTGGCGCGACGGTTCCGCCGAAGACTGCCGTGTTGTTGGCGGAGCTGTTGCCTTCGAAGGTCAGGCTGGGCCCCGGCATGGCGTTCACCATCTCGACCGAGGTCATTCCCTTGAGAGTCGCATCCCGGCGCACCAGGCCCGCGGCCGAATCCGGCATCGGGCGGCCTTCCGCCGAGTTGAGCTCGTTGATCTCGATGCCGGGCTGGCTCTGCGTCGGGTCGGCCTCCGCGAAGGATCCATGCAGGCTGCTGATGGGATCCGTCTCGGCGAACGCAACGGCATGAATCACGGTCGGGCCGGGGCCCGTCGCGTTCATGACCTGCGTCTGGGCCACCCGGGAGGCCGAGGTGGCACCGTCAACTTCGCCCGGAGCGCTTGCGACTCCGGTGGCGACACCGGCGCTGCCTCCGCGCGTCGCCGGCTGCGCGCCGCTCTGAGAGACGGGCCGCTGATGAGTCGTACACGAGAAACAGAGGACCGCCAGAAGACTGAAACCGATGGAGAGAAACCGGGGCCGTTGGGTCATGAGGGCCTCCTCTTCCGCAAAAGGGATCACACCCCGAAAGGAGCTGAAGGCTCCGGGGGAGTTGATTCCATGTCTCGCCTTCGCCAAAATTGCACGTGGAGAGAATCCGCGCGGTACGCTATTTCTCGCGGCTCAGCCGTGTCAAGCTGGACTAAAGTCTAAGACGTGCATTTCCTACACACACCGGATTACGCCGAGACATGAAGAAAAGATGAAAAGACACCCGCCGCGATGCTCCCCGAGATGTCGATCGTCGGCTTCGTGCACGACGGGAGTCTGAAGGGGAGAACTTGGCCCCGGTCGCGTCGTTGACCGTGAGCGTGAAATCGACCGGAGTCCCGCAGGCGAAGGGAAGTGCCGGCCCGTCTGGTATTCTCAAATCATGCAGGCGGGAGAGACAACAGGCCCGGGATCATGGTCTTTCTGATGCCGGGGGAGAAGGCGGCGCCGCCGGCGGCGAAGAAGACGCCGGGTTCGCTGACGCCGCGCGAGATCGTCACCGAGCTGGACAAGTTCATCATCGGGCAGAAGCGGGCCAAGAAGGCGGTGGCCGTGGCGCTGCGCAATCGCTGGCGGCGGCAGCAGTTGGAACCCGAGATGGCGCGCGAGATCCTGCCCAAGAACATCCTGATGATCGGGCCCACGGGCGTCGGCAAGACGGAGATCGCCCGGCGGCTGGCGCGGCTGGCCGACGCTCCGTTCCTCAAGGTCGAGGCGTCCAAGTTCACCGAAGTCGGGTACGTCGGGCGGGACGTCGAGTCCATCGTGCGAGATTTGACCGAGGTCGCCGTGCAGATGGTGCGCGAGGAGAAGACTCTCGAAATCCGCGACCGCGCCCGCGCCCGGACGGAACAGCGGTTGATCGACTTGCTCCTGCCGGCCCTCCCTGAATCCGAGGCTGACGAGACGCGGGGGAAGCTGCGCGGGCTCCTGCGCGACGGGAAGCTCGAGGACCGGATGGTGGACGTCGAGGTCGCCGATAAGACGTTTCCCTCCTTCGAGATCGTGACGAACCAGGGTGTCGAGGAGATGGACATCAACGTCAAGGAGATGCTCCCCGGCCTCTTCGGCGGCAAGAAGAAGCGCCGCAAGGCGACGGTCGGCGAGGCGCGCGAGATCCTCCAGGCGGAGGAGGAAGGTCGCCTCGTGGACCCGGGGGTGGTCGCGAGGGAAGCGGTCGAGCGCGCCCAGTCGGCCGGCATCGTGTTTCTTGACGAGATCGACAAGGTGGCGGGGCGCGAGTCGGGCGGGCGCGGGCCGGACGTGTCGCGCGAGGGGGTGCAGCGGGACCTGTCTGCCGATCGTCGAAGGGACGTCGGTCAACACCAAGTACGGCTTCGTCAAGACCGACCACGTCCTCTTCATTGCGGCCGGCGCGTTTCACGTGTCGAAGCCCTCGGATCTGATCCCGGAGCTCCAGGGTCGCTTCCCGATCCGCGTCGAGCTCGATTCCCTGACCGAGGAAGACTTCGTGCGCATCCTGACGGAGCCGGAGAACGCGCTCCTGAAACAGTACCGGGCGCTCCTGAGCGCCGAGACCGTGGACCTCTCGTTCTCCGAGGACGCGATCCGTGAGATCGCGCGGGACGCGGAGCGGGTCAACCGCTCACTCGAGAACATCGGTGCCCGCCGCCTCCACACGATCATGGAGCGCCTCCTCGAAGAGATCTCGTTCGCGGGCCCGGAGAACGCGGGCCGGTCCATCTCGATCGAGGTGGAGGACGTTCGCTCCGCGCTCGCCGATCTCGTCAAGGACGAGGACCTGTCGAGGTACGTGCTCTGACCGGGAATCGGAAATCGGAAATCGGGAATCGCGAGGATTGAACTTCGGGTCGCCACGGCCGTCCCGCTCTCATCGTTTCGCGACGGCTGATCTTCTCTTCGCTGCCTGCCTGGCGCTGGCCGTGGGGTGCGGGAAGAAGGGAGATCCGCAGCCGCCGCTGCCTCGCGGGCCGCGCGCCGTCTCGGACCTCGCCGCCGAGCAGGAGGGAGGAGAGGCGGTTCTGACCTTCTCCTATCCGGATCGCCTGCTCTCGGGCGAACCACTGACGGACCTGGAATCGATCGAGATCTACCGCATGCTCAATCCCTCGCCGTCGCTGACGTCGCCCAAGCCTGCCACGCCGGCGGGCTCGAGCGGCCCGAAGACCGACGAGGCGCCCGCGGCGGCAGCGCGCAGGGTCGCCGCGGCGGCCCGGGTCGCGGAGCAGTCGTTCCTGAAAGGCGCGCAGCGAGTCTTCGCGCTCCCGCCCGCAGCTCTGGCGCAGCGCACGCATGGGGCGTCCGTCGTCTACCGCGACGGCCTGGGCCCCCTGCTCAAGGAGGGAAAGCTCCCGGCATCGCTCGCCTACGCCGTGGTTTCCGCTCGCAGGAACGGAGAGAAGAGCCCGCTCTCCAACATCGCCATCCTCGCGCCCGAGGTCCCTCCGGCCGCGCCGGTCATCCTCGCGCTGACGCCGGAGAACGGGCGGATCTGCCTGGAGTGGCTCCCGCCCGCCTCGAACATGCTGCGCCAGCCGATCGAGGTCGGCGGCTACTTCGTCTATCGGCGCGCGCTCCCGGAGGAGGAGTACGAGACTCCGCTGAACGCGAAGCCCGTCGCCGGGACGTCCTACGTGGACGCGGGCGCTCCGTACGCGGACCTCGCCTACACCGTCCGGGCGATTCTCCCCAACAAGCCGAAGGTGGAGGGGGCGCCGGCGGAGGAGGCCGCGGTGAGGCTACCGGGACATCTTCCCGCCCGCGGCGCCGGCGCGGCTGGACGCGCTCCCCGAGGCGGGGCTCGTGCGCCTGGTCTGGGATCCGGTGGCGGCCCCGGATCTCGCCGGCTACGTCGTCTTCCGCGCGGAGGGAACGGGTGAGCCCGAACGCTTGAACGCCGACCCTCTGAAGGACAGCTTCACGACCGACGCGTCGGCAAAACCCGGCCACCGCTACCGCTACACCGTGCGCGCCCTCGACAAGGCCGGCAACATGAGCGCGCCCAGTCCGGAGGCCGTCGCGGAGCCGCTGTGAGCACTAGAATTCCATTCCTTGTCATCCTGAGCGCAGCGAAGGATCTGCCTTCTCGGTCCGCGGCGAGAGCAGATTCTTCGTCGCTTCGCTCCTCAGAATGACAGGGGAAGGAAATGATGCTCCCGACGCGCTTCGTCAAGATGTCCGGCGGCGGCAACGACTTCCTCCTCTTCGAGGCGGACGGGCGGCCCCTCACCGAGGGGGACCGGCGCCGGATTGCGCTCCTCTGCCGGCGCGGCCTCTCGGTGGGCGGCGACGGCGCGCTCTTCGTGTCGGGAAGCGAGGCGGGGCGCGTCCGCCTCGATTACTTCAACGCCGACGGCGGCCTCGCGTCCTTCTGCGCCAACGGCACACGCTGCGCCGCGCACTACGCCGTGACGCGGCGGCTCGTGGAAGGCGACGAGCCGGTGATGGAGACCGGGTGGGGATTGATCCCGGCACTCGTGGAAGGCGGGAGCGTGACGCTGCGGCTTCCGAACCTCGCGGTTCCCGGCGGTCCGGTGGCCATCTCGGGAGACGGACTCGCGCCGGAGGCGACTCCGATCGACGTCGGTGTCCCGCACCTCGTGCTGTTCGTTCGCGGCGATCTCGCCGCGCTTGCCGTCGAGCGCCTCGCGCCGCCGCTGCGCCGCCACCCCGCGATGCCCGATGGGGCGAACGTCAACTTCGTCCGAAGTCGCCGGCCCCGGAACGATCCGCGTGCGGACGTACGAGCGGGGCGTCGAGGCGGAGACGCTCGCCTGCGGATCCGGCGTCGTGGCTTCCGCGATCGTCGCGGCCCGCCTCGGGCACGTCTCGCCGCCCGTCGTCTGCGCGACGAAGAGCGGCGCGGCCTTCACCGTGGATTTCCTGGAGCGGGACGGCCGAATCGTGGACGCAAAGCTGACCGGCGACGCGCGCGAGATCTACTCGGGACAATTGAACGCGCAAGCGTGGGAGGAGTAAGAGTGGGGACCGGGAGACTGGGAGACTGGGGGACCGGGAGATGAAGAGAATTGCGTTCGGGTCGGCGGAGGCGCCGCCGCTGCCCTCGAAGATCGTGGCGGTGGGGAGGAATTACCGGGAGCATGCGAAGGAGCTCGGCAACGTCGCTCCGGACGTGGAGCCGCTCCTGTTTCTCAAGGCGCCGTCGGCGCTCGTCCTCGGCGGCGGCGAGATCGTAATGCCGCCCGAGTCGGAGCGCGTGGACTACGAGGGAGAGCTCGCGCTCGTCATCGGCCGAAAAATCAAGAGTTGGCCCCAGGAGCGGTGGCTCGACGCGCTCGCCGGCGTCTGCTGCGCCAACGACGTCACGGCTCGCGACCTCCAGAAGAAGGACGGCCAGTGGGCCCGCGCGAAGTCCTTCGACACGTTCTGCCCGATCGGCCCGGAGATCGTCGCCGGCCTCGACGCGTCGGACCTGGCCATCGAGACGCGCGTCAACGGCATCGTGAAGCAGGCATCCCGCACCTCCGAGATGGTCTTCTCTCCGGCCTTCCTCGTCGCCTACATCTCGCGGATGATGACCTTGAACCCGGGAGACCTGATCCTGACCGGCACGCCGGCCGGCATCTCCCCGCTTTCCGCGGGCGACGTCGTCGAGGTCGAGATCGAAGGAATCGGCGTCCTGAAGAACCGCGTCGCCGGATGACCCGCTAGCCGCGCAGGGCGTCGAGGAGCGTGGCGGGGAGGCCGCCGAAGGCTCCGGAGGACATGAGGATCATGACGTCGCCCGAGCGCGCGTGGCGGCGGAGAAACTCCGGGATCTCCGGAATCGTGTCGGGAGCGAAGGCGGGCTTGCCTTCACCGGCGAAGCGGCGGACGAGGGCTTCGCGGTCGAGCACGGTTTCCGGGGTCAGGCGGCGCGCGTGGAAGACGGGCGCGAGGACGAGCGCGTCGGCTCCGCTGAAGGCGCGGGCGTAGTCCTCCTCGAAGATCTTGCGGCCGGCGGTGTTCGATCGCGGCTCGAAGAGGGCCCACACGCGGCGCCCCGGCCACCGCTCGCGCGCCGCGGCGAGCGTGCCGGCGACGGCCGTCGGGTGGTGCGCGAAGTCGTCCACGACGAGAATGCCGCGGACTTCTCCCTTGACCTCGAGCCTTCGGCGCACCCCCGCAAAGCGCGGCAGCGCCGCGGCGATCTCTTCGACCGACAGGCCGAGCCCGCGCGTGAGCGCGATCGCGCCGAGGGCGTTGCGCAGATTGTGCCGGCCGGAGAGCGGCGAGGAGAGACGCCCGGCGGATTTCCCGGACTCGAGCAGCGTGAAGTTCGTTCCCTCCGGATGGTCTTCGATGTCGCGCGCGCAGATGTCCGCGCCCGTGTCCGTGAGCGACACCCGCGTCACCGGCGCGCGAGCCCTCGACAGGGACTCGCCGACCCGCCCGTCGTCGGCGTTGGCGACGATCCGGCCTTCCGGCGGCACGAGCGCGACGACCTGGCGGAACGCCTCGAGGACCGCGGCGAGGTCCGGATAGAGGTCCGCGTGATCGAATTCGATGTTGCCGACGAAGAGATGCCGCGGCTCGTAGTGGAGGAACTTCGGCCCCCGGTCGAAGAACGCCGCGTTGTACTCGTCCCCCTCGAGCACGAAGTGCGGCCCCGCTCCGCGGCGATACCCGCGGCCGAGGTTGCGCATCTCGCCGCCGACGAGGAAGCCGGGGTCGCGGCCGGAATCGAGCAGCAGCCAGGAAACGAGAGCCGAAGTGGTCGTCTTTCCGTGAGTGCCCGTGATGACGATCGAGGTCTTTCCGGGAAGCAGGTAGCGGCGCACCGCCTGTGGCAGCGAGAGGACAGGCAACCCCCGCCGCAACGCCTCCGCCGCCTCGGGATTGTCCCGCGTCGCCGCGTTGCCGACGATCATCGTGTCGCAGTCGGGCGGGACGTGATCGGCGGAAAAGCCCCGGGAAAGAGGGATTTGCAGGGACTCGAGGAGTGTGGACATCGGAGGGTAGAGGTCGCCGTCGCTGCCGGTCACCCGATGTCCCGCCTCGACCAGGAGCGCGGCCAGCGGCACCATGGCGATCCCGCCGATCGGCGCCATGTGAATCTTCAATTGCGCTCTTTTCTGCTCAAATCGCTCGCCCGCGAGACGAAAAACACCGTTCCGGTCGCTTTTGTGGAAATATCCGTTGGTTTGAGGGAGTTTGACCCCAACGTCATACTAAGACAGGAGGAGTCGGAAATGCGTTACATCTCCAAGCTGGCTGGCCTCGCGCTCTCGGCCCTGTTGGCGACCGCGCTCGCGCAGGGCCAGGCTCAGAAGATGCCCGCCCCAGCGGGCAAGGCGCCGGCCAAGCCCGCCGCCGATGCCAAGAAGGGCGCCGTCGCGGCCCCCAAGATCGAGGTCATCCCCGAAACGCGTGACGAGGGGATCGTCCCGAAAGGAAAGGTCATCGAGACGACCTTCCTCGTGAAGAACCACGGGGGGTCGGACCTCGTGATCTCCGACGCGCGGCCGGGTTGCGGGTGCACCGTGGCCTCCTTCGATAAGGTCATCAAGCCGGGCGCCGAGGGGAAGGTCAAGACGTCGGTCGACACGAAGAGCTTCTCCGGGCCGATCTCCAAGTCCGTCCTCCTCGTCTCCAACGATCCGGAGCGCGCTCAGATCAACCTCTTCATCAAGGCGACGGTCAAGCCCTTCGTGGACATCCTTCCGCAGCCCTACGTCCGGATCTCGGTCGTCAAGGGGGACACCGATGCACGCGACGTGATCCTCGCCTCCGAGGAGAAGACGTTCAAGCCGACGATCGCCGAGGCCGCTCAGCCCTACGTGAAGGCGGAAATCGGGCCGGCGGGCGAGAAGGACAAGCTCCCGGGCCATCCGGGCGAGCAGTACAAGCTGCACATCACCGTGACGCCCGACGCGCCCGAGGGGCTTCTGAACGCGCCGATCCGCATCACCACGGGCGTCTCGCAGCAGCCCAACATCGAGATCCCGGTCTCCGGGATCGTGCGGGCGCGGGTCTCCGTCACGCCGGTCATGGTCAACTTCGGCAACTTCACGGCGGGCAAGGACCCGATCACGCGCAACATCGTCGTGACGAACAACAAGCCGGGCAGCCCGATCCGGGTGACGAAGGCGGAAGTTTCGATCCCCGGATTCATCACCGACGTCGTGCCGACGCAGGAAGGCGTCTCCTATACGGTCGTCGTCAAGGCCGGAAACAAGATCAAGAAGGGCGCGCTCGAGGGCACCGTCAAGCTCTACACGACGGACAAAGAGAAGGCCGATCATCGAGCTCCCGCTGCGCGGCGAAGTTCTCTAAGAAATACGACTCGATCCTGTCAGAGAACGCCCCGGCGCGAGCCGGGGCGTTTTTTTCAGCGAAGGATCGTCAGAGACCGTCGGGTAGTGTCCCGGTTTCACCCGCCCGGCGGCGGTCCGCCTCCCTCGTCGGCACGTGACGGCCCGGCCGATTACAGATAGCTCCGGCCATCGCTGGTCGCTCCGTCGCAGCGGCAGTGAGGCGACAGGAGAGATCTCGGCGTGCTCCTGCGCTCATCGTGGCTCCTACGGGAGGCGGCCCGCCGCCGGAGGCTTCACCCGGGCTAAGCCGAGCTGAGAGCCCCGGAGCCGGCGGCGTTATCCCGGAGTCGGTGATGGGTGACGGCATGGAACGCCGCGACCGGTGCCACGGTGTGGCTGCGAGGAGACCCTCAGCGCCCGTCGGTTCCAACGGTTACGGCAGGTGGGCGCGTGCCGGAAACGAGGGACAACGACGGCGAGCTCCGTCGGCGCGGGTTTTCCGGGAGACACTACGGCCGTCGTGTGTGCCTGTGCCCTTGCGAAACGCGGAAGTGATTCCCTTCAGGATGTCGTCTTCCCACGTGTACCGGAGGCGCTTGCGGCCCTTGGCGGCGTTTTTCTGGAGGGCGTAGCCGTAGAGGAGCGGGAGCGCCACCGACGTCTCGATGAAGGCCATCTCGTGCGTGGCGGTCTTCGAGACCTTTCCCCAGGAGGTCGCTTCCGACAGCGTGGATCCTCCGAGGCCGCCCCAGTGCGGCGCGTCGGTCGTGACCTGGAGCGCGTACTTGTGGCCGCCGGTGTCGAGGCCGAAGATGTAGGACATCACGATCGAGTCGTTGATGTAGTTCTTCGGAACTCCTCCCGACACGTACACGGCCGCGGTCGCGGGACTGTGGACCACGATCTGGGTCAGCTCGTAGTTGTCCCGGATCGAGGAGATCGTGAACGGCTCCTTCCCCGCCTTCCGGAAGCGGTGGTAGTGCTCGGTCAGGCCGATGCCGATCGAGGAGTCGTTCAAGGCCGGCACGAAGAGCGGGACGCCGTTGCGGGCGCACGCGCCGAGGATCGATCCCTCGTCGCCCCGGGCCTTCTCGGCGAGGAGCGCCAGGAACGCGCGCGAGGAGAGCTTCTGCGGAGCGAGCCCGTCGGCGAAGCGCGAGACCGCGAGGTCCGTCTCCCAGTATTTCTCCTCGTCCATGAACGTGTCGTAGAGGCGGTCGATGTAGAGGTCGCGCAGCTCCTTGTCGTCGGCGTCGGCGCTGCCGTGGTAGTGGCGGCCGCCGCGGACCTGGTAGAAGTCCTGCGAGATGATCGCCCCCGTCGAGACGACGACATCCACCATGTTCCCTTCGATCAGGTCCACGATCACCCGGCGCATGCCCGCGGCGATGAGCGAGCCGGCCAGACCGAGCAGGATCGTCGGGCGCTGCCGGTCCCTCAGCATCGCCTCGAAGACGGCGGCGCACTTTCCGAGCGCGCGCGCCTGGAACGAAGCCTCTCGATAGGAATCGAGCAGCTCCGAGACGGTCGTGCCGGGAAGGACCCTTACCGGCGTCGTCGGCTTGCCGAGGAGCGCCTTCTTGCGTTTCCTGTCGACGCCGACCGCGGCTTCGTGCGTGTACTCGCGGGCGCTTCCCGCGCGGCGGGCTTTTTTTCCTGCCATGTCTGCGGACCTCCGGAAAGAATGCGGTACGCCGCCATCGCGGCCGCGTAGCCGGAGTCGATGTTGACCGTGGTGATTCCATTGGCGCAGGACGTTACGGCCGAGAGCAGGGAGGCGATCCCCTGGAGCGTGGCGCCGTAGCCGCCGGAGGTCGGAACGGCGATGACGGGGCGTCCCACGAGGCCCGCGACGACGGAGAAGAGGGACGCCTCCATCCCGGCGACCGCGATGACGACGTCGGCCTTTTCGATTTCTTCCAGGCGCGAGAGGAGGCGCAGGACGCCGGCGACTCCGACGTCGGGGACGAGCGTCGAGGAGACTCCCAGGTACTGGAGCGTCGCGCGCGTCTCCTCCGCGACCGACGTGTCGGCGGTGCCGGCCGTCACGACGGCGACGGTGCCTTCCAGGCGGCGCATCGGTTTCCCCACCGAGAGGTGCAGTGTCCCGGAACGCAGGTCATAGCGGGCCCGTCCGGGCAGGGGAGCGACGGACACCTCTTCCCACTGTTCCGGCGAAAGCCGCGTGACGAGGACATCGTGCGCGCGCGCCAGCTGCCGGCAGATCTCGACGACCTGCAGCGGGGTCTTCCCCTGCGCCAGCACCACCTCCGGGAAGCCGACGCGGCGCATCCGGTCGAAGTCGAGCGTGAAGTCCTGTTGCACGCCGGGATCATATCGGGACTCGGGACTCGGGACTCGGGACACGGGACACGGGACGCGATCTCTCCGCCAGGAGTCCACCGAGTCGTGAGCCCCCGGCTTTGCGAGTCCCGAGTTCCGAGTCCCGAGTCCCGGCTCCTCGGTTCTTGCTCTGACGCTATCTGCGGAGTATCTTCCTGTCTCGTCCACGCTCTTTGATTCGTTCGGCGCTGGGAAGCGGGTGAGAATCCCGCGCGGCCCCCGCCACTGTCACCGGGGACGCCCCGGGCAACAAACCACTGGACGCGACGGATCGAGAGGTCGCGCGTCCGGGAAGGAGCCCGGCAAGCGGAGGATCCGGAAGCCAGGAGACCTGCCGGACGAAACGCTTCTCGGTCGGGGCACCGGAAAGAGCGCGCCTTCGAATTCCCGCGGGCGCGGGGATCTTTTCGAACCGTCCGGGATCTCGTCTCGTCGAACGGGAGGTTCGAATGACGACCGCGGTCCGGTTCGCTCTCCTCCGCGCCTTTTCCCGACCTCTTCTTCCCCCTCCGGGATTTGTTTTCGGCTGTCTGATCGCGGGCCTGGCTCTCGTCTCCTCCGCGGCGCCCGACGCGTTCGCCCGGCAGGCGGCGCCGGTCACGGAGTCCGTCGTCGTGACGGCGACCGCCGCCGAGCAGGACGAGCCCGCGGTCGGCGCGGCGACGACGGTCATCACGCGCGAGCGCATCGAGCGGAGCGGGTTCCGCACGGTCGCCGAGGTGCTGCGCTCGGTCCCCGGTGTGGACCTCGTGCGCTCGGGATGCGACGGCTCGGTGACGTTTGCAGAGCTGCGCGGCGCCAACTCGACGCAGACGCTCGTGCTCGTGGACGGGCAGCGGTTGAACTCGCCCTATTTCCCGGGCTACGACCTCTCGAGTCTGACGACGGAGAACGTCGAGCGCATCGAGATCGTGCGCGGCCCGTTCTCGTCGCTCTACGGCTCCGATGCGCTCGGAGGCGTCATCCAGATCTTCACCCGTCCCGCGGCGCCCGGGCTCGCCGGCAAGGCCACGGCCGAGGCGGGGGACGCCGGCCAGCGCGCCGGCTCCGTCTTCGCCTCCTACGGCAGCGAGACGCTCGGAGTCTCCGGCAGCTATCGGGATGGCCGCGTGGGCGCCGACCGCGTCAACTCCGACTGGCGGGAACAGAACGGCGCCTTGCGGATCGAGGGGAGGCTGGCCGGCGGCGCGCGGATCGCGCTTGAGGGCGCGATCGAAGAGAGCGACGTCGGCGTGCCGGGCCCGGTCGGGAGACAGACGCCGCACGCGCGTTACGGGTCGCGGCAGGAGCGCCTGTCGCTGCCGGTCTCGTTCTCGCCGGCGGAGGGGCACGAGGCGACGCTCCTCGTCGCGGACGTCGTGGCGAGGCCGCGTTTTGCCGACCCGGATTCCTTCTTCTCCGCGCAGACGGACGCCCGCTCGCTCCAGGGGCGCGCGTCCGACACGTGGACGTCGGGCGCGAACCGGCTGACGGGCTTCGTGTCCTTTGAAAGAGGGCGCGTCAACGACGGGTCGAACTTCGGGCCGAGCCTCGAAGGGCAGCACACGACGATCTGGGGGACAGGATTCGAAGACTCCTGGAAATTCGCGGGCGGTTTCACGGCGACGGCGGGTCTGCGCTACGACGACCACTCGCAGTTCGGAGCGGCCTGGAGCCCGCGGGCGACGGTCTCGTGGCTCTCTTCCGATTCGCTCTGGAAGCTGCGTGTCTCCGGCGGAAGCGCCTTCCGGGCGCCGACGGTGGGGGAGCTCTATTACCCGTTCTCCGGCAATCCCGGTTTGAAGCCCGAGCATTCGAACTCGTACGAGCTCGGAGTCGAGCGCTACGTGCCGGGCGGACGCATCGAGGCGTCGATCTTCTGGAACGACTTCCGCGACCTGATCGTCTTCGACTTCGCGACCTCGTTGAACTTGAACGTCGGGAGAGCGCGCACGCGCGGCGTCGAGGTCGCGCTGCGGCAGGACCTGACGCGCGCGCTGTCGGCCGATGCCGGTTACACGTATCTCGACGCACAGGATCGCGGCAGCGGACTCGCGCTCATCCGGCGGCCGCGGCACCGGGCGTTCCTCGGAGCCGTGTGGCAGCCGATCGAGCGCCTCTCGCTCGCGCCGCGGGCGACCTTCGTCGGAACCCGTCCCGACAGCGACGCCTTGACCGGCGCGCGTGTCGAGAGCCCGTCGTTCCTTCGTCTCGACCTCTTCGCGCGCTACTCCCTCGGACGCCTCGCTCCCTACGCGCGTCTCGAGAACCTCGCCGACCGCCAGTACCAGGAAGTCAACGGCTATCCCGCTCCGCGCCGCCGCTTCGCCGCCGGCCTCGAAGCGAAGTTCTGAGCGAATATGTCAAATCACCCGATCACCCGATCGCAGTTCACCCGATAATTCCCACCGATGCCCCGCATCACCAGGGTCTACACGCGCACGGGCGACGACGGCACGACGGGCCTCGGCGCCGGCGGAAGAGTCGCCAAGGACTCGCCGCGCATCGAGGCGTACGGCACGGTGGACGAGTTGAACAGCCAGATCGGGCTCGTCCTCGCAACCGGCGTCAACGAGACGATCGCTCCCGCGCTCGCCTCGATCCAGAACGATCTCTTCCACCTGGGCTCGGACCTCTGCGTCCCCGAGGCGGAGAAGGAGCGCCGCCCCGTGCCGGCGATCGAGGAGCGGCACGTGACTGGACTCGAGAGCATGATGGACAGGCTCTCGGAGGAGCTTCCGCCGCTCGAGAACTTCGTCCTGCCGGGAGGCGCGCCCGGCGCCGCGCAGCTTCACGTGGCCCGGACCGTCTGCCGCCGCGCCGAGCGCCTCGTCGTCGCGCTCGCCCGCGGCGAGAGCGTCGGTCCTTACGCGGTCCGCTACCTGAACCGTCTCTCCGACGCCCTCTTCGTCATGGCCCGCCACGAGAACAAGCGCCGCGGCATCCCCGACATCCTCTGGAACAGCCGCGCATGAGATCGAATCGGGTGATCTGCGATCGGGTGATCGGGCGAAGGAATCGGGCGATATGCGATTCCCTGACGTTCCTCTGCTCTTCGCGCCACCAGGCAAGCCGCCCACCCGTGCGCGCGGGTCCGCGCGCACGACGCCATCGAACGCGGGAAGTGACAGAATGAGAATGCCTTCGAGGAGGTGAGCCGTGAACAGGTGGGTTGTGACCCTGCTATTTGGCGTGACCGTGACGTTGATCGGCTGCAAGAGCGCGGGTCCCGTTTCGCCGCCGCCCGGACAGGGGCAGGGAGCTCCGCCGGCGGCGCCCAATCCGGCGCCCGCTCCGCCGCAGCCCGTCCTGACGCCCCCGCCCACGCCCGGTCCTCTGATAGCGGAGTCTCCGGCCGGCGAGGCTCCCGCGCCCGCTCCGGCGGCATCGGCCGCTGCCCCGGAGCCTCCCGTGCCGCCGGCGCCGGCCGTCGCTCCCGCCCCTCACCGTCCCTACCAGGACATCCTGAAGTTGAAACAGGCGGGCCTCTCCGACGAGTTCCTCCTGAACAAGATCCGCACCGACAACGTCCCCTACCAGCTGACGACGCCCGAGATCGTGGAGCTGCGCGACGCCGGGATCTCGGAAGCGGTCCTGGAAGCGATGATGCGGTCGGGCCAGACCGTGCCCGGCGTGGAGGTCGCCCGCAAGGCCGAGTTCTCCGGCCTCGCCCGCGTGACCAGCGCCTTCCTCGGCTTCGGCACGTCGGCCAAGAAGACCGGCCGGCTCCTCGTGGACGGCGAGAACGTCTCGTGGTTCGACGCGGAAGACCCGGGAAAGAACTTCTCGATCTACGCCCGCAACATCAAGGAGGTCTTCAACACCTGCGTCCTGCGCCCCGGCCAGAACCTCTGCCTCGAGTTCGGCTTCGTGACGCATACCGGCGACGAGTACCGCTTCCGCGATCCGGGCTGGAAGAACGGCGACAACAAGCTCGTCCTGGAAGCCACCCGCTACTTCCGCCAGGCCTTCCCGACCCTCTTCTTCTCCCAGCGCGCCGTCAGGGAGATGTAGCCCGCGGATCTTTCCCGGCGAAACGGCGTCAACGCTCCCTCGACATATCGCTCCGGATACGCCTTCGGTCGCGCTTCCTTGTCGCGCCGGAAAATCTCCCGCGGGCGCTCGGCACGCGGTGCGCGGACCGTCGGGGCCGAGGATCTCCGCCGCGTCGTGGATCGTCTCTGATGCCGGCAGGACCCGGGCGGGGCGGAGACGGGACTCGCCAGGGGTCGTGGTGCGGCTGTCGCCGCTGGAAGTGGGGGCTGCGGTCTCCGACGCCGCTGCCAGAAAGCAACGAGCGCAAGGCGGTTCTTAAGGGTGACTGGACCGGCAGCAGAAGGAGAGTCAACGATGCGTGTGCGGGACTCAGGCGAGGGGATTCCGGACGTCGAGGAAGGCGAACTTCTTGAAATCCCGGTCATGGGAATACAGGGTCCTGACTCCGTGCAGCTTGAGGAGGGCCGCCAGGTGAGCGTCCGGCACGAGGTTGCCGCGTGTCGGGACCCCGGCCGTCACTTCTCTGTAGATGGTCCAGAATCCTTCCTCCTCCGCGAGGAACCGCGCGTGCGGATTCTCGAGAAGCACCTCGATGTTGGTCATCGCTTCACCGGGCGTCAGGGGCCGTTCGAAGATCGCGGGGTGGGTCGAGATGCGCAGGTAGCTCATGACCGTGGGCCAGCCCAGGCAGAAGACTTCGCCGCCTCGCAGGCAGGAATCGAGAAAAGCGCGCGCCCGCGAATGGAATGGGCTCGTCGCATCGGAGGCGTAGAGCAGAAGGTTCGTGTCGAGGGCGAAGCTCAAGAACGGGAGGCGCCTCTGGAGGAGACCTCTTCGCGCTCCATCGCGGCGTAGACCGCCTCCTTGTCCGCCAGGTCCACGCGGGATGTCATCGGGCGGGTGATCCAACCGGCGGCCTTGCGCCCCTTCGGGGCGGAACGATGCGCCTTCAGGCCGCTGGCCAGCAGGTCTGAGACGATTCGACCGACGGATTTTCCCTCTTTCTTCCCGAGGGATTTCACTTCCTTGAGAATCGGATCGTCGATGTCCACAGTCGTTCGCATGATGCGTTGATGCTATTCATAGCATCATCAGATGTCAACAGTTGGGACTCCCGGGGTCAGGAACCGCCGGAGCCGATCCCTCGTCGCCTCGCTCGCGCCGTCGCCATAGCGGCTTTGGCGCGTTGGCGACCTCGGGATGACAGATAACTGTCACGCGGCGATGCGGGGGCGGGCGGAATGGCGGCGTTTCCACCAGAGGGCGAGGAGCCACACCGTCGGGACGACGGCGAGGGAGTAGGCGAGGAGGTGGCCGATCCGGCCGTCGGGGCCGAGAATCTCCGTCGCGTTGTGGATCGTCTCCGACGCCGGCAGGACGCGCGCTTCCGACAGCTCGTGGACGCCGTAGAGAAGCAGCTGAACGACGAAGATCGCGAGGAACGCGGCGAGGATGTTCAAGAGCGCCTTGAGATCCACTCCGCGGCCCAGGCGCGTCCATGCGAAACCGATCGCGATGGCGGCAACGAGGCCGAGGCCGAGCCCGAGCGACACGGCGGCCGACTTCAACTGGAAGAGCGCGGTCGAGATCATGAGCGCCGTCTCCATCCCCTCCCGCGTGATCATCAGGAGCGTGAAGCCGAAGATCCCCCAGAACGCGCTCGCGGCCGTGCCGGACACGGCGCGCGCCTCGACGCGGTCCTCGATGTCCTGCTTCAGGTGCGCCGAGACCTTCTTCATGTAGACCAGGAGGCTCGCGACGAGGACCGCCGCGACGAGCGCCAGGATTCCCTCCCAGAGCGAGCGGTTCGCGGCGCGCTGGAAGAAGAGAAAGGCCACGTAACAGGTGGCCAGCGAGACGGCCGTCCCGAAGTAGACGGCGCGGGCGAGCGCGGCGCGACCAGTACGCTTCAAATACGAGAGGATGAGCGCGACGATCAGGAACATCTCGATCCCCTCGCGCAGCGCGATCGCGAATCCTTGCCACATGGCGTCGGCTCCCGGACCGGGCTTGACAAGGGCCCGGAAAGCGCGGAAGAATACCGCAACTGAGACTGAGTCGCAATCGCATGAAGAACCGGGAGCGCGACATTTTCCGGAAGTACCTGGAGCGGCGCGGCTTGAAATTGACCGCGGAGCGGCAGGCCCTGTTCGATGAGCTCTTCGCGCGGCACGAGCATTTCGAGGCGGACGAACTCCTGGTCAGGCTCCGCTCGAAGCACAAGAAGATCTCCCGCGCCACGATCTACCGCACGCTCGATCTGCTGGTGGACTCCGGGATCGTCGGCCGCGTGCGGATCCGGGAGTCCGGCTACCGCTACGAGCGGCTCCGGGCGGGGGAGCACCACGACCACCTGATCTGCAACGAGTGCGGCCGCGTCATCGAGTTCTTCGAGCCGCGCATCGAAAGCCTCCAGGACGAGATCTGCGAGGGGTACGGGTTCCTGCCGCTCTCGCACAGCCACCAGATGCGCGGCATCTGCCGGCAGTGCCGGCCACGGCTGAAGCACGAGCCCGCGGGAGCCTCGCGGCAGCCGGGTGCCCGGCGCTCCGGCCGGCTCCGCGTTCTCCCCGACCGCTGAAGCGCCCGTGTCCGCCGCGACGCTCCTCCCGGTCCTCGAACTCCTGTTGAGACTGAGTCTCTGTCTTAACCGCGCGCCGGCGGCTCCCGCCGGCGCATCCGGCCGCGGTCGTGGAGCGGCGCGTGGCCGCGATGGGCACGGTGCTCGGGCTCTCGGTCTCGGGGCGGGATCGCGACGCGGCGCTCGAGGTGAGCGAGGCGGCCGTCCTCGAGATCGCCCGCGTCGAGGAGCAATTGACGACGTGGCGCCCCGGCGGGCCACTCGAGCGCCTGAATGCCGCGCGCGCCGGCCAGACCGTCCCCGTCGGCGGCGAGGTCGCCGCGCTTCTCGCCGAGGTCCTCCTGTGGTCGCAGCGCACGGAGCGGGCCTTCGACCCGACCGTGCTCCCGCTCGTGCGCGCCTGGGACCTGCGCGGGACAGGGCGGTTGCCGGCGCAAGCCGATCTCGCGCGGGCGCTCGCGGCGACGGGGCCGGAACGATTCGGGATCGATCCTTCGGGGGGAGGCGCGCGGCGCCTGTCGCCCGACGCGGGCATTGACGAAGGGGCCTGGGGGAAGGGGTACGCGCTCGACCGCGCGATCGCCGAGCTCCGGCGGGCCGGCGTGAGCGAGGCGCTCCTCGATCTCGGCGGCCAGGTGTCGGTCATCGGGCGGGCGAGCGTGGCGGTCGCCGATCCACGCGACCGGGCGCGCGTAGCGGCGTCGCTCCCGATCGCCGATGAGTCGGTCTCCACCTCGGGAGACTCGGAGCGGGGCCTCCTCGTCGGCGGGAGACTCATCGGCCACCTGCTCGACCCACGCACCGGGCGTCCCGCGACCGACTTCGGCTCGGCGACGGCCGTGGCCCCCTCCGGGCTCGCGGCCGACATCCTCTCGACGGCGTTCTTCGTCCTGGGACCGGAGAAGGGCCTGGAGCTCTCGCAGAGGCTCCGGGGTCAGGGCTTCGACAATGGCGCCCTCTTCCTGGTCGTCGGCAACGGCAGAATCCGGGCTCTCGCTTCGCCCGGCCTGAAATTCCATCTCGAAAGGACGGATTCATGAAGTGGAAGGCTCTCCTCCTGGGAATCGTTCTCGCCGCGCCGCTCCTCCTCGTGGCCGCTCCCGCTCTTTCGGACGAGCCCGCGCCGACGCTCGAGCAGCGGGTCGAGCGGCTCGAGAAGTTCCTGGCCGCGACGCGCGCCGAGCTCGCGGCCGCCCGCTCCGCGGCGGGGAGCGACCCGCAGCGTCTGGCCGAGATCGAGCGGCAGATCGAGATCCTGGCGCGCGAGATCGAGCAGCTGAAAATCGGCGAGTCGGCGCCGCCGGCGCCCGGGAGCAAGGACGCCCGCTACGGCGTCGGGCCGGCCGCCTCGAAGGTCTACGGCAAGAAGGGGGTCTCGATCGGCGGCTACGGGGAATTCCTCTATCAGAGCTTTTCCGGCTCGCGCCAGGACGGCGAGCCCTCGGGGCTGCGCAACGAGGCGGATCTCGCGCGCGCCGTCCTCTACTTCGGCTACAAGTTCGACGATCACTGGGTCTTGAACATGGAGCTGGAAGCCGAGCACGCCGTCACGGCCTCGGACAAGGGGGGAGAGTTCGAAGTCGAGTTCGCCTATCTCGACTACCTCTTCTCCCGGCCGCTGCGCGCGCGCGCCGGCCTCGTGCTCGTCCCGGTGGGGCTGATCAACGAGCTGCACGAGCCTCCGACGTTCCTCGGAGCCCTGCGGCCGGACGTCGAGCAGCGCCTGATCCCTTCGACCTGGAGGGAGCTGGGGGCAGGTCTTTACGGGGACGCCGGCCGCTTTTCCTACCGGCTCTACGCCGTCAACGGCTTGAACTCGGAGGGGTACTCGGCCGAGGGAATCCGCGAAGGCTCGCAGGAAGGTTCCGAGGCCGCCGCGGAGAACTGGGCCGTGACCGGGCGGCTCGACTGGACTCCGATCTCCGGAGCGCTCCTCGGAGCGTCCTTCTTCTCGGGCGACTCCGACCAGGGCCGCTCCACTCCCGCCGGCCGGGCGTTCTCGGGTCGCACGACGCTCTTCGACCTTCACGCGGACTGGAAATGGCGCGGCGTCTGGCTGCGCGGCCTCTACCTCCGGACGACCGTCGGGGATGCCGCCGCGATCAACGAGGCCAACGGATTCAAGGACGAGGAGTCGGTCGGCAGCCGGCAGTGGGGGTGGTATCTCCAGGGGGGATTCGACGTCCTGTCGCTCCGCTCCGCGTCGAAGGCGTCGCTCACGCCGTTCGTGCGCTACGAGCGCTACGACACGCAGGCGCGCGTGCCCGCCGGATACGAGCGCAATCCCGAGAACGACGTGAAAGTCCTGACGATCGGAGCGGTCTTGAAGCCGATCGAGCAGATCGCGATCAAGCTCGACTGGCAGCAGAGGAAGAACGCCGCAAGCACCGGCGTCAATCAGTGGAACGTGGGTCTTGGCTATCTTTTCTAGGGTCTTCCTGTCGTTCGTGGCGCTGGCGTCGGCCGTGGCGTCGTCCGCGAAGGTCTTCCTGACGCAGGAGGAGGCGCTGAAGCTCGCGTTTCCCGGAGCCACGATCGAACGGAAGACCGCCTTCCTGACGCCGGACGAATCCAAGGACGTGGCCGCGCTTTCGGGAGCGGCGCCGCCGTCGTCGCTTGCGGTCGCCTACGTCGCGACGAAGGAAGGGCGTCTCGCCGGCACGGCCTACTTCGACACGCACGTCGTGCGCACGCAGCCGGAAACGCTGATGGTCGTCGTCACGCCGGAGGGGAAGATCGGCCGCGTGGAGGTCCTCTCCTTTTCCGAGCCGGAGGATTACCTGCCGCGCGCGCACTGGTACGCGCAGTTCCCCGGCAAGGGGCTGGACGAAGAGCTCTCCATCAAGCGCGGCATCCGGGCCGTCTCGGGCGCGACGCTGACCGCGCGCGCGACGACGGAAGCCGCGCGGCGCGTCCTCGCGCTCCACCAGGTGCTCGCGCGGCGCCAGAAGAACCCGTCGTGAAATCCTGGGAGATCCGGGTCATTCGCTGGGGGTTCGCCCTCGTCTCCGCGAGCGGCGTGGTCTTCGGCGTCATGAAGTATTTCCTCGCCGGCTCCGATCCCGACTCGCGCCTGGGACATCCGTGGCAGCCGGCGATCCTGGCGGCGCACGTCCTCGCGGCGCCGGTCGCCGTCTTCGCCATGGGGCTGCTGTTGCGCGGGCACGCGCTGCCGAAGTTGAAGCGCGGAGAGCGCGAGGGGCGCGGCACTGGCCTGGCTCTCACGGCCGTCGGGATGCCGCTCGTCTTCTCCGGCTATCTCGTCGAGGTCTTCACGGGCGAGACGCTGCGGAAGGGGACGGGATGGGTCCACGCCGTCCTGGGCGTCCTGTTCGCGCTTTCCTTCATGATGCATCGTGCCCGGATCACGTCCTCCAGACGATGCGCCGGAAACGCCTTCCGAGACGCAGCAGAACGTGCCGTGAAGAGTCCAGGCGCTCGTCCGGGTCCTCTGAGGATGCGCGGCTCCCCGTCCCATAGAGCGCGAGCGCACCCTCGGCGATCTTCCGGCGGGCTTCGCGCATCGAGGCGGCGAGCCCGGCGGCGACGAGAACGCGGGCGGCGGACGTCTCGGTCGGCGGCAGCTCCGTCGTCTCGATTTCCTCCGGCAGCTCCCCCTTCGAGAAGGCGCGGCGGAAATCCTCCTCGGCGCGGGCCGCGGCTTCGCTCTCCCTGGAACTGCGCCGTGACGGCGCGCGCGAGGTTCGCCTTGGCGTCGCGGGGGTTCTCTTCGCCCGACTCGACGCGGCGCCGCCGCTCCGCGAGCTCCGCGCGCGGGAACGTCGGTCAGGAGCTCGTAGTAGCTCCAGATCAGCGTGTCGGGGATGGACATGAACTTTCCGTAGATCTCCGCGGGCGGCTCCTGGATGCCGATCGCGTTGCCGAGCGACTTGGACATTTTCTCGGTGCCGTCGAGCCCTACGAGAAGCGGCAGCGTCATGACGACCTGCGGCTCGAGCCCCTCCTCGCGCATCAGGTCCCGCCCGACGAGCAGGTTGAAGAGCTGGTCCGTGCCGCCGAGCTCGACGTCGGCCTTGAGCGCCACTGAGTCGTACCCCTGCGCGAGCGGATAGAAGAGCTCGTGGAGGGCGATCGGCTGGTGAGCGGCCCATCGCTTCTGGAAGTCGTCGCGCTCGAGGATCCGCGCGACCGTCATCTTCGATGCGAGGCGGATGAAGCCCTCGGCGCCGAGCGGCGAGAGCCAGCGGCTGTTGAACTCGATCGCGGTCTTCTTCTCGTCCAGGATCTTGAACGCCTGTGTCGTGTAGGTCTTCGCGTTGGCCTCGACCTCGGCCCGCGTCAACTGCGGGCGCGTGGACTTCTTCCCGGAGGGATCGCCGATCATCCCCGTGAAGTCCCCGACCACGAAGACGACCCGGTGGCCGGCGTCCTGGAAGTGGCGCATCTTGCGCAGGACGACCGTGTGTCCCAGGTGGATGTCGGGCGCCGACGGATCGAAGCCGACCTTGACGGTCAGGGGTCCGCGGGCGATCTTGCGGGCGAGGTCCCCTTCCTCGATGAAATCCACGACGCCGCGCCGGAGGATCTCGAGCTCGGGAGGAGGGGAAGTCACGGCGGGCCGGGATTATAAGTGTCTGCCTGCGCCAGGGCTCCACGGGGACAGGCTCCGTTCAAGTCATCGCGCGCGATTCTGTAGAATCCGCGCCATGGCCGAGACGGAAGAAAAGAACGGCAACGAGGTCGTGAGCGACGATGACAGGCGAGCCCGGGCCGCGGCGGTCAACCGCAAGAGGGTCCTCGAGGACTGGGAGGAGAAGAAGAAGCGGTGGCGGCAGATGGGCGTTCCCGAGCCGCTGCCGGCCGTCGGTTCGCCGAAAGCGAAGAAGTGACCGCGGCACGGCTCCTGCTTCTCTTTTCGTTCGGCTTGATTGCGAAGGGAGCGCCGATGACGATCCACATCGAAAGTTCCGCGTTCGCCGAAGGGGGAAAGATCCCCGGCCAGTACACGTGCGACGGCAAGGACATCTCGCCGCCGCTCTCCTGGAGCGGAATCCCCGAGGGAGCCAGGAGCCTCGCTCTGATCTGCGACGACCCGGACGCATCCAGGAAGGCCTGGGTGCACTGGGTGATCTTCAATCTCCCGGCGGGGACGGCCGGACTGCCCGAAGCGGTGCCCGCCCGCGAGAGCGTCTCGGGAGGAGGCACGCAAGGCACCAACGATTTTCGGAAGGTCGGCTACGGCGGACCGTGTCCGCCGAGCGGAACCCATCGCTACATGTTCAAGCTCTACGCGCTCGACACGGAAATCAAGGCTTCCGCGAGCGCGACGAAGGCGGACGTCGAGCGGGCGATGAAGGGGCACGTCCTGGCGCAGGCGAACCTCATGGGCAAGTACTCGCGCGGCTGATCAGCCGATCCTTTGCGCGACAGCTTTCGGAGGCTCGAGCGGGAGATCGTCGCCTGCCGCCGCTGTCCCCGGCTGGTCGCGTGGCGGGAGTCCGCCGCGGAGGATCCGCCCCGGCGCTTCCGCGGCGAGACCTATTGGGCGAGACCCCTCCCCGCGTTTGGCGACTCGCGGGCGCGCATCCTGATCGTCGGCCTCGCGCCCGCCGCGCACGGCGGCAACCGCACGGGACGGATTTTCACGGGCGACGAGTCGGGCAACTTCCTGTTTCGCGCGATGTATGGGGCGGGCCTCGCCAATCAGCCCGAGTCGCTCGGCCGCGGCGACGGCCTGAAGCTCATCGGGGCGCTCGTGTCGGCCGCCGCCCGCTGCGCGCCGCCGGCCAACCGCCCCTTCCCGCAGGAGCTGGACAACTGCCGGGAGTACCTCGCGCGCGAGCTTGCGTTATTGCCCTCTTGCGCGGTGCTCGTCGCGCTCGGAGCCCTCGCATTTGATGCCTGCCTGAAGGTCCTCGCGCCGTCGGGTCTCGACCTGCCGAGGCCGCGCCCGCGGTTCGCGCACGGTGCGGTCTTTCGGATCGGAAGCCACTTGCTCCTCGCTTCCTACCATCCGAGCCAGCAGAACACCTTCACGGGAAGGTTGACGCGCCCGATGCTCACGGCCGTCATGCGCCGCGCGGTGCGTGAAGCGAAGAAGGGGGCAGATCCCGCCCTGTCATCCTGAGCGCAGCGAAGGATCTGCTCCGGTCTTTTTCCGCTGGGGCGGATCCTTCGTCGCTACGCTCCTCAGGATGACGGCTACGCCGCTCCTCTTACGAGGATCGGCTCCGCTGTCACTTCTTGAACAACCGGTCGAACGCGGCGCGGGCGTCTTCGGGAGTATTCAGCGCCTTGGTTCCGGCGAGGTCGAAGGACTTCGCGGGTTCGTAGAAGCTGCAGGCGTTGCGCACGTTCTTGTCGGCGATGCGCGCGGGGATGGGTTTCGCGCATTCGAAGCGAGCGGAGGTGTCGAAGAACGCGCACTGGCGGCAGGCGTGCAGGTCGGCTCCGCAGCGGACGCACGTCGAGTCCGAACGGATTCCCTCGAGGTCCCGGCGCTTCTCCCCGCAGGCGCGGCAGACGAAGACGACCGCCTTCTCGGTGTCGGCGCCGCGGCCGCGCGGCCCCTCGCCCCTCTCCGGGCGCGGCCCAGAGGGCCGGCGGCCCGAGGAATCCCGGTCCGTGTCCATGTAGCCGCGGTGACGGTACTTGCGATCGTCGCTCATTGAGGATGTTGTGAGTGTTGAGTTATGACCTTGCGAGCAGGGCGATTCTATCGATTTCCGAGGAGGAAGGGATAGGGATTGACCGGCGTCCCGAGCCACCACTGCTTTTCCGGCCCGAGGCGGAGGATGGTGAAATGGAGGCGGGGCGCCTCGCCGGGGAGGTCGCCGGTGGAGCCGACGTATCCCAGGCGATCCCCGCGGTGCACGAGCTGCTTCTCCCGGAGGTCCTCCGCGAAGTGATCGAGGTGGGCGTAGGAATAGCAGTAGGCGCGCTCGCGGTCGAACTCGTAGACCGTCAGGCCGCTGTCCTTCGCGGTGAAGAGCTTCTCGATCGAGCCGTCCACGGCCGCGACGACCGCCGTGCCGCGAGGCGCCGGGATGTCGATCCCGTCGTGATGCCCCTTCGCCCCGCCGGCTTCCTCGAAGCTGTCGCGAAGGTCCGCCGCGCGCGCCCCCACGACCGGCATCACGAGCGGCTCGCGGCCGAGCGTGAAGCCGGCCAGGGGCGTGAACGACAACGCCGGCGTCGCCTCCGCCGAGGCGTCGGAGACCGTCCGCGCGGGCGCCGTCGTTTCCGGCGTCGTGGCGGGCGGCGGAGTCTCGTTGACAGCGACAATCGGGCCGGCCACGCCGCGCGAGGTGATGTCCGCCGTCGTGCGCGACAGGGGATGGCCCGGAGTCAGCCCGCCGGTCCTCCAGAGGAAGTAATAGAGCCCCAGACTTCCCGCGATGAATCCGAGCAGGAGGGCCACGAGCAACTCCCCCCTGGGAGTCGGAGATTTTTGATCCATCGCCGCTAGCCTACTCCCGAGTCGCGGCCGAACGGACCGCTAGCCTCCGGTTGGCGGAAACGCCGCCGTGCGGTTTGGAGGAGTGACAGGCTCGGCGACGACGACGAGGCGCTGGGGGGCGGCGCCGACCCAGTTGAACGGGTAGCAGGTGATGAGCGTCAGGCGCGGTTTTTCGGTGGGCTGGAGGACTCGCACGGCATCGGGAGTCACGATCTCGCGGGAGACGACGCGATAGGAGATTGTTCCCGAGGGGGTCTCGAGTTCGATCCGATGTCCCCGGCGCAGCCACCCGAGATGGCGGAAGTGAGAATCCCGGTGAGCGGTGATCACGCAGTTGTTGCGCGAGGTCTCCTCGCCGGGCAGCTCCGAGCCCGGCACGTGGCCGGGACCCTTCTCGAGGATCGACTGGTCGTCGCCGCCGAAGACGACGTAGTCCATCTCGGCCGCGGGGATGCGCAGCCGGGCAATCGGCTTGCCGTAGGGATAGGCGGGCGCGGCGGGAGTCGCGGAGGGCCGAGCGATGCCGGGGTTCTCCTTCTCGGTGGGCGTGGGGACGTGAAGCGTTGGGACCGGAACAGCGGTTTGCGATTTCTCCCATTCCCGCCGGCCGGAGGACTGGGCCTCGTAGCCGCGAAAATAATGCAGGGCGGCGAGCCCCAGAAGCACGAGTCCGGCGGCGACCAGCAACGTGGAGAGGGAACGTCTCATCGCACCCTTACCAATCAGAATCGGGGGCGGGATTAATCCCGGCCGCTGGAATCCCTCGCGCCCGACCCGGTTTAACATTGCCGGGATGGAGACTCGCGAGAGGGCGCTGAAGCTCTGGCAGGAGGGGACCGACCGGCTCCTCGCGGGAGACCTCGACGAGGCGATCTCGCTCTTCACGCGCTCCCTCGAGCTGCGCCCGACGGCGGAGGCCTACACGTTCCGCGGATGGGCGTACTCCTTCGCCGGGCGGCTCGACGACGCGATCGAAGAGTGCCGCAAGGCGATCGCGACCGACCCGTCCTTCGGCAACCCGTACAACGACATCGGCTGCTACCTGATGGAGCAGGGGAAGAACGACGAGGCGGTTTCCTGGTTCGAACAGGCCAAGCGCGCGCCGCGCTACGAGCCGCGGCACTTCCCCTACCTGAACCTCGGCCGGCTCCACGCGGCGCGCGGAGAATTTGCGGAGGCGATCCTGGAGTTCGAGGGCGCCCTCGCGGAAGCACCGGAAGATCCGGTCGCCCGGCAGTTCCTGGAATCGCTGAAGTACAAGGTCAATTGACCGGGTCGAAGGTCGAGAGTCGAGCGAAGCCAGGGAATCGAAGGGCGGCTGACTTTGTTGGAAGTCGTTCGCAAGGAGTAACAGACATGGATCGCTTTCAAATGACGCCCGCTTCTGCATTCCAGCCGGCCCCGTTGACGGCCGAGCGAGCGACCGCGTTCCTTCGCTCGGTCTATGGCTGGATGTTCGTCGGCCTGGGAATCACCGCCGCGGTGGCGCTCGGAGTCGCGGGATCGCCCGCTCTTCTCCAGACGATCGCCACGACCCCCATGCTCTTCTTCGGCCTCATCATCGCGGAGCTGGCGCTCGTCGTGATCCTCGGCGCCCGGGTGCAGAAGCTCGCGCCGACGACCGCTTCGGCGCTCTTCGTCGGCTATGCGGCGCTCAACGGGGCGACGCTGTCCCTCATTTTCCTGGCCTACTCGGGCACGTCGATCGCCTCGACATTTTTCGTCACGGCGGGCATGTTCGGGGCCCTCGCGCTCTATGGATCGACCACGAAGAGAAGCCTCGCGGGCCTCGGGCACTTCGTCGGGATGGGGCTCATCGGGCTCCTTCTCGCGATGGTCGTGGGCTTCTTCTGGCACTCGAGCGGGCTGCAGTTCGTCATCTCGGTCGTCGGCGTGATCGTGTTCACCGGGTTGACGGCCTGGGACGCCCAGAGACTCAAGGTGATGGCGGCCTCGCTTCCGGAGGGAGGCACGGGCTCCTACGCGGTCGTCGGCGCGCTCCGCCTGTACCTCGACTTCATCAACCTCTTCCTCTTCCTGCTCCGCTTCATGGGCGGCCGGCGGGACTAGGCCGTCGCTCCGCGCCGAGCGCGGGACCTGCGCCTTCGGCGCACCGGCTCGCGGCTCGGCCGGATGCGGCCTCGACCGCGATCCTGGCCCCGCGCTCGACGCTCCGCTCCCGCGGCGCGCGCCTCCTCCTTCGATTACTTCAGGAGACTTCGCGCGCCGCGACCGGGGCGCTCACGGGTCGCTCCGCGCTTGAGCGTCGCAGCCGGTTACTCGGTCGGTCCGGTTCCCACCATGGGGAGGCGCCCCACGCCGGCGTCGGCGGTGGCGCGGGGAAGGGATTCGTCCTCGGCGGGTTTCTCGGTCTCTCCCGGGTTGCGGAAGATGTTGACTTCGACTCCGTACTGGCGGTTGTAGAGATCGGCGTAGCGCCCCCGGCGCGCGAGGAGGTCCGCGTGTTGCCCCCGCTCGATGATCCGGCCGTCCTCCAGGACGAGAATCGTGTCGGCCCGGCGGATGGTCGAGAGACGGTGTGCGATGACGAACGTCGTGCGTCCCTTCATCAGCTCGGCGAGACCCTGCTGGATCGCCGCCTCGTTCTCGCTGTCGAGCGACGACGTCGCTTCGTCCAGGATCAGAATGCGCGGGTCGGCCAGGATCGCCCGCGCGATGGCGACGCGCTGGCGTTCTCCGCCGGAGAGCTTGACGCCGCGCTCGCCGACGATCGTTTCGTATTTCTCCGGCAGCTTCGCGACGAAATCGTCGCAGCGGGAGATCCTCGCGGCCCGCAGGACCTCCTCGTCGGTGGCGTCCGGCCGCGCGAACGCGATGTTCTCGATGACCGTGCCGTCGAAGAGGAAGTTGTCCTGGAGCACGACGCCGAGCTGCGACCGGTAATCGGAAAGGCGCACGCCGGAGAGGTCCTTTCCGTCCACGAGGATCGCTCCCGAGGTCGGCCGGTAGAAGGCCGCGACGAGACCGATCAACGTGCTCTTCCCCGAACCGGAGGGTCCGACGAGCGCCGTGGACGTGCCGGGCTTCGCGATGAAAGAGATGCCGTGGAGCACGGGAACTCCCGGCTTGTATTCGAAGGTGACGTCCCGGAATTCGATCAGCCCTTCGATTGGCGGCAGGCTCGCGCGCGTTTCGTCGCCGGCGTCCTCGGTCAGCTCGTTGCGGATCTCCCGGATCCGCTCCAGCCCCGCGAAGGCCTCTGTGATCTGGCTCCCGATCGAGACGATCTGAACGACCGGGCCGACGAGCATTGCGAGGAGCGCCGTGAACTGGAAGAGCGCGCCCATCGTCATCCTGCCGGCGAGCACGTCGTTGGAGCCGACCCACAGGATCGAGACGGAGATCGCCCCGAAGAGGAGCGTCGAGAATGCCGTCACGGCGGAAAAGCCCGTCATGGTCTTCGCCACGTTGCGGAAGAGCCGGTGGACCCCTTTGGAGAAGACGAGCGCCTCCCGCCGCTCCGCGCGGTACGCCTTGACGACGCGCACGCCGGCGAACGATTCGGTCAGCCGGCCGGAGACTTCGGCGTTGATCTTCGAGCGCTGCCGGAAGAGGGGCCTCAAAGTCTTGAACGCGTAGAGGAGGACGAGGCCGAAGAGAGAGAGGATCGAGAGGGCGATCGCCGTCAGCTTCAAGTTCAGGGCGAGCAGGATGACGAGCGCGATCGCGGCCGTCAGGAGGCCGCCGGCGACTTCCACCAGGCCCGTTCCGACGAGGTTGCGGATCCCTTCGGCGTCCGTCATGACGCGCGACAGGAGCGATCCGACCTTGGTCTGGTCGAAGTAGGAGACCGAGAGCCGGCCGACGTGCCTCTGCACGCGGCGGCGCATCTCGGTGATGGAGCGCTGAGCGGCCTTGCCCAGGATCTGGGAGAGGGAGTACGACGTGACGGCCTGGAGGAGCGTCGCGCCCGTCGCGGCCAGGACGAGAGTCGGGAGGAGCTCGCGCCGCCCCTTTCCGAGGACTTCGTCCAGGAGATATCGCGGCATGAAGGGGATCACGAAACCGGCCAGCCGGTTGACGAAGAGAACCGCGAAACCGAGCATGAGCCGGCCCTTGTGCGCCGCGACGAGCTCGCCGGCGTCCTTCAAGATCGTGCGCAGCTGGGGAGGCTTCTTCTTCTTGTCCTCCGGGCCGCGGCCTCCCCGCCGCCCCTCGCCGTGGGGAAGCCGGGAGGTGACGCCCCCGCCCATGAGGCCGCTGCGGGCCATCCCTAGGCCTCTCCCCGAAAGCCGGTCCGAGGCAACCGGGTCAATTGCGGGCGATCGGTCATGGGGGGCTCAACAGGCGCCCGCATCGCGGCATTTCTCATTGCTGGAGTGTCTTTCAATATTGACAAATAAGTTCTTCAAGAAATATTATACTGTCATGGATTCCGCCGGCGAAATCCACTGCATTACCGAACGAAGCCATGCGGCGGAGGTCCTGCAGCCGTTGCGTCTGGAGATTCTCCGGCTGGCGCGTGAGCCGGCGTCGGCCACCGAGATCGCCCAGAGGCTCTCCCTCTCGCGCCAGAGGGTCAATTACCACGTACGCGTGCTCGCCCGGAGCGGGTTCCTGAAGCGGTCGGGCCGCCGCCGCCGACGCAACATGATCGAGCAGCGCTACGTCTCCTCGGCGCGGGCGTTCCTCCTGTCGCCGGAGCTCCTCGGCGAGGTCGGGGCGGACTGGCGGCGAATCGAAGACGCCGCGAGCCCCGGGTATCTCCTGGCGCTCAATTGCCAGATGGGATCCGATCTCGTCCGGGTCTGGCATGACGCGGGGAGGAGGGCGAGGCCGGCTTCCACGCTCTCCCTGAAGTCCCAGTTCCGCTTCGAAAGCTCCGAGCAGAGAGAACGGTTCACGCGGGCCCTCGAAGAGGCCGTCGTCCGCATCGTCAACGAGCAGACCTCTCCAAACCTGAAGCCGGACGGCTCGCCCGCGCCCGGAACCCCCTACCGGCTCGTCCTCGGCTGCTATCCGTACCTGCCGCGCGAGAGCGCCTGACGGATGCGGTCTCAGGTCAGACGCTCCGCGCGGCGAGGACGATGAGACGCGAGGAACCGAGATAAAACGGCTCGCCGGCGAGCGAGCCGAGGAGCTCGATCTTCTCGAAGCCGGCGTGCTCGAGCATCGAGACGACCTCGCGGCCGGTGTAGACGCGATGCCGCGCGAGGCGGACTTCGGTCTGATCGCCACGGGACACCATGTACCGGTTCTCGACCCAGCCGCTCTCGACCTCATAGTGGTTCTCGGCCGCGAACCGGATGTCTCCCACCTCCATCTCGTACCGGTCGCGAAACTGAGGCAGGAGGACCTCGGCGGCCTTGACGGCGTCGATGACGATACGCGCTCCGGGTTTGAGCGCGCCCGCAACAGCTTCGACGAACTCGCGGTCGCCGGTATCTCCGAGGTATCCGAAGCTCGAGCCGCCGCAGAACGCGCCGTCGAACTCTCCACGCCACGGGAGGTCGCGCATGTCCGACTGCCGCCACCGGATCGCGAGGCTCTGCGATGCCGCGCTCTCCCTGGCGGCCGCGAGGAAATCGCCCGAGATGTCCACTCCGGTAAGGTCGTATCCGCGCCGGGCGAATTCCAGGGCGAGCCGGCCGTCACCGCAGGGCACGTCGAGAATCCGCGCGCCCGGCGCAGCGGCCAGTCGCTTCTCAAAGAAATCCGCCTCGGCCCGCGTGGCCTCGGGCGGCATGACCCTCCGCCAGAAATCCACGATCAGGCCAGTGAAGAAAGTCTCCCACCAGTTTTCATCCGCTCTCACAGAAGTTCTCCTTTTCATACGGCCGTTGCTGCCGTGCTTCCGCTGTCATCCCGAGCGACACGAGGGAGCTGCCATTCGGGATGACAGTCCAACTTCCAAGCGGCCGGCGAGTCTACTCGGCTGGTCCCGGGGACGGGACTAACGGACGGTGATCATAGGCAGGCTCCCAGTCTACCCCCGGGGCGAGGCATTCTTCCCGGCGGGGGGCAAACGAAAAAGGGCGGCCACGAGGGCCGCCCCGCCTCGATTCCGGGTGACCGATGTCTAATTGATCGTCCGGGTCCAGGTCCCGAACGGTTTGAACGCGCTGCACCTGGCGCCGGCTGAGACGTCGACTGCCATTTTCGGCCCCGGTCCCGGCGAAGATCCGAGGGCCGCGCCGTCGAGCAAGTAGTCATCCTCATCCCGGGAGTCGATCGTCGCGTCGAAGTGGCTGTCGGCCTCGCTGTCGTTGAACCAGAGCCGCGCGGTGGCGGAATCCTCGCCGCTGCCCGAGCAGGAGTTGCGCACGAGGAGCTTGATGGAGAGCGTGTCGCCCGGCGCGATGCCGACGGCCGTCGGGAGGTCCAACGGGATCGAGTCGAGCTTCGCGTTGTGGAACCCGCTGCCTCCAGCGGCGACGCTCGGGAGCTCGCCCGAGCCGACCAGTGTCGAACCGTTGTAGTAGATCTCCGCGCGCAGATCGAACCGAACGCGAACACCATCTCTGTTCTCCAAACCGGCCCTGTCCTTCAAGCCGACCCACACATTCGCCGGGGAGAGGGCCGAGAGAAGCGGCAGCCGGAAGTAGGCCACGGGCATGTCGTGGTCGGAGATGCGCTCGGGGCGGTTCGCGTCGTTGCGGAAGGACTCGGGGAAGTCCGCGTCGTTGCGCGCGTAGTGGAGGCCGTCGAAGCGCCCCATCAGGTTCTGGGTGACGAGCTCGTGGTCGAGCACCTGGGCCGCCCCGTCGAAGGAGTAGGAGTAACGGTCCGACGCGGGCACCGTCTCCGCCAGGTCCGTGAGGTCGGGGTTGACCAGGTCGGGCGAACAGAGGACGACCTCGTCGCAGGGGGTCGGCGTCCCCTTGATCGTGCCGACCAGGTCCACGTAGCCGTCGGAAAACTCATAGGCGTTGTAGTCACCGATCGAGACGATGTGTTCGTTGGGGTCGGCGGTCTGCCGCGCCTGGATCAGGTTCGCCAGGGACTCCGCCTGCGCGCGGCGCTTCGTCCGCACCCGGCTGTCGACCGGATCGTCCACGCCCGTAAGGGAGCGAAGGTGGTTGACGATGACCGTGATCGGAAAGGGGGCTCCGGCGGGAGCCTGGACCGCCGCGCGGAGCAGGAGCGGCGGCCGGTCGTTCAAGAGCGCCGGCATACCGGTGTTGGGGTCGATGTAGGTCTCGTCCTTGTTGTACTGGGTGACGTCGAGAACGGTGACGCGGCTGCTCCTGACGAGAAATCCGACGTCGATGCCCCCGATGTCGTTGCCCTCGACGAGGTACGCCTGGTAGCTCGGGTCGGGCTGTCCCGCCGCGACCGCGTCGAGATTGACCTTGCTCGCGACGGCCTGGAGCGTCGCCAGGTTCTCTACCTCCTCGACTCCGAGGATGTCGGGCGTCCTCAGGACGTTTCGGATCGCGAGGGAGGCCTTGTTCAGCCGGTTGTTGAAGGCGGTCGTCGTCAACACGACGTCGTCCACCGCCGGATCGTTGGTCGTGTCGAAGAACCGCTCCATGTTGAAAGAGGCGACGGTGAACTCGTCGGCCGCGGGAACGGGGACCGGGACCGCGTTGATGTTGCCCGATGCGGACGGAGGGCTCGCCGGGTCCGGGTCGATCGTGTAGGTCCGGAAGGCGTAGTCGAGCGGCCCGGTCAGGTTGGTCACCACGGCGCCGGTCGTCACCTCGATCGGCGTGCCGCCGATCAACCCGTCGCTGTCCACGCGCAGCCGCTCGGGATTCCCGTCGAAGCGCGGCACGCAGCAGGGCGAGCCGGGCGGGAGCGGGTCGGGGACCTCGATGCCCGGCTCGCGGAAGGGGCGCGCGATTCCGGTGATGACGCCGTAGAAGACGCCGTTCGAGGCCGACGTCGCGTTGGCCTCGTTGATCGTGCCCTGCGTCGGCGCGATGACGGTCAGGGAATCCACGTGCACGCGCATCCCTTCGTACCTCTCCAGCTGCTCGATCGAGCCGGTCGGGCTCGTGTCGGCCGCCGTCAGCGTGACGGGCGCGGGCAGCGGATTGCCGGTCGAGAGGACAGTGACGGAGGGGGATCCCGCGATCTCCGTCGCGGGAGGGCTGTTGACGTCGGCCGACGGGATGAACTCCTGGACCATCCCGGCGACCTTGACCTCGTTGCCGACAGCCGCGGCCGCCGGCGGCGCGGAGGAAGTAAAGACGAAGACGCCTTCGGATGTGTTCGAGTCCGCATCTTCGAAGCCAGGGTGGGTCTGCATGAAGAAGCCGTTGCTCTTGACACCCGTCACGATGCCCGTCGTCGAAACCAGCTCTCCCGCGTGCGGCGAAGTCGTACCCGGTCCCTGGATGTCGTGGATCGCGACGAAGGGCGGGTTGACGGCCAGGGGGATCGAGCCCGTGCTGCTGCGCGTCTGCGCGTCCGCGACCGTGAACGGAAGGCTCTTGTTGCCTCCCGGTGTGCCGGCCGAGACGGTGGCCTCGTAGGAGAAAACGTTGTCGCCGGCCGTCACATCGCCGTTGGACCCGTCGTCGAAGAAATTCTGCGTCGCCGAGCCCCCGATCGCCGAGAGGTTCGCGGTGACCGTGATGCCGGTGCTCGGGGGGTTCGCGCCGGGCGTGACCGAGACCGTCAGGAGTGACGTCTGTCCGGGATCGACCGCCGGGGGGGTCGCCGCTCCGACTCCGGTGGGAGGCGTCGGGCCGCCGCAGGAGTGCGAGGGAGAAGCGGTGTTGCGCGGATTCGGGGCGCCCGTCGAAAAGTCGGAGCTGTTGTTGTCCGTTTCCGCGCAGCCGCTGTCATTGCGCAACGCGGCCGTCGTGTTGGACAGTGTCGCGGTCGGACCCGTCCCCTCGAAACAATTCGTCCCCGTCCCATAGCCGACGAAGTCGACGATCGTCGCCCCGGAGGGACAGCTCGTTCCGCTCGTGATCGTTGTCTGGTTGTTCACGAGCACCACCTTGCCCGCCGTGGCGCTCATCGCGATCGTACCGGTGGCATCGGGAGGTGGGAGATCCACAGTCCCTCCGGTGCCCGCGGCCTCCTTGATCAAGTAGTAGTGGCCCGGGGCGATCGATCCGACTAGGTTCGTCCTCTGCCAGGAGGTGCCTGCCGTCGAAGCGTATTGCACGGACCAGCCCGACACGTCCACCGTCGAGCCGCCGAGGTTGTAGAGCTCGATGAAGTCGTTCTTGAGCGTCGCGCCCGAGTTTCCTCCTCCGCCGTAGACCTGGCTGATGACGACCGTCGAAGACACGGCCTGGGCCGTCCCCGGAAGAAAGGCCAGCGCGAGAAGAACGCAGGAGAAGAGCGCGGCGAACGGGAGCCGGGAGGAACGGAAGAACGAAGTCATCGTGATCTCCTTTTTCGACCGATCGGAAGGGAAACTTCGTGCGTCAAAGCGCAGGAGCGCGGAGTTTCGATGTCCGTTGAGACTCGGATTTATATATCAGGTGTCCGACGCCTTCAGCCTTGGGACGAGCCGTAGGGGTCGGGGAGGAGCTTCTCCATGATCCGTTCGGGCCTGGAGGGCGGCGTGAATCCGACCTTGCGATAGAGCCGATGGGCGTCGGCGGTCACGAGCATCCAACGGCGGAGTCCCTGGAGATCCGGGTGCGCCATGACGACTTCCATAAACCAGGTGGCGAGTCCCCGGCCCCGATGAGACTCGAGAACGAAGACATCGGCGAGATAGCCGAATGTCGCGTTGTCAGAGATGACGCGTGTGAAACCGACGAGAGCATCCCCGTCGTAGAGACCGAAGCAGAGAGAATTCTCGATGGACCGATCGACCAGCTCCCGCGGGATCCCCCTGGCCCAGTAAGAGCCGCGCAGAAACTCGTGAATCACGCCGCGGTCGAGCCTCTCCTTCTCCGTCGAGACCGTGAAGCCGTCCCGCTTCCACTCCATGGTTACCGCGAGAGTTCCGCCCGGCGGATCTCGGACGTTTCGACGATCCGGATTCCGGCGGCCGGCTCCTCGACGGCCGCGACCAGCGTGGCCACCATCTGTTCGAGCGTCACGGGGTAGAGCCGACGCGCGGTGTCCCGTGTCGGCGGGAGGAGCTGCAGGAGACTGTAGACGGGAAGGAAGAGATACGGCCAGCGATGGCCCGGCCCCAGCACGTACCAGGGCCGCACGAACGTGGCGTTCAAGCCTGTCGCGCGGATCGTCGCCTCCCCCTCCTCGCGCGCCTCGACGTAGGCCTTCATGACCGGCGCCGGTTGAGCGACGCTGACGTAGACGAAGTGGGAAACGCCCCCGGCCGTGGCAGCCTTCGCCGAGGCGCGGACGGAGGCGAGGTCCACGGCGCGAAACTCAGCGGCCTTGGCCGGAGAAGGATGCGCGACCCCGACGAGCTGCAGGAAGGTGTCGGCCGGAGCAACGCGGGAGGCGAACGTCGCCTCGTCGAGGGCGTTTCCGAGGACCGGCTCGCAACCGGGAGGGAGCTTTCCTTCCGAACCCTGGCGCACGAGCGCCCGCACCCGGTGCCCGCGCGCGATGAGCTCCGGAGTGACGCGGCGGCCCATGTAGCCGCTCGCACCCGTAACGAAAACCTGCCGCGAAGGTCTCATTGGCATTGGCGCAAACTCTAACTCCAGCGACAGCGAGGCCGCGGTCGCGACCCTGGCGGACTGCAAGGACACGAGGCTCACCAGGGGACACCTGCGCGCAGGCGGGCGGGGGCGTCGGGGGGTGTGTCGGCGAGGGTGTCGGGATCGGAGTCGCGGACGCGTTCCGCCCAATGTCACCCACACGCTGTTGGGGGAGAGAACAGGAATGGGGCATTTACGGCCGCGAGTGTCCGAGACGCCGCCTTCAGGAGGAAGGTGGTCTTGCCCCGAAGCGGTGAATTCAGTAGTCTGATGAGATTGGGTAAGGTTGCGTCAGCCCCTCGCGCCACTGTCTGCCTGTATTCGTTCCACCCCCTGTTGTTGTCGGAGTTCCAGAGGCTCCTGACCGGCGACGACAAGGCGCTGGTGCTGGACAAGCGCGTCGAGCCCAACCAGCCCCCCGATCCCGCGCTCGCCGTGCCGCGCGCCTCCGTGTACGTCATCGAGGCGCACGCCCACCGCCAGGTCACGGAGGCCTACATCGCGGCGATCCTGGCCCGTTACCCGAAGGCGCGGCTCGTCGTCATCGCGGAGAAGCTCGCCGAGGCGAACGTCTTTCCGCTGCTGCGCCAGGGGGTCAAGGGACTGCTCAAGTATTCCGAGACGGAGGCCTACCTGCCGCGAACGCTGCGCGAGGTGGCGGCCGGCGGCTTCTGGGTGCCGCGCAATCTCCTCTCGACGTTCGTGGATACGACGCTCGAGGGAATCCACCGCCCGCGTCCGGCGCCGATCGGCGTTCGCACGAGCAAGCGGGAGCAGGAGGTCCTGGAGCTCCTGATGCAGAACCTGTCGAACAAGGAGATCGGCAGCAAGCTGCACATGTCCGAGCGAACGGCGAAGTTCCACGTCTCCAACCTGCTCGCCAAGTACGCCGTGCAGCGCCGCGCCGACCTCATCCTGCTCTTCGTCCAGGCCGAGCGCGACAGCCAGTAAGCCGTCGCTGCGCGCTTGCGCGGGAAATGCGCCCTTTGGGCGCACCGGCGCGCGGCTCGGCCGGATGCGGCCTCGACCGCTCGCCTTTTCCCGCGCAAGCGCTCCGCTCCCGCGGCGCGAGGCTCCTCCATGCGGTTACTTGGGAGACTCCTCGCGCCGCGAGCGCCGGCCGCATCGTGGTGATCTAGTGAATGGGTCGCTGAGATGTCAGGACGGCCTTGCACCTGTCATCCTGAGCGAGGCGAAGGATCTGCTCTCGTCCCGGGAAAAGCCGGGTCCGCGTCTTCAAAAGCAGGGTTGCTATACAGTAGAAACGGGAACACTTTGGCTGGGAGAATGAGGGAAACCACGCAGGCCTCCGCGAAGCATCCGGTTCACCCGATCGTCGGGCTCGACTACCGGGTGCGCATTCCGGGGATGATGTTCGTCGCGCTCTTTGCCGTGTCGCATTTCGCGGGGCAGCACCACGGCCCGCTCCTCATCGGGGCCATGGTCCTGACGGGTCTCGTCTGGCCGCACGCCGCCTATTTCCTGGCCAGGAGCGCAAAGGACACCAAGCAGGCCGAGCTTCGAAATCTCCTCACGGACTCCTTCATCGTCGGGTGCTGGATCACGGCCACGTCCTTCGCCCTCTGGCCGGCCACCGCCATGGTCGCCACGATGATGAACGCGAACCTGAGCGTCGGCGGGTTCCGCTTCGCGGGCAAGGGCGTCCTGGCGATCGTCGCCGGGGTCCTCGTCAGCGGCGCGTTTCTCGGGTTCCATCCCGTTTTCGCCGCCGGCATTGTGACGACGTTCATCTCGATCGGGGCGATGCTCGTCATGACGTCCATGTTCGGCATCCATTCCCATCTCCAGACGGCGCGCGTGTACAAGGCCAAGAACGAGCTCGCGGCGCAGAACGAGCAGATCCAGGAGCAGAACCGGGAGATCGAGCAGGCCCGGACGGCGGCGCTCGAGGCTCGGGACGCGGCGGAGGCCGCCAACCGCTCCAAGAGCGCGTTCCTGGCGAACATGAGCCACGAGCTGCGCACGCCGTTGAACGCGATCATCGGCTACAGCGAGATGCTCGAGGAGGACGCGCAGGCGGCCGGAAACGCCGCGTTCGTCTCCGACCTGCAGAAGATCCGCTCGGCGGGCAAGCACCTGCTCGGGCTCATCAACGACGTGCTCGATCTCTCCAAGGTCGAGGCGGGCAAGATGAAGCTGTTCCTGGAGACCTTCGAGGTGGCGCGCGTGGTGGACGACGTCGTCGCGACGGCGCGGCCGCTGGTCGAGAAGAACGGGAACCGGCTCGAGGTGCGCTGCGCTCCGGAGGCGGGGCAGCTGCGGGAAGACGTGACGAAGGTGCGGCAGGTCCTCTTGAACCTGCTGTCCAACGCGGCCAAGTTCACCGAGAAGGGGACCGTCTCCCTCGAAGTCACGCGCGAGAACGACGTGACGGGCACGTGGGTCGTCTTCCGCGTGCGCGACACGGGGATCGGCATGACGCCGGAGCAGATGGGCAAGCTCTTCCAGGCGTTCACGCAGGCGGACGGGTCGACACAGCGAAAATACGGCGGCACGGGGCTCGGCCTCGCGCTCTCCCGCAAGTTCTGCGTGATGATGGGTGGGGACATCAACGCCCAGAGCGAGCCGGGCAAGGGCTCGACCTTCACGATGCGCCTGCCGGGCGACGTCGAGAACGTGGACGGAGAGACGACGTCGATCCACGTCTCGGTCAAGAAGAGGATCTCCCAGATGGTGCGGGTTCCCGGCGCGCCTGCGGCGGCGGCTCCCCTCCAGCGGATGCTCGTCATCGACGACGACCCGTCCGCGTGCGAGCTGATGCAGAGGGTCTGCTCCCGCGAGGGGTTCGAAGTCGTGACGGCCGGGAGCGGCGAAGAGGGGCTGCGCCTGGCGCGGGAGAAGCGCCCGAGCGTCATCACGCTCGATGTCGTCATGCCAGGCATCGACGGCTGGACGGTCCTGAAGGCGTTGAAATCCGACGCGGAACTGTCGGCGATCCCGGTCATCATGATCTCGATCTCCGACGAGAGGAGCCGCGGCCTGGCTCTGGGCGCCGCCAACTACCTCGTCAAGCCGGTCAACCGCGACCTCCTCGCCGGAGTCCTGGAGCCCTACAGGGTCGGAGGCGCCCAAGTTGTCTAGGATTCTGCTCGTCGAGGACAACGAGATGAACCGCGACATGCTGTCGCGGCGGCTCCTCCGCAAGGGGTACGAGGTCGTCATCGCTGTGGACGGCGGAGAAGGGCTCGAGAAGGCGCGCGCGGAATTCCCCGACCTGATCCTGATGGATATGAGCCTTCCCGTCGTGGATGGCTGGGAGGCGACCCGAAGGCTCAAGGCCGAGCCGCAGACGCGCGGGATTCCCGTGATCGCGCTGACGGCGCACGCGATGGCCGGCGACGAGGAGAAAGCCCGTTCGGCGGGATGCGACGACTTCGACACGAAGCCGGTCGAGCTCCCGAGACTGCTGACGAAGATCGAGGACCTCCTGCACCGCCCGCGCCGCGCGCCGGGAGCCTAGGCGTGTCTTGAAGCTCGAGATCCAACGGGACGCGCGGAGGGAGAATCTGCGGTCCTTTCGCGACTTCATCGAGAACGCCTGCCGCCGGGCCGGGGTCGAGCCGTCGGCGGCGTTCGATCTGAGGCTTGCCGTGGACGAGGCGTGCACCAACATCATCGAGCACGGCTACGCGGGGAGCGAGCCGGGGCCGATTGAGGTCTCCTTCGACGCCGGGGAGGGCGAGGTCGTCGTGGCGATCGCCGACCGGGGGAAGCCCTTCGACCCGAAGAGCGTGCGGGTCCCGGACCTCGACTCCCGCTGGGAGGACCGGCGCGTCGGCGGTCTCGGCTGGTATCTGGTCCGCCGCTCGGTGGACGAGGTCGCCTACGATTCGGACCCCGAGCAGGGAAACCGCCTCACGCTCGTCAAGAAGGTCGCGGCCGCGCAGGGCGCCCGAAAACAAAGAGACTGACCCTGCGGAGGGGTCGAGGGAGACAAAAGACCATGGAGATCACAACGGAACAACGCGGAACGGTGACGATCCTCTCGATCGCCGGGAGCGTGGACGGGATGACGGCGGCGGCGCTGGTGGGCTCCTTCCGGGTCCAGGTCGGCGGGGGAAACGTCCGCCTCGTCGGAGATTTCAGCCGCGTGGACTACACGTCGAGCGCCGGCCTGCGGGCGCTCCTCGAGACGGTCAAGGAGACGCGCCAGCACGGAGGAGACCTGCGCCTGGCCGGCGTGCAGCCGGACGTGCTGCGGGTGCTGGAGCTCTCGGGATTCACCCACATCCTGAAGCTCTTCCCCGACATCGAGTCGGCCGTGGCGAGCTTTCCGGCATGACTCCTCCGGGAAGCGTGCCGGAGGCGGCCGGTTCGCGCGTCGCCGTCGTCCTGGGCTCGGGGAGCGTCAAGTGCGCCGCCGCCCTCGGCCTCCTCCGCATCCTCCAGCGGGAGGGGATCGGCATCGACATGATCGTCGGCTGCAGCGGCGGGAGTCTCTACGCGGCGCTCATCGCGCTCGGACATGACGTTGAGACCTCGGAGGCGATGACCCGCCGCCTCTGGACCAAGGAGCTGACGAGCCGGCGCAACCACCGCTCGCTCCTGTCGGCCCTTCTGCCGCGAATCTTCGGCTTCGATGAGAGGTTCGGCATGGTCGATGACACGCTGATCCTCGAGCGGTTGAAGAGCGCGTTCGGCGACGCGAAGTTCGAGCAGGCTCGGATCCCGCTCTACCTGACGGCGACGGACTTCCACACCGGGGACCAGGTCGTCTTCGAGAGCGGGCCGGTCGTGGACGCGATCCGGGCGTCGATCGCGATCCCGTACGTCTTCAGCCCCTGGCCGGTCGGCGGACGCCTCCTCATCGACGGGTTCATGTCGGACCCGATGCCGGTCGGTGTCGCGATCCGGCAGGGAGCCAACGTCATCGTCACGATGGGGTTCGAGAGCCCACTGCAGTCGAAGATCAACTCGCCCATCCGGCTGGCCTTCCAGCTCTCCTCGATCACGTCGAACAACCTTCTGAAATCCAACTTCGCGTTCCACAACCTGGCGCACCACGCCGAGATCCTGCCGATCATCCCGGAGTTCAAGGAGCGCATCCACCTCTTCGACACCGACAAGATCCCGTACGTCATCGAGGAGGGGGAAAGGGCGGCCGAGCGTCAGGTCCCCTACCTGCGGCGTCTCCTGGCTTCTCTTTCTCCCTCCGGGAGAGCGCCGGAGTGAGGGCCTGGGCGGCGCCGATGTCTGAAGAAAGAGGGCGGCTCCTCGTCGTGGACGACGTCGAGATCAACCGCGACCTGCTCTCCCGCCGCCTGATGCAGCAGGGGCACGCGGTCGAGTCCGCGGAGAACGGGCGCCGCGCACTTGAGATGATCCGGGCGGAGGAATTCGACCTGGTGCTCCTGGACATCATGATGCCCGAAATGGACGGGTACCAGGTCTTGACGGAAATCATGGGCGATCCCGCCCTCAGGCACCTTCCCGTCATCATGATCTCGGCCATGACGGAGATGGAGAGCGTCGTCAAGTGCATCGAGCTCGGCGCGACCGATTACCTGCCCAAGCCGTTCAACGCCGTGCTGCTCAAGGCGCGCGTCGGCGCGACGCTGGAGAAGAAGAAGCTGCGCGACAAGGAGAGGCTCTGGGCGAAGAGCCTGGAACGGGAGCTCGAGATCGGACGCGAGATCCAGAAGAGCTTCCTGCCCGAGGAGCTGCCGGATGTCCCCGGCTGGGAGATCGCGGCGCGCTTCCGCCCGGCGCGCCAGGTGGCCGGAGACTTCTACGACGCCTTCGCGCTTCCTTCCTCCGGGCGGATCGGCCTCGTCATCGCCGACGTCTGTGACAAAGGGGTGGGCGCGGCGCTCTTCATGGCCCTCTTTCGCAGCCTCTTGCGAGCCACGGCCACTGCTACCGGCACCGCCTGGGGCTCGGAGGCCGCCACGGAGCTTCTTCGGATCGTCCGGCTGACCAACGACTACATCGCCCGAACGCATGGTCGCTCCAACATGTTCGCGACGCTTTTCTTCGGAGTGCTCGACCCCGGGACCGGCTCGCTCCTCTACGTCAACGGGGGGCACGAGGCTCCGGTCCTCTTTAACGCCGGAGGGGAGAAGTCCCGCCTTCCCCCGAGCGGGCCGGCGGTGGGGATGATGCCGGACATGCCGTTCGAAGTCCGGGAAGCGCACCTGGAGGCGGGAGACGGGCTGCTCGCCTTCACCGACGGCGTGACCGAAGCGAAGGGTGTTTCCGGCCTCTACGGAGAGGAGCGCCTCCTCGGCCTGATGCGCGAGCCCGTCACTTGCGCCGCGGCGCTCCTCGACGCGATCGAGGCCGGCGTCCTCGCCCATGCCTCCGGCGCCGAGCAGGCCGACGACATCACGCTTCTCGCCGTCCGGCGAGCCTCCTAGGTTTCCGGCGGGCCTTTCTCGCTCTCTCTTCCGATTGCGAGATGATGCGCGGAGCGAGAGCCCCTCCTTCTCTCGCGGGAGGTTGACCGATGAGGTTCGCCCTTCGTCTGCTCATCAACGCGGCGGCGCTGTGGGTCGCGACGCGGATCGTCCCCGGCGTGACGCACACGGGAAGCGGTGGAGCGCTCCTTCTCGTCGCGCTCGTCTTCGGTTTGTTGAACGCCCTTCTGCGCCCTCTGCTGGCGATCCTCTCGTGTCCGCTCCTCATCCTGACGCTCGGGCTCTTCACCCTCGTCATCAACGGCGTCATCCTCTGGCTGACGAGCGCGATCTCCGAATCGCTCGGCATCGGCTTCCACGTGGACGGCTTCTGGGCCGCGTTGCTGGGCGCGCTCGTCGTCTCGATCGTGAGCATCCTGCTCTCGATCTTCCTCCGCGACGTCTCGGAAGAGAGAGCGTGACTTGAGGTGTTAGGTGGGCGGCGGATCCGCCAGCAGGTGCGCGATCGAGTTGGCGTAGTAGGCGAGCAGCGGCAGCTCCGCCGGGTCGGCGCTGTAGAGGCCGCCCGACTCGGTGACCAGATGCCGGAGGGTCAGCATCCGGAGCCCGACGGTGATCGCATAGTCCTGGTCGCCGCGCGGGACGTAGACGTGCGCGCCCCGGGTCTCGAGCTCCCGCATGAGGTCGAGCGCCGCGCCCTTCAGCTCGAGCTCGCTCCAGGTGCGCGACGGATGGCGCAGGAACGCGGTCGCCACGAGCGACACGGGCACCGCCGGCACGACGCGGGCGATTTCGGCCATGAGGTCGCGTCCGAGCTCTTCGATCGCGGCGGAGCGCGCCTCGCGCCCGAGCGATCCCAAATCGACGCCGTGGCGCCGGATGTGCTCCTTCAACGACACCGGCGAGCCGAAGTTGACGCAGGCGTAGCCGAAGCGGTGCCACTTGCTCCGGGCGAGCAGCCAGACATTGCGAAAAACGAACGAGAGGGTGTTTCCGACCGTCGTGGCCGCTCCCGGCCTGGGGGCGCCCGGATCGAGCTCGCGAAGGAAGCTCCTGTCCTCGAAGACGCGGTCGTAGTTGATGCCGACCGGCACAAAGGCGATGTCGCGCCCTCCGGAGAGATCGAAGGAGCGGGTCATGTAGTCGAGGATCCCGAGCTTGGGCCGGCGCAGCCGCCCGTCGCGGGAGAGTCCCCCCTCGGGAAAAACCGCCTGCGTGACGCCGGCCTGCGTCGCCATCGCGACGTAGCGCTCGAGGACCTTGCGGTAGAGCGGGTCCCCGGAGTTCCTCCTCACGAAATATGCCCCCATCGCGCGGATGAGCGTCTGGAGCGGCCAGATCCGCGCCCACTCGCCGACCGCGTAGGAGAGCGCGGCCTTCTCGGCCGCGAGGTACGACACCAGGATGTAATCCATGTTGCTGCGGTGGTTGATGAGGAAGACGACCGTCGAGTCCGGGCCGATGGAGGAGAGCCCCCGCTCGTCGGAGTAGCCCAGCCGCACCCGATAGAGCGAGCGCGCGATGTTTCTCGCCAGCCAGTAGCCGAAACGGAAGTAGACGTAGGCGTTGAAGGCGGGGACGATTTCCCGCGCGTAGCGGTGGATCCGCTCCTGGACGACTTCGCGCGGGACCCCGGTCCCGCGCGCCTCGGCCTCCGCCGCCTCCTGGACCTGCGGATCGTAGAGCAGCCGGTCGATCAGGACGTCGCGCTTGGTCAGCTTGAACGGCGGGATACGGATCTTCAGCCGCGTGTTGATCTCCTCGAGAACGCGGTTGACGCGCCGGCGCAGGAACCAGCGCGCGCTCGGGATCAAGAGCCGGTCGAGCGCGGACCAGAGCGCGAGCAGGCCGAGGACGACCGCGAGCCACAGGGGGAGCGTCAGCGTGACGGCCAGGAAGCTCATGTCATCGGGTCTCGTTGTGCGACAAGAGTATCTTGACCGGCAATGCAGTCGGTCGAGATCGGCCCGGTTCCCGCGGGCGAGCGCACGCAGTCGGCGACCGACCTCTTCCTGATCTTCGCGGGAGCGAACATCGTCGCGACGACGCTCCAGGTCGGCGCCACCCTCGCCCCGGCCTTCCGCGCGGGGAGCGCGCTCGTCCTGATCGCTGTCGGCAGCATTTCCGGCGCGCTCCTCGTCGCGGGGCTGTCGCCGGTCGGCCCGCGCCTGGGCGTGCCTTCCGTCGTCGCGGCGCGTGCGGCCCTCGGGATGCGGGGAGCGGCGCTCGTCGCGCTCCTCCTCTACGTCACGAACTTCGCCTGGATCGCGGTGAACAACGTCATCGCCGCCTCGGCCTGCGCGCGCCTCTTCGGCGGTTCCGCCTCCGAGCGGATCTGGGCCGTGGCGCTCGGGCTCGCGGCGACGGCGATCGTGGCGGGCGGCCCGCGCGCCGTGGCCCTGGCCGACCGCTACGCCGTGCCGCTCCTCGCCGTGGTCGGCGTCCTCTTCACGATCGCTTGCCTGGGAGTCTCCTCCGCCGTCCGGTCCGCTCCCGTCACGGCGCCGATCCCCTGGAGCCGCGGCCTCGACGTCGTGATCGGCTACCAGGTCTCCTGGATCCTGATGTTCGCGGACTACTCCCGCTACACGGCGTCGCCGGGGCGCGGGGCGCTGGCGGTCTTTCTCGGCCTGGCGCTGACGAGCCTCTGGTTCATGCCCCTGGGCTTCGCCGCGGCGCGCGTCGCGGCCTCGGACGATCCCGGGGCGATGCTCTCGGCGGTGCACCTTGGCGCCGCCGGCGCCCTCCTCCTTGCGCTCGCCACGCTGACGACGAACTTCGTCAACATCTATCTCTCCGCCCTCGCCTGGAAGAGTCTCCTGCCGAAGGCGGGTCAGACCTTTACAATCTGGTCGATCGGCGGGATCGGCGCCGCGCTCTCCCTCTCGAGGATCTGGCTCGACCGCTACGCCGACTTCATGCTGCTCCTGGGCGCCCTCCTCGTCCCCGCCGGCGGTGTCCTTCTCGCCCGCTTCTTTCTCGTGCGCCGCCCTGTCGCCATCGCCGATCTCTATGACGGGAGCGGCCCTTTTTCGAAGAGCGGCGGCTTCTCCCTTCCTGGACTCGCCGCCTGGGCCGCCGGCTCCACCATCTACTTCCTCGCACGCTCCATCGGCAGCACCCTTCCTTCGCTCGCCACCGCGGTCGTGGTCTGCCTGGTGGCCGACCGAGTTCGGCGCGGCTCCCCGGGTGTTCGAATAGGCTGACGAGCGTCATGGACGATCCGAGGGCGGATTTCATCGAGGCGGCGTGCGTTCCGCTGGAGGGGAGCCACGCATCCGGGACTCTGGAGCGTGCGGAGGCGCTCCTGGCAGCGCACCCGAGGGTCGCGAGCGCCGACATCCACCTGGCGGCGATCCTCGGCGACGACTCCGCCGTGCGGCGCTTTCTCGAGCGTGATCCGGCCGGTGCCACGGCGAAGGCCGGCCCGCGCGGCTGGGACGCGCTCACGCACCTCTGCTTCTCCCGGTACCTGCGCCTGGACTCGGCGCGGTCCGACGGATTCGTGCGCGCGGCGGAGGCGCTGCTCGACGCCGGTGCGAGCGCGAATGCCGGCTGGTTCGCTGCAGGTCATCAGCAAGAACCGGAATGGGAGAGCGTGCTCTACGGCGCCGCCGGGGTCGCGCACCACGCGGGGCTGACCCGGCTGCTGCTCGAGCGGGGCGCGGACGCCAACGACGACGAGGTCGTCTATCACTCGCCGGAGACCTACGACAACGCCGCTCTGACAGTTCTCGTCGAGAGCGGCAGGCTCACCGCCGACAGCCTGGCGACGATGCTCCTTCGCAAGGCGGACTGGCACGACACGGAAGGGATCCGGTTCCTGCTCGAGCGCGGCGCCGACCCCAATCGCATGACCCGCTGGGGGTACACGGCGCTCCACCAGGCGCTCCGGCGTGACAACGCGCTCGAGAACATCGAGCGGATGCTGGACCACGGCGCCGACCTGCTCTTGGAGACCCGGCTGGACGGGAGGTCCGCTTTGGCAATAGCGGCCCGGCGAGGCAGGGGAGACGTGCTGCGAGCACTCGAGAAGCGGGGAATTCCCGTCGCGCTTTCCGGCGTCGAGCGCCTGCTCGCGGCTTGCGCTCGAAACGACATCGCTGCGATCCGTTCGATCGCCGCGCGCGAGCCAGGGCTCGTCAATGAAATCGTCGATGACGGAGGCCGGACCCTCGCGGAGTTCGCGGGGAACGGGAACACGGAGGGAGTCGGGAACCTCCTCGATCTCGGCGTGAGTGTTGCCGCGCTGTTCCAGCAAGGCGATCCCTATTTCGGAATCGCAAAGAACAGCACGGCGCTTCACGCCGCGGCCTGGCTCGCGCGTCACGCGACCGTGACACTTCTCCTCGAGCGCGGTGCTCCCGTCAACGCGCGCGACGGCGACGGGTGTTCCCCGCTGGCGCTCGCGGTGCGCGCGTGCGTGGACTCGTATTGGACTCGTCGGCGGTCGCCCGAATCGGTGGCGGCGCTCCTGCGAGCGGGCGCGTCGGAGGAGGGTATCCCGTTTCCTTCGGGCTATGCGGAAGTGGACGAGCTGCTGGCCCGTTGAATCGCGACTATTCGACGTGGCCGCGGGCGGCGATGCGGAATTCCGTCTCGACCTGGCCGGCGCGGACTCCGTAGAGACGGTCGTGGAGGTTCGAGACGACGCACGCGTGGTTGGGAAGAATGCGAACCCGCTCGCCGACGCGGAACGAATCGCCCTCCTCGATTCGCGCGATGCCGTGCTCTTCCGACAGGCTCTGGAGGCGGCTTCGCGTGCCGAGGATCAGTCCGTGGCCGTTGGGCCGCGGGCGCAGCGTGTCCTGCGAGAGGGTCTTCGATCCGGCGTCCAGGCAGACGCGGTCGCGGGCCGGAACGCTCACGACAGTCGCGAGGATCGTCATCGCGCAATTCTCGAGGGCGCAGGTGCCCAGCGCGGCCTGTGAGCCGTCGTGGAAGACGTAATTGCCCGGACGGCACTCCGTGACGCCGGCCACCCGCATCGCGTGGCGGGCCGACGGAGTCGAGCCGACCGAGACCTCTTCGATCGGAAGACCGGAGGCCCGAAGTAATTCGGCGCAGGCGAGGAGATCCTCTCCTTCGAGCCGCCCGATCCGGGCGACGTCTTCCGGGCTCTCGGCGCCATAGACCTGGCCCGCGTGCGTGAAGACGCCGCGGAGTCTCAACCCCGGCATCTCCACGATGCGCCGCGCGACCTCGGTCGCCTTGTCCGGCAGGACTCCGACGCGGTGATAGCCGACGTCGATCTTGAGCAGCACGTCGAGCCTTCTCTTCGCGGCGCCGAAGGGCTCCGAGAGCTGCCGCGCTCCTTCGACGCTGTCCGTGCCCACGGCCAGGCGCAACCGGTCGGAGAGCGCGAGCAGGCGCTCTGCCTTGCCCAGCCCCGCGACCGGATACGCGACGAAGATGTCGTCGAAGCCGGCCGCTGCGAACACCTCGGCCTCCGACGTCTTCGCGAGCGAGATCCCCGTCGCGCCGGCCGCGAGCTGCATCCGCGCGATCTCGGGACACTTGTGCGTCTTGGCGTGCGGGCGCAGGCGGACTCCGGCCTCGCGCGCGCGGCGGGCCTGCGTGGCGATGTTCTTCTCGAGGACGTCCAGGTCCACGAGAACAGCCGGCGTCGGGAGGTCAGCGATCGGCCGGCTCATGCGGGCTGCTGCCGGGTCAGGCAATGGATCGTGCCGAGTCCCCAGACGAGATCCACCGCGTGGATCCCGACGACCGGCCGGTCGCGAAAGAGCGCGGAGAGGACGGCGAGGGCAAGACGATCCTTCGGGTCGTTGAAGGTCGGAACGAGGACGGCCGCGTTGCCGACGTAGAAGTTCGCGTAGGAGGCGGGAAGCCTCCGGCCGTCGAAGACGATGGGGGACGGCATCGGGAGGAACGCGAGCTCGACCTTCGATCCGTCCTCGAGCCGCATCCCCTCGAGCCGCTCCCGATTCTCCTCGAGCGGCCGGTAATTCTCGTCGGAAGTGTTCGGCTCGCGGGCGACAACGACGGTGCGGCTGTTGACGAAGCGGGCGATGTCGTCCACGTGTCCGTGCGTGTCGTCGCCGGCGATGCCGCGTCCGAGCCACAGGACGTTGCCGGCGTCGAGGAGCTCCCGGAACGCAGTCTCGTAGTCCCCTCGGGTCATGCCGGGGTTTCGCACCTGCGTCTTCTCGTCGAGCAGGCACTCCTCGGTCGTCAAGAGCGTCCCCGAGCCGTTGACGTCGATCGCGCCCCCCTCGAGAACCATCTCGCGGCCCCGCCAGCGCGCCGGGAGAAGCGGCACGCCGAGCGAGCGCGCGACCTTCGGCGGGATGGAGTCGTCCTTCTTCCAGTCGTCATACTTCGCCCAGCCGTTGAACCGGAAATGGCGGATGGCGACCTCCGGGCGTTTCCCCTCGCGCCGCAGAAACGTCGGGCCCGAATCGCGCGTCCACCCGCGGTTCGTCGGGTAACGGAAGAACTCGATCCGCGCGAGGTCCACGCCGGTTCGCTCGAGAACGCGCCGGGCCGAGAGCTCGTGCGCCTTCGACTCGACGAGAATCCGCACGGACTCGCCGGGCGCGAGCTTGCGGACGATCTCGGCATAGACCCAGGGAATCGGGCCGAACCGGCCGGGCCAGTCGGTCCGGTTGTGGGGCCAGCCGATCCACGTCGCCTCGTGCGGCTCCCACTCCGCGGGCAGCCGCATCTTCTCCCTCTCCCTCCCGGCGAGAGGCGGGGTCAAGGCCATCCGGTCAGTCGCTCTTGTTTCCCGCCGGATCGTCGAGGAACCGGCGGGTGATCCCGGAATAGGAATCGATCCGGCGGTCGCGCAGGAAGGGCCAGTTGCGGCGAACATCCTCGATGCGCGCCGGGTCGATCGCGGCGACGAGGATCTCCTCGCGGTCCGCCGAGGCCTCGGCCAGGACGACGCCTTGCGGATCGGCGACGAAGGACGTTCCCCAGAACTCGATTCCCGCGCCGCCCCCTTCGGATTGCTCGTGGCCGACGCGGTTGACCGCGGCGACGTAGAGGCCGTTGGCGATCGCGTGGCCGCGCTGGACCGTCCGCCACGCGTCGCGCTGCGCCGCGCCGTGCTCCGCCTTCTCGTGCGGATGCCAGCCGATCGCCGTCGGGTAGAAGAGGACGCTCGCGCCCGCGAGCGCCGCCAGCCGCGCCCCCTCGGGATACCACTGGTCCCAGCAGATGAGCGTGGCGATCCGTCCCGCGGCGGTATCGAACGCGGGGAAGCCGAGATCGCCCGGCGTGAAGTAGAACTTCTCATAGTAGGCGGGGTCGTCGGGGATGTGCATCTTGCGATAGAGCCCGGCGATCCTTCCGTCGGAATCGATCACGGCCGCGCTGTTGTGGTAGAGCCCGGGCGCGCGCCGCTCGAAGACCGGCGCGACGACCGCCACGCCGTGCCGCCGCGCCGCGTCGCCCAGAGCCTCCGTCGTCGGGCCCGGGATCGTCTCGGCGAGGTCGAAGACCGCCGGGTCCTCGCTCTGGCAGAAGTAGCGCGACTTGAAAAGCTCCGGCAGGCAGACGACCCGGGCACCCGCCCGCGCCGCCTCGCCGACCTTCGCGACCGCTTTCTCGAGGTTCTCACGCGGATCGGCCGAGCAGGCCATCTGGACGAGCCCGATCGAGAACTTCTCCGCGTGATCCATCAAGAACAGCCTACCTCTTGCGTCAATGCGAGCGTTCAGGAGACGCCCCGATAAAACGGAATCACCTTCGCCAGGAAGAACACCGTTTCATTGACGAACAGCGCCGCGACAAGCGCGAGCAGCCCGGCGTCCCGCCGCTTCCCGCGCGGGACGAGGCTCACCGTCGGAAACACAAACGCGAGGATGAGAAACGGAAGCACCGCGAAGAAATACCGCCCGTTCGTCGCGCGCATCTGGCCGTAGATCTCGAACGCCTCGAAGCTGTTGAAGAGATAGGCGAGCGAGAAAACGAGGTAGACGAAGAGCGAGCCGGAAACGACCGCCTCGCCCGGTTCGCGCCTCTCAAACGCGAGAGGCAGCGCGAGGAAGGGGACGGCGGCGAGGGCGCTGTAAAGAGCCCGCTTGAGAAGCTCCGATCCGTCCGCCCGCGCGAAGAGCCAGAGGAAGCAGAAGCCGAAGACGAGCGCGGCGGCGCCGGCGAAGAGGCGCAGCACGCGCGGACGGCGTCTCCGGAGCCAGACCCCCGCGCCGATGGCGGAGGCGAGCGCGAGGAGGAGATAGGGAGCGAGAAAGACTCCGGAAATCTGGAACCAGCGGAGGGCTCCGCCTCCCGTCCCCGTCCAGCCGATCAGGCCGACGAAGTTCTTGAAGGTGTGATCCACGACCGGCTCGTCGCGCAGGTAGGCGAGGAAGCTCGAGAGGCGGAAGCGTTCGTGAGAAATAGGGTGGACCCGCGCGTTGCCGAGGAGCAGCCAGTGGCGCAGCACCCACAGAGCGGGAAGGAAGATGGACACCGCTCCGATCGCGATCGCCCTGGCCAGCCGTTTTCCTCCCCGATCCGGGAGCCGGACGACGCACAGCAGCCAGAGCGCCGCCGCGACCGGCACAGCCGAGAGCTTGACGGCGCCCGCCAGTGACAGCGCGGCCCCCATCTTCATTGCGTCCGAGAAGCGGCCGGATTTCTCGAACCGGATCCAGCAGAGCGCCGCGAGCCCGCTTGCGAGCGCGAGAAGGATGTCGTGGTTCGTGCCCGAAGCCATGTGGCTGTACATCGGCAGGAAGCCAACGGCCGCCGCGGCGGCGAAGGAGAGGAGCGGATCGCCACTCGCTTCGAGAAACGCGGCAAAGAAGATCAGGAGCGCCGCAGCGCCGCAGACGGCCGAAAACAATCGCGGCGCGCGGTAGAGCCGGCGTGGGTCGCGAGTGATCGCGCGCGCCGTGCAGAGAACCGGCGCCGCGAGCAAATGGTAGAGCGGAGGATGCTGCGCCACCCAGTTGCTCATTGGGGCCGCCGGCGCCCCGCCGCGCATCCAATCCCCCAGGACGCCGGTCGGCACGAAGCTCTTTCCCTGAAGCGGAAGCCCCTTCCCGTCCGCCAGGTCGGCGACGATCGCGTAGTGCCCCGTCTCGTCCGGCACGTCCCAGAGCGGCGTGACCCAGAGGGCGAGCACGACCGCCTTGACGAGAAAGAGCAGCGCCACCGCGACCATCGCGCGCCCGAGGACACGCTCGCGGTCTGTCCCCGGCGAAACGTCGCTCCACTCGCTCAAGAAGACACCGTGGACCAAGGATAAGACACGCCGTCGCGCGGCCCCTCGTGCCTCGAGTCAGGATTTCTCGATCCGGTAGCCCAGGGAGAGGATCGCTTTGATCGTCTCCATCGCCGTTCTCCGGTCGTACTCCTTGTCGGCCTCGGAAAGCTCTTCGTAGGGGACGAGGTTCGGATGCTCCTTGCGCACGTCGTCGCGCCGCGAACCGTACTTCCACCCCTCCTCGATGCGCTGGCGGGCCCAGTTCTCGTGCGTGTTGCGGGCGAGGAGCTCCGTCAGCGCCTCGATCGGCCGCGGCAGGACGACGCCCGAGGTGTCGCGCGGTGCCGGTTTGTAGGTCACGAACCTCTCCCTTCGCTCTCTTCGTTTCTATATACCAGCCGGCTCTTCGCCGGCGACGCGTCTTCCGACGAGGCCGGCCTCGAACATTCGCCGGTCCACCGGTGAGAGACGCTTCTCGATGCGCGCCGGCAAGAGACGTCTGTGACGGATGCCGGCCAGGTAGTCGGGAATGTCCCAGAGGTCCTCGTCCGAGGTCATCCAGTCCATCGCGTCGAAGCGCGTCAGGTTGACGGGGCGCGAGTAGCGCCGCAGCGTCTTCTGCCGCCGCAGGTTGAAGTACGACTCGAAGTAGGAGAGGACGAGCGAGCGAATCGTCGGGTGGATCCCCTCGCGGAAGCGAAGGCCCGAGTAATTCGAGCGTGCGATGGCGCCCCAGCCGGCGCTCGTTGCGAAGAGGGCAAGCACGTGGTCGTCGTCGTAAACCGCCTCGAGGTCCAGGACCAGCGGCGGATGCCCCTGCACGCGCAGGGCGGCCGCGGCGAGGAGCGCGCCGTCCATGCACTGCACCGTTCGCTCGCGCAGCGCCCTCCTGGGGGAACGGCAACCCGCGCCGGCGACGTCATAGTCGAGACCGTCCAGGAACTTCTGGATGCGCCAGGGAGGAGTCAGGCTCGCGAGAAACCTCTTCTCGCGAAACGTCAGCCCCGCATCCCGGGCAGGACTCTTCCGGCGCGCGCGCACGCGCGGATTATGCCCGTGTTCACGGAAGAATCTGAGTGCGGCGCGCTCTCGCCCGCGGTAGCGGAATAGAATCCGCGGCGATGAGCAGGAGCGGGTCCAGGTTTTTCTTCTGTTCGGCCGCGATCGCCGCCGTCCTTTCGGTCGGCTGTCGCAAGGCCGAGAAGGCCGCCGCGCCGGCGGTGTCGGAAACGGCCCTCCATCCCCCCTTCGGCTACATCGACACGCCCAGGGAGAACGAGACCGTGGCGTCCGGATCGCGGGCCTACGGGTGGGCGCTCGATGACTCCGGGGTCAAGAGCGTCACCGCGTCACTCGACAACGGATCCGCGATCTCCGTGGAGCTCGACCAGAATTCGCCCGTGGTCAAGGGGGCTTATCCCACGTTCCCGAACGCGGACAAGGCCGGCTTCGTGTTCGAGATGCCGTCGGTCGCCGCCGGACCGCACCTCCTGACCGTGACGATCGAGGGGAAAGACGGCGGCAAGACGGACCTGAAGCGGCACGTGCAGATCCGGTAATCGGATCGGGCTTAACCCTTCTTCCCGATCCGCGTCGCGCGCGCACGCTCGAAGCCGGGGAGGATCGCCTTGATGAAGGCGTTCTCGAAGGCCTTTCCGATGACCTGCCAGACGCTCGCCGACGCGCTGCCGACTTCTCCGGAGAGGTCGGCGGTCGTCGCGACGTCCTTCGTCTTGTGGCTCTCGAGGAGCTTGCCGACGCCGCCGACGATCATCTCGTAGAGCTTGTGGAAGAAGCCCTTCTCCTTGTCCTGCTCGGGGTCGTACACCTTCATGCCGGAGATCAGAGGCTTCACGTACCCCTCGATGTGCCCGTTCTTGATTCGTAGCTGCGAGTAGAAAGCGAAGGTCCCCTCGGTGACGTCGAACTTTCCGTAAGCCCGCAGCATGTCGTTCAACGAGGTCAGCGGCGTGTCCTCGATCGCGACGTCGAAGGAGAGGTCCGCCATCTTGTTCTCCGGGCGGAAGCTGGCGGTCGCGACGGCCGGGCCGCTTGCCATGAACTTGCCTTTCAGCTTCGCGGCGGCCGGGCCCCGGGCTGCATGGTTGGACAGGTTCGTCACGCTCAGGCTCGCGTCGGAGAGAAAGAGCCGGTAGGGCGGGGTCTTCGCCCGATTGACGAGGCCGAGGGTCGAGTGCAGGAGCTCGAGCCTGTCCAGGCGGAGGACGACCCCGGGGTTGTTGGCCGCCTTCTTCGCCGCCTCCTTGACCGTCTTCTTCGCCGCGTTCTCCGCGGCCGCGGTCTGCGCCGTGTGGACATAATCGAGATGCACGCCGTCAATCGAGATGTCCTTGACGTGCGCGAACTTCGCCTTCGGCGCGTATTCGAGCTCCCCTTCGCTCGCGAGCACGCCCCCCCGGACGGTCAGGTTCGAGCGCTGGGTGATCGGACGGAAGTTGTCGAGCGGCACCTTCGCGAGCTTGTAGAGGACGTGAATGCCGGCATAAGGCTCGGCCAGGAAATCCGCGTGGCCGTCCACGGCGCCGCGGCCGGTCTCGAAGATCACCCCCTCGGCATGAACGGGGGAGGGGTAGACACGCTCCTTCGAGTGAATGTTGCGGATGTTGCTCGCGCGAAACTGCAAGTGAGAGATGTGCAGCGGACGCTGCGGGTCCTCGTCGATGTAGACGAAGTCGCCGTCGTTGATCCGGAGCAGGTTGATCTTGAAGGGGAAAATCGCGAGAGCGGCCTGCTGCCACCCCTCGTCCTTGATCGGCGTCGGGTCGGCGGCTTCCTTGCGCAACTGCGGAAGGTTGACGTGGATCCTGGGCCGGTCGAAGAGGAAGTCCGACACGATGTGGCCCGAGAAGAGCTCGCGCCACTCGACACTCGCGTGGAGGCGCGGGATGACCGCGACCGGCGGCTCCGGGTTCGCCTTCTGGCGGATCGTCAGGTCGTGGAGCGTCACGGAGAGGCCGAAGAGCCGGAAGTGGAGCTTCGGCAGCGTCACGGAATAGCCTGTCAGGCGCTCGTTCATCTGCCTCTCCATCACGCGCCGCATCGGCTCGTCCAGGAAGAACGACGCGATGACGAGAAGCAGAACCAGGCCGACCAGGCCCCCGACGATCCAGAGCGCCGTCTTCGAGACCCGCCGGCCGAAAACGCCTAGCGGCCTCTTCTTTTCCGGTGCCTGTCCCCTCGGGGGGGCACTCGGCCTCTCGCGAGGGGCTCGCTCAGTCGACATGACCCCCTTGTCCGTGGCAATGCGCGTGCCAGGCCGAGAGCGTCTGTCGTCCCTGCTTAGCGTGGTATGAGGGTGAGGCTGGAAGGTCGGTAGGTAGGATGGGGCGGAGCCGGCTTCCCTACCAGCTACGACGCTAACACCTGACCACCTCCCGTGGAGGAATTCCTCGACGGCGCGGAGAAACATCGCTGGCTGGTCCACGAACGTCATGTGGCCGCTCTGCGGGAAGATGACGAGCTTCGAGCCGGCGATCTTCTCGTGCATCGTGCGGGAGAGCGACGGGTCACACTCGTCGTGGTCGCCGGCCGTGATCAGGGTCGGCACACGGATCGATGCGAGGCGGTCGGTGTACTCGGCGGAGGCGAGGTTCCCGTCGATGACAAACTCGCCGTGCGAGCCCCACATCTCGCGGTAGAGGTCCCAGGAGGTGTTCCCCATCGCGATCGGGTCGAAGTTGGGGTCCGGATGCCGCCGGTAGAGATATGGAAAATACCCTTCGCCCCACGCCGCGATCATGTAGTCGTTGGTGTAGCGGTTCTTCTCGAAGTCCTTCCCGTGGCCGAAGAGCCCTTCCTTCTCCGCCTTGTCGATCCGCTCGCGCAGCTCCGGCGCCATCTTCTCCTTCATCCGGTCGAAGACGCGATTCATCTCCTTCGTCGAGGAGAAGGTCGAGCAGAGGAGCAGGTGCGAGAGCCTCGCCGGGTACTTCAACGCGTAGGCCTGCGCGAGAACGCCCCCGTAGGAGTGGCCGAGCAGCGCAACCTTGCCGAGCCCGAGTGCCCGGCGGACGGCTTCCACGTCCTCGACCATGTTCTCGACCGTGTAGAGCTTCGCGTCCTCGAGCTTCTGCGACCGGCCGGAGCCGCGCTCGTCGATGAAGACCAGGCGGTGGCTTCGCGCGAGGGGCAGCAGATACGGCAGGAAGTACTCGTGCGTCGCGCCGGGCCCGCCGTGAACGACGAGGAGCGGCGATCCCTGTCCGAGCGACTTGTAATAGATCAACACCCCGTTGGCGTCCACGAACCCTTCCTGCTGGACCAGGACGGCCGGCGCGGATGTCCTCTTCCCGGGCGACTTCGAGGCCTGCCCGGCGAGGATCGAGGTCAATCCCAGGAGAATCGCAAAGAAGAACTGCTTTTTCATGCCGCGGATGCTACCCCCGCTCCCCCCGGGAGAGGGAGGGGTGAGGGCGGAGCCGGCATGACTGTCGCAATTTCGCGGGACCCGTTGCCTCAAGCATAATCACGCCGGTGGCCGCCGACGGATCGCTGATCGCCGACTTCGATTTCGACCCGCGCCTCGCTTCGGCGCGGACGCTGCCGTCGCGCTGTTACAACGATGGCCGCTTTCTCGACCTCGAGCGGGAGCGGGTCTTCGCGCGCACGTGGCAGCTCGTCGGGCGCGCGGACCAGGTGTCGTCTCCCGGGCGGTTCTTCACGGCCGAGGTCGCGGGCGAGCCGCTCCTCATCGCGCGCGGCTCGGATTCCCGCGTGCGCGTGCTCTCCAACGTCTGCCGCCACCGCGCCGGGCCCGTCGCGACCGGCGAGGGGACGTGCCAGGCCTTTCGCTGCGGCTATCACGGCTGGAGCTACGCGCTCGACGGCCGGCTGCTGAACACGCCGGAGTTCGACGGAGTCGAGAACTTCCGCAAGGAGGAACACGGCCTGCCGGAGTTTCGTCTCGAGGCGTGGATGGGCCTTCTCTTTGTCAACCTCGCCGACGCCGCTGCGCCGCTGGCGCACACGCTGGAGGATCTGCCGGCGCGGCTCTCCGCCCGCGGCCTCGAAGCGATGCGCCCCGCCGCGCGCAAGGAGTGGACGGTCGAGTGCAACTGGAAGGTGTACGTGGACAACTACCTCGAGGGGTACCACATCCCGATCGTCCATCCGTCTCTCATGAAAGAGCTCGACTACGCGCGCTACGTCACGCAGACGTGCCGTTCCTACTCGCTCCAGCATTCGCCCATCCGGGAGAGCGGGCCCGGGCGGCTCCAGCGCAAGGGGAGCGAGGACGAAGCGCTCTATTTCTGGATCTATCCGAACCTCATGTTGAACGTTTATCCGGACAACTTCTCGACGAACCTGATCCTCCCTCTGGGGCCCGACCGCACTTTGACCGTCTTCGAGTGGTTCTTCCCCGAGGCGGAGAAGGCGCAGACGCGCGAAGCGGTCCGCTCGACCATCGAGTTCTCCGACGAGATCCAGCTCCAGGACATCGCGATCTGCGAGGCGGTGCAGAAGGGGCTGCACTCGCGCACGTACGACCGCGGCCGCTTCAGCGTCCGGCGCGAGAACGGCGTCCACCACTTCCATACGCTCCTGGCGAAGGACCTGCAGAGGGACTGAGCCATCGCCGACAAGACATCTTCTCCAAAGCGGCAGCCGGCCCTGGTGTTCGAGCACCGGCTGAGCCCGCTGTTGCCGATGCCGGCGTTCCGGGCACGCCTGTTGAAGATGGCGGCGCTCGGCTTCTCCCTGATCGCGGCGTCGCTGACTGTGGGGATGCTCGGCTACCACTTCATCGCCGGGCAGTCGTGGGCCGACTCCTTCCTGAACGCTTCGATGATCCTGTCCGGCATGGGCCCGGTCGGCGAGTTGCCGAACACGGGGGCGAAGGTTTTCGCGGGCTTTTATGCCCTCTACAGCGGCCTCGCCCTGATCCTGATCGCCGGCATCATCCTTTCCCCGGTCGTCCATCGCTTCCTCCACAAGTTCCACCTGGAGTCCGGCAAGAAAGCGGGAGGCGAGTAGCATTCTCGGGGCCAATGGGCCAAGCCCCGGTTTAGACTCTCTCGGCCGCCGTTCGCGAAGCGAACGCCTGCGGCCGAAAGCCGAAAGAGGTTGGATGGACGCTCCCGACACGCGGTCCCTTCCCGAGAACGCCTACAAGAGACTGGCCTCCGGTGAGGCGTACAAGCCGCTCGTTCCGCCTCAGGCGACGCTGCCGGAGGCAACCGGCCGCTCGGTCGCCTGGGGCGTCTTTCTCTGCGTCGTCTTCACCGTGGCCTCGGCCTACTCCGGGCTGAAGGTCGGCCAGGTGATGGAGGCGGCGATCCCGATCTCGATCCTGGCGATCGGCCTGGCGCGCGCCTACCGTCGCCGTTCGACGATCCTCGAGAACGTCATCATCACCGGCATCGGCGGCGTCTCCGGCGCCGTCGTCGCGGGCGCGATCTTCACGCTTCCGGCGCTCTACATCCTGAAGCTCGATCCGCATCCGTGGCAGACGATCTTCATCTGCCTCGCGGGCGGATGCCTCGGGGTGCTGTTCCTGATTCCGCTGCGCCGCTACTTCGTGCGCGAGATGCACGGGCAGTTCCCGTACCCGGAGGCGACGGCGATCACCGAAGTCCTCGTCACGGGGGAGAAGGGGGGCTCCCAGGCGAAGCTGCTCCTCCAGGCGACGGCCATCGCCGGCGTCTACGACTTCTTCGTGACCACGTTCGAGGTCTGGAAGGAGTTCGTGGACCTGCGCTTCGTGCCGGCGGTCCGGGACCTCGCGGACAAGGCGAAGATGGCCTTCTCCTTCGACGCCATCGGCTTCATCCTGGGCCTGGGCTACGTGATGGGATTGCGCTCCTCGCTCCTCCTCTGCGCGGGAGGCGTGCTCGCCAACTTCATTCTCGTCCCGCTCGTCTGGTTCATCGGCAGCCACCTGGGGGACACCGCGGTCTATCCCGCGGCCATTCCGATCGCCAAGATGACGGCGACGCAGATTTTCCGCGGCTACGTCCGGTTCATGGGGGTCGGCGCGATCGCCACGGCCGGCATCTTCGGGATCATCAAGTCGTTGAAGATCGTCGCCGGCTCGTTCGGCATCGCCGTGAAGGCGTTCCGCGCCGGGGGAGAGCACAGCCTGGAGAGAACCGACCGCGACATTTCGATCATGCAGATCCTGCTCGGCGTCATCGTCAGCGCCATCGCGGTGGCGGCGTTTCTCGGGAGCCTCGGCGGGGGCTCGGCGAGCGTGCTCGGCGTCGGCCTCGCGCTGACGCTCGTGTTCTCCTTCTTCTTCACGTCGGTCGCGGCCAACGCGATCGCGACGACGGCGAGGAACCCAGTCTCCGGAATGACGATGCTGACGATCATCATCTCCTCGGTCGTGCTCCTGGAGTTCGGCCTGTCGGGGCGGACGGGCATGTTCTTCGTCATGGCGATCGCGGGCATGGTCTGCACGGCGCTCTCCGTCTCGGGACAGGCGATCACCGATCTCAAGACGGGCTACTGGCTGGGCTCGACGCCGGCGGCGCAGGAGCGCGTCAAGTTCCTGGGCGTCATCGCGGCCTCGGCCGCGGCCGGCCTGACGATCGTCATGCTGGCGAAGACGTTCCAGTTCGGGGAGGCCGTGGCCGGCGACACGCGCGTTGTGCTCGCCTCGCCGCAGGCCTCGATCATGAAGGCGCTCGTCGAGAGCTTCATGAGCCGGCAGCCCGTCGCCTACGTGCTCTTCGGGGCCGGCGCGATGGTCGCCGTCGTGATGGAGATGTTGCAGGTGCCCGCCCTGACCTTCGCGCTCGGCATGTACCTGCCGCTGGAGCTCAACACGCCGGCCCTGGTCGGCGGATTCCTCGCGCATTTCCTGACGAAGCGCTCCGAGCGTGTCGGCGGCCAGGCCGGCCAGTCCATGCGCGAGCGCGGTGTCATCATCGCGTCCGGTCTCATGGCCGGCGGCGCGCTGGGCGGCGTCTTCGGCGCGGCATTGCGCTTGTTCCCCTGGTACAAGGAATCGCTCGTCCATACGCCGTTCTACGACAACGAGCCCGTCTCGCAACTCCTCAGCGCGGTCCTGTTCATCGGCCTCTGCATGTACCTCTGGATGGGTTCCATGAAGAAGGAGAAGGAGTTGTGAATTGTGAGTTGTGAATTGTGAATGGGGCTTGAAGATAAGACTCGCGAGCATTTTGCGGAAGGTCTTCGGCGTCGAACCAAGGCTTTCGCCTTTGATGTGCTGGAGCTCTGTAGACGGCTGCCGAAGACCGAAGAGGCCCGGGTTGTTGGCAGGCAACTCCTTGGAGCGGGAATGTCCGTCGGCGCAAACTATCGCGCAGTTAGCCGAGCGCGGTCAAATGCGGAGTTCATTTCGAAGATCAACGTGGTTGTTGAGGAGGCCGACGAAACGCTCTTCTGGTTGGAAACACTGCCAGAGAAACATATCGCGTCGGGACCTGAAACAAACACGCTGTTGCGGGAAGGTAATGAACTTCTCCGCATCCTGGCCACCTCGCAGAGAACTGCGAGAAGGTCACACGGGAAACAGTCATAAGCCCGATTCACAATTCACAAGGGAGCAAGTTCAACATGTCTGACGGGAAATTGGATCAACTGACCGCGACCGCGATTCTCGGCATCGACACTCTCTGGGGCGGCGACGTGATGAACCCGTCGGGCACGGGACGGTTCATCGCGGACTCTTGGTTTGCGGATCAGCCGTTGCCGGCGGCATACACGCATCCGTCGGCGAAGAAGGTGCGCGATTCCGGAGGAGTCTCCGCCAAGCAGCCGGACAAGGCGGCCATCGACGCCTATCTCGCCGCCGTGGACGTCAAGGGAGCGATCGACGCGATGTCGTCGGAGGGGAAGAGGATCGGCGGCCTGCGCGGCGCCTACTTCGAAGGCCTCGGAGTCTGCTTCGCGGCGATGTGGGACCTCGTGCAGGAGCTCCTCGGGCGCGGCGATCCGGTCCCCTACGAGCGCTGCGTCATCGGCTCGACCGGTAAGCCGCCCGAGCCTTCGCATCCGGAAGGAAAACGGCAGCGCGTCACGGAGCTCCTCGCGAAGGCCGGCTATCCGTCCAAGTCCGGCGACGAGCTGCTCACCGCCGTGGACGCCTGGCGCCGCGAACGGATGGTTCCCGGCAAGTCCATCCCGATGCTTGCCGACGCGTTGATCGCGCAATTCTCCGCCGGCACGGCGAAGTACCTCGCCCCGCACCTCCCGAAGGATCTCTCCGGCGTCCCGCTGGCCAACATGAAGTTCCTGCCGATCAAGGACGCCTGGTTCTCCGGCTCGATGAACTACATCGGCCGCGCCCGCAAGCCCGACGGCACGCCCGAGTACGAGGCGACGTACGAGATCAACGCGTCGCTCCAGATCTCCGTCCCCGAGTTCGCGCAGCTCGTCTCCCACGAGGTCGTGCCGGGGCACGTCACGACGTCCGCGCTCATCCAGGGGCTCTACGTCCGCGGTCGCCTCGGATTCGAAGGGACCGTCCTGACGATGAACTCGCGCGGCGCGGCGCTCATGGAAGGGATCGCCAACAACGGAATCCTGATCGCGTACGGCGTGACCGAGGTCGAGGAGCTTCCCGACGAGGACCTGCAGCTGGGCGTCCTCCTCGCTCTTCTCCAGGACGACGCGAAGAACCAGTCCTCGTGGCTGACCTGGAAGGAAGGCGCCGCGCAGAAGGACGTCGCCGCGACGCTGCGCCGCGACTACCTTGTCTCGGAAGAGCGCGCCGACAAGCTCTCCGGCGCCTGGGGCCGCCATCCTCTGCTCGGCCGCATGTACCTGCCGTGCTACCGCGCCGGCACCAAGGCCGTCGCGGACCTGCGCCGCCGCTACCCCTCGGAGAAAGTCCTCCCCGCCCTCTACGGCTGCAAGGGACTCGTAGACGTCGTCACCGTCCGCCAGGCGGTCGCTTAGGCACCTAACACCTCACGCAGGGCGGCGGCGCCAGGCGGCGTACGCGGGCAGGCCGAGAACGAGCAGGCCCAGACCGATCAAGGACTCCATCGGCCGCTCCTTCAAGGTGTTCGCCATGAGCGCGAGCGAGGAGAGGATGAAGAGCGCCGGCACCCACGGATATCCCCACGTCCGGTAGGGGCGAGGCGTCGCGGGGTGCGAGCGGCGCAGGACGTAGAGGGCGGCTCCGGTCGCCGTGTAGGCGAGCACCTCGACGAAGACGACGTAGGTGTAGAGCTGCTCGAAGGTCCCGGACAGGACGAGCACGCTCGCCCATACCGCCTGCGCGAGGAGGCTCGCGGCCGGGACATGGTGGCGCGGGTTGATCTTCGCGAGCGCCCGGAAGAAGAGCCCGTCCTGCGCCATCGGCTGATAGATGCGCGAGCAGGTCAGGATGTTGGCGGAGAGGCAGCCGAAGATCGAGACGAGGATCGCCGCGGAGACAAGTCGCGCGGCGCCGGCTCCCAGCAGAGCCTGCGCCGCCGCCTCGCCCACGCGCGGGGTTTGCGAAAGGACCGGGATCGGAAGCGCCCGCAGGTAGACGAAATTGATGAGCGCGTAGATCCCGATGAGCACGGCGGTCCCGATGATCAGGCCGCGCGGGATGTTGCGCCCCGGGTCGCGCACCTCTCCCGCCGAGAGAGCGAAGCAGTACCAGCCGTCGTAGGCCCACAGCACCGAGATCATCGCGATGCCGAAGGGGGCGAGCACTCCCGCCGGGAGCGGAGCCGCCAGATCCGGACGCACGGGCGCGGCGACGAAGAGTCCGACGCCGGCAAGCGCGGCGAGCGAGCCGATCTTCAGGATCGTGACGAGGTTCTGGAGCCAGGCCCCCTCCTTGACACCGGCGAAATTGACCGCCGTCAGGAACGCGATCGCGAGGACTCCGGCGACGCCACCGCCCGTCAGCTTCCAGCTCCAGGACCCGATCGGGACGGAGGCGAGCACGTGTTGCGTCGAGAAGAAGGGCACGAACCCGCCCAGGTACTCGCCGAAGCCCGCGGCGAGCGCGGCGATGCCGCCCGACATGATCACGAGAAACGATCCCCACCCGAAGAGGAATCCGGCCAGCGGTCCGTACGCCTCCTTGAGGAAGTGATACATGCCTCCGGCCCGCGGGAACATCGCGCCCATCTCCGCGTACGTCAGCGCCCCGGCGAGCGTCAGGAGTCCCCCGACGATCCACGCCGCGAGAATCAGCCCGGAATGCGGCAGCGCCCTCGCGATGTCGGCGGGCGTCAGAAAGATCGCCGTGCCGAGGACCGCGCCGATCGTGATGAGAGCGCCATCCCACGCGCCGAGAACGCGGCGCAGCCCGGGAGTCGAGGGTCGAGAGTCGGGGGTCAAGGGTCAAGAGACTAAGCCGGGAACCCGCCAGCCTCAACTCTCGACTCTCGACTCTTGGCTCCCGACTCCTCTAGAGTGGCGCCGTGGCGAGCACCTTCCATCAGCGTTCCGATCTGAAGGAGATCGCCCGGCGCGCGATGGTCGAGCGGGGGCTCGAGCCCGATTTCGCGCCGCCTGTCAAGACGGAGCTCGATCGGATCCCGGGAGCCGCGTCGCCGGCCGGGGAGGGAATCCGGGACCTGCGCGGGCTCCTCTGGTGCTCGATCGACAACGACGACTCGAAGGACCTCGATCAGCTCTCCGTCTCCGAGAGCCTGCCGGGAGGCGCCGTCAAGATCCTCGTGGCGGTCGCCGACGTGGACGCGGTCGTGAAGAAGGACATGGCGATCGACCAGCATGCGCGGCACAACACGACGTCGGTCTACACGGCGGCGGAGATCTTCCCGATGCTCCCCCCCAGGCTCTCGACGGACGTGACGTCGCTGAATGAGGGGGAGGACCGGCTGGCTCTCGTCGTAGAGATGGCGGTCGCGGCCGACGGGTCTCTCGGCGGGTCTTCCGTCTACAGGGCGGCGGTCCGCAACCGCGCCCAACTCGCCTATGACGCCGTCTCGGCGTGGATCGATGCAAAGGCGCCGGTCCCGGAGCCTGTCTCCCGCGTCAACGGGCTCGACGAACAGCTCCGCGTCCAGGATGCGGTCGCGCAGAAGCTCCGGGGTTTGAGATTCGAGCAGGGCGCTCTGGATCTCGAGACGCTCCAACCCAAGGCGATTTTCGAAGGCGAGACGGTCGTGGCCTTGCGGCAGGAACCGCACAACCGCGCACGCCAGTTGATCGAGGACTTCATGATCGCCGCCAACGGCGTCACGGCCCGATACCTCGCTGGGAAGAAGATCTCCTCGCTTCGCCGCGTCGTCCGGTCTCCCGAGCGATGGCAGAGGATCGTTGAGGTCGCCAAGGAGGAGGGAGAGCATCTCCCGCCCGAGCCCGACTCCAAGGCTCTCTCGGACTTCCTGGCCCGGCGCCGGAAAGCGGATCCCGAGCGGTTTCCGGATCTCTCCCTCATCATCGTCAAGTTGATGGGGGCAGGCGAGTACATCGTCGAGCGGCCCGGAGGGGCGGTGGCCGGGCACTTCGGTCTCGCGGTGAAGGACTACACGCATTCGACAGCCCCCAACCGGCGGTTTCCCGATCTCATCACGCAGAGGTTGCTCAAGGCCGCCCTCGCCGGAACGGTGACGCCGTATGCGGAAGGGGAGCTCGAAGACCTCGCGAGCCACTGCACCGAGCAGGAGGACGCCGCGGACAAGGTCGAGCGCCAGGTGCGCAAGTCCGCCGCGGCGCTGCTGCTCGAGAAGCGCGTCGGCGACCGTTTCGACGCGATCGTCACCGGCGCGTCCGAGAAGGGGACGTGGGTGCGGGTCTTCGATCCCCCCGTCGAGGGCAAGCTCGTCCACGGCTTCGAGGGCCTCGCCGTCGGTAAGAAGCTGCGCGTCAAGCTCATCTCGACTGACGTCGAGCGCGGCTTCATCGACTTTGTCCGCTCGGGGTAGGTGGTAGGTGGAGGGCAGGTCGTAGGTGATAGTTGGTAGGTGGTAGGGTCTTGGTTGACTCTCCCTTCCACCTACCACCTACCGCCTACCACCTCGCAAACTTTGAGAGCTTCCCTGCGTACTGAGAGATTCAAGGGGGGATTCATGCTCGGACTACTGGCTTCGGGACTGTTGTTGGCCGCCGTCTTTGCGCCCGGCGCGGAGCCGGGAGACCTCGAATCGCGGCGGAAGGCCTTTCAGGCGCTGCTCAACGAGCAGTGGGAATACAACCTTTCCCACGGCCCGGAGTTCGCGTCGATTCTCGGGGACAAGCGGTGGAACGACAAGGTCTCGGACCTGTCCCAGAAGGCGATCGAGGCGGACCAGGCGAAGGACCGCGTCTTCCTCGCGCGTTTCGAGGCGATCGATCCGGCGGGGTTCCCGGAGCAGGAAGCCCTGACGCGGACCCTCCAGATCCGCAACTACAAGGAGTCGATCGCCCGCGAGAGGTTCCGCATCTGGGAAATGCCGATCAACCAGATCTCCGGCATCCATTTGAACGCCCCGCAGCTCGTCAGCCTCCTCTCCTTCACCACGGTCAAGGACTACGACGACTACGCCGCGCGGCTGAAGGCGTTTCCCAGGCAAATGGATGACGTGATGGACCGCATGCGCAAGGGGATGAGCGACGGGATGATGCCGCCGCGGTTCCTGCTGGAGAAGGTCGTCACGCAGGCGGAGGGAATCGCGGGGAGCAAGGCGGAGGATTCCCCCTTCGCGCGTCCGCTCGCGAAGATCCCGGCCTCTTTCTCCGAGGCGGACCGCGCGAGAGTCCGCGAGGCGCTCCTCGGGTCCATCAACGGCTCGGTCCTGCCGGCATACGCGAAGTTCGCGAAGTTCGTGAAGGAGACGTACGCGCCGAAGGGGAGGACGGAGCCCGGGATGTGGTCGCTCCCCGACGGGGAGGCCCGCTATGCCTCGGCGGTGAAGACCTCGACGACGACAGACCTGACCCCGGAGCAGATCCACCAGATCGGGCTCGCGCAGGTCGCGGAGCTCGAGAAGCAGATGATGGAGATCGCGAAGAAGCTCGGGTTCTCGGACCTGCCGTCCTTCAACGCCGCGATCGAGAAGAACCCGAAGCTCCACCCGTCGTCGCGCGAGGAGATCCTGACGATCTACCGCGGCTACGTGGACCAGATGAAGCCGCAGCTGCCGCGGCTCTTCGGCCGGCTTCCGAAGGCCGGCTTCGAGGTCGCGCAGGTCGAGGCGTTCCGCGAGAAGGAAGCCTCCGGCGCGCAATACAACCAGCCCGCCAGGGACGGTTCGCGGCCCGGTCGCATCATGGTGAACACGAGCGATCCGACGTCGCGCAAGACGATCTCGATGGAGTCGACGGCGTACCACGAGGGAGTCCCGGGGCACCACCTGCAGATCGCGATCGCGCAGGAGCTGGAAGACCTGCCCCCGATCCGGCAGCAGTCTTTCTACACGGCGTTCGTCGAGGGGTGGGCGCTCTACTCCGAGCGGCTCGGCAAGGAGATCGGCTTCTACAAGGACCCGTACAGCGACTACGGCCGGCTCCAGGACGAGATGCTGCGCGCCATCCGCCTCGTCGTGGACACCGGCTTCCACTACAAGCGATGGACTCGCGAGCAGGTCGTGAAGTTCTTCCACGACCATTCGGCGGTGGACGAGGTCGAGGTCCAGAGCGAGACCGACCGGTACATCTCGTGGCCGGGACAGGCGCTCGCCTACAAGATCGGGCAGTTGAAGATCCTGGAGCTGCGCGAGCGCGCGCAGAAGGCGCTCGGCGCGCGGTTCGACATCCGGCGATTCCACGACGCGGTGCTCGGCGCCGGCGCCCTGCCGCTCGATGTCCTCGAGACGAGGATCGACGCCTGGATCGCCGCGGAGAAGAGCGCGAAGACGTCCTGAAGGGTCCCGCGCTCGGCATCGTTCCCGTGGGAGCGGCCCTCGGGCCGCCCGCCGCTCGCCCGATGAGGAGGACGCCTCATGGCCATCGGCCGCGAATCCATTAGAGTCGGGGGACTGGAGAACTTGGAGTGAAGAATGAAACGAAATGCGATTCTCTTCCTGACGGCCCTGACTGTGCTGCCCGCAGTTCTTTCCGCCGTGCCCGCTAAGAAGAAGGCCGCTCCCGCGCCGGCGGCCGGCGCGAAGGCATTCCTCGACGGGGCGGAGAAGAAACTCCTGGCGCTCTCGACCGACGCCGGCCGCGCGAGCTGGGTCCAGTCCACGTTCATCACCGACGACACGGAGATCCTGGCGGCGCAAGCCAACGAGCGCCTGATCGCGGCGACGATCGCCTATGCCAAGGAAGCCACGCGCTTCGACAAGGTGAAGCTCCCCGCGGACCTCGCCCGCAAGATGAAGCTCCTGAAGCTCTCCCTGACGCTCGCCGCTCCCTCCAATCCGAAGGAGAGCGAGGAGCTGACCCGCATCACCGCGGCGATGGAAGGGGCGTACGGCAAAGGAAAGTACTGCCCCCCGGGCAAGGAGAAGTGCCTCGACCTCGAAGACATCACGAAGATCATGGCGAACAGCCGCGACCCCGCGGAGCTCCTCGACGTCTGGCGCGGCTGGCACTCGATCGCGCCTCCGCTGCGCAAGGAGTTCGCTCGTTATGTCGAGCTCGCGAACAAGGGGGCTCGGGAGCTCGGGTTCGCCGACACGGGCGCGATGTGGCGGTCGAAATACGACATGCCGCCCGGAGATTTTCCCGCGGAGCTCGACCGCCTCTGGGAGCAGGTCAAGCCGCTCTACCTCTCGCTCCACGCATACGTGCGGTGGAAGCTGCGGGAGAAGTACGGCGACGCGGTCCCCACGACCGGCCCGATCCCGGCGCATCTTCTCGGCAACATGTGGGCGCAGGGGTGGGAGAACATCTATCCTCTCGTCGCTCCGAAGGACGCCGACCCCGGCTTCGACCTGACGGAGATCCTGAAGTCGCGGCAGACCGACGCGCTCCAGATGGTCCGGTACGGCGAAGGATTTTTCACTTCCCTCGGTTTCGATCCGCTCCCCAAGTCGTTCTGGGAGCGCTCGCTCTTCACCAAGCCGCGCGACCGCGAGGTCGTCTGCCACGCGAGCGCCTGGGACGTGGACGCGGTCAATGACCTGCGGCTGAAGATGTGCATCGACATCACGGACGAGGATTTCGCGACGGTCCACCACGAGCTCGGACACAACTTCTACCAGCGCGCCTACAACACCCAGCCCGTCCTCTTCCGCGACAGCGCCAACGACGGCTTCCACGAGGCGGTGGGCGACACGATCGCGCTCTCCGTCACGCCGGAGTACCTGGTCCGTCTCGGCCTTCTCGCGAAGGCGCCCGACACGTCCAAGGACATCGGCCTCTTGCTCAGGAAGGCGCTCGACAAGATCGCGTTCCTCCCGTTCGGCCTCGTGATCGACGAGTGGCGCTGGAAGGTCTTCTCCGGCGAGGTGACGCCGGCCAATTACAACTGGGCGTGGTGGGAGCTGCGCCAGAAGTACCAGGGGATCGTCGCGCCGGTGCCGCGCAGCGAGCAGGACTTCGATCCCGCGGCGAAGTACCACGTCGCGGCCAACGTCCCGTACATGCGCTACTTCCTGGCCGATATCCTGCAATTCCAGTTTCACCGCGCGCTGGCGAAGACCGCCGGCTGCACGGACCCCTTGAACCGCTGCTCGATCTACGGCAACAAGGCGGCGGGGAAAAAACTCAACGCGATGCTCTCGATGGGCCTTTCCCGCCCCTGGCCCGACGCCCTCGAGGCCCTGACCGGTCAGCGCCAGATGGACGCCACCGCGATCCGCGACTACTTCGCCCCTCTCCAGAAGTGGCTCGACGACCAGAACAAAGGCAAGCCCGTCGGTTGGTAACGGGGTAACGAGCCAGGACACTTCAATGGCGTTCTAGTTTTATCCGCCCCGGCGTCGGTCCGCCTCCCTCGTCGGCACGCGACGGCCCGGCCGCGACTTGGAGCTCCGGGCCGTCGCTGGTCGCTCAGTCGCAGGCGCACTGAGGCGACAGTTGCTCTGCGGTGTGCTCCTTCGCTCATCGCCTCCTACGGGAGGCGGCCCGCCGCCGGGGCTCCACCTCGGCAAAAAGCCGGAGTGTGAGCCCCGGAGCCGGCGGCGTTTCCCGGAGTCGGTGATGGGTGACGAGCATGGAACGCCGCGGCCGGCACCGCGCAGAGACTGCGAGGAACCTCAGCGCCGGCCGGTTGGTCCCATTTGCGGCAGGCCGGCGCGTGCCGACGGAGGGGAACGACGCCGGCTCCGGGGCGAGTTTTCCGCCAGACTCGTCAGAGAGAGGGACACCGCGCATCCCTGCTCACCGACAAGGTCGAGGGCAAAACTGATAACCTCAAGGGCTCGACTGATCAGAGGCAACGAAGAGGCAACTAGGAGACACGGTTGATCGGCACCAGACTCGCCGAGCGGTACGAAGTCCTGGCCGAGCTCGGCCGGGGCGGGATGGGGGTCGTCTACCGGGCGCGTGATCCGCTCTTGAACCGCGAGGTCGCCGTGAAGGTCGTCTCCTCGGTGGAGCTGACGCCGGAGACCGAGGAACGCTTCCAGCGCGAGGCCCAGATCGTCGCGCAGATGGACCATCCGGGCATCGTCCCGATCTACGACCTGGGCCGGCACGAGGGCTGCCTCTTCTTCGTCATGCCGCTCGTCACCGGGACGAACCTGCGGCACCTGCTCTGGGAAGGGTCGCTGCGCCTGGGCGAGGTCGTGGACCTCGCGATTCAGGTCGCCGACGCGCTCGACTACAGCCATTCGCGCGGCATCATCCACCGCGACATCAAGCCGGAGAACATCATGGTCGCGCGCGGCAACGGCGACGGCGTGCGCGTCCGCGTCATGGACTTCGGCCTCGCGCACATGACGACCGAGTCGCGCCTGACGAAGACCGGGACACTCATCGGGACGGTCGCGTACCTCTCGCCGGAGCAGGTCGGCGCGCGCGCCTTCGACGGCCGCACGGACATCTACTCGCTCGGCACCGTCGTCTACGAGTGCCTGGCGGGAGAGCCTCCCTTCTCCGGAGAAGTGCAGTCGATCCTCTACCGCATCGTCCATGAAGTCCCGCAGCCTCCGCGCGCGCTCGGCGCCGAGGTCCGGGAGGAGCTGCAGCAGGTCGTCCTGCATTGCCTCGAGAAGGACCCGGCAAAGCGCCCGCAGCGCGCCAGTCACGTCTCGGAAGCGCTGCGCCGCCAGCGCGCGATGCTGCAGAGCGACGAGTTCTCCCGCTCCGTCGTCCTGACGGCTTCCCGCGTGATCCAGCGCCCGCCGCAGTCGGCCTTCATCGGCCGCGAGAAGGAGTTCGGGCAACTGCAGCACCGGATGAACGCCGCGATCGGGGGAGACTGCCAGTTCGCCGTCGTGGCGGGAGAGCCGGGGATCGGCAAGACGCGCCTTCTCGAGGAGCTGAAGAAGCTCGCCAGCGTGCGGAAGATCCGCGTCCTCTACGGCCGCTTCGTCGAGCAGGACCGGGCCTTCTCGTACCAGGGCTTCTGCGAATTGATCCAGGACTACTTCCGCGGGCGCGACCCGGGAAGCTCCGCCGAGCGCCCCGACTTCTCCGACATCGCGCCGGAGCTGCTCTCGCTCTTCCCGCTCCTGACCGAGATCTCCGAGCTGCGCGCGGCCGCGAGCGGCGACTCCAAACTCGGGACGACGCCCGCCGAACGGAAGGCCGAGGACAAGATCCAGATCTTCGAGCTCCTCGCTCGCACGATCACGCGGATGGGGGGAGGCAAGCCCCTCGTCCTGATCCTGGAGAACCTCCACGGCGCGGAAGTCTCGATCGAGGCCCTCCAGTACATCGTGCGACGCCTGGGGCCCACGCCCACCTTCGTCGTCGGCAGCTACCGACAGACCGAGATCGACCGGCGTCATCCGCTGACGCGCATGCTCGATTCCTTCGCGGACGACCCGCGCTTCCTCTCCGTGACGCTTCCGCCGTTCTCCGCCTCGGAGCATCGCGCGCTGGTAGAGTCGGTCGCGGGAACGAACCGGGTCTCCGACTCGCTCGCGCTGCGCCTGCGCGAGGCGACCGAGGGAAATCCCTTCTTCACGAAGGAGCTCGTCCGCTCGCTCGTGGACTCGGGGGGAATCGCGAAGGACGAGAGCGGAGCGCTCGCCTTCGCGCGCGGCGAGGCGCTGTCGGCCGACGCCCTGCCGGCGACGATCCAGCAGGCCGTCGAGAAGCGGATCGAGCGGCTCCCCGAGGAAATGAGAGAGCTTCTCTCCGTCGCCTCGGTCCTCGGAAGGAGCTTCGATTTCCGCGACCTCGAGACGCTGACGGAGGGGGCGAAAAGACTCGACGACTCGGTCGAGTCGATCGTGCGCGAGGGAATCCTGGAGGAGGAGCGCGAGTCCCGAGGGGACCGCCTGGCCTTCGCCTCGGGGATCGTCCGCGAAGTTCTCTACGCCGCGCTCTCGCGCCGCAAGCGACGCTCCCTTCACCGCAAGTACGCCGAGATCCTCGAGGCGCGCTACGCCGGGAGGCTCGAGAGGGTCTATCCCGATCTCGTCCACCACTTCTCGCAGGCCGACGTGCCCGAGAAGACCGTCGAATACGGGCTGAAGCTCGCGGAAAAGTCGCTCGCCGCGTTCAGCGCGGACGAAGCGATCCGCGCGGCGAAGACGTGCTGGAGTTCCTGGAGGACGAGGAGTGGACGGGAGATCGGGCGCTCGAGGGGGAGGCGCGGCTGCTCGTGGCCCGCGCGCACCGCATGGCCGGCAACGCCGACGGCGCGCTGCGGGAAGCCGAGGCGGCGGCGAAGGTCTTCGAGAGAGAGAAGCTCGCCGAGAAGAGCGCCGGGGCGATTCTCTTCGCGGCGGAGACGGCGTGGCAGGAGCGCCGCGTCGAAGAGACACGCCGCTGGGTCGAGCGCGGCATCGAGACGACGCCGTCGGGAGGGAAGGTCGCCGAGCGCGCGAAGCTGCTCTCGCTCGGCGCGACCGTCGCGAATCTCCGCGGAGATTCCGCGAAGGCGGCAGCGTACCTCGCCGAGCTCGAGCGCCTGGCCCCGGCGGAAAGGGAGAAGGAAGAAGAGATCCCGCGGGGAGGCCGCCTCGCCGTGGCCATGGCCAATCCGATCCTGACGACCGATCCCGGCGCGTACCAGACGACCGAGGAGCATGAGGTCCTGGGAAGTGTCTTCGAGACCCTCGTGACCACCGACCCGCAGGGGGGCCTGGTGCCGCTCCTGTGCGAGCGCTGGTCGCCGGAGGACGGAGGACGCACCGTGCGGCTCGAGCTGCGGCGCGGAATCGTCTTCTCCGACGGCACGCCCCTGACGGCGCCGGCCGTCAAGGCCTCGCTCGAGCGTTCGATCCGCACATCGCGCGAGGCGACGCCCGCGGCCTTCGTGTCGATCGAAGGAGTGGCGGAGCATCTGGAGGGAAAGGCTCCCGGCGTCTCCGGGATCCAGACGCCTTCCGAGGACCGCGTCGAGATCCGCCTGACCGGCTCCCTCCCCGTTTTCCCGGCCTTCCTGACCGACGGCAGGACCTCGATCGCGCTCGCCCCGGAGGGAGATTCTTCGAAGCTCCTCGGCACGGGTCCCTTCCGAATCACGGAGCAGTCGCACCAGCGCGTCGTCCTCGAGCGAAACCCGCGCTACTGGAAGGACACACCGGCGAAGCTCGACGCGATCGAGTTCCACGCCGGGCTTTCCGCCTCCGCGATCGCGTCCGGCCTGAAGTCGGGGGAGCTCGACCTCGCGCGCGATCTGCTGCCAAGGGACCTCGAGGCGATCGTGCGGGAGCCGAAATTCCGCGCGGGCTTGGTCGAGACGCCGAAGAAGAACACCTACTTCGCGCTCTTCAACTCGGCGACCGCAGCCGGAGGCAACACGGCGCTCCGGCAGGCGCTCGCGCACGCGCTGCGCACGCAGGACTTCGTCTGGGGCGCGCTCGGGCGCTTCGCGCTTCCGGCGACGGGGCTTCTCCCGCCCGGGATCCTCGGCCACGACGCGGGGCGGCGGCAGGCGCACCCGGAACGCGAGAAAGCGGTCGAGGCGATCCGCTCCTGCGGCCTCCCGCTCCCCGTCAAGCTCTCCGCCGCGATCCATCCGATCCTGCTCGACCAGTACGCGACGCTCACGCAGGCGCTCTTCCGCATCTGGGCGGACGTCGGCGTGGAGGTCACGGCCGCGACGAAGACGATGGGGGAGTACCTCGCCTCCTGGCACGGTGATCCCGGCATCGACGTCTGGCTTGGACGGTGGATCGCCGACTACGACGATCCGGACAACTTCACCTTCACGCTCTTCCACTCCGGCAACGGCCGGCTTCGCGGCTATTACTCCTCGCCGGAAGCCGACCGAATTCTCGAGGAGGCGCGCCGGGAGAGCCGCCCCGCGGCCCGGGAGAGCCTCTACCGCCGGTTCGAGAGCCTCGTGCTCGATTCGGCCGCTCTCGTTCCTCTCTTCCACGACGTGGACTACCGCATCGCGAGCCCCCGCGTGCGCGGTCTGCAGCTTCGCTCGACCGCCCCGTACGTCAACTACGCCGAGGTCGGGAAGGCCGAGGCGCGGGGAGAGGCCGGTTCCGAGCGGCAGGCGGGCGGCGGAGTCCTCCAGGCTCCGGTCGCCGGCGTCGTGCGGAGTCTCGATCCGTCCCTCTGCGCGACCGTCGAGCAGACGGAAGTCCTGCCGTCGATCTTCGAGACGCTGACGCGGGCGACCCAGGACGCGCGCATCGTTCCCTGGCTCGCCTCGGAGGTCACGCCCGAGGCCGATGGGATGCGATTCCGCTTCCGGCTGCGGCCGGGCGTGCGATTCCACGACGGCCGTCGCCTGACCGCGCGGGACGTGCGCCACTCCTACGAGCGCCTCCTCGCCAACCGCGAGAGCGAGTCCCGCTGGTTCCTTTCTCCCGTCCGCGGAGCCAAGCGGATCCTCTCGGGAGAAGCGAGCGACCTCGAAGGCTTCCGGATCCTTTCCCCCTCCGAATTCGTCATCGAGCTCGAGAAGCCGGTCTCCTTCTTCCCGGCGCTGATCTCCTACGGGGCGACGGGGATCGTCCCGGAGGGGACGCGCGACGTCGGCGGGAGCCAGCGGGAGGGCGCGATCGGCACGGGCCCCTTCCGCGTCGTCTCCTTCGAGCCGGGGCGGCGGCTGGAGCTCGAGCGCAACCCGCACTACTGGCGCGAGGGATACCCCAAGAGCGAAGGAATCGTCTTTCGCTTCGGCGTCTCGCCCGAGGAGATCCGCGACGAGTTCCTGGCCGGCCGCCTCTCGCTAGCCTACGACCTCTTGCCGGCCGACGCGGAGACCTTCCGCCACGACACGCGCTTCGCCTCCGGGTACCGGGAGACCCCGCGGCTGCAGACGTATTTCATCGCGTTCAACCGGCGCCGCGGTTTCCTGAAGGACATCTCGGTGCGCCGCATGCTCGCACAGGCCCTCGACGTTCCCGCCGCGGTGCGCCGTTCCCTCGGGCGCCATGCCATTCCGGCCCACGGCGTCATCCCGCCGGGCCTCCTCGGCTACTCGCCGTCGCCGGCTTCCCGGCAGACGCCGAAGGGGAGCGCCGCCTCCTCCGGCAGCGAAGTCATGCAGACGGTCTCGAGGGAGTCCGTCGAGCTCCTCGCCGCGATCCACCCGGTTTTCTTCAGCGAGTACGCGGCCATGCTCGAGGAGATCACACAGGCGTTCCGGGACGTCGGCTACACGATCCGCTCCGCCGGCTCGACAATGGCGGAGTACATGGAGTCGCGGCAGAACGAGACGGCGGACCTTATCATCGGCCGCTGGGGGGCCGACTATCCCGACGCCGACACCTTCGTCCACGGCATCCTCCATTCCCAGGAGGGATTCCTCGGCCGCTACTGGGGAGACGCCGGGATCGATCCGTTGATCGAACGCGGAAGGAGCGAAACGGACCCGAGGGTCCGCCATGCGATCTACCGGGAGGTCGAAGAGCTCATCGCGAAAGAGGCGCTTCTCGTTCCCCTCTTCCACGACCAGGTCGGCTGCTTCGCCCGGCCCGAAGTGCAGGGCCTGGCGCTCGGCCTGACCAACCCCCTGATCGCCTATGAGGAGCTCTCGGTCCGGCGCTGACGGACGTTGTTCCCACTCCGGAGACTTCGTCGCGGAGAATCCGCCCGGAGTCGCCGTCGTTGCCCTCTGCGGCACGCGGCGGCTGGCCGCACGAAGAACCTCCTGGCCGCCGCTCCGGTCCGAGGGCACAGGAACAGCTTCGCTAACCCGAGTTCGCGGTGTGTGCCCTCGGACAGGGCCGCTGCCGGGCAACGCCGTCGCCTCCGGGCTGCACCGTGCCTGTTCGAGCCGTGCTTGAGCCCCGGCGGCGGGACGCCTCTGGACCGGCCCCCATCATTCGACGGACGGGCTCCGGCGGCTGCGGGCGGAAACGAGCACGATCGAGCCGAGGACGGCGTAGCCGGCCGCGAGCTGGAGCGACGTCGCACCGCCCTGCCAGGGAAGAAAGAGCGTGCCCTGCGCGGCCGGCGAGTGGATGACGCCGAAGAGGCAGAGGACGGCGGCGGCGAAGAAATAGATCCCGCTCCGGACGAAGCGCCCGTCGATCAACTCCGCCGCGGCCGCGCCCCAGAGGAGCGCCGTGATGATGAAGCCGCTCGCGAGGAGCTTCAGCGTCCCGACCGTCTCCGCGAGCTCTCCCGAGAGCGATCCCCCGGGAGGAACGAGCGCGCCGACCTCGAGCGAGATCAGGAACGCGAGCGAGGGGAGGACCGCGAGCGACACCGCGGCGCCGTGGCGCGCCGGCGTGGCCGTGAAGGCCTGGGCGAGGACTTCCAGGCCGATGTAGATCAGGATCGGCGCAACGGCCGCCGCCGGGATCCAGTCGATCAGGAAGGGAAGGTAGCCGAGCACGCCTCCCAGGCCGACGAAGAGGCCGGTCGCCACGGCGTAGCCGGCGCCGGCTCCCATCTTCTTGTAGGCCGGGTGCCCGATGTAGGGCGTGCTCTCGACGACGCCGCCGCAGATTCCGGCCGCGAGCGTCGCGAGCCCTTCCGTGGCGAGGATCGCGCGCGTGTCGTACTCGTCGCCCGCCGCGGCCGCGCTCTCGGTGTTGTCCGTTCCGCCGACGATCGTCGCGACGGCGAACGGGAGCGCGATCGGCAGGTATCCCCACGCGAGCGACAGCCCTCCGAGGAAGGCGAGGCTCGGCCACGGGATCGCGACATGGAGGTTGCGCGAGGCTTCGAAGGAGGCCGCGGGGAAGAGGCCGTGAACGCCCGCCGCCGACAGAAGGTACGAGACGGCCACGGCGAGGAGCACGGAGGCGAACGCGCCAGGGAGGCCCCACGGCAGGCGGATCCTTCCCAGCAGCGTCACCAGGATGACGCCGAACGCGATGAAGCCGACGATCGGATTGGCGAGGACCTTGAGCAGGGGAAGCAGACCGATGAGCGCGATCCCGGCTCCTCCGATCGATCCGAGGAGCGCGGCCCGCGGCACGGCGCGGCGCACCGCGTTGCCTCCCAGCGCGAGACCCGTCTTGACGAGGCCGAGCAGGACTGTCACGGCCATCCCCATCTTCCAGGTGAGCACCGCGTCGCCCGTCGCCAGGTACGCCGGCCCCAGCACCGCGAACGACATTCCGAAGACGCTCGGCGCGTTGATGCCGAGCGGCATCGCGGTCACGTCCGTGCGCCCGGTCCGGCGCGCGAGTCGCCGCGCCATCGCGGCGTAGATCAGATCTCCCACGAGCACGCCGACCGCGGTGCCCGGGACCATCCGGTAGAGCACGATCTCCCGGGGGAAGTGGAACGCGCCGACGAGGACAGCCGTCAGGATGACGAGGTTCGCGACGTTGTCGAACATCAGCGCGAAGAACGCGTTCGCATCCCCCGCGCGGAACCAGCGCGGACCGCTCACACGCCGTTCACCGTCTTGCGCCATCGAGGACCCCGGTGTGAGCGGCCGTCATGAAAGAAAAGCGGCCGGACTCGCGTCCGGCCGCGACGGTTCAACGATGCCTTCTCTAGAAGAGCACCCGAACACCCAGCTGAAACTGCCGCGGGTCGCCGGCGCCGCTCTGAACGGTGCCGTCGAAATTGAAGATCAGGTTGGTCACCTCGGGCCTGTGGAGATTCTTGCTGTTGAAGATGTTGAAAACCTCGATGCTCGGCTCGAGCGTGAACCCCGAGACGTCGAAGGGGCGCGAGAGCCGCAGATCGAGCGACGAGAACTGATTGTCCTTGCGTCCGAGGTTGCGCCGCGTCACGGTGCCGTCCGGGTTGATCCGATCCTGCGGGGTGTTCGTCGCGACGCCGGCCGCCGTCACGTCCAGGGGCTGCGCGGAGCGATAGGAATAGCGGAAGTTCGCGGCGACGTCGCCGGGCGCCAGCCAGAGGAACCACGCGTTGATGCGGTGGCGCTGATCCCGGTCGGAGTAACCCCACTCCTTCGAGAATTCGGCGTTTGGATCGGACGGGTCCTCGTGGATCAAAGCGTAGCGGAACGTGAACGGATCTCGCTCGTTGTCATCGTCGGACTTGTCCTTGGAGTAGGTGTAGTTGATCTGGAAGCCGTACCGGTCGGCGAAGCGCCTGCTGACGCCGAGCGTCCAGCCCCAGTACTTGCTGTGGGCGGACGATTCGACCGTGGTCAGACTGCCGAGGCCGTTGCTGCCGCCCGCGCCGATGCCCGTTCCCCAGGGGGCGCCCAGCTCCGCGGCGTTGCGATCCACGAAACGGGTGATGTGGTCCCCCTTGGCGTAGTTGTACTTCAGCAGAACTCCGATGCCCGGCATGACCTCGCGCTCCGCGGAGAGGCTCGCGGATACAGTCCGAGGATTCTGGAAGTTCTTGTCGAAGACGAACACGCCGGGGTCGAAGGGGCTGCCAACATCGGATTGCGGGATCAGGTTGGGATAGGCGGGGACCGGTCCCAGGATGGGCGTGAGAGCGCTGTCGCGAAAGAGCGACTGGCCGCGCGTGCCGTCGGTCGAGCGGGAAGAAGCGAGCGTCAGGCCGGGGACCCTTCCGTAGAAGATGCCGGCGCTGCCGCGGAAGACCGTCTTGCCGTCGTTCCTGGGATCCCAGGAAATCCCGAATCGCGGCTGCCACATCTTGTAGTCCGAGGGGATCGTTCCGTCTCCCGGAAACTCCTGCCCCTTGACCGTCTTGCCGATGAACGGGGCGTAGAACAGCTGGTCCTTCGGGGTGATCAGGTCCGGCTCGATTTCCGCTTCCCAGCGAATCCCTGCCTGGATCGTCAGGTTCGGCATTGGCTGCCACACGTCCTGGATGAAGAAGGCCGGCTCTTTTTGCACGATCTTCTGGGTTCCGGCCTGGTCCGCCGTCAGCCCTCCGACCCCCACCTGCTGGAGATAGAGAAGAACGGGGCCGACGATGAAGGGCGCCGACGCGGGGCACGTGCCGTTGGCCGAGGTCGTCGTCGTAAACCCGGTGGCGCTCGTCGAGCACTCGACGTAATGGGGATTGTGCAGGTAGTTCAGGAAGCCGTCGGTCGAGCTGAAGATGTAGCGGCCGTTTTCGAAACCGCGGAATGTCTGCGAAGAGGCCACCTCGTTGTACTCGAGCCCCGCCTTGAACGTGTGCTGTCCCATCTGGTAGGAGACGTTGTCCACGAACTGCAGGCGTGTGTCGTGATAATCGACCGGGATGAAGAACGGTTCTCCGAATCGATAGCTCTTCACGAAGTCGAACGCGGTGTCGGGCAGCGGGCGGTCCTGTCCGTTGATCAGTGGACCGTTGTAGGGGCGAGGCCGCTCCTCCCTGGCCCACTGAGCCCGGAACTCGTTGGAGAGCACGCCGGAGAACGTGCTCAACAGCGACGCCGTGCCGGCGTTGGAGTAGTCCTTTTCGTCCGCGTTGGCGCTGCGTCCCCACGAGTCCACGTCGAACGTGCCGTTGTTCTGATCCGACCAGGTGTAGTTGTAGCGCCCGGTCGCGAGGTTCCGGGAGTTGATCTGCCAGTCAATCTTGCCGAGGAAGACGCGGGCGTCGTTGGAGCGCTCGATCGGGCCGTTCTCGTTCGGGCTGCCGAGCCCGGCGAACGCGTCCACGACGCGCTGCTCGATCCGGTTGGGATCGGTCTGCTTGGTCGAGCGAGCGCGCTGGCCGTCGAAGGCCAGGAAGAAGAAGAGCGAGTCCTTCTGGATCGGTCCCCCGAGCGTCGCACCGAGTTGTCCCTGGTTGAAATCGAAGCTGGGGTCCGTGCTGCCGTCCGCCTTCTGCGGGCGGGCGGCGAAAGACTGGTTCTTGTAGTAGAGGTGGGTGCTGCCATGGAAGTCGTTGGTGCCGGACTTCGTCACGACGTTGACGAAGCCGGACGTCGAACGGCCGAACTCGGCATTGGCTCCGTCGGCCACGACGACGACCTCCTGAACCGCGTCCAGGTTGAAGGTAAAGGCCGGCCGCTGGCCTCCGCGCTGCTCGCCGAAGAAGGGGTTGTTGAAGTCCGCGCCGTCGACCGAGATGTTGTTCTCGATCCCCTTCTGGCCGTTGATCGAGAGCTCGTCTCCGTCCGGGCCCTGCACGATCGTGACGCCCGGCGTGAGTTTGGTGAAGTCGAGGAAGTTATGCCCGTTGTTGGGCAGGTTCTGGACCGCCTTCTCATCGATCCGGGTCGCTCCCTCGGTGCGCGACTTCTCGATGACCGGCGCCTGCGCGGTGACCTTCACTTCCTGCTGGACCGCGGAAACCTCGAGCTTCAAGGAGAGCGTGATGGTCTGGCCCACTTCGAGGGTGAGCCCCTCGCGAACGAGGGTCGTGAAGCCCTGGAGACTCACGGTCACGCGGTAGGAACCGAGCGGCAGCTGGAGCGCCCGGAAACGTCCCTGCCGATCGGTAGTCGCAGTCTGCTCGAAGTTCGTGCCGGTATTCCTGATGACCACGGAGGCGCCCGGCAGCGACGCCCCGCTGGCATCGACGACGGTGCCCTCGATGACGCCGGTGGTGGCCTGCGATTGCGCCGATACGCGACCTGTCACGACCGTGAGCATGGCGATGCCCGCCAGGATGGCCTGGAGCCATTTGAATCGCATGCTTCCTCCTTCTAAGACCGCGAAATGAAACCTGGCGGGTATTCTTCCACTCTGGCGTTTCGAGTCAAGCGCCGGTCGAGAGCCGCCGGGCCCGAGCGCGCCGGCGCTCAGTAGGCGAGACGCAGGAGCGTCGGCCGTCCGGATTTCGAAGGAACGACGACGAAAAGATCGTCGTACCGGTCTGCCGGAATCTCCACCGCCTCCGCGCAGCCGAGGGCCTTCAACAGCGGCGGCACGGTATCGCTGTGGCCGACAACGAGGACGACATCGCGGGGGCGCTCGGACTTCAGGGTCTTCGCGAACGGCGCGAGGTCGGGCTTGCCCCGGGCGTCCTTCGCCGCGTACTTGAACACCGGAAGCTTTAACGCTTCCGCGAGCGGCCGGGCTGTTTCGAGTGTGCGGACCATGTCGGTCGAGTAGATCGCCGTGACGCCGGTTCTCGCGAGAATCGCCGCGAGCCTCCGGGCGCGCGCCTGTCCCGCCTCCGAGAGCGGAACGGACGCCTCGTTGGAGTCCAGCGCCTTTTCGGCGTGGCGCACAACGAAGACAGCGCGCTGGGCGGAAGCCGGCGGCGCCGCAAGCAGCAACACCGCCACCGTGAGAAACAGCAGGGCACCGCGTTTCACAGCTCAAACTCTAACGCGTCGCCGGAAGGTTTTAGGAGGCCGGAGGTAGGTGGTAGGGACCCGAGCCCCGACATCGGACCCCTGCCACTTACCACCTTTCTCAAACCGACCGCCCCCCGGCGGCGTCTCAATGGGTGAAGGGGCTGAAAAGAGGTGCAAGTTGGACCGCCATTGGGGGATCGTTCGCCTATCGTTCTTCCTGCGAAGGAGGGGAATCTGTCGGATTCGGATCTCCCGGGCGGTCCGCGGGATGACGAGGGGCGCCTCCTCGAGGAGTGCCGGACAGGCAACGTTGCTGCCTTCGAGCGCCTCTACGAGCTGCATGGGGCGCGCATGAAGAGCGTCGCGGCGAACCTGCTCGGCGGCATGGCCGACGCGGAGGACGCGGTCCAGGAGTGCTTCCTGAAGGTCTACCGGGGAGCGGCCTCCTTCCGCGGGGCCTCGCGATTCTCGACCTGGATCTACCGCGTGCTCGTCAACACCTGTTACGACATGCTGCGAAAGCGCGGGCGCCGTCCGGCCGAGGCGCCGCTGGAAGACGAGGCGGGAGACACGATCCGCACGGCGTCGTCGCCGGCCTCCGACCACCCGCTGCGTCTCTCCCTCGAGGCGTGCGTCCGGGACCTGGATCCGCGTCGCCGCGCGGCCTTCCTTCTCTTCGAGGTCGAGGGCTTCTCGCATCGCGAGGTCGGAGACATCCTCGGCGTTCCGGAGGGAACGTCGAAGACGCTGCTCTTCGAGGCGCGGCGCGAGTTGCAGCGCCGGCTCTGGAAGCGGGGCGTCGTGGCCCGGACGGGCGCGTCATGAGCGGGGCCTGCCGGAAATTCGAGAAGGCGCTCGCGCGCGGGCCGGAAGCCGTCGCGGCGCTCGAGGTTCACGCCGTTTTGTGCGAAGCGTGCCGCGGAGAGCTGCGTCTCTGGAAGGAGATCTCGGAAGCGGCCCCCGCGCTCCGGAAGGAGTGGGAGAGCCCGGATCTCCCCGCGCGGATCGCCCGCGCGATCGCGGCCGCGCCGCGGGATGTCGTCGAAACCGCTCCGCCTCCCTCCTCGCGGCGGCGCCTGGTCTGGCTCCCCGCGGCCGCCGCGGCGGCGCTCTTCGTCCTCTCGATGATCGGTCTCACCGTGTTCAAGCCGGGCGAGTCCGCGCGCGATCCGCTCAGCCGTCCCTTCTTCGGGAAGGAGCCGCTCCTGGGAGACGAGACGTTGAAGGAGGTCGAGACCGCGGAGGCGAACTACTTGACCTCGATCGACAAGCTCTCGCAGCTCGCGCAGCCGCGCATCGCGAACCCGGACTCGCCGGTCATGGCGGGCTACCGGGAGAAGCTGCAGCTGCTCGACAGCGCCATCACGGACCTGCGCGCGCAACTCGAAGGAAACCGTTTCAACACGCATCTGCGCAAGGAGCTCCTGGCCATGTACCAGGAGAAGAAGCGCACGCTCGAAGAAGTCGTCAAAGAGGTGAAATCATGATCGCCCGCAGCCGATTTTTCCGTCTCGCGTCGCGCGTCGCGCTCGCCGTCGTGCTCGCCGCCCGCGTCACTTGCGCCGCCGCCGACAGCGGCCGCGAGGAGGTCACGCGCAGCTTCCAGAAGGCTCTGCCGCTCAAGGCCGGGCAGAAGCTCTCCATCGAACACACCAACGGAGCGGTCCGGGTGCACGCGCGCGCCGAGTCCCAGGTCTCCATCAACGCCCGCATCCGCGTCTCCGCGAGCGACCGGGCCGAGGCGGAGAAGTTTTCCAACGCGATCGAGATCGAGGTGACCGCCTCTCCCGGCGGGGTCAACGTGCGCACGCACTATCCCCACGAGCGCGGAGGGTTCTTCCGGAACATCTCCTTCTCGGTGGACTACGAGATCACGATGCCCGAGGCGGCGGGTCTCTCCGTGCGCAACCGCTTCGGCGACGTCGAAGTGGAAGGGTTGAAGGCGCCGGGTGACGTCGTCAACAGCAACGGCAAGGTGTCCCTGCGCGCCGGGCGGGGCAATCAGCGCCTGGAGAACTCCTTCGGGTCAGTCGAGCTCGTGGACAACGCGGGCGACGCCACGATCGTCAACTCCAACGGTCCGGTCAGCGCGACCAACGTGGAGGGGGACCTGGAGGTCCGTGGGCGCTTCGGCCGCATCACCGTCGCCCGGGTGGGCAAGCGCTGCCAGGTGACCAACGGCAATGGAGACGTCTCGGTCGCCGACGTCAAGGGGGAGGCCGTGCTCGCCACCTCCTTCGGGCGGCTCGATGTCCGCGGCGTCGGCGGCAACCTCGAGGCGCGCGACACCAACGGAACGCTCTCCGTCGAGAACGTCGCCGGGCGGGCCGAGCTGACCGGGAGCTTCGGCGGAATCTCCTTCGCTGACATGCGCAACGGGGTCAACGTCACCGCGACGAACGACCACGTCACCGGGCGGAAGGTTACCGGCAACGCCGGCATCCGAAACACGTTCGGCGCCGTCGAGCTGACGGACGTCTCCGGCTCCGTCGATGTCGAGAACCGCAACGGCCGGATCCTGGTCAAGGACGTTCATGGCGGCGCAAAGCTCGTCAACCAGTTCGGCGAGATCGAGGCGACAGGCATCGGCGGCGACGCGACCGTTTCCAACAGTAACTCCAGGATCACGCTCAACGACATCTCCGGCTCGGTGGACGTCAACGGCTCCTTCGGCGACGTCCGCGTGACGCGCGTGAAGAAGGGGGCGAAGATCGTCTCGGGAAACGGACGCGTCCTGCTCTCCGACGCGGGCGGACCCTCCTACATCAAGACGACCTTCGGCCCGGTCGAGGTCTCGCGCATCGGCGGCGACCTGACGGCCGAGAACTCCAACTCCCCGGTGCGCGCGACCGAGATCAAGGGGGCCGCCTCCGTGCGCACTTCCTTCGGCGCGGTCGTTCTCGAAGGCATCGCCGGGCGCATCGAGGTGGACAACCAGAACGGCGCGGTGGACGTCAAGTCCGCCGCCGCGGCGTGCCAGGACGTGTCGGCGAAGACGTCCTTCGCGCCGATCCGGGTCTCAATCCCCGAGAGCGGCGGCTACACCGTGACCGCGCGGACCTCCTTCGGCAAGGTCCGCAGCGACCTGCCGATCACCTCGACCGGCACGCTCTCCGACGAGGGCATCACCGGCAGGATCGGCGACGGCAAGTGCCGCATGACCCTGACCAACAGCAACGGCAACATCGAGATCACCAGGTCAGGTGGAAGGTGAGAGGTGGAAAGTGGTAGGGGAAGGCCCCTGGTGAGGGCGCAATCGGCGCAGCGGTCTCCTATTTCTTCCTGCGACGCCGAGCCCGTTTGACAAAAAGGAAGAGCACCACGATCAGAACGACGGCGGCCACAGCCAGCACGATCCCCACCCGGCCGGTCCATCGCATGACCGTCTCGAATTCCCGCGCCCCGAAGTAGCCAAGAAGCGCGGAGCCGGTTCCCCAGAGAATTCCGGCAGCGGCGTTCCAGGGGAGGAACCGCCTGTACGGCATCTTCGCGGCGCCCGCCGCGGCCGGGATGAACGAGCGCAGGAATGCCACGAAGCGCCCGAAGAACACGGCCGGCGCTCCCTTCGTCTTGATCCAGTTCTGCGCGCGGGCCCACCGCTTCTTGACCCTGCCATGGGTCACGTTCTCGCCGTATCGTCGGCCGATGGAGTAGCCGATCGAGTCGCCCAGGATCGGTCCGGCCACGGCGGCCGCGAGCACTCCCGCCAGCGGGACATGCGCGCGCGAGGCGAGCACGCCGCCGAGGATCACGGCGAGCTCTCCGGGAATCAGGAACCCGACGAAGAGCGCGGTCTCGGACGCGGCGAGGAAGAAGACCGCGCCCACCGCCCAGGGACCCGGGATCGAAAAGAAGAGCGAGACGAGCCGGTCGAGCATCGGACTTGCAAGGCGAGAACGGCTTGCCCGGCTCTCACCAGCGATGGAAGGCGGGATGGCCTTCCGGGACGGCGACGAAGGTGGCTCGGCAGGTCGCCGTGATTCGGCCGCCGGCTTCGAGCGTCGCTTCGACGGTGGCGCGGTCCGCGAGCGATTCGACGACTCGCGCCCGGAGCGTCACGGGACCGTCCGTCGGCGTTGGCCTCTTGTAGGTCACGTGGAGATCGGCCGTGACGGTGCTGGGAGGCGTCTCTGCGCCCGAGGCCTTCATCAGGTGGTAGGTCGCCGCCCAGTTGCTGTGACAGTCGAGCAAGGCCGCGGTGATGCCGCCGTTCAACGCTCCATCGAACGCCTCGTGGTGCTTCTCCGGCCGCCACTCCGCCACGACCTCGTCGCCGTCCTCCGCGACGAAGCTCTTGATTCGAAGCCCTTTGTCGTTGGCCGGCCCGCAGCCGAAGCAGCGGTTCTTCGGGGCGTAGCGGTCCTGGAGGCTCTCCATGTCAGAAGGTTACAGGAGAGCCCCGGCGGCCGGTAACGGTTTGAAACAAAAGCACTTCGCAGGCAGCGGAAATGGTTCAAATTGCTCATTCGCGCCAGCGCTTATGTCGTCAATATAATCGCGCTCTCGCCGGGCAACTCCTGCTTTCGCCGCGAGAGCGGAAAAGGAGTGCCGATGACGGTAGCGGAAATGGAATTGTCGAAAACCATGGAAAAAGAAGTCGCAGCGCAGAAGGTGGACGCACTCTCGATCACGGATCGCCGGACGGGAAGGGTCTACGAGCTCCCGATCACCAACGGAACCATCCGCGCGATGGACCTGCGGCAGATCAAGGTCAAACCCGATGACTTCGGGATGATGACCTACGACCCGGCGTTCATGAACACGGCCTCCTGCAAGAGCCAGATCACGTTCATCGACGGGGACAAGGGGATCCTGCGCTACCGCGGGTACCCGATCGAGCAGCTCGCCGAGAACTGCACGTACCTCGAGGTGGCGTACCTGCTCCTGCAGGGCGAGCTGCCCAACCGGCAGCAGTACCAGGACTGGGAACGCAACATCACGTTCCACACGATGATCCATGAGTCCTTGAAGAAGTTCATGGACGGCTTCAACTACGACGCGCATCCGATGGGGATGCTGATCGCGACCGTGGCGGCCATGTCCACGTTCTACCCGGACGCGCACAACATCTTCGACTCCGAGTCGCGCAAGAAGCAGGCTTTCCGCCTGATCGCCAAGATGCCCACGCTGGCGGCCTTCGCGTATCGCCACAGCATGGGGATGCCGTACGTGTACCCGGACAACAGCCTGTCGTACACCGAGAACTTCCTGAACATGCTCTTCAAGATGCCGTCGGAGACGTACAAGCCGAACCCGGCCATCGCGAGGGCGCTCGACGTTCTCTTCATCCTCCACGCGGACCACGAGCAGAACTGCGGAACCAACGCGATGCGGTCGATCGGCTCCTCGCACGCGGATCCGTACTCCTCGGTGGCCGGCGCGGCGGCGGCCCTCTACGGCCCGCTCCACGGCGGAGCGAACGAAGAGGTCCTGAAGATGCTCGCCGAGATCGGATCGAAGAACAACGTTCCGACGTTCATCAAGGAAGTCAAGGAAGGCAAGGGCGAGAAGCGCCTCATGGGCTTCGGCCACCGCGTGTACAAGAACTTTGACCCGCGCGCCACGATCATCAAGAAGATGGCGGACGAGGTGTTCGAAGTCACCGGAAGGAACCCGCTGCTCGACATCGCGCTCGAGCTCGAGCGGGTGGCGCTGCAGGACGACTACTTCGTCAAGAGGAAGCTGTATCCCAACGTCGATTTCTACTCGGGTCTCATCTACCAGGCGATCGGCATGCCGACCGCGGCCTTCACGGTGCTCTTCGCCATCCCGCGCACGTCCGGCTGGATCGCGCAGTGGCAGGAGCTCCTGGCGGACCCGGAGCAGAAGATCGCCCGGCCGCGTCAGGTTTACGTCGGGGCGGAAGAGAGGGCTTTCGTTCCTATCGACAAGCGCTGAGCTCTTTTTGGCCGGCCCGCATCTGGTGGGGATGCGGGCCGGTTTTTTATTTGCCCTCTTCCTTCGGGGGAGGGCAGGGGTGAGGGCGCCGGTTTAGCCGTCCTACCCGAAGTAGCTCCCGAGATACCCAAGCACCTCCGGCCACACCTTCTCGTAGTCCGCATACTCATCAGGCCGCCCCGCAAGCCCTCCGTGGAGGAGCGTCAGGCGGGTACCACCGGGCGCGGCGTCCAGCCGGATCTCGACGGAGTTGCGCAGATCTGAGTACTTCGAGTTGAACCAGGTCATGACGACTCGCGAGGGAGGCTCGACGGCCTGGTACTGCCCCCGGACCCACGCCACCGCTCCTTGCGGGCCGAGGAACTCGAAGCGGTATTCGCCCCCCGGCCGGAGGTTGACGTGCGCTCCCGTCATCGTTCCCTTCGCGCCCCACCACTTCATCAGCTCTTCGGGGTCCGTCAGGGCATGAAAGACCCGTTCGGGGGGCGCGGAAATCTCCCGCGCGAGCGTGAGCGTCTCTTTCCGGCGGTCCGCGGCCATCGAGAGAGAGTCTAGACCGCGGCCGGCCCCCGGGCGCCGATAGAATGCGCGCTGCAACATGAACGCCGGTCAGATCGGACTGCTCGTCGCCTCCTCCGCGGGGGCCGGCGTCATGAACGCAATGGCGGGGGGCGGCACGATCCTCACGTATCCGGCGCTCCTCTTCGTGGGCGAGTCCGCCATCACGGCCAACGCGACTTCGACGGTCGCCCTGTGGCCGGGCGCCGCGGCCAGCCTCTTCGGCTACCGGCGCGAGGTCGCGCAGAACCGTGAGTGGTTGAAGACTCTCTTCCTGCCGAGTCTCGTCGGAGGAGCGCTCGGCGCCGTGCTCCTTCTCCGCACGCCGGTGAAGACCTTCGCCGGGCTCGCGCCGTTCCTCATCCTCTTCGCGACGGTCCTCTTCATGGTGCAGGGCGCCGTCGCGCGCTGGTCGCAGAAGACCGGCCGCGAGGGAGGCGGCCGCTCGCCCGGGCGTCTCGCGACGGCGCTCATTTTTCAGTTCGGCGTCGGTGTTTACGGCGGCTACTTCGGGGCGGGTATCGGGATCCTGATGCTCGCGGTCCTCGGGTTCCTCGGCCTCTCCGACATCCACGCCGCCAACGGCGTGAAGAACTTCTTCGGCATGTGCATCAACGGCCTCGCGGCCGGCTACTTCATCTTCCGCGGCGCCGTGGACTGGCCGGCGGCGCTCATCATGATCGCCGGCGCGATCGCCGGCGGCTACGCCGGCGCCGGCTTCGCCCGCAAGATCGGCAAGGAAAAAGCGCGCGCCGCCGTCGTCCTCATCGGCTTCCTCGTCGCCGCCCTGCTCCTTTTCCAGAGACGATAGGGAATTACTTTCGTTTGGGCTTGCGGCGGGATCGCCGACGAAAACGCTCGAGCTCTGCCAGGAAGGCCTCGAACCGCGGCACCGCGCGTTCCCGCTCGCTCCAGGCTCTGATCATTTCCATGTCCACTTCCTGCCGGGCCGCAATCCGGACGGCGATGTCGAGGCCCTGCCGGTCGTTCCAGTGATAGAAACCGGCGAGGCGATCGCGGCACGAATCCGTCGCGGAGAGTAGAAACAGTCGCCCGCCATGGGCACGCAGCTCAACGGGCTCGATTCGGTAATCTGCGCCGATGCCGAGAGGGCCAGGGGGAAACTCCACGTAGTAGCGGGCGTGAGGATGAAGGTATTGATTGGCCTGCCGCTTGAATCCGACTGAGGCCATCGCGTCGTCGAGTTGTTGCTGTGTCCCGGGCCCTTCGATGATGAAGTCGAGATCCACCGACTGGTACAGACCCGCGGTATAGATTGAGGCGCACCCGCCTCCTGAGAGAACGGCGCGCAGTCCGTTTTCTTCGAGGGCCGTCGCCACTGCGAGGGCCACGTCGCGAGCGCTCGATCGCTTCGTGATCTTCACTGCGCTTTGCCGGTCCGCCTCGGCCGCCTTCGCAGACGCGCCACACGCTCTCTCAGCTCGTCGTCCGGCTCTGTCAGGCGCCAGAGATACCGGTTGAGGTCGTCGAAGGCAAAGTAGCGGGGATTGATCTGAAAGAGGCGAGTTCGCCCGACGTTTCGGCCCACGACGAGCCCGTCGAGCTCGAGGCTACGGAGCGCCTTGAGCACTCCGGAGGGAGGTGCGTCCAGAACTCTGGCGAGTTCTCTCGGGAAGCTCGCTTCCAGGAGCCGAAGGGCCAGAAGGACGCGAGTCCGCGTCCAACCGCCAAAAGGGGAAGAGCGACCGACTCTCATAGGTGAACATATAGACACTAAAAGTGAACAATGTCAACCCTGCTGAGAGGCCAGAACGACGTCTCCCCGGTTGATTCTTCCTATCGAATCCTCCTTCGCTTCTCTCAGCTCTCCTGGTCGGCCGACGCGCCCGGGGAACTTTCCGGGAATGGGAGTTCGCCGCCGTCCTGCCCGGGATCGGCCACCGCCTCTTCTTTCTCCGTTTCGGAGAGGTTGTGGGCGGAGACGCCGAGCAGCCGGACGTGCCGGCTACCGGCGGCCGTCTTTTCCAGAAGCGCGGCCGCACGCGCCGCGATGCTGTCCGCCGAGCACGTCGGAGGATCCTCGGTGTGGCTCCGGGTGATCGTTTCGAAGTTCGAATAGCGCAGCTTCAGCGTGACGGTCCTGGCGAAGATCTTCCTCTTCGCGAGCGCGCTCGCCGTGTGCAGCGCCAGCGCGCGGACCTCCCGACGGATCGCCTCGATGTCCTTCAGGTCCTCGGCGAACGTGTTCTCGCAGCCGATCGATTTCCTCTCGGAGTTGGGGTTGACCGCGCGCGGGTCGTCCCCGAACGACATCCGGTGCAGGGCGTCCGCGTAGCTTCCGACCACGCTCTTCAAGGTCTGCGGGTCCGCCGTCCGGACGTCCACGAGCCGCTCGATTCCAGCGGCGCGCAGCCGCGCGGCGGTCTTCGGCCCGACGCCCCAGAGCGCGTCCACCGGCAGCTTCTGCAGAAATCGCTCGACCCTTTCCGGCGCGATGACGGTCAGTCCGTCCGGCTTCTTCCACCCCGAGGCGATCTTGGCGAGGAACTTGTTCGGCGCGACCCCGGCGGAAGCCGTCAGGCTCGTCTCCTCGTGGATCCGCTCCTTCAACCTCCGCGCGACTTCCATGCCGAGAGCGAGACCCCAGGCGTTCTCCGTGACGTCGAGATACGCCTCGTCGAGCGACAGCGGCTCGACCAACGGCGTCACGGAGCGGAAGATCTCGAAAACCTGGCGGGACACCGCGCCGTACTTGGCGAAGTCCGGGCGGACGACGACGAGATGCGGACAGAGCCGGACCGCCCGCGCCATCGGCAGGGCGGAGCGCACGCCGAATGCGCGCGCCTCGTAACTCGCCGCGCAGACGACGCCTCGCGCCTTCGGGTCGCCGCCGACGGCGACGGGCTTCCCACGCAGCACCGGATCGTCCCGCTGCTCGACCGACGCGTAGAACGCGTCCATGTCCACGTGGAGGATGCGGCGCAGCGCCGTCTCGGTCATCCGCGCGATTCTAAGACGGCCGTGCCCGGCTCCCGGCCTTCTCCCGCTGTCATCCTGAGGAGCGGAGCGACGAAGGATCTGCCCCGGCCGGATGAGCGGATCCTTCGCTTCGCTCAGGATGACAGGGGAGAACCGAGAAAGGATGACAAGCGAGAGAGCGAAGGGATGGGGAGAGAGCGAAGGGATGAAATTGGAGAGAGCGAAGGATGACGAAAGCCCCGGTTTAGCCGCCTAGTACGCGACGAGAAGCCGGGCCGCCCTTTCGACATCGTCTTCCGAAGGGAGGAAGAACTCCTCGAGCGGGGGGGAGTAGGGGACGGGCGTATCAAGCGCGCCGAGGATGCGCACCGGAGCTTCGAGGTACTCGAAGGCTTCCTCCTGGATGACGGCGGCGAGGCTCTCGCCGATCGAGCCGGTGCGCGTGTCCTCGTGGACGATCAGAACGCGGCCGCAGTGGCGGGCGAGGGCGAGAAGCGCGCCCCGGTCGAGCGGCGCGAGGCTCCTCAAGTCGAGAACGGAAGCTTCAATTCTCTCCTTCGCGAGCTTCTCCGCGACGCGCATGGCGACATGGACGTAGGCGCCGTACGAGACGATCGCGAGATCGGATCCCGCCCGGCGCAGCGCGGCCTTGCCGATCGGGATCGGCGCGGGAGGCTCCTTCGAGAGCGCCTGCTTGATCCGCGGGTCGCGGTAGAGCGCGATGTGCTCGTAGTAGAGGACCGGGTCCGGGTCGGCGATGGCCGAGGCGAGGAGCGCGCGCGCGTCGTGCGGCGTCGAAGGAACGACGATCTTCAGGCCCGGCGTCCGGTAGAACCACGCCTCCGTGTTCTGCGAGTGGTACGGCCCGGCGTGGCGCAGGCCGCCCCACGGCATGCGCACGACCATCGGCACGGACGCGCCCCAGCGGTAGCGGATCTTCGCGGCGTTGTTGACGAGCTGGTTGAAGCCCGTCGCGACGAAGTCGTTGAACTGCATCTCGCCGATCGGCCGCTGCCCGGCGAGCGCCGCGCCGACGCAGACGCCGAGAACCGCCCCCTCGGCCAGCGGCGAGTTCACGATCCGCTCGCCAAACTCCGCGAGCAGCGGCTTCAGGAGAAGAAACGCGTTGCCGTACTTGCCGCCGACGTCCTCTCCGTAGAGGAAGACGCGCGGATCGGCGCGCAGCGCGTCGCCGGCGCCCATCATCACCGCCTCGAGAAACGTCTTCCCCTTCGGATCGACGGGCGGCCCCGCCTCGAGAGGCGGCGGCGGCGCGATCTCCTTCCCGCGGACGGAGGGCTCGAGCGGCTCGATCCGCCGGCGCCGCTCCTCTCCCGCGAGCACGTTCGCTCCGGCCAGGCGCGGCTCCGGCCACGGCGCCTCGATGACACGGCGCGCCTGTGCTTCGACGAGCGCCTGGGCTTCCGACTTCAAGCGCTCGAGGTCCCCCTCCGCGACGATTCCTTCCGCCCGGAGGCGCGCGGCGTAACGCGCGATCGGATCACGGCGCGACCAGAACTCGTAGAGCGCGGGGTCCGCGTAGCCGGGCTCGGTGAGCGGCGGATACTCCCAGCCCGCCGGCGGCTCCTTACCGAGGTAGAGCATGTCGTCGTGGTGCGCGTGCCCGCAGATGCGCAGGCACACGAGCTCGACGAGCGTCGGGCCGAGTCCCGCGCGCGCCCGCTCGGCGGCCCACGTGAACGCGGCGGCGATTCCGTCGGGATCGGTACCGTCGAGCGTGATGCCGGGGATGCCGTAGCCCGCCGCCTTGTCCGCGAAGACCCTCGCGGCCGATTGCTCGGGGACCGGTGTCGAGAGCGCGGTCTGGTTGTTCTCGACGCAGAAGATCGCCGGCAGCCGCCGCGCGGCGCACAGGTTGATCGCCTCGTGCCACTCGCCGAGCGACGTGCCCCCCTCGCCGATGAAGCAGACCGCCACGCGCCCCGAGCCGTCGCGCGCGAACGCCATCGCCATGCCGGCGGCCGTCAGCGACGAGATCCCGAGCGGCGCCGCCGGCGGAAGGATCCCGCGCGAGAGATCTCCGACGTGCAGGTCCTTGCCGTCCATCGGCGGGCCGGCCTTCCCCATCTGGGCGTTCAGGACGAGGCGAACGGTCTCCTCGCCGGAGTCCATCGCGAGCGCGGCGCCGAGGTCCCGGATCACGGGCGCCACGACGTCCCCCTTCCACGAGCCGTCCGCGTCCCGGAAGCGCTCGCCGCGCCGCAGCCGGATCGCGCAAGCGTAGATCGCTTCCTGCCCGAGCGACCGGAATCCCTTCCCCTGGAACGGCGTGCCGCGGTAGCGGACCTCGCTCCCCGAGAAGAACGCCTTCAGCCGGTTGTCCGTGGCGCGCGTCAGGACCATGCCGCGCAGGATCTCGACCCGCTCGTCACGGGTCAGGTCTGCAGCGATCGCCTCGCGTGCCAGAAAACCATCGCAGTCGCCGAGGATCTCGCCGAGCGCCTGCTCGAGCCGCTTCTCGACGGAGACGCCTGGCGTTGCCTCGGGAAGCCTCTCGGCCGGCGCCGGCGCCAGTTGCCGGCGCAGTGTCTCGGCCAGCGGGGCGCGAAGCGCCTCGATCGCCGCGGGGTCGCGTCCGGGCTCCTTCCGGCAAACCGCTTCGAACGCCGCGACAGCGGATGTCAGGGCGAAGGGATGTCGCTCCGCGATGAACGCGGCAAAGCGTTGCAGAATCCCGCCTCGGACACGAGGAGAGACGAACGAAGGAGACTCCGCCAATCGCTCCACGGGCGGGATGTTAGCTTGGAATCAAGGAGTCCGGACTCGCGCCGGCGGGTCTAGCATCCGGAATCATGGACGAATCGAGTCAGCTGGACCTCTTCGGCTTACCGCGGTCTCGGGGTTCGCGCGCCGACGTTGCCGCGAGAGAGCGGTTGGAGAGGGAGCACGCGGAGGCGGCGGAGATCGCCGCGCGGCTGCCCGGCAATGTCTTCTTCGGGACGAGCTCCTGGAGCTTTCCCGGCTGGGCGGGACTCGTCTACTCGCGGCGGGCGTCGCAGGCGGTTCTCGCCCGCGAGGGGCTCGCCGAGTATGCGAGGCATCCCCTGCTGACCACCGTCGGGATCGACCGGGGCTTCTATGCTCCGATTCCGGAAGCGGACCTGCTTCGGTACTCGGAGCAGCTTCCGGTGGGATTTCGCTGCTGCGCCAAGGCGCCGGCGGCGGTCACGGCAGCGCAGCTTCCCGGACAGCGTGCCGCGAATCCGGACTTCCTGCGGCCGGAGCGCTTCCTTGAGGAGATGGTCCAGCCGTTCCGATCCGCGTTTGCGGAACACGCAGGGCCCTTCCTCCTGCAGTTCCCGCCGGCCGGCGCAGAGCGCCGGGATCAGCCGGCCGCTTTCGCCGCGAAGCTCGGCCGGTTCCTCGCGGCGCTGCCGCGAGATTTTCGCTACGCGGTGGAGCTACGCGACCCGGCGCTCCTGACCGCGGATTACCGTGCTGTGCTCGCTCAAGCGGGAGCGGGCCATGTCTACAATTACGTGACCGCGATGCCGATGCCTCAAGAGCAGGCGGAGGCGGTTTCGCTCGAGACGGCGCCCTTCGTCGTCATCCGCCTTCTGCTCGCCCCGGGGACCCGCTACAACGACCGCCGCGAGGAGTTTGAGCCGTTCGACCGGATCGTCGCGCCGGACCGGGAGATGCGCGGCCAGGTCGTGTCCCTCGCCCGCGAGGCCGCGTCGCTCGGCCGCGACGTCTTCGTCCTCGTGAACAACAAGGCGGAAGGGTGCTCGCCGCTCACGGTCCGCGCCCTCGCGGAGATGCTCGCCTCCGAATCCACTTGACTCAGTCGTCCAGGCGCGCCCCGGAGAGAAGCGGCCGACCCGCGGTAGCGATGCGGAACCCGTAGACGGCGAGCGCGGCGAGAACGATGAGGAGAAAAAGAGAGGTCCCCGCGTACCAGGCCGAGGAGTCGGTCGTCAGAGGGAACTCCAGGAAGTGTCCGAAATAATTTCCGAAGACGAGCGCGAGGAGCCCGAATCGGAGAAAGACGAGGATGTAAGCAGCGGCCTTGACGAGGCCGAAGGCTACGGCGATCAGCCCGATGGCTTCGGCTCGCTCCGTCGCGACTCCGGAGAGCGGCACCGCCATGATCAGGGCGAAAGCTCCGGCGGCCAGCCATTCTTTTCGAAGGACGGCCCGCAGAAGAAAAAAGAGCAGGGCAAAGGAGAGAGCAAGAAGCATGCTGATCGCGGACGCTTCCGCCAGGTGGCCGGCAAGGAAACGGGGACCGCGCAGAGTGTCGGTCCAGGGGAATGGAGGAATCGGCGGCGTCGCCTCAAAGGCGCGGCGCGTGAGCTGCTCGACTTCGACCGAAATGGCCTCGAAAATGCCGAGCAGCGCGCCGGCGAGCAGAACGCGTCCCACCAGGGGATCGGTGAAGCGTCCCGAGAGCAGGCGTGTCCAGGCGATCAGCGAGTCCGGCCAGCGGCGCCGGATGAGAGGCTCCAGGGCCATGTAGATCAACCAACTGAGGCCGGCGACGAACAGGCACGTGCCCAACCCCTGGATGAAGAGCGGGTACTCCGAGATGTTGCCTGCGTGGCGCGCTTGGAGCGCCCAGGCGAGCAGGAAACAGATGAAGATGAAGGCCGCCACATGCAGCGCTCCCCGGCGGTCGCCGCGGCCCATCCGCAGGTTTCGGCGGGCAAGGAGGGCGCCGCCAACAAGCAGCACCGTGAACACGCTCGCGAGAAACAGCTCGAAGACATTGAATCCGGGTCTCTCACTCGGCGGCATGCGGGGCGGACGGCTCCACGGTCCCACGAGCTCGAAGTACACGGGACGGCCGTTGTGCGCGGCGGCTTCGACGCGCAGCGAGCGATCGGCGCGTTCCGGCCTGGCCTCGGCCCAGGCCCTCCGCGAGTCGGCGTAGAACGGAGGGAGCCAACGGGGTTCGCCAGGCGCGAAAGCCGAACGATCGAGCCCGGCTTCGGTAAAGAGAGCATCCCAATCCGGCGATCTGTCGGCGGCCGTCGGGGCGGCGGCCGGAGACGGCACGGCCTCGAAGCGGATCAAGCGGCCGAGCGGGTCGAGCTCCACGCCGACCATTCCCGCCACCAACGGCGGCGGATCGGTTTCCGTAGCCCGTATCTCACCGGCGCCGTCGCCGCGGAATCGTTCGGCAATGAGCGGGGCGGGACTCTGCCGGTACCAGAAGTAAATCGCCGCCGGACGTCCCGACTCGATCCCGTTCCAACGGTCTTTCGACTGGTCGTGTTCCTCGACCCAGCGGCGGTATTCGCCGTTGCCCGAAAAGCCCCACGCGATATCGGCGGGTCTTTCGGTATAGCCGAGCTTCCGGACGATCTCCTTCGATTTCTCGACAAGCGCGTCCGGAGGTTTCTCCAGCGGCACGTGCCCGTGACGGTAGGCCCGCGGCGAGAGCCAGGCGGCGAGAGCCAGTCCCGCGAGGATTGATAGCAGACAAGTCCACGCCGCCGCGGGCCTCATCCCTTCGTTGCTGCCGGCCGCGGCGACCATCTCGGGCGATGGGGTCTCTCCCGCCGCGATGGCGGCGGCGAGCGGATCGCCGCCGGGCAGGGCCGCGGCCACGGCAGCCGCCGAGCGCGGCCTCTGGCCCGGCTCCTTCTCCAGGCAACGCAGGATCGCGCGCTCGACGGCCGGATCGAGCTCCTTCGTGATGGTCGAAGGCGCAGTGGGCTGCTCCTGCGAGTGCTTGCGCCGCCACTCGGCCTGGTTCGCCGCCTCGAAGGCTTTCCTTCCGGTGAAGAGCTCATAGAAGACGAGGCCCAGGGCGTAGAGATCGCTCTGCACCGAGGAACCCTTGCCGGCGAGCAGTTCGGGCGCCATGTAGGCGGGAGTGCCGCTGACTTCCACGCCCCCCTTGTCGTCGTCGGTGCGGACGGCGAGGCCGAAGTCCGTGATCCGGGCGCGGCCCCGCCCGTCGAGCATCACATTGCCGGGCTTCAGGTCCCGGTGGAGGACGCCCTGATCATGCGCCGCCGCCAGTCCCGCGCAGAGCTGCCGCGCGATCTCGACCGCCTTGTCGCCCGGGAGCCTCCCGATCCGCCGCAGGAGCGAGGCGAGGTCCTCGCCGTCCACGTATTCCATCGAGAGGAAATGCCGCCCCTCGATCTCGCCCACGTCGTAGACACGGCAGACGTTGGGATGGGAGATCTGGCGCGCGTGTCGCACCTCGGCGTAGAAGCGATCGATCCACGCTTTCTCCGAGGCGAGTTTTCCGGGGAGAAACTTCAACGCGACCGGCTGTGCGAGCTTCAGGTCGTCGGCCCGGTAGACTTCGCCCATGCCGCCGCGGCCGACCAGCCCGATGATTCGGTAGCGCTCGACGAGAACGGTTCCGGGTGCAAAGCCTTCCGTTTCGATCGATCTGGAGGAGGCGAAACGGCCGATCGGATCAGAAGGGGAGACGCGCCGCCGCGCCGCCTCGACTTCCGACGGCGTCGCGAGCCCGGTTGGAAGCTGGGAGAGGGAACTGACCGGACGTCCGCAGACGGAGCAGTACCGTCCGCCTTCGGAAACGTCGGCGGAGCAGGACGGGCACTTCATGCGATGGCGTCAGCGGATCGCGGCGAGGGCCTTCTCCGTCTCGGCGAGAAGAGCCTCCGGGCCGACGGGGGATCCGCAGGCGCTCTTCATCCAGAGGTCAGGCGCGACGTTGCCGACCCTGGTCATCCGCTCGAACTCGGCGCCGACGGCGCCGGCCTTCTCCATCTGCCGCTTGATCTGGAACGCGATCATGTGGCCGACGGGGTAGTCGGGCAGATAGAGGAACGAGCTGATCATGTGGGAGTAGATCGCGAGAAGCGTCACGTCCTTCGTCTTGAAGACCGGGGCGTAGTAGCGGTTCCAGACGTCGCGGGCGATCTGGAGCGTGGCCTCCTTCAACCGCGCGGGGGTCGCGTCGGGGTGGTCGTACATCCAGTGCCAGACGCCCATGTCCACGAGAGCGGCCCCGCTGATCTCGTAGGTCCCCCAGAACTCGTCCAGCGTCTCGAGCGCGCGGCTCTGCGGGTCGGCCTTCGATTGCCCGAGCAGCTCCAGGTCTCTCGACTGCAGGACCATCGCGAGCGCCTCGGTGAACGCCGTGTTGGGCACGCCGGCCAGAAGCGTGTGGTCGATTTCGTTCAAGGAAAACGTCTGCTCGACGTTGTGCCCCATCTCGTGCACCGCGATGTTGAACCCCTTGTAGTTCATCCCTTCCTTCTCGACGCGCGTGCGCAGGTGCGCCTGGTCGCCGCGGCGCTGCGCTCCCATGGCATGGCCGGAGCCGCGGGCCGGGTCCACGATGATGTTGCCCGCCAGGAAGTCCGCCTTCTCCTTCGAGAATCCGAGGTGCACGAGGAGATTCGGAATGTCCTTCTTGTACGCCTCGGCCGTCGGGTACCGCTTGCGCACGATCTCGTCGAGCCGCGTCGATGTCGGCGCCGCGAGATTTGAACCCCGGGTAATAGATGTCGAACGGCTCGAGCTTCCTTCCGAGACGTTTCTCGATCAGGGCGGCGACCTTCGGGACGAGCGGCGAGGAGAGGACGTCCTCCAGCATCTTGCGGACCCGCGCCTCGGGGATCTGCCGGTTCTCGTCGAAGCGCCGCGCGATCATCGTCGGCGCGGTCGGGGAGTAGGGATCCGCGAGCCGGGCGGCCCGGTAGGTCCCGAGGAGCCGCTCGTAACGCGTGTCCGGCTCGGGGCCGGTCCCGCGGCTGCCGGGCGCGGGCGCGTCGGAGTCCTTCTCGGCGGTTGGGCGGACTTCGTTCGTGAACGGGTTCCAGTCCACCTGCGGGTTGTTGACGACGGCCGCGGGGATCGTCTGCGTCACGATCCGGTCCATGACTTTCGCGATCGTCCGCTGTTTCGCGAGCCCCGTCTTCGCGTCGCCGTAGTCCGCCTTGATCTCGTCGCGCAGGTTCCAGTGAGAGAGCAAGCGCAGCTTCGGCGGGAAGAGGCGGCCCCCCTTGTCGTCCACGAGGTGGTGCATCCAGATGTTGTATTCGGCGATGTACTGCTCGGCTTCCGCGGAGGCTCTGCCGATCGCGAGATTCACGTCGGCCGGGATGCGCTTGGAGAACCGCTCGGCCAGCCGCGTTTCCGCCCACTGGCGGCGCGTCCACTTTTCCCCGTCGCGCAGACGCTCCTCGAGCGTCGTCAGCGGGAAGTTCAGAAGCACGGCGAAGGCGAGCTTGTTTCCGAAGAAGTCGTCGGTGACGTGCGCCGACGGATCGTAGCCGGCGAGCGTCTCGTCGAAGGGGTAGATCGGCCCCAGGTCAAGGTCCGACTGCTTGCGAAAGTCCCGCCCGATCTCGAGCATGTGCCCGTCGAGCGACTCCAACGCGAACTCCATCCGATCGAAGAGCGCGTCGAACGTCTTCGGATCGCCGGCGAAGCTCGTCTTCACGAAGTCCTGGAACACCTCCGCGTCCCCGTCGTCCTTGCGCCAGAACCCGGCAACCTGCTTCAACCCCCGCGTGAGCCGCGCCCGCGCATCTTCTCCGTATTTCGCGCCGAGGTCCTTCTCGAGCCGCGCGCTTGCGTCCTTCATCCAGGCGGGCGCCCCCGCGCCCCCCTTTCCCGGCTCCTCGCCCCTCGCAACGGCCATGGCGGCCAAGAGAATAACCGCGAACAGAATGGTCTTCTTCATTGGTGTCGGTCCTTTCGCGCCGCAAAGAATACAGGACGCCGACACCCTGAACTGGGGACCCCGCTCGGGAGACGCCGCTATCTAATCCGTCCCGGCGTCGGTCCGCCTCCCTGCGTCGGCACGCGACGGCCCTGCCTTGACAGTGAGAACCTGGCCGTCGCTTGTCGCTCAGTCGCACGAGTAGCGTGGTCGCGGCGGCGCCCTTCCATGCTCCTTCGCTCACGCCTCCTCCGGGAGGCGGCCCGCCGCCGGGGCTTCACCCGGACCAAGCCGAGCTGAGAGCCCCGGAGCCGGCGGCGTTTCCCGGAGGAGGTGATGGGTGACGAGCATGGAACGCAGCAGCCGGCACCACAGTGAGACTGCGAGGAACCCTCAGCGCCGGCCGGTTCTCTCGATCGAGGCAGGCCGGCGCGTGCCGACGCAGGGAAACGACGTCGGCTCCGGGGCGGGTTTTCCGCCGACGACTCGGGAATCAGGGCTCCGGGAAATCGGCGGTGGGGTAGCGCTTGAGGAGGCCTTCCTCCTTCATCACCTTCTCGATCGCGTCGGGGTCCCAGGGGACGAAGTCGCTGACGACCTCCGCGGATTTTTCTCCGATCACGATCAGGTCTTCCAGGCGGACGTAGATCTTCTCCTCGGGCACGCGCAGCGCGGGCTCGATCGTGAAGACCATTCCGGGCTTCAGGGGACCGGTGTGCGGGCCGTCGTCGTGCGTCGCCATCCCGACCCAGTGGCCGAGAGCCGCGTCCGGGCGCTCCGCCGCGGCGCGGTACTCCTTCACGAACGCCTCCGCGGCCTTCTTGTAGATCTCCCTGGAGAACTTCGCCGCCGAGAGCGCTTTGTCCATCTCCTTCGCCGCGTCCTGCATGATCGCGGAGGGGAGGGCGCCAGGACGGATTCCCTTCAGAATGGCGCGGTAGCAGGCGAGATAGAAGCCGTAGAGCTCACGCTGCCACTGCGAGAACTTTCCGTTGACCGGCCACATCCGCGTCACGTCGCTCATGTAGTAGCCGTAGTCGGGCGCGTAGTCCATGAGGAGGAAGTCGCCGTCCTCCATCTTCCGCTTGCCGGCGTTGTAGTGGGGATACCAGGCGTTCCTCCCGCTCGCGATGAGCGAGTAGTACGCGTCCCCCTGCGCGCCGTTTCTGTAATAGAGGAACTTGGCGAGGCCGTCGAGCTCGTGCTCGTACTGGCCCGGCTTCGTCGAGCGCATCGCTTCCAGAAGTGCCAGGCCCGACAGGCGCGTCGCGCGCCGGATGAGCGCGATCTCCCGCGGGCTCTTGTTCAGGCGCAGCGTGTCGAGCGTCGGAGAGAGATCGGCGATCATCAGGTTGGGGAAGCGCTCGCGGAGCTTGCCGACGAAGCGGCCCGCGCGGGACGGCTCGCCCACCCACGGATCGGATCCCTGCTCCGCGACGCGCCGCAGCGCCAGGTCGCGGCTCTCGGCGAAGCCCTCCTGCGGAAAGAGCGGGACGTAGGCCGTCAGCGGAACGCGCCGCTGGAGGACGCGCGCGAGGTGTTCCCCGAGCAGATCCGTCCCGGCGACGTCATCTACGCCGGAGAGCTTCTTGATCTCCTCCGCGTCTTCGGCGGAAAGAACCTTCCCCTCGCCGCGCTCTCGTCCCTCGTTTCTGTGAGGCAGATAGAGCACCGCCCTGCGCGATGTCCCGTCGAGCAGGAGATAGGCGTTCGGCACCTCGACGCCGCAGAGGTAATAGAACTCGTTCGACTGCCGGAAGCGCGTGTACCCGGCCGGCGTCGGCGCCCCCTGGAGAATCGCGATCGCGCCTTTCCCGATCGCGTCATAGACACCGGCACGCCGCGCCGCGAATTCGTCCGGCGGAAAGTCCCTCGTAAAGAGAGAGAACCCTTCTTGAGCCGCTGCAATCGCCGCCCACGCCGCCGCCAGGATGACGAAGAGAAATCGCCGCATGCGACTCTCGACTCTCAACGTTCGACTCTCGACGACCTAGAGCTTCATCGCGGGCGCCCTGGCAAGCGTCCCGAGGAGCGCGTCGAAATCCGCCTGCGCCTTGCCGATCGTCGCGGAGGGGCCGATGCTCTTGAAGAAGATGTAGCCCTCCGGCGCCTCGACGATCGCGCCCAGCAGCCGGTAGCCGGGCTTCTTCCCCTGCGACTGCATCATCGGGCCGCCCGACTGGAGATACGTCCCCGAAATATCGATCGTGTGGACGCGCAGACCATGGATCGACTTCTCTCCCTTCTTCGGCGCGCTCGCACCCTCGAACTGCTTCACCCAGCGTTCGAGGTTGTCGTCCACACCGCCGCCCTGCCCCTTCCCGAAATAGAAGACGCCGCACTCGCCCGCATCCGCTCCCGGCGCGGCCGGAATGTCGTACGTCGCGACGCGCATCTGCCGCGGCGCCTGGGGCTTCCAGGACGCCGGAGCATTCCACTTGATCCCGCCCGCGGTTCCTTCGACGGCGAGCACCGCCGCCGCGACGAACAGAAGCAACGACCCGATTCTGGTGGATCTCATCAGCGGAACCTCCTCTTGCCGACTCGGATTCGACTCCCGCCAAGCATATCGCCCGCCCCTACGGCGCAAGGGGCACGATCGGGATCAGTCACGCGTTGGGTCCGAACCGGTTGGCACGACGAGCGGATGGGAGGGGCAGGTCGTCGTCCGCGAGCTTCAGACGCCGGGACGGAGGAGGATCTTTCTCGCACCGGGGCGGGCGGCCTCGGCCAGGGCTCGGGCGGCTCTTGCGAGAGGGAACTCGGCGGCGAGGAGACTCCGCACGTCCACCTTGCGGTCTCTCAGGAGCGCGAGCGCGGGCTCGAAGCGGCCGCACCGGCTTCCGACGACGGTCACTTCGTTGACGACGAGCGGCGCCGCGTCGAAGCGCGCAGGCTGGTGATAGGTGGACTTCCACACGATCGTCCCGCGGGGTCGCACGAGCTCGAGCGCGCGCGGCATGCCCGCGGGCTCGCCCGTCGCCTCGACGACGAGGTCGAACGACCGCGGCCGCGCGCGGCTCTCGCGCGAGAGAAGAGCGACGGACGCTCCGGCGTTCTCGAGCACCTGCGCGCAGAGCGTTCCGAGCTTCCCGGCGCCGAGCACGGCGGCGCGCGTTCCGGCGCCGGCGCGGACCTGGTCGAGGATCTCGCACGCCGCGGCGAGCGGCTCCGTGAAGACCGCTTCCTCGTCGGCGATCTCCGCGGGCACCTCGCGCAGGTTCTCGACCGGGAGAGTCAGAAATTCGCGCGTGCGCGCCCGGATGGCCGAGGATGCCGAGCACGCGGCGTTTTTCGCAGTGGCGCCCGAGGCCGTCCCGGCAGAGTCCGCAGCGCCCGCACGCGAGGTTGATCTCCCCGACGACGCGCTTCCCGGTCCACGGGGAGTCCTGCGGCCCCTCGACCCGCCCGACGAACTCGTGTCCGGGAATGCCGGAGAAATCGTGGTAACCGCGGCGCAGCTCCAGGTCCGTGTTGCAGATTCCCGACAGGATGACGCGCACGAGCGCGTACCCCGCGCGGGGGCGAGGCCGCGGAGTCTCCCGCACGCGGGCGCGACCCTTCTCGAAAACCAGGGCCAACATGCGCGGATGTTATGAGGTGTTAGGTGTTGGGTGGAAGGTGGTAGGGGCCTGGGGCGGGCTCCCCCTACCACCTACCACCTACCACCTCATCTCTGGAAGGCATACGACAGTTTGAGGAAGAACTGGTGGCCGGCCTTGGCGTAGTGGTCGTCCTCGGCGAGGGTCCGGTTGTCGCCGTAGCCCAGGAACATCACCGTCTGCCAGTTGAGCTTGTAGGCGAGGAGCGCCGAGCCGGTCAGGTCGGCGTCTTTCCGCGTCACTTCGAACGTGTAGATCGAGGGATCGCGCCGCGTCTCGACGACCTGCCCGATGAGGCGCAGGAACGCCCGCGACGTGAACGTGTACGTGGCCTTCACCCGTCCCACGTCCGCGGTGAAGAGGCGCCGGGAGCCGCGCCCGTCGTGCGGATCCACGTTGACCCAGCTCCTGTCCGCGACGAGGTCGAGCTTCAGGTGATCGGTCGGCCGGATCGTGGCCTGGATGTTCACGTCGGCGCCGCTGCCCGGACGCGAGTTGTCGAAGTCGATCTGCTCGCCGACGGTCCCCTGGATGATGAACTGCGTGATCCAGCGCGGAGGGCTGAGCTGGAACTGGTACACGAGCTGCCGGCGCGGGAAGGTCGTGTTCCCACTCCGCACGCGGTCGTAGGCGTACCGCACGCGCGAGGAGGAGTTCCACAGGCCGTCCATCCCGAAGCCGGGGGAGACCGAGCGGCTGATCTCGTTGTGACCGGTGTCGGCCTGGTAGTCGGCCTGGAGAAACGTCCGCAGACGCGAGATCGGGAAGTGCTCCGGCCGGATCGTGTATCCGGTTTCGCCGTAAGTCTCGCGGAAGCCGACCTGAGGGACGAACCCGTCGTCGGCGCGGAACCCGTCGCCGAAGTCCTTCACCTCCGTGAACCAGTCCCAATTCAGGCTGCTGTGCTGGTACCAGATGTCGGCGGCGTGCGAGTCGAGCTTCTGCCCGGTCCACTGATCGGAGAGATCGGGCCGATTGGGCGTCTGCGTGTTGGAGAGGAGGAGCTGCCCTGTGACCGTGTCGTGATCGCCGGCCCGCCACTGGAAGTCCGGCCCGTAGACGCGGTTGTAGCCGCCGCCGCTGACCTCGCGGTCGGTCCCGAGGAAGCTGACGAACGACTTCCCGAAGTCGTGCCGGATGCGTCCCATGCCGACGAACGAGGAGAAGTCCTGGTCGGCGAAGGCCGAGCCGTTCGGCCCCGGGAGAATGACGCTCCCTCCGCCGCGGTCTTCCGCGACGAACGCGGTGTACTGGTTCGAATCGAACTTGCCGGTTGCGCGGACTCCCCAGCGCGGCGACGTGATGCTGCGCGTGTACACGGCCTGGATGGGGGAGGAGAAGAGCTCGAGCCCCTCCAGGAAGAACGGCCGCTTCTCCGGGTAGAGGAGCGCGAAGCGCTGGTTGGTCACGATCTGCGCGACGTCGGACTCGACCTGCGAGAAGTCGGGATTCAACGTCGCGTCGATCGCGTTGTTCTGGTTCGGCGTCCACTTGGCGTCCACGCCGCCGTTGAATCGGACCGGCTTGTTGACGAGCGAGGAGCCGAGGTCACCGCGCGGCACCGCGTCCTCCTTCGCCGTGCCGTAGGGCGCGACGACCAGGTGGCCGGCGGGCGGCAGGTTGTCGAGGCCGGTCAGGTGGTTGGACCGGCAGATGAAGCAGTTGCCGCCGCGCGGGAGCTTGGACGAGAACATCTGGTAGCGGAATTCCCGCGGGTAGTTCCTGTAGAGGAGGATCCCCCAGGTCTGCTTGTCGCCGCTCGGATAGCGCAGCGACGAGAACGGGACGCGCATCTCCAGCACCCACCCCTCCTTCGTGATCTTTGCGACGGAGTCCCAGTAGAAGTCGGGGGAGTTGTCCTCGTTGCCGGTCGTGTCGTCGGTGATCGCGTCGTACTGGATGCCGCGCGGGTTGGCGAGCAGCAGGAGCCCCGTGCGGTGGTCGTTGCGCGTATCCACGATGATGCCGCCGTAGTCGGTGTAGCTCGGCACGTCGTCGCGGTCGCCGAAGGGAGCGCGGATCCTGGACGGGTCGGGGTCGGAGAACTCGAAGGCCGCGTAGAGGAACTTGTCGTCGTAGGCGAGGTACGCGACGGACTTGACCCTTGGGCGGGATGTTGTCTCCCGGGTTTGTCTCGAAGAACGTGTCTACTCTTGTCGCACCCTTCCACCCGGCATCGGAGAGGTCGCCGTCCACGACGATCGGCCCGGAGGCCCGCACGATGTGAATCTCCGACGGCTCTTCCGTCGCGGCTCGCGCCGCGCCCGCTGGAAGAGCCGAAACCAACAGCAGGAGAAGACCCGCCTTCCGCGACACTCGTCGTAATAAGACGTGGCGGCCTCGAAAAGGTTAGGGCTGATACGAGGATTTTCGTAATTTCCGAGAGATAGAATTCCGGCTGATTTTTAGGAGGAAGAGACAATGAGACGCATCCAGCTCGCCATCGTGGTCGTGTCGGTTCTGTTCGCGGCAGCCCTCTCTGTCCGGGCGGAGGAAAAGAAGATGGAGGCACCCAAGCCCGGCCCTGAGGTGAAGAAGCTCGGCTACTTCGTCGGCTCGTGGAAGAGTGAGGGAGAGCTCAAGGAGAACCCGTTCGGGATGCCGGCCGGGAAATACACGTCGATGGACAAGTGCGAGTGGTTCGCCGGCGGCTTCCAGGTCGTCTGCCACACCAACGGCAAGGGCCCGATGGGTGCGATGCACGGAATGGGCATCCTCTCCTACAACTCGATGAAGAAGGCCTACACCTACTACGGCATCGACAGCTCGGGCATGGCGGAGGAGAGCACGGGCAACGTGGACGGCAACATGTGGGTCTACACGAGCGACGAGAAGGTGGGAGACAAGACCATCCACGGCCGCTACTCCATGACCACGGCCGGCGACTCCTACACCTTCAAGTACGAGACCTCCGAGGACGGCACGAAGTGGATCGTCAACATGGAAGGCAAATCCACCAAAGCGGCCGCCGAAAAGAAGGCCGCCGCGCCCGCCGAAAAGAAGTAGCTCCAGGTTGTCATCCTGAGGAGCGAAGCGACGAAGGATCTGCCCCCCACCGGAGCAGATCCTTCGCTGCGCTCAGGATGACAGGGAAAGAAGCGAAGGGATGACAGGAGAGCCCTACCGCATCGCCTCCATCGGCGACAGCCGTGAGGCTCGGATGGCGGGGTAGAGGCCGAAGACCACCGCGAGCGACAGCGCCACCAGCCAGGCCACCAGCAACCCCAGGGGGTTTACGACGAGGCCCCACGGGAACATCGGCGAGAGAACCCGGCAGACGATCGTTCCCGCGAGCGTGCCGGCGACGGAACCGAGGGCCGCGAGCACCGTGGCCTCGAGCAGGAACTGGACGAGGATCTCGCCGTCGGAGGCGCCCATCGCCTTTCTCAGCCCGATCTCGAAGCGGCGGTCGGAGAAGGAGATGAGCATCACGGAGAGCACGCCGACGCCCCCCACGAGCAGGACCGTCGCCGCCAGGCTGTCGAGCACGATCCGCCAGCCCCGCATCTCCTTCAGGAACTGGTTGTACCAGCGGGCCGAGATCTCCTCCAGGTCCTTGATCTCGACGTCCTCGATTCCGTGATGCGCCTGCTTGACGCGCCCGAGGATCATCGAGGAGACCTCGGTCAGATCGCCGCGTTTCCCGAGCTTGACGGCGACCTGCGTGAGCTTGTGGTCCGGGTCCATGCGCGTCATGTAAGTCGAGATCGGGATCTGCACTCCGTTGGCGTCGTACCAGATTTCCTCGGAAAAGATCTGCAGCTTGTCCTGGAGGCCGACGATGCGGAACGGGATCCCCTCGATAACGACGTCGCGGCCGACCGGGTCCGCGCCTCCGAAGAGCTTGGAGCCGAGAGTGGCGCCCACGATGGCGACCGTGCTGCGCCTCTTCTCGTCGTCCTCCGTCAGACCCCGGCCCGACGCGATCGGGCGATTCATCAGCAAGCCGTACTGCGGGGTCACACCCGTGACGAACATCCGCTCGTTGCCGCCCGGGGTGCGCACCGAGGAGCGCCGCGTGGCGCGCGGAAGGAAAGCCCGCACCTTCGGGTTCTCCGCGCAGACGCGGGCGAGGTCCTCGTACCGCAGGCCCGGCGACATCGCGAAGCGCTTCTGCTCTTCGGAAGTCTCGGGCGCCTTCGGCACGATGACCGCCGTGCCGTCCCAGCTCATGCCCGCGAACCCGGTCGTGACCTTGTCCATCACGCCGTCCAGGACCGAAGTCATCACGACGAGCACGAAGACGCCGAGCATCAACAGCGTGAGCGTGAGCGTGGACCGCAGCTTGTGCGCCCAAAGCTCGAGGAGTCCGCCCCGCACCACCTCGAGGTAAAGAGCGAGGTGCGTCCGGATCGAGTGCGCCTTTCCGCTCGGCGCGCGCCGTCCCGGTCAATGGAAGTGCGTTGCTACTCACGCGCACAGCTCGCCATCGGGTGATCTGCGATCGGGTGATCGGGTGAAGTTGGGCCCTGGTCGATCGCACGATCACTCGATCTCCCGATCACCCGATTCTTCTCACTCATACCTGAGCGCCTCCATCGGCGACTGCCGGCTGGCCTTGAAGGCGGGGTAGAGAGCGAACACGAACCCGAAGAGGCCCGCGAGCAGGAAGGCCCAGAGAAAGCTCTTCGGGTCCATGTAGAGGGGGACCTCGAGAACGGTCGTGATGGTCTTGGAGAACGCGACTCCGACCAGGAAACCGGACACCGCGCCGAGACCCGAGAGGAGCATCGCTTCCGTCATGAACTCCTTGAAGACCTCGCGGCCGGAGGCGCCGATCGCCATCTTGACGCCCACCTCGCGCACGCGCTCTTTCAGCGTGGCGAGCTGGATATTGACGTTGACCATGCCGCCGCCGATCAGCGACACCACCCCGGCCAGCATGAAGATCACGTTGTAGACCTCCCCCTGGCTCCGGCGTTTTCGCACGCGCGCGGCGATGTCGTCGATGCGGAAGTCTTCCTGGAGCCGGTGCGAAGTCTTCAAGGCCGAGGTCAACCCGTTGGTGAACTTCTGCATCACGTCGATGTCGGGGATCTTGAAGACGACCCGGTCCACGCGGTGGTAGGCGTCTCCCTGCATGCGCCGCGCGACGAGGGGAGCCGGCAGCGCCACGATGCGGTTGCGCCAGGCGAAGACGTTGCCTTCGCTCTCGCGCCAGTGAAAGATCTTCTCCTTCAGGACTCCGATGACCGTCACGGGGATGTCCCCGACGCGGATCACCTGCCCGACAGGGTCTCCCGTGGGGAAGAACACGCTCGCGGCCTGGGCTCCCAGGAGGCACACGGCGGATGCCTTGGCGATGTCTTCGGACGAGAAGGCCCGTCCGCGTTCGATCTCGTAGCCGTTCAAGGGCAGGTAGTCGGCCGCGATTCCCGTGATCTGCCGCTCCTGGTCGGCGTAGGGGGAGCGCACGCGCAGGCGCGCGAACTTCTCGACGCTGACCGCGTCCACGACTTTCGCGCCGAGCCTTTCTCCGTCGGAGGCGTCGTCGCGCCGGAGCCCCAGGTTCGCGTTCTGGAGCGCCGAGGGCGTCGTGCCTTCCTTGATCGCCGCCGAAGGCTGGACGTTCAGCTTGTCGAAGCCGCCGCGCTTGGCCCAGGCCTCGTCCGAGTGCCGCCGCTGGCTGTCGGAGATGGAAAACCCACCCAGCACCGACGCCACGCCGAGCATCACCCCGAGCGTCTGGAGGATCGAGCGACCCAGGTTTTCCCGGATCTCGATCCAGGCCGCGAGCGTGCGCTCGCGAAAAGCGCCGCTCAGCATGATCGGGTAGTCTGAAATCGGGTGATGTGCGATCGGGTGATCGGATGATTGACCGGGGTCGTGCTCAGATCACCCGATGACTCGATCACCCGATCACCCGATTCCTTCACGCCGCCTCCGCCTCGCGGATCAGGCCGTCATACAGCTCCACCTGCCGCTGCGCCAGCGAGGCGTTGTGCGCGTCGTGCGTCACGAGGATCACGGTGTTGCCGTTGCGGTGAAGCTCCTGGAAAAGCTCGAGCACCTCGGCCCCCGTCTTGGAATCGAGCGCGCCGGTCGGCTCGTCGGCCAGGAGGATCGCCGGGTTGTTCGCCAGCGCCCTCGCGATCGCGACGCGCTGCCGCTGCCCGCCCGAGAGCACTCCCGGCAGGACGTTGGCCTTCTCCGGAATCCCGACGCGTTCCAGCAATTCCAGCGCCCGTCTGCGGCGCTGCTTGCGCGGAACGCCCGCGTAGAGCAGCGGCAGCTCGACGTTTCTCGCGATCGAGGCCTTCGGAAGCAGGTTGTAGTTCTGGAACACGAAGCCGACCTTCTCATTGCGGATTCGCGCGAGCGCCGGCCCCGACAGCCCCTCGACCGGCTCCCCGTCCAGGAGATAGCGCCCCTCCGTCGGCGAGTCGAGACACCCGAGGATCGCCATCAGCGTGGACTTGCCCGACCCCGACGGCCCGATGAGGGAGACGAACTCCCCCCTCGCGACTGTCAGGTCGATGCCGCGCAGCGCGTGAACCGCCACGCCATTGGTCCCGAACGTCTTGGTGAGGCCCTTCGTCTCGATGATCGGATTCATCTGCTTCGATCTCCAATTGGAAGATCGGGTGATCACCCGATTCTTCATCAGTTGTCGTCGTCCTTCTCGACCTTCTTCTTGGTCGGGTCCTCGAGCGCGACCTCCTGTCCGGGTTTGAGCCCGGCGAGAATCTCGACGCGCTCGAGAGTCGCCACGCCTGCCTTGACCGGAACCACGTCGAAGTACTCCTTCCAGTGATCCGAGAGCCAGATGAACTTGGCCCGGCCGGAGAGTCCCGCCTTCGCGGCGGAGATCTGCTGGGGTTTCAAGTCCTTCTTCAGGCGATAGGCGACGGTCTCGCCGTCCTTGCGCTGCAGCGCCTCGAGCGGGATCGAGATCGCCTTGTCGCGTTTCTCGCCCAGGATCTCGACGTTTGCGCTCATGCCGGTCCTATAGGCTTCCGAGAGCTCGTCTAAGGAGACCTCGATCTTGAAGACCTTGATCTTCTCGACCAGGTCGGCCGAGGGGCGCGACGAAAGTGACTTTCCCCGTGAAGATCTTCTGCGGGTAGGCGTCGAGCGTGATCCGGACGGGCTGCCCCACGTGGACCTTGGCGATGTCCACCTCGTTCAGGTTCACGCGGATGATGAGCGACTTCAAGTCCGCGACGGTGAAAAGCACTGTCCCGGCGTTGAAGGAGGAGACGCCGGAAGTCACCGTCTCTCCCAGCTCGACCCCCTTCTTGATGACGACGCCGCCCATCGGCGCGGTCACGCGCGCGTTCTGCGAGGAGGCGTTGCCTGAGATCGGGATGCCCCGATCCTCGACGATCTGGTAGCGCATGCCGCGCCGCCTTGAGCGCTCTCGAGCGCCTGGTCCCGCATGTTCTGCTACGCCTTTGAACGCGTCGCTGCCGAGGAGCCCCTGGTCGTAGAGCGCCTTCTGCGAGGGCGACGTGCGCTCCGCGTCCTGCGAGCTTGAGCCTCGCCTGTCGTCAGGGCCGCCCTGCGTGTCCGAGAGCGATTTGCGCCTGGTTGACGTCCGGCTCGACCTCCGCCAGCACGTCGTCCGTTCTTGACGACCGCGCCCTCGCGCACCCGCAGCGTGAGCACGCGCCCCGAAACGGCCGACTTGACGTCCACTTTCGTGACCGGGTCTACGACACCGACCTCGCGCACGGAGACCTGGAGCGGCTCTTCCTGGACCTTCCCCAGCCGGAACGGGCTCGCGTCGGCCTTCGGGTCTTTCTTGTCCCCGCGGCTCCGCATGGCGACCACCGCCCCTCCGGCGATGACCACCGCGGCCACGGCCCAGATCCATCTCTTCTTCTTTTCGTCATAACACCTTCCAGCTCAGCGACTTATGAGACTTTCCTTCCCCCTTCGCCTCCAGCGAGACTGCTCCAGCAAGCCTGATCTGTGGAGACAACAATCAATACGTTCGAATCCTCCGGAATGTTCGAGGTTTGGTGAGGGCCTGACTCCCGTCAATACAATCACCAATCACAAATCACCAATCACAAATCTTCTTCATGCAGAATCCCCTCGTGACTCCGCGCGCCGCCGCGCTCCTCGCCGACCTGGACGCCTGCGCGGCGGCGATCTCCGACGATCGCGAGCGCGGCTCCCTCGCCCAGATCCGAGACTTCGTCCTCAACTCTCCCAACGCCCTGTCCCGCGCCAATCCTGAGGGCCACGTGACGGCGAGCGCGCTCGTCGCGCTGCCGGACGCGTCAGAGTTCCTCCTCCTCTGGCACCGCAAGCTCGGCCGCTGGCTCCAGCCCGGCGGGCATCTCGAGCCCGGCGACGAGTCCGTCTTCGCCGCCGCCCTGCGCGAGGCGCGAGAAGAAACCGGCATCGAATCCTTCGACTTCCCGATCGGCGATCACATCCTCGACGTGGACGTGCACCCGATCCCCGCGCACGGCCCCGATCCCCCTCATTTCCACTACGACATCCGCCACCTCTTCACCGTCCCGGCTCTCACCCGCCCGATCGAAGGAACAGCCTGGTTCTCTCTGCCGAAGGCCCTCGCCGCCGGCATAGACGCCTCCCTCGCCCGAGCCCTCCAAAGAGCGGAGCGGCTTCTCCGCATCGAGGCCCCCGTCCCCACCACCTACCACCCGCCACCTACGACCTGATCCTGATGCTTCTCTACGCCCTGACCATCTTCCTCGGGGCGTTCCTCCTCTTCCAGATCGAGCCCCTGATCGGCAAGTTCATCCTCCCGTGGTTCGGCGGCGCGCCCGCGGTGTGGTCCACCTGTCTCGTCTTCTTCCAGCTCGTCCTGCTCGCGGGCTACCTCTACGCTCACGCGCTCGCACGCCGGGCGAGCCCGCGCGCCGGCCGCGCCTGGCACGCTGCTCTCCTTCTCCTCTCGCTCGCCGCGCTCGGCGTGCTCGCTTTCGCCTGGGGATCGCCGATCCTCCCGGGTGCGGGGTGGAAGCCAACCGACCCGGGACAGCCCGTCGCGCGCATTCTGCTACTGCTGGCGACGAGCGTCGGCCTCCCGTACCTGCTCCTCTCCTCGACGAGCCCGCTCGTGCAGGCCTGGGCCGCGCGCACGCACCCCGGCGCCCGCGTCTATCGCCTCTACGCCCTCTCCAATCTCGCCTCGCTCCTCGCGCTCATCACCTACCCGACGCTCGTCGAGCGCCTCCTCTCCCTCCGAACCCAGGCCTGGCTCTGGTCCGGAACCTACGCCGCCTTCGCCCTGACCTTCCTCCTCTGCGCAACCCGAGCCGCCGGCGACAACGCGCCGGCCGGGACTCGGGACTCGGGACTCGGGACTCGAGAGGCACTCAGCCCTGTCATCCTGAGCCCTTCGACTTCGCTCAGGACAGGCTCCGCGAAGGATCTGCCCTCGTTAATCACAAATCACAAATCACCAATCACAACTCTCCTCTTCTGGTTCTCCCTCGCCGCCTGCGGCTCCATGATGCTCATGGCGACGACCAACCAGATGTGCCAGGAGGTCGCCGCGATCCCCTTCCTCTGGGTCCTGCCGCTCTGCCTGTATCTCGGCTCCTTCGTGATCTGTTTCGAGAACGACCGCTTCTACAACCGCGCGATTTTCGGCCCCGCGTTCCTTGCCGCGCTCTGCTGGGCGGCGATCGTCCTCTTCCGCGGTTTCATCGTGCCGATCCGCGTGCAGATCGCCGCGCTCTCCGCCGCCCTCTTCACGGCCTGCATGGTCTGCCACGGCGAGCTCGCGCGCTCGAAGCCGCAGCCGTCGCGCCTGACCTCCTTCTACGCTGACGATCGCGGCCGGCGGCGCGGCCGGCGGGATCTTCGTCGCGCTCATCGCTCCCCGCCTCTTCCGCGGGTTCTGGGAGATCCACGCCGCGCTCTTCCTCTCCGGCGTTCTCGCCATCGTCGCGCTCGTCCGCGACCAGAGCTCGTGGCTCCATCGCGGCCGCCCGTGGCCGGCGTTCCTCGCGCTGGCCGCGACCGTCGCGGCCGTCTACTACGCGCGCGACCCGAGCCTCTTCGAATCGGCCCTGGCGAGAAAGCTCTCCCTGCGTCTCTTCTTCTCTTCGAGCTCCGGGATCATCGCCCTCGGCGCCGGCGTCGCCGCGATCCTGATCCTCGTGCGGCTGCGGCTCCTGACGGCCCGCGGCCGGCCGTATCTCTCGGCCGCGTTTCTCGCCGGTGCGCTCACGTTCGCCGGGATGCTCCTCGTCTCGGAGATCCAGTCCTTTCTCCAGTCGGCCGTCTTCGTGTCGCGCAATTTCTACGGTGTCCTGACCGTCGAGCGTCTCGCCGCGGGGGATCCGGACGAGGAGCGCCTCGACCTGCGCCACGGCCGGATCGTGCACGGCTTCCAGTACAAGTCCATGATGAAGCGCTTTCTGCCGACGAGCTATTACACGGAGGAGAGCGGCATCGGCGTCGCGCTCCGGTACCACCCGCGCCGCGCCGGGCCGATGAGAGTCGGCGTCGTGGGCCTCGGCGTCGGTACGATCGCCTCGTACGGGCGAGCGGGGGACACCTACCGCTTCTACGACATCAACCCCGCCGTCATCGCGCTTTCGACTGGCCCCGTGAGACTCTTCACCTATCTCTCCGACTGTCCGGCGAAAGTGGAGATCGCCATCGGCGATGCCCGTCTCTCAATGGAGCGCGAAATCGCGAGCGGCTCCGCGCCCCCCTTCGACGTCCTCGCGGTGGACGCCTTCACGAGCGACGCCATCCCCGTGCACCTTCTGACGAAGGAGGCGGTCCGAATCGATCTCGCGCGCCTCGCGAACCCCGACGGAATCCTCGCGCTCCACATCTCCAACCGCCAGCTCGACCTCGAGCCGGTCGTGCGCGGCGTCGCCCGCTCCCTCTCCCTCCCGATGTGCGTCGTGGACCGCAACGAACGCGGCGACGTCGCCTGGGCAACGACATGGGTTCTCCTCTCCCGAGACCCCGCCGTCCTCGCGATCCCCGAGATCGCCCGGTCCTGCGCCCGCCGGGAAACCGGAGAAACCGCCCGCCTCTGGACCGACGACTACAGCAACCTCTTCGCGGTAATGAAGTGAGCGGCTTCGAGGGTCAAGTCTTGAGTCGTGAGTTGTGAGTTGTGAGCTTCCCCCTCTCCCTCCGGGAGAGGGTCGGGGTGAGGGCGCGATTTTCGCCGGGGAAGCAGACGATTGATCCGCTTGCCTCTGGACAGACGGTCGGCCTTCAACCACTATGAAACCGACCATGCGCGCACTGGCCGTTCCTGTAGTACGGCTGCTTCTTGTTGGCTGCCTCTCGGTCTTCCTCCTGGCCGCGATGCCCTCGGGACCGGCTCATCGGGTGAAGGACATCAACACCCTCCCCGTAGGGGATTGGGCCAGACCGGGCTCGGCGATCGTGGCCGGGCACACTCTCTACTTCACGGTCTCCGGCGACCTCTGGAAGAGCGACGGAACGACCGACGGAACTGAAAGGGTCGAGGGAACGGGCGCGATCAGCGACGTGAGGTTGCGGGCGGCGTTTGACGACATCCTGTATTTCGTTGGCAACGATGGCGGACACGGCCGCGAGCTCTGGCGAACCGACGGCACGCTCGAAGGCACAAGAATGGTCCGCGACGTCTACCCGGGTCGAGGAAGTTCCGACCCGGGAGTTCTTCTGGCTTTCCGCGGCGAGCTGTATTTCGACGCCGACGACGGGGTTCACGGGCGCGAGCTTTGGAAGACGGATGGGACGACAGACGGAACGGTCCTCGCGGCGGATTTGAATCCGGGACCAAAAGGCTCCGCCCTCGTCAGTCTGAGAGTGAGCGGAGACAGGCTCTACTTTTCCGAGTCTTCTTTCGCTCCCGGTTCGCCGGGCACGCTCTACTCGACGGACGGAACGGCGAACGGGACGCAGCTGGTGAGGAACTTCGTTTCGGTTGCCACCGGCTGTTACTTTGAAGGCTGCGCCGGTTGGCCTCCGGGAGACTTTGTCTCCTTCGGCGGGCTGACGTACTTCATCGCGTCCGACGGAATCTCCGGCCTCGAGCTGTGGCGGACCGACGGAACGACGCCCGGAACCACACAGGTGAAGGACATCTGCCCGGGAACGTGCAGCGCCTTTTCGATTTCTCACGACCCGGAGAATCCTCAGCTTCACGTCATGAACAGCCGCCTCGTCTTTGTCGCCGACGACGGAGTTCACGGCAGGGAGCTCTGGACGAGCGACGGCACGGAGGCGGGAACGCGATTGGTCAAGGACATCGACCCCGGTCCGCTGGATTCCACCTTCGGAGTCGGCATGACCGTGGCCGGCAACGCCGTGTTCTTCCGCGCGGACGACGGCGAGCACGGATGGGAGCTCTGGAGAAGCGACGGAACAGAGGGCGGGACGATGCTCGTGGCCGACACCAATCCGGGAAAGGCGAACTCCGTTCCCGATGAGATCACTCAGGTCGGGGACGCCGTGTTTTTCTCCGCCGACTTTGTCGAGCCACGTTCCCTTTGGCCGGGAACCCGGCGGCTCTGGAAGACGGATTCGTCAGGTTCCCGGCCCTCGCTCGTCTCGGATTCCGTTTCGGATCCGACGAGGCTAATCAACTTCGGCGGGACTCTCTATTTCACGGCGCCGGGACCGGCGGGGTTCTCGCTCTGGAAGACGGACGGATCGTCGGCCGGGACCGAGGTCGTGCGGGTCCTCAGTCGAGAGAACTCCTCCTCGAATTCCCAATTCCTGGGTGAGTTCGACGGGTCGCTCCTCTTCTTCGCCAACAACGGGAACGACTTCTCGGGGCTCTGGAGAACCGACGGAACGGACGCCGGCACGCAACCGATCGCTCCCGTCTTTGGCGGCGGCTTTCTCGGCCCGTCGAGCGGACTTTTCGCACCGTTTGGAGGATCGCTCTTCTTCAACGGCGATGACGGCATCCACGGCTCCGAGCTCTGGCGGACTGACGCGACCGCAGGGGGGACTCGCCTGGTCAAGGACATCGCTGTTCCAGGCGGAGTCGTCTACCCCTACATTCGGGGTTCCTTTCCTTGCGGTCTCACCGCCGTCGGAGGCACGCTGTATTTCGGCGCGACCGACGGAGACCACGGAGCTGGACTCTGGAAGACAGATGGGACCGAGGCCGGCACCGAATTCATCAAGGACGTTGGTCTTGATTGTTCCTCGGGGTTGCTGGCGTTCAATGGAGTCCTCTATTTCTCAGGAGGCACTCTCTCCCCCTTCGAATCGGGGCTCTGGCGCACGGACGGGACGAGCCAGGGCACAGAGCTGATACGGCCCGTTACGGTCAGAGGCCTGACGTCCGTCAATGGCACGCTGGTCTTTGCCGGGTCCGACGATGCCGGAGAGAACGGTCTCTGGACGAGCGACGGCACCGCTGCCGGGACGCTCCTCGTGCGACCTTTCAGCGGGGGAGTCGGAAGCTTCGTTCTCTCGCGAGATGGAGCGTTCTTTCGCGCATGGACAGCGGACTTTCGGAGTCAGCTCTGGCGAACTGACGGCACTCGGAACGGGACGACTCTCCTGGCGGAATTCCCCTACGGACAGGTCAACGAGATTAGCCTCGTCAACGAGATTGTGACAATCGGGAACCGCGCCTTCTTCGCCGGGGAAGACGCGGAGCACGGCGTCGAGCTGTGGACGAGCGACGGAACGCCCGCCGGGACACGCCGGGTCAAGGACATCGCCCCGGGAGCGGCCGATTCGAACCCCAGGAATCTCACCGCGATCGCCGGCGTGCTCCTCTTCTCCGCGAGAGATCCCATCCACGGCGAGGAGCTCTGGCAGAGCGACGGAACCGAGGAAGGCACCTTCCTTCTGCAGGACATCTCTCCGGGAATCGCGTCCTCTTCGCCCGCGGGTTTCATCCGCGCCGGCTCGCTCGTCTACTTCACGGCCGACGACGGGGAGACCGGAGCCGAGCTGTGGGCGATGCCCGTCTCCGCCCTCGATCTGGCGCCCGGGCGAACGCCTCGCCAGTCCCACGGCGTCCCCTGGCGCCACTGACCGCGAACGCGGCTTCAGCCTCTGTACCTGACGAACTACGATGTAGGTATAATGTAGGACGATGAGTGACCTCCGCTTCGAATGGGACGAGCGGAAAGCCAAGTCCAATACCCGGCGGCACGGCATCTCCTTCGAAGAGGCCCAGACTGTGTTCATGGACGAAAACGGTATCTTGATCGACAACCCGGAGCACTCTGACGTTGAAGATCGCTTCGTGCTGCTCGGGCTCACCTTACGGATGCAGCTTCGTCTGCCATTGCTATTGGCATGATGATGTGATTCGGATCATCTCGGCCCGGAAGGCAAATCGTCGTGAGCGCGAAGTCTACGATCGGAGGTGGAGAAGATGAGAAAGAACTATGACTTCTCGAAGGGCCGGCGGAATCCGTACGCCCGCCGCCTCAAGCGGCAGGTGACGATTCGCCTGGATGAGACGACAATCGATTACTTTCAGCGTCTTTCTGCGGAGACCGCCATCCCTTATCAGACGCTGATCAATCTCTATTTGCGTGAATGCGCGGTCTCGCGGCGCCAGCTCCGATTCGAGTGGCGCGCCCCTACGAAGAAAGGCGCCGCCTAACCGGTGAGTCTTCGCGACACATTCCCTGGCTCTCCGCTCAGATTCTTTTTTCCTTCCACTTGCCTCGCCGGAAGATCGTGACGCTGACGACGGCGAGGGTGGAGAAGGCGATGGCGATCGCCCAGAAGACTCCGCGCGGGCCGAAACCGAAGCGGTGCGAGAGAATGTAGGCGAGGGGGATCTCCCAGAGCCAGAAGACGAAGAGATTGATCCAGGTCGGCGTCCACGTGTCGCCGGCGCCGTTGAAGGCCTGCGTCATGACCAGGCCGAACGCGTAGAAGAGAAACCCGTAGCTGACGACGCGCAGGCAGTCCACGCCGTACGGGATGATCGCGGGGTCGCTCGTGAAGAGGCCCACGATCGGCCGCGCGAGCGCGACGAACACGACGCCGACGCAGCCGAGGAAGACGACGTTGTACTGCGCCGCCTTCCAGACGGAGCGCTCCGCCCGGTCGGGTTTCTTCGCGCCGAGGTTCTGTCCCACCATCGTCGCCGCCGCGTTGGACATCCCCCAGGAAGGAAGGATCGCGAAGACGATCATCCGAATTCCGATCGTGTAGCCCGCGAGCGCCGCGCTCCCGAAGCCCGAGAGGATGCGCACGAGGCCGATCCAGCTCGCCGTGCCGACCGCCGCCTGGAGGATGCCGTTACCCGAGACCTTGAGCAGGCGCAGCATCGCGGCGGGCTGGATGACCATGTGCTCGCGCCGGATCGCGATGCGCCCCTTCCCGCGCGAGAGCACGATGAGCTGGACGATGACCGCCGTGCCGCGCCCGCACGTCGTCGAGACGGCCGCTCCCATGACGCCGAGCTTCGGGAACGGACCGAGGCCGAAGATGAGGCACGGATCGAGCGCCAGGTTGATGATGTTCGCGAGCCAGAGCACGCGCATGGCGATCGCCGCGTCGCCGGAGCCGCGGAAGATCGCGTTGATCAGGAAGAGCAGCAGGATGATGCCGTTGAATCCCAGCATGATCCGCGTGAAGCCGGAACCGGTCGCGATGAGATTTGCCGACGCGCCCATCGCCGCGAGCAGCCGCGGCGCCAACAGGAATCCCGCGATCCCGATCGGCACCGCCACGGAAATGCCGAGCGCGATCGACGAGAACGCCGCCCTCGCCGCGCCGTCCGGATCCTTTTCTCCCACGCGCCGCGCCACGGTCGCTGCCGCGCCCATCGAGAGCCCGATCGCGACGGCGTAGATCAACGCGAGCATGGACTCGGTCAGTCCGATCGTCGCGACGGCGTCCGCGCCGAGATGCGCGACCCAGAACACGTCCACGACCGCGAACACCGACTCGAGCACCATCTCGAGCACCATCGGCACCGCGAGCAGCACGATGGCTCGCCCGATCGCCCCTTCGGTGTAGTCCTGCCGCGACCCCCGAAGCGCCTCCCGGATCGTCGCCCACGCGCCCATGTTTCTGGCAGGAGGCTCTGCCGGCGCAGCCGCTCCGTTGGCTTCGATCGTCTCGCTCATAGAAACGCCTGCCGGATGATAATCGCGACCCAATCCCAGTCATCCTGAGCGAAGCGAAGGATCTGCTCCGGTCAATCACCAATCACAAATCACCAGTCACAAATCTCTCTTCTCGTCTTCCCCAAACACTTCCTCGATCAGCTTCCCGAAGAGCTTCGCGATCGCGAAGGCGAGCGGCAGACTGGGGTCGTATTTCTCCGTCTCGATGGCGTTGATCGTCTGGCGCGAGACGTGGAGCCGCGCCGCCAGCTCCGCCTGCGACCACTCGCGCTCCGCGCGCAGAACGCGCAGCCGGTTCTTCACCGGTATCGCCGGCTCGCCGTCACGAGGCCGATCGTCAATGAGACGACGAGCACTCCGGCGATCCAGACCCAGCCGAGCGTGGGCAGCCCCGCGCTCTGGAGGAACGCGCCGGCGATCGCGACGGAGAGCGTGGCCACGTACGCGACGCCGAGCGCCTCGTAAACGATGCGCCGCTGCAGCTCGTCGGCGCGGCGGAACATCCGGATGTAGCTCCAGACGAGCACGCCGGCGGGGAGGAGCGGGAGAAGAACCGTCGCGAACGCCCACACCGATCCTTTCGGAAACTTCTCGTTCAAGTTGAAGACGCAGAAGAACGCGAGCATCGCGGCCTGAGCCAGCGCCCAGTCCTCGGAGCGCCGCGCGATGCGGACGACGGGCCACGCGGCAAGGGCGAGGAAGAGCGCCGCGGCGCAGGCGGCCGCGACCGCCAGCGGCTCGCCGGTGCGGAAGGCGCGCCGCGCGTAGCTGAACGCGAGGAGAAAGAGAGCCACGCCAACCGACATCAGGACGATATCCCGCGTGGATTCCTTCGAGAACTTCCCTCCGGCCGGCCCGCACGCCCCAGGTCGAGTGTTTTCCATCAAATCCTCCCTGTTCATCGTCTTGGTCGAGGAGAAAAGTAAAGTAAGCTTGTCATAATGTCAAGCATGAACGTCTATATTGACTTACGCTCTTTTTACGCCTAGGGTACTGCTTTGGACCTTGGACTCTTCTAACAAATGCACCCGCTTCCCCTCGAAGACCTCGTCGAGAAGGCGATCGCCGCCAGGCCGGCGCGCCGCCTGCTCACGGAGCTCGGCGCGAAGATTTCGATCGCGTCGGATCTGCCCTCGCGCGCGCGTTCGCGGGGATCGCTCGCGACCGGCATCGCGCCGCTCGACAGCCTGGTCCCCGGCGGCTTTCCGAAGGGGAAGCTCGTCGAGCTCGCCGGCCGCCGCTCGAGCGGCCGCTTCTCGATCGGCCTGGCCGCGCTCGCGTCCGTCACCTCGACGGGCGAGCCCGCCGCACTCGTGGACCTGGACGGAAATCTCGACCCGCAGGCCGCCGTAGCCGCCGGCGTGGACCTGGAGCTTCTCCTGTGGGCGCGTCCGCGGCGCGTCAAGGAAGCGCTCGCCGCGGCCGAGATGCTCATCGCCGCCGGCTTCCCGCTCGTCGTCGCGGACCTGGGTCATTCCGCCCGTGGCGCCCGCTACCTGCCCGACGCCGCGTGGCTGCGCCTGGCGCGCGCCGCACAGTCACGCGAGTCCTCTCTCCTTCTGCTGACTCCCTGGCGCATGAGCGGCATCGCCGCCGACGCCGTTGTCTCTGCCAGCGCCTCCCGCCCCGATTGGATCGGCTCCGGAAAATCCCCCCGCCTCCTGACCGGCCTCACGTCCCGCCTGACCCTGGAGAAACTCGCCCGCCAAACCCCCGCCACCACAGCCCAACTTTCCCTGACTCTCCTCCCTCTCCCCCCGGGAGAGGAACGAGTCGGGACTCGGGACTCGGGACTCGGGACTCGGAATGCGCCCCCTCTCCCGGCGGGAGAGGGCCGGGTTGAGGGGGCCTGTCATCCTGAGGAGCAAAGCGACGAAGGATCTGCCCTCTCCCGACAGGACCGGAGCAGATCCTTCGCTGCGCTCAGGATGACAGAGTTCCCAATCCCCAATCTCCTCCCCCGCACAACTCACAACCCACAGCTCACACCTCCCCCGTAAATGCTCGCCTGCCTCCACGTCCCCCTCTTCCCCCTCGCCGCGCGCCTGCGCAGCGAGCCGGACCTGAAGGGCGAAGCCGTCGCCGTCTTCGAGGGCAACGGCAACGCCGCCCGCGTCGTCGCCGCCGCGCGCCGCGCGCGCGAGAAGGGGATCCAGGCCGGAATGACGCTCCCCCAGGCCCGCTCCCTCTGTCCCGGCCTGACGGTACGCCCACGCGACCTCGAGAGCGAGCGCGCCGCCCAGGAAGCCCTCCTCGAAGTCGCCGACACTTTTTCTCCAAGAGTAGAAGACGCCGGCGAAGGTCTCGTCTACATGGACCTGGAAGGCCTCCCGTCCCTCATGGCGCGGGACTCGGGACTCGGGACTCGGAACTCGGGAGTCACTCCCCAAATCACAAATCACAAATCACAAATCACAAATCTCTCTTCTTTCTCCCGCGACCTCATCCTCGCCGCCGAGAAGGCCTCGCTGCCGCTGCGCGTCGGCGTCGCCGCCTCCAAGCTCGCCGCGCGCGTCGCCGCGGGCCTCCCCGATTCGCCCACCGTCGTCCCGGAAGGGGAGGAGCGCCAGTTCCTCGCCCGGCTCCCGCTCTCGCGCCTCGCGCCGCAGATCGACATCGCGGAGACGCTCGAGCGCTGGGGCATCCGCTCGATCGGCGAGTTCGCGCGCCTCCCGGAAGGTGAAGTCGCGAGCCGCCTGGGAGACCTCGGCCGCGAGCTCCACGCCGCCGCGCGCGGAATCGATCCGCGCCCGCTCGAGCCGAGAATGCCTCCTCCCTGCCTCTCCGAAGGGATGGACCTCGAATGGCCGCTCGCCACGCTCGAGCCCTTCCTCTTCCTCGGCAATGCGGCGCTGGAGCGGCTCGTCGCGCGCCTGGAGTCGCAGGGCCTCGCCTGCGTGAAGCTCGAGGTGACCCTGAAGCTCGACCCCGACGGCTGCGACGCGCGCGCGATCGCGCTGCCCGCGCCCACGCGCGAGGTCAAGACTCTCCTGACGCTCGTCCGCCTGGAGCTCGAGGCCCGCCCGCCCGGCGCGCCCGTGTCCGGCTTCACGTTCGCCGCGCACCCGGACAAGCCGCGCCGCGCCCAGCTCTCCCTCTTCGGCCCCGCCGCCCTCTCGCCCGACCGCCTCGCGACCACGATCGCGCGCCTGGCCTCCATGCTCGGCGCCAACCGCGTCGGCTCCCCCCGCGCCGTCAACGGCCACCTCCCCGAGCGCTTCACCCAGACCGGCTACGCCCCGCCCCCTCCTCCCACCCTCGCCCGTCCCCCCCGAGGCGGCCGAGGCCTCCTCGCCGTCCGGGTCCTCCGCCCTCCCCTCGAGCTCGAAGTCCTCATCGCCCCTTCAATCACCAATCACAAATCACCAATCACAACTTCTCCCGTCCGCCTCCTCTCCCTGAAATCCCTCCCGCCCCCCTGTCATCCTGAGCGCAGCGAAGGATCTGCCCTGGCGCCTTCACTCACAACTCACAACTCACAACTCACAACTTCTCCTCCTCTCTTCATCTCCGGCTCCATCAAAGTCGCCTCCGGCCCCTGGTCCCTCGAAGACTCCTGGTGGTCCCAGACCCCCGCCGACCGCGACTACTGGGACATCGAACTCTCCGATGGCGCCCTCTACCGCATCTACCGGGATCGCTCGACCGACGCTTGGTACGCCGACGGCATCTACGACTAAAACTTGAAGGAGATGTACGTTTGTACATATAATCGCGATGGCCGAGTTTGAATGGGATGAACGAAAGGCAGCCTCGAATCTCCAGAAGCACGGCATTGCATTCGCCGATGCCGTGTCGGCGGTGGAAGACGATCCACTCGCTCTCAGGATCCCTGATGATTCTTCGGAAGAGGACCGATTTGTGACGATCGGAACCGATCTCTTCGGACGTACCCTGGTCGTCGTCTACGTCTGGAGAGGAAGCCGGGTGCGGATTGTCTCAGCCAGAAGAGCGACCCGCCGCGAACGTCGGGCATGCGAGGAAAAAGGATGAAGAAAGAATACGACTTCAGCAAAGGAAAGCGTGGTCCAATCGTGCCGATCCCCGCAGGGAAGACGCGGATCACGATTCGAATCGACGACGACGTGCTGGCCTGGTTCCGGGAACAGGTCAACGCCGCCGGAGGCGGCAACTATCAAAAACTGATCAATCTTGCCTTGCGGGAACACGTATCCCGTCGCCGGGAGCCTCTGGAGGCGACTCTTCGACGCGTGCTCCGCGAGGAGCTGACGCAGCCAAATCGCACGGCAGTGAGTTCGACGTCCTCTCTGCGCGAGACCATAGACGAGGCCGACGAATATGGCCGGGCCTTCGAGAGACAGCGGCGAGCGATGAAGAACGCAAAACGTCGCGGGCTGAGCGGTCGCCCTACCTGGACCAGGGACGACTTGCATGAACGCAACCCTGGGGGCACTCCGTCGAAGAAGACGAAATGACCGAGCAGCCGATGTCCACCGTCACCCCCTTCCCCGGCATCGTCCCCGGCGAGCACCAGCCGCCGAAGCTCCTCGACCGCGTCCGCATCGCCATCCGGACTCGCCACTACAGCCTCCGCACCGAAGAGGCCTATGTCGGCTGGATACGCCGCTTCATCTTCTTCCACAACAAGCGCCACCCGGCCGAGATGGGGGAGCCCGAGATCAACGCGTTCCTCTCGGGTCTCGCCGTCAAAGAGCGCGTCAGCGCGTCAACCCAGAACCAGGCCCTCTGCGCACTTCTCTTCCTCTACCGCAACGTCCTCGAAAAGCCCTTCCCGCAACTCGAGAAGCTGATCCGCGCCAAGCGTCCCAACCGCCTGCCTGTCGTCATGACGCGCGCTGAGGTCAAGCGAGTCCTTCAGCGGCTCGACGGAGTGAATCGCGTGATGGCTATGCTCCTCTACGGCTCGGGCATGCGCCTGCTCGAGTGCCTGCGCCTGCGCGTGAAAGACGTAGAGTTCGGGTTGAACCGGATCCTCGTCCGCGACGCGAAGGGCCACAAGGATCGGTTCGTTCCTCTCCCGGCCTCGGTTCGTCCGCAGCTCGTTTCCTGGCTCGCCCGGGTCAAGCAGCTCCACGAAGAGGATCTTCGCGACGGCGGCGGCACCGTGTACATGCCTTTCGCCCTCGCGCGCAAGTATCCCGGCGCCGATCGCGAATGGGGATGGCAATGGCTGTTCCCGGCACGCGAGCGTTCGGCCGATCCGCGCTCGGACGCCGTCCGCCGCCACCACGTCCACGAGCGCATCCTCCAGCGCGCGGTGCGCGAAGCGGTCCTCGCGGCCGGCATCAAGCGGCCGGTCAACTGCCACACCTTCCGGCATTCGTTCGCGACCCACCTGATCGAGGACGGCTACGACATCCGGACGATCCAGGAGCTCCTCGGCCACAAGAGCGTCACCACTACGATGGTCTATACGCACGTTTTGAACCGTTCTGGTGGAAGAGGGATTCGAAGCCCTGTGGACGCCCTCGGCTTCAAGAGCAACGAGCCGCAAGTGCTTGGCCAGGAAAACCTTGCCGGCGACGCACAACCTGACCCCACGAGAAGACCCCGATGACTACAGACCTCGCCAATGTTATGCGACACGAAAGGCTCGTTTTCTGTCGCCTAATAAAATCGTCGCGACGGCCTCACAAGAGAGATAATCTCTTCATGACTAACGAGATCCCCCTCCGAGCGGGCCAAAAACGCGCCAATGTTATGCGTCACGTTCGTGACGCGTTTGCCCCCCGGTATTAGGACGCCTAAATCATGTTCGGCGAGGATGACCACAGGTGAGCGCGCTTCTCTTGGCGCTGATCCTCCAGGCCGTCTTGCTGGGGCCATCGCTGCTCGGCGGTTCGATCTCTGGTTGCCCCGACCCGACCGTACGGAGATTCACATTCGCAGTTTCGGGGGCGCGCTCGGACTTCGTTCTATCATCGGACGCATCACGAATCCTTTTCTCTGAAAACGGATCACTCAGGTCCGTGAGCACAGACGAGGGCAATATCTCGACTCTTCGAACAGTACCCGCGGGATATCCTATCGTCAAGGCAATCCCAGGTCGCCCAGCAGCAGTCATCTTGGCCTCACAGATCGGCTCGGCTAAGTCGCAATATCAGGTATGGCTCGCAAGCCTGACAGGCGTCGACGCGACTGCTCTTGATCTCGGCGACTCGGGCTCCGATGGGAACCTTGTCGTCTCTCAGTCCGGGCGGTATTTAGCCACGGGGACCGATTACGAGTGCTACGGTGGCGAACGAGACTGCTTTGCTCGGTCATATTCCGTGTTCTCCACCAAATCGGGAAGACGGCTCTTTTCTACGCCGGTTCCGAGCTCGCAGTCTGTCGAGAACAACCCAGACCAAGGCACAGAGACCCGTCATGAGTCGCTTGTGTCGCGCGCTGCATGGGCTGAAGGGGATGTGCTGGTTCTCGAGTTCTACTCAGGGCCAGCAAAGGCTTTTGCACGGAGCACCTCGGGTTCGTGGCGGCGTATACGCACCGTCCCGCCTGTTCTTCCGCAAGCTGGACGAGAGCACGTATACGGGCCAAGTGCGAATCTCGTTACCACTCAGGGTGTATCTCTGGGCACGGTCGTGCTGTCCTGTTACTTCGGCCCCGAGTTGGGTACTACTCGGATCCTCCGAGGTCGCGACCGCGTCCTGCTTCTGAAAGCCTCGCCACCCGTAGCGCCGACCGAAGCCCTTCAGGTCGTGTTCTACTCTTTTCGAGATCCTGATCGGTGATGCTCTGCCCTGTCCTGGCGATCAGCAAGCCGCCGAACCCGCGGCTTCAGCGGACGCCTTCGGCGCCGCTGAGCCGCAAGCCGTTCGGCGGCAGAAGAAGCTTTCTGGCTGCTGCCGCTTTGGTCGCCATAGTGGCGCCTCTCGCTGGACCCTGTTTGGGTGCTGACTCTTCCGCCTCTCCTGTTCTGACCGTTCGCGTTGTCGACAACAGGTGTGGTTCGCTTCCAGGTGCAGAGGTAACTCTCAGATTCATACCTCAGCAGGAAGGCGAGAAACCGAAGAAGATCTTGACAGACTCAAAAGGTGAGGCGAGGTTTATGCTTGAACACTCCGGATCCTTCGAACTCGCCGTGACCCTGGACCCATTCGCTATTCCCGTGCGAGTCGGACCGATGTCGGTCAAGCGAGACTTCCAACTAACGGTGGGCATGCCTTTCGCTCCAGGCGGAAGCGTTGTCGAATGAGCCTGCCGCCGAACCCGCGGCTTCAGCGGACTCGCTCCGCTCCGCTGCGCTCGCCGCTGAGCCGCAAATCGTTAGGCGACGGTAGGTGACGATGGACGAGGACGAGGATGCCGAGGCGTCGTCCCCCCTTAGCCTCGCTTGGTTGCGTTACTGGATGGTTACGGTGATTCTGCTCTGCCCTTGGACCCTGGTAATTAATCACTACTCTCAAGGAGGTCGGTGGCTGTTCGGAAGCCGTATTGCCATGGTGACCTCGGTCGTATTGACGCTCGTCACCGGTGCGGTGGGCCTCGCGCTCGTCGCTGGGAGGCTCCGGGGCTTGAGTCATGCGATAGGTCTCGTCCTGTTCTTTGGCACTCTATTAGCTGCGTTCGGGTTGGCGTCGTTGCTGGTCGCGGTGGCAGGCCATTTGATAACCAGTACACCATTTCCAGTCGAGACGGTCCCCTTTCCACTTCGGGCCGTGGGAAGCCTGTATTTCGTTCTGCTGACGGCTTTAGGCTTCACAATTGTACATTGGTACACGGTCATTCCGTTGGTCGCAGTGTCGTACGCATTGCTTTGCTGGGCCGGTCCGAATCGTCAGCAGAATACCGCCTAACACGCGCATGCACCGGACTCGCTCCTGCGCTTCGCTTGGTCGCTCGCCGCTGACGCGCCACCCGTTCGGCGACGCCAGAAAGCAATGGGTGGTGGTCATAGCGTTGAGCATCGTCATCACCGCAGGTTGCGCCTCGGCACGCTCAGCTCCCGCGGCCTTGACGGTAGTAACCACGGATAGCACCGGGGCAGTGATCCCAGGTGTAGAGGTGGTCGCGAGACGCTCAGGTTCGGATCAGAAGGTCCAAGCCAAGACAGATTCGAATGGCCGTTCAACCTTCTCGGATCTCATGCCAGGCGCTTGGCTCGTCGAAGGGCAGTCCTACGGCACGAATCCAACGCCTGCGGTGACGGTCCACGTTCAACCTGGCGTTCACGCTGTTGCGTATCTGGTAATAAGCACCGAGATCATCGACTCGGTAATCATCCGGTGAAAACCAGCACGCCGAACAACGCGCTGCAGCGGACTCGCGTCCGCCCTGCGGGCGGCCGCTCGCCGCTGAGCTTTGAGACGTTCGGCGAGATACGGCAGAATCACACGTGAGGCCTCCCGTGATCGTGTTCATCTTCTGGGGCAGTATCGTGGCCTCGGTCGCCCTGTCAGCGTGGGGCGTTGGGAAGCGATCGCCCCGACTCCTTTTCCTCGCCGCGACTCTTGCCGTCCCGTTGACGCTCTACCTCGTCGCGAGCCCGAGCTATCGCTGGGCAGGTCTGCTTCTCCCGGTACCGCAAGCCCTCGCAGGTATAGTGGTTAAGCGCTCGAGACCTTTGGCGCTCGTTTTCGCATCAGTCTTTCCCTGTTTCGTCGTCTGGTTGGAGACGATGGCCATCATGAGCAATGCCGGCGTGGCATGTTCGCGCTGTTCATTAAGATCCCGCCGAACCCGCGGCTTCAGCGGACTCGCGTCCGCGCTCCGCGCGGCCGCTCGCCGCTGAGCCGCAAATCGTTCGGCGTCATGAAACAGCACTCCGGCAGAATGGCCCTGGCTGTCGCGGCGGGCCTCTTCCTGGTGGTCGGCATAGCCAACGGCGGTCCATTGAGATCCCAAACGCGCTATCGGATCTTCTTTCCGCGCTTGCCCCTAAGTTCGTCTGAAGGCGAGCGGGTGGATCGTATCGAGATGAGCATGACATGCGGGTCCTTCCGTGCGATCTCCGTCATTCCGGAAGACTGGTCCGTCGAGGTCGTCAGCCCGTCTTCCGCGCGAACTCGGCTTTTAGCCGATGCTGGCCATGGGTCGTCCGCCTTGTGGAGTCTTGACCAGCTTCAGGGCGCCGTAACGATCTCCGTGGATGAGGCAGAGTGTTTCGATCTCTCGGCCAAAATCACCGCCGCCATGCAGGACAGCAGCCGCGTCGTGGAACTCCCGCGGTCGAAACTGGTTCTCCGGCCATGACGCCGAACCCGCGGCTGCAGCGGACGCCTTCGGCGCCGCTGAGCCGCAAGACGTTAGGCCGCGCGGAATCGCAGTCTGCCTTGAGGGACGTCCCAAGACTGGTGGTCTGCCTCGCCGCCGTAGCGCTGCTCATTGGACCAGTCGCACATGGCGGCCAAGTCCCTGGATGGGAAATCACCCGAGTCGGAGGCGAACCAGGCCAGGAGACCTGCGTGGCCACACTTCGCGGCGGTCCAGCCGATCTGGCAATCGCCACACAGGGGCCGCTCCTTTGGCTGACGGTCTCATCGCCTGCGCTTCGTACCAATACCCCTAGTACGGTCATGACGCTGAAGACTCGCGACTTGGGCGAAATTCGACGGGATTCCCGCGTCGTTGGCCCGACGTACGGCGTCACGATTGACAATGAACTGGATGCCTTGCTGACGAGCGGCGGATCTCTGGTGATCAACCTTCAGTCACACGACTTTCGGTTCATGCTGAAGAACGCCTCCGAGGTAATCGACGAAGTCCGTCGCTGTGCCGGGCAGCCCCCACGAGCGGAAATGAAAGCGAGGAGGCCTCCAACAGCGCTGGCAGGAGGCTGGGAGCTGCTTGAGATCGGAACCGGCTGCTCCGCCCGCCTGAACGGAAGTCAGGGCGACACACTCGTTTCGATCAATGAGAAGGACCAGGTCCTTCTGATGGCGGGGCATCACGACTGGAACGTGTGGGAAGGCAAGAGATCTGTGCAGGTCCAATTCGACGCGGGGCCGCCTCGATCCCTCGATGGCTACGGGTTTGCCAACATGGTCTTCGTCCTGCTCCCGTCCGAGCCCGACGTCGCTGCTCTCCGCAAGGCCAGCAAGATCACGTGGCGACTTCCAACGGGCGAATACTCCGCCGCCGTTCATGACACCGGTCAGGCCCTTGACGCCGCAACCAGTTGCACGCGAAACAAGCGGAAGCCACCAGCGTGATCAATCGCAGAGATCCTTCAGAAGCGCTGCGGCCGCCCCGGCCTAACCAGCGGCTGCAGCGGACTCGCGTCCGCGCTTCGCGCGGCCGCTCGCCGCTGAGCCGCAAATCGTTCGGCGACGGACAAGTGCAGGACGCCACATGAGCAAGGGAAATGCCCGGCGTTCCAAACTTGTGCCTGTTGGGATCTTCTTGTTCGGCGTGGCTCTGTTCCTCCCGGGTACGATGTTCAAGCTTGCAGAGAAGGCGAGTACTGACACGGGCAGATTAGCGTTGGCAATCCTCGGCGATTCCTTCGCCGCGTGCTTTTTCGTGGGTCTCGCATGCGTGATTATTGGAGTCCTCCGAAATCGCCGTTGGCGTAAAGAAAGCACTCCAGAGGGCGCAGCCCCGTGACATCGCTATCGTCGCCGAACCCGCGGCTGCAGCGGACTCGCTCCGCTCCGCTGCGCTCGCCGCTGAGCCGCCAGCCGTTGGGCGACAAGACTTAATCAGGAGGGAACTCTCGCCATGCATCCAAGAGCTTTCCTGACAATCGCTTTCAGCATAGCAACTGCCACGGCTATCGTCGGCTGCTCGACGACCGTCAAAATCGAGGCCGCGGCAGACCCCCAATCGTATCGAAACTGCCAGGCTAACGGCACAGCCTCCATCGCTGGGGAGACCTTTGCAAAGAACAAGGCGGGCGACGTCAAGACCGGCGCAGGTTCCCGCGTGCACCTCGACCGGGCTACGTCGTACTCAGCGGCGGCATTCAAGGCCCTGAGAGCAGCCGGCGACCTTCATGCCCAGACGGAGGCAGAGACTTTTGTGTTCGACCCGGTGATGTTGAGCTGCCGACGCAGCGTCACGGCGGATTCAACGGGCCACTTCAAATTCGAGCAGGTGATACCCGGGCCGTATTTTCTATCAGCCTACATTCGCTGGCAGGTGCGTGGCGGGTGGACCGGTGGGTGGCAGATCCAACTCGTAAGGGTGAAGGATGGTGGACAACTCGAGGGAGTCGTCGTTCATTGAGAACGTCGCCCAACAACGCGCTTCAGCGGACGCCATCGGCTTCGCCGCTGGCGCCGCTGAGCTTTGAGCCGTTGGGCGTCAGGCGTTCAAGCCAGGGCGCCGGGCTGCGGCGAGCCTCGCAGCGCAGCTCCGCACACGCCCGCGCCGATGGTGAGGCCCTCTCCCGCGGCGCGGCCCGGCGCAGTCGGAGCCAGTGAGTGCAGGGCGGTCAAGCAGCAGAGCGTATCGTGGTGCCGGTCAGACCGCCTCAATGAACGCCACGCCCAACAACGCGCTGCAGCGGACTCGCGTCCGCCCTGCGGGCGGCCGCTCGCCGCTGAGCTTTGAGACGTTAGACGACCGCGGAGAGTGATGGCAGCGGGAGCGTCGCGCTGGATTAGCCGCTCGGGCTGGCTCCTCATGGTCGCCACGGTTCTGACCGCCGCGAGCCTCGTGCCGATCTTCGTGGAGCGACGCGGCGTTGGGTGGCTTGGCTGGCTCGGAATGGTCGGATCACTCGTTGCAGCGCTCATAGTTCGTCTTGTTTCCCCGTCCGCTTTTCTAGCTGCCAGCATCGTAGGTTTCATCGCAAATGTTCTGTTCCTCGCCGCGCTTTGCGGTTTGCTCCTCCATTTAGTGGACAGAAGAAAAGGGCGTCAGCTTGAGCAACCCTGAAACGCGGTCGTCTAACCCGCGGCTTCAGCGGACGCCGTCGGCTTCGCCGCCGTCGCCGCTGAGCCGCAAGCCGTTCGGCGACAGCTTGGAATGACGCGGGCTCGAATGACCGAGAGTGCGAGGCAAAGACTTGGCGTTCGGGCAGAGATTGCCCTGATGGCGTTTACAGCCGCCGTGGCGGTAGCCGTTGGATGGGAGGTACTCTCTCGTTGGCCGAGATTCGAAGGCAGGATTCTGTTCGGGTTCAGCGTACAGACTGCGCTCTTCTGGCAGACCGTGCTTTCGATGTTGCTTGTCCTGGCGGGTTCAGGACTCACGTTCCTTCAACGCAACGACACTCGTGTCGTTCCGCGGGCAGTTCGACGGCTTTGTCTCTTGATCGCGATCGGCTTGATGCTAACTCTGCACCGGCTCCTGTGGATGATGCTGGAGCTGCCCCGTTTCGGTGGACACTCTACGGCTTGGGAACGTAGAGGGGGTCGAGGGGGCCGCAGGCCCCCCGCGGGGTGCGGGGCAGAGCCCCGCCCTCCCTCAGCATAAGTTGAGTCCTCCGGTAGTCGCTTCCATCCTCCTTTCGTAGTTGACGGGTGAGAGATAACCCAGGGAAGAATGCCGGCGGCGCGGGTTGTAGAAGCCTTCGATGAACTCGAAGACAGCCATGCGAGCTTCGGCCTGGGTCGCAAACTTACGTCGGTCGAGCAGCTCGCACTCGAGCGTCGCGAAGAAACTCTCGCAGAGCGCATTGTCGTAGCAGTCGCCGATTGATCCCATCGAAGGGCGCACGCCCGCTTCCCGGCATCGCTTCCCGAAGGCAATCGAGGTGTACTGCGTCCCGTGATCGGAATGATGGACAACCTGAGTCGGCTGGCGCTGCGAAAGGGCCATCTCGAGTGCGTCGAGCACGAGCTCGGTCCTCAGATGTGTGGCCATCGCCCAGCCCACGACCTTCCGGCTCCAGGCGTCCAGAACCACCGCGAGAAAGAGAAACCCCGCCCACGTCGAGATGTAGGTGATGTCCGCGACCCAGAGCCGGTCGGGCTCCGTAACCGTGAAGTCCCGATCCACCAGATCCGGTGCCGGACAGCCTTCCGGACAGCGCACCGTCGTGCGAAAACCCTTGCGACGGCTCACTCCCTGAAGCCCCGCCGCCTTCATCAAACGAGCCACCCGCTTGCGGCCGACTCGGGTTCCCTCCTCGGCCAGCTCGAAGTGGACGCGCGGAACTCCATAGGTCCCTCGGGAGCCTTCGTGAATCTCCCCAATCCTCTTCGTCAACGCCGCGTTGGCCAGACTCCGGGCCGAAGGCGCCCGATTCGCCCACGCGTAGTACCCGCTGGGGGAGACTCCCAGCACTCGGCACATCATCGACACCCGGTACTCGGCCTGGTTGCTCTTCACGAACTCGAAGACTTCTCGGGCACAGAGCCGGTCTCCCGAGCAAACCAGGCCGCGGCTTTTGCCAGAATCTCCCGCTCCAGCTTCAGCCGCCGATTCTCACGGCGAAGCTGCGAGAGCTCCTCCCTCTCGGCGCTGGTCAGGCCGTCGCTGCGACGTCCCTCATCCAGATCCGTCTGGCAAACCCAGTTGCGGATCGCCTGGGACGAGGGCTCAAACTCCCGGGACAGCTCCTCTGGCGTCCGTCCAGACCGCACCAGCTCGACCATCCGTCGTCGAAACTCCTCCGGATATGGCGCGTGACTCCTCGGCATCGTGAACTCCTTCCCCCCAAGTCTGAATCTGTCCACGAAACCGGGTCAACTCCACTTTGGGGGGTGGCACGATACTGAGGCATGGCGTAGCGCCTCCGCCATTCCACTTTACGGTTCGGGTCGATGGTTTGGCCCGATTCAACAAGTGCTCGTTCAGCCCCTATCCGGCATACTGACCCTTCCTGGGGGAACCGGGCTTGTGCGAATCCTTCTATTCTCCGGAACAGAGCCGAATATCGTGCGGTTCCATGTTCTTTCTTCCTTGGTCAACTCGGTGCTGTGGTCGCTTTGCGTGGTGTTGTTGCTGCGGCTGCTCGGACTGGTTCGCAAACGTGGCGAGGCCGCCTAACCCGCGCATGCAGCGGACGCCTTCGGCGCCGCTGATGCGCAAGCCGTTAGGCGGCAGGAAGTCATAGCGATGCCCAAGGCCGAGCGACGCTTGATCGCGATGTTCGTCGGAATCGGGGCCACGGGCGTGGGTTGTCTATCGAAGCTCACGGCGCCTCTCTCCCTTCCCGGATGGCTTCTGGCGGTCCCTCTCGAAAAGGTCGTTCCGATGCCGGCCTCGTGGCTTATAGGCTGCGCTCTAAATTTCCTCCTTTGGAGTGTCGGAACCTACATGTTCCTAACGCTTAAGGCCGGGCGAAGGCCTGCCGCCTAACACGCGCATGCAGCGGACTCGTTCCTCGCCTTCGGCTCGTCACTCGCCGCTGATGCGCTGCCCGTTAGGCGTCGGAGGGCTCAATGACCAGCGCTAGGGGGATGACGCAGGCGGCTGCCCAAGCCACGTTGCGGAGTCGACTGGAGGTGCTCCAGACTAGGTCGCGTGAGGAGCTCGGGGCGCTTCCTGAATGGTCGAGTGAGGATGCCGTCGTTGAGGGTTGGCCATCGCGAATCACGACGTATCGAGAACTGGGAGACGGAGGCCTCTTGCGGATCATTCTGCAGCTCAACACCAACGAGAAGCCGTTTCTCGTCATATTCCGCTCGCGCCAGGTGTTCGTTGAGGGCTTCGAGGTCCAACCCGAAGGCAGCATCCGGGCGCTCAGGCAAGACGAGATGTATGCGTACAACTAGCCCGACGCCTAACACGCGCATGCAGCGGACTCGCTCATCGCCTTCGGCTCTTCGCTCGCCGCTGATGCGCTGGCCGTTAGGCCTCAGGAAGTCGCACCTCGCCTTGATTCTGATGAGCGCCGGCCTCGTTCTCTGCTGTCGATCGGCCGGCGTGACGGATATCAGAATGACCGCAGCGGGCAGGTGTGGCGTTCGAATTGGCTACGGTGTCTCGGAGGAACAAGCATTGTGCATTGCGCGCTCTGTCGGTCTGTCTGCAGGTCTCGAGCCCTGGAAGACTAGTGTTGAGCCGGCTCAGCCAGGTGAGCGGTCAGCGCGCTGGGTGGTCTACAACCGAGAAGTGAAAGAGTCGTGCCCGTCAAATAACATCGTCGGCACGGAAGTAGTGATCGATATGCGCGATGGTCGCCTAATCCGCACGGGTCACGCCTTGGTGATCTGCGACTGATGTATTTCGGCGGCCTGAGGCCTAACCCGCGGTTGCAGCGGACTCGCTCCGCTCCGCTGCGCTCGCCGCTGAACCGCAAGCCGTTCGGCGACTTAGCGTTTTCCCGGGCGGCGCTTCTTTTCGTGGTCTCAATTCTCGCGCTAGCACCTTGCTCTCCGGCGGGCTTCGCTGCGGCCGGACTTGATCTCACGAATCCAGCCGATGAGGCGATCGCCACCGCCCTCGCGCGGTTTGGTTAAGAAATACTCGAGTTTCGGGACGGTCTTTCTCTGTGTCGACCTATCCGTCTCTCGCCGGCTGAGCCTCTTCGCCGGACGATCTGACCTGGCCGCGATCGGTAGGGCAGCGCGGCGAATCGTCTTATGGCGGCGGAACCCTTCCCACGCTGAGAAACAGTGAAAGTTGATCTGGACGGCGAGCCATCCGCGTTCGTAGGCTTTAGGAAGGAGAGGTCTTATGATCAGCCGCCGCGCACGGGAAGGGCCTCAAACACAGCGGTGGACCACCAGATTGTGTCTGATGTCTTTCGGGTTGCTACTGACACAGACTGTTCTTGCGCAGCAGATCGCAGAATTCTCGCTGCCAAAAACGACTCTTGCGACGGAGATAGTCGCCGGGCCGGACGGTAACCTCTGGTTCGCATCGCTGGATGGTATCGGGAACATTACGACATCGGGTGTCTCCGTGATGATCCCTACAGCCGGCAGTATCGCTGACCTGACTTTTGACCATGATGGGAACCTCTGGTTTACGGAAAACGTCAGGACAGGGTTGACGTGGCAGGACAAGATCGGGCGACTATCCAAGAGCGGCCTGATTGAGGAGTTCGCCTTGCCGGCTGAGGGGCGTGACCCTTACAGTCTCGTGGGCAGTATCGTGGCTGGCCCTGACGGGAACATTTGGTTTACTGAGACTGGTGGGCGAATCGGTAGGATCACACAGGCTGGATCACTGACCGAGTTTCTACTCGATGTTGGTGTGGGTGCGATCACCGCCGGTCCCGATGGAAACCTCTGGTTCACAGCAAGTGACGGAGTCGAACGGATCAGTCCGACAGGAGTCGTGACAGAAGTTGCCGTGTTTGGAGGCGGCGGTGGAATCACTTTTGGTCCGGACGGTGCCCTCTGGGTCGCTGGGGAGGGAATGATTTGGCGGATAACCACGGGAGGTCTGGTTTCCACATTCGTCTTACCTCAATATCAAGGCCTCCTCCGGGGCATTTGCTCAGGTCCCGATGGAAACCTGTGGTTCACGGAACCCTCTGGCCCGTTTGGCCCGATTGGTCCCAGCAAGATCGGGCGGATCACGACGGCCGGCGTGATTACGGAGTCTCAGCTCCCCGATCCTTGGGCGTTTCCGCTGGGCATCACCTCGGGCCCAGACGGGAATCTGTGGGTCGTTGAGCAATATTCAAACAGGATCGCCCGAATCTCACCGTCCTGGCTTCCTCCGCCTGCTCCGCCTCCTCCGCCTCCTCCACCCTGTGAGCGTCGCTGTACCGCAATCGTGCCTTTTCGATTGAGGTCGCATTGACCCCAACGCAGCCCTCGGCCCTCGGGACAGTCTTACCGGGCCAGTTCCAACGGCGAGGAGCAACATGGCGGCGAGAAGATAGCCGACGGTTTGCCGGGTTTGCTTGTAGTGGCGTTCTGTCTGATCCTCACTGCTTGGTTCGCGAGGATGCTTTTCCCGATTCCAGTCATCGCAGGTCTGGTAGCGGTAGCAGTCGGGTTCTTCGTTCTACTTCGGCTTCCCAGGAAACCCTGAAATGAACACGCCGCCGAACACGGCGCTTCAGCGGACTCGCGTCCGGCCTACGGGCGGCCACTCGCCGCTGAGCTTTGAAACGTTCGGCGCATGAGCGACACACCAAGCGGCTCGCCGACGAGATCGCGGGCTCCTGGCGCCGTGCTCCTCGCCGTCGGTGTCGTGTTTCTGGCAGTTGGAAGCTCCGGGCAGCGCGGCGCCTTCATCGCTGTCGGCGCTGCCTTCATTGCAATCGGAGCCACCCTGCTGGTCCGTCAACGGCGTGCGGGTGGCCCAAAATGACGGCCTCGCCGAACCCGCGGCTTCAGCGGACTCGCTCCGCTGCGCTCGCCGCTGAGCCGCAAGACGTTCGGCGACGAGAAGTTACCCTGAGGCCGATGACAGAGCAGGAGCTAGTGGTCGGCGAGACCTACTTCATGGTGACTTATCCAGACCCTTCCATGCGTACGCCGATTATCATCACGTACAAATACCTCGGCAAGAACCTGGGCGGTAGCGAGGGCGAGGACCCTGCGCCGTACTACTTCCGATGCCTCCCTGCCTTCCAGCCCGAGGCCACCTCGGGGGGCGCAGATCGGAGCGAGAAGTTCCCCGAGCTCTTTTATGTCCGGGGTGAAGATGCACCCACGGCCTTTCAGGCCGACAAGCTCGAAGGTTTCTGTACGATCGAGGGCCTCGTGGCTGAGCTAGCCACACTTCGGGACCGCCTCGGGGGCCGCGCTTGATGGCGACGTCGCCGAACCCGCGGCTTCAGCGGACGCCTTTGGCGCCGCTGAGCCGCAAGCCGTTCGGCGTCGACTCAACGTCATGAGTGAACTCACGGCCGAGGAGAGCCTAATCCTGAAGGTGGCGGTCGCGACGTGTTTCGCCTTTCCATTCGAGGCCGCAGAGGTGCCGGCCGACGACGTCAACATTTACGTCGAAGAGCTCTTGAAGCTCTACGCGTCGAAGCCCGATGCCAGGACAGGGGACCCGGAGCATCCCGACATGCCCTCGACGCTGGTCTTCTGTGCTGACCGCCTCGGCTCCAGCGCGCCATCTCAGTCGGCGAGGTTGCGTGCGGCGGTCGAAGCACCGAAATGACCACGACGCCGAACCCGCGGCTGCAGCGGACTCGCTCCGCTCCGCTGCGCTCGCCGCTGAGCCGCAAACCGTTGGGCGGCACTTGGTGAAGTCATGACGAAGCGTCAGTTGCTTTCTGCGATGGCCGTGGCGGGATGGCCCGTTCGCGTGGTCGCGCTGGATGAGAGTCAGTCAAAGGTCAGAGCGACCGGCTTGTTCAGCAATATGCGCTGGGTTGAAGAGGCTGGCGATGTGGTTGGAACCGAGGTCTTCATCGTGTACTCGACCAATGGCAAGAATGATTACTGGGCCCTCGTTCAGACGGCCCAAGGAGTGCCTGATCCGCCGGTCTTGGTCAAGGCCAAGATAGAAAATGACCATGTCGAGATCTCAACGCCGAAGTCAGTTGGCGGCCGATTTGTTGGCAGAGTTACGGCCAAGGCTTTGGTGGGCAGATTCGAGCGCTCGGCTAGCAGCATGACCTTGCCTCGTCGGAAGAGCTACTGGCAGTGACATCGCCGCCCAACAAGGCGCTTCAGCGGACTCGCGTCCGCCCTGCGGGCGGCCGCTCGCCGCTGAGCGATGGGCCGTTCGGTGCGCGAAGCCGCTTGACTTGAGCTACGTGCGTAGGTAGAGTCATTGTAGATACGGAGGCACCGTGAGAACCAAGGTGCAAAAGTGGGGCAACAGTCTGGCAGTCCGGATTCCGAAGCCCTTCGCGGAAGGGGCAGGTTTGAAGCTCTCGTCAGAAATCGAGGTTTCGCTAGAGAAGGGCGAAGTACGGCTCACGCCGGTCCGGCCACGCTGGAAGCTGCGTCAACTGCTTGCCGGTGTGACAAAGAAGAACCTCCATTCGGAAGTCGACTCCGGGTCCGCCGTTGGTCGAGAAGCGTGGTAACGCCGTGCCTTACGTGCCCGAGCGTGGCGACGTCGTCTGGATAACCCTGAACCCCCAGGCAGGACACGAACAAGCCGGGCGACGTCCCGCCGTCGTTGTGTCGCCTCGTGCGTACAACGGGAAGGTTGGCCTCGGCCTTTTCTGCCCGATTACGAGCCATGCCAAGGGTTACCCGTTTGAAGTCCCGCTTCCGGTTGGTCTGCCAGTAAGCGGCGTTGTCCTGGCGGACCAGGTCAAGAGCCTTGATTGGCGCGTCCGACAAGCGGAATTCTCGGTTCGTCTTCCAGCTGACGTCCGCGCGGAGGTCGTGGGCAAGCTCGCAGTCTTGCTCGAAAGCTGAGAATGGCAAGCACGCCGAACAACGCGCTGCAGCGGGCTCGCGTCCGCCCTGCGGGCGGCCGCTCGCCGCTGAGCTTTGAGACGTTAGACGACTGAAGCCACGTTGACTCCAGATGACGATCCTCAAACGAGAGGGTCCAAGACGAGCCCGATCACATGGCACACCGTCGCGCACTCGCTGACCAGACCCTACCCGGTGACCATTCCCATGGTCGCGCTCGTCTTGCTCGTTCCCCTCTACATCTTCATTGCTCAGCTGATGCCTGGCCGGGCTCTCCACGTCCCCGAGGTGGCTCTGGATCGCGTCGTGCCCCTGCAGCCCGCCTGGGCCCTGGTCTATGGATCGCTCTATCTGTTCCTGATCGTGTTACCGGTGTTCGTGGTCCGCCAGGAAGATCAGATCCGCCGCACCGTCCTGGCCTATCTGACGGTGTGGATGACAGCATATGTTTGCTTTCTGGCATATCCGACCATGGCCCCGCGGCCGGCCGAGGTGACCGGCCAAGGATTTGTCGTCTGGGGGCTGCGGTTCCTCTACTCGGCCGATCCGCCGTACAACTGCTTTCCCTCTCTCCACGTCGCGCACTCGTTCGTGTCGGCGCTGACCTGCTATCGTGTGCACCGCGGAGTGGGAATCGCCGCGACGCTGTGTGCAGCACTGGTTGGAGTCTCTACTCTCTACACCAAGCAGCACTACGTTCTCGACGTCATTGCTGGGATACTCCTCGCCTGGGTGGCGCATGTCATTTTCCTGCGCAACTATCCTCGCGAGCGAGTCCCCGAGCTCGACCGCCGCCTCGCACCGGTCTTCGCGCTGTGTATCATTGGAATCCTCGGCATCGCGTTCGCCTGCTTCTGGGCGGCGTACAAAATGAGCGAAAACGCCTAGGTGATTGATCTGATGAACACGGCGTCGCCAAACCCGCGGCTGCAGCGGACTCGGTCGGCTTCGCCGCCCTCGCCGCTGAGCCGCAAGCCGTTCGGCGTCGAGAGAGCAATACGTAGGCCACCAAGGCACACCGGTGATTCAAAGCGTGTGTTGTCGATTGTCGCTCTTCCAACCGAAAGGAGGGAGTCTTGTGAAGCAACGTGAAGTCCCTTACGCATCCCTGGTCGCCTTTGGTTTGGTATTCTGTCTCGCCCAACAGGTTGCCAACTCGCAGCAGGCCGCGCCGAAAGACAACAAGGGATTCAAAGCGACGGTACAACAGGCCGTCGAACTGGGGCCCGAGATCGAGGGCATGAAGGACCGCCAGTTACGGATGAGGCTGCTCACGATAGAACCCGGCGGCTACATCGGTATACATAGTCATAAGGACCGGCCCGCGGTGGTCTATTTCCTTAAAGGGGTGGATACGGTAATATCTGAAGACGGTACGAGTAGAGTCTTTCGGCCTGGCGATACGTCGTACGCGAGCAAGGATACGACGCATTGGCATCGGAACGATGGTAACGAGCCCGTCGTCTTGATTGCGGTAGACGTGTTTCATAACGCGAAGTGAACATGCTCACGCCGAACCCGCGGCTTCAGCGGACTCGCTCCGCTACGCTCGCCGCTGAGCTTTGAGACGTTAGGCGGACCGAAGCACTATCTAATTTCACGTAGCCCCGGCCAGCATGTGAGCCAGGCCGGCCGGGGCGAGCAGCGCGCCGAGGTCAGCCGTTAGGACCGATTGCCCGCTCCCTGATGCTGTGCCACGAGGGATCGAAGTCGAGACCAATGAGCCAGGCGGCCGACCGCGAGATCGACGAGTTCATGGCCTTCCCACGCTCGCGCCCAGGGCGAGAAGCTCGTCCAGTTGCTCGAACGTCTCGCTCATCATGTCCGCCGCCCCGGTGCCGGCAGCGTCGAGGGCTTCCTTCGAGGGATAGAGCTCGTGCATGACGAGCAGCGTCTTACCACCTGTTTCCTCGAAGGTCACCGTGGTGACGGGCCCACCGTCACCACCTTCGTCATTGGTCCAGACGAGGCGCGAGTGCGGTGTCACTTCGATATACCTACCGAAGAATTCGTCAGTGTGTGAGGCATCCTGGCCGAACACCAAACGGTACCTGCCCCCGACACGAACATCCATCTCGCAGGAACGCAGGAACATGCCCAAGGACTTGGGCACCCACCACTGCTTGAACAGCTCGGGCTTGGTCCACGCCTCGAACACGATGCGCGCCGGACCGTTGAAAGTTCGCGTGACGACGAGCTCACGCTCGGACTTCCGTTCCACAGTCGTACGGTTCTTCATCGGTGTGGCCTCACTCTCTCTTCTTGCGTCCATCGACCTTCTCCTTCCGTTTCAATTCCTCGACAACCTTGTCCAACTCGTCGAATCGTGCGTCCCAGAGGTGGCGGTACCTCTCGAGCCATGCCATCTCTTCCTCCAATCGGCGCGGGCCGAGCTTGCAGGTCCGCACGCGCCCGAGCTTCTCCGTGGTGACGAGCCCGGACTGCTCCAGGACGCCGACGTGCTTCTTCATGCCCGTGAGGGTCATGTGGTACTTCTCGGCAAGGGCCGTGATCGAAGCGTCGGAACGTCCCAGCTGCTCCAGAACGCCGCGTCGGGTGGCATCCGAGAGCGCGGCGAACGAGGCATCGAGGCGAGCTCGCATATACTGAACCATCGGGTTCAGTATAATACGCATGGAGGCGGCATGCAAGGGGAGCCCAACCGCGGGCTGCGTTTTCGACGGAGGTCATCCCCGAGGGCGCCATCTCGCCCCTGGCATGCCGTGCTGGGTGACGACCACTCGCGAGTACGTCGACCTCGTCCTTTGCGATCCGTGTCATGCCCGAGCGCGTCAGGACAGCGATGCTGAGCGCGCCTAACCCGCGCATGCAGCGGACGCCTTCGGCGCCGCTGATGCGCAAGCCGTCAGGCGGTGGTGCGGTATGATAGGCTGTCATACCGGAGGCCACGATGGGCACGAGCAAGGTAGCCATTACCCTGGATGAGGAGCTGTTGGAGCGGATCGACCGTCTGGTCGCGGAGCGGAAATTCCCGAGCCGCAGCCGGGCGATTCAGCTCGCGGTAAAGGCCCAGATCGATCGGCTCGATCGGCGTAGGCTGGCCCGGGAGTGCGCGAAGTTGGATCCCAAGTACGAGCAGCAGCTGGCGGAAGGCGGCGCATCCTGCGACCTCGAATCATGGCCAGAGTACTGAGGGGTGACGTGCTCTGGGCAGAGCTCGACCCGACCCAGGGTCGGGAGCAGGCAGGGCGACGTCCGGTTCTCGTTATAAGCCACGACATCTTCAACGAGCGATCCGGCACCGTCATAGCCATGGCGATCAGCAGCCAGCCGCAGAAGGCAGGCTTTCCTCTCACCGTGGAGTTGATCAGTGGCAGTCTTCCGAAACGCTCTTGGGTCAAGGTTGGTCAGATCCGGACTCTGTCCCTTGAGCGCCTCGGCAAGCGCATCGGCCGTGTCACGCCGGAAGAACTCCTTCGCCTCGTCGAAGGTCTTAATGAAATTGTCGCCGCCTAACCCGCGGCTTCAGCGGACGCAGCAGTTGACCCGATTTCGTAGACAATCTGGCCTAACGGTGGAGGTTGAAGGATGGCCAGGAACAAGGGTCCGCGGAAGACGCATCACTACACTTCGGAGTTCAAGGTCAAGGCGGTCAAGCTCAGTGGTTTAGAGGGTGTCCAGGTCCAGCACGTGGCGGAGGCTCTGGACATTCATCCCATCATGCTGACGCGGTGGCGTAAGGAAGCTCGAGAGGGTCATCTGCGGGGTCGAGCTGGGATTGCGCCTGGAGTCCGGGAGAGCCGTGAGATGACGGAGTTCTCGAAGCTCAAGCGTGAGTATGCGCTACTGAAAGAGGAGCACGAACTCTTAAAAAAAGCCATTCGGTTCTGTTCCGAACAAAGGCCTCGATCTTCACGTTCATCGAGGCGGAGCAGAACCGATTTGGGATAAGGGGCTTGTGCCGGCGGTACGGGGTGGCGCGGTCGGGGTACTACGCGTGGCGGGACCGGGCTCGGAGCCATCGGGTCCGGCAGGACGAGGATTTGCTCAAGCGGATCCGGGCGATCTTCGAAGCAAGCGAGGGGACGTACGGAAGTCCCCGGATTCACGCGGCGATGCGGCAGGCCGGTGTGCGAGTGGGTCGAAAGCGGGTGGCTCGGCTGATGCGGGAGGCCGCACTGAAGGCTCGTTCGGCTCGAATCTATCGGCGGATGCCGGGAACGAATCGGTTCTTTTCGGAGATTCCCAACCGGGTCCTGGGGATGGAGACGACGGCGACCGGCCAGGTCTGGGTCGGCGACGTGACCTATCTGAGAATCGGTGGGAGCTGGCGATACCTGGCCGTGGTGATGGACCGGCACTCCCGGCGGATCCTGGGATGGAGTCTGGGTCCCCAGCGTGTCCAGAAGTTGACCATGGACGCATTCAACAACGCGCAGCGGCGCCGTCCGATCCGACCGGGTCTGATCTTTCATTCGGATCGCGGCGTAGAATACTCGGCCTATGGCTTCCGTGCTCGCCTGGCTGCCTTAGGGGCCACACAAAGCATGAAACGGCCGCGTGAGCTCGGCGACAACGCCTTCATCGAGTCGTTCTTTCACTCAATGAAAGCCGACGCGATCCACGCCCGCACCTTCGATGACGAAGCTTCTTTACGGCGAGTCGTTCGTCGCTACATCCGCCGCTACAACGCAACTCGCCTCCATTCATCGCTCGGGTTTCGTTCCCCTATCGCATACGAATCGGTCGCTGCATGAGGCTCGCCAGATGACTGGTCCACTAAATCGGGTCAACATCCCTCGCTCCGCTCCGCTGCGCTCGCCGCTGAGCCGCAAGCCGTTAGGCGGCGTCGCCGCGAGCTCCGGGAAGCCTCGTGGCGCATCGTGGAGGAGCTGACCGATCTAGGAATGGCCTTCCGGGCGGGGGCTCTCGCGTGGATTCTCGTCGGCGGTGTCGCCTTCGCGGCGCCCGACCCTCCTTTCGTCAGCGTCGAGCGCGGCCGCTATCTGGCGCATGGGGTCTGTGAGTGCTTCGAGTGCCACTCGCCGCTGCGGAGCGACGAGCTCGTCGAGCCGGACCCATCGAAGCTGGGTGCGGGAGACATCCTGAACAAGAAGCAGCATCACGTTGCGCCGAACATAACGCCGGACCTCGAGACCGGCGCCGGGCGCTGGACGGATGCTCAGCTCATCCGAGCGATCCGCGACGGCATCGGCCACGACGGCCGGCGCCTGTCGCTCGTCATGCCGTACTGGAAGTTGAGCATCCTGACCGACGACGACGTCCGATCGATCGTGGCCTACCTGCGCTCGCTTCCGCCGATCCGAAACCGCCTGCCGCATTGGATCCCTTTGAGAGACGCCGAACCCCCGCCTGAGCCGCCGCGGCGCCCCGCGACGAACGCCGATCTCGCGACGCCGCTGGGCCGCGGCGAATACCTGGTCCATCTCGCCGGGTGCGTGCACTGCCACACGGCGCGGCCGCTGGTTGGAACGGAATGGGAGCGTCGCAAGGACCTCGAGTTCGGCGGTGGCCGCCGGTTCGAGACCAAGCCGACGTTCGACGAGATCGAAGAAGACCCGGGGTTCGCTTCGCCGCCCGCGCGGATGCCCGAGCCGAAAAGCTTCGTCACGAGCCCCAACCTCACGACCGACCCGTCGGGCATCCCGTACTACGACGAGAACCTGTTCATTCAAACGATCCGCACCGGCAAGGTCGCCGGCGTGCGTCCGCTGACCCGCGCGATGCTCTGGTTCGAGTTCCGCAAGCTGACCGACGACGACCTCAAGGCGATCTTCGCGTACTTGCGCTCCCGCCCGCCCGTGAAGCACCGCGTCAGCAACACGGATCCGCCCACGTTCTGCCCCGTGTGCGGGCGATACCACGGCCTGGGCGACTCGAACGGTCCGTGATCGGGTCCGCCGGGCCTACTCGCCGAGGCTCTTCAGATACTCCTGATCGAACGCGGCGAGGAGGCTCTCATCCGCCGAGTAGAGCCGGTCACCTCGTGATGCCTTAATTGGCGGGGCCGCGTGCGGTGGCGCGCGACCTAACACGCGCGTGCAGCGGACTCGCTCATCGCCTTCGGCTCTTCGCTCGCCGCTGACGCTCCGCCCGTTAGGCCCGCGAAAGGTACTGCTCGGCAGGGGGTTAGAATTGTAGGCATGCGGTACAAGGTTGCTCTGCAGAAAAGCGACGAGGCGTTCAGCGTTTCGTGTCCGGGCCTGTCGGGGTGCTGGTCTCAGGGAGCGACCGAAAAGGAGGCGCTCGAGAACATCCAGGATGCGATCCGTGACTATCTGGCGGCAGTTGAGGAGTCGCTAAAGAAGGACGAGGTCCGCGAGGTCGAAGTCACTGTCTGATCGATGCCCAAGCTGCCGGGCGTCAACCGCCCGGAGGCTATCCGGGCGCTGGAGAAGGCCGGTTTCCGCGTGGTGCGGCTCGGCTCCAAGCACGCGGTCATGAGCAACGGTGTTCGATTCGTGACGATTCCACGGCACCACCCTGTCAACGCGTACACGATGGGTGGCATCATTCGACGCGGGCTTGACGATCGATGAATTCAAGAAGCTGCTCTGAGGTGCGCGGGCCTAACACGTCGCTGCACCGGACTCCGGCGGCTGCGCCGCCGTCGCCGGTGAGCTAAGCCGTTAGGCGCCATAAGCCGGCGGTATACTTAAGTGCATGAGTACGGACCTTCTCGAAGAAGCCCGCCGGCTTAGCCCGCGCGATCGGTTGCAACTCATTGAGGCCTTGTGGGATACGCTCTCGGACGGAGATGTGCCCGTCACGACGGAGGAGCGTGCACTTCTCGACTCCAGGCTCTCAGATCTAGAAGCCAATCCGAACGACCAGAGCCCCTGGGCCGACGTTAAGAGCCGACTCGAACAGCGTCGGCATTGAGAACACGAGTCGTACTTCGTCGGGCGGCAGAGCTCGACTTGGTGGCGATTGAAGATTGGTAAGACGGGCAAGAAAGAGGCTTGGCCTCTGAGTTTCGCGGAGCGGTTGACGAAGCCATCAGCCGGATTGGCCAAAATCCGCGGTCCTATCCGGAGCTATACCGGGAAAACCGCCGCATCCTTCTCCGGCGTTTTCCCTACGTTCTCTGGTATCGAATCCACGGCGACTCCGCGATCGTCCTTGGCTGCGTCCACGGAAGGCGCGACCCGCGGCAGGTCCGCGCTCGTCTCCGAAAAGGCGTCTAACACGGCGCTGCACCGGACGCCGGCGGCTGCGCCGTAAGGCCGCTGGTCATTTCACGTCGGGAGGGGGAGAAATGAAACGGGTACTTCTCGGAGCCGCAGCCGCAATGACGTTTCTTGTCGCAGTCACGTCGGCCGTGGCCTGGGCCGGGCAGAGCGGGAAGGAGATCGTCGGCTTGATCCCGGAGCAGGTGCGCTGGTTCACGACCCCCTACTACAAGGATGGTCGGCAGCGGGCGCAGTTGTATGGGGATTCCAGCCGAGGCGGGGCGTGGGTGGATCGAGCCAAGATACCCGCTGGCATGAGCGTCTCCGCGCACACACACCCGCACGACGAGCTGGTGACGGTCATCGAAGGGACTTGGTACCTGGGCGAGGGGGAGGTGTTCGACCAGGCCAAGCTGAGGCCTTACCCGGCGGGCAGCTTTGTCGTCATTCCTGCCGGCGTCCCCCATTTCGTCGCGGCGAAGGAAGGCGCGGTGATCGTTCAGCTCAGCGGCACCGGCAAATTCGGCACCGACTACCTGAAGAGATAGTCACGCACAGATTTAGCCGATGGGCCCGCCGGACCTGACGGAGCCAATGCCTAACATGCGCGTGCAGCGGACTCGCTCGTCGGCTTCGCCTCCTCGCTCGCCGCTGACGCGCGCCGGGTAGTTGGGCGTCGAAAGTGCCTGAGAGGCTTAGTGTTAGATCCCGGAGAACCGGGGCGATCCTTCGTTCTGCACCTGGGCGATTTCATCTACGAAGTGGTCGAGTATCCCGACGAAGTGAAGACACGCTACGATCGCACGATCTATGAGGTTGCGCGCCTCCCAGACGGCCCAAAGGTCGGCAACTTCCACATACCGCTGACCGTCGATGGCTACCGGGCCATCTACAAAGGCTATCTCGCCGATCCCGACCTCCAGGACGCTCGCGCGCGCTGGCCGTTCGTCGCCATGTGGGACAACCACGAATTCTCGTGGCAAGGTTGGCAAAGCATCGTCAAGGCGGGGTCGTTCGAGCAGCCTGGCCAGAGCGTCAAGGTCGCGGCGAATCAGGCCTGGTTCGAATACCTCCCCGCACGTGTCGCTCCGCCGAGCGGCTTGCTCGAGCGCTTCGATCCACCAGCTGTAAAAAACGCTCCAATCACGGAGTTCGATAGCGATGGGCTGGGGGTGGAGCCGAACAACCTGACGGCGATCAACAGCCTCAAGGGCTACCGGGCGCTGCGGTACGGTCAGCACCTGGACCTGCTCATTACCGACCAGCACAGCTATCGGAGCGCGGACCCCTTCAGCGATCCCTCTCTCGAAAAGCTCGGTGGCAACGAGTTCATGGGAATGTTTCCTGAGTCTGCCATGCGGATTCTGGACGGCGGGCGCGGGTTCAACGGCGGCAATCCTCCTCCGGAAATCCGGCTCAGCGATGCGCATGTCCTCAATCCGCAACGGAGCGCGCCGCCGCAAACGATTCTCGGGGCGGAGCAGAAGGTATGGTTCAAGGACAAGCTCAAGAGCTCAACAGCGGCGTGGAAAATCTGGGCCAACTCTCTGGGCGCACTGGATTGGCGCGCCGACCCCCAGAACCTGCCGGCGGGTCTCACCAAGGAGTCCTGGCCTCCAGACACTTTCGCAGCCTTGGGCGGGGGTGATTACGGCACAGCGTACGCAGAGCGTGCTGAAATCTACCATCTCGTGCGCGACGCGAAGATTACAGGCTTCGCAGTCGTTTCGGGCGATCGCCACAGCTTCTGGGCCGGATATGCGACTGCGGAACTTCCCCCCGGCAAGTTCGAGCCGGTAGGCTTGAGTTTCGTTGGCGCGTCACTCGCCAGCCCTGGGGTCATGGAGGCCTATGAGCACAAACTTCCGAAGGACGCTCCGCTACGACCGCTGTTTCTTGCTGACAAGGATGCGGGGACGAAGCCGGACTGGACCTTCAACATGCTGCTGAAGCACGGCGTCCGTGCGTGCCTTGAATATGCAAAGAGCTTCGACCTCAAGCGCGCACGGTCGCTGTCCAACCCTGATCTGGCTCCGCACCTCGAGTTCGTAGATCTTGGAGGACACGGCTATGCGAAGGTCCAATTGTCGGCCGATGCGATGCGCACCGAGTATGTCTGCATCCCACGCCCCATTGCGCGCAGCGAAAGACCAGACGGGGGGCCCATCAGGTATCGGGTATTGCACACTGCTGCACTGTGGAAGAGCGGAGAGCGCCCGCAGCTGAAGACATCGGTGCTCGAAGGCGACGTTGGACTGGCGATTTGACGGACTCACGGCGCTCGCTTCCATAGCGGCCGGAAAGGCTGCGGATCTGGTGGTCCTTGCCGGTAACCGGGCGAAGAACATCGACGACGTCGAGAGAGTGGAGACCGTCTTCAAAGACGGCGTCGGCTACGACTCCTTCGTGGCGTCAGGCGGCGCCGGTCCTGGACTTCTCCTTTCCGCCTAACACGCGCATGCGCGCGCCGCTGATGCGCAGCCCGCTCGGCGCCAGGGCGGAACAGAGGCTGCGGTAGAATGCCCCGCGTCATGGACGTTAGGTTTACGGCCGTTTTCCGCAAGGTCCCCGAAGGGTTCATCGCCTTCGTGGAGGAGCTTCCAGGTGCCAACGCGCAGGGCGCCACTCTAGAAGAAGCTCGGACCAATTTGGAAGAAGCCGCTTCCCTGGTCCTGGAAGCAAATCGAACGCTGGCCGAGGAGGATTTGAAGGGAGCGGAGGTAATCCGTGAACCTTTCACGGTCCCGAGTTGAGGCGAGCCGACCTGGTTCGCCATCCGGAAGAGCATGGCTGCGAATTTCTTCGCGAGGGCGGAAGACACTCGGTCTACGTGAACCGAACAGCTCGGAAGACTTCCACGGTTCCTCGTCACGGCGAGATCAACGACAACCTCGCATGCAAGATCTGTCGCGACCTCGACGTTCCACAACCATAGCGCCGAATTCGCGGCTTCAGCGGACGCCTTCGGCGCCGCTGAGCCGCAAGCCGTTGGGCACTCCGTAATGGTCACATGCCCCTACTGCAGCCGACCGGCGATGAGCCTGATGCGCAAGTCTGGCCTTGGCCCTGGACGCAAGATCAATTGTCAGTCGTGCGGGAGACCCGTAACAGCACATTCGATCGGTATTCTTACGGCGATCCCCGCGTTTCTTGGCGGCCTTGTAGCATTAAAGTCCGCGTCGTTGCTGCTCGGAGGCGCGGCTGTCATAGCAGGCGTCTTGGCGATGGGCTTCATTCAAACATTCCTGGTCCCTCTTGTGCGAAGCAATGCCTAACCCGCGGCGGCAGCGGACTCGGCAGCGCTTGCGCGCGCCGCTGAGCCGCAAGACGTTAGCGGAGCCGGCTTGCCGACGCTGGGGCTTAGAATGTGCCGATACCTACGGTTCTTCGGGGCGGGCCGTATCGGTTCTTCTTCTACTCGAGCGACCGGGGCGAGCCACGGCACGTCCACGTGGAAAGGGAAGCGAACCGTGGCAAGTTCTGGACTCGATCCAGTAAGGTTGGCAGAGAGCGGTGGCTTTAGCAGGGCGGAGATCAGGAAATTGGAGTCCTTGGTTAGGGAAAACGAAACCAGACTTCGCGGAGCAGGGGATGAGTACTTCAGCGACTGAATCGCGCGTTGCATTGGCCCAGCAGGTCTCTGTCACTGACGAGGCTCTCGTCGTTGACCTAACTGATGGCCGAACGGTCAGCGTACCGTTGTCTTGGTATCCGCGTTTGTCCCACGGTACTGCCGCAGAACGGTCGAAATGGCGAATTATCGGTCGGGGAGAGGGAATTCATTGGCCCGATTTGGACGAGGACATCAGCGTTGCCGGGCTCCTCGCCGGTCTGCCATCTGGCGAAAGCCAGAGCTCGCTACGTCGTTGGCTCGAATCTCGCCAAGATGCCCGCTAACCCGCGGCTGCAGCGGACTCGCGCTGCGCGCTCGCCGCTGAGCCGCAAGTCGTTCATCGACCGGCGTATCACAACAGGGCTAGCCCTCGCTGTCGCGTCACTGCTTCTTCCAGGCGGTATGGCTGAGGGGAAGTGCAGCTTTGTGAGATACGAGATCCGGGCGTGGTACGAGATGCGACGTCGCGTCCGCCGCTCGCGGGTGCTCTTTTTACATTGATCGATGAGTACGAGTTCGTGGTACAGCCCAGGCTGGTGGGCCATGGGCCGACGTTGTTCGCGGGGCTATCGAAGCCTGTCGACTTGAAGCTCGTGAGCCGGCTGGAGTTCGGCTCGGGGGCGGTGGCGATGCGGTATGAGCCGAGAAGGTAGCCATCGGGCTTGCTGGCGGCCTGTCGAACTGAGCTGGTCATGGGCGATTCGAGCGTCTCGCGCGAGGAAAGAACGGCTACAGAGGGTCTTTTGGCCTATGACCTGTTGGTCCGGTGCCGCTGACGTGGCGAGCCCGGCTTAAGCGAGGGGAGACGGTACTGGTCCTCGGTGCAACCGGGGTAGCGGGGAAGCTCGCTGTTCAAATCGCAAAGCGCCTGGGTGCCGGCCGCGTCGTTGCCGCCGGGCGTAACGAGCGCATCCTTCAAACTCTGGCTTCGCTCGGCGCGGATGCGACCATTGCCTTGAGCCAGTCGGATGAAGACCTCGCCTTAGCCTTCAGTCGGGAGGCTCTCCGCGGGCACTTCGACATTGTTCTCGACTATGTCTGGGGCCACCCGACGGAAGTCCTGCTCGCTGCCCTCACCGGCCATGACGTGAGGGCTGAGTCACGCGGTGTGCGGCTGATCGAGATTGGCGAAATGGCCGGCCCCACCATCTCTCTGTCGGCGGCTGCGCTGCGGAGTTCCGGCATTGAGATCAGCGGGGCTGGTGGAGGCAGCGTTCCACAGAGTGTCATCTTCGATGCCTTTCCGAAGATGTGGGCGCTGGCTGCCAGCGGCCAACTGCACATTGATACCGAACGAGTCCCACTGGCCGATGTCGAGGCGGCCTGGCGGGGAAATGACCTGCCCGGTCGGCGGCTTGTCATCATCCCGTAAAGGCCGTTCGGTGAGAGCGATCTTGAAGTATTCACAGTTATTGGAGACAAGATGATGCTCGATGTGCTTCTACCGACGCGTCTGGATAATCAGTACCGGGGCAACAGGTTGGCGCTCTGGCTCTTTGGCCTGGTAGTCGCAATGAAGAGCGCTCAGAGCCTGGCCATTATCCTTAACGGGTACTCCATAGCGAAGGACGCGGACGGGATACCGCTCGACTCATACACACCGGCCGTCGCTCAGACGATCGTGGCGGTTCTCGCTCAAGGATCGCTCTGGCGTCTCTTCTTCTGTTTCCTGGGCGTGCTCGTCCTTTTTCGATATCGCAGCGCGGTTCCGTTGATGTTCGCGCTCCTCGCGTTGAACTATCTCACCGCCGAGTTGGTGTTGAAGTTCGTCCCGCTGCTCCGCGTCGGAGCACCGCTCGGACCGCTGGTGAACCTCTTCTTGTTCGTGTTCATGCTCGTTGGCCTGGGCTTGTCACTGTGGCGGCGAGGCGGCCCTGTCGCGCAAGAGTAACTCAGCAGCCGGGAAGATAGCTTACAAAATAGACCGGGAACATGGTTTTCCAGCTCCATTCCTGAAATGACGATTGGCCGGAGTCGAACACGGCGGAACCGCTCAGGACTTCGCTTTCTTCGGAGGTTTCGACTTGCCGGAACTGTTGAGGGCGACCGCCTGGCGAACGAGCGCCTTGAAGGCGGGCCCGTCAACTTTCTCTCCTTCGTGGATGTCGATCGCGCGGCGCACGTTTCCGTCGAGACTCGAGTTGAAGAGACGGGCCGGATCCTTCAGAAACGCGCCCCGGGCGAAGGTAAGCTTCACATGGTTCTTGTAGGACTCGCCGGTGCAGAGGATGCCGTCGTGCGACCAGACCGGATTCATCCACTTCCATTCCTCGACGACGTCCGGGTCGGCGTCCTTGATGAGCTTACGCATTCTGCTGAGGGTGGCTCCGCGCCAGTCTCCGAGTTCGGAGATTCTTCTTGAGATGAGCTGCGATGCCGGCTGGCCCTTGCTCGCGTCCGACTTTTTCATGTTCTCCTCCTAAAAGCGTCAGTGAGCGCTGTCAGGCGTTCGCCGGCATGGGCTGCAGGCGGCGCCAGAAGAAATACGAGAGCCCCCAGAGCACTCCGGTGGCCGCCGCCCAGCCCCACACCTCCGGGCCGTCGCCCATCGCGAAGTGGGCGATGAGCGCAGAGCCGAGGGTGATGGCGAAGCCGGCGTAGGCCCATTCCCTGAGCCGCGCCGGCACCGGCGCAAGCAGCAGCACCACGCCGAGGAACTTGGCCCACGAGAGCTCCACCCGGAAGTAGGCGGGGAAACCGAGGTGGGTGAACATCTCCGCCACTTGCGGCAGACGCAGCTGCGCGTACGCGGTGAAGCCGATCTGCAGGCAGAAGAGCGCGGTGACGATCCAGAATGCGATGACCATTCCTTTGGAGCGGGGCATGCTCAGGTCCTTTCTCCCGGCCAATCGGGGGTCTCAACGCCGAACTGCTTTGCGTACTCGGCGTTCAATCGCTGCCAGCCGGAGAACTTCATGGCCTCGGGGCCGACGATGCGTCCGATGGGCCGACCGGCGAGAAACCGTTCCAGCACATCGAAGCAGATGTGCCAGCCCGCGGCGCCCATCGAGATGAATCCACGGTTGATGTTGTGCCAGAGCGTGAGGCGCGTGCCGCCGCCTCCCATGGGCTCCAGTTCCCAGCGGATGTCCTGTCCGCCCCAGTTGAATTCGAGCACTCGGGGCGCGTCGGCCCGCTTCACCCGGGTCTCGGATACCAGCGGCGTCGGCGCTCCCACTGTCGAGAGCCTTGCGGCGCCGACAGCACCGAGGTTCCGGTCAGAATCGAAGGGAGCCCATTCGCGCAGATGCTCGGGGTCCGTGAGCGCCTCCCAGACCCGGGCAGGAGGGTGGCGCAGGTCGCGGACCAGAACGAGCGTCCACTTCTCTCCATCTTTTCGGACTTCCGCGCCGGAGGCGGCGCCCGGCGTGTATTGCTCACGGCTGCTCATGTCTCTTCTTTCCTTTCACAGAGGGCACTTTGTCCATCTTGTCCAGGTGTCGCTCCAGGGCATCGAGGTGCTTTGACCAGAAGCGCCGGAAGGGAACGAGCCATGCATCGAGCTCCATGAGCGGCTCCGGTCTCAGCCGGTAAAGGCGCCGCTGCGCTTCAATTCGTGATTCCACGAACCCCGCCTCTCGCAGCACCCGCAGGTGCTTGGAGACGGACGGCTGCGACAGCCGGAGCTTGCGCTCGATCTCGCCCACGGAGCGCTCGGAGGAGAGCAGCAGGCTCAGGATGGCCCGTCGATTGGGCTCCGCGACGATGGCAAACGATGGTTCCACGGTGCGCATATTACCTATCAGGCATATTCCTGTCAAGCCATATTCTGAGGGTTCATGAACACGCGACGGCCGCCCAACCCGCGGCTGGGGGCACGCCTCACCCCTGGTTGCGGCGGCCCCGCTTGCGCTCGCCGCTGAACTCGATATCGTTAGGCCGCAGTCTGGATGTGCCGCAAACGGGTCGCCCGGAACCGCAAGTCGGTGGGCCGCATCCCATCACCATAGGAGACGTCCCATGAAGATGAATCGCATCACTCCTCTGTTGCCGGTGAGAAGCATGCCGGCGAGCGTCGGCTTCTATGAGAAGCTGGGCTTCCACGTTGAGCAGAGGAACGATGATTGGCGTTGGGCGATGCTCTGTTCTGGCGACTGTCGTCTGATGTTGGATGAGTCAATCAACGCTCACCCGGGCATTCCCCGGACCTCCGTCCTCTACCTTTACCCGGATGATATTTCCGAGTTTCACCGGCAAGTGCGCAGGAACGGCCTCGTGGTCCCGGATTTGGCGGTCACCTTCTACGGCATGACCGAATTCCGGATCGAAGACCCGGACGGGAATCGGTTGTGGATCGGGCAACGCATTTCAACAGGAGCCTGACGCCCTTGTTGATGAGACAGTCGATTGTCCACGTCGCGCTCGTCGTCAGGGACTATGACGAGGCCATCTCCTTCTTCACGCAGAAGCTGAAGTTCTCGCTCGTCGAGGATCTGTATCAGCCGAAACAGGACAAGCGGTGGGTTGTCGTCGCTCCCCCGGGATCCGCCGGGACGACGCTGTTGCTCGCCCGGGCCTCGAACCCGGCGCAGGAGACATTTGTCGGCAACCAGACCGGAGGGCGGGTCTTCCTCTTCCTCTCAACCGACGACTTCTGGCGTGACTACCGGGAGATGATCGACCGCGGCGTTCGATTTGTCCGGCCGCCGAGCGAGCAGCCGTACGGCGTCGTGGCGGTGTTCGAAGACCTGTACGGCAACCGCTGGGACCTCGTTCAATACAGGGCGCGAAGTCAACCAGCGGACACCGCAAGTACCCTCGAGGACACGCCATGAACATGAGAACGAGACGAAAGGTGATCGTTTATATCGCCACGAGCGCCGACGGCTACATTGCGAGGCCGGACGGGGACGTCGAGTGGCTCAATCGCCTTCCTCGGACCGCCGATTATGGAATGGGCGCGTTCTACCCGACGATCGACACGATCCTGTGGGGCCGCAAGACGTATGACTGGCTTCTCGCCTATTTCAGGAAGAAGGGCCGGAAGAGCGGGATGTTCGACAGGAAGGTCGCGAACTACGTGTTCTCGCGCAAGCCTCCACGCCGAGCTCCGCCGGGCGTCGAGTTCGTTTCGGAGCCGGTGAAGGCGTTTGCGCAGCGTCTGCGGGCAACGCCGGGAAAGCACATCTGGATGATGGGCGGCGGGGAGTTGATCGCCTCATTCCTCGACGCCGGGGAGATCGACGAGTTCGACATCCATGTCATTCCCGTCTTCATCGGCGAAGGCATTCCGCTCATGGCGCCGCGTCCTCGGGACGTGCCGCTCCGCTTGCGCTCCTCCAGGAAGTACCCCGATGGCGTCGTCCGGCTACGGTATGAGGTCCTGCGGTAGACGTCTCTTCCTGGACCCAGGCCTTACTTGGCCGGGGATGGGGCGCTGGGCAGCGGGGTCCTCGAGTAGAGACCGACCGGATGGCCGGCGGGGTCGACAACCACGGCGATGGCTCCGGTGCCGTCGGAGAGATTGAAGGGAAACCCGGGGACGACGGTGCCGCCGAGCTGGCTCACCTTCTTGCAGCTCGCCCGGATGTCGGTCACCTGCACATAGACGACGCCGTTGAACGGGCTGATCTTGCCTTCCGCGACCCGGATCGTCCCGACGGCGGTGCCGCCCGCGACGATTTCCGCAGCCTGGTCGGTGCCCTGGAGCGGGGTGAACTGCCAGTCGAAGAGCTTGCCGTAGAATTCCTTCGACCGCGGGAGGTCGGTGGTCGTGATGTCGAACCAGGCGATGCGCCCCGGCCCAACATCCGCGGGAGGAGTTTTGGGGGTCGCCGCACGGAGCTCTCCGCCGACGAGGGTCGCGGCCATGGTTACCGCCAGGATCGCATTACGCATCGCTCTCCTCCTGAATCAGATAATGAGACGGGCCGGATGCTAACACCGGATCCGCGGCTCTGACGATGGGGAAGAGCCGGCTGGAGGCGTTCAGCGACGGCGTCATCGCCATCATCATCACCATCATGGTGCTCGAGATGAAGGTGCCGCACGGCGGATCCTTGGAATCGCTGCGTCCGCTTCTCCCGGTCTTCCTGAGCTATGTCCTGAGCTTTCTCTACGTGGGCATCTACTGGAACAACCATCACCACATGCTGCATGCGTTCACGAAGGTGACCGGCTCCGTGCTCTGGGCAAACCTTCACCTGCTGTTCTGGCTCTCGCTCTTTCCTTTTGCGACGGGCTGGATGGGGGAGAACCACTTCGCGGCGGTGCCATCGGCGTTGTACGGAGTCGTGCTCCTCATGGCGGGCGCGGCCTACCTGGTGCTCCAGCAGACAATCATCGCCGCGGAAGGCACGACCTCGCTGCTCAAGAGAGCCGTGGGCCGTGACTGGAAGGGGAAGCTCTCGGCGGGCTTGTACGTGGTCGCGATCGCGGTCACTTTCTGGTCGGCTCCGGTCGCGCAGGCGATCTACGCATCGACCGCTTTGCTATGGCTCGTGCCCGATCGCCGCATCGAGAATGCGCTTCGGCAGACGGAAACCTGATCGCTCCGGCCGGGAGGTCTGGAATTGCGCCAGCTGCGCCTGGATGTCGTCCAATGAAGGCTTATGTCGTGACCACGGGAGCAGTCTTCGGCCTGCTCGTCGTGGCGCATCTCTGGCGCTTCGTGGAAGAAGGAGCTCACCTGGCGAAGGACCCCTGGTTCGCTGCGGTCACCGTGGCGGCGGCGGCCCTGTGTCTCTGGGCCTGGCGCCTGGTCAGGGCTTCGGCGCGGCCGTGAGACTCCGGATGGCCTGCCGGTTGCATTGCGGCATCCTTCACGGATGAATGCAACGGCTGCGAAGGGACCGAGTGTGCCGAAAAGAGCCGGCCGGCAGCGGACGCATCCTCGGGAAGGCGTCCTCAAGACCATCGCCGTCTTCAAACTGATCAAGGCTCTGCTCTTGATCGTAGTCGGGCTCGGCGCCTTCGACCTTCTCAACCCCGCGACGGCGGCGACCGCGGACCGCTGGGCTTCGGCCCTCGCCTGGCGTCTGGGCCCGAAGGCCGCCTCCGCTCTCGAGGACAAGCTGTCCGTCGTCAAGGACTCGAGGTTGATCGTGCTCGGGATCGGGGCGTTGCTCTATGCCGGCCTCTTTGTCGTCGAAGGGATCGGCCTGTGGAGGGCGAAGCGCTGGGCGGAGTATCTGACGATCATCGCGACGTCGTCGTTCGTCCCGTTCGAGGTGTACGAGCTCCTTCGGCGAGCGAGCTGGCAGCGCGGCACGGCGCTCGGAATCAATCTGCTCGTCGTGGGCTACCTGGTGTGGAAAGTAAGGCAACAACGGGCCGCCTGAACCCGAGATCCCCCCGATTCGGGCGAGAATTACGGCCATCATTCGTCAGGAGGTTCAATGGCTCCGACCCGAGCGCATGGCAAGATTTGCTATCTCGAGATTCCCGCCGCCGACATCCCTCGCTCCGTCCGTTTCTACCAGGCGATTTTCGGCTGGCAAATCCGCAAGCGCGGCGACGGCGCGACCGCTTTCGACGACGGCGTCGGGCAGGTCAGCGGCGCGTGGGTCACCGGCAGGCCCGTGTCGCCGCAGCCCGGGCTTCTGCTCTACATCATGGTGGACAGCGTCTCGGCCTCTTGTGAAGCCGTGATCGCGCACGGCGGGCGGATCCTCCAACAGTCGGTCGCCGGCGCTCCCGAGACGATCGCGAGATTCGCCGATCCCGACGGGAACGTTCTCGGTCTGTATCAGGAGCCGGCATGACCGGACGACGTGTTGTTGCATTGCTGACGTTGTGTCTCTTGAGCACGGGTTGCACCGAGCGGCTCACCCCTTCCCGGGCGGGAACGATCATTCGACACTCGAAGGCGTTCCTGTCGGGGCCGCCCGAGAGCCAGCCGGTGTTTGACGGCGTGTCCGCGCTGCTTCCCGGTCCCGAGGCCTCGACGCCGGAAGGCCGCGAGGGGGAGTCGTGCGTTGTGGAGTTTTCGTACCACTGGCCCGAGGAGCCGAAGGCGGCGGGAGCGGGCGGGCCGGTGGCGGAGCTGACGGGGAGGCTCGTCCTGCGCCGGCTGGGGAACGGCTGGGACGTGGACGACGACGCCTCGAGAACGTTGGATCCGTCGTGGCCGCGACTCTCCAGAGCGTCAAGCTTTTCCTGGCCCGCCGACCGTCCGACCCCGGGATCGCCTCCGAACTCGAGACCATGATCTCTCCAGAAGGCGATCGACGAGAGCGGCGAGAGCGAGGAGAGCTTCGAATAAGGAGGGATTCATGAAGTTCTCGGTCGAGTTGTCGATCGACGTCCTGCGGCGGATGCCGGGGGCGCTGGAAGCGCTCCTCCGGGGCGTCGCGGAGCCGTGGGCTCGCGGGACGGAAGGGCCGGAAACGTTCAGCCCCTTCGACGGGATGGGTCATCTCATCGACGGAGAGGAAACGGACTGGATTCCACGGGCGCGCATCATTCTCGCGGGGGGTCCGAACCCGCGCTTCGTCCCTTACGATCGTTTCCGCCATAAGACCCGAAACGCGGACCGGACGCTCGAATCGCTGCTGGCCGAGTTCGCGACGCTGCGGGCGGCGAACCTTGAGCTATTGCAGTCGTGGCACCTGACGGACGCGCAACTCGAGCTGCGCGGCGAGCATCCGGCCCTGGGTCAAGTCACGCTCCGGCAGCTTCTCGCGGCGTGGGTGGCGCATGACCTCGGGCACCTGGCGCAGGCGGCGCGGGTCATGGCGAAGCAGTACCGGACCGAAGTCGGCCCCTGGATCGAGTTTCTCCCCGTGCTGACCGACCACGAGGTCCCGCGCTCCTAGCCGCCGGCAGTCCACCGGCAGAAAGAGGGGTCAGAGGCGCGGCGGGACTCCCAGTCCGCGGGCGGCCTTGCGCGCCACGGCGCGCTGAAACCACCGAAAGCGTCCGAAGAGCGTCCCGGGAAGTCCCAGCGCCTGCGCGGCCCAGCGCGGGAAGTCGAAGCGGTCCACCTGGCGTGCGATCTTGTCGCCGTCGAGCTCGAGGTCGCTGACCACGGCGTTGACGACCGGGTGACGGCCGGCGAAGAGGTAGCGCGCCGTCCACTCGACCGTGCCGCGGCCCTCTTCGGCCCGGGCGATCTTGTAGGCGACCGAGAAGTCGCGGGCCCGGCCAAGCAGACCGACCCACATCTTCCCGATGTCGTCTCCGCTCAAATGAAAGACCGGGTCTTCGAACGTCGCGCCGGCCGCATACATCCCGGTCATTGTGCCGCCGTCGCGACGGGCAAACGCGTCGTAGAAGCGCTTAAGCGCGATCCGAGTTTCTTCGCTCCTTGTGGCCATGGTCGAGTCCGGAATGATACCGGTCCTCGCGTACGGCCGATGAACCGGTGAGAGGATGAGCGCGTGCTCTCCCCGCGTCCACGCGGAATCACCGCGCTCGGCTGCTTCTTCGCCTTCGGCGCGCTCGCGAGCGGCCTCTCCGCGATCTCGCTCGTGACGCCGGGCGGCGCGCTCGAGCCGATGTGGCGCCTGAACCCGCGCGCCCGCGATGGCTTCGCGGGGATGGGCGCATGGGCGCCGCTCCTGATGGTCGCTGTGTGCGTCGCCTGCGCGGCGTCGTCCTACGGGTTCTTCTCCGGGAGGCGCTGGGGCTATCGGCTCGGCATGGCGCTGCTGCTCGTCAACCTCACCGGAGACCTCGTCAGCGGGGCCCTCGGAGCGGAGCCTCGCGCGTTCGTCGGAATTCCCATCGTCGCCCTCCTCCTCTGGTACCTCTCGACCCCGAAAGTCCGCAAATTCTTCCAGCCGCACTAGTTTCGATCTCCCAACCGGGATTTTCGCTGACAACTCGCCCCGACGTCGGGCCGCCTCCCTGCGGCGGCACGCTCCGGCAGGCCGGCTAACGGGGAACCGGCCGTCGCTCTAGCGCGAAGGCGCAGTCACAGCGAGGCGATAGGAAGTTCCGGGTGGTGTGCTTTCGCTCATTGGGGCACTCTCCCGCTTTCCTCAGCAACGAGGAGAGGATTGGGTTGATGCCGTTCCCGGGCCTTTCGAGAGGGGCCGCTTTCGCTTGCCGCTTGACGGCCCCCGTGAGACTTGCCCCCTCGAAGGGCTTGGGAGCTTCCGACCGGCTACAGGCTGTCGCGCCCGACTCGACCAAGAGCTCCGAGCGCCTGACAATGAGCGTCCGGCAGAAGCTCCCCGCCCGGGTCACGGTATCGCAAGAGAAAGGGGGGTGGTGATGGTGTTCCATGCCGGTTTGGATTGGGCCAAGAGGGCGCACGCAGTCTGCGTCCTGGATCAGAAGGGGAAGGTTCGAGCTCGATTCGAGATTGCGCACACTGCCGAGGGAATGCGCGAGCTGACAGGGAAGCTGCTGGCATTTAGCCGTCACGGATCCCTTCAAGTCGCTCTCGAGCGCTGCTCGGGACTGTTGGTGGACACACTGCTGGAGGCCGGTCTGGTGGTCGTCCCGATCCATCCCAATGTCGTTAAAGCCACGCGGTCTCGGTACAGCGCCTCGGGCGCCAAGACGGATCCCTGGGACGCGTATTTGATCGCCGACGTGCTTCGGACCGACGGACATCGCTTCCGACCTCTCCAGCCCCTCTCGGATCAGACGCGTGCCCTTCGCGCCCTGGTGCGTTCTCGGGATGATCTGGTCGCCCAGCGGGTCGCCCTGGCCAACCGGCTCCGGGATCTGCTCGAGGGCTTCTGGCCCGGCGCTGCCGCGATCTTCGCCGATGTGGACTCTGCGATCAGCCTGGCCTTCCTGGCTCGATATCCGACCCCCAAGGAGGCGGAGCAACTCGGGGAGAAACGCCTGGCAGCCTTCCTCGTCAAGAACCACTACACAGGCCGACGCTCGCCACAGCAGTTGCTCCAAAGGCTCCGGACCTCTCCATCCAGCCGTACTCCTCCCCTGGAAGCGCAGGCCAAGCAAGAGCTCATCCTGGCCATCTCCTCCGTCCTGAGTACTCTCGTGACCCAGATCAAGCAAATCGGGATCGCCATCCAGCGCGCGCTCTCCATCCACCCGGCCGCACCCATCTTCACCTCCTTGCCTTGCGTCGGGCGCATCAACGCCGCTCAGATCCTCTCGGAGACTGGAGAGGATCCTCACCGCTTCTCCTCACTCGATCAGCTCTGCGCCGAAGCGGGCGTTTGCCCCGTCACCTACGCTTCGGGCAAACACCACGCAGTCGGGTTCCGCTTCGCCTGCAATAAACGACTCCGCAGAGCTTTGACTACGTTCGCCGATAACTCCCGCCGTCTCTCCCCTTGGGCGGCCTCGCTCTACTCCCGCGCGCGCTGCCACGGAAAAGATCACCCTCACGCCATCCGAATCCTCGCCAGAGCATGGCTGCGCGTCCTCTGGCGCTGCTGGATCAACAACACACCCTACGACCCGGCTCGTCACACCGCCGCTGCGAGGCTCGCCGCATGACCATCAGGTTGACACAGGCTGTCTCACGGCCGCCTTCGGGAGGCGTCCCGCCGCCGGGGCTAAAGCAAGGCTCGAACAACCACTGTGCAGCCCGGAGGCGACGGCGTTGCCCGGCAGCGGCCCTGTCCGAGGGCACACACCGAACACCTGGATTAGCGAAGCGGCCTCTGTGCCCTCGGACCGGAGCGGCGGCCAGGAGAATCTCCATGCGGCCAGGCCGCCGCGTGCCGCAGAGGGCAACGACGGCGACTCCGGGCGGATTTTTCGAGACGAACCCGCGGCCGGTGTCTCAGCTCTTCTTGAGGATTTCCAGGAGCTGCGAGATTTCGTAGGGGAGACGCGTCTCGTACATCTTCTTTTCTTTTTCTACGTTCGGTGCCGGCTCTCCGCTGCGGTCGTCGAACCGGATGAGCCTGTCGTTGTCGAAGTAGAGCTCCTTGCCCGGCTCGCCGGCGTCTTTGCCTTCGTGCTTGGGCCCCTTGTCCTGGATGAACGCGAAAACGAGCTTGTTGTCCATCAGGTAGAACTCTTCGGTCCTCTGGCTGCCCGGCCGCGGATAGAGCTGGATCCGCACGAGCTTCGAGCCTTCGTAATAGGCGTGCATCTTTTCCCACTTCTGCCGGATCGATTCATTGATGTTGTCTCCGGAGAGCGCGATCTCCTTGCGTGTGAACTTGTTGTCCACGAGCTTGCGTTCCCCCTCTTCCCGGTACTTCTGGATCCTGGCGACGATCTGGTCCTTGTTGACTGTGGTCCCGGGTTCCTTCTTCTCGGACTTCGTTGCCTGGATGGTCGCGAGCGCCGGAGAGGCGGCGAAGACTCCGACGAGCAGAATCGCGCTCAGAGATTTCCTCATTGTGACCTCCTCTTCATCTGAGGAATATCAGAATGTGAGGAGTGAGGCCGCATGCAGATGCATCACGAAGTCGCGCGGCCGCCGGAGAACTCGAGATGACAGAGTGCGTTGGAGAGCGGAGGCGATCGCGACTTGACAGAGGTGCGGGCGAAGAGAGGGCGGCCCTCAGTTCACCGCTTCGGAACCGCCCGCGGAGGCGCGCGCGCCGTCCAGCACTTCGCGGACTCGCCTGAGGAGGACGGTCGGGGGGAACGGCTTGTGGAGGAACGCCGTGCCCGACATGCGGACGCCGTGGAGCAGGACGGTGTCTTCGGTATAGCCGGAGACATAGAGGAGGCGGGTCTCCGGCCGATCCTGCAGGAGCCGGTCCGCGAGCTCGCGGCCGCTCAGGCCCGGCATGACGACGTCGGTCAGCAGGAGATCGATCGGGCCCGTGGTCATCTCCGCGATGCGCAGGGCGTGGTCCGCGTCGGTCGCCTCGAGGACGGTGTATCCGTGGGACTGGAGCACGCCGCGCACGAGCTTTCGCACGCCGTCTTCATCCTCCACGAGCAGGACCGTCTCGGAGCCCCCGCGAGGCGTCTTCGAGAGCGGCTTCACGCCGGACGGCGCCACTTCCGCGTCCACCTGCGGCAGCCAGATCGAGACCGTGGTGCCATTGCCCTTCGCGGAGTCGATCCAGATGTATCCGCCGCTCTGCTTGACGATGCCGTAGACCGTGGCCATTCCGAGTCCGGTCCCCTTCGTCGGTGGCTTCGTCGTGAAGAAGGGCTCGAAGACCCTCTTGAGAGTCTCTTCCGACATGCCGCAGCCCGTGTCCGTGATGGAGATCCGAGTGTACTGGCCCGGCGTCGCGCCGGGGTGTTCCCGCGCGAACTTCTCGTCGAGCACGGCGTTCGAGGTCGTGATCGTCAAGCGGCCTCCGCGTTCCATGGCGTCGCGCGAGTTGACGGCGACGTTCAGGAGGACCTGTTCGAGCTGCCCCCGGTCCGCGCGGATCGGCGCGATCGACGGATCGAGGTTCGTCTCGAGCCGGACGTCCTCGCCGATTAAGCGGCACAGCATGCTCTGCGTCTCGCCGACGATCGCGTTCAGGTTCAGGACGCGCGGCTCGATCATCTGCTTGCGGCTGAACGCGAGGAGCTGCTGCGTCAGGCGGGCCGCGCGCTCGCCCGCCTTCTGGATCTGCACGACCTCTTCGCGGCCCGGGCCGTCTCCCGATCTCTCGAGGAGGAGCGCCGAATATCCGAGAATCGTCGTGAGCAGGTTGTTGAAGTCGTGGGCGACTCCGCCCGCGAGCCTTCCGATCGCCTCCATCTTCTGCGACTGGCGCAGCTCGTCCTCGAGGAGCTTCAGCTCCGTGACGTTCTCGATCAGGCCGACGACCCGGACCACGCGCCCCTTCTCGTCCCGCACGACCCGCCCGCGGTCCCAGACGTCGAGGTAGGCGCCTTCCTGTGAGCGGAAACGGTACTCGACGAGGAAGCCGTCGCGCGACTCGATGTCCTGCGCGAGCTGCGCGTCCACCCGGACGGCATCGTCGGGGTGGATCCGCCCGCGGCGCCAGTGAACTTCGGTCGGGACGTCCTTCAACGGGTAGCCGAAGACCCGGGTCAGGCCGTCGGTCCAGACGATCGTCCGGTTCTCGATGTCCCAGTCGTAGATGGCGCCGTTGACGGCGGCGGCCGCGAGCGCGAACCGCTCGTTGGCCCGCTTCAACGCCTCCTCCCCCCGCTGGCGCTCCTGGATCTCCTGCTCGAGCGAGAGGGTCCGCCTCGCGACCCGGCGCTCGAGGCTGTCGTTCATCGACTCGAGCTCGCCGTGCGCGGCGGACAGGCGGTCGAGCATCAGGTTGAAGGAGAAGGCGAGCTGGCCCGCCTCGTCTCCCGATGTAACGGGCGCCCGGTGCTCGCGCTCCCCGCGCGCGATCGCTTCCGCCGTTTCGACCATCTGCGCGATCGGCCGGGTCACCAGGGCGCTGATCGTGAACGTCGCGATCAGGCCGACGAGGAAGACGAAGACGCTGACGGCGGCGATCGTCCGCCGCATCTGCCGGATGTCGGCCCGCATCGGCGCAAGGGAGAATTCGGCGACGAGCATGCCGATGCGCCGGCCGGCGTGTTGGATCGGGACGGCCGAGCGGAAGACCTCGTCGGAGGTCACGTCGCCGGCGGAGCGTACCGGCCGCGACGGGTTCTTCGAGAGGTCCTCGCGGATTGTGGCGAAGGTGTTGCCGCTCGCGTCGAAGACCGCGATCGAGACGAGGTCGCCGACCTTCTCGGTGAAGCGGAGGGTCTCGCTCGCCGTCTCCTTGTCTCCGAAGACGAGCGACGGGGCGATGCTGAACGCCGCCTGGCGAGAGACGGTCTGGGCCTCGTCCTGGACGGACTGGATGATGCGAGCCTGCATCCGCGCGGGGAAGTAAAGGTAGATGAACGCCGAGATGCTTCCAATGAGGAGAGAAACGAGCAGCACCATCTTCGTCCGGATCGTCATCCGGACGCCCGCGAGCGGAAGGGCGGCGCGGACGGCACTCAAGGAATCACCCGGGCGATGCTCAGAAGCTGCGAGGAGATGTCGGCGCCCTCGGCGCGGGACGCGGTCAGGTTGACGAGAATCAGGGGCCTCTCCCCGCGCACCCCGATGCCGAGGGCCAGCCCCCGGTTCACGTACTCCGGGATCCCGGTCCAGGTGCGGATGCCTCTGGTCCGCACGGCCGCGGCCAGCGACTCGATCGACACCGCGCGCAGCGGCGCGACGTAGAGGATGTGGATGCGCTCCTCCGCGAGGAGCGCGGAGATGTCCTTCGACCCCTCCCAGTCGATCGGGACGCAGCGGAAGGACACGCCCCCGATCTGCCGTTCCGGAATTGCTTCGAGGGCCTTGACGAAGTCCTCCTTCACGTCGAGCGACTCCCGCAGCTTGCGCTGGTAGAGGATCCCGATGACGAGCTCCCGCGCGCCGCGCGAGGCGGGATTGCGATCGAACGTCGTGATCTTGGCGAAGAGCGGGACCTGGACCTCCACCGGAACGGTGAGGTCGGCGGCCGTGAACGTCTGCCGGAAGCAGAGCGCCGCCAGCGCGGCGGCGCAGAGCCGCCGGGCGAGGCGCCCGCGGGAGCGGCGGCGTTCGCTCAGAATCGGTATTCCACTCTGGCGGCGAAGTTCCTGCCGTCCTGGGGAATGGCGGCCTGCCGGTGCTCGAGTCCGCCGGGGAGCGAGTAGTTCTTGTTGAAGAGATTGCGGGCCTGGAGCTGGAGGCGGATCGGCGCGCCCGGCGGTTCAAAGGTGACGGTCATGTTCGCGAGGAAGTAGGCGTCCGTGCGCGTGTCCTGGACGGTGATGCGGCTCGTCTCGTAGACCAGGTCGGTCGCCGCGGTCAGCCCCCGGCCGAGGGGGTGCGACAGGCCGAGCTTGAAGATGTGTTCGGGAGAGTTCGTGAGCGGATCGCCGGAGTCGTCGTTTCGGGCGTGCTGGAAACTGTAGCTGCCGGTGCCGGCAAACCCTCCCGCGAACCTGGCCTTCAATTCGATCTCGGCGCCCCGGGCGGTCACAACAGTCTTGTTCTGGAACTGCAGGAGGGATGTTGCGGGGTCCTCGGACTGTTCGATCAGGTTGCTGAAGCGGGACTGGTAGAGCGACACGACCGCGAACAACGACTTGCCGAGACGCTGCTCCCAGACGGCCTCGGCCGTCTCGATCCGCTCCGGCTTCAAGTTCGGGTTGCCCTCCGCGCCCGCCAGCGGGTCTTCGTAATGGACCTCGTAGCCGTTGGGGGCGCGGAACGCCCGGCCGTAGAGGAGCTTCACGGTCGCGTCCGGCGACGCGTAATAAAGGAGCGCCGCGCGCGGATTGGTGCTGCTGAACCCGGTCGAGTAGTTGTCGTAACGGAGTCCGGCGAAGAGCGCCAGGCTCTCGCTGATCTGGTACTCGTCCTGAACGTAGGCGGACACGACGCTCTGCGGGAAGTTCCCCCGGAAGAGGGTCTGTGTCGGCGTGAAATTGCGATAGTCGGCGCGCGTGTCCCGGCGGTACTCGACTCCCGTGATCAGGCGATTGTCCGGGCGGGGATCCCATTTCAACTGCGCCTCCGCGCCGAACCAGTTGTCGTCCGTGCCGTCGAACTGCATCTCGTCATACGGGTACTGCCCCTTGTAGCCGTACGTCTCGACGTAGGCGCGCGTCTTCAACGTGAGGTTGGAGCCGAGGTCCGCGTCGTAGGAGACGTCGAGGAACTGCTGCTTGTCCGTCGACTTCGCTCCGGGCTGCCCGAACGTCATGTCGAAGGCCCCCGTCGGAATCCCCTTCTCGCGCGACGTGGTCATGCCGAGGATGTGAAAACCCTTGTACGCGGCGGTCGCCACGAAGCCGTAGGACTTGTCGCGGTCGAGGTCCCGGGCGACGCCGTGCGTCGCGGGGTCGGAGGCGTATTCCGGGTAGAAGAGGTCCCGTCCCTGAACCTGCGAGCCGAACGCCGCGCCGTAGAGATCGAGGCCGTCCTTCGTCTCGGTCCCGGCGGAGAGGGAGGCGCTCGAGCGGCCGTAGCTTCCCACGCCGACCGCGGCGGTTCCCTTGCCCGCCTCGTTCCCCTTCTTCAGGATCACGTTGACCATGCCGAGCATCGCGCCGGTTCCGTAGAGCGCGGAGCCCGGCCCGCGGACGATCTCGATGTGCTCGACCGCGGAGAGGTCGAGCCCGAACTCCGATCCGAGCAGCGCCGTTCCGTAGAAGTTCTCGTTGACGGTGTGCCCGTTGATGAGAAGCAGGATGCGGTTGTTGTAGTCCGTCGGCCGGCTGAAGCCCCGCACGCCGACATAGGAGTAGTTGCGGTCGTTGCTGACATAGAAGCCGCGCACGGAGCCGAGCACGTCGGCGAGCGTCCGATAGCCGAAGCGCTGGATGTCCTCGGAGGTGACGATGGTGACCGACGCCGGGGCCCGGCGCTCCGTCTGCTCGTACTTGGAGGCGGCGCTGACCTTTTCCTCGAGCAGGTCGTCCAGGGAGGCCGGGTTCTCCTGGCCGAAGACGACGGCCGAGAGGGCCAGGGCGCCACAGACCAGTCGCAGGCGGAACCGAAAGAGCGCAATTCTTGTCACTTGTCAGTCCTCCCGACAGGCGTTCAAAAAGAGGTCAAAGAGAGCGGCGCGCGGGCTTCCCGCTTGCGTACCAATGGCTTACAAGCATCGCGCCCGCGCAGGACTAACCCCATTGTTTCTGTTACCGTTCTGAAGAGAGCAGGGGGCGTGCCACCGGGGGAGGAGGAGCCGTGCAGTTTCCCGATCTTCTGCCGATTCTCCAGGTCGCGATCGGCCCGGTCATCCTGATCTCGGGCGTCGGGCTCCTGCTTCTGACGATGACGAACCGGTTCGGCCGAATCATCGATCGCGCGCGCCAGGTCTCGCGGGAGCTGCGCCTGGCGGAATCCCCCGAGCCGGAACGGGCCCTCGCGCAGCTCGCGATCCTCCTGACCCGGGCGCGGATTGTCCGCGGCGCGATCGCCGCGGCCGCCGTCAGCGTCCTCCTCGCGGCCGTTCTCATCATCGTCATCTTCGTGAGCGCCCTGCTCCAACTCTCGTTTGCCGCGCCGGTCGTCGCGATCTTCGCGTCGTGCCTGGCGGCGCTGATCGTTTCCCTCGTTCAGTTCCTGAGGGACATCAACCTGTCGCTGCGGGCGCTGCGCCTCGAAGTCGGAACCGGAGGAGAGCGGGCGAGCCCGCGCGGCGATCGCGATCTGTAGGAGAACGCGCATGGAAGGCGGTGGAAAAGGAGATCGATGCCGTTAAGGCAGCCGGCGGCGCCCGCCGTCAAGAGGAACGTCGTCCTGAGTAACGCTCCCCGGCCCGCGAAAAACGGCATTCCGTCCCGGCAGGACCGCGGCTCGTCCTCGAAGTCTCGCGGCGGGCGAAGCTCTCGCAACATTCTCGCGGCGCATTCGTAGGTCTCGTCGGTAAGACGCCACCATTGCGCGAAACGAGAAGGAGGAACGCCATGCCCAGGACCCGACCCCTCGGACTCTTCCTGATGTTGGGACTCGCCGCCGGTCTGTCCGCGAGCGGCTGCGCGAAAAAGGAGGCCCCGGCCCCCGAGACCACCGCGCAGGCCGCGGAGCCGACCCCCGCGGGCGGCGGAAAGATCCCGGTGACGACGGCGTCGGCCGAGGCGAAGACGGAGTTCCTGGCGGGGCGCGACCTGGTCGAGAAGCTCCTGATCACCGACTCCACCGCGCACTTCCAGAAGGCGGTCTCGCTCGATCCGAACTTCGCGTGGGCCGAGCTCGCGCTCGCCAACTCCTCGCCGAACGGCAAGGAGTTCTTCGATCACCTGCACAAGGCCGTGAGCCTGGCCGACAAGGCCTCCAACGGCGAGAAGCTCCTGATTCTCGCCACGGAGGCGGGCGCGAACAACAACGTGGTCAAGCAGAAGGAGTACCTCGACCAGCTCGTGACGGCGTACCCCAACGACGAGCGGGCGCACTTCAACCTGGGCGGCTACTACTTCGGCCAGCAGGACTACGCGCAGGCGATCGCACACTACAAGAAGGCGACGGAGCTCGACCCGAACTACTCGACCGCGTACAACTTGCTGGGCTACGCCTACCGCCAGAGCAGCGACTACGCCGCCGCGGAGAAGGCGTTCCAGAAGTACATCGAGTTGATCCCGAAGGACCCCAATCCCTACGATTCCTATGCCGAGCTGCTCCTGAAGATGGGCCGGTTCGACGACTCGATCGCCCAGTACCGGAAGGCGCTGGAGATCAATCCGAACTTCGTCAACGCCCACCAGGGAATCGCCATGGACCTGCTGTACGAGGGGAAGGCGGACCAGGCGGCGGCGGAGATCCAGAACATCGACAAGAAGGCCAGGAACGACGGCGAGAAGCGGACCGCGTTGTTCGCCCGGACGGTCGTGCTCGTGGACGGCGGCAAGATGGCGAAGGCGCTCGAGGAAGTAGAGAAGCAGTACGCGCTGGGAGAGAAGACCAACGACGTCGCGGCGATGGCGTTTGACCGCGGGTTGAAGGGGAACATCCTGCTCGAGATGGGAAAGCCCGATCAGGCCAAAGCGGAGTTCGACAAGGGCTTGAAGCTCGTCCAGGCGTCCGACCTGTCGGAGGGGATCAAGAACAACGCCGCGCTCGTCAGCCACTTCAACCTCGCCCGCGTCGCGGTGGCGAAGAAGGACTTCGCGACGGCGAAGCAGGAGGCGGACGAATACCGCAAGGGCGCCGAGGCCACGAAGAACCCGGCCCAGGCGAAGAACGCCCACTCGCTCGACGGCATCATCGCCCTGGCGGAGAAGAATTACGACAAGGCGATCGAAGAGCTGAAGCAGGCGAACGCGCAGAATCCGCAGGACCTCTACCGGCTCTGCCAGGCCTACAAGGCGAAAGGGGAGGCGGGAAAGGCGCAGGACTATTGCGGCAAGGCCGCGAACTTCAACTCGCTCCCGCAGATGAACTACGCGTACGTCCGAACGAAGGCGAAGGCCGGGATCGGATCAGCGGGAAAGGGCTGATCCGCCGCGTCATCGCGAGGGCGGGACTCGGCCGGTCTCGCCCTCGCGGAACGCCTCTGCCCGCGCGTGCGCCTTCGCGAGGATCCCCGCGAAGCGCGGCAGGGGGCGCAGGGGCGCGAGGAACGGACAGTGCTCCGCGATGAACGGGTACGGATAGAAGCCGGTATCGACCGCCTGGTCGAGAAGGTCCAGGGCCCGATCGGTGTCTCCGGCAAGGCCGAAAGACTCGGCAAGATGGAACTTGTTGTGGGCATCGAGCGGCGTGACGTCGACGGACGCGAGCCGTTCTCGCGCGGCCGCCTTCCGCCCCTCGAGCCCGTCGAGAAGCGCGAGGAGCTGGCGCGTGTAGGGCACGTCGGGCCCGATCTCGCGCACAAAGGCCGCATGCGGCGCGGCCTCGGCGACCCGGCCCAGGGCCGCGAAGGTGTAACCAATGCTCCATCGGAGGAGGAAGTTCTGGGGGTCGAGCTCCTCGCTGCGCCGGAGGTCGGGGAGCGCTTCGTCGAACCGGCCGACGAACCAGCGGGTCACGCCCAGGAGCATCGAAGAGAAAGGTGCGAGCGGATCGCAGGCCATCATTCGCAGGCCGGTCTCCCGAGCCTGCTCGTTCTGACCGCCGCCGATGTAAGAGACGCCCATGTAGAAGAGCGCGTCCGCGTCGTTGGGCTCCCTTTCGAGGGCTCGCTGGAAATGCCGGACCGCTTGTGGCAGGTGGCCGCGCTCGTACTCGATGTATCCGAGAAGCCCGTGCCCATCCGACGAGTCCGGCGCCCGCGCCACGAGAGCCCGCGCCTGGGCTTCCGCTTCGTCGAGCGGGCGCAGGTCGCGATTGATTCCGGCCTTGACCTTCGTGACCCTGGCCCAGGCCAGAAGGGCCAGAAGCGGCGGCGTCTCTCCCTCGATCGCGATCGCCTCCGACAAGAGCCGGGAGGCGCGCTCGAGAGCGTCTCCCCGAAATCGCCGGACCTCCTGGCGCGCCTGCAGGTAGAGCTCGAAAGCCCGCGCGTTGGCGATGGGACGCTCCGCGAGGCGCCGCTGCTCGTCGGACGTCAGCGTGACGTCGAGCGCCCGGACGATCTCCCGGGACACGCGTTCCTGGACCTCGAAGACGTCGTCGAGCGTGCCGCTGTACTTGTCGGACCAGACATGCGCATCGGTCAGCGCGTCGATGAGCTGCGCGGTGATGCGGAGGCTGTTGCCTGCCTTCCGGACGCCTCCCTCGAGGACGTAGCGGACGTTCAGGTCGCGGCCGATCGTCCGCACGTCCTTTTTCGCGCCCTTCAGCTGCATCGCGGAGGTCCGCGAGATCACGCGCAGCGCCTTGACCTTCGAGAGGTCCGCGATGATCTCCTCGGTCAATCCGTCGCTGAAGTACTCGTTTTCAGGGTCGGAGCTTAAATTCGCGAACGGAAGGACGACGATCGAGCGCCGGTCGGTGGCCTCCGCGGCGCCCACGCCCGAGGCGCCTGAGACCGTGGACCGGAGGACGGCGCCGGAAGCCGTCTGCCGGCGTAGGGTCGCGAGCCCGTCGCGAATCTCCTTCGCGCTCTGGGTCCGCAGGTTCCGGTCTTTCTCGAGGCACCGGCCGATCAGCCAGTCCAGCTCTCGCGGCAGGTCCGGCCGGACGTCGGCCACCGCGGGTGCCGGATCCCGGAGGATCGCCGAGAGAAGCACGGCCGCGCTCGGCCCCTGAAAGGGCCGGCTTCCAGTCGCCATCTCGTGGAGCACAACGCCGAGGGAGAAGATGTCGGTGCGGTGATCGAGCGGGAGGCCCGACACCTGCTCCGGCGACATGTAGGGAGCCGTCCCCATGACCGCGCCCTCGCTCGTGTGGAGATCGGTCGGCAATTGCGAGCCGGACGCCTCCGCCTCCGGCTCTCTCATCCGGGCAAGCCCGAAGTCGAGGACCTTCACCCTCCCGTCGGCGCTCACCATGATGTTGGCGGGCTTCAAGTCGCGGTGGACGATCCCCTTATCGTGAGCCGCGGCCAGGGCGTCCGCGAGGGCGGCGGCGATCTCGAGGAACTTCTCGCGAGGGAGGCCGCCCGCGGCGATCAGGTGGTCGAGGGACTGCCCCTCGACGAGCTGCATCGTCAGGAAGTGGACGGCGTCGGCCTCTTCGACGGAGAAGATGGTGACGATGCCCGGATGATCGAGCGCCGCGAGCGCCTTCGCCTCCCGCCGGAAACGCTCCAGCCGCTCCGGACTCGAGGCCATCTCAGCCGGCAGCACCTTCAAGGCCACGTCGCGCCCGAGCTTCGTGTCGGTGGCGCGGTAGACCTCGCCCATCCCGCCGGCGCCGATCGCCGCGGTGATCCGGTAGTGGGCGAGCGTACGGCCGATCACGGAATTACTTCAGTCCCGTCGCCAGGTAGAGCTCGTCGAGCGCGCGCCGGTAGGAGTAGACGTAGGAAGTCTCATCCGGCGCGATCTGGATTGGGCCGACCTGCTCGACGCCGGAGGGATCCGGGGGGCGGAGCTCCTTCCAGAGCGTATGGCGGCCCGTCTTCACGTCCACCTTTTCGACGCGGAGCGGGAGCGCGGAGGGGCGGTAGACGAAGATCGACGCGCCGTCGGCCGTCCACCGGAGCGGGACCTCGCCGGACTCAAGGCCGGGCACGGCGCGAGGCTCGCCGGGCTCGGTCGGGTAAATGGCGATGCGGCGGTCCGTCCCCGTCGCCACGATCGATTTTCCGTCCGGCGAAACGGCCCGAAAGAGGAAGTTGACTCCCTCCGGGGTGATCGCGCGGGGCTTTCCGTCGGGGAGGTCCTGGACGTAGAGCCGGGAACCGTGCCCCGGCTCGTTGCCTGCGACGAGGATCCGGCGCCCGTCCGGGAACCAGGTCGCCGCCTGGCAGTTGATGCCGGTTCTCGGGAGCTGCTTCGGCTCTCCAGCGCCAGTCGGCAGGAGCGTAAACTGGCCGCTCTGCTCGTCGCGGATCGTCAGCACCCATCTTCCGTCCGGCGAGAATCCCCACGAGCCGCCTTCCCCGATCCGGACGGCGGGGGAGCCGTCGAGCTTGCGCAGGTAGGAGGCCTTCGGCTCGATGTTCTGCTCCTCGAAGAGAACGGTCCTGCCGTCCGCGGATATGCCCTTGGGAAAGGACCAGTTGAGCCACGTCAGGTTCCGCTCCGCCTTTTCGCCCGCCGAAAAGCCGACGATCTCGCGGCGGGAGGAGTTCACGGAACAGAGCACGCGCCCGTCGCGGGCGATGTCCTGGAGGAGCATTCCTGGAGAGTTCCAGACCAGCCGGCTCTTCCCCGAAAGCGAAGTCGCCCAGATGCCGTTTCCGCTCGACCAGATCTCGTCCCCTCGCGGCGACCAGGCGAGGCCGCGGAGCGCGGACGGGCCGGTGAGCCGGACCTTCCCGGCCGTGTCGATGACTTTCACCCTGCCGATGTTGTCTCCGCGCCTCGCGTGGTCGATGAAGGCGACGAGCCGCCCGTCCGGCGAGACGCGGAGGTCGCTGGCCCAACCCGGTGCGTCGTACAGCACCGTTCCGATCGGGTACTCGATCCGGTTGCGATTTCCCGACTGGTGCGCCACGGCGAGGCTCTTTGCGTCGGGTGACCAGTCGGCGTCTTCCACGTTTTCGAGGATCTCGCGCGGCGCGCCGCCGGCCAGGGGGACCCGCGCGAGCGTGCCGACGGCTTCGAAACCAAACAGGAAGTGGCGGTTCAAACAAATCGCCATCTCCCCGCTGGAAGAGATCGCGAGAACGCTCGCGCCCACGAGTCCCAGCGAGCGCGATTCCGAGCTGTCGGCTCGCGTCGTGAAGACGTCGAGTGGCAGTCCTTCCCAGGCAGCGGAGTAGACGATCGTCTGGCCATCGGGAGCAAACAGCGCGGACGCGAGGGCGCCGCGCGCGTAGGTCAACGGATCGAGCTTGAGGGCCGAGCCCGGTTTGGCGCTCGTGAGGGAGTGCAGCAGGAAACCCGCCGCGACTCCGGCCGCGAGCGCGATGGCCGCCGGCAGGACCCATCCGCGCCGGTGCTTCCTCGCGGGCTCGGCTGCTTCCAATCCGCCGGAGACCGAGGTTTCCGAAAGATGGTCGCGGACGCTCTTCAAGTCGCGCGCGAGGTCCTTGGTCGAGGCGTAACGCTCCTCGGGGTCCTTGGCGAGGCAGACGCTCGACGATCCAGCGCACGGGGGCAGGGGCCTTCGGCGCGAGCCTGGCCGAGCGCCTCGGGCTCCTCGCGGATGATCGCGACCAGCGTCTCGGCGCCCGTCTTTCGCTGGAAGGCCTTCCTGCCTGTCGCCATCTCATAGAGGATCGCGCCCAGCGTGAACTGATCGGACCGGAAGTCCACGGCCTGGCCGCTCGCCTGCTCGGGCGACATGTAGCCGGCCGTGCCCATCACCGTTCCGGGCTGGGTCGGCGCGGCGATCGCCGTGGGCAGGACCGAGAGCTCCTGTGGTACCGGATCGGTCAGCTTCGCCAGACCGAAGTCGAGGATCTTGACGAAGCCGTCTTTGGAGATCATCAGGTTCTCGGGCTTCAAGTCCCGGTGAACGATCCCCGCCGCGTGCGCCTTGGCGAGGCCTTCGGCAATCTGCACCGCGATGTCGAGCAGCTTCTTCGTCGGCAGCGGTTCGCCGGTGGCGATGAGCTCGCGCAGCGTCTTCCCCTCGACGAGCTCCATGGCGATGTAGATGACGCCCTCGGCCTCGCCGATGTCATGAATCGTCAGGATGTTCGGGTGGTTCAGCGCGGAAGCCGAGCGCGCTTCCTGCTCGAAGCGCTGGCGCCGGTCCGGATCTCCGGCGACCGAGACCGGCAATGTCTTGATCGCGACGTCGCGCCCGAGCTTCGTGTCGGTGGCGCGGTAGACCTCGCCCATCCCGCCGGCTCCGATGGCGCCGGTGATCCGGTAGTGAGCGAGCGTGCGGCCGATCAGGGTCAGACTCCGTTCATGAGGTTTTGTCGGCGGAGCATGCTACCGCAGAGCTCCGTCCCTTGACCGCACTGCAGCCCGGACAGACTGTGTCTCGCCGGTGTTCCCAAACCTTCGAGGGGGCAGGGCGTATTAGTTCGCAGGAGGATGCGAGGAACGCGCGCTTTCTTCACTCGGGCAAGCCTCGTGCTTCTCTCTCTGGCGCTGGCGACCGCCGGGTCTGCCGTCGGGCGGATGGGAAAGGCGAAGGACCCGCTGGCGGCGGAGATCGCGCGCTGGTCGGAGTTTCTGCGGACGAATTCCCGGACCGATGAGGACTGGATTCAGGTCAAGCAGGCGAGTGAGCCCCTGATGGCGCGCGCCGAGGAGGCGCTGAGGGACGGCCGGCGCCTGCTCGCGCTGCAACGGCTCGCGGCGGCCCGGATCAACCTCGGGGCGTCGGCTTACGTCGGCGAACGGCTGGCGGCCGGGCGCGAGGATCCGGCTCTCCTGGAGTCGGAGTGGGCGCGCGTGGGGAAGGCTCTCGGCGGCGGGCTCGGCCCGGTCCATCCGGCGGAGCTCGATGCCGCGCGGCCGGCGGCGGTGCGCGCCCTCGCGGAAGCGGCCCTCCTCCAGGTCCGCGCCTACTACGACGCGAGCCTCGATTACGGGCGCAGCACGTCGCCGAAGTACGGTCTCTATTACCTGGGCGTGGCGCAGGCGCAGCGCGAGTTCGTCTCGCTCTGCCTCAAGCTCGATGAGCCATCTTCACGCCGCGCGCCGCCGCTCCGGTCTTTGAAAGGAGAGCTCGACGCGCTCGAGGCCGAGCTCCTCGCCGCGTACCGGCCGCCGGCCTCGATCGACAGGCACTCCGAGTTCATCGCGGCGAGCGCGCTCGTCAAGGAGGCGCGGGAGCTCGACACCGCGTGCCTTCGCTACGGAGCTCTGCTGCGCTACCTGCTGGCGGTGCAGCGCGTGGCGCCCCTGCGATCGGCGGCGATGCCGCTCGACGCGGCGGCGGTTTCCGAAAGACTGAAGTCGTTCGAAGGGCGCCTTTCCGGCGACGGCCTCGACCACAGCCTCGGCCGGCTGTTTGTCGAGGCGGCGCAGGCCGCCAGCTCTTCGTCCGCGCCGCCGGCCGCGGGGACTCCGCCGGCGTGGCCGATCGTGACCGACGTCCTGCCGCGCTACTTCGCCGCGCTCGAGCCCGCGCCGTCCGCCCCTGCCCGGTCGGCGCCGCTCGTCACCGTGACGCTCGTGCGCTGGCCGTACACCTGAAACCTCTCCGACCCGGCAAGTTTGCTGGCACAGAGCGTCGTCAGGGACTTCGGCGGCAAGGCGCGTTTTGTCGAGGAGAACTACGGCGAGTCGAAGCTCGCGAAACGCTTCGGCGTCACGCGCTACCCGGCGATCTTCGTGGACGACGTGCTCGTGGCCAAGCCGAAGGACTTCGGCTTCTACGGCAAGGGGGAGGGCTCCGGGGACGGACGCTACACGCCTTTGAAGAGCGCGGCGAGCCACGACCGTTTCCGCGCCGACCTCTCGCGCATGATCGAGCTGGTGCTGGCGGGCCGCAAGGACCTCGTCCGGAACAATGTCCCGGCCGGACCGGACGAGATCGCGGCGATGCCCGCCTTCACGATCACCGATCTCGACGGAAAGCCCCTGTCGCGAGACGCGCTCGCCGGCCGCGTCGTCTTAGTCGAGTTCTGGGCGACCTGGTGTCCCCCCTGCCGCGGCACGCTCGCCTGGCTGGGGGAGTTGAAGAAGCGGCACGGAGAGCGCCTCGCGGTCGTCGCGATCGCGGTCGAATCCGACGAGGCCGCCGTCCGCAAGGTGGTGGCGGAGTTAAAGCTGCCACTCGCCTGGGCGATCGGCACGCCGGATCTCGCCCGGTCGTTCGGCGACGTCAGCGCGCTTCCCACGCTCTTCCTCTTCGACCGCGCGGGCACGACCGCCGCCGCCTTCTACGGCGCTCCCCCTTCGCTCCATCCCGACGCCGAAGCCAGGATCGCGGCCCTCCTTCGATAAGCCTCGGACCGGATCGCGATCCGACCCTGTATGATCAGTAGTATGATCATACTCGAATGGCCACCGAGAGAGTTACGGTAACCCTGCCGGGGGAACTCGTCGAAGAGATCGACCGCCGGGAGCATAACCGGAGCCGCTTCGTCCTGGATGCGGTCCGGCGCGAGCTCAAGCGCCGGCGGCGCGAGGAATTGAAGCGTTCGCTCCGGAACCCGCACACCGAATCGAGCGTGCTCGCCGACGCCGGGTTGGAGGAGTGGGCGTCGAGGCTTCCCGAGGAAGCGACCACCGATCTGGTGGACGCGCGCGCGGGACGCGCCGTCCGTTGGGTGCCCGGGCGGGGCTGGCTCGAGGGAAAGTGAAGCTCGAGAGAGGAACGGTCGCTCTCGTCGCGCTCGATCCGACCGTCGGTCACGAGCAGCGTGGCCGGCGGCCCTGCGTGATCGTCAGCGACCCGGACGTCACGGCGGACCAGCGCTTCGGTCTGGTCGCGGTCGTGCCGGTCAGCGGCAGCGGGGGCGAGGGCGCCCTCTATCCCACCCTCGCGTCCGGCCAGAGCGGCCTGCGCAGGCAGTCCTTCGCACTCGTGGACCAGATCCGCTCCGTGGACAAGCGCCGCGTCAACCGAATCTTCGGCCGCATCCCCCGCGAGGAGCTCGACGCGATTGACCTGGGTCTCTCCCTCTTTCTCGGTCTGGACTGAAACGGAAGGAGTTCGGTGCCAGGACTGGATCTCGGAGGCTTCTCCTGCGCGACGATCGTCGTCGCCCTGGTCTTCAGTACGGTGGGGTTCTTCGCGTTTCGACACGGGAGAAAGAACGCCGAGCCGAGACACATCTTTCTCGGGATCGCTCTCATGGCGTACGGCTACTTCGTCACGAATGTCTGGGTGTCGCTCGTGATCGGGGGAGCGCTGACCCTTCTGCTGTTCTTCCCTCGCTAAACAGTTCCGGGACGATCACGTATCGTCTGACGGCGGCCGGCGATGGAAACGAAGGCGAAACAGGATTCGACAGGTAAGCGGTGGGCGCCCGGGCCGCTCGATCTGCGGCTCGTCGCGCTGCTCGCGGGAGTCAAGCTCGCCGTGCACCTGGCGACCGCGGGGCGGTACGGCTACTTTCGCGACGAGCTCTACTTCCTCGACTGCGCCCGCCACCTCGACTGGGGCTACGTGGATTGCGCCCCGGCGATCGCGCTCTACGCGAAGATCGCGTTGCTCCTCGGAGGATCGCTCCCCGTCCTGCGGACGATCGCGGCGCTCGCCGGCGCGGCGCGCGTGGCGCTGACGATGGCGCTGGCGCGCGAGATGGAGGAGGGCGCTTCGCGCAGGCGCTCGCCGGCCTCGGCGTGCTCGCGGCGCCGATATACCTCGGCACCGACAGCATCCTCACGATGAACGGCTTCGAGGCGCTCTTCTGGATGGGGTGCGTCTTCTTCGTCATCCGCATCGCGCGAACGGGCGACTCGCGGCTCTGGCTCCGGTTCGGTGTGCTCGCCGGGCTCGGGATCGAGAACAAGCACTCGACGCTCCTTTTCGGAGCGGCCTTCGCGGCGGCCCTGCTTCTTACGCCGCTACGCCGCGAGCTCCTCCGGCCGTGGATCTGGATCGGCGGCGGCATCGCGCTCCTCCTCTTCCTTCCCAACATCCTCTGGCAGGTCAAGCACAGGTTCCCCACCCTCGAGGACTTGAAGAACGTCAAGCAGATGGGGAAGAACGTCGTGCTCACGCCCGCGCAGTTCGTGGGCCAGCAGATCTTTCTCTTCCACCCGCTGCTCTTTCCTTTCTGGCTCGCGGGCCTCGTCTCGTTCCTGTTCGGCCGGGCGTCGCGCCTGCGCGTCCTCGGCTGGACCTACCTGTTCTTGCTGGCGCTGATGATCGGACTCAAGGCGAAGAATTACTATCTGGCCCCGATCTACCCGATGCTCTTCGCTTCCGGCGCGCTCGCGGCCGAAGGGTGGCTCGCGCGGCGGGCGTGGAGTCGCGGGCGGTCGTGGCCGAAGGCCGCCGTTGCGGCGTATGTCGCCGCCGCGGGCGCGTTCGTGGCGCCGGCGATCCTGCCGTTCCTTCCGCCGGAGCGGCTCCTTGCGTATCAGCAGCGACTGCGCCTCGCGCCCCCGAAGACGGAGGTCCGGCACGAGGGGCCGCTCGATCAGCGTCTCGGCGACCAGTTCGGCTGGGAGGAGCTGGTCGCCGACGTGGCTCGCATCTACCGCTCGCTGCCGCCGCAGAAGCGGGCGCGCACCGGCATCTTCGCGAGCAACTACGGCGAGGCCGGCGCCCTGAATCTCCTCGGCCCGGCGTACGGGCTGCCGGCCCCCATCTGCGCCCACCAGAATCACTATTTCTGGGGTCCGCCGAAGGTCGAGCCGGAGAACCTCATCTGGCTCCAGTGGGGCCGCCGCGGAGTCGAGGACCACTGTCTCTCGGTCGAGAAGGCCGGGGAGCACTTTCACCCTTGGGGAATGGCCGAGGAGAACCGGCCGATCTACCTCTGCCGCGGCCTCCGGCACACGATCGCGGAGTACTGGACCCCCGACTTCAAGCACTGGAATTGAAGGGGCCCGAGCGGCGGCGCCCACGGCAGGGTATTCCGTGCACGCGTCTTGCACTCCTCCGTCCCAACCGTCGCGGACGGCCAGGGAGACGAATGTCCAATAATCGGAGTTTGAATCAGACCGCTTCCGCTCGCGAGACGACCGGGCGCGGGCAGGCCGAAGTGGTGTTGCAGCGCAGTGAGGAGGGGTTCCGTCTGCTCGTCGAGAGTGTCCGGGACTACGCGATCTTCATGCTCACGCCCGAGGGGAGGGTCGCCAGCTGGAACACCGGGGCGGAGCGCATGAAGGGCTATGCGGCTTCCGAAATCATCGGCCGCCATTTCTCGGTGTTCTATCCCCCCGACACGGCCTCAGCCGGCAAGCCCGATTGGGTGCTCCGCACGGCAGTCGAGCATGGCCGCGTCGAAGACGAGGGGTGGAGAGTCCGCAAGGACGGCAGCCGCTTCTGGGCGAACGTGATCATCACCGCGCTGCACGCGAAGAACGGCCGTCTCCTCGGTTTCGCCAAGGTCACGCGAGACCTGACGGTGCGGCGAAAGATCGAGGCGCTCGAGGAGGCGAACCGCCAGAAGGACCAGTTCGTGGCGGTACTCGCGCACGAGCTGCGCAACCCGCTCGCGCCGATCCGCAGCGCGCTCCATATCCTCGAGCGGCCTCAGGTGACGGCCGATGCCGCGGCGCGCGCTCTGGCGATCGCGCAGCGCCAGGTCCGGCACATGTCGCGGCTCCTGGAGGACCTGCTCGACGTGGCGAGGTTGAGCGAGGGAAAAATGAGCCTGCGGCGCGACAGGATCGACGCGTGTTCCGTCGTGCGCGCCGCCGTGGAGTCGGTCCAGCCGCTCCTGCGCGAGCGCCGGCACGAGATCGAGGTCGAGACGCCCTTCGAGGACGTCTGGATCCACGCCGATCCGGCCCGCCTCGAGCAGATACTCGACGAACCTGCTGACCAACGCCGCGAAGTACACGGATCCGGGCGGAAAGATCCGTGTCATCGTCGAGCGGGAAGCGGACAAGGCGGTTATCCGCGTGCTGGACTCGGGAATCGGGATCGATCCCATCATGCTTCCCCGCATCTTCGATCTCTTCGTCCAGGGGGAACGCCGCGTGGATCGGGCCGCGGGTGGCGTGGGAATCGGGTTGACGCTCGTCAAGAAGCTCGTCGTACTTCACGGCGGGACGGTTGACGCGTTCAGCCCCGGGCCCGGAAAGGGGAGCGAGTTCGTCGTCCGGCTTCCGGCATTGGAGGTCAGATCTGCGGCCGCCGAGCTCCCATCCGAGGAGATTGCCATACAGGACCGCAAGCGCCCCTTGCGAATCCTCGTCGTAGACGACAACGCCGACGCCGCCGACGGAATGGCCATGATCCTGGAGATGGAGGGAGATCGCGTACGCGTCGCCTACGACGGCCAGGGTGCGCTCAAAGTCGCCGCCGACTTTCGTCCGGAGATCGTGCTGCTCGACCTCGGCATGCCCGGACTGGACGGATACGAGGTCGCGCGCCGGCTGCAGCAGGACCCCGCGACACGGGACGCCGTCCTGATCGCGATGACCGGCTGGGGGCAGGCCCAGGACCGGAACCGGTCGGCGCAGGCCGGCTTTCACCACCACGTCGTCAAGCCCGTCGAGCCGGCCAACGTCGAGGCCCTGCTCGACGAGATCCGTTCCCGCTTCGAGGCCTGAGGCGGGCCTCTGAACCCTCTCGAAAACCGTATCCGCCTTCTTGCGTATCGACCGCGTGGTCGGTTTCTGGGACCGGTAGCCGTTAGTTCTCAGGACGTTGTTTCCAATCGTGGTTTCTCGTCGTCGATTCGTCGCGGAGAATCCGTCCGGAGTCGCCGCCGTTGCCCTCTGCGGCACGCGGCGGCCCGGCCGCATGGAGAATCTCCTGGCCGCCGCTCCGGTCCGAGGGCACACAGGCAGCTTCGCTAACCCAAGTGTTCGGTGTGTGCCCTCGGACAGGGCCGCTGCCGGGCAACGCCGTCGCCTCCGGGCTGCACAGTGCCTGTTCGAGCCGTGCTTGAGCCCCGGCAGCGGGACGCCTCCCGGAGGCGGCCGTGAGACAGCCTGTGTCAACCTGGTCATGCAGCGAGCCTCGCTGCGGCGGTATGACGGGCGAGTTCGTAGGGGGTGTTGTTGATCCAGCAGCGCCAGAAGACGCGCAGCCAGGCCCTGGCGAGGATTCGGATGGCGTGAGGGTGATCTTTGCCGCGGCAGCGGGCGCGAGAGTAGAACGAGGCGGCCCAAGGGGATCCACGGCGAGAGTTGTCGGCGAAGGTCGTCAGGGCTCTGCGCAATCGTTTGTTGCAGGCGAAGCGGAAGCCAACTCCGCGGTGTTTGCCCGAGGCGTAGGTGACGGGGCAAACTCCCGCTTCGGCAGAGAGCTGGTCGATGGAGACAAAGCGGTGAGGATCCTCGCCGGTCTCCGAGAGGATCTGAGCCGCGTTGATCCGTCCCACGCAAGGCAAGGACGTGAAGATGGGCGCCGCCGGGTGGATCGAGAGGGCATGTTGGATGGCGGCACCAATTTCCTTAATCTCCACCACGAGAGTTCTCAGGACGCTGGAGAAGGCCATGACGAGCTTTCTCTTGGCCTGCGCTTCCAGTTGCGGAGTGCAGCTGGAAGGAGCACTGCGAAGCCTTTCGAGCAACTGCTTGGGGGAGCGCCCGCCCGAGTAATGGTTCTTGCCGAGGAAGGCCGCCAGGCGTCTCTCCCCAAGGCTTTCTGCCTCCCGAGGGCTGGGATATCGGGCGAGGAAGGCCAGGCTGATTGCAGAGTCCACATCGGCGAAGATCGCGGCAGCGCCAGGCCAGAAGCCCTCGAGCAGATCCCTGAGCTGGTTGGCCAGCGCGACCCGCTGGGCCACCAGATCATCACGAGAGCGCACCAGCGCGCGAAGGGCGCGCGTCTGATCCGAGAGGGGCTGGAGAGGTCGGAAGCGATGTCCGTCGGTCCGGAGCAGATCGGCGAGCAAATAGGCGTCCCAAGGATCCGTCTTCGCGCCAGCGGCGGTGTACCGAGCGCGCGTGGCTTTTGGAGCTGCCCCGTTTCGGTGGACACTCTACGGCTTGGGAACGTAGAGGGGGTCGAGGGGGCCGCAGGCCCCCCGCGGGGTGCGGGGCAGAGCCCCGCCCTCCCTCAGCATAAGTTGAGTCCTCCGGTAGTCGCTTCCATCCTCCTTTCGTAGTTGACGGGTGAGAGATAACCCAGGGAAGAATGCCGGCGGCGCGGGTTGTAGAAGCCTTCGATGAACTCGAAGACAGCCATGCGAGCTTCGGCCTGGGTCGCAAACTTACGTCGGTCGAGCAGCTCGCACTCGAGCGTCGCGAAGAAACTCTCGCAGAGCGCATTGTCGTAGCAGTCGCCGATTGATCCCATCGAAGGGCGCACGCCCGCTTCCCGGCATCGCTTCCCGAAGGCAATCGAGGTGTACTGCGTCCCGTGATCGGAATGATGGACAACCTGAGTCGGCTGGCGCTGCGAAAGGGCCATCTCGAGTGCGTCGAGCACGAGCTCGGTCCTCAGATGTGTGGCCATCGCCCAGCCCACGACCTTCCGGCTCCAGGCGTCCAGAACCACCGCGAGAAAGAGAAACCCCGCCCACGTCGAGATGTAGGTGATGTCCGCGACCCAGAGCCGGTCGGGCTCCGTAACCGTGAAGTCCCGATCCACCAGATCCGGTGCCGGACAGCCTTCCGGACAGCGCACCGTCGTGCGAAAACCCTTGCGACGGCTCACTCCCTGAAGCCCCGCCGCCTTCATCAAACGAGCCACCCGCTTGCGGCCGACTCGGGTTCCCTCCTCGGCCAGCTCGAAGTGGACGCGCGGAACTCCATAGGTCCCTCGGGAGCCTTCGTGAATCTCCCCAATCCTCTTCGTCAACGCCGCGTTGGCCAGACTCCGGGCCGAAGGCGCCCGATTCGCCCACGCGTAGTACCCGCTGGGGGAGACTCCCAGCACTCGGCACATCATCGACACCCGGTACTCGGCCTGGTTGCTCTTCACGAACTCGAAGACTTCTCGGGCACAGAGCCGGTCTCCCGAGCAAACCAGGCCGCGGCTTTTGCCAGAATCTCCCGCTCCAGCTTCAGCCGCCGATTCTCACGGCGAAGCTGCGAGAGCTCCTCCCTCTCGGCGCTGGTCAGGCCGTCGCTGCGACGTCCCTCATCCAGATCCGTCTGGCAAACCCAGTTGCGGATCGCCTGGGACGAGGGCTCAAACTCCCGGGACAGCTCCTCTGGCGTCCGTCCAGACCGCACCAGCTCGACCATCCGTCGTCGAAACTCCTCCGGATATGGCGCGTGACTCCTCGGCATCGTGAACTCCTTCCCCCAAGTCTGAATCTGTCCACGAAACCGGGTCAACTCCACTTTCTGATCGAGGACGCAGACCCAGTGCGCTTTCTTGGCCCAATCCAACCCGGCATAGAACAGCATCACCATCCCCCTTTCTCTTGCGATACCGTGACCCGGGCGGGAGCTCTGCCGGACGCTCATTGTCAGGCGCTCGGAGCTCTTGGTCGAGTCGGGCGCAACAGCCTGTAGCCGGTCGGAAGCTCCCAAGCCCTTCGAGGGGGCACGTCTCACGGGGGCCGTCAAGCGGCAAGCGAAAGCGGCCCCTCTCGAAAGGCCCGGGAACGGCATCAACCCAATCCTCTCCTCGTTGCTGAGGAAAGCGGGAGAGTGCCCCAATGAGCGAAGGCGCACCACCCGGCAATCTCTCTACGCCTCGCTGCCGGTGCGCCTTCGCGATAGAGCGACGGCCGGTTCTCCAAGAACGGCCTGCCGGAGCGTGCCGCCGCAGGGAGGCGGCCCGACGCCGGGGCGGGTTTTCAGCCGAAATCTGCGATGCGCTCAAGCCCACCCTGTCCTGACTCTGATTTCATTGCCTCTCGATGAAGCTGCGAAGGAAGCGCAAGCGGCGCTGGCTTCCGAAGCTCCGCCCGAGGGCGGGGCGGAGGCTGCCGCCGGAGCTGCGCGTCGGCTCGGTCGGCAAGCTCGCCGCGGCGTACCCGGAGGGAGTGCGGGATCCGGGGTTCGCGGTCTTGCTCCGGAGGATCGACGAGTCGCCGATCCTCGAAGGCAACCGCGTGCGAGCGTACTTCCGCGGGCCGGAGACGTTCGAGGCGATGCGAGCCGCGATCGACTCGGCGCGCAGGGAAGTCCTCGTCGAGTCGTACATCTTCAAGGATGACGCGACCGGCCGCTCTCTCATGGAGACGCTCGGCCGCGCGGTCGGCCGCGGGGCCCGCGTGTGCGTTCTCGCCGACGCGTTCGGCTCGATCACGACGCGCCGCGAATTCTGGAACGAGATGCACGCCCGGGGAATCGAGGTCCGGCTCTTCCACCCGCTCTTTCCCCATCTGCTGATGCAGCCCTTCCGCGACCACCGCAAGATCCTCGTCGTGGATTGTGAGACGGCCTTCACCGGCGGCATGAACATCGGCGACGAGTACGGCTCGAGCCTGTCTCGGCACGGAGGCCCCTGGCGCGACACGCACGTGAAAGTTCAGGGACCCGCGGCGTGGGGGATGGCGATCGTGTTCACCGAGGCGTGGGATGCCGCCGGTGGCAGCCCGATCGCCCTCGAGCCGCTCGCGCCGGAACGGGGCGGCGTCGCGATTCTGGTGCTCGACTCGCGCCCCTTTCGCGGCACCGGGGAGATCGCCTCGGTGCTTGCGGCGATCGCGGCGGGCGTCCGCCGGCGCCTCTGGATCACCAACGCTTACTTCGCTCCCCGTTGGCGCGCGATCGAGCGGCTGGGAGAGGCCGTCCGCCGGGGCGTGGACGTCCGGCTCCTGCTGCCGGGAAGAAGCGACGTTCCGCTGGTCCGCCACGCCGGACACGGCTACTACGCCGCGCTTCTGGAGCGGGGAATCCGGATCTTCGAGTATCAGCCGGCGGTGCTGCACGCGAAGACGGTCGTCGCCGACGATTACCTGACGCTCGCCGGCTCGAGCAACCTGGACTTCCGCTCCTTTCACTTCAATGCCGAGTGCAACATCGTCATGCTGAGCGAGGAGACCGGCCGCGTCTTCGCCGAGACCTTCGAGCGGGACCTCGAGAAGTCCGTCGAGATCACGGCCGAGAAGTGGAAACGCCGCTCCTTCCTCCACAAGGCCGGCGACGCCTTCGCGCGCCGCCTCGGCCCGCTTCTTTAGAATGAGGGCCATGACATCGAGCGAGTTTCGGAAGCTGGCTCTCGAGTTTCCCGGCGCCGTCGAGTCGTCGCACATGGAGCATCCCGACTTCCGCGTGGGCGGGAAGATCTTCGCGACGCTCGGCTATCCCGACGCGGGCTTTGCCATGGTGAAGCTGACGCCGGACGAGCAGGAGCTCTTCATCCAGATGGAGCCGGGCACCTTCGAGCCCGTCAAGGGAGGATGGGGCCGTCAAGGCGCCACGAGCGTGCGCCTGCGCTCCGCGACGAAAAACGCCGTGCGGGAAGCGCTCGCCGCCGCCTGGCGGACCCGCGCCCCGAAGAGCCTCTTAGATCCAAAGATGCCCACACAGCGCCGCCGCTAGATTAGCGGTCATCTCTTAACAGGTTGTTCCCATGAGGCGTCCGATGTGGGTGGAGACGGAGCGATCGCGGCACGTACACGACTTTGGCGGACAACCCGCCCCGGCGTCGGGCCGCCTCCCTGCGGCGGCACGCTCCGGCAGGCCGGCTGACGGAGAACCGGCCGTCGCTCTAGCGCGAAGGCGCAGTCGCAGCGAGGCAACAGAGGGTCCTGTGTGGTGCGCCTTCGCTCACGACCGCCTCCGGGAGGCGTCCCGCCGCCGGGGCTGAAGCACGGCTCAACATGACACAGTGGAGCCCGGAGGCGACGGCGTTGCCCGGCAGCGGCCCTGTCCGAGGGCACACACCGAAGACTCGGATGAGCGAAGCGGCTTCTGTGCCCTCGGACCGGAGCGGCGGCCAAGAGGTTCTCGGTGCGGCCGGGCCGCCGCGTGCCGCAGAGGGCAACGACGGCGACTCCGGGCGGATTCTCCGCAATGATCGTCTTGAGAACCGACAGCGGGTCGCGCGTGCCGCGAGGGTTAGTATGGCCGGACGGTGAAGAAGGCGGAGCGCAGGCTCGTCGAGAGATACCGTGTCGGTGCGGGAGGGCGGTTCCGGCTCGAGGATTGGGATCCGGCCGAGACGGGCGGCCTCGACTTGTCCAAAGAAGAGGCCGATGCGCTGCTCGCGAAGGGCGTCAAGAAGCTGCTGGAGCTCCAGGACAGGCTCTACGCCCAGGACCGGTGGGCCCTGCTGCTCGTCTTCCAGGGGATGGACGCGGCGGGGAAGGATGGAACGATCAAGCACGTCCTCTCCGGCGTCAACCCGCAGGGCGTGCCACGTCCACTCCTTCAAGGAGCCGTCGGCGGAGGAACTCGACCACGACTTCCTCTGGCGCGCCGCCGTGCGCCTGCCGGAGCGGGGCGACATCGGCATCTTCAACCGGTCGCACTACGAGGAGGTGCTCGTCGTCCGCGTCCACCCCGGGATCCTGGAGTCGCAGAAGCTCCCGGCCCGGCTCATGACGAAGAGGATCTGGGACGAGCGTTACGACGACATCAACGCCTTCGAGCACCATCTCGCCCGCAACGGCACGGCGTCCGGAAGTTCTTCCTGAACGTCTCGAAGGAGGAGCAGAAGAAGCGGCTTCCTGGCGCGGCTGGACGACCCGGACAAGAACTGGAAGTTCTCCGCGGACGACACGCGAGAGCGGGGCCTCTGGAAGGACTATGCGCGCGCCTACGAGGAGATGATCGCGGCGACGAGCACGAAGTGGGCGCCGTGGTACGCCGTCCCAGCCGACCACAAGTGGTTCACGCGGCTCGTCGTGTCCGACGCGATCATCCAGACGCTCGAGGACCTCGATCTGTCATATCCGAAGGTGGACAAGACGAAGCGACGCGAGCTTGCCCGGGTCCGCAGGGCGATCGAGCGCTCCTGAGGGGGAGACTCGTGACGGTCTCGAGCCTACTGCGCGACCGGCTCGTCCGCGTAGTCTGAAGGATCGATGTCCGACGCGGGCGGAAGTGAGGACAGCTCCGCGGCCACCAGCTTTTCGTGGAGGACTTCCTCGTCGCGCAGCTGCGCGAAGAGGCGCCGGACCTCGGGATCGGTCACGTGCTTCAACGATTCGGCGAAGAAGGCCTGGGCCTTCCTCTCGGACTCCAGGGCCACCTCGAGCGCCTCGCGCTGCGACATGAAGGCGTGGGCCTTCTCGTATTCCGGGGCCTCGACGTCCCACAGCAGAGAGCGGTCCACCCGCCGCGGCTCCTCTCCGAAGAGGGCCCGGCGCCGCGCCTCCAGCTCCTCGCCGTGCTTGGCTTCGTTGACGATCATCTCGCGGAAGAAGACCGCGGCTTCGGCCGTGTGCTGGTTCTCCATCTGCTCCGCGAACTCGCGGTAGCGCTCTCCCGCCTCCTCCTCGATCAGGATGGCAAGGTCCAGGGCGTCCCTCAAGTCGAGTTTCTCGAAGTCGAGCGTTTCCATGGATGCGCATCTTATCTCGGCTCCCGCGCCGCCAGATCGGCCCTTCGTGGCATGTGACTTGCTGATTGTCTGTAGTCGCGGAATTACACGGCACAGGAGGTCACAATGAATTTCAAGACTCTTGGACGAACAATTCTGTTTGCGGTTGTTCTCTGCGGTCTGGCCGCACCGGCCCTGCCGCAGATTCCCTTCCCGCCCCCCCTCCCGGGGCTGGATGTCCGGATCACGACGGGCAGACCGCCGGCTCTCCGGCACGAGAGGCGGGGACGTCGTCCCGGAGCGGACTACGCCTGGGTCGGAGGCTTCTGGCATTGGGGCGGCTCACGGTGGGATTGGGTCCCCGGCCGCTGGGATCGTCCCGCGGAACGCGGCGGTTACTGGATCGCGCCGCGGTACGTCCGCTCCGACCGGGGCTACATCTATGAGCCCGGGCACTGGTCCAACCAGACGGTGATCGTCGGCGAGGACGTGCGCGCGCGTCGGGAATGGCGCCGCCACGAACGCGAACACGAGCGGGAACTCGAGCGGGAGCGTCGTCACAACCGCGATTACGATCACGATCGCGATCATTAATCGATAGCCGACTCCCTGTCATCCCGAGGAGCGAAGCGACGAGGGATCTGCTCTGGAACGCGCACGAGGGCAGATCCTTCGCTTCGCTCAGGATGACAAGAGAGAAGAGACTCAGGATGACAAAGGAGAGGAGTCTCGAGATGACAAAGGTGAGAGGTCTCAGGTCGTCCGCGCGGTGACCTTGAGGAGATCCACGGGAAGCGCGTTGTAGTTCTCGATCTCGATCTTCTTCGACTCCCTGTCCCAGCTCACCTTCGCGGCCGGGACGAGCTTGCCTTCGCCCTTGCCATCCTTGTCGATGTGGATCTCGATCAGGGTGAACTGGTACTGGAGGCTGCGAGAGCTGCTCGTCGCTTCCCGGAAGGACACCCGGCGATTCGTCGCGAGGACGATGCGGCGGCCGCCGTCGGGAGACGGGTTGTTGCGGGCGTAGTAGAGATCGTACGGGATCGAACGGGATGTCCGGATCGCTCCGACGGGCGGCCGGATCTTCTCGAGGGCGTCGAGGAGCTTGTCGGGCCCGAATTTCTGGAGGGTGGAAAGCAACTGCTCGCGCTCCTCGTCCGTGGACCAGCGGAAGATGTCGATCTGTACGACGGCGGTTTTTCCGGTGCCGAGAGAGGCAGCGAAGGCCGTGAACGAATCGATGACCTTATTGTCGCGCGCCGGGACACCGGCCGCCGCGGCGAGAAAGAGAAACGCGGCCAGGGCTGCAACGATGTTCTTGCGAGAACGCATGACGATCTCCTTTCGGCTGTTCTATCGGGAGGATTCGGACGGAGCGGCCGGGACGGCGATCTCGAACTCGCCGGCGATCCGGTGCATCTCTACCTGCTGCTCCTCGAGCACGGGGAGCGTGTCGTAGACCCATCCCTGGAGCTCGACCTCCTGTCCCGCCTGCGTCTGCTTGCGAAAGTCGGCGACATCGGCATCGTGGAGCCGGAGCATCGCGAGCACGATCGCCTTGTCGAGAGCCGGCGAGGAGAGACGTGAGATGCGATTCACCTCGTCCTTGCGGGAGGAGTCGAGGGCGGCGGGCAGCGCGATGGTCTGGGTCCGGGCGAGCAGACGCAGCTCTTCGGCGGCCCGGCCGCGGTCCTCGGCGACCTGTTGTCCGAGGGCTCTCACGTCCGGATTCGAGGCCCGGCCGGCGGCGAGCTCTCCGAGCTCGACGAGCTCGATCCCGCGCGCCCGCGTCCGGGTCATGAAGCTCGCGTCCATCGCGCGTGCCCGATCGACCGAGGCCCTGGCCGACGGCAGGTTGATCGCCCCGGCGACGCGCGTCGGCGAAGGCGTGGTGGACGCCGGCGGCGGCGGCGGAAGCGGAGACGGCGGAGTAGTCTGCGCGACAACGCCGCGAGCGGCGAGACTCCCGGCCGCAGCAAGGAGAAAGACGGTCGTGTAAAGCTGTCCGCGCATGGCGCGGCCTCCCACTGAATGCGGAGCAAGCGATGTGCCACGGCTCCGGCGGGAGGAGGTCGGGGGCCGGCGCTTTACTCCTTTTCCCAGTAGTACTTCGCGCGCGCCGCCGGGTGGTTGCCCGCCTGGTTCATGGTCGCGGCGTCGTAGAGCCGTCCGTTGGCGACGGTATAGAGGACTTTCTCGGACTGGCGGATGTCGGCCAGGGGATTTCCGTCGATGACGATCAGGTCGGCGAGCTTGCCGGGCTCGAGCGAGCCGATGTCGGCGTCGAGGCCGAGATAGCGCGCGCCGTTCCAGGTTCCGCACTTCAATGCCTCGTGCGGCGTCATGCCTCCCTGGACCATCATCCAGAGCTCCCAGTGCGCGCCGAGGCCCTCGCGCTGGCCGTGCGCGCCGAGCTGGACCGAAACGCCGGCGTCGAGAAGCTGCTTGGCGATCCGTCCGAGCGCGAAGTGATTGAAGTCCTCCTCCGGCGCCATCACACGGCGCATCGAGCGCGCCTCGAGGACCGGCGGCGGGACGAACTTCGAAAGCCGCGGGTTCTCCCAGACGTTCGTGTGCTGGTACCAGTAAGTTTCCCCGAAGAGCCCGCCGTACCCGACGAGGAGCGTCGGCGTGTATCCCACGCCCCCCTTCGGCCAGAGCTGGAGCACGTCCTTGTAGATGCGCGGCACCGGCACGGTGTGCTCGATCCCGGTGTGGCCGTCCACGACCATCGTCATGTTGTGCTCGAAGAGAGAGCCTCCCTCCGGGACGACCATCATCTGGAGCTCGCGCGCCGCCGCGAGGATCTGCTGCCGCTGCTCGCGCCGCGGCTGGTTGTAGCTCTTGACGCTGAAGGCGCCGACCGCCTTCAACCGCTTGAGATGCGCGCGCGCGTCCTCGAGGCTGTCGATCTCGACCCGGATGTCTCCGCCGGCCCCGTAGAGGATCGTCCCGGTCGAGAAGAGGCGCGGCGCGCGCAGCAGTCCGGCGCGCGCCATCTCGCTCGCGGCGAAGAACTCCGCCGTGTCGTGCGAAGGATCGTGCGCGGTCGTCACGCCGAAGGCGAGGCCGGCATCGGTGGACCAGTTCTGCTGCGGGATCACGCCGTCGGAGCCGAGCGGTCCGTGCCAGTGCGCGTCGACGATGCCCGGCAGGATCGTCCTGCCCGAGACGTCCACCGTGCGGGCCCCCGCGGGCACGGGGACGTCCGCGCGCCGCCCGACGGCCTTGATGCGGTTTCCCTCGACGATCACGACTCCGTCCTCGATCACTTCGTCCCCGCCGGCGCGCATCGTCACGACGCGTCCGCCGACGAACGCGAGCGAGCCGCTCGGAATGTCGGCGGCGGCCTCGAAGCCGATCGGCGTTCCCTTCGCCGGCGCCTCGGGGAGCTTCTCGGGGGCGCCGGGGAGAAACGCGAAAGTCTCCGGGAGAGCCCGCGTGAAGAGCTCCGGGCCGAGCGACCAGTGGAGGCTCTTCGAGTCCCCGGACCAGTGGAGGTATTCGCCGGCGTCCTTCGAGACGCGAGCGACGGGAAGGGACTTGGACTTCGGGCCGATGTCGATCCGCTTTCCCGTGCGGACGAACGGAGTCACGAACGCGTTGTACCGCTCGCGGAAGGCGAGCCACTTCTCGTCGGGGGAGATCGCGAACTCCGTGGCGTTGTCGGAGACGTAGTGCTCGCGCGGATCGGCGCCGTCCAGGGCGCACGACAGGAAGACGCGCTTCTCGTCCTCGCGCTGCTCGCGGCTCCCCTCGGTCTCCTCGAGCTTCGTGAAATAGACGCGGTCGCTCGCCGCTCCGAACCGGGGAGCGAATCCGTCTCGCGAGATGAGCGCGGCCTTGCCTCCCGCCGCCGGCACGGAGTAGAGGCCGGTCTCCGACGACCAGTCGGGCGTCAGCAGGGAACCGCCGGCGTCCTTCTGGTAGACGATGCTCGCCCCGTCGGGCGAGAAGACCGGCTCGCGGTAAAGACCTGGCTCTCCCGTCACGACGCGCCCTTCGCCCCCTCCGGCCGGCGCGACCCGCACGGTTCCCGCCTTCTCGTCGTTCCAGGTGGAGTACGCGAGGAAGCGGCCGTTTCGAGAGAAGGAGGGGTAGAGCTCGAAGTGGTCGGACTGCTTCGTCAGCCGGCGCGGCGTCCCGTTGGGAAGCGCTCGCACCCAGATGTGTCCCAGCGCCTCGTAGGCGACCTGATCTCCCTTCGGCGAGACCGTCACCCAGCGCAGCATCTTCACCGAGAATCGGTCCGGGGCGACCTTCACCGGGAACCGGACGGCTTGCGCCGCCTTGCGAGTGCTCTTGACGTGGAACGGGATGACGGCGCTCTGCCCGCTCTCGCGCTCCACGCGGCGGATCTTTCCGCCGGCCCAGACGACGATCGCGCGGCTGTCAGGCGTCCAGGCCATCGCGGGATAGACGCCGTGGATCGCCCAGGTCTCCTGCATATCGCGGTCGAGGCCGTCGAAGAGCGGCCGCTCGTGTCCCGAGACGAGGTCCTTCGTAAAGAGAACGGACTTGTAGCGCACGCGGCGGACGAACGCGAGCCACTTGCCGTCGGGCGAAGGCGTGGGGCGGATGGAGCCTCCCGATCCGCGCACGAACCGCTCGGTCCGTCCCGTCACGCGGTCCAGACGCAGGATGACGTAGATCTGGCCGTGCGGATCCTTGTTGTACTGGAAGATTCTCCCCGGCGTGACGTCCTGGCTGTAGTAGAGGTAGCGGCCGTCTCGGGAGAAGGCCGGCTCGCCCAGGTCCTTCTGCTCGTTCGAGCGCTTGACCATCTGCGTCCCTTCGCCCCCGGAGCGGTGGTAGAGCCAGATTTCTCCCGAGCCGAGCGAGCGCGTTCCGGTGAAGTGCTTGCGCGCGGCGAGGAAATCGCCGTCCGGCGCCCAGACAGGACTGTTGGTGAGCCGGAAATCTTCCTTCGTCACCTGCGCGGGATGGGAGCCGTCGCGGTCCATCATCCAGACGTTGTCGCCGCCGGAGCGGTCGGAAGTGAACGCGATCCGCCGGCCGTCGGGGGAGTAGCGCGGCTGCATGTCCCAGGAGACTCCCGAGGTGAGCGAGCGGGCTTCGCCTCCCGTCATCGGCACGGCGTAGATGTCGCCCAGGAGATCGAAGGCGATCTCCTTGCCGTCCGGCGACACGTCGAGGCTCATCCAGGTCCCCTCGTCCGTGTCGATCGCCGCCTCGACCGGCATCGGATACGGCGGTGCCTCGACGTTCCACTTCTTCTCCTCGGCCTTTTCGCTCTTCGGCTTCTCCTTCTCCTCCGGCTTGGCCTGCGGCGAAGGTGTGGGCGCCGGCGTCGCCGCCGCCTTCGGCTGGGGGACCGGCACCGGGTCGGGCGGCCGCTGGCGGGAGAAGGCCGCCGGTACTCCAACGGCCAGCAGGAGAAGAGCCAGGAAAGACGGCAGGCGAAGCTTCGCTGTCTTCATCTCATTCCTTTTCGTGGGCGTGTCATGCGCCCATTCGGGGATTCGGCAGTGAAGCTTATCGCCGCTCCAGCCCCCGGGATGACCTCCCGCAGGTTGCGACCGCCAGAAAATGGCGAGGGCCGGCTCCTGCCGGCCCTCGGGTGAAATCTCTTTGCCGCGAATCAGACGGGGATCATCGGGAGATAGGCCGGGTTCCAGACGGCGGACGCCACCAGAGCCGGGATGTCCTCGTCCAGATACGCCTTCCCCACTCCCGCGTCGCGCGCCTCCGCGATCACGGCCTCGGCGATCCGCCCGCTGACGCGCCGGATCTCGTGGGCGGACGGGAACAGGCTTCCCGACTCGAGGTCGGAGGCCTGCACCTCATCGGCGAGCCTTTGGGCGGCCACCGCGAACATTCCGTCGGTCACCTCGGTCGCCTCGGAGAGGAGCGTCCCGAGCCCCACGCCGGGGAAGATGAAAACGTTGTTTCCCTGGCCGATCGTGATCATGCGGCCCTTGTGCGGCACCGGGTCGAACGGGCTTCCGGTCGCGATCAGAGCGCGGCCGTCGGTCCAGGCCACGATATCCGCCGGCTTCGCCTCCGACTTGCTCGTCGGGTTCGACATCGGGAAGATGACCGGCCGCTCGATGTGCTTGGCCATTTCGCGCACGATGACCTCGGTGAACGTGCCCGGCTCGCCGGACGTTCCGATGAGCATCGTCGGCTTGACGGCCCGGACGACGGCCAGCAGGTCGCGCGGGGAGCCCTTGCCGAGCCCCATCTTCGCGGCCAGCTCGGCCGGCCACGCGAAGTCGCGCTTGTGAACGTCGCGGATCTCCTCGTCGTCCACGACGAGACCGCGGCTGTCGAGGTTGGCGATGGCGCGGGTCAGGGCCTCGCCCTTCAATCCCGCGCGGCGAAGCGTGTCGCGCAGCAGCCGCGCGATGCCGATCCCGGCGGCGCCGGCGCCCAGAATGACGATCCGTTGCTCCGCGAGCGGGATCCCCGTGGCGCGGCAACCGGCCATCATGCCGGCCGTCGCCACGGCCGCCGTTCCCTGGATGTCGTCGTTGAAGCAGGTGATGACCTTCCGGTAACGGTCGAGCAGCCGGAACGCGTTGACCTTCTTGAAGTCCTCCCACTGCAGGAGGGCCTTGGGGAAGCGGCGCTTCACCGCCTGGACGAACTCCTCGACCAGCGAGTCGTACTCGGCGCCGCGCAGGCGCGGAAACCGCCAACCCAGGTAGAGATCATCGTCCAGCAGCGCCTCGTTGTCCGTGCCGACATCGAGGCTGATCGGAAGCGTCTGCGAGGGGTGAATGCCCGCCGCCGCGGTATAGAGCGCGAGCTTCCCGATCGGAATCCCCATGCCGCCGGCGCCCTGGTCGCCCAGGCCCAGGATCCGCTCGTTGTCGGTGACGACGATCAGCCGGACGTCGGCGAACGGGGCGTTGCCCAGGACATCGTAGATGCGGCCGCGGTGGGCGGGCGTGATCCAGAGTCCGCGCCCCCGGCGGAAGATTTGGCTGAACTGCTGGCAGGCGAGACCAACGGTCGGCGTGTAGACGATCGGCAGGAATTCCTCGATGTGGTCGATCACGAGCCGGTAGAAGAGGTGCTCGTTGCGATCCTGCAACGCGATCAGGCCGACGAACTTCTCGAGCGGATCCGACTTTCGCGTGATGTTGGCGTAAACGCGCCGCTCCTGCTGTTCCATCGTGCTGACGGCGCTCGGAAGGAGCCCTTCCAGTCCGAAGGCCTGGCGCTCCTCCTTGCTGAAGGCGGAGCTCTTCGTATACATCGGCTGCCGCAGCAGCCGCGAGCCGCGGTAGGGGACCTCCAGCCGGAGATTTCCCTGGGAATCCCGCTTCGTCACGAAGGTCTCCATGAGCGCCTTGCCGCTCTTGCCGGCCGCCGGCGGGGCGACGGTCGCCTTCTCTTCAACGGTCTCCATCGTCAACATGGTCGGTCCTTTCTCCGGGCCATCCGTCGGGCAGCGAGTCGCAACCGCGCGGTGCCAGGCCCTCTCCGTTCCGCCCCGAAAGCAGCGCGGAACAGCGTCCGGTTCGAAGCATGGCATCGCCTGCCAGGCCGAGACAGATACGAGTGCATCAGACGCGAGGCCGGGCCGCTGGCAAAAGGCTTGCCCGAACCGAGGAATCCGATGGTCAAGGGAAGGGTGCTATTTCGCCAATCGTGTCAACCCTTTAGACAAGCCGTTTGTCAGGAGCGAATCGAGGAGGTGGCGCGGGCGAGGGCGGCTTCGGCATCGGCGACGATTTGCCGGACGAGGTCCGCGGCGGGAACGATCGTGTCGATGAGGCCGGCGTCCTGGCCGATGAAGAGGGCGGCGCCGGCGGCGTCTCCCGACTGGTAGGCGCGGACCATCGCCGGTCCGATTTCGGCGCGGCGGGCGCGCAGCTCTCCTTCGCGTCCGGCCCACGTCTCGAACAGTCGGTTGCGTACGACGCGCGAGTAGGCGCCCGGCCAGACCCGTCCGCGCGCTATGTCCGGGATCTCCGTCAGAACGGTGTCGTGGCCGTCGCTGTCGAGGATCGCCTGCTTGAACCCATCCGCGACCGGAGCCTCGGGGGTCGCGAGGAACCGCGTGCCGACCAAGACTCCCTCGGCGCCGAGCACGAGCGCGGCGGCCAGACCCTCGCCCGTCGCGATCCCTCCCGCGGCGATCACGGGGAGCGGTGCGACCGCGCGAACGACCTGCGGAAGGAGCGCCATCGTTCCCATCAATCCGACGTGCCCGCCCCCTTCGGTTCCCTGGGCGACGATCGCGTCGGCGCCCGCCTCGGCGGCGCGGCGCGCCTCGGGCACGCCCGAGGCCATGTGCACGACGCGCGCTCCCTGTCCGTGCGCCCGCGAGAAGAGAGCGCGCAGGTCCTGGTCGGGCCACGCCCAGGCGCCGGAGAAGACGGGAGGTTTCGCGTCGAGAACCGCCTTCACCGCCGTCTCGTCCGCCTCGAAAAGGAGCAGGTTGAACCCGAACGGCCGATCGGACTTCTCCCGGATCTCTCGCGCGGTCTGCGCGATCCATTCCGGCGTCCGGTTGGCGCAGCCGACCATTCCGAGACCCCCGGCGTTCGAGACGGCGGCGGCGATCGCCGCTCCGGTCGCCGCACCCATCGGGCCGAGCAGGATCGGATGCTCGATCCCGAAGAGATCGCAGGCGCGCGTATGGAGCACACGCTAACGCTACGTCTGCGAGAGTCGAGAGTCCAGAGTCCGGAGTCGAGAGTCAAGCGGGGCCTCCGGGCCGTTTCTCGACCCTCGACTCTCGACCCTCAACTTCTATAGTGTGGAATGACCGTGTCGGAAAGAAACGATTCGTTCGCCCTGGTGCTGACGGGCGGGGGGGCGCGCGCGGCCTACCAGGTCGGAGTGCTCCGGGCGCTCGTGCGGCAGCATCCGGGCGTCCGGTTCGACATCATCACCGGCGTCTCGTCCGGCGCCATCAACGCCCTCTACCTCGCCGCGTACCGAGGGTCGCCGGCGGACGCGATCGAGGCGCTGTCGCACGTCTGGCGGACGCTTCACCTCGATCAGGTCGTCGAGATCGATCCGCCTTCTCTCGCGGCGAGCGTGTTCGCCTGGGGAGCGAAGCTCGTCTCCGGAGGAGCGGCCGTCGCGCCGCGCGTCCAGGGCTTCGTCGCAACGGCCCCGCTGCGGCGGCTGCTCGAGCGGCTCCTGCCGGAGAACGTGGAGGGAGAGATCGCTGGGCTCGCCGAGAACCTCGGCCGTTGCGAGCCCGAGGCGGTCGCCGTGACGACGCTCGACTACAACACCGGCCAGACCGTCACGTGGGCGGCCGGCTGCGACATCCACATGTGGGAGCGGCCGCTGCGGCGTAGCGTGCGCGCGAAGCTGACGATCGATCACGTCCTCGCCTCCGCGTCGCTGCCGATCCTCTTCCCGGCGGTTTGCCTGGGAAAGCACTGGCACGGCGACGGCGGGATCCGGCTCTCCGCGCCGCTCGCCCCGGCGCTCCACCTGGGGGGGCGCCGCATCCTGGCGATCTCGACCCACCATGCGAAGTCGTTTGCCGAGGCGGACGAGCCGCAGACGCTCGGCTATCCTCCGCCCGCGCAGATCCTCGGACAATTGATGGACGCGATCTTCCTGGACGCCATGGACGAGGACGCGTCGCGCCTCGATCGCGCCAACGCGTTCCTGCGGGACCTGCCTCCCGGAGAGCGGCACGGCTACCGTCTCGTGGATCTTGTCGTGATCCGCCCGTCGCGGGACCTCGGCCAGCTCGCCGCGGAGTATGAGCCCGAGCTTCCGCGGGCCTTCCGGTTCCTGACGCGCAGTCTCGGCACGCAGGAGACGTCCAACGCCGACTTCCTGAGTCTCCTGATGTTCGTCCCGGAGTACCTGTCGAGGCTCATCGAGATGGGAGAAGCCGACGCGCAGGCGCGGATGGCCGACCTCGAGCGCCTGACGGGAGGAAGGGTTGACCAGGCGACTCTAGAACAGAACCCGAAAGTCTAACGTAGGCATAGATGGGGGACATCCTGTCATCGAAGGAGTAGTGGGCCACTTTGCACATCGAGTTGATCGAGGCGGAAAGGACGCCCCGGAGCCGGCAGCATTCCCTACGGGGCACGCGCCCGCAGGCCGTGTCGGTGAGAACCGGCGGGCGCTGAGGGTTCCTCGCAGTCTCACCGTGGTGCCGGCGGTGGCGTTCCATGCTCGTCACCCATCACCCCGTACGGGAACGCCGCCGTCTCCGGGGCTGGCAGTCCGGCTTAACGCCACGGTGGAGCCCCGGCGGCGGGACCGCCTCCCGGAGGAGCGCCGTGAGCGAAAGCACACCACCAGGAATCCCGAATTGCCTCTCTATAACTGTGCTTTCGCGCTAGAGCGACGGCCGGTCCCCTCATCACGGCCTGCCGTCGCGTGCCGACGGAGGGAGGCGGGCCCGACGCCGGGGCGGATTGGAAGCCACAAGCAAACTGACCCACGACTCTCGAAGGACGGTGATTCGCGGGCCGCGAAAAGAGATACTTGCGGGTCCGGAAGGATGACGGAGAGGAGATGAAAATGAAACGGAAGGCTTCCGCTCGGTGGCAGGGGGACTTGAAGACCGGAAAGGGCAGCGTTTCGACGGACAGCGGCGTGCTCGAGAACGCGGCCTATTCGTTCACGACGCGTTTTGAAAACGGCAAGGGGACCAATCCCGAAGAGCTGATCGCCGCGGCGCACGCGGGATGCTTCACGATGGCGCTCTCGGCGGAGCTCGGCAAGTCCAACCTCGTGCCGGAGAGCCTCTCGACGACGGCGACCGTGACGATGGACAAGCTCGATTCGGGATGGACCGTCACGGAGTCCCATCTCGAGGTGGCCGGCAGGGTCCCGGGGGCTTCGGCCGACGCGTTCCAGAAAGCCGCTGAGGCCGCGGAAACGGGCTGCCCGATCTCGAGGCTCCTGAAGGCGCGGATCACGATGAACGCGAAGCTCGAGGCCTGAATCGTTGCGTTTCTCGGGACCGCGTGTCTCCCGGCGCCGGAATGTCGATTCACCGACCGGGTCCGCGGGTTCACCGAAGATCGCTCACGTCAACAGGAAGCGGCCCTATTGTTCGCGGCGCCGGGGGAGAGCGCAAGAGGAATTGCGGAATGACTCGAAGCCCCCGGCAACGACTCCAGAGAGGTGTTGAACGTGTCTGAAAAATCGAAGCGCGGGTTCCTCGTCGGCGGCATCGCCGTGCTCGTCGTGGCCGCGCTCGCCGTCGGCTTCCGCGCCAGCAGGAAGAAGCCGCAGCAGTCGTTCGAGCGGCCGCCCGCCGCCGTGACCGTCGCCGCGGCCGTCGCGCAGGACGTGCCGGTGTACCTGGACGAGGTCGGCAAGTGCGTGGCGCGCGAGGTCGTCTCGGTCATGCCGCAGATCTCGGGGCGCATCACGGAGATCCATTTCAAGGACGGCGCGGACGTGAAGAAGGGAGACCTGCTGTTCACCATCGACCCGCGGCCGTACGAGGCGCAGCTCCACGCGGCGCAGGCGGATCTCGCCAAGTCGGGCGCTGCCTTGAACCTCGCCAGGAGCCAGTGGAACCGCGCGGAGACGCTGATCGCGACCAAGGCGATCTCCCAGGAGGAGTACGACACGCGGAAGAACGCCGTCGAGCTGGCGCAGGCGCAGATGCGCCAGGGCGCCGCCGCCGTGGAGAGCGCGCGCCTGAACCTGGAATACTGCTCGATCCGCTCGCCCATCGACGGCCGCGCGGGGCAGCGCCTGGTCGACGTCGGCAACGTCGTGAAGGCCAACGAGACGATGCTCCTGACGATCCAGAGGCTGGATCCGATCTACGCCGACTTCACCATTCCGAGAACGAGCTGACCTCGGTGCAGCAGAACATGAAGGCGGGAACGCTCAAGGTCGAGGTGCGCCTGCCCGACGACCCCGACCATCCGGTCGACGGGGCGCTGACGTTTCTCGACAACGCCGTCGCGGATGCCACCGGCACCGTGAAGCTGCGGGCGACGGCTCGCCAACGCCGAGCGGCGCTTCTGGCCGGGCCGGTTCGTCAAGGTGCGCCTGGTCCTCTCGACACTCCCCGGAGCGGTCCTCGTGCCGGCCGCCGCGCCGCAGCTCTCGGCCAAGGGCCCGTTCGTCTACGTCGTCAAGTCCGACTCCACCGCCGAGCTGCGGCCGGTCGTGACCGGACAGCGCCAGGGAGACTCGATCGTCATCCAGCAGGGGTCAAGGCCGGCGAGAAGGTCGTCGTCACGGGACAGCTCGGCGTCACGCCCGGCGGCAAGGTGCGCGAGCTGCCGCCGGAGGGCGCCGCCGACGCCGGCGGGCGCCGCGGGAGGCAAGTCATGAACCTCTCCGAGCCCTTCATCCGCCGCCCGGTCATGACGGCGGTCCTGACCGTCTCGGTGATCCTCTTCGGCGTGCTGGCCTACCGGCGGCTGCCGGTCAACGACCTGCCGGCCGTGGACTATCCCGTCATCCAGGTCCACGCCGGCTACCCCGGCGCGAGCCCGGAGACGGTGGCGGCCAACATCGCCACGCCGCTCGAGCGGCAGTTCATGCAGATCAACGGGCTGGAGCTCGTGACCTCGCAGAGCACGCAGGGGTTCGTGACCCTGACGCTGCAGTTCGCGCTGGACAAGACCATCGACGCCGCCGCCACCGACGTGCAGACGGCGATCTCGCAGGCGCACCGGGAAGCCTGCCGGTCGACATGCCCTCGCCGCCGACGTTCTCCAAGACCAATCCGAACGACCAGCCGATCCTGTACATCGCGCTGACGTCGGACTCGGTGACGCGGGCCAGCTCTACGACTACGCGACCACGCAGGTGGGCCAGCGCATCAGCATCCTGCCGGGCGTCTCGCAGGTGCAACGTCTTCGGCACCAAGTCCGCGATCCGGATCAAGGCGGACCCGTCGGCGATGTGGGCGCGGAACATCTCGATGGACGACCTCGCGGCCGCCGTCAAGCGGCACGAGCTATTCGGCGCCGGGCAGTTCGACGGCCCGGCCGGCACGTCGCTCCTGCGCCCCCAGGGCCAGCTCGACACGCGCCGAGGGATACAGCAACCTGATCGTCGGCTCGGCCGACGGCGCGCCCGGTCTACCTGCGCGACGTGGCCGAGGTGCGCCAGTCCGTCGAGGACGAGCGCATCAACATGCGCTTCTGGGTCCGCGGGTACCCGATCCCGTCGGCCACCGTCGTCGTGGCCGTCAACCGCCAGGCCGGCGCCAACGCGGTGGAGGTCGCCCGGAGCATCCGGGAGATCCTGCCGATCATCCAGACGCGAGCTGCCCGGATCGGTGCGGATCACGCTGATCTACGACCGCTCCCAGACGATCGTCAACTCCGTGAACGACGTCGCAGGAGACGCTGTTGATCGCGTTCGTGCTGGTCGTCGTGCGTCATCTTCCTCTTCCTCGGCCGCGCGACCGACACGCTGATCCCGGCCGTGGCGCTGCCGCTGTCGCTGCTGCTGACGTTCATCGCGATGGGCATGCTGGGCTACAGCCTGGACAACCTCTCGCTGATGGCGCTGACGCTGGCGATCGGGTTCCTGGTGGACGACGCGATCGTGTTCCTGGAGAACACCGTGCGCCGCATGGAGCACGGCGAAAAGGCCTGGCAGGCGGCGATCGAGAGCGCCAAGGAGATCAGCTTCACGATCCTGTCGATGACGATCTCGCTCGCGGCCGTTTTCATCCCGCTGGTGTTCATGTCGGGCCTGGTCGGCCGCATCTTCCGCGAGTTCGCGATCACGATCGTCGTCGCGATCTTCGCCTCGCGGCATCGTCTCGCTGACGCTGACGCCGCTGATGTGCGCGCGGCTGCTCGAAGGATCGCGGCCCCGGCGCGGCGAAGACTGGATGGAGCGCGTGATCGGCGGGGTCGAGAAGCGCGTGCTCGGCGATCTACGGCGACTCGCTGTGGTGGTTCCTGCGGCACCGCTGGATCTCGCTCGCGATCTGGGTCGCCTGCCTGGCGGGCACGGTCCTGCTGTTCGTTTCGATCCCCAAGACCTTCCTGCCGCCGGGCGACAGCAGCTTCATCTTCGGCGTCTTCATCGGCAAGGAGGGCTCCTCGCCGGAGCAGATGCGGGCGCTCCAGGATCGCGTGGACCAGGCCCTGCACGAGCGATCCGAACGTGCTGATGGACTTCACGCTGACGGGCGCGAGCGGCTTCCTCCCCTCGAACAAGGGCATCACGTTCATCATGATCGGGGACGCCGAACAAGCGGCCGCCCATCGCCAATGTCGCGGCCGGAGCTGATGGGGAGGATCGCCTCGGAGCCCGGTGCCTTCGCCTTCCTGCGGCCGTTCCCGGTGCTCGAGATCTCCACCGGCGCGACCTCGCAGACGCAGGGGCAATACGCCTACTCCATCTCGGGCGTCAACCCCGCAGGTCTACGAGGCGGCGGGCAAGCTGCATGGCGAAGCTCTACCAGTACCCGGGATTTCAGACGGTCTCGTCGGACTACTTCGCCAACACGCCCAACCTGGACATCGAGATCCGGCGCGAACAGGCGAAGATGTACGGCGTCTCCGAGGCGCGGATCCTGAGCCTGCTGCGCAACGCCTACTCCCAGAACTACCTCTACCTCATCAAGAAGCCGGAGGACCAGTACCAGGTCATCCTGGAGGTCGGCGACGCCGCCCGGTCCAAGCCCGAGGACCTGGCGCTGCTCTACATCAAGTCCGACGACGGCAAGAACCTCGTGCCGCTCTCGGCGCTGGTGACCTGGAAGAACACGCTCGGCCCGCAGTCGGTGAACCACCTGAACCAGTTCACCAGCGTCACGATCTTCTTCAACCTGAAGCCCGGGCGTGGCGATCGGCGACGCCACCGACTACATCCAGAAGGCCGCCGCCGAGGTCGTGCCGCCGAGCCTCCGCGCGAGCCTCCAGGGCGAGGCGCTCACCTTCCGCAACACGGTCCGCGACCTGACCATCCTGATGTTCCTGGCCGTCTTCGTGATGTACGTGATCCTGGCGATCCTCTACGAGAGCTACCTGCACCCGATCACCGTGCTCTCGACTCTGCCGACGGCCCTGGTCGGCGGCCTGCTCGCGCTCTACCTCTTCGGCGAGCAGGCGTCGCTCTACGCCTTCGTCGGCATGTTCATGCTGATGGGCATCGTGAAGAAGAACGGCATCATGATCGTGGACTTCGCGCGGCAGCGCGTCGACAAGGGCGAGACGGCGGAGAAGGCGATCCACGACGCCAGCATGGACCGCTTCCGTCCGATCCTGATGACGACGCTGGCGGCCGTCTTCGGGGCGCTGCCGATCGCGCTCGGGTTCGGCGCCGGACGGGGCGTCGCGGCGGCCGCTCGGGCTGGTCATCGTCGGCGGCCTGGTCGTGTCGCAGCTCATCACGCTCTACATCACGCCGGTCATCTATCTGTACCTGGAGGAGTTCCAGGAGAAGGTCCTGAACAAAACGGCGTTCTTCCATTCCGGGCACCTGCCTCAATCCGTGGTCGAGCAGTCTTCGCCGCAAGAGAGCTGAGATGAGACTCGGGACTCGTTACTCGGAACTCGGGACTCGGGAGTGCCTCAGCGGGTACGGGAGGCGTCTTCCTGCCCTCCTTCTGGCGCTGGTCCTGACGCGGGTGCGCCGTGGGGCCGAACTACAAGCGGCCTCCCATCACCGCTCCGGAAACGAACCGCGGGCAAGCGGGGGCGGCGCAGGCCGCTTCTCTGGCGGACCAGGCCTGGTGGCAGGTCTTTCAGGACGAGACGCTGCAGGGGCTGGTCAACGAGGCGTTGAAGAACGGCTACGACGTGCGCCTCGCCGCGGCGAGGGTCGAGGAGGCGCGCGCCAACGCGGGGATCGCGCGCGCGGACTTCTTCCCGCAGATCGGGTACTCCGCGCAGTGGTCGCGGACACGCGAGTCGGACCTGCTCGCGCCCGGAGTGGGAGTCGTGAACATCCACGACGTCAACCTGGGTCTCTCCTGGGAGCTCGATCTCTGGGGCCGCATCCGGCGGTTGAACGAGGCGGCGCTGGCGCAGTACCTCGCCTCCGAGGAGGCCCGCCGCGGCGTTCTCCTGTCGCTGGTCTCGGAGATCGCGACCGATTACTTCCAGCTTCGCCAGCTCGACCTGCGGCTGGAGATCGCCAGGCGAACGACGGCGGCGTTCCAGGAGACGTACGACCTCTTCGGCCGGCGCCTGCAGGCCGGCATGGCTTCCGCCCTGGAGACGGCGAGCGCCGAGGCCTCGCTCGCCACCGTCGCGGGGCAGGTCCCGCAGCTCGAGAGCCAGGTCGTCGCGCTCGAGAACGCGATCGCCCTGCTCCTCGGCAGGAACCCCGGTCCGATCGCGCGCGGCGCGGTTCTGACGGAACAGTTCCTCCCGCCGGAGGTGCCCGCGGGACTTCCGTCGGACCTGCTCCGCCGGCGGCCGGACATCGTGGAGGCCGAACAGCAGCTCGTGGCCGCCAACGCGAACGTCGGAGCCGCGATGGCGAACTTCTTCCCGACGATCAGCCTGACCGGGGCCTTCGGCGGCGTGAGCTCCGACGTCTCGACGCTCTTCTCGGCCGGCAAGACCTGGTCGATCGGCGCCGGGCTGACGGGCCCGCTCTTCCAGGGGCTGCGGCTGAAGAACCAGTACGACGCGCGGGTCGCGCAGTGGGAGCAGGCAAAGGTCCAGTACGAGAGGTCCGTGACGAACGCTTTCGGCGAGGTCTCATCGGCGATCGTCGCGCACCAGAAGCTGGCAGAGGCCGAGAAGGAGCAGGTCCGCGCCGTCGCCGCCTTTCGCCAGGCCGTCACGCTCTCCAACCAGCGCTATGTCGCGGGCTTCGCCGGATACCTCGACGTCCTCCAGGCGGAGCAGAATCTCTTTCCCGCCGAGAACGCGCTGGCTCAGATCCGCTTCAACCGCCTGGCCAATTTCGTCCAGCTCTACAAGGCGCTGGGCGGAGGCTGGAACCTCTCGGACCCGACCTGGACGCTCCGCGCATTTCCCGAGCCGAAGAAGCAGTAGGGGAATAGTCGAGGGTCGAGAGTCGAGTTGCTGAGGGAGAGTCCTGTCATCCTGAGCGAAGCGAAGGATCTGCTCTCGTCGTTCGGCACCGGACACGGAACGTAGCCTTCCAGACGCACGCCGGAGGCGCGCTGGAGGAAAATGAGTTTCGTTTTCATGAAGACCGGAAGGGTCGTCGCGGCGATCGTTCTTCTCGGCGCATCCGTACTGGCGGCGGCCGGGGCGCCGCCGGCCCGCGTCCCCGTCAGGCGCACGGAGCTCGCGGCGCGGGTTCGCGAAGAGCTCCTCTTCGCCTGGCGTGCCTACGAAGAGTATGCATGGGGACACGACGAGTTGAAGCCTGTCAGCAAGACTCCCAGGGACTGGTACGGCGAGTCACTCCTGATGACGCCGGTGGATTCGCTGGACACGCTGATCCTGATGGGCTTCAAGGACGAGGCGGAGAAGGCGAAGGCGCTGATTCTCGAAAAGCTCTCCTTCGACAAGGACATCTTCGTCAAGAACTTCGAGGTCACGATCCGGCTGCTTGGCGGGTTGCTCTCGAGTTATCAGATGACCGGCGATGAGCGGCTGCTCGAGCTGGCCGAGGGTCTGGGGACGCGGCTCCTGCCGGTTTTTGATTCCCCGACCGGAATGCCCTACATGTATGTGAACCTGAAGACGGGCAAGACAAAGGGCTCGCGCTCGAATCCCGCCGAGATCGGCACGCTCATACTGGAATTCGGAACGCTCGGCAGGCTCACAGACAAGCCCGTCTTCTTCGATAAGGCGAAGAAGGCGCTCGTCGAGCTGTACAAGCGCCGGTCGAAGCTCGGCCTCGTCGGCGAAGAGATCGACGTCGAGACCGGGGAGTGGATCAGTCGCGACAGTCACGTCGGCGGCGGCATCGACTCCTACTATGAGTACCTGCTCAAGTGCTCGCGGCTCTTCGGCGACAAGGAGTGCGAGAGCATGTGGCGCGAGAGCCTGAGAGCCTTGAACAAGCATCTCGCCGACGATGCCCCGACCGGCCTCTGGTACGGCCAGGCGGACATGACCACGGGCAAGCGCACGGCCACGGAGTTCGGCGCGCTTCATGCCTTCCTTCCCGCCGTCCTGGCGCTCGGCGGCGACCTCCGGCACGCGAAGCGTCTCGAAGACTCGTGCTTCAAGATGTGGAATCTCCACGGCATCGAGCCCGAGGTCCTCGACTACAGGACCATGAAGGTCACGAGCCCCGGCTATCCGCTCCGCCCCGAGATCATGGAATCGGCCTACTACCTCTTCCACGACACGAGCGACCCGCGCTATCTCGAGATGGGCCGGACCTTCTTCGAGGCTCTCGTGGCCCACTGCCGCACCGACGCCGGCTACACGGTTCTCAAGAGCGTCGTCACAAAGGAGAAGGGCGACCTGATGCCGAGCTACTTCCTCGCCGAGACGATGAAGTATCTCTACCTCCTCTTCGCGGAAGACGCCACTTTCGACTTTGACCGAGTCGTCTTCAACACCGAGGCCCATCCCCTCCGCCGCGCCTGGTAAGAGCTCCTAAGAAGAGAGATCCCGACACGAATGCTAGGATTCCCTGCCATCATTCGCTCATTCGTTTTCCTCCTGCTGATCTTCTTCGCGGTGGCTGCCACCGCGGCCGATGCTCGCGCGGGGGCCGCCATTCGGGCTCCGTTCAACGTCGTGGAAGCCACGATCCGGGACATGCAGGCCGCCATGGCGCAGGGGCGCGTGACCTCGCGCGAGCTGGTCCTTCAGAGCCTGGCGCGGATCGCGATGTACGAGGACAAGCTGCACGCGGCGATCACGGTCAACCCGAACGCGCTCAAGGAAGCCGAGGAGCTCGATCGCGAGCGCGCGCGGGGGAAGGTGCGCGGGCCGCTGCACGGGATCCCGGTCGCGATCAAGGACAACATCCAGACGACGAACATGCCGACGACCGGCGGCGCGCTGGCGTTTGAAGGGTTCGTGCCGCCTTACGAGGCGACGGTCACGAAGAACCTGCGTGATGCCGGCGCCGTCATCCTCGCCAAGACCGGGATGACGGAGCTGGCGAACTGGGTGGCGGGCTCGCCTTCACCGATGCCGACCAATTACAACCCCGTCGCCGGTTTCGGCTTCAATCCCTACGATCCGCGGCGCGATCCGCGCGAGGCGACCGGCGACGGGCGGCCCGCGCTCATGACCGGCGGGTCGAGCTCCGGCATCGGCACCACGGCGAGCTTCTGGGCCGCCAACGTCGGCACCGAAACGTCGGGATCGATCCTCTCGCCCGCGAACCAGAACATGCTCGCGGCGGTCAAGCCGACGGTCGGCCGCGTCAGCCGCTACGGCATCATCCCGATCACCGCGGACCAGGACACGGCGGGGCCGATGGCGCGGACGGTCACGGACGCGGCGATCCTGCTCGGCGCGCTCGAGGGGGCCGCGCCCGATCCGAACGACCCCGCCACGAAGACGTGCACGCCTCCGCCCGGCCGCGACTACACGAAGTTCCTCGACGCCGACGCGTTGAAGGGCGCGCGCATCGGCATTCCGCGCGCCTTCTTCTACGACAAGTTCACGCCCCCCGGCGCCAAGGAGCCGCGCGGCGGCTTGAACGCCGACCAGGCGAAGGTGATGACCGAGGCGATCGAGATCCTGAAGAAGCAGGGCGCCGTTCTCGTCGATCCCGCCGACATCCCGAGCGTCCTTGACAAGGACGCGAAGGGCAACTTCCTTTCGTGGGGAATCTGCTCGGGGTGGAGCGACGCAAAAGGGCAAGGACGCGGACTGCTCCGTCTCGTTCAAGTACGGCATGAAGCGCGATTTCAACAAGTGGCTGGCGTCGCTCGGTCCGTCCGCCCCGGTCAAGACGCTGACCGAGCTGCGCGAGTGGAACATCAGGCACACGAAGGCCGGCGCGCTGAAGTACGGACAGTCGAACCTCGACATCTCCGACGAGATGGACATCCAGGCGGACAAGGCGCGCTACGAGGCGGACCGGGCCAAGGACGTCGCGCTCGCCGGCACGCACGGCATCGACGAAGTCATGAAGGCAAACAAGCTCGACGCGCTTCTCTTTCCCGGCGGCAGCGGCGCCGGGATCGCCGCGAGGCCCGGCTATCCGACCGTGATCGTCCCGTTCGGGATGGTGCCCAACGCTCCGACGCCGCCCGCCGCTCCCTTCCCCGAAGGCTTCAACGCCAAGCCGTCCCCCTTCGGCGTCAGCTTCACCGGAATGGCCTGCAGCGAGCCGCGTCTCCTGGCGCTCGCCTACGCCTTCGAGCAGGCGACGAAGCGCCGCGTCCCGCCGCCGAGCGCGCCGTAGGACCTTCGTTTCGTTTTCGCCGCAAGGGCCGCCCTACGGCGCGGAATTCGAGCTAGCGAGGAAGCAGTGCTCGAATTTTCCGGGAGGCGTTCTCGGCGCAGGGCGGGTCGGCGTTGCAGAGGACGACGGTCGTCAGGGCTCGTTCGGCGTCGATCTCGAGCGTCGCGTTGACGCCGGGGCTGCCGCCGGCGATTCCGAGCGAGCCGGTGACGGGTCCCGTGGACGAACCGCTCTTCGGAGCCGCCGCGTCGCGGGAGAGGATCCAGGTCGCGTATGCGGGAGTGACGAGCCTGCCGGCCTTGAGCGCGGCGGCGAACCGCGAGAGATCGCGGGCCGTCGAGTATCCGCCGCCGGCGGAGCTCCCGCGCGCGGGGTGCTCGAAGACCGCAGAGCGCCAGCGGCCGCCTTCCTTCGTGTAAGAGACGGCGCGGTTGGGGACGACCTCGTCGGCAAGGTAGGAATCCGTATCGGCCATCCCGGCGGGCCGGAAAATGTGCTCCCGGACGTAGGCGTAATAGTCCTGTCCCGAGACGGCCTCGATGATCAGGCCGAGCACGATGTAGCCGGCGTTTGAATACTCGTGCCGCGCGCCGGGCTCGAACTTCAAGGGATCGCCTTCGAAGAAAGGCAGGTAGTCTGCCAGCGTTCGCACCCGGTCTTTGGGAGTCGCCTCGAACTTCGGGCCGAAGAAGTCGCCCATGCCGGAGGAGAAGTCGAGGAGCTGCTGGATCGTCACGCGTCCGGCGTACGGCGCGCCGTAGCGAGGCAGATGCTTGCCGATCGTGTCCGCCAGGGAGAGCTTGCCCGCGGCCGCGAGCTGCGCGATCGCGGTCTTCGTGAAGATCTTGTTGATCGAGCCGAGGTTGAACTTCGTCTCCGTGTTGACGGGAACGCGAAACCCCCTGTCGGCGAGGCCGTACGCCTTCTCGAGGAACGCGGCGTTGTTCCTGGCGAGCAGAACAACTCCCGAGAACCCGTCCGACGAGGCGAGACCGCGAAGATACGCGTCGGCGGCCTCGGCCGCCTCGGCGTCCGACGCCTTCGGCTTCTCGTCGAGCGCCTTCGACTCCTCGGCCCTCGGTTCGCCGATTTCGACCCGCATGCCGGTCAGCCGGTACGGCGGATTCGCCTCCGCCTCGAAATGGAATTGGAAGAAGCCGCCGGACGCCGACTTCATCCGAAGCGTGATCGCCGTCGGCGCGGTCGCTTCGACGGCCGCGAGGGTGATCTTTTTCATGTCCTCCCGCATGCGCCTGTAGAACTGGAGGCGCGCCTCGACCGGCCGTTGCTCGAGCGACTCGGGCGTGAAGTTCGCCTTCCAGAACCCGATCATGGCCTTCTCGCCGCCGCTGTTGAACGCCGACATGAACCCGGCGGCGCGGCGTCCCACCGGCGTGTCAGGAATCTCCGCGCGTCCGGGCTCGGGTGACGCCCCCCCGGCCGCGAGAAAGATGAGAAGCAAAGCGCAGACTCCAGGCCAACCGATCTTCATGGAAGCCTCCTCGAATATCGTGACGTTCCAGGGTCTCTCGAGTTTCGCCCGGCGAGGACCGATTCTCACCAGGCTGCTGCCGGACTCCACGCGGGGGAGACGGCGCGCCTACGCCCACCCCATCGAAACCACAGGATCGTCATCAGCCATGATCGCCTCGGAATGCGTTGGAAGCGGTGCAGAGAGATTGCCGCCGGAGAGAAATCTGGCGGAATTGGTGCAAACGAATCAGAGAGTGATTCCGCTCAGAATTATCGTCTTCCTTAGCGAACCGAGACCGCCAGGCGCGGAGTTGACGCATATCTCGGCGATGAGGTGGGGAGCAGCGATGCGAACGCAGTTCATAACGATTTCATGTCGGGGAGTGTCTTCGTCTGCGAGATTTCCAGATCTCCAAGCGCAAGCGGAATGCCTCGTGGGACCGCTGTTTGAACGCCGCTCGCGGAAGGACCGGCGGGGTAGCAAACGGGAGTTTCTTGGAAGGCGGGAGAGCGATTACGCCTCCAAGCCTCGGGGAGAGTGAGTCTCCAGGACCGTTTCTAGCCACGAACTTCGTCCGGGAAGAAGGCCCGCGGGAGCGAAGCCCCGGAGCTGACGAGCCCCGAAGGGCGAAATCCAAGCGGAGCGGGGGGAGCGACGGTGTGGCCTGCCCGGGCGGATTCGAACCGCCGACCTACGGCTTAGAAGGCGGTGTGACCAACCCCGAATAACCCCAGATACCTGTGTTTTCTAGGAAAACCGTGTGTCCTGAGCTATCCGGGGTCGTCCTGAGTCGTCCTGAGGACCGGTTTTGAACTCGATTTGAACTCCCGGTCCAGAGCTGCGACCACCGCCCTGAGACTCGCATCGTCGGGTCGGGCATACCGCTCGCTCATTTTCGTGGTCGCGTGACCGAGACAGGTGATGAGTTCCATCTCTTGGCCTCCATGTTTTGGAAGAAGTTCAAACCTGCTCAGGCGGGGCAGGGACAGATAAGCCTCCGGCGTTGGACCTGGGCGACTCCTTTCTTATTGGCAGGGAAGGGCTTACAGACCGACGGGAAGACTGCTTCTAGGAAGACTTAGGCGAACGCAGGATCCGAAGAGCAGGAGATCGCCGTCCAAAGCCGTTTCAGAGTAGGAAGCCGTCGCTGTGCCGCCCCAAACACCCGGCGTTGACAACCGCCCATGAGAGTCAGAGACTTTGCTCAGTCGCCTTTTCCTCAGTTCGTTCGCCCGAACGCGACCGGGCGATCAGAAAGGACCGCAAGCCAAAGCCGAATCGCCTACGCGCCTATGACCGCGTTGGATCGTTCATTGATCGTGTCTGCCGCTCCGGGCTTGGTGCGACCGGTTCGAGCCAGGTCACCGCCGGCCTTCTCAGAGGTGCCTCCTCCGAATCGCCCCGGTGTAGTGCCGTTTGTGGTTTCGAGAAATAAGGAAAGGAGAAGCGAGATGTCACCGTTCTCTAGAAAAGTCGTGCGAGTGGGGATACCAGTCACCGTCGTCACCCTTGCTGTAGTGCTCTCGATTTCCCCGCGCGTTCGAGCAGCGGAGGGGTCAAGCGATGTGCCTGACCCGAGAATTCAGCAGGGTCTCAGCATAGCTCCGGTTCCGTTGAATCTGCATGGCAAAGATCAGGATCTGGTTGGACTCGGCAGCTATCTGGTCAACACAGGACCCTGTAACGATTGCCACAGTAATGGCCCCGCGACCGCATTCGCGCCGGGTGGAAACCCATACTTTGGCCAGCCGAAGATGACCAATCCGGCGACTTACTTGGGTGGCGGCAGGGTTTTCGCGCCGGTCGTTCCAGGTTCGGCGAACATCGTCTCCCGCAACTTGACGCCGGACAAAACAGGGTTGCCCGAAGGCGGGCACACCCTTGCAGAGTTTACTCAGATCTTGAGAACTGGCATAGACCTGGACAACGCTCACCCGACCTGTACCGGCGCCCCTAACCCAAACTGCGTTCCGCTTCCGTTCAACGGCAGCCTGCTGCAAGTCATGCCATGGCCCGCCATGAAAGACTTGACCGACCTTAACATCAGTGCCATATACGAGTATCTGGGCGCCATCCCCTGTGTCGAGGGCGGACCCGGCGAGCCGCCCAACCGCTGCAGTCTGGAAAGTGCTCGGGTCATCTGGATCCAGCCGGGGTCGCTTGCCGGCTTTGGCGATCCGGGAAGTCTTGTTGTTGCGGGCAATGCACTGGGTCCAGTTCCGCCTGGCATGAGAGTCACGCTGTATTGGCAGGACAAGACGGCGGGCACAGTATGGACCGCAGTTCCTTACACCGCGCTTCCCGATTCGAAAGGAATCTGGTACAACGAAATACCACCGGCGAACTCGAATCTCGCACATCAGTACCTGGTGTATGCCACCTACGGCGACGCCACGTCTGCGAGTTGCACGTACCTGGGGAATAGCGCGTTTAATTCCTGTCCATGACGGAGTGACTCGGCTCGGGGAGCGCCCCGACAGCTGCGTAGCTTGGGAGGGTTGACGGCCAGTTTGAAATTGGCTTGCATGGCGTAGCTCCGGCTGCGCGGATACCGGCGTGGGGATGCCGTGTGGGGTGCGCGGGACGGATATCCGCCATCCGACCGACCATCCACGACCCCGTTTTTTATCGATCCGTGGACCGTGGACGCCCCGATGCGGGTGTCATCCGTGGTCGAGTGGGGGGTGCCGGAATTAGCTTCCGAGAACGGTCATACCCATACGTGATTCGGAAGGGTTTTCCACAGGTTTGCGGAACCGGTTTGAACTCTTTTTTGAACTCGGGGGAAAACCGAAACCCCGTCACCACGAGAAAAGGCCCGGAAATATTGGCCTGCCCGGGCGGATTCGAACCGCCGACCTACGGCTTAGAAGGCCGTTGCTCTATCCAACTGAGCTACGGGCAGTCGAGCAATTATCCGCGAAACGGACGGCCGCGTGGCCTCGCATAGAGTTGCCGCATGCGCAAAGGTGTCGGGGCGGGCTGGCTCGGTATCAGCGCCGCCTTGGCGTTGGTTGCTGCGTGTGAGAGCACCGGCGGGCCGGTCACGGTGACGGGGACTGGAAGTACGAATCGGCCGGCTGCCGGCGATTACTGGCGGCCGACGCCCGAGTGGACCACGCCCCGGCCGACTCCGCAGCCGACGCTCCCGCCGCCGGCCACTTTGCCGTCGCCGACGCCGTCGCTTTAGGCGGCAGACTCGGGTCGCTCTGCGACTGGCTCCTGGATGACGAGGGCAGATCCTTCGTCGCTTCGCTCCTCAGGATGACAGAGGACAGGACCCTAGCGGGACTCGGGAGAAGCCGGAACCGGCTGAGGGGCTGATGCGGAGGTCGTCACTCCACCGTAGGGGAGGTCGGAGGTTCGCCAGCCGCCGCCGAGAGCCTTGATCAGGTTCACCGCCGCGGTCATGCGGCGGGTCTGGAGGTCCACGGCTCCGCGCTCGTTGGACAGGGCTGTGGCCTGGGCGGTGACGACTTCCAGGTACGTCGTTGTTCCGGCGAGATAGCGGTTGCGCGCGATCGTGAGTGAGCGTTCGGCTGCCGCTACGGCCACGGCCTGCTGCGTGGCTTCGTCGGCGAGGATGCGGAGCGTCGCGAGGTTGTCCTCGACCTCCTGGAACGAGGTGAGCACGTCGAGGCGATACACGGCGACGGCGGCGTCCCAGGCGGCCTCCGCCTGCTCGACGCCGGCGCGGCGCTTCCCGCCGTCGAAGATCGTCGCGACGATCGCGGGCCCGATCGACCAGAAGCGGCTCGGGAGCGAGAACCAGTCCGCGAGCTTCGAGCTCCCGTAGCCGCCGGTCGCGGCGAGGAGGAGGCTCGGAAAGAACGCCGCGGTCGCGACGCCGACCTGCGCGTTGGCCGCGGCCGCCCGCCGCTCGGCAGCCGCGATGTCGGGACGGCGCTCCAGCAGCTCCGACGGCATCGTGACCGGGATAACGGGAGGATCGTGGAGGCCCGGCGCGGGCTGGAACGTGAAATCCGCGGGCGCCTTGCCGATGAGCGTCGCGATGGCGTGCTCGAGCTGCGCGCGCCCGATGCCGAGGTCGGTCGCCTGGGCGCGCGTCGTTTCGAGAAGCGTGTGCGCCTGCGCCACGTCCTGGCCCGAGACGACTCCCTGGTTGAAACGGTTCATCGTCATCTGCAGCGCCTTGTCGTAGGCGGCGACGTTGGCGTCGAGGAGCTGCCTCTGCGTGTCGATCCCGCGCAGCGCGAAGTAATCGAGCGCGAGCTCCGCGTGCATCGTCAGCCGCACCGTCTCGAGGTCCGCGGCCGAGGCCTGCGCCCCGGCGACGCTCGCCTGGACGCCCCGACGCACGCGTCCCCAGACGTCCACCTCATAGGAGAAGTCTCCCGAGAGCGCGTAGGAGGTTGACGGCCCGGAGGGCGCCGACGAAGTCCCCGCGGCGGCGCTGCCGGTGCGGCCCTGGGACCGCGTCACGGATGCGTTCGCGGTCACGGTCGGAAAGAAATCCGATCGGGCCAGGCGGACGGCGGCGCGCGCGCCACGGAACTGCGCCTCGGCCTGTGCGATGTTCTGGTTGGAGATGTTGACTTGCTCTTCGAGCTTGTTGAGCTCCGGATCCTCGAAGAGCTCCCACCATTTCCCGCGGCTGGCGTCATCGCGAGGTTCCGCCGGTTTCCACTGGGCGGCGGCCACGGCATCCGCTGGAGGCTGCTCCTCCTTGTACGAAGTCGGGACCGGGGCGGAGGGCCGCTTGTAGTCGGGGCCGACGGCGCAGCCGGCGAGCATGAAAAGCAGAGGCAGAACGAGGAGCCGCCGCCCGGTCACGCCTTCTCCTCCACCGGCATCGGCCGGCGCCAGTGCGCGCGGCGGAACGCCTCCCAGCGCAGCCGGAAGCGGTCGAGATAGAGATAGACGACGGGCGTCGTGTAGAGCGTCAGCATCTGGGAAAAAATCAGGCCGCCGACGATCGAGATCCCGAGCGGGCGCCGCAGCTCCGCGCCGGTCCCGACGCCGATCGCGAGAGGGAGACCGCCGAGCAGAGCGGCCATCGTCGTCATGGTAATGGGACGAAATCGTAAGAGGCATGCCTGAAAGATCGCCTGCTCGGGGTTCTTCCCCTCGTTGCGCTCCGCCTCGAGCGCGAAGTCGATCATCAGGATCGCGTTCTTCTTTACGATGCCGATCAAGAGAATGATCCCGATGAGCGCGATGACGGAGAGGTCGTTGCCGGTCAAGAGCAGCGCGAGGAGCGCGCCCACCCCGGCCGAGGGGATCGTCGAGAGGATCGTCAGGGGATGGATGACGCTCTCGTACAGGACGCCGAGCACGATGTAGACCGTCAGGAGCGCCGCGGCGATCAGGATCGGCTCGTTGGCGAGCGAGGCCTGGAAGGCCTGCGCCGTGCCCTGGAAGCTCCCGCGGATGGAGGCCGGGAGGCGGATGTCCCCCTCGGCGCGGCCGATCGCGTCCACGGCCGTCCCGAGCGCGACTCCCGCCGTCAGGTTGAAGGAGATCGTCACGGAAGGAAACTGCCCCTGGTGGTTGACCGCCAGCGGAGCCGTCGTGCGCTCGTAGTGCGTGAACGTGGCAAGCGGCACCAGGTCGCCCGACTTCGAGCGGACGTAGATGGACTTCAGTCCCTCCGGGTTCTGCCAGAACTTCGATTCGACTTCCATGATGACGTGGTACTGGTTGAGCGGCGTGAACATCGTCGAGACCTGGCGCTGGCCGAACGCGTCGTAGAGGGTGTCGTCGATCATCTGCGGCGTGATCCCCAGGCGCGCGGCCGTCGCGCGGTCGATGACGAGCGACGCCTGCAGTCCCTTGTTCTGCTGATCGCTGTTGACGTCGGTCAGCTCGGGCAGCTTGCGCAGCGTCTGGAGGACCCGCGGCGCCCACGCGAGCAGCTCGTCCGAGTTGTCCCCCCGCAGCGTGTACTGGTATTGCGCGGCGGAGGGTCTTCCCCCGACGCGCACGTCCTGGACCGGCTGGAGGACGAGCGTCGCTCCCGGCACGTGCGCGAGCTTGCCGCGCAGCCGCGCGATGATCTGGTCGGCGGTGGCCTTGTCCTTGCGGTCTCCGCGGGACTTCAACGAGATGAACATCCGGCCGGAATTGGCGCTCCCGCCCCCCACGAAGCCGTTGGCGCTCTCGATGTCGGGGTCGTGCATGACGGTCTTGACGAACTCGCCGAGCTTCCTCTGCATCGCCTGAAAGGACGTGTCCTGGTCCGCCTGGATCGTGCCCGTCAGCCTCCCGGCATCCTGCTGGGGGAAGAACCCCTTCGGCACCTTTGCGTACAGGAAGATCGTGGCCGCCATGGTCGCGATCGTCACCACGATCGTGAGCCGCTGGTGCCGCAGGACCCATCCGAGGGAACGCTCGTAGCCGTGGAGGATCGACTTGAAGCCCTTCTCGCTCGCCTGGAAAAGGCGGCCGTGCGAGGCCTTGTTCTCCGGGCGGAGAAGCCTCGCGCACATCATCGGCGTCGCCGTCAGGGAGATCAGGAGCGACACCGCGATCGCGATCGAAAGCGTGACGGCGAATTCCCGGAAGAGGCGTCCGACGATCCCTCCCATGAGAAGAATCGGCAGGAACACCGCGATGAGCGAGATCGAGATCGAGATGACCGTGAAGCCGATCTCCTGCGCGCCCTTCAAGGCCGCTGCGAGCGGCTTCAGGCCCGACTCCAGGTGCCGGGTGATGTTCTCGATGACGACGATCGCGTCGTCCACGACGAACCCGGTCGCGATCGTCAGAGCCATGAGAGAGAGGTTGTCGATCGAATAGTTCAGGAGATACATCGCGCCGAACGTGCCGATGAGCGAGACCGGCACGGCGACGCTCGGGATGAACGTCGAGCGGACGTTGCGGAGGAAGATGAACACGACGAGGATGACGAGCGCGATCGAAACCCCCATCGTGATCTGGACGTCGCGGACCGACGCGCGGATCGTTCGGGTGGCGTCGATCGCGACGGCGAGCTTGATCGTGGGGGGAATCGACGCCTGGAGCTGCGGCAGCAGGGCCCGCACGCGGTCCACGGTCTGGATGATGTTGGCGCCCGGCTGACGGAACACGATGATCAGGACGGCCGGCAGTCCGTTGGAGAGCCCTCCCGTCCGGATGTCCTCGACCGAGTCGGTCACCGTGGCGATGTCGGAGAGGCGCACGGCGGCGCCGTTGCCGTAGTGGATGATGAGCGGCCGATACTCCGCCGCCTTGAGCAACTGATCGGTCGTCGCGAGCGAATAGGCGCGCTCGCCGTTGGACACCTCGCCCTTGGGGCGGTTCGCATTGGCGGTGGAGAGCGCCGCCCGGACGTCTTCGAGGCCGAGGCCGTTGTTGTAGAGCGCCGTGGGGTTGACGTCCACGCGCACGGCCGGGAGCGCGCCGCCGCCGACGAAGACCTGCCCCACCCCATCGGCCTGCGATAGCTTCTGCTGAAGGATCGTGGACGCGATGTCGTACATCCGGGCCCGTTCGATGATCTCGGAGGTCAGCGAGAGGATCATGATCGGCGCGTCTGCGGGGTTGACCTTGCGGTAGCGCGGGTTGTTCGGCAGGTTGGCCGGGAGCTGGCCGCGCGCGGCGTTGATCGCCGCCTGAACGTCGCGCGCCGCCGCGTCGATGTTGCGGTTCAGGTCGAACTGGATCGTGATGTTCGTCGAGCCCAGGCCGCTCGTGGACGTCATCTCCGTGATTCCGGCGATGCGGCCAAACTGGCGCTCGAGCGGCGTCGCGACGGCGGAGGCCATCGTGTCCGGACTGGCCCCGGGAAGCCCGGCGTTGACGCTGATCGTCGGAAACTCGACCTGCGGCAGCGGAGAAACCGGCAGGAACTTGTAGCCGATTGCCCCCGCGAGCGCGATTCCGATGACGAGCAGCGTCGTCGCCACCGGCCGATGAATGAACGGCGCCGAAATGCTCACGTCGTCCTGGCCGGTGCCGGGGCGAGCTCGGCGGCGGGCTCCTTGCGGCGTCCTTTTGCGACGCGGTGAGCGAGGCGGTCAAACGCCAGGTAGATCACGGGGGTCGTGTAGAGCGTCAGGAGCTGGGAGAAGATGAGGCCTCCGACGATCGCGATGCCGAGCGGACGCCGCAGCTCCGCCCCGATTCCAGACCCGAGCGCGAGCGGGACGCCTGCCAGCAGCGCCGCCATCGTCGTCATCAGGATCGGGCGCAGGCGCAGCAGGCACGCCTGGTAGATCGCGTCCTCCGGTTTCTTCTTCTCCTTGCGCTCGGCGTCGAGCGCGAAGTCGATCATCATGATCGCGTTCTTCTCGACGATCCCGATGAGCAGGATGATGCCGATGAGGGCGATGACGGAGAAATCCGTCCCGCAGACCATGAGCGAAAGGAGCGCTCCGACCGCGGCGGAGGGAAGCGTCGAGAGGATCGTCACCGGGTGGATGTAGCTCTCGTACAGCACGCCGAGCAGGATGTAGACCGTGATGACCGCCGCGAGGATCAGGAACACCTCGTTCGACAGGGAAGCGCGGAACGCCTGCGCGGTCCCCTGGAAGCTCGCCTGGATACTCGCCGGCATTCCGAGCTCCTCCTTGGCCCGCTCGATCGCGCGGACCGCTTGCCCGAGCGACGTGCCGGGCGCGAGGTTGAAGGAGACGGTGACGACCGGGAACTGTCCCTGGTGGTTCACCGAGAGGGGAGCGTTCGACGTCTGGACCTCCGTGAACGCGCCGAGCGGCACCGACCCGCCTCCGGAGGAGCGCAGGAAGACGTTTTTCAAGTCCTCCGGGCGCCCCTGAAAATTCGGCTGCGTTTCCAGCACGACGCGGTACTGGTTCAACTGCGTGAACATGGTCGAGATCTGCCGCTGGCCGAACGCGTCGTAGAGGGAGTTGTCGAGGTCGAGCGGCGTGATGCCGAGGCGTGAGGCGGTCGTCCGGTCGAGGAGCAGCTTCGCCTCGAGTCCGCCGTTCTGCTGGTCGCTCGCGACGTCGCGCAGCTCCGGCAGCGATTGCAGCTTGGCGAGAAAGCGAGGGACCCACACGGAGAGCTCGCGCGCGTCGGGGTCCTCGAGGCTGTACTGGAACTGCGTGCGGCTGACCCGATCCTCGACGGTCAGGTCCTGCACCGGCTGGAGATAGAGCGTGATCCCCTCGATCTTCGCAAGCTCCGGCTGAAGGCGGCGGATGACGTCGGTCGCATCCATCTTCCGTTCGGAGAGGGGCTTCAGGTTGATCTGGATGCGCCCGCTGTTGATCGTCGTGTTCGTCCCGTCCACGCCGATGAACGAAGACAGGCTCGCGACGGCCGGGTCCTTCAACAGGACGCGGGCGAGCGCGAGCTGCCGCTCCTTCATGGCGGCGAAGGATACGGTCTGCGACGCCTCGGAGATGCCGAGGATCACGCCGGTGTCCTGAACCGGGAAGAACCCCTTGGGAATGACGACGAAGAGGAATACGGTCGTCAAGAGGGTCGCAACGGCGATCGCTAGCGTCGCCGGCTGGTGACGCAGGACCCAGGTCAGGGTGCGGCCGTAGAAGTCGATGACCTTCTGGAACGCGCGCTCGGAGGCGCGGTAGAAGCGGGTCTGCTCGGAGGCCGGCTTGTGGTGCAGGAGCTTCGCGCACATCATCGGCGTCAGCGTCAGCGAGACGAAGGCGGAGATCAGGATCGTGACCGAGAGCGTCACGGCGAACTCGCGGAAGAGGCGGCCGACGACGTCGCCCATGAAGAGGAGCGGGATCAGCACCGCGATGAGCGAGACCGTCAGGGACATGATCGTGAAGCCGATCTGCTCGGAGCCCTTGAGCGCGGCCTCGAGCGGCTTCATCCCCTCCTCGATGTAGCGCGAGATGTTCTCGATCATCACGATCGCGTCGTCCACGACGAAGCCGGTCGAGATCGTCAACGCCATGAGCGTCAGGTTGTTCAGGCTGTAGCCGAGCAGATACATCGCCCCGAACGTCCCGACGAGCGAGAGGGGAACCGCGACGCTCGGGATGACGGTCGCCGCGAGCGTTCGGAGGAAGAGGAAGATGACCATCACGACGAGCGCGATGACGAGCATCAGCTCGAATTCCACGTCGTGCACGGAGGCGCGGATCGTCGTCGTGCGGTCGGTCAGGATCGTCACCTCGACGGCGGAGGGGAGCGAGGCGCGCAGCTGCGGGAGGAGCTGCTTGACACGATCCACGACGGCGATGATGTTCGCGCCCGGCTGGCGCTGGATGTTCAGGATGACGGCCGGGACGTCGTTCATCCAGGCCGCCTGCTTCGCGTTCTCCGTATCGTCGATCACGTTCGCGATGTCGGAGAGATGGACCGGCGCTCCGTTCTTGTAAGCGATGACGAGCGGCTTGTACTGGTCGCTCGTCAGGAGCTGGTCGTTGGCGCCGATCTGGTAAGACTGCAGCGCCCCGTCGAAAGTCCCCTTGGCCTGGTTGACGTTCGACGCCGCGACGGCCGTCCGCACGTCCTCCATCGTCAGGCCGTAAGAGGAGAGCGCGGTCGGGTTGACCTGGATCCGCACGGCCGGCTTCTGTCCGCCGGAGATCGAGACGAGCCCGACGCCGGGCAGTTGCGAGATCTTCTGGGCGAAGCGCGTGTCGGCCAGGTCCTCGACCCGCGAGAGCGGGAGCGTCTTCGAGGTGAGCGCGAGGGTGATGATCGGGGAGTCGGCCGGGTTGATCTTGCTGTAGATGGGCGGGTTGGGCAGGTCTCGCGGCAGGAAGGTCCCCGAGGCGTTGATGGAGGCCTGCACCTCCTGCTCGGCCACGTCGATGTTCAGGTCGAGGTCGAACTGCAGCGTGATGACGGAGCTCCCGCTCGAGCTGTTGGAGGTCATCTGCTTCAGACCGGGGAGCTGGCCGAACTGCCGCTCGAGCGGGGCGGTGACGCCCGAAGCCATGACGTCCGGGCTCGCTCCCGGGTAGAACGTCACGATCTGGATCGTCGGGTAGTCCACCTGCGGAAGGGCCGAGACGGGTAGCTGCTTGTAGCCGATCGCGCCCGCGATCAGGAGGCCCGCCATCACCAGCGACGTCGCGATCGGCCGCAGGATGAAGGGGCGGGATGGGCTCATGCGCCCGCTTTCTTGCGCTGGCGAGCCGCTCCCTTCCCGTTCTCCGGCTGCTCGCGGCCCGTTTGACTCTGGGGCGTGGCGCCGCCCGCCCCGGCGAGCGCGACTTTCATGCCGGGCTGGAGCTTGTCCACTCCGTCGGTCACGACCGTCTCGCCGGGAGAGATCCCCTTTCCGATCGTGGTGTCGTCCCCCTGCGTCAGCTGCACCTCCACGTTGCGCATGTCCACGGTGGAGTCGGGCTTGACGACGTACACGAAGGTGGACTGGGGGCTGCGCTGGATTGCGGCGGTCGGGACGATGACGGCTCCGTGCAGCGTGTCCACGAGCAGACGCGCGTTGACGAACTGGTTGGAGAAAAGCGCCAGGTCCTCGTTGGCGAAGATCGCCTTGATCTTGACGGTCCCCGTCGTCTGGTCGATCTGGTTGTCCAGCGCCAGGACCGAGCCCGTCGCGAGCTTGTTCTTGAAGTCGCGGTCGTAGGCGTCCACGGGGAGCTTCTTGCCCGCCTTGACTTGCTGGATGACCTGGGGCAGGTGATCGGCGGGAATCGTGAAGACGACCGTGATCGGCTGGATCTGGGTGATGACGAGGAGCCCGTTCGGGTCCGAGGCATGGACCATGTTGCCGGTGTCCACGAGCCGCAAGCCGACCGTCCCGGTGATCGGAGCGGTGATGCGGCTGTAAGTCAGGTTCAGCTTCGCGCTCTCGACCTGCGCCTGGTCGCTCTTGACCGAGGCCTCGAGCTGGTTGACCGTCGAAGCCTGCGTGTCGAGCTGCTGCCGCGCGATGGAGTCTTCCTTGACCAGCACCTCGTACCGGGCCAGATCCACCTTCGCGTTCGCGAGCGTGGCCTCGTCCTTGGCCTTCTGCCCCTCGGCCTGCATGAGCTGGACCTGGAACGGGCGCGGATCGATCTCGGCCAGCAGATCGCCCTGGTGCACGAGCTGCCCTTCCTGGAACGCCACGCGAATGAGCTGGCCGTCCACCCGGCTCCGGACGGTGACGGTGTTCAGGGCCGTCACCGTGCCGAGCCCCGTCAGGTAGATGTCGAGATCTCCCTTGCGCGCGGGCGCTCCGGTGACCGGGATCGATCGCTGCGCCGCCTTCGCCTTGGCCGCCTGAGCCTCGCTCTGCTTCTTCTGTCCCGCCCGGGCAAAGAGGAGAACGGCGAGCAGGACCGCGGCGCCGATCCCGACGAGCCAGGGCCACCGGCGTTTGCGTCCGGCGTCGGCGTCGGCGTGAGAGCCCTTGCGCTGCTGCGGAAGAGTCTCTTCCCGTGGCACGATCGCCTCGTTGCGGGGGACCGGAGCGTCGGGACTCATCTTCGAGGCCATTCTTCTCCCCAGGGGCTCCAGAAGCCCTCTTGCTCTACGGAATACTCTCCGACGAGATTACCGGCTCTTTCGACTGGCGCAACCTGTTGTCTCCATGTGGCTTCCATCCGTCGCGAACCCGCGGGCACTCCCGGTTCCCCCCGCAATCCCCATGCCCGCCAGTCTATTCCAGGTCCCCGTGCACCCACCCCAACCTCCCCAGACGCCGGAGAACCGCCCCGATACCCTCTCGGAACAACTCTCCTGTAGCTCGCGGCGCGCGAAGTCTCCCGAAGTAACCGAGGGAGGAGGCGCGCGCCGCGGGAGCGAGAGCGGAGAGAGGGACTAGGCGAGCGGTCGAGGCCGCATCCGGCCGAGCCGCTCGCCGGTGCGCCGAGAGGCGCAAGTCCCGACCGCAGCTCTCGCGACGTGCTGGTCGGGGCGGCCGGGATCGAACCGGCGACCACTTGCTCCCAAAGCAAGTACGCTACCGCTGCGCTACGCCCCGCAGGGCGCGGATTATCCCACGCGGCGGGGTCAGGAATCTCCGGCGGCGATCGCGGCATAGTTCTCGGGGGAACGGCAAGTTCCAGCGCGGGCTGCCGGATTCCGGAGGTCAACGATGAGTGAGTCTGTTTCCAGAGACGTGGCGCGGATCGTGTCCCCGCGGCCCGTCGTCGAAGGCGCCGGGGTTCACCTCGTGCGCAGCATCGGGACACACGAGCTCGACAACTTCGATCCTTTTCTGCTGCTCGATCATTTCGAGTCGGCGGTTCCGTCCGACTACCAGGCCGGTTTTCCGTTCCATCCTCATCGGGGAATCGAGACGATCACGATCGTCCGCCAGGGCGAGATTCGCCACGGCGACTCGCTCGGCCACGCCGGAGCGATCGGCGCCGGGGACATCCAGTGGATGACGTCCGGCAGCGGGATCCTCCACGAGGAGATGCCGCAGGTACGCCCGGAAGGGATCGGCGGTCTCCAGATCTGGCTGAACCTTCCGGCGCGCGAGAAGATGACGCGCCCCAAGTACCGCGAGCTGCGCTCGGATCAGTTGTCCGAGCGCGAAACGGAGGAGGGAGCGAGGATCCGCGTCATCGCCGGCGAGGCGATGGGCGGCCGCGTCACGGGACCCGTCGAGGGACTGGCCGTCGCGCCGAAGTTCGTGGACGTGACCCTTCCGGAAGGGACGTCGTTCCGCGAGGCGGTCCCGGCCGGCCACTCGGCCTTCGCTTACGTGGACCGCGGCGGAATCCTCTTCGGGCCGCGGCGCAAGCCGGTGTCCGCTCCGGCGCTCGTCCTCTTCGGAGAGGGAGAGACGATCGAGGCATGGGCCGGGACCGGCGGAGGCCGGTTCCTGCTTGCCGCGGCGGAGCCTCTGCGCGAGCCGATCGCGCGCTACGGCCCGTTCGTGATGAACACCCGCGCCGAGATCGAGGAGACTCTTCGCGAGCTGCAGACAGGCCGCTTCATCCGCTCCGAGCCGCGCGACGAATAAGCCGCGATTCGACTCCGGGCTCCGGACCGAATATCTTTCCGGGATGAACCGAGAGTACGTCGCCTGGGATTCGCCCATCCTCGGGCGGCGAATGGAGTTGCTGCGTTTCGGCCGCGGCGGGCGCCCGATGATCTGGTTTCCGACTTCGGTCGGGCGCTTCTATCAGAACGAGGACTTCGGACTGGTGGGCGCCGTGGCCGACCAGATCGAGGCGGGGCGGCTCCAGATCGCCTGCGTGGACAGCGTGGACGCGGAGAGTTTCTACGCGGCCGGCCGCCCGCCGGCGGAGAGAATCCGCCGGCACGACGAGTACGATCGTTACATCGCCGGCGAGGTCGTGCCGTGGCTCCTGGACAAGGCGCGGCCGGCGTCCCGGGTCGGTACTCTCGGCACCTCTTTCGGCGCATACCACGCGGTCAACTTCGGCCTGCGGCACCCGGAGCTGTGCGACAAGGTCGTCGGCTTCTCGGGCAAGTACGACATCCACTCGTTTCTCGACGGCTACTGGGACGAGCTCTGTTACTTCCACTGCCCGACCGCCTACGTTCCCAACATGAACGGCGAGTGGGTGGAAAAGCTCTCGGCGATGGACATCGCGATCGTCACCGGCGCGACCGACAACATCTTGAACGGCACGACCGACATGATGCGGATCTTCGAAGAGAAGGGGATCCGCAACCGCAACAGCGTCTGGGGCGCCCCCTACGGCCACGACTGGCCCTGGTGGAAGGAGCAGATCCGCTACTACGTGCCGTAAAGCCGGTCTTCAGTAGGGAGTGAGGCAGGGGACGACCTGGCGGCCGTGGCGGCGGTAGATTCGGAAGTCTCGGTCGGTGGTCAAGATGACGGCGTCGGCGGCGATCTCGGTCATTCGCACGAGGCACGCGTCGGCAAGACTCATCGGGACGTCCGCGTACTTCTCGATGAACTTCAGGACCCGCTCCAATTCGGCGTTGAGGTCAAACGCCGGAATGACCGCGCGGCGGCGCAGGAGGGAAGCTAGAGCCGGTCCTCCGGCTTCCCCCAGAAGAAAGAACGCTTCGGAAAGCGCCGCCTCGCAGGTCTTCCACGGTCTGGTGAGGTGCGGCAACTGGGCGGCGGCCCAGCGATGATGGCGGTCGCGACGGAAAAGCAGCGCGACCAGAAAACCGGCGTCAACGATTACGCTTCCGGCCATATCCGGCTTTCAGATACTCCTTCTTTCTCTCGGACAGATCGGCGGGGAGTCCGTCGATCGAACCAACCAGGTCCGCGATCGGATCCGGGGGTAACCGGCGGGAATGCGCCGATCGGGCTGGGATCCGGAGCCGTTCTCGAACGACGTCGGATTTCGAGACTCTTCGGGCGCGCGACTCCTCCTCGATGTCGAGAACCAGAGTCTCCGGCAGTCGCACGGTCAGGGTCTTCATCGCCCGAGTGTAATACGCAACCGTCAATTCTGCAATACGCTCCCCGAGCGCGGGGCCGACGTCAGTCGACGGAGCAGGCGCCGGGACCGCGGGGATCGCCGCAGGAGCCGCAGGCTGACGCAGGCTGCGAGGAAGAGCGGGCCGAGCCGCTCGAAACGGCGAAGACGGAGAGGAGCCGATCCACACGCTTGCTCTCGCAGTCCGGACACTCGATACGCCCCTTCCCGCTCACGAACCGCTCGAAGCGCGTGTCGCAGTCGCGGCACCGGTACTCATGGATCGGCATACAAAGATGTCTCCTTAAAGCGGGCCCCGTGACCCTGGACCTTGGACATTAGACCTTGGACCCTTCTCAATCGGCCACAGGCACCCTGACGATCCCACCCACGTGCGGTCCTTGTTGAAGGTGACGCCCATCATCGTTCCCTGGGAGAGGCGGGCGAGCGTCGTGACGGGCAGCGGCTCGCCGTTCTTCCAGACGAACATCACGCGGACCTCGACCTTGGAGGAATGGCCGTCGGTCGTCTCGATGACCGGCGCGTACTCCACCTTGCGCATGAGGAGCGTATGGGCGCGTTCTTCCGGCGGGACCGCGGCGATGTCCGCAGGCGTCACGTCCACCTTCACGCCCGACCCGGCGAAGGAGAAGAGAGGCTTGAGCACCCAGCTGGCAAGATCCTCCGGGACCGCCGGCAGGGGGTTCGGGGGACCGCAAGGTCCCCCGCCAGGATCGAGCTCCGAAAGGAAATGCGCTTCCGGCACGGCCGGATGGTCGAGCGTCGGGAGCGCGTGCTTCGACCAGCGGAAGTACCAGTTGGGATGTCCGGCCCAGGCGACGTCGAGCTCCTCGCGAAAGTCGATCGGAAGCTCGACGTTCTTGTGAGCGAGCTCGTCGAAGATCAGGCGGTTGTAGATGCGAAGAATCCGCGTCGGCCTGCCGTCCCGGTCGTACCAGAGCTCCTTTCCGCGTTTCTCGACCTTCGTCGGGCAGACGGCCCGCACGTTCCAGAGCTTCTCGGTGAACGCGAAGTCCACGTAGGTCTTCTGCGACGGCGGGTCCAGATCCAGGAGCACGACGTTTTCCGGCGGCAGGCCGGCGAGGATCGCGTCCCCCACCACGCGGCGATACCCCTCCGGATCGAGGCCGGAAAGCAGGAAGTCGAGCGCCCCGGGCTCCGGACACATGTCCCGCAAAGCGATCGTCTGGAAGAGCTGAAACGCGTAGAGGGTCGGGAACCCCTGGAGCTCGATCAGCTTCGGAGCGAGACGCCCGTCCGGCGCGCGCACGACGGCGAAGTCCGTGACCGCGAAGACAGGATGGGCATCGCTGCCCGGCACGTCGAACCGCGCCGGTACGGCTGCCAGGGAGCGCGCGAGCGCCTCCGGCCGCGAGAGCTGCCGCCAGATCTCAAACGAAGCCGCGACCATCTCGTCGACGAGGTCCGGCGGAAGAAAGACGGGCGACTCCGCCAGCCGGAACGGGATCGGGCACCCGGCCTCTTCCTCGAGACGCGTCCGGTATTGCCGGTACTTCTTGTCGGTGTAGGCCGCGTTGTAGGCGCGGCGCAGAGAGGGAACCATCAGGCAATCGGGTAATCGGGTGATCGGGTGATCGGGTGATTTTGTTCGGACATCAGCTTCGGGGCGCCAATCGCCCGATGGCACGATCGCACGATCATCCGATTCAAATGAGGAACTTCCCCTCGGCCATGACCTGGTCGTCGTCGAACCAGATGTCGAACTGGCGGCCGACGATGTCGATGTGGGTCGTGCTCCTCCATTGCGCGCCGGTGTGCTCGGAGTAGGGGTGGCCGAACGCGATGTGGAGCGTCGGGAGCTTCTCGTCCTGCAGGATGTTGCCGATGATGTCCGCGAGCGCGACATTGGTGCCGATGGCGAACTCTCCCACGCGATTGGAGTTCTCGTCGGTCGAGGTGTAGGCGCGGAAGTCGTTGACGAGGTCCCGGTTCTCGCAGGCGAGCTCCGTGATCCGGCTGTCCACGATCGTGACGGAGAGCGGCGTCTGCTTCAGGTCGCCGTAGCGGGCGCAGAGGTACTCGCCGACGACGCCGTCCGCGACGTAGACACCGTCCACGCGGGCGGGCGCGGTCAGGACTTCGCCCCCCGGGAGGTTTCCCCATTTCGAGGTGGAGATGATGCCCGAGGTCTTCAGCCACTTGATTCCGGAATCGAACGTCGCTTCGAGGAAGGAGCCCGCGGGTGAGCGCGCGACGACCTTGCGGGTCTTCTCGGCGCGCTCGAGGACCCGCCGCGAGATCGCGTCCACCTCGTTGAAATCGGCGCGCATCGCCTCGCACATGATCCGCCTGGAGATCGACACCATGTGGGCGTGGCGGATCTGCCGCCGGTCGATGACCTGCGTCAGCTCGCGGCGGAAGGCGAGCTCGCCCGACTTCGGCTGCCCGGCATAGATCGAGACATCCGCGCGCTCGAGAGACTCGCGGATCGCCGAGGGCAACGCCAGCATCGGCCGGGACCCGTAGTCCTCCATGACGTGCACGTCGATGTCCGCGCCGACCTGCCGGACCTGGTCGGCGAGGCTCGCGGCGATCTCTTCGGTCTCGAGGTCCGTAACGAGGACGACGCGCTCGCGCGGAGCGACGCGCAGGCAGGTTCGCACCGCGTTTCGGGCGCCCTGCGCCAGCTCCTCGGCATACACGGACGGCAGCTCTGTCAGGTTCTGCATTGAAAGAATGAGCCTTTCGTTAATGCGGGTCAGGACGAAGCGGCGCGGCTGTTCCACTCCTGGATGTCGAGGCCGTGGCTCGTCTCATCGCAGATGTAATCGACGACCTTCTTCAAGTCTCCCCCGGTCTCGTTGAAGACGCGCAGCTGCCGGTCCGCTCCCGTGCCGTTCTCGAGGATCCAGTTTACCCGCTCGACCTCGCGCCGGGAGCCGAGCTCGTCCACGACGTCGTCCACGAACTCGAGCATCTCCCGGGCGAGCTCGCGAAACGGCACCTCGATCTCCTTGCCGAAGTCGATCATCTTCCCCTCGATCCCGTAGCGGCTCGCGCGCCACTTGTTCTCGAGGATCAGGGCGCGGCGGTAGCGCCGCCACCCCAGGTTCTGGGCGCGCAGGTTGTAGAGCTTCACGCAGATCGCCTGGATGAGCGCCGCGATCGTCACCGTCTCGTCCATGCGCATCGGGATGTCGCAGACCCGGAACTCGATCGTGTCGAAGAAGGGGTGCGGGCGCAGGTCCCACCAGATCTTCTTGCCGTTGTCGATGCAGTTTGTTTTGACCAGAAGCCGGACGAATTCGTCGAACTGCGCGGGCGACTCGAAGTACTCCGGGATGTTCGTGCGCGGGAAGCGGTCGAAGACCTTCGTGCGGAAGCTCTTCAATCCGGAATTCGTGCCGAGCCAGAAAGGGGAGTTCGTCGAGAGGGCGAGCAGGTGCGGCAGGAAGTAGCACGCCTCGTTGAAGATCTGGAACGCGGTCGTCCGGTCCTGGATGCCGACGTGGACGTGGAGGCCGAAGATCAGGTTTGCGCGGGCGAGCATCTGCATCTCCTCGACGACCTCGTCGTAGCGAGGGTCGGGGAAGATGAGCTGGTCGGCCCAGTTGGAGAAGGGGTGCGTCCCGGCGGCGGCGACCCGCATGCCCTGCCTCGCAGCCAGGCGGATGATCTCCGTCCGCGTCTCGGCGATGTCCCGGCGGACCTCGCCGATGTCCTTGCAGATTCCGGTGCCGAGCTCGATGACCGACTGGTGCATCTCGGGCTTGACGCGCTCCTTGAGCAGGCTCTTCCCTTCCTCGAGCATCTGCTGGACGTGGGAACGCAACTGCCGCGTCTCCGGATCGATGATCTGGAATTCCTCCTCGACGCCGAGGGTGAAGGCGGGCCGATCGGTCATGACGTTGGCGGAGTACCCGGCCGGGGGACGCGCCGAGTGCGCCCGGCGGGCCGCCGCGGCGTAGACTTCGGCTTGGCCGGCCTGCTCGCCGCCGCGAGGTATTCCTGCCAGTGGAAGCGCTCGGGCGGCACGGCTTCCTGCGCGACCCGCTCGATGAGCCACTGTGCCGCGTGCTCCAGCACCCACCGGAAGTTCTCGTCGCCGACGGAGGCCGGGTCCGCGTCGGGAGCGGGGTTCAAGAAATCGATCGCGTAGGGGATGCCGTCCCGCACCGCGAACTCCAGCGTGTCGAAGTCGTAGCCGAGCGCCTCCGTCAGCTTCAGGCAATCGCCTCGGACGCGCTCGTAGAGAGCCGGGTCGATCGGCGGGCCGTTGCGCTCGTAGCGGTTCGCGTGCGGCTGACGCGGGTCGTACCGCATGATGTGGACATGCTTCCTTCCGATGGCGTAGCAGCGGAAGTACTCGTCGAAGACGATCTCCTCCTGGAGCGTCATGACGTTCTGCCCGGACGCCGCGTATGCCGCGAAGAACTCGCCGGGGTTCTCGACCCGGTAGACGCTCTTCCAGCCGCCGCCGGAGTACGGCTTGAAGTACGCCGGGAAGCCGATGTGGTCGAAGATCGACTCCCAGTCGAGCGGGTACGTCAGGTTCGACATCGAGGCCGCGGTCGTGTCGGGCGGATGCTGGTTCGACGGGAGGAGCACCGTCTTGGGGACCGCGACGCCGATGGCGCGGGCGAGGACGTTGTTGAAGAACTTGTCGTCGGCCGACCACCAGAAAGGGTTGTTGACGACGATCGTGCCGTCCGCGGCGAATTTCTTCAGGATCGCGCGGTAGAACGGGATGTCCTGGCTGATGCGGTCGAGGATCAGGTCGTAGCGCTTCGGCGTCTCCAGGCTCACGCCGCCGACCGAAACCGTCTCCGCCGTGACCCCCTCCACCCCGGCGTTGTTGATTGCCTCGACCAGCGCGAGCGGGAAGGTCCGCTCCTGTCCGAAAAGCACTCCAATGCGCTTCATGAGAACCGCGAATTATGCCACGTCGCGCCGCGACAGGGGCTCTCCCTCTCCCCCCGGGAGAGGGTCGGGGTAAGGGCGCGGCCGGCGCGCGCGATCCTCAGTCGCGATTGATGTCGGACCAGTGGGGGGCGAGGACTTCTTCCTGGATCTTCTTGAGAGACGAGAGGCCTTTGGCGGCGAGTTCGAGGAGGTCGAGGAGCTGTTGTTGGTTGAAGGGGCGGCGCTCGGCGGTGCCCTGGATCTCGACGAAGGCGCCGGAGGCCGTTCCGACAATGTTGCAATCCACGTCGGCTTCGGAGTCTTCCTCGTAGGCGAGGTCGAGGACGGCCTGCCCGGCGCAGATCCCGACCGACGTCGCCGCCACGGTCTCGCGCAGGGGCCAGCGCGGGATCGCTCCGCTTCGCATCAGCTTGACCAGGGCCATGGCGAGGGCGACGCACGCGCCGGTGATCGCGGCGCAGCGCGTGCCGCCGTCGGCTTCGATCACGTCGCAGTCGAGCAGGATCGTGCGCTCGCCCAGGCCCCGCAGCTCCGTGACGCTGCGCAGCGACCGGCCGATCAGGCGCTGGATCTCGTGCGTGCGCCCTCCCTGCCGCCCGGAGGCCGCCTCGCGCTGCGAGCGCGTGTGCGTCGCGCGCGGCAGCATGCCGTACTCGGCCGTGACCCAGCCGCTGCCGCTCCCCTTGAGAAACGGCGGGACGCGCTCTTCAATGGAAGCCGCGCAGAGCACGCGCGTCGAGCCGAGCGCGATCAGGGCCGATCCCTCCGCGTGCTTGAGCGTCCCGGTCTCGATCGAGATGGCGCGCATCTCGGAGGGCTTTCGTCCATCGGGGCGCGGCGTCGGGCTCATGTCTTCATCTCTCCAACCCCGAATCTTCCCACGGCCTTGTGTCTGTCTCCCATGTCATCCTGAGCGCAGCGAAGGTTCTGCCCTGCAGACCATGAGGAGCAGATCCTTCGTCGCTTCGCTCCTCAGGATGACAGACGGGCGCATCGGGTCATGGCGCCACCTCGTTTCGCAGGTAGAGAAGCGGCTGCGTCAGGTCCACGTGGCCGGCGAGGGTCTCGGCCGGCTCGCCGTTGACGAGGATGCGCACGCGGTTGGTCTCGGCAACGTTCTGGAGCACGGTGTCCACGAGCGCCGCGACGATCGTGAGCTCTTCGGACGCTCCGAAGGAAAGGCCCGAGTCCATGGCAAGGTCGAGGACGGCGATGCCGTCAGGCAGGAGGAACGCGTTTCGGAGAAGGAGCTTCGCCGGCAGGACGGGGAGGAGTCCCTCGCGCGTCGGGCCGCGCTGCACTTGCGCGAAGAGCGCCTTGAGAAAATCGGTAGGCCCGGAGGGTTTCGCGATGTCCCGCTCCTCCGCATGAAGCCTGGCGTCCTCTTTCCCGGGGAAGAAGACCGTGACGCGGACCGTCTGCGCGGGCGTGACGGGCGGCGTTCCGGCGAACACCGTCGGGACCGCGGCCGGCGCGGGACTGACGCGCAGGAATGACCGGATCCGACGCCTCGCCCCCGCCGCCTGCGGCCGCGTCAGGAACACGATGGCAGCGACCGCCACGGCAAGGCTCAGCAGCAGAATCGCGGCGGCCCGCCGGCTCATGGAACGCGGGTCGGAGCCGGAGTCGGCGCGGCAGCGGCAGGCGTCTTCGCGGCTGCGCCGGTCTTGCGGCGATCGAAGAATCGCCCGATGGCGCGTGCCACCGCGTCGGCGACGCTCTGCTGAAACGCGGGAGAGGCGAGCTTCTTCTCCTCCTCCGGGTTCGAGATGAAGGCCGTCTCGACGAGGACTGCCGGCATGGTCGCGCCGACGAGCACGCGGAACGGCGCCTGCTTGATGCCGCGGTTCTCCGTGCCCGAGAGGACGTTCAACTCCTCCTGCGCCGCCTCCGCCAGCTCGCTCGATTCTTTCAGGTGAGCCGTCTGGGCGAGGTCCCAGAGAATGAAATCGAGATCCGGGTTTCGCGCCGGCGCGGCGGTCGGAGCCGCTCCGGGTCCGCCGGAGAGCGCCGGCTGGTTCTCGCGGCTCGCGATCTCCTGCGAGAGCTTGTCCGAGGCCTCGAGGGAGAGGTAGTAGGTCTCGGAACCGCGCGCGCCCGAGGACCTCGAAGAGTTCGCGTGAATCGAGAGGAAGAGGTCCGCCTTCTCGTGGTTGGCGACGGCGGTCCGGTCGTCGAGCGAGATCGCGCCGTCGGACTCGCGCGTCAGGACGACACGGCAGGGGAAGAGCTTCTGGACGGCCGCCGCGAGGCGGCGCGCGATCTGGAGCGTGACGTCCTTCTCCTCGAGGCCGCCGGGTCCCACGGCGCCCGTCTCCGAGCCGCCGTGCCCCGGATCGATGACGATCGTCGGCGAAGGCGCGGCTTCCGGGACGGCGACCGGCTCCACGGCCCTCGCGGCGGGAGGGCGTCCGACCTCGACGACCACGCGGTCGGGAGAGGCCAGCGGATAGGCGCGCGCGGTCGATCCCTTCTCCCGGAACTCGAGGAAGGCCGTGTTGCCCGCGAACCGGACCGCTGAGACGAGCGGGTCGTCGTACCGGCGCTCCGCGAATGGGGGCACGACTTTCTGATTGGGCCAGGTGATCTGGAAGCCGGCCTCGGTGAGCGCGGGGACGAAGCGCGCGGCGGCGGACTGGCGCAGGACGATCTGTGTCGTCGGCTCGACGTGAACGACCGCGATGTCGAGGGTCAGGGGCGCTGTCCCTTCCTGGAGGGTCCAGGTCTTTCGCGCGGGGTCGTAGGATCCGCTCGCGCCGACGAGCGGGAAGAGGACCTTTTCCAGGAAGTCGGGCGGGGCGTAGAGAGCACCGCCGGCAGCGTGCGCGGGACGCGAGATCGAGAGGATCCGGGAATCGACCGGCACCTGCGTCGTCCCGACCCCCACGACGACCTTGTGGCCAGACACCGTGAGCGTCATGACGCCGGTCGTCGGATCCGTCGCGACCTCGAAGCCGAGCGCCCGCGCGCTCTCCGCGACGTGGTAGTCGGGGCCGGCGACGGTCACATTGTGCGGCTGCCCCTTCCAGACGATCGTAGCGCTGTCTGCAAAGGCGGCCACAGCGCCGAGGAGAATGAGCAGAAAAAGGACTCCCGCCCGGCGGGTGTCGATTCGAGGCGGTCGCGCCTCTGTGACGGAGATTCGCAGATCTCCAGTATAAGCAGTGACCCGGGCGAAGGCCCCGGCGCCCTGGTAGTGGGTCCGTTTGCTTGGCTTCCCATCCGCCCCGGCGTCGGGCCCGCGGCCGTCGGCCGCGGCGTTCGCTTCGCGAACAGGCGGCCGAGAGAGTTCAAACCGGGGCTTTGATCAGGGCGACACGAGACTATGGCCGAAAAAGGCCGTCGCTCTGACGCGAAAGCACAGTCATAGGGAGGCAATTCGGGATTCGTGGTGGTGTGCTTTCGCTCATTGGGGCACTCTCCCGCTTTCCTCAGCAACGAGGAGAGGATTGGGTTGATGCCGTTCCCGGGCCTTTCGAGAGGGGCCGCTTTCGCTTGCCGCTTGACGGCCCCCGTGAGACTTGCCCCCTCGAAGGGCTTGGGAGCTTCCGACCGGCTACAGGCTGTCGCGCCCGACTCGACCAAGAGCTCCGAGCGCCTGACAATGAGCGTCCGGCAGAAGCTCCCCGCCCGGGTCACGGTATCGCAAGAGAAAGGGGGGTGGTGATGGTGTTCCATGCCGGTTTGGATTGGGCCAAGAGGGCGCACGCAGTCTGCGTCCTGGATCAGAAGGGGAAGGTTCGAGCTCGATTCGAGATTGCGCACACTGCCGAGGGAATGCGCGAGCTGACAGGGAAGCTGCTGGCATTTAGCCGTCACGGATCCCTTCAAGTCGCTCTCGAGCGCTGCTCGGGACTGTTGGTGGACACACTGCTGGAGGCCGGTCTGGTGGTCGTCCCGATCCATCCCAATGTCGTTAAAGCCACGCGGTCTCGGTACAGCGCCTCGGGCGCCAAGACGGATCCCTGGGACGCGTATTTGATCGCCGACGTGCTTCGGACCGACGGACATCGCTTCCGACCTCTCCAGCCCCTCTCGGATCAGACGCGTGCCCTTCGCGCTCTGGTGCGTTCTCGGGATGATCTGGTCGCCCAGCGGGTCGCCCTGGCCAACCGGCTCCGGGATCTGCTCGAGGGCTTCTGGCCCGGCGCTGCCGCGATCTTCGCCGATGTGGACTCTGCGATCAGCCTGGCCTTCCTGGCTCGATATCCGACCCCCAAGGAGGCGGAGCAACTCGGGGAGAAACGCCTGGCAGCCTTCCTCGTCAAGAACCACTACACAGGCCGACGCTCGCCACAGCAGTTGCTCCAAAGGCTCCGGACCTCTCCATCCAGCCGTACTCCTCCCCTGGAAGCGCAGGCCAAGCAAGAGCTCATCCTGGCCATCTCCTCCGTCCTGAGTACTCTCGTGACCCAGATCAAGCAAATCGGGATCGCCATCCAGCGCGCGCTCTCCATCCACCCGGCCGCACCCATCTTCACCTCCTTGCCTTGCGTCGGGCGCATCAACGCCGCTCAGATCCTCTCGGAGACTGGAGAGGATCCTCACCGCTTCTCCTCACTCGATCAGCTCTGCGCCGAAGCGGGCGTTTGCCCCGTCACCTACGCTTCGGGCAAACACCACGCAGTCGGGTTTCGCTTCGCCTGCAATAAACGACTCCGCAGAGCTTTGACTACGTTCGCCGATAACTCCCGCCGTCTCTCCCCTTGGGCGGCCTCGCTCTACTCCCGCGCGCGCTGCCACGGAAAAGATCACCCTCACGCCATCCGAATCCTCGCCAGAGCATGGCTGCGCGTCCTCTGGCGCTGCTGGATCAACAACACACCCTACGACCCGGCTCGTCACACCGCCGCTGCGAGGCTCGCCGCATGACCATCAGGTTGACACAGGCTGTCTCACGGCGCTCCTCCGGGAGGCGGTCCCGCCGCCGGGGCTCCACCGTGACGTTAAGCCGGACTGCGAGCCCCGGAGACGGCGGCGTTCCCGTACGGGGTGATGGGTGACGAGCATGGAACGCCACCGCCGGCATCACGGTGAGACTGCGAGGAACCCTCAGCGCCCGCCGGTTCTCACCGACACGGCCTGCGGGCGCGTGCCCCGTAGGGAATGCTGCCGGCTCCGGGGCGTCCTTTCCGCCTCGATCGGCTCGATGTGCAAAGTGACCCCGTACTGGCGCCCTGTGGTAGCTTCGCGAAAATCGTGACTTCACGGGCCTCGCGGGTTTCCCTCCTCCTCTTCGGTTCCGGTCTGACGGCGCTCGTCTACCAGGTCTGCTGGATGCGCGAGCTTCGCCTCGTCTTCGGATTCTCCACGGCCGCCTCCGCCGCCGTGGTCGCGATTTTCATGGGCGGACTGGGAATCGGCGGCTGGCTCCTCGGCCGCCGGGCGGACCAGGCCCGGCGCCCGCTCGCCTTCTACGGCGTGCTCGAGCTCGCGATCGCGGCCTCGGCGGCGCTGACGCCGGCGCTCCTCTGGCTCGTGCGCGCGACCTACATCGCCGTGGGCGGATCGCTCTCCCTCGGGATCGCCGGAGGGACGCTCGCGCGGCTCCTCCTCTCGGCGCTCGTCCTGGCGGTGCCGACGATTCTCATGGGTGGCACGCTTCCCGCGGCGACACGCGCGGTCGAAACGGACGAGGATTCCGGCCGCCGGCTCCTGGCTTTGCTCTACGGATCCAACACGCTCGGCGCCGTCGCCGGGACGCTCCTCTCCACCTTCTACCTGCTCGAGAGGCTCGGTACGCGCGAGACGCTCTGGGGCAGCTGCGCCGTCAATGCGCTCGTCGGACTGGCGGCCGTCCTCCTGGCCGGAAAGGCGCCGGCCGCGGAGGAGCTCTCCGCCCGGCCGGAGCCGGCCGCCGCCACACCGCCTCCCGGAGCGCGCGAGGGTGGAAAGAAGAAGAAGAAGAAGGATGCAAGACCCGAGGAGAAAAGCGCCGCGGGACCTCCGGCGCGGTTCGTCCTCGCGGCCGCGGCCATCACGGGCTTCGCGTTCGCGCTGATGGAGCTCGTCTGGTACCGGATGCTCTCGCCGCTTCTCGGCGGCTCGACTTACACGTTCGGATTGATCCTCGCCGTCGCTCTGCTCGGCATCGGGGCGGGCTCGCTCGCCCGGTCCGTCCGGTCGCGGCCGGGCACACTCGCGGCGTTCGCGGCGTCCTGCGCGATCGAAGCGGCGCTGCTGGCCGTCCCCTACGGTCTCGGCGACTCGGTCGCCATCCTCGCCGCGCGCCTGCGCCCGAGCGGCTCGTTCTCGTTCGCGAGCCTCCTCTTCGGCTGGACGGTCGTGACCTCGCTCGTCGTCCTTCCGGCGGCGTTCGTGGCCGGCCTGCAGTTTCCGCTGCTCATCTCGCTGCTGGGGCGCGGCCGCGAGAAGGTCGGCTCACAGGTCGGCCTCGCCTACGCGTGGAACACCGCGGGAGCGATCGCGGGCTCGCTCTGCGGAGGCTTCGGGCTCCTGCCGCTCCTGTCGGCGACGGGCACCTGGGTCTTCGTGACGCTGCTGCTCTCGGCCCTCGCGATCGCGGCCCTGAGCGTCTCGCGCGGCCGGCGCGAGGAGTCGCGCGCCCGATGGTGGCTTCCGCTCGGGGCCGTCGCGGCGAGCGTCGCGCTCGTCTCCATGACCGGCCCGACCGCCGCCTGGCGGCACAGCCCGATCGGCGCGGGGCGCGTCAACCTGTCGAAGGCCTCGCCCAACCGGGTCCGCGAATGGCTCCGCGACCAGCAGCGGCGCATTTTCTGGGAGGCCGACGGCGTCGAGTCGAGCGTCGCGATGACGACGACGGCGGGCGGCCTGGCCTTCATCGTGAACGGGAAGATCGACGGCAACACGCGCACCGATGCGCCGACGCAGGTCATGGGCGGGCTGATCGGAGCCGCGCTCTTGAAGGATCCGCACCGCGCGCTCGTCATCGGGCTCGGCACCGGCTCGACGGCGGGATGGCTCGCCGAGGTGCCCTCGATCGAGCGCGTGGATGTCGTGGAGCTGGAGCCGGCGATCCTCCACGTGGCCGAGGCCTGCGCGCCGGTCAATCGAAACGTGCTGGCGAATCCCAAGGTCCGCGTGACGATTCGCGACGCGCGCGAGTACCTGCTGACCTCACCTGACCGCTACGACCTCATCTTCTCGGAGCCCTCGAACCCGTACCGCGCCGGCATCTCGAGCCTCTTCACCGAGGACTTCTACAAGGCGGCGCGCGAGCGCCTCTCGCCGGGCGGCGTCTTCCTGCAATGGCTGCAGTCGTACGAGGTGGATTCGGAGACGGTCCGCTCGGTGTACTTGACGCTCCAGTCGGCCTTCCCGTCCATCGAGAGCTGGTTCTCGCGATATCGCGACCTGATCCTCGTGGCGACGTCGGCGCCGATTTCCTACGACGCCGACGCGCTGCGCGCGCGCCTCTCACAGGAGCCGTTTCGCTCGGCGATGTCCGCGGCATGGGCCACGGAAGGGCTCGAGGGCTTCCTCTCCCACTTCGTGGCCCGCGCTTCCTTCGTTCCCGAGCTTCTCGCGGCGGGCCGCGCGGCGCGCAACACCGACGACCGGAACGTCATCGAGTTCGCCTTCGCCAGGAGCGTCGGCCGCGACACGGCCTTCGACCTGGAGGACGCTCGCGCGCTCGCCCGCAACCGCAAGGAAGACACGCCGCTCTTTTCCCGTGGGAGCGCGGACTGGGACCTCGTCCGGCGCCTGCGGGTTTCGACGATCACCGCCGACGCCGTCGCCGCGCCGGAGCGCCCCGACATGAGCGCGGAGGAGCTTGCCCGCATCCGGGCCGGGAAGAGCTACGTCGAGGGGCATCCGGAAAAGGTCCTCGACCTCTGGCACGAGCATCCCTGGGCGCCGGTCGGCGCCGTCGAGCTCGCGGTCGTGTCCCAGGCCCTCGCGCAAGCCGGGGACGAAGGCGCCGCGCCGTTCATCGCCCGGCTCGAGCCGGCGCGCCCGGTCGAGGCGGGAATCCTGCTGGCTCAGCTGCGCTGGCGGCAGGGGCGTTTCGAAGAGGCGGCCGGCCTGCTCGAGAAGGCCTTCACGCGATACCGGGATGACCCGTGGGCGTTCCTTCCGGTCGTCAACCAGTCATTCCTCGTCGCCGCGGACATCGCGGGCCGCGACCGCGGACTGGCCGAGCGTTTGAACGCCGCGCTGGCGCAGCCGTTCGCCGTCCTGCTCTTGAACGAGGAGCGCCTGCAGACCCGCTACAAGGTCGCGACGTACCTCGACTCGTCCAGGCTCGAGGACGCCATCACCGCGCTCGAGCCGCACGTCCCGTGGCGCAAGGGCTTCCTCTCCCGCCGCGCGCGCCTCTACGACGCCACCCGCAACCCGCGCGCCGCGACCGCGCGCGCCGAGCTCGAGTCTTTCGTCGAGCACGAGACGGAGACCGCCCCGGCTTCCGGCTCCTCCCCGGTCGAGACACCAAGTCCCGACCAATGATTGTCGGCGCCGAGCTCAAAGCCCTGGTTTTGACTCTCTCGACCGCCGTTCGCGCAGCGAACGCCTGCGGTCGAAAGCCTGGCAGGTCGCGCAGACGTGCGCGGTGCGGCCGGCGAGAGGGAACCGGGTGACGGGACCGCCGCAACGCAGGCAGACCTCCTCGCCGTAGATATAGAACCGCCGGCCGCCGCGGCGCGCGGCGTTGCGGTCGCCGGCCTCGATCGTGGAGATCCGCTCCTGTCCGACGCCCCGGCGCATCATCCGCCGGACCGTGTCCCAGAGCCGCTTGAGCTGCTCGCGCGTCAGCGAGGAGGCCGGCTGGAGCGGATGGATGCCGTTCACGAAGAGCGCCTCGGCGCGATAGATGTTGCCGACTCCCGAGACGATGCGCTGATCGAGGAGCGCGCGGGCGATCGGCAGGTCCGTCCGCGCGAGCTTTTCGAAGACGCGCCGCGCGTCCGGCCGGACCGAGAGGGGATCGGGGCCGAGGCGCGCGAGGATCGAGGCGTACTCCTCCTCCGTGACGATCTCGCAGGTCGGGGGCCCGATCAGGTCCCATACGGCGTCACGGGTCGCCAGGCGCAGCCGCACGGATTCCCGCGGCCCGGGCGGCGGCGTGGCGCGCCGGTAGAAGTCCCCGAACATTCCGAGGTGGATGTGGACGATCGGTCCGCCCCGCCAGTGATGGAAGAGATGTTTGCCGCGCGCTTCCGCTCTCTCGAAGATACGGCCGTCGAGCAGGCGCGCCTCTCTCGAGAACCGCGCCTGAGCCGCCGAGACTCTTACGCGGCGTCCGGCCAGGTCGCGGTTGTGCCGGCGCGCGAAGCGATGGATCGTGTTGCCTTCGGGCACGCGAATCTCAGTACCGTCCGCCGACGGGCGCCGGAAGAGTCCCGAGCTCCTCGAGCTCTTCGGGCGTGAGATCGATCCCAGCGGCCGCGACGTTCTCCTCGAGGTAGCGGCGCCGCTGCGTGCCCGGGATCGCGAGAACGTGCTCGCCCTGCGCGAGGACCCAGGCGAGCGCGATCTGCGCGCCCGTGGCGTCCCGGCGCGCCGCGATGGCGCGAACCCGCTCGACGATCCGCTGATTCTGGGAGACTGCCTCGGGCCGGAAACGGGGGAGCTTCGAGCGGAAGTCCTTCGACTCGAACCGCGCGTCGGCCGCGATGGCTCCCGTCAGGTACCCGCGGCCGAGCGGCGAGAAGGCGACGAAGGAGGCCCCGTGCGCGGCGCACCAGGGCACGACGCCGGAGAGATAGTCGCGCGTCCAGAGCGAGAGCTCCGACTGGACCGCGGTGACGGGGTGGATTCGGGAGACGCGCTCCAGCTCCTCGACGGACGCCTCCGAGATGCCGAGGAAGCGGACCTTGCCCGCCGCGACCAGGCCGGCCATCGCGCCCCACGTCTCTTCCACCGGGACGTTCGCGTCCACGCGGTGCAGGTAGTAGAGATCGATGACGTCGGCGCCGAGGCGCTTCAACGACCCCTCGCACGCCTCGCGGATGTGATCCGGACTCCCGTTTCGGCCGAACCGGAACGTCGCCTTGTCCTCGACGATGAGGCCCGCCTTCGTGGCGATGACGACCTGGTCGCGCCGGCCCGCGAGGGCGCGGCCGAGGAGTCTCTCGTTGGCGAACGGACCGTAGACGTCCGCGGTGTCGAAGTGGTCCACGCCGAGGTCGATCGCCCTCTGGATGACGTCGATCGCCGCCGACTCGTCCACGGAGTCGTCGCGGTAGCCCCAGCTGAACCCCATGCATCCCAGGCCGACCGGGAAGACCGAGCGGTCCGTGCCTCCCAGCCGTCTCTTCCGCGCGGCGGCCGGCCCGGCGCCGCTCACCAGACGCGGACGCGCTCGGCGGGGGCGAGGTAGAGCTTCTCTCCCGGCTTCACGTCGAACGCGGCGTACCAGGCGTCGAGGTTGCGCACGGTCTCCCCACGGTACCGGGCCGGCGCATGGGCGTCGGTCAGGATTCTCTGGCGCAGCGCCGGCTCCCGGATCTTCTGCCGCCACGACTGCGTGAAGGCGAGGAAGAACTGCTGGTCGCCGGACAATCCCTGGACGGCCGGCGCTTCCTTGCCGCCGAGGGAGAGCTTGTAGGCGTCGTAGGCCGCGGCGAGCCCGGCCACGTCGGCGATGTTCTCCGAGAGCGTCAGCTTGCCGTTGACCGCGAGATCGGGGAAGGGGCGGTAGCCGTCGTACTGCTTGACGAGCTCCGCGGCGGCCGCCTGGAAGTGGGCGAGGTCCTCCTTCGTCCACCAGTTGTGGAGCCTTCCGGTCTCGTCGAAGAGCGCGCCCTGGTCGTCGAAGCTGTGGCTGACCTCGTGGCCGATCGTCGCGCCCGTCGCGCCGTAGTTCATCGCCGCCGTCCGCTGGGAGTCGAAATAGGGGGGCTGCAGGATCGCGGCGGGGAAGTTCATCGCGTTCATGACCGGCAGGTTCACCGCGTTGACCGTCTGCGGCGTCATGACCCACTCGGTGCGGTCGATCGGCTGTCCGAGCTTCTTCAAGTTGCGCCGGTACTCGAACATCGCCGCGCGCCCGGCGTTTCCGAGGGCATCGCCGCGGACGATCTCGAGGCCCGAGTAGTCGCGCCACTTGTCGGGATAACCGACTCCGACGGTCAGCGTCGCGAGCTTCGCTTTCGCTTTTGCCCGCGTCTCGGGCGCCATCCACTCGAGTTTGTCGATGCGCTGGCGGAACGCCTCCATGAGGTTCTTCACCATCTCCTGGGCCCGCGCCTTCTCCGCCGGCGGGAAGTAACGCTGTGCGTAGAGCTTGCCGACCGCTTCTCCCAGCGCCGCGTTGGTGACGTCCACACCGCGCTTCCAGCGGTCGCGCTGCTTCGGCGTGCCCGTCAGGACCTGGCCGTAGAACGCGAACGCCTCGTCGCCGAAGGCCTTCGGCAGAAACGGGGACGCGTTCTCGATCGTCCGGAACGTCAGGTAGTCCTTCCACGTCTCGAGCGGCTGGTTTGCCGCGAGCGCCGAGATGCCGGTCACGGCGCTCGGCTGCCAGACGACGAACACGGGCTGGTCTCCCAGCCCGGCCGCGGCGAGGAATGCGGTCCAGTCGAGGCCCGGGGCGTTCTTCTCGAAGTCCGCACGAGCCCAGTGGTTGTTTCCCTTGATCACGTCTTCCGATTCCGCGCGGCTCCAGTGCGCCTGGGCGATCGAGCGCTCGAGATCGAAGATCCGGCCGGCCTTCGCGTCGGCGTCGGCCACGCGAGCGAGCTTCAGAACGGCGGCGATGTGGGCCTGATATTTCGACCGGATGTCGGCCATGCGCGACGAGGCGTCGAGGTAGTACTCGCGGTCGGGCATCCCGAGGCCGCCCTGCACGAAGAACGGGGAGTATTTCGCCGGCTCGTCCAGGTCCTGCGCCACCCAGAGGCCGAGGATGTTGCCGGTATGGAGATGCGTGTTGTTGAACACGTCCACGTCGGCGCGCAGCGACCGGCCGAGCGCCGCGGCGAGCGCCTTCCGGTCGGTGATCGCGGCGATCTTCGCGAGCGCCGGCTCGAGCGGCTTGAGTCCCTTCGCTTCGATCGCCGCCTCGTCCATGAAGGTCGAGAAGCAGTCGCCGATCTTCCGCGCCTCGGAGCCGGCGGGCGCCTTGCCGGCCGCCGTCTCCTTGATCAGGTCGGCGGTCCGCTTGCTCGACAGCTCATCGAGCATCGAGCCGATTCCGTAGGCGCTGCGGTCGGCGGGGATCTCGGTGGTCTTCACCCAGTTTCCGTTGGCGTAGGCGAAGAAGTCGTCGCCGGGCGCGACGGAGCGGTCGATGCCGTCGAGGTCAATCCCGTGCTCGGCGGGCCGGGTCGCGGCAGGGTGCGGCCCGGCGAAGGCGGCCGGCGCGGACGCCAGGCCCACGACGACCGCAGCGGCGACCTGAAAAACAATCCCCATCCGATCAATCGTCATGAAAAGTGTTCCTTTCTACCAACGCGCAAATGATATCGCCCGGTCGCGATGACCCGATCACCCGATCACCCGATTCTTCAAAATCCCGGCGGCCGCTTCCGCGCGACGCCGAACGCCTTCTCCAGGGCGATGCCCGCGCTTCCGAGCGTCCCTTCCGCGAAAAGCCTTCCCACGAGCGTCACGCCGTGCGGCACGCGCCGCTTCGGGGAGAGCGCCGGCAGCGGGTGCGCGGGATCCGGGGCCCAGTCGCTCCGGGCCTGCCCGATCTCGACGAAGCCGGCCGGCAGGGTGAGCGCGGGGTGCCCGGTGAAGTTCGTGATCGTCAGGATCTCGTCGCGCAGCGCCGGGACGAGGAGCAGGTCCACCTTCTCGAAAATCCGCGCCATCTCCTGGGCCACCTTGCGGCGCAGCCGGTCCGCCTGGACGAAGTCCACGGCTGAGAGGAAGCGCGATTGCCGGAACGTGTTCGGCCAGGCGTCCGGGACCTGCATCTTCAGCTGGTCGAGGCCGTGCGACAGGGTCAGGTCTTCAAAAGCCGCGGCCGCCTCGGCGAAGAGGATCGTGTTGAGCGACCCGTACGGCCAGTCGGGGAGGGCGACCTCCATCGGGACCATTCCCAGGCTTCGAACCGTTTCGAGCGCGGCGCGGTCCACCTCCGTCGCCGGGCTCTCGTTCATCCAGGCGGGGAAGAACCCCACCTTCACCCCCTTCACGGGCGCCGCCGCGTCGAAGTCCATGCGGCTCTCGACGCTCGAGTGGTCGCCCGGGTCCGGTCCGGAGATCGCGGCGAGCACGAGGAAGGTGTCCTCGACGCCGCGGGCCATCGGCCCGAGCTTGTCGAGCGACCAGCAGAGCGTCATCGCTCCCGTGCGCGGCACCTTGCCAAACGTCGGGCGCAGGCCCGTGACGCCGCAGCGCATCGAGGGGTCCACGATCGATCCCTCCGTCTCGCTGCCGATCGAGAAGCCCACGAGCCCCGCCGCCGTCGCGGCGCCCGGCCCCGCGCTCGATCCGCCGGAGCCTTCCTCCGGAACCCACGGGTTCATCGTCTGTCCGCCGAACCAGACGTCGTTCAACGCGAGCGCGCCGAGCGAGAGCTTCGCCACGAGGACGGCCCCGGCCTTGTGCAGGCGCGCGACGACGGCGGCGTCGGCGTCGGGGACGCGGTCGCGATACGGCTCGGCGCCCCAGGTCGTCCGGATCCCCTTCGTGTCGAGGAGGTCCTTCGTCCCCCACGGGATGCCGTGGAGCGGGCCGCGGTACTTTCCCGCCGCGATCTCTTTGTCCGCGCTCCTCGCCTGCTCGATCGCCTGGTCGCGCGCGAGCGTGATGACGCACTTCAACTTCGGGTCGAAGCGGTCGATCCGCTCGAGGTAGATCCGTGTCAGCCGCTCGCAGGTCAGCGCGCGCGACTCGATCCAGCGCGACAGCGCGGAAACCGGCGCGAACGCGATGTCGTCGTCGCGCCCGGGGAGAGGTCCCGGACCCGCCGCGCTCCGGACGAACCGGCCGCTCGCGGGGGCGGCGGCCACGCCCGGAATCAGCGGGTTCCATCGGGTCGCGGGCGAGACCGAGGCTTCCAGGACGACCTTGCGCGGTCCCGTTCGCCGCTCCATGACACCCGCCATCGCCTGCCGCCAGTTTCCCGCGGCCTGCGCGCGCTCGGCCGCTGTCATCTCGATCCGCACGAGCTTCTCCGCCTCGGCAAACGTCGCGGGATTGACCTCCGGTCCCACCGGCGGTGCCGTCCCGAACGCGGGCGGCGTCCCCGCGACCGGCGTTGCCTGCGGGGCGGGCGAGGTCTGCGTCTTCGCGGCCAGGCGGCTCGCCGCGGCGGCGCCGACGACTCCCGCGGCCGTGCGCGCGAGGAACTTCCTGCGGGATTGCGACATGGTGCTCCTCCTCGTCAATAATCCTAGCCCCGGGCTCTCGCCTGCCGGTGCTACCATCTCCCGCAAATTTTTGGAGGAACCATGAGGACTGCGCGTTCATCCGCTCTGGCGTGCCTGATCCTGCTCGGCTCCACGGCAATCCTCGCGCAGACGACAGGGTCCGTCGTGGGCCGCGCCGCCGACGAGTCCGGTGGCGTCCTGCCGGGCGTCACCGTCGAAGCGAAAAGCCCGTCGCTCCAGGGAACGCGCGTCGTGTTGACGGACGGCTCCGGCCGGTACCGGATCTCTGTGCTCCCACCCGGGCAGTACGCTGTCACGTTCACGCTGCCCGGCTTCCAGCCCGAAACGAAGCCGGGTGTCACGGTCAGTCTCGGCAACGAGACGACGCTCGACGCCATCCTGCACCCCTCCGCCACCGCGCAGGTCCTCGTGACCGGCGAGGCGCCGGTCGTGGACACCACCTCGACGACTCTCGGGACGAACCTCGCTTCCCGAGCCGTCGAGACGCTTCCCACCGGAAGAAACTACTCGTCGGTCGTCCAGGTCGTGCCGGGCGTCTCCTCCGACGCCGACCCGAGGAACGTAGACCAGGCCACGATCACCGTCTACGGCTCCTCCGGCGCCGAGAACGCGTTCTTCATCGACGGAGTCAACACCACGGGGATCGAGTACGGCTTCCAGGGCAAGGAGCTCAACTACGAGTTCATCCAGGAGATCAACGTCAAGACCGGCGGGTACGAAGCGGAGTTCGGACGCTCGACGGGCGCGATCGTCAACGTCATCACGAAATCGGGGAGCAACGACTTTCACGGCGACGCCTTCGGGTACCTCGACGAGAAGGGGCTGCGCGCGAACCCGAAGCCGGTCGTCTCGACAGGGGGTACGGTCGAGGGATTCCGCAAGGAGGACTACGGCGCGGACCTGGGCGGCTACTTCTGGAAGGACCGCGCCTGGTTCTTTGCCGCGTATGACCGCGTCCACAACACGACGGACAACCTGTTCGGCGACCTGACGAGCCAATCGGTGAGCACCCGGAATCTGGCCGCGGGCAAGTTGACGCTGCGGCTCTCGGACAGCCACTCCCTCGTGGCCACCGGGTTCCAGGATCCGACGACCGACTCCGGCGCGATCAACGACTCGAACCACACCTTGAACGGCGATCCGCTGACCTACGACGGGCGCCAGGACCTGGGCGGCCGAGACTATGCGGCCCGCTACGAGGGGATCTTCGGGGCGCACCTGACCGGCGCCTTCCAGTTCTCGGTGCACCGGGAGCGCAACTCCGTCGGCCCGTTGACCGAGGCGGGCGACCTCGTCCAGGTCCAGGACGCGAGCCGGGACTTCTTCCAGACGGGAGGGTTCGGCCTCATTCAGTTGAAGAACTTCAAGCGGACGGCGTACGGCGCTTCTCTCTCCCCCTTCTTCGGCGACCATGCGCTCAAGCTCGGGGTCGAGTACGAGAAAGACGAAGCGGAGGTCATCAAGCGCGAGTCCGGAGGCCAGCTCGTCACGATCTTCGCGAACCCCGTGAACCCGGGCAGGACGATCTATCAGCACTCCTACTGGACGACGCCGAACGCGACCGTGGACTCCGCTCCGCTCTCGATCCTGACGGCTTCCCCCGTGCACAAGAACACGACGCTCTACCTTCAGGACAGGTGGATGGTGCTGCGCAACCTCACGCTGAACGTCGGCGTCCGCTGGGACCGGCAGCAGATCATCGACGCGGCCGGCACGTCGCAGGTGGACTTGAAGCACGACTGGGCGCCTCGCGCCGGCGTGATCTGGGACCCGACGAACGACCACCGCACGAAGGTCTTCGCGTCGTACGGGCGTTTCTACGAGCAGATCCCGATGGACCTCGTGATCCGCTCCTTCTCCTACGAGCGGCAGCCCCGGATCATCAACTACAGCCCGACGGACCATCACCCCGACCCGGGCGCCGAGGCCGATCTCGGCACGTCGTCGGCGATCCTCGGCGGATTCACGGAGCCCTCGGACCCGAACATCCACGGCCAGTACCTGACGGAGTTCGTCGTCGGAGGAGAGCGCGAAGTCATGACCGACATCGCGGTCGGGATCAAGGGGATCTACCGCGACTACGGCAACGTCATCGAGGACTTCCTGTGCCAGGACGACGGGACCTACTGCATCGGGAACCCGGGCAAGGGGATCATGCGGCAGGTCTTCGGGCTCGACTACACGACGCTCTACGACGCGCCGCGGCCGGTGCGAATCTACCGCGGGGTGCAGCTGGACGTCACGAAGCGCTTCTCGAACAACTGGCAGGCGATCGCGTCGTACATCTACTCGAAGCTCGACGGGAACTACGACGGCGAGTATTCCCCGTTCACGCAGACGACGATCAACGATCCCAACATCTCGGCGGCGTACGATTACTTCGACTTCTTCACCGACGGCCGCAACCTATCCAGGATCACCAACCGCGGCCCGCTCTCCAACGACCGGCGGCACCAGTTCAAGGTGTCGGGCGTTTATCTGACCCCCTGGAAGCTGTCGATCGGGCTCGCGGCGTACTACCGCACGGGGACGCCGCTCACCCGCTACGGGTACTCGGACGCCTACGGGCGCTACGAGTTCTTCCTGACGGAGCGCGGAGCGGAGGGGCGCACGCCCGACAACTACGAGGCGGACCTCCACTTCGGGTATCCGCTCGCGCTCGGGCCCGTGACGATCAACCTGCTCGTGGACGTCTTCAACATCCTGAACGCGCAGCGGCCGGTTCTTCTGGACGAGCGCTGGGGTTTCCAGGAGGCGGACAACGCGTCTGCGACGCCGGTCAACCCGAACTACGGGAAGCCGGTCTTTCGGACGCCGCCGACTTCCGCGCGCCTGGGCGTACGCGTCAGCTTCTAGCAGGCTGCTGAAGAAGGGCGCGGGCGGCGTTGAGAAGCCGCAGGCGGTCTCCCTAAACCCGCGCCGATGATCTTTCGTAGTTGACAGAAGAAGGGGGAGTCATGAAAGCAGTCCGGAAACGGTTGCCGGCGGGGCGTTCCCGCGGGCGCGTCGCGCTCCTGGCGATTCTCGTTTTCGCCTTCGTCCGCGCTCTCCCGGCGGAGACGCCGGACCGGGCAACGGCCGGCAAGCTCAAGGACTTCGACGCGTGGATGGCCCAGACCCTGAAGGACTGGAACGTCCCGGGGATCGGCGTCGGCATCGTCGTCGGCGACAAGCTCGTCTTCGCGAAGGGGTACGGCTACCGTGACTACGGTCAGAAGCTCCCGTTCACGCCGAACACGCTCTACCAGATCGCGTCGAACTCGAAGCTCTTCACCGCCGTCGCCGCCGGGCTCCTCGTGGACGAGGGGAAGCTGACGTGGGACAAGCCGGTCCGCGAGTCCGTCCCGTCGATCCAGTTCTACAACGACTATCTGAACCAGACCGTGACGCTGCGCGACATGCTCGCCCACCGCACGGGCATCACGCGCCACGACTCGATCTGGTATCAGTCACCCGACTCCCGCAAGGAGCTCTTCGGCAAACTGAAGTACATGGAGCCGAAGGAGGCGCCGCGCACGGTCTTCCTCTACAACAACATGATGTACGCCGCGGCGGGGTACCTGGTCGAGCTGCAGTCGGGCAAGACCTGGGAGGAGTTCGTCCGTGAGCGGATCTTCCAGCCGCTCGAGATGAACAACTCGCTCTTCTCGATCGCCGAGATGGTCAAGCGTCCGGACTTCGGCGTCACCTATACGGAGAAGCGCGACAGCTTCGAGATCTACAAGATCCCCTACTACGAGGACACGGCCGGGATGGCTCCCGCCGGCGCGATCATCTCGAACCTCGAGGACATGTCCCACTGGCTGATCGCCCTGATGAACGATGGGAAATACAAAGGAAAGCAGGTCCTGCCCGCCGCGGTGCTCAAGGCGACGCTCCAGCCGGCGATCGCTCAGCCCAACACCCTGCCGGAGGTTCGCGGGTGGTGGGAGATCCTGAACACGGCGTACGGCATGGGGCGCTGGACCTCCTCGTACCGCGGCCACCTGCTCGCCTACCACGGCGGGGACCTCGACGGCTTCCACTCGCAGGTGTCGTTCATGCCGCAGGAGCACATCGGCGTGCTCGTCGCGGTCATCGGCGACCACGCCTCGATCCTCTACAACCTCGTCAGCTACAACGTGTACGAGCGCCTGCTCGGCATAGACCAGACGCCCTGGACAAAGCGGTGGCTGGAGATCCGGCTGAAGGGGAAGAAGGCCGGGACGGAGTCGCGGACGAAGGCGGGCGCCGACCAGGTGAAGAACACGAAGCCGTCGCACCCGCTCGAGGACTACGTGGGCCAGTACGAGCATCCGGCGTACGGTTTGCTCAAGATCACGCAGAAAGACGGCCAGCTCCAGTTTGACTTCCACAAGATCTCGTTCCCGATGACCCACTACCACTACGACCGCTTCGACACGCCCGACGACGAGCGCTACGGAAAGTGGTCGGTCAACTTCGCCACGAATCCGCAGGGGGACGTGGACCGGGCGTTGATGTCGCTCGACGAGGCGGAAGCGGTCTTCACGCGCCGGCCCGAGACGCTCGACCCGGCCGTCCTGAAAGAGCTCGCCGGAACCTACGAGACTCCGACGGGTACCCGCTTCCAGGTCGTCCTGAAGGAGAACGGGACGCTCGTTCTCGCGTTCGTGGGACAGCCGGAGCGCAAGCTCATCGCCTACAAGGGCCTGAAGTTCCGCGTCCCGGAGTTCTCCGACGTGGTCTGGGAGTTCGTCCTGGAGAACGGCAAGGCGACGGCCTTGAAGCAGCGGGATCCGTCCGGAGAATTCACCTACGTCCGGAAGTGAAGCGGGCAGTGCCGTTGGAAAAAAAGAGGGGCCCCGTTCGGGGCCCCTTCGTAATCGGCAGCGCTTCGGAAGCGTCCGCCTGTAGCGAGACTACGCGCGAGCGTAACTGGAAGCGGTTTCGTAGGTCTCCACTCTGGGAGTTCCATCGATGAACACCGTCAGCTTCGCCAGGACTTGCGGATACGTCGCCGTCTCATAGGTCTCGGCGTTCTTCCGGTTGTCCCAGAGGCTGATGAAGTGCGCACCCTTCGGGTTGACGAGCGTCACTTCCTCCTGGAAAGCCGTTCTGCTTGCGCAGCATCGGAAGGACTTCCTTTTCGAAGAGGTTGTTGAACTCGGTCTCCTTGCCGCTCTTGATCTGAAAATGGACGTTGCGTGCGAATTTCATGACACTTCTCCCGGTAGCCCTTGAACAAGATGGTCTTCATCGGAGAGTCCGAAACGGAGGGCCGGATTCGGCAAGGTACCAAAGCCGGCTTGGACCTTTGAAGGATCCTTACGCTATCACACATCGAAAGCCAGTGTGGCCGCGCCCTGAAGTAGTGACCGGGTTTGATGATCAGAGGTCAGACGGCGCGGCGGGCGAACTCGGACTTGACCTGGGCGAGCTTCCAGGCGAGGCGGGAAACCCGGCGGCCTTGGTCTGCTCGGAATAGGGCGGAGTCGGGGCCGGCCGTTGGGCTCCGCCGAAGACCTCCCGGTTGTCAATGGTCCAGTGGCGAAGTGTCCGAACCGCGTATGCGTTAAGGGGTTGGCTGCTCATGAGTGTGCCTGCTTTCTTCCCGAGACCGGAGGCGGGCACTCAGTTGTCAGCTGGATGGATTCCGTCGGCGGTGGAGGAGACGTCAGCGTATCACAACGGCGCTCAATGGACTGCGGTGATGTCAAGATCTTCCTTTTGGAACGCGCGGCGTGGACTGTTCTTTCGATTCGTCCTCTGGGCCGTCATTTCATATTCCGCGCTCTTTCGCCCCCGGTGGAACCGGGCAGTCACGTCATCCCAGTTCCAGAGATTCCAGACCGCCTCGAAGTACTCGGCTTTCCGGGTCTGATACTGAAGGTAGAAGGCGTGCTCCCACGCGTCGAGCACGAGCAGGGGAGTGACCGCCTGCGCGAGATTCGACTGGTGGTCGTAGATCTGCGTGACGAGAAGCTTCTTGCCCAGCGGCTCCCAGACGAGCGCGGCCCAGCCCGAGCCCATGATGCTCGCGGCAACGGCATTGATCTGCTTCTTGAGGCTCTCGAAGTCGCCGAAGTCGTTATCGATGGCAGCGGCAAGCTCCCCGCCGGGCCGGCCGCCCGCCTTCGGAGCCATGTTCTGCCAGAACATCGAGTGCAGGACGTGCCCCGAGAGGTTGAACGAGAGGGCCTTCTCGAGCGCCGCGATATTGTCGTACTGTCCGGCGCGGCGCGCCTCCGCCAGGCGGTCGAGGGCGATGTTGGCACCCTTCACATAGGAAGCATGGTGCTTGTCGTGGTGCAGCTCCATGATCTTGCCGGAGATGTGCGGCTCCAGCGCGCCATAGTCATACGAGAGGTCCGGAAGCGTGTATGTCGCCATCGTCATTCTCCCTGAGCCGTTCGAGTGAGAGCTCTCCGGATCACGAGCCGGCCGCGGCCTGGACCGCGGGGAGCAATGTGGCCAGGCCGAAGGCGCTCTCGTGCTGCAGGGAATTGATGAAGAAGGTTGGCACGTCAACGACGCCGCTCCGAACGCCCCCTTCGCGCAGCGCGCGGACTCTTGCCAGGTGAACGTGTCCCCGCATCTCCTTGCCGGAACTGCCCGGCGTCCAGGCCGACGGCCTTGGCATGGTTCGCCAGCTGAAGCTGGTCCGCGGCGCCCTGGTTTTCGAACATCCGGTCGTGGATTTCCCAGAACTTTCCTTGTGCCCCCGCGGATTCCGCCGCCTCGGCGGCTCCCTCGGACTTCCGGTCATCCGGGGATTCCGTGAAGCTGCGGAAGACGTAACGGAGGCGGGACCCCATCTCCGCCTGGATCTTCTTGACGGTTCGGTAGGACTTCGCGCATTCCCTGCACGTGAAGTCCCCGTAACCGACGAGGGTGACTTTTGCCAGCGGGGACCCCCGGATGTGGTCCTTCGAGGAGACCGGAGCCGTCAGTTTGCGAACGTGACCCATTTTTGACATTTGTTACTCTTGCCTCCGCGGACGCCCAAACCGTAGGATTTCGACGAACGTTGTCGAAGGCTTCGGGTGCGCCTCGCAATCTTGCTTTCAAAGCATGTTCTCTTCGCCGGAACGCGTCCAATCGTTTATTTCGCTCGGGTTGAGACATTGAAAGGATGACGGAGGTCGACCGTGGAACTTCGCCATCTTTCGATATCTTGTCGCGGCCGAGGACTGAGGGAGCCCGTGCAGAATGTCCTCCGTTCCCGCGGCAACGGAGCCCCGGTTCGTACGCTGCCGTACAGACTGGGGTCGCCGGTTCATCGGAAGATGTCGCCGGATGCCGGGTGAGCAGACACGGAACTCGGAGGCGATGTGTCCAAACCGCGAATCAAGCGAAGGGATGCGAACAGGATCCTGGCCGCCCTTCCCGCCACCGAGTACCGGCGAGCACTGACAAAGCTCGAGCCCACGTCTTTTCGGCGGGGGCTCTCTCTTTACGAGCCGGACAAGCCGATTTCCTACGTGTACTTTCCACGGACCGGCGTCGCCTCGATGGTGGCTCGGATGGTGGAAGGCGGTACCTTTGAAGTGGCGACGATCGGAAACGAAGGAGTCGTTGGTCTCTCCGCGTACCTCGGAAACGGCCACTCCTCAATGGAAGTTTTTGTCCAAATCCCCGGCGAGGCGCTGCGCATGGACGCGGATGCGTTTCTCCGGGAGATCCGGGCGAGCGACGCCTGGCGCAAGGTCGTCCGCCGATATTCGCAGGCTTTCCTGGCCCAGGTCGGGCAATCTGCTGCCTGCAACCGCGCTCACACGGTCGGGCAGCGGTGTGCCCGATGGTTGCTCATGTCCCATGACCGAGTCCTCGGTGATGAGATTGCGCTCACGCATGAATACCTCGGAGAGATGCTCGGGGTTCGGCGTGCGAGCGTGACACAAGCGGCGGGCAAGCTGAAGCGTCGAAAGCTCATTGACTATCATCGCGGAAAGATCCGGGTTCTCGACCGCAAGGGGCTCGAAGAAGCGGCCTGCGAGTGTTACGGGTTCATCCGCTCTCACCACGACGAGCTCGTCGGGTAGGACTCCTCAACATGGAACTTCGCCATCTTCGGTATTTCGTCGCTGTCGCGGAAGAGCTCCACTTCGGCCATGCGGCGAACCGGCTGAACACCTCCCAGCCCTCTCTGAGCCAGCAGATTCGGGACCTCGAGCGCGAGCTCAAGGTGGACCTTTTTCTTCGAACCAAGCGGCGCGTCGCCTTGACTCCGGCGGGCCAGCGATTTCTCCACGAGGCGCGCGGCATTCTCTCCTCGGCGGAGCGCGCCGCCGGCGTCGCGAGGGAGGCGGCGCGGGGCGAATCCTTGAAGCTCGCCGTGGGCATCTCTCCGGAGACGGACTGGATACTTCTCGGCAAGGCCCTTCGCCTCTTCGCCGAGCACACTCCTTCCGTCGACATCATCTTTCAGAATCTGACGCCCGAGGCCCAGGTCGGCGCCCTTCGAGGGGGACAGCTCGACGTCGGATTCGTGGGTCTTCCGCTGGAGGCGGACGGCATGGTCACGGAAACGACGGGCCGGATGCGGCTCGTGGTCGCGCTCCCCGAAAAACACCCGATGGCTCGAAAGAAGGACCTCAAGCTCGAGGATCTCTCGAAAGACGCCTACGTGCTCTGGCCGAGGCATCTCTCGCCCGGCAGCTACGACTACCTGCTCGGAGTTTTTCGCCGGGCCGGTTTCGGTCCGCCGGTCGCGATGGAGGGCGGGCTTCCCTCGACACGGACCGTTCTCGGAATGATCGCCGCCGGCCTGACGATCGCCCTCGTCGACCCGGCCTTTGAACAGATCGCCGCGCCGGGTGTCGTCTTCCGAACACTCCCCGGCCGCGGGGTCTTCACGGAAACAGGCGTCATCTATCGGCGAGACGACCCGTCGCCGATCCTCGGTTCCTTCCTTCATGAACTGAGGTCCACGCCTCGCCAGCAACCGGTCCCCGCGGCGGATACGCCCGTTCCGAATAAGAAGCCGGCGGTCCGACGCGCAGCCGCGCGGAGCGCCAAAGGAAGCGGCCTATTGCGCCGGCGGGCCTCGCCCCCCTAGGACGCTGCCGCGGCGAGCGAGGTCCGCGGCGCCTCTCCCCTCGGGACGCCATGGATCCCGGGAACAGTAAAGACGAACGAGCTCCCCCTTCCGAGTCTGCTCTCCGCCCAGATTTGTCCCCCGTGCGCCTGGACGATGGATCTCGAGATGAAGAGGCCGAGCCCCAGGCCCCGGCGTTCGGCGTGGTCGAGCTGGCAGTAAGGCTTGAAGATGCTCTCCAGGTCAGTCTCGGCGATCCCCCGACCCGAGTCCCGTACCGTAATCTGAACCGCGTCATCGACTTTCGCGGCGCTCACGCAGATGGATCCGCCCTGGGGAGTGACGTTGATCGCGTTCGAGAAAAGGTTCGAAAGGACCTGAAAAATCCGATCGGGATCGATTCTGACCGGAAGAGTGGTGCTTGGGAGCGTCGCGTCGAGGGAGAGCGACTTCGCATGAGCCAGCGGCCGGAATAGCTCCACGGCTTCCCGGATGACCTCGACCGCGTTGCGCGAATCGAACGTCAAGTGGAACGTGCCCGCTTTCAATCTTGCGAGATCGAGCAAGTTGGAAATGAGCCGGTCCATGCGTCGGACGGTCAGCTGGAGGCCCTCGAGGCTCCTGGAGTTCCTTCCCCCGTTCCTCAGCGACAGCTCGGTGTTTACGGCGAGGATGTTGAGAAGGTTCCTCATGTCGTGCCCGAACATGGCGAGCAATTTCTCTCCATCGGCCAGAGCAGAGTCGGCGGACCCACGAGCTTTCCGTTCTTCGAGGAGATCTCTTGAGCAGTCCGAGAGAGCCTTTTCCATCTCCTCGCGCTCGCCGGCGAGTCGCGAGTCGGTCCGACGGCGAGCTTGTTCGATTCGGATCGTCCCTTCGGAAAGCGCCGCAGGGCTCTCCCCGCCCATTTCGTCGAGCAGGCGTCGCTCTCGACGCAGACTGTCGCCCGTCCGAGACTGGGCATTCGCCCGAGGCGGCCGATTACGAATTTTCAACTCGATTTCCCTGAAATGAAACGGTATCGCTTCGGGGCATTCGCACGTAATCGTTTGATTCTCTCAGCCTGAGAAGAAAGAACGATCAGACCTCAATGCTTCTCATCCTTCTGATTCTTGTCGCCCGGCTTCTCGCGATCTGTGCCCCGTCCGGGCGGGGCGGGTTTCGCGGCCTGAGCTGGAGCGTGGGGAGCGCGCGGATTGGCCTCGGCCCGGGCTGGCGGCTCCACGCGGTGTTGCGCGGGGGCGGCATTGCCTTGCGAATCGGGTGGACTGACCTCGGCACGGCTCGGAGCCTGTGGCGCTCCTAGCCGGAACGGCCAAGGCGCGCCGAGGAACACTGTTGCGATTCAACACTTCTTCATTGTCATACTTCTGGGCGACGGACTGCGTCGCGACACTCGAGGCGCGCGGACAAACAGAGAAAGGAGCCGCGCAGCGGAAACCGCGCAGCTCCGTCGAGGGAGACCGAGACACGTTAGCTCGTGGGCGGAGCCTTGATCTGGAGGTTATTGTTGACGCGCACGACACCATTGACGGCGCGGGCTTCGGCCTCGGCGTCCGCCTTGACTTTGGCATTCGGCACTTCTCCGGCGAGCGTCACGACGCCGTTCGTGACGTTGATGTCGACGTTGACGATGTTTGAAAAGCGAGCCGCCGTCAGCCGCGCTTTCACCGCCGCGTGAATCTCGTTGTCATCGACCTGGCGGGAAGCTGTCTGGGTGGTCGTGCAAGCGGCCACCGCTGCCGCAACGGCGACAAGCAGGGCGATTCGGAGAAGCCCGTTGGAAATGGTTTTCATGATGACTCTCCTTCTATAAGAAACTTGGTTTGCGGCTCGAAAGCGTATTGCAAGACGCGAGGTGTTGGTGATCGTTTGATGTTCTCAGTCTGAGAGGATCAAACGATCGCCGTTTGCGGCCGCTTCGCGCTAGGCTCTCTTGCGGGCGTCCCGCCGGGGCGCCGGAAGAACCGAATACCTGCGAAGGAGGCACATACCATGAGAATCCAACACAAGCCGATGCTCGCCGCGATGATTCTGTTGCTCGGCGCCGGTCTCGCGCTTGGCCAGAACGCGGGCAACAAGTCCGCCGGGCCGACCAAGAACAGCTTTCGCCTGCGCGTGATCGAGCCGGTCGAGGGCGGGACCGTGGTGGGCGCGACCGTGCGCGTGAGCGTGTCGAACGAAGTCCCTCAGCCCACTCAGGAGGCCAGTGGCACCAACAACATGCCGAACCCGTCGTTCCGCGTTTACCTCGGCAACACCCTCGCGGGCGAGATCAAGCGCGATGAGAACGTCCTCGTGATCGACAACGTACCGGCGGGAAGCCAGAAGCTCGTCATCGAGGCGATGAATTCGAGCGGGGAAGTCGTCGACCGGAAGGAAATCAACTTCAAGACGGTCGCGGCCAGCACCGCGGATGTGTCCCTCTCGCCGGGAACGACCGAATTGAAGCCAGTACCGGCTTCGGCGCCGCCCGTGCGCGAAATCGCGGCGGCTCCCGCGCCGGCTCTCGCGCCGGCTCCGGAACTCGACAGGACCTCTCTTCCGCATACGGCCTCGTCGGCGCCCCGGTCGGCTCTCGCCGGCCTCGCTCTCGTCCTTGCCGGCGTGCTCGTCTCGCGCAAGCGCGCGTAACGAACTGATTCGGGAGCTCAATGAGGGCCGCGCCGTTCCACGGCGCGGCCTTTTCCTTGTTCTCTGGAATCCACCGAGACAAGCGGCCCTCGTGCCAATCGTTTGATCCGTCCTCATTGAGAGGAACAAACGATGAGTGCTCGGGGAGTGCGCGCAGTAGGCTGTGGAGTGAAAGAAAGGGAGGACTCCCATGCTCTATACGATCGCGATTGTCCTGCTCGTGCTCTGGGCTCTCGGTTTCCTGGCCTTTCATGTCGGCGGCGGCCTGATTCACGCCCTGATCGTCATTGCGGTGATTGTCCTGATCTTCCAGTTTCTCTCGGGACGCCGCGGAATTGCATAGAGGGAGCACCCGGTGACCTCTCGGTTGACAGCGGCGCGCAACGATCGGGCGGTCGGGGAGGAGCCGCCTCCGTCGGCCAGCCCGACCGTTGTCCGGACCACTCTCCTGATTCTGGCCGCGGCGCTGGGGGTCGCGGCGGTCCTGTGGACGCTATACCGCCTCGCGGGTGTTCTCCTTCTGCTCGTCCTCGCGGTGTTCTTCGCGTACCTCGTCGCTCCCCTGGTCGAGAGATTGCGACGAACGATCACGGTGAGAGGGAGAAGGCTCGTTCTTCCGCTGCCGGCGGCGATCGCCGTCGTTTATGTCCTGCTCTTCGGATCGATCACGGCAGCCTGCGTTCTCCTTCTTCCGACTCTGGACAGTCAGCTCGGCCAGCTCGCGAAGGAGGTTCCGAGTTACGTGACCCGGGTCGATACTCTCTGGCAGGGCTGGCAGACCGGCTATCAGAGCCATGCTCTTCCCTGGGAAGTCCGCGACGCCATCGATCGGGCGGCCCGCCAGGCGGTCACCGCCGGCGGGACTTACATGACGAATTCGCTGCTCCCACGCCTTGCAGGATGGCTCGTCTATCTGCCCTGGCTGATTCTCGTGCCGATCCTGGCGTTCTTCCTGCTCAAGGACGCCGAGGCTCTGCGCCGGTCCGCTCTCCGGGTTCTTCCGCGGGGGCACCTGCGCTCGCGCGGGCACGTGTTTCTCGGAGAGCTCAACGGCATGCTGGCCGCTTACATCCGCGCCCAGGTGACGGCCTGTCTCCTCATCGGCACGGTCTCGACGATCGGGTTCCTCGTGATCGGAGTTCCGTACGCGGTCGTGCTCGGGATTGCGGCCGGTCTGCTGGAATTCATTCCCCTGGCCGGACCTCTGACGGTCGGCGTCGTGGCAACAGGCTTCGCCGCGTTTCACTCACTCGGGCAGGCAGCGGCGGTCCTGCTCTTCCTCCTGGTGCTGCGGGGGGTTCAGGACTACGTCGTCTATCCGAAGATCGTCGGGACGGGCGTTCATCTGAATTCGCTGAGCGTCATCCTGGCGATCCTGTGCGGCGCGCAGCTCGGCGGCCTCGCGGGGATCTTTCTCGCGATCCCTGCCGTTGCGGTTCTCACACTGGCGTTCTGGCACTATCGCGACCACCTGGCCGCGGAATCAGAGAGCGAGAAGACAGAAGTCTCCCGGTCGGCGGGATGAGGCAATCGGAAAATGGAGGACTGTGATGCTCTGGACCGTGCTGGTCATTCTTCTCGTGCCGTGGTTCCTCGGCATGGTCACCTCCTTCACGCTGGGCGGATGGATTCACGTTCCGCTGGCGTTGGCGGTGGTCATCCTGATCATCCGCGGCGTCTCGGGACTCTTTGAACGCTGAACGCGCGGGCCCGGGGCACCGATCCCCCGCGAAAGGGAATTTGCCATGACCATATCGCTCCCGGCGCTCCTGCTTCTCATCGTAATCGCTGCTGTCTGCGGCGCCGTCGGGAAGGCGATCGCGGGGAGCGCGCGTGGCGGGCTGATCGTCTCGACCGCCCTCGGCTTCATCGGCGCCCTTCTTGGGCCCTGGTTGGCCCGGTTGCTCAAGCTCCCGGAGCCCCTCATGGTCACCATCGGCGGGCATCCCTTCCCGGTCCTGTGGTCCATTATCGGAGCCGCCCTGTTCGTGGCGATCATTCACCTGTTCTCCGGACGGAGGTAGCGACCGCGTTGCCGGTCGACCTTATCCGGTTCGACGCCAGGGCCGCGCCAGCAGGAGTCCACCGAGCAGAAGGATCCAGGCGATGAGGTAGGCCCAGATGAGGAACAGGACGAGACTGCCAAGCGTGCCGTAGAGCCTCGCGGCGCCCCACAGAATCGGAACGGCGACGGAGAATCCCAGGCTGATGCCGATCCAGCCCGCGGAAGCCAGCAGCGCGGCGATCGCCGCGCGGAGCGGGCCGACCCGCGCGCCGGCGCCGAGACGGTAGGTCAGGAAGATCGCGCCGAACAGGATGGCCGGGACAAGAAGGACCCGCAGCGCCGTAAAGACCGCGGACGAAAGGTCCGACAGGGCCGGCAGCCGGAGCAGGCCCCGCTGAATGGAAGGGGCCACCAGAAGGAAGAGCGCCGTCGCCACCAGCGCCACCATCCAAACCGCGAGCAAGAGCAGCGACCGGGCCATCGACCGCCGGGTCCACGTCGAAGCTTGCTCCTCGCCGGAAATCATCGAGCCCAGGGCGTGCACGCAAAGTGACATGAAGCGAAACGAGCTCCACAGCGCGAGCAGGAACCCGACGGTCAGCCATCCATTGCTGGCAGAAGAGCGCGCCCAGCTCAACACCTCGCCGGCGACCGGAGACTCCGCCGGCAGCATGTTGCTCAGGACCTCCCCGATGGAGGCGCTCAGACCGGCGGGAAACCAGCGGCTGACGAGCGCGATGGCGATGCCGACGAAGGGCACGAGCGACAGCGCGAGGAAGAAGGCCACCTCGGCGGCGGCACTATCGAGCAGCGCGAGCTTCGCCATCGCCGCCTTGGGCCTGACCAGGTCCATGGTGGGCGACCCTATCGCACGCCGATCGGGCAGGAAACGCGGCTGTTATCGCAGCGCGTCGGCATGTTCCGGCATCTCAGAACACGTAAGAGACCGAGTAGATGATCCCGATATTGGAGATCCGGACCTGCGTCCGGGTCAGCTCGGTGCCGGCGAGGTCGGCGACCAGCCGTTGCTCCGAGGATCCGAACTGGTAGTTCAGGCCGAGCGATCCGGAGATGTGCTTCGAAGCTCCGCCGACGCCGAGCGTCACGCTATTCAGGTTGATCCGGTCGAAGAAGCCGTCGGCGCTTGCGACGGGCGAGGGGTCGTTCGCAAAGCCCGCGTGGAGCTTCCAGCGCCCGTCCCTGGTCAGATTGAGGAAGCCGCCCAACGCCACGCTGACGATCGAGCGGGACGCGAAGGGGATGCCGGGAAAGGGAGTCATGGTCTGCCGGGCGGGAGTCCCGTCACCCGGGTCGGTGATCCGGATGACAGGTCTCGTGCTGGAGAAGCCGTCATAGACGGAGTGGCCGGTCTGCGCCTTGAGGTTCAGCTCGACCTCGCCGACGTCGGAGACCCAGGCCGCGCCGACGGCAGCCTCGAGCGGCAGGATGTACTTGAAGGTGATGTTCGTCGAGTCGAAGAAGGCGAGCTGATCCGATACGGCCCCCCTCTGGTCTACGACGTCGATGTTGAAGCTGCCGCCCGGCAGGATCCGGACGCCCGGGGTCCGGAGGACCGCTCCGAGCTTGACGTGGTTGCTGAGGTCGACCTGCACGCCGAGACCCAGACGCAGGGTGACCTGGCTTCCATTGGCGCGGTACGAGTCGAGAAACGTCCGGACGAACGTGTCGGTCTCCTGACGGAAGGTCAGCGACTGGACGCTGCGGAGGTTCAGGATGTCGAGCAGGAGGCCTCCGCCCAGGCGCCACTGCTCGCCGCCGCTGTGGCCCATGGTGAGGGCGACCGTCGTCCGGTTGAACGAGGTGTCGGCGGAGAGTGTGACTCGCTGGCGCGGGTCGGGTGTGCTGACGACTCCGTCCGTGAATTGCGACCACGCGGCGGTGCGGACGATCGCGAAGCCGAATGTCCACGGCTCCCAGTTGAAGGGCTTCTTCAGGACGAAGCCGACCGCGGCGGGAAGCTGGTCGATGGAGCCGCCGCTGCCTTCCAGCTTTTGCGGCGAGACCGTCAGGATGCGGAAGGTGCCGGTGCTGGCGCTGACCGCGGACACGTTGGCGCCGGCGATTCCGGCCGGGTTGAACCACAGCGAAGTCGGATCCGAGGCGCGCGCTGTATAGGCGTTCGCCTCCAGGCCGCCGATCTCGCCGATCGGGAGGCTGTTGTTGTTGGGAAGAATGACGTTCGGCGGGAACAGGGCCTGCGGGTTCTGGGCGAGCGCGGCCTCGGCCGCCAGGAACGCGCAGACGAGGAGGGCGGCTGCCGCGGCTCCGCGTGTCATTCGTCGCGCCACGTCCGACAATCCGGCGTCACGTCATGCACATCGCTCGGAGCCGCGCCCAAAGGGCCGCCTCCTCATGCCGCTTCATTCTACGAGAACCGGCGAGCCTTCTCGCCTGAGCGGCGACTGATCGTCAGGACATTCGAACTTGAACGAAACCAGCGATTGGACAGCGGACCGGTCGCCGTCCATGCTGTCTACGGAACAGAAGGAGGTTCATCATGGGCGAAGTAATTGTTGATCCGGCAGGAAAGCCGGGTTCCCATCCGATTGGTACTGGAGTGGGAGCTGCCGTGGGAGGCGTGGCCGGAGCCGCGACCGGACACACGGCCGGTGAAGCGGTCAATCCGACGCCGAAGAAGGACCCGGCGCCGACACCTCCCGACCGGTCTTATCCCGGTCCGAATTTCCAGGCTGGACTATGAAGCGATGTATACCGATCGATCAACACACGCCTCGCAATGGCGAGACAGAGAGGTCTCCATGTTCCGAAGAATTCTGATATCGATGGCGCCCGCCGTACTCGTGGCTCTCGTCGCGGCCCCGGCCCTCGCGCAACCGTCTCTTCCGGGATTCGAGATCCGGATCGCCACGTCGGCGCCGCCGCATGCGCGCCGCGAGGTGATTCCGCAGCGTCCGGACCGCGACTCCGTCTGGATCAAGGGCTACTGGAACTGGGAAGGAAGCCGGTGGGCCTGGACCAACGGCCGCTGGGAGCGCCCTGAGCAGCGGAGCCACAAGTGGGTCGCTCCGCGCTACGTCCGGGAAGGAAAAGCCTGGCGCTACGAGCCGCCGCACTGGTCGCATCAAAAGGTGACCGAGGGTGACGACTACCGGCGCTGGAAGCAAGAGCACCACCGCGGCTGACCGACGCTGTGAAGAACGGGGGACGGGACGATCCCGTTCTCGCGACGACGTAACCAACAAGCAAAGACTGGCTCCAACCCGCCGCAGGGCGGCGCGGAGCCAGCCGGCTTTGTCTCTCAGAGATCAAGGAGATTGCAATGAAGACACACAACCTGGCAATCGGACTGGCGGCGGCCTTGCTCATCTTCTCGGGCTGCACGACAGCAGGCCGGGGCGACCGGCGCGGGCATGACGGTTTTGACAATCATGACCAACAGGTGACGCGCGAGTGGTACGGCCACCACCGGGACCATCCGTCGGCGGGCTTGAGGAATGAAGACCGGCTATCGGCGGAAGAGGAGTCCCGTTTCCATGAGGGCGCCGTTCTCGATAACGGCCTTCGCAACAAGATGCACGCGGCGCCTGAAGAGCTGACCCGCCAGTTGCCGCCGCCCGCGCGCAATCACAGGTATGTCACGATCGGAGGCCATGTCGGCCTGATCGACAACAAGAATCAGGTCAAGGCCGTCATCCATCTCCACGACAACGGGTAGGGTACAGATTCCAGGGGGCCGGCCGACCGCCGGGCAGCGTCGGCTGGCCCGATCAACTCCATCGGAACAAACGATTGGACGCGCGTTCGAGGGCGCCCTATCGTAAGAGTTCCGACTCCCTCCGACGGAACGAATCCAGCAAATCCTGAGTTGCCCGCCGCCGGTTCTCGGCAGAAAGCGAGTGTCTTATGAAGAGAATCCTTCTGGCGGCGATCGTCCCTTTGTTGCTCACCGGGTGCGCCATCCACCGCGACGTCCGCTCACAAACGGAGCTGAATCGCGACTCCGAGATATGGACGCGCGCACACGACGTGCGGGTCGCGATGAGCCCGGAGCAGCTCGAGAGTTGCTTATTGCTTGGAGTTGTGAGCGAACGGTTCTATGACGGCCCGCCGGCGGATCCCGCGAAGAGACCGATGGGCGCGGCCTGGCCGGAATACGTTCTCAGATTCCGGACGGCCGAGCTCGGCGGAAATGCCGCTCTCGTTTGCGTTCCGATCAAGAAATGGACGGGCCCCCTCGCCGAATGGCGTGTTCTCGGCGAAGCATATCTATGTGACAAACCGGCGCTGATCGCGTCAAGGAGTTTCGAGAAATGATTGCTACACTCTTGTTAGCCGCCACGATTGCCCGCGGGCCGGTTGTCCCGGTGAAGCCGCCGGGCCCGGTCACCGACGCGTGGCTTTGCTCTCACGTCTCGGTCTTCTTCTGCCCGATCATTCCGAAGCTCAGCGGGTCTGCTCCGCCGTCTCGAGGACGCATCGTTCCACTGAGAAAGCCGTAAGGTGCTCATCGAGCGCGGGGCAATTGGCGGACCAGCCGGTCGTCGCGCGGATTGCGACGAAGACGCCCGGGGACATCGATCGCTCCGCGGGAAGTCCCTGCGCGAACGGGCTTTGGAGCCGCGTGGTAGACTGTTTTCCTCCGATCCCCTCCAGCGGACGCCCTTCCAGGAACGGCACGCGCCCGTCGCCGGTATTTCGGCGAGAAAGCGGGTGACCATGGAAGACGTCATGCATAACTGGAATTGCCGGGGTTGTGGCCGAACCAACACGACCGTGATCGGTCAGGACGGGACCGTGAAGTGCGAGTTTTGTCGGGACGTGAAGAGCATTCAGCCGAGCCGATTCCGGGGAGGCGAGACCCCGGCCAGGTCTCGCGATTCACCCGCCAGATCCCGCTGCCGCCGTCTACGCGCGCGCAGTGAAGCCGGCGCAGGAAACAGAATTCGACATGCGCAAGGACTCGGAGAAGCGGGAGTCGTTCGCCCGGCTGCGAGAGCGGTACGCGGAGGCGCGGAAACTCGCTTCCCGGACGAGCCGTACGCGAACCTCGAGTGGATTCTCGGCGCCCGCCGGAATGTCACGCAAGACCCTCCGGGCCTGGAAGCGAAGACGATCGAGTTGGCCGCATTGTGGCTGCAGGACCTCGCCGTCGAGGTCGATCAGCGGTGGCCCGCTCCGAAGATCGGCGAATTCGACGGCCATGTGTTGTCGTCCCATCAGGCGGGCAAGCTGGCGGCGGAGCGCCTCCGCGACGCGACGGTGAGATTCCTGCTCGCCTTCGGAACCTCGCCGGGGAGCCGGACCCGATGAAGTCGCTGACCGTCTTCGAAGCGGAGGCAGAGGCCCGCTGGCGCTGGGGCGGTTCATGGCGCGAGGCTTCGCGCGCTACATGCCCGGAATGCGCAAGCCGTTTGAGGTCGGAACCAGGAGCATCGGATCGGTCAAGGTCCGGGGGCGCGGAGTCTCGTGGGAATCGGCCTTCCAGACGCCGACACGCTGACGAACCACGAAGTGCCGGAGAAATCGTCCGGCGCCC
>CAWFIK010000009.1:0-232245 GCA_963815865.1 uncultured Acidobacteriota bacterium
CGCTCGTTGTGGCGGGCCATGAGCTGGAGGGCCCGGTGGAGGTGGGTGAACTCGTAGCCCCAGCAACCGAGGATCGTGGCGTGCTTGCGGTTGACGTGGCGATGCGGGTTGAGCGTCACATCGCCGGCGTCGGTGTACTGGCCTACGATGATGTAGCGCCCGGCGTCGCGCAGCATCTCGAGCCCCTCGGGCAGGCGCCGCGGGATTACCCGAGGCCTCGATGACGACGTCGGCGCCGCGTCCTCCCCGTGCGGCCGCGGACCCAGGTGACGCGGTCGGCGGCTCAAAAGCGTCGGTGATGTCGAGGACGTCTTCCGCTCCGAGTCTCCTCGCGGCTTCGAGGCGAGCCGCGGGAGCCCCGACGACGAGGACTCGGAGCGCGCCGGAGAGCTGCGCGAAGATCGCGGCGTTCAAGCCGACCGGGCCGCTCCCCTGGATGACGACGGTGTCGCCCATCGCGATGCCGGCGCGCTCGACCGCGTGGAAGCCGGTCGGCAGGCCGCAGCCGCCCCCCATGAAATCGTGCGCATCGATCCCCTCGGGGAGCGGCAGGACTTTCACGCCCGGCAGGATCTCGATCCGCTCTGTCCATCCGCCCAGAAGCCCGTCCTGCGCCGAGGTCGTGATGCCGTAGACGCGGCGGTGCGGGCAGCGCGTCGCGGTCTTCGCGACGAGGCAGTGCCAGCAGTTGCCGCAGGTGCCGAAGACGTCGAAGAAGGTGACGAGCGTTCCGATCTCGATTGCGCGTCCCTCGACGTCCACGAGCGGCCCATTCGTTTCGAGGACGCGGCCGCAATTGACGTGTCCCGGGATGATCGGGTACGGCACGCTCGAGAGCCTTCCGTGGTGAAGATGCACATCGGTGCCGCAGACCTCGGTCGCGACGGTCTCGAGCACCGCGCCCCCCGGCCGGGCTCTGGGCGCGGCGAAACGCCGGGTCTCCAGCGGCTTCCCCGGCGCGGGCATGACGACGGCTTCGACGGTTTCACTCATGGATGCCTCAGCGAGAGAAGCCCGCCGACCGTGACGGCGATGACGGAGCCGAGAAGGGAGTACCACGGCCACGCGATCTTCTGGCCGAGCGGGAACGGGATCCACCCCTTCGATCCGAGGAAGAGCGCAAGCATGAGGACGGTCGAGCAGGTCACGCCCCACAGGACGTCGGACTGGCGGGCGCGCCGCGCGTAGATCGCGAGGAGAAACGCGCCGAGGAGTCCTCCCGCCGTCACCGCGAGGAGCCCGAGCCCGACCTGCACCGCGGGCTGAGACTGCGACAGTCGTGAGAACCCGATGGCGAGGAGCGCCAGCAGCGCGGTCCAGAAGAGAGTCAGGCCCCGCCCGAGGACGAGCCCGCTCTTGCCTTCCAGGCGCTCCCTCCCGGCGAGCGGGCCGACGACGTCGTGCGCGAGCGCGGCGGCGAGCGAGTTCAGCGCGGAAGACTCCGAGCACATCGCGGCGGAGAAGACCCCGGCGACGAGGTAGGCCGAGACGAGCCCCGGCAGGTGTCGGACGATGAAGGTCGGAAAGACCTCGTCGGGCGCCCGGAACGCGCCCGGAGCGAGCGGATCGATCGGCTGGCCGTGGAAGAAGGCGAAGAGCAGAACGCCGATCGTGAGGAAGAGCGCCATCTGCGCGAAGATGACGAAGCCGCTCCCGATGAGCGCCTTTTGTGCGTCTCTCAGGCCGCGGCAGGCGAGCAGCCTCTGCACGATCAACTGGTCGGCGCCGTGGCTCGCCATCGCGAGGAACGTCCCGCCGATGACGCCCGCCCAGAGCGTGTAGGGGCGCGAAGGATCGAGCTCGAGATGGAAGAGACGGGCCGGCTGCCCCGCGGCCGCGTTGGCGGCGAGCGCCCCCGCGAGTCCTCCCGGAAGGCGCGAGAGGAGAAAGCCGAGAACGAGGAGCGCGCCCGAGAGATAGACGAAGACCTGAATCAGGTCGATCCAGATGACCGCCTTCAGTCCCCCGAGGAACGTGTAGAGCGCGGTCGCGCCGGCGAGGATCAGGACGGCCACCCAGATCGGGATCCCGAGGATCAGCGCGATCGGAATCGCCGGCACCGCGAGGCGAACGGAAGCCGCCATGACGCGCGTCACCATGAAGAGAAGTGACGTGAACCGCCGCGCGGCCGGGCCAAAGCGCGTCTCCAGGAGCGCGTACACCGTCACGAGCTCTCCCCGGAAATAGCTCGGCAACAGAAGAAAGGAGACGGCGATCCGCCCCAGGACGTAGCCGAAGACGAGCTGGAGGAAGGCGTACCCGGTCCGGTAGGCGTCGCCGGGGATCGAGAGGAACGTCAGCGCCGAAGTCTCCGTCGCGACGATCGAGCCCATGACAGCCCACCACGGCATCGCGTGGCTGCCGAGGAAATAGTCGCGCGCGTTCTTCTGTCCGCGGCCGATCCAGGCCCCGAGAACGTTGATCCCCGCCAGATAGACGAGGATCAGCACGAGAGTGGGAAGCCCCACGCGCAGCGATTCCATGGGCGGCGGATTATCCCCTGCGCTAGAATTCCGCGCCTTCCATGGCTCTTTCCACCGGGACTCGTCTGGGGTCATACGAGGTGCTTGCGCCGCTCGGGGCGGGAGGCATGGGCGAGGTCTACCGGGCGCGCGACGCCAGGCTCGGCCGCGAGATCGCCATCAAAGTCCTGCCGGACCGGTTCGCGAGCGACACCGAGGCCGTGGCGCGATTCGAGCGGGAGGCCTTCGCGGTCGCGGCCCTCTCCCATCCCAACATCGTCTCGATCTTCGACTTCGGGCGGTATGAGGGGATCTCCTTCGCGGTCATGGAGCTTCTCGGAGGCGAGACGCTGCGCGAGAAGCTCGCCGCCGGGGCGCTGCCCGCGCGCAAAGCCGCCGATTACGCGGCGCAGATCGTACGCGGTCTGGCCGCTGCGCATGCCCGGGGAGTCATCCATCGCGACTTGAAGCCCGAGAACCTGTTCGTCACGAAGGACGGCTACGTCAAGATCCTCGACTTCGGGCTCGCGCGGCGGACTCTCGAGCGGTCGCTCGACGCGACCGGAAGAGAGCAGGCGGCCGCTGCAGGACACCGCATGGCAGAACAAAGCCCATCGGCGATTCCCACTGAGATCGTCCCGGCTCAACTGACCGAGCCCGGCGTCATCCTGGGCACGGTCGGCTACATGTCGCCGGAGCAGGTCCGCGGTGAGCCCGCAGACGCGCGCTCGGACATCTTCTCCTTTGGCGCCGTCCTCTACGAGATGCTGGCGGGAGCCAGGCCGTTCCGGCGCGACAGCCCGGCGGAGACCCTGACCGCGATTCTGCGCGACGAGCCTCCCGAGATGCCGGAAGAAGCCCGGCTCGCCTCGCCGGCGCTCGAGCGCATCGCGCGCCGATGCCTGGAGAAGGATCCGGAGGCCCGGTTTCAGCTCGCGCGCGATCTCGCCTTCGCCATCGAGGCGGTCGAAGGGACGCGGCCGCCGCGCGCCCGGCCGGCGGGAGACGCCGTCGGACCGGCGGAGTCGCGGCGTTCGGTCGCGGTTCTCTTCTTCAAGGACCTCGCCGGCAACCCCGAGAACGAATATCTCGGCCTCGGGCTCGCGGATTCCACGATCACCGAGCTCTCGCTCGTCAAGTCGCTCCTCGTGCGCCCCACGGCCGCGATCCTGCGCTACCGGGATCGCACGGTCGATCCGGAGCAGGCGGGGCGCGAGCTCGGCGTGGACGCCGTCGTGGACGGGAGCTTCCAGCGTTCCGGTCCCCGGCTGCGCGTCACCGTGCAGTTGATCGCGACGGCCGACGGCCGGTCCCTCTGGGGATCGAAGATCGACACGACGCTCGACGACATTTTCCGGATGCAGGACGAGGTCTCGCGCAGGATCGCGCAGGCGCTGGAAGTCGAGCTGTCGCCGGCCGACGAGAAACGGCTCGCCCGCGCGGCGCGTCCCGCCGGAAAGGCGAACGAGCTGTATCTCAAGGCCCGGGCTCATCTCCTTTTCGCGCGGGTCGATGACGTGAACGCCGCGATCGAAGACTTCGAGAAGGCTCTCCGCGAAGACCCAGGCTCGGTGCACGCCCTGGTGGGGCTCGCGACGGCTTACGCGCGCATGGGGTTCACGTTCGATCCGGACCGTGACTGGCTGGAGCGCGCCGAGGCGATGAGCGGCAGGGCTCTCGCGATCGAGCCGGGACTCCCGGAAGGCCGATACCTCCAGGGGATTCTCGCGTGGACTCCGCGGCGAGGGTTCGACCACGCCGGCGCGATCCGCGATTTCCTGGCCGCGATCGCTGGCAGTCCCAACCTGACCGAGGCGCACGAGCGGCTCGGGGTCGTGCTGTTCCACGTGGCGATGCTCGAGGAATCCGCCGCGCACGCCCGGCAGGCCCTCGCGACAAACCCGGATGACAGGCTGGCCAAGGCCCATCTGGGCCTCTGCCGGTATCTTGAGGGGCGCAACGCGGAGGCCCTCGAGCTCTCTCTCGCGGCTGAGCGGGGCAATCCCGCCGCGTGGGGCGACTACCAGATCGCGCTCTGCCACCTGAGGCTCGGCGATTTCGAGTCCGCCCTGGGAAGGGCCGACCAGGCCTCCCGGCGGGTGCCCGGCGACCCGCTCGCGAGCAGCCTTCGCGGGCTGATCGCGGCGGCGCGCGGCGACGAGGCCGGGGCGCGCGAACAGATCGCGCTGACGGCGGGCCAGACGAAGTCCTTTGGCCACTACCATCATGTGCAGTACGACCTCGCCTGCATCCACGCCCTCATCGGCGAGAAGGAGCGGGCGCTCGACTGGTTGGCCGACGCCGCACGCAACGGGTTCCCCTGTTACAGCTTCTTCGAGCGAGACTCGTTTCTCAACTCGATCCGCGGCGAGGAGCGCTTCGACCGGCTTATGGACGAGTTGCGGGCCGAGTGCGGCGGCTATCAGCGCCTCTATCGAGACATCCACGTCTCGCGCAGCGATTCCGGCAGCTAGCGCAAAGAAAAGGGCCGGCTGCGGATCTCTGCCTGATGGACGGACTGCGCTAAGCGCTGAACCTCAAGCTTCGCTTCGAAAGGCGCTTGACGGCCTCGAGCAGGGTCGCCTCCTTCTTGGCGAAGTTGAGACGGGCTCGGGTCTTGCCGCCTCCGCGGCGCGTGTAGAAGGAGGAGCCCGGAACGGCCAGGACGCCGACTTTTCGCGCGAGGAAATTGACGAGCTCCCAGTCGTCCTTCCAGCCGAGCCGTTTGGCGTCCACCATGACGTAATAGGAGCCCTCGGGCGGCGTGAAGTCGAGGCCGGAGGCGGAGAGCGCGTCGAGGAGGATCGTCCGCCGTTTCGCGTACTCGCGGCGCAGGTCTTCATAGTACGAGTCCGGGAGCGCGAGAGCGACGCAGCCGGCGGCCTGGAAGGGAGAAGGCGCGCAGAGCGTGACGTAGTCGTGCACCTTGCGGATGAGCGCCGTGAGAGGCGCGGCCGCGACGGCCCACCCGACGCGCCAGCCGGTCACCGCGTACGTCTTGCCGAGGCCGCTCACGGTCACGGTCAAGTCCGCCATGCCGGGTAGCGAGGCGAGGGAGACGTGGCGGTGTCCCTCGTACCAGATGTGCTCGTAAATCTCGTCCACGACGGCGATGATGCCGAAGCGCTGGCAGAGGCGCGCGATCTCCGAGAGCTCTTCGCGGGAGAGGACGCGGCCCGAGGGATTGCCCGGGGTGTTCAGGATCAGGAGGCGCGTCTTGTTGGTGACGGCCTTGCCGAGCCGCGACAGGTCGAGCGCGTAATCGGACTCGCGAAGCGGCACGAAGCGCGGCCGCACCCCCGCCAGGACGCACGCCGGCAGGTAGTTCTCGTACCACGGCTCGAGCATCACGACTTCGTCGCCGGGCTCCGTCAGGCCGAGCAGGGCGTCCACGATTGCCTCCGAGACGCCGCAGGTGATCGTCACCTCGTGCTTCGGGTCCACCTTCATGTCGTTGAAGCGGGCGCATTTCTCCGCGACCGCCTGCCGGAACTCCGGCGAGCCCCACGTGAAGGAATACTGGTTGTTCGTTGAGTCGGCGAAGATGCCGGGGAGCGCGTCAAGCAACTCCTTCGGCGGGTCGAAGTCCGGAAGCCCCTGAGCGAGATTGACGCCTCCGACCTCCGCGCCGATCCGCGTCATTTCGCGGATGACCGACTCCCCGAAAGGGCGCGTCCGCCGTGAGAGGGAGAGCCGTTTCTTCACCGGACTTAGAGTATCGCGGCGATGAAACCCGAGTCCGGCCACTTGAGCCGATCGCTGTCGGCGGTCGAGTACTTCACGTTCGGCTTCGGATCGATGGTCGGCGTCGGGTGGGTCGTGCTCATCGACGACTGGCTCGCGCGCGGCGGGCCGGGAGGCGCGATGCTCGGGTTCGCGGCCGGCGGGCTCCTGCTCCTTCCGGTCGCGCGCACCTACGGCCGCCTCGTGCGCGAGATCCCGGACGCCGGGGCGGAGATCGCGTACGCCGAGGGGGTCTTCCCCCTCTCCCCCGCGGGGGAGCGCGAGGGGTCTCCCCTCGCTTCACTTTAGCGCCGGCCGTGGCCGCAGGTCACGTCTCGCGAAGCGAGCGGCCGGCAGGACGGGGTGACGGCCGGTGAAGCCGCGGCCCGCAAGACCTGACCCCTCCGGGGCTATGGCCCGCCGGTCTCGAAGCGGATTCCCAGCCCCGCGCCGTGCCGCGTAGTGACCGGCACGAGGTTCCAGGAAAGCGACTTCTCGCCCTCGGGCGCATGCCGGCGCACCACGCTGTGGCCGATCGCGGTACCGATGAACGCGCCGGCGACGACGTCGGAAGCGAAGTGGGCGCGGTCGTTCATCCGCGCGAGGCCGACGCCGCTCGCCAGCGCGTAGGCGATCACCGGCACGACCCAGCCGCGGGAGCGCGCGGCGAAGACGGACGCGACGGCGAACGCCTCCGTCGCGTGCCCGGAAGGGAAAGACTCGCTGCTCGAAAGAGGGCGGTATTCGTCCGCGTCGCTCCCCTGCGCCGGGCGCAGCCGGCCAATGGTCTTCTTGAGGATCGGCGTGACGATTCCTGCCGCGAAGAGCTCGGCCTCGACGGCGTCCCGGCCGGTATCCCGCAGCTCCGCGTTCTGGAACAGAAGACCCACGCCGAGCGAGACGGCCGACACGCCGACTCCGGCATAGGAGCCGAGGGGCGTCACGGCCGACGAGAAGGAATCGGTCTTGCCCGAGCGATTCCGCTGGAAGGCCGTGTCGAGGCGCGCGTCCTGCGTCGAAAGGAGCGCGACGGACGCCGCGGCGAGGAGCGCCTGCGTCCAGCTGCCGCGGTCCCAGTGCAGGGGCCCGAGCAGGATCGCTCCCCCATCGGCGACATAGCGCTTCGCCTCGGTCTTGAGGGCGGAGGAGAGCGCTCCCAGCGCCGCCAGATCGGTCGAATCCGATTCCGGTGTCACTGGTTGCGCGCGGAGCGCGGCGCAGAGAAGAAGGATCGTCCCCGCGCAAGCGACCTCTCGCCGACCGCGATGCTCGCCGCGCACGCCGGTTCAAGGTAGTCGAATCGCGTCGTCCGGTCAAACCAACGGCCGCCCGCGCTTCCGTTACACTCGTGGAAGAAGCCCGGCCAATTCAGTCAGATACGGGAGATCTCGATCGGGGCGATGCAAGGACACCGCAATTCCCCGGCCCGCTGGAAGCGCCTCGGTCTCGTCGCCGTCCTCGCGGTGGCGGGCACCGCGGCCGCCGCCGCGCAGCAGCCGTTCGCGACCGACGACGCCGAGGTGACCGAGCGCGGCCATCTCCACTTCGAGTATGCGAACGAGTTCTACATTCTTCAGAAGTCCGCGCACCCGAACCTGCGCCAGGACACGAGCAACTTCGTCATCCAGTACGGACTCTTCGACGGCCTCGAAGTCAACATGGACTTCCCCCTCATCGCGATCGGCAACGCCCGCGGCTCCGGAATGCCGAGCGTCTTCGGCCTGGGCGACCTCGACTTCGCGGCGAAGTGGAAGCTTGTTCAGGAGGCGCCCGACGGCGCGCGGCCCGCGATTACCGTCACGGGCGCCGCGGAGTTTCCGACCGGCAGCGAGAAGAAGCAGCTCGGGTCCGGCCTGACAGACTACGGTCTGAATGCGATCTTCCAGAAGACCTTCGGAGGCACGCAGGTCCACGCCAACGCGGGCATCCAGTTCGCCGGCAACACGCAGACAGGAGTCGTCGGGATCCACACTCCCGGACGCATCCTGATCGGCGGGCTCTCCGCCGCCCGGGACCTTTCCGAGAGGCTCCGCTTGGGCCTCGACTTGAACGGAGCCGAGGTCCACGACGGCGGCCGCGTCGAGAAGCAGCTCCAGCTGACGGCCGGGGGAAACTACGCCGTGACCCGCAACGACACCCTGGACTTCGCGGTGGCGGTCGGCTGGTTCGACGGTCCGCGGTTCGGCCTCATCCTCGGCATCTCGATCACGCCGTAAGGAAACGCGTAATTCCCGTCATGCAGAGATCGTCCTTTCGGAAGGGTTCGGAGGGACTATCGTGTTTGTCTCGCTTGATGCTGCGTTTCTGAAAATCTGAGCATGTCGATTCTTCGGACCGCGATCCTCCCCAAGGGTCTCTTCACCGGCATTCGCCGCGAGAGACCGCAGATCCGCGTGTCCCGCGTCGTCGTCGAGAGCGCGGCGATGGACGCAGCCGGCGTCTACGAGCGCCTCGGCACGAGGCCCGAAGGGCTGACCAGCGAAGAGGCGGAAGCGCGACTCTCCGAGCACGGGCCCAACGTCCTCGCCAAGGACCAGCGGCCGGGGTTCGGCAAGCTGCTCTGGCACGCGGTGATCAATCCGCTCGTGGTCCTCCTCGCGGTGCTCGCGGCCATCTCCTTTGCCACCGGAGATGACCGGGCCGGGGTCGTCATGTCGCTGATGATCGCTCCTCGGAGTCGGCCTGAAGCTCATTCAGGAGGCCCGGGCCGACCGCGCTGCCGCCAAGCTGAAGGCGATGATCTCGGTCACGGCGACCGTGCTCCGCGACGGCGCGCCGCGGGAAATCTCCGTCTCGCAGCTCGTGCCGGGCGACGTGGTGCAGCTCGCCGCGGGGGACATGATCCCCGGCGACGTGCGGATGGTCTCGGCCAAGGATCTGTTCGTCGATCCAGGGCTCGCTGACCGGGGAGAGCTTTCCCGTCGAGAAATTCGAGGTCGAGAAGAACGCCGCGACGGCCGGCGCCGCTCGAGCTGACGAACATCGCGTTCCTGGGCACGAGCGTCGAGAGCGGATCGGCCCTGGCGGTCGTCGTCGCCACCGGCCAGGAGACCGTACCTCGGCGGCATGGCGCAGGCGCTCGTCGGAGCAGCCGCAGCAGACGGCCTTCGACCGGGGGATTGCCGGCTTCACCTGGCTGATGATCCGCTTCATCCTGGTGATGGTGCCGCTGGTCTTCGTCATCAACGGCGCTGACCAAGGGGAACTGGGGCGAGGCGTTCTTCTTCGCCCTGGCGGTGGCCGTGGGGCTGACGCCCGAGATGCTGCCGATGATCGTGACGGTCTGCCTCTCCAAGGGCGCGCTCGCGATGTCACGCAAGAAGGTGATCGTCAAGCGCCTCAACGCGATCCAGAACCTGGGCGCGATGGACGTCCTCTGCACCGACAAGACCGGAACGCTGACGCATGGACCACGTCATCCTGGAGCAGCACTGCGACGTGGTGCTGCAGGAGGACGACGGAGGTGCTCGCGCTGGCGTACCTGAACAGCCACTTCCAGACCGGGCTGAAGAACGTGCTGGACCGCGCGGTGCTCGCGCACCGGGAGACCGCACGGCAGGCGCACATCCCCGATTACGCGAAGGTGGACGAGATCCCGTTCGACTTCTCAGCGCCGCATCATGTCGGTCGTCGTCCGCACCCCGGAAGGCAAGGACCGCATCATCAGCAAGGGAGCGCCCGAGGCGATCTTCGCCTGCTGCAAGCGAGTTCGAGCTCGACGGCGAACCGTTCCCGATGGACAGCATCCTCATCGAGGAGCTGAAGGAGGAGTACGAGAGGCTGAGCGCCGACGGCTTCCGCGTGCTCGCGATCGCCAGCAAGGAGATCGTGCCGCGCGGCGTCGTCGCCGGCGATGCCACGCCCTACGGCAAGGCGGACGAGCGCGACCTCGATCCTGAACGGTTACGTCGCGTTCCTCGACCCGCCCAAGGAGACCGCCGCCGCGGCCATCAAGGCGCTGCAGGCCCACGGCGTCGGCGTCAAGGTCGTCACCGGCGACAACGAACTCGTCGCGCGCAAGATCTGCAGGGAGGTCGGGCTCGACGACCGAGTTCGTGCTCGTGGGAGCCGAGGTCGAGAAGATGACCGACGCAGGAGCTCGCCGACGCGGCCGAGAAGACCACGGTCTTCGCCCGCGTGTCCCCGGCCCACAAGCAGCGGATCATCCGGGCGCTGCAGTCGCGCAGGCACACCGTCGGCTTCATGGGCGACGGCATCAACGACGCCCCCGCGCTGCGCGCCGCCGACGTCGGGATCAGCGTGGACACCGCCGTGGACATCGCCAAGGAATCGGCGGACATGATCCTGCTGGAGAAGTCCCTGCATGGTGCTCGAGGAGGGGGTCATCGAGGGGCGCAAGGTCTTCGCGAACATCCTGAAGTACATCCGCATGGGCGCGAGCAGCAACTTCGGCAACATGTTCAGCGTGCTCGGAGCGAGCGTCTTCGTGCCGTTCCTGCCGATGCTGCCGATTCAGATCCTCGCCAACAACCTTCTCTACGACATCAGCCAGACCGCGATCCCGACCGACGCCGTGGACCCCGAGCAGGTCGCGAGACCCGAGCCGTGGGACATGCGGAGCCTGACGCGCTTCATCGTCTTCATCGGCCCGTGCTCGCTCGATCTTCGACTACACGACCTACTTCATCATGCTCTACGTCTTCCACTGCTGGAACGTCTCCACGCCCGCGGCCGCCGCGCACAGCGCGAGCCTCTTTCAGACCGGCTGGTTCGTCGAGAGCCTGCTGACGCAGACGCTCATCATCCACATCATCCGAACCAACGAAGATCCCGTTCCTGCAGAGCCGCCCGTCCTGGACGCTGACGCTCATGTCCCTCTGCATCATCGCCGTCGGAATCGCCCTGCCCCTGACGCCACTCGGGGCCTACCTCGGGTTCACCCACCTCCCCCCGCTCTACTGGCCCCTTTTAGCCCTGACCCTCCTCTCCTACGTCCTCCTGACCCAGCTCGTAAAGACCTGGCTAGTCCGCCACCAATGGATCTGAACCCGACATCAATGGAAGGCCCCGTCGCGTACGACGTGAGCAGATCCTTCGCTTCGCTCAGGATGACAGGGGGGTGGGAGAGCGGTCCCAATGCCTTCTCAGAACGACTCTTCTGTAGCTCGCGGCGCGCGAAGTCTCCCGAAGTAACCGAGGGAGGAGGCGCGCGCCGCGGGAGCGAAGCGAGCGAGAGGGATCAGGCGAGCGGTCGAGGCCGCATCCGGCCGAGCCGCTCGCCGGTGCGCCGACGGCGCAGATCCCACTCGCTCGCGTAGCGACGTGTGGTGCGCCCGGCGCGATTCGAACGCGCGACCTTTAGCTCCGGAGGCTAACGCTCTATCCGGACTGAGCTACGGGCGCAAAGACTCATGGCAAAGCACTTGGGGTGAGTGGAGGGATTCGAACCCTCGACATCCAGATCCACAGTCTGGCGCTCTAACCAGCTGAGCTACACCCACCGCGGGACCGCGGAGTCTACTCTTGACCCGAGAGCCGGTCAAACGGAGCAGATCCTTCGCCCTCCAGCGACAGAGCCGCGAGGAGGCCGGCGCCGACGCGGGCGAGCTCGGCGCGCGTCAATTTGCCGATTCCCCGGTCGAGCTTTTCCCGATCCAGTGTCGTGACCTGGTGGCAGAGGGCGACGCTCGGGCGGGCAAGTCCGCCCGAGCCCGCGGGGAGAGGAACCGCAGTCGGGCCGCGGCCCGACTGCGCGAGCGATGTCGAAATCGGGACCACGATGACCGATCTCCAACCGGGGGTCAGGTTGAAGGCGTCGTGCGAGACGACGAGCACGGGACGGCGGCCGCGTTGCTCCGAGCCGGAGCGCGGGGAAAGGTCGGCCCAGTACACCTCGCCGCGCTTCAACGCCGCCGCCGCTTCCTGGCAAGAAGCTCGCGACCGGCTTGCTCGAGGGCGGGGTCGAGGTCTGCCGGCGTGCCGGCATGCTCGCGAGCATATTGCGCGATCTCTTCGTGGAGCTCCGTTGCCCGCCGGGCCCGCAGACCCTCCTCCAGCGCCTCGCGGGCGACGACCGTCGCCGGCCTCCCGCGGCGGCGCGCCTGTTCGCGCAGCTCCTCATAGAGCTCGGCGGAGAGAGGAAGATGGAAGTTGCGAACGGCGGAAGTTTTCATATGGCCGAATCATGCCACAAAATCGTGGCGTCATTTCGGCGGGATCGCCTGGCCGGAATAGACTCGGTCGATGGCCGGGAAGAAGTCGGGAGAGTGCGTCTTGAAGCCGCGGCTGCGCGTCTTGAAGGACGGTGCGATCGCGTTCGGGCCGGGCAAGGCGGATCTGCTCGAGGCGATCGCGGCGGACGGGGAGCTGCGGGCCGCTGCGAAACGCCTCGGAATGTCCTACATGCGGGCCTGGAACCTGTTGCGGCAGATGAACCGGGCCTTCGCGGGGCCGCTCGTCGAGACGGTCCGGGGCGGCCGCGAGCACGGCGGGGCGAGGTTGACGCCCGACGGCCGCCGGGCGCTGGCGCTCTACCGGGAGATGGAGCGGCGGAGCCTCGCGGCGAGCCGCCCGGCGTTCGCCCGCCTGCTTCCCCTCCTCTCGCGCCCTTCTCGACATACTTGACGGAATATATCGGTTGTGGTTTCCTCGCGGCCGCATGGGGCGCGCCGTCCGGACGAGACCTCCCGGGATCGGCGTTCAGCTTCAGTTTCTCTATTTCTAAGGGAGCGGCACATGCGAGCGCCGGGAATGGCCGTGGGACTCCTCCTCTTCCTGCTCGCGCTTCCCGCATGCGCGCAGGAGGTCCTCGTCTTCGCCGCGGCCAGCCTGACGGAATCGCTCGAAGAGATCGGCAAGGCTTACCGGGAGAAGACCGGGACAGCCGTGCGCTTCTCCTTCGGAGCATCGAGCGATCTTGCGCGGCAGATCCAGGCGGGCGCGCCGGCGGACGTCTTCTTTTCGGCGGACACAGCGAAGATGGACGCGCTGGAGAAGGCCGGGCTCGTCCGCCGCGAGGACAGGCGTGAGTTCCTCTCCAACCGCCTCGCGGTCGTCGTTCTCCTCGATTCAAAGCGCAAGGTGACCGGGCCGCGCGACCTCCGCCAGTTCTCGAAGATCGCGCTCGCCGATCCGGCCGGAGTCCCGGCGGGCATCTACGCGAAGAAGTGGCTCGAATCGGCGGCAGTCTGGAAGGACGTCGAGAACCGCGTGGTCCCGACACTCGACGTGCGGGCCGCGCTGGCCGCGGTCACGTCCGGCGGGGTCGAGGCGGCGATCGTCTATGCGACTGACGCGCGGATCTCGAAGAAGGTCCGTTTAGCGTTTGAAACCGGCGCCGACCCCCCGATTCTCTACTCGGTTTCCGCCGTGGCGCGGGCGCGAGCGGCCGCGCGGGACTTCGTGACGTTCCTCCGGGGGAAGGAGGCGAGCGCCGCGTTCACGAAGGCGGGATTCCTCGTCCTGTCGAAGGAGAAGGAGTAGCTCTGCCGGTCTCCGATCTCTCGATCCTCCTCTTGACGCTCCGGATCGCGCTGCTGTCGACGGCCGTGATCCTTCCGGCCGGCATCGCCGCGGCCTGGTTTCTCTCCCGCGGGCGGGGAGCCGCCAACCAGATCGTCGAGACCCTTCTCGCGCTCCCGCTCGTCCTGCCGCCGACCGCCGTGGGACTTCTCCTGCTCGAGCTCCTGCGCCGCTCCGGGCCGCTCGGCCGGCTCCTCGATCGGGCCGGCATCGAGGTCCTCTTCACGTGGAAGGCCGTCGCGCTCGCGACCGCGGTCATGTCGTTTCCGCTCCTCGTTCGGCCGGCCCGCGCGGCGTTCGAGACGGTCGATCCGCGCCTGCTCTCGATCGCGCGCTCGCTCGGCAAGGGCCGGGCGCGGTCTTCCGGGATGTCGCCCTGCCGCTCTCCTGGCGAGGTGTTCTTGCCGGAACGCTCCTCGCCTTCTCGCGCGCGCTCGGCGAGTTCGGCGCCACGATCCTCGTCGCCGGAAACATCCCCGGCCGCACCCAGACGCTCGCCCTCGCGATCTTCCACCGGACGCAGGTCGGAGAGGACGCGGCGGCGTTTCGGCTGGTCGGCGTCGTCGCGGCGATCGCGTTCGCGACGGTCTGGGTCACGGAACTTCTGCAGAGGCGGCGCGGACAGCGCGAGCGGGACTTGCCGTGATCGATCTCGATCTCGTTCTTCCGCTGGCGGCCTTCCGGCTCGAGGTCCGGGTCGTCTTCGAGTCCGACGCCATCGCGGTCCTGGGGCCGTCCGGCGCCGGGCAAGACCTCTCTCTTCGAGGCGATCGCGGGGCTGCGCCGCGCGACCGGCCGCGTCGTGATCGGCGGCGAGACGCTTCTCGACTCCGGGCGGTCGGTGGAGCTTCCTCCCGAGCGGCGCCGCGTCGGCTATGTGCCGCAGGACTCACTTCTCTTCCCTCACCTGACGGCGGAGGAAAACGTCCGCTTCGCTCTCCCGCGGGACGGCGCCGGCCGGCGCCTGTTTGACGAAGTGGTCTCGATCCTCGAGATCGGGCCGCTCCTCAAGCGCCATCCGGCGACGCTCTCGGGGGGCGAGCGCCAGCGAGTGGCCCTCGCGCGCGCCCTCGCGACGAGCCCGCGCCTGCTCCTCTTGGACGAGCCGCTCGCTGCCGTCGACGTGGAGTTGAAGAGCCGCATCCTGCCGTACCTGCTGCGCCTGCGAGACGAGAAGGGGATCCCGATGTTGTACGTGACGCACAACGTCGGAGAGGCCCTGCTGCTCGCGCGCGAAGCCCTGTTGATGCGGGCGGGCCATGTCGAGGCGTCGGGGCCGGCCGCGCCCCTCCTGTCTTCCCTGTCTTCGCGCCAGCTCGAAACGATCGATCCCCTGGCGCGCTTCGACAACGTTCTCGAGGGCGTCGTCGAAGCGGGCGGGGCGTCCGGCCCGGCGCGCTTACGTCTGGCCGGCGGCGGCGTTCTCTACGTCCCGGCGGGCGCGCCGCTGGGGCGGGCCGTCTACTCCCTCGCGCCCGAGGACGTGCTCCTGGCCGCGCATCCGCTCGAGCGCGTTTCCGCGAGGAACGTCCTCGCGGGCGAGGTCGAGACGGTGGACCGGCGCGGCCGCGACGCCCTCGTGTTCGCGCGGGCGGGCGGAGTTTCCTGGCGCGCCCGCGTCACCGAAGAGGCGGCGGCCGAGCTCGAGCTCACGCCCGGGCGGCCGGTGTGGCTCGCGATCAAGACGCAGGCGTTCCGTCCGCTGCGATGAAATACGAAGCCTCCGAGATTCTCCGGTCGCTTCCCTCTTGACCGGTGGCCTCGGCGAGATTAGCCTTCACCACAAAAGCAGTGACGAAACATTTCGCCCGAGCTAACTCGAGGAGGGTGCCGATGTCCGCTCGCGTGCTCCAAGCGCTTCGTTCGCTTCTCTTCCTTTCACTCGTTCTCTTCGCGATTCCGCTGTGCGCCCAGCAGACCGGGACGATCCGCGGGAAGGTGACGGCCTCGGACGGCTCCGCGCTTCCGGGGGTGACCGTCGAGGCCCGCTCCGGCGTTCTCCCCGGACCACGGGTGGCCGTCACGGGGGCCAATGGCGAATACCGGCTCCGCGCCCTCCCGCCGGGCAGCTACACGCTGAAGTTCGATCTCTCCGGCATGAAGAGCGTGACCCGAAAAGCCGAGGTCCAGCTCGACCAGGACACCGTCGCCGACGCCACGCTCGGCATGCAGGCGGTCTCCGAGAGCGCCACGGTGACGGCCGAGGTGTCTCTGGTCGACAAGGAGTGCGCGACGATCGCGAACGGGCTGTCCACCAAGCAGCTCCAGGCGCTCCCGATCGCTCAGGATTACCGCGACCTGCAGAAGCTCATCCCGGCCGTGCAGTACACGGAGGACACCGTGCGCGGGCCGAGCGCCGGAGGCAGCGGACAGGACAACGTCTATCTGTTCGACGGCGCCAACGTGAGGCTGCCCCTCTTCGGAAACCTCTCCGCCGAGCCCGCGTCCCACGACATCGCCCAGGTCACGGTCGTCAACGGCGGGGCCAGGGCCGTGGATTTCAACCGATCCGGCGGCTTCTGGATCGACTCCGTCAGCAAGTCCGGCACCAGCACGTACCACGGCGAGGCCAGCTATCAGTTCCAGACCAAGGGCATGGCCGCGGGCTTGAACAGCGGCATCCAGTCCCGGTACGACCAGGATGCGAGCTGGTTGAACGCTGAGCCTCGGCGGCCCGATCCTCCAGGACAATCTGTACTTCTACGGTTCGTACTACCGCCCGGAACACAAGAGAGACAATCGAGCCAACCTGTACGGCGACCTTCCGGAGTACGACAGCACGCGCAACGAAGGATTCGGCAAGCTGACGATCACGCCGATCCAGTCCCTGCTCCTGAACTTGAGCTACCGCGACTCCAAGAAGGTGGACACGAGCGCCCTTTTCGGCGCGGCCGACGCGCCGACGACGGGCACCGGCAGCGAAGGCAAGTTGAGGATCGCCACCGGGGAAGCGTCGTGGGTCATCAACTCCAAGAGCTTCGCCACCCTGAAGTACTCGTACTTCGCGAACCCGACGCAGGGGCGGCCGGACAACATCTCCACCGCGGTCCCCTCGTTCACGGTCGGCACGCAACTGGACCTCGCCAACCTGGACAAGCTGGGGCTGCTGACGGTGCCCGCTGGGGACATCGGCGACGCCGCGTATCAAGGCGTTCGTTCAGCCCTTCATCGACAAGTACGGCTACACCTCAACGGAGTGAAACTCGGCGGCGGCAACGTGGGCTTCGGGAGCCAGTTCGACGAGGACAACTTCTACCGTGACTCCATCCAGGGCGGCTACAACATCACGCTCGGCACGAACGTCACGCATGAGATCCACGTGGGCTACCAGTGGTTCTCGGATCGGGAGACTCTGATCCGCAGCTCCAACGGCTGGGGATTGCTGAGCATCCCCGGCGGCCGGCTCGCGCCGATCCCCGGGACCGGGGAAAGGTCGGCCTACTTCACCGCGACGTTCCAGCAGCAGACGACCGGCCAGGCGGCGCCGATCCGGTCCGAAATGCAGTCGCAGAGCTTCGAGTTGAACGACGCGATCCGGTGGAAGAACCTGACGGTCAACCTCGGCGTGCTCGCGAGCAACGACAAGCTCTTCGGCCAGGGGCTGAAGAACGACTACTCGACGCTGTCCGGATACGTCTCGGCGCCCGGAAACAAGTACGAGATGTACCAGATCCCCTTCAAGAAGATGATCCAGCCGCGCGCCGGCGTGACCTGGGCCTACGACGGGACGAATACGGTCTTCGCGAGCTACGCGAAGTACAACCCGTCCGCCAGCTCGCTGCCGCGCGCCGCCTCGTGGGATCGCAACTTGACCGGGACCTTCATCGACGCGTCCTTCGACCAGAACGGCGTGCTCTTCGCCGCCATCCCCCGGGGCTCCTCTTCCGGGCAAGCTGTTCGTGCCGGACATGACGCCGCACACGGTCAATGAGTTCCTCGGTCGGCACCGCCAGGGAATCGCCCCCAGCTTCTCCGCCCGGCTCTACGGCCGGTATCGCAAGGGGACCCACTTCTGGGAGGACACGAACAACACCGCGCGAGTCGACTTCAACCCGCCTCCCGGCATTCCCCAGGAGCCCGTACATTCCGAACCTCAACGCGCAGAGGGCTCAGATCTTGGCCACGTGCACCGGTCTGTGCACAAATGGGTCGAGCTACGTCATCGCCGATCTCGACGGCGGTTTCACGAAGTACTACGAAGGCACCCTGGAGGCGGAGTGGCGGGGCAAGCAAGACCTTCGTCCGCGGCACCGTCACGTTCAGCCACTACTACGGCAACTTCGACCAGGACAACACGACCGGGGCCGCCAACGACATGAACACCTTCATCGGGTCGTCCAACATCGGCGACGGCGCGGGACGCCAGCTCTGGAACTTCAAGTACGGCAATCTCCGCGGGCGACCGTCCCTATCTGGTCAAGATCTACGGCTCCCGCATTCTGCCCTGGAATGGCAGCGTGGGCTTCTTCTTCGTCGCCCAGTCAGGGCAGCCGTGGGAGATCCAGAGCTTCGAGCCCTACCGGAGCCTGACGACGAGCACGAGCGACTCCGACCGCTATGCGGAACCGGCCGGCTCGCGGCGAAACCCCTCCCACTGGCAGGTCGATTTGAACTACACCCAGAACTTCAACCTGACGTCCCGGTACACCGTCCAGATCGCCCTGGATGTCTTCAACATCTTCAACCAGCCAGGACGGCTACGACATCGACCCGCAGTTCCACGACGCGACCTTCGGACAAGCCGAGGGATTACTTCAATCCACGGCGTTTGCAGGTGGCCGCCCGCTTCCTCTTCTGACGTAGCCGCAACGGAAATCTCTCCAGGGCCCGGCGGTCTCCGCCGGGCCCTTTCTGTTTGGTGAAGCGGAACGCGCGTTTCAGCGGTAGATTCGCTTACCGGGCGCCCGCGTCCTGAAACAGGCGCTCGGTGGCGATGAGCTTGCGGGTCGTGGCGTCGGCCCGCTGCCGGGCGAGCGCGATGCGCGCGGCGCGGTCGGGCTCCTGAGAAGAACGCTGACCTGGGCCCGCTTGAAGAGCGCCATCGGGTAATCCGGATGCTGAGGGGGGGACCCGGTCGAGAGACTTCCTTCGCTTCGGGCAAGCGCCGGGCGGCGAGATAGAGAACGCCGAGCTCGAGATCGTGCTCGAAGGCGCGTTCCCTGGAGGGCTCGCGCCCTCTCGAAGGACTCGATGGCGAGCGCCGTCTGGCCGGCGCTCATGGCCAGTTGGCCGAGCCGAACAAGCTCCTTCGGCGTCGGCGTTCTGCATGCCGTAGATCTTCTGGCGCAGAGCGATCGCCTCGGCGGCTCGTCCCTGCCGCTCGCGGACGACCGCGAGCGCCTCGAGGGCCGGCAGGCGATCGGGCGATTCGGCGACGATCCGCTCGAGCAGAGGCACGGCCCGCTCCCACTGCTTGCCGCGCGCGTAGTGCAGCGCGAGGTAGGTGCGGACATCCTGGGAGTCGGGGGCGATCTCGGCGGCCCTGGCCAAACGCCTCGAGCGGCCTGCTTCTCGTGTCCCAGGGCGGAGTGCGCGGTCGCGAGGCTGAAGAGCCGCGTCGAGGTTCTCGGGATCTTCCGCCAGGATCTTCTCCAGCAGCGGGATCGCCCGCGCGTACTCCTCGCGAGCGAAGAGGCCGGACGCCTTCTCGAGGAGGTCGAAGAGCCGGCTCATGTCGGCAGGGCGCGGCGCGTCCTTGCGCACGACGGGCGCGACCGCGCGCTGATGTAGCCGAGGCTCGCGAGCTTGCGGATGCTTCGGCGCGAGAGCTCCCGGCGGCCGGCGGCGGTCCGGGCGACGGGACCGGGTAGTCGCGGAGGGCCGCTTGAGCGGCCGCGGCACGTCCGCGCCGGCCCCGAGATCGTGGGCCTCCACCGGATCGGCGACGACGTCATAGACCTCGAGCCTTCCGGCGAGGATCGCCTTTCGCCGGCCGAGGACGGCCATCACCTGCGGCTGCCATCCGAACGCGACGAAAGGGTCTCATCGCCTCGGCCAGGACGATTTCCTCGACTCGAGCCGCGAAGGCTGTTCGCGTCTCCGAGACCCGCCCAATCCAGGATCGTGTGAAAGACTCTGCGCGTGCTGACCGGCTCATCGCTCAGGCCCGTCGGGAATGCCCGGTCCGACGAGCAGCAGCGGGACGTGCATCGTCGCCTGGTAGAGAAGGTTCCCGTGCTGGGACTCGCCGTGTTCGCCGAGCCCCTCGCCGTGATCGCCGACGACCACGATGGCGAGCCGGGCCCTTGGCCTGTTCGCTCGAATGCCTGCACGAGCCGCCCCAGTTGCTCGTCCATCGCCGCGACCTCGCCCAGATAAGGCTTCCTGGCGATAACGGCTGCGGAAGGGCTCGGGAGGAGTGTAGGGAGAATGCGGGTCGTAGTAGTGAACCCAGAGAAACAGAGGCCGCTTCGACTCCTGGGAGAGATGCGCGAGGACCCGGTCCGTCGTCTCGCGGGAAGCGCGCTCGGCCTGCCCCTCCCGGCAACTCGTCGTCATAGACGTCGAACCCGCGCGCGAGCCCGAAACGCCGGGCCAGCGGGAACGCGGAAACGAAGGCCGGCCGTGCGATAGCCGGCCTGCCGAAGCCGCTCCGCCAGGACCGGATGGTCCGCGGAGAGATAACGGGCGTTCTCATGGACGCCGTGCCCGGCGGGATAGAGTCCCGTCATCATCGAGGCGTGCGAGGGGAGCGTCTCCGGAACGGTCGCGTAGGCCTGGCGGAAGCGGCGGCCCCGTGCCGCGAGGGCGTTAAACGCGGGTGTCTCGATCCCCGCGGCCTCGGGCCCGATCGCGTCGGCGCGCGTGGTGTCGAGCGTCACGAGCAGGATCGAGGGGCGGGCAGCGGGGACGCTCTTCGGGCCGGGCGCCGGCCGAGGAGCCTCTCGACAGGCGCCGACGAGCATCGCGCCCGCGAGGGCGAGAGCCCCGATCCGGCCCGCGGCGGTTCTAGCCCGCATAATTCACGAACGACTCCGGCCGTCCCGCGGATCTTTTCCGCCGGATACTTCGTCGGACCTCCTCTGCGATGCCACCGGCATCGCCGTCGTCGGTCTTCCTCGTCCCGACGAAAAATCTCTCGCGGGAACAAGGCGTACCTCGGCGGCACGAGGTTTCGTTGCGCCAACCGGCTGATCTCTCAGCGAGAAGCACGTGTTCCGGCCGGGTGTCCGTGAATTATCCGGGCTGGAAAAACCGTGGCCCATGGATCGACCTCAGATCCGCTCGGGAGCCGTCAGGTCCTCCCAGGTTTCGCGCCGGCGGACCACGCGGAATCCGTCCTGCTCGACGAGAATCTCCGCCGCGCGCGGGCGGAAGTTGTAGTTGGAAGCCATCGCGAATCCGTACGCCCCCGCATCGCGGACGGCGAGCAGGTCCCCTTCCTCCGGCTCCGCAAGGACGATGTCGCGCGCGAGGAAGTCGCTCGTCTCGCAGATCGGGCCGACGACGTCCGTCTTGATGTCGCTCCCCCTGGGAGGGGCGACGGGCTCGATCGAGTGAATCGCGCCGTAGAGCGGGGGGCGGATCAAGTCGTTCATTCCCGCGTCGGTGATGACGAAGCGCCGGCCGCGGTTCTCCTTGACGTAGAGGACGCGCGTGACGAGAACGCCGGCCGACGCGACGATGGCGCGCCCGGGCTCGATCAGGATCCGGAAGGGGAGACCGGCGAGATGGGGCAGGACGGCGCCGGCGTAGTCCTCCGGGGCGAGCGGCTTCTCTCCCGCGCCGGCTACGCCGAATCCGCCGCCGATGTCGAGCGTCTGGAGCGGGAAACCCTTCACCGGCGAGAGCTCCTGCGAGCGCCGCGAGCTCGCGCGCGCTCTCTTCGAGCGGCGCGGTCTTCAGGATCTGGCTGCCGATGTGGGCCTGGACTCCCGTCATCGTCAGGTTTCGGAAGTCTCGCGAGCGGCCGAAGATCTCGCGCGCCCGGCCGATGTCCACGCCGAACTTGTTGTGCTTCAGGCCGGTCGAGATGTAGGGATGGGTCTTCGCGTCGATGTCCGGATTGACTCGCAGCGCGACGCGGGCCGTCTTCCCCTGCCGCCCGGCCTCGGCGTCGATCTTCTCCATCTCGCGCTCCGACTCCGCGTTGAACGCGAGGAGGCCCGCGGCGACGCCGGCGCGGATCTCCTCGTCCGTCTTGCCGACGCCCGAGAAGACGATCCGGTCCGCCGGGAACCCCGACTCGAGGCAGGCGCGCAGCTCTCCTCCCGACACGACGTCCGCTCCCGCGCCGAGCGACGCGAGGAGCTTCAGAATCGCGAGGTTCGAGTTGGCCTTCGCCGCGTAGCAGACCAGATGCGGGACCACGGAGAACGCGCTGTCGAACGCGTGGAACTTCTCCTCGATCGCCGCCCGGCTGTAAATGTAGACCGGCGTCCCCTCGCGGCGCGCGATCTCGGAGAGACGCACGCCGTCGCAGGTCAGCTCGTCTTTTTCACGCAGGAACCCCGTCACGACGCGGACGATACTCTTTTTGCATGTCATCCTGAGCGAAGCGAAGGATCTGCCCTGGTCGAGAAAGTTTGTGATTGGTGATTTGCGATTGGTGATTGGGGTAGCCGGAGCAGATTCTTCGTCGCTACGCTCCTCAGAATGACATAAGGTCGGGGCCCCTCCCTACCACCTTCGACCTTCCACCTACCACCTCCTGGGACTCCGGCCAGGATGACCCGGCGGGCTCCGGTCACGGGATCGAGGCGAAGGAGCGAGCCCCGCGTGTCGAGAAAGAGCCTGGTCGCCTCGCTGCCGGCGGCGGGATACCAGGACGGGTCGTCACGCCCCCACCAGGCCATCGCGGCGGCTGGAAAGATCCGCTTGCCGGCCAACCTCGTCTCTCCGGTTCGCGTGTCCACGAGAAGGCATTCGGAGTCTCTCCACCCGGAGGCGGTGACGGAGCGGAGCGCGACGAGGACGACCCCGGGCGCGGTTTCGCCGCCGAGCGCGATCCGCCAGCCGTCGCCGGTCCGGAGAGAGACCATCTTCTGCTCCTCGCCCTCCGGCGAAAAGACGCGCAGGCGCGCTCCCGCGCCGTTGGACTCGACCTCGGCGATGCGCCCGTCTCCAAGGAACGCGGCGTTGCGGCTTCGCCTCTCTCCCGAGGAGAGGATCGCGATCTGCCGGCCCGAACGCCCGTCGTGGAGAGTCATCCGCCCTCCGCGCGGGTCGATCGCGATCGCGCGCGACGCGGCGGGGTTTGTCCGGAGGACGAGAAATCCTTCGAAGGGCCCCATCTCTCCGGTTTCGGCCAGGGTCTTCCCGGCGACGTCCATCTCGTGGATGCCGAGCCGGCGGCGCGCCTGCCCGGCCGACGCGCTCCCGGAAGGCTCCTCGAGATAGATCCGGAGTCGATCCAGCGCGATGAACACGAGGCGGGCTCCGATATTCGGCGGGAGCGCCGCCGCAGCGAGCAGCCGCCCCGTCGAGAGGTCGTAGACCGAGACCTTGCTGGTGGAGGACGTTACGTCGGCGTCGTCGTTGACCGCCGCGACGCGCGCGCCGTCCGCGCTCACCGTCCAGGCGCGCGGCATCGAGGAGAGCAGGACATCCGTGGCGACCGGCTCCGCGGAGCTCTCGAGCGGAGCGACACGATAGAAACGCGCGGGTCGGGAGATTCCCAATCTGCTCGGGCCGCGACAGGAGAGAGAGAAAGGAAAGGCCGCGGCCTCGCTTCGAGCCAGACGGCCGCGCGGCCGTCCGCGGAGAATGGCGGGCCGCGCCTCGCCGCTCCTGACCTTCACGAACCGCCCGGTGGAGGTCTTGAAGAGGAAGAGCGCGTCGTCTTCGCCCCGCGACGCGGCACGCCCCGAGAGTGCGGTCCAGTCGCCGCGCGGCGAAGGGCTCAACCAGATCCAGGCGAGGTCGCCCGGCGTGATCGAGACAGCCCACTTCGCGTAGACGGCAAAGAGCGCCGCCGCCGCGAGCGCGGCCGGCCAGAGAACTCTCGACAAGGCGGCGTGGGCCGCCCGGATGTCCGTCCGTCCGGCGGCGAGCGCGGCGAACCCGGCTCCCGTGAGCGCCGCGAGAAGGAGAACGCCGAGCGCGATCAGGCCGCGGCTCGCGGCGGCTGGAGCCGCTTCGGCGAGAAGGAGCCGCGCGGTCCAGGTCACGGCGCCCGCGGTGACGGCGAGAAGAACGAGGTCGGCGGCGAGCCAGGCCGATCGGGAACGAATGGCGATTCCCGCGGCGTGCGCGATCGGAAGGAGCACGAGGACTGCGATCGCCAGACCGGCGAGGAAGATGCGCGCCATGTCCCTCGAGACGGCTCCCCGATGAACGAGGACCGTCGGAAGGCCGCGATGAACGCCGCGCCCGCCACGAGGAGGGCGGCCGCGCCGAGCTTGCCCGCCCAGAGGGAGAGGAAAGAGATCGGCCGGGAAAGATCGAATCCGATGCGGCGGGTGGCGATTTCGCGAGGAATCAGGGAAGAGCCGAGCGCGAGCGCGGTGCCGGCCGCCAGAACGAGCGCGATCACGACCGCGGCGGCCTCGCGCGCGTCACGGGGCGAGCTGCGCTCAAACGGAAAGAGCGTCACTCCCGCCGCCCCGATCCCCGCGACGAGCGCCGTGAGAAGGATCCCGCGGCGCTGGACGATCTCGCGCCGGGCGACCGCCGCCAGACTCTTCATCTCTTCTCCCTGTCCTCGCCCGCCACGGCGAGGAAGATCTCCTCGAGCGACATCGGCGAGACTTCGGCGTCCACGACGCCGGGGGTCTCCTGGAACCGCTCGAAGCTCGAATCGGCGAAGTTGGAGACGACGGCGTCCACTCCCCAGCCGCGGACCTTGACTCGCACGGCCTCGAAGGCGTCGAGCTCCGTGCCGTAGGCCGCGCGCTTCGGCACCGGGGTCGTTGCCGTAGCGGATGCGGCGAAACCGCGACTTGAGCGTCTCCATCTCCTCGTCCAGGACGAGGCGCCCGTCCTTCAGGATGCCGGCGCGCGACGCGATTCCCTCGATGCCGGAAAGGTCGTGCGTCGTCAGGAAGACCGTCGTCCCCCGGTCGGCCAGGTCTCCGATCAGTTCTTGGAAGAACGCCTTGCGCGCGACCGGGTCCAGGCCGAGCGTCGGATCGTCCAGGACGAGGAGCCGCGGCGCGTGCCCGAGCGCGACGGCGAGCATGACTTGTCCCTTCTGTCCCTTCGACAGGCGTCCGAAGGGAACGTGCTCCGGCACGCCGAACCGCTCGAGGCGGCCGGCGACGGCGGCCCTGTCCCACGAGGGGTAGAGACGGCGGCAGAAGTCCGCGATCTCCCGAGCGGTCAGTGCCGGCGGCGCGTCCGGCTCCTCCGGCACGACGCCGACGTCCGCCATGAGGCGCGCCCGCTCTCGCCAGGCGTCCTGCCCGAAGAGCGCCGCCCGCCCGAGGCGGGCTTCTGCTGGCCCAGCAGACAGCGGACGAGCGACGACTTGCCCGCGCCGTTTCTTCCGAGGAGCGCGTAGACGGCGCCGCGCGCAACGGAGAGGGAGATGCCGGCGCAGGCGGTCGTGCGGCCGTACCGCACCGTCAGGTCTTCGACGGAGATGGGAACGGAGTCTTCCGTGGCGCTCACCGCTTGTCTCCTTTCGACTCGTCGAGGCGTCTCCAGGCGGCCGAGAGCTCGTCGGCGGACTCGGTCCGGGTCGCGCCGAGCGTCGCCGCGAGGCTCGCGTAGCGCAGAGCCCCTTCGCGGATCTCCTTCTGGCGCGCCGGCCGCGCCATCGCGCGCGGAGCGTCCGCGACATACGTTCCGTCCCCGCGCCGGACCGACGAGCACGCCCGCCTCCGCCAGCCGCTGGTAGGCCTTCGCGACCGTCGCCGGGTTGACCGAGAGCTCGCGCGCGAGATCCCGCACCGACGGGACCGCCGCGCCGGCGAGCGAGCGCCCCGCAGGCGACGAGCCGGCGAAGACCCTCCTCGATCTGGCTCCAGATCGGCGTCGAGTCGGAGGGATTGACGCGGAGGGCGCGCACGCGCCTAGTGTACCACAGTACTAGTACACTAGAGCGCTGGCGCCGGTGAGTCCTTCCGGTCGAGTTGCCGACTGGGGGACGTGGGAGACGTGGGGGACTGGGGGTAGAGGCGAAGATTCTCAGTCCCCCAGTCCCCCAGTCCCTCCCCAGTCCCCCAGTCTCTCCGTCCCCCCGTCAGGGAGCGGATCGTGGCACGACGGGAACCGGATCGCGAGGTGCACCCAAGTGTTCGCGTGCATCGTACCGGCGCACGCTCGGGGCGAGAGCGGCGATGAGAGCGGTGATCAGGACCGTCGCGAGTCCGCCCGAGATGACGGAGACGGTGACGCCGACGGCGGTCGAGGCGAAGAGCGACGCGACCAAGCCGGCTTCCATTTCGCCCAGCTGCGGTCCTCCCATGAAGAAGATCGCGTTGACGGAGGTCATCCGGCCGCGCAGGCGGTCGGGCGTGATGACCTGCCGCAGCGTCTGGCGGATGACGGTCGAGATCGCGTCGGAGAGACCCACGGCGGCGAGCGCGAGCAGCGTCAGGAGGAAACTGCGCGAGAAGCCGAAGACGACGGTCGCCGCGCCATACGCCGCGACGGAGACGAGGAAGATCGGTCCCTGGCGCGAGGGGAGAGGGGTGAACGAGACGAAGAGCGAACCGGCCAGCGCACCGACCGCGGGCGCGGCGACCAGGAATCCGTACCCCTTCGCGCCGACTTCGAGGACCTGGTCGGCGAAGATCGGCAGGAGCGACATCGAGCCGGAGAAGAACGTCGCGAGGAAGTCGAGTCCCATCGTCCAGACCATGAGCGGCGTCGTGAAGACGAAGCGCAGCCCCTCCTTCAGGGACGTCCAGGGGATGGTCGTCGCCCGCGCCTTCTCCGGCGCTCCGGAGGTCCGCATCGTGACGAGCGCGAAGATGACAGCGAGAAACGAAAGCGCATTCAGGAGATAGATCAACGCGAGGGCATTCGTGTTGACCGGCGTTCCCTCGGCGGGCAGGCGGGCGTGAATCGGCAAGGCCCCCGCGTGTCCGGCGAGGATCAGTCCGGCGAGCGCCGGCCCGCCGATCATCGCGGTCTGAAACGCCGAGAAGTTGAGCGACAGGGCGCCGGTGCAGCTCCTCGGGCGGCACGAGCCGCGGGATGCAGCGCCTGCCGCGCCGGCCCGTCGAACGCCCCCGCCGCCGCGGAGAGGAAGTTCAGCGCATAGAGGAGCCAGAGCGTCTCGCGGTGGGCGAAGGTCAGGACCGCGAGAGCGAGCGCGACGGCCGTCATGGAGAGCTGCGTGATGATCATGACGCGCCGCCGGTCGTAGCGGTCGGCGAGGACGCCTGCCCAGAGCGAGAACGCGACGATCGGCACGACGCGCGTCAGCCCCACGAACCCCAGCGCCAGCGGCGAGCGCGTCAGCAGATAAACGTGCCAGTTGATCCCGACCACCTGCATCTGCGACCCGACCATCGAAAAGAGCTGTCCAACGATCAGTCTCCGATAATCCCGATGCCGCAGCGCCAGGTAGGGCCGGCCGGCGGATGCCATACCGCCAACAATAGCTTCTCGAACAACCCGCCCGGAGTCGCCGTCGTTGCCCTCTGCGGCACGCGGCGGCCCGGCCGCATTGAGAACTCCTGGCCGCCGCTCCGGTCCGAGGGCACAGAGGCATCTTGCTAATCCGAGTTCGTGGTGTGTGCCCTCGGACAGGGCCGCTGCCGGGCAACGCCGTCGCCTCCGGGCTTCAGCGCGGTTTCACGGGAATGTAGCCCCGGCGGCGGGACGCCTCCCGGAGGAGGCGATGAGCGAAGGAGCACGCCGCAGAGAGACTCTCGCCTCGATCTCCATGCGACTGAGCGACCAGCGACGGCCCGGACTTACTGTTACGGCCAGGCCGTCGCGTGCCGACGAGGGAGGCGGCCCGACGTCGGGGCGGGTTTTTCAGCAGACTGCTGACATGCCTGGCTCTGCGAAGGAGAACTATCCCGCTCGCGAGCCGTTGGGGACCGGGTGTTCGGGGACGGCCAGCACCGGGGTGATGCTGTCGGCGTATCCGATGTCGAAGAGCATTCCTTCGGACGTCTCGCCCAGCATCTTTCGGGGCTCGAGGTTCACTACGAAGAGAGCCTGTTTGCCTACGATCTCGCGGGGGTTCGCGCGCTCGCGTTTCATGCCGGCGAGGATCCGGCGGGTGTGATCACCGAAATCGACGACCAGGCGGACGAGCTTTTCGGAGCGGGGGAGGTCTTCGACGGCGACGATCGTGCCGACCCGGATGTCGAGCTGCTCCAGCACTTGCGACGGAATGGTCGGCTTGATGGGCGCTGGCTTGTCCATGGGAGCCTCCCAGAAATAATGGAACTGACTGGTCAGTTTCGAAATAGGATACGCCGATGCCGCGGGTCAAGACGGTCGTCAAGAAAGACGAGATCCTCAGCGCCTCTTCGAGAGTCTTCGCCGAGAAGGAGTTCCACGAGGTCCTGATCGACGACGTCGCGGCGCTGGCCGGCGTCGGCAAGGGGACGGTCTACCGCTACTTCCGGACGAAAGAGGAGCTCTACTTCGAGACGATTCTCCAGGCGTTCGACGATCTCTACGCGAGGCTCGTCCGGACCTCCTCCAGGGAAGTCTCCGCGACGCGGCGCCTCGAGCGAATAGCGCGCGAGACGCTGCAGTTCTCCTGGCAGCGGCGGCACCTGTTCAGGCTACTTCAGACCGAAGAGAGACGGTTCGCGATGCGGGAGTCGGAGCTTCGCCGGCGGCGAGAGGACATCATCGGCCTCTTCCGGAAGGCGATCGTGGACGGTGTCGCCTCGGGGGAGTTTCGCGGCATCGACCCCCGCATTGCCGCGGAGCTCTTCCGGGGCATGATTCGCGCCGCGAACTTCTTTCGAAGCGAGGACGATTCGCCCGACCACCTCGCCACGGAGATCATCGGGATCTTCACGCACGGAATCGCAAGGCAGAGCGCATGAGGAGGAGTGTTGCCGCCGCGGGAATCGCCGCCGCCCTCGTGGCGGCGGGCGGCTGTACCTCCCTTTCACCCGGCGGTTCCGTGGACGCCGGCGCGTCCCCCGCGCCGGGCCGTCCCTGGCAGCCGGTCGCCGAAGCGCGTCTGCCTCCGCCAACACCGCCCTCCGTGCCGGCGATCCCGGCCGAATTCCTTCAGCCCGGCGCGACGGTGTCGCTCTCCCAGGTCCTCGACCTCGCGCTGCGCAACAACCCGCTGACCCGGACCTCCTGGTTCCAGGCTAAATCGGCGGCCGCGGACCTGGGGTCCAGGAGATCCGAGTACTTTCCGACGCTCGAGCTCGACGGATCGATCAACCGCCAGAAGCAGGCGGCGCTCGGCGGGCGGAGCATCTTTCTGCAGACAACTTACGGCCCCTCGGTCAGCCTGACGTGGCTCCTGCTCGACTTCGGCGGGCGCGGGCGCGGACGTCGAAGAGGCCAAGCGCACGCTCTTCGCGGCCGATTATTCGCACAACGCCGCGATCCAGAACGTCGCGCTCCAGGTCGAGCAGTCCTACTACCAGTACCTGACCGCCAAGGCGCTCCTCGTGGCGGAGGAGGCGAGCCTGAAGGCCGCGCGCGAGAGCCTGACCTCCGCGCAGGAACGGCACAACGCCGGCGTGGCGACGATCGCCGACGAGCTGCAGGCGAAAACGGCGTTCTCGCAAGCGGAGCTGGCGCTCGAGTCGGTCCAGGGACAGATCCAGACTCTGCGCGGGGCGCTGGCGACCGCGATGGGGATCTCCGCCAACATCCCGGTCGAGGCCGGAGAGCTGCCGGCGCAAGTCAACGTGGAGGCCGTCGGTGAGACCGTGGACGCCTTGATCGCGAAGGCGGAGGCGGATCGGCCGGACCTGGCCGCCGCTCGGCTCACCGCCATGGCGGCGGAGAGCCACGTCCGGTCCGTGCGCGCGCAGGGACTGCCGACGCTTTTCGCCAACGGAACGCTCAACCGCAACTACTTCTACAACTCGCCGACCGTCCCGTATGCCGACGTGTATTCGGGAACGATCCTGTTGCGGATTCCGGTCTTCACCGGCTGGAAGAACACTTACGACACGTTGAAGGCGCGCGAGGACGCGCAGGTCGCGCGCTCGCAGGTTGAGACGCTGACGGACCAGGTGATCCTCCAGGTCTGGACGAGCTATTACAACCTCAAGACCGCCGCGCAGCAGGTCAAGACGGCGCGGGACCTCTACGCGAGCGCGCAGCAGTCCGAAGAGGTCGCGCTCGGCCGCTACAAGGCGGGGGTCGGGAGCATCCTCGACCTCCTGACCGCGCAGACCGCGTTCGCCAACGCCCGCGCCCAGGAAGTCCAGGCGCGCGCAAGCTGGTTCCTCGCGATGGCGCAACTGGCGCACGACACCGGCGCGCTGGCGCCCGCGTCCGGCCCGGGAACGGCTCTGACCCCGGAAATGAAAGGAAGCACGGGCACTCCATGACGACCAATCTGAAGAGCGATTCGATCCGGCTCCTGCTGTCCGCCGCCGTTTTCTCGGCGGCCGTCCTGACCGCGGCCGGCTGCGCGAAGAAGGACACCCGGGGAACCGTAAAGGAATCGGTTCCCGTCACCGTCGGGACCGCCGTACGGCAGGACGTGCCGCTGGAAGTCCGTGCGATCGGCCACGTCGAGCCGTTTTCCACCGTGTCGCTCAAGGCGCGAGTGGGAGGCGAGGTCACGAAGGTCGGATTCAAGGACGGGCAGAACGTTAAGAAGGGGGATCTTCTCTTCCAGATCGATCCGCGCCCCTACGAAGCGACGCTCGCCCAGGCGCGCGCGCAACTCGAGCGCGACCGCGCGATGGCACAGTGGTCGCAGAACGAAGTCAAGCGCTATGCCGATCTCGTCCAGAAGGACTACGTCACGAAGGAACAGTTCGACACGACCCGCTCCAACGCCGCGGCCTCGAGCGCGACGGTGAAGGCCGACGAGGCGGCGGTGGAGAACGCGAGGCTGCAGCTCTCTTACTGCACGGTGACCGCCCCGATCTCCGCCCGCGCCGGGAGCGTCCTCGTCTATCCCGGCAACCAGGTCAAGGGAAACGATGACAAGCCGCTCGTGGTCTTGAACCAGATCCAGCCGGTGTTCGTATCCTTTGCCGTGCCCGAGTCCTCGCTCGCCGCGATCCGCCGGCAGACCCGGCCGGGACAGACGCTCGCCGTGGTGGCTGCCCCCTCCGGGGATTCCGCCCGCAAGCAGACGGGAGAGCTGACGTTCCTGGACAACACGGTCGACACGACGACCGGCACGATCCTGCTGAAGGCGACGTTCGAGAACGGGAACGAGGCCCTCTGGCCGGGAGAGTACGTGGACGTCGTGCTCACGCTCTCGACCGAGGCCGGCGCCGTCGTCGTTCCGACTCAGGCGGTGCAGACGGGTCAGGCGGGGCAGTTCGTGTACGTCGTCAAGAGCGACCTGACCGTCGAGTCGCGGCCCGTCACCGTCAGCCGGACGCACGGCTCGCTTGCGATCGTGTCCAACGGCATCCAGCCGGGAGAACGGGTCGTCACCGACGGGCAGCTGCGGCTGGCGCCCGGCACGAAGGTCGAGATCAAGCAGGCGGAAGGGAGAGCCTCATGAACATCGCCGAGCTGTTCATTCGACGTCCTGTCATGACGACGCTCGTCATGGTCGGGATCCTGCTCTTCGGCGTCATGGGGTATCGCTTGCTTCCGATCTCCGACCTGCCCAACGTGGATTTCCCGACGATCCAGGTCTCGGCGTCGCTGCCCGGCGCCTCGCCGGAGACCGTGGCGTCTTCGGTCGCGACGCCGCTCGAGAAGCAGTTCTCGACGATCGCCGGGCTCGACAACATGAACTCGACCTCCACGCAGGGCTCGTGTGCAATCACGCTGCAGTTCAACCTTTCGCGCAACCTCGACGGCGCGGCCCTCGACGTGCAGTCGGCCATCTCGGCCGCGGGACGGCAGCTGCCTCCCAACATGCCGGCGCCCCCTTCCTTCCAGAAGGTCAATCCGGCGGACTCGCCTGTCCTCTACCTGACGTTGACCTCCGCGACGATGCCCCTCTCGGACCTGGACGAGTACGGCGAAGTGATGATGGCGCAGCGGATCTCGACGGTCTCCGGCGTGGCGCAGGTCCAGGTCTACGGCCCGCAGAAGTATGCGGTGCGCGTGCAGCTCGATCCGCGCGCGCTCGCCTCGCGCGGCATCGGCATCGACGAGGCGTCCGCTGCCGTGCAGGGGGCGAACGTCAATCTGCCCACGGGCACTCTCTACGGCCCGATGACCTCCTTCACCGTCCAGGCCAACGGCCAGCTGACGGAGGCCTCGGCCTACCGGCCGGTGATCGTGGCCTACCGCAACGGATCTCCCGTGCGCCTCTCCGACATCGGCCGCGTCGTGGACGGCGTCGAGAACGACAAGACGGCCGCCTGGTACAACGAGGAGCGCTCGATCTCGCTCGCGATCTTCAAGCAACCCGGGACCAACACGGTCGCCGTGGCGGGGCAGGTGCGCCGCCTCCTTCCGACGTTCCAGAAGCAGCTGCCGGCCGCCGCCACGCTGCACGTCCTCTACGACCGCTCGGTGTCGATCCGCAACAGCGTCGACGACGTGCGCTTCACGCTGCTGCTGACGCTGTGCCTCGTCGTGCTCGTGATCTTCCTCTTCCTGAGGAATCTCTCCGCGACCATCATCCCGTCGCTCGCGCTTCCCTTCTCGATCGTCGGGACGTTCGCGGTCATGTATCTGCTCGGCTACAGCCTGGACAACCTCTCGCTCATGGCGCTGACTCTCTCGGTCGGATTCGTCGTGGACGACGCGATCGTGATGCTCGAGAACATCGTGCGGCACATGGAGCGCGGAGAGGGCGTGCTCGAGGCGTCTCTCAAAGGCTCGAAGGAGATCGGCTTCACGATCCTTTCGATGACGATCTCGCTCGCCGCCGTCTTCATCCCGATCCTCTTCATGGGCGGGATCATCGGCCGGCTCTTCCACGAGTTCGCCGTGACGATCGGCGTCGCGATCCTCGTCTCCGGCTTCGTGTCTCTCTCCCTGACGCCGATGCTCTGCAGCCGGTTCCTGAAGCCGCCTCGCGAAGAGACGCACGGGCGTTTCTACCGCGTGACCGAACGCGGCTTCGACGCGATCCTCTCGTTCTACGGCAGGACGTTGAAGCCGGTGCTCTCCCATCCCGGCAAGGTGCTCGTCTTCTCGATTCTCGTCCTCGCGGCGACCGGCTATCTCTTCCTGAAGATCCCCAAGGGCTTCCTCCCGACGGAGGACGCCGGCCTCGTCTTCGGCTTCACCGAAGGTGCTCAGGGGATCGGGTTCCCCGCGATGAAGATCCATCAACAGGAGATCGCCGCGATCGTGCGCAGCCATCCCGACGTCGCCAACGTCCTCTCCAGCTGCGGCCCGCGGGGCAACATCAGCGTCGGCAACTCCGGGATTGTCCTGGCGCAGTTGAAGCCCCGGTCGCAGCGCAAGCGCTCGGCCGACGAGATCATCGCGGACCTGCGCCCGAAGCTCGCGCGAATCACGGGGATCCGGGCCTTCCTCCAGGTGCCGCCGCCGATTCGCCTGGGCGGGAGCCTCTCCAAGAGCCAGTACCAGTACACCCTCCAGGACTCCGACACGGCGGAGCTCTACAAGTACGCGCCGCAGCTCGAGCAGAAGATGCGCGGCATTTCCGGCATCCAGGACGTGACGAGCGACCTGCAGCTCTCCAACCCGCAGATCAACATCGTCATCGACCGGGACAAGGCGGCGGCCGTCGGGATCAGTCCTCAGAAGATCGAGGACGCGCTCTACACGGCCTACGGCACGCGCCAGATCTCGACGATCTACGCGCCCAACAACGAATACCAGGTCATCATGGAGCTCGCCCCGGAGTTCCAGGCGAACCCGGATTCGATCGGGCTTCTCTACGTGCGCGCTTCCTCGGGGCAGCTCGCGCCGCTCTCCGCGCTCGGCTCGATCACGAAGAATACCGGGCCCCTCACGGTGGCCCACACGGGACAGCTCCCCTCCGTGACGATCGCCTTCAACTTGAAGCCCGGCGTTTCGCTCGGCGAGGCCGTCGGTGCCGTGGACGCGCTTGCGCGCCGGAACCTTCCCGCGACCATCCAGACGAGCTTCCAGGGGACCGCGCAGGCATTCCAGAGCTCCGTGCAAGGACTGGGTCTTCTGCTGCTCGTCGCGATCGCGGTCATCTACATGGTGCTCGGGATCCTGTACGAGAGCTTCATCCATCCCGTAACGATCCTGACGGCGCTCCCGTTTGCCGGCGTCGGCGCGCTCGTCACGCTGATGCTGTTCCACACGGAGCTGTCGATCTACGCCTTCGTCGGCATCATCATGCTCGTCGGGCTCGTGAAGAAGAACGGCATCATGATGGTGGACTTCGCGATCGAGGCGCAGCGGGAAGGCAAGAGCCCGCACGACGCCATCTTCGAGGCCTGCCTCGTGCGGTTCCGGCCGATCATGATGACGACGATGGCGGCGCTCATGGGAACACTCCCGATCGCGATGGGGATCGGCGCGGGAGCCGAGTCGCGGCAGCCGCTGGGTCTCGCCGTCGTGGGAGGCCTTGTCTTTTCGCAGACGCTGACGCTCTACGTCACGCCGGTCTTCTACATCCTCCTCGATCGCCTGCGGGAGCGGGTCGAGCGCCGCCGGGGGAAGGGTCCCGGCCTCCGCGAAGAGCCGGCCAAGACGCCGGAAGGCCCGGAGGAGCTGACGCCGGCAGCCGCCGGCATGCGCTTCACGGCTCCTTAGAAGGCGGGAGGCGCAAGCGCCTCCCCTACAAGTACAAGCGCCAACACAGCAACCGGTGCTCGCGCAGCGCCGTAGCGCGATGAGCCCGAAGGGCGACATCGGCGCGGAGCGCGCGAAGCGACGGTAGTAATGGGAGGCGGGGAAGAGCCCAGGGAATCCGGGCCGCGAGCGGCGAAACGGCGCAGTGCCGTCTGAGTTCGCGGTAACGGTCGGAGGGGTATCGATCGGAGTCAGCCGCCCCCCTGCCCGGTGCTGGACCTGCCCTTCCCCACCTCCTCTTGCCCTTCTGACGAGACGGGGTAGCCAGGGGTTACAGTTTTTCGCGTCCGAACCGTGAAGAGTCGGAAGCTCTGTCCGTACCGCAGCTCTTGAGGTCGCTGGCCCTGTTAGCATTTCGGGTCAAGGGGGGTGCGATGCCGAAGTACGTGATCGAGCGGGAGATCCCGGGGTTGGGGAACATGTCCGACGCCGAGCTGAAGGCTGCCGCCCGCAAGTCCGTGGAGGTGCTCCGTGGGATGGGCCCGGAAATTCAGTGGCTGAGCAGCTACGTCACCGGCGACAAGCTGTATTGCGTCTACCTCGCTCCCGACGAGGCCGCGATCCGGGAACACGCGAAACGGGGGGGCTTTCCCGCCAACCGGATCTCGCTCGTGCGCCAGATGATCGATCCGACGACGGCGGAGTGAATCAGGAGAGGGCGATCTCGACCGCTTTGTCGAGCGGCATCGCCCATCCTTCCATCCAGAGATCGGCGCCCCTGCCGTCCGTCAACGCTTCGCGGGCCGGGCCGAGGCTCGCTTCGAGCCTCGTCTGTTCGGCCCGCGCGAGCGGGGCCCCCAGCTTCTCGCGCAGCGCGGCGGCCGCTCCAGCCAGGCGCAGCGCGCGCTCCGGCTTCCCCTCCGCGGCCGCTTCGCAGGCGAAACACTCGAGCAGCCGCGCGACGCCGCGCTGGTGCCCCAGGCGCTCGAAGGTCCGAAGGCTCTCTTCGTAGAGCGGGCGCGCTCCACCGTAGTCCGCGCGCCGGCACGCGAGGGTCCCCATGTCGGCGAGGGTCCCGGCGATACCCCACTGGTCGCCGAGCGCGCGAAAGAGGTCCAGGCTCTTCTCGTACAGCGCGCGCGCCTGCGCCGCGTCTCCCTGCTCCGAGGCGACGTCCCCCTGGTGGTTGATCGCCCAGGCGACTCCCGATCTGGTCGCCGAGCTCCCGGAAGAGCGACAACGCCTCCTCGTGGAGCGAACGCGCCAGCGCGTAGTCGCGCTGCACCTTGACAACGCTGGCGAGGTTGCTCAGGCACCGCGCGACGGCGACGCGATCCCCGAGCTCCTTCCAGATCTCAAGGCTCTCCTCGAAGAGCGAGCGGGCCGCCGCGACGTCCCCCTGCTCGCGGGCGTTCACGGCGAGGCTGTTCAGGCAGACACCGACGCCCTGCCGGTCGGCCAATTTCCGGTTGATCGCGAGGCTCTCTTCCTCGAGGCTCTGCGCGGCCGCGTAGTCTCCCTGCGCGCTGGCGAGGACGCCCGCCGCAAAGAGAGCCCGGGCGCGGACCTTGGTGCGGGCCGCCGCCGGGAGCTTCAGGAGACGCTCCAAGAGCTGCCGCCCCTCCCTCAGGTATTCACGCGTCTCCCAGAACCGGAAGAGGCTCGCCGCCAGGCGCAGGCCCCACTCCGCGTCGCCCCGCCGCGTCAATTCGTCCAGCGCCGCCCTGAAGTTGTCGTGCTCCGCGTCGAAGCGCTCGAGCCACCCGGCCGCCGCGTTCCCGCCCGGCCCGGAAGCCTCCTCCTCCGCCAGGACGAGGTAATAGGCGGCATGGGCCCGGCGCGTCAACGCTTCGTCGCCGCTCGACGCCAGCTGCTCCAGGGCGTACTCGCGGATCGTCTCCAGCATGACGAAGCGCGGTTCTTCTCCTGCCTGCTCGACCTGCTGCGCGAGACTCTTGTCCACCATGGACGTCATCCCCTCGAGCGGGTCGAGCCCGAGGTCTCCGCGCGCGTCGCACACCGCTTCCGCGGCCTCCAGCGTGCAGCCGCCGACGAAGACCGAGAGACGGCGAAAGAGCCGCTGCTCGGCTTCGTTCAAGAGGCCGTGGCTCCAGTCGATCGCCCCCCGAAGCGTTTGCTGCCGTTCCGGCAGGTCCCGAGCCCCGCCGGTCAGAAGCTGCAGTCTCCTCTCCAGGCGCGTCCGCATCAGGGAAGGGGAGAGGAGCTTGACGCGCGCGGCCGCGAGCTCGATCGCCAGGGGGAGGCCATCCAGGCGGGCGCAGATGTCCGCGATGGCCGCAGCGTTCTCCTCGGTCGCCGCGAAGTCGGGCTTGACGGCCGCGGCGCGCTGGAGGAAGAGCGCCACGGACTCGTAGCGCGTCAGCGCCTCGAGCGGCGGAAGATGCCGGATGTCCGGCAGCGCCAGCGGCGGCACGGGGAACTCGTGCTCGCCGTAAACGTGGAGAGGGGAACGGCTCGTCACGAGCACCTTCAGATGCGGCCCGGCCGCGACGAGCTCCGCGACGATCGATGCCGCGGAAATCAGGTGCTCGAAGCTGTCGAGCAGGAGGAGCATCGGGGTCCTCGCCCAGTTCTGCAGCTCCTCCTTCAACGTCTCGAGAGGCGGACCTCCGCTTTCGCGGGCTCCGAGCGTTTGAGAGATGGCGGGAACGATCTGGGATGGATCGCCGATCGACGCGAGCGTCACGAACGACACGCCCCCCGAAAATCGCTCGGCCATCGCCTGCGCGACCTGCAGGGCGAGTCGCGTCTTGCCGATTCCCGGGGGACCGGTCAGCGTGAGAAGGCGAACGTCTTCGCGGCCCAGCAGCTCGCAGACGGCGGCGATCTCCTTGTCACGCCCGACGAGCCTCGTCCGCTGCTGCGGAAGATCGGCGGGGCGCGGCGCGCGCGGCTCGGGAGGTGCCTCCATCAGGCGCTCGCGGACGGCCGCGAGGTCCCGCGCGAGATCGCGCGTCGAGGCGTAGCGCTCTTCCGGGTTCTTGGCGAGGCAGCGCTCGACAATCCAGGCGAGCGGCGCGGGCGCCCTCGGGTTCACGGAGCCGATCGGATCAGGCTCCTCCCGGATGATGGCCGCGAGCGTCTCCGCCGGCGTCTCCTTGTGAAACGCCCGTCTTCCGGTGGCGAGCTCGTAGAGCACGGCTCCCAGAGAGAACTGGTCCGACCGGAAGTCGAGCGGCCGGCCGCACGCCTGCTCGGGGGACATGTATCCGACCGTGCCCAGGACGACGCCGGCCTTCGTCTCGAGCCCCGAGATCGTTGCGGCGGTCGAGCGGTCGTCGCTCGCCGGCAGAACGAGCTTGGCCAGGCCGAAGTCGAGGATCTTGACGAAGCCGTCGTCGGAGACCATGAGGTTCTCCGGCTTCAGGTCCCTGTGGACGATGCCGGAGGCGTGAGCCTTGTTGAGTCCCTCGGCCACCTGGGACGCGTAGAGGATCGCCTTGGCAAGAGGGACCGGGCCCCCCGCGACGAGCTCCCTCACGGTCTTTCCCTCGACGAGCTCCATGGCGATGTAGGGGGTCGAACCATCCTGCCCGATCTCGTAGATCGTGACGATGTTGGGATGGTTGAGAGCCGAGGCCGCGCGCGCTTCCTGCTCGAAGCGGCCGACGCGCTCCTTGTCGAGCACGAGGTCGGACGACAGGATTTTCAGGGCGACGTTGCGGCCAAGGCGGGTGTCGCGGGCACGGTAGACTTCTCCCATCCCGCCGGCTCCCAGCGGGGAGAGGACTTCGTAGGGCCCGAGCTTTGTTCCGGATGGGAGCAGCATTGAAATCCCGCGCGATCTTATCTTCGGTGAGGAGGCGGCGATGGATTTGAGGTCCGTTCAGAGACCCTTCAAGGAGCGCTATCGCAGCGATCCGAAGAGCTCGCGCATCACGCTGACTGCCCGCGGATCACAGACCGCGACTCCGATCGCGTGCTCCGTGGACATCGGGCGCGCCGTGTACGAAGCGCAGGCGCACGCGGGTGTCGGCGGGGCCGGCACGGCCGCCTGTTCGGGCGACCTCCTGCTCGGCGCGCTCGCCGCCTGCGCACAGATCACCTGCCAGATGGTGGCCGCGGCGCTGGGAGTCCCGGCCGAGCGGATCGAAGCCGTCGTGGAAGGGGATCTGGATCTTTCCGGCACGCTCGGCGTCTCCCGCGAGGTCCCCGTCGGCTTCGAGACGATCCGCCTCCGCTTCGAAATCGCCGCCCCGCAGGCCACGCCGGACCAACTCCGCGTCCTGCGCGAGAAAACCGAACAGTATTGCGTCGTCCTGCAGACCCTGACCCACTCTCCCACAATCGAAACCGACTGGACCCAGGAGAGGGTGCGACCCTGACTCCGCCCTGTCATCCTGAGGAGCGAAGCGACGAAGGATCTGCCCTGCTCGGTGCGCCGAGCGACCGGAGCAGATCCTTCGCTTCGCTCAGGATGACAAAGAGAGAAGCGAAGGGATGACAAAGCGGTAGGGAGGGCCTTACCGCTCGATGCCGAGCTCCCTCAGGACGAAGGCATAGTCGAAGGAGAGCTCCTTCAGACGGTCGTAGCGCCCCGAGGAGCCGCCGTGGCCGCCGGCCATGTTGATCTTGAAGACGAGCGGGTTCGAGTCGGTCTTCAGCGTCCTCAGCTTCGCGACGTACTTGGCCGGCTCCCAGTACATGACCTGGCTGTCGTCGAAGGAGGTCTTGACGAGGATCGTCGGGTACGCCTTCGCGGCGAGGTTGTCGTACGGGCTGTAGGACTTGATGTAGTCGTACTCCTCCTTCTTCTTCGGGTTGCCCCATTCCTCGAACTCGCCGACAGTCAGGGGGAGAGACTCGTCGAGCATCGTGTTGATGACGTCCACGAAGGGGACGCGCGTGACGACGATCTTGAAGAGGTCCGGGCGCATGTTCGTGACGGCGCCCATGAGAAGCCCGCCGGCCGAGCCCCCTTCGATGACGAGGCGATCCCTGGAGGTGTACTTGTCCGCGATCAGCTGCTCGGCGACCGCGATGAAGTCGGTGAACGTGTTCTTCTTCGACATCATCTTGCCCTGGTCGTGCCACGGCTTTCCCATCTCGCCGCCGCCCCGGATATGCGCGATCGCGAAAACGAAGCCGCGGTCGAGGAGCGAGAACCGGTTGGAATTGAACGTCGCGAAGGAGGGCGCCCCGTACGAGCCGTATCCGTTTAACCAGAGCGGGGCCTTGCCGTCGGGGACGAACCCCTTCTTGTACACGAGCGAGATCGGCACCTTCGTCCCATCCTTCGCCGTCGCGAAGCGGCGCTCGGACTGGTAGCGGTCCGGGTCGTAGCCGCCCAGGACCTCGGTGCGCTTGAGTAACTTGCGCTCCTTCGTCGCCATGTCGTAGTCGTAGACGGACGGCGGCGTCGTGAAGGACTGGTAGCCGAAGCGGAAGAGCTTTGTGTCGAACTCCTCGTTGTTCTGCGGGCCGACGGCGTAGACCGGCTCCGGGAAATCCACGCGGTGCTCCGCGTTCGTCGCGAGATCGATGACGCGGATGCGCGGCAGGCCGTCCTCGCGCTCGGACACGACGGCATGGCCGGCGAAGAGGTTGAGACCCGAAACCATGACGGCCGGCCGGCACGCGAGAAACTCCTTCCACCCGCCCGCTCCGGGGCTCGTGACGGGCGCCGTGACGACGCGGAAGTTGCGGCACCCCTTGTTCGTCCGGATGTAGAAGAGGTCGCCGCGGTGGTCCACGGCGTATTCGTGCTCCTTTTCGCGCGGAGCGATCATCGTGAAGGATCCGGCCGGGTTGTCCGCACTGAGATAGCGCCACTCATCGGCCGTGTGCGAGCCGGAGACGAGGAAGAGCATCTTGCGGCTGCGCGAGCGGTGGATGTTGACCCGGAACATCTCGTCCTTTTCCTCGTAGACGAGCGTGTCCCTCTTCGGGTCCGTGCCGAGCGCGTGCCGGTAGAGGCGGTAGGGTCGTTTGGCGGCGTCGTCCACCGTGTAGAAGAGAGTCTGGTTGTCGCCCGCCCAGGCCACGGAGGAGACCTTCTCGACGGTTTCCGGAAAGCTCTTCCCCGTCACGAGGTCCTTGACGTGGAGCCGGTACTCGCGGAAGCCGACGTTGTCGTTGGTGTAGGCGAGGAGGTTCCCGTTGTCGGAGACCTCGAGATCCCCGACCGCCATGAAGCGCTCGCCTTTGGCCATCTCGTTGACGTCGAGCATCACCTCTTCGGCGGCGCCCTCGAGGCTGCCTGGCGGGGGACCTTGCGGTCCCCCGGAGCCCCCGGCCTTCTTGCGGCAGTAGATCGGGTACTGCTTCCCCTTCTCGGTGCGCGAGTAATAGAAGTAATTGCCCCGCGGGTACGGAACCGAGAGGTCTGTCTCCTTGATCCGGCCGAGCATCTCCTCGTAGAGCTTGCCCTGGAGGGCCTCCGTCGGTTTCATGAACGCGTCGGCGAAGGCGTTCTCCGATTCGAGATAGGCCTTCACCTCCGGGTTCTTCCTGTCCCGCAGCCAGAAATAGTCGTCCGCCAGTTTCTCTCCGTGCAGGGTTTCCACGTGCGTCACCTTCTTCGCCATGGGCGGTTTTGAGACCTCCCTCGTGTCGGCGCCCGCGAGAACGGAAACGGCGAGACACCCTCCCGCGATGGCCGACGGAATCGAGAAGTTCATGAGTGATCTCTCCTTCGCTACTTCGCCGGAGGCGCGGCGCTCTTCGCTTTCGCGAAGTCCCCGGCCTTCACGATCGTGATCTTCGCGGGATCGATGTGGCGGCGCAGGGCCGACACGATCTCGTCCGGCGTCAGGGCCGTGACCTTCTTCTCCAGCTCCGCGTCCCAGGCGAGCGTGCGCGAGAGATACAGGTCCTGCGCGAGGAGGCGCGCGAGAGCGGCGTCCTGCGCGCGCCCTACCTGCCGCGACTGGAGCCAGCCGGAGCGGGCCTCCTCGACTTCCTTCGCCGCGAACCCCTCCTTCCAGGCGCGGGCGACCTCCTCGTTGAAGGCCGCCTCGAGTTTCGAGGCATTCTCCGGCGCGTAGATCGCGAAGGTCGAGAACGTCCCGGATTTGTCGAGCGACGAGGCCTGGAGCTGCGAGCCGACGCCGTAGGAGAGCCCCTCCTTCTGCCGGATTCTCGTCGCGAGGCGGGAGTTCAGAAAGCCGCCTCCGAACATGTAGTTGCCGAGCAGGAGCGCCGGGTAGTCCGGGTCGTCGTCGCGCAGGCTCAGGTTCAATCCCGCGATGAAGAACGCGTTGGCCTTGTCCGGAGCCTCGAACGACTGGTGGACGGAAGGCGCGTCATGGAAGGGGTTCCCGACCCTCGCGAACGGGCGCGGGCTCTTCCAGCTTCCGAAGAGGTCCTGAGCGAGCTTGCCGGCCTCCTTCGCGTCGATGTCGCCGACGATCGCGAGCTCGCCGACGGACGCTCCGTAGAAATCCGCGGCGAACTTCTTGACATCTTCGAGCGTCGTGGCCTTGACGTCGGCCAGGTCCTCGTCGGGAGTCGAGACGTAGCGCACGTCCCCCTTCGGATACGGATTCAAGTGTCGGCGGTACGCGGTAAACGCGATCTGCTGCGGGTCGCTCTTGCCCTGCTCGATTGCGGCGAGCATCTGCTGCTTCAGCGTCTCGAACTCCGCCGCGGGGAAGTTGGATTCACGCAGGCACTCCGCCGCGAGCGTCAGGACCGCCGGCAGGTTCTCCCGCGTCGTCTCGACCGAGAGCGTCGCCTGGGTCGGGCCGGCGTTGATCGAGACCCGCGCCTTCAGCCGGTCGAATTCGTCCTTGATCTGCTGGCGTGTGTGCCTGGACGTGCCGCGCGTCAGCATCCCGCCCGCGAGCTCGGCCGCCGTCGTGCGGTTGACGAGGCTCTTCTCGTCGCCGTAGCGCAGCGTCATCGCGGCGACGACCGTGGCGCCCCGCGTCTTCTTGGGCAGGAGCGCGAGCTTCAGCCCGCCTGGGAGCGTCGAGCGCTGCGTGCGCGATTCGATCGATGCCGGGGAAGGGTCGAAGGCTTCGCCGGCGGCGATGGCCGCGTCCCCCTTGTAGTCCTTGAGCAGCGCCGCCACGTCCGGCGTGGAGGGGATCTCCGCCCGCTCCGGCTTCGGCGTCGGGATGAACTCGCCGACCGTGCGGTTGGAGGGCTTCAAGTACGCCGCGGCGGCGCGCCCGATGTCCTCCGGCGTCACCTTGCGGATGCGGTCGCGGTTCAGGAAGAAGAGACGCCAGTCTCCCGCGCCGATCCACTCGCTCATCTGAAGCCCCACGCGGTCCGCCGAGTTCATCGTCAGCTCGATGTTCTTCAGGATCTTGGCGCGGGCGCGCTCGACCTCTTCTTTCGTGGGAAGCGTCTTGACGGCGCCGTCGATCGTCTGGAGCATCGCCGCGCGGGCGTCCGCGAGGGACTGGTCCTGCCGAACTTCCGCCCGCAGCAGCAGGAACCCGGGCTCCTTCAAGTCGAGGAAGAAGCTCGAGACCGCCGTGGCCTTCTTCGCCTCGACGAGCGCCTTGTAGAGCCGGCCGGACGGAGAGTCCCCGAGGACCTCGGCGAGGATTTCGACGGCCGCGGCGTCGGGATGCGAGCCGGCCGGCACGTGGTACGCGAAGGCCAGCGCCTGCACGTCTCCGACGCGGCGCAGCGTGACGGAGCGCTCCCCGTCCTGCGTGGGTTCCGCGGTGTAAGTCGCGGGAAGCGCGCGCGAGGGGCGCGGGATCGGCGAGTAGATCGCGTTGACCATCGCCAGCGTCTTCGCCTCGTCGAACTTGCCGGCGATCAGAAGCACGGCGTTGTCCGGCTGGTAGTAGGTTCGCCAGAACGCCTGCAGCCTCTCGATCGGCACGTTCTCGATGTCCGCGCGCGCTCCGATCGTGTCGTGGCCGTAGTTGTGCCAGAGGTACGCGGTCGAGAGGACCCTCTGGTCGAGGACCCCCTCCGGGTCGTTTTCTCCGGACTCGAACTCGTTGCGCACGACCGTCATCTCGCTGTCGAGGTCCTTCCTCGCGATGTAGGAGTTGACCATCCGGTCCGCCTCGAGCTCGAGCGCCCACTTCAGGTTTTCCTCCGTCGCCTGGAAGGTCTCGAAATAGTTCGTGCGGTCAAACCACGTCGAGCCGTTGGGACGGGCGCCGTGCGAGGTCAGCTCCTGCGGAATGTTGGGATGCTTCGGGGTTCCCTTGAACATCAGGTGCTCGAGCAGGTGCGCCATCCCCGTCTCGCCGTAGTTCTCGTTGCGCGAGCCGACGCGATACGTCATGTTGACCGTGATCGTCTGTTTGGTCGGATCGGGGAAGAGGAGCACCGACAATCCGTTGGCCAGCCGGTACTCCGTGATCCCCTCGACCGAGGTGACCCGCTCGGGTTTCGTCGGAGCCTTCGTCGCCGGGGCCGGCGACGCGGCGAGGCCCGCCGCGGCCATCGCCAGCAGCAGAAGGCAGAACAGAGACTTCCTCGACAGAGGCATTGGTGCTCCTTTTCGAGTCAGCGGCTCAATCCCATCTGGTGGGGGACTTCCCGGCGCCGAACCGCGCTAACAGGGAATCTTAGAACGGTTCTCGGCCGTAATCCTCCGGGGAGTCGGGTCCGTCTAAGAGGTGAGGAAAAGAAGATGAGTGCCAGCCGGGCTCTGCAGAGATGGAACCGATGGACGATCCTCCTGCTGATCGCCCTGAACACGCTGCTCTGGGCACCCTTCGCCCTGTCGGGCGGACATTTCCAGGCCAGTGCCGCGCGGGCGGTCCTGAGAGGATGCCCGGCGCCTCCTTCCCGCTAACCCCCCGAAGTCCTTCGTGCCGCGGGCCGCGCTCGTCGCGACGCCTCGGAGTCCCTCGTTGCCGCGGTTATATGATTCTTCGACTCCCGCCCTGGAGGACGAAGTGATGAGCGCCGCACCTCTACCCTCGAACGAATCGGAGCGGCTCGCCGCGCTGGCCCGGTATGAAATCCTCGACACGGACGCGGAGCAGAAGTTCGACGACCTGACGCTTCTGGCTTCCCGCATCTGCTCGACGCCGATCGCGCTCATCTCGCTCGTGGACGCGGATCGCCAGTGGTTCAAGTCGAAGGTCGGCCTGACGACGAGCCAGACCCCCCGCGCGATCTCCTTCTGCGCCCACGCGATCCTGGACGACAAGGTCATGGTGGTTCGCGACGCCCGCTCCGATGAGCGTTTCGCCGACAACCCGCTCGTCGCCGGTGAGCCGGGGGTGCGGTTCTACGCGGGCGCGCCGCTCGTCACGCCCACCGGGCACGCGCTCGGCACGCTCTGCGTCGCCGACCGCGTCCCGCGGGAGCCGACGCCGGAGCAACTGGAGGCCCTGCGCGCGCTCGCTCGGCAGGTCGTCGCGCAACTCGAGCTGCGGCGGCGCCTGAAAGTGGAGCGGGAAGAAGCCAGAGAAGCGATCGACGAGCGGGACACCACCCTGCGCCTGATCGTCAACCAGATGCCGGCCGTCCTGTGGTCCACCGACACCGACTTGAGGTTGACTTCTTCCGAAGGCGCCGGGCTGACCAATCTCGGCCACCGCCCGGGACAGTTCGTTGGCGTCACGCTCTTCGACTTCTTTCATACGACCGATCCGGAGTTCCTTCCGCTCGTGGCCCATCGCAAGGCGCTGCTCGGGGAATCGGTGAGCTTCGAAGTGGACTGGAGCGGCCGCACCTACGCCTCGCACTGCGAGCCACTGCGCAATCCGGACAACTCGATCCGCGGAGTCATCGGCATCGCCCTGGACATCACGCGGCAGAAGCGCTCGGAGCGGGAGCTGCAGAAGTCCTTTTCGCTCCTCCGCGCGACGCTCGATTCCGCCGCCGAGGGGATCCTCGTCGTGGACGAGAGAGGCAAGATCTCCAATTTCAACTCGAGCTTCGTCCGGATGTGGCGGGTCCCCGAAGAGATCGCCGCGACGCGCGACGAGGACCGGCTCCTCGCGTTTCTCCTCGACAGCGTCGAGGACTCCGGCGACTTCGCCAAGATGGTGATGGGTCTGCACTCGAGGCGGGACACGGAGACCTCCGGAACCGTGAAGCTCAAGGACGGCCGGGTCCTCCAGCGCTTCTCCCGGCCGCAGAAAGTGGACGGCCGCACGGTGGGAACGGTCCTGTCGTTTCAGGAAGGGAGCGTGCCGGCGTGAGCTTGAGAAGCCTTGGGATCGCGATTGCCCTGCCGTTCCTCGCTTCGATCGTAGCCGCGCAGTCTCCGGTGACGGTGATCCGCGCCGGCGCGCTGATCGACGGGAAATCCGCCGCGCCGCGCAAGGACCAGGTGATCGTTGTCCGCGGCAACCGGATCGAGAGCGTCACCGACGCCGGCAAGGCTCCGGTCCCGGCCGGCGCCAACGTCATCGATCTCTCCCGCGCGACGGTCCTGCCGGGGATGATCGACTGCCACACGCACATCTTCCTGCAGGGAGAGGTCCCCGCCGAAGGGGGCTACGACATCCAGCTCCTGAAGTACCCGCTCGCCTACCGCGCGGCGCGGGCGGCGGTGGCCGCGCGGCGGGCGCTCGAGCAGGGCTTCACGACGATCCGCGACGTCGAGACCGAGGGGGCCGGCTACGGCGACGTCGGCATCAAGATGGCGATCAACGAGGGGCACATCCCCGGGCCGCGGATGTTCGTCGTGACGCGGGCGATCTCGACCTCCGGCGGCTATCCGCTGGAGGGGTACGCGCCCGAGATCGCCGTGCCCAAGGGGGTCCAGATCGTGGATGGCCCGGTCGAGGCGAGGAAGGCGGCGCGCGAGCAGTTGGACAACGGCGCGGACTGGATCAAGGTGTACATGACGCACCGTTCCTGGCTCGACGCCGCGGGAAACCTCGTCTCGCAGCCGACGCTGACGCTCGAAGAAATCAAGGCGATCGTGGACGAGACGCACGGCTGGGGAAAGAAAGTCGCGTGCCACGCATACAACGGCGTCGGCCTCCATCGCGCCCTCGACGGCGGCTGCGACTCGATCGAGCACGGCCTGGAACTGGACGATGCGGCCGTCGCGCAGATGGTGAAACAAGGGACCTGGTACTGCCCGACGATGAGCGTCTACTACTCACACAACGAGCCGCCGGACACGCCGGCGGGCAAGCGCGACAGCAAGCGCGTCGCGTTGCACGGGCCGTCGCTCCAGAAGGCCATGAAGGCGGGAGTCAAGATCGCGTTCGGCACCGACGTCGGCGGCTTTCCCTGGACCGAGCCGATCGCGCAGGAGTTCCCGCACCTGGTCGAGTTCGGCATGACGCCGATGGCCGCGATCCAGACAGCCACCGTCAACGCCGCCGAGCTGCTCGGCATGTCCGGCCAGTTGGGCGTCATCGCCCCCGGCGCCTACGCCGACATCGTCGCCGTCCCCGGCGACCCCCTGAAGGACGTGAAGGAGCTCGCCCGCGTCAACTTCGTCATGAAGGACGGCAAAGTCTTCCGAAACGACGCGAAGTAGGTAGGTGGAAGGTCGTAGGTGGTAGGGAAGTCCCCGCACCCCTTCCACCCTCCACCCACCACCTACCGGTTAACGCCGCAGGTGCAGTCCCTCCCGCACTCCGTGCGGAAAGAGGAACCGCCCGACCAGGATCGTCAGGACGACTGTGCCGACGACAGCGGCGATCTTCGTGCCGGTCGCCTGCCGGATCCAGAAGGAGCGCTCGGACGCGATGCCGCGCTTGACGAGAAAACGTTCCACGAGGAAATACAGGATGAGAGCCCCGGCCGCGCCGGCGAGGATTCCCTCCCATTCGCGCGAAAACCGGATCGCGTCGTCGATGCGGCTGCCGAAATAGAGGCCGAGCCCCGTCCACGCCAGGCAGTTGACGAGCGAAGCGGCGAGGTCGGTCAGGACGAAGGGGCCGATCTTCATGCGCGACGCGCCCGCGGTGAAGAAGACGACCGGCCGCAGTCCATAGAGGTATCGGGCCAGAAAGAGGTACCGGTACCGATAGCGGTGGAACGACTCCTGGATTTTCTTGACCTTTTTGGGCGGAAAGATCTTCCGCATGAACTTGTGCCGGTCGAGGCTCTTCCCGAAGAGCCGTCCGAATCCGTAGAGGATCGAGTCCGAGACCACGATTCCGGCAAGCTCCGCCCCGATCATGAACGGAAACCGCGCCACATTCTTGAAAACCAGAAATCCCGCGATGAGCAGGATGAACTCTTCGGGCGGGCTCGGGCCGAAGGCGCCCAGGAAGAGCAGGAAGAAGACCCCGAAATAGCTCTGCCGCTCCAGGTACTCCGTCATCCTCTGGATCGCCGGCTGGCGCACATGTTCCAGGAGAAAGTCCAGAGGCGGGAGCATCCGCGGATTCTAAGACGGATGACCGCTTCTCCCTGTCATCCCTGCCCTGTCATCCTGAGCGGAGCGAAGGATCTGCTCTCGCCGGGCCGACCGCCGGAGCAGATTCTTCGTCGCTTCGCTCCTCAGAATGACAGGAGGGGGCCGTTGCGTCTCAGGAGGCCAGGTCGGTTCGCGGGGCGGCCATGAAGCCTTCGCGGACGAGGAGGCTCGACATCTCCGACTTGTTGACGGAGAGGCGGAACGCCTCGGGCGGATCGATGGTCCTGCTCCGGACGAGGGCCATGAGGGAGTCGTTCAGCGTCATCATCCCCTGCGCCTTTCCGGTCTGCATGACGGAGTAGATCTGGAAGGTCTTGCCCTCGCGGATCAGGTTCGCGACGGCGCTGTTGCCGATCAGGATCTCGTAGGCCGCGACGCGGCCGCCGCCGATCTTCTGGCAGAGGGTCTGCGCGATGACCCCGTCGAGCGACTCGGCGAGCATCTGGCGGATCTGCTCCTGCCGGTCGGCGGGGAACTGGTCGATGACGCGGTCGACCGTCGAGGGGGCCGTCGTCGTGTGGAGGGTGCCGAAGACGAGGTGGCCGGTCTCGGCCGTCTCGACCGCGATCGCGATCGTCTCGAGGTCGCGCATCTCGCCGACGAGGACGATGTCGGGATCCTCGCGCAGCGCGGCGCGCAGGGCGTCCTTGAACGAGTCGGTGTGCGCGTGGACCTCGCGCTGGTTGACGAGGCACTTCTTGTTCTCGTGGACGAACTCGATCGGGTCCTCGATCGTGATGATGTGGTCGGTGCGCGTCCGGTTGATGTGGTCGATCAGCGTCGCGAGCGTCGTCGACTTGCCCGAGCCGGTCGGGCCGGTGACGAGGACGAGACCCTTCGTCAGGTCGCAGAGCTGGAGCACGCTCGGCGGCAGGCCGAGCTCCTCCGGCGTCAGGATCTCGAAGGGAATGGCGCGGAAGACGGCGCCCGGCCCCTTGCGGTCGCGGAAGAGGTTGGCGCGGAACCGCGAGACGCTCGGGATCGCGTACGCGAAGTCGGTGTCGTTGCGCCGCTCGAACTCCTCGCGGTTGCGCTCAGGGGTGATCTCGTTCAGCCGGTCGAGCAGCGAATCCGCGTTGGTCGGCCCGTGCCCCGGAAGAGGCTGGATGATTCCATGGACGCGGACCTGCGGGACGCTGCCGCTCGAAAGATGAAGGTCCGAAGCCCCCATCGCCAGCATCTGGTGGAGCATCTTCTCGATCGTGGCGTCGGACCGGACCTCGCCGTAATACATCTCCGGCGGCACCGCGATGGGCTTCGGAGCGGCCGGCGTCTCCGGCGGTACCGCGGTGGAAGCGGCGTGGACTTGCTGCGGCTTCACGGAGACCTTCCAGGTTTCGTCCCCGGTCTCGACGCACACCTCGACCGAGAGCCCGGCGGCCTCGTAGTGGAACTGCGTCGTGCCGTCCGGGTTGGGCTCCGCGTCCGCAGGGAGGATCTCCTCGACGAGGGACACCAGGCCGGCGTGGGAGATCGTCTGCGACGCGTAGCGGTTCCCGGCCGGGAACGTTAACTGGACCCGCTCGCCGCTCGTCAGGAGCGCTCCCTGCGCCCCGAACTTCGCCATGCTCTCCAGGAGCTGATCGATCTGCGCCATTCCCGCCTTACTCCGGTCCCGTCTCGACGATTCGCAGGACGAACGTCTTGTTGATCAGGTACAGCCGGTCTCTCGCCCACAGCCGGAGAAACCTCCCCGGCAGGTTCAGGTAGTCCACGACCCGCGTGCTCTCCCGCGGCGCCGAATAGAGAAAGTCTCCGTCGAGGGGGCTCGTGCCCAGGAGCTCGACGCGCACCGGACGGCGAAACTCGAAGAGCTCCTCGGCGGAATCCGGCTCGGTGCCGAAGGAGAGGAGCGGCACTCCGATCCAGAGGAGCGCGTCCTTGTTGATGATCTCCCGGTCGGCGCTCCGGGCGTCGCGCACCGGCAGGAACGCGTTGACGTTCTCGAGCAGGTCGAGCACGTCCTGGCGCCGGTACTCGTTCGCGCGATGCTCGGCGAGGTAGAGCTGGACGCGCCGCGGCCGGCCTCCCGCGAGCGTCAGGTCCACGGCGACAGCCTTTTTTGAGATCCGGAGGGGCGAGGTCTCGTTCACGAGCGGGGCCGCACTCTATCCGGCTACTTCGCGGCCGGCGGCGCGCGCCGCGCGGCGAGCTTCTTCTGCTTCTCAATTGCGAGGGCGCGGATCGCGGCGTACTCGGCGGTGTCGCGGATCTTCGCGAACAGGGGGTCGCGGTCCATCGCGGGATACACGAGGTAATTCCCCTCGACCGCGAGCCGCAGCAGGCGCAGGGCCACGCCGGCGTAGCCGCAGTAGGCGAGGCGATCGGCCTCGAAGTATTTCGGCTCGGAGTCGCGACCTGTTGAGACCTGGGATTCCAGGTCGCGGAGCGCAGGATCGTTTTCGGGAAGCGGCCGTCCTTCCAGGCATGCCCCGAAGATTCGGGTCGCCGGGCCGGGGTCGTCCACCTTTCGAGGAGCGCAAGGGCCTCTGCTGGCCGGCCCTGGCTCAGGCGCAGGTTGAGCTCGACCAGGTACGCCCACTGGGTGCCGGCGTCGAGCCGGATGTAGTCCATCGCCCGGTCGTAATTGTTGAGGCGCAGGAAGGTGATGGCGCAGGAACGCAGGTTGGGATCCTTCGGGTCGAGCGCGAGGAGCGAGTCGCACACGCGCGCAGATTCTTCGTAGGCCCCGGCGTATCGCAGGACATAGGCCAGCGAGAAGCGCGCGCGGGAGCTGTCCGGCCTCAGGCGGGCGATTCGCGACGCCTCGTCCAGCGCTCCGGCGAGGTCGCCCCCTTCCACCTGGAGGATCACCAGGTTAGCGGAGGCGTCAATCAGGTTCGGATCGATCTTCAGCGCCCGATCGTGGTCCGCGCGGGACCGCTCGAGCGCGGCCGAGCCGCCGTCGGAGTAGGTCGCGTAGAAGTACTCGCGCTTGCCGAGGGCGTTCCAGGCCGGGGCGTAGGCCGGGTCGAGCGTGACGGCGCGCTGGAGCATTTCGAGCGCTTCCTTGTTGGGCGCGGGGTCGCGCGACAGCGCCGAGGCCCGCATGTACAGGTCGTAGGCCTCGGGACTCTTCGGCGTCGAGGACTCGGCCCGGGACGCGTCGGCCTGGAGGAGCGGAAACAGCCCCTGCCTCAGGTGGGCCGTGATCTGCCCGCGCAGGCCGATCAGGTCCGAGGCCGCGGTGCCGAGCGTGTCGCGCCAGAGCACCCGGTTGGAATCGGTGTCGGTGACCTCGAGGGTGACCCGCACCTGGTCCCCCTCGCGCAGGAAGTGGCCGGAGAAGACCTGGGCAACGGCGAGCTCCCTGCCCGCGGCCTGGGGGTCCACGTCTGCCTTGGCGTACTTGCGCGTCGAGGCGAAGGGGCGGATGGCGAGTGACGGGATGTAGGAGAGCGTCGTCGCGATCTCGTCGGGCAGGGCGATCTTCAGGTAATCGGTCGAGGCATCCCCTCCGAGGTTCTGGAACGGGAGGATCGCGAGCGTCGTGCGCCCGCCGGCCGATTTCGTGGACGGCTGCCGCGGGCGGCCGGCCAGCCACCACGCCGCTCCGGTGGCGAGGGCCAGGACCGCGGCGACGAGTCCTGTCAGGAGGAAAGTCTTGCGCGCCCCGGGCGTGGCGGCGGGAGGCGCGGCGGCGACGGCGGCCGCGCCGGTGCGGCCGGATTCCGTGTCGCGCCGGGCGCGCTTTAAGTCCGACCGCATTTCCGCGGCGCTCTGGTAGCGCAGGTCGCGGTCTTTCTCGAGGGACTTGTTGACGATCCGCTCGAGCTCGGGCGGAAGGTCCGGGTTCAACCGCACCGGCGGCGTGGGCGCGCGGTTCAGGATCGCGTCGAAGATGATCGCGGAGGTGCCGCCGGAGAAGGGCTGGCGCCCCGTCGCCATCTCGTAGAGCACCGCGCCGAAGGAGAAGAGGTCGGTGCGCCTGTCGAGCTCCTCCCCGCGCGCCTGCTCGGGAGACATGTACGCCACCGTGCCCATCGCGGTGCCGGGGCTCGTCAGATTCTCGGCGACAACCGCGGTCGCGAGCGACGACACGCCCTCGGGCGGGGCGTTCGCCGGATGCCCCGCCGCGAGCTTCGCCAGGCCGAAGTCGAGGAGCTTTATCTGCCCGCGCTTCGTGACGAAGATGTTCGCCGGTTTGATGTCGCGGTGGACGATGCCGTGCTCGTGCGCCGCGTCGAGCGCGTCGGCGATCTGGACGCCGAACTCGAGGAGTTGCTCGGCTTTCAGCGCGCCGCCGGCGGCGAGCCGGTCCTTCAGCGTCTCGCCCTCCATCAGCTCCATGACGATGAAGGCCTTGCCGTCCGCCTCGTCGATGTCGTGGATCGTGCAGATGTGCGGATGCTCGAGGGACGAAGCGGCCCGCGCCTCGCGCTTGAAGCGCTCGAGCGCCTGCGGGTCCTGCGCCACCTCCTCGGGGAGGAACTTCAGCGCGACCTGCCGCCCGAGGCGCGTGTCTTCCGCGCGGTAGACGACGCCCATGCCGCCGCCGCCCAGCTTCTCGACGATCCGGTAGCGGGAGATCGTCTGGCCGATCATTTGCCTTGCCGCAGCAGGACCGTCCAGTTCTGCACGAGCGAGATTGGCGGCGTCGAGTCGTCGCCGGGGGAGACGATCAGGAAACGCTCTCCGTTGGGTGCGACGTCGAACTCGCGGTCCGGGTCCTCGCGGAGCCGTGCCTCGAAGAGCGCCTGCGGCGCCTCCATCTCGAACGTCGCGCCCGTCTTCACCGCGACCGCCATCAGCTTGTGGTCCGGCGCCAGGTAGAAGAGCTCCTTCCCGTCCTGCCGCCAGACAGAGGCCGTCCCTCCGTTGGTCGAGACCTGCCACTTGCCCCCCGGGCCGGGGAACGGCTGAACGTAGATTTCCATGCGGCCGGACTCGTTGGAGCTGTAGGAGACAAAGCGTCCATCGGGAGAGAAACTCCCCGAGGAGCTCGTCGAACTCGCTTTGCAGAAACGGAGTGACTTTGCGTTCCGGAAGCGAGAGCGTCAACAGGTCATACTTGGTCTTTGGGTTCAGGGCTTCGAAGAGGAGCGTTTTCCCGTCCGGCGTGAACGCGCGCGGGAACTTGCCCATCGGCGAGGAGAAGACGAGCTCGTCGTTTCCCGTTCCGGAAGAGGACCTGGAATAGATGTCGCCCGCGCCGCTTCTCTGGGACAGGAAAAAGATGCGGCCGTCGTCCGGCGACCAGATCGGCCAGTCGTCGTCGGCCGGGTTGAAGGTCAGCCGCGTCGAGACCTTGCGCGCGAGGTCCTCGATCCAGACGTCCCCCGGGTCGCCCATCACGACCGCGACGCGGCGGCCGTCGTGCGAGATCCGCGGATAGACGAAGTTTCCCTTCGGCCCGACGGCATCGAGCTTCTTTCCGCTCCGGTCGAACCACGTCAACTGGTATTGGTCCACGCTCCCGCCCCCCTCCTGGTAGGCGAGAACGCCGTTGTCCGAAACGGAGAAGACCGCGGTGAAGAAGCCGGGGTCTTCCTGCACGTTGCCGACGATCGGGAAGGGGTCGCCCGAGAGCTTCCCGCTCTTCGGGTCGAAGGCCTGGGCCATGAGCGTCTTCTGCCGCACGAAGAGAAGATGTCCGGCGGCGTAGAGGGCCTTCGACCGCGCGTTGACGAGATGCTTCGGGGCCTCTCCCGTGAGCGAGCCCATCAGGATCGAGTGCAGCTCGCTCTCCGTGCCGACCGCGTGGCTGCCCGCCTCGTAGAGGAAGTGCTTCCCGTCCGGCAGGAAGGAGGGGAAGCGGTGCGTCGTCTCCTTGCGTGCTTCGTCGAACTTCGTCGCCGCTTCGGGTTTCCCGCCATTTGCCGTGACGCGGAAAAGCGGCTCGCGAAAATGCGGCTCGAAGAGGATGACGCCGTCCTTGTTCCACGCGCCGCCCCGCCCGTCGGGGGCGTCGCAGAGGACGAGCGCCGGCCCGCCCGCGGCGTCGATCTTCTTGAGCTTACCGTCGGCGAAGAACCCGATGTGGAGGTTGTCCGGCGACCAGAAGGGGTACATCGCGCCGCTGGTCCCGGCAAGCTCCCGCGCAGCGGGGCTGTCGAGCGGCCGCACCCACAGGTCGGCCTTGCCCGAGGCGTCCCGCGCGGTGAAGACGATCTGCAAGCCATCGGGGGAGACCGCGGGCGGCCCGCCGGCGTCGCTGATGAAGTGGTAGGTCGTTTTCTCCGGCGGAAGAATCGAGCTGCGCACCGCGCGCGGGACCGCCCGCGGGCGCGCGAGAGACAAGGCGGCCAGAGCGATCGTCGAGAGGGCGAGGAGCGCGGCTACGCCCCAGGCGAGGCGCTCGCGGCTCTTGCGGCGCGCAACGAGCGGCGCCGGCACTCCCGCCTGCGATCCCCCTTCGGCGATCCATTTCAGCTGCAGCATCACGTCGTGCGCCGTCTGCCACCGGTCGTCGGGATCCTTGGCCAGGCACGTCTTGACGACGCGGTCGAGCGCGGGCGGCGTCATCGGCGAGACGGTCGAGATCGGCGGAGGCTCGGCGGAGAGGATCGACGCGATGAGCGACGCCTGGCTCTTGCCGGCGAACGCCTTCTGCCCCGTCGCCATCTCGTAGAGGGCCGCGCCGAACGCGAAGATGTCCGAGCGGGCGTCGGCCTCCTTCCCTTCGAGCTGCTCCGGCGCCATGTACTGGAACGTCCCGAGGATCGTCCCTGCTTGAGTCAGAGCAGGATCTCCGATCATCGTTTGAATCGCCGATTGGCTGTTCCCAGCCATGGGATGGAGTGAAGCGGCCGTTTGCTCTCTTCCGGCCGCGTCGAGCGGCCGCCTGAATGCAAGCCCAAAATCCACGAGCTTCACGCCCGACTTCGTGAGCATGACGTTGCCGGGCTTGAGATCCCGGTGGACGATCCCCTGCTTGTGCGCCTTGTCCAGCGCCCCCGCGATCTCGATCCCGTAGCGCAACACCTGCTCCGCGGGGAGAGGCCCGCGGGAGAGCCGGTCGGTCAGCGTCTCGCCTTCGAGAAACTCCATGACGAGATACTCGGTCCCGTCCTGGTTGCCGACGTCGTAGAGCGCGCAGATGTTCGGATGGGAAAGCGAAGAGATCGTCTTCGCCTCTCTCTCAAAGCGTTGCCGGACCTCCTCGCTCTTTGAGAGATGCGCCGGCAGGATCTTGACCGCGACCGTGCGCTCGAGGCGTGTGTCGCGGGCCTTGTAGACCTCTCCCATACCGCCCGCCCCGACGGACGCAAGAATCTCGTAAGGCCCCAGCCGTGTGCCCGCCGACAATGCCATCAGAAGCGCGAGATTGTACCGTCGCTCCGGTCAGCGTGCTTCCCATGTCTGCCAGGGAGAGGGAAGGGGTGAGGGCGCTGCCGGCGCCGACTCACCCCTTTCGATCGTCTGGTTCTGCTTCTACTTCTTCAGCGCGGGCTTCGTGCCCTGAGTCGTTCCGGTGGACGACGGTTTCTCCGCCGGGGCGCTCGCGAGGACGCCGCCCGTCTTCTCCAACTCGTCGGCGACGGCGCCGGCGTCATAGACCTGGCGCAGCGCGGCGATTATCGCCGCCGTGTGGACGCAGACCGAGCGCGACACTTCTTCCGTGTACACGACGTCGTTTCCGAGCGACTGGATGTTGCCGTCGAAGAGGAGCCCGATGAGCTCAGCTTTCTGGTTGACCGCGGGGCTCCCGGAGTTGCCGCCGGTCGTGTCGGCCGTCGTCACGAAGTTGACCGGGATCTTCGGATTCACGCCGGTGCGGGCCTTCAAGAACGTCCCGGGCAGATCGTACGGCGCCTTGGAGCCGTGTTTCTCGGAGTGCAGGTACATCCCGTCCCACGCCGTCTGGAAGGGGACCGGCTGGCCGTTCTCGACGTACCCCTTCGCAGGCCCGAAGGCGAGGCGCAGAGTGAACGTCGCGTCGGGATAGCGGTCCTTCCCCTTGATCGCGAAGAGCGCCTTGGCGATCAACGCGCCGTTCGACTTATCCACGCTCTCGACGTTGTCCGCGCGCCACTTGCGCACGTCGCGCAGCTCCGGGTCCGTCTGCCGCGCCAGGACGATCATCGGATCCGTAGAGGCCTCGACCGCCTTGACGCCGCCGGCGACGAGCTCCTTGCGGAACGCGACGTCTTTCAACTTCGTGCCTTCGACGAGCTCGTTCGCCCGCTCAGCCGGCGACTTGCCCGCGAGGACCGTCTTGACGAACGGATCGTTCGCGCCGAGCTTTTCGACCATCTGCTTGAACGAATCCGCGATTGTGACTTTTTCCAGCGCCGGATAGATCGGGGCGGGAGAGAAGAGCGCGAACTCGAGCGACTTCAGGTTTGACTCGCGGAACTCCTCCAGCCTCTTCTCGTTGGCCTTTTCCTTCTCGGCGACGTAGCGGACGATCGTGCGCGCGGTCGTCATCTGCGGCGCGGAGGCGAGCGCCCGCGTCATGACGGTGTCCCGCAGGTACCGCTTCGCGAACGCTTTGTGCGCAGCGGCGATCGCGTCCCAGGCCCCGGCGTTGGCGGAGAGCTTCGTGTCGGACGCCACCTTCGCCTTCAGCTCCTTCTCCTCGGCGGCTTTCTTGGCCATGACCTTCGGATCCTTCAACGCCTGCTGCTTACCGCTGTTGGCCTTGAAGCTGTTCTCGATGCCGAAGAGCGCGCGATTGGCCATGCGGGCGTTCTCGGGTCCCTTGTCGGAGAATTCATGGAGGAGCTTCGCGCGGCGCGCGAGGTACTCGATCTGCAGCGGGAAGCGGAAGTCGCGGTCGAACTCGAGCTGCGCGAGCGTGTCGAGCCGCGCCGTCGCGCCCGGGTTGCCGGAGACGAGGACGAGCTCGTTCTCCTTTGGCCCGGCGGAGTTCCACGTCAGGTAATGCTGCGGCTTGACCGCTTTGTTGTTCTCGTAGACGCGGAAGATCGCGAAGTCGATGTCCCAGCGCGGGTACGTGAAGTTGTCCGGGTCGCCGCCGAAGAACGCGATGCCGAACTCCGGCGCGACGACGATGCGCACGTCCGTGTACTTCTTGTACTTGTACAGGTCGTACTCACCGCCGGCATACAGCGTGATGATGTTGCAGCGCAGCCCGGTCTTCTCGTTGCACTCCTTCTCGAGGCGGGCCTGCTCCGCCTTCTGCGCTTCGAGAGCCTGCGGGCCCGTCATCCCCGCCTTGAGTCCAGCGTTGACCTGAGCCGTGACGTCCTCGATCCCATCGAGCACGTTCAGCTCCAGGTCCGGGCACTTGACTTCGTCGGCCGCGGACTTGGCGAAGTAGCCGTTCTTGACGTAGTCGTGGTCGGGCGTCGAGATCTTCTGGATGCAGCCGGCCCCGACGTGGTGGTTCGTCAGGACGAACCCGGTATCGGAAACGAAGGCTCCCGAGCCGCCGCTGTTGAACCGCACCGACGCCAGGCGCACGTGGTCGAGCCACGCCTGGTCGGGCGCCCAGCCATACGTCTTCTGCAGATACGCCGACGGGACGTTGTTGTACGGCCACATCCCCTCGTCGGCGAGGGCGGGGAGTGCCAGAGTCGTCAGCACAATCAGACAGAGCAATCCAAGTCCGCGTTTCATGTGATTCTCCTGTTACTTGCCGCCGCGTCAGGTTGCGAAAGGAGCCGGGGGCAAGGAATCCAGAATCTACGTCGGGAGGGGGACTCAGCGCCTGATTCACATGAATCCCCCGTGGATGTCCTTTGCGCTCTGTGGGTTGGCGCGAAAGGGGAGACTTTTACTTCTTCTCGGCCTCCAGACGGCGGACTCGCGTGTCGAGATCGACCAGAGTGCAACGGAGTAGCGCCTTCACCTCGGCAAACTCCTTACGCGTCTCCTCCCGAAACCCTCCGAATTCCCGGCCGATCTTGGAGTTGAGGGCGGCAACCCGGTCCGCGAGATGCTGAATCTCATTTTCAAGACGCGCCTCGATAGCTCTGAAGTATTTCGCGGTCTCTGAGGATTCCGTTGAATCCATGGACGTCCTCCGGCAGGTCGAGACTTTCCGGGGCCGACGAATCTACCAGCTAATTGAACTCTGGTGCCCTGCGGGTGGTTTTGTGCTGTAAGGGCGGGGGTTTGCGGCGGCGAACCCGCCGCATGTCGCGTCCCTCGGCCGCTCGAAGCGGCCGACGACGCTCGGTACGCCCCGCCCGCCTCTCTCAGGCAGGACTGCCGTGCGCAGCTGAAGCGACGACGCCCCGACCCGGAGACGGGAGGCGCAAGCGCCTCCCCTACAGGACGACGGGGTCGAATACGCGGTCCATTCCCCTGTCATCCTGAGGAGCGCAACGACGAAAGATCTGCTCCGGCACGACGATGAGGGCGGATCCTTCGCTGCGCTCAGGATGACAGGGGCGGTGTGGTGAGGATGACGACGGTGAGATTCGGTGCGGTAAGGTAGTGCGGCTACCTTTCGTTGATTCCGTGAGGGGGTGAATCTTGAGGCGAGGACTCCTACTTCTCGGAACTCTGCTCGCGGTGACCGCTCTTTCGGCCGCCGCCCAGCCCTTCGACCCGTCGCTCTTCGCCGGGATCCACTGGCGGATGGTCGGCCCGTTCCGCGGCGGGCGGACCGTCGCGGCCACAGGCGTGCCCGGGGAGCCGGAGCATTTCTACTTCGGCTCCGTCGGCGGGGGAGTCTGGGAGAGTGAGAACGCCGGCCGCACCTGGACGCCGATCTTCGACGGCCAGCCAATCGCCTCGATCGGTGCGATCGCGGTCGCGCCCTCGAACCCGAAGGTGATCTACGTCGGCTCCGGCGAAGCCGACATGCGCTCGGACATCTCCTACGGCAACGGCATGTACAAGTCCGCTGACGGCGGCAAGATCTGGGCGGCCATCGGCCTCGCCGACTCCCGCCAGATCGGCCGCATCCTCGTGGACCCGAAGGACCCCAACCGCGTCTTCGTCGCTGCGCTCGGCCACGGCTACGGCCCCAACCGTGAGCGCGGCGTCTTCCGCTCGACCGACGGCGGCAAGACGTGGAAGAGGGTCCTCGGCAAGGACAACGACACCGGCGCCATCGACCTCGCGTTGGATCCGAAGGACTCGAAGACGATCCTCGCCGCGCTCTGGCAGACCCGCCGTCCTCCCTGGAACGTCTATGCCTCCTCGAACGGCCCCGGCAGCGGCCTCTACCGCTCAACCGACGGCGGCGACACCTGGAACGAGATGAAGGGAGGCGGCTTCCCCTCCGACAGGCTCGGCCGCATCGGCGTCGCGTTCGCTCCGTCCGACTCGAAGCGCGTCTACGCGATCGTGGACGCGAAGGAGGGAGGCCTCTACGCCTCGAAGGACGGCGGCGCAAGCTGGACCCGCGCCAATTCCGAGACGCGGATCTGGGGGCGCGGCTGGTACTTCGGCGGCGTGACAGTCGATCCGAAGGACCCGGACACCGTCTATGTCTGTAACACCGGCATGTACCGCTCGACCGACGGCGGCAAGAGCGTCACGCCGATCAAGGCCGCGCCCGGCGGCGACGACTATCATCAGCTCTGGATCGATCCGTCCGACCCGCGCCGCATGATCGTCGCAACCGACCAGGGCGCGGTCGTCTCCGTGGACGGCGCGAAGACGTGGAGCTCCTGGTACAACCAGCCGACCGCGCAGTTCTACCACGTCGCGACCGACAATCGCTTCCCCTACTGGATCTACGGCGCGCAGCAGGACACGGGCGCCGCCGCGACCCCGTCGCGCACCGACTATGGAACGATTTTGTTACGCGACTGGAAGCCGATCGCCGTCGGCGGAGAGAACGGTTACATCGCCCCCGATCCGACGGACCCGAACATCCTCTATGGCGGCGGCGTGGGGCGCTTCGACTGGACGACGCTGCAGGAACAGAACATCGACCCGACTCTGGCATATGTCGGGGACTACAGAGGAGAGTGGACGCTGCCGCTCGCGATCTCGCCGCGCGACGGCAAGCGCATCTACTTCGCCAACCAGTTCCTCTTCAAGACGACCGACTCCGGCCAGCACTGGGAGAAGGCGAGCCCGGATCTCACGCGCGAGGACCCGCCCGTCCCCGCGACGCTCGACCCCGTCACCGCGAAGGACACGCCCATCGCCGGCCCGCGCCGCGGCGTCATCTATTCGATCGCCCCCTCCCCCGTGAAGGACGGCCTCCTCTGGTGCGGGACAAACGACGGGCTCCTCTGGCGGAGCGCTGACGACGGCAAACACTGGGACAACGTCACGCCGAAGGAGATCGGCCCCTGGTCGAGCGTCAGCTTCATCGAGGCCTCGCACTTCGACGCGGACACCGCCTACGCCTCCGTGGACCGCCACCGCCTGGACGACATCGCCCCCCACATCTACAAGACGCGCGACGGCGGCAAGACCTGGCACCCGATCGCCGCCGGCATCGCGCCCGGCAGCTACGTCAATAACATCCGCGAGGACCCCGAGAAACGCGGCTTGCTCTTCGCCGGCACCGAGACCGGAGTCTTCGTCTCCTTCGACGACGGCGACCGCTGGCAATCCCTCGCCGGAAATCTTCCCAACTGCTCCGTGCGCGACATCTCCATCCACAACGGCGACCTCGTCATCGCGACCCACGGCCGCTCCTTCTGGGTCCTGGACGACATCGCCCCCCTGCGCGAGCTGACCCCGACCGTCGCCGCTTCGGACGCCTGGTTCTTCGCCCCGCGCGAGGCGATCCGCTTCCACCCCGCCGGTTTCCAGGGAACGCCCTTTCCCAAGGACGAGCCGGCCGGCGAGAACCCGCCCAACGGCGCGATCCTCGACTACTACTTAAAGGCCGCCTCGACGACCCCGGTCGCGATCGAGATCCTGGACGGCAAGGGCGAGACCGTCCGCCGCTACGCCTCCGAGGACAAACCGCGCCCAACCGACCTAACGCGCCAGACCGTCTCCTCGGACTGGGTCCCCTCGCCGCCAAATCCCTCCTCCGCCGCCGGCCTCCACCGTTTCGTCTGGGACCTCCACTACGCCCCCGCCAAAGGCCTCCCCCCCTCGCCCTTCGGCCGCGACGCCGGCCTCTGGGCCCCCCCCGGCCGCTACGTCGTGCGCCTCACCGCCGCCGGCCGCACGGTCTCCCAACCCCTCGTGGTCAAGAAGGACCCCCGAATCAAAGCCACCGACGCCGACCTCGTGGCCCAATTCGACCTCGCCAAACAAATCCAGTCCGAGCGAGTCCGAGTAGCCGCCGCCCGCTCCCAGGTTGACTCCATCCGCAGACAACTGGCGGCTTTGAAGAGCAAGGCCACCAGCCCCGTCGCCACCGAAATCGAGGCCTTCACCAGGAAACTCGACTCGATCGCCGGTCCCCCTCCCGCCACCCCCGAAGAAGACTTCTTCGGCGAACCCACCATCGACCCCAACACCCTCCGCCGCCTGGCAACAGCCCTCCAACAACTCGCAAGAGCGGTCGAGAGCGCCGACGCCGCTCCCACCCCCGACCTGCTCTCCGGCCTCCACCAGCGTCAGGCCTCTCTCAAACAGACGCTTCCCCGCTGGGAGGAACTCCTGCGCGCCGATCTCCCGCGCCTGAACGCCTCTCTCACCTCCACAGGTTCGCCGCTGGTAAAGATTGATTGAGGGGCTGAATAGGCGCTCGTACGAATATGTTGGAGCACCGCACCCTCCGGCACTGTGAGAAAAGTACGGTGAATACAGATCTCGCCGATGTTATGCGACACGAAATGCCGATCTCGGGTCGCCTAAGACGGTCGCTCCAAGGCCTCTTCGAGAGCGATAATTCCCTCAGCGAAACGAGATTCTTCCGCGGGAAGGCCCGGAACGCGTCAATGTTATGCGTCACGTCCGTGACGCGTTTGCCACCGGTATTAGGACGCCTAGTTCATGTTAGACAGCAAGTAGTTTGCGCGTCGCCAAAAGGGAGGTTCACCATGAGACTGAACTCGAGAGCGTTGTTGGTGGTCTTTTGTTTACTGGGAGCAACGGAAGTCGTCGGTCAGCAAGGCGTCACCGCACTTGACCGTACTCTTTGGAAGACCCACATGCGACAGGACACCACTTACGTCACGATCGCCGACGCGCCAGTGCAAGCATTCGCTCCGACGACGATCCAGTGCGGAAAGCGGAGTTGCACGGTGAGGGTTGAGGTGTCCAGCCAGTTTTTCAACGTCACTTCTGGTAACGCAGTTAGACTGCATGTCAAAGCGGATGCCGCCCCATTCCCAGCCACAGGATTTGAGATCGATGGAGGAATCAACAGACCAGTGGCACATCTCACCACGGTCTCATCCCTGAAGAGCGATCTCAGTCCTGGACCACACACCATTTCGGTGGACTTCGACATGCGATCGCCGGGTGGCAAAGCGGAGGCATCCATTCGCACATTGACCATTCAAGTGTTTACACCTTGAGCAATACAGAAATCGCAGTGCTGAAGGAGAAAGTAGCAATCACTGGCTCCCATCTCGACTTCATGGCCGCGTGGGGCCGCCTTCGCGAGATTCGCCACATCCTTCGCGTCAAGCCCGATGCTGCGGCGGGTGCAGATAGAGCGCCAAGATATCGGCGGCCTTCGCCTCGAAGTCGGGGTCATCGGAAGTCATGTACCTATCAAGCCGGTGGGGCTTGAGGCTGTGCTTTCGCCACACGCGCGCGATCATCATGTGCGAGACCGAAAGCTGCTCCCCAAGCTTGCGGGTGCTCCAGTGCGTCGAGCCGTCCGTCGGCTTGCGCTTGACGGTCCACTCGAGAATGCGAGCCTCCAGCTGCGGAGTCAGGACTCTGGCCGACTGCCCGGCGTGCCGCGAGAACAGGCCCGCGAGCCGCTCGGCACCAAAACGCTTGCTCCAGCGGTCGATGAAGTCGTCGTTACACGCAAGCCTCTCGCGAATCTCCGCCCAGGTCTCACCAGCTTCGAGCTTCAAAATCAGACGCGCGCGACGCGCATCGTCTGCTCGACCGGCCTGGCTCGTTGCCCGTTGAGTCAATTCCATCCGCTCCACTTTCGACAGCCTGATCGCGTCACTCATGAACACGATCATACTCCCTTTTCAGTTGTTACGGTCCACTAGTCGGGTTTCACGACCGTCAGTGGCAGGGCGCAACGCCACTTCATCGCGCCGCCTGGGGCTGCGAGGTGAAGGCAGCCGAGTTACTCATTCGAACGGCGCGTCGCCAAGGTGCTGCTCGGGCACCATGACCCGCAGCGGCCCCTCGTCCTTGAACACCACCTTGCCCTCGACGATCTCGTAATGCAGCCTTCCGGAACCGTAGGTTCCAAGAGGCGACTGATGGACGCCCAGTGGCGGCTTCTCGGTTGTCTTGACTTCGCCGATGATGGCGCTCATCGTCGGATCCCACCCCGGGAAATCGATGCCGGCGATCTTGCGGATCAGGCTTCGTCCGCCGTCGCACCCGACGAGATACTGAGCGCGCAACGATTCGCCTTCTGACACCAGGACGTCGACACCGGCCTCGTCCTGCGTGAAGCCGGTTACCTCGCGTCCGCGATAGAACGTCACCGGCAGCTCGGCGACCCAGCCGGCCAGGATGCGCTCGATGTGCTTCTGCCACAGGCCGAGGCCGTAAGGGTGCCGCGTGGGAAAGCCGCTGATGTCCAGCCGGACGCCGCCGAACCCGGTGGTCTGCGCCTTTTGTCCTTCCGCGAGAAACCGGTCGGCGATGCCGCGCTGGTCGAGTACCTCGATGGTGCGCGATTGCAGGCCGCCCGCCCGCGCGCCGAGGAGGTCCTGGTTGGTGCGCCTCTCGACGAGCGCGACGTCGACACCGGCCAGCGCCAGCTCGCCCGCCAACATCAACCCCGTCGGACCGCCGCCGACGATGACCACCGCGTGTTCCTTCATCATTCCTCCTGTACGCCGGTTCATCAAGCAGGTAATGGCATTATTGATTGATGGCGCGGCCTTTGCGGGTGGAAGTGAAGCGTGGTCTTAATCAGGGCGGTTCGTCCTGGATTCAAACAAGGAGAGTGACCCATGCGGAAGCTCATCGTCGGCGCCCAGGTTTCCATGGATGGCGTCATGCAAGCGCCCGGCGGGCCGACCGAGGACCCGACCAGGAGCTTCAAGTTCGGCGGATGGTCGATGCCCTATTTCGATCAAGTGGGCGGCGAAGAGATCGACCGGCTCTTCAAGGAGAAGTTCGACCTCCTGCTCGGCCGCAAGACCTACGAGATTTTCGCCGCGTACTGGCCCTACCAGGACGAGGACGCTCCCTATGGCGGCATCGCGAAGCTCTTCAACGACATCAAGAAGTACGCGGTTTCGCGGTCAGGGGAGGTGGATACGAGCTGGGCGAGATCAGTGCTCCTGCGGGACATCGCCGACGTGAAGCGTCTGAAGCAGGAAGACGGCCCGAACCTCGTCACCCAGGGCAGTACCGAACTCGTCCATGCGCTGCTCGCCAATGACCTGGTTGACGCCATGAGCATCTTCACGGTGCCGGTCGTGCTTGGCCTCGGCAAGAAGCTGTTCGCCGACGGCTCGGCGCCGCATTCGTTCAAGCTGACCAGGTCCCGCGTCTCTCCAAATGGCCTGATCGTCGGCCATTACGAGCGAGAGGGTCAGGTCAAGATTGGCAACGCAGCCCCCGGTTCGCCGAGCGATCGCGAGATCGCACGCCGGGAGCGGATGAAGCGCGAGGGCTAGAGGGGGTCCGACGCCGTCAACCCGAGCGGGTGTGAGAGAGAAACAGGATCAGTCCCGGAGCGCGCGCCGGCCGGTTCGAGAGAGGGTAGGCTTCCGCCTGCGTGAATCGACCGGCGGATGTCTCGCTCGTCTTCGAGACCTTCAACGATCAGCCGCACCGGCGCATCCGGTTCGCGCACGTCGTGAAGGCGTGGAAGCTTCAGACGCGCGCCGATCGGGTGATGGAGTGGCTCGTCGTGGCCACGCGGGAGCCGACGCCGGTCGAGAAGGACCTCCTCGCCGACGTGCCGCTTCGCTGGATCGTGCGGCCCGGGCTCGTCTATTACCAGCAGAAGAACGCCGGCATCGCGGAGGCCCGCGGCGCCTTCGTGGCATTTGCGGACTCCGACGCGCTGCCTGTGGACGACTGGCTCGAGCGCGCGCTGGACGTCATCGAGCGGGAGGGCCCGGGAGTGGCGGTTGTCGCCGGCCGGTCGCTCTACCTGCCGGGGCCTTTTTACCGGGAGATGGCGATGGCGCAGCTGGGGGAGCAGACCGACGATCCGCACGATACGACCAGCTTTCTCGCCCACAACGTCCTGCTGCGGCCGGACGCCGTCCGCGCGTCCGGCTATTTTCGCGGCGACGAGATTCGCCTGGGCTCCGACTCGGATCTGGCCGAGCGTCTTCTGGAAGCCGGCTACCGGCTCCGGTACGAACCGTCGCTGCGAGCCACGCACCAGTACGACCCCCGCTGGAAATCGATCTACCGGAGTTGCGCCGTGACGGGCTTCTCCTACGGGCGCTTCCGGGAGCACGTCGGCGGCGCTCATCCCAACTTGATCTGGGACTATGTCGGCCGAATGCGGGTGCTCCTCGCCCGATGGCGGCAATGCCGCCGCACGCTTGGGATTCCGCTCTGGCGCTGGCCGCTCTCCTTCCTCTTCTTCGTCGTGTATTCCGCCGTGATTGGCCTCGCCTACGAATGGGCGGTTCGCGGCAAGCCGAGGCCCTTCGCCGTCCGGCCCCGGTGAGCCAGGACGCCGGAACGGTACGGATCTTGCGGCACATTGACGCGTTGTTGACTGAGCCAATGCCCGTGGATTGCGAGCAGATCGTTGACTCCGCCTTCGGGCGGCTCATTGCGATGGAGGGGTGACATGACGAAGCCGGCAAAGAACACGATTTGCCTCTGGTACGACCGCGATGCCGAGGAGGCGGCGCATTTTTACGCGAAGACCTTCGCCGATTCATCGGTTGGCGCGGTCCATCGCGCACCGGGAGACTTTCCGTCCGGGAAGGAAGGGGATGTGTTGACGGTCGATTTCACCGTCATGGGGATTCCCTGCCTCGGGCTCAATGGCGGACCCGCCTTCAAGCACAGCGAAGCATTCTCGTTTCAGGTCGCGACCGCCGACCAGGCAGAGACGGATCGTTACTGGAACGCGATTATCGGCAACGGCGGCGAAGAGAGTGCGTGCGGATGGTGCAAGGACAAATGGGGCCTGTCCTGGCAGATTACGCCGCTGGCCTTGACAAGGGCGATCACCGATCCCGATCGCGCGGCAGCCCGGCGCGCGTTCGATGCGATGATGCAGATGAAGAAGATCGACATCGCTGCAATCGAGGCGGCGCGCCGCGGTTGAGGAAATGCACAGGGTATGCGGTTCGTCCGATTCGCCTTCAAGCAGCCGTTGAGATCGTGAAATCCAAGGAACGGAGGCAAGTGACATGCTGAAGGGTCTGCTGCTCGGGATCCTGTTGGCGGTGCTGGCAATCGCGGGGGGCGTTTACTACTACTTCTCATCCGGGCACGCTCCGGTCGCAACGGCGGCGCCACCAATGCCATTGGAAAAGACACTCGCGAAGATAGGCCTGAACGCCTATCTGAAAAAGCTCCCACACCCCGAGCCTCAGGTGCCGGCCGATGAGGCAAGTCTTCTTGCCGGAGCAAAGGTCTATAAAGAACAGTGCGCCGTGTGCCATGGCCTTCCGGGCGTGGCCAGGACCGCGATCGCCGAAGGGATGTTTCCAAAACCGCCGGAGCTTTTGCGGGGGAAAGGCGTGACCGACGACGAAGCGTGGGAATCGTACTGGAAGGTGGAAAACGGCATTCGAATGTCAGGCATGCCGGGATTCAAGGACCGTCTGACGGAAACGCAGATCTGGCAGGCGAGCGTGCTGGTGAAGAACGCCGACAAGATACCCCCGGCCGTCAGAAACGAGCTCGCCGCAACCGGGGCAGGACCGGTGACTCCGCCTTTGAGCAGCCCGGCTTCAACTGGAAAGTAGCGAAGAGGAAGAATGGGGCCAGAGGGAAAATGGAATCAGTCTTGTCGCCGCCGACCTCTTCGGGAAGTGGAAAAGAGCCTTCGACTCTTCGACTCTTCGCTCGCCGCTGACGCGTCGCGCGCTGGGCGGCCGAGACGGTGGGGAATGGGAATCACAATCGGCACCATCGACCAATCGCAGCGCAAGGCGGCGACACTTGTGGGATTCGCTTACTTGGGAGCTGAGCCTGATCGAGCAAGCGGATCAGGATAGGCGGGGCACGGCTGGCATAGGATCACGGCCGCGAGGCGGCGCACGACACATTGGAGGGCCGATGAAGGCAGCCACGATCGTGCGTTATGGGTCACCCGGCGTGATCGAGGTACGCGACGTGCCGGCGCCGACACCCGGAGGGGACGAGGTGCTGGTCCGGGTCCATGCCGCGTCGGTCAGCAGGACCGATTGCGGCGAACTCCTTCACCCGACACTCACACGACTGCTGACCGGCGGCGGGCGATCGCGACGAAACATCCTCGGCATGGATTTCGCCGGAACAGTCGAATCCGTTGGCGCGGCGGCCAGGCTTTTCAATCCCGGAGACCGCGTTTTCGGAATGTGCCCGTTCCGGAAGGACGGCGCCCAGGCGGACTATTTCTGCATGCCCGAAACCGGGCCGATCGCGCACATGCCCTCGAATCTGCGCTTCGATCAGGCCGTCATCTGCGAAGGCGCCTTCTACGCGAATCCAACCATCGAGCACTTCGCCCTGAAACCCGGCCACAGGATCCTGATCTATGGCGCATCCGGCGCGATCGGCACGGCAGCGCTTCAACTCGCCAGGGATCGCGGCGCCGAGGTTACCGCGGTCGTGGCAGGCCGCCACCTCCCTCTGGTTCGATCGCTGGGAGCCGACCTGGCGGTGGACTGCACCACGGACGCATTCGACCAGCTTGGGCGCAGCTTCGACTTCGTGCTGGACGCGGTAGGGAAGCTCGGCATCCGCCGATGGCGGCGATGGCTCAAGCCCGCGGGCGTCTTCGCGGCGACGGACGTCGGCCCCTGGTGGCAGAATCTGCTATTCCTGCTCTGGTCGAAGCTCACCGGCAGCGGCCGCGTCGTGGTTCCCCTGGCGAAGCGCGGAAGCGGACAGGCGTTCGTGAACGACCTGAGGGACAAAATCGAAGCGGGCCGATTTATCCCCGTCATCGATCGCAGATATCCACTCGCGGCGATCGCCGATGCCTATCGTTACGTCCAGACCGGAGAGAAGGCCGGCGTGGTCGTCATTGACATCGTCCCGGAGGATCGGCCTGCCGAGCCCTCCCTGGTGCGGGGATCAGGTTGGGTGTAAGGAACGGGTCAGCGCGGAGGCTTCGTCGTCACATCACGTGTTTCTTAGGCGGCGGCGCCGGCGAGCCGTCGGACCAGCTACGCACCGGAATGAAGAGGACCGTCGATTCTATGGCGCTGGCATCCTGCCCGATGACGGGCGAGCCTTCCTTGTTCGCGGCCCAGTTGTCGGCCTGGCCGTGCGGGAGGAAGAACATGACATGGGGAAGCCATGGCCCCCCGGCGGCGTCGCCAAGGTAGCCTTTCTTCGACAGCATGAAGGAAAGGGCGCCCGCTTCGGGGGCCTTGAAATCGTGGCTGGCGAATGCGGCTCTGGTTCTCTCGATCATCTGCTGTCTCGTGGCGCCGGCGAGCACCCACTCGGTGCGCTTGAGTTCTTGTGGCAGCTCGGTGCGCGCGGCTGCCGGGTTGAAGCAATTGGGCCCGCGTATCTTGGGATTCCAGAACTCGGGAGCGTCGAAACTGGCCGTCCAGGAGCGCTGGATGAAGCAGACGAAGCCGTTCTTGCCCTTCACCGCCGTCTCATAGCCGTGGCTGCCGAGCACGAGCACCTCGGCGTCCCCGGAGATCGACGGCGGCGCGGCACTGCGCGCCAGCGCGATTTCATCCTCGCGGTATGCGATGCGGTACTGCTCGGCCGGCGCCATCTCGGGATAGGCGGTCTTGAGGGCTTGCGAGTCAGCCCGACCACTCCAGCTCAATGCAGCCAGGACGGTTGAGGCGAGGATACCCGCGGCCGTTCGTTGATTCATCATTGTTCCACTCCCTTTGCCATCCGGGCTTCTTCACCTCCACATCCACCGCTGAGCCCTGAGGCGCCGAGTGTAAGCCGGGGGTTCGCGCGGCTGGCAGGCCGCAATCCAAGGGTAGGGAGCACCGTCACAATATTATCTATTATCAATATGAAACTTTGTGATAAACGATACGTATATTATCGTGAATCAATAAGATTCAAAGGAGAAGGTCCCATGACCCATTCGTACCCTGACCCCCTGGCGCTGTCGCGGAGGGTCCTCCGCGCGCTGATCAAGCTGAACCTGCTGATGGGCGCGCTCATCGTGACGATGTTGATCGCCAGCCTGGTTTCCGAAACCTGGCTAATGAGAGCCCTCGGCGTGGGCCAGGGCAACTCGATGCTGTACGCCGGCATGCGCCTGATCATGGTGATCGGCATCCTTGGGGTTCCAGTCGTGCACTTCATCCTGGCCCGGCTCCTGGCGATCGTCGAAACGGTCAGCGCCGGAGATCCCTTCGTGGCGGCGAATGCCGCGCGCCTTCAAGGAATTGCCTGGGCGGTGCTCGGACTGGAGCTGATGCACCTCGCCGTCGGCGCCACCGCAACCACCGTATCCACGGCCGCCGCGCCGCTCAACATCAGCTGGGGCTTCTCCCTGACGCGATGGCTCGCGGTGCTGATGCTCTTCGTGCTGGCCCGAGTCTTCGAGCAGGGAGCACGCATGCGCGAAGAACTCGAAGGAACGGTCTGACCATGCCGATCATCGTCAAGTTGGACGACATGCTCCACGAGCGCCGGATGACGCTGACGGAGCTGTCCGAGAAGATCGGGATCACGCTCGCCAACCTGTCAATACTCAAAACCGGCAAGGCGCGCGCGGTCCGCTTCTCCACGCTCGAGGCCATTTGCGAGGCACTGAAGTGTCAGCCGGGCGACCTGCTCGCATTCGTCTCGGACTCGGAAGAAAAGGAGATCGCGTGAAGAAGGAGAATGTCAAATGTGAGACAACTCCCTTTTCAAACCCGCGCACGATGTCGTCCGCCTGGAGCCCGCAATGGGGCCAGTCCCGGTAGTCCTGGACAGTGGATGACAAAAGCTCCCGTACATGCGATGCTTCGTCCCAACCCTCGTCTCAGACGGGCTGTCCGAAACGGTTAACGAGAGGAATAGGAGTGATAAAGCCATGAAGCGCAATATTTTTGGCGCATGTGCCCTGGCAGTTGTCGCGGCGTGTCTCGGCTCGTCGGCCCTTGCGGATGATCTACCCAAGAGCGGAACATTCGTCGCCCACTTTGGTTGGACCTTCACCGGTCAAACACAGGAGCTGGGAGCAAACCGGGCTGTCTCTTCTGGCGTGGTGTCCGGAGTCATTTTCAACGACGCGGGGAAAGGCTTCCTGCACAAAGCCCGCGTCGATTGCGCTCTCATGAACGACGTCAACCAGGGGCGCTCCGATGCGAAAGGCACTTGCGCTGTCACGGACGCGGACGGCGACAAGGCCTTTCTCGAATGGAAATGCGCGGGGACGATGCCTGCGTGTCCCGGAGACGAACGCTGGGTGGGCGGGACCGGGAAATACAAGGGTATGAGCGGCATCATGAAGTTTCAGGGGAACTTCATCGGGACTACCGGCGCGGGCTGGTCTGATTGGAGCGGAGAGTACAAACTGCCCTGAATCCTTGGCGTACGCCGACGCTCGGTGACGAGAGGGTGCCGTACCGGCATCCTGTTCGCATGAGTCCGCCGCAATGAGGCTGACATGCGGAAGCTGATTGCCGGGATGAAGATCTCTCTTGACCTGGCCGAACACGAGCTTCGTCCGGGGACTCGACGAAGTCGCCGCCCTCAAGCAGCGGCCCGGCAAGGACATCTATCTCCTTGGCGGCGCTCGAGCCGCGGCGAGCCTGATCGATGCCGGCCTGGTGGATGAGCTCCGGCTGATTGTCTATCCACTGATCGCCGGTGAAGGAAAGTCGCTCTTTGCGACGGAGCGCCGTCGCGGGCTCGAGCTGCGGAAGGTTCAGCAGCTCCGGGACGGGCGTCTGAGCCTGATCTACGGAATCGGCTAGCGGCGCGTCTACTGCATGTAGGCGTCGATGTGGATCTTTCCTGCGGCGAAGTTCACGGTGCCCACGCCCCAGACTTGCCGTTGGTTGACCCATCCGTAGCTCTCGGCGGCGGTGGTGAGACGGATGTTCTCGCAAAGGTCGGCGATCGGGTCGGCGGCGCGCGGCACGCCCACGCCGTCGGCGGACAGAGCGATCCGATGGCCGTCCTGCGTTTCGATGATGGCGTGAATGTCGAGGTCGACGCGGCCGTCCGTGCGGATCCGTACGTAATCGATGCCTCGCACCTGCCCCGCGAGCCGGCCCGTCGCGCTGCCGGCAAACGCGACGTCCACGCGAGCCCCCTGCGGTGGGATGGCCTCGCCGGAGAGGATCGCCTGCAGCGTGAAGCCGTAGTCCGTGACTCCCGTCACGTCGAGATCGTATTCGTAGATCTTCTCGCCCGTCATGCTCGCGTCCTCCCTGGCTCTTATTCTGTTGGCGGGTAGAGGCGGTCGAATTCGGGGTCGCCGTGGAGGCTCTCGAGGTCGGGGTCGCGGCGGGTCCAGCTCGGGTCCTTGAAGCCGGCCTCCCACGCTTTCCGAAGAGCGTCGATCGCCTCGGGCTTGCGGTTCAACTGGCAGAAGAGGCAGGCGGCGTTGTAGAGAACGGTGGCCTCGTTGGGGCGCAGCGCCATCGCGAGGGTCACCTCCCGCATGGCGTCTTCCGTGCGGCCGACTCCCGCGTAATCGTTGGCCAGCAGGACCCGGGCCCGGGCGTCCTCCGGGACCTTCTTCAGATGAGCCTCGAAGAACTGCGTCCGCCGCTGAATGAAGCTGCGTTTCGCTTCGTCCTTGCCGAGGGCTCCGAGCGCGTTGGTGATCGGGACGTAGACGTTGTAGTCCTCTCCCGAGGCGGCGATGCCGTCTTCGGCGATGTCGACGACTTCCTGGTAGTGCCCGGCGGCGAAGAGCGTCCGGCCCAGGAGGTAGTACGCCCCTTCGCAGTCGGCCTTCCGGTCGATCGCCTGGCGCACGCAGCGGCTGGCCTGGTCGTATTTCCCTTCCGCGTACAGGATCCACCCCTCGGCGACGAGGACTTCCGGCGTGTTCTTGCTCAACGCGCTCGCGCGCTGGCTCGCCGCGACCGCCCGGTCGATCCACTTGCGCTCGCGCTCGTAGTGGTAGTGATACTGGGCGCAGGCGTTCGCGATCGCGGCGTGGGCGAGAGCGAACGAGGTGTCGACCGACACCGCGTTTTCGAACATCTGGAGGGCGAACTCGAGGTCCTGCCGTGTGAGCCGGCGCGCATAGCTCTTGCCCCGCAGATACAGGTCGTAGGCCTGGAGGCTGTCGGTCGGCTTGTCCGCCAGCGCCTCCTCCTCCTGCCGGGTCAGCGTGATGCGCAGGGCCTCGGCGATCTTGCGCGCGATCTCGTCCTGCAGCTCGAAGACGTCCTGCATCTCCCGGTCGTACCGTTCGGACCAGACCGGGAAATCCGTGTGCGTGTCTATGAGCTGGGCGTTGATCCGGAGCCGCGTTCCGGCCCGGCGCAGGCTCCCGCCGAGCACGTACGCCGCGCCGAGCTGCTGGCCGATCTGCGCGGGTGTGACCGTCTTGTCGCGGTACGCCAGCACCGTGGGACGCGAGAAGATCTTGAGGCCCTTGATTTTCGAGAGCTCCGTGATGATGTCCTCGGTCACGCCGTCGCGGAGGTACTCGTCTTCCTTCACCCCGCTCAGGTTCTCGAGATAGAGCACCGCCACCGATTTTCCCGCCGCCTTGGCCGGCTCGCGGGCGGCCGCGCTGGCCGCCGGCGCGCGGCCGCTGCCGGAATCGATGTCCCGCTTCAACCTCAGCATGTCGGCCTTCATGTCGTTGGCGGTCTGGTAACGGAGGCTGCGGTCTTTTTCCATGGCGCGGCCGATGATGCGGTTGAGATCCGCCGGGAGGCGCGGGTTGACCTGGTTCACAGCCGCCGGCTCGCGGTTCAGAATCGCCTCGAAGACGATCGCGGAGGTGTCACCGGGGAAAGGAGTGGACCCCGTCGCCATCTGGTAGAGCACCGCGCCGAGCGAGAAGATGTCGGTGCGGGCGTCCGTCAGCTGGCCGCGCGCCTGCTCCGGCGACATGTAGGCAACGGTGCCCATGGTCGATCCCGCCTTCGTCAGGTCGTCGGTGCGCGCGATCGTCACCATTCCCGAGTCTTCCGGGACCGGGCGGGCCGTCCCGATCTTCGCAAGGCCGAAGTCGAGGATCTTCGCCTGGCCGCGGGAGTTGACGAAGATGTTGGCCGGCTTGAGATCCCGATGCACGATTCCTTTTCCGTGCGCGGACTCGAGCGCGTCCGCGATCTGGATCGCGAGATCGAGCAGGGTCGCGATCTCGAGCGGCCCCGTGCTGATCAGGGCCGAGAGCGTCTGCCCTTCGAGAAGCTCCATCACGATGAAGTGCTGCGACTCGTGCTCCTCGATCGCGTGCACGGTGCAGATGTTGGGGTGGTTCAACGCCGACGCCGCGCGCGCCTCGCGCTGGAAGCGCTGGAGCGTCGCAACGTCCTGCGCCAGGTCGGCCGGGAGGAACTTGAGCGCGACGCGCCGGCCAAGCCGCGTGTCCTCGGCCTCGTAAACGACGCCCATGCCGCCCGCGCCGAGCTTCGACGCCACCCGATAGTGGGAGACAGTCTGTCCGATCATTTTCGTGTTCCTGTTAGAAGAGACGCGATGCTATCCGCGCGGCCGCCGGGCGTCAACGACCAACCCTTCACCCGCGTCGTCGTGATCACCGCCCGCGAGTGATTCGGAGATCAAGCGTCTCGCCCGAAAGAGGTTAGCCGATCATCACGGCCGGAACCGGGTTGGAGTCGACGATTCGTTGAACCGGCGTGTCCAAGGGGTATCGTCGCGCATGTCCCGGCTCATCTCCTCCGGCGCTGGCGTCCTGGATCGGTCGAGCGATGGTGAAGTACTCCGAGGATCTCGCCAGGAAGCTGGGCCTCAAGGAAATGGTCCTTCACGCTCGCGAGACGGCCGTTCCATTCTATGAACGGCTCGGTTACACCAGGGTAGGTGATGTCTTCACGGAAGTGACGATTCCGCACCGGGTCATGGTGAGAGCTTTGTGAGGATGAGGAGAATTGCCGCCAAGAGCCCGAGGGGTGCCACCCGAGCAGCCGAAGAACTGGCCGGACACCGTCGAGGCGAGCTCGCCGCGGCCTTGCGACTCCTGATCCGCCGCTGGCGGGACGTCCGCGGGCGGGTGACAAATGTCACCCAATAAGATACTGTCTCCGCATGAAGACGCTCACCATCCGGGACTTCCGAACGCGGCCGAGGCAGGCTCGGCGGGCGATCGCCGCCGAGGGAGAGGCGCTCCTGACGTCGAACGGGCGCCCCGTGGCCCTTATGCTGAGTGTTGACAGCGATTCGCTCGATCAGACGATGGAGACGGTGCGACGCGCGCGAGCGCTTCAGGCCGTCAAGAAGATGCGGGCCGACGCGAAGTCTCGGGGCCTCGACGGGTTGAGCTTCAAGCAGATCGACGCGATGATCGCGAAGAGCCGAAAGGCGCGGCGCCGCCGAGCCTGATGAGGCTCGTCGTCGATACGAACGTCCTCGTTGCCGGAGTCCTGTCGGCTTCCGGTCCGCCCGGATGGATCGTCGAAGCTCTCCTTTCCGGACAGATCCAGCCGGTCCTCGACGCTCAGATTCGTGCCGAATACGAGGACGTCCTCGGCAGGCCGGAGCTCTCATTGGACCCGCAGCGTGTTGCCGCGGTGCTCGATGTGATCGATGCTTTCGGTCTCGAGGTGGTGGCTCCTCCCTTGCCGGGGAGGCTTCCCGATCCGGACGACGCGCCATTCTTGGCCGTGGCGACCCTCGCCCGCTGCCCTCTCGTCACCGGGAACATCCGGCACTTTCCGGCAAAGGCCAGGGGCGACATTGCCGTCCTGACCCCGCGCCAGCTCCTCGACAGCTTCGCTCAGCGCTAAGTCGCTGAGGCGCCGAACCCGATCTGGAGCCAGGTCTTACATTTATGAGAGCGCCTGCCGCCGTGCAGGCCTTGCGCTCTGAGGGGCCGCAAGCAGAGCAGGAGGCCTTTCCTCTCCTTGCCGCGGCCTGACCCTCAGGACAGGTGACGGCGACGCGGTGGCCCGGTACACTTGTATCCAAAGCAAACAGAATCGGAGAGACGTATGTCGGACATTCGCTCGCTCGCGAGTCGTTCCGTCTTTCTCATCGGCGCGGTCCTGGCCGCCCTCCTTCCGAATCGCGGCTCCTCGCCTCCGGATCCCTCGCTCCGGGAAAACGTGGCGGAATCGCTCGCGCGGTCTCTCGATGCGCCAAGGTTCGATCAGCCCGGGGAGGCGAACGAGTTCTTTCTCGCCAAGCGCTCGCCCGACGGAAAGTCGCCGATCGACGTCAATCTCTACGTCGAGGCGCTCGAGCGCATCCAGGACATGCCTCAGTACTCGACGGCGCTCAACCGAGTCCTGCCATCCCGGCGGCAGCTCGGGGTCAGCACTCAGTCGGCCTCGACGCTGGGGGCCTGGAGCTGGCTCGGGCCGGGCAACGTCGGCGGACGGACCCGGGCGCTGGTCATTCATCCGACCAACCCGAGCATCCTGTATGCCGGCGCCGTCGGCGGGGGAGTCTGGAAGACGGTTGACGGCGGCGCATCGTGGGCTCCTCTTTCCGATCTCCTTCCCAACATCTCCGTCAGCTCGCTCGCGATGGACCCCGGCAACTCCAGCGTGCTGTACGCCGGCACGGGCGAGGGCTTCTTCAACATGGACTCGATCCGCGGGGCGGGCATCTTCAAGTCTACGAATGCCGGCGCCACCTGGACGCGGCTCGCGGCTACCGACAACTCGAGCTTCTCCTACGTCAACCGCCTGGCGATCAGTCCGAGCCAGAGCCAGCGCATTTACGCCGCGACCCGCGCCGGGATCTTCCGTTCCACGGACGGTGGCTCGAGCTGGACACAGGTGTACACGAGCAGCATCTCCGGCGGATGCACGGACCTCCAGATCCGCACGGACCAGTCCACCGACTATCTCTTCGCGGCCGAAGGCAACCAGGTCCAGGGCAACATCCTTCGCAACACCGACGCCGGCGGCGCCGGGGCATGGACGGTCGTTTTCACGGAGGCCGGAATGGGCCGCGCCTCAATTGCCATCGCCCCCTCCAACCAGGCCATCGTGTACGCGCTGGCGGCCGAAATCGGGACCGGGAATTACAAGAACGGCCTCCACGCCGTCTACCGCTCGGGCTCGAGCGGCGATCCCGGCACCTGGGAGACCCGCGTCAGCAACCAGAGCCCGACGTACCTGAACACGCTCCTCCTGACGAACCCTCGCGACGCGAGCTGGGCAAACTGCAGCGTGACCCGGCCCGTCGCGTTCCTGAACCAGGGGTGGTACGACAACGTCATCAAGGTGGACCCGGTCAATCCCAACCGGGTCTGGGCGGGCGGCATCGACCTCTTCCGGTCCGACGACGGCGGCGCCAACTGGGGCCTGGCCACCTACTGGTGGGCCAGCCTGGGCAACCCGCGCCTCGTCCACGCGGACCATCACGCGATCGCGTTCCACCCCTCCTACAACGGCGCCGGCAACCAGACGATGTTCATCGGCAACGACGGCGGAATCTTCCGGACGGACAACGCCGTCGGCGGAACGACCGCGACGGGCCCGACGGGTCCGTGCAACACCGGCAACAGCACCCTCGTGTGGACCGCCTTGAACAACAACTACGGCGCTACTCAGTTCTACGACGGGGCGATCTACCCGGACGGAAAGACGTACTTCGGGGGGGCGCAGGACAACGGGACGAACCGCGGCAGCGACGCCGGCGGTGTCAACGGCTGGACGCGGATCTACGGAGGCGACGGCGGGTCCGTGGCCGTCGATCCGACCAACACGAACGTCCTGTGGGCCGAGACGACCCATCTCTCGCTCGTCAAGTCCACCGATGGCGGCGGCAACTTCGCCGACGAGATCAACGGCATCACGGAGAGCACCGACAACTTCGGATTCATCGCTCCGTTCGCAATGGATCCGGCCAACCCGGCGCGGCTGTGGACCGCCGGACGCTCGGCCTGGCGGACCGTGGACGGCGGCGCCAACTGGACGGCGGCGAGCTCCGCGTTCACCACGAGCGACTTTCCCGCCACGGCGATCGCCATCTCGCCCCAGGACTCGAACTACGTCCTCATCGGGCGGTCGAGCGGGTTCATCCGAAGGACGACGTCGGCCCTGTCGGCCGACGCGACGACTTCGTGGAGCCAGTCGCTGCCGAACGATCCGACGCAGGCCTACAACTCCTGGCTCGCCTTCGACCCGACCAACAAGAACGTCGCCTACGCGACGTTCTCGAGCTTCGGCGTGCCGCACGTCTGGAAGAGCGCGGACGCCGGGGGGACGTGGACGAACATCAGCGGCTCGGGAAGCACGGGCCTCCCGGACGTTCCGGTCCTTTCGATCGCCGTGGACCCTTCCAGCGCGTCCCGGCTCTATGTCGGAACGGATCTCGGCGTGTTCACCACGATCGACGGCGGCGCCAACTGGATGGTCGAGAACACGGGCTTCGCCAACGTTTCGACCGAATCGCTCAGGATCTCGGGAGGCAAGCTCTACGCGTTCACGCACGGGAGGGGCGCGTACCGCGTCGCGCTCGCGGGAGGAGGCGGCGGTGGCGCGACGGTCTGCACGGCCGACGCGACGACGCTGTGCCTGAACAACGGGCGCTTCAAGATCCAGACGCAGTACACGACGGCGCAGGGTCAGAGCGGCGCGGGGCAGGCGGTGTCGATGACGGGCGACACGGGGTATTTCTGGTTCTTCTCGGCCAGCAATGTCGAGATGGTCGTCAAGGCGTTGAACGCGTGTTCGTTTTCCCCGAGCCGGTACTGGATCTTCGCCGGCGGCCTGACGAACGTGCGGGTCGTGATGACGGTCACCGACACACAGAACGGGACCGTCAAGACATATGTCAATCCGCAGGGAACTTCGTTCCAGGTCGTCCTCGACACCGACGCCTTCGCGACCTGTTCGGGCACGGCGTCCGTCGGCGTCGAGCTCCCGGAGGGAGATCTTTCCGGGCTCGCGCCGCTCTCGCCGGATCTTCTGGATCTATCCGGAGTTTCGGGCTTCTCCGCTCCTGCCGGGATCGCGGGGCCGGCGACCGCGCCGGAGCGCTCCGAACCGGCGGCGGGAATGCTCAAGGGCGTGGCCCAGGGCATTCGCACCGCGAGCGACACCGGCATCGCGTTCGTGGGTAACGTGACCTACGGAATCTCCCTGACCTCCAACCTCGTGGAAATGACGGCGGCGCGGATCCAGAACACGCGGTCGGCCTCGACGGTTTCGGGACCCCTGCGTCTCGCCCTGTGGTTCACAACGGTTCCATACGCGGAGGCGTCCACCGGATACCTGACCGCGACGTACTCGCTGGGGTCCCTCACGGGCTCGACGTCCTTCTTCAACGTGGATTCGGGGCTCGTCGCCTGGACGCGCCCGCCGGACGGCACCTATTACGTGACCCTGGACGTGGAGGAGCTGTCCGGGGGCCAGTACTACTACGACGACTTCGCGCAGTTCACCAAGCTCGTGACGCTCGGGCCCGCCGCAAGCCCGTGCACGGCCGACGCGACGACGCTGTGCCTGAACAACGGGCGCTTCAAGATCCAGACGCAGTACACGACGGCGCAGGGTCAGAGCGGCGCGGGACAGGCGGTGTCGATGACGGGCGACACGGGATACTTCTGGTTCTTCTCCGCCAGCAATGTCGAGATGGTTGTCAAGGCGTTGAACGCGTGTTCGTTCTCGCCGGGCCGGTACTGGATCTTCACGGGAGGCCTGACGAACGTGCGGGTCGTGATGACGGTCACCGACACACAGAACGGGACCGTCAAGACCTACGTCAATCCGCAGGGGACTCCGTTCCAGGTCTCCCTCGACACCGACGCCTTCGCGACTTGCCCGTAGCCTGCGGCCGCGCGGTCCGTGGGGCTGATCCAGTAAGCTGGGAGCATGTCCAGGCTGCGCGTCCAGAGTTTCTCGATCTCGATCGACGGGTATGGGGCCGGGCCGAACCAGGACCTGCAGAACCCCCTCGGCGTGGGTGGCCCGGAGCTCTTCGACTGGTTCTTCCACACTCGCACCTGGCAGAGGATGCACGGCAACGAAGGCGGCGAGACGGGCGCGGACGACGAGATCGCCGCGCAGGGGTTCTCCGGATTCGGCGCCTGGATTCTCGGTCGCAACATGTTCGGACCCGTCCGGGGCCCGTGGCCGGATGAGAGCTGGAAGGGGTGGTGGGGCGACGAGCCGCCTTACCATACGCCCGTCTTCGTGCTGACCCATCACGCGCGAGCGCCGCTCAGGATGAAGGGCGGCACGGAATTCCGATTTGTCACGGGCGGGATACACGCCGCGCTGGAGCAGGCGAGGGACGCGGCCGGCGGCCGGGACGTCCGCCTGGGGGGAGGCGTCTCGACGATCCGCCAGTACCTGCGCGCCGCGCTCATCGACGAGCTTCACCTGGCGATCGCGCCCGTCCTGCTCGGCGCCGGGGAACATCTGCTGACCGGTATCGACCTGCGTGCGCTGGGCTACGAGTGTGTGAAGCACTTCGCCGGCACCCGCGCCGCCGCCCACATCCATCTGCGCAAGCGGGTGTAGCTCCCGCGGACGCCGGATGTGGGCATCGCCAGCAAGGGTCCGCCATTCCAAGCTTCTCCATTCTTCCGCAAGCCTCCCACGAATCGTTACAAGCCGTGTTCACACGGTCTTTACAAGATGTCTTTACATGCAGGCATAGGTCCCTCGACCCGCGCGACCGATAAATCGATGCAAGCGGTGAGGGGGGTCCGGGCATGGATCGTGAATCGGATTGAACTGTGAGCGTTGACGACCATCCTGTCTTCCGTGAGCGCCTCGCCGCGATCTCCTCTCCCCGCCGGAAATGCTCATCGCCGACGCACCCATCCTCCACGCATGAATGGTGAGTGAGCGCTGAGATCTCAATCGAAAAAACGAAAGGAGGTCAATCGTGAAGCGGACCTGGGCTCCGGACAGCCTTCTCTTCACCCTTTTCACAGGAGGACTCATCGCCATGACCCAGACACCGATGGAAGCGAAGCCCGGGTCCGAGGCGGGCGGAAGCCCCGCCGGGCTGGCACAAGTCAAGACGGAGGGCGGCGCCGAAGCCATCCGCCCCTTCAAAGTCCACTTTTCCGACGAGGAGCTTGCCGACATGAAGCGGCGCATCGCGGCGATGCGGTGGCCCGACAAGGAGATCGTGTCGGACCAGTCGCAGGGCGTGCAGCTCGCGACGATTCAGAAGCTCGCGCGCTCTTGGGCCGATTACGACTGGCGCAAGTGCGAGGCGAGGCTGAACGCGCTACCGAACTTCATCACCCAGATCGACGGCGTCGACATCCACTTCATCCACGTGAAGTCGAAGCATCCGAACGCGTTGCCGATGATCGTCACGCACGGATGGCCCGGCTCGATCATCGAGCAGTTGAAGATCATCGATCCGCTGACCAACCCCACGGCGCACGGCGGGACCGCGGCCGACGCCTTCGACGTCGTGATCCCGTCGCTGCCGGGTTACGGGTTCTCCGGTAATCCCAGGGTGACCGGCTGGGATCCGATCCGCATCGCGCGCGCGTGGATCGTGCTCATGAAGCGCCTCGGATACAAGCGGTTCGTCGCGCAGGGCGGCGATTGGGGCAATGCGGTCACGGAGCAGATGGCTCTGCTGGGGGCTCCGGAATTGATTGGCATTCACACCAACATGCCGGCCACCGTGCCGCCCGAGATCGATAAGGCGGCCTTTGCCGGCGCGCCGGCGCCGGCTGGCCTTTCGGCGGACGAGAAGCACGCATACGAGCAGCTCGGCTACTTCTACAAGTACGGCCTGGGCTACGCCCAGGAGATGGCGAACCGCCCGCAGACAATTTACGGGATCGGGGATTCGCCGGTCGGGATGGCCGCCTGGATGATCGACCACGACGCGCGGAGCCTGGCGCTCATCGCCCGCGTTTTCGACGGGCAGCCCGAGGGGCTCACGCGGGACGACGTCCTCGACAACGTCACGCTTTACTGGCTGACGAACACGACGGTCTCGTCCGCTCGTCTCTATTGGGAGAGCAAGCTCCCGTTCTTCGCGCCGAAGAACGTCCCCATTCCGATGGCCGTGAGCGCCTTCGCGGAAGAGCTCTATCAGGCGCCGAAGAGCTGGACGGAGAAGGCGTATCCCAAGCTCATCTTCTACGCCCGGCACGACAAGGGCGGCCACTTCGCGGCGTGGGAACAGCCGCAGCTGTTGGTGACGGACCTTCGCGCGGCCTTCAAGTCGCTGCGGTGACTTCGAAAGACGAGACGGCGGAGCTCATGAAGCCAAAGCTCATGAAAAGAGTCACAGGGATCTCGCTCGCCGCGATCCTGGCCGGCTCGATCGGCGCGCCGGCCGGAGTCCCGGCGCCGATCTCCGGGGAGGCATTGCCGATGACGCCCGCACCCGCTCGGCTCCGGGCCGAAGGCAATTTCCCGTCCCTCGGCGGAGCGACTGGATGGCTCAACTCGCCGCCGCTGACCCCCGAAAGCCTGCGCGGGAAGGTCGTCCTCATCGACATCTGGACCTACACTTGCATCAACTGGCTGCGCACGCTTCCCTATGTCCGGGCCTGGGCCGCGAAATACAAGGACCAGGGGCTCGTCGTGATCGGCGTGCACTCACCCGAGTTCCCGTTCGAGAAGGACCTCGAGAACGTCCGCCGGTCCGCGAAGGCGATGATGGTCGACTATCCGATCGCGATCGACAGCGATCACGCGGTCTGGAACGCCTTCAAGAACGATTACTGGCCGGCGCTCTACCTCATCGACGCGAAGGGAAAGATCCGGTATCACCAGTTCGGTGAGGGCGAATACGAGCGGACGGAGAGGGTCATCCAGCAGCTGCTCGCCGAGGCCGGGGCCGGCGGCGCCGCTCGTAGCTTGACGCCGGTCGATCCCCATGGCCTGGAGGTCGCGGCCGACTGGGGACACCTGAAGTCTGCCGAGAACTACGTCGGCTACGAACGCACGGAGGGCTTCGCGTCGTCCGGCGGGGCGCCCTCGGGCGGTCGCCGCGTGTACGCCGCTCCCGCCGCGCTGAAGCTCAATCAGTGGGCTCTCGTCGGAGAATGGACCGTGGAGAAGGGGGCCGTCGCGCTCAACAAAGCGCTCGGCCGGATCGCGTACCGCTTCCACGCGCGCGACCTTCACCTCGTGATGGGCCCGGCGGCTCGAGGAAAGTCCGTGCGTTTTCGCGTGCTCATCGACGGAATGCCGCCGGGCACCGCCCACGGGACCGACGTCGACGCCGATGGCAACGGAACCGCCGGAGAACAACGTTTGTATCAACTGATCCGTCAGCCCGGTCCCATCGCCGATCGAGAGTTCGAGATCGAGTTCCTGAACCCGGGCGTCGAGGCCTTTGCGTTCACGTTCGGCTGATGAAAGATGTCGTTCAGAAGGGATGACGATGATTCGACAAGTGACGCGCGCCATCGTAAGCGATTCCGAGGTGATCGGGATCGTCGCTCCAGCTCGTCGCTAATCGGTGGAGGAGCCGAACTATGCGCTCAGACATCGCGCCCGGAGGCGCCTTGAATGCAGATTCGAGCAGCAAGAGAGACCTTGGCATCAACTTTCCGGCGCCGCCGGAGCCGTTCGGCGCCTATGTGGAGGCTGTCCCGACCCGCATCACTTTGTCGAGCGATCCCAGGTGCTCCCGCGCGACGGCGAGGACGTTGAGCGCCGCGAGGCGCGCCGCCTTGCGTCCCGCTTCCAATTCGAGCTCCGCGCCGTCCGGCTCGGCGTCTCGGTCGCCACTTCGGGAGACTTCCGCGACCACCCGAAGGTCGCCGACGCCGCTTCGGAGTTGCTGCAGGACGTCTTCGGGAAAGACAAGAACCCGTGCCGCCTGGTGTATGGTGTCGCGAGCCTTCCGCTCGGAACCCCTGTCGAGCTGGAAGTCATTTTCGAGGTGGCGCAGTAAGAGAGGCCCGTGGCGCATGCTGTCCGCTCGCTCCGCCGGACTCGCTGCTTGCAGACACCGTGGCGGACGAGATCGCCCGGCTTGTCCGGAACTTCCTGAGAGGAGGAACAATGTCAGATGAAATCAACCATGAGCGACGCCGCTTCCTGGGCACCGCTGCCATGACGATCGCGGCCGCCAGGCTCGGCATGATCGACCCGACGCAGGCGCAGTCCGCGGCCAGGCCGGGGACGAGCGCGTCCTTCGGTCCGATCAAGCAGATCGATGCCGGCGTCCTGAACGTCGGATACGCCGAGGCGGGCCCAAGCGGCGGGTCCCCGGTGATCCTTCTTCACGGCTGGCCCTACGATATCTACAGCTTCATCGATGTCGCGCCGGCACTCGCGGCAGCGGGCTACAGGGTGATCGTCCCGTATCTGCGCGGCTATGGCACGACGCGTTTTCTCTCCGGTCAGACCCTTCGCAACGGCCAGCCGTCGGCCCTCGCGCTCGACATCGTCGCCTTCATGGATGCTCTCAAGATCCGGAAGGCGATCCTCGCCGGGTTCGATTGGGGCGCGCGGACGGCCAACATCGTCGCGGCGCTCTGGCCGGAGCGGTGCAAAGCCATGGTCTCCGTCAGCGGTTATCTGATCGGCAGCCAGGAAGCCGGCACGATGCCGCTGCCTCCCAAGGCCGAGCTCCAGTGGTGGTATCAGTTCTATTTTGCGACCGAGCGCGGCCGCGCCGGTTACGAGAAGTACCGGCGCGACTTTTCGAGACTCATCTGGCGGCTCGCTTCCCCGAAGTGGAACTTCGATGACGCCGTGTTCGATCGCAGCGCGGCGTCGCTCGACAACCCGGATCACGTCGCGATCGTCATTCACAATTACCGCTGGCGGCTCGGCCTGGCGCAAGGCGAGCCGAAGTACGACGATAACGAGAAGCGGCTTGCCGCAAGTCCGGTCATCGCCGTGCCCACAATTACACTCGAGGGAGATGCCAACGGCGCGCCGCACCCGGAGCCCGGTTCCTATGCCGGGAAGTTCTCGGGCAAGTACGCGCATCGGACCATCAACGGGGGCGTCGGGCACAATCTGCCCCAGGAGGCCCCGAAGGCCTTTGCCGAAGCGGTCGTCGAAGCGGACGGTTATTGATCGAGCAGCCTCGAAGGGGAGGCGGTGACGGCGACGCTCTTGCTGCTGGCGAGCGCCGTCGTGGCCGGCCTGCTCGTCGGCGCTGTGGGAATCGGCGGAGTGCTGCTCGTGCCGATCCTCGTGGTGTGCGCCCGGCTGCCCGTGCACGACGCCGGGGCCACGGCGCTGTTTTCATTCATCTTCACGGGATTGGCCGGAGGCTGGGCGTTCCACCGGCGAGGGACGATCGACTGGCGAGTGGCGGGGCCCGTCAGCGCCGCCGCTTTCTCCACGAGTTTCGCCGGAGCGGCCGCCGCGGGCAGGGTCCCGGCCGCCGCGCTGACGTGGGTCGTCGCCGCGGTTCTCTTTGGCGCGGGCCTCTACTGTCTTTTCCCCGACCGGCGGGGGAACGTGGACCGGGACGGACGCCGTGATCGCCGCCCTCTCGCGCCATTGCTGGGAATCGGCGCGCTGTCGGGGTTCGGGGCCGGACTATCGGGCGCGGGAGGCCCTCTCTTCTCGATTCCGCTCATGCTGGCGCTGCGGTTCGATCCTCTGGCCGCGGTCGCGACGGGTCAGATCGTTCAGGTCGCGTCCGCTCTCTCAGCTTCGCTTCGAAACGCGCGTCACGAGACGATTCACTATGGGACCGGAGTGACGGTCGCGATCGCCCAGCTGATCGGGACATTCGTGGGCGTGCGAATCGCGCATGCGGCGCGCAGTTATCACCTGCGCCTGCTGGTCGCAATTCTGTGCATCGCGTCCGCCGTGGCGATGGCGGTGAAAGCCATGCTCTGAGCATCGCCTCAGCCGGGGCCGCCGCCGGTCGATGGCCCGGCCGGTGGCACAAACCTTTTCGTGTCGCGGTCGTAAGAGCCTGAAATGACTCCCCTGCAAGGGCGGGCGGCGATCGCCGCGGCAGGTGCGCTGCTGTGGATCTGCGCCGTCCAGGCGCAACCGTCGCAGAGCCTGGCCATAGCGCCGGACTCGCCCCGCTGGGAGCTGGAGGGGCAGGTCAACGCGACCGAGCACCAGGGACGAAAGAGCCTCTTTCTCGACGGGGGAGCGGCGATCGTGAAGGACTTCGAGATGCGCGACGCCGTCATCGACGTCGATGTCTCGACGCCGGCCAACCGCGGGTTCTTCGGCATCGATTTCCGGCTCGCCGACGACAAGGCCAACGGCGAGAGGGTCTATCTGCGCCAGCACCGCTCGGGCTATCCCGACGCGATGCAGTACACGCCGGTCCTGAACACCGGCGCGAACTGGCAGATCTACAACGGACCCGGCTTCACCGGCGCGGTCGACATCCCCAAAGACGTCTGGTTCCACCTGCGCCTGGAAGTAGCCGGCGCGCAGGCGAAGCTCTACGTCAAGGACATGGAGAAGCCGGCGCTCGTCATGAGCGATCTGAAGAGCGGCGTTCAGAAGGGGCAGGTCGCGCTCTACGTTCTGACCGGGGCGACTTACTTCTCGAACTTCGAGCTGCGCGAGACGCCGGCGGCGCCGTGGGAGCGCCACCAGCCGGCGATGCCTCCGAACACGCTGACAAAGTGGAGCCTGTCCCCCGCCTTCGACGCGCTCGCGCGCAACCTCGAGCGGCCGCTCACCTCGGCGGAGCAGGGCGCCATGAAGTGGCAGGACGTCGAGGCGGAGCCGCCCGGCTTCGTCGTGCTGTACCGTTATCGCGAGGCCCCGCACCTGAGAGTCACGTTCCAGAGCGACTTCTCGACGCGCCTGCAGCCACAGCCGGGCATGAAGGTCTTGTATGCGAAGACCGCGATCACCTCCGATCGCGACCAGGTCCGGAAGCTCTGGATCGGCTACAGCGACGACGTCAGCGTGTTCGTGAACGGCAAGATCCTCTACCGGGGCCGGAGCGCGCAGAGCTTCCGAGACCCCAATTTCCTGGGGATCGTCAATCCCGAGAACGACGCCGTCTACATACCGTTGAAGAAGGGGTCGAACGAGCTGATGCTCGCCGTGAGCGAGCTCGGCGGCGGGTGGGGTTTCATCTGCCGCCTGACGGACCCGGAGAACTAGAGAGCTCTCGGCAACATCGAGAAGCAGATGATCGATGCGGCGGAGGCCATGCCGGAGGAGAAGTTCAACTTCACTCCGGAGAGCCTGAACATCCCGGGCGCCGACTACAAGGGCGTCCGCACGTTCGCGTTGCAGGTCCGGCACGTCGCCGCTTCCAACTACATCCTGTGGGCGCGCGGGACCGTTGCCGCCCTTGTAAATGGTCGGGTACCTGCGGATGAACGGAATCGTCCCGCCGGCCAGCCGGGCAAAGTCAGACTGACTGGCGGGCGATCGTTCGCCGCGGTAATCTCCGGGCTCCTTCCTCCGTTAAACGGGAGGGGGTGTCGCCGAGGGCGGCGACGAGGGATCATATGACTTCAAAGGCGGCGACTTTCTCGGCGCGAACGGGGCTGATTCTTTTCTCCTGCCTCGTTGCGGTCGCGTTGAAGGCGCAGGTCCCCATTGCCGCGCTCTCTGGAACCGTGACCGATCCCGCGAGCAAACCGGTTGCCGGCGCCCGGGTCTCGGCGAAGAATACGGCCACCGGGCAGGCAACGGAAGCCGAAACCGACTCCGCGGGCCGCTACGCAGGGCTCGACCTGGCGGCGGGAGACTACGACGTCTCGGTCGCGGCGCCGGGGTTCAGCACGACGGTCACGAAGCTGACGATCGCGGCGGGCGGCCCGCAGACGGTGAACCTGAGCCTTCAAGCGCGGATTTCGCTGGAAGACCTCGGATTTCTTCAGGCCCAGGCTCAGGGAAGCGCCGCCGATCAGGCCAGGCTCGACAAGCGGTCGCACATGCTCAAGCTGCATCAGCGGTACGGTTTGATCGCGACGATTCCTCTGGCCGCAACCGTCCTGACAGGGGGCTTCGCGGGCGGCAGGAGCACCAGCTCGGGGAATCGGAATCTCCATGCGGCCCTCGGGTTGGCGTCGGTCGGTTTCTATTCCGTGAGTGCTTACTATGCGATTGCGGCTCCTCACATCCCCGGCACTCAGACTCGTGGAAACACCAAGTGGCACAAGGCCCTGGCCTGGGTTCACGGCGCGGGAATGATCCTCACTCCGGTCCTGGGCGAGATGGCATATCAGCAGAGGAAGCGGGGCGAAAACGTTCATGGAATCGCGAGCGCGCATGGCGCGGTGGCCGTCACGACGGTCGTGGCCTACGCCGCCGCCATCTTGACCGAGTCACTCAAGTAGCCCGATGGCGACCGCCCTCCGGCTCGCGCTCAGGATCGCTCTCCTGCTTCCCGCGGCGGCCGGGGGCGACAGCCAGTGGGTCCTGGAGCGATCCACGCTGACGTACCACATTTCTCACCCGCTCCATGAAAGCGAGGGCGTCAGCCATGCGGCCCGCGGCAAGGGCGTCTGCCACGCGGGCGAGTGCGACTTCCTGATCGCGGTCCCGGTCAGGTCCTTCGACTCGGGAGACACCAATCGCGATCTCCACATGATCCAGGTGGCCCGAGGCGGGCAGTTTCCCGTAATCACCGTGCGCACCCGGCTGCCGGAGAGCGCCGCCGCGAGCGGGGAGATTCGCGCCGACCTGGAAATTGAGTTCGCCGGCCAGGTCGTTACGTACAAACAGATTGCGTTGGAGCAGTCCAGTCAGGACGGCGCGACGCGGATCACCGGAACGATTCCCGCGACGCTCGCCGCGTTCAAGATCGACCCGCCGACGCTCCTGGCCATACCGGTCAAGAACGAGATGCCGGTGCGCGTGGACATGAGCTGGCGCAGGCAGAACTGACGGACGGAAGGGCCGCCGAGGCGGACCCCGTCGTTTCGGTTCCTTACAATATTTGCGGCCGCTGTTCGTCTACAGGGATAGATGGACGAGCCGTCGTGCGTCACTTCGATGACACCGAGCAAGACCGGCAAGTCACCGAGATCATTGCGGAAGAAGAGATCCCGGCTGCGCAATTTCATCCGCAGGCGGGTGCCGAGCGAGGCCGACGCGGAAGACCTTCTGCAGGAGGTCTTTTCCGAGCTCATTGAAGCCTATCGGTTGATGGAGCCGGTGCAGCGGTGGAGCGCCTGGTTGTTTCGGGTCGCCCGCAATCGCATCATCGACCTCTTTCGCAAGAAGCGGCGGGAAGCGCTCGGAAGGGATTCGGCAGCGGTCTCCGGCGTAGAAGAAACGCCTCTGTTGGAGGAGGTGCTGGCATCGCAAGATGCCGGGCCCGCGGAAGCTTACGCGCGAACGGTCCTGGTCGAGGAGCTCGAGGAGGCCCTCGCCGAGTTGCCGCCGGAGCAGCGGGAGGTCTTCCTCGCGACCGAGATCGAGGGGCAGAGCTTCAAGGAGATCGCCGCCCGGTCGGGCATCAAGGTCAACACGCTTCTCTCGCGAAAGCACTACGCCGTCGTGCACTTGCGCCGGCGGCTCCAGGCCATCTACGACGAATTTGTGAAAACAGGAGGGTGACAGAAATGGATAGCAAACGTTCTCGCCGCATCGTGAAGTTGGTGGTGCTCGTGCTGCCGGCCGCCGTGCTGTTCCTCGCGCTCATCGGCTTCATCGTGATGAGCCTGTGGAACGGTCTGACGCCGACGCTCTTTGGCCTGAAACCGGTCACCTACTGGCAAGCCGTGGGCCTGCTCATCCTGGCCAGGATGCTCTTCGGAGGATTCCGTGGAGCATCGGGCCGGGGCGGGCACTGGCGGCATCGCATGATGGAACGCTGCGAGCAGATGACGCCGGAGGAACGGGAGAAATTCCGTCAGGCGCTCGAGAGCCGCTGGGGCCGCGTGCCGCCGCCGGAAGCGAAGCCGGGCGCCTAACGGCCCGCCAGGAGGAGAGAGGGGAGGCGACGATATGGGTTCAAACAGCCGCCTGGCGCGACGCGCGGGAATTTTGTGGCTCTTGATCTCCCTGACAGGCGCGTTCGGCCTGTTCTATGTCCGCCGTTCCGTGATCGTGCCCGGAGACGCCGCCGCGACCGCCGCCAGGATCGCCGGCTCCGAGTCTCTGTTCCGGGCGGCGATCGTCGGTACCCTGCTGTCACAGCTCTTCTTCTTCTTTCTCGGCCTCACTCTGTTCCATCTCTTCGAGGTGTTCAATAAACGCCTGGCGACAGTCTTATTGACGTCCGTCTTGATGAGCGTCGGCATCGGCGTCATCAATACGCTCAATCATTTTGGCGCCTTGATCGTTCTGAGCCGGGCGGACTATCTGAAAGTCTTCACGCCCTCGCAACTGGATGCGATGGCCATGTTCTTTCTGAAGATGGCCAACAGCGTCGGACAGGGCCTTCTCGAAATATTCTGGGCGCCGTTCTATTTCTCGTTCGGCTTGCTCATCGTCGGATCGCGGCTGCTCCCGAAGATTCTCGGCATCCTGTTGATGGTCATGAGCGTCGGCTTCGCGCTCAACGTCCTTCAGAAGTTCCTGATCCCACAATTTCACCCGGCGCTGTTCACGCAGTTGGCGATGACACTGGGCGGTCTCGGCGGAATTCCGACGATGCTGTGGCTCCTGATCATGGGCGTAAAGGACCGGTCCGTGGGCCGGCCGGCAGCCTGATCGGATCGCCGGGTCTATTCCGGCGAGCCGGTCGGCGGCGCGGCGGCGTCGAGAGATCCCCGATCATCGACACGAGCGAGCCGCGTCTCCGGATCAGGGCGTCGCCGGGCGGTCGCCCGCGGGCGGCGGCTCGCCGCGCCCGGGCGCCCTCTCCGCGATGCGCTGGTAATTCTCCTGCAGGCGCGAGAGCGTGGATTCCGAGAGTCCCTCAGCATTGACGATGTGATTGCTGGCGCCTTCGATCGCCTTGATGATCTCGTTCAATTTCACGTGCATCGCCAGCGAGTCCTTGTTCTGCGCCCGCTGGATCAGGAACACCATCAGGAGCGTGGCGATCGAGGACGCCGTGTTCATGACGAGCTGCCACGTGTCGGAATAACCGAAGATCGGTCCGCAGATGCCCCACGCGAGAACGACGACGACCGCGATTCCGAAGGCGGCCGTGCTCCCGGTCAACCGGCTCATCGCCTGGGCAAATCGTTCCGCCTTCGTGTCGGAGGGGTCTCGACGGCCGGTGGTCGCGTGTTCCATGCGGTCCCGGGAGTGCAAGGACCGCGCCGGAGTCTGCGGACTACTTCTTCGCGGGAGCTTTCCTCTCATCCACGACCTTGAGATCGAAATTCCCGTTGCTCTCGCCGAAGAACACGCAGCCGGAGGCCTTGTCGCGGCTCGTGCGTGGCCGTCGTTTCCGCAGGGCTGCATGAAGCAAGAGCCGGACCCGATGGTCTCTCCCGCAAGAAGCGGCGGAAGCGGCCACGGTTGACAGCGCTCTGATACCCTCACAGTAAGAGGTGGGAGATGAGATACAAAACAACTGTCGGTATCCTGGCTGGCGGCTTGATCGTGATCGGTGTCGCCGCTGCCTCCGGGCAGAGCTGGGGCCGTCCACCCGAGCCGCAAGCGGGCGCGTGCTTCTATGAAAACACCAACTTCGGCGGGCGGTACTTCTGCGCGGACGTCGGCGCCGAGACCTCGCGGATGCCTCCCGGCACGGACAGGCAGGTCTCTTCGATCCGAGTGTTCGGAGGCGCCGAAGTCACCGTCTTCCGCGAGAACGGATTCCAGGGGCAGTCCCGAAGCTTCGACTCCGACGCGAGCGATCTGCGGAGCGTGAACTGGAACGATCGCGTTTCGTCGTTCCGCATCGGCTCCCGCGGGGGCTGGAGCGGCTCGCAGAGGGAGGGGGAGGGCGGCGGGAAGTGGGGAATGGCCTGGGGCCGCCCGTCGGTCCCTCGGTCGGGCGTGTGCTTCTACCGGGACATCAACTACGGCGGGCAATATTTCTGTGCTCCTGTCGGCGCCACGACTGAGCAGGTGCCTCCCGGCATGAACGATCAGATCTCGTCAGTCCGCGTCTTCGGAAATGCCGAAGTCACCGTGTATCGCGACATGAGCTTCCGGGGGCAGGCCCGAAATTTCGACTCCGACATGAACGACCTGCGCCGGGTGGGGTTGAACGATCGCATCTCCTCCTTTCGCGTCTCGAGGCGCGGGACCTGGGGCGGATCATCGGGAGATGGCGGCGGGAACCGGGGAATGGCCTGGGGCCGCCCGTCGGTCCCTCGGTCGGGCGTGTGCTTCTACCGGGACATCAACTTCGGCGGGCAGTACTTCTGCGCTCCCGCCGGCGCCACCGCCGAGCAGGTGCCGGCCGGCATGAACGATCAGATCTCGTCGATCCGAGTCTTCGGGAACGCCGGAGTCACCGTCTATCGCGGCGCGGGCTTCCAGGGAGAATCCAGACGCTTCGACTCGGACATGAATGATCTGCGCAGGGCCGGATTGAACGATCGTATTTCGTCGTTTCGTGTGGAGACGCGCGGGTCCTACCGCCGCTGACACCGAGCCCGGGTCAAAACCAGGATTTCGGAGGTGGTCCCGGTTTCCTCTTGCTTACCGAGAGGAGGGTGGCGTAGACTCCTCTCGGAAACCGATATGAGCAAACCAAACGATCTCGTCCAGGGCACTCTCGATCTGCTCCTTCTGAAGATCCTCGCGCTCGAGCCATTGCACGGATGGGCGATCAGTCTTCGCCTGAGATCCATTTCCGGAGACGTGCTGCAGGTCAGCGAAGGCTCTCTCTATCCGGCGCTGCACAAGCTCGAGCAGGAAGGGTGGATCCGGGCCGAGTGGAAGCAGACGGAAAACAACCGGCGGGCGAAGTTCTACGCGCTCACGCGCCTCGGCCGAAAGCAGCTCGAATCGGAGACGGCGAACTGGCAGCGGTTGTCCTCCGCCATCTCGGCCGTCGTCCAGCTTTCAGAGGCCTAAGAGCTAGCAGACCATGCGGATCCAGCACTGGTGGTTCACGGCTCCATTGCGGCTGAAGTCCCTGTTCCGCCGCCGACGAGTGGAGAGCGAGCTCGACGAGGAGCTCCGGTTCCACCTCGAGCGCAAGATCGAGGAAGGCATCGCCGCCGGCCTGTCCCCGGAAGAGGCGCGCCGCCGGGCCCTGCTCGCGATGGGCGGGCTCGACCAGAAGAAAGAGGAAGCGCGCGACACCTGGCGCATCCACTGGCTGACGGATTTCTTCGACGATGTGCGCTACGCGATCCGGAGCCTGCGGCGGACGCCCGGCCTGACCGCGTTCATCGTGGTCACCATCGCGCTCGGGATCGGGATGACGGCGACGCCGTTCAGCATGCTCGATGCGCTGATCTTCCGGCCGTACCCCGTGCCGCGCCCACGGGATGTGGTCACATTGGTGAGCACTTCCCGCGACAACAGCTTCGACGCGTTCTCCTATCGCGAGTACCGGGACATCCGCGACCACACGAAGAGCTATGCCGGCGTCATTGCCAGCACGACGCTGCAGTCGGTCGGCTTCGCCACCGAGCGCGGGGCCACGCCGCTCGTCCGGGGCGGGATGCTCGTCTCCGGGAACTTCTTCCGCGCGCTCGGAGTGGAGCCGCGCCTGGGCCGCGGTTTCCGCGACGACGAAGACATGGTCCCCGGCCGCGATGCCGTGGTCGTGCTCGCGCCCGACTTCTGGAAGCGGGAATTCGCGGGCGACCGGTCTGTCGTCGGCCGGTCGATCCGCTTGAACGGCACGGAATTCACCGTCGTCGGCGTCGCGCCGGAATCATTCCCGGGGATGATGATCTTTGCCCGTCCCGACTTCTACGTGCCGCTGTCGATGGCGCGGGTCTTCTCGACGAATCCGCGGAAAGACTTCTTCGTGGACCGGGATGATCGCGAGCTGACCGTGAGGGGACGCCTGAATCCGGGGACGACTCTGCGGCAGGCGCGGGACGAGCTTGCCTTGCTCGCCCGCGGCTTCGAACACGAGTATCCGAAGTTGAATCGCGATCGCGGCGCGGCGGTTCGCACCCAGTTCGAGATGCGGACGCAGGACAACGACGTCAACTGGAAGTTCGGCGTGATCTTCACGATCCTGGCGCTGGCCGTGCTCCTCGTGGCGTGCACCAATGCCGCGGGACTCCTCTTGAGCCGCGCCCGGACGCGAAGGCGCGAGATCGCCGTCCGCCTCGCGATCGGCGCCGGGCGTTTCCGGCTGATCCGGCTGCTTCTGACCGAGAGCCTGGTCCTCGCGTTACTGGGGGGATTGGCCGGGATCGTCGTCGGATACGTCGGCATAGAGTTCTTGAGCACGTTCACGATTCCGACCGAGTTGCCGGTCAAGGTCCCGTTCCGAATGGATACGCGCGTGCTCGTGACGAGCCTCGCGCTGTCCGTCCTCTCGGCGCTCTTCTGCGGCCTGGCGCCGGCGCTGCAGAGCACGCGAGCGGACCTCGTGAACGGGTTGAAGTCGGCCGCCGGGGACGAGCCCGGACGCAAACGCCTGTGGGGGCGCAACGCCCTCGTGGTCGCGCAAATCGCCATGTCCCTGATGCTCCTCGCGGCCTCCTTCCTGATGTTCCGGGGCTTCCAGCACGACTTGCTCGACGGAGTCGGGTTCGCGACGGATCACCTGCTGATGGTGAGGTTCGATCCACGCCTGCTGCAGTACGACGAAGGCCGGACATCGCGCTTCTACAAGCTACTGGCCGAGCGAGTGCGGGAAGCGCCGGGAGTCGAGAGCGCTGCTTTCACCCAGAACCCTCCGCTTTCGTTGGAGAGCTTCGGCCGCGTCGCCTTCGTGCCGGACGGTTTTCAGATGCCGCGCGATCGCGAGAACTTCACGTCCACGCTGGACACCGTCGACGAAGGGTTCTTCGAGACGATGAAGATCCCGATCCTGCGCGGCCGCGGGCTTCCTGGCGTCCGATACCGCGCAGACGCCGCGCGTCGCCGTCGTCAACGAGCACTTCGCGAAACACTATTGGCCGGGCGCCGATGCCGTGGGCAAACGCCTCCGGCTCGACAGCGCGAACGGCGCGCCGGTCGAGATCGTCGGCGTCGCGCAGACGGTCAAGTATCGCGACGGCTTCGATCGGGCCATGGACTTCGTGTACCTGCCGCTCGCCCAGCATCCCGTCGCGCGAATGGTCCTGCTGCTCAAGTCGAGCGGCGATCCGCTGCAGATGGTCACGCGGATGAAGAACGTCGTCCGGGCACTCGACCCGAACATGCCGATGCTGGAGACGAGGACCTACGACGACCTCTACCGGTATGCCGCGGTGGAGGGGCCGCGAATCGCGGTGGATCTGGTCGGCACCCTGGGAGCGGTCGGCCTCCTGCTGGCGATCGCCGGGTTGTACGGGCTGGTGGCGTACAACGTCAGCCGCAGGACGCGCGAGATCGGCATTCGCATGGCGATCGGCGCGAGGCCGGCGGACGTGCTGCGCCTGATGATGGGCAAGGGCCTCGTGCTGGTGGGAACGGGAACGGCGATCGGCCTGGCGATGGGGTTCGCCCTCGAGCGGCTCATGAATTCCATGTTGTTCAATGCCGGTGGAATCGACATCGCGGTCTATCTCATCGTCGTGCCGGCGATGGTCGTGGTGACCATGCTGGCGGCCTACGTGCCGGCGCGCAAAGCGTCCCGGATCGCGCCGACCGTGGCGCTGCGATACGAGTAGGACAGGATTCGTCGGGAGCTCGGATTTCTCGAGTGAGAAAGCGATCGGGCGGCCCGCCGCTGTTATCGTATCGGCATGTGCCGCAATATCCGCACACTCGCCAACTTCGCGCCGCCGGCGACCGCGGCGGAGATCCGCGCCTCGTCCCTGCAGTTCGTCCGCAAGTTGAGCGGGGCAAACAAGCCCTCGAAGGCGAACGAGGCGCTCTTCCAGCGCGCCGTGGACGAGGTGGCCGCGGCCGCCGAGCGTCTGGTTTACGGCTGGGTCACCACCGCGGCGCCGAAGGACCGCGACGTCGAGATCCGGAAGCTGATCGAGCGATCGCGGGCGCGTTTCGGCAAGGAACCCAAGCGCACTCCCATCGATCCGATCCGCTAGCCGTCAGTGCGTCCCGCGAGTCGTCGTGGAGAACACGCCCGGAGTCGCCGTCGTTGCCCTCTGCGGCACGCGGCGGCCTGGCCTCACGGAGAGTCTCCTGGCCGCCGCTCCGGTCCGAGGGCACAGAAGCAATCTCGCTTACTCAAGTTCGCGGTGTGCGCCCTCGGACAGGGCCGCTGCCGGGCAACGCCGTCGCCTCCGGGCTGCACAGTGCCTCTTCGAGCCGTGCTGTAGCCCCGGCGGCGGGACGCCTCTCGGAGGCGGTCGTGAGCGAAGGCGCACCGCCGTGAACCTTCTTTCGCCTCGCTGTGACTGCGCCTTCGCGATAGAGCGACGGCCGGTTCTCCGATAACGGCCTGCCGGAGCGTGCCGCCGCAGGGAGGCGGCCCGACGCCGGGGCGGGTTTGTCAGCCACATCGCGCATATCACACGAACAATGCTGAGAAATCGCAGCTAGCGGATTGGGGGGGCTAACGGATTTTCGCGATGCGGCCGTGCGTCGGGAATCTCTCGAACTGGCGCGGGTCGTGGCCGGGGACGACGCGGTCGGCGGAGCCGGCGAGCTCGATCATGCGGGCCTGGTTGCGGATGTTCGCTGGCTGATCGGCTTCGCTGAAGGTGGCGCTCGCCTTGTGCTCGGCGAGGTTGCGGTAGAGATAACAGTTGTCCGAGGCGAGGACGAAAGCGGGGTCGCCGCCGACGCGGATGTATTGCGAGGCGAACGTATGGCGCGCACCCGTGTAAGCATGGATGCCGGGAAGGATCTCCACGTCGTCGCCGTCCACGAGGCGCAGCCGCCCCTCGGTATTCAACTGCACGAGCGCCTTGACGTCCTCGGGATCGATGCCTCCGTGCCTTCCGCCCGGCTGCCAGGCGTCGCCGGTGTAATAGGCGAACTCCTGTTTCTGGATCCAGACCGTCGCCTTCGGGAAGAGGTCGATGCCGCCCATGTGGTCCCAATGGGCGTGGCTGATGACGATGTCGGTCACGTCTTCGGGTTTGACGCCGGCAAGCTTCACGGCTTCATCCGGGCGCAGGTAGTCGGCGGTTGGAAACTGCTTCAACCAGGCCTCGCGGTGAAAGCCGCTGTCGAAGAGGATGTTTCGGCCGCCACCCCGGATCAACCAGACGACCATGGCAATGTCGGTCTTCTCGTCGCGGGGCGCGCCCATCACGAGGGACGCCACCGGGAAGCTCGCGATCGTCCCGTACCGGATGGCCTGGATGGAGTACTCCGGCGGCGCCGGGGCGGCGGCGTTCAAGAGAGCGGCGAGGAGCAGCCCGACGGGAGTCAGCATCGAGCCTAACGATATCGGGTCCGCGGGTGGGCGCAAGCCGGGCGGTTCGCCCGGAAGCATCCTGGATCGCGCCAATGCCTGTCAGGGGAGGCGTGGGAAGATGCCCGGAATGCGCGCGTGGCTCGCGGTGGCGTGGGTGCTCGCGGGCGTGGGGAACGCTCCTGCCCGGAAGATCGAGACCGGGTTTCTGAATCGCGCCGTCCGGGTGGATGGGGTCGAGTACCTCTATCAGGTCTACGTTCCGCGGGAGTTCCGGCGGTCGGACCCCTGGCCGGTCATTCTCTTTCTGCACGGCGCTGGGGAATTCGGGAGCGACGGTCTTCTCCAGACCAGCGTCGGGGTGGCCGCCGCCATTCGGCGCCATGCCGACCGCTTCCCGGCCGTCGTCGTGTTTCCCCAGGGGCACGCGGACGGGTCGCCAGGCTGGCAGGGGCGCAACGGACGGGCCGCTCTCGCCGCGCTCGACGACGCTATCCGCGAATTCAACGGCGACAAGTCCCGCGTTTACCTGACCGGCCTGTCGGCGGGCGGCAACGGCAGCTGGTACCTGGCCTCCCGTTTCCCGGAGCGGTTCGCGGCCGTGGTGGTCGTCTGTGGCTGGATCTCGGAGTTCCACGGCGGCACGGGCATCCTGTATCCGGCCCTCGCTCCGGAGGCGTCCGACCCGTTCGCGACGATCGCGGGAAGAGTCTCGCGCCTGCCCGTCTGGATCTTCCACGGCGACGCGGATCAGACGGTGCCGGTGGAAGAGTCCCGCCTCATGGCCGCGGCCCTGCGGACGATCGGAGCGAATGTCCAGTACACGGAGCTGCCGGGCGTCGGCCATAACGCGTGGGACCCGGCTTACGAGCGCGCGGATCTCTTCTCCTGGCTGTTACGGCAGCGCCGGCCGGTGTCGGCGCGGGCTCCTTGATTTACCGTCCTCGATCGGGACTCTCCGCTGTTGCTGGCCCAGGAACTCCCTCCCCCGGATCTGTTGCGCCGGGCCGTCCTGGAAGAGTTCGTGCTGTCCCAGGAAAGATGACTGGTTGACGCTACTCCGAGCGCAGCGCGATGACCGGATCGACGCGCGTCGCGCGTCGCGCGGGCAGCCAGGACGCGAGCAGGCCCGCGGCGACGAGGGTCAGGGCGACGGCGGCGTAGGTCGCCGGATCCAGGGGGCCGACGTCGTAGAGCAGGGTCGTCAGAAACCGCGTCAGCAGGATCGCGCCCACCGCTCCCGCGGCGAGTCCGGCGCCCGTCAACACGAGCCCCTCGGTGAGGACGAGGCGGAGCACGTCGCGGCGTCCGGCGCCTCGCATAAGGGAGAGGCCGCAGGAGCACCGCGTTGACCACGCTGAACATCGCCGTGTTGCCGCGATCCCAAGCGCGATCGTTGCAAGCGCGACCACCGTGAAGCCCGGACTCCTCCACAACATCCTCGCAGCGACCCGCGTATCCCGCACCAGACTCCCCATGGACCAATCCTAGCTGGTGACGTGCACGCCCCAATGAAGGAGTGCGGCGAAGAACGCGCCCCGGAGCCGGACGTTCTTCAGTCCGTGAGCACGTGCACGGCGACGGCGGCGAGGATGCCGGCGGCCGCCACGGTCGCGGCGGCGACGAGGAACGCCGCCAGGTGCCCGCGGATCGCGGCAAACATCTGCCGGGCGGCCTGACGCAGTTCCATGTCCTCGTGCCAGCCGAAGAGGAGCGCGGCGCTGCCGGTGACGAGCACGGCAAGCGGCAGGGCGATGAGCAGCAGCCAGAGGCCGATGTGCGGCCGCGCCGCGTACCAGAGGACGATCCGCTGAGCGGTGACGGCCGGCTCGTACTGTTTCGGTGAGAGGTTGCGGACAAAGAGGGCCGCCATGAAGAGAGCGGCCGGAAAGACGAGGAGCAGCTCGGCGGCGGCGACGGCGCGCCGGGTCGTCTTCATGGCAGACTTTATACAGCAAAGTACTTGCCGAACGCAAGAGCCTGGCCTGGACCCGCCCCGGTCCTGCTCCTGGAAACCGTCATCAACGGCGTGGCGAGGGCGCGGCAGCAGGGCCTCGGGACGCTCGAAGAGATCCAGAAGTCGGCCACCCCGAAGAGTTGCGAGAGCAGTTTGCGCATGGGGACAGCGACGCGGATGCGCGCTTCCGGTCGCGCCTCAAAGACCTCGTCGGCTTCGTCGTGGCCGAAGGAGGCGACGGAAGGTAGGATCTCGAGGAGAGAGCAAGGAGGAAGTCATGTCGAGTCGGCGGGCCGGGAACTTCCGTGAGTTGAAAGAGGGCTTCGAGGGAGAGGTTCTTCTCCCGGGCGACGGCGGCTACGATAGCGCGCGCGCGATCTGGAACGCGATGATCGACAAGCGCCCCGCGGCCATCGCTCGCTGCGCCACCACGCCGGACGTCGTCCGGGCGGTGAACTTCGGCAGGGACAACGGGCTCCTCCTCGCCGTCCGCGGCGGCGGGCACAACATCGCCGGCAATGCCCTGTGCGACGGCGGGCTCGTGATCGATCTTTCGAAGATGAAGGCCGCGCAGGTGGATCCCGCCGCGCGCCGCGTCACGATCGAGGGAGGCGCCACGCTCGCGGACCTCGACGCCGCCACGCAGGCCCACGGCCTCGCCACGCCGGTCGGCATCAACTCCACCACCGGCATCGGCGGACTGACGCTCGGAGGAGGCTTCGGATGGTTGAGCCGAAAGTACGGCATGACGGTGGACAACCTCGAGTCCGCCGAGGTCGTGACCGCGGCCGGCGAGGTGGTGCGCGCCAGCGCGACCGGGCACCCCGACCTCTTCTGGGCGCTCCGGGGCGGCGGCGGGAACTTCGGCGTGGTCACCCGCTTCGAGTTCCGGCTTCATCCCGTCGGCCCGAACGTGCTCTCCGGGCTCGTCGTGTACCCGCTCGCCGAGGCGAAGTCCGTGTTGCAGAAGTACCGCGACTTCTTGGCCGTGGCGCCGGAGGAGCTCACTGTATGGACCGTCCTTCGCAAAGCGCCGCCGCTGCCATTCCTCCCCGAGAAGTTCCATGGCCAGGAGATGATCGCGCTCGCCCTGATCTATGCCGGCGACCCGAAGGGAGGGGAGCCGCTCATCCAGCCGCTGCGCGCCTTCGGAACTCCCTGGGGTGAATACATCGGCGTCCAGCCTTACGTCGCCTGGCAGAAGACTTTCGACCCGCTGCTCACTCCCGGAGCCCGCAACTACTGGAAGTCCCTCAACTTCACGACTCTTGCGGACGGGCTCTTCGACGTCGTCGTCGATCACGCCGGGAAGTTGCCGTCCCCCCAGTGCGAGCTCTTCTTCGGCGCAATCGGCGGCGCCACCACGCGGCCGGCCCCGGATTCCGCGGCGTACCCGCACCGCGACGCCAGGTTCGTCATGAATTTCCACGGCCGCTGGGAGGACCCGGCCGACGACGAGCGTTGCATCGCCTGGGCGCGCGAATTCTCCAACGCCGCGGCGCCTTTCGCCAGCGGCGGCGTGTACGTCAATTTCCTGACCGCCGACGAAACCGATCGTGTGCGCGCGGCCTATGGCCCGAACTTCGATCGCCTCGCGCGGGTGAAGCACCAGTACGACCCGAAGAACCTCTTCCGCGTGAACTGGAACATCAGGCCGGCCTGACCCATCCCGAAGGTGCGCAACTCCGCGTCATACACTGAGTGCTTCGCTGGAGCACTTTCCATGGACATCCTCCAGGCCATCGGGAACACGTCGCTGGTCCGGCTTCGCAAGGTCGTGCCGCCCGATTGCGCGGACATCTTCGTGAAGCTCGAGTGGGAAAACCCGACCGGCAGCATGAAGGACCGGATGGCGCTGGCGGTAGTTTCGCGGGCGGAGGAGGGCGGCCGGTTGAAGCCCGGAGACACCGTCCTCGAATACACGGGCGGCAGCACGGGAACGTCGCTCGCCCTGGTCTGCGCGGCGAAGGGGTACCGCATCCGGATCGTGACGTCCGACGCGTTCAGCCGGGAGAAGCGCGATCACATGGCGGCGCTCGGCGCGGAGCTGACGCTCGTCGCGAGCGAGGGGGGTCTCACGACGAAGAAGCTGATCCTGGACATGATCGAGGCCGCCCGCGGGTTGAGCCGGGAGCCACACACATACTGGACCGACCAGTTGAACAACCACGACAGCATCGCGGGCTACCTCCCGCTGGGCGAGGAGATCTGGAGCCAGACGAACGGGAAGATCGACGCCTTCGTTCACGGCGTGGGGACGGCGGCCTCCTTGCGCGGCACAACCACGGCGCTCAAGCGACACAAGCCGGGCGTCCGGATCGTCGCCGTCGAGCCCGCGGAATCCCCGGTGTTACAGGGAGGCCAGGCGGGCCCTCACAAGATCGAGGGAGTGGGCGTCGGCTTCATTCCTCCCCTCTGGGATCCGACTCTCGTGGACGAGATTCTGCCGGTCAGAACGGACGACGCGAAGGAGATGACGAGGCGCCTCGCGCGGGAGGAGGCCCTTTTCGCGGGGACGTCCTCGGGGGGAAACGTCCTCGCCGCGATCGAGGTTGCGAAGTGGCTGGGGCCGGGCGCGACGGTCGTCACACTCCTGGTCGACTCCGGCCTGAAGTACCTCAGCACCGACGTGTACAGACAAGCATGAGGCGCGGTCAGTAGTGGGTCACTTTGAATGAACGGCTCTTCTTCCTACCTACCGTGGCGGTAAGGCCGCCCCGGAGCCGTCGGCATTCCCTCCGGGGCACGCTCGCGCAGGCCGAGATGGAAAAACCGGCGCTCGCTGAGAGTTCCTCGCAGTTTCAGCGTGGTGCCGGCGCCAGTCCTCCATGCTCGTCACCCATCACCCCGTGCGGGAACGCCGCCGTCTCCGGGGCTCACAGTCCGGCTTGGCGCCACGCTGAAGTCCCGACGGCGGGAACGCCTCCCCTAGGAGGCCGTGAGTGAAAGCACACCACCACAAATCATCTGATGTCCGGATGCGACTGTGCTTTCACGCTAGAGCGACGGCCGGTTCTCCTTAGACGGCCTGCCGGCGCGTGCCGACGAAGGGAGGCGGGCCCGACGCCGGGCGAATTGGAAGCCAAACTGACCCGTTACCGCGCGGTCAGGATCCAACAGGCTTCTTCGCGCGCGTCGTCGTGATCACCACCACGCTGATCAGAACGCACAGAGTCCCGAGCGCCACGCGGAGATCGAGCGCCTCTCCCCCAAGGAAATAGCCGAGCAGCACCGCCACGACCGGGTTGACATACGCGTAAGTCCCGACCTTCGTGGGCGATTCGTGGTGAATCAGCCAGACGTAGGCCGTGAACGCGATGATCGATCCCGCGACGATGAGATAGACGAGCGCGAGCCAGGCGGTGCGCGAGACAGCCGAAGGATGGAAGCCGCGGAACTCTCCGAGCGCGGCGGACGTCGCGGCGAGAAGCACTCCTCCGGCGAACATCTGGCTCCCGGAGCTCATGACCTTGGAGGGAGGAAGCCGCAGCTTGCGCATCAACGCGGAGCCCACGGACCAGCTGAGCGCCGCGATGACGAGCGCGACGGCTCCGGTCGTGTCGATCGGCGCCCCGCCGAGGTCGAGCGATCGGCTCGTCATGGCCGCCACGCCCGCGATCCCGATGAGGAGCGCCACCGACAGCCGGACCGTGACCCGCTGCGTGCGCAGGAGAACGACCTCCGAGAACGCGGTGAACGCCGGGATCGTCGCCAGCATGACCGCGGTGACGCCTGAGGGCACGCGCTGCTCCGCCCAGAAGACGAGCCCATAGTCGATGGCGAAGATGAGCACCGCGAGAAAGAGCACCGACAGCCATTCGCGCCGGTTCGGCAGGCGCTCGCCCCGCGCGATCATCCACACACAAAGAACGAGCCCCGCGGCGAGGAATCGCATCGCGGCCAGGAGAAACGGCGGAACCTCGCGCACGCCGACGCGGATCGCGAGAAACGTGGAGCCCCAGACGAGATAGATCGTCGCGAAGGCCAGCAGGATCTTCCAAGTCGGCCGATGTGTCCTGGCTTCCACTCTTTCGATCCCGCGGCACTCTACCAATCTCGACGTCTCCACGCGCGGCGGCCGCGTATATCCTCGGGGCCGAGGAGGCGTTCATGACGATTCGAGCCGGCGCTCTTCTCACGGTCGCGTTCGCGCCGAGTCTGGCCCAGGCCGGGGATCCGAAGTCGAAGGGAGACGCCTTCAACTCGGACCTTCCGCTGGCGCCGGCTTCCAACTGAGGAGAGGAGACGAGAGATGCTGCGATTGGGTGTGTTCAACAACGTGACGCTCGACGGTTACTTCGCGGGACCGGGCGGGGATCTGAGCTGGGCCCACCTGCGCGTCGAGGACCCGGAATGGGACGATTTCGTCGCGGAGAACGCGGGCGGGGGCGGCCCGCTCCTGCTCGGCCGGATCACCTACGACCTCATGGCGAGCTACTGGCCCACGCCGGCCGCTATGAAAAGCAGCCCCGACGTCGCGAAGGGGATGAACAGCCTGCCGAAAGTCGTGTTTTCGAGAACGCTCGCGAAGGCCGACTGGAGCAACACGACCCTGGTCCATGGCGACCTAGTGGGCGAAGTCGAGAAGAGGAAGAGCGGATCCGGAAACGACATGACGATCCTCGGAAGCAGCAGCATCGTGTCGCAACTGGCGCAGGCGGGCCTGATCGACGAATACCAGATCGTCGTGCATCCGGTCGTTCTCGGCAAGGGGCGGACGATGTTCGAGGGGCTCACGAAGAGCCCCAACCTGAAGCTGACCGGCACGCGCGCGTTCAGGAACGGGAATGTCCTTATCAGCTATGCGGCCACGGAGCGATGAAGCGATGAACCCGACCATCGAGGAGAGGGAGATGCTGCGCCACTTCCTGGCGGCGCTTGCGTATCGGACCCAGAAGGCGATCCGAGGATCTTCGCCGGACTTTCCTCAATATCGCGCCGCGCCGCAGGTCCGCACGCCGCAGGAGCTCGTCCATCACATGACGAGCGTGATCGGCTACGCCGCGACGTTCTTCGCCGGCGGCGCTTACCGGCCGGAGCCGCTTGCGACCTTCGCGGCCGAGGTGGAGCGGTTTCACGAGATGCTCGCTCAACTCGACACCCACATCGCGAATCCGCGGGGCTGGGCGACGATCACCGCCCGGCAACTTCTGCAGGGGCCGCTCTCCGACGCCATGACGCACGCCGGCCAGCTCGCGATCCTCCGGCGGCTTTCGGGCGATCCGGTGCCGCCGGAGAACTTCATCTTCGCCAACGTCAGCTCCGACAACCTCGGGCCCGAACAGGCCCCGCCGGCCGCGCCGGACGAGGTGTGGCCGGAGGCTCCGAAGTAGCCGGCGGCCCTGTGATTTCCGCGCTGGAGGCCCTGCGTCGCCTGCAGGAGGGGAACAGCCGATTCGTTTCGGAACTGGCGCGCCGCGCTCCGTTGACCGGGCAGCTGCGCCGGACCGAGGTCGCGGAATCGCAGGAGCCGTTCGCGGTCGTCCTGGGCTGCTCGGACTCGCGCGTCCCGGCCGAGATCGTCTTCGACCAGGGGCTGGGCGACCTCTTCGTCATTCGCGTGGCCGGGAACATCGTCGCACCCTCTCAGATCGGCAGCGTCGAGTTCGCGGTCGAGCGCTTCGGCACTCCGCTCGTGGTGGTGCTCGGCCATTCCCGCTGCGGAGCGATCCTCGCCGCGCTGGAGGATCTCGAGCGGCCCCGAGAGGTTCCGTCGCGAAACCTGCTCTCCATCGTCGGCCGCGTGCGGCCGTCGGTCGAGCCGCTGCTCGCGACGCAGCTCCGAAACGATCTTCCGGCGCTCGTGTCGGAGGCGGTTCGAGCCAACGTCCGGGCGTCCGTCAGCCATCTGCGGCACGGTTCGGAGATTCTCCAACGACATGTTCGTGCCGGCCGATTGACGGTCGTGGGCGCCGAGTACTCCCTGGAGAGCGGCGTCGTCAGGATGTTCGACGGCGCGGAGGGCGCCGCGGAGACGGCGCTCCGGGAGGATTGATCGTGGCGGGAGCTCCGATCTTTGCGGCAATTCCGGGCGCCGTCGCGGGACTTCTCAAGTCCGTGGCGCGGCTCGTGTTGCGGCAAGCGAGAAAACGGGAGGCATCTTCCATGAACCATGATGACTGGGAGAAGGAGATCCGGGCGCTGGAAGAGGAAGGGTGCCGCGCCTTCCTCGCCCGCGACCTCGATCGGCTGGAAGCGACGTGGTCCGATGAGCTCCTCGTCAATTCGCCGATCAACCGGGTCCACGACAAGCGGCAGGTACTCGACCTGCTGCGCGCGGGAACGATCGCTCACGCCTCGCTCGAGAGCCGGATCGAGACCATCCGGCGGCACGGAGATCTCGTGGTCGTCATGGGAAGCGACCTCGTCACGAATTCGCCCGGAGGGCCGGAGATCCGCCGGCGTTTCACAAATCTCTGGCGCCGGGAAGGCGCATCCTGGCGCCTCTTCGTCCGCCACGCGAATATAGTCGCAGAATCTCCGGGCGCCCTGCCTTCCGCGGCCGGCGTTTCTTCGAGGAGGGAAGAATGAGATCTCTTGCCGGGTCTGTCGCGCTCCCGATCGTCGTTGGTCTCCTTGCGCTGAGGGCGGCGCCGGCCGCGGCGGCCGGACCGTACACGGACGAGCTGTCGAAGTGTCTCGTCCGGACGACGACGAGCACCGAGAAGACGCTTCTCGTCAAATGGATGTTCGCGACGATGGCTTTGCACCCGGACGTCAAGGGGCTGGCCTCGGTATCGGATGAGCGGCGGGCCGAGCTGAACAAGTCGACCGCGCGTCTGTTCGAGGATCTGCTCACGAAGGGCTGCGTCTCCCAGACGCGCGAAGCCCTGAAGTACGAGGGGCAGAGCGCCATCGAGGCGAGCTTCAGCGTGCTTGGTCAGGTGGCGTCGCGCGAGCTGTTCGCGAACCCGAAGGTCGCCGGCGGCCTGGCCGAGTTCGGAAAGTACTTCGACTCGGAGCGGCTGCAGAAGGAACTGGGATTGGAGAAGTGAGGGAGGGGGCTCGGCGGTTCCTGCGCGCGGGGTTGATCGATCGCCTCGTCATCACCCGTGTCCCCGTGCTCATCGGAGAGGGAGTCCCCCTCTTCGGAGTCGTGCCGCGCGACATACGCCTCCGCCACGTCCGGACGCGGGACTTTCCGAGCGGCCTCGTCCAGAGCGAATACCGGATCGCCGGAGCGACCTCCGAAAATGAGCGGCCGTGACGATCGCCTGCGGGCGAGCTACGACACGCTGGCAGCCGCGTACGTCGAGCACATCGCCGGCGAGCTCGCGCAGAAACCTTTGGATCGGCATCTGCTCAACCGCTTCGCCGAGGAGGTGCGCGACCGCGGAACGGTCGGCGACCTCGGGTGCGGTCCGGGGCACGTCGCGCGGTATCTCCACGAACAGGGGTGCCGCACGCTCGGCGTCGACCTCTCGCCCGAGATGGTGCGGTGGGCGACGCGCCTGAACCCGGGCCTCGATTTTCGCGTCGGCGACGTGCGCTCGCTCGACCTTCCGGGTGCGTCTCTGGCCGGCATCCTCGCGTTCTACTCGGTCATCCATCTCGAGGAGGCGGAACTCGGCGCCGCTTTCCGCGAATTTCGCCGGGTCCTCACGCCGGGCGGACTCGTTCTCGTCGCCTTTCACATCGGAGAGGAGACGCTCCACGTGGACGATCTCTGGGGAGAGGCGATCAGCCTCGATTTCCGGTTCCTGATGCCGCGCGACGTTACGGTGTCCCTCCAGTCGGCCGGTCTCCGCGTCGTGGAGTCGGTCGAGCGCGAGCCCTATGAGGGCGCCGAGTACCCGAGCCGCCGCTGCTATCTCCTCGCGAAGGCCGTTTGAATCGCCTCCCTGGGAGAGAATGTCGCGCGCGGAAGGGGAATCAACGTGATGCCAGAGGAGAAGCGTCCATGAGATTGACCGTCTCCATTTCAACGCGGACCTCGCTCGCGGCCCTGGGAGGCGCGCTCCTGCTCGCCGGAGCGGCACTGGCCCAGGCTCCCGCCGCCCGTTACCCCGGCCTGCCGAGCGAGACGCCGGCCAAGCTCGAGCCCGCGGCGGAGAGCTTCGACCACGTCCGCCGGGACGTCATGATCCCGATGCGCGACGGCGTCAAGCTCCACACCGTCATCCTCGTGCCGAAAGGCGCGAACCGCGCGCCGATCCTGCTGACGCGGACTCCGTACGACGCCACGAAGCTGACGACGCACTCCGAGAGCTCGCACCTCGGGCCGATCCTGAACGGCTACGACAACGCCACCGACGTCATTGTCGAAGGCGGATACATCCGCGTCGTCCAGGACGTGCGCGGCAAGCATGGCTCCGAAGGCGATTACGTCATGAACCGGCCGCTGCACGGCCCGCAGAACCCGACGCCGGTGGACCACGCCACGGACACGTACGACACGATCGACTGGCTCGTGAAGAACATCCCGGAGTCCAACGGCCGGGTCGGAATTCTCGGCATCTCCTACGACGGCTTCCTGCCGCTCATGGCGCTCATCCATCCGCATCCGGCGTTGAAAGTCTCCGTCCCGATGAACCCGATGGTGGACGGCTGGATGGGGGACGACTGGTTCCACAACGGCGCCTTCCGCGAGCAGGGGATGGGCTACATCTACGAGCAGGAGGCAACGCGCAAGTCCGAGGCGAAGTGGTGGAGAGATCACTACGACGACTACGACGTGTTCCTCCAGGCGGGCTCGGCGGGGGAGCTCGGCCGGCGGCATGGCATGGAGCAGGTCGGCTTCTGGCGGAAGATCCTCGAGCATCCGAGCTACGACGCCTTCTGGCGCGACCAGGCGGTGGACCGCGTGCTCGCCGCGGAGCCGCTGAAGGTCCCGGTGATGATCGTCCACAGTCTCTGGGACCAGGAGGACATCTACGGCGGCATCGCGGTTTACAAGGCGATCAAGCCGAAGGACACGGGCAACGACAAGGTGTACCTGGTTCTCGGTCCGTGGCACCACGGGCAGGAGATCCATGACGGGAGCGCGCTCGGCGCGCTGAAGTTCGGGAGCGACACCGCGGCCACGTTCCGGCGCGACGTCCTGCGCCCGTTCCTGGATCAGTACTTGAAGGACGGCGCGCCGAAGGCCGACGTCGCGCCCGTCACGGCATACGAGACCGGGACGAACGCGTGGAGGCGCCTCCCGGCGTGGCCGGCCGGGTGCGCGGGCGGCGGCTGCGCGATTGCGCCGACGCCTCTCTATCTCTCCGCCGGCTTGAAGCTCGGCTTCGCGGCGCCGCAGGCGGGCGGGCCCGAGTTCGACGAGTACGTCTCCGATCCGGGAAAGCCCGTCCCCTTTCGCGCGCGGCCGATCGACGAATCGGGCGCAGGCTGGGCCCGGTGGCTCGTGGACGATCAGCGCGAGGCGTCGGGGCGGACGGACGTCCTCGCCTTCGTTTCCGACCCGCTGACGGCGCCGGTCAAGATCAGCGGCCAGCCGGTCGTGAACCTCTTGGCGTCCACGAGCGGCACGGACTCCGACTGGGTCGTGAAGGTCATCGACGTCTATCCCGACGAGGTCGCCGAACAGCCGGAGATGGGGGGCTACCAGTTGATGATCTCCGCCGACATCTTCCGCGGCCGCTATCGCGAAAGCCTCGAGACCGCGAAGCCGCTCGCGTCCGACAAGCCTCTCCGCTACCGCTGGACCCTGCCGACGGCCAACCACGTGTTTCTCCCGGGCCACCGGATGATGGTGCAGGTGCAGTCGAGCTGGTTCCCGCTCTACGACCGCAACCCGCAGACTTTCGTGCCGAACATCTTCTGGGCGAAGCCGGGCGATTACAGGAAGGCCGTCCAGCGCGTCTATCACTCGAGCGCGCCCGGCCAGGCGAGCTTCATCGAGCTGCCCCTCGTCACGACCCATTGACGGGGCGGCGATCCGCGGGGAATAGAGTTGCTCCGATAATCGCTCGAATGCCGGCGGACCGATGCCGTGGCCGGCGAAGAAGCCGGGGTCAGTCTTTCTGTCTGGCTTCAGTGCTCCCGCAGCCATGGGCAGAGTCATGCCATAGCGAAAGACTGATCCCCCCTCCGTCGAATGTTCACCCTTCCAATCTTCCGGCCCAGGAATGTCACAAAGTCCCTTTGCCACCAAAGGCATGAAACTGTTATCGTTCGGCTCTCAACCGAAGTCACTTCAACGAGAAGGAGGCGAGGCGTCATGAAGATACGTGCAACATTCTGGAAGACCGTCGCGGCCGTAATTGTGGCCGCCCCAGTGATCGTGGGGCAGACCAGCGGGTCTGCATATTCCACAACCATCAGTATCATTCCACCGAGCCAGGCACTGGCGCAAACGGGGAAGACCTACGGGGAGTGGTCAGTGGAATGGTGGCAATACTATTTGGAGATCCCGCTGCAGGACAATCCGGGCTTCAGTGAGACCGGCGCAAATTGTGAGTTCATGCAGCATGGCCCAGTGTTCTTCTTGATGGGCACGACCACAGGCAGTGTGACCCGGAACGAGTGCAGAGTCCCGTCGGGAAAAATTCTCTTCTTCCCGCTATTGAATGCAACGCTCTGGCAGACCCACGAGAATGAGAGTGGCATAAGGGGTTATCTTCAGAGTGTCGTAAGATCTACGCGCGAACTCCAAGCGAGCATTGATGGGATAGACATCGGAACCATCGTCAGTCTGGACCCGCGTAATAGTCCCTTGCGGGCAGCCTCTCCCGCCGGTTTCTTTACTTTCATCGCGCCCGAGAACAACATTGTCGGTCTTGTCCCTGGACCGTACAATGCGGTGGCGGATGGGTTCTATCTGATGGTTGCGCCACTGCCGCCGGGGCAGCACACCATAAGATTCGGAGGGGTTAGCCGAAACTTTGCGACGGACACCACATACAACCTTACGGTGGATTAGCGCATCGCGCCGGTCGGCTGCCCGCGCACATCGCGCGAGGTCTGATCGCCCCATGGCATTCCCGAGTTTTCGCGCGTTGCAAAAGGCCAGACACGACGTCCGCGGCCATTTTTCAGCAGCCTGCTAAAGTTACCCGATGACCGCTCAGGTGCCGGCGGAGCGAGGCCGTGGCCGATGACGGCCGCGTCCGGCTGGAGAAGCCTTCGGCGAGGCGGCAGGACGCGTTTCTCGCCGCTGTGCGGCGCAGCCGGAGGATCCACGACTTCGTGGGTTTTTCCTCCCTGGACGACGGCGGCTTACCTCGAGTACCTGCGCCGGATTCGAAGGAGGGCCAGGCCGGCTATTTCCTCTGCCTGCGCGACTCGGGGGAGCTTGCCGGCGTCGTCAACATCAGCGAGATCGTGCCGGAGCCCTTTCTCAGCGGCTATCTCGGCTACTTCGTGTTCGCGCCGCACGAGCGGCAGGGCATCATGTCCGAGGGGCTGTCGCTCGTGATCCGCGACGCGTTTGGCCGGCTCGGCCTTCATCGCCTGGAGGCGAACATCCAGCCGGGCAACGAGGCTTCGGTCCGCCTCGCGGTCCGGCTCGGCTTCCGTCGCGAAGGGTTTTCGCCGCGCTATCTCAAGATTCGCGGGCGGTGGCGCGACCACGAGCGCTGGACGATCCTGGCCGACCAATGAGCGCGCGCGCCGGCGAAGACGAGGCCCCCCCTCGCTCGGTCATCCTGCTCCTGCACTGCCCTCTGCGCCTCGGCCTCGCCGCGGGGCTGACGCAGTTCGTCTACACGCACGGCGGCCGCATCCTCTACCACGAGCAATACGTGGACCCCGAGATCCGGCACTACTACACGCGGCTCGAGTGGGACATGGAGGGCTTCTCCATGAGCCGCGAGGAGATCGCCGGGCACCTGCCGACCCTCATCGGCGACGACGCCGAGACCGCGTGGTCGCTCCACTCCTCGGAGGACGTCCCGAGGATGGCGGTCTTCGTCTCGAAGGACCCGTCGTGTCTCTACGACGTCCTGGCGCGCAGCCATTCCGGGGAGTGGAAGGTCGAGGTACCTGTCATCGTCAGCAACCACAGCGACCTCGAGACGGCGGCGGCGCGCTTCGGCGTCGAGTTCCGCGCGTTCTCGATGACGAAGGAGAACCGGGAGGCGGTCGAGCCGGAGCAGATCGCCCTCCTCCGGGAGAAGCGGATCGACCTCGTCGTCCTCGCGCGCTACATGCAGGTCCTGACACCTCGTTTCGTGCGCGAGTATCCGAACCGGATTATCAACATCCACCACGCGTTCCTTCCGGCGTTCCCGGGGGCCCGCCCGTACCATTCCGCCCGGCAGCGTGGCGTCAAGATGATCGGGGCGACCGGCCACTACGTGACGGAGGTCCTGGATGCCGGGCCGATCATCGAGCAGGACGTCCTGCGGGTGAGCCACCGCCACTCCGTGCAGGACCTCGTCCGCCTCGGGCGCGACATCGAGAAGGTGGTCCTGTCGCGCGCGATCTGGAGCCACATCCAGCGCAAGGTCATCGTCCACAACGGCCGGACCGTCGTTTTCGACTAAGTGTCAGTTCTCAAGACGTTCTTCCCACTCCGGCGTCTTCGTCGCTGATCGTCGCGGATAATCCGCCCGGAGTCGCCGTCGTTGCCCTCTGCGGCACGCGGCGGCCGGGCCGCACGGAGGATCTCCTGGCCGCCGCTCCGGTCCGAGGGCGCAGAGGCCGCTTCGCTGATCTAAGTGTTCGGTGTGTGCCCTCGGACAGGGCCGCTGCCGGGCAACGCCGTCGCCTCCAGGCTGCACAGCGCCTGTCCGAGCGGTGCTTTAGCCCCGGCGGCGGGACGTCTCCCGAAGGCGGTCGTGAGCGAAGGCGCACCACCGAGAACTCTCTTTCGCCTCGCTGCCGCTGCGCCTTCGCGATAGAGCGACGGCCGGTTCTGCGATAACGGCCTGCCGGAGCGTGCCGCCGAGGGAGGCGGCCCGACGCCGGGGCGGGTTGTCAGCGGAGGTCCCGGATGCGTCGCGTTCTCGCGGGAAGAGGGGCGCGGTTGGGACCGTTAAGATTAGCTCCGATGAGTCTCCTGGCCGAGTTCCATCCCGCGGTTCGGAACTGGTTCGCGTCGCGGCTGGGCGAGCCGACGCCGCCCCAGGTCCAGGGGTGGCCGGTCATCCGGGCGGGGAAGAACACGCTGATCGCCGCGCCGACCGGGTCGGGCAAGACGCTCGCGGCGTTCCTCTCCGCGATCGACTCGCTCATCCGGCAGGGATCGGCGCTGCGCGACGAGACGCAGGTCCTCTATGTCTCGCCTCTGCGCGCGCTCTCCAACGACGTGCAGAAGAACCTGCAGGGACCTCTCGCCGAGATCGCCGCGCTCGATCCCTCCGTGCCCGAGGTGCGCGTGCTCGTGCGCACGGGAGACACGCCCTCGAGCGAGCGGACGGCGATGACGAAGCGGCCGCCGCACATCCTCGTGACGACGCCCGAATCGCTCTATCTCCTGCTGACGAGCGAGGGGGGTCGGAGGATGTTGAAGACGGTCTCGACCGTCATCGTGGACGAGATCCATGCCGTGCTGCGCGACAAGCGCGGGAGCCACCTCGCGATTTCGCTCGAGCGCCTGGAAGAGTTGACGCAGGGCCCTGTCCAGCGCGTCGGCCTGTCGGCCACGCAGAAGCCGCTCGACGAGGTGGGCCGGTTCCTCGTCGGAGCGGGGCGCGAGTGCTCGCTCGTGGACGCGGGCACGTTCCGGGAGCTCGACCTCGGAATCGAGGTGCCTCCCTCCCCTCTCTCGACCGTCTGCTCGCACGAGCAGTGGGAGGAGATCTACTCGCGGATGGCGGACCTCGTCCGCGAGCACCGGACGACGCTGCTCTTCGTCAATACCCGCAAGATGGCGGAGCGGATCGCGGCGCAGCTGACACGGCTTCTCGGGGAAGAGGCGGTCACGAGCCACCACGGCAGTCTCTCCAAGGCGCGGCGCCTCGACGCCGAGGAGCGGTTGAAGAACGGCAAGCTCCGCGCGCTCGTCGCGACGGCGTCGCTCGAGCTCGGGATCGACATCGGCGACGTGGACCTCGTGATCCAGGTCGGCGCGACGCGCTCGATCGCGACGTTTCTCCAGCGCGTGGGGCGCGCCGGCCACGTGTTGAGGAAGATCCCGAAGGGCCGGCTCTTCCCGCTGACGCTCGACGAGCTCGTCGAGGGGGCGGCGCTTCTCTCCTGCATCCGCGAATCGGTCCTCGACCGCACACCGGCGCCCCCGCGGCCGCTCGACATCCTGGCGCAGCAGATCGTCGCGGCCTGCGTCCCGCACGAGTGGGAGGAGGATCGGCTCTTCGCCGCGATCCGGCGGGCCTGGCCGTACCGCGACCTCGCGCGCGAGGACTTCGACAAGGTCGTCGCGCTCCACACGATCGGCCGCCGCGCGCTCCTCCACCGCGACGGAGTCAACGGCCGGCTGATGGCGACGAAGCGCGCGAGGCTGACGGCGCTTCTCTCCGGCGGCGCGATCCCGGACGCGGCCGACTACCAGGTGAGGCTGGAGCCCGAGGGGACGCTTGTCGGGACTGTCAACGAGGACTGGGCGGTCGAGGCCAACGGCGGCGACATCTTTCAGCTCGGGAACACGTCGTGGCGGATCCTCCGCGTCGAGCCGGGCATCGTGCGCGTCGCCGACGCGAAGGGACAGCCGCCGACGCTTCCGTTCTGGCTCGGAGAAGCTCCCGGGCGAACGCGCGAGCTCGCGGCGGCGATCGGGACGCTGCGCGAGGAATGCGCAGAGAGCGAGGACCCGGCGGGAGCCCTCCGCGCCCGCTCCGGCGATGCGTTGCCTCCGGCGGGCGCCGCTCAGATCGCCGAGTTCGTCGAGGCGGGGCGGCAGGTGCTGGGCTCGGTCCCGACGCAGAGGCGGGTGATCCTCGAGCGCTTCTTCGACGAGAGCGGCGGCATGCAGCTCGTCGTGCACGCGCCGTTCGGGTCGCGGATCAACCGGGCCTGGGGCCTGGCGCTGCGCAAGAAGTTCTGCGTCGGCTTCGGGTTCGAGCTCCAGGCGGCCGCGAACGAGGAGGCGATCGTCCTCTCGCTCGGTCCGCAGCACAGCTTCGCGCTGGAAGACGTCTTCGACTACCTGCACCCCGACCGCGCGCGCGACGTTCTCGTCCAGGCGCTGCTCGCGCAGCCGCTCTTCGAGACGCGGTGGCGCTGGAACGCGCAGCGCTCACTGCTGCTCGACCGGTCGAGGAACGGCAAGAGGATCCCCGCGCCGCTCCAGCGGATGCGAGCCAACGACCTGCTCGCGTCCGCCTTCCCGCAGGTCCTCGCCTGCCCCGAGACGCTGCCGGGCGGGCCGATCGAAGTGCCGATGGACCATCCGATCGTCGCGCAGACGATCGAGGACTGCCTGACCGAGGCGATGGACGTCGAGGGCTTCCTCGAGGTCCTGCGCGGATTGAAGGACGGCTCGATCGAGCGGCGCGCCGTGGACACGGCCGAGCCCTCTTCCTTCGCGCGCGGGATCCTGAATTCCGCGCCCTACACGTTCCTGGACGACGCGCCGCTCGAGGAACGGCGGACGCAGGCCGTCTTTTCCCGCCGTGTTCTTGACGTCAAGAGCGCGGACGAGATCGGCGCTCTCGACCCCGAGGCGATCGAGCGGGTCCGCGAAGAGGCGTGGCCGCAGCCGGCGAATGCCGAGGAAGTCCACGAGGCGCTCCTCTGGATGGGATTCGTCACGGAGAAGGAGGCGGAGCGGTGGCGCGCGTGGCTCGATGAGCTGGCGGCGGCCGGCCGTGTCGCGCTCGAGGGAGATCGATGGTTCGCCGCCGAAGCGACGCGCGATCCGAAAGCGGTGCTCAAAGGGCGGATGGAGGCGCTGGGCCCGATCCTCGCCGACGACCCGCTCTTAGTCGAGCTCGAATCGGAGGGGACCGTCCTGCGCACCCGCATCGGCGGCCGGCAGGCGTGGTGTGACCGGAGACTCCTCGCGCGGATCCAGCGCTACACCCTCGAGCGCCTGCGCCGGGAAATTGAGCCCGTGTCCGCGGCGCAGCTGCTGCGCTTCCTCGCCTGCTGGCAGCACGTGGATCCCGAACACAAGCTCGAGGGGCCGCGCGGTGTTGCGCAGGTCGTCGCGCAGCTCGCCGGCTTCGAGGTTCCCGCGGCTGCGTGGGAGGGGAGCGTCCTCCCGGCGCGCGTGCGCGGCTACCGGCGCGAGTGGCTCGACCAGTTGACGCTTTCGGGCGAGGTCGCGTGGGGGCGCCTCTGGGGCGGCGGCGCCTCCGCGGTGCGGCGCGCGCCGATCTGCCTCGTCGAACGGAAGGACTTGGACGACTGGGCTGCGCTTTCCGGAGAGACCGCGGTCCCGCAGCCGGCGGGTACGGCGCTCGAGGTCTACGAGGCGCTCTCCGGGCGCGGCGCGATGTTCTTTCAGGAGCTCTCCCGGGCAACGAAGCTCCCGCTCGCGTTTCTGGAAGCGGGCCTCTCGGAGCTCGTCGCGCTCGGCCGCGTGACCTGCGATTCCTTCGGCGGATTGCGCTGGCTGATCGTGCCGGCCTCCAGGCGCCGCGAGGGGGGAGTGAGCGCCGGCCGCTGGAGCCTTCTCCCGCGCGAGGCGACTTCCATCCTCTCGCCCCGGGAGGACGGGGCGAGGACTCTGACTTCGCCGGAGTTCGTCGCGCGCAAGCTCCTCGCCCGCACCGGGGTCGTTTTCCGCAAGACGCTCGCCCGCGAGAAGATGCCCGTGCCGTGGCGCGACGTCGCTCGCGTCTGCCGCACGCTCGAAGCGCGCGGCGAGGTGCGCGGCGGCCGCTTCGTCGCCGGCTTCGACGGCGAGCAATACGCCCTCCCCGAGGCGGTGACGCTCCTGCGCGCCGTGCGCCGCCGCGGCGAGAATCCGGAGCCCCTCTCCGTCTCCGCCGCCGATCCTCTGAACTTCCGCGGCATCCTGACCCCCGACGAGCGCGTCTCCCCCGCGACACGCCAGAACGTCCGCGTCGCGTAGAGCATCGAGTCGGAAAATCGCCAGTCAGTACATCGGGCGCGGCGCCTGCCCTGTCATCCCGAGGAGCGAAGCGACGAGGGATCTGCTCCGGAAATGGGGAGCCTGTCCTGAGCGAAGCGACGGGCCTGCATGACAAGTGCGTTGCCTCCGCAGATCCAGCCCAGGTGGTGTATCTGGATCATGTGGCGAAGTGAGCCCGTTGATACGTTGCTCTCGATTAACAGGGCATGTCAGCGCCACGAGACCCCATAAATGGCGCCCGGAAGGAGTGAGACCCATGAGATTGATTCATCGTCTCGCCGTGATTGCAGGATTCATCGCCTTTGCATTGCCCGGTTCGGTTCTGCTCGGACAAGGGGCGCAGATACCGCTTCCCGGCAGAGCAATCCCACAATTCGTTGACCCGCTGCCCGGTCTGGCGGTCGCCGACGGCACCCAGCCCGTCACCCTGACGATGTGTGAGTTCAAGGCGAACGTGCTGCCGACAGGCACGTTCGCACCGGGGGTCGCACCGGAGACGTGGGTGTGGGGATACATCGTGGGGACGCAGTGCCCGACCACGACCCGGAGCACATACATCGGGCCGGTGATCGTCGCTCAGCGTAACGTTCCGACCCGGGCGACGTTCATCAACCAGCTCGGATTCTCCTCCACCTCGCACGTCCTGGCCTACAAGAACTCCACCGATCAGACGCTCCACTGGGCCGACCCGCTCAACAATGAACAGAACGCCTGCAACGAGGAGCTCCACGAGGGGGTCCCGCCGGCAGGGCAGTGCGCGGAACACTACGCCGGCCCCATACCGGCAGTGGTTCACCTGCACGGGGGTGACGTTCCGCCCGAGATCGACGGTGGCCCCGATGCCTGGTTCACCAGCGACGGACTCCACCATGGACACGGCTACTACAGCTTCCCGGGAACCGGCGGCCCCGGCAGCAACATGGCGGTCTACCGCTACCCGAACAGGCAGGAACCGGCGACGATCTGGTTCCACGACCACACCCTGGGGGCCACGCGGCTGAACGTCTACGCGGGACTTGCCGGCGCTTACCTGATCACCGATCCATCCGACTCTTCCATCCCATCGAACCTGCCCGCGCCCGTTCCCCTTGTCATCCAGGACCGGATGTTCGACGAGCAGGGACAACTCTACTTTCCCGCGGGGACGCCCTTCATTCCCAACCCCGACCATCCCTACTGGGTCCCCGAGTTCACGGGGGACACCGTCGCGGTGAATGGCCACGTGTGGCCCTACCTCAATGTCGAGGCGAAGCGGTATCGCTTCCTGTTCGTGAACGGCTCCAACGCGCGGACCTACGAGCTCTTCCTCACCAACCAGGTCACCAATGCCGATGGACCGGCCCTCTGGCAGATCGGAACCGACGGCGGCTACCTGGACCGCCCGGTCAGGTTGCAGAAGCTCCTGATCATGCCGGGCGAGCGGGCGGACGTGATCGTCGATTTTGCCGGTTTGTCGCCGGGGACCCGCCTCCTCATGCGCAACATTGCCAAGACGCCCTATCCGGCCGGTGACACGGTCAACGGAAGCACCCTCGGCCGGATCATGCAGTTCCGGGTGATTGCCGGCGGGGGCGTCGACACCAGCTATGACCCGGCGGGAGGCGGCGCTCTGCGCTCTCCCATGGTCCGCCTGGTCGACCCGGTGGCAGGCACTCTTGCCCCGGGCGTGGTGTCTCAGAAGAAGCGCCAGATGACGCTCAACGAAGTCCAGGAGCCGCCGACCGCGGTCAACGGAATCGACTTTGAGGGCGGTCCGGAGGAGGTGCTGGTCAACAACACCCACTGGTCAGGCATGGACGAGAACGGCAACATCCGCCCCGACTTCACGGCCATCACCGTCAACGGCATCACGACCGGATACTCGGAGCTTCCGAGGGAAGGGGACACGGAGATCTGGGAAATCATCAATACGACGGCCGACGCCCACCCGATCCACCTGCACCTCGCCCAGTTCCAGCTCATCAACCGCCAGAGCTTCGACACCCGAAAGTTCATGGCGACCTATGCCCGGGCCTACGGCGGCACGATCGTGAACGGTTTCGGCCCGCCCAACGACTACAACCTTCCCAACGGCGACGGCGCCGTGGGCGGCAATCCCGCAGTGGGTCCCTTCCTGAAGGGTCCCGCGAAGCCTCCGGAGGCGAACGAGGCCGGATGGAAGGACACGGTGATCATGCTCCCCGGCCAGGTGACGCGGATCGCCGTCCGCTGGGCCCCGATCTCTCTGCCGGTGAGCTCGGCGGCGGCGGATCTGTACTATCCCTTCGATCCGAGCGGCGAGCTCCAGCGCGGCTACGTCTGGCACTGCCACATCATCGATCACGAAGACAACGAGATGATGCGGCCCGACATCGTTCCACTGAATCCCGCCGCGCCGGCTCCGGGGGCGAGGCCGCTGAAGAAAGGGATCGACTACTAAGGACGTTCGGCGCTCCTTCGACGTCCCTCCTCCCGCGATCTCGTAGGAGAATCGCGGGAGGAGGTGAACCGCTCGAGCAGTCCTATCGCCGCCTCGCGGAGTCGACGTATCGCTACGAGAGCTCGGGAGGCCGGTTCGTCGCCGAGCTCGAGGTCAATTCGGCCGGGTTCGTCACGCTGTATCCGGGGTTCTGTCGGGTCGAAGCGGCAGGGAGGTAGGCATGGGCGAGATCGAGGTTCTCCGCAGCCATCTGGAGCGGATGCTCGACTGGGAGGATGCGCACGTCGGATTCGAAGCGGTGATCGCCGGAATCCCTTCAGAGCTTCGCGGAGCACAGCCGGGGGGACTGCCCTATTCTGCATGGCAATTGCTGGAGCATCTGCGTCTGTGCCAGCGCGACATCCTCGAGTTCTGCCGCGATCCGGGCTATGTCGATCCGAAGTCCATGGCCGAGTACTGGCCGGCCGGCGTGGCGCCGCCGACTCCCGAGGCCTGGGAGGAGAGCGTCGCCGGGTTCCGCGCGGACCTCGAGGACATGAAGCGACTCGTACGGGAGGGCGACTTGTTCGCCGCCGTCCCGCGCGGGACCGGGCAGACGTTCCTGCGCGAGATCGTGCTCGTCGCCGATCACAACGCATACACGCTCGGACAGCTCGTCGTCCTGCGGCGCCTTCTCGGAATCTGGACGAGGGGATGACGCATGGCGGCGGGGATGGCGAAGAGGTACCGGCGCTGGTTCGAATACGAGATAGACAGCCATGCGAGGGTCCTTGCGGCGCTCGGGTCGGCCGGCGCTTCCGCGCGCAAGACGAGGGCGTTCCGGAAGGCGCTGGAGCTCGCGGGGCACATCGCCGCGGCGCGAAGGCTCTGGCTCTTCCGGCTCGGCGCGGCCAGGGACGCTCCGACGACGTTCTTTCCCCGGGCCAAGTCTCTTTTGGAGCACAAACGGGATTTCCGAACGATGCACGCGGCGTGGTCCGCCTACCTCGCGCGGATCAGCGACCAGAAGGTCGCGAGCACTTTCGAATATCGCAGCACCGAAGGGATTCGATACCGCAACACGGTCGAGGACATCCTGACCCAGCTCCACGGCCATTCCCTCTACCACCGCGGCCAGATCGCGATGCTGCTGCGATCCGCGGGAGTCGAGCCGCCGCAGACGGATTTCGTCTTCTGGGCACGGGAAGAGATTGAAGACGAGTCGGGATAGCGGCCCAGGGGAGATTTCCCTCGAGATCCGCCCGCTCGCCTCGCCGGAAGAGGCGAGCGCGTGCGCCCGGATGATGGCCGGTTCCGAGCCGTGGATCACGCTCGGGCGCGGCTACGAGGCGTCGCTCGCGCTGCTCCAGGACTCGACGCGCGAGGTGTACGTCGCGCTCGACGCGGGGCGCGTCCGCGGCTTCATCATCCTGAACATGGCGGGCGCGTTCGCCGGCTACATCCAGACGGTCTGCGTCGGCGAGACGGAACGGAGCCGCGGGCTCGGGTCACGGCTCGTGCGTTTCGCCGAGGATCGGATCTTCCGCGACTCGCCGAACGTGTTCCTGTGCGTCTCGTCGTTCAACACGCGCGCGAAGGCGTTGTACGAGAGGCTCGGCTACGAGCTCATCGGAGAGCTGAAGGACTACATCGTGAGGGGCCACTCGGAGTTTGTCTTCCGCAAGACCATCGGACCCATCCGAGACTTTCGCAAGCGCGGTCCGCTGCCTCCTCCTTTGTCATCCTGAGGAGCGAAGCGACGAAGGATCTGCCCTGTCACCGGTAGTTAAGACCGGGGCAGATCCTTCGCTTCGCTCAGGATGACAAGAAACACTATCTTCTAATGTCAAACGACTTGTTTGATTGGGCTCGGAGCGCCAGCTCATTGACTTACGCCTTTATTACGCCATAAGATCGGCGGGTGAGCGAGAAGTGCCGACCTTCCGACGGCCCGGCCGGAAGCCCTCCCGCCCGAAACCTCATGGGCGTTTCTTCGCGCGACATCGGGCCCTCCAACGCGTCGCTCATCGTCTCGGCGGGAACGCGCAAGGAGAGGCTCAAGCAGCGCAGCTGGAACGCCCGGGACCTCCACAGGCACAAGAGCCCCCGGCCTTACGCGGAGTTGCGCGTCGCCTCCGCCTTCTCTTTTCTGGACGGCTCCTCTCTCCCCGAGGACCTCGTCGAGCAAGCGGCAAAGCTCGGCCTTCCCGCCGTGGCTCTCGTTGACCGCAACGGCGTCTACGGCGCGCCGCGCTTCTATAAGGCTGCAAATGCCGCGGGGCTCAAAGCGCTCGTTGGCGCGGAAGTCACACTGAGCAATTGTGAATTGAGAATTGTGAATGGTGAACAGGCTCGGAGTTCGCGAATTCACAACTCACAACTCACAACTCACAATTCCTCTCGAATCACTCTCCTCGTAGAGAGCCGCACCGGCTACAAGAACCTCTGCCGCCTCATCACCGAAGGCGCCGCCGGCAAGCCGAAGGGGGAGACGAGCGTCACGCTGGAGCAGGTCGCGGCGCACGCGGCGGGGCTTCATTGCTTGACAGGCGGCGGGGAGGGGCCGCTCGCGCGGGCGCTCGCGCGGGGAGGGCTCGAGGCGGGAGGAGAGGCGCTCGGCCGGCTCGCGGAGATTTTTCCCGGGCGGCTTCACGTCGAGGTCGGGCGGCATCGGTTGCGCGAGGAGGAACACGCCAACCGGGCGCTCGCGGAACTCGCGCGGCGCCGGCGCCTCCCGCTCGTCGCGACCAACGGCGCGCGCTACGCCCGTCCGAAAGACAAGGAGCTGCACGACGTCCTGACGTCGATCCGCAATCACACGACGCTCGACGCGGCCGGGGAGCTGCTCGCCGCGCAGCGCGAACGGCACTTGAAAGACGCCGCGGCCATGTCGGAGCTCTTCGCCGATCTGCCGGAGGCGCTGGACTCGGCCTGGGAGCTTTCGCAGAGGCTCGCCTTCACGCTCGCGGACCTGGGCTACCGGTTTCCCGACTACCCGCTTCCGCCCGGCGAGACTCCCGACTCGTATCTTCGCCACGTGACCTGGAACGGCGCGCGGACGCGTTTCCATCCGCTGACGGCGAAGGCGCAGGCGCAGATCGCCAGGGAGCTGGCGATGATCGAGAAGCTCTCGCTCGCCGGCTACTTCCTGATCGTCTGGGACATCGTGCAGTTCTGCCGGAGGGAGAAGATCCTCGTGCAGGGGCGCGGCTCCGCGGCCAACAGCGCGGTCTGCTACGCGCTCTCGATGACCGCGGTGGACCCGGTGCGAATGGAACTCCTCTTCGAGCGCTTCCTCTCCGAGGAGCGGGGCGAGTGGCCGGACATCGACCTCGATCTCCCCTCCGGCGTAGAGCGCGAGAAGGTCATCCAGCACGTCTACGAGAAGTACGGCCCGAGCGGCGCCGGCATGACGGCCAACGTCATCACCTACCGCGACCGCTCGGCCGCGCGCGAGGTGGGCAAGGCGCTCGGCTACTCGCTCGAGCAGATCGGCAACCTCTCGAAGCAGCTTTCCGGCTGGAGCTTCGGCGAGATCCGCGAGCCGATCGAACAGTTGACCGGCGAGATCCGCGCGGCGGGGCTCGACCCCGAGGATGTCCGCGCGAAGCACTTCCTGCGGCTCTTCCTGCAGGTCCAGAACCTGCCGCGGCACCTGGGCCAGCACTCGGGAGGGATGGTCGTCGCGGCGGGAAGGCTGGACGAAGTCGTGCCGCTCGAGCCGGCCGCGATGCCGGGGCGCGTCGTCGTGCAGTGGGACAAGGACGACTGCGCGGACCTGGGGATCGTCAAGGTGGATCTGCTGGGCCTCGGGATGCTCGCGGCGATCGAGGAGGCGATCCCGATGATCCGTACGAAAGAAAACGTCGAGCTGGACCTCGCGCACCTGCCGCAGGACGACCCGAAGATTTACAAGATGCTGAATGAAGCGGACACCGTCGGGCTCTTCCAGGTCGAGAGCCGCGCGCAGATGGCGTCGCTGCCGAGGAACGCGCCGAAGAAGTTCTACGACATCGTCGTGCAGGTGGCGATCATCCGGCCGGGACCGATCGTGGGCGGGATGGTGCGCCCGTTCTTCGATCGCCGGCAGGGGAGGGCCCCGGTCGAATACGCGCACCCGTGTCTCGAGCCCATTTTGAAGCGCACGCTCGGCGTGCCGCTCTTCCAGGAGCAGCTCCTGCGGATCGCGATGGTCGCCGCGGGCTTCACGGGAGGGGAAGCGGAGGAGCTGCGGCGCGCGATGGGATTCAAGCGATCGGTCGAGAGGATGGAAGCGATCGAGGCGAGGCTGCGCGCCGGAATGACCGCGCGCGGCATCGGCAAAGAGGCGCAGGAGCAGATCGTCAAGTCGATCACCTCCTTCGCGCTCTACGGATTCCCCGAATCGCACGCGGCGTCGTTCGCGCTGATCGCGTATGCGAGCGCGTACTTGAAGGCGCACCATCCCGCGGCGTTCTACGTCTCGATCTTCAACGCCTGGCCGATGGGCTTCTATCACCCGGCGACGCTCGTGAAGGACGCGCAGCGCCACGGGACGCAGGTTCACTCAATCGACGTGGCGCGCTCCGGATGGAAGTGCCGCTGGGAGAACGGCGGCGTGCGCCTGGGACTGCGCTTCGTGCAAGGGCTCTCCGAGGCGACGGGCAGGAGGATCGAGGAGGAACAGGCGCGCGCTCCTTTCGCCGACGCGGGCGACCTCGCGCGGCGGGTCCGGCCGCGCTCGGGCGAGCTGAATCTGCTCGCGGAGTCCGGGTCGCTCGCGTGCTTCGGCAAGACTCGGCGCGAGGCGCTCTGGCAAGTCGCGAAGGTGGCGCGGCCGGCGGGGCCTCTCCTGGACGAGCTGCCGGCCGACGATCCCTCGCCGCTTGCCGAGATGAGCCCCGAGGAGGAGACCGCGGCCGACTACAGCGCGACGCAGATGACGACGGGGCCGCACCTGATGGAGCACTGGCGCGGGAAGCTCGTCGCGCAAGGAATCCTTTCGGCGGCGGATCTCGCGCGTCGCGCCGACGGGGAGCGCGTCATGACCGCGGGCGCCGTCATCGTCCGCCAGCGCCCGGGCACGGCGAAGGGATTCGTCTTCCTGACGCTCGAAGACGAGACCGGCATGTGCCAGGCGATCGTGCGCCCCGACCTCTTCCGTGAGAATCGCTCCGTCCTCGTCGGCTCTGGATCGCTCGTCGTCGAAGGGCGCCTCCAGAAACAGGACGGGACCCTCTCGGTGAAGGGAGAGCGCTTCTGGCCGATCGAGCGCTTCGTCAGCCGCGGACCCGGCGGCCCTCCCGCCTCGACGGAAGCCATTCCCAGCCACGACTTCCGTTGATCTCGCAAGAGCGCCGCCGGGGATCCGCCCCGGTCCTCGGACTTGTGGCCGGTTACTTCTTCGCCTTCTTCGCGGCGGGAGCCTTTTCGGCCTTCGCTTCGACGGAGGTCGCCGACATCCGGTACTCGATCGTCACCTTGGCGCCGACCTTGAGATCGCCCGTGACCTTCGTCGAGGCGTCGCGGGCGATCTCCCAGCGGTCTTTCCCTTTCTGGACGACGATCATCGTGTCGGAGACTTCGAGAACGGGTCCGGTCACCTGGTAGGTCTTCGCCGCGGCGAGCGCCCACCCCGAGAAGAGGAGACCGAGCGAAAGCAGGAGCGCCAGGGACAGTTTCTTCGAGCGCATTTCGAACCTCCTTCAAAAAACTCTGAGTCGCTACTTGGCCGCCGGCTTCTGTCGGCTCTCGCGATAGCCGGCCTGCACGGCGTCGGCTTCCGTCATGTACTTGCCCTGCTTCGTCTTTCCGTACCAGGGGTCGCCTTCCCGGTGGAAGACCTTGGTTTCGGTGTTGACCCAGACCATTCCCTTCGCGGGAGGCGCCGCCTGGCTCGTGGCCTGGGCCGCGGAAGCGGGCGCCGATTTGCTCGCCGGTTTCTCCGCGGTGCTGGGTTGCGCGGGCGCCGGTTTGGCCGCGGCAGCCGCCGGGCGGGATGCGGGAGCGGCCGCGCCGACGACGACGAGAGACTGGATCTTGCCGATCGTGCTCCTGGAAACGCCCGCCCTGGCGAGATCGTCCACCGAGGAGTAGGGGCGTCCGGCGATGATCTTCCTGGCCGTGACGGCGCCGACGCCCGGCAGGGCTTCCAGTTCCTTTTCCGAGGCGTTGTTCAGATCGACCGCACCGGAGGCCGCCGCTGCTTTCCCGGCCGGCGCCGCCGCGACGCTCTTCTCCGCGGCCGCGGTCTTTTCCTTCGCGGCGGCCTTCTCCTTCGCCGGCTTTTCCGCGGCGGCGGCTTTGACCGGCTCCGCCGCCTTCGCGCTCGCTTTGCTCGCCGAGACGAGGGGACGGATCTTGTCGATCGTCCCTTTCGAGATCCCTGCCTTCTCGAGGTCGGCGACGGAGGAGTACGGACGGCCGGCGATGATCTTCTTCGCGGTCGCCTCTCCCACGCCCGGGAGATCCTCCAGCTCCTTCTGCGAGGCCGTGTTCAGATCGACCTTCGCGGCCTTCGCCTTTGCGGCCTGTGCCTCGGACGGAAAGCACACAACGGCGGCCAGGAGCACGAGAGCCGGTACGAGAAAAAGCCTGGTCAGTCGGGAACGCATGGACTCCTCCTTCCTCATGACGGGCGCCGGTCCCCTCCATGACCCCCGGCGCCGTTTCGATCGCGGAAACCCGAAGTCTATCGCGCAATGCGCGCCGGATCCCGGGCTGCTAGCCTCTGAAGAGTGTGATGGCGAAGAGGACGGTCGCCGCGCCGCCGAGGAGGAGCGACCCCGCCCATACCGGACGGCTGCGCGTGAGCGCGGCGACGGCGCCCAGCGCGATCGCGACCTGGAAGAGGGCGTCGCCGCTGTCTTCAGGACGAGTGCCTCGTTGACGGTCGCGCCGGCTTTCAGCGCGGCGATCGCCGCGAGCACCGCGAAGAGAGCGGTCGAGAGGGCGATGCGCTTGAGGAGCGTTCCCCCCTCGCGAACTCCTCGTTGATCTTCTCCGTCAGGGTTTCGGTCGGGACCTCGGGGTCTTCCGGCACGGCTTTATGCTACTGGAGACTCAAACCATCGTGACCAACAAGAAGAAGCAGAGGGAGCCGCGGGCGCCGGCGCCGCCTTCCCGGCCGACCGCGGTGGGATTCGCTCTCGCGGCGATCCTCCTGATCGCGGCCGGATTGCGCTGCGTCTGGCTCGACTCGAGTGTGGGCGGGTTTCATTCCCACAACGAGGCGCACTACACGCTGATCGCGAAGAACTTCTTCCGCGGCTCGCCGCTCTCTCCGACGTCCGAGGGGCGGCACCTCTTTCTCGAGACTCCACCGCTCTATTCCTACATCCTGCATGCCGTCTTCCGGCTGACGGGCGTCTCGATTCCGGCGGGGCGGCTTCTCTCGGTCGCATCGAGCCTGGCTCTGGTCGCCGCGACCTTCGTCCTCTCCCGAAGGCTCTTCGGCTCCTCCGCCGGCCTGACGGCGGCTCTCCTCGTGGCGGTCTCGCCCGTGGCCGTGCTGACGGGTCGCAACATCCAGACCGATTCGACGCTGCTCCTCTTCGTCGTCGCGGCCCTCTTCTTCCATTGGCGCGCCGAGGAAACGGGATCTCGGGCTGACCGGGTCCGGTCGGGAGTCTTCGCCGGGCTGGCGCTCTTCACGAAACTCTTCGCGGTGATCGCTGTCGCCGCTCTGTTCGTCTGGGAGCTGGCGACGAAGCGCTCGCTCGACTGGTTGAAGGAGGGCGCCCGCTGGCGCGCCGCGGGAATCGCGCTGCTGCTCCCGGGCGTCTTCTACGGTTACCACGCTTTGCGCGGTTTCGGGTATCTGCGGCGGGAGGTGGCGGGAGGAGCGGCCGTGGCGACGACGTTTCCGCGAACCGGCGCCGAGTGGGGAGGCATCGGCGCCGAAGCGTGGTGGGCCTTCTCTCCGTTGATCGCGCTCGCCCTGGCAGCCGGGGTCGCGGCCGCCGTGCCGGCGCCCTCACGAGCGACGCTCTTCGCGCTCCTTCCCGCCTGCTGCTTTTCGCTGTTCTACCTCTTTGCCCACAAGCACAGCTATTACCTTCTGACGATCCTGCCGTTCGGCGCCGCGCTGACGGGACGCCTCGTCTCGCGGTTGCGATCACGCGGGCTGCAGATCGCCTGCGCTGCCGCGATCGCTGTGTCGGGGAGCTTCTGGAGCCTCGTCGATGTCACTTCGATGAAGAGCGGATTTGTCGAGTTCGAGCAGTTCGGAAAGGCGGCCGCCGGACTGCCCGGGAGCGAACACGTCTTGCTGGTCGATCGCGAGATGGGCGACAGCCACCTTCCGGTGATCGAGCTCTACGACCCGAAGGCCCGGGTCATCGTGATCCAGGACGCGCCGGCGGAGGAGGACGGCCGCCTGCGGCTGCCGCGAGGGGACCTCTTTCTCCTGAAGTTCGTGCCCCCGCAGACAGAGGCTCCGCCCGCGGGCTGGCTCTTCACGCGGACCCGTTACGGCCTGGCTCTCTTCGGCCGGTCGATTCTCGAGGCCCATCCCAATCCCAACTTCTTCCGGCAGGGGCGTTACTTCGTCGAAAAGAGCGGCGGCCTCTTCGAGTTCGGCCGCCGGGAATTCCGCGTCTATCCCGCTCTGATGCTGCTTCCCGTCCCTCCGGACCTCGCTCTCTACCGAACCTCGAACGGGCTGGAGGCGCGGCCGGTCCCTTAGACCCCCTCGGGCTTCGGGAACCGGTCGCCGGAAAGCGGGTTCCCTTGCTGACAGAATGAAAGCCGTGCCGGGGCCCCTCCGATTCTCGCGGTCCGCCCTCTTTCTGATCCTGGTCGCGGTGTCTTCGGCCGGCGGCTCGTTTCTCCAGGCACCTCCCGTGACTCCGTCTCCCGGAGGACGGAAGGGCGTGGCGCCGGGACCCTCGTCGCCGGAAGCGGACTGGAAGGAAGTGGACCGGCTCGTCTCCGAGCAGAAGCTCGCGCAAGCGCAGGCGCGGGTGGACGCGATCCTCGAATCCGCGCGGCGGCGGGGCGACGAGGAGGATTGGACGCGCGCCCTCATCCGCCACGCGCAGATGGAAGTCGCGCTCCACGGGTACGAGACCGCCGTCCGCTTTCTGAAGAACGAGAAGCGGCCCCAGGGGCTCGTCCCGCGAGTCACGCTCGACCTCGCCTACGCGGAGACTCTCGTCACCTACGCGCGGGCGTACTCCTGGGAGATCGGCCAGCGCGAGCGGGTCGAGACGCCGGGCCCGGACCTGAAGGCCTGGACGCGCGAACAGATCTTCGAGGAGGCGCGGCGCTCCGATCGGGACGCGTGGAACCGGCGCGGCGAGCTCGGGACGACGCCCGCAGCGAAGATCTCCGAATATCTCGAGAAGAACAACTACCCGCCGGGAATCCGCGACACGCTGCGCGACGCCGTCACCTATCTCTTCGTGGATCAGCTCGCCGACACCTCCGGCTGGAGCCCGGCGGAGTCGGCTCTGGCCGGCCGCCTTCCCCTGGCGCCCCTCCTCGCGGCGCGGGGAGCGGCGGCGCCCTTGCGCGTGGACGACCGCGCGGCGCATCCGCTCGAGAGCGTCGTCGCGGTCCTCGCGGACCTCGAGGCCTGGCACTCCGCGGCGGGGCGCCGCGAGGCGGCCCTCGAGGCGCGGCTCGAGCGACTGCGCCGGCTGCACGCCTCGCGGACGCTCGAGGCGGACCGCGCTGCGATCCGCGGGAGCCTCGAGAAGGATCTCGCGCGTTTCCGCGACGTCCCGTGGTGGTCCATGGGGATGGCTGTGCTGGCCGGCTTCCGCGAGGCCGAGGATTCCCCCGAGAACCTGATGGACGCCCTCGCCGCCGCCCGCGATGGGGAGAAGGCCTATCCCGATTCGGCGGGCGGAAGCGCGTGCCGGTCGATCGCGCAGCGGATCACCGCGCCGGACTACCAGATCACCGCGATGGCGCAGGACGCTCCCGGCCGGCGTTCCATCCTGGTGACGCACAAGAACGTGCCACAGCTTTACTTCCGCGCCTACGCCGTGGACCTCGTCTCGCGGATCGGCTCCTCGACCGACTACAACCTCCTCCCGTCCGGCCGCGAGGCGAAGGACCTCGTGACCTCGGGAACTCCCGCGGCCGAGTGGCCGGTCCCGCTTCCGGCGACGGCCGACTACAAGCCCCACCACACGTTCGTCACGCCGCCGCCGTCGGCGTCCGGCCTTTTCGTCGTCGTCGCCTCGGCCCGGAAAGACTTCGCGGCGCGTGCGAATCGGATCGTCTCGACGGACATCCTCGTCGGCAACCTCGTGCTCGTGACGCGGCTGGAGACCGCGACGATCGAGGCGAGAGTCCTGACGGGGGATTCGGGCGAGCCGGTCGCCTCCGCGCAAGTAGCGCTCTACCGGTTTGACTGGAACAAGAGGCACGCGGCGGTCGAGACGAAGACGACGGGGCCCGACGGTCTCGCCCGATTCGTTTATGCCGCCGGGCGCGAGAACAGTCCCTACTTCCTCCTCGCGCAGAAGGGGAAGGACGCGGCGCTCGACGCGAGCTACCTGACGCTCGCGCCGCCGATGACGCCTTCCGAGACGACGCAGGCGCTCCTCTACACCGACCGCTCGATCTACCGTCCCGGCCAGACGCTCGCGTGGAAGGCCCTCGTCTACCACGGCCGGCACGACCTCGGCCGCTTCGAGACGTTCCCGGGCTCTCCCGTGACGGTCTCGCTCGTGGACGCAAACAACCAGAAGGTCTCCTCGACGACGGGGACGACGAACACCTTCGGCACGCTCGCGGGGGAATTTCCGATCCCGGCCGGGCGCGCGCTCGGCTCCTGGCGGATCGAGACGTCACTTGGAGGCTCGACGCCCGTCAGCGTCGAGGAATACAAGCGTCCGACCTTCGAGGTTTCCTGGAAGGAAGCGGCCGGGACCGCCCGCTTGAACCGCCCGGTGACGCTCACCGGGACGGCGCGCTACTACTTCGGGCTCCCCGTCGCGCGCGGCGCGGTCGTCTGGCGTGTCACGCGGCAGGCGGAACTCCCTTGGTGGCTCAACTGGTATCGCCCGCGGCGGCAGGCGGAGGTGGTCGGCCAGGGGACTTCGTCCTTGAGCCCCGACGGCTCGTTCGAGATCGCGTTCACGCCGAGCGCCGACGAACGTCTGGCGGGACAGAAGGGGATCATCTACCGGTACTCGGCGACGGCCGACGTGACCGACGAAGGGGGAGAAACGCGGTCCGACACGCGCTCCTTCCGCGTCGGGTTCGTCGCGGTCGAGGCGGCGATCACCGCGGAGAACGGCTTCTTCCGCGAGGGCGTTGCCGCCGTCCTGACGGTCTCCCGCACGGACCTGGACGGCGCGCCGCGGCCAGGGACCGGCTCCTGGCGCATCGTCCAGCTTTCCGCTCCGGCGAAGGCGCCGCTTCCGTCCGAGCTGCCGCAGCCGCTCGATCGGGCTTCCGAGCGCTACGCGACCTCCGGCGACCGGCAGCGCCCGCGGTGGGAAGGACAGCCGGCGCTCGAGACGATCCTGCGCGATTGGCCGGACGGGAGCGAGCATGGAAAGGGCGCAGCGACGCACGACGCGAAGGGGGAGGTCCGGGTCGCGCTTCCCGATCTCCCACCGGGCGCCTATCGCTTCCGTTACGAGACCGCCGACGATCTCGGCGCGAAGTTCGAGATCGCGAAGGATTTCGTCGTAGCGGGCCGGAGGACGCCGCTCCCGGTCGCCGCCGTCCTGCTCGCCGAGTCCCCTTCGGTCGCCGCCGGAGGCGTCGCGCGCCTGCTCGCGCTCTCGGGAATTTCAGGCCAGGCGGCGTACCTCGAGCTCTACCGCGACGGGGCGCTGACAGAGAGGCGCCGCCTCACGGCATCGGAGAGTTCAGTCATCGAGATTCCCGTCGGCGAAAAGGACCGCGGAGGGTTCGCCGCGAGGCTCACGATTCTCCGTGACCACCAGTTCGTCGCGGCCAGCCAGGCCATTTTCGTTCCGTGGGACGACCGCAAGCTCGACGTGTCCTTCTCGACGTTCCGCGACCGCATCCGACCCGGCACCCGCGAGAGCTGGCGCGTGACCGTCCGATCCGCCGCCGGCGGACGCGCGGAGGAGCGCGCGGCCGAGCTCCTCGCCTACATGTACGACCGGAGCCTCGACGCGTTCCGTCCGCACCAGCCGGTCGATCCGCTTACGCTCTATCCGAGCCACGCCTCGCTCGGCTCCGAGCATCCGAGCCTCGGGACGGCCTACGGCCAGTGGGTCTCCAACGAGGGATACGGTTTCGTCGGCCCCGGGCCGTCCCTGCAACCGGACCGTCTGAAGTTCCTCGAGGGCTACGGCGTCGGCGGTCCGGGCAGGCGCAGGATGCTGCCGGGCGAGATCGGTCTCATGAAAGAAGCCGTCACGGTCGCCGCCGAGTCCCGGGCGGTTCCCGCGGCCCAGGCGGCGCTCGGCGGGCAGAGGATGGACGCGGTCAACAGGAACGAGGCGGTCGCGGCGGCGCCTGCGCCGGCTGCGGCCCCTGCCGTTGTCGAGCTGCGCGGCAACTTCGCCGAGGCCGCGTTCTGGATGCCGCATCTCTTGACCGACGCGTCGGGCGCGGCCTCGATCGAGTTCACGGTGCCCGACTCGGTCACGTCGTGGAACGTCTGGGTGCATGCGGTGACGCGCGACTTGAAGGCCGGCTCGGTCCGGAAGGAGACGAAGAGCTTCAAGGACTTGATGGTGCGCCCGTACGTTCCGCGCTTCCTGCGCGAAGGAGACCGCGCGGACCTGAAAGTCGTCGTCAACAACGCGTCGGCGTCGAAGATGAGCGGCCGCGTGACGATCGCGATCCTGGACGCCTCGACGAACGCGGACGCGTCGGCGGATTTCGGCCTGCCTTCCTCCGGGACGTCGGCACCCTTCTCGGCCGAGGCCGGCGGCGGAGCGAACGTCGCGTTCGCGCTTGCCGCTCCCAGGCGCGTCGGGAGCTATGCGTTCAAGGTCACCGCGGTCTCGGGCGACACCTCGGACGGCGAGCTGCGCCCGGTGCCGGTCCTGCCCGGCCGGATGCACCTCGTGCAGTCCCGCTTCGTCTCGCTCAAGGGGGGCGCGCGAAGGACCATGACGTTCGAGGACATGGGGAAGGGGGACGATCCGTCGCGGATCGACGAGCAGCTCGTCGTCACGGTGGATGCGCAGCTCTTCTCTTCCGTCCTGAGCGCGTTGCCGTATCTCGTCCATTATCCGTACGAGTGCACCGAGCAGACGTTGAACCGCTTCGTGCCGACGGCGATCGTCTCCGCTCTCTTCCGCGACTACCCGGCGGTGGCGGAGATGGCGCAGGAGATGGGTAAGCGGGACACGCGACTCGAGACGTGGGACTCCACCGATCCCAACCGGAAGATGGCGCTCGAGGAAACGCCGTGGCTCGAGGAGGCGCGCGGAGGGCGCGATACCGGAGGAGATCTCGTCCGCATTCTCGATCCCCGGATCGCCGCCGCGGAGCGGGACGCGGCGCTCGCGAAGCTCGTGAAGGCGCAGACGGCTTCGGGCGGATTCCCGTGGTGGCCGGGCGGACCTCCCTCTCCCTACATGACGCTCTACATCCTCCACGGCTTCGCCAACGCGCTCGAGTTCGGGGCCGAGGCCCCGCGCGACCCGATCGAACGGGCCTGGGGCTACGTCGCCTCCTACGTGCGCGAGGACCTCGACCGGTGCATGGAGCACGGCGGGTGCTGGGAGTTCGCGACCTTCATCAACTACACGCTGTCGTCGTATCCCGATGCCTCCTGGTACGCGAAGGCCTTCCAGCCGGCGGACCGCCGGAGGCTGCTCGACTTCTCCTTCCGGCACTGGAAGCAGCACTCGCCCTACTCCAAGGCGCAGCTCGCGCTCGTCTTGAAGCGGATGGATCGGGCGGCGGACGCCCGGCTCGTCTGGGCGAGCGTCATGGACTCCGCGAAGACGGACCCGGACCTCGGCACGTTCTGGGCGCGCGAGGACCGTTCCTGGCTCTGGTACAACGACACGATCGAGACACAGGCGCTCGCCCTGCGGACCCTCATGGAGATCGCCCCGGGCGATTCGCGGACGGACGGCCTCGTCCAGTGGCTCTTCCTGAACAAGAAGTTGAACCAGTGGAAGTCCACGAAGGCGACGGCCGAGGTCATCGCGTCCCTCGCGCATTTCCTGAAATCCGAGGGCGCGCTCTCCGTCCGCGAGGCTGTGTCCGTCTCGGTCGGATCGCAGAAAGTGACCTTCGCGTTCGAACCGGACCGCTACACCGGGAAGAAGAACCAGGTCGTCGTGCCGGGGGAGAAGATCGACCCGAAGACCTCCTCGACGGTCGTCGTCGAGAAGGAGGGGAAGGGCCTCGCGTTCGCTTCGGCGACGTGGCACTTCTCGACGGAGAAACTGCCGGAGGAAGCGCGCGGGGATTTCTTCTCGGTCACCCGCCACTACTTCAAGCGCGAGAGCACCGCGTCCGGCTTCGTCCTGAAGCCGCTCTCGGAATCCGTGGGGCTTTCTCCCGGGGACGAGATCGAGGTGCAGATCTCGCTTTCGTCCAAACACGCCGCCGAATACGTGCACTTGCGCGATCCGCGCGGGGCCGGGCTCGAGCCCGAGAACGTCCTCTCCCGTTACAAGTGGGACCTCGGGATCTCCTGGTACGAGGAGACACGCGACTCCGGGACGAACTTCTTCTTCGAGCAGCTCCCGGCCGGCGAATACACGTTCAAGTACCGCCTGCGGGCGAACATGGCCGGCGTCTTCCGCGTGGCGCCCGCGCAGGCCGAATCGCTCTACGCGCCGGAGTTCGCCGCCTACTCCACCGGCGCCATCCTCACCATCCGTTAGGGGGTTAGGGGGACCGCAAGGTCCCCCGCTGAGATTACTCCGCGGCCCGGGGCGGGACCGAACGTCAGCGGGAGGAAGAGAGGGCCCTACGCGCGTCCGTGAGCAACGGGTCGAGGTCGAGGGCGGCGCTGTATTCCGTGCGCGCCAGGTCGCGCGCTCCCTTCTTCTCGTAAACGAGGCCGAGGCGATAGTGCGCCGCGGCGAGCGAGGGCTCGTCCGGGCCGGGGGAGCCGCCGAGGTAGCGCTTCAGGCACTCGACGCCGCGGTCGAGCCGTTGCCCCGATGCCGCCGCGATCTGGCCGATCCGGTAACACGCTCGGAGCTGTTCCGGGTTGGTCATGAGAAGCCTCTCGTAGATGTCGAAGGCGCGGGCGTAGTCCTTGCGGCGCTCGTAGAAGCTCCCGAGCCAGTACCGGGGCTCGGCCTGCTCCGGGAAATCGCGCACCCCCGCCTGGAGCTCTTCGCGGGCGGCGTCGAACTGTTTTTCATGCTCGGCGATCCGAGCGGTGGCGCGCCGCCCCTGCATCGGATCGCGCTTGCCGATCTCGGCCGCCTGATCCCGAGCCTTGACGAGGCTCCCCCCCATGATGCCGGGCGCGCGCAGGTAGAACTCGACGAGCCCGAAGCGGGCCTCCAGGTTATCCGGATCCAGAGCGCTCGCGCGTTCGAATTCCTTCCTCACTCTCGAAGCGAGCGAGGGTTGTTTCAGGACGCTCGCCGCGATCGCCTTGGCGCCGTAGGCACGGGCGAGCCAGAGGTGATATTCGGCCCGGCCGGAGTCGAGCGAGGACGCCTTCTCGATCCAGTGGACCGCATTATCGGTTTCGTTTTCCGCGAGACAGAGCCGTCCGAGATAGAACGCCGGGCGCGGATCGGAGGGATCGTCCCTGACCGCCTGCTCGAGGAGCGGCCGGGCCTCCGAAAGGCGCTGTGCCTCGACGAGCCGCGCTCCCTCCTCGGTCCTCCCCTGCGCGCCATGCGCCGCCGCCGCGACGCCCAGCGACACCGCCGTCCACGCAAGCCATTTCCAACCGGACAGAGACATCGTTTTCCTCAATCCTAATACGCCCCGCAGCCCACTGGCGATTCCCTCGGCTCGAAGTCCCAACTTACTTCGTTGCCGGGCCACTCGGGCGCCTTGGTCGCGAAGCGAACGGCTACGCGGCGTCAGCGGCGCCGTCGGAGACGATCACGCCGTCCTGGATGCGGACGACGCGAGAGGCGCGGCGGGCGAGGCTCATGTCGTGCGTGATGACGATCATCGTGCGCCCCTGCTTCCAGAGGTCGGTGAAGAGCCCCATGATGTCGCCGCCCGAGGCGGTGTCGAGGTTTCCCGTCGGCTCGTCGGCGAGGACGACGTCGGGCTGCATCGCGAGGGCGCGCGCGATCGCGACGCGCTGCATCTGGCCGCCGGAGAGCTCCGTCGGCTTGTGCTCCATCCGGTCGGCGAGGCCGACACGTTCCGATGAGCTCCCCGACGCGCCGCCGGCGCTCCTTCGGGGAGACGCCCCCGAAGACGAGCGGCATCTCGACGTTCTCGAAGGAGGAGATCTGCGGCAGCAGGTTGAATCCCTGGAAGACGAAGCCGACCCGCCGGTTGCGCACGTCGGCGAGCTCGTCCTTGCCGAACTTCGAGACGTCCTCGCCGGCGAGGCGGTAGCGCCCGTCCGACGGCGTGTCGAGGCATCCGATCAGGTTCATCAGCGTGGACTTTCCGGATCCCGACGGGCCGACGATCGCCACGAACTCTCCCGGCGTCACGACGAGGTTGATTCCCTTCAGGGCCTCGACCTTCACCTTTCCGGTGTCGTAGACCTTCCGGATCGCCGCCATCTCGATGATGTGCGCTTGCGTTGTCATCGCCTCTCCCTCATTCGTATCTCAACGTGGCGGCGGGATCGATCGCCGCGGCGCGGCGCGCCGGGAAGTATCCGGCAAGCAATCCCGCAATTCCCGAGGATCGCTACGGTCGCGCCGCCGATCGGCCAGGACAGAGTCGGCTTGCCGAGGAACTCGAGGACGTCGCGCCCCCTCCTGGGGAATCAGGTCGAGGCCAGTGACGATCAGGATCGCGATCACCGCGCCGGCAAGCCCCCCGACGAACGTGTAGAGGAGCCCTTCGAGGAGGAACGGCCCTGTGATCCACCCGCGGCGGGCGCCGAGCGCCATCTTGACGCCGATCTCCCGCGTGCGCTCCTTGACGACGGCGTACATGATGTTGGCGACGCCGACGCAGCCGATGACGAGCGTCAGCGCGCCGATGATCCCGAAGAAGATCTCCATGCCGAGGAGGATCTTCTCGCCGGTCTCCTGCCCCTTGACCGTGTTCCAGATCCCCCAGACGTGGTCGTCCTTCGGATCGTAGCCGTAGCGCGCGGCCATGACCTCATTGGCGTGCGCGAGCGCCGCTTCCATCTCCTCGGAGCGCTGCGTGTGGATCACGAGGACCCACAGCCTGTCGCGGCCGAAGATCGCCTTGAACGTCGTGATCGGGATGACGGCGTGGTCCTTGTCCTGCCCGCCGTAGGCCGAGGTCTGCGTCTTCTTCTGCATCACGCCAATCACGGTGAAGGGGGAGTTGTTGACGAGGAGCGTCTTGCCGACCGGCTCCTCCTTGCCGAAGATGTCCTCGGCGAGCTCGTACGCCGAGGAAGACGACGCGCCGTTTTTCCTCCTCATCGTTCGCGTTCAGGAAGCGCCCGCCGGGACGCGGGTAGTGCTTGCGCGGGTCGCCGTAGATCCAGCTCGTCCCGGATGACGCGGCCGTTGACGGTCTTGCGGCCGTAGGTCATGTTCGTCCGGCCGTTGCGTCATCTCCCCCCAGACGTCGTCGAGCTCGGGCAGCCGCTGGCGCAGCGCGGCGATGTCGTCGATGCGCGGCTGGATCGGCCGCCCCTCCGGCAGCCCCTTCCAGATCTTCGAGGTCTCTCCCGGCCAGTGGATGGCGAGGTTCTCGCCCATCGCCTTCTCGTTGGAGGAGAGCTGGCGCTTCAGACCCTCGCCGAAGGCGAGGAGCAGCAGGATCGTCACCGTGCCCCACGCGATCGAGGCGATCGTCAGCGTCGCGCGCTTCTTCTGGAGCCGCGCCGAGCGGGCGAAGAGGTGCAGGACGACCCGAGACGTCGCGCCGTGCTCATAGCTTCATCGCGACGACGGGGTCGAGGCGCGAGGCCTCGCGCGCCGGGAAAGTAGCCGGCGAGAAGCCCCGTGATGCCGAGGACGACCGCCGTGAGCGCCGCGACCGGAAGGGAGATCTCCGGATCGCCGACGAACTCGCGTCACGCCGAACTTCGGGAAGACGGCGCAGACACTCCAGCGAGATCGCGAACCCGGCCGCGCCGCCCATCGCCGTGATCAGCATCGTCTCGAGCAGGAACTGCCGCAGGACCCAGCGCTGCCGGGCGCCGAGCGCCATCTTGATCCCGATCTCCGCGTGCGCTCCTCGACGACGACGTTCATGATGTTGGAGACGCCGATCCCGCCGACGATGAGCGTGAAGCAGCCGACGATCCCGAGGAACAGGCGGAAGGAGAGGAAGAAGATGTCGAGGAACTTGAACTGCTCGCGTCGTGTCCCAGACGGAGAGCGCCTCCTTGTCCTTCGGATCGAAGCGGAGCTGCCGGCGCGAGCACGGCGCGCACGCTGGCGGTCACCGCCTTCGACTGCGCGGCGACGGCGGGCTGGTAGATGAAGTTGTCGACGTACTTGGTCCGGTCAGCGCGCGGAACGTCGAGCCCGGCATGAAGGCGCTTGCCCGTCGTCGCGGCCGCTGTAGCTCGAGTTCTGGACCTTCGCCTGGAGGACGCCGACGATGACGAAGGGGGAGCCGCCGAAGAGCACGGTCTTGCCGACGGCGGAGGAGGCCTTGCCGAAGACGTCGTCGGCGATCTTGTCGCCGAGGAAGAGGACCCGCCGCTGCTCGCGCTGATCGATCGCGTTGATGAAGCGGCCGCCCGGCGTCGGGGATCAGGTTGCGCATCTCGCCGAACTCGGGCGAGACGCCGGAAACATCCACGGCGACCGTCTTGACGCCGTAGTGGAGCTTCAGCGTGTCCGAGTACTCGCTGGAGACCGCGACGAGCCCGCCGCCTCGCGGCGCACGGCCTCGATCTGTCCTCCTCGTTGAAGCCGGATCCGCCGTCCGCGCCCGAGCCCCTCGAACGGGATCGACGTCAGCCCCGGCCAGGCAATCGCGATGCGGTCGCCGAGTCCCGCGGAGTTCTTGACGATCTGCTTGTGGAGCCCCTGGCCGAAGGCGACGAGCAGCGTCACCGCGACCGTCCCCCAGACGATCCCGAAGACCGTCAGCAACGTGCGAAGCTTCTGGCTCCGCATGTCGCGCAACAACTGGCGCAGCGCGTCCTTCAACTCAGCATCGGACGCGTGTCAGTCGACGGCCGACGTGATCTTCTTCGGCGGCCGTTCGACGACCTTGGCGCCCTTCTTCAGGCCGGAGACGACCTCGGCGTTCAGCCCGTCGGAGATCCCGAGGCTTGATTTCGATCTTCTTCGGCTCGTCCTTGGGCTTCGCGGCCGGCAGCTCGACGAAGGCCTTCTTGCCGCCGTCCTCGAACGATGACCACGCGCTCGGGGACGGTCAGCACGTCCTTCTTCTCCCGGATGATGAGGTCCGCGTTGGCCGAGTAGCCGGCTCGCAGCACCATCTTCTCGGACTCGCTCGAGCTCGATCTCGACGTCGAAGAGCGTCGCGCCGTCCTTCTGCTGCGCCTGCGGCGCGATCCGCGAGACGTGGCCGGTCACGACGTCCGTCGGCAGCGCGCCGACCTTGATGCGCGCCGGCAGGCCCACGTGCAGCTTGCCGACGTCGATCTCGTCCACCGTCCCCTTGAAGATCAGGTCGCTCATGTCGGCGATCGTGGCGAGCTCGGTGCCGGGCTGGTAGGAGGTCAGCGGCGTGATCGGGTCGCCCGGGTTGACCGCGCGGGTCAGGATCGTGCCCGCCGCCGGCGCGCGGATGATCGACTCCATCGCGGTTCCCGTCGCCGGTGATCCGCCCGCTGGCGCGTCAGCTCGCGGTCCTGCTCCGCGCTGGCGAAACGGCGATCTGGGCGAGCTCGAAGGCCTCCCGCTCGACGTCGAGGTCCGACTTCGGCGAGGACGCCCTGCCGGACGAGCTCCTGGGCGCGCTCGTAGTCCGCCTGCGCGTGCGCGAAGGAGGCGTTGGCGCAGTCGAGCTGCCGGTCCACGTCGGTCAGCTCCTGCGGCGTCGGGTCCGGCGCCGATCTCGAAGAGCGCGTCCCCGGTCTTGACCCTGTCTCCGACGTTGACGAGGCAGCTTCCTGACGATCCCGGAGATCTTCGACTTGATCGAGAACTTCTGGCGCGGCTGGATCTGCCCGACGGCGATCGCCTTCTCGGTGATGGAGCCGCTTCTCGACGGTAGACCTGCTTGACGCCGTCCTTGTCGCCCTTGTCGGAGCGGGCGAGCGCATACAGCGCCCCCGCGACCGCGACCAGGACGACGAGAATGAGCAGAGTTTTGAAGAGCTTACGCATGCCAGCCTCCCGAGGGGTCACACCCGAATGGAACCTCCCCCGCCTCTCAGGTTGTTACGCGCGAGGACGGAGGAGGTTCCTGAAAGAAACGGTCTCAGGTCTAAGGCCGAAGGTCCAGGGTCCCGGGGCCCTGCCGTCCCAAAGGCCCGAGTTCGCCACCGCCGCATGAAAAAAGCCCTCCCGACGGATTGGACGTCGGGAGGGAGGCAGAGGTTAGGAGGTCAGTCGTCGTCGTCCGCTTTTTCGCGGGCTTTCGCGATCGTCAGGGCCTTGCGGAAGCGGGGATCGCCGCGCAGGTTGTCGAGGTCGTCGTCTCCGTGGAGCGTCCCGGAGCCGTCGAAGCCGGCGTCGAGCGCCTTGAAGAGCCAGTCAAACGCCGTATCCTTCTGGTCGAGCCGGGCGTACGAGCAAGCGAGGTTGTACATCGTCGTCGCCTTGCGGTAGTTCAGCTCGAGCGCCTTCTGGAAGGCCTCGGCCGCGGCTTCCGGGCGCTCGCCCGCGAGCGACGCGAAGCCGAGATTGAACCACGCGCGCCCCTTCTGCGGATGGACGCGGGCGTAGTCCTCGAAGCGCTTCGCGGCCTCGCGCCACTTCGAGCGGTTCCGGGAGGAGCCCAGAAGCCAGCCGTTGTAGCCCGGCAGCGACAGGTCGCTCGCCTCGCGCTCGATCGCCGCGAAGCGGGGGTCGTCGCGCACGTTGTCCAGATCGTCGTCCTTGGCGAAGATATCCGGCTGGTCGAATCCCGCGTCGAGCGCCTTCTGGAGAAGATCGAGCGCCGCGCGCGCCTGTCCGCCACGCGAGAGGGCGCATGCCTCGTTGTAGAGCGAGGTCCCGACCCGGTAGCCCTTGTCCGCGGCGTTCTGAAACGCCTTCGCCGAGAGATCGAACCGGCCGGCGTCCAGGAGCTGCTTGCCGACCTCGTAGTACTTCTCGCCGTTCCCGGAACCGGAGGCGATCCGCTCGTACCGCTTCGCGGCGGCCGCGGCTTCGTGCTCCTGTTTCGCCGAGGGGTGACGGTCGATTTCGCTCTTCATCGCCTTCCAGCGCGGATCGCCTCGCAGGTTGTCCAGGTCGTCGTCGTGCCCGAGATATGAGGCGACGTCGAAGCCCGCTTCTTCCGCCTTGCGGAGCCACTCGAAGGCCTTGTCCCGGTCCCCTTTCAGCGCGTAGCCGCAGGCAATGTTGTAGGACGCGGCGTCCTCGCGGTAGCCCGCCTCGATCGCCTTCCGGAAGGCTTCGATCGCCTCGTCGTAGCGCTCGCGGCGATGGAAGTTCATGCCGCGGCTGTAGTAGTCGTCGCCGTCCTTCTTGCCCGTCTTCTTCCAACCGTTGGAGGCGCGGACGAACCCGGCCGCCGCTTCCTTGACCGCCTCGACCGCCTTGAGGACGGCCGGCACCGTGCGGCTCGATTCCGGGCCTGACTCGACCCGATCGGCCGGCTCCTCGCCGTCGGACGGGTCCTCCGGAGCAGCGAGCTTCGAGACGGACGAGGGAACGGCGACTCGCGCGAGCTCGGCCGGCTTCGTCTTCGCGCTCTTGGACGGGCAGCTCTTCTTTGCGGTCTTCGCGCTCGCGGCGGCCGCATGCAGCTCGGGGCAATCGGCGGAGGCGCTCTGGATCGCCGCGTTCGCGCAGACCGGCGCCCACGGCTGGACGACCGCGATCACGCCGGCGGCGGCGAAGAGACCCGTGGCGGAAAGGAGAGCGCGCCCCCGCGGGAGGTCACGGCGCCCCTGCGAAGGATCGAGGATCGCCCGCAGCCTCCCCTCGAAGTGGGAGGGGCGCGAAGAGGCGACCGCGAGCACGACCGGGTGCGCCACGGTCGAGAGGGAGCGGAAGATGCCGAGGAGATGTCCGGCGTACACGGAAGGCTTCGTCCCGGCCGCCAGGACGAGATCGTCGCAGGCCCGTTCGCAGTCGCGGCGGACCTGGCGCTCGAGTACCCACGCGAGCGGGTGCCACCAGTACAGGGCGAGCGCCGTCTCGGCGAGCAGGAGCCAGAGCCAGTCCCCGCGACGCACGTGCGCGAGCTCGTGGAGGAGGACCACGCGCCGGCGCTCGACTTCCCAGAGGCGTGCCTGGCGGCAGAGGAGGAGAAGCGGGCGGAGCAGCCCCGAAGTCATGGCGACAGGGACGCGCTCGCTTTCGAGAAGCTCGACGGGACGCCCGAGATCGAGCTCGCGGGAGAGGCGCCGCGTCTCCTCGGTCCACTCCGCGTCCCGGATCGGCGCGGCGTCGCGGCGGATGCGCCGCACCCGGAGAACTCCGTATGCGAGCCGTCCGCCTACCAGGAGCGCGCCGGCGGTCCAGGCTGCGAGAGCGCCCAGCGGCCAGGGCAGGGACCGTCCGCGCGCGGGGAGCGACTTGACGGGAGCAAACGTCTCGCCTTCGATTTCATGCCGACGCTCGGCGCTTCCCATCGCGATTCCCGCATCGGGTCGAAACTCTCGGAGCTTTTCACCGCGGAAGCATGCGGGAGATCTTCGTCACCGGGGGCGGGAGGAGCGGCCGGAAGAATGCCGACCTGCCAGCTCGGCAGGGCGAGCGTCAAGAGAGGCAGCGCGAGCGCCCCGATCAGGCCGGCCGTCCCGGCAATGTGCCTCGCCGCGGCGCCGGAGCGCCGGAGCAGCGCGATCACCACTACGGTGAACGAGAAGAGCAGGGTCGCCTTCAGGGTGATGTCCAACGCGAAGCGGAAAGCAGAAATCAGCGTCTCGTTCATCTCAGCGTCCCTCCGTCCTGGCCTGTTCGATCAACCCCGAGATCCGGTCGAGCGCTTCGGGCGACAGCTCCGAGCGCGAGAGGTCGAGCAGGGCGGCCACCGCCTTCTCGGTCGAGCCGTCGAAGAACGTCTCGAGCACGTTCTCCAGCGCCGGCTTGCCCGCGCGGTCGCGCGTCAACGTCGGCCGATAGACGTAGCGGGTGCCATCGGGGACGTGGCGCAGGTGCCCCTTGTTCTCGAGCACGCGCAGCATCGCCCGGACGGCCGAGTAGCTGGGCGGGTCGGGCATCGCAGCGAGGACCTCGGTGGCCGTTGCCTGTCCCTCCCGGTAGATGACGTCCATGATCTGTCGCTCGCGTCGTGAAAGGTTGCTCAGCGCTCTTCTGGCTTTCATGTCCGGGTCACCTCCGAGGCTCTGGATTTTAGTGCTAAAAATTTAGCATGTGCTAAAAATCTAGCTTCTTCACACGATTTCTACGCAGGAGGCCGCGGAAGGTTTCCCCGGCCGGCGATAATATTCTCGGTGTCCGACAACCAACTGAGAGAAAAGGAGATCATGTCTCTCGGATCGCAATTCGGGATACTGGGCGAGGTCGCGCTGGCGATGGCGCTCGGCGCGTTGCTCGGGCTCGAGCGTCAGCTCGCGCACAAGGCGGCGGGACTGCGCACCCACATGCTCGTCGCCGGTTCGTCGGCGATGCTCGTGGGCCTGGTGGACGCGCTCCTCCACCGTTTCCTCCTTCCGGCGATCTCGCCCCTCGTGCGTGCCGACCCCGTCCCGGTCATCACGGCGGTCGTCATGGCGGTGGGATTCCTCGGCGCGGGGACGATCATGCGCCGCTCCGACGGCGAGCACGTCGAGGGGCTGACGACCGCCGCCGCGATGCTCTTCTCGGCGGCCGTGGGCTCGGCCGTCGGCCTGCGCCTGTTCGTGCTCGCGATCGGCGCGACGGCCCTCGCGCTCATTACGCTGCGTGGGCTCCTGCGCGTCGAGGAGAAGGTCTTCCGCCGGCCGCCCGTCCCTCCTTCCGGTCAATAGTCAGAGCGGAATCCTGACGTCACAGGCGCATCTGCTGCGGGGGATCGGGGTCGTGGACGCGACGACGCTCGTCGTCGGCTCCATGATCGGATCGGGAATCTTCATCGTCTCGGCGGAGAGCGGGCGCGTCGTCGGGTCACCGGGATGGCTCCTGGCGGCCTGGGCCATCGCCGGCACGCTGACGATGATCGCGTCGCTCTCCTGCGCGGAGCTCGCGGCCATGCTGCCGAAGGCGGGGGGACAGTACGTCTTTTTCCGCGAGGCCTACGGGCCGCTCTTCGGCTTCCTCTTCGGATGGACGATGTTCCTGGTCGTCCAGACTGGCACGATCGCCGCGGTCGCGGTCGCGTTCGCGAAGTTCCTGGGCGTTCTCTGGCCGGCGATCTCCGGAAGCAACAAGATCCTTTCGATCGGGCGCTTCTCCGTTTCGACAGTCCAGGCCGTGGGGCTTCTCGTCATCGTGGTCCTGACCGCATCCAACGCGACCGGGCTGAAGACGGGGACCCGCACGCAGAACGTCTTCACGTTCGCCAAGTTCGCCGCGCTCTTCGCGTTGACCGCCCTCGGGCTGCTGCTCGGGCGCGCGGGATCGCTGGCCTTGACCTCGGCGGATTTCTGGAGATCCGTGTCGCCGGCCGGAGAGCCGCGCGTCGGCCTGACACTCGTTGCGGCGCTGGCGACGGCGATGGTGGGACCGCTCTTCTCGCAGTCGGCCTGGAACAACGTGACGTTTGCCGGGGAAGAGGTTCGGGACCCGGGCCGGACGCTGCCGCGGGCGCTGCTCCTGGGGTGTCTCCTCGTGACGGTGATCTACGTCGTCGCCAACGTCTCGTATCTCAAGGTCCTGCCGTTCGAGCAGATCCAGCACGCTCCGGAGGACCGCGTCGCGACGGCGGCGGCGACGTCGCTCTTCGGTCCGGGCGCGGCAGCGGTGATGGCGGCCGCGATCATGATCTCGACGTTCGGCTGCGTCAACGGCCTGATCCTTTCGGGCGCGCGAGTCTCCTTCGCGATGGCGCGGGATGGAATGTTTTTCCGCGGCCTCGAGAGGTTAAACGACGCCTCTGTCCCCGGAAACGCTCTCTGGGCTCAGGCGTTCTGGTCCGCCGTGCTCGTCCTCTCGGGAAGCTACAGCGATCTTCTGAAGTACGTCATCTCGGCCGATCTTCTCTTCTTCGTTCTTCTCGTCCTCGCGGTCATCGTCCTGCGCTTTCGCCGTCCCGATCTGCCGCGTCCCTTCCGCGCTCCCGGATATCCGTATCTCCCGCTCCTCTACGCCGCCGCGGGGCTCACGCTCATCGCGCTCCTCCTGGCGGGCAATCCCCGCACGACGTGGCCGGGATATGTGATCGTGGGCAGCGGCGTCCCGGTGTACTTCCTGTGGAGACGGCGGAAGGTGAATTGACGGAGAGCAGAGGCGACAGGGAGACCCGGATCCGCGACGTGGCGGAGGGCGCCGTTCTCGTCGAGTACCCGGAGGCCTCGGAAGAGGAGGCGAATCGAAGGGCGGTCGCGGCCGCGCGTTCGCTCGCGACTCGCTCGCCGGCGGGGTTCTTCGACGCGGTGCCGGGGGCGCGCACGCTGCTCGTCGTTTTCAACCCGCGCAGGCTGGCCCGCGCCCGGTTCGCCGAGGAGTTGCGGCGCGCCGGTGATGGGGAGGGACCGCTCGAAGCCAGGCGCTCTCTCGGAATCCCGGTCTTCTACGATGCGGGCCCGACCGGTCCGGACCTGGACGAGCTTTCCCGGGACGCGGCTCTCAGCCGCGAAGAGTTCGCGCGGCGTCACGCGGCGGGGGAGTACCGCGTGGCGTTCCTGGGATTCGCTCCCGGCTTCCCGTACATGACGGGGCTTCCCCGAGAGCTTCACGCGCCGCGGCTCGCGACGCCGCGGACCCGGGTGCCGGCCGGCAGCGTCGGCATCGGAGGGCAGTACACGGGCATCTATCCGGAAGAGACTCCGGGCGGATGGCGGCTCATCGGGCGGGCGCCCATCCGGCTCTTCGACGCGGGGCGCAATCCCCCCGCGCTTCTCCTGCCCGGCGACAGGGTGAGGTTCGAGCCGATCGGGCGGGAGGAGTTCGAGCGCCGACGTCCGGTCCTGGAGCGGTCCGAACCCGTTGCGGAACCGGGCGCTTCTGCTCGCGCCCTCTTTCGGGTCACAGCGCCGGGCGTCTACACGAGCGTGCAGGGGGGACCGCGCCGCGGTTGGGCGATGTACGGCGTGCCGCCGGGAGGCGCGATGGACCTCGATGCGCTGGCGAAAGGCAACGCGGCGGTCGGCAATCCTGATGCGGCGCCTGCCCTCGAAATGACGCTCGTTGGCCCGAATCTCGAGGCGCTGGCGGAGGCGGAGATCGCGTTCTCCGGAGCGTGGCTCGAGCCCGAGATCAATGGAACAGCCGTCGCGGCCGCGGCTCTGACACAAGTTCGGATCGGCGACCGGATCCGCCCGGGCCCGCTGCGTCGAGGAGCGCGCGCCTACCTGTGCGTGGCCGGAGGAATCGCCCGGACTCGTGAGCCGTTTCTTTCGCGGCGGCTCATTTCCGGAGATGTCGTCTTCGTTGCCGACACGCCGCGCGGCCGACGGCCGGAAGGCGCCTCATCCGCCGCGCGCCCGGCTCAAACGCGGGAAGAACTCGCGGTCCGCGTCCTTCCCGGCCCCCAAAGGGAGTATTTCGAAAGGGAAGGGATCGCGACGTTTCTCGGCAATCCCTTTCGCGTTTCTTCCTCGAGCGATCGGCGCGGGATCCGCCTGGAAGGAGCGCGGATCGCCAACGACCGGAGTCCCGACATCCCGCCCGAAGGGACGGCGCTCGGCGCAATCCAGGTGCCCGGCGACGGGCAACCGATCGTCCTGGGCCCGGACCGCCCGGTCACCGGTGGATACGCCAAGATCGCCACGGTCATCGCGGCGGACTATCCCCTGCTTGCGCAGGCCTTGCCGGGCGTGATCGTTCGATTTAAAGAAGTTACACTGGCCGAAGCCATCGCCGCCTCGAGTTCCGAGTCCCGAGTCCCGAGTCCCGAGTCCCATTCCCCATCGAGTAGGATCACCTGACCATGGCGGTGGACTTGAATGCCGACGTCGGGGAGGGGATGGACGATCGAGCCCTCCTCCCTTACCTGACCTCCGCCAACGTGGCCTGCGGATTCCACGCGGGGGATCCCAACGTGATGGACACGACCGTCGCGGAGGCGCTCGCGCAAGGAGTTTGCGTGGGGGCGCATCCGGGTTACGCCGATCGCGAGAATTTCGGGCGGGTCCGGATGGAGATGCCTCTCGAGGCGGTCGAGCGGCTCGTGCTCTACCAGATCGCGGCGCTGCAGGGATTCGTCCGCTCGCGTGGCGCGGCGTTGACGCACGTCAAGCCGCACGGCGCGCTCTATCACGCCGGGTCAGAGTCCGCCGAGGTCGCGCGCGCCATCGCCAGAGGCGTCCAGAGGGCCGGGCCGGATCTCGTCCTGGTCGGGCAGTCGGGCTCCCGGATGCTCGTGGCGGCCCGTGAAACGGGTCTCCCCGTGGCGGCCGAGGCGTTTGCCGACCGACGCTATCGCGAGGACGGCACACTCGTTTCGCGCTCGGAGAAGGGAGCGCTCCTGACCGATCCGGAGGAAGCGGCCGATCAGGCCGTGCACCTGGCGCGCGACGGCTTCGTGACGGCGCGGGACGGCTCCCGTCTCGAGGTCCGGGCGGATACGATCTGCCTGCACGGAGACACGCCCGGCGCCCCCGGGATCGCGAAACGGATCCGGGAGCGGTTCCAGGAAGAAGGAGTCGCCGTCGCCCCGCTCGATACCTACGTGGGCCGCCGGGCGAAGGGAGCGCGATGAGAGACATCGGGAGGGAAGAGGACGCGGAAGAGCGGGCGACCTGGGTCCGTAAGATCCAGGAGTACCTGGAAACGGGGCGTCGTCTGCTCTCGACGCGCGCGGCGATTCTCCGCGAAGAGCTGGGCGTCAAGGGCGGCTTTCTGGCGCGCGGGCTCGGGGGCCTCGTCGCCGCGGCGGCGTTCGCGAGCATGGCGCTGCTGCTCTTGACGGCCTGGATCGCCGTCGCGCTCTCCGCGCTCTTCGGAAGCCCCGTCTGGGGCGTGCTCGCCGCGTTCGTTCTCTTCGCCGCCGTCGCCGCCGGGGCGGGGATGTTCGGGATGAAAGCCCTTTCCCGGGTCAAGCCGTTCGAGTTCCCGGTCACGTCGGGAGAGATCCGCAAGGACTGGAACGCTCTCTGGTCGAGCGCGAATCCGGAGCCGCCGGGGCCCGTCGAGCCGGAGGAAACGAAGCTCGCGCCTCCGGTTCTCCGCGACGACCTCGAGGAGCGTTTCCGGGCGGGATCGGAATGAGCGGCAGTGCGGATCGGATCGCGGCTTTCGTGGAGCAGGGCCGGCAGGAGCGCGAGGAGCTCGCCGCCGGGACGGTCGAGATCCGCGCGGAGATCGAGCGCCGCAAGGCGCAGTGGAGGGCGGCGAGCATGCTCGCGACCGGTCTCGCCGTGACCGGCACGGTCGCCTACAAGCTCTTCGGCAGAAACTCGCTCTCGGCGCAGCTCGGAAGAGCCGCCACAGTCGCCTCGCTCCTCATGGGCCTCGTCCGCTTCTTCCAACGCCTCCGACAGTTTTTCTAAACCCTCGCTCTTCCCGAGTTGTCCTCCTGGGCAACCTCGCGCGCTGTCATCCTGAGCGAAGCTGAGGATCTGCTCTCGTCGCTCCTTGACCGGACCCGCCGCGACGCTGAACTTTGTTCTGGATGAGCGAATCAGTGTCTCCCGGGAAGGACACAGCACATTTATTAAGTCATTTGTTTTCTGTCGCATAGGGCTGGCACCGGTGTTGCGATTCTCCGAGGTGACGCGGTGATACCGCGGAGGAGGTGAACATGAAAAAGAGCCTGATTCTCGCCGCTTCCGCGATCGCGATCCTTCTGCTCGCGGCGCCGGGCGCCGCGAATGCGCAGGTCGCGTTCGGAGGCACGGTGCGCGGTCCGCACGGCTCGTTCTCGATCGGTGTCGGAGGCCCGTTCGTTCCGGTCGTGGGGGCGTACGTGCCGCGGCCTTTCGTCGAGCGGGTCTACCTGAGCCCGGACTACGGCTACGGGTTCGTTTACGACTCGCAGTGGATTCCGTGCCGGCAATACGGATCCCGATGGATCGTCGCCGGCAATCCATTCGCGTTTCGCAGGCCGTTCTTCCGGGATGACGGGCTCCGGTTCGTCCGCCCGCACCGTTTCGAGCAGCGCGTCTTCGTGCGTCACGGCCGGGATGGCCGGCGCTTCGACGGACGGCGCTTCGATGACCGGCGCTTCGGGCGCGGGCGCGCCCATGACCGACGCTGGTAACGGTCCTTTTCGCTGAACCAAACCGCCCCGCGAAAACGGGGCGGTTTTTTTATGCCCCGGGCGGCAGCAACTGGACGATGCGCTGCGCGATCGCCTGGTGGCCCGCGCCGTTTGGATGGAAGTGGTCCGCACCGAGCCGGTCCGAGCGGCCGTAGAAGAGGTCGAAGGTCGGAACGACGTAGACCTTCGGAAAAGAGAGCGCGGTCTCCTCGATGAGGCTGTTCCAGGAGAGGATGATCGAATCGCCGATGCGCGTCCGGGAATTCTCTTCGGTGAAGGGATCGTAGAGACCCAGGACGTAGACCGGCGCGCGGGGATTGACCTCCCGCAGGCGGGCCAGGATGCGCCGGAGGGTGGCCGCGTAGCGCGTCCGCGCCCCGGTGATCGAGTCGAGCGGGGACGCGGTCATCGCGGTTTCGCGCGGAAGCGAGTGCGAGAGATCGTTGCCGCCCGCCGAGAGCAGGATCCAGTCCGCCGAGGCGGCGAGCCTCGCGACGTTCTCGCTTTCGAGGACGCGCTCGACGTCGCCCGACTCCGCTCCGTCCACAGCGAGGTTCGCCATGTCCGCGGCTCCCGTCTTCTTGAGCGCTTCGAGGACGTCCGCGGCGTAGCCCTTCCCCGTCTCGTCTCCCGTTCCGCGTGCGAGCGAGTCTCCAAGCACGAGGAGGAAGCGGCGGCCCGGCGGCTTCACGCGCGCTTCCTTCGAGACCGGCGGCGTCGGAGGTTCTCCGATCGGCTCTCCCAGCGAGCCGCGCAGGGCGAGAACGAAGGCGCCCGTGAACAGAAGCGCCGCGAGCACTCCGATCCCGGCGGGAAGCCGCCAGAGCCAGAGCCGGGACAGGGTTCGCGCCATTCACCCGGATAATACGCAATCGGCGAGGAGGAGATCCTGTCGGACAACATCCCATCCCGGCAGGTCGTCCTGTCGGCGGAAGGACTCACGAAGAGCTTCGGGAAGCGACAGGCCGTCGTCGATGTCTCCTTCGACCTCTACGCGGGAGAAGTCTTCGGCTTTCTCGGGCCCAACGGAGCGGGCAAGACGACGACGATCCGGATGCTCGTCGGCCTGGCGCGCCCGGACCGCGGGCGAGTGCGCATCGGAGGCTTCGACCTGTCGCGCGACTTCGCCCGAGCCATGGCGCACGTCGGTTCGATCGTCGAATCGCCGGACCTCTACGGCTACCTGACCGGGCGGGAGAACCTGCTCCACTTCGCGCGGATGCTCCCCGGCACGATCGAGGAGCGGATCCCGGAGCTCGCGAAGCTCGTGTCGCTGGAAGAGCGGCTGGAGGAGAGGGTCGAGACCTACTCGCTCGGGATGCGGCAGCGCCTCGGGATCGCACAGGCGCTGCTCGGTGCCCCGGACCTGCTCATCCTCGACGAGCCGGCCAACGGCCTGGACCCCGCGGGCATCCGCGAGATCCGGCGCCTCGTGCGCCTCCTCGCCGCGGAGCGGGGCATTGCCGTCTTCGTCTCGAGCCATCTCCTCTCCGAAGTCGAGCAGATGTGCGACCGGGTCACGATCATCCACCGCGGCCGGGCCCTCGCCACCGGTCCCGTCCGCGAGCTGCTCGACCGCTCTTCCTCGGGCGCGACGCGCTGGCGCGTGCGTCCCGCCGCCCGGGCGGCGAAGATTCTCATTCCCTTCACCGCCGGCGCCGCGCCGGTGCTCGAAAACGAAGAGACGGTGACCGCGACGATTCCAAGAGACAGGCTCCCGCAAGCCGTCGCCGCGCTCGCAAACGAAGGAATCGAAATCTATGGTGTCGAGCCGAAGGCCTCGTCTCTCGAAGAAGTCTTCCTGGAGGTTACTGGAGGGGAGACGGTGTGAGGAATTGTCGATTGGATCATTGCCGATTGATTCATTAAGGACCCGGTCAATGGGTCAATCGTCAATGAGTCAATCGTCAATCGTCGATCGAAGCGAAGGATGAACGAATGAGATTTCTTCCCCTTGTCGAGAATGAAGTTCTGAAGCTCTTGAAGCGCAGGCGGTTCCGCGTCGTGTTGCTGATTCTCGTCGCGCTCGTCGGACTGATCGTGTATGCACAGGTCAGGGGGCGGGAGCGGTTCTTCGGCAAGGAGAACTGGCGCGTGCGGGTGCAGGAGCGGATTGCCCGAATGCAGAATCAGGTGCGCTCGGGGAGGATGCCGAAGACCGCGGAGCGCTGGACGCGCTTCGAGATGGCGCGGCTCCAGTATCACGTGGACCGGGACATCGACCCCGACGCGATCAGCGGCCCGCTCTTCGTCCGGGCGTTCGCGAATGCGTCGAGCTACCTCCTCCTGCCGCTGCTCGCCCTCGTCTTCGGCTCCGACATCGTGTCCTCGGAGTTTTCGCAGGGGACGATCAAGCTCCTGCTGACGCGTCCCGTTTCCCGGGCGGCCGTGCTGGCATCCAAGCTCGCCGCCCTCGTCCTCGCGATCACCCTGATGGTGCTCGCCGGAGGGGTCGTGGCGTACGCGTTCGGAGGCGCGGCGTTCGGGTTTCGCGGGTGGGGCGCGCCGGTCCTGACCGGGTTCCGCCTTTCCGGCGACATGTTCAACGTCGCGGCGGTCCGCTCGATCGCTCTCTGGAAGGAGACGTTCCTCGTTTTCGGACTGGCGTGGTTCGCGTCGCTCTCGGTCGGGGCCCTGGCGCTCCTGACGTCCGTGTTGATGCGCTCGACCGCCGCCGCGATGGGGACGATGTTCGCGGCGCTCATCGCCGGAACGATCCTGCCGAGAGTGGCGCCGTCGTGGGAGGCCCAGAAATATCTCTTCGTGACGAACCTGCCGCTGCCCGACTACTACTCGGGCTCGCCTCCTCCCATCCCCGGCATCACGATCGGCTTCGCGGTCACAGTTCTCGCGGTCTGGGCCGTGGCGGCCATCCTGGCGGCATTCCTGGTGTTCCTGCGCCGCGACGTGCTCGCGTAGTTCTCAGTTCTCAGTCTTCAGTTCTCAGTTTTCAGTTCGGCGGGCCGACAACTGAAAACTGAAAACTGATAACTAATAACTATTTGCGTGCTCGAGCAGCCAGTCCGGATCCTGGCAATCCTTCAGCGCCTTGAAGAGCAGGGGGATGTCCACGGGTTTCTGGAGCAGGGCGCAGACGCCGGACTGTTCGATCCGCCGCCGGTCCTCGTCCGCCGTGACGCCGGTCAACGCGATCACGGGGTATCCGAGCTGTCCTTTCTTTCGCGAGAGCCGCACCCATTCGGCGCCGTCGCCGTCGGGGAGCGTGATGTCCACGATCACGACATGCGGAGCGGCGCCGCGGAGCACGTCCTCGGCCTCCCCGAGCGAGGCGGCCTCGAGAACCTCGTGCCCCTCCGTCTCGAGCAGACTCTTCAAGCCGTAGCGCGAGGCGGTGTCATCCTCGACGACAAGGATCCGACGCGGCCTTCCCGACGCGTCGAGCCCCGCCGTCCGCCCGGCCGCTGTTTCGCGGGCCGCGGCCGGGCCCGTGTCGGCCGGCTCCTCGAGGCTCGGAAGCGTGAAGGAGACCTTCGTGCCGCGCCCGACGCGGGTGTCGAACAGGAGGTCGCCCCCCATCACCTCGACGAGCTGTTTGGAGATCGGGAGACCGAGCCCGGTGCCGCGCCCGGAGTCATCCGAGCCGGTGCGGATCTGGCGGAACGGCTCGAACGCCGTCGCGACAAGATGGGGCGGAACGCCGCAGCCGGTGTCCTCGACCTCGAACGCGATGGACCCCTGCCACGGCGACGCGCGCAGGACGACGCGCCCCTCCTTCGTGTACTTGACCGCGTTGGAGAGGAGGTTCAGGAGCACCCGCGAGAGCTTCTCCCGGTCGAGCACCGCCGTCTCGGGCAGGCCGGGCGAAGGCTCGAGGAGGAGCTCGATCTGCTTGGAGCGCGCCTGCGGCTCGAGCATGTCCACCATCTCGTGCAGGAAGCGGGAGAGCTCCACCTTCTGCGGGTAGAGGTCGCGCTGGCCCGCCTCGATCTTCGCGAGGTCGAGGATGTTGTTGATCATGCGCAGCAGCGTCTCCGCGCTCTCGCGGATGACGGCGATGTCGTGAAGGCGCCGCTCCTCGTCCGCCGGGGTCGTGCCCTCCCGTTCGATGACGTGGGAGAGCAGGATGATCGTGTTCAGGGGAGTGCGCAGCTCGTGCGAGACCGTCGAGAGGAAATCGGACTTGAGCCGGTCGAGCTCCGCGAGCTTCTCGTACGCCTCCGCTCGCTCCTTGATCGCGCGCCCCTGCTCGCGGATGGCGCGGCCGATGCGGATGAGCGACCGGGCGCGGGCGCGCAGCTCCGCACTCTCGATCGGCTTGCCGATGAAGTCGTCGGCGCCGGCGGCATATCCCCGTTCGCGGTCGATCGTGCCCGCGGTGACGAGCAGGACCGGGAGGTATTCGCCCGAGCGCGCGACGAGCTCGCCCGTCAGCTCGTACCCGGAGTCTTTTCCGAGCATGATGTCGACCACGGCGAGATCGAACTGGCTGTTCTGAGTGAAGAGAGAGGAGATCTCCCCGAGGCTGCTGACGGCGACGACCTCGTGGCCATCCACTTCGAGATCGGCGCGGATGAGGTCCGCGACCTCCGGGTTGTCGTCCACGATCAGGACGCGGCCGTGCTGTTCGGAGGCTCCCCCGGGAGGCTCGGGCGCCGGCGGGGAGGCGGCGGCGACCGGGGTGCGCTCCTCCGTACGCTGCAGCCAGGTGTTCACCTCGTGGGCAAACGTCGCCTCGTCGATCGGCTTGGAGAGGAACCCGTCGCAGCCGGCCGCCAGCGCGCGGTCGCGGTCCCCCTGCATCGCGTGCGCGGTGACGGCGAGGACGGTGACGTGCGACGTCGCCGGGTCGCTCTTGATCTGGCGCGCGGCTTCCCACCCCGAGAGGACGGGAAGAGAAAGGTCCATCAGGACGAGGTGGGGCTGCTCGCGGCGCGCGGTCTCAACCCCCTCGCCGCCGTCGGCGGCGACCAGCACCTCGTGCCCGGCCGGCTCGAGCAGCATCCGGATGAGCGCGCGGATATCGGGGGAATCCTCCACCACGAGGATGCGGGCCATCAACCGTTCCTCAGCGTCGCGAGAACTTCCTCGATGAGCTCGGCGCTGTCGGTGCTCTTCCGGATGATCCGCCGGGTCGAGCGTTGGAGCGACTTCTCGTCGGCCGGCGTCAGCTCCTTCGCGGTAATGACGATGACGGGGAGATCGCGCAGGAGCGCATCCTGGCGGATCCGATAGAGGACCTCGAACCCGTCGGGGGGCGGCATCATCAGATCGAGCAAGATCGCGCTCGGGCGCTCGCGGCGCAAGAGCTCCAGCGCCTCCGTCCCGCCCGCCGCCGTCCGGGCCCGGTAGCCCGCCGCGACGAGCTCCTGCTCGAGAAGCGCCCGCACATCCGCATCGTCGTCCACCACGAGGACGTGCCCCTTCGTCGCGAGGACGCCGGCCTTCGTCAGAGCCAGCAGCAGCGCCGGCCGCTCCACGGGCTTGACGAGGTGCTCGACGGCGCCGAGCGAGATGCCGAAGGCGCGGTTCTCGACGACGGAGAGGATGACGACCGGGATCGAGCGCGTCTCGGGGAGCTGTTTCAGGGCTCGCAGCGTCTCCCAGCCGTCGAGATTCGGCATGAGGACGTCCAGGAGGATGGCGTCAGGTCTTTCCTTTCGCGCCGTCTCGAGGCCCTTGCGGCCGTCTGTCGCCTGGAGAATCCTCAATCCGTAGGTCTTCAGCTCGAACGCCAGGAACTCCCGCACCCCCTCGTCGTCGTCCACGATGAGAACGGTCTTCTGGCCTTCCGGCGCGGCGGCGAGCGCGGGAATCTCCCGCGAGGGCGAGGCCGCGCTCTCGTCCGGGAGGTCCCGCGGCAGCAGGACCGTGAAGCGGGCCCCCTTCCCGCGCTCGCTCTCGACGGAGAGCGTTCCCCCGAGCGCGAGGACGAGCTTGCGTGAGATCGCGAGGCCGAGGCCCGTCCCGCCCCGGCCGCGATGCTCCTCCGGCTCGCCCTGCCGAAACTCCTCGAAGATCGTCTCCTGCTCCTCCTCCGGAATTCCGATGCCGGTGTCCTGCACGATCAGGGCCCAGCGGTCGTGGTCCCGGGGCTCGGTGCGGACGAGGATCGACCCCTTGTCGGTGAACTTCAGGGCGTTGCCGACGAGGTTGGAGAGGACCTGCGTCAGGCGCGAGACGTCGCTCGTGACGCGGTCGAGGCCCGGTGCCGTCTCGGTCGTGAGTTGAAGCCTTTTCTTCGCCGCGGCCTGCGCGAAGTCGCTCCGGACCTGGTCCAGGAGAGAGGCGACCTCGATCACCTGAGGCGTGATCTCCATCTTCCCCGCCTCGATCTTGGAGATGTCGAGCACGTCGTTGATCAAGCCGAGCAGCATCTTCGCGTTGCGCTGGACGCGCTCGAGGCTCTGCTTCTGGTCCGAGTTGAGCTCCCCCTGCGCGCCGCGCAGGAGCGCCCCGGTGAAGCCGAGGATCACGGTCATCGGCGTGCGCAGCTCGTGCGAGACCGAAGCAAGGAATCGATCCTTCAACGCGGAGGCGCGCTGGAGCTCCTGCGCGGTCCGCGCGATGCGGCTGCGCTGCTCCTCGAGGAGCTCGTTCTGTTCGGCCAGGCGCCGCGACTGCTCGCCGACGCGCTCGTTGGCGGAGGCGTTGGCGAGCGCGACGGCGAGGGAGGGCGCGATGGCGGAGAGCGCGTTGCGCGCCGGCGCCGTGAACGTCTGCGCGGCGCCGAGCGACAGCACCCCGACGACGTGATCGAAATAAACGAGCGGAATCGTGACCGATTCCCTCGGCAGGATCCTCCCGTCGTAGAGATTGATGGCGGGCGTCTGCGGATCGACGGAGAGGAAGATCGGGCGGCGCTCCTGCGCCGCGCGGCGCGCCTCCTCCCGCCCGACTCCCTGCTCTCCCTCGTTGCCGCCGAGCGACACGGCCGGCGTGAACTTCCCGTCCGGCTCCGGAAGGTAGAGGACGGCGCACGAGGCGCCGGAGACCTGGATGATTTCCTGCAGGACCTTCGAGCCGAAGCCGGCCAGGTCGTTGACGGTCGCGGCGGCGGCGAGGACGGCGTTGACCGACGCCTGGATGTCGCGCTCGGCGAGCGCGCGGGAGCGTTCGGCGTGGAGCTCGGCGGCGCGATTGAAGTTGCGGCCGAGCTCGCCGATCTCGTCCTCGGACTGGTCGAAGAGCCGCGGAGGCGTGCGGTCCGCCGCGAGGTCCCCGAGCGCGTGCCCCGCGGCGTCGCAGGGGATGAGGATGCGGCGGTTGACGTCGGCGAGGAGCCACAGCAGGCCCGCGAGGATGAGCGCGGCCAGGACGATGACCGCGGTGACCGCGGAATCGCGGCTCTCCTTCACGCGCTCGTCGGCGAGCGTCTCGGTGTTCAGGAAGCGTCCCTGGAGCTCCAGGAGGACTTCGCGCAGCTTCTCGGCCGTCGGCGCGGCGACATTGTCGCGCTGGGCGCGCGCGGCCGCGGGCTCGCCCGGCCGGAAGGCGGCGATCGCCGCGTCGGACGCGTTCGTGTAGATCTGCTCGGCCGCCTCCGCCCTCTGGATGAGCCCGCGCGTGCTCTCGGTCAGCACGCGGCGGCTGACGGCCCCGAGCGCCATGTGCAGCGAGGTGCGGCCGGCATTGTGGCGCGAGAGGTCGTATCCCTGCCCGCTCGAGGTGTAGCGGTCCAGCGCCTCGTCGGCCTCGAACAATCCCGTCTGCGCCTCCTGCACCCGCTCGCGCAGGTCGCTGGTGCGCTGGATCGTGAGGGCGACCTCGTGGAGCGTGGCAATCGCGTTGACGGTGTAGACCAGCCAGGCGCCGAGCACCGCCACGCCAATAAAGGCGGAAACGCGGAGGCGAGTCCTCAGAGAGGAGCGAAATCCCGGGGCCGGCGTTCGTGTTCTCTTCGTGGCAGGCCTGACTTTTCGAGACTCACTTGACATACGATGCGTTTCTGGAAATTGTCTGTTGAGCAAGAACAATGCCGATCCGGCGAACGAGCAAGCGAATTCTCTGGACTCGGCCCATCGTGACTTCCTCCGCCGATTCTTGCACGATCTCGCGACGCCCCTCTCGGCGGTGTCTCTGCACCTGGAGTCCGCGGACCGGCGCGCGCGGCGGGGCGCCGATCCCTCCGAATCGCTCGCCATCGCGAAGGAAGAGCTCGCGCGCGCGTTCGACCTCTTCGACCGGGGGCGCGATCTGCTTCTTTACGAGCCGTCGCCGGACGAGTCGTTCTCCTTCGACGAGATCGCCGCGGCGGCGGTCGCGGGCCTGGACGGAGAAGGCGCCAGGATCCGCGGCGCAACGGGCGGTTTCGTGAGGGGCGATCCCGGCGCGATGAAGTCGGCCGTCGAGGCGCTTCTCTCCAACGCGCTCGAAACGGCTCCGGCCCGGTCGGTCTCGCTTCTGCTGGAACGCGAAGGCCGCGCCCTGCGGCTGCGTGTCGAGAATCCCGGGCGGCTCCCCGCGGAGGACCCGGAAGGGCTCTTCTCTCCGCGGATGGCCGCGCCGGGAAAAAGCTGGGGGATGGGACTCGCGCGCGCGCGGCTCTTGAGCGCGAGCGCGGGCGGGACTGTCCGTCTCGAGCAGGCCGGCGACCGCGTCATAGCGGTCCTCACGGTCCCCGAGGAGCCGCGGTGAAGGTCCTTGTCGTCGAAGACGATCTCGCCACGCGCAAGGGGCTCGAGGAGTCGATCAAGGATTTCGGCTTCGAGCCGCGGTCGGTCGGAACGTGCAAGGAGGCGCCGAAGGTCCTCGAGGAGTTCGCTCCGAGGATCCTGATCGTGGACATCCACCTGCCCGACGGGGATGGAATCGAAGTTTTGCGGGCCGCCCGCGAAAAGGATCCCGACCTGGAGGGGGTCGTCATCACCGGGCAGGGCTCGATCGACAACGCGATCGAGGCGCTGCGCGCCGGGGCGTTCGACTATCTCTTGAAGCCGCTGCGCCCCGCGCAGCTCGAGGTCGTGTTCAACCGCCTGGCGGATCGCCGGCGCCTCGAGACCGAAGTCGAGACGCTGCGCGCCGAGCTGCAGGAGACCGGGCGCCTCGGAGACCTCGTCGGGCGCTCCGAGCCGATGACGAAGATCTTCGAGATCATCCGCCGCGTCGCGCGCTCCAACGCCCCGATTCTCATCACCGGCGCCTCGGGCACCGGCAAGGAGGTCGCGGCGCGGACGATCCACCGGCTCTCGCGCCGCGGAGGGAAGCCGTTTGTCGCGTTCAACTGCGGCGCCATTTCCCCCACGCTGATCGAGAGCGAGCTCTTCGGCCACGAGCGCGGCTCCTTCACCGGGGCCGACAAGCGGCGGGTCGGATACTTCGAAGAGGCGATGGGCGGCACGCTCTTCCTGGACGAGATCACCGAGATGGGGGCGGAGCTCCAGGTCAAGCTCCTGAGAGTGCTCGAGGACCGCACGCTGCGCCGCGTCGGTGGCTCGAGCGAGATCAAGGTGGACGTGCGCCTGATCTCGGCGACGAACCGCGATCCGCGGGAAGCGATCGACGAAAAGAAGCTGCGCGAGGACCTCTACTATCGCCTGAACGTCTTTCCGCTCGCGCTTCCCACCCTGACCGAACGGCGCGACGACATTCCCCTGCTCGGCGAGCATTTTCGAAAGCTGATCGAGGAGCAGGAGAGGGCGGGAGTCACCGGCTGGGACCCCGGCGCGATCGAGCTGCTCAATTCTTACGACTGGCCGGGCAATGTGCGCGAGCTTCGTAACATCGTTCACCGCGCCTACGTCATGACCGAAGGCAAGATCATCCGGGCCGACGTCGTCAAGTCGCTCCTTCCGCAGGCGCGCCGCTCCGACCGGCCGAAGCGGCCGACGGGGGGAAAGAGCGCGAAGGCCGCGAGCCCGAAGGCCTCCGCCCGCAAGAGATGAGCGGAGCGCGCGGCGCGGTGTTATACGTTTGTTTCGGTGACAATTGATATACAAATGTCTTGCAGAGAGCGGTGAGCGGTTTATAGACTCGCCGCGAGCAGTAACGACGGGCACGCTTTGAGAAAGGAACAAGAATGAAACTCAGTCCCGACCAATCACACTATGTGTTGAACCAGCTGATGTCGCAAGGAAAGGTCCGCGCGCCCCTCGTGCACAAAGTGCTGAACAGCCGCACCCAGGAAATCCGGAGCCTCAAGGAGCGGCTCGCCGCTCTCGAGCAGCTTTCCCCGGGAGCCCCTGCCGGCGTGCGCCGGCGCCGCGGCCGGCCCGGCCGCGCCGTGGCGGCCCGGAAGCCCAAGGCCCGCCGCCGGATCAAGATGTCGCCGCGCGTTCGCGCATTGCGGCAGCAGCAGGGGAAATACATGGGTTACGTCCGGCGGTTGAAGGCGGCGGAAAAGGCGCGCGTTCGCACGGTACGCGAGAAACAGGGCATGGAAGCGGCGATCCGGCTCGCGAAGTCCCTCGGCGCGAAGACCTAGGGAAGCCTGTTCCGTCGGAGCGGCCCGGCTGCGAGGTTGCCTGTTTCTCGATGCGCCGGAACCGTCCTGGCGTGGTTCTGGCAGAAAAAGGCGCCGGACGATGGTGGTCTGACGGAGCCGGGAGGCAACTGTGGGTGATAGGAAAACGGATCCGCCGGCGTCTCCCTCGGGTCGCTCGAAGAGAAGCACGGATTCGGGGCGCTCGGCCACGAAGTTGAAGCCGGAGCAGTACCAGCTGAAAGTCCGCTGGGAAAAGGCGCTCCGGGTTCTGCAGGTTTCGCCAACCGGCATTCGTTTCGACTTCGACACGTCCCTCAAGGTGGGAGCGAAGTACCCGGTCAGCCTGACCGCTCCGGGAGTGTCGTTCTCTTCGACGCTTGAGGTCGTGCGCTGCCAGGTGACTGCCGAGCCGGGGGCCGGCCGTTCGTTCCGGATCGACGGGCGCTTCTTCCCCTATCTCGAGTAGGAACGACACCCCGGTCCTCCGCCGCCGGGCGCGGAGGCGATCAGCCGGAGGGTTTCGTGACGAACCGGTACGCGGCGTGCCAGGACGTGATCCGCACTTCGCGATCGTTGACGAGACCGTGGCGCTCGAGGTCCCTGGTCAGGTCGGCGAGATCCAGGCGATGGACGGCGGGAGTCTTCGGCCCCATCACTTTTCGAAGCGCCGTCACGACCCAGAGGATGCCGCCCGGCTCGACGCGCCGCACGACGCTCTCCAGGATCGAGCGGGATCCGACGCGGTCTTCGCGCCAGAGCAGGACCGCGTCGAACGTCTCCTTGACCGCCGAGAGGGCCCGCCCTTCGACCGCGCGGGTCTCCGACTCCATCGGGCGCGAACGCGCGAGCAGATCCGTGAGCGCCGCCGGCGCGTCCACGAGGAGAAGGCTCTGACTCCGCTCGAGGTCGAGGCGGGCCGGCAGAGCCGAGGGATTCTTGAGAGCGATTCCCGTCACCGGCGATTCCCGCCCGAAATTGGCATGGGGCTTGCCGTTGAAGGGAGCAGAGAAGGAGGGAACGTCATGTTGTGGACGATCTTCGTCATCCTGCTCATCCTCTGGCTTCTGGGTTTCTCGGTGTGGCACGTGGGAGCGCTGATCCACCTGCTTCTCGTGGCCGCGGTGATCGTGCTCCTGATCCGGCTGATCCAGGGCCGGGGCGTCTGAGCCCCTCCTCTCTGCGGTGAATCAGCGTGTGGCCGATTTTCGCAGAGACCAGACGAAGTAGGCGATGAAGCCGATGCCGGCGGCGAGGACCGTCGCGGAGGCCACGCTCGAATATCGTCGAAGAACCGACGAGAGGAGATAGAAGAGCACCGCGAAGATCGGAATCGAGAGGAGACCGATCATCATCGGCAGCGAGCGCGTCTTCGCGCGCCCGTCCAGCGGAATGACCTTCATCATCTCGAGTTTCCTGGCGGCATCGGGCGGAATGCCGGGGCGCTCGACCCACTTGAGCGCCTCCGGCTCCTCGAACCCGTCCTTCAGGCCGGGAGGGAAGGCGGCGCCGCAATAGACGCAGTGTTCCTTTTTCCACGCGGCGATCCGGCGGTCGCATTGCGGACAAGTCGGCAGAGGCGGCGGTGAGCTCATCGGCGGTGAAACGATGGACCCTTCTTCTATATGCTGTCAAGCTGGACTATGGACAGGCCGCGCAAGATTCCCGCAGGAATCCTCGGGGCGACGGGCACGGTGGGCCAGCGTTTCGTCGAACGGCTCGCGGACCATCCCTGGTTCGAGCTCGCCGCCGTCGCGGCATCCGACCGCTCGCGGGGGAAGAGTTATGCCGAAGCCGCCCGCTGGCGCCTTCCCTCCCGATTGCCCGAGCGGATCGGGGCCATGACGGTCGCCGCGGTGACGGACGACCTGCCCTGCGCGATCGTTTTCTCCGCCCTTGACGCGGCGACGGCGTGCGAGGTCGAGCCGGAGTGCGCCCGGCGGGGAATGCTCGTCTTCTCCAATGCCTCGGCGCACCGCATGGACGCGGACGTTCCCCTCCTCATCCCCGAAATCAATCCCGACTCCCTCGATCTCGTCGAGCGGCAGCGGCGGGAGCGCGGGTGGAGGGGGGCGATCGTCACCAACGCGAACTGCTCGACGATCTTCCTCGCGATCGCGCTCGCTCCGCTCCACGCGGCCTTCGCGATCGAACGGGTCTTCGTGGCGACGATGCAGGCCGTCTCCGGGGCGGGGTACCCGGGCGTGCCCTCGCTCGACATCCTGGGCAACGTGATCCCCGACATCCCGGAGGAAGCGGCGAAGATCGAGCGCGAAGTGGCGAAGATCCTCGGGCGGACGCGCGAGGGGAAGGTCGAGCCGGCGCCGTTCGTTGTCTCGGCGATGACTTACCGGGTCGCCGTGGAGGACGGGCACACCGAGTCGGTTTCCGCCGGCTTCTCCCGGCGCGTGCCGGCCGCGGACGTCGAGGACGCCTGGAGCTCCTTCCGGGGATCGCCCGAGGTCGCCGCCCTCCCGTCGGCTCCGCGGCGCCCGATCCACTACCTCTCCGAGACGCAGCGGCCGCAGCCGCGGCGGGACGTGGACACCGAGCGGGGGATGGCGACGCTCGTGGGGGGATTGAAGCCCTGCCCCCTCCTCGACTGGAAGTTCACAGTACTCGGGCACAACACGATTCGCGGCGCGGCGGGCGCTTCGGTCCTGAATGCCGAGTACGCGGCCGTCAAGGGACTCCTCGACTGATCGTCCAGAAGTTCGGCGGCACCTCTGTCGAGGATGCTCCCGCGCTCGAACGCCTCGCGGCGATCGTGTCCCGCGCGGCGGCGGATCGGCCGGTCGTCGTGGTCTCCGCGATGGGGGACACGACCGACGTCCTCGTCGCCGCCCTGGAGTGCGCGGTGCGCCGCAGCGAGGAAGCCGCCTGCGACCTGATCCGCGGGCTCGAACGCGACACCGCGGCGGTACTGCGCGATTTCTTCGGCCCGACGGCAGGGGAGGTCCAACGGGAAATCGGGGGGAACTTCGCGGACCTCGACCGGATGACGCGCGCCGTCGCCGTCCTTCGATCGATCTCGCCCGCCGCCCGCGACCTCTTCTTGTCGCACGGAGAGAGGATCTCGGCGGCCGTCGTCGCCCGAGCCCTCGCGGCGAGGGGGCTTGCTGCCGTGGCCGTGGATTCGCGGGAGATCATAATCACCGACGATCACTTCGGCCGGGCGCGCCCGGACGAGGAGGAGATCGGCACGCGCGCCGGCCGGCGGCTGCTTCCCCTCTGCGCCGCCGGGAAGGTCCCGGTGGCGGGAGGGTTCATCGGCGCCACGCGGCAGGGAGAGACGACGACGCTCGGGCGGGGCGGCTCGGACTGGAGCGCGGCGATCCTCGGGTCGGCCCTCGAGGCGGCCGCGGTCGAGATCTGGACCGACGTCGGCGGCATGATGACGGCGGACCCGCGCCTTGTCCCGGAGGCGCGGGTGATCGACACGATCTCGTTCGACGAGGCGTCGGAGCTCGCGTATTTCGGCGCGCGCGTCCTGCATCCGCTGACCCTGGCGCCGGCGATCGAGAAGGGGATCCCCGTGCGCATCCGCAATTCCCGCCGTCCCGACCTCCCGGGCACCGAGGTGCGCTCCTCGGCTCCGCCGGCGCCCGCCGGAGTCCGTTCGATCGCCTTCAAAAGAGGGATCTCGACGGTTGACATCGTGACGAGCCGAATGCTCATGGCCTCCGGCTTCCTCCCGACGCTCTTCGAGGTCTTCGCCCGGTGCGACACGCCGGTGGACATGGTCACGACGTCGGAGGTATCCGTCTCCGTGACAGTGGACGACTCCTCGCGCCTGGAAGAGATCCGGCGGGAGCTGGAGAAGATCGCGCGGATCGATGTGGCCAGCGGCCGCGCCCTCGTCTGCCTCGTCGGCCAGGACCTGAAGTTCAACCCCGGCATCGCGGCCCGGATCTTCCGTGCCGTCGAGAAGATCAACATCCTCATGATCTCGCAGGGCGCGTCCCGGCGAAACGTTTCGTTCGTCATCGAGGAGAAGGACGTCGAAGAAGCGGTGAGGCTTCTCCACCGCGAGTTCTTCGGATGCTGAGGTGTCAGGTTTGAGGTGTCAGGGGAAATGCAGGTGTCAGGTATCAGGTGTCAGGTGTTAGGGTTAGCAACCTGGCACCTGATACCTGGAACCTGAAACCTGCTGTATGAGATTCGGCATCGTCGGAGCGGGCAAGATGGGCCGCGAGATCGCGGGCGTCGCGGCGAGCCGCGGGCACGAGATCGCGTGGACGCTCGATTCGAAGGAGAATCCCGCCGGCTCCGGACTGACGGAGGAGCGTCTCTCCGGTCTCGATGCCGTCTTTGAATTCACCAATGCCGCCGCGGCCGTCGAGAGCCTGCTCGTCCTCGGCGGCCGGGGCGCGCGGGTCGTCTGCGGCACGACCGGCTGGAGCAAGGAGCTCCCGAGCGTCACGAAGGCCTTCGTGCGCGGCGGCGGCGCGCTCGTTCACGCCGCCAATTTCTCCGTCGGCGTGCGCCACTTCTTCGAGCTCGCGACGCGCGCCGCGCGTCTCTACACGCCGGCCGGTTATGCCGCCTATCTCGTCGAGGAGCATCACGCCGGCAAGCGCGATGCGCCTTCCGGGACAGCGAAAACGGCCGGCCTGATCTTCGAGATGGAGACCGGGAAAGCGCTTCCGATCACGAGCATCCGTTCGGGCACAATCCCGGGGACCCACCGGCTCGTCTTCGAGTCGGCGGAGGACGAGGTCGAGATCATCCACCGCGCCAGGAGCCGCGCCGGCTTCGCCCGGGGCGCCGTCTGGTCGGCCGAGCGGATCGCGCATCGGACGGGAGTCTACGAATTCGGCGATCTACTGAAGGAAACGGCGGAGGAAGCTTGAGATCGGCAGAAAGCCTGGAGGTCGAGTGAAAGCAGGAGCGAAGGCGGACTGGAAGGGTTGCGGGACGGCGCTCGTCACGCCGTTCGACGAAAAGGGGCGCATCGACTTCGGAACGCTCGAACGGTTCGTCACCTGGCAGATCGAGCGCGGCATCGACTTCCTCGTGCCGTGCGGGACAACGGGGGAGTCGGCGACGCTCTCCGGCGACGAGCGCAAGGCCGTGACGGCGGCGGTCGTCCGCGTGGCCAACGGCCGCGTGCCGGTCATCGCGGGCGCGGGCGGCAATCACACCGCGAAGGCTGTCTTCTGGGCGCGCGATGCCGCGGAAGTCGGCGCGGACGGGATCCTCTCGGTCTCGCCGATGTACAACCGGCCCGGCCCCGAGGGACTCTACCGCCACTACTCCGCGCTGTCGGAGGCGACCGAGCTGCCGATCCTCGTTTACAACGTTCCGAGCCGCACGGGCTCGGACCTCGACGTCGAGACGATCCTGCGCCTGGCGGAAATCCCCCGGATCGTCGGTTTGAAGGAGGCCTCCGGGAACTTCGCCAAGATCGCGCGGCTCATGAGCGCGCTGCCGGAGGATTTCCTGGTCTTCTCGGGAGAGGACGCGACCGCGCTCGGGCTCATCGGGCTCGGCGCTCGCGGATTGATCTCCGTCGTCTCCAACGAGATCCCGCGCGACATGGGAACGCTGATCCGTTCGGCCCTCGACGGCGACTGGACGGAGGCGCGACGGCTCCAGCGAAGGTACCTCCCCCTGATGGAGATGAATTTCTGGGAGTCGAGCCCCGCGCCCGCCAAGTGCGCCCTCTCGCTCATGAAGAAGTGCGGGGAGACGCTGAGGCTGCCGCTCGCTCCGGTGCGGGACGACACGCGAAAGAAGATCGAGAAGCTCCTGGCGGGACTGAAGCTCCTTCCCCGGAAAACCGGGCGGTGAAAGAGGATCTCGCCCGCCGGATCGAAGCGATCGTCTCGGGACCCCGGGAGCATTCTCGCGAGCAGGCGCTGGCCTTTTTCGAGGAGCTCAGGGCGGGATTGAACGACGGCTCCATCCGCGCCGCGGAGAAGGAGGGAGACCGCTGGAGCGTCCGCTCCTGGGTCAAGCAGGGCATCCTCCTCGGCTTCAAGATCGGCGCGCTGTCGCGGGTGCTCGCGGAGAGCGGGTTCCGTTTCTTCGACAAGGACACGTTCCCGTTGAAGGATCTTCGGCTGGAATCGAAGGTGCGCGTCGTACCCGGGGGCACCGCCATTCGCGACGGCTGTTACGTCGCTCCCGGAGTCACGCTCATGCCGCCCGCCTATGTCAACGTGGGAGCTTATGTGGACGAGGGGACGCTCATCGACTCTCATGCGCTCGTCGGTTCGTGCGCGCAGATCGGAAAACGCGTTCACATCTCCGCGGCCGCGCAGATCGGCGGAGTGCTCGAGCCGGTGGGAGAGCTTCCGGTCATCGTCGAGGACGACGTCCTCGTCGGAGGCAACTGCGGCATTTACGAAGGAGCGATCGTGCGCGAGCGCGCTGTCCTCGCTTCCGGCGTCATCCTGACGGGGGGAACTCCGGTGTACGACCTGCCGCGGGGAGTCGAGTACCGCAAACGGCCCGGCCAGCCGCTCGAGATCCCGGCCGGCGCGGTCGTCGTTCCCGGAGCGCGCGCCGTCACGTCGGGAAAGGGGAAGGAGTGGGGCCTCTCGCTCCAGACTCCCGTCATCGTGAAGTACCGCGACGCGAAAACCGACGCCTCCGCCTCCCTGGAAGATCTCTTGAGGTGACGGCGCGGCGCCTCGGCGCCGCTCTTCACGGATTCGCCGTCCGATCACGCGGCCGGCGATCGTTCGTTCGGTCGCGTAATGGGCGTCGAGATAGGCGGCGACGCGCGGCGCGCGCTCCCGGTTGGACACGCCGTCGAAGGCGTCGCGCGGGCCCCCGCTGGCGAGGATCGCGAGCGGCGGCCGGACCCGCTCGAGCGCTTCCACGACCTCGCGTTGCTTCTCCTCCGTTTCGTAGAGCGGCACGCAGGGATACCGGGTCGGCGAGGCGCGCCCGAGGAGGAAGTAGAGCGCCGGCTCGTTGCCGAAGTCGAAGAAGGTCTCGCCCGAGGCGAGCGCCGAATCGAAGTAACGGCGCAGGTTCGCGACGTCCGCCATCTGTTGCTGGCACGCTCGGCTCGCGGCTTCGCGGCCGCCGCCGGCGTTCACGACGGCTCCCGCCTCGAGCGCGACGATGCGGTGGAGATGGAGGCGCGCGAGGAGAAGGGCGAGAACGGCCGCCGAGAGGAGCAGCGAATGCCGGCGGGCGCGCACGACCCGATAGAGGATCCAGGCGGCCGGCAGTCCCGCGAAGACGCCGTAGAGCGCGAGGTGGCCCGCGTCCGCGCGCCCGAGCGCTCCCCGGCAGGCCGCGCACGCAACCGCGAGGGCGGCGCCGGCGGCGCGATCGACGGGCTCGAGAATCCCGCGCGCCGCTCGCAGGAGAAAGAGCGCCGCGCCGGAGCCGAGAACGGCAAGCAGGAAGAAAGAGGGAATCTCCCCGCCGGACACGAGCGCCGAGAAGAGCCGCTCGGGACTGCCGCTCTGAAGCATGGGGCTCGCCGATCCGGCCGGAAGGCCCCACACGTCCGTGATCATCTTCGGGATCTCGAGAAAGGAGACTCGAAGAAAGGCCGAAGCGGCTCCCCTGCGGAGGAGGAGCGCAAGAAATGGGAGGCTCCCGGCGCCGATTCCTGAGAGGAGCGCCAGGAACGGGATCGCGCGGCCGTACCCCTTTCGCCGGGAATCCAGGACGGCGAGCCCGATCGCCGATGCGACCGCGCCGATCGCCGCCGCGATGCCGAAGTCGAGTGTCGCGAAGACTGTGACCGCGCAAAGGGCCCCGGCCAGGAACCAGTCGCGGGGCCGATCCCTTCGCGCGGCGCGCAGGAGAAAAGCGAGGGCCACGAAGACCGCGAGATGCCTCTCCGACAGGAACGGGCAGAAGCCGAGCGCGCAGACGAGACCTGCGGCGCCCCAGAGAATTCCGTTAAAGAGGATGCCTGAGGCGAGACCGAGCGCCGCGAGAGCCAGCGCGGTCGTCGCCGCGCGCCGCAACCAGAAGGTCCGCAGCGAAGGACCGGCAACGCGGAAGAAGAACCCGTCGACTCCACCGTCGGCGCCCCAGCCGTGGATGGGATAGGTGTCGAGATAGGGTCGTCCGCCGGCGGCATAGGTCTGCGCCGGCAGGAGCAGCTGACCGTCTTCGAAAAAGTCGATCGGAGAGTCCGGGTGGTAGTAGATCGCCCATCCGCAGGCGCCGAGAAAGAGGAGGAGCGCCGCTCCCGTCAGGCTCCGCCAGCGCGACGACTCGGGAAGAACCGTCGGCGCCGCGACGAAGAAAGCGGCCGCGAGCGCCAGGAGGAGAGGCGCCGCCCCGCGCGCGAAGAGCGCGAACGCGGAGAGCGTGATCGGAATCCACGCGGCGCGCTCCAGCCGGCCGAGCCACTCGATCACGCTTCCGCGCGCCGGCGTCTCTGCGTCTTCCGGAAGACGGAGAGCGACAGGATCGCCGCCGTCAGAAGAAGGGCCCCCCCGAGATCGGCGGCCGTCAGGGATTCGCGCAATCGCGCCGACCGCGCCGCGAGGCCCCAGGCCGCGCCCGCGGCGGCGATTCTCACCAGGGCCGAACGGGTCGGTTCTGCGAAGAAGCGCCGGGGAGCCGGACGGTTCCCGAAGAAGAGGAGCGCCGCCGCGAGGCCGGCCGCCGCCAGGATGCCGGCGGCGAGAGACAGGAAGGGCGCGGCGCCCAGGCGCCACAGAATTCCGGACAGGGCGAAGGCCGCGCCGGGACACCCCCGCAGAGCCGCGCGACACCCGGAGCGCGACCGGAGCAGCTTCGGAAGGATCCATCCGAAGAGAAGGGCCGCCGCCGGCATCGCAAGGAGAAATACCGCGGCCTCGAGATAAGCCGCGGCCTTGATGTCCGCGGCTCGCAGCTCTGCTCCCGGCAGAACGGCCGGCGCGACAAAACGGAACGCGAAACCGCGAACGACGGAAAGAACGGGGAGCATTCCGGCCGCGCCGCCGATCGCTCCGAGCAGATCGAGGGGCGGCCGGTCTTCCATGCTCCCGTTCTTACGGGAGAAACGCCGGGAACGTCGAGACGGCTAGGGCTTCATCTCGCCGATCTCGGCGAAGTACTTCGCGAAGGCGGCCATCCCGCCGGAGGCCTGGCCCCAGTCGTAGCTCTCGTTGGGAGCGTGGTAGCCGTGCTCCGGGAGCGATAACCCGAGGAAGACGATCGGCTTCTTGAACACCTTTTCCATCGAGAGGACGGCGCCGATCGAGCCCCCTTCCCGCACGAAGACCGGGTCCTTGCCGAAGGCGAACTTCGTGGCGCTGCGGATCGCGTCCGCGTACGGGCCGGTGGTCTTGCCGGAATAGGACGGGAGCGCGTGCTCGGCGGAGACCTTCACGTCGGGATTCTTCGACTTGACGAAGTCGGTCACGAGCTTGACGATCTTCTTCGGGTTCATCTTCGGCACGAGGCGGCAGGAGACGATCGCCGTGGCCCTCGGCGGAATGATCGTCTTGACCGTCCGGCCGTCCTGAAAGCCGCCGAGGATCCCGTGGACCTCGAACGTCGGCATCATCCAGATCCGCTTCATGACTTCGACAGGGTCCTCGACGCGCAGCTTCTTGTACTTGTGGTCCTTCTTGAATTCCTTGACCGTGAACCCGGAACCCTTCAGGTCCTCCAGCTCCTTCTTCGACGGCGGGACGACGTCGCTGTAGAAGCCCGGGATCTTGACGCGGCCGCTCTTCCCGTCCACGCACTCGGAGATGAGCTGGCACATCTCGGTCAGGGGATTGCGGGCCGCGCCGCCCGCGGTGCCCGAGTGCTGGTCGGTCTCACCGGTCTCGAGATCGAAGAAGAACCCCTGCAGCCCGCGCAGGCCCGACGGCTGCGCCGGGCGAGAGCGCGACACCCAGACCGTGTCCACGACGACGATCGAGTCGGTCGCGAAATCGCCGGCGTGTTTGCGGATCGTGGTCTCGAAGTGCGGACTGCCGATCTCCTCCTCCATCTCCCAGAGGAAGTGGATGTTCGCGTTTGCGCCGTTCTGGAAGGCGTAGCGCGCGCCGAAGAGAGCCGTGATGGCCGGGCCCTTGTCGTCGGTTGTCCCGCGCCCGAGGTAGTTGTCGCCCTCCTTGACGAACTGGAAAGGCTCCTTCTTCCACGGCTCCTTCTTCATGGATGCCGGCTGGACATCGAGGTGGTTGTAGACGGTCACCGTCGGCAACTTGTCGGAGCGGTCGAAGCGCCCGTAGACCATCGGGTGCCCCCCCGTCTCGTAGATCGTCGCCCTGGCCCCGAAGGACTTGAGGACTCCGGCCACGTACTCGGCGGCGCGCCGCATGTCCGCCTTGTGTTCCGGTTGACCGGAGACCGACGGAATCTCCACGAGATCTCCGAGGACCTTCTCGAATTCCTGACGGCTGTCCGCCGCGTACTTGCGAAGACTTTCTTTCGAGAACCCGTTATCCATATGCGTTTCCTTTCTTTCCGATGGGCCGGCGATTCTATCGGACAACGAGCGATCGAGGCTGATGAGTGTGGATCACTGGTCTCGTCTTCTCTAAGCCACCCATCGCCAGTGGACGAACGCCGCCTCGGCGCAGGCGAGGAGGAGCCCCGAGAGGATCCACCAGGCCCATCGGAGCCGCGGCCGCCCCTCGAAGAACTGCGCCAGCGCATAGAAGGCCGGGTAGACGACGAGCACGTAGCGCGGCAGGCTCGCGGAGATGCCGGTGGCCACCGGCATCAGAAGCGATCCGGCCGTCCAGGCCGCGTCGGAGAGCTGGCGCCGCCGGATCTGGTAGGCGCCGATCAAGACGAAGAGGAGAAAGTGCGCGTAGTCGAGGAAACGAAACGGATGCTCCAGGGCCTGCCCGCGGGCGATGCGGGTCAAAGGAACCTCGACGAAATGCCAGGCGCCGGAGAGAGGAGACGTACCGCGCTGCCACGCCTCCTGGACGCGGAAGTAGAGCCCCGGTTCTCCCGCCGCGAATCCCGCGCCCAGAATCCAGGCGAACACGCCTGCGACGGGAGCGAGACCGACGAGGAGCGCGCGGACGAGCGCGCGCCGGTCGGATCGCGCCGGCACGTCCGCTTGTTTCTGTCGCGCGGCGGCAAAGGCCTCGATCGCGAGAGGAAGCGCGAGCGCGAGCGCGGGCAGGCGGCTCAGCCCCGCGAGAAGCCCCAGGACGGCCGCGGCGGCCGGCCGGTCGCGCCGCGCCTGGTGGAACGCGGCGAGCGCGAGGAGGAGAAACAGGGATTCCGAGTACACCGAGACGAAATAGAACGCGGTCGGATAGAGAAGAAGGAAGAGCAGGGCGCGCCGCCCGCCGGTCTCGCCCAGCCGGCGGCGCCCCTCGGCGGCGAAGAGAAGCCCGGCGGCGAGGAAGCAAACGATGGAGAGGATCTGCCCGGCCACGAATCCGTCCACCGGCAGGACCACCCGGACGCCGCGCGCGAGCAGCGGGTAGAGCGGAAAGAAGACGTGAGCGGAGGGCTGACCTGGAGCGGGCGCCGGACCGTAGCCGCTCTCGAGGATGCCGAGGTACCACCCCGAGTCGTAACGCGCGAGCGGAGGCGCCCGTCTCGCGACGTCCGAGGTCCAGAGCTGCCGGGGAGAAACGGGCAGCGTGTCGCGGGCGACGTACGACCAGGCCACGACGAGCGCCACCCAGAGGGAGAGGAGTCCCGCGGTGCGCAGGTAAAACCGGCCGCCGCAGTTCACATTGGAGATTCCGGCCGGGAGCAATCCGGACTCGGGTTGGAGTTACTTCTTGCGGCCGGCGCGGGAACTCGAGCTGCCCGAAGCGCCCTTCTTCTTCTTCTTCATCATCATCTTCTTCGAGCCCGCGGCCTTCTTCTTCGCGCCGGCCTGCGGCTTCTTCGCCTTGGCCGGCGGCTTCGCCGGCGCGGTCCTGGCCGGACGGACGGAAGCAGCCTGTTTCCCGGCGGCCGCCGGCTTCTCGCCGGCGATCCTGGCGCGCGCGTTCTTGCGCGCCGCGGCCGCCGCTTCCTTCTTCTGGCGGGCGCGCTCCTGCGCTTCCCTCTCGGCTTGCGTCACCCGCGTGGCCAGCTCCTGGTCCGTGACGATCGGTGCCTGCGGAAGCCTCTTGGTCACGATGTCCATGCGGTCCGCGGGCACGCGGAGCAGGTAGATCGCCGCGTCGCGCGTCTCCTTCGCCTTGGCCAGGTAGTCCGCGGTCTCGAGCGAATGCGAAGGGGCCTGCGAGAAGTCGATGGCGATCGCGTACGGCTTCTCTTTCTTCGCCAGCTCGAAGAACGCCGGCCAGCGCGGCTCGGATGCCACGACGTGCGCCCCGGTGCGAGCGAGCTTCTGGACCCGCGCCGTGCGCTCAGAACTCTCGAAATCGAGGAAAAGGACGCTCATGGAGTCACGACTATAGACTCGAGGGACGGGACTCGGGACACGGGACGCGGGACGCGGGACACGGGACTCGGCCGCCGGGGACTCTCGAGTCCCGAGTTCCGAGTCCCGAGTTCCGGCTCAGTCTTCCCGGTAATGAGTGCCCCGCGAGACGCGGTTCTCCGAGGCGGCGCGGTGGATGGCGAGAGCGGTCTGGACGCCGTTGCGCAGGCCGAGAAGCTCGTCGGACATCGTGCCGCGGCGGTAGAAGTCCTCGATCTCGACCTGCAGCTCGGAGAGGATGCGTCCGGCGCGGTGGAGCCTCTTCTCCGACCGCAGCAGCCCCACGTAGTTCCACATGGTGTGGCGGATGACCATCCAGTCCTGGGCGATGAGTGCCGAGTCCACTGTCTCGTTCTCCGGCTGCCATGGGCGTACGGTCGGAAGAGGCCGCCCGCTCGACTTTCGGATCTCGATCGCCGCCGCCTTTCCGGAGCGCCATCCCCACAGGAGTCCCTCCAGGAGCGACGTGGAGGCCAGGCGGTTGGCGCCGTGAACCCCTGTGCAGGAGACTTCCCCGGCGGCGCGCAGGTGTCCCAGCGTCGAGCGGCCGTCGCCGTCCACGGCGACGCCGCCGCAGGAGTAGTGCGCGGCGGGCACGACGGGCACGGGCCCGGCCGTCAGGTCGAAGCCGTACTCGAGGCAGCTCCTCGTCAGCGTCGGGAAGCGCTCGCGAATCCACGCGGCCGGCTTGTGGGAGATGTCGAGGAGCACGTAAGTCTCGTCGCGCTCGAGCATGCGCTGGTGGATGGCGCGGGCCACGACGTCGCGCGGCGCGAGCTCCCCGTCCGGGTGCGCGTCGCGCAGGAACGGCTGGCCCGCAGCGTCGGTGATCCGCGCCCCTTCGCCGCGCAGCGCCTCGGTCAGCAGGAGCCGCCCCTTGGCGTGGAAGAGAGCGGTCGGATGGAACTGGATGTACTCGAGGTTCAACAGACGCGCGCCCGCGCGCCGCGCCATCGCGATCCCGTCGCCGCGGGATCCCTGCGGGTTGGTCGTGTGGAGGTACACGCGCCCGAGGCCGCCGGTCGCGAGAATCGTCTCCCGGGCAAGACACGGCCGGACCTGGCCGGTGGAGCGGTCGAGGAGATACGCGCCGACGACGGCGGGCGGGCGATAGCGGTCGGTCGGGTTGGTCGAGTCGTGCGAGAGCGTGAGGAGATCCACGGCCGTGGTCTGAAGGTGCCAGCGGATCCGGCTCTCCCGGCCGCACGCTTCCAGAAGCGCGCGCTCGATCGGCATCCCCGTCTCGTCCTTGACGTGGAGGATCCGCGGGATCGCATGACCTCCCTCGCGCGTCCAGTTGAAACCGGAGTTCTCCCGGTCGAACGGGACTCTCAGTTCGTCGACGAGGAGCTTCTGCAGGAGGTCCGGTCCCTCCCGGGCCAGCAGATCCACGGCTTGCGGAAAGCAGAGGCCGTCGCCCGCCTTCTCGATGTCGGCCGCCAGCTTCTCCGGCTCGTCGCCGGGCGGCCGCCCGACGATTCCCCCCTGCGCCCAGAGCGTGTTAGTGGACTCGGCTTCGCCGGCGCGCGTGACGATCGCGACCTCGGCTCCGCCGCGCGCCGCGGCGAGCGCCGCCGCGCAGCCGGCGACGCCGGTCCCGAGCACGAGGACTTCCGTCCGGTCCGCGTTCTCACTCATCGGGCTCGAGCTCCAGGGCGATGTCGGCGGCGGCGACCGAATGAGTCAGCGCGCCGACGGAGACCGCGTCCGCGCCAGCGAGGGCGTAGTCGCGCACGCGGTCGAGCGTCATGTTGCCGGAGGCCTCGATGAAGGGGGGCGACTCCGACTCCCGGGCGATCCGGCTCCAGCGCGCCACGGTCGCGGGGGACTGATTGTCGATCAGGATCATCTCGACCTGTTCCTCGAGTGCCTGGACGAGGTCTTCCTCGCTCTCCACCTCGACCTCGATCTTCATGCCGGGAGGGACCTTGCGACGCGCCGCCGAAACCGCCGCGGCGACGCCGCCGGCCAGTCGCCGGTGATTGTCCTTGACGAGCACCATGTCGTAGAGGCCGTCGCGGTGGTTCGCGCCGCCGCCGTCGGCGACCGCCATCCGGTCGAACGCTCGCAAACCCGGAGCGGTCTTGCGCGTGTCGAGGATCCGGCACTTCGTGCCGGCGACTGCATCCACGTAGCGCCGCGTCGTCGTAGCGATGCCGCACATCCTCTGCAGCAGGTTCAAAGCGACCCGCTCGGCCGTCAGGATCGGTCGGGCGCGCGCGGAGAGCCGCGCAAGCTCCGTGTCGGGCTCGACGCGCGCTCCGGCCGCCGCCTCCTCGTCCCAGGAGAGATGAGGGTCGAGAAGCTCGAAAGTCCTTCTCGCGACGGGAAGCCCCGACTACAACGCAGGCGCTCCGGGCAATGACCCGGCCCCGTGTCCGCGCATCCTCGGGCACCGTGCTCTCCGTCGTGACGTCACCCGTGCCCACGTCCTCCGCCAGGAACTCGCGCAATTTTGCGTCCAGAGCCGCGCCGCTCAGCGAATACACGGAACGGAGGATAGTCCACCTTGGACAGCGTGCCCGCAGGCGCGCTACGACAATTCGAGCATGCGCAAGAGCGGCTTCTCGGCGGCCTTGCGGATTTCCTCGGGCAGCACGATCTCGGGGCGTTCGTCGCGCAGGCAGAGGTAGAGCTTCTCGAGCGTGTTCAGCTTCATGAAGGGGCACTCGTTGCAGCGGCAGCCGTTGTCCGGCGGCACCGGGATGTAGGTCGCGGTCGGGAGCAAGCTTCTTCATCTGGTGGATGATCCCTTCCTCCGTCGCGATCAGGAACGTCTTGCCCGGCGCCGTCGTCACGTAGTTCAAGATCGATCGTGTCGAGCCGACGTGGTCGGCGTGCCGGAGGATCGGCTCGGGGCATTCCGGGTGCGCGGCGAGGAGCGCGCCGGGGTGCTGCGTCTTGAGCCGCACGATCTCGCGCTCGGAGAACTGCTCGTGCACGATGCAGGTGCCCGGCCAGAGCGTCATCGGCCGCCCGAGCTTCTTCGACAGGTACGCGCCGAGGTGCCGGTCGGGCGCGAAGAGGATCTCCTTCTCCGGCGGGATCGAGCGCACGATCTTCTCCGCGTTCGAGGACGTGACGATGATGTCGGAGAGCGCCTTCACCGCCGCGGAGCAGTTGATGTAGGTCAGCGAGACGGCTCCCGGATGCTTCTCGCGCCAGGCCCGGAAGGCCTCCGGCGGGCAGGAGTCCTCGAGCGAGCAGCCGGCCTCGTAGTCGGGCAGGACCACCTTGCGGCGCCGGGTTCAGGATCTTGGCGGTCTCCGCCATGAACCGCACGCCGGCGAACGCGATGATGTCGGCGTGCGTCTTCTGCGCGCTCCGGGAGAGGTCGAGAGAGTCTCCGACGAAGTCCGCCAGCTCCTGGATTTCCTCTTCTTGGTAGTAGTGGGCGAGGAGAACGGCGTTTTTTTGTCGCTTGAGGCCCCGGATTTCCTCTTCCAGGTCGAGCGCCGGATCAACCGAAGCTAAGTCCGGAGGAGCCGGCCTGCGCGGGAGGGGGCGGAAAGGCCGGCAAATTTCCCGGAATCTCGCTGCTCATGAAGCGCCTCCGAGCATAACAACAGGGAACGGGCCTCAAACCTTCGCTGGTCGAGGCTCCGGCACAGTCCATTGGCACGCCCGATGCTATTCGATTGCAGTCATGAGTCCCATGGACGCAAATTCCAGGTCCAGCCGGACCGGATTCCTCTTCCTCCTGCTGACCCTCATGGTCGCCGGCCTGGAGGTCTGGGGAATCGGCGCCTCGGTTCAATACCTCTTTCGCTAAGCGCTGCGACCGCCGGGGCCTCGGCGCGAGGCGCGTTGTATATTTCGCGCCGTGGCAACCGAGGTCGAGGCCGGCAAGTATTCGGGGCTGGACTCCGCGGCTCGCTCGTCGCCGCCTACCGCAACATCTATCTCTCCCGCCGGATCGACGACAAGGAAATCCAGCTCAAGCGGCAGAACAAGATCTATTTTCAGATCAGCAGCGCCGGCCACGAAGCCGTTTCGACGGCGGCCGGGATGGTCTGCCGCCCGGCCTATGACTGGTTCGACCTCTATTACCGCGACCGGGCCCTCTGTCTCCAGCTGGGCGTGACTCCGTACGAGATGTTCCTCCAGGCGATCGGAGCGCGCGACGACCCGGCGTCGGCCGGCCGTCAGATGCCGTCGCACTGGGGATCCAAGCGGCTGAACCTGATCTCCAAGTCTTCGTGCACGGGGACGCAGTTCCTCCACGCCGTCGGCGCGGCCGAGGCGGGGTGGCGAAAGAGCCTCATCCCCGACCTCGCCGGCAAAGGAGGCTTCCACTCCGATGAGGTCGTGCTCGTGTCGGGAGGAGAAGGGCAGACCTCGGAGGGGGAGTTCTGGGAGGGACTCTCTTCGGCCTGCACGTTGAAGCTCCCGGTCCTCTTCCTGATCGAGGACAACGGCTACGCGATCTCGGTGCCGGTCGAAGTCAACACGCCGGGCGGCTCGATCTCGAAGCTCGTGCGCGGTTTCCCCGGCCTCTTCGTCGCCGAGGTGGACGGCTGCGATTTTCTGCAGTCCTACGACGCACTGCGCTACGCGGCGGAGTATTGCCGGGCGCGCAAGGGACCCGCGCTCGTCCACGCGCACGTCATCCGCCCCTACAGCCACTCTCTCTCCGACGACGAGACGCTCTACCGGCCGCGGGAGGAGCGGCAGCGCGAGACCGAGCGCGACCCGGTCCGGACGATGGCGGGGTTCCTCGTCGGCGAAGGCATCCTCTCGCAAGAGGGACTCGAGAAGCTCAAGGCCGAGGTGGACCAGGAGATCAACGACGCGGCCGACCGCGCGCTGGCGGCGGCGCTGCCGGCTCCCGAATCCGCGTACGAGTTCGTCTACTCGCCCGACGTGGATCCGGCCTCGCCGGCGTTCGAGAGTCCACCGCAGCCGGCGGAGGGGGCCGGCCCCACCACGATGGTGGACCTCATCAACGCCTGCCTGCGCGACGAGATGAAACGCAATCCCGCGATCGTCGTCTTCGGCGAGGACGTGGCCGACGCGTCGCGCGACGCGGTGCTCGCCGAGTGCAAGGGGAAGGGGGGCGTCTTCAAGCTGACGGCCAACCTGCAGCGCCTCTACGGCGGCGCGCGCGTCTTCAACTCGCCGCTGGCGGAGGCGAACATCATCGGCCGCGCGATCGGAATGGCGCTGCGGGGCTTCAAGCCCGTCGTCGAGGTCCAGTTCTACGACTACATCTGGCCCGCCTACATGCAGATTCACAACGAGCTCTCGAACATGCGCTGGCGCTCGGGCAACGCGTTCTCCTGCCCGGTGGTCGTCCGGGTCGCGATCGGCGGCTACATCGGCGGCGGCGCGGTCTATCACTCCCAGTCCGGCGCCGTCCTGATGACGCACATCCCGGGGTTGCGCGTGGTGATGCCCTCCAACGCGCTCGACGCGAACGGACTGCTGCGCACCGCGATCCGCTGCGACGACCCGGTCCTCTTCCTCGAGCACAAGCACCTGTACCGCCAGACGCACAACAAGGGGGTCTACCCCGGTTCCGAATACATGGTCCCGTTCGGCAAGGCGGCGCTCGTCCAGGAGGGATCGGACGTCACGATCGTCACCTACGGCGCCACGGTCTATCGCTCCCGGCAGGCGGCGAAGGCCTTCGCCGAGGAGACGGGCAAGTCCGTCGAGATCCTCGACCTGCGCAGCCTCTCCCCGTACGACTGGGAAGCGATCGAGAAGTCCGTCAAGAAGACGAGCCGCGCGGTCGTCGTTTACGAGGACCCGATCTCCTGGGGCTATGGCGCCGAGATCGCGGCGAGGATTTCCTCCGAGCTCTTCTCGTACCTGGACGCTCCCGTCGAGCGCGTCGCGGCGGCGGATACGTTCGTGGCTTATCAGCCTCGCGTCGAGGATTTCATCCTTCCTCAGAGCGGCCACATCGCAAGGGCCCTGGAGAAGGTCGCCGGGTTCTGAGCCGGGGACCGCGGACCCCGGCGCGCTGTCCTCCCGCCGGGACGCGTCTCAGCCGAAAAGCGACAACTCCTTTTCCCGCTGCGCCGACAAGTCTCTTGTTTTCAATGAATCGGATTTGGGTACGGGGCGTGCAATGTCGGGAGGGTGTCAAGGAAGGGAAACGAAAAACAGCGGAGAGGAAGACATGATCAGGCGGATACAGAACGCGATGCAGATCACCCTCGAGGAAGTGGAAGCCAATCACCGGGCGCTACGGCGCTGCCGAAGCTGCGGCTCCTACGAGCGTCCGTATGACGCGTTCAACGGCGGCGTCCGCTGCGAAAAGTGCGCGAAGAAGGCGCGGCGGCAGCGGCAGGAGCCGGAGGGCGAGGACATCAACGCCAAATTCGTCGTCTGAGGAGAGATACAATCCGGGCCGTTGAGGTCCGATCACCCGGTTTCACTCCTTCGACGAACCCACTTCTCTCCCGCCCTTTTCTCCGTCACATTTCATTGCCCTTCGCTGGCGCGGGACGTCGCGCCCGGCCAGTTCGTCATGCTCGATCTGCCCGGCCGCTCGCGGCCGTACCTGCGCCGCGCCTATTCGGTCGCGGACGCGGACGCCGCCAGCGGCGAGGTCGAGTTTCTCGTGAAAGCCATCGGGCCCGGCACGGCCGCTCTCGCGGAGCTTCCGGAAGGCTCCGCGGCCGCGCTCCTGGGTCCGCTGGGAAACCGGTTCTCACTCGAGGGGCTGCGGCTGGGAGAGCGCGTCGCGGTCGTCGCGGGCGGGATCGGCGCCGCGCCTTTTCCGCTCCTCTTCAAGGCGCTCGCGCGCGCCGGCATCGCGGCGGACTTCTATCTCGGCGGCCGCAACGCGATGGAAGTCTCCCTGCGAGCCCGCTTCGAAAAGATCGTACCGGGCCGGACCGCCGTCGCGACCGACGACGGATCGGAAGGAGAGCGCGGTTTCGTCACGGACCTCTTCCGCCTCTACTCCGGGCGAACCACCTATGCCCGCCTCTACGCGTGCGGACCGATGCCGATGTTCGCGGCGCTCGCTCCGATCGCCGCGCGCAAGGGCATCCCGGCGCAGTTCTCGACGGAAGCGGCGATGGGCTGCGGCTTCGGCGCCTGTCTGGGATGCGTCATCCCGGCCGTGGAGAAGCCGTTCCTCGTGAGTTGTACCGAGGGGCCGATCCTGCCCCCCGATCGGATCGCCTGGGCACGGATATGACTGCGAGACTGGGAGACGGGGAGACTGGGAGAATGGGAGGAGAGAGTTGAGCAACCCCCAGTCCCCCGGTCCCCCAGTCCCCCAGTCCGAAAGTTCACTGGAGGTGCGACTAGGACCGCTCAAGCTCAAGAACCCCGTCTGCACGGCGAGCGGGACCTTCGGCTACGGCCTGGAGTTCACCGACTTCGTGGAGTTGTCGCGCCTGGGAGGGATCTGCACGAAGGGGCTGTCGCTCAGGCCTCACGCGGGGAACAGCGCCGCCGCGCATCTGCGAGACGCCGGCGGGAATGTTGAACGCGATCGGCCTGCAGAACGTGGGTGTCGAGGTCTTCCTGCGAGAGAAGCTGCCGAAACTCCGGGAGCTTGGCGCGACGGTCATCGCGAACGTGTGGGGAGACGTCGAGGAGGACTACGTCGCGGTCGTGCGCGCGCTCGAAGAAGCGGACGGGCTCGCGGCGATCGAGCTGAACATCTCGTGTCCCAACGTCGAAAAAGGGGGAATGCTCTTCGGCAATTCGCCGCCGGCGACCGCCTCCCTCGTCGCCCGCGTGCGCGCCGCCACAGGCCGGCCGCTGATCGTGAAGCTCTCGCCCAACGCGTCGGACATTGTCGCCTCGGCGCGCGCGGCCCGGGACTCGGGGGCCGACGTCCTGTCGCTCGTGAACACGTTCGTCGGCATGGCCCTCGATCCGGAGAGCGGCCGGCCGCTTCTCTCCTTCGGAACCGGAGGGCTCTCGGGACCCGCGATCAAGCCGCTGGCGGTCCGGATGGTCTTCCAGGTCGCGCGCGCTCTTCCGGGCGTTCCGATCATGGGGATCGGCGGCATCTCGTCGCTCTTCGACGTGCTGGAGTTCCTGGCGGCGGGGGCGGCGGCCGTGCAGGTCGGCACGGCGAACTTCAAGGAGCCGGGGGTCTCGGCGCGGCTGGTCGAGGAGCTGGCCGCGTACTGCGAGAAGCGCGGCGCGACCGCCGCCTCGCTCGTGGGGCGGGCTCACAGGACGGACGCCTCGCGCCCGGAGGGAGGCGCGCAGGGATGAAGGCGGCGGAGAGAGTCTGTCTCGCTCTCGACCTGCCGGGCAGGCCGGAGATCCTCTCCTGCGCGCGGCGGTTCTCGGACCGCGTCGGATGGCTGAAGGTGGGGCTCGAGGCATTCACCGCCGAGGGTCCCTCGATCGTCCGAGACCTTGCGGCCCTGGGACCACGCGTCTTTCTCGATCTGAAGCTCCACGACATCCCGGCGACGGTCGAGCGCGCGGTCGCCGCGGCCGCGCGGTCGGGCGCGGCGATGGTCAACGTCCACGCCTTCGGCGGCCGCGCGATGCTCGAAGCGGCTCGCCGCGCCGCCGGCGGTTCCGGGCCGGTCCGGCTCATCGCGGTCACGCTCCTGACCTCGCTCGACGCGCGCGCTCTTTCCGACCTCCCGATCGCCGGCGATCCGAGGGGGATCGCCCGGCGGCTGGCCGTTCTCGCCAGAGACTGCGGCCTGGACGGAGTCGTCTGCTCGGGAGAAGACCTGCCGGCCGTGCGCGGCGCCTGCGGCCCCGATTTCCTGACCGTCGTTCCGGGCATCCGCCCGGCGGGAAGTCCCGCGGCCGATCAACGGCGCGTCGCGACGCCGCGGGAGGCGCTCGAGGCCGGGGCGGACCTCCTCGTCGTGGGCCGCGCCGTGACGGCCGCGCCCGACCCGGACGCGGCGCTCGACAGGCTCCTCTCCGAAATAGAATCGGTTCGATGAGCGACTGGAAGAACCCTCACGCCGTCTGGGTCGTGGGGCACCGGGGCGCGCCGCGGCGGGCGCGAGAGAACACGCTGGACAGCCTCGACTGGGCCGAGAGCCTCGGAGCGGACGCCGTCGAGTTCGATCTGCGGCAGACGCGGGACGGGGAGGCGGTGCTCTTCCACGACGAGGACATCGTCCTGGGCGGCCAGCGCGTCCCGGTCCGGAGCTTCACGGCGCGGGAGATCGAAAAGCTCCAGCTCCCGTCGGAATTCGGGGAATACCGGATTCCCAGGCTCGAAGAGGTCTTCCACCGCTACGGCCACCAGATGCGTTATCTCGTCGAGGTCAAGACGTCGAGCGTGACGCAGTTGCCTCTCATGGCCCGGCGCGTCGCGTCGCTCGCCGCCGCGTTCGGCGTCGCGGCGCGCTGCCTCGTGGCGTCGTTCGACGCCGATTTCCTTCGGAAGATGCGCGAGATCGAGCCGGAGATCGCAACGGGATTCATCTTCGACCGGGCCGTCTCCCTGCCGTCGCCGGGCAAGCCGACGCCGCTCTTCCCCCCCGTGGACGCGATCTGTCCGCGGCGAGACCTCGTCAACGCGGTCCTGATGGAACAGGCGGCCGCGGCGGCATTGTCCGTTCTCCCCTGGACCGTGGACGAGGAGGCGGAGATGCGCCGGTTGATCGGCGCCGGCGTGGCCGGGATCACGACGAATCTGCCCGACCTCGGCCTGTCGGTCCGCGACGGAGCCGCGGAGACACCCGCGGTCCTGCCGCCGCGCCCGGCCGGGTCCGCCGGAGGTTGAGAAACGAGCACGCTTGAATCGATTCGTGAATAATGTTGCTTTCGAGGCGCAGGCTCGACTTCGAGGAGGCGTTATGAAAAGGCTCCTGTCTTTCGCAATCGCTCTTGCCGTCACCGCTTTTTTCTCTACGCTGGCACTCGCGCAGGAGAAGAAAGAGCACCCGAAGGAACACCCGGAGCATCCCAAGTCCGAGAAAAAGGTGTCTACGGACGACATTGACAAGGCGATTCGCGAGCACATCGAGCAGGCGGCGAAGGCCTCGGCCGGCAAGTTCTCCGTGAAGGACGACGTGTTGAACAAGACATGGGAGCTGGAGCTTGTCCGCGTCCACAAAGACAAGCTTCAGGCGCTCGCCGACGGCAGATATTTTGCTTGCGTGGACTTCAAGGCGGCAGACGGGACGATGGTGGACGTGGACTTCTTCCTGAAGAAAGACGGGGACGCCATGGCCGTCACGGACACCACGGTTCACAAGATCAACGGCAAGGCCCGGTATAGCTACCAGGAGAAGGACGGCGTGTGGGTCCGGGTCGCCGAAAAAGGATGAGGGGTTCGAGCCACCTCGGAATCTCCGAGCCTCGGATCAGATGATCTTGATTCCGGGCGGGACCTCCCGCGTTGCGAAAGGATGAAGTCATGATTCTCGCCAAAGCGCTCCTGGCCGTCGCTGCTCTCCTCGCCCCGGCCGCTCAGGTCTCCGCCACCCCGGCTTCCCGAAGCTTCGAAGCGACCTATGTCGCCACTGTCGAAGAGATCCCGGCGGGGTTGAACAGGCTCGAAGTGTGGGTGCCGCTCCCGCAGGACACCCCGGCCCAGCGCATCAGAAACCTGAGGGTGGATTGCCCCTATCCGGGGGCCGTCCGCCACGAAAACGAGTTTGGGAATTCCTACTACTACTTTTCAACCGACCAACCCAGGACCGGCAAGCTCGAGATCCGAGTGAGCTTCGAGGCCGAGCGGCGGGAGGTGCTGAGCTCCGGACTCCTCCACGCCGGCCAGCACGAGAGCCGTGAGGACCTGCAGCGGTACCTGCAGGAGGAAAAGCTCGTCACGCTCTCGCCGCGTGTACGAGATCTCGCGCGGCGCATCACCACCGGCAATACCACCCCGCAAGCCAAGGCGCGTGCCATCTACGACTACGTCGTCAACACGATGGTCTACGACAAGAACGTTCCGGGCTGGGGCAACGGCGACACCGAGCGGGCCTGCGACGTCGCCAAGGGCAACTGCACGGATTTCCACTCCCTCTTCATGTCGCTGGCGCGCTCGGAAGGCATCCCGGCGCGGTTCCTCATCGGCTTTCCTCTGAAGCCGGAAGCGGAGGGGACGATCTCCGGCTACCACTGCTGGGCGGAGTTCTACCTGCCGGACCGCGGCTGGATCCCGGTGGACGCCTCGGACGCCTCCAAGGCGACCGACCCCAGGCGGCGCAACTACCTGTTCGGAAATCTCGACCCGGATCGGATCCAGTTCACGATGGGCCGCGACATCCGGCTCGACCCGCCTCCTTGCGCCGAGACGCTCAACTACTTCATCTACCCGTACGCGCAGGGCGACGGCCACGCGATAACGCCCGTCTCCATTCGCCTCGACTACAAGAACAAGGCAAAGACGGGCGGTGAGGTGTCATCGGCGGCCGCCGCATACTGACTCAGCCACGGTTCTCGGTTCAGCGCCCGAGTGGGAGGGGCGGGTCCTTCCAATCGAAGACGATGGTGCTGCCTTCAATCCGCAATCATGGTTTGCTCTCGGTCTCTCCGCGCGTCGTGCAGCGACGCAACGCGTAGCGACGTTTAGGGGTGGATGGTCAGGTGCGTCCCCCCCAGGACTTCGAGGGCGGCGCCCGTGATGGCGGCGGCGTCGTCGGATGCGAGGAACAGGATCGTGCGCGCGACGTCTCTCGGCCAGAGCTTCTCGGCAAGCGGCGCCTGACGGTCCTCGGCGCCGGTCTCGTCGATCTTGTTCTCGACGGTTCCCGGGCAGACCGCGTTGACCGCGATGTTGTGCTCGCGGAACTCGCGCGCCAGGCTCTGCGTCAACCCGATCAGCCCGAACTTGGCCGCGCTGTGCGCCGCGAGGTTTGCCTCGCCCCGCATCCCGTGGATCGAGGCGACATTGACGATGCGCCCCCGGCGGCGTTCGACCATGCCCGGCAGCACCGCGCGGCAGAAGTTCGCGGCCCCGGTCAGATTGGTCGAGAGGACGAGATCCCACTCCTCCGGCGCGGTCTTCAGGAACGGCCGCCAGAGGAAGACGCCGGCGTTGTTGACGAGGATATCGGTCGGCCCGAGCTCCTTTTCGGCGCGCTCGACGCACTCTTCCGCGGAGCCCCGCTGCGTGATGTCGGCCGGCAGCGCGACGCAGCGCGCGCCGTGCCGCCGCAGGAGGGCCGCCGTCTCGGCGAGCTCCTTCTCGGTGCGGGCGACGAGCGCGACGCGCGCACCCTGCTCGGCAAAGCGCGCCGCGGCGGAGCGGCCGATCCCGCGGCCGGCTCCCGTCACGATCACCATCCGTTCCTTGAACTTCATGCGCCCGTCCTTCCCAGCTCTACGAAGAGCTCCTCGGAGAAGAGCCCCACGCCGTCCGCTTCGGAGAAGGTCGGGCCGGCCAGAAGTCCGGCGGTCCCTTCGCGCGGCCGCGCGCGGTCCACTTTGACGCGATAGACGGCGAGCGGAAAGATCTGTCGGTCGGGATCCGAGTCGCAGACGCGGCCGTGACCCGCCGATACCTGGATCCAGGCCACCCGCTTGGGGGCCATGTAGTAGAGCGCCGCCTTCTGCCGGCGGATGAGGTTGGCGGCCGTCAGGCTCTTGGAATGCACGGCGACGCACAGGTCGGTCGCGGACGTGGCCCGCACCTCCGAGAGCGTCAGCAGCGCGGCCCGCGGGTAGCCTTCCGGATCGACCGTCAGGAGCGGCAGCGCGAGGTGTTTGCGGGCCCGAAACGCCTTCCCGGACAGGATCTCGAGGAGCGCCCGCGGCAGCCGGTCGAATTCAGGCATCTAGGGCTAGTCTAGCGGACCGCCAGTCGGCGAAAAGGCCGGGCCGACGGGTCCTGTCGCCGGCCACCTCGCGCGCGGACTGCGGCTGCCGGATGGAGTCGGACTAAGGGAAGGCTCCTCCGCCCGCGCGCGAGGTCTCCGTCCAGCGCCACCCGTCGCCCCTCACATCTCGCCTTAAGCCGGCCTGCGAGCTTCGGCGGCGGGACGCCTCCCGGAGTCGGCGATGAGCGAAGGAGCGCACCACAGAGAGACTGTTGCCCCACTCTTGATGCGACTGAGCGACCAGCGACGGCCAGGTGCTCTCGGTCAAGGCGGGGCCGTCGCGTGCCGACGAGGGAGGCGGCCCGACGCCGGAGCGGAGAATTTGGCGGATCCTCAAGTGAAGCCGGCGTCGAACGCCTTTGTCGGGCCGCGACGCGGGAATATGATCTGGGCATGAAACAGAGACTAGATTGGATGCGGATCGCTTCTTCGATTCTCCTCGTACTCACGCCCTTTTCGGCCATCGGTGAGGAGAGGGACGCGAAGGCGGACAAGATCGGCAAGGAGATGATCGAGGGGCTCGGCGGACAGTCCGCCTGGGAGAAGGCTCGCGAGTTCCGCTTCGATTTCGTCGTGGAAAACGAGGGGAAGGTCGCCGGCCGCCGATCTCACGCCTGGGACCGTTACACCGGCGACTACCGGATGACCGGGACCGACCAGTCGGGCGCGCCCTATGCCGCCTACTTCAACGTCAACACGAAACAGGGGAAGGCCTACGTCAACGGGAAGGCGGTCGAGGGAGAGGAAGCGGACAAGCTCGTCAAGAGCTGCTACGCGCGTTTCATCAACGACACGTACTGGCTGCTCGCCCCCTGGAAGGTCTTCGATCCCGGCGTGAAGCTGACCTACGACGGCGAGAAGCCGTGCCCGGACGGCGGGACGTGCGACATCCTGAAGCTCTCCTTCGACAATGTCGGCCTGACTCCCAGGGACGTGTACTGGATGTGGGTCACGCGCGACGGGCACAAGATGGTCCAATGGCAATATGTTCTCAAGGGCGCCGACGAGCCGCCGACGGTCGTTCAATGGAAGAACTGGCAGAAGATGGGGGGCATCGCGCTCTCCATGGAGAAGCCGATGACGGGCAAGCCGACCGTCATCCGGTTCGAGAACGTCTCGGTCTCGCCCACGCGCACCGACGCCGACTTCCAGCCGCCGGCGCAATAACGGGACTCGGGACTCGGGACTCGGAACTCGCGTCGACGTCGCCATGAAGCGCGGCGTCCCTGGAGTCTTCCTCTTCGTCTGCCTGGCCGCGGGGTGCGCTTCGTCCCGCGTCCCGGGAGCCTCGATCGAGCGCTTCGCGACGGCGAGCCTTCCGAAGCCGGCGAAGGTGCTCGTGCTTCTGCCCCCCTCCTACGCGAAGGACCCCGCGCGCCGCTATCCGGTCCTCTATTTCCTCCACGACGCGTGGGGAAACTCCCGGTCGCTCGAATCCAACGGTGTGGCCGCGAGACTCGAGGCGCTCATGTCGCGAGGCCTCCTCCCCGAGTTCCTCGTCGTCGCGCCCGGAGCGCCCGGGTCCTGGTTCTCCGATTCCCGCGACGGCGTCCATCGCTACGAAGAGTTCCTGACCGGCGACCTGATCGCGCAGGTCGAACGCCGCTACAGGGTCAGGACCGGCCGGAGCGCCCGCGGCATCACCGGTATCTCGATGGGCGGTTACGGCGCGTTCAAGATCGCCTTGAAGCATCCCGATCTCTACGGCTCCGTCTCCTCGCTCTCCGGCGCGCTGATTCCGTTCGACTGGGACGACCTGGCGCGATACAACGCGTTTGCCCGCTGGACGCTCAAGCACGTCTTCGGCTCGAGCCGCGAGAACAATTCGCTCGCCTCCAACGACGTCTGGAAGATCCTGGAGGCGTCGCACTTCGCCCGGCCTCCCTTCGCCGCTCACTTGCGCGCCGGCATCGAAGACATTTACGGGTTGAACGGCGTCGCCGCCCAGTTCGGCGCGTTCCTGACGGACCACGGCGTCCCCGCGACCGTCGTTCTCGAGGAGGGCGGCCATGACTGGGCGTACTGGCGCCGCGCGATGCTCTCCATCGCGGGGTGGCACGGCCGGCAGTTCTCGTATGATTGAGCGGTTTTCAGTTCTCAGTTTTCTGTTCTCAGTTCCGAGAACCGATGGCCGAAACTGATCACCGGCGACTGATGACTGACACTCTGGTTCTTTTCGACATCGACGGGACGCTGCTCTCGGCGGGCCGCGCCGCCCGCGAGTCGGTGCTCGCGGCGCTCGGGCGCGTGTACGGCTGGACGCCGTCCAACGGCAACACCCACGACTTCTCCGGGAAGACGGATCCCCAGATCGTCCGCGAGCTGGTCGAGGAGTCGATCGGCGAAGAGCGGTGCCGCGCGCTTCTTCCCGCCGCGCTCGAGGCCTACCTCGAGGAGTTCTCCCGCCGTCTGTCGCCGGAGGCCGTGGTTCTCAAGCCGGGAGTCGCGGAGCTCCTGCCGCGCCTCGCCGCGCGGCCCGGCGTCACGCTCGGTCTTCTCACGGGCAACCTCGAGCGCGGCGCGCGCATGAAGCTCGAGCCGCCCGGCTTCAACCCGTACTTCCCCTTCGGGGCCTTCGGGAGCGATTCACCGGACCGTTATTGTCTTCCCACGATCGCCCTCGAGAGGGCGCACGCCTTTTCCGGCCGCCGGTTCTCGGGCAAGTCCATCGTGATCGTCGGCGACTCCGTCCACGACGTCGCCTGCGGCCGCTCTCTCGGAGTCCGGGCGGTCGCGGTGGCGACCGGCCCGACGCGGTCGGAACGGCTCGCGGCGGAAGCGCCGGACGTCCTTCTGGAAAATTTCGCGGACGTGGATGCCGCGGTGGAGGCGATCCTCGGATGAGACAAGCGGCGCTCCTTCTGCTTCTCGCGGCGGCCGGCGCATGCGCCTCCGCGCCCGCCAAGCCCGCGCCCGCCGCGGCTTCGACACCGGGCGTTCCCTACGACGCGGCGCCCGCCGCGGCGCACACAATCGATCTCGAGGTGGACGTCCGGGCCGCGCGCGAGATCCTCGAGTCCCTCTCGCGGCCGCGCCTCGACATGCAGGACGTGAAGCTGCTCGAGGACCTGCCGGCGGTGCGCCTGGCGATGCAGGATTCGGGCCGCACGCCCGACGTCTTCGAGCGCGATTTCGCTGCGGCGTTCGACGAGAAGAGCCGCGCTTCCGTTTTCGATTTCCACACCATCCGTCAGGAGCTCAACCGCTGGGGCGTCCTGCTCGAAGCGGTGGCGTCGCGGGAGAAGGACCTCGTGCGGCTGGCCGCTCGAAGGGCCGCCGCGCTTCTGCCGGGCGACCGCGCGGTCTCGGCGAAGGTCCGGGTCTACTTCTCCTTCGGCCTGGCGGGACTCGCCGACCATCTCGTCCTGGCAAGCTCGGGCGGCCAGGACATCATGGTCGTGGACCTCGCGCGCGCCCTGGGGGAGGCCGCGGGAGAGACACTGGACAGTCAGATCTCGCGCCTCTCCCGCCTCGCCGCCGGGGAGGCCTTTCGCCAGGCGTGGGCGATCTACCGCCGGGACAGCCCGGCCTGGCGCGCCCACGCGGAGGCGGCGCCGATCGATCTCCTCCTGCACGCGGTCGCGGAAGCGGGGCCGGCGGCAATCTTCGCCGTGGACGAGAACTTCTTTCCGCTGTCGGTCTGGCTGAAGGCGCCGATGAAGCGGACGATCGACGAGCTCAACCGCCGCGCCGAGCGGTTCTCGCACGCGCAGGAGAGCCTGGAGACGCGCGTCGAATTGACGACGGAGCTCAAGCGGCCCGAATTCGCGCGGCAGCTGGCGGGCCCTTCCGGCGCCTTCCTCGTGGACGCGATCGTCCAGACGGACGGACTGAACGCGCTCCGCCGCTCCCTGCAGAACGGGCCCAGGGCGTTCTTCCAGGCATACGAGAAGGCGAGCCAGACCGACAAGAGCCTGCCGGTGCTCACGCACTCCATCACGGACAGACTGAAGTGATGGGCGGTTGGTGATGGACCGGGATGGAGCACGTGAACTTCTAGACCCATGAGTCAGAGTGATGGCGATCGCTCGCTCACCATCCTGCGCGCGACGCTCGACGCGACGGCGGACGGCATTCTCGTCGTGGACGAGAACGGCAGGATCACCACCTACAACCGGCGGTTCGTCCAGATGCTGGCGGATCCCCGAGGAAACCGTCGCCTCGGGCGACGACGCGGCGGTGCTCGCGTTCGTCCTCGGGCAGCTCGAAGACGCCGGGATGGTTCGTGACGCGGACCATCGAGCTCTACGCGAATCCCGGGGAGGAGTGCAGCGACGTGCTGGAGTTCAAGGACGGGCGGGTCTTCGAGCGCTATTCGCCGCCCGCACGCCGCTCGGCGTGCCGCCGTTCGGACCGGGTCTGGAGCTTCCGCGACGTCACTCCCGGACGCCTCCAGCGAGCGAGGAGCCTCGATCGGTCCCTGCTCGCTCCTGCACGCGACGCTCGAGTCGACCGCGGACGGAATTCTCGTCGTCGAACACGGAAGGAAAGATCGTCAGCTACAACCGGCAGTTCGTCGAGATGTGGCGCATCCCGCAGCCGATCGTGGCCGCCGGAGACGACAAGCCGCGCCCTCGCCTTCGTCCTCGACCAGCTGAAGGACCCGGGGCGTTCCTGAAGAAGGTGCGGGAGCTGTACGGCCATCCGGAATCCCAGAGCTACGACTGGCTGGAATTCAAGGACGGACGGATCTTCGAGCGCTACTCGCAGCCGCAGCGCGTCGGCGGAAACGTCGTGGGCCGGGTCTGGAGCTTCCGCGACGTGACGGACCGCACGCGGATGGAGGAGATCCTGCGGCGGCAGGCGAGGAGTGTTCGACCATATGTTCGATGCCGTCGTCGTCACCGATCTCACGGGCCGCATCATCGAATGGAACGCCGCGGCGGAGAAGCTGTTCGGCTACCCGAGAGAAGCGGTCTTCTCGAAGAACGCGAGCCTCCTCGACGGGCCGGAGGAGCAGGACCCGACCACGCAACGCATGATCGAGGTCATGATCAAGATCGGCCGCTGGTCCGGCGAGGCGCGACTGCGCGGGAGCAAGGGGGACATCGGCATCTGCGACACGGTCGTCGTGCCTCACGCCGACGACTACGGGCGGACGGTCGCGGCGATCTTCGTTTTTCGCGACGTCACCGAGCGCAAGCGGATGGGGGAGCGGCTGCGCGCCCTGGAAGAGGCGACGACATAACATGATCCCGGTGGTTGAAGAATGAGCCAGCGGGTTCTCGTGGTCGAAGACGATTCGGCCCTGCGCGAGGCGCTCTCTCAGGTCCTCTCGGACGAGGGATACGACATGCTGAGCGCGCGCGACGGCCTCGAGGCGGTCGACTGCCTGAAGAAGGGGAACCGGCCGGACGTCATTCTGCTCGACCTGTCGATGCCGGTCGTCAACGGCTGGGAGTTCCGGATGTTCCAGAAGCGCGACCCCGACCTCGCGCGGATCCCCGTGATCCTGATCACCGCCGGCGGCTACACGCGCGAGGAGGTCGCCTGGCTCGAGCCATCCGCTCTCCTCCCCAAGCCGCTCGATCTACCCTTCCTCCTCTCCGCCGTCCGGAAGTTCTGTGTCCCGGCCCCGCACGCGGAGTAGCTGTGGATTCTCAAGACGTTGTTCCCATCGCGAGCCGACCAGGGCGCTCGTCGACGATTTCTCGCGGACAATCCGCCCGGAGTCACCGTCGTTGCCCTCTGCGGCACGCGGCGGCCGTGCCGCACGGAGGATCTCCGGGCCGCCGCTCCGGTCCGAGGGCACAGAAGCAGTCTCGCTAGCCCAAATGTCCGGCGTGTGCCCTCGGACAGGTCCGCTGCCGGGCAACGCCGTCGCCTCCGGGCTGCACAGTGCCTGTTCGAGCCCGTGCTTCAGCCCCGGCGGCGGGACGCCTCCCGCAGGCGGTCGTGAGCGAAGGCGCACCACCCGGGACCCTCTGTCGCCTCGCTGCGAGTGCGCCTTCGCGTTAGAGCGACGGCCGGTTCTCCAGTAGCGGCCTGCCGGAGCGTGCCGCCGAGGAAGGCGGCCCGACGCCGGGGCGGGTTGTCAGCCCAGATCGTGGACGCGCCGCGGTCGCTCCGTCCAAATCACGAGTAGCCCGCTCCCCGGTTACGAGGGCGTCACGCCGGTCTCGGTCCGGCGGAGCCGCTCGTTCTCGATCATGCGCTTGAGAACGAGCCGGAAGAGGTAGAAGCCGAACGTCGGGTTCTGGTGGTAGAGCTGCAACACCTTCTGGTCGGTGATCGCCCCGATCTCGACATCACTCTCGCAGACCGCCGTGCCCGTGCGCCGGTTGTCGGGGGCGAACACGCCAATCTCTCCGAAGAGCATCCCCGGGCCGAGCGTGAGACCAAGCTCCGTGAGCCGCACCGTTCCGTGGAGGATCATGTACATCGAGCTCGCCGGCTCCCCCTTGCGGAAGAGGACGTGGCCGGACTCGAAGCGGTGATTTGTCATGAGCGGGATGAGCCACTCCATGGACAGGTCGCCGCGGGAGGCCTCACGGACCTTTCGGATGAGGATTTGCATCTGCCGCAGCCGGAGACAGTTCAACGGAAGCAGCACGGCGTGGAGGACGAGCACCGGGTAGACCCGTCCCGCGAGCCCGTATGTCAGGAAGACCACGTTGCTGGCGATCGCGACGCTGCGCAGCGGGATCATCGTCTTCATGTAGAACGTGCAGAAGACGAGAAGCGAAGCGAGGTATCCGATGCCGTCCACCCAGCCGATTCGAGGCATGAGCCCTCCGCCCGGTTTGTCGTGCCAGGTACCACGACCCGGCAGGATCGAGCCTTCGTCGAATCGATACTATGCCGCCTGCCCGGTGTCGTTGACCGGCGTGGTGATGGGTCAGGCCTCTTGCTAGTGAGTTGCTTTGAAATCCGCCCCGGCGTCGGGCCGCCTCCCTCGTCGGCACGCGACGGCCCTGTCGTACGGAGAGTGCCTGGCCGTCGCTGGTCGCTCCGTCGCATCAAGAGTGGGGCGAGAGTTGTTCTGTGGCGTGCTCCTTCGCTCATCGCCTCCTCCGGGAGGCGGCCCGCCGCCGGGGCTTCACCGTGGCTAAGCCGGACTGCGAGGCCCGGAGCCGGCGGCGTTTCCCGGAGTCGGTGATGGGTGACGAGCATGGAAGAACGCGACCGGCACCTCGCTGCGACTGCGAGGAACCCTCAGCGCCGGCCGGTTCTCCCCAACGCGGCAGGCCGGCGCGTGCCGACGGAGGGAAACGACGTCGGCTCCGGGGCGTGTTGTTCGCAACTACCGATTCAACTGTTACAGGCGACTAGAGCTCGGACTGGAACGGGCGCGCGAGCCATTCCGTTACCCGCTTCTTGAGCGGACGCGCGTTCCACATCGCGAGCGTGTACGGGCGGCACCGCGACAGGTCGCGCTCGTAGCGCTCCTTCATCAGGCCGGCGAACGCGGAGTCGTACACGAACAGGTTGACCTCCTCGTTCAAGTGGAACGACCGCTCATCGAAGTTCGCCGATCCCACGGTCGAGAAGATCCCGTCCACAACCATCGTCTTCAAATGGAACATCGTCGGCTGGTACTCGAAGATCTTCACGCCTCCCGCCAGGAGCGGCCCGAAGTTCGAGCGTCCTGCCGCCTTCGTCGCGGGAACGTCGTTGTGCTCGTCCGAGGGAACGATCACCCGCACGTCCACGCCCCTCTTCACGGCGGCGACCAGGAGCTCGGTCGCCGCGTCGTCCGGAACGAAATAGGAGTTCGCGATCCAGATCTCCTTCGCCGCCGCGGCGAGCGAGATCGCGTACACGCGTCCCGCCCCCGACATCGCGGCGAGCGGCGACGAGGGGACGACGGCGGCGGAGCTCGAGCCGGGCTGGGCGAGCGCGGGAAAGAACTCGTCCCCGACGAGCGCCTCTCCCGTCGTCTCCGACCAGTTCTCCTGGAACGCGCGCTGGAGGCCGCGGACCGCGGGCCCTTCCACGCGCACCTGCGTGTCGCGCCAGTGCTCGGGGGAATCGGCGTTGCCCAGCCACTCGTCGGCGAACCCCATCCCGCCCGTGAAGCCCACGGCGCCGTCCACCACGAGAATGCGGCGGTGGCTCCTGTGGTTGAGCACCCAGAGCATCCATGGCTTCTTCGAGTGGAAGAACTCCACGCGGCAGCCGGCGCGGCGCATCGCATCGACGTCGCCCGCCTTCAGCTTCGGGCCGCCGGAGCCGACGGCGTCGAGGAGGACGCGCACTTCGACGCCATGCGCGGCCCGTTCGGCGAGCGCGTCGCGGAAGCGCGTGCCCACCTCCCCCGACCAGAAGATGTACGCCTCGAAGTTCACGGTCTTCCTGGCCGAGGCGATGGCGCCGAGCATGGCCGGAAAGACCGCGTCGCCGTTCTCGAGAAGGTCGAGCCGGTTGCCGGCCGTCATCGTCGGGCCCGGCAGCGCCGACGGCAGAAACGTCGGTTCGGAGACCGTGAAGCCGTGAGGCGTCTCGTACACGGTCCGTCTCGGGGCGCCCGCCTTCGCGACGGTGACGGCGAGCACGTAGCCCGCCGCCACGGAAAGGATCACGATCGCGAAATGATGAACCGGCTTCAGGCGCCGGGACCCGGAGGCTCTCATCGATCGCAAGAGTACCCCGCCCGGCGCGAGGGCTCTTGTCTCGTTCTTCGCTTGCCAGGGCTCCGGGCAGACTGCCGACTCGTTACGGACAGGCGACACTCGTGACGTCCGGCACGGAATATCCGGGCGCCGAGAGGTTGCCCTTCTTGCCGGTCAAGTCGAGAACCTCGGCGAGGTTGTTCGCGTTCGCGTCCCGCACCGACAGGGCCGGCAGGCCGAACCGCCATTCGATCATCTTCAGGACCGACGTGTGGTCATAGACGCCCGTCGCGATCGAGGAGCGTCGGGCCATCGGCGAGACGACGAGGCACGGCACGCGGAAGCCGCGCTGCTGGAAGCGGGGATCGACATCCGGAGCCGTGCCGGGGGCGATGTGCTCGAAGAATCCGCCCCACTCGTCGAAGTTGATGACGAGAACCGTGTGCTTCCACGCGGGGCTCGTCGTGACAGCGCGGTACGTGCGATTCAGGAACGACTCCCCGGCGCGGATGTCGCCGTGCGGGTGATCGTCTCCCGAAGTCCCTTCCTCCTCTCCCTGGAACGAGGGATCGACGAAGGCGACTTGCGGCAAATCGCCGGAGGCGCAGTCGGCCAGGAAGCTGTCGTAGTTGCGAGTGATCGAGGCGTACTTCGGGCCCCAGAGCGCGAGGAACGGGATGTCGACGGCATAGTAGCGTCCGGAGAGTCCCCTGGCCGCGAGCCGGTCCCAGATCGTCGGCAGCGTGCAGAGACTCAGGCTGTCGTCCAGGCGATCCGTGACGGCCGCGTGCTGGTAGATGCGGTTGGGGTATGTCGGCGCCAGGATCGGCGCGAAGTAGTTGCTGCAGACCGTCCAGTCCGGAGCGGCCTGTCCCAGGAACGGGAGGTCGGCCTGCGTGTAATAGCCGATCGAGTAGATGTCGTTCGATCCCGCGCGCAGCCAACCGTCGCAGAGGCCTCCGTTGAATTCGACGCGGCCGCCGTCGTAGGAGTGGTCGGGATCGGGATGGCCGCACCCCTGGAAGTCGTTCATCGCCCCGAGCGAGTAGGTGCTGTGCGGCGTGTTCGTCGCGTCGTAGTAAGTCAATCCCGCCTGCATGCCGTTGGCTCCCGGCAGCCAGCCGAGGAAGTGATCGAACGAGCGGTTCTCCATCATCGCGACGACGATGTGCTTGATGTCGGTCTTGTTGGGATCGGGAAGGCCGCCGCCGCCCCCTTTGTCCGGGTTGTCTGACGCGCCCAGGAACCGGCTTCCCGCCGTCAGCGCCGCGACCGACGCCGCGGAACGCGCAAGGAACTGCCTTCTCGAAAACGAGCTCATGACTCATCCCCCGACCGGCTCACCTCCGCGCTCGGAACGGACTCTGGTCGAGAGACCTTCCGGAACGACCGCGCGCCGGACACGCGGTCCTCTTCCCGCAGTGCAAGCCACGTGCCCCGGCGATGGAATCCGAGGCCCGCCGCGGAGAATGGCTATCGAGTCAGCTTGGTGATCTGACGCACGACGGCATCCCGGTTTCCGAGGACCTGGAGCTCCCAGCCGCGGGCCTCGGCCAGGCGGGCGCGGAGCGAGTCGCGGCTCCGGAAGAACGTGGACAGGGCGGCGCGGACATTCTCCTCGTTGATGCGCTCGCGCGGCGACTCCGCGAGCGGAATCGCGAGGCCGAGCTCCCGGCACTTCGCCGCGAGCGCCGGCTGATCCCAGAAGAACGGATACGAGACCATCGGCACGAGGTGAAACACGGCTTCGTGCGTCGAGTTCAGTCCGTGGTGGGTCACGAAGACGTCGGTATCCTGTAGGACGCCCCATTGATCGACGGAAGACTCGATTGACACGTTGCTCTTCGCGAGAGACCGGACCGCCTGCGCGTCCACGGTCGCGCCCCCCAGGCTGATGACGGCGCTCAACTCTCCCATGCCGGCCAAGGTGTCGGAGAGACATTGCAGGGTGGCCAGTGCCTCCGCCGCGTAGTATCGCCACACGACGCTGCCGAAGGAGACGTACACCCTGGTCTTCGCTCGATCGGCGCCGAAAGGGGAGGGGCCACGCGGGAGCCCTTCGATCTCCTCGATCGGCGGCAGCGATCCGTAGAACGCGACGGGCTCGAAGACCCGGCGATCCGCCTCTGTCAGGTAGTTCGGGGGCTCGCAGTAGAGGTTGAGGTACGGGCTCAGCCCGGCCACGTAGGAGAAAGGCGAAGCGTCGCGCAAGCCGAGCCGCGACCGGAGGATCTCGACCGCGCGAAGGCAGCTCGGCGAGACGCGGACGCGCGGATCGCTCTGAAGGCGGCGCTCGAAGACGGCCGGATCGACATTGTGGCCCGCGCAGACGTTCACGTATGGGATGCCGAGCCGATTCGCGGCCAGCCGTCCGATCACCGCGAATGTATCGGAAATGACGAGCGAAGGACGGATCCGCTCGAGATCGCGAAGGATCCGCTCGCCGTAGTGCCCGGCGAAACTGACGTAGCGGCAGGGGACCGGGAGCGACTCGCCGTCCGCCGCCTGCAACGGATACTCTCCGAAGAGATCCACGAACGTTCCGCCGGCCCGCTCGACCGAGTCCTTGTAACGGCCGTCGGTGAACACGAGCGCGGTGAACCCTTCGGCGGCCACGCCGGAAATGAGAGCGCGGAGTCGGCGGAAGTGCCCTTCTTCCGGCATCGCGAAGAAGGCGACCGGCGCCTTCTTCAATCCATTAGAGGCGGGCTTCAAGGCCTTCGAGCAGGGGCTCGGAAGAGACGCCGCCGGTCCTGCGGAGAAGCGTGACGCCGTTTCCGAACGGGACGTCGAAGAGCTGCACCCCCGGCTCCCCCTTCAACTGGTCGAGGAAGTCCTTGACCCGGATCTCGTAGGCGCCGTCGGCGCCATAAACGACCGACGGCCGCTGCACCATGCTGTCGTGAAAGAGAGCGATCCCGCGCGGCTCGAGGAGTTTCTCGAACGCGCGATAGTCGAATCGCGCCTGCTCTTCCGAGTGGTATCCGTCGATGAAGAGGAGGCCAATCCCGCCGAGCTCGCGATAGTCCTTTGTCTCGACGAACTGCTGCGTCGTCATCGGGTAGTGCCGGACGTTTTCCAGGCCGAAGCCGCGGAAGTACTCCTTCACGGCGTCCGGGTCCTTCCAGAAGTCGTCCACCATCGAAGGGTCGATGAACGTAACCTCGCCGGGCTCGACATTGTCGTGGAGTGCCTTGCCGAGGAGCAGCGGCACGAACCCGCGATACGACCCGATGACGACGGCGCGCCGCGGATGGATGAGCCGGGCCAATCCGTAGTAGAGCCAACCGAGCCCGAGGTTCAGGTCCTCCGCGCGCTGATTGTGTCCCATGCGCAGAAGGCCCGGCTCTTCGAAGAGGCGGGCGATCCACTCCGTCAGGTCCTTCCCGGATCCCGCTCGCGTCACGGCGTCTCCGCTTCGAGCGTCTTCAGCCGCTCCTCGATTTCTACGTCCGACTTGCCGTTGACCCAGGGATACGTCGAGATCAGCACGCGCTCGCCGCGGAGCGCCGCGAGCGTGATCCTGTCCCGCGCCTTGAGAGGCTCGGCGGGAGCGTGGCACTCGAAAACCGAGCCGAAGCCGACGTCGGAGAGCACTCGCACGAGCGACTCCCGCGTCAGGAGAAAGCTGAAGGTGTTGTCGATCGACTTGAGGACTCGCGACCGCTTGAGCTCGTCGGAATCGTCGTCGCCATGCTCGCGCCGCTTCTCGCCCGGGTAAACGCGGCCGCCGTAGACGGCCTCGGAGCCGCCGTCCAGGCTGACGAGCGTGTCCACGACGAGCATTCCGGCGCAGAGGGAGTGAAGGTTCTCGAGAACGCGGAACAGGTCCGGCACATCCAGGTGATAGAGCAGCCCAAGACAGTAGACGACATCGAACTCGCCGCAGGCGTCCCGGGTCACCTCGCGCACGTCCCGCTGCAGAAACTCGACGTTGTCGAGCCCGTGCCGCGCCGCGCAGGCGGCTCCCTGGTCCATTCGCTGCGTGCGCGCGTCGAGCGCCAGGACGTTCGCTCCCCGCAGGCCGGCCTCGATTGCGTAGACTCCCTCGCCGCACCCCACATCCAGGATCCGCAGCTCGCGAAACGGCCGCCTGGCGAGGTCGCGGGTGATCTGCATGATCCTTCTGACCTTGACGCCGTTGGCTTGCCCGGCCTGCGGGACCGGAGACGTTCCCTCTCTCCCTTTGCGGGCGAAGAGCGCGAGCGCTTCGTCGTCGAGCTGGCGAACCGACTCCTCCATGAGCGATTACCTCGCCGCCCCGGCGCGGACCTCGCGGGAAGCGCCCGAAGGGCACGCAAGCAGCCGCTCCACTTCCCCGGGCACGGGCAGGCCCGAGCGCTCGTGGTAGAGCTTCAGGATCGCGGCGAAGGCGCGCTCGACGGCGGGAGAGCGGTACGCGCGCCTCCCGCCGATGAAGTGGAAGTAGGGGTAGGGGTTCGCCTCCCACACGACCAGCCGCCCGGCCCGGTCGTAGCTGTAGTCGAACGCCACGAAATCGAGCTTCAACGCGCGGCGAGCCCGTTGAAGGGCTTCGTGGTTGGGGTCAGGTCCTGAAATATAGGCGACGTCCTCATTCCGGATCTCCTCGCTGTAGAGCTGATTGGCGCCCTTCACGAACCAGTGGTCCTTGACGTGCAGGTGGAGCGGGACTCCCGTGTCGCCGGCCGCGACGTAGCGGTACTTTCGATAGAACCCGTCGCGAGGATCCCGCGTCTCGAGGAACTCCATCGCGACCGGGCGGACAAAGCGATCGAGCTCCACTTTCTCGGACGGCGTCGGGCGTGTCGCACCGGACGACCTGGCCCGTCTCGATCGCGCGCTCGTCGGAGTGGCCCCAGTCCTCGCGCACGACGAGCGGCAGCTCCAGCCCGAGGAAGGTGTCGCGAAACCGCCCGGCGTCGTCGATCGGAATCGTGCGGGGCGTTCGGACACCGGCGTCGCCGATCAGGCGCGCGCCGGCGGACTTCGCCGCGTTGGTCAGGCGGTCCACCGGGTTGATCGTCGGGATGCCGCGGCTGTCCAGCTCCGCGGTGAGGCGCATCGCCTGCTCATAGGCCGCGGCCGACCACTGCTGGACCGGGTCCTGCAGCCACGGAACGTGCAGCACGTAACGCGATGGGTCGCGCACGTCCAGCGGCAGCATGCGGAGCTTGAATCGCTCGCGCACCCGCGGAAAGCGCGTCTGAGTCCAGTCGAGAAGCACGTCATAGAACCGCGGCGTCTTCGCCGGATGCCGTGATACCAGGAACCGCTTGTCCGCCCTGGCGTAGCGCCAGTTGACGGCGGCATCGCGACACTTCCAGGAGACCCTCGACAGCAGCGCGCCCGCCCCCGTGGCCATCGACCGGGGAGTGTAACCGGATTCCCGATGAGCGCCGATCCCCGCCAAAGCGCAACGAGCGAGGCAATGAACCGGCCGATGAGATCGTTCTCGGGGACGGGGTGTCATGGCGGAGCGAGAGTGCAGATGGAATCTCCCGGCAGCCTGACCGGGGTTCTCCTGGCCGGCGTCCTCGCGATCCTGCCGGGCGCCGCGGCCGGCCAGACCGTTAAGGAAATCCCGCTCCCGGTTGCCGGAAGCGCTCCGGTGGCGATCGTCGCGGGACTGGACGAGAGCGTCTGGTTTACCGAGCAGCACGGCGACAGGATCGGACGCATCTCCCGGTGCGGCGAGCTGGCGGAATTTTCCCTTCCATCGCTTGGAAACTTCCTGCGCGGGATCGCGGCCGGCCCCGATGGCAACCTGTGGTTCACCGAGCTGGTCGGGAAGATCGGCCGCATCACGCCGGCGGGAGAGATCACGGAGTACACGATCCCGGGAGGCTTGAGCGAGCCGATCGAGATCGTCGCGGGCCCGGATGGAAACCTCTGGTTCACGGAGTACTACAACCGGATCGGGCGGATCACTCCGGCCGGGCTCGTGACGCTCTTTCCCATTCCGACCGCCTCGAGCGCGCCGCGCTTCATTACCGCGGGCCCGGACGGAAACCTCTGGTTCTCCGAGCTCGCGGCGAACCAGGTCGGGCGCGTCACGACCGCCGGTGCGATCAGCGAGTTCCCCCTCCCGGCGCCGGTGGGTCCGTTCGGGATCGCCGGCGGTCCGGACGGAAACCTCTGGATCACCGAGTCCAACGTCAACCGGATCGGCCGGATGACGACCTCCGGAGATCTCACGGAATTTCCGATTCCAAGGGGCGGGAGCGGCCCCTCGGCCATCGCGTCGGGCCGGGATGGGAATCTCTGGTTTACGGAGAGCAACGCGAATCAGATCGCCCGGATCACGCCGGCCGGCGTGATTACGGAATTTGCCGTGCCCACTCCCGCGAGCAATCCCTACGGGATCGTGGAAGATCCGGACGGCAACATCTGGTTCACCGAGAACGCCGCCGACAAGGTGGCGCGACTCCGCTTCCGCCCGGGTCCCCGTCCTTGTCCGCGGCCCGTCGGTTTCCGCGGCCCCTGAGCCGCCCTTCTCGAGTCAACCCTGTCATCCCGAGCGAGCCTGTCATCCTGAGCGAAGCTGCCGGGAGGTTGTCATCCTGAGCGAAGCGAAGGATCTGCTCCCGTGCTCACAGAAAGCAGGTCCCTCGCCGCTCGGCTACTCGACTTGCTACTTCTTCGCGGGCGCCGCGTCCGCGGGAATCAGGTCGAACTTTCCGCCGCTTTCGGAAAAGAACAGGCATTCCGAGGCCTTGTCGCAGGCCGTCGTGTGCCGATAAGTTTTGCCGGGCTGAAAGTAGTAGGACCCCGGCCCCAGCCGGACTTCGGGCTTACCTTCCGGCCCCGCGATGAACGTGCCCGAGATGACCACGATCTTCGCCGAGTTCGTGTGCGTATGGAGAGGCGCCGAAAATCCCGCGGGAAACTTGATGAACGCGCCGTAAGCGCCCTTCGAATGATCGCCCCATAAGTCCGCGATCTTGACCCCGGGAGCGGTCGGGTCGAGCTCCGTCCACTTCAGGTCACCGGCCTCCATGAAAACCGGTGCGTTTGTCCCCGCCTTCGAAGCCTTCTTTGCCTTCGCCTCTCCGGCGCCCTGCAGAACCGCCGCCGCCGCCAGGAACGACACACAAATCGCCAGGATGTGCTTCCCTCTCATCGAGTCCTCCTTCGTAGAGATTTAGGCGCGAAGCCTACCATTCCGCGCCGACGGTACTCTCTACTCTCTCACCGGGCCGGCTCGTGGCGCTACGGCTTCTCCTTATCCTTCTTTGGTCCCCTGGGCTGTCCCTGCGGCTGCGGATGCTCGGGCGGTCTGGCGGCAACCGCTGGCGGCGGTCTCGGAGGCGCTTGAGCGGCCCGCGGGGGCGGCGCCTCCTGGCGAGCGGGATGCTGCTGCCCGGATGGCCTGTTCATCGCGGTGCGGTGCTCCTCGCGAACGACATGAGGGGGAGACTCGTGCCGCTTCTCGACGGTTACGGATTTCGGCGGCGAGCCGCTCGAAACGGCGGCGCGATGGCTCTCGGGCCGATGAGCCGCGGCGATCGAAGGCTTCTCTCCGCGCTGTCCGGAAAGCTTCGTCTCGTGACGTGGGGCGACGGCCTGTCTCGGAGGAGCCCGTCTCTCGATCCTCTCCACGCGCGCCGGGGCCTTCTCCTTTCCCCGGTGCCCGGCCGCCGCGACTTTCGGAGGCGCCCCCTTCGGAGCAGTCGCCTCGCGATGCGCGATTCGCGCCGAGGACGTGCGTCCCCTCGACGCGGCGACCCTGGCCGCGGCCTCGCGCTCATGAGCGGGCGCCACGATCGGGACTTTGCGGCCCGACCTGATTCCTGTCGCGGAGATCCTCGTCGGCCGGAGCTTGTGCGAGGAGACACTCACGGCGCGCACGGGCTTGCCGGTGGCGCGCTGCACGAGAGACGTCGGCGGACCGCTCGCATGGACGAGACCTCCGGACACGGAGAATCGCGTCGTCCGCCGCGCCCGGGCGAGGATCGTCGGGTTCTGAGCGGCCGCGACGCGGACCGTCGAGACGTTTGTACCGGCGAACTGCTGCATCGGAACGAAGACGTACCGGTTCTGCGCCACCGTCACGGGACCGCCGGAATATCCCGTGACCGAGATCGCAAACGTCGCGGGCAGGGGCGCCCAGCCGATGTAGCCGTCCGTCCATGCCCAGGTGACCCATGCGGGTCCCCACACATAGCCCGGCTCCCAGCACCATCCGTACGGGTCCACCCAGACCCAGGTGCCATAGTGGAACGGATCTTCGAACGGATCGGAGGAGACCCACGTCCAGCCGCACTCGGTGTAGATCCACTCGCCGTCAACGTACGGCTCCCAGCCCGCCGCGACGGCGGTCGGATACCAGATCTCGCCGTAGGCGCGCGTGTGGACCCAGCGGCCATACGGCGAAAGCTCCTGGTGGAAATATGAAATGCTCACGCTCCACGCGGCGGACGCGGGCCGCGGAGCGAGCAGCGTCATGACGCCGGCGAAAAGAATCGCGGCGGCGAACTTCGATCTCATGACACACCTCCTTTCAACTCTCAAGGTTGAAAGGAGCAACCTGGGATGCCACCGCTCCAACCCTTTGAAGGGGCGTGGTTTGGAAGGTCTGCGGGAGGAGAAGGGATTCGAACCCCCGGTACCTTTCGGTACAGCGGTTTTCAAGTGCGCTCCCGCCCGCGACTCCTGCCGTCAGGACGGGACTCATTCAACAGAAACAGCACCTTAGCGGACCGGGACCCGGCGACCGTCGGGTCCCGGCCGCACCAGTCCACGGACAAACCACGGACGACCCTACGCGTCACCTGCGAGCGAAGCGAGTCCGGTGCACGCGGTTGTTGGGCGTTCCAGACACGACGCCGGCAAGCCGACATGGTGCCTGACCAACGCCTGCCGTCACTTCGTCGACTTCCGCCGTGGCCGCCGCTTGGATGCAGACGACTGAATGATGAGCTTCCCCTTCCCCTCGGATGGCAAGGGAACCGTCGCGTGATCAATCGCGGCGACGATCAGCGCCTCCACGTCCGGATGTCCCAACTGGCCAGCCGCGTCGACCCGAATGAAGCGGGTCTGCTTTCCCGATCCCTGCAGAAGCTTCTTCGGGTCGGGCAACTGCGGTCCATGTGACAGGTACAGAAACACGCTGTCGGCACGTGCGGCGATCGCCACAATGGCCTCGATCCCTCGGTCCGTCGGCGAGTAGCCGATGACGACGGAGTTTGGATAGTCGTACGCCAGCTCGTTTACGGTCGGGAATCGTTTACGTACCGCAACCCGGACCGATCGAAAAACCTTCTCCTCCTTCGGATCAAACCTGTTGATGAAAGACCGGAGCTCGGCCTCCGGGGAAAGGTCCCTGCCATCGGGTTTCATTGTCACTGCAACCTCCCGGTCGTTCTCAGCAGTTCGTCATCAGATACGCCCAACGACATAGAGTTCAGCGGCGAGCGCAGCGAGTCAGCTGCAACGTGTCTGCCGTCACTTCGTCATGCGCACCGGCTCACTTGGTGTCTCCGGCGGCGGGACCGTCCAGCCGAGCCTCGAGGCGGTGCTCTGGTTGTAGGTCCCGTCCGGATTCAGCGTGCCGTTCTTGATGAGGTCCGCCTGCATGGCCGCCGGCAGCCTGACGAGAAGGCCGCTCTTGGCGAGCATTTCCGGCCGATAGAACGAGTTCTCCTCTATTGGCTTATGGTCGCGCAGGGCGTCACGCTCGGCATACACGACGTAGTGGAACACCACGTTCCCGCTCCCGCGTACCTCGATGCCGTCGGGGCCCTCGGACTCGATGGCGAGCGTGATGCGGCTGCCTACCGGGGTTACGGTCGTCATGTAACTGCCGCCGCGGGCCATCAGACGAAAATGATCCGGAACGTCGATTCTCGCGTAGCCGTTGGACAACCGCGCGGTGCCGCGGAAGTAGATGTCGGCGGTAGGCGCCTCGACGGACACGTAGTTGATCTGTTTCGACGCGTCCTCCGGGTGCGGCACGATGATGCCGAGCTGCGGCCCGGAAATGTTGCTGCCCGCGACGCGACCGCTGGTGAGAAGGCCATAGGAAGTACCCGTGATATCCGTGCCCAGGAAGCCGAACACGCCGCCTCCGACGTTTAGGAATACGATCGCGTTCGCCGCGGCCTGCTGGGTCTCCCCATAGACGCCAGCCGCGTCGCCGTTCGTGCTCGAGGACCTGCCCGTGACTCCGTTGACCGCCGCGCTTCGCGTGGAGGGCCTCACCATAGACCCCCGCGCTGTTATTGCGGTTGACGCCGTTGGTGTTCTGGGTTCCCGACGCGTAACCGATGATCGCGAAGTTCGGCACGGCCGATGACTGGGTGATGCCCTCCACCGCGTTGGCGTTGGCGGTGCCCGAATCGACCTCGCTGTAAAGGCCGCAGGCGCCGCCACAGGTCGGCGATGCGTTGACGCCGAAGAACGTGTGGGTGATCGTGTTTGTGCTCCAGAACCATTCCCGCACCGCTCGCCGGGATCGGGCCGTAGTACCCATTGATGTCGATGATGAGATCGATCGACACGGCGTCCGCGCGGATCGTGATCCCCGCGCTCGTCCCGAGAGGCACGATCGCGGCGTTCGCGATGTTGGGAGTACTGGCGTTGTAGTTCAGCGTCGAGACGAGCGGAAGAGCGGCGCCCGCCGGGAAGACCCGCATGTCCCCATTCCCACCGACGTCCAAAGCGCCGAAGTTGAACGACACCGCCGCCGCGCTAGGCGGGAATCCCGCATTGTCCGCTGATCGCAAAGGTGCGGTTCGCGTTGGCGGCCAGGGAAGGCGGACCATAGGCGCCGGTGAACCCGTTGCCCCGCGTATCCGCGACGCGGCATGGCGTGACAGGGATGAACGGTTCGGGTCCGCTGATATCGCTCATCGTGTGAGCTCCGCTCGACCTTGCCGGACTCCAGGTCGCGGGCGCGGACCAATTGGGAATCGACCTCGCTCCCAAGAGCCAGGACGGTCAGGAAGACCGAGATCAAGACCAGCAATGAAACTTTGCGAATCGGCACGGAACACCCTCCTTTTTAGCGTCAAGAAACTACCAGGACGCTGTCCACCGGACACTTGTCGAAGAGTCTATGCGAGGTCAGTTTCAATCGGCGACGGAACCGGAGTCGGATCGTTTTGGGATGGCGGAGGAGGAGGGATTCGAACCCCCGGTACCTTTCGGTACAGCGGTTTTCAAGACCGCCGCCTTAAACCGCTCGGCCACTCCTCCGAGCGGGGTCAGTTTAGCGGAGCTTTCGGCGCCCGCTTCTTCTGGATGCTTCCGGCGACGGCGGTGACGAGGCGGCGCGGGGAGAAGCGGACGGTCGCCTTGAGGAGCTTGTTGCCGAGGCCGGGAATGACGACCCGCTTGCCGCGCCTGGCGGCGGACCAGCCGGCCCGGGCGACCTTCGCGGCGTCCATGACGAGGGGGCCGCGGAAAAGCCAGGTGTCCTCGAGGCCGGCGGCCTCCTGGAACTCCGTGATCGTGGGGCCGGGGCAGAGGGCGGTGACGGTCACGCCGGTGCCCTTCAGCTCCTGCGCAATCGCTTCGGAGAAGGAGAGGACGTAGGCCTTCGTCGCGTAATAGACCGCCATGTACGGGCCCGGCTGGAATGCGGCGGTCGAGGCGACGTTGACGACGCGCCCGCGCCTGCGCGAGACCATGCCGGGAAGGAGGCGGCCGGTCAGCTCGGTCAGCGTGACGACGTTGACCTGGACGACTTCGAGCTGCCGGGAGATGTCGCTCTTCCAGAGTTGGCCGTAGATTCCGAGCCCCGCGTTGTTGACGAGGACGTCCACGGCGATCCGCTCCGAGTCCAACTCTTCGACGATGCGCGCGGGCGAGGCCGCGTCGGAGAGATCCGCGGCGATCACGCGGGTCGAGACGCCGTGCGCGACCGTCAGCTCGCGGGCCAGCTCCTCGAGCCGCTCCTGCCGGCGGGCGACGAGAACGAGGTCGTAGCCGTCCGCGGCAATGAGCCGGGCCAGCTCCATCCCGATGCCGCTGGAAGCCCCGGTGACGAGCGCAGTGCCGGACGAGCTGCGGGACTTCATCGCGCCAAGGTTACATGGCGGAGAGGCCGGGATTTGAACCCGGGGTAGGGTTATTAGCCCTACGGCGGTTTAGCAAACCGCTGGTTTAAGCCACTCACCCACCTCTCCGGCAGTGGTCAGGACCGCCTATGTTAATGGAACCGGCCACCATGTCACCTCATGCGATCATCGTGCTATGACGACGGGCTTCTGGGCGCGAGTGCGGCGCTACTACCTGGCGGGACTGCTCGTTCTGTTGCCGACCGCGCTGACTCTCTGGGTGGCCTGGAATTTCTTCACGTTCTTCGATGGCATCCTCGGGGGACAGCTGCGGGCGCGAGGGATCTCGGTCTTCGGACTCGGTTTCGTCCTGTTGAACATCGTGATCCTCCTCCTCGGCGCGCTGGCGGCGAACTTCCTCGGCAAGCGTCTGTTCCTCTTCTGGGACCGCGTGATGCATGGCGTGCCCCTCATCAACAAGGTGTATTCGACGTTGCGGCAGATCGCCGAGATTCTCCTGGGCTCGAATCGGAATGCCGCGTTCCGGCGCGTGGCGCTCGTCGAGTTCGGCTCGCCCGGGACGCACATGATCGGATTCGTGACGTCCACGGCCGCGAGCGAGGCGCAGGAGAAGCTCGGCGGGAAGGTCTGCCACGTCTTCGTGCCGAGCGCCGTCAACCCGACGACCGGGTTTCTCCTCGTCGTGCCGGAGGAGAAGGTGCGTTACCTGGAGATGACTCCCGAGCAGGCGATGAAGATGATCGTGTCGGCCGGGTCGATTGTGCCGCCGAGATAGTTATCAGTTGTCAGTTATCAGTTTTTTGAGGAACTGAGAACTGAAAACTGAGAACTGAAAACTACTTCCGGATCTCGTCGGCTCCGAAATAGGGCTGAAGCTGTTTGGGGATTTCGACGGAGCCGTCCGCGCGCTGGTGGTTCTCCAAAAGCGCGACGATGGTGCGGCCGATCGCGAGTCCGGAGCCGTTTAACGTGTGGACGAGTTCGGGCTTTTCGCCTTCGGCTCGGCGGAAGCGGATCGATGCCCGGCGCGCCTGGAAGGCCTCGTAGTTCGAGCAGGAGGAGATCTCCTTGAATGACTCCAGGCCGGGGAGCCAGACCTCGAGGTCGTAGGTCTTGGCGGCTCCGAAACCGAGGTCGCCGGTCGAGAGGGAGACGACGCGGTAGGGGAGCTCCAGCCGCTTCAACACTTCCTCGGCGTGGCCCGTAAGACGCTCGAGATGATCGTAGGACTCCTCGGGGCGCGCGAACGTCATGATCTCGACCTTCTCGAACTGATGCTGGCGGATGATCCCCCGGGTGTCGCGGCCGGCCGCGCCCGCCTCCGCTCGAAAGCACGGCGTGTAGGCGGTGTAGCGGATCGGCAGCGCGTCGGCTGCGAGGATCTCGTCGCGGTGCAGGTTCGTCAGCGGGACCTCGGCGGTCGGGATCAGGTAATACCCCTCCCGCGTCTGGAAGAGGTCCTCCTCGAATTTCGGCAGCTGCCCGGTCCCGAAAAGCGAGTCGCTGTTGGCGAGAAACGGCGGGAGGATCTCCGTGTAGCCGTGCTCGCGCGTGTGCAGGTCGAGCATGAAGTGAGTCAGCGCGCGAGACAGCCGCGCTCCCGCACCGCGCAGGACGGTGAAGCGCGCGCCGGCGAGCTTCGCGCCGCGCTCGAAGTCCATGATGCCGAGCGCCGGTCCGAGGTCCCAATGGGCCTGCGTCGCGAAATCGAACTTGCGCGGCTCTCCCCAGGCGCGCTCGAGCCGGTTGGCCGTCTCGTCCTTGCCGCGGGGGACCGAAGCGTGCGGGACGTTGGGGATGCGCGTCTCGACCTCGGTGAGGGCGCTGCTGTGCTGCGCCTCCTCTTCCTCGAGGGCGCGGATCTCTTCCTTCAGCGACTTCATCTCGGCGAGCGTCTCCGGCGACGGCTTGCCGCGCACGGCCGTCAGCTCGTTTCGGCGGCGGCGCTTCTCTTCCAGGCGCGTGATCGTCTCGCGGCGCAGGCGGTCGAGCTCGGCGAAACGCTCCAGACCCGCGCCGGCGAAGCGCTCCGGCATCTCTTCGGCGAGGCGCGCCGCGTTCTCCCGCAGGAACTCGCGTGGTAGCATGATCGCTGCGATTTATATCGCGTCCGTGGCCGAGTCAACCGTTTGAGCCCGCCCTTTCAACACCCGGATGTGGACTGTGTCGTCGTCAATCGCGACGGCGGCGAGGCCTTCTTCGCGGCGCTCTCTTCGCTCAAGGCACAGACCGGCGTGGACGCTTCGGTCGTCGTCGTGGACAACGACTCGCGGCCGGCCGAGCGCGAGCGGCTGGCGAGCGAGTTCCGGGAGACGCGCGTCGTCGCGTTTTCGCGCAACCTCGGGTTCGCCGGCGCGGCCAACGAGGGGATCGCGCGCACCCGCTCTCCGTTCGTGCTGCTCGTCAACAACGACGCCGTGCTCGCTCCCGACTACGCGGCGCGGCTCGCGGCGAGGCTCACGCTCGACGAGCGCCTGGCCGCGGTGCAGGGCCTCGTCCTGAATCAGGACGGGAGCCGCGTGGACACCGCGGGCCTCGCGTGGAACGGGCGCGGCGAGGCGGTTCCACACCTTGCGGGAGCGCGCCCGGAAGAGGCGCCGTCGGCCGTTTTCGAGGTCTCGGGAGTCTCCGCTACGGCGACGCTCTACCGGCGCGCGGCGCTCGAGAGCGTGGCGCCGCAGGGCGAGGTGTTCGAGCGCTCCTACTTCGCGTACTACGAGGACGTGGATCTCTCGCTTCGCCTCGCGCGCGCGGGATGGCGTTTCGCCTGCGACCCGGAGGCCCGCTGCCGCCACGAGGGGTCGCGCACGGGGCGGAGGACGCCCGCCCGGCGCGCCCTCTGGACCGCGCGCAACCGGTGGCGGACGCTCTTCCGCAACTTCGATTCCCGCCTCCTCGCGCGCAACCTCTTCCCGCTCCTGCGCGCCGACCTCGCCCACGTGCGGAGCGTCGGGTGGAAGGGAGCGTTCCTCCCGGTCCTCGTCTGGCCCCGGCTCCCGGTTCTCGCATGGCGCTCGCGCGACCAGCGCGCCCTCCTCTCCGAGTGGCCGCGCGCGAGCCGGTAAAGCCTTGACCCCGCCGATCCGGGAGATCTCGACCATCCTCGTCTCCTGGAACGACGCGGCAGAGCTCCGCGCCTGCGTCGAGTCGCTCGCGCAGGTGCGGGACCGGATGCCTGCCGGCGGTCCGCGCGTCTCTCTCGTCGTCGTCGTGAACGGCGGCGGCAACGCCGGCGCGGCGATCCGGCCGCTGTGGCCGGACGCATCGGTCCTCGTCAACGAAGAGAACCGCGGCTTCGGCCCCGCCGCCAACCAGGGAGCGAGCGCCGCGCCGGGCGACGTTCTCCTCTTCCTGAATCCCGACACTCGCGTCGAAGGCGATCCCTTCACGGCGATCGCCCGCGGCTTCGACACCCACGCCGAAGCCGCCGCGCTCGCTCCGCGCCTCCTGGATTTCGACGATCCCAATGTCTCCCAAATCACAAATCACAATTCGCCAATCACAAATCCCCGCCTCCTCTCTCCTCCCGGCCAGGAGGACCAGTTCACGTTTCAACTGCGCCGTCTTCCCACTCTCGCTTCCGATGCTCGCGAGCTCCTTCTGTTTGACGCCCTCCTGCCGAACAACAGCCGGCGCCGCGACGGGCGTTACGCGGATCGAGACAGGAGCAGCGCGTTCGAAATCGAGCAGGCCGCGGCCGCTGCGATGGCGATTCGCAGGAGCGCATTCGAGAGGCTCGGGGGATTCGACGAGGGTTTCGTGCCGGCCTGGTTCGAAGACGTGGACCTCTGCGCCCGCCTTTCCCGCGCGGGGACCCTTTTGTACTGGCCCGAGGCCCGGTTCCGCCATCGCGGGGGCGTCTCCTCCATGACCCTGGGTTACGCTCGCTTCTTGCCGGTCTATTACCGTAACGCCCTGCGCTACCGCCGCCTCCACTACGGCCTCGCGTCACGTCTCCTCTATCGCCCCCTCCTCTTCACCGGAATGCTCCTGCGCCTGGCTCTTCTTCCGTTGCGTCGCGCGGTCCCGCGCCCCCGCCCCGAGGCCGCCCGCGCCTACCTCGCGACCCTGGCCCTAGCCCTCGGCATGGACCCCCCGTCAACCGCCAATCACAAATCACCAATCACAAATCACAAATCTCCATGATTGACGTCTCGATCATCGTCGTCTCCCACAACGACGAGGCCGATCTCCCTCACTCGGTCTCGTCGGCTCTCGCCCAGAGCGGCGTCCGGGTCGAGACGCTCGTCGTGGACAACGACTCCTCCGACCGGTCGTGCGAGACCGTGCGGCGCATCGGAGGAGGGAGAGTTCGCCTCGTCGAGAACGCGGAGAACGTCGGCTTCGCCGCGGCGATGAATCTCGGCATCGGGCTCTCCTCGGGGCGGTACGTCCTCGCGCTGAATCCGGATTGCCGCCTCGAGCCGCGCTTCGCTGCGCTCCTGGCGGAGCGGCTCGACAGCCGGCCCGACGTCGGCTCCGCGTCGGGAAGGCTCCTGCGCGCCGAGGGGGCGGACCTCCATTCGACGGGGCGCCTCGATTCGACGGGAATCTACCGGACGGCGACAGGGCGCCACTTCGACCGCGGCTCCGGGGAGGAGGCGGCGGGCAAATACCTGGCGGAAGAGGAGATCTTCGGCGCCAGCGGCGCGGCCGGCTTCTACCGGCGGGAGGCCCTGGAAACCGCGAGGATCGCGACGGGCGTCTTCGACTCGGATTTCTTTCTGTATCGCGAGGACGCCGACCTCTCCTGGAGGCTCCAGAACCTCGGATGGAAGTCTCTCTACGTTCCCGGGGCCGTCGCCTATCACCGACGTCGCAACCTGCCCGCCCGGCGGCGGAGCATGTCGCCGCTCGTCAACTATCACTCCGTCAAGAACCGGTTTCTCCTGCGCATCAACAGCCAGACGCCGTCGGAATTCGCAGTGACGTTTCTGCCGACGCTCGCGCGCGACGCCGTCGTCTTCGCGGCCTGTTTGACGATCGAACGGTCGTCGCTTCCCGCCTTCGGCTGGTTGTGGAGGAACAGGAGACGCCTCTGGGCGAAGCGGCGGGAGATCCGGGAGAAGGTCCGCGAGCGGCGCGAAGCCCGCGGCGGCTCTCACGGCGTCTCGGCGGTGCCGTAGGGGCGGGGCTTGCCCCGCCCGCCTCTGCCGGATATGCCGGGGCGTTGAGACCGACGTAGAGCGACAACGGGAGGCGGGCGGCCCAAGGGCCGCCCCTACAGCACGTGAGCACGATGAGGCCTGAGATTGCAGAGTCCTGATAGCTGATAGCTTTTCCTCTATGCGGCTGGCGATCCTGGGAACTCGCGGGATTCCCGCGCGGTACGGCGGCTTCGAGACGCTCGCCGAGGAGTTGTCGGCGAGGCTCGCGGCGCGGGGCCACGACGTCACGGTCTACACGCGGGCGCGGTACGCGCAGTCCGGTCTCGAGAACTATCGCGGCGTGAAGATCCGCGTGCTGCCGACGATCCCCACGAAGTATCTCGACACGGTGGCGCACGGGTTCCTCTGCGGCTTCGACGCGGCGCTCGAGAGGTTCGACGCGGTGCTCGTCTGCAACGCCATCAACGCGGCGTCCGCGTTTCTTCCGCGCCTCGGAGGCCGGACGCGGGTCGTCCTGAACGTGGACGGCCTCGAGCGCAACCGCCGGAAGTGGAACGCGCTCGGAAGGCTCGCTTACCGTTTCTCGGAGAGGCTCTCGACGATCGTGCCCGACGCCGTCGTCTCCGACGCCCGCGTCATCGAGAGCTACTACCGCGAGCGGTACGGCTTCTCCTCCGTGTTCATTCCGTACGGAGGGGATCTGCCCGAGCCCAGGGGAACCGAAACGCTCGAACGGCTCGGCCTCACCCCGGAGCGCTATGCGCTCTACGTGTCACGTCTTGAACCTGAGAACAACGCGGACGCCGTCGTGCGCGCCTATCGCGACGTGCCGGGAGACGTCCCTCTCGTCATCGTCGGCGACGCGCCGTACGCCCGCGATTACATCGCCGCGCTCCACCGGCAGGCCGATCGGCGCGTTCTCTTCCCCGGGGCGCTGTATGGCGAGGAATACCGCCAATTACTGGCTCACGCCGCGGTTTACGTCCAGGCGACCGAGGTCGGGGGAACTCACCCCGCTCTCGTCGAGGCTCTCGGTTTCGGGCGCGTTGTTTGCTACAACCGCTCTCCGGAGAACGAGGAGGTCGCGGGGGATGTCGCCCTACCTTTCGACGTACGGCAGCCGGAGACCCTCACGCGGCTGCTGGCGGCCATTCTGGACGATCCGGCCGGTTACTCCGTATGGAATGATCGTGCGAGGGGGCGCGTCCGGGAGCGGTACCGCTGGGAGGATGTGGCCACCCGTTACGAGGCTCTTCTTGAAGGAAGACCCGGCATCCCGTAACATCGCGGCGGCTCGTCGGTTGTCCTGGCTTCGCCAGACTTCATGCTGAAACAGAAAGCGCGCGCAATTGCCCTCGGCGTACTGATCTGGGACCTCGTCCTGACGGTGTTGTCCCTCCCTGTCGCCTATGTGCTGCGGTTGGGCGTCCTGCCGCGGTTGTCCCCGCTGATCTTCCGCACGCCCGTCTCTCCCATCAAGGCGTACCTCTTTCTCCTCTTCCTGATCCTCCCCTTGTGGGGGGTGTTGCTCTACGCCGCCGGCTTCTATCGCAGCCACCGGACGACGCCGCTCGCGGAGGAGATCTGGGGAGCGATGAAGGTCGCCTTCGGCGGGACCGCGGTGCTCGCCCTCCTCGTCTACGGCCTTCGCATGGAGTTCGTGAGCCGGTTCTTCCTGCTCGTGTTCGGCATCGTCAACTTCACGCTCCTCGGCACCGAGAAGATCTTCCTGCGCCTCCTCTCGCGGTGGGTGCGCGCGCGGGGCCTCAATTTCCGGACCGTGCTCCTCGTCGGGACCGGTCAGAAGGCCGCCCAGCTCGGCGACTTCGTCGAGGCGCATCCCCACTGGGGATTCCGCGTCGTCGGCTATCTCGACGACGAGAACGGCGGCGAGATCCGGCGCGCCAACCGATGGACGTGCCTCGGGAAGATCACGGACCTCGAGTCGGTGCTGGCGAGCGAGGTCGTGGACGAGGTGATCTTCGTCATCGAGAAGGGGAGGCTCGGAGAGTACGAGAACGCCATGATGGTCGCCGAGCGGCACGGCGTCCGCGCGCACGTCTCGCTCGACATCTTCCCGCACGTCCTCGCCCGGCCGGTCCTGGAGGAGCTCGACGGCATCGCGCTCCTCTCCTTCACGACGACTCCGGCCAATCCGATCCAGCTCGTCGCGAAGAGGGGAATCGACTTCGCGTTCTCGCTCGCGTTCGTCCTCGTGACGCTGCCGGTGCAGGCGCTCGCGGCGCTGCTCATCCGGATCACGTCGCATGGCCCGGTCTTCTTCCGGCAGGTCCGCTGCGGCCTGAACGGACGGCACTTCACGCTCCTGAAGTTCCGCACGATGTACCCGGGAGCGGAGGAGCGCCTGCACGAAGTCTCGCACCTGAACGAGATGTCCGGCCCGGTGTTCAAGCTCTCGAAGGACCCGCGCCTGACGCCCGTCGGCCGCCTGCTGCGCCGGCTCTCGATCGACGAGTTACCGCAGCTCTGGAACGTGATTCTCGGGGACATGAGCCTCGTCGGCCCGCGTCCTCCTCTGCCGGAGGAAGTCGCGCACTACGAGCCGTGGCAGCGCCGCCGTCTCTCGATGAAGCCGGGCTTGACATGTCTGTGGCAGGTCTCCGGCCGCAGCAACCTCGACTTCGACCGCTGGATGGCGCTCGACCTGAAGTACATCGACACCTGGTCGCCGATGCTGGACCTGAAGATCCTGCTGAAGACCGTTCCCGCCGTTTTGTCCGGTCGCGGCGCGCGATAGGGCAACTTCGGGGCTCGCCGCCGGTTTGTCGTCCTGAGCGGAGCGAAGGATCTGCTCGCCATCACGGGGGCAGATCCTTCGTCGCTTCGCTCCTCAGGATGACAGGCTGGGTCCTCAGGATGACAGGCCGGGGATGATGAGAAGCGCGGTTACCGGTTGCCGCCCCGGAACGCGTCTTCTTCGCCCTGCTTGAAGAGGTACTTGATCGAGGTCTTGGGGATCAGGAGATTCGGGCCTCGGTCGCGGTTCACTTTCAGGCAGTGCTTGTCGTACCACTCGATCCAGCCGCGGATCTCTTCGCCGTCGTTCAGGACCACCACCATCGGGGTCTTGGCGGCCATCTGCTTGAGGTAGTAATAGCTCTCGGCGTTGGTCTGCTCGGCGGGCGCCTGCTTGCGCTGCTGGAATGTGCGTGTCGGGTATCTCTCGGAGAGGTCCGAGAGGTTCGGTCGAATCAACTTCCTGTTCCCCGAGGGCTCGTTCTCCGGTCGATACGCGTTCCCGGGGGGATTGCGTTCTGCCACGGCTGTCTCTCTTGGTCCCAGTAACTTGCGGGACACTTTATCCGCTAAACCGGGGTCTCCGGAGAAATATTCTGGGACTTTTCAGTCGGCGCCGGGGCCTGGCTGAAGGCCGGCCGCCCCCCCTCGTCCTCATAAGCCAGGCAGCACATCAAGCGCCCGCACATCCCCGAGATTTTCGAAGGGTTTAGCGAGAGGTTCTGGTTCTTGGCCATCTTGATCGTCACAGGGTGGAAACCCTTGAGAAAGGTCGAGCAACAGAGAGTCAGCCCGCACGGCCCGAGGCCGCCCCGCATCTTCGTCTCGTCCCGGGGCCCGACCTGCCGCATTTCGATGCGAATCGGGTGCCTCTGGGCGAGGTCCGCCACGAGCTTGCGGTAATCGATCCTGGTCTCGGAAGTGTAATAGACAGTGTATTTTCGGCCGTCAAAGCTCTCCTCGGTGCGGATGAGCTTCATCGGGATCTTCCATTCGCCGGCAAGCTCCTGGACGTCCCCGAAGAACTTCCGCTCCCGGGCGAGCTTGGACTCGTAGGTCGTCTGGTCGCTCGACGTGCTCACGCGCACGAGCCGCCGGGCCTCGCGCAGCTGGCACTGCTTGACGATCATGGGCTGGAGGGTGACCACCTCGGCATATTCGAGCCCGTGCTCCCCTTCGACGATGAGCCTCTGGCCCTTGCCCAGGGACGCGCCGTTGGTCTCGCAGAAGACCACCCGGCCGTCCTCGTTCTCGTTGATCCGGACGCCGACGTAGTGGCCTCCGGGGTTAAACGCGTTCCCTGTCGAACATCCGCCGCAACCGGACATAAGGAAAACCCCTCAAAATACGAAAGTTACAACGCCTCCGCTCCGACGGAGACGCGAGCGCCGAATGGGGGATTCTAGCCCTCCAGCTCGGCCAGGAGCAAGTCCATGAGGCGCGAGGGCTCCCGGGCGGCCAGGATCCGGGTCCCCGGGATCGGAGGCCGGCCGGCCGGCTGGAACACCGGAGGATGGGCCGGACTGTCCTCCTCGATGGCCCCGACGATCGCCGCCGCCGCGTCCCCTACCTCGAGGAGCAGCACGGCATCGACCCGTCGGTTGCGCCCGAGCTTCTCCAGCGTGTCCTCGACCCCGTGCGCCAGGAGAACCTCGACCGAGGGGTCCTTCCCCGAGAGCTCTTCCAACGGCATCGTCTCGGGAGCGACGACGAGAACGCAAATCACCAATCACCAATCACAAATCACAAATCACAAGTCTCCTCTTTCGATCCAGATCGTCGCCGACCCCGCGGGGCGCGCAGGCTCCGTGAGGTGCAGCGCGGTATAGAAGACGAACGTGTAGAGGCCGGGCTCGTCAGGGGAGAAGAGGAACGTGAAGTCTCGATTGTGCCCGAGGCGGATCCGGTCCAGTGTATGGATGCCGGCAACTCGCAGCTGCGCGCCCCCTTCGAACGTGTAGGCGAGCGTCGGGACGGGATAGGAATAGCTGGTGCGCGCCGTCGCCTCCTCTCGCGTCAAGGGGAGCGGCAGGTTCTCCCGCGCGATGGTCACGAAGCGCAGCCCCAGGTTCGGCAGCGGCCGTCCCTCGAAGCGCACGACCGGGCGGGAAGATTCGATCCGGGCGACGGCCAGGCGCTCCAGCCCGCGCGTCAGGAACTCCTGCGCCATCTGGAATCGTCCGCCCTGGACCGCGTAGCCGACTCCCACGTGGGTGGCCTCGGGATCGAGGATCGTGCGGCGATGCCCGTCCCCGGGAGGCTGCTCGGCCATCATGTCCGCGTGTCCTTCGAGCGCGAGCCGGACGAGCGGCTCGTCGAAAGACTTGCCGGTCGTGATCCACGCGCACGAGTTCTCCGCCTGCGCGCCGAAGACTCCCGCGAAGGAGGTGCGCGCGTAGGGCGGAACGCCGTCCATGAGGAAATGACCGCGCGACCCCTCGCGCACCTGCTGAGCGCAGAAGGCGTCCGCCACGGTCGAAGCCGCCTCGTCCCAGGCGACCGGAGGCAGCCCGGCGGCCGCGCGGTCGGCGTTGATCCGATCGAAGACGGCGGCCTTGATCGCGTCGGCCGGCCGGACGTCGGAGGGAGGAAGCCCGTCCACGAGCGGCGCGGCGAAGATCGGGAGCGCGAAGACGCAGCGACGGGCGTCTCTCCGAAGCGTCCCGCGGAGGGCGCGACCGGAAGACGCAGCCGGAGAGGAGAAGGAGCACGGCGCCGCCGGCCGGAAGGGGGAAGCTCCGGAGCCGGCGCGTCCCGCCGGGATTGGAATTAGCCATGGATTCGTAGTCTCATGGGGAGTCGCAGGAGAAAAACCGCGGGAGTCGGCAAGGTTCTTCCCGCCCCCCGCGCGGCCAGGAGGACAGGCGTGACGGCAATCAAGTTCGGAACATCCGGTTGGCGCGCGGTCATCGCCGACGAGTTTACGTTCGACAACGCCCGCCGGGTCATCGCGGCGGTGGCGCAGGTGCTCGCGGAAGAAGGAAAGAAGGGGGGCCTCGTTCTCGTCGGCTACGACACTCGTTTCCTGGCGGGCCGTTTCGCCAACGAGGCGGCGCGCCTGCTCGATGGCGCGGGGTTCCGGGCCGAAATGTCCGCCCGGCCCGTGCCGACGCCGGTCCTGGCGTTCGAGATCCGCCGGCGGGGCGCGGCGGGCGCGGTCAATTTCACGGCGAGCCACAATCCGCCCCAGTATCTCGGCATCAAGTTCTCGACCGCCGACGGGGCTCCGGCACTTCCGGAGATCACGAAGAAAGTCGAGAGCGCGATCGCCGCCCTGACGGAGGTCGCGGAGCCGCCGGCCCGGTCCGTCGAGGCCTTCGATCCGGCGCCGGCGTACCTCGCCGATCTCGCCTCCAAGGTCAAGCGCGAGGACGTCGGGCGTGGCCGGCCCCGCCTCTCCCTCGACTTCCGCTATGGGACCTCCTCGGGATTTCTGGACGCCTATCTCGAGGGCACGGGCGCGGAGCTCTCGCGTCTGAACGCCAAGGCCGACCCGCTCTTCGGCGGCGAGTCGCCGCAGTGCGGCGAGAAGGAGCTCGTGCATCTCGGCGAGGACGTGCGCTCGGGGCGCTCGCGCCTGGGCCTCTCCTGCGACGGGGACGCGGATCGTTTCGGCGTCTGCGACGCGCGCGGCGCCTACGTCCAGCCCAACCAGATCCTCGCGCTCCTCCTCTGGGACCTCCTCTCGCGCAAGGGGCGCCGCGGCGGCGTCGCCCGGAGCGTCGCGACGACGCACGCCCTCGACGCGATCGCCGCGCGCTTCAACGTTCCGCTCTACGAGACGCCGGTCGGATTCAAGTACATCGGCGAGAAGCTGATCGCCGGCGAGATCGTCTTCGGCGCGGAAGAGAGCGCGGGGCTGACGATCGAGGGGCACGTGCCGGAGAAGGACGGCATCCTGGCCGACCTGCTCGTCGCGGAGATGGCCGGCGCCGCCGGGAAGACGCTCGACGAGCTCTCCGAAGAGCTGCGCGGGCAGATCGGCCCGTTCTTCTCGACCCGCCTCGACCTTCCCGCGTCTCCGGAGGAAAAGCGCGCCCTGCAGGCCCGGCGCGCCTCGCCCCCGGGGAGTTTCGCCGGCCGCAAGGTCGCCTCCGTGAATCAACTGGACGGAATGAAGTTGATTTTGGACGACGGTTCATGGATTCTGGTCCGGGAATCGGGCACGGAACCCGTGGCACGCGTTTACGCCGAATCGAAAACGGAGGCTGACTGCGTGGCTCTCGCTCGGACAGCGCGGGAGCTGCTGAGTCCTTAGCGTTATGAGCTTTTCCATCGAAGCGGTCCTCGGCCGGGAGATCCTGGATTCGCGAGGGAATCCGACGATCGAGGTCGAGGTCCTCCTCTCAGGGGGCGCGACCGGACGCGCGGCCGTGCCGTCGGGCGCTTCGACCGGGCAGCGCGAGGCCCTGGAGCTGCGCGACGGAGACAAGAAACGGTACGGCGGAAAGGGCGTCACGAAGGCCGTCGCCCACGTCAACGGCGAGATCGCGGGCGAGGTCCTCGGCGCGGACGCGCGGGACCAGGCGCTGCTCGACCGGATCCTGATCGAGCTCGACGGGACGGAGAACAAGGGGAGGCTCGGCGCCAACGCGATCCTCGGCGTATCCCTCGCGGTGGCGCGCGCGGCCGCGGCGGCTTCCGGCCTGCCGTTCTACCGGTATCTCGGAGGCGCCGGAGCGCGCACGCTTCCGGTGCCGATGATGAACGTCATCAACGGCGGCATGCATGCCGACAATCGCCTCGACCCGCAGGAATTCATGGTGTGTCCGATCGGCTTCGCGACGTTCGCAGAGGCCCTGCGCGCGGGAGTCGAGGTCTTTCACGTTCTGAAAGGAATCCTGAAGTCCAGGGGGCTCTCGACCGGAGTCGGTGACGAGGGAGGGTTCGCGCCCGACATCGCTTCCGCGAGCGAGGCCATGGATCTTCTCGTCTCCGCGATCAGTGCTGCGGGCTACAAGCCTGGACGCGACATTGCGATCGCGCTCGACCCGGCCGCTTCCGAGTTCTACGAGAATGGAAAGTACGTTCTGAAAGGGGAGAAGAAGACGCTCTCCTCCGAGAAGATGATCGCCTACTGGGCGGCGCTCGTCGCCGCCTACCCGATCGTCTCGATCGAGGACGGCCTCGCGGAATCGGACCGGGATGGATGGATCGCGATGACGCAGAGCCTCGGCGAGAAGATCCTGCTGGTCGGCGACGATGTCTTCGTGACGAATCCGGAGATCCTGTCGCGCGGGATCGAGGATGGGATCGCCAACGCTCTGCTCGTGAAGCTGAACCAGGTCGGTACCGTCACGGAAACGCTCGAGGCCGTGCGCCTGGCGCAGACCGCCGGCTACAAGACGGTCGTCTCTCACCGCTCGGGCGAGACCTCCGACGACTCGATCGCCGACCTCGCCGTCGCCGTCAATTCGGGATTGATCAAGACCGGCTCCGCCTGCCGCGGGGAACGCCTCGCCAAGTACAACCGCCTGATGGAAATCGAGGAAGACCTGGCCGCCGGAGGAGTCTTCGCCGGGAAGGGGGCCTTCCGGAGGTGAGGCAGCCAGCGCCGCCGCCGCGCAATCCGCAGCCGCTCGCCACGTTCTTCGTCTCGCTTGGCGTTTCCGCCGTGCTGCTCGGCCTCTTCCTCCTCTACGACGGGCGGCTGCTGGAGCTCAAGAAGGCGAAGGCGGACATCCGCCAGCTCGACAAACAGATCGCCGGCCGCAAGCGCGAGAACGGGCAGCTGCGCGGCGCGATCACCGCCGCCAACCGCGGCGAGTTCCCCGCCGAGAAGGCCGCCCGCGAAGAGCTCCACCTCGTTCACCCCGAAGACATCGTGCTCCTCTATCCCCCCGGCACCCTCTCCCCGAAGAAGCCCACTCCCGTCCCTTCCCCCTCTCCCCCCGGGAGAGGGCCGGGGTGAGCGCGCAGAACCCCCGACAAGACAGCTTTTCCCAGCGCTCTCCACGACTTGACCTGACTCTCCGCCTCAGATAACGTGCGCGTTCCTGACGCGGGGTGGAGCAGCCTGGTAGCTCGTTGGGCTCATAACCCAAAGGTCGAAGGTTCAAATCCTTCCCCCGCAACCAAGTAATTCAAACGCCGAGAGGAAACTCTCGGCGTTGCTGTGAATGGCGGCCACGATCGGATTTGAACCTTCGACCGCTTCAGATCAGAGAAGTCCGGGCCGGCCACCAGCGGCAGACCCCCGGCAGTAGGCAGCGCCGGGTCCGCCGGCGCTAAATCCTTCCCCCGCAACCAAGTTTTTCAAACGCCGAGAGGAAACTCTCGGCGTTGCTGCAATTGACCACCACGATCGGATTTGAACCTTCGACCGCTTCAGATCTGAGAAGGGACGGCTCGATCCCACAATGAACTGCGGACGTCTCCCGACGCATGATTTCTGCACCTCTCCCGCTGGGAGAGGGTCGGCGTGAGGGCGCCCAGAAGCGTCGAGTGACATAATCCATCGCCGTGGAAGCCGAAGCCCACCCGAGCACCGAGGCAAAGGTCGCTGAGATGATTCGGCGAATCGCCGAAGGCTTCCAGCCCGACAAGATCATCGTTTTCGGCTCCCAGGCGAGAGGAACGGCCGGGCCCGACAGCGATGTGGACTTCCTCGTGGTGATGCCAGTAAAGGGGTCGCGACGTCAGCAGGCCATCGAGATCGAGATGAAGCTGGGTGGGCTCGGCCTTCCCAAGGATGTGATTGTGGTCACCCCGGAGGAATTCACGGCCTACCGGGATGTGGTCGGAAGCATCGCCTATCCCGCAGCCCATGAAGGCCACGTCGTGTATGAACGAACGGCCTGAGCAGCGGCACGTCGTTGCGCAGTGGGTCTCGAAGGCCGAAGAAGATTTGACCGTCGCCGAATACCTCTTGACGATGGGCGAGCGGTGCCCATTCGCCACCGTCTGCTTTCACGCGCAACAACTCGTCGAAAAATACCTGAAGGCCTTGCTCGCCTCTCACTCCGTGCCCTTTCCGAAGACGCACGACCTGGCCGAACTGGCGTCCGCGCTTCCCAAGTCGCAGGCCTTGCCGGTTGACTCCGCCGAACTGGGGCTCTTGAAGCGGTACGCCGTGGAGTCTCGCTACCCGGGAGACTGGGAACCGATCACCCGCCAGGAGTCTGACGAAGCGGTTCGGATTGCGAAGAGAGTCAGAGAAACCATCCGTGCGCGGCTTTCGGAGCTCACTGGACCCTGACCATCCCCGACGCGCTTTTTAGACCAATAACCCCTAAGCCACGACTGACCCCATCACCATCCCTGAAATCTACCTAAGCATCGGCGTCCTCGTACTCCGTCGCCCGTCACGCCGATTTCGGGTCCATCGTCTCAGCCCGAGCGTTCGTAGCGGCGATGAACCGGCCCTCTTCTGACTCGCGCCCCAACGGTCGTGGAGGTCGGTGAAGGAACACTCCGCTTCGACCCAGACCGGCTGGCGGGATTCATCGGAAGCAAGACGTAGGGGTGGGTGGAGGACGCTGTTCCGACTTGCCCAAAACTTACCCCATTCTTCGATGGGATGGCTCCCCATGGCGTCGGTTGGAGTCGGCTCTTCCTTCAAGTCTTCGAGTGTTTTCGCATGGTTTCGGGTGGGCCTGTCATCGGTAAGGTCCTCATAACCCAAAGGTCGAAGGTTCAAATCCTTCCCCCGCAACCAAGTTTTTCAAGCGCCGAGAGGAAACTCTCGGCGTTGCTGTGAATGGCGGCCACGATCGGATTTGAACCTTCGACCGCTTCAGATCTGAGAAGTCCGGGCCGGCCAACAGCGGCAGACCCCCGGCAGTAGGCAGCGCCGGGTTCGCCGGCGCTAAATCCTTCCCCCGCAACCAAGAAACTCAAACGCCGAGAGGAAACTCTCGGCGTTGCTGCAATTGACCACCACAATCGGACTTGAACCTTCGACCGCTTCAGATCTGAGACTCGGCCACCGAATGCAGACCAACGCCAGTAGAGAACGCCGGCCGAGGGCCGGCGGTAACTCCGAGCTGGCCACCAGCGGCAGACCCCCGGTATCAGGGGAGCGGGCCGTCGAGAAGAAACCGCGTCCACGGCATTGCCTCGAACCCGGTGCGCCGCGCCTCCTCCGTTCGCGTTTCCTCGGTCAGCAGTAGCGGGCGGTAACTCGGGTTCCGGCGAGTGAATTCCGCGAGACCTCGGACTGCCCGCGGGGAGGCGGCATTCGTCGTGACTTCGACCGCCCAGCGGCCCCAGCTCCCGTCCAGGATTGCATCCACTTCGTACGGCTCCTCGCGCCAGTAGTGGACTCGCTGCCCGCTGTTCCAGGCAAAAGCGAGGCACGCGTTCTCGACCCATGCCCCCCACCGCGCCGGGTCAGTGGCCGGGTCGGGAATGCCCGACGGGTCAACGGCGGCCAGAAGGCCGTTGTTGAGTGTCACGAGCTTGGGAGGAGCGGAGCGCTGCCGGTGCGGCCGGGCGGCATGTTTCTCGAGCGGCGCCACGAGGAATGCCTCTTCGAGCAGTTGAAGATAGTGCGCCACGGTCTCGAGAGCTCCGGCATCCTGGATGTGACCTCGGATCTTCTGGAGAGAGACGATCTGCGCCGGCGACGTGGCGCAGACCGCGAAGATCTGGCGAAGCAGGGCGGGTTTGCGAACCGGCGCCAGGGCAAGGATGTCGCGGCCGATGGCCGGTTCCGCGATCGCGTCCCTCAGGTAGGCGATCAAGCGCTCCTGATCGCCGCGGAACCCGAAGGCGCCGGGATAGGAGCCCGTCCGGACCGTTACGCGGACGGCTTCGTCGAAAGAAACTCGGAACGTGTCCGCCAACGCGCGAGCGGACCAGTGAGCGAGGACGAGCTGCTCGAAGCGCCCCGCCAGGGTCTCTCGGGAGCCCTTTCCCAGGTGAAGCGCGGAAGATCCCGTTGCAACGACCTGCACTCGAATCCGGCGCCGGCGGAGGCGGTCCCATTCCCCCTTTAGCCGGGACGCCCAATCCGGCAGGTGCTGGATTTCGTCGAGAAGAAGCACGGCAGGACCGACTCCGCCCCTCCGCTCGGCCTCCGCCCACAGGCGCTCCCAGAAGCCGGGCAAGGCTGCCTCCGGCCCGTCTGCGGCGGCGTAGATCGCCCTTTCACCCAGCCTCTGCCGCAACTCGAGCAGCAGGGTCGTTTTTCCTACCTGCCTCGGGCCTGCCAGCAACTGGATCTTCGCAGGCGCCTCTTCGGCAAGCCGCTTCTCCAACCGATCGAGGCACCCCCGGTAATCCAGCCCCATCGGTTATGATTATACTCTGATAATTATCAGACTAGACTCTTGGATGCGAGACATGGCCTCCATATGTGCATGGCACCGAAGGTTTCTTCTCCGGAGATACCCCTTCAGCGTCGTCTATCGACCCCAGCCCAGCCACGACTAATCCCACCAACTCCGTATGACTTATTTGCCATCGCTTTCATCCATGTCGAGAACCTTTAAGATCGGCTTCGCCAGGAACAGCTTTCCCCAATCCCGGCCCGTCGTTTCCTGCAGGATCCCGGCGCCCTGCAGGCGCTTGACCGCCTGCCGAGCCGTAGGATTCGTGACGCCGAGGAGCTTCTGCGCGCGCGCCACGGTGACGTAGGGGTTCTTGAAGAGTTCATCGAGCAACTGAACCGCCGTCCCGTGTCTCGCGAGCTTCTTCCGGAGCTTCTCGCGGAGATTCGTCAACCGCCACGCGCGGTCCACCGCCTCCTTTGAGATCTCGTCAACGCCCCGCAGGAAGTAGAGGAGCCAGGAATTCCACTCGCCTCGAGTCCGGACAGCTTGAAGGAGGGCGTAGTACTCGTCCCGATTTCGTTCGACGTACGCCGAGAGATAGAGAAGGGGCTGACTCAGGCGCTCCCTCTCGAGGAGGTAGAGCGTGATGAGGAGCCTCCCAACCCTGCCGTTTCCGTCGAGGAACGGATGAATCGCCTCGAACTGCTCGTGCATCAAGGCGCAGGCGATGAGGTCAGGAAGCTTGCCGCGCTCGTGGAGAAACCGCTCCCAGGAGTTGAGGCATGCCGACATCTCCTCGACGGGCGGAGGAACGTAGGTCGCCGTCTCGATCGTGCTCCGGGGAGGGCCGATCCAGTTCTGCGAGCGGCGGAACTCGCCGGGCGTCGACCGGTCCCCACGGACGCCGCGCATGAGACGTTCATGGAGCTCGCGCACCAGGCGAAGGGAAAGGGGCAGGGTCTTCAAGCGCCGGACTCCGTACTCCAGGGCCGAGACATAGTTTCGGACCTCGCGAACATCGGCCGGATCCCGCTCCGGCACGTGGGCGCCGGCCTCGTCCTTGAGCAGCTCGGAGAGGTCCGTCGAGGTGCCTTCGATCCTGGAGGACAGCACAGCCTCCTTCCGAACGTAGGGGGCGATCAGGAGATGAGGATTCGGGATGAGCCTGCCGAGGCCCGACAGCTCTGACAACGCTGAATCGGCACGCGAGAGAGCCAGGACCAGGGCGTCGTCGTACCTGACCACCGGGGGAAGCGGCGCGGGCACGAAAGCGAAGTAACCGCGTGGGCTCCGGACCACCCTTCCCGCCTCGGGCGCCGTGAAGGCCTCCGGTTTCAAGATGCCGGCCCGAGGCGTTGGAATTTCGTTCTCAGGGTCTCAAACTCTTTGAAAGACATCGATGATATTCTTTCAAAGCTCTGGCCGCTTCGCAAGCCCCCTTTCAAAGCCCGAGAGTTCGAGGCATCATTCGTCCATGACCACGGCGGACGAGAGGCAAACTTGATTGATTTGCCTTGATATGCTATTTTGCCTCATCTAGGCAAATGGCATGAATGAGGCAAGATTGCTCAAGGAAGGTTTGCGAGTCCTCCGGGACCGGTTACCACCGGGCTGGAAACAGGATGCGTCATTCAGCAGGGTCGGAGCGCCTGACCAGCCGGACGCTATTCTGCGGATCACCGGCCCTGATGGCTCGAAGGCGCGCGTGCTGGTCGAGGCCAAGAACCGTATTTTCCCGCGCGATGTCGCACAACTGAAGACGAGATTCAGCCGCTACTTCGCGGGCCCAAGTCTCGTCGTGACTGGATTCCTGACTCCCGCCACGCGACGACGTCTTCAGGAAGAAGAGCTGAACTATCTGGATGTGACCGGGAATCTGAGGTTGATCCTTTCCCGCCCGGGTCTGCACCTCGAGGCGCTTGGAGCAAGCGAAGATCCGGCGCCCGGCGAGGCGAGTTCACGGTCGCTCCGAGGCCCGAAGGCAGGTCGACTGGTACGCGCCCTGTGCGACTTCCCGGCGCCGCTCACGATCTCCGAGGTCGCCTCAAAGGCCGAGGTTGACGTTAGCTACGCTTCGCGGCTTGTCGAGGTGCTGGCGCGCGATGGCGTCCTGACCAGGGTGCCGCGCGGTCCCGTCGAGTCGGTGGATCGAGCGGGGATCATTCGCCGATGGGCCGAGGACTACTCGGTCCTGAAGAGCAATGGTGTCCGGCCCTTTCTCGATCCTCGAGGACTTGGCAATCTCGTGCGCAATCTTCCCGGGAGTCGCTTCCGGTACGCCGTGACGGGTTCGCTGGCAGCGAACCGACTGGCGCCGATCGCTCCAGCTCGGTTAGCGATGGTCTATGTCGACGATGACGAAATGGCGGCTGCCAACCTTGGACTTCGACCCGCAGAAGCGGGGGCGAACGTCATGTTGCTGACTCCCTTTGACAGCGTGGTGTTTGACCGAACGTCGAACGACAAAGGGGTCACGTTTGTCGCACCAAGCCAAGCCGCGGTGGACTTGCTGACGAGTCCGGGCCGGGGGCCCGCCGAGGCCGAGGCCATCCTTGAATGGATCGCTCGCCCGCAGGCGTGAAATGGCCGATCCGCTCTACGTCGTCGCCCGCGAGGTGCTTCTCGATGCCCTGGAGGCCCTTGCCGACCATCGTGAATCCGTCGTGCTGGTCGGCGCTCAAGCGATCTACCTTCACACCGACGATGCCGACATGGCGGTGCCGCCGTTTACCACTGACGGCGACCTGCTCATCGAACCCGCGCGCCTGAAGCCGGCGCCGAAGATCGGGGACGTCATGGAACGCGCGCATTTTCGGCAAGGGCTCCAACCTGGAAGTTGGCTTTGCGACCGAATGGTCGGATCAGTTCCTGCGACTATTCCTGTCGATCTCTTGGTACCAGAGGCGGTCGCAGGACCTGGCCGGCGAGGGGCACGGCTCGGCGAGCACGGCAATCACGCCGGCCGCCGCGCGCGGGGCCTCGAGGGCGCACTCGTGGATCGCGAACCGTTGCTCTTGAAATCTCTGGCCGAAGGCGACGGCCGTACCTTTTCTATCCAGGTAGCGGGTCCGAGCGCTTTGCTCGTGGCCAAATTGCACAAGATTGCGGACCGCTCCGAAGAGCCTGGGACCAGAAGGCTGAAAGATAAGGACGCTCTGGACGTGCTCAGAATCCTCCGTGCGATTCCAAGTCAAATACTCGCGGAGGGCTTGATTCGTCTCCGAGACGTCGCCGTTTCAAGTGAAGTTGCGGATGAGGCGATCGAGTATTTGCGAGACCTGTTCGGTTCCATCGAGGGGGAGGGGACTCGGATGACAGTTCGAGCGACCGAGCGCCTTGAAGACCCCGCAACCATTGCAGCCTCTTGCGAGGCTTTAACCGGTGAACTGTTCCACCTACTTCGTCGTTGAGGTCCGTGACTATGAAGAGAGCGCCATCCCGTAAGACTGTACGCGCCTCCGCCGACGAGCTAAGGCGGGAGTACCGCTTCGACTACCGGAGATCCCGGCCGAACCGGATTACGGGGTTGGTCAAGGCGGGTTCTGTCGCCGTCATGCTGGAGCCCGACGTGGCGTCGGTATTTCGATCTTCGAAAGATGTGAACGCCCTGCTCCGCTCGGTGATTTCCGCCTTGCCGTCGAAACCGCGATCCCGGTCTCGAGCGAACCGGAAGGCCGGATAACGAGCCTGCCGGTTGCACGAGGCGGCTCCCGGCCGTCACCGGAGACCGAACAGAGTTCCTCGGTTGCAGGTCGTCTTCGTCCTGGATGATGACGGAACCGTCTTTGTGATCCATGCGCGACCGCTGACGGATAGAGAAAGGCGCAAATTTAGAAGGGGGCGGCGGCCTGGCGACCTGCCGCTGCAACTCGCCGTTGGTCTTCAAGTCATGGTCCGACCGGATCCGACCGAGCTAATTGACAAACCCCAGGCGTCAGGCTTACACTCTTACTGGTAAGATTGGAGGCGGGCATGGAGTCTCTCGCGACAACGCGGCTTTCGTCGAAAGGGCAGGTCGTGATTCCGGAAGAAATTAGAGAGCGTCTCGGGCTGAAGGAAGGCACCCAGTTCGTCGTCGTCGGTGAGCGGGACGTCGTTATCCTGAAGTCAATTGCGCCTCCGGCAATGCAGGAGTTTGACGAGCTTGTCCGGCGCGCCCGGGACACCGCGCGAAAGGCAGGCATGAAGCCAGCCGACGTCCGGCGGGCCGTCTCGAGGGCCCGAGCCGCGCGGTGAGGATCGTCCTCGACACGAACGTTTTAGTTTCGGCGGGGTTCTTTGCGTTGACGAGTTCGCCGTGGATTCTTGAGGCTTGGCGAAACGGCCACCTTCAACTGGTGATGAGCGCCGATATCCTTCAGGAGTACCAGCGCGACCTCTGGTAATCTGCCTCCGGCATGAGCCCGGTCTTTGAGTGGCATCCGGCAAAAGCGGCTTCCAACCTGTCGAAACACGGTGTCGCCTTCGAGGAAGCGGCGACCGTCTTTGCCGATCCGCTCGCCCGGATCTTCGACGACCCCGATCACTCGGAGGCAGAGGCCCGCGAGGTCATCGTGGGGCATTCCGTGACGCGGCGTCTCTTGGTGGTATCGTTTATGGCGCGGCGCGACTCGATCCGGATGATCAGCGCGAGGAAAGCGACGAGGCGTGAACGCCAGGACTATGAAGAGAATGCCATCCCGTAAGACTGTACGCGCCTCCGCCGACGAGCTAAGGCGGGAGTACCGCTTCGACTACCGGAGATCCCGGTCGAACCGGTTTGCAGGCCTGGTCAAGGCGGGTTCTGTCGCCGTCATGCTGGAGCCCGACGTGGCGTCGGTATTTCGATCTTCGAAAGATGTGAACGCCCTGCTCCGATCGGTGATCTCCGCCTTGCCGTCGAAACCGCGATCCCGGTCTCGAGCGAACAGGAAGGCCGGATAACGAGCCAGCCGGTTGCCTCAGGATAATCCCTCGAACCAAAGCCGTTCGTGCGAATGACGAGCGAGGAACTTCAGGCCGCAACCGCGGAATTCGATCGTGAGATGGTCGCCGATGAATTCGGGCCCCTCTCCGCGCGGGCAAGGTCCCGGTTGAAGAAGGCGCGCCAGAGGCCTGGCCGTCCGCGTCCAAGCATTGTCATTGCAGGTCCGGACAGCGATGGCTTAAACCACAGAAGCCGGCGACGAACCAAACGCTTCCGTCCTGGGGGTCGTAGAGATTTGAGTTGAGTCGGTTGGACGCGAGCGTCTGGTGGCAGCGCGCGCAGCGGTTCCAGTTCTCGCAGGCACAGGACACCGGGACGACGACGTCTCCAAATTCTTCCTTTATAGCGGGATCGAGGCACTCTCCTTTCCACTCGCCACATGCCGGGCAGCACTCCAGGCCGCGTGGGACGCCGTCATCATCCCGGCCAAAGAGCCACTGTGCCTCGTCGAGTGTCGCGATCCGGCCTCCCTTCATGGCGTTGCCGAGCAGGTATCCCCCCGGGTTATGCTCGGTGATGAACTCCTCCAGGGCATGAGTTCCTTCTGCGAGCTCTCCCCCCTCCGGGAACGAGACGCACGCCTCGAGCTTGCCGGAGACGGGAAAGCCCGGAACGAAGACCCTGGAGGACTCGAAGTGCGCGCCGCGAGGCTGGTACACGATGATTCGGTCTGCCGAGAGGACAAGAGAGACCGGCAGCCTGTTGGCATTGCGCTGCTGCTGCGCGATCCAGTGAGTCGATTGTTCCCCGAGACCCCTGGGCAAGAGAATGATGTGGCTGAGCCCGAGCACCGCGTGCACGACGAGATAAGGGAAGCCCTCGAAAAAGATTCGTTCCAGACGCTCGCAATTGACGGGAATGAAGAACGGATCCGACTCGTCCACGGCTCTCCTCCCGGCGGACAGCCCCTGGCCCGAGCCGCTGGCCCGAAAACGAAAAACCCCTCGTCGCCGAGGGGTCCCACGCCGCTTTTTGCTCTGACGTGAGCCCTATCGTTCCCGTCTCCGGGCTGGCTTTGGCACCTTGGCGGCGAAGCCAGGTTGCCGGGCGGTCAACGGGCCAGTTCCCTCGCGCCTCTCTTGATACCGGAACGAATCATACCGCGAACCAGGTTGACTCGGGCTGCTTTGCCTTGAAGATGGTCCGCTGGACTGAATGCCACCCATGGCCACGATGATCCCGGATGTACCGGTACTGCCCGGTCGGATGCGGGCGAGGCGCGTGTGTACCTGGCGCTGAAGGGGCTTCCGGATGCTTACCGGGTTTACCACTCGGTTTCGTACTTCACCGCACCGGAGGGGACAACCTCTAGCGACGTCGTGGGTGACCGCGACTGTCGAAATGCCACAATACACGACTGACCCCATCCATCCCTCTCCACGCTCGATCGAACCTCCGTTCGGCCTAATATCCGATATTCAAGGCTAACCTCCTTCCCACTCGATTGACCTCACCCTTCCCACGAAGACCGTGGAGGGAGGCTAAGCAGGAATTAGCGCAAAGCCGTAATTGTCCAGTATCGCACCGACAAGGCCAGCATGTTTCGGACTCATCAACGACCCGAGGGAATCGGTTGACACGACGTCCTCCGCGCGGTCATAGATCGCCACTGCCGACTTGGACGGATCGTGGCGACAGCGGTAGATGAGCCCGTCTACGTCGGCCGGATTAGTCCAGCAAGCCAAAGAGAATTCCTGCGCTGGACCATGCTCACCGGCGAAAAGGCGTGAATCCGCCCCGACCTTAGCGAGGCCAGATCCAGTCAGGTCCACTAGCCTTAGCTCGCGAGAGAAGATGATTCGCGCAAACCCGCGTTCGGATAGTGAGGTCCTTGTGACGGTTCGACCGAGATTGTCACCAAAGGTCTCGATGAATGCGCCATACTCGTCCGAAGCGGCGTATAGGACGCCGAATTGCTTAGCTGGTGCGTCAAACCGATTTTCGCCTGTGCGCCCGAAAAACTTGGGTTCCTTTCCAGCCTTGTGGACTCGTATGAGGGCCTCGTGCCAAGCGATGACTGGGAGGGGATCATTTGAGACATAGGCCGATGGTGGGAGTAGATCTCCAATCTTACGCGGCGCCATGCTCGCCGTAGGTTCTAGCGACGCGCAACACATTCTCAAGACGCCCGGCTCGGAGAGCGTCGATGGGGCTGAGGCCTTCCAGGCGAATATTTCGATTTACCATGAATGCCTGCTGCATCCAAGGATCATGCGCACCGAGAGTTTCGAGAACTGGCTTCAGCCAAGTGACAGTGCCGCCCTGACCGAATTGCCACGCTGGGTACAGATACCCGTGTCTTCCCGCATCGACTCCCACGAGAGCTCCCTGCTTTCGTCTGCGATTAACTGCCTGACGCGTTAGGTGCAAGTGAGCAGCGACCTGCTCTCCTGTGAGAGTCCCTCCTTCGGCTGAGAGAAGGCGATCGCGTTCCTGCAGGCCACGGATGCGTGCCTGTGCGAGAGGGTCTTCGGCCTTAAGCTGTTGTACAGCATCGGGTTCTTCAAGTGTTCGAACAAGCACTCCGGTATCGCTCGGGGCTGTAGCGGCCTCTTCAATAGCTTCCCTCGGCGATTGCTCGACGATATGGCGGATATGCCGAAATGCACGCTGCGCGACAATCGCTCGAGCAGGTTCGTCGAATGACTCAGCGAAAAGCTTCGATAAACTATCCCTATCGGGGATGGCTTTGCTATAGCGAGTCTTTGCTTCCATGATCTCGATATGCATCTCTCCTTGAGTGACCCCCGCTCGAATGATCATGAGATCGGGTTTGCTTTTCGCAAGATCGATACGTTCGCCGCCGAATCTGAGCGCTCGCGGTTCCCACCAGAAGTCGCTGCCGCCAACAGCCATCGGTGCAACCAGCTTCCAACCAGAGCTTGGCGGGCCCAGTTTGGATAGACGAACCGCAGGTTCCTCAGAGTCGGCAAGGCTCTGGCTTGCAATGACAGCGATCAGGCGCTTCTGAAATTCCCTGACTGCCTTTTTAGGGTCCATCATTGCTTTAGGGTCCATCCTTTAGGGTCCTAGGGTCCATCACTCTGCCTTTCCCGAATTAATTGTACTACAAAGAGGATAGGCCGTAAAGTACGGCTGTAAGCGTCTAATTATGAGGTATTTAGATGCCTGATGCGAGTGTGCTGCTCCCGCTCGGACCCTGGTTGGCGTCCTCCTCCGCCGTCACCGGCTCGAGGCATAGACCCACTCGCCTTCTGCACCACCTGTCGCGTCCCGGCGGGTCACGAGGATGAAACTGTTAGGCTGCTGTTCGCAAAAATAATGCATGAATTCAGGACCGACCCCATCTGACTCCCCACCGGGACGACGACGTCTCCAAATTCTTCCCTTATGGCGGGATTGAGGCACTCTCCTTTCCACTCGCCGCATGCCGGGCAGCACTCCAGACCGCGTGGGACGCCGTCATCATCCCGGCCAAAGAGCCACTGTGCCTCGTCGAGAGTCGCGACCCGGCCTCCCTTCATGGCGTTGCCGAGCAGGTATCCCCCCGGGTTGTGCTCGGTGATGAACTCCTCCAGGGCGCGAGCTCGCACTGCCAGCTCTCCCCCCTCCGGGAACGAGACGCACGGCTCGAGCTTGCCGGAGACGGGAAAGCCCGGAACGAAGACCCTGGAGGACTCGAAGTGCGCGCCGCGAGGCTGGTACACGATGATTCGGTCTGCCGAGAGGACAAGAGAGACCGGCAGCCTGTTGGCATTGCGCTGCTGCCGCGCGATCCAGTGAGTCGATTGTTCCCCGAGACCCCTGGGCAAGAGAATGATGTGGCTGAGCCCGAGCACCGCGTGCACGACGAGATAAGGGAAGCCCTCGAAAAAGATTCGTTCCAGACGCTCGCAATTGACGGGAATGAAGAACGGATCCGACTCGTCCACGGCTCTCCTCCCGGCGGACAGCCTCTGGCCCGAGCCGCTGGCCCGAAAACGAAAAACCCCTCGTCGCCGAGGGGTCCCACGCCGCTTTTTGCTCTGACGTGAGCCCTATCGTTCCCGTCTCCGGGCTGGCTTTGGCACCTTGGCGGCGAAGCCAGGTTGCCGGGCGGTCAACGGGCCAGTTCCCTCGCGCCTCTCTTGATAATCGCAACCAGAATATCAAAAAAGCGGGAGTCGCGCCGCAGTTAGCCTGACCGCGAGGCGCACGCCGAACCGATTTCGTCAGTCTTCACTGCCGCGGACAACGGGCAGTTTGTGAATCTTGACCGCGGCGGGCCGAACGGTCACCAGAGCCCCCGCGTCGAGATCTGTTGCGCAAAGCGAGATCACCTCGAGGATCACGCCAACGAGGGGTTCCGCCGTGAGCCCCTGCCTTCGGATTCGGATGACGGATGGCTCGGTTGCCCCCGAAAGAGCCATGAGTGCGTGGAAGTCGGCGTCGAGAGTCACGACGACTCGCCGCTCTTCCCGGCCTTTTGTCAGAATCTCCGAATCTTCCGCGGATGCGAGGCCAGCTTCGCTCACGTGAACAGCATCATGATGCTGATTTCGGAGGAGCTGAACCGCCGACCGGGGAAGTCCCTGGTCGAGGAGAAACCTCATCAGGTGTGCGTGAGTTCGACCGTGCGGTCCTCAAGCGCTGCCGCTGCGTACTCGAGGGCCTGTTGAATGTCGTCGTCCTGGAGCTCAGGGTACTCCCGGCGCAAATCCTCGCGGTTCGGGTAGGTTGCAAGCGCTTCCAGTACCCTCCTGACCGTCAGCCGCATGCCGCGAATGCACGGCTGCCCATTCATCTTGCCCGGCTCGACGGTGATCCGGTCCAACGGCTTGGTCTCCATGATGCTCCGAGGGTACCAGACACCTCAAAGGCTCTCAACCGGAGGTGCTCCGGTTTGGAGGTTGGGACTCTGGATTCGCGAGGTTAGCAAGCCCGGATTGGCCGCGCCTCAATGACAATCGAGCTCCGGGGTCAATCAATTGGTGCGAACCGCCTTCCCGAGTCGGGTAACCTGCCGTTGCAGCTCGCCATCGGTCCTCAAGTCTTGCTCCAGCCGCAGCACGGCCCTCACCAGGGTCGATTCCTCTCTGCCGAAGAACCTCGCCATCCGCGCAATCGAGATCCCTCCCTCTGCCCGGGCGAGATAGGCCGCCAGGGTCCTCGCGCTCGAGCGCGGCCGGTGTCGGCCCGCGCCGCCCAGCTCGTCACCGGAGAAACCGAGTGCCTTGCCCACGATCGACGCCACGCCGCGTTCGGTCAGATCCATACGTGCGACTGGATTCCGCCCAGCTGCCTTGAGGACGCGTCGCGCAAATTCCTCGTCCCCTTTGATCGCCTGAGCGTAGCTCCTCAGATCTTCGTAAGATTCGGCCTCTTTCTCGCCCATGAACCGCCGGTATCTCGACACCGCGACCGTATGCCCACGACCGAAAAGGGGAAGGACGACGTCCAGATCGAGCCATTTCGGCCCCTTCCCACGCCGGTAGTACCGATCGCTCGACCACTCGTACTCCTGCGCCCGGGCGACCAGACCAGTCTTAACCGGGTTCTCGTGGATGTATCGAATCAGGGCCAACAGGTAACGGTCCTTCTCGATCAGGAACGCCTTGTACCGGCCTTGGAAAAGATGCCCGACTCGGCCGTGTCGGCGGTTGAATCGCTGCGCATAGGACGACTGCAATGTCAGCATTACGCGAGACAGCTTCTCCGTGCCCCGCTCGATCGCCAGATGAATATGGTTACCCATCAAGCAGAAGGCCAGGAGCCGGAAGCCAAACCGTTCCCGATACTTCGCCAACCGATCGAGGTACGCTTGGCGGTCTTCATCATCGCGAAACACGGCCTTCCGCTCGTTCCCACGAACGATGACATGGTAAACGGCCCCTTCCCCCTCCAGCCGCAGCACCCGTGCCATCGCGGGCCATAATACACCGACGCACGATTGACCCCAGAACCCCCTCAACGTGGCCGGCAGGTAGCGCCAACGCTCGACGGCGGCGACCGCGGAAGCCGCCAGGAAAGATCGTGGGGTTGCCGGTCGCGGTCAGGGAAGAGCGCCGCGCCGCGCCGAGGCCCCCGAATTGTCTGGCCTTTGTGTTCAGATCGTAGTCAGATAGGGCCCACGCTGTGACCGATCACTTTCCGCACGGCGGGAGGAAGTGAAATGAGCACACCTTCTCCAGGATTCCGCATCTCTGTTCTATTCTTTCCCGGGACTCCTTGGTTCTTCCTGGCACTCTTCCCGTCGGGCAAAGCTCAGGAGGCGTTCCCGTTCAATCTCGTCTGGGACGCTAATAACGGCGCCGGGCGGCTTTCCGCGGAATCCCCGCTGGCAGTGGCAGGCGCATCACAACGGCCAGCCGAGACCGTCGATTTGCCACTACTTCTCCAATGGCGACGGCGATCCCAGCTATGCCGACTGTACCAACCAGACCCACGCTGAGAACCTCCCCGAGGACTGGAACGGGTGGGTTTGCCGCGTCCATAATTGGTTCGGAGAGGTTTCCCGGGCCATCTCAATTGGTTCACGGTGACCTATGAAGGTCAGGCGAGTTGGACCGACAGCAATTCCGATGACGATTACAACATCGCGCTGGTGTCGTGCGGCGCGCCCGGGGTCATGGAGGGCAGATCGGACCTGCATACCGAGTTCGATGCCGACGAGATGGATATCGAGCACTTCTTCGGGCCGTGGTGGCAGGCCATCTACTCGGCGGCCGAGAACGGCGACAAATACGCGGTGAAACCCATCTTCGCCCCGAACGGATCCATATCCGCGATCATGACCGGCATGTTCGGCATCGATTGCGAACACGACGGATGCAAGAGCGAGCTCCACCCGGTCTATGCCATGGCGGCCCACATCCACGACGATGGCGACAATGACGCCTGGGCGATGTTCGTGAGGAATAACGGCGACGAAGGATATTGCTCGAGCAATCTCGTCCCGGCGGATTTCACAAGCTATACCTTCCACCTTCCCTGGCGGGCCGGCAGAGGGGCGTGCATATTCGATCCGGCCCATCTGGGGCGCCACATTTTGACGGAGCCCAGGCACCGCGGGTAACTTGGACGCCAGGTCAGCGGCGTGGACGTGACGTTTGATCTCGCCCCGGCCGACCAGTCCCCGCTCATCGAAGGGGGACTCCACCTGCAGTGGATCGGTCGCGGGCATGTCGTCCCTATCACCCCGGTGCCCCTTGCGACGCCAGGACCCGAGTCCATAAAGAATGCCGATCCATTCAAGACGCTCGCGGCCGCCGTTGAGAAGCTCCGACCCGAGCAGCTGCGCGAGCTCAAGCAGGATCAGCGTTCGGAACGGCCGACGCAGTCGAAGGCCCTTCATCCCTGCGAGGTCCGGCCGGCGAGCGGGTGAAGGAATTGAAGCCGGTGGCGCGCGAAGCCGTTCGAAGCGCGCGGCTTCGGGCCGAAGGCGACCGCGATGCGGCCCGCGAGCAGGCAAGGATGCGAGCGCTTTGCCGGTTTGCGGGCGGACGACCGCAGACGCGACGCTCCGTGAAGCTGCTCGCATCTGAATCAATAGTCGTGAAGGAAGAGGTGGGGTCAGGTTACATAAGGAGGCGGGGTTAACCGGGTATTCCTGTATTCGTCCGTTGGGGCTGGAGGCGGAGGGGGCTGTCTTCCAGAGTCATTAATACAGGAAGCACACGGCTGACCCCCCTTGTCGTCCCGTTCCGATGAGAAATACTTCGCCTGTGGCCCGGGATGCGCCGATCGTCTGT
>CAWFIK010000010.1:0-77359 GCA_963815865.1 uncultured Acidobacteriota bacterium
GGATTGACCTGTCCAACCGGCTCGGGCTCCTCGTTCAGGATCGCCGAGAGCGTGTCGATCGCCGTCTTCTTCTGGAACGCTCGCTTCCCCGTCGCCATCTCGTAGAGGATCGAGCCGAAGGAGAACTGATCGGACCGGAAGTCCACGATGGCGCCGCTCGCCTGCTCCGGCGACATGTAACCAACCGTCCCGAGAACCATCCCCGGGCTCGTTCCCGTCTCCGTCGGCAAATGAGAGGCCTCGTCGCTTCCCGATCCCGCCGTCGTCAACTTGGCCAGGCCGAAGTCCAGGATCTTCACGAGCCCGTCCTTCGTCACCATCACGTTCTCGGGCTTCAGGTCCCGATGGACGATCCCCGCCTCGTGCGCCCGGGCCAGCCCGTCGGCGATCTGCGCAGCGATCGGAAGCAGCTTCTTCATCGGCAGGGGACCGGAGAACAGCGATTCCCTCAACGTCTTCCCGTCCACTTTCTCCATCGCGATGTAAGAGACGGAGTCCGCCGAACCGATGTCGTAGATCGTGACGATGTTGGGGTGATTAAGAGCGGACGCCGACCGCGCTTCCTTCTCGAACCGCTTGAGCCTCGAAGGATCCGAAGCCAGCTCCGCCGGCAGCACCTTGATCGCGACCTCTCGCCCGAGCCGCGTGTCCCGCGCCCGATACACCTCCCCCATCCCGCCTGCGCCGAGCGGAGCGATGACCTCGTAGGGGCCGAGTCGCGAGCCTGCCAGGAAAGCCATTGCGAATTGTCTTCGAGGTTTACTTCAGCCCGTCGATTATGAAGAAGTCCGACACCAGCTCTCGCAGGTAGGAGTAGGCATAGGACTGGCCGTCCGGGGCGATGAGAACCGGGCCGATGTCGATGATTCCGACGGAGTCTTCGGGCAGGAACTTCTTCCAGGTTTCTCTTCGGCCGGTCGCCAGCTCCAGCCGGTCGATGCGGGCGGGGATCTCCCCGTGTCGCGCGATGTAGAGGTACCGGCCCTCCGAGCTCCACCCCCCAAGCTCGTCCCCGCTCTCGAGAGGAGCGCCGGGAAGCGGCGTCGCTGCGCCACGAATCGGCGTCCCGTCGCCGCCGAGGAATGGAGCGATCATGAGATGGCGATCCTTCGTGGCGAAGACCAGGCGGCTCGCGTCCGGCGAACCGGCAAGGTCCCAGATGCCGCCCGTCCGAACGAGCGTGGGTTTGCCGCCCTCGGGGCCCAGGATGTACAGGGAGTCTCCCTCCCCGTCCTTCCCGGCGACCGTGACGAAGAACCCTCTTCCGTTCGGAAGCATCCCCGAGCCCGTGTCCACGAGGCCCTGGAGCGAGATTCTCTTCTCGGCTCCCGGGCCGGTCGGGATCATGACGATCTCCTGAGGCGGCCCTTTTCGGATGGCCATGACCCATCGGCCGTCCGGAGAGATCCCCTGCGAGTGGCCCTCGCCGACGCGGATCGCGGGAGTGCCATCGGTCTTGCGCAGGTAGATCCCGTTTTGATCGAGTCCTGCGCCCTGCTCACGAAAGAGGATGAGTTTGCCGTCCTCCGAGATGTCGGTCACTACGGACCAGTCCAGCCGCCCGAGTTCGCGCTCGCGGCTTTCGCCCCGGGGTTTGCACAAGATGCCACCGTGCGAGACACCTTGCTCGACCAGGAGACGGCCGTCGAACGACACGTCGTGGAGGGTCACGTCGAAGCCAACGGGAAGCAGGACTCGTTCGCTCCCTGCCAGAGACACCGCGCGGATCGCCCAATCGCGGGCGACCCCCTTGGACGAGCGTTTTGCGACGAACCAGATCTCGTCTCCGCGAGGCGACCACGCGAGCGAGTCGATTCCGCCCCATCCATCGGAGATGATCTTGCGACTTCCCTTGCGGTCGATCGTCTTGATCGCCGGGCTCTTCGCTCCCGGACCGACATAGGCGATGAGATCTCCCTTCGGTGAGACCCGCATCGAGGCAAACCAGTCGGCCTCGGCGAGAACGGTCCCGACAGGGTACTCCAGTCGATTCTTGCCGTTGGGCCCGCGGCGGACGATCGCGAGATCCTCGCCGTTGGGAGCCCAATCGGCCTCGGCGACATCCTCGAGGAGCTCCCGCGGGGCGCCGCCGTTCAGGGGAATCCGGGCGAGCGTCCCTAAGCCTCCGAAGGAGAGGCTGGTCTTCTTGAGAAGGATCGCCAGCTCGCTCTTCGACGAGACGCTCATCAGGTCCGAGTGGGGAACCCCGACCGGGCGCGATTCCGTCGAGTCCGTGCGCACGGTGAAGACCTCGGCGGGCGCGCCGTCCCAGGCGGCGCCGTACACGACCGTTCTTCCGTCCGGCGCAAAACGTCCGTGGATCGCATTGCCCCGGTGAAACGTGATCCGGGTGAACGAGGGCACCTGGGGACTAATTGCACGTGCGGCAATCCAGCGCTCGACGAAAACCCCGGCGGCGACGAGGAAGAGCGCTCCGCCAACGGCCGCCAGCAGAGGGACGGGGAGGCTTCGCAGAAGACCGCGGCGCTTCGCGCCCGTTGCCGGCGCCACTCCCGAGGCCGCCTCTGAGAGATGGTCGCGCAGCGTCGCCAGATCCCGGGCGAGATCGTCGGTCGAGGAGTAACGCTGGCGCACTTCCTTCGCCAGGCACCGCTCGACGATCCAGCGCAGCTGCGTCGGGACCTGCGGATTGAGCGAGGCGATCGGCACGGGCTCTTCCGTGATGATCGCCGAGAGTGTCTCCGCTCCCGTCTTCTTGAAGAACGTGCGCTTGCCCGTCGCCATCTCATAGAGGATCGAGCCGAACGCGAACTGGTCTGACCGGAAGTCGACAGGCTGCCCCGCCGCCTGCTCCGGCGACATGTAGCCGACCGTGCCCAGGATCATTCCGGGGCTCGTTCCCGTCTCCGTCGGAAGGTGTGAGGCCTCGTCGCTTCCCGAGCCCGTCCCGGTCCGCTTCGCCAGCCCGAAGTCGAGGATCTTGACCAGCCCGTCCTTCGTCACCATCACGTTCTCGGGCTTCAAGTCCCGGTGGACGATCCCCGCCTCGTGCGCCCGCGCCAGCCCGTCGGCGATCTGCGGAGCGATCTGGAGCAGTTTCTTGACCGGCAGCGGACCGGAGAAGAGCAGCTCGCGCAGGGTCTTCCCATCCACCTTCTCCATCGCGATCCAGGAGACCGAATCCGCCGATCCGAAGTCGTAGATCGTGACGATGTTGGGATGGTTGAGAGCGGACGCCGCGCGCGCCTCCTTCTCGAAGCGTTTCAATCGGGATGGATCCGACGCGACGTCGGCCGGAAGGACCTTGATCGCCACTTCGCGCCCGAGCCGCGCATCGCGGGCCTTCCAGACCTCCCCCATTCCTCCCGCGCCAAGAGGAGCAATGACCTCGTATGGCCCGAGCCGCGTTCCCGGGAGAATTGTCATGAGAGGCTCCGCCTCAAGGCCCGGCGCCGGCCCGGTTAGAAGGAGACCTTGACCGCGGCGCGGAAGAGGCGCGGCTCCTGGCGCGTCGTCACCTTTCCGTACTCCGGATTCGTCTGCTGCTGTTTCGGGTCGTAGATCGAAGCCGGATAGTCCGCCGGCGCGCTCGTGGACCATTCAGTGACCCGGGACGTCGCGATCTGGTTGTTGAAGAGGTTGAAGACATACGCCTGCAGGATCACGGTCGCCGGTCCGACTCTCAACGGGTAGGAGAGCGTCAGATCGGCTTCCCACTCGGTGGGCAGCCGGCCCGCGTAACCCTTCGGGACGAGCTGAACGGCCGGCCCGTAATAATCGTTCAAATACCCGAGCTTGTTGAGCGGCGCGCCGGATCGAATGTAGGTCTGCAGGCCGGCCGAAAGGCCCCACGAGAAAGTGTAGTAGCCGTCGAGTCGGAAGCGATGCGGCCGGTCGAGGAAGAGCCTGCCGTAGCCGTTGTGGATAATCTGCGGGTAATCGAAGTCGGCGTTGATTCCCGGGTCGGTCTGGCCAAAGAACCCTTCGCTGATCTCGCCGTCGTAGTTCCCGCGCAGGGACGAGTAAACGTAAGATGCCTGCAGCCAGGCCCTTTCCCCGAAGCTCTTGCGCGCGAGCAATTCGATCCCCCTGTAGAGCCGCCGGGCGGGAGGCGTGGCCGGAATCGATTCGCTGCACGCATAGTCGTCGCCGCTCGTGGCGCTGAACAAGCCGTTGCACCCGGGAATGTCGCCCCGAGCGATCCTCCCGCTCGAGCCCGGATTCATCAGCCCGCAGCCGTTGAAGTTCGTCTCGGGCCTGTTGTAATCCAGGTCGCATCGGTCCTCGATCGCGTTGCCCAGCCGGCGGTAAGTCCCCTTCAGACCGATCGAGAACGAAGGCTCCAGGAGCCGCTCGATCCCGACGGTCAACTCATCCTGGTAAATGGCCCGGAGCCCCGGGTCCACGGGGGTGCTGAAGAGGCCGCCGTTGACGTTGGGCCCCGGCAAGCTCGAATCCTGTCTGTAGTCCGCAGGATCGAAATTGAAGGTGCTGACGTTGAGTACGTTACCGAACGAGCGCGCGCTCAGGTCGGTCGGCAGGGTGTAATAGAAGCGTCCGGCCGACGCGTAGATCTTCGTCTTCCCGTCCCTTCCGGGATCCCAGACGACACCCAGGCGCGGCTGCCACTCCGCTGTCGTCTTGATGACGGACCGGTTCTGAAGTCGCGAATGTCCTCTTCATCCCACCGAAGGCCGACGTTCACGGTCAGGCCCGCCGCCGGCTTCCAGGAATCCTGGAGATACAGGCCGACTTCGATCGTCCGTGGATCGACGACGCTATCCGTCGGAGTGAGGCTCGCATCGGCGGCGAAGTAGTTATGCTGGTAGTAGACGAACCCCTCTTCATTCTTTCGAATGACGACCTGGCCGCCCGTGCGGTGATCGACCACGTGCGACTTGCCGTCCTGGTAATCGCCTCCGAGCTTGATCTGGTGCGCGCCCGACGAGAGATCGAGATCCGCATCGTAACTGATCTCGCCGGGAGGAACTGCGCTGAAGCGTTCCGAAGATGAACCCGAAGCCGCCCGTGACGAAATTGTCGCTCGGAGGAGGGACGCACGGACTCTCCGGCGTTCCGCCCTCGCACGTGAGGTCGCGAATCCGAACGAGCTCGGAGGCGGTCAGCTCGTATCGGTCCTCGTGCCGGGCGGCCTGGACCGTCAGGAGCCCGGACGAGCCCAGGATCTGGCTCGCCCGCAGCCCTAGTCCGTCCCCCGATACGGACCTCTTCGAGTCCCAGGTTGACTTCTCCGGGTTCGTGACGGGAGGCACCCGGAATGCCCCGAACCCCTGGCGGGGGTCGCCCCCGGCCGCGCCCGTGTTCGTCGTGGGGTCCGCGAAGACGGTTGCGACCAGGGTTCAACCCCGGTGAGAGGTTCGCGGTGAGCTTGCCGGAGTAGAGATTGTCCACCGCGCGAAGAGGAAACCGGTCCTCCGTCGAGACGAGCAGGCTCGGCACGTACCGGGAAACTTCCGCCGGGAACTCCACGCGGTCGTAGGCGCCGAAGAACCAGAGCCGGTCTTTCAGAAGGTACCCGCCAAGGTCGGCCCCGAAGTCCCTTCGCTGGTATTGCGCGATCCGCATGTCCGAGATCAGGGAGTCTTCCGACGTGATCTTCCGCTCGGCTCGACAGCGCGGAAGAGTCGTAATACGCGAACGCGTCGCCGTGAAACTGGTTGCCGCCCGATTTCGTGATGACGTTGAGACCCCGCCGAGCGCTCCCCGTATTCGGCCTGATAGCCGCCGGTCTTGACCTCGACCTCCTGCACGAACTCGTTGTTGATCGCCTTACCCTGCGATCCCCTTGAGGACGTTCGTCGTGTTGATCCCGTCGATGATCCACAGGTTCTCGGCGGAAGTCGCTCCGTAGATCGCGAGCGCGAGCGAGCGTCCCTGGGTTTCCCCGCGGTCCGGCTCGACGGCGGGGTTGGACGGACGATGTCGGCGTAGTTGCGCGAGACGGGCAGATGGCCGATGACGTTGCTCGTGTAGTTCGTCCCCGTCGTCGTCGACGTCACGTCGATCAGGGGCGCTTCGCTCGAAACCACGACCGCCTCCCGCGCCGCCATCTCCAGGGTGAAGTCGACGTTCGACGGTGGCATCCAGCAATACGGTCGCGGTCCTGTCCACGGCCGTGAAGAGGGAGAGCGTCGCGCGGATCCGGTACTGGCCCGGCGGAACGGCCGGGATCCGATAGAGACCCTCCCGGCCGCTCATCGTCGAGCGGGTGCCCTGAAGACGGGACCGGTGGCCTCCACCGTCACGCCCGGAAGAAACGCGCCGGTCGCATCGGTCACACGCCCTTCGATGTTGCCGGTCGTCTGACGCCAGCGCCGCCGGACAGAGGAGGACCAGCCAAACAAAACGCAGGACAGGGCAGCTCCGCATACTCCTCTCCTTTCGTTCGCAGTGAAAGGCCAGTGAACGGCTGCTCGGCCGGGCGGGTCAACTGGGAAACAGTCGATGGGCCATTCTACGCTGTGAAGGATCGAAGCAAAAACATTCTGAAAGGTAATTCTCTCCCTCGAGGAGCTCAGGCCAGTCAAGCCGGGGTCACTGCCCATTCGGAGCCCCTCCCGATCGGGTGGCGAGGGTCATCGAACCCCGTCGACGAGAAAGAGGTTCGACCGGCTCCGGAAGGAGCCGTAGACGTACCACTTGCCGTCCGGCGTCGGCAGAAGGTAGTTAGGGCTCGTGTTCTTGAAGCTCTCCGAATACTGCCAGAGTTCGCGACGGCCCGTCCGAATGTCGAGGCGATACATCCCGGCATCACTATCGATGAAGACGCATCGCCCATCGGCGCACCATTGGATCACCTGCTCACCGTTTGCGGCGCCCGGAATTGGAAGAGCAGCGGAGTCCACGCCGCCATCCACGAGAAAAAGGCGGGACATGCGGTCGGGGCCCCAGGCAGCGACGTATTTGCCATCCGGCGAAATACCGTGCGTTGCATCGGTGATGTGCGCGCCTTCCGGCCCGATCGGCCGAGGCTTGCCGCCGGCGAGATCGACGACGTAGAGCCGCCTCCCGTGCCCCTCTTCGAAGCCGGTGACGAGAATCCGTTTACCGTCCGGGAAGAAGGTCGCGGCCACCGGAAAATGGGCACTTCCCGAGCCGCCCGGATGAACGCCGGAAAGGTCGAGGGTACGAGGCTCCCCGGGACCGGTCGGAAGCAACGCCAGGGTCGCTCGGGACCCGGGAACTGTGGCGAGCGCCCAGCGGCCGTCGGGCGAAAGGGCCAGTGCCGTGCCCTCTCCCAGGCGCACCGCCTGCGCATCACCCGCCTTCCAGAGGTAGACGCTGCGCGCCGGGCCTCCCCCCGCGCCGGTTTCGGTGAAGAGAACGAAGCGCCCGTCGGCCGAGATGTCCGCGGGAACCGGGCCGTCGAGCCACGTCAGGTCCCTCTCGTTCGTGTCCCCGGCCACCAGGCCGACCATCGCCAGGTCTACGGTTTCTCGCTCCATCAGGAGAGCACCGTCGCGGGAGACGTCGTGCAGAAAGAAGTTCCCCGGGAGGGACACGATCCGGCGCTTGCGGCCCGCGAGGGAAACCGCCTCGACACTGGTCACGCCTCGGTCCTCGTGACTGAACCAGATCTCATCACCGGTAGGCGACCAGGCAAACATGGCTAACGGCCCCGGAGAGGCTCCGAGGGACCGCGGCTTCTTCGAGCCCTTCGGATCAAGGAGCAGGATGGAGTCTCTCGTGCCGACGGCAATCACGTCCCCTCGCGGCGAGAAGCGCGGGTTGCGCTCCGGCTCGTTGCTTTCGTAGAGCACGTGGCCGATCGGAAACTCGACGCGAAACTTTTTGCCCTCGACAGAATGGGTCACGACGAGCCCGGCGCCATCCCGCAACCAGTCGGCTCCCCAGACGTTCTCGAGAACCTCCCGAGGCGCACCTCCCGCCAATGGGACTCTTGCGAGCGTCCCGTTCTGCGAGTTGTCGCCCACCAGGAGCGCCAGTTCGCCGGAACGAGAGATAGAAAGGATGTTCGCGGGAGGGAGGCCGAGGGAGCGGGACTCCGTGCTTCCCGGCTGCGTCGAGAGGATCGTCTGTTTCCCCCCCCTGGCGTTGGTAACTGAAAACGGTGGTCTGGCCGTCGGGAGCGAACCGCGCTGTCAGAACGGTTCCGCTCCCGAATGTCAGCTGGCGAAAGCGGGGAGGCGGTTTGCTCCGGAAAGATTTCCCCGCGAGCACCGTGAGTAACGCGCCTGCGCCGAGCGCCGCGAGAATTGCGAGAGGGACGAGGATCGACCGCCTCCGCGGGACAGCGCGCGGCGGCGCCAGAGCTGACGGCCTCGGCCAGACGATCTCGAACCGTCGCGAGCTCGCGGGCGAGGTCCCTGGTCGATGCGTAGCGTCCGTCGGGATCCTTGGAATGGCAGCGTTCGATGATCCAACGCAGGGGCGTTGGGACGTTCGGGTTGAGTGCGGCAATCGGTGGCGGGTCCTCGTTGAGGATGGCCGAGAGCGTGTCCACGCCGGTCTTCTTCAGGAATGCGCGTTTGCCCGTCGCCATCTCGTAGAGGATCGAGCCGAAGGAAAACTGGTCGGACCGGAAGTCCACGAGCTGGCCCGCCGTCTGCTCCGGCGACATGTAGCCGACCGTCCCCAGCACGACCCCGGGAGAGGTCCCCGTCTCCGTCGGCAGAGTGCGAGCCCTCGCCGCTCGTATCCGTCTGCGTCAGCTTCGCAAGGCCGAAGTCCAGGATCTTCACGAGCCCGTCCTTCGTCACCATCACGTTCTCGGGCTTCAGGTCCCGGTGGACGATCCCCGCCTCGTGCGCCCGCGCCAGCCCGTCGGCGATCTGCGCGGCGATCGGAAGCAACTTCTTCATCGGCAATGGACCGGAGAACAGCGCTTCCCTCAACGTCTTCCCGTCCACCGTCTCCATCGCGATGTAGGAGACGGAGTCCGCCGAACCGATGTCGTAGATCGTGACGATGTTGGGGTGGTTCAAAGCCGATGCGGCCCGCGCTTCCTTCTCGAACCGCTTGAGCCTCGAGGGATCCGACGCAATCTCCGCCGGCAGCACCTTGATCGCCACCTCGCGGCCGAGCCGAGTGTCCCGCGCCTTCCAGACCTCTCCCATCCCTCCCGCCCCGAGGGGAGACAGGACCTCGTACGGACCGAGCCGCATTCCGGGGAGAATTCTCATGAAGGCCCTCGGAATCCTATAAGTCCAAGATCCAAGGTCTTCCTGGTCTCTTCAAAACGACTATAATGGTCTCATGAAAACGGCTTCCGTATCTCAGCTGAAGACGTCGCTGTCGGCCTACCTGCCGGCGTCAAGAACGGCGAGGAAGTCCTCGTGACGGAGCGCGGAAGGCCGATCGCGCGACTCGTTCCCGCGCCGGGCGCCGAGGGGGCGAGCGATCGGACGAAGCGCCTGATCCGCGCGGGGATTCTGCGCCCCGGAACCGGCAGGCTTCCTCGCGAGCTTCTGAAGCCTTCTCCCGTGGCCGATCACGAGGGAAAGACGCTCCGAGGCCTTCTCGAAGAACGCCGGGTCGGACGCTGAGGTTCTGGGACAGCTCGGCCGTGATCCCCTTGCTCCTCAGCGAGCCGAAGACGCGGACCACAACCGCCTTGCTCCGGGAAGACGGAGATTGCTGGGTCTGGTGGGGGACGCGAACGGAATGCCTGTCGGGCCTTCACCGGCGAAAGCGGGCCGGCGAGCTGGACGCCGCGCAGTTGGCGGCTGCCGCGCAAAGGCTGCTTCGCTTCGACGGGGCCGCCGTAGCCGTCCTCCCGTCGGAGGCGATCCGCGCGCGAGCCGATCGCCTCCTGGGCATCCACCCTCTGCGGGCGGCGGACGCGATGCAGCTGGCCGCCCTCCTGGCCGCGAGCGAAGAGCGGCCCGCGGATCTCCCGTTCGTGACTCTGGACGACCGTCTCGCCGAGGCCGCCCGCAAGGAAGGCTTCACCGTCCTTCCCGACTGACACGGTTCACAGAAGTAGCTCATCTGAATCCGGATGGCCGCAGCGCTACTTGAGCCCCTCCACGAGGTAGAGCTCCGACAGCCGTCTGTAGTAGCTGTAGACCCAGCCCTTCCCGTCCGGCGTCACCAGGACCCAGCTCGCCACAATCCCCGCCGGATCGGCCGGCCGGAACTCGCGGTAGAGCTCTCTCTGTCCCGACGACCAGTTCACTCGAAAAACCTGAGGAGATTCTTCCCCCGGGCCCATCACGAAGAGCGAACGGGAGTCGGCCGTCCAGCCGACGGGAGCATCGTCTTCGGCGAGACCGGCGATCGGGAGCGGTGAGGACTCCAACCGCCCATCGAGGGGATAGAGGAGCCACCCCCGTGCCGGGTCCTTGGCGAAGGCCAGCTTCCCGTCCGGCGATACAAACCTGGTCTCCGCCCCTCCGAGGTCGACGCCCTCCGGACTCACCGGTTGAGCCGTGCCGTTCTCGACGTCCATGACGTACAGACGCGATTTGTGTCCGCGCTCCGTCCCGCTGAAGAGCACGCGTTTTCCATCAGGAAGAAAATCCGCTTCTCCAAAGCTTTCGAAACCTTCGGTCTTCAACGCCTTCGTCTCCCCCGCTCCCGTGGGCAGAAGGATCAAGTGCGGCGGAGGACCATCGCGCACGAGCGCCCAATGTCCGTCAGGCGAAAGCGCCAGGGCCGTTCCTTTCCCGAGGGGCACCGAGGGCGAGCCGTCCGTCTTCCGAAGGTAGACGGCGTCATGGTGGATCTCGTTGATCAGGATCGTCTTGCCGTCATCGGACAAGGCCGCCGCGAAGGAGGAATCGAGCCATGAAAGCGAGCGTTCCTTCGCCTCACCGGGAGCCAGTCCCCTGATTTCACCCGGCCCGCTCAGGCGCTCGATCAGCAGCCGTCCGTCTCGCGCGATGTCATCGAGCTGGAAGGACCCGCCAAATCGGGCCATCTCCCGTTTCCGGCCGTTCAAGCCGATCGCGCGCAGCTCGCCCAGGTTCTCCAGAAACCACAGTTCTTTCCCGTCCGGTGACCATCCGAATTCCGAGCTGTCGATCCCGAGTGATCTTGTTTTCTTCGTGGCAACGTCCAGGATCAGGACCTCAGCGCGGCCGAGAAAGTTCCGCCCGGAGTTTTCCCTGAAGGCGAAGAGATCGCCGGCCGGCGACAGGTGCAGGTTGTCGATTCGGTTTGGGGTTTCGTAGACCACCTTACCGATCGGAAACTCGAGGCGAGACTTCCCCTCGACGCGACGAATGACGGCAAGACTCTTCCCGTCGGGAGCCCAGTCGGCCTGGAAGGTTCTCGCCAGCAATTCCCGGGGCGCTCCTCCGGCAAGCGGGGCCTGCGCAAGAGTTCCGCCGGGAAGAACGACAGCCATATCGCCGCCCGAAGAAACCGACAAGAGACCGCCGTGGATTCCGAGGGGACGCGACTCGAGGCTTCCGGGCCGTGTTGTATAGATTTCGAAAGGTCCGCCATCCCAGGAAGCGCCATAAACGATGGTCTGGTCGTCCGGCGCAAACCGGGCAGTCCCCGCGTAGCCATGGCGGAAAGTGAGCTGGCGGATCTTCGGTAACGGCGTCCTGCCCAGCTGCCTGCCCGCCAGGAGGGCCGCGACTGCGAGGGCCACCGCGAGCCCCCCCGCTGCGAGACGCGAACGAGTCCTCGAGACCGGGACCGCGATTGCCGTCGCCGGCGACGACGCCTCGGAGAGGCGGTCCCGCAAGCTCGCGAGATCTCTCGCGAGATCCTCGGTCGAGGCGTACCGTTCCCGGGCTCCTTGGCCAGGCACCGCTCGACCAGCCAGCGCATGGGTGTGGGAGCCTGCGGGGCAAGCGACGCGATCGGCGGCGGATCCTCGTGGAGGATCGCCGAAAGCGTGTCCACGGCGGTCCCCTTCTGGAACGCGCGCTTGCCCGTCGCCAGCTCGTAGAGGATCGAACCCAGGGAGAACTGGTCGGAGCGGAAGTCGACCAGTTGCCCGGACGCCTGCTCGGGCGACATATAGCCGACCGTCCCGACGATGGCACCGGGGTTCGTCCCCGTCTCGGTCGGAAGGTGAGAGCCTTCGTCGCTCCCGACGCTCGCTTGCGTCAGCTTCGCGAGGCCGAAGTCGAGGATCTTGACCAGCCCGTCCTTCGTCACCATCACGTTCTCGGGCTTCAAGTCCCGGTGGACGATCCCCGCCTCGTGGGCCCGCGCCAGCCCGTCGGCGATCTGCGCGGCGACCTGGAGTAGCCGCTTGACCGGCAGAGGACCGGAGAACAGCACTCCCTCAGAGTCTTCCCATCGACCTTTTCCATCGCGATGTAAGAGACGGAGTCCGCCGACCCGATATCGTAGATCGTCACGATGTTGGGATGGTTCAACGCCGACGCCGACCGCGCTTCCTTCTCGAACCGCTTGAGTCTCGAGGGATCCGACGCCACCTCCGCCGGCAGCACCTTGATCGCCACCTCTCGCCCGAGCCGAGTGTCCCGCGCCTTCCAGACCTCGCCCATCCCTCCCGCTCCGAGGGGCGAGACCACTTCGTACGGACCGAGTCGGATTCCGGGGGAAAGCGTCATCCGGCCACCCGATTTCGCATTCCTTGCCGGACCCACGGGTCTCCCGGGAGAGCGCTTGACGCCACACCCCCGGAGATGTACCTTTCAGATGTACATAAGGGGACCGCCATGCCGACTGTCAGCGTCAAGGAAGCGCGCGAGAATCTGAGGTCCCTCCTGGATCGGGTCGCGGCCGGCGAGGAGGTCTCTCTGCTCCGCCGCGGAAAGGAAGTCGCGCGCCTGATCCCGCCCAGGAGCACAGGGCGGAGGCTTCCGAGCCTCGAAACCTTCCGCAGAGCGGTTTCCGTCGGAGGCCGTTCCTTGAGCGACGAAGTGGCGAGGGGCCGGCGCGAAGAGCGGTATTGATCTACCTCGATACGAGCGTCGTCGTCGCCTACTACTGCCCGGAGCCGCTCAGCCGCCGTGCCGAACGGCTGATCCGGGCGCATTCCCGACCCGCGGTGAGCGACCTGACCGAGGTCGAGTTGCGCTCCGCACTCTCCCGAAAGGTGCGTCTGGACGAGTTGCAGAAGGCCAGCGCGACGCAAATCGTCTCTCGCTTCTCCGGCCATCTCGAGGAAGGCCTCTACACGCGCGTTCCTGTCAAGCGTCGCCACTATGAAATGGCCGGCGAATGGCTCGGGCGCTTCACGCTGGCGCTTCGCGCGTTGGATGCGCTCCATCTTGCGATCGCGGCATCGGAAGGCCTCCGGCTCGCCACTGCCGACGCGGCTCTGGCTCGGTCGGCGAAGGCCCTGGGCATCGAGGTGCGCTGGTTGCTCCCGAAGAAGCCGTGAGAAAGGCGCCGCGACTCCGAATTCGCGGCTCAGAATCCAAATCGGCAATCGTCTGCCATTCCGCCCGCGCCGTGCGGCAGCGCCGAGGGGCGCCCGATGGAGTCGCCGCGGCCTATCTGTTCTGTCCCGAACGGTCGACTGCCCCCGGGCGACGTCTTTCATCGAGATCACAACGTCAGAATCCCAACGCGAAGAGAAGCGCCGCCCGCATCTCCCGCATCCGCTCCGAGGTCAAGACGGCGATCAGCGGCCCGACCCTGGCCGCGGAGACGGTCTGAACGTGATCCAGATTCACCGCGCAGTCCCGGGGCATGCCGTCCACGGGCGTCAGCAACACTTCGGAGGGGATCCCGCGGATCGTCGAAGTGACCGGGGCAATCGTGACCTCTCCCAGGTACTCGAGGACGGAATCGCGCGTGAGAACAACTACCGGCCGACGCTTGTCGGGCGCGTCAAACCGATACCAGCGAATTTCTCCCCGCCTCAAGGCTCGGGCCAGACCTGCTCCGCCTCCCAGGTCTTGAACTCGCCTCGGCGGACCGGCTTGCGCGCGTAGCCGGCCCGGTGCCTCTCTTCCAGAGCCCTGTCGCGCTGTCGGGCCAGCGCTTCGCGCAAGGCCTTGCGGGCGAAGGCGGAGCGGCTCGTGCCCAGCTTCCTCGCCGCGCTGTCCACGGCCCTGACCAGGTCCTCCTCCAGCGTCATCTGCACGACCCGCATAGCGCCTCCATGTTGGCCTTCATAGCTATTCTAGACCACAGAGACATCTTCCAGCGATCACCGCAGTCCGCCGTGGTCGCGCCGCCGGTTTTGGAATCCGAGGCCAGGCCCTCAACATACCGCGATGCCCGCTTACCAGCCTCTTGTCACGGCAATATCCGGCATGGGGTAGTGTTTGACGTTCTGCGTATAGATCTTCCCGCCCGTCGCCGCCGCCGTAGCGGCCAGGATGGCGTCGTTCACGTCGATTCCGTTCGACGGATGCCATCGGCGGTAGAGGAGTCCCGCCTGATCCACGACTTCCCGAGTGACAGCCTCTGTCTTGAAACGGGATAGGAAGGAGAGCGTCGGGCTTTCCTCCTCCGGCCGCATGAAGAAGACGACCTCGGCGCGCTGGAGAGCGCCGGTCCACAGCTCCACGCCCGCTTCCGCCGAAAGCCTGCGAAGCACGTCGGCCGCCTTGCGCTCGCCACGCAGGTGCCAGATCAGGATGTCGCTATCGACGTACGCGCGCATGTCGCTCCCGATGGAGCCGCTCGAATCCCCGCCGGAACTCTTGCCGGGCCCGGCGGATCGTGGTCTCGGGCCGCTCTCGCCGCCTCCATGCGCCGAGCGTTTCGGACCAGACGTCTCCGTCTCTTCCCTCGGAGAGCTGCCCGGCCCGCAGATAAATGGCCTCCTCGAGAAACCGGCGCTTGGTCATCTTCCATCTCCGGGTGACACGCTCCATCTCGTCGAGCGCCGCCTCGTCCAGCCGGGCCGAGAGGATCTTGTCCACAGGCTCCTCCTTACGTAAGCAAGTTAACGTAAGACCAGTGCTGCGTCAACCCTTCCTCCAGAAACCCGGCGGGACACCGGCATGCGCCCGGGCTCAGCCGGTGAGGACTCGGAACAGACGGTTCCCCTTGAGCGGCCGATCAAAGGTTGACGTCTTCGCGCAGCCGGCATCGAGGTTTCGATGGCCGATCACGTAGTCGGCGAAGTCTCCCTTCCCTCATATACAGATTCCTTACCAAGACCATCCCGGGCTACTTCCGCTCGTCGGTGTCGGTGGATCCGGAGAGAGGGAACACGCGGAATGTCATGGCGACCGAGCCCAGGCGAACCTCGTCGCCGTCGGCGATCGGTTGCGGCGCTTCGACTCTCGATCCGCGCAGGAACGTCCCGTTCTTGCTGTGCAGGTCCTCGAGGACCGCCCCTTCGACGGAAATGACGATGCGCGCGTGCTGCCGCGACACGTTCGTGTGGTCGATGAAGATGCCGGCCTGCGGGTCGCGCCCGAGCACGTTTTCCCCCTGTTCGAGGGCGATTTCACGGGCGCGCCAGTAGAGCCGGTAGGCAAACGCCACGCGCGCCCGGCGCGGCGGCTTCGAGGTCTCGATCTGCGCGGATCCCGAGAACGCGTATCCGAAGCGGTGCACGGTTCGGATCATGGGCGTCTCGTTCCCCGAGTCGCCGATCGCCGACCGGACCTCCGCGAGGAGGCTCGTCAGCGTTCCGTCCGAAACGAAGCTGTCGCGCCAGAGCCGCTCGTGGATCTCCGTTTTCGAGACGGCACGCGGCCGGCTCTCGATCAGGATTTCCAGCAGCTCGAAGGCTTTGGGCGTCAGGTGAACGGTCTTGCCGCCGAAGGAGAGCTCTCTCGTCTCTGAGTCGAGCACGCATTCTCCGAATCGGACCCGCATTCCCCCTCCCGGAAAAAACCCGGAACTCTCCCGGGTTCCCGCAACGACTTCGTCCGACCGTGAGCTCATTTTGATTATCGCGCAAACGGGCCATCCGCAAAGCGAGCGAATGGCCCGGCGCTCCGAAAGGAGACGCCCATGGTTCGTCGCGATAGAAAGACCTGGCCCTCGGTCCTCCGGATCCTCCTGGCGCTCGGGATCGCCTGGCTCTGCCCGCGCCACGGTGCCGGAGAGCAGCGGCTCTCCTCCCACCCCGGCGGCACGACGGCTCTCGAGGCGACGCTGGCGAAGGCGGTCTCCGAGGCCGGATCGAGGCTCGGCGGCGGCTCGTGCCGGCGGGTCTTCTCCGACTTCCGCGACGCCCGGGGACGCGTCCTGCAGGAGAGTCTCGACGGCGCCGAGCGGACGGGCGCGAGCTACCTCGACTGGCTCGTCTTTTACGACGGGTGCGGAAAACGGCGCTGCGAGGAGCGCGGCACGCTCGCCTTGACGTCTCCGGATAGCCGGATCGTCTATCTCTGCGGCCCGCAGTTCCTGGAAAAGGCCCGGAGCGACCCGGGGCTCGCCGCGGCGCTGATCATTCACGAGGAGCTCCACTCCCTGGGCCTTCGCGAGGATCCGCCGACGAGCAAAGAGATCACCGCGAAGGTGATCGAGCGGTGCGGCCGATGAGCCGGCGCCTTGCGTTTCCCTTCGCCGGCGGCGGCCAGGACATCATCGCCGAAGCCGAAACCCTCGGCATCCCGTGGCGGGAGATCCTCTCCAGCGAGATCCTCGCCGAGAAGACTCTTCGAGACTCGCTGGAGACGCTGGACGGGGAATGGCCGCTCTCCTGCCTCTTCTCCCTGCTTCCCAACTCTCTCCTGCAGTCCTGGCGCGCCCGGGAACGCATCCACGATCTCTCCTGGGAGGCGCGCGCGGAGAAGTCGCGGGCCGCCGCGAACCGGCTCCGGTCGGTGTTCCTGCACCTCGCGGGGAAGCGCTCGCCCGGCGCGCCCTTCGACTTTCTCTTCGCCAATCACCTCGGCTTCGCCTACGAGCGCGTGCTGCAGCTCCAGAGGATCAGCAGGGCGGCGGAGAGGAGCAAGGGAACCCGGGAGCAGCGCATCCAGACCGTAGTCGGCCGGACCCATTGCAGCGAGTCCGACGCCGCCTGGGCGGTGGACCGCGCCGGCTCGCGGCGGAGCCACCGGCTGGACGACGCGATGCAGCGAGCCCGCGAAGAGGGATTCGAGTTGCCGGTGGCGAAGACGGAGCTGATCGCCTTCACCCGGCTCAAGAGGTTCGTCCAGCGGCGGCCATTCCTGCGCGCGGGGCGCCGCCCTCGGCCATCCAGGAACGGATCGAAGACGCCGGAGGCCTCCTCGCGCCGCTCGCCCGCCTGGACTCCGTCATCGCAGATGCCCCCGCTCTTCCCGGAGGTGGACCCGACAGACAAAGAAGACAGGAGCCACGCGTCCGCGCCCTCGAAGGATTCCCGGTGACGGAAAGCGTGAATTCTCCGCGGCGATCCACATTCTCGTGGACCGCACCAGATTTCCGGATTCCCGCGATAAATGACCAGCGGCACAGTCCGCCGCAAATTCTCTGAACAATGCCATTGACTCAAAAACGACTTACGAACGCGATGGCAGTCGGATTGCTCCTTTCACCGCGTCAGAGAGTCCGAATTATCGAGGTCTCTTGCTTAAGGAGGGAGAAATGAATCTTCGATACCGCCTTGCTTTGTTGTTCTCTGTCTGTGTCCTCGGAATCGCGCCGCTCGCTCACGCGCAGACAACGGGAGAGATCCGGGGACAAGTCAAGGACAGCACCGGCTCGGTTCTCCCCGGCGTGACCGTTGAGGCGAAGAGCCCGGCTCTGCAGGGAACGAAGACTGCGGTGACCGGGGCGGAGGGCAATTATCGGGTTTCGTTGCTCCCTCCCGGCAAGTACACGGTGACGTTCTCCATCGCGGGGTTCGCCCCGGTGCGCAAGAACGCGGCCGTCGGTCTCGACAAGACGGTCGTCTCGAGGGCATGCTTTCGCTCTGCACCAGCGCGGAGGTGACCGTCTCCGGCGCGGCGCCGGTGATCGACGCGACCTCGTCGTCGTCGGGCACGAACTTCACGTCCGAGTTCGTCAAGACTCTGCCGGTCGGGCGCGGATTCCAGGCCGATCGCGACCAAGACGCCCGGCGTCATCCAGGGATTCGGGGCGGATCGACGAACTTCAACGTCCAGGGCTCCACGGGAGCCGAGAACAACTTCGTCATCGACGGCGTCGACACGACTGAGGTCCAGTACGGGCGCCAGGGCAAGGCGGCGCCCGAGCGAGTTCATCCAGGAGTCGAGGTCAAGTCGGGCGGCTACCAGGCGGAGTATGGCCATGCTCTGGGCGGCGTCCTGAACGCCGTGACCAAGCGGGCGGCAACACGTTCCACGGCGACGCGTTCGGTTACTACACCGGCCGGTCGGACACGGCCAGCGGCGGCAAGCCTGGCAGGCGGGCAACAAGAACACCCAGGCGAAGTCGGACAGCTCGGCACCAACCGGGCCCAGACGGACCCGATCCGCAACACGTTGCGCTCAGATTTCGGCGCGGACCTCGGCGGCTTCGCCTGAAGGACCGGGTCTGGTTCTTCGGCGCCTACGACCAGGTGCACAACGGCGGCAACAACTTCCTCAATAACCCGATCGGCAACTGCACGTCGCCCTGCGACGCGGGGCCGGGCACCGGAACGCTGACCGGGGAAACGAGCGCGACAATCCCAATCAGCAGCTCTATGCGGGAAAGCTCACGTTCCGATCACGAACGGCATGTCCCTGGTCGGCTCGGTCTTCGGCGACCCGAGCGCGACCGGCCCGAATCTCGCACTCCTATCGCCGGCTCCGATCGGGCACGTACCAGGGCGATCCGACCAGGGTGGCATCGACTACAGCGGCCGGCTCCGGGAATCGTCGGGAACTCGATTCTGTTCGAGGCCCAGGCCGCCAGGCACCATGAGAGGAACAACCAGATGCCGGTGAACGACAGCCGACCGGCTGTTCCAGACGTCACGCCCTCGGGCCGACCCTCGCAGGCGGATATGGTTTCCACCGCGACCAGGAGTTCTAGCGCAACTTCTATCGCGGAAGCGTCAGTACTTCGGAAACCTCTTCGGCTCGCACGAGTCAAGCGCGGCGGCGACTACGCCAGGTCCGGCTCGGACAGCAAGCGGCGTCTATACCGGCCCGCGGGCAACCAGGAATGAAGGAGACCGTAATTCGAGTCCTTGCCCGGGCTCCACGGTCTCTGGCGGCAACGTCTATCAGCACGAGTACAACTCGAACGGCCTCCGCGAACGCCACTGGCGATCCGATCGAAGTGGACCTCGCGCTCGGCCGGTACCAGTCTCCCACAGCAACAACACGGGCGCGTATTTCCAGGACAGGTGGCAGATCCTTCCCAATTTGACCTCAACCTGGGAGTGCGCTGGGAAGGCAACAGGTCGCGGCGTCAAGGGCAGCCACAACAAGGGCGCGCAGATCCGATCAACGACGAGTGGATGCCGCGCGTCGGGTTTGCCTGGGACTTCCTCGGTAACGGACGCTCGCGTCTGTATGGCAACTACGCATACTTCTACGAAACCATGCCGCGGACATCAATATCCGTGCCTATGGCCTGGAGGTCACCACCGCCGTCTACAACTTCGATCCCAACAGCGAGTCGGCAACCCGCTCGCCTGCCAGGCGCCCTACAACGTCTGCCGTATGGTCCAATCCGGCCGCCGAAAGCTAGGCGGAGTCTCTCAGATCAAGACCGGCGGCTCTTTCGGCGAGCCCACCAGCCGGGGATCAAGGGCCAGTACTCGGACGGCATCACGTTCGGCGTCCAGTACGAGCCGTTCCAGGACTTCTCCATCGGCATCGAGGCCAACTACCGCGCTCTCGGGCGCGTCATCGAAGATGGCGGAAGCGTCAATGCGGAGGGGGACCTCGAGTACTTCATCTTCAACCCCGGGATGACCTTCATCAGCCCCGGCTACGGGGTGCTCTGGTCGGCGGCGACTTCGTTGACGTCCCGCCCGCCGCTATTACCGGGCGATCCAGCTGACCGCGCAGAAGCGCTTCAGCAACCAGCTTCAGTTCATCGCGTCCTACGTGTACTCGAAGCTGCAGGGCAACTATGACGGCGTCTTCCAGACTTCGACGACCCAGCTCGACCCGAACATCAACTCCGCTTACGACTACCGATACTTCCTGACACAACGCTCGCGGCTGGCTCTCCAACGACCGGCGCCACACCGTCAAGCTGGACGGCTCTTACGTCTCCCGTTCAAGCTGACCGTCGGCCTCGTCGGCCTTCTACTTCACCGGAACACCGCTCAACGCGTACGGGTACTCCAACGGCTACCGCAACTACGAGTTCTACTTCCTTCCGCGCGGCAGCGTCGGGCGCACCCCGGACATCTACGACGCGGACCTCCACCTGGGCTACCCGATTCCGATTGGCCCGGCGGAGTTCAACGTCGGCCTCGACGTCTTCAACATTCTCAACATGCAGCGCGTGCTTGCTCAGGACCAGCGCGCTGACCTGAGTCAGGGCACGCAGGATGCGAAGGGAAACCTGATTGCTTTGGGCCCGGCAAACCCCAACTACTTGCAGCCCGTCTCCTGGACAGGGCGCCGCGCCCTGCGGGTCTTCGGGAAAGTCAGCTTCTAGCTGCTCGCTTTGATCAATGCGGCATCGAAGGGCCCCTTCGGGGGCCCTTTTCTTTGGTTGCTATGATCGCTCCTTCTATGGGTCCGGACTCGCCGCGCCGGCGGGCAGCGGCCGCCTCGTTGCTCGCGTGGCTCGTTCTCGCCGTCGCGTGCGGTCCTTCGGCCACGAGCTCGCAATCCGCCGCCGTGGCCGAGCGCCGGCCGGCGGTCGAATCCAATGATCCTCCGCGGCAGGCCCGTGCGGCGCCGGGCCGCCATCGGGTCATCCTGATCGGCCTGGACGGCGCGGATTGGTCCCTTCTCGATCGCCTGGCCGCGAGCGGCCGGATGCCGAATCTCGCGCGCCTGGCGCGCGAGGGGCGCACGGCGCGCTTGAAGAGCGCGATTCCCCTTCTCTCGCCGATCATCTGGACGTCGATCGCCACCGGCGCCACCCCGGACCTGCATGGCGTTCTCGATTTTCTGGAGGTGGACCCGGCCACCGGCGTCGTTGCCCCGATCTCGGGCCGCTCGCGCCGGATCCCGGCCGTGTGGAACCTCGCGTCCTCCGCCGGGCAGCGGGTCGGCGTCGTGGGATGGTGGGCGACACATCCGGCCGAGGAGGTCAATGGCTTCTTTGTCTCCGACCGCGCCAGTTCGATCCTTTCCGAGGGCTCGAAGGAGTCCCTGGCCTTTCCGCCGTCTCTGGGGGAGGGCGTCCGACAGGTGATCGGCGAGGAGACGCGAGTCCCCGACGCCGATCTCACGCCCTACGTGAGGATGAGCACCGCTGAGATCGCGGCGGAGCGCGCGAAGGGAGGCGGTCTCGAAAACCCGGTCGATGCGCTGGCGAGGATCCTGGGCGCGACGCGAACCGTCCAACGGATCGCGCGCGAGCTGTACGACCGCGAAACACCGGAACTGACGGCCGTGTACTTCGAAGGGACGGACGTGATCGGGCACGTGTTCGCCGCCGACGTTCCGCCGCGGCTCAACTGCGTCTCGGACGAGGACTTCCGCCACTACTCCGGAGCCGTGGACGCTTACTACGAGACGATCGACCGGCTGATGGGACAGTGGATGCGGCGGGCCATGGAGGATGGAGCGACTCTCCTCGTCTGCTCCGACCACGGATTCAAATGGGGGGAGGATCGCACGTGTCAGCGTTCTTCCTTGAACTCGGCGACAGCCGCCTTCTGGCACCGGATTGACGGCGTGTTGGCGCTCTGGGGCAAGCGCGTGAAGGCCTCGCCCGCGCGAGGCGAAGCGAGCATCTATGACATCGCCCCGACGGTGTCCGCGCTGCTCGGCCTGCCCGTCGATCCTCGCATGTCTGGCGCCGCCCTCCTCGCCGACTTTGCCGACCTGCCGGCGCCGGCGCGCCGAGATCTCTTCACATCGGCCGCCGTGCGCCGCTTGCCAGCCTCCGCCCCCCTTGCCGCGGAGGCGCAGGAGTACGCGCGCAAACTCCGGGCCCTGGGCTATCTGTCGGGATCCGAGTCGAAGTCAGTGGCCACCCCGCCGGAAGGACCGTGGCCGGGCCGGACCGAAGGGGCCTGGAACAATCTCGGGATTCTGCAGCGGGAATCGGGGCGACTCGAGGAAGCCGACCGGTCCTTTCGAGAAGCGCTGCGGATCAACCCCGATTACTCTTCGCCGATGTTCAATCTCGCTGGTCTCGAACGGACCCGGGGTCGCTCGCAAGAGGCCCGAAGCTGGCTCTTTCGCTCGCTCGAAGCGGGGCATGCCGAGCCCGAGCAAACGGTCCTGCAGTGGGTCGCCGCCGCCGTGCAGGCCAGGAAGCGCGGCGAGGCAGTCTCGCTTCTGGAGACGGGCGTTTCGCGCTATCCCCGATCCGAGTCCCTGGCGGTTTCTCTGGCGCGGCTGCGTTTCGAGGCGAAGGACTGTGCAGGCGCCGCGTTGGCTCTCTCCGCCTTCGCGGAGACCGGCGGGCGGGATTCCTCCAATCTGCTCGGCCTCTCGGAGCTGTGCCTGGGTCACCGCGAGCGCGGCCGGCGCCTCCTCGAGAGGTCGCTTTCCATTGATCCGGCACAGCCTCCGATTCGCGAGGCCCTGCGGATGATGGAGGCCGGGCAGTAGGAGGCTGGCCAGGCCTTTTTTCAGTCCGCCGCAGGCAGGGTTGCCCTGGCAGCCAGGTCCAGGGTCACGAGGATGTCATTCTCGCGCTGGAGGACCGCGGTCCCGAGTCCCTTCCTGGTGATGAACTCGAAGTCCACCTCGGGAAACCGGACGGCCCTGGGCAAGCGGTCGCTGCGGTAGTACCAGATCTCCCGCGTCCCTTGAATCATCTCGGTCGTCAGCGGTGGCCGGGGAACCGATTGCATGATCTTCCTTCCCCGCTGATCGTAGCCCTGCAGCTCCTGCGTGGGCGCGTTGCGAGCGGCCTGAATCGCATCGTCCTGGCTCATGAAGGGCTTCTGGGCGATGTAGCTGGGGGGGCCGAGTAGCACGAAAACCATTCCCCGGTCCGTCTCGCTGCCCTTTTTCTCCTCCTGGGCGAAATGGGCGTCGGCGAATTGAATGCGGCGCTCAATCTCGTCCCGGAACTCGTTCTCGGGAGTTAGCGGGTTCGAGTCTCGTCGCTGCCAGAACTTCGTGATGAATTCCGCCCGCTGCTGGGAGTCTTGAGTCCTGAGCCATGACTCGCTCTCCCTTTTCGTCATCAGGAACCGGATCGGCCCTTCCGCCCACCTCGCGTCGAGGGCCGGCCGGTTCAACTCGGGACGAAACAGCGCGTAGTCGCGAACAATGGGACTTTCCTCAGCGGCGTTCGGCTCTCGCACCGCCGATCGCGTACCCAAATTCTCGCGCGTCTTGTTGAAGACCTCGATCGCCGCCCGGGGGAACATCGTTGGGTCCAGGCGCGCCCTTGGGAAGGAGGCGAGGTAAGTTTCGAACTCCTTTCCAGCGGGTCCCTTTTCTCCGAGCGCGGCGAGATTAACGCCTCGATAGAAGGCGATCAGGGGCTCCAGCTTCCCACGATCCACTTCGTTGCCCGGTTGGCGGCTCAACTCGGCGAGCTTCTGGAAGGTCGCGAGCGACGCCTCGTAAGAACCCATCCTGGACTCGGTTTTTCCGCGCTGGAAGAGCTCGCTCAAGGAGCTCTGGGCAAGAGCGCCGGGCGGGCAGAGGAATCCGGCCAGCGTCAGGACGGAAAGAAGAAGGCGGGAACGACTCTGGAACGCATCCATCTTGTTCATCGGGCACCCCGGAATATCCCATCTTACCGCCGAAAAGAAAGACACGCGGAGCGATCGGCGGCAGAGACCTCTCGCGTTCCGGAACCCCGCCCGCAGCCGCGGAATCGGTCCGCATCGCCGCCCGAGGACCCCGGAAAAAACCCGGAATTCCCCCGGCTCCTTCCAACGACTCCCATGACTGATCAGACAGATCTTGATCGTCGCGCGCGAGACCGCCACGACCGGCGGCCCGGCGCTCCGAAAGGAGCCGCACATGGAGAGCCGCGACGACCACGATGGGAGCCCGAGACCCCTCCGCCCGCTTCCCCGAGCCTGCTCGCACGCGGTGCTCCGGAGGTCCCTGGGCCGTTCCTGCCTGGCGCTCGGGATGCTGGTCCGTTCCGCTTCCGCTTTCGGAGCCGGCGAGCCCGCGAGCGTTCCGGCCATCCATTACGAGCCGTTTCCGATCGTTTCGCTCTGGGGTCCCCCGATCGTGCAAGCGGGACTGGGACGGATCAAAGTCATCGAAAACCGCGCGTCAAATTCGTCGCGGCAGATCGAGCTGGCATTCGTGCGAATCCCGACGACGAGCAACCATCCCGGCTCGCCGATCGTGTGGCTCTCCGGGGGTCCGGGCGTGTCGGGCACGGCCGACTTGCGCACGCCCGCGCTGGAGCTTTTCCTGGAGTTGCGCCGCTTGAGCGACGTGATTGTGCTCGACCAGCGCGGGACGGGGTTGTCGGTTCCGCGTCTGGACTGCCCGGGGTCGATGAGCTTTCCGTTCGAGACGGCGATCGACCGCGCGAGCGCTCTCGCGTCTCTCGAGAACGCGGCGCGCGCGTGCGCGAGGCGCTGGCAGGCCGAAGGCGTCGATTTGTCGGCGTACAACGTCGCCGAGAGCGCGGAAGATATCGAGGACCTGCGCCTGGCCCTCGGCGCGCCGAAGCTGCGTCTGCTCGCGGGAAGCTGGGGAACGCATCTCGCGCTCGCAGCGATCCGCGCCCACGGGAACGCTCTCGAACGAGCGGCGCTCCTCGGCGTCGTCGGCCCGGATCATCTTCACGGCTCTCCGGCGGACGTGGAAAGCCGCCTCGCCGAGATCTCCCGGATCGCCGGACGCGACGCGGCTGTAACGAAAGTGCTCCCCGACATTCGGGACGCGATCCGGGACGCGCTCGACCGCCTTCGCCGGGAGCCGCAGACCGTCACGTTGAAGACGCGAGACGGAGGAAGCCAGCGAATTGCCGTCGGTGCATTCGAGCTGGCCTGGTACATCCGAAGCCTGCTCTTCACCCAGGAGACGATTTCGCATCTGCCGGTGTTGCTCGCGCAGTTGAAGGCGGGAGACTTCCAGGAATTCGCGGCGGCTGCGGCAATCTGGCGGACCGCGCCGGCGCCGTCCGCGTCCGTGTTTGCGGCGCGCTGCGCGTCCGGGGCTTCTCAGGAACGCCTCGATCGGATTGACCGCGAATCGAAGCTCGCGGTTCTGGGCGAGACCACGAGCTACGCCGAGGAACGCGTGTGCCGCGCCTTCGGAGTCCTGCCCCTGCCGGCGTCCTTCCGGGCGCCCATCGCGTCGGAATTGCCCGTTCTCTTCGTGAGCGGGACCCTGGACGGCGACACTCCGGAAGCCAACGCGATCGAAGTCAGCCGCGGCTTCCCCAATGCCGAGCGTCTCCTGGTCGAGGGAGCGCCTCACACCCTGCTGGGCTTCGACGAGTTCGCCACGCGCGCCGCGATCATCCGGTTCTTCGAGGGGCGGCGCCTGCGGACTTCGCGCGTGGCCGTCTCGCCGATCATTTTCGAGAGGCCGGAGGCGCTGCCGCCCGGCTCCTCTCTGACGCTGGCAGCCGGAGGAAACGCGATCCGCGTCGGGTCGCCGTTGCTCCCCTCGACGCCGTGAGCTGCGCGGTTCAACGCGCGACAGCGTCGCCGAGGAAGGAGGCGACGGCGGGGCTGATTCTTCCGGGGTCTCGTCGCCGTCTGCCGGGATCTTCTGCTCTTTTCCGAAGTCAATCAATCCCAAAGGCTTCGGGGCGGGACACTTCCCCCTCCCAAAAAGAGCCGAGTGAACGGAGGATGTCGAGGGAGCCGTGACGATGACCCGGGAAAGCGTCATGAGTCGGCCGGCCGGACGCGGGCTGGTTGCCCACCTTTCCGCCCGTCCGAGTCCCCGGATGTCGCGGTCGACGCCGTCTCGTTCAGGACGCGGAAGATCATCGACGCCGGGCCGATCGCGATCCGGTCGCCGTCGCTCAGGTTCGCCGGGGACTGAAGCCGCGCGCCTCGCAGGTACGTTCCGTTCTTGCTGCCGAGATCCTCGAGGACGGCGCCCGTTTCGTCGATCAGGATCCGCGCGTGCCGGCGGGAAACAGCGGCAGCGTCGATCCACACAATGGCCTCTTCGTCGCGACCGAAGAGGTTCTCTCCTGCGGCCAGCGTGATTTCCCGGTCGTCCAGGATCAATCGGTAGGCGCGGCCCGGAGTCTTCGGATGCGCGGCGGAGAGAGGGGTCGCCACGAACGCGTAGCCGAACCGCTGCACGGTGCGGATGATCCGTGAGCTGCGGGGGCTGTCGCCCAATTCGGATCGCAGGTCGGCGACCAGGTTGGGCAGGTTTCCCTCGGAAACGTACGTATTCGGCCAGAGGAGATCCTGCAGCTCCTCCTTCGAAACGGCGTTCGGACGCCTCTCGATCAGGACTTCGAGGAGCTGAAAGGCCTTTGGGGAAATGGGAATCGGTTTGCTTGCACGAAAGACCTGACGCATGCCGGAATCGAAGACGCAATCTCCGAAACTGACCCGCATTCCGGGCCTCAGGTCCCCTTAGGAAAAAGGGAGAAAAACACTAGCGTTTCCCCGGGACTTCCTCACTCCAGGGACTCCATCTTACAGCGCAAAGGGACGGCAGAACCGCCGCCCCGGGGCGAAAAGGAGGAGGAACGTCATGAAGAGGATCATCGGATCCGGTCTCGCATTGGTTGCCTTTGCCGTCAGTCTCCCAACATTCGCGCGGGCCGACGAGGTCACTGACTGGAACAAGATCATGCTCCAGGCCGCGCTCGTCGCGCCGGCGACCTCGCCACTCGTCATGACCCGTGTCGGGGCCATCGTCCAGGTTTCGGTCTTTGAGGCGGTCAACGGCATCGAGCGGCGCTATGAGCCGGTACACGCCGTTTCCGTCGAGCCCGCGCCGGGAGCCTCCCGCCGCGCCGCGGCTGTCCAGGCGGCCTACGCCTCGCTCGTGAGACTCTACCCGGCCCAGAAGAGCACGTTGGACGAGAAGCTGGCCGACTCGCTGGCGACGATCTCGAGCGGCCCGGCCGCGGAGCACAGCGAATCCATCGCGCGAGGAATCGAGTGGGGCCAGACAGCCGCCGACGCGATCTGGACCTGGCGAAGCACCGACGGCTTCACTCCTCCGCCGCCTCCCTTCCTGGGCGGAAACGCCGTCGGAGAGTGGCGTCCGACTCCTCCCGGGTTCCTGCCCGGAGCCGCACCGCAGTTTGCCTACATGACTCCCTGGGCGATCGACTCGCCTTCTCAGTTCCGACCCGCCGGACCTCCGGCGTTGACCACCGCTCGGTATACGACGGACTTCAATGAAACCAAGTCTATGGGCAGTCTCTCGAGCCCGACCCGCTCAGCGGACCAGACCCTCTTTGCCAGGTTCTGGGCGGCCAGCACGGTCACCTATTTCTGGGACAACGTCGCGCTATCCCTGGCCGCCGAGCGCCACGCCACTTTGTCCGAGAAGGCCCGCCTCCTGGCGCTGGTGAACATCGCCATGGCGGACGCCGCCATCGCCTGCTGGGACGCGAAATACCACTACGTCTCCTGGCGGCCCGTGACCGCGATCGCGCTGGCCGACACCGACGGCAACCCCGACACGGCGGCGGACCCGACCTGGGCGCCCCTGCTCACGACACCGAATCATCCGGAGTATCCCTCGGCCCACTCGACCGTCAGCGGCGCCGCAGCGACCATGCTCGCGAGCATCTTCGGCGACGCCACGTCCTTCAGCCTGGACTCCGACGTATTGCTCGGAGTCATCCGCTCTTTTGCCAGCTTCTCCACCGCTCTGGATGAAGTCCGGGACGCCCGTGTCTTCGCCGGAATTCATTACCGCACTGCGTGTGTCGATGGCCAGGCCACGGGAGCAGCGGTTGCCAACTACATCCTCGCCAACTCACTGCAGCCGGTTCACGGCCATCCAGGCGGGAACCATTAATCAAGCGTCTTAAACCAGACGCGGGGGTTGTCCCGCGTCGCTTTGGCGCGGGTGATTCACCGGGGGCCGCGGCCGGCGGTTCGAGACATTCTCGATCGCGGCCGCGGCCCGTGCTTTTCTGGGCCGTTCGACCGGGCGAAGCTCAGACGAACCCGGACGAAGGCGGTTGAGCCCGGCAAGGTGAGTGTCTGAAGGGTCAGCGTCCCTCCTGCGCCCAGGGGAGACAGGATCTCGTAGAGACCAGGGCGGTTCGCCGTTTCGAGTCTCATGTCGTGACTCTCCAGCCGATTCTAAGCCGTTGACTCCACGCGAGGACAGCGGCTAGACTGCTCTTCTGAAAGGAGTCAGCTTTTCGATTGGAACGGAGGGGAAGCGTGACTCAGGTGGAGATTTTCGGACAGACGTACAACGTCCGGGCCGAAGGTGACAGCACCTACATTCACGATCTCGCCCGCTTCGTCGATTCACGGATGAGAGAAGTGGCCGAGAGAACGGCAACCGTCGACACGACAAAAATTGCCATTCTGGCGGCGCTGAACATATCGGACGATCTGCACCAGAAGGAGAGACAGCGAAGGGACAATCCGACCGACGCGGTCGCGCGGGCGGAGCGTCTGATTCGAAAACTGGACGACGCCCTGGGCGCCTGAAGGCGCGGCGTCGGCTACCCGAGAAAATCGGACACGAAGGTAAACGAGTGGTCGGTTTGAGAGCCCCGGTGATGGAGATCGAAAACCCTCGGCGGGAGAGAGACTTCCGCATCATCGTGTAGCCGTCGCCCGAGCTTCGGCGCCCCCGGGTATGGGGGAGTCGAGATGAATACAGACCTCGCGATCGCGATCGCGGCGGGCTTCGTTCTCGCCGCCGCGATCTCGGCCGCTGCGTACCTCTTCCTCAGGAAGAAGCTCGAGGCCGAGCGCAAGAACATCCGGACCGAAGCCGACCGTGTCCTGGCGGAAGCCAACCGGGGGGCGGAGGCCAAGCTCCGCGAGGCCTCGATCGAGGCCAAGGAGAAGGTGCTCGCGGCCCGGGCCGAGTTCGACAAGACGATCCAGGCGCGCCGCCAGGAGGTGGCCGCCCTCGAGAACCGGGTGGTCCAGAAGGAAGAGAACCTGGACCGCAAGCTCGCCCAGCAGGAGCGCCGCGAGGAAGAGCACTCGCGCAAGGAGAAGGCACTCGCCGAGTCCCAGAAGCGGGTGGAGGTGACGCACGCCGAGGCGCTGCAGCTCGTCGAAGACCAGCGCAAGAGGCTCGAGCAGATCTCGGGCATGACGGCGGTGGACGCGAAGCGGGACCTCGTCAAGTCCATCGAGAACGAGGCGCGCGTGGAGGCGTCCGGACTCATCCGCCGCATCGAGGAGGAGGCGACCGAGCAGGCCACGCAGAAAGCGCGCCGCCTGATCGGAATGGCGATCCAGCGGCTCGCGTCCGACACGGTCGTCGAGGCGACCGTCTCCGTCGTCGAGCTCCCCTCCGACGACCTGAAGGGGCGCATCATCGGCCGCGAGGGGCGCAACATCCGCGCGCTCGAGGCCGCGACGGGCGTGGACCTGATCATCGACGACACGCCGGAGGCGATCGTCATCTCCGCATTCGAGCCGCTGCGGCGCGAGGTCGCGCGGCTGTCGCTCGAGAAGTTGATCGCGGACGGCCGAATCCATCCGGCGCGCATCGAGGAGATCGTCGAGAAGGTGCGCTCCGAGCTGTGGGAGAAGATCCGCCAGGAAGGGGAGGCGACCGCGCTCGAGTTCTCGATCCCGGACCTGCACCCGGAGCTCATCAAGCTCCTGGGGAGGCTGAAGTACCGCACCTCCTACGGCCAGAACGTGCTCCAGCACTCCAAGGAAGTCTCCTGGCTCGCGACGAACATGGCCGCGGAGCTCGGGGCGGACGTGGAAGTCGCCAAGCGGGCGGGACTCCTGCACGACATCGGCAAGGCGATCGACCGCGAGATGGAAGGGACGCACCTGGAGCTCGGCCGCGAGGTCCTGAAGAAGTTCGGCGAGTCCGGAGACGTCATCCACGCGATGGAGTGCCATCACGGCGACTACGAGCCGCGCTCGCTCGAGGCCGTGCTCGTCAACGGCGCCGACGCGCTGTCGGCCGCGCGGCCGGGCGCGCGCCGCGAGATCCTCGAGACCTACGTCAAGCGGCTCGAGAAGCTCGAGCACATCGCCGACGGGTTCAAGGGTGTGCAGAAGGCCTTCGCCGTCCAGGCCGGCCGCGAGCTGCGCATCATCGTGGAGGCGGGGCGCGTCAGCGACGACGAGGCGCTCTGGCTCTCCCGCGACGTGGCCAAGAAGATCGAGTCGGAGCTCCAGTACCCCGGCCAGATCAAGGTCACCGTGATCCGCGAGACCCGCGCCATCGAATATGCGCGTTGAGGAGGGGTCGGGACTCGGGACTCGGAACTCGGGACTCGGTGTCCGGGACTCGGAACTCGGGACTCAGGCCTCGGGATGCCAGGGCCTCGAGCTCATCCGTGTCCCGTGTCCCGCGTCCCGAGTCCCGTCTTCATGAACATTCTCTTCGTCGGAGACGTCGTCGGGTCGCCGGGCCGGCGCGCGCTCCAGGACGCGCTGCTTCCGCTGATCGACAAGCGGCGCATCGACTTCACCGTCGTCAACATCGAGAACGCGGCCGGAGGGTTCGGGCTGACCAACGAGCTCTTCGCGGAGCTGTCGAAGATGCCGATCGACGTCTTCTCCTCCGGCAATCACATCTGGGACAAGAAGGAGATCTACGAGGCGCTGAATACCTCGGACCGGCTGCTGCGGCCCGCCAACTATCCTCCGGGAAATCCCGGCCGCGGCTTCACGGTGCAGTCCACGGCGGCGGGGATCCGCGTGGGGGTCCTGAATCTGCAGGGACAGGTCTTCATGCCGGCCAACGCCGATTCCCCGTTTCGAGTGGCCGACGAGGAGCTTGCCCGGGCGAAGGACGTCAAGGTCATCCTGGTGGACATGCACGCGGAGGCGACCTCGGAGAAGCAGGCCATCGGTTGGTACCTCGATGGCCGCGTCTCCGCCGTCGTCGGCACCCACACCCATGTGCCGACCGCGGACGAGACGATCCGGCCCGGCGGCACGGCCTACCTGACGGACGCCGGGATGACGGGTGCCTACGAGGGAATCATCGGCTTCACCCGCGACCGGATCATCGAGAAGTTCCTCGCCCAGACGCCCCGCAGCTTCGAGACCGCCAAGCGCGACATCCGCCTCTCGGGATGCGTCATTTCCGTGGATGAAGAGACCGGCAAGGCCGACGGCATCGAGCGAGTCCAGGTGCGAGTCGACTAGGAAGAATCGGGTGATCTGCGATCGGGTGATCGAGCGATCGACCGGAGTCTGACCCCCGTGGTCCGATCACCCGATCACCCGATCACCCGATCACCCGATCGGCAGTTGACCGCGATTGTCACGACATTCAACGAAGAGGGGAACATCGCGGATTGCCTTTCTTCTCTTTCGTTCGCGGACGAGATCCTGGTCGTGGATTCGTTCTCGACGGACCGGACGGTCGAGATCGCCATGGCGGTTCCGAAGACGCGCGTCCTTCAGCACGAGTACGCGGGGAACGGGCCGCAGTGCAACTGGGCGATGGACCAGGCCGCGAATCCGTGGGTCCTGATCGTGGACGCGGACGAGCGCGTGACGCCGGCGCTCGCGCGGGAGATCGAAGACCTCCTGGCGAAGGGGCCCTCCGCCGAGCACTACCAGCTGCGCCGCGACAACGTGTTCGCGCAGCGAGTCATCCGGCATTCGGGGTGGGGACAGGACCGGGTCGTGCGGCTGCTGCGGCGCGGCTCGGCTCGCTATCCCGAGCAGCGCGTCCACGCGGACATGCATCCGGAGGGGCCGACGCCGACGCTCGACGCGCCGCTCCTCCACTACACGTTCCGGTCGATGCCGCAGTATCTCGAGAAGCTCCACCGTTACGCGGAGTGGGGAGCTCGGGATCTCGCGCAGGCGGGGCGCCGCGCCGGTTTCGTGGAGGTCGCGCTGCGCCCCGCGTGGCGGTTCTTCCGGATGTTCGTGCTCGAGGCCGGCTTCCTCGACGGCCTCCCCGGCTTCGTCGTCTGCGCCCTGCAGGCCTACGGCGTCTTTCTGAAGTGGGCCCGCCTCTGGGAACTCGAGCGCACGGAGAAGACAGGCACCTGATTCGCGGCTCCGATCGCCCCGCGTGCCTGTAGGGGAGGCGCTTGCGCCTCCCGCCCCTCTCGAATCGGCCACGTCGTGGAGAAGGGAACGCATCTCCGATTGCCCGGCGATTGCTCTCGATGTCCCGACTCCCTCGAGGAACCGACGGGGGGCGGGCGGGGCAAGCCCCGCCCCTACAGCAGGATCGCGTCGTAGAAGGGCGCTGCGTTTTCGACGAAGCGGTCCGCGGTGAACGCGAGGGCGCGTCGGCGAGCTTTCTCGCCCATCCGGCGGCGCGTCTCTTCCGACGCGGCGAGCTTCGTGAGGGCTTCCGAGAGACCCTCGACGCCGGCAGCGATGAATCCCTCCTCGCCGTCGGTCACGAGGTCGCGCACGCCGGGGATGTCGAGTGTCACGATCGGGAGGCCGCTCGCCATCGCTTCCAGGATCGCGCGCTGTCCCTGGTCCGAGCCGGAAGCGGTGAAGAGAAAGACGTCCCAGGTTCGGTAGAGGCCCGGAAGTGCCTCTTCCTGATAGCCGTGCCATGCGTTCCGCCCGGCGGCTCCGAGCCCGGCGGCGAACTCCTTCAGCTCCGGCATCCGCTCTCCGTGCCCGACGTGCTCCAGGACGAGCTTCGGGATTCCCGCCGCGGCGCGGATCGCTTCCTCGTGTCCGCGCCCCGCCGCCATCTTGCCTACGGCGCCGGCGACGACGAGCCCTTCCGGACGCTCCGCCGGGGACCCGGTCTGAGGCCGGAACCGCTCGGTGTCCACGACCGGCGCCAGGACGGTTCCCGCCGAGCCGAACGCGTCCGCGATCGCGCGATTGGCGAAGGCGAACCCGCGCGTGCGCGGGAAGAGCGCGCGCGAGGCGAGGCCGGGACGCGCGTATCTCAGGTGGTGGAGCGTGCGCGCGACACAGGCCGCCGTGCCTCGGGCCGCCAGGACGGCGAGCCCGTGGTCGTGCGTCGTATGGGCGTGCAGGACATCGAACTTCTCGCGCAGGATGGTCTCGCGAAGGCGGCGGGCATCTCGAAGGATATTGCCGGGAGTGCGCGGATGCGTGATGAGGGGCCTCGCCCACCCGAGCGGCAGAACACGCTGCGCGAGGAGACTCCCTTCGACCATCGCGAACTGCGCCTCGACACCCGCCGCGATGAGCGCCGCGGTCTGATCGAAGACCACCGCCGCCGGCCCCGTCCATTTCTCGCCCGCGACCAGATTCAGGATTCGCACGGAGGGAGGATAGAAGGTGTCAGGGAAGAGGTGTCAGGGAAAATGCAGGTATCCGGTGCCAGGGATCAGGTGTCAGGGACGGGAGCCCGGGTCTTCACCGGACACCTGACACCTCATACCTGGAACCCGCATTTGACCTGAAACCTCCAACCTGACACCTTCACCCGCATCACCCGGGAGGATAAACTCTCAACCCGGAGGTTCTTGATGGCTGTTGATCCCGAACTCCTAGCCATTCTCGTGTGCCCCAAGACGAAGGGGCCGCTCGAGTTGATCGAGTTGAAGGACGAGACGCGGCGGCAGCTCGTCGAGAAGTACCGGGAGAAGTTCCGCGGCGAGGAGCCGGTCGTGACGCAGGGTCTCTATTCGAAGCAGGCCGACCTGGTCTACCCGATCGTCTCCGACATCCCCGTGATGCTTATCGAAGAGGCGCTCCCCGGCTCGCAAGCCCGCTGAGCGCGATCGGAACGCGGGAAGCGGGAAACCGGAAACGAGCGGGGTGAGACTCCGGGCCATTCTCTTCCCCCTGCTCGTTCTCGTCGCGCTCCTCGTCTCCCAGATCTCTCCCGCCTACGTCGCCTGCGCGATGCTTCTCGTCGCCTGGCTGCTGGAGACGCGCCGGCGCGGGCATTGGGCGCCGTCTCTCTCGTCCCCGATCGTCGCGCTGGCCGGCCTGCTCGCCCTCCTGACCGCGCTCTCGACCCTGTTCTCGCGCGATCCGGCCGTGAGCGTCCGTCACCTGGCGGGCGTCTTGCTCCTGCTCCTGCTCCCGATCGCCATGGATCTGTTCGACGAGCCGCGCAAAATCCGAATCGTCTTTCTCGCGCTCTCCGCGAACGCGGTCGCGCTGTCTCTCGTCGGCTTCTGGCAGTTTGCCCATGGCGGCGACGATCTCGAGAACCGGATCATGGCGACGCTCTCGCACTGGATGACGTTCTCGGGCCTCACGATGATCGCCGGCTGCCTGCTGCTCGGGTTCGCGTTCGAGGAGCGCGGCCGCCGGCGGTGGATCGGGCTCCTGGCGGCGATCCCGTTCGCCGCGATGGTCCTGACCTTCACGCGCAACGCCTACGTCGGATCGCTCGCGGCCGTCGCGCTCTATCTTCTCGTGCGCAAGCCGAAGGGGCTCTTCTTCCTCGTCCCCGCGCTCCTCGTCGCTCTTCTTCCTGGTTCCTCCGGAGATCCGCGCGCGGATTGCCTCGATCGCGTCTCTCGACGACCGCACGAACCGGGACCGGATCGCGATGGTCCACGCCGGGGTGCGCATGATCCGCGAGGCCCCGCTCTTCGGCATCGGCCCGGAGATGGTGAAGCGCTACTATGTTCTCTACCGCGACGAGGACGCGCCGCAATGGGAGGTCCCGCATCTTCACAACAACACCCTCCAGATCGCCGCGGCCAACGGCCTCTTCGCCGCCGCGACGTATCTCGGGATCATGGCCCTCTTCTTCGCGCGGACGATTCGGCTCCTTCGCCGCGAGACAAGACCGGACCGCGCCGCGCTCCTGGCCGGAGCCCTCCTCGCCGGGACCGCCCTCTTCATCGCCGGCTTCTTCGAATACAACTTCGGGGACACGGAGGTCGAGATGGCGACGCTGCTCGTCCTCGCGGTTCCCTTCTCCCGCGCCATGACACAGGCAGATGTGTAGACGGTGTCAGTGTCAGGTTTGAGGTGTCAGGGGAAATGCAGGTTCCCTGATCCCTGGTCCCTGACACCTTGGCCTAACACCTTCGCGCCGAGCGCTTAGAATGTCTTCCATGTTTCCGCGCGCTGTTCCGGCTGCGGCTCCTCCGCGGCCCTACACCGTTTCCGAGCTGCTTGCCGAGGTCGCGGGAAAGCTCCGGACGCAGTGGCGCGACATCGCCGTGGTCGGCGAGATCAGCCGCTGGGAGCAGCGGGGAGGACATGGCTACTTCACCCTGAAAGACCGCACCGGGTGCCTGAATGCGATCATCTTCGCGTCGGACCTGGCGCGCGTCCCCTTTCGCGTAACGAGCGGCCTGGAGGTCGTCGTCCGCGGGAGCCTCGACCTCTGGGCGCCGCAGGGGAAGTTCCAGATCAAGGCGTACGCGATCGAGCCGGTGGGAGCGGGGGCGCTGCAGCTCGCCTTCGAGCAGCTCAAGGCGAAGCTCGCCGCCGAGGGGCTCTTCGATCCCGCTCGCAAGCGCCGCATTCCAGCGCTGCCCCGGCGGATTGCGATCGTGACTTCTCCCACCGGGGCGGCGATCCGCGACATCCTGAACGTGCTACGGCGGCGGCACGAAGGGCTCGCGATCACGATCTACCCGGTCCGGGTGCAGGGGGACGGCGCCGCGGCCGAGGTGGCCGAGGGGATCCGGGCATTCAACCGGCAGGAGGGCTTCGACGTGCTGATCGTGGCGCGCGGCGGCGGCTCTCCCGGAGGATCTCGCTCCGTTCAACGACGAGCGGGTCGCGCGTGCGCTCGCGGCGTCGCGCATCCCGACGATCTCCGCGATCGGCCACGAGACCGACGTCACGGTGAGCGACCTCGTCGCGGACCTGCGGGCGCCGACGCCCTCGGCCGCGGCCGAGCTCGTCGTGGAAAGAAAGGACGCCCTGGTCCGCCGGCTCTCCGACTGCCGGGGGCGCGTGACGCGCGCCTTCCGGTCGCGGCTCGGGATGGAGCGGGGTCGCCTGACGGCGCTCGCGCGCGCGGAGGGGCTGCTGCGCTTTCGGTACAAGCTGCGCGAATGGAAGGAGCGCGTCGGGCAGGGCCTGGACGCGCTCGTCAAGGCGCTGGAGCGGCGCCCGCGGGAATTCGCGGCGACTCTCGCCTCGGCGCGCAAGGTGCTCGGCAACTTCGCGAAGGATCGTCGAGCTCGACCGCGCGACGGGAGCGGGTCGCGGGGCTGTCGGCGTCCCTCGAGGAGCGGATGCGCCGCTCGATCGAGCGCCGCCACGAGCGGCTCTCCCGGGACGCCTCGAAGCTGGAAGTCCTGAGCCCGCTCGCGATTTTGGCGCGCGGCTACGCCGTCGCGTTCCGGGAGGGCGCGCGGGCCCCGCTCCTCTCGGCCTCGCAGGTGCGCCCCGGCGAGGGAATCCGCGTCCGCCTCCACGAGGGGGAGCTGAAAGCGGTCGTCGGCCAAACGACCCGAGTCCCGAGTCCCGAGTCCCGAGTCCCCAGCCGCCCCCGCGCGGCGCCGTCCGCCGCTCTCCCTTTGTTCGATTTCCTTTTCGAGGAGAAGCCCGAATGACCGCGAAAGTCCGGAAAGAGAAGAGCTTCGAGGAGGCGATGGAGCGGCTGGAGGCGATCGTGGCGGCCATCGAGTCCGACGAGCTCGGCCTGGAGAAACAGTTCGAGCTCTTCCAGGAAGGGATGGCGCTGGCGCGCTTCTGCGACGGGCGGCTGACCGACGTGCAGAAGTCCGTCGAGGTCGTGTTGAAGGAATCCGCCGCCGAGTGGAAGACGGCGCCCTTCGAATCGGGTGAAATCTCCGGGGAGGATCCAGACGGCTAAGAGGCCGCGGCGGTCGTTTCGCGACCGGCGGCCGTGAGAGTTCAAGCCGGGGGCGAGCCCTGAGATTGCAGGAGATCGTTTGGTTGAGGCAAATTGCTTCGGGTTGACCGAGGTAACGGAATACCTGGCCACGCGCAAGGAGGAGGTGGACGGGAAGCTGTCCCGTCTCCTCCCTCCGGAGGGCGCCTGGCCGGCGACCCTCCACCGCGCGATCCGGCATTCGCTCTTTGCCGGCGGGAAGCGCCTGCGCCCGATCCTCTGCCTCGCGGCCGCCGAGACGATCGGCGGCGAGTCGGGCCCGGCGCTCGCGCCGGCCTGCGGCCTGGAGATGATCCACACCTATTCGCTCATCCACGACGATCTGCCCGCGCTCGACAACGACGATCTGCGCCGCGGCGTGCCGACCTGTCACGTGGTCTTTGGAGAGGCGATCGCGATCCTCGCCGGCGATGCGCTCCTGACGCACGGCCTCGGAACGCTCGCGCGCTACCCGGAGGAGGAGATCTACACCGAAGTGAAGGGGAAGGTCATCAACGCCGTCGTCGACGCGATCGGCACGACGGGCATGATCGGCGGCCAGGTCGCGGACCTCGAGGCGGAGAAGGACCCGCACCCGTCCGAGGAGCTCGTCGAGCGGATCCACGAGAGCAAGACAGGCCGCCTGATCCGCGCCTCGCTCGCGGCCGGCGGTCTCCTCTCCTTCGCCGGCGACGAGGACCTCGAGCGCCTGGACGCTTACGGGAGCGCGATCGGCCTCGCCTTCCAGATCAAGGACGACCTGCTGGACGTCGAGTCCGACGCCGCGACGCTCGGGAAGAGCTCGGGAAAGGACGCCGCCGCCGGCAAGGCGACCTTTCCCGCGGTGTGGGGCGTCGAGCACTCCCGATCGATGCTGGTGAAGAAAGTCGAGGAGGCGATCGCCGCGGCGCGCGCCCTGCCCAACGGCGGAGGCCGTCTGCCGGATCTCGCGAAGTTCGTCGGCGAAAGGAAGTCCTGAACGGAGGTCTCCATGATTCGGCCCGCGCGATGGCTCCTGCCGGCCCTCCTCGCCGCTTCGCTCTCGACTCGAGCCGGCGCCCAGAACCTGCTCCTAAACGGCTCCTTCGACACCGACATCTCTTCGTGGAGCCAGGCGGATCCGCCCTTCGGGACAAATGCCTTCTCGACGCTCGACGCGAACGGATCGCCGTCCTCCGGCTCCGCGCTCGTGACGAATAACTCGGCGGTCACCTCCCGCAACCCTGGCCTCCTTCAATGCCGCACCGCGACCCCCGGGGTCTTCTACGACTATGGAGCGAAGGCTCGCGTGTCGCCGGGCCAGCAGGACTCGACGGTCTACATTCTCGTGAACTTCTACACGAACCCCATCTGTTCCGGCTCCGGGATCGGCTCCTCGAGAGTTGACTTCACCCCGTCCGGAAACTGGCAGAGCCTGGCCGCGACGGCGGTCCAGGCCCCCGCGGGGACGGTCGCCGTGAGCTTCCAGCTCCTCGTGTTCAAGGCGGCCGCCGGCGGTTCCGTCACCGCGAACTTCGACGACGCTTTTCTTTCGGTCACGCACCCGGTCGTGACGATCCCCGTCGCGGCGTCGATCCACGGCGCGAGTGGGACGTTCTTCCATTCTGACGTCTGGATCCTGAACCGCTCCTTCACGAAGGCGACCATCGCGACCGCAACGTACCGCTGCTTCGGCGGCATCGGGTGCGGGAGTCCGCGGGCGATCACGCTGGCGCCGAGGGAATCGAGGTTGATCGCGGACATCGTCGCGACTCTCTTCGGCGTCCCGGAAAGCGGGGGAGCGATCGAGCTGTCGTGGGACCCGGCCAGCGGCCCGATCACGGCGCAATCGCGGCTCTTCACGCCGTCGTCACCGCCGAGCTACGGGTTCGGAGTTCCGGCGTTGTCCTCGAGCGCAGCGACGACTCGCGCGGTATTCCTCGGCGTGGCCGGCACTCCGAGCCTCACGTCCGGGTTCCGCACCAATGGCGGGGCCTACAACCCCAACCCGGTCCCGGTCACGGTGACGTTCAAGCTCACCGATGGCGCCACGGGCGCTCCGATCGGGAACCCTTTCACCCGCGTATGGGCGCCGCTCGAGGCGGCGCAGGTCAGCAATCTGACGGCGACGATGAACGCGGGCGGAGTCGTGACGGCCAACGCGGTGCTCGTGGCGACCGCGGCCGGCGGTCCGGTTTTCTTCTACGCGGCGACCGTGGACAACATCTCCGGAGACTCGTTCTTCCTGACGGCCTCGCCGGACGAGCAGCCCTGAAGAGAACGTGAATCGTGAGTTGTGAGTATCCGGGAATGTTGAATTCACAATTCTCGATTCGCGATTCACAATTCGTCCTGTGAGGGCCTTCGTCCAGACGGCGGTCGGGAAGTACGAGGAACGGGATCTTCCCGTTCCCCGCGCGGGTCCGGGCGAGGTCGTGCTCCGTGTTCGCGCCGCGCTGACTTGCGGCACGGACTTGAAGCTTCTCGCGAGGGGACACCCGAGGATCACGCTCCCCGTGACGATGGGGCACGAGGCCTGCGGCGAGATCGTCGAAGCCGGCGAAGGAGTCTCCGGATTTCGCGCCGGCGATCGGGTCGTGCCCGCGGTGTCGGGGCCGTGCGGGACCTGCGGCGACTGCCTCGGCGGACGCGCGAACCTCTGCGCCCTCGCTCACGCGGAACGAACGTGGGGCGCGTTCGCGGAGTTTCTGCGCGTGCCGGCGCCGGTCGTGCGGTCGAACCTCCACCGGCCTCCGGCGGACCTTCCCGACGAGATCGCCGCGTTCCTCGATCCGCTCGCCTCGGTCCTGCACGGATGGAACCGGCTCGGGACTCCGCCGCCGGAGACGCTCCTGATCTACGGCGCGGGGGCGCTCGGCCTTCTCTGGGCCGCGACGGCTCGCGCTCGGGGCGCGAAGGCGATCGTCGCCGGCCGCGGCGCCGGGCGTCTCGAAGCCGCCGCGAGCTTCGGCGCGCAGGTCGTGGACGTTTCGCGCGAACCCGCCGCCGGCATCGCCGCTGATTCCGCCGTGGACTGCACCGGCGACCCGCGGGTCTGGGAGCGGCTCCCTTCGCTCGTTGCCTCCGGCGGCCGAGTCCTCCTCTTCGGCGGCTGCGCGCCCGGCGCCGCCGTCACCTTTGACGCCGCTCGCCTCCACTACTCGGAGATCTCCCTCGCCGGCTCCTTCCATTACACCCCGGAGGAAGACGCGCGCCGCCATGTCCCTGCTCGCGACCGGCGAGGTCGATCCCCGTCCCCTGATCACGCGAAGCGGCTCCCTCACGGACGTCCCCCGGTTTCTTCAGGCGCAGGCGCTCGGCGACGGGATTCGTTACCTCATCAAGCCGTGAGGGTCCGCCCGTGTCCGTTGCCATATTTCCGTACTTCTGGAAAGAATAAATGGTATGAAGACGACCCTCATCGTCCCGGATCACCTCTTCGGGGAGCTGAAGAAGCAGGCCGTCCAGGAAGGTCGGACGCTGTCCGCGCTCGTCGAGGAGTTCATCCGGAAGGGACTCTCGCAACCACGCCGCCATCGGCGTCTGCGCCCTCTCCCGTCGTTCGATACGGGGCGCGCGCGGGTGGACGTCGCGGACCGGGACGCGCTGGAAAGGGCGATGGAAGGCCGCTAGCGTGTTCGTCGTGGATACGAATATCCTGATCTATGCCGCATCGAGGCAATTCCGGGAGCACGCCCGGGCGCGCGCGCTCGTGGAGCGCTGGCGCCGCGGCACGACTCCGTGGTTTTCGACCTGGACGGTCTTCTACGAGTTTCTGCGAATGACCACGCATCGCGCCGTCCTGGAGCGCCCCCTGAAGATCGGGCAGGCCTGGGGCTTCCTCGAGGCGCTCTTCGACACCCCCGCGTTCGGGATGCTCGTGGAGCCCGAGCGTCACGCCGGCGTGCTGGCGGAGATGCGGGAGGCGTACCCTTCCGTCGCCCGGAACCTCCTTCACGACTTTCACACCGCGGTCCTGATGAAAGAGCACGGCCTGAGCGAGATCCGCACCGCGGACACGGACTTCCATCAGTTCAAGTTCCTCCGTATCGTCAACCCGGTCTCGGGTCGAACGAGCGAGCCGACCGCGTGGAATTGGCGACGCCATGAAGTCGGTGCGCATCGAAACGGGAGGCTCCATCTCGGTCGTCGAGGTGCCGGTGCCGGCCGCCGGGCCGGGCGAGGCGCTGCTCCAGACGCGGGCCGCCGGCATCTGCGGCTCGGACCTGATCGACTGGTACGTCGCGAAGAAGGCCGGGCAGGTCATCGGGCACGAGATCGCCGGCGAGATCATCGAGGTCGGCGCCGGGGTCACGTCTTTCAAAAAGGGGGACCGGGTCGCGCCTCACCACCATGCGCCGTGTCTCGAGTGCGGCGAGTGCCGCGCCGGGCGCTTCGTCCACTGCACGGCGTGGAGGTCGTCGCGACTCGATCCGGGCGGAATGGCGGAATACGTGCGGATCCCGGCGGGCAACCTCGCGCGCGACACCCTGAAGGTTCCGGACGGCCTCACGTTCGAGGAGGCGAGCTTCATCGAGCCGCTGGCGACCGTCGTGAAGGCGTTTCGCCGGGGAGGCTTCCAGGCGGGGGAGTCGATCCTCGTCATCGGCCTCGGCACGGTCGGGACAGCTCGCCGTGCGGCTCGCCCGCGCGAGGACGCCGGGCGGATCGCCGGAGCCGACCGGGTCCCGTTCCGCATCGCACTGGCGAAGGAGGCGGGCGGCGGCGGACGCGTTCGACGTGGACCGGGAGGCGATCGCGGAGGGCGCGCTCCGCCTCTCCGCCGGCGAGGGCTACGACTTCGTGTTCGTCGGGCCGGGAAAGGCGGCGTCGTCCGCGCGGCCGACGACGCGGTCGCGCCGGGCGGGACGCTCCTCGTCTTCACGATGACGCCTCCCGGCGAGGAGGTCGCGCTCCCCGGCCACGACCTCTATTTCCGCGAGGTCAGTCGTCGTGCCTTCCTACTCCTGCGGACCCGACGAGACGCGCGAAGCGCTCTAGCTCCTTGCCTCCCGCCGCGTCGCCGTCGCGGACCTCGTCACGCATCGATTTCCGCTCGAGAAGCGCCGCGAGGCGTTTGCGCGCGCGAAGGACCCCGAAGGATCGATGAAGGTCATGATCAACTTCGGGGAGGATCAGACGTCAGTTAACAGATGTAAGTTCTGCGACCCGCGAACTGACTGACTGGAAACCGAGAACTGAGGCCCCGCCGAAGACGCTCGACGTGCTGCTGGTCGCGCGCGGCCTCGCGCCGACTCGCGAGAAGGCCCAGGGGATGATCCTCGCCGGGCGCGTCGAGGTGGATGGGCGGCGGGCGGAGAAGGCGGGGGCGGCCGTCGGCGACGACGCGGTGGTCCGCGTCGCGGGCCGCCGAGCATCCCTACGTGTCGCGCGGAGGCGTGAAGCTCGCGGCGGCGCTCGAGACGTTCTCGATCGACCCGCGCGGCCTCGTCTGCGCGGACGTCGGCGCTTCGACCGGCGGCTTCACCGATTGCCTGCTCCAGCGCGGCGCCCGGCGCGTGTACGCGATCGACGTCGGGTACGGGCAGCTCGACGCGAAACTGCGCGCCGATCCGCGCGTCGTGGTGTTGGAGAAGGTCAACGCGCGCGAGCTCTCGGCCGGGCATCTTCCCGAGCCGGTCGCGCTCGCAGCGGTGGACCTCTCGTTCATCTCCGTCCGGCAAGTGCTGCCCCGCCCTCCTCGCGCGGCTCGCGCCGGCGGCGCGCGTGGTCGTGCTCGTCAAGCCGCAGTTCGAAGCGGGGAGGCCGGACGTCCCGCGCGGCGGGGTCGTCCGGGCGGCGGCGGTGCAGCGAGCGCGTCGTCTCGGAGATCGAGCAGTTCGGCTCGGGCCTCGGCCTGTTGTGCGAGGGGGTGATCCCGTCGCCGATCAAGGGGGCGTCGCGGCAACCAGGAGTTCCTGTTGGTGTTCCGCCGAGGGCCGGCGTCTGGGTGAAAAAGCAGGTATCAGGTATCAGGTGTCAGGTATCAGGGACGCGAGCCCGGCGCCCAACCTGACATCTGATACCTGGCACCGGACACCCGCATTTCACCTGACACCTGCTAACCTGACTTCTGAATCTCGTGTAAATTGAGGCACATGAAGGGGTCGCGGGCGAAAAGCCGGAGCAGGTTCCGGCGCATCGGCCTCGTGGCGAAGATGTCGCCAGCGGCTCTGCGCCTGACCGCGTCGCTCGAGCGGCGATCTCGCGGCGGGGCTTGGAGATCGTTTTCGACGAGACAGCCAGGGCGCTGGGCCGGGACGACGGCGTGCAACGGGAGCGCATCGCCCGACTGGCGATCTGGTTCTCGTCCTCGGCGGAGACGGAACGCTGCTGTCGGTGGCGCGGGAAGCCCCGCGGTCCGTACCCGTTCTCGGCGTCAACGTCGGAGCGGTCGGCTATCTCGACGGGCTTGCAGCCGAAGGAGGCGCTCTCCCGGCTGGACGAGGTCCTGACGGGAGGTTCCGCGAGGACCGGCGCGGCCGGCTCGACGTCGCCATCACGGGAGGCCCGACCGGGGGAGTATCGGGCGTTGAACGACGCCGTCCTGAACCGCGAAGCGACCGGACGTATCTCGACGTTCACGATCTCGATCGAAGGACGTTCCATCGCCCGGTTCCGCGGAGACGGGGTCATCGTCGCGACGCCGACGGGCTCGACCGCCTACAATCTCTCCGCCGGCGGACCGATCCTCGATCCCTCGCTGGCGGCCGTGGTCATGACGCCGATCTCTCCTCACACGCTCACCCAGCGGCCGCTCGTGGTGCCGGCCTCGACGAAGCTCGGCCTGAGTGTCAGCGGAACAGGCGTCGGGACGCCGTCTAGCTGACGCTCGACGGGCAGGCGCGGTTTCCATCCCGCCGGGATGCGTCGTCGAAGTGCGCCAGAGCGGGTCGCCGGTCACGCTGTTGCGCCCGCCGGAGTCGGACAACTACCAGAACCTCGCGGAGAAGTTGAACTGGGGTGTCTGATGTTGCGTTCGACGTGCGACGTTCTCCGTTCTGCGTTGGGATTCCGCTTCGAACGTAGAACATCGAGCGGAGAACGTCGCACGCTCCGGCCGTTGGAGAGCTAGCCATGGCGGAGCCGGAGACTCCCGACAGCGCACCGCCGGAGCCGCCGGACCACGGGTTCAAGGCCCATCACCTGCCGCCGCTGCGGCTCTTCGGGATCATCCTCGTCTTCCTGGTGGCGGCGGCATACGCGGTCTGGACGTCCGAGCGGTTTCAGAACCTGATCCACGGCGTCTCGCAGACGCGCCTGCAGGAAGCGCTCGGGCGCGCCGTGACGTTCCAGACGGTGGAGCTGCGCGTGTTTCCTCCGTCGGTGCGCCTGGCGGACGTGCGGATCGCCAACGACCCGAGCCTCCCCGGCCCGCTGCTGACCGCGGAAGAGATCTCGATCGGCGGCGGCGTGTCGCTCGTCGGCACAGGAGCTCCGCCTGGGGAAGATCCGCGCCCTGCGCCCGCGGGTCATGCTCGCGCAGCTGTCCAACGGCAAGCTGGAACCTTCCTCCCGGCCTCTCCGGCCCGTCGAAGGGGGGCGTCAAGGTCCAGATCGGCTCGGTGCTCATGCAGGAGGGGATCCTCGAGCTCTCGGGGCGGCAGCTCGGGTTCGACGGCAGCCTCGAGAACTTCGCGGCCGAGATGGTCTCGGTCGAGAGCGACCGCTACCGCGGATCGCTCGAGGCTCGCCGCGCGACGCTCAAGCTGCGCGGGGCGGAGCCGCTCGTGACGTCCCTCTCGACGCGGTTCACGCTCGATTCGGCTCGGGGGATCACGTTCGAGGGGGTCGATCTCGCCGGCGCCTTCGGGCGTCTCCACGCCTCGGGGGCTCTGGAGACTTTCGGCGCCGCCAACGCAGTGTTCCACGCCTCCGGCGACGTGTCCGTAGACGAAGTCGAGAGAATCTTCCATTCCGCGCTCGGCTTCTCCGGCGGCGCCCGCGTGGACGCCCGCATCGAGATCCCGCCGGCCGGAGGGTTTCGCATCGCGGCCGACCGTCGGCGCGCCCCGGGTGAAGGCGAACCAATTCACGTTCGAGAACATCTCCGCGACCGTCGCGGCGCGTCCCGCCGACGCTCACGGCGCGCATCGAGCCGTGCCGGTTACGCTGGCGGAAAGGCCACCGGCGTCCTCCGCATCGGGAACCTCACGTGGGAAAGCCCCAGCCGATGACGCTCGCGATCGAGGGCTCGGGAATCTCACTCGAGCGCTTCTTCGGCGACATCGGCCTGCCGGGAACGGGGCTCTCCGGCGCCGCCAGCCTTACCGCGGCCTCCGGTGGGGCGAAGCGGGGATTTCGCGCGCCGACGGCGGCGGCACGATCTCCGTCGCGGCGGGGCCGCCCTCCTCGCTCGTGGCGCGGCCGCTTCGGCGTTCCCACGTCGGGAGGAGGCGCGCTCGCGATCGTCAACGGGCGGATCGGGCTGGAAGGAGTGACGCTCCGCTTCCCGCAGTCTTCGATCGAGCTGCGGGCAGGACTCAGGATCGGCGTCTGGCAGCCGGACTTCGACTTCCAGCTTGCGCTCGCGGGACTTGTCGGAGATCGACCGGGTCTTCCAGAACTTCATGGCGGCCGGCGGAGAAAAGCCGGGGCGACTCGGCCTCGGCGGCAGCGGAGAGATTGCGGGACATCTCGCCGGCACGTGGGCCGAGCCCGATGCGACCGCGCAGATCGCCGCCGAGGACGCGCATTATTCCGGGGTCCCCTTCGGCAGCATCCGCGGCTCGGTGGAGATGCGCGAGGGAGCGTTCTTCTTCCGTCCCCTCCGCGCCTACGACGGCGACGCGAACCTCGCCCTCGAGGGGACGGTCCGCTACCGGCCGGCGCGCGGCCAGCCGAAGTTCGATCTCGCGGTCTCCACGCGCGGATATCCGCTGCCACGGTTGCTGCAATACCTGGAGCTCGACTTCCCCGTCCAGGGAGCGGTGACCGGGAACCTTCGCGTCGCCGGGAACCCGCCGGACGCGGTCACGGGAGGCGGGCCGATCGAGCTCTCCAACGCCGTCGTCTGGGGGCAGAAGATCTCGCTCGTCACGGGCACCGTCCGCTTCGAGCCCGGCCGCTTCGCGCTCGACGAAGTGCGCGCCGCGACTGGGAGGCGGCATGATCGGCGGCGCCGGCTCGCTTCAGATCAAGGAGCGGACGTTCGACGCGCGCCTGGCGGGGGACGCCGTTCCCATCGATGCGGTGGATCTTTTGCGACCGGTCTCTCCCGACCTGTCGGGGAAAATCTCGTTTCAGGTCACGGGCGGCGGCTTGCTCGATCATCCGGACCTGAAGCTCTCCGCCTCGCTCTCGCAGGCGGCGTTCTACGGGCACGCCATCCCCGAGAACCTGGAGCCGAAGCTCGAGGCCACGATGACGCGCGGAGTCCTCGACGGCTCCGTCGCCGTTCCGGAGCGGTGGACGGTCAACGCGAAAGGGGACCTCTTCGGAAAGCCGGCCCGGATGGAGATCGCCGTGGACGCCGCGGATCTCGGGGCGCTGCTTCTCTTCACGCCGGCGGCCCTTCCCGCGGGAGGCGGGGGATCGCTCGCGTTCAACGGCAACCTGACGCTGCCGGAACAGAGCGGGGAATTCCCCTCCGGGTCGTTCACCGTGACGCGCGCCCGGCTCGATTTCCCGGGGAGACCCGGCCTTCTCGCGACGAAGAAGAACGTCCCGATCACCGTGGCCGGCGGGAAAGCTGACGCTGCAGGAGTTCGAAGCCGACGGCGAGGGCACGGCCGTCAAGATCGGTGGCTCCATCGGCCTCGCGAAGCCCGCGAGCCTCGCCCTGTCCGTTTCCGGCCCGATCGACGCCTCGCTCCTCTCGATCCTCTCGCCCGACCTCGTTCTGACGGGCCGTCTCCTGGTGGACGTGCGCGCGGCGGGGACCTTCGAGGCGCCGGTCCTCTCCGGGTCGGTGCGCGTGGAGAACGGGAAGTACCGGATGACGGGCCTCGCCCAGATGTTGGACGACGATCGACGGCAGCGTCACGTTCCGCGGCGCGCGCGGGGACGTCGAGGCGCGCGCGCACACGGGCGGAGGGAGACGTCTTCGCCGCCGGCAACTTTTCGATGAAGGGGCTCTCGCTCGGAGGATTTCCGCGTCTCCGTCCAGGCGCGCCACGTGGCGGTGCGCTACCCGCAGGACCTGAGGCTCGTCGTGGACGCGGACCTCGTCGCCACGGGCCTGTCCGGCTCGAACATCGTGCGGGGCGAAGTCGTCCTGCAGCGCGGGACGTACTCGCAGGGACTTCGAGCTGACGCTCTCCGACCTCCTCGCGCGCAGCCGCCCGCCGGCGCCATCGCGGCGCAGGAGCCGTGGAGGCGAGCGACGGCGCTCGAGGTGCGCATCGTCTCCGCCGCCGCGCTCGAGGTCCGCAACAACGTCGCCCGGCTGACGGCCACCGTCGACCTTCTCGCGCGCGGAACGATCGCCGAGCCGACGCTCGTCGGGCAGATCTTCCTGGACGAAGGGGGGCGCATCACGTTCCGCGACGTTCGGTATGAGATCGAGTCCGGCACGATCACGTTCGCCAACACCGAGCGGGTTCGAGCCGATCATCGACATCCGCGCCCGCGCGGAGATCAAGGGATACGACCTCGTGGTGAGCCTCGTCGGGACGTGGCCCCGCATCCAGACGAGCCTTCTCCTCCGATCCGCCGCTGCCCGACGAGACGATCGTCGGCCTGCTCCTGACCGGCACGGCCCCCGGCGCGAGCACGACGACCGACACGGGCGGTTCGATCGTCTCGGCGGCCGGCGGCCTCGTCGGGGGCGCGGCGACGGGGCATCGCTGACGGGGCCGACGCAGCGGCTCTTCAAGCTCGAGCGCTTCGAGATCGATCCCGTCTTCACGGGGAGCGGTCCCGGGACGTGCGCTCGACGGTCGGCAAGCAGATCACGCCGAACCTGCTCGTGACGTACTCGCAGTCCTTCGACTCGAGCAAGCAGCCGATCGTCCAGGTCGAGTGGTGGATCTCCGACACCGTCGTCCTCCAGGGGCGCCGCGACGAGAACGGGATCTACCTGGTCGACGTCCGCCGGCGGCAGAGATTTTGAGCGTCGCGAGGGCCGTGTTGGCCGAGAGCCCCGTTCGTCCGCATCGCGTCGTGGGGGAATGGGTTGGCCGTCCCGCCCGCCCGTCACATCGGGCGGAGGCGGGCGGCCGCAAGGGCCGCCCCTACGGCACCGAGAGCCCTGGTTCTCCCACGTGTCGTAGGGGAGGGCGTTGGCGGCGGGTACGCGTCCTCCCGCCTCTCTTTCTCGTTGTCGGAATCTTGATGTTCGGCTCGGTGCGCCCGGCTGGTGCGCAGGAATCTCCGCCAGCCGCCTTCTTCGGCAAGACTGTGGTCTCGGTGGCCTGCACGTCCGACGGGCCCGTGGACAAGGAGATCGTCGCGCCGCTCATCGAGGTGCAGCCGGGGCGGCCGCTGACGGACGACGCGACCTCCGCGACGATCCGGAACCTCTTCGCGACGCGTCAGTTCGCCGACATCCGCATCGAGGCGGAGGACGCGCCGGGCGGCGTCGCCGTGACCGTCGAGCTCTTCCGCTCCTACCGCGTCAAGCCGCTCCAGTTCTCCAGCGCCCCGGTCCCGCGCGCGGAGCTGCGCCGCGTCGTCGGCTTCCCCGAGGGGATCCGTCCTCCAGACCGAGGCGGTCGAGCTCGGCACGGGCGCGATCAAGCGCCGGCTGGCGGAGGAGGGGTACCTCGACCCGAAGGTCACGCCCGAGGTCACCCGCGACCCGGCGACCTTCGACGCGCGGGTCCTCTACCGCATCGAAGCGGGGAAGGCGGCGCGCGTCGCGGCGCCCTTCTTCGACGGGAAGATCGAGCCCTACACGGCCGCGATGCTCCAGAAGAAGATTCACATGAAGCCGGGCGACCGCTACCGGGAATCGAAGGCGAAGGCGGACGCGGCGCGGCTGACCGAGTTCCTCCACAAGCAGACGCGCCTGAAGGGGACCGTCGAGCTCATCGCGGCGCAGCCCACCGAGCGGGGCGCGGATCTGCCCGTCTATCGCATCTCCGTCGGTCCGGAGGTGCTCTTCGAGACGAAGGGCATGAAGCCGAAGACCGTCCGGAGCGGAGCTCCACGCCATGCTCGAGGGGCAGGTCTTCGACGAAGACCTCGTCCTCCAGTACATCGACAGAAGCGCCGGGAGCTGCAGGGAAAGGGGTACTACCGCGCCAAGGTCGACTACTCCATCTGAACGAGGCGAACCCCGACAGCGCTCGTCGTCACGGTCATCGTGGACCAGGGCGCGCAGTACCGCGTCGAGAAGGTCGCGTTCTCCGGAAACCGCTCCGTGAACGACAAGGATCTCCTCGCGCTCATGGTCACGCACAGCAAGGGGCTGCCGATCGTGCGTCCGGGCCACCTCGTCGACGACGAGCTCGCCGAGGACGTCTCGACGATCCTCGGCTACTACCAGACGCACGGCTGGATCAGCGCGAAAGTGGAGAAGCCGCAGGTCACCGACGGCTCGTCGCCGGGACGCCTCGTCGTCACGATCCCGATCCAGGAAGGGCCGCGCGCGATCGTCGCGAGGTCCGGGTCGAGGGGGCCGAGCAGCCGGCGACGCCGCGACCCCGAAGAGCCTCCTCGTCAAGCACGGGCGCCTTCTACAACCCCAACCAGGTGCGCCAGGACGTCTATAACTTGCAGACCTGAGTACCACAATCACGGCTGGCGCGAGGCCTCGGTCAAGGACGACGTGCGCGTCACCGGCGAGGGGTCCCGGGCGGAGATCGCTTACCGGGTGGAGGAGGGGCAGCGCACCTTCTTCGGCAAGACGATCGTGCGCGGCAACACGCGCACCAACAGCGATCGGGTGACGCGCGCTCGTCGACCTGGAAGGAGGGGCGCCCGTTCTCGGAGGCGGACGTCCTCGAGACGCAGCGCAACCTCACCCGCGCGGGGGTCTTCCGACGCGTGGAGCTGCGCCCGCAGCCGGCCGACCCGAAGACGCAGACGCGCAACGTCGAGATCGAGCTGCAGGAGGGGCGGCCCCTCTCTCTCCTCTACGGCGTCGGGCTACCAGTACGCGCCCGACGCCCAGGAGAACCAGCAACGACCCGTTCGCGTCGCCGGGATCTCCTATAACAACCTCTTCGGCCGGATGCAGTCGGCCGGCTTGGAGACGCAGTACGCGCCGCTGTCGGGCCGCTGCCGGCTTCAGTTGAGCTTCCGCGAGCCCTATCCTCTTCAACCGCAGTACCCGCTCACCTCGTCATCTTCGCACGCGCGAGCCGATCCAGGAGATCGACGTCCGCCGGCTCGGGACCGTCGACGAGTCTCCCAGTATTACGGCAAGTACCTGCGCCTCGCGATGCGCTCCGAGTACCAGCGCATCCGCCCGTCAACCCGCAGGACCTCTCGAACATCGAGGAGGAGAACTTCCCGCGTGTTCGACCAGCCGATCGAGGAGGCCACGATCGGGCCGAACATGCTTCTATGACCGGCGCGACGACATCGTGGACCCGCACCGCGGCTACTACGTGACCGGCGCGGTACAAGTACGCCTTTCCGGTCCTGTCCGCCAGAGGCGCGCTACACAAGGTCTCGGGGCAGGTCGCCACGCTTCTGGCCGCTCGGCGGCCGGTCGTCGCCGTCGCGGCCCGCGCCGGAGCGATCTTGCCCTACGGCCCCTCCGACATCCAGGTCCCGATCGCGGAGCGCTTCTTCGCCGGCAGGCGCTCGACCGGCCGGGGCTTCGACACGGACCTCCTCGGCATCCCCGGCTCAGACCGTGGACTACAACACGCAGGCCACTCCCCACACGGGTCGCAGGCGACGGGCTCCTGCGCGACGGGCTCGAAGGTCTTTCCCGACGCTGGCGGACTACGACTGCGACTTCGGGCCGCGCATCGTCGGCGGCAACGGCTTCCTCGCCTTCAACGCCGAGCTGCGGTTCCCGATCCTCGGCGGATTCGGCGCGACGGTTTTCTACGACGCCGCGCAGGTCTGGCAGGAGTTTCTCGGACGTCAACCTTCGCCTGGAAGGGGACAACGGCCTGCGCCAGGGGTGGGCATCGGGCTGCGCTACATGACTCCGATCGGCCCCGCCCGGCTCGAATACGGCTGGCCCGTCTCTCCGCGGACGATTACCTACAACGCCACGACGACCGACTCCAGCGGCACCACGACGATCCTCGATTGCGGAGGCCACCCCTGCACGGCCACCACCCGAGAAAGTGGCCGTCTCTTCGTGTCGATCGGGTACCCTTTCTAGGTGTGATTTCTCAACACGTTGTTCCCATGATGCGCGGGGTGTCGATATGGACAAGGCCACCCTCTGCGTATCCGGGACCTCCGCTGACAACCCGCCCCGGCGTCGTGCCGCCTCCCTCGGCGGCACGCTCCGGCAGGCCGCTACGAGAGAACCGGCCGTCGCTCTATCGCGAAGGCGCAGTGGCAGCGAGGCAAAAGAGGGATGCGGGTGGTGCGCCTTCGCCCCGGCGTCGTGCCGCCTCCCTCGGCGGCACGCTCCGGCAGGCCGTGATGAGAGGACCGGCCGTCGCTCTACCGCGAAAGCACAGATATAGAGAGGCAATTCGGGATTCGTGGTGGCGTGCTTTCGCTCATTGGGGCACTCTCCCGCTTTCCTCAGCAACGAGGAGAGGATTGGGTTGATGCCGTTCCCGGGCCTTTCGAGAGGGGCCGCTTTCGCTTGCCGCTTGACGGCCCCCGTGAGACTTGCCCCCTCGAAGGGCTTGGGAGCTTCCGACCGGCTACAGGCTGTCGCGCCCGACTCGACCAAGAGCTCCGAGCGCCTGACAATGAGCGTCCGGCAGAAGCTCCCCGCCCGGGTCACGGTATCGCAAGAGAAAGGGGGGTGGTGATGGTGTTCCATGCCGGTTTGGATTGGGCCAAGAGGGCGCACGCAGTCTGCGTCCTGGATCAGAAGGGGAAGGTTCGAGCTCGATTCGAGATTGCGCACACTGCCGAGGGAATGCGCGAGCTGACAGGGAAGCTGCTGGCATTTAGCCGTCACGGATCCCTTCAAGTCGCTCTCGAGCGCTGCTCGGGACTGTTGGTGGACACACTGCTGGAGGCCGGTCTGGTGGTCGTCCCGATCCATCCCAATGTCGTTAAAGCCACGCGGTCTCGGTACAGCGCCTCGGGCGCCAAGACGGATCCCTGGGACGCGTATTTGATCGCCGACGTGCTTCGGACCGACGGACATCGCTTCCGACCTCTCCAGCCCCTCTCGGATCAGACGCGTGCCCTTCGCGCCCTGGTGCGTTCTCGGGATGATCTGGTCGCCCAGCGGGTCGCCCTGGCCAACCGGCTCCGGGATCTGCTCGAGGGCTTCTGGCCCGGCGCTGCCGCGATCTTCGCCGATGTGGACTCTGCGATCAGCCTGGCCTTCCTGGCTCGATATCCGACCCCCAAGGAGGCGGAGCAACTCGGGGAGAAACGCCTGGCAGCCTTCCTCGTCAAGAACCACTACACAGGCCGACGCTCGCCACAGCAGTTGCTCCAAAGGCTCCGGACCTCTCCATCCAGCCGTACTCCTCCCCTGGAAGCGCAGGCCAAGCAAGAGCTCATCCTGGCCATCTCCTCCGTCCTGAGTACTCTCGTGACCCAGATCAAGCAAATCGGGATCGCCATCCAGCGCGCGCTCTCCATCCACCCGGCCGCACCCATCTTCACCTCCTTGCCTTGCGTCGGGCGCATCAACGCCGCTCAGATCCTCTCGGAGACTGGAGAGGATCCTCACCGCTTCTCCTCACTCGATCAGCTCTGCGCCGAAGCGGGCGTTTGCCCCGTCACCTACGCTTCGGGCAAACACCACGCAGTCGGGTTCCGCTTCGCCTGCAATAAACGACTCCGCAGAGCTTTGACTACGTTCGCCGATAACTCCCGCCGTCTCTCCCCTTGGGCGGCCTCGCTCTACTCCCGCGCGCGCTGCCACGGAAAAGATCACCCTCACGCCATCCGAATCCTCGCCAGAGCATGGCTGCGCGTCCTCTGGCGCTGCTGGATCAACAACACACCCTACGACCCGGCTCGTCACACCGCCGCTGCGAGGCTCGCCGCATGACCATCAGGTTGACACAGGCTGTCTCACGGCCTCCTTCGGGAGGCGTCCCGCCGCCGGGGCTCAAGCACGGCTCGGACAGGCACTGTGGAGCCCGGAGGCGTCGGCGTTGCCCGGCAGCGGCCCTGTCCGAGGGCACACACCGCGAACTTGGGTTAACGAAGGTGCTTCTGTGCCCTCGGACCGGAGCGGCGGCCAGGAGATTCTCGGTGCGGCCCGGCCGCCGCGTGCCGCAGAGGGCAACGACGGCGACTCCGGGCGGATTCTCCACGATACCCCGAGTGGGAACAACGTCTTGAGAACTAACATCTAGACCGGGTGGAGTCCGATGGGGCCAGGCCGATGTTATGAACTTCAGCGCGATTCGCGCCGCTCCATCCGTTTCCGCAGCCGCTCGACGCGGCGCAGGAGCGCGGGGGACTCTCCAGACTCGATCTTCTGCATGCGGCTCTGGCTCCTCCGGACCTTGGACCCTGTCCCTGGACCTTGAATCCACCTGCGAAGGCCAGTGTCATAGACGCCCGAACCGGTCTGGAGGCGCCTAAAGACCTGGGACCTTGGACTTTGGACCTCGGACCTCAGACCTCTCCTGCCGCTTCAGCCTGATCGGATTGACGCGTTTGGCTGATTTAGGCCCAATGAAGTAAATGTTAGTACCATAGACAGAATTGATCAGGACCTGTTCAATACAATCATCGGAAGCAAGCCTTGAGGAACACGTAAATGACATCTCTCGCGACAGCTTCATCCACCACTGGAGGGCGCGAGTCATGAACCTCAATATCAACGCCGCACTCTGGGCCGTTCCGACCGTGGCGTTCGCGCTGGCCTTCGTGGCGATCGCGCGACAGATCCGGGTCGCGGCGTCGAGGGGATTGTCGTACGAGACCGTGAGCGTCCCGCAGCCGCGAGCGCTGGAGGCCGATGAGCTGCCGATGCTGTTCGGAGGAGCGGAAACGGAGATGGAATCCGGGCCCGAGCTGCCGTCGTCCCCGCGTCCCGCTCCGCGCTGGACCGGGTCGCAGAAGGCCGAGGAGCCGGGCTTCGACCCCCTCTCACGCGAGAACTTCTCCAGGCTCGCCTCCACGTTTGGAATCCGAGAGATCTCGATCCTCCCGCTCGCGGTCAAGGTTCCCGGGTACGAGCCCAATGCCAAGTTCCTCGTCGAATTCGGGCCCGAGGTGGAGATCGACTACAGGATCATCTTCGGGCTCCGCCAGGAGCTCTTCAACCTGATCGGGCGGCGCGTCGAGCTGACGTGCCGGAACACCGCCGACCCCAGGATCCTCCAGGAAGCCTTCGCCGAGGCGCGCGTCCTCTACGCCGCGTGAGGATGGGGCGGGCGAAGAAGCGAGGGGTTCTGGAGTCAATCTGACGACAGACGCTCCCTGTCCTTCCGGCCAGGTTCCCGGCCAGCCCCGCACCCTGTCCCTCCAATGAACTCGTGACCAGTAGTCCCGCGTCCGACGAAGCTCTAACCTCTGCTCACTGGAAATTAAAGCGTGATGTGGAGAGAGATGCCCTCAATGATCAGGTCGCTCCGGCGGTTGTCCTCAAACATCCGTCCGAGTGCCCTGACGGCCTGCCCAGCGACGGCACCGCGGCAAACCCCGCCGCAGCCGGCGACTGATCTCTCCGGTTCGAGAGGTTCGGTTATCCGGTAACCCATGAGCTGGAAGCTCGAGACCGGCGGCGCGTCGGTCTCTGATCGCTTCGACACCCCTCCGCAGCGCCGGCTCTGACACGCCAGAGCCGGCGCTATTTTCTTTCCGGACATGGCTTTCTCTGTTGGCATCCGGGGCCACCCTTGGCTCACATCCGGGCGCGGGTCACAGTTGTCGCTCGACTTCAACGGGGTAAACGAGCAACGCCACGACGGGGGCGTCTCAGGTCCAAGCCGGTTATAATTCGGCATGAATACAAAACAGATGCCGAGCCCGGGGGAGAAGCGGGTCGAACCGCCGCCCGGCGAGGGGCAGGCGGCCGCGGTCGTCGATCAGCATCTGCGGGCCGCGGCGGCGGAGCGTGCGAGCGATGTGCATTTCGAGCCGAAGGAAGACCACGTGCGCGTTCGCTTCCGCATCGAGGGCGTGCTCCACGACCGCAGGGACCTTCCGCTGCCGCTCGGGATCGCCGTGGTCAGCCGGCTGAAGATGTTGACGAAAATGGACATGGCCGAGCGGCGCGTTCCGCAGGACGGCAGCTTCTCGACGGTCCTCGCGGGCTCCGAGAGGAGGCTGCGCGCCTCCACATTTCCGAGTTGCTGGGGGGAGAAGCTCGTCGTGCACATCGCGACGCCCGCGATGGCCGTGAAAGATCTCCATGCCCTCGGCCTGCCGGAGCGCATGCTGGGGCCGCTGGTCGGGGCGCTCAACCGTCCCTCCGGAATGATCCTGACGACGGGCCCCTCCGGCTCCGGGAAGACTTCGACCCTTTATTCGCTGATTCAGTCCTTCGACCCGGTGACCCGCAACATCGTCACGCTCGAGGACGGGATCGAAGTGCGGATGCCAGGCCTGACGCAGGGAGAGACGAACGCCCGCGCGGGCTTCACGTTCGCATCCGGGTTGCACGCGATCGAGGGGCAGGATCCGGACGTCATCCTGGTCGGGGAGCTCGGCGACATGGAGACCGCGAACACGGCGCTCCGGTGCGCGTTGACCGGGCGGCTGGTGCTCTCGACGCTCTACGCCCCCTCCACCGTCGAGGCGATCACGCGGCTCCTGGGCATGGGGCTCGAGCCGTTCGCGGTGTCGAGCGCGCTGTCGGTCGTCATCGCGCAGCGCCTCGTCCGGCGGCTCTGCGATCTCTGCAAGAGAGCTTCGCCGGCGGACGCGCGTGCGATCTCGTCGCTCCTTGGATTCGCGCCGGCCGACTTCCCGGACAAGCTCTACGTGGCGCAGGGTTGTGACAAGTGCGGCGGCAGCGGCTACATGGGCCGGACGGCGATCTTCGAGGTCGTCACGGTGGACGACGAGATCCGCGACAGCATCCGCTCCAAGAGTCCGACACGCGTGTACCGCCAGCTCTTCGCCGCGCGCCAGATCCCGACCCTGCGCCGCGAAGGGTGGGCGCGAGCTCGAGCCGGCGAGACGACCATCGCCGAAGTGATGCGGGTGTGCTAGCCGAGAGCGTCTAGGGTCCGAAGTCCAAGGTCCAAGGTCCCACAGACAATTTCGCCCGAGTCCGCGTGCCTTCCCCGCTACCGCCTCGCGACGATGGGCGGGATTGCGGGCAGGCCCGTGGCGAGGCCGAGCTTCCTCTCCTCGTCGATGAGGGCCCTGCGGAGGGCTTCGGTGTCCTCCTCCACGGAGTCGGCGAGGCCGGTGAAGGGGGCCTCGGTCAGGGCCTGGTGATATCCGATCGAGGGGAGGCCGCCGTCGCGCAGCGCGTGGATGAGCTGGACGGTCTTCAGGGCGTCGAACCAGGTGTGCAGGTGGCGCAGAAGAGTCTCCTCGTCCTTCGAGAGGCGCAGGGCATCCTGGACGGCATCGAACGCGCCCATCTTCTCCAGCGCCCCGGTCAGCACGTCGGTTCGGAAGAAGGGTGTGGACGAGGGCAACTGCGCCAGACCTGCTTCCGCGTCGCCGCCCGAGCGCGCGATCGCCGCGAGCACGCCGAGCCACGCGGAGAGATGCGCGAACACCAGAGGGTGGTAGAGCGAGAACCCCGCCAGCGCGCCGCGCCGTGAGACGAGCCCGCCGATCGCGACGCCGGTGCTGATCGGCACCCGCTCGGAGATACGTCCCTCGAGGATCAGCGGCAGGCCCGAGAGGCGCAGGATCGAGCCGACCTTCGCGAGCTTGTTCAGCGCATGAAAGTCCTCGAGCGCGCTGCGCCTGGGAAAGCCGCGCACCACGGCGTAGGCCCAAGCCGGGATCGCGAGGCAGCTTCCCATGCTGTGGTACGCATACGGCGATCCCGCCCAGGCGAGCCCGAGCAGGTTGTACCGAAGCGAGATCTCATACAGGCGCCCCGCCTCCGCCTGCGCCGGGTCCGGGTCGAATCGGTGCTCGAACGCGTAGATCGCCGCGCACGCCGTATCGGCGTCGAGGCTTCGCGTTTGCTCGAAGTAGTCCCCCGGCAGCACGGTGTCGGCGTCGGTGTTGTGGATCCAGGGGGAGGCGAGGCGTCCTTCCGCCCGGAGCGCGAGCACGAGGTCGTTGCCGATCTTGCGCGCGAGCCCCACCCCCTGCCCTTCCGGGAGGAAGTGACCCTGGCGGGCGCGGTCGATGAGAAGGATCGTCCCGCCCGGAACCGGGAAGCGACGCGCGCGGGCCTCGCCGGACGGATCGGTCGCGCCCGGGAGCTCCCGCTCGAGACGCCGGCGGACCTCTTCGTTCGCCTCGTGCACGCTCGAGGACGAATCTTCCCGTGCGTTCAGGACGAGGACGATCAGGACCGGGCCGTCAGGGCTTCCCGGAACGGAGCCGAGGAGCTGGAAGAGGCTCTCCCGTTCGCCGTACGCGGGGATGACGAGAGCGTTCCCGAAGCTCCCGGGCAACTCCCGGGCCCACGCCGCTTCCGGCTCGGCGTGACGAGCGAGGTATTTAGCTGCGGCCGGGTCCTTCATGGCGTCCGCATTATCACCGGCAACGGCTTCCTCCGCGGCCCCCGTCGGGCCGCGGATGCGGTTGGCGGAGAGAGAGGGCTCAATGCAACGCAGCGCGCGGCGGCAAGTCCGCCACGATGCGCGCCTCGGCGTCGAGGAGCTCTTCCAGCCGCGCCTCGACCGAGGACTTGTCGAAGTAGAGGAGCGCGAACCGCACGAAGAGACCCTGGTGGCGCGCCTCGGAGCGCGTGATGTCGCGGTAGAAGTCGCGGAGCGGGCCGGTGGGGAGGGCCGCCGCGATCAAGCCGAAGCGCTCGCAGCCCCGCGCCTCGAGGATCCCGGCCACGAGCAGCCGGTCGAGAAAGTAAAGCTCAGACCCCTTCCGGTACTCCTGCGAGAACCGGAGGATGTACGGGTCCTTCCGGTCCGCGCCGAGCGTCACTCCACGCGCCGCCATGCGCTCGTAGACCTGCTGGAAGTGCTCGAGCTCTTCCCGCGCCAGCTCGATCATCGCCGGAACGAGCTCCTTTCTGTCGGGATAATGCGAAACCATGTTCATCGCGCTCCCCGATGCCTTCCTCTCGCAATTGGCATGGTCCTGCAGGAAGGAATCGAAGTCGCGCAAAACGGCTGCCGTCCATTCCGGGGAGGTCGGGATCTTCAGGCGCATGAGCAAGGTGTCAGGCTGACACCTCGGTCCCATCCGACAGCCAGGACCTGTAAACCTCCTCGACCTTCTTTCGCAGTTCCTCCAGCGTCCCGTCGTTGACGATCACATCGGCGGCCCGGGGGACCGCGGCCTCGGGGCGGATTTGCGCGGCGATGCGGCGGCGGGCGTCTTCGGAATCGCCGCCCGAAGCCTCCCAGCGGCGCACGCGGTCGGCCTCCGGCGCGACGACCAGGAGGACGCGGTCGTATTCCGATTCGGTCCGGGCCTCGAGGATCTGGGACGCCTCGGCGACGGCGACTGCCGCGCCCGCCGCCCTCGCGTCCGCGAAGCGCCGCTCGATCTCGCGCCGCACGAGGGGGTGGATTCGCGCCTCGAGGTCGTGGCGGCGGCGCGGACTGGCGAAGACGATCTCGGCGATCCGCGCCCGGTCGACCCGGCCGCCGGCGTCGAGGACATCCTTGCCGAAGAGCTCCTGCGCCGCGCGGGCGCCGCGGCCGCCCGGCCGGTAGAGATCCGCGACGATGGCGTCCGCGTCGAAGACGATGGCGCCGAGATCTCTCAGGATTCCTGCGACGGTGGTTTTCCCGGAGGCGAGGCCGCCTGTCAGACCGACGCGCAGCATGGGATCAAGTTTAGCGGCACTGGTTGCGCCCTCACTCCGCCCCTCTCCCGGGGGGAGAGGGGGTTCACTTTGCCAGCGGTCTCACGACGACTCCGGCCTTCATCACCCAGTCGATGTTCGAGAGGACCGAGACGTCCTTCAAGGGGTCGCCCGGGACGGCGACGAGATCGGCGAAGGCGTCCTTCTCGACGATGCCGGCTTTCCCGTGCCAGTCCGAGAAGCTCGGCCGGCGACGGTCGTGGCGCTGCGGATCGCCTCGATCGGCGTCATGCCCATCTTGACCTCGTACTCGAATTCGCGCGCCTGGTTGATCTCCGTCCAGGGAAAGCCGCCGGCGTCGGTGCCGAACGCGATCTTGACGCCGGCCTTGCGGCAGTTCGCGACCGACTTCGCGTGGATCTTCGGGAGCTCGCCGCAGATCGCGCAGCCGGCCTGCGCGCGCGGTCCCGCGACGTAGGCCGCGACCGTCAGCGTCGGAGAGAGGTAGATCCCCTTGCGCGCCATCTCCTGCGCCATCTCCGGACGGATCGAATCGCCGTGCTCGATCGAGTCCACTCCGGCCGCGACGGCGATCCGCACGCCGGTGTCGGAGCGTGCGTGCGCCGCGACCTTGACACGGTGCGCGTGCGCCTCGGAGACGACCGCCTCGATCTCTTCCTTCGTCCAGTTCGGCGGAGAGTCCACGTAGCCGTCCTCGGTCAGCCGCAGGCCGCCCGTGTTCGCGTAGATCTTCACCCAGTCCGTGCCGTAGGAGAGCTGCTCGCGGACCGCCTTGCGGCACTGGTCGGCGCCGTCGCAGACCTGGACGCCGACCGGGAAGATCCAGTCCGGGCGAAAGTGCGTGATCGGGTAGCTGCCGGTCGTCGAGAGCGCTCGTCCGACGACTTTCATCCGCGGACCGGGGATGACCCCCTCGTTGACGGCGTCGCGCAGCGCGACGTCGTCGTAGGAGGCGCCCTCGGTCTCGAGGTCGCGCAGGCCTGTGAAGCCGTGCTCGAGCGCGATCTTGAGCGCCCGCACGGCCCGCGCCACGCGGTGGGCCGGGTACTCCTGGAGGATCTGCTCGTTGTACTCGGGCGCCGTCGCGTCCCCCTGGAGGAGGACATGCGTGTGCGCGTCGATCAAGCCGGGAAGGAGCGTCCGATCGCCGAGGTCGATCAGCCGGGCGCCCGCCGGGGCCTGAGTCCCCACACTCTCGACGATCCCGCCCCTCACGACCACGACCGGGTTAACGACGTAGGCCCCCGTCTTCACGTCGAGCAGCCGCGCCGCCTTCACGGCTATGGCCGGCTCCCCGGCGAGGGCGGCGAGCGAGAAGATGAGGAAGAGCGTCAAGGAGACAACTGTCCTTTTCATGAATCGAAGTCTAGTGCAATCGTCATTTCGTGCCGTAGGGGCGGGCCTTGCGCCCGCCCGCCGAGGGCTTATCTGGAGCGCTTCTTCTTCTCCAGCCATCCTCCTCGGAAGCCGGCGCGGCGCAGGCCCGCCACGAGGTAGGGGGAGCGGCGCAGGAGGCGCCAGAGGAGGCCCGAGCGGTAGTTCTCGATCATCAGCACGATCGGCCCGTCGTTCAAGCCGAAGTTTCGCGGAGAGACCCAGCCGCACGGCTTTCCGGAATCGGACGGGAACGTCGGATTGAAGGTCGCCTCGAATCCGTAGGGCTCGCCTGGCCGACACCCATGTCGTCGATGAGCGGATCGTCGGGAGCACGATCTCGGGCGCGAAGGGGAGCGAGGCGACGACGGCCCACGGAGCGATCGTCCCGTCGTCCGGCCCGACGGGGGATCGAGCGCGCGACGTAGTCGAAGAACCGCCGCTCGACGCCGTCGATGACGAGCGTCGCCGGCCCGGGGCCCTCGCTCGCGGTGATACCCCAGCAGAGCTCGCCGTATCCCTTGAAGCGTTTCGGGTTGTGGATCGCGTATCGCTGGTGCGCGTACGTCGCGCGACGGCTGTTCTCGAAGTAGTCGAGTCCCTCGCGCGCATGAACGCATCCCGGATGCCGCGGAAATCGACCCAGATGTGCGAGAGCTGGTGGATGAAGAGCGGTCCCGCGAAGAGGAATTCCTCGCCGTAGAGCCGGCGCCACCGGTAATCCACGCAACGCCGCGTAGGCTCTCCCGCGGCAGCGCATGCGTCGGAGAGCCGAGTGCGAGCAGGTACAGGATGAGGGCCTCGCTGTATCCCGCCAGCGGTAGAGGAAGAAATCCGCGCTCCGGCTTCCAGCCGTGCGTCAGCGTCGGCCGCCGTTGGCGGCCCACTGCCAGTCGACGCGCCGTAGAGCGGTCGGCGATCTCCCGGATCTCGCGCTCCTCGCCTCACGCGCCGCGGAAATATGCCGCCGCCGCGAGCGCGCCGGCGAGCAGGAATGCGCGGTGTCGACCGTCGAGAGCTCGCAATTCCACGCCCGGCGGCCCGTCCGCATGTCGAGGAAGTGGTAGAAGAAGCCCTTGTATCCCGCCGCGTCGGCGTCCTCTCCCTGCGGGCTGTTCCAGAAGAACTGAGGGTCCGGTGAGCGTCCGGCGGCGGACTTCCCCACGCTACATGAACCCGCGCTCGCTCCGCGGCCACGATGTACGAGGCGAGCGCCGAGCCCGGCGGCGGCGATCGACGCAGGGGAGCCGGCGTGGGTGCTGTCGCGCACGAGGCCGGTCGAGGCGTCGGCCTCATGGAGGAAATAGCCGAAGCTGCTCTTCTGCAGCTTGTGCAGGTCTTCTTCGGTGTAGGGGGGCGCCGTCACGGAATCTTCGCGACGGCGCTCTGGACCGCTTCCGCGAGCGTCGGGTGGATGTGCACGGCGTCCCGAAGCACCGTGTAGGGCGCCCCCGCGTTCATCAGGTCCACGTACATGTGGACGAGCTCCGATCCCTCGGCGGCGAGCACCGCGGCCCCCAGGATGAGCCCGCTCTCCGCCTCCACGAGGACCTTGATCGCGCCTTCCGTCTCCGAAAGCTCCCGCGCCTTGCCGTTGTTTCGCATCTCGAAACGGCCCACCTTGAACCGGACGCCGGCCTCGTTCGCCTCCCGTTCGGACTGGCCGACGCGCCCGAGCTCCGGGTCCGTGTACACGGCGTACGGAACGACGCGGTGCGTTGTGCGCGTCCCGTCTCCCGCCAGCTGCGACTCGAGTACCCGGTAGTCGTCCCAGGAGGTGTGCGTGAACATCGGGCCGCCGCGGATGTCTCCGGCGGCGAAGATCCCGGGGACGGTCGTCGAGAGGCGCTCGTCCACCGCGACGAACCCCTCCTTGGATGTCTTGACGCCGACCGTCTCGAGACCGAGATCGTCCGTGTTGGGCTGCCGACCCGCAGCGAGAAAAAGACTTGACCCCTTGAGCGTGCCCGGTCCGGAACGGGACCGGATCGTCAGGAGGACGCCTCCCCGCGCCGGCGCGGCCCGCTCGACGACCGTGTCGAGGCGGAACTGGATCCCCTCGGCCTCGAGCAGCCGCTGGAGCGGGAAGACGACGTCCTCGTCCTCGCGCTTCAAGATCTGCGGCGCGCTGTCGATCACCGTGACGCCGCTTCCCATGCGCCGGTAGAACTGGCTCATCTCGAGCGCGATGTAGCCGCCGCCGACGAAGACGATGTGGCGCGGGACCTCGTGATGGTCGAGCCAGTTTCCGGAATGGAGGTAGGGCACCTTCTCGAGGCCCACGATGGCCGGGCGCAGGGCGCGCGTGCCGGGGTTGAGCACCACTCGCGCGGCGAGGACATCCTCCGTTGCGACGCGCGCGCGGAACGCGTCCCCCTCGCGGCCCCGCAGCCGGGCATGGCCGCGCAGGAGCTTGGGGTTCCCCGAGATCTCGAGTCCGCGCCGCAGGCTGGCGCGTGTTTCCATGACGATGCTCCGCGCGCGGTCGAGCACTGCCGGGAAATCCACTTCGACCGTCGGGATCCGGAGCCCGAACACGGCTCCCCGCCGCGCCTGGAACGCCGCGCGGGCCGACGCGATCACAGCCTTGGTGGGAGTGCAGCCGAAGTTGACACAGGAGCCGCCGAGGTCCTGCCGTTCCGCGATCGCGACCCGCTTTCCCGCCTTCGCAAGGGCGTGCGCCAGCGGAATGCCCGCCTGCCCGCCCCCGATGATGAGAACGTCGTAACGATTCATAGGTGATGGGCGGTAGGTGTCAGGTGGTAGGGAGGGCACCGAGCCGTTCCCTACCACCTACGACCTTCCACCTACCACCTCATCAGACTACTCCCAGTACGGCTTGACCTTGTAGAACGAGTAGATCCGCGTTCCGAACTCGGGGCTCGTCATGTCGGGCCAGTTGTCCTTGTCGAATCCCGGCGCGTTCTTCAGCGTCTCCTTGTTCGCGTTCAAGATGAAGCGCTTGTTCTCGGTGTCGAGCGTCAGCGCGCTGAAGGGAACCGCGAAGAGCTTGTCACCCATGCCGAGAAATCCGCCGAACGAAAGGACACAGTAGGCGATCCGCCCGTTGTTCAAGTCAATCATGTAGTCTTCGATCTTGCCGAGATTCTCCCCGGCGGCGTTGACGACCTTCTCGTTCTCGAGCGTCGACGCGGAAAGAACTCTCGGAAACTCCATCATCGAACGGGACATGGAAACCTCCTTGGAAATGGGGTTGGCAATAAAGCCGGACGTTGTTCGCGCCGGCCCTCCTCGAACTCCTCGATCATCTTTCGATTGAACGCGGCCCTTCTCCTTCGTTCCGTTGGATCAAATCGCGACGGGCGCGCGTTTCAGCTCGCGCGCCGGCCCGGCGCATGCGTCTGCCTCTGGTTGTGCACTCCCGCGGGGGAGATGCCGACGCGCCAGCTCTCGTCCCCGGCGTCCACGCTGTTTGCCCCCGCGCGGTCGAGAATGAGCCTGGCCTCCTCTTCCCGCTTCCCGTTGCGGACGAAAGCGAAGACCACCGAGCGTCCCCGACGGAGCGCCTCCTCGTAGAAGTAGATCTCGTCCTTCGGCAGGCCGGTGGAGAGCCGGTCCTCCAGCGCGCCGCCCGCGAAGCCGCCGGCCACGGCCCCGACGAGCGCGCAGAGGGCCGCGAGGATCCAGGCGGTCGCGCCGAGCGCTCCCGCACCTGCGCTCGAGACGGTCGAGACACCAAGGGCCGCCATGAGCCCCACGACCCCGCCGACGACCGCGCCGATCGCTTTCCCCATTCCCGCCTGCTCCGTTTCGGCGGTCGGAATGCCCGAGTGAACGTCCCGCTCCGAGCTGCCAGGAGTCAGCTGTCTGATCTTCGCTGGCGACACTCCGGCTTTGACGAGGTCTCTGGCCGCGCGGTCCGCCGCGGCGGGAGAACCGAAGATCCCGACGACAGTTTTCATAGGTGCCTCCAGAACAAGACGCTCTTGAAAAAGCAAGAAGCACGCCAGTCGCGCACAATGAGGCTGAAATCCGCCGGGCCGCGAGGAAAAAAGACGCTCTAAGCCGACCTGGCCGCCAGGGGCAGGATCAGGCGCGCGAGGCAGCCGGAGCGGTCGGCGCGGTTTTCCAGCGTGAGCGTGCCGCCGTGCGCCTCCGCGATCTGCCGCGAGAGGACGAGGCCGATGCCGGAGCCTTCCGGCTTGGTCGTGAAGAATGGAACGAAGAGGTTCGCCGTGCTCGGGAAGGCCCGGCCCTTCGTCGGCGACCCAGATCTCGACACGCGGCGAGGAGCCGGCGGCCGCGCGCCATCCCGCCTCGACGCGCTCCGGACGTTTCGAGCGCCGCGTCCGCGGCGTTGCGGACGAGGTTGATGAGGCGCTTGCTCGAGCTGGTCCGGGTCGGCGGAGAGCGTGAACGGCGGGCCCGGGCAGAGATGCACCGAGAGACGCGTCTCGAGGCCCGCGAGCCGCCGCACGAGCGGATCGACTTGACTCTTTGGAGTTTCGGCTGGGGCAGCCGCGCGAGCTTCGCGTAAGCGTTCGTGAAGCGCGAGAGGGACTCCGAACGGCGAAGCGATCACCGCGAGGCCCCTGCCGCATGTCCTCGCGCCAGTCCGGCGGCGGCTCCGGAAGGGCGAGGAGGCCTCGCAGGCTCTCGGCGAGCGACTGGATCGGCGCGAGCGAGTTGTTCAGCTCGTGCCCGAGCACGCGGATCAGGCGCCGCCAGGCCTGGCGTTCCTCTTCCCGCAGCGGGCGGCTGACGTCGGCGAGCACGAGGAGCCGGTGGGGGAGGCCTCCCTGGCGAAACGCGCTCGTCCGAATCTCCCAGCGCCCCGAGCCTCCTGGAAAGGCCGCGTCGAGGATCGGCGAAGCGCCTTCCCGCAGACACGCGTCGAGCCCGAGGTCCGCGGCGCTCGCGCCGAGCAGCTGCGGCTCCGGCCGGCCGAGCAGCCGCTCCCCCGCTCGGTTGGTGAGCTTCAGCTTCCCCGACTCATCGAACGCGAAGACGGCGACGTCGATCTCGGCCATGACCCGCGACAGCAGGGCGGTCGCCTCGAGTGCCTTGAGGCGCTGCTGCTGCAGCGTCTCGGTCAGCGCGTTGACCTCGAAAAGCACCTCGCCCAGGGGGTCCTGCGCCCGGGCGCCGCGCGCGCGGATCGAGAAGTCTCCTTCGCGCATCGCGGCGAGCAGGTTCGAGATCGTCTGCAGCGGGCGCACGAGGCGCTCCCAGAGCAGAGGAGGCGAACCCGAGCCAGAAGAGGACGATCACGGCCGTCAGCGTCCAGCGCACTTTCGGCGTGAAGTCCCCGGCCAGAGGAGCAGGAGCGCGACGAGCACGGCGGGAAGCGCGGCGAGCGCCGCGAGCAGCAGGACGCGCCGGTCGTGGCGGAGAGGCTTCATTCGAGTTGTGAGTCCTGAGTCGCGAGTTGTGAGTCAGGAGTCGAGCCCGGCCCTGTCATCCAGAGGAGCGAAGCGACGAAGGATCTGCCCGCGTCAACCGGAGCAGATCCTTCGCTGCGCTCAGGATGACAACCGGCAGGCACGACTCACAGCTTTTCGAGGCGGCGGTAGAGCGCGCTGCGCGACAGGCCGAGGGCCCGCGCCGCCTGGCTGACGTTTCCGCCGTAGCGCGCCATCGCCTTCTGGACGAGGATCCTCTCGACGTCCTCCAGGCTCATCTGCTCGAGCGACGGCCCGCCGTCGGTCCCCGCGCGCAGCCCGAGGTCGCGCATCTGGATCGCGTCGCCGCGCGCCATGAGGGTCGCCCGCTCGACGGCGTGGTCGAGCTCCCGCACGTTGCCCGGCCAGGGGTGGTCGAGCATCGCCTGGAGCGCCGCGGCTTCGAAGCCGATGGACGCTCTTTGCGGTACCGGCGGGCGTGCTGCTCCAGGAAATGGAGGGCCAGGGCCGGGATGTCCGCGCCGCGCTCGCGCAGCGGCGGCAGCCGGATCTCGATCGTGTTCAGGCGGAAGAGGAGGTCCTGGCGGAACCGCCCGGCGGCGACCTCCGCGTGGAGGTCGGCGTTCGTGGCCGAGAGGATCCGCACGTCGACTTTCCGCGTGCGCGAGGAGCCGAGGCGCTCGAACTCTCCCGTCTCGAGGACTCGCAGGAGCTTGCCCTGCTGGCTCGCGGGAACGTTCGCGATCTCGTCCAGGAACAGCGTGCCGCCGTCGGCCAGCTCGAACCGGCCGACGCGGTCCGCTCGCGCATCGGTGAACGCGCCCTTGACGTGTCCGAAGAGCTCGCTCTCGAAGACTCCCTCCGAGATTCCGCCGGCGTTCAACGTCACGAGCGGCCGCGAGGAGCGGCGCGACGCGGCGTGGAGAGCGCGCGCGACCACGCCCTTCCCGGTCCCGTTCTCCCCGATGATCAGCACGTTCGCGTCGGAGGGGCCGACCCGCGTCGATCATCTCGAGGACCGGGCGCATCGCCGGCGACTCGCGCGATCATCTCCGGACTCGCCGTCCTGCCGCAGGATCCGGTTCTCCGCCTCCAGGCGCTGCCCGCGGCGCAGCGCCCGTCCGAGCGCGATCTGCGTGCGCAGCGTCGTCAGCAGCCGCGTGTTGTCCCACGGCTTCTGGACGAAGTCGCGCGCGCCGCGCCGCATCGCCTCGACGGCGAGGTCGACGCGTTCCCCACGCCGTCATGACGACGACCGGCAAGCGCCGCGTCGAGCTCCCGGATTCGCGCGAGCAGATCCAGCCCCTCCTGCCCGGAGGTGGTGTCCCGCGCGTAGTTCAGGTCCATCAGGACGACGTCGAAGTCCTTCGCGTCGAGTGACGCCAGGACACCGGCGGGGGAGGAGGTTGTCTCGATCGCGAACCCCTCCCCCTTCAGCAGGAGGCGCAGCGCCTCGAGCACGTCGCGCTGGTCGTCGGCGACGAGAACCCGGTCGGGCGACGCGGCGTCGGGCGACTTCACGGACGAAACGCGGTGTATCGGCTGCGGCGCAAGACGGCGGACTTCCTGCCGTAATCTACCGCACGGTCATCCGGGCTCCGAGATGTACTGCACCGCGTGGTTGCGGCGGAGCTGATCGTCGGCGCGGCCGTTGGTCCTCACTCGCTCCGGAGAGCGTCCATCGGGTTCGTGCGCGCGGCGCGCCGGGCGGGGGGCCACGCGGCCGCCAGGGAGACGGCGAACAGGACGGCGACGCCGGCCGCGAAGACGCGGAGGTCGCCGGCGCGCACGCCAAAGAGGATCGACTCGACTCCGCGGGCGAGGGCATACGCCGCCGGGAGTCCAACGGCCGCGCCGATCGCGAGAAAACGGAGCACCTCCCGCAGAACGAGGTTGCGCACGGCGGACGGCTCCGCGCCGAGCGCGACGCGCACGCCGATTTCCTGCCGGCGCTCCGCAATCGAGAACGCCAGAACGCCGTAGATGCCGATCGCCGCGAGGAGAGCCGCCAGGATCCCGAATGCGGCAGACAGGAACGTGATCACCCTCTGGGTCGCCAGGGAGTTCCGGATCTGCTCGGAGAGGGTCCGGACGTCGAAGACCGGGAGCCGCGGATCCAGGCGCCGCACTTCCGCTCGCAGGCTCGCCGCGAGAGCCGCCGGGTCCCGCTCCGCGCGGACGTAGAACGTCAATTCTCCCAGCTTGTCGTCCTGGAGGTACGGGAGGTAGATGAAGGGGTGCTCCGGCTCGGAGACCTCGGAGCCCTTGCTGTTGCGGACGACGCCGACGACCTCGACCACCGGGCGCTCGAGCGCTCCGCGCCCGAAGCGGAACCGCGTTCCGATCGGATCGCGGCCGGCCGCGAAGCGGCGCACGAAGGTCTCGTTGACGACCGCCGCTCTTGGCGCGGCCAGATCGTCACGCCATGCGATCTCCCGCCCCGAGAGGAGCGGGATCCCGAGCGTCGAAAAATAATCGGGGCCGACCCAGTTCATCGTCACGTGGTTGGGTTCGTTGGGGTTCGGATCGGTCCCGTCGATCGTGACGTTCGTGCCGCTGTCGTCTCCCGTCATCGTCGGCTGCTCCGCCGCGCTGACCGATCGGACTCCGGGGAGGGCCGCGAGACTCTCCGTCAGGCTCCGGGCGAGGGCCGCGGTCCTCGCGGTCGTGTATCCGTTCAAGTCAGGAGCGATCGAGAAGCCGATCACGCGATCCGGCTTCAGGCCGAGGTCGACGCTCGCGAGGCTGCGCAGGCTCCCGGCGAAGAGCCCCGCCGCGACGAGAAGGACGAGCGTCAGCGCGACCTGCGCCGTGACGAGCCATTGCCGGAAACGGAGGACGTCCCGGCCGCTCGAGGTCGAGCCCCGGCCCGAGGATTTCAGCGTCCGCGACGGATCGAGGCGCGCCGCTCTCAAGGCGGGCGCGATGCCGAAGAAGAGCCCGGTGGCGAGCGAGAGGACGGCCGCGAAGGCGAAGACGCGCGGATCGATCCTCGCGGCGAGCAGGCGCAGGTTGGCGTCAGGAGGGAACGCGTTGACGAGGGCGTTCAACATCCAGGCCGCGAGGACGGTCCCGAGGGCCCCGCCCGCACCGGCGAAGATCAGGCACTCGAGGATCGATTGGCGGAGCAGCTGGGTCCGACTCGCGCCGATCGCCAGGCGGATCCCGTACTCCCGCTGCCGGGCGATGCCACGCGCCGCCAGGAGACCCGCGAGGTTTGAGCAGGCGATCAGGAGCACCAGCGCCACCAGGGCCATGAGCGAAACGAGCGGCTGGCCGAGGCTCTGCCGGAGGACGAGCCTCCCGTGGCCGCCGGGGAGGAGCAGGAGCTTCTTGGCGAGAAACTCCCGGCGCGTCGTGTCCTTCATTCCCGTCATCTGCGTCGCGACGTCCTGGAGGAGCGAGGCGTACAGGGGCTGGAGCGCGACTTGCGCCCTCTCGCGGGAGAGGCCAGGCTTGATGCGGCCGACGATCTGCAGCCAGTAGTCCCTGGAGTCGTCCAGGCCGTTCCAGCCCGGAGTCATCTCGGCCTTCATCAGGATGGGCACGAACAGATCCACGGGCCGGCCCGGCTGGATGCCGTTGAACGACGCGCGCGCGACGCCGACAACCGTCAGCAAACGGCCGTTGACGGTGATCGTCTTGTTCAACACCGCCGGGTTCTCGCCGAACCGCCGCGTCCAGTAGCCGTGCGAAAGGACCGCGACGGGATGCGCGCCCGGCACGCGGTCGTCGTTCGAGTTGAGGACCCGGCCGAGCTCCGGGGGAACGCCGAGCAGGCTGAAGTAGTTCCCGGTGACGAGCTCTCCGCGGGCCCGGTCCGTCTCGCTCTCGGTCGCGACGCTGGCGTCGAAGGGGTATTCCGCCAGGAGGCCCTGGAAGGCCGTGCCGCGGTCCCTCAGCTCCCGGTACATCGGGTAGGAGAACGAGGTCGCGGAGTCGGCGTCGCTCCAGACGTGCCCCTGCTTCGGGCCGGGCGAAGAGAGCAGCAGGAGCTCCCGCGGCGACCGGACCGGCAGGAGATCCAGGAGCGCGCGATCGACGAGCGCGAAGATCGCGGCGTTGGCGCCGATCCCGAGGGCGAGCGTCGCGACCGCGACGAACGCGAACCCCGGGCTCCTACGAAACGAGCGGAGGGCGTAGCGGATGTCCTGAAAGAGAGCGGTCATGAGGATCTCCTCTTCGTTCGACGGCTCCCGGCGGTCATTGGTTCGAAACGCGTCATCTCACGGCGCGCGCGACGCCTCGATCGGGTCAGCGAGCAGGAAGTGCGGTTTCATCGAGTCTCCGTGTCGTCGCCTCGGTTAGATCGCGGCTCCCGCGGGCGCGCCGATGCGGTCCTTCACTTTCTCGTCGCCGGCGATCCAGCCGTCGTGCAGGCGCACGATCCGCTCGCCGTAGCGCGCGTTCTCCTCGGAGTGGGTGACCTGGATGATCGTCGTGCCGCCGTCGTTCAGCTTCTGGAAGAGGCGCATGATCTCGCGCCCCTGGTCGGAGTGGAGGTTGCCGGTCGGCTCGTCGGCGAGGAGAAGGCTCGGCTTCGCGATGAGCGCGCGCGCGACGCCGACCAACTGCTGCTGGCCGCCGGAGAGCTGGTTCGGGAAGAGGTCCTTCTTCCCGACGATCTGGAATCGGTCGAGCGTGTCGGCCGACGGTCGCGGCGCGCTCGGAGCTCTTCACGTTCCGGTAGGAGAGCGGGATGTCGAGGTTCTCGGCGACCGTCAGGTTGTCGAGCAGGTGGTACTGCTGAAAGACGAAGCCGATGTACTTCTTGTTCAGCTCGATCCGGTCCTTCGGCTTCATCCGGTGCACGTCGTGCTCGAGGAGGCGGTACTCGCCGGTCCAGGCGTGATCGAGCATGCCCGAGGATCGAGAGCAGCGTGGACTTGCCGGCGCCCGAGGGTCCCATGATCGTCACGAACTCGCCCTGCTCGATCTTCAAGTTGATCCGCCGCAGCACGAAGGTCTGACCGGCCTTCGTCACGAAGCACTTCTCGATGTTCTTCATCTCGATCATCGGTTCACCTCATTCGTTGCGGAGCGCCGTCATCGGGTCGGTGCGGGCGGCGCGGTGCGCCGGGACCCAGCTCGCCGCCATCGCCACCGCCGTGAGGACGAACGCGACGGCGACGAACGAGAGCGGGTCCGTCGGAGCGACGCCGAAGAGCATGGTCTTCAGGAGGCGGGTGGCCGCGGCCGCGAGCGCGAGGCCGACGAGGAGGCCCGCCCCGGCGAAGCGCGCGCTCTCGCTGAGGAAGAGCGCGAGAACGTCCCGCCGGCGCGCGCCGAGCGCGATCCGGATGCCGACTTCGCGCACACGCTGCCCGGCCAGGACCGCGACAACCCCGTAGATGCCGACGGCGGCGAGCAGGAGCGCGAGGGCGGCGAATGCGCCGAGGAGGAGCATGGCGAAGCGGCGCTCCCCGAGCGACCGTGTCACGACGTCCGAGAGGGACCGGAGCTCCTCCACCGGCACCCTCGGATCGAGGGCGCGGATCTTCGCGCGGATGGCCGGCGCGAGCGGCATCGGATCTCCCTTGGACCGGACGAGGACCGCCATCTCGTCCCACGGCACCTGCTCGGCCGGCACGTAGAGCTCCGCGAGCGGCGGGTCCGCCAGCCCCTCCTCGAGCACGTTCCCGACGATCCCGACGACGCGGCGCGCGTCCTTGACCCGGTCTCCGATCACGATCTGGCGGCCGATCGGGTCCTCGCCCGGGAAGTAGCGGCGCGCGAGCGCCTCGTTGACGAGCATGACGAGCGGCGTGCCGATCCGGTCCTCCGGCGTGAAGAGCCGCCCTCGCCGCATCGGAATTCCCGCGGCCGCGAAGAAGTCGCCCCCCACGACCCGGTAGGCGATCGAGGCCTCGTCTCCGGCCGGCACCGGATGATCGAGGAACTTCACCGACAGAGTGTACTGCCGGCCGGTCACGGGCAGGAAGTTGGTCGTGCCGACGGCCGCGACTCCCGGAAGAGCGGCCAGGCTCGCCGTCAGATGGCGATAGAACCCCGCGATCTGCTCGGGCTCCTTGTACGACTGAGGCAGCGGAAGCTCCGCCGTCACGACTCCTTCCGGCCGGATGCCCGGCTCGACGCGGAGGACGGCGGCCATGCTTCTCAGGAGAAGCGCCGCGCCGACGAGGAGCACGAGCGTCAGCGCGATCTCCGCGACGAGCATCGCCTGCCGGGCGGCTCCCGCCCGCGGGCCGAAGCCCGCGGAACCGGCGGAGGCGCGAAGGGCGTCGCGTCCGGCGGGGGCCGCCGCCCGGAGGGCCGGCCAGAGCCCGGCCACGAGAGCGGTCGCGACGGAGACCGCGAGCGTGTAGAGGAGCACGCGGGCGTCGATTCCGACCTCCGCGCTGCGCGGCAGGCTGTCGCCCGCGAGCGAAACGAGCGTCTCGGCTCCCCAGACGGCGAGCGCCGCGCCGGCCGCGCCTCCCGCGAGAGCGAGCGCGAGCGTCTCCGTCAGCATCTGTCGCAGCAACCGGAAGCGGCCGGCCCCGAGAGCGCCGCGAATGGCGATCTCCCGGGTCCGGGCCGTTGCGCGCGCGAAGAGGAGGTTGGCGACGTTGACGCAGGCGATGAGGAGCACGAACGTCACCGCTCCGAGGAGGAGCAGAAGGGGCTTGCGCGCCGAGCCCGAAATCGCTTCCTGCAGCGGGACGAGGACGACGCCCCACCCCGCGCTCTTGTCGGGATAAGCCGCCGCCAGCCGGGCGGCGATCGTCGAGAGGTCCGCTTGCGCCGCGGCGAGCGCGACCCCCGGCTTTCTCCGGGCGACGACCCCGAGCCAGTGGGCCCCGCGGTTCTCGAGCGTCTTCGCGTCGAGGACGAGCGGCGTCCAGATGTCGGCGCCGCGGGAGGGAAACCGGAAGCCTCGCGGCATGACGCCGCGGATCACCCGGCTCTTCCCGTCCAGCGTGATCGTCCGCCCGACGGCGTGGGCGTCGCCGCCGAACCGCTGCTGCCAGAAGCTCCAGGACAGAATCACGCCCGGCTCGCGTCCCGGCTTCTCGTCCTCCGGGTCGAACGCGCGCCCGAGAAGCGGCGGGACTCCGAGGAGCGGGAAGAGTGCGGGCGAGACGGCGAAACCGCGCAGTCTTACCGGCTCCCCCTCGGCGGTCAACGTCGGGTCGTCGCTCGTGAACGCCGCCATGCCGGCGAGCGTCGCGTTCTGCGTCCGCCAGTCCACGAAGTTGGGAGGGGAGGCGCTGAACCGGTCGAACCCGCGGCCGGGGTTGCTCTCCCAGACCCGCAGGAGCTCACCCGAGCGCGGGTATGGGAGCGGCTTCAGGACCGCCGCGTCCACGACCGAGAAGACCGCGGTGTTGAAACCGATGCCGAGCGCGAGCGTCGCGACCGCCAGGGCCGTGAACCCGGGGCTCTTCGCGAGCGTCCGGAGCGCGTAACGGATGTCCTGCATCAGCGCCGGCATGGGGGTCTCCTTACTCGGTTCGCAGGGCGGCGATCGGATCGACGCCTGTCAGTCCCTCCCTCGGGCGCCTCTCGGATTCACAGCAGCCCCGCCTCTTTCAGCTCCTGCTCCGACGCGGCGCGCTCCTGGCCGCTCTCGTCCTCGACGACGCGGCCGTCGAAGAGGTGGATGGTGCGGTCGGCGTGGCGGGCGAAGCGCGGGTCGTGCGTGACCATGCAGATCGTCGCGCCGTTCGCGGTGGAGCTCCTGCAGCAGCGACATCACCGCCTCGCCGTTGACCGAGTCGAGGTTCCCCGTCGGCTCGTCCGCGAGGAGGATGAGCGGGCTGCCGGCGATCGCGCGCGCCACGGCGACGCGCTGCTGCTGGCCGCCGGAGAGCTGCGAGGGGAAGTGCTTCATCCGGTGCGCCATGCCGACCTTCTCGAGCGCCTCCTGCACGCGCTTCTTGCGCTCCGCGCGCGCGCATGCCGCGGTAGGTCAGCGGCAGCTCGACGTTCTCGTAGACCGAGAGGTCGCCGATCAGGTTGAAGCTCTGGAAGATGAAGCCGATCTCGCGGTTGCGGATGCGCGCCCGCTCGGCGAGCGTTCAGGTTCTCGCGCCGGCTTGCCGTTCAAGAGGTAGCTGCCGCGCGGTCGGGGAGTCGAGGAGGCCGAGGATCGAGAGGAGCGTCGACTTGCCGCAGCCCGAGGGGCCGGCGATCGAGACGAACTCGCCGTGCTTGATCTCGAGGTGCAGCCCGGAGAGCGCGTGCGTCTCGACCTCGTCGGTGAAGAAGACCTTCGTGACGCCGTCGAGTCGGATGACCGGATGCCCGTTCGTGCTCATCGCTTCCCCTCAGTTTTCAGTTTTCAGTTCTCAGTTTTCGGTCTCAGTGACTACTGATAACTGACGACTGACAACTGTCCTCACTTCAGTCTCACCCGATCGAACGCGTCCCACGCGCACATGTCCGAGAGGATCACCTTGTCGCCGGGCTTCAGCCCTCGAGGATCTGGACCGTAGTTGACGGAGCTCTTGCCGAGACGGACCTTGACGCGCTCGGCCTCGTCGCCGTCGCGGGTTGAGCCGGAAGAGGGCGACGTGGCTCTGCTCCTGGCCGAACGCGGGGCGGCCGACGTAGACGACGTCGGCGAGCCGGTCGAGCTCGATCGTGCCGTCGACGGAGAGGTCCGGGCGCGCGCCCTTGGGAAGCTCGCCCTCGAGCGCAACGTCCACCGTGACGGTGCCGTTCTGCACGGACGGGTCGATCGCGCGACACTTGCCCGGCGACGACGCCGTTGCGCGTGTCGATCGACGCGCGGCTGGCCGATCTGCGATGTCGTTCGCCTGCGTCTCCGCGATCTTCAACTGCGCCTTGAGCTTCGTCCGGCTGCACGACCTTGGCGAGCGTCGTGCCGGGCGTCACGCGCTGGCCGACCTGGACGCGGAAGCTCCTGCAGGACGCCTCGGATCCCGGCGCGCACGTGCAGCGCGTCCATCTGCGACTGCTTCAACTGCGGCGAGGGCGCGCAGCTGCTCGACGCTGCGCCTGCTGCACGTCGATCTGCGCCTTCGCCGAATCTGGCATAGACGGCGAGACGCTTCTTCTCGATCTCGTTGCGGGTGGCGAGCTCTTCGGCGCGGACCTGCGAAAGCTTGAGCGTCAGCTCGGCGACGAGGCCCTCCTTGAAGAGGCCCTCGTTGGTCTGCGCCTGGAGCTGCGCCTGGTGGAAGTCGGACTCGACGGTCGCGGCCGCGGCCTGCTGGTCGAGGAGCTCCTTGTGGGGCCGCACGCGCGTGTTGACGAGCTCCGCCTGCGCCGCCTTGAGCTGCCACTCCGCGTCGAGCGCGTCGCGCTGGAGCTCGGGATTGGACATCTCGAGAAGGACCGTATCGGCGCTTGACCGGCGCTTCCGGGCTGGACGAACGAGCCGCTCGACGCGCGCGTCGTCGCTGCGGAGATCTGGCGGATTCCCTCCGCCTCCGGGACGAGCGAGCCCGGGCCGCGGACCTGGCGCGCGCATCGGCCGCGCTTGACGGTGTCGATCCAGACGGTGCTCTTCTCGACGGTCGGCGCCGCGGGCTTCAAGCGCGAGAGGCCGAGCGTGATCAGGAGGCCGACGCCGACGCCGGCCGACGCCGAGGATCAGCCGCTTGCGGCGGCGCTTCTGCCGCGAAAAGTCTTCACGGACGATATCCATGTCGAGTCCAGAAGGGCGAAGCGCGTGCCATGGCGTCCGCTCCCTAAGTCATCTGATCCATGGACGGTTCGGAGGCGGAGCCGCGCCGCCGATGGCCGATGTCGGGACTCACGTGTCCGGGAGCGGACAGGCAGGTAGTGATAGTTGTCAGTGGTCGGTGATCGGCTTCGGACTGAAAACTGCGCCCTGACCTGACAACTCACCGACGCCGTGAATCCGCATGGTGACGAGCTCGTCCACGGTCACGCCGATGTCGCGCTCCTGCATTCTCTTCACGAAGTCGATCGTGACGCCGTGGATCCGCATCGAGACGAGCTCGTCGACCGGCACGTGGCGGTAGCCGAGCGCCTGGAGCGTCGCGGACGAACTCGGGCGAGACGCCATGGATCCGCATCGAGACGAGCTCGTCGACGGGGACTCGCTGGTAGCCGAGCCTCTGGAGGTCGCGGACGAACTCGGGCGAGACGCCGTGGATCCGCATCGAGACGAGTCCGTCGGCGGGGATGCGCTTGTATCCGAGGTCGCGGAACGCGCGGACGTACTCCGGCGTGACGCCGTGGATGCGGAACGAGACGAGGCTGTCGATCGACGCCTTCTCGTATCCGAGCGCCGCCATCGAGCGGGCAAATTCCGGAGTCGCGCCGTGGATCCGCATCGTGATCAGGCGCTCGGCCGGAAGGTGGTCGTAGCCGAGCGAGCGCAGGTCCGCGAGGAACTCGCGGCTGACGTCGTGGACCGTGTAGGAATAGATGTCGTCCTCGCCGAGGCTCGAGTAGCCGAGAGACTTCCAGTACTTCTCGAACTCCGGTTGGCGGCGAACTCGAAGCGGCCCGAGCCGCCCGATTCGTCGAGCTCTCCGTCGAAACGGATCGTGCCGGCGTCCCGCACCATCTCGAAGTGGACGGGCTTCGCCCCCTTTCCGGCCGGGCGCGACAGGCCGCGAAAGTCCGACAGCTGGAAGGACGAGGAGTTGCTCCACCTCCCGTGCGTGGAGCTTCTGCGGATCGTGAGCTGGAGGCGGCCGGCCTCCCGGTCGAAGTCGAGCAGCCACCGGCCTTCGATGTCTCTCTCCGGCGTCGCAGCGGGCACTCCGAGGAGAAGCAGGAGTAGAAGGGCGGGAAGGGTTCCGCGGGTTCGCAACGGGGATTTCCGCCGGCTCGTCATGAGTTCCTCCCGTGAATCCGCCAGGAGACGAGCTCGTCGAGCGAAAGCTTCGTTCCCGGCGGAGGCGTTGGCCTTTCGGATGAATTCGGCGGTGGCGCCGTGGATCCGAAGAGAGGTCAGCTCGTCGATCGAGGGAGCGGCGTAGCCGAGCGACTGAATCTCCCGGACGAAACTCCGGTGTGACGCCGCGGACGATCCGCTGACGCCGTGGATGCAGTCCGACGAGGCCGTCGAGGTCGGTGTCGAGCCCGAGCGACTTCATCTCTCTGGCGAACTCCGGAGTGGCGCCATGGATCCTCAGCGACACGAGCTCGTCCAGGCTCGGCCTGCGTCCGGCAGCGGAGCTCCACCCGGCCGCCGCTTCCGGGTCCACGCCGTGGATTCGCAGCGAAACGGCGTCGTCGGCGAGATCTGCGAGTACCCGGCTTCGCGAAAGCGCCGCAGGAAATCGGAACTCACGCCGTGGATGCGAAGGGAGACGAGATTGTTGAGCGACTGCTTGCCGAGGAGGGCCGTCATCTCCGAGATGTATTCCGGGCTCACCCCGTGGGTCTTGAGCGCGATGAGGCCGCTGACGGAGACCTGCTTGTAGTCGAGTGTCGCGAGGGCGGCGAGGAACTCGGGAGTGACTCCGTGCGACCGCAGGGAAGAGAGCTCCTCGGGGCTGAGTCGGGCGTCCTTCTCCCGGGGCGCCGGCTTCTCGTCGTCGGCGTCTTCGCTTTCGCCTCCCTCACCCTCTTCGACACCGCCGGCGATGCCCTCTTCGATTCCTCCCTCGACTCCGCCCGCGACTCCGTCGGTCACGCCTCCCGCGACACCTCCGGCCGCCGCGGACGCCAGCGCCGCCTGGCTCACGGGCGTGACGGCCGCCGCTTCTCGCGGCGGCAGCGCGGGCGTTGCTGCGACGGGCTTCACGGCGGCCATTGCGGCCACGGCGGTCGCAGGGGCGACCGCCGGAGCGGCCATGTGGACCGGATCGTCGCCGAAGAACGGCGCGCGCGCGGCGGCCGCGACCGTGGCGGCCATGGCCAGAGCGAGAACGCCCGCGATCCATCTCGGCGCGTCCTCCGCCGGCGAGGAGGCCGGCAACAGCCTGGCGGCGCGCCGCCAGAGCGAGCCGCCGTCGGCCGCGACCGCGGGACCCGCGCGATCTGCCGTGGAGACCGGATCTCTTCCAGCACGAGCAGGGCGCGCACGTACTCGCGCGAGTCGCCGGTCGTCGCGACGGCCAGATCGTCGCAGCAGTTCTCCCTTTCGACCGGATCCGGCGAGAAACCCACCACACGGCCGGATGGTAGAAGAGGAGCGTTTCCGCCGCGGTCTGGAGCAGGTTGACGAGATAGTCGCGCCGCCG
>CAWFIK010000011.1:0-47032 GCA_963815865.1 uncultured Acidobacteriota bacterium
GCGGGGAAGTCGTCGACCGGAAGGAAATCAACTTCAAGACGGTCGCGGCCAGCACCGCGGATGTGTCCCTCTCGCCGGGAACGACCGAATTGAAGCCAGTACCGGCTTCGGCGCCGCCCGTGCGCGAAATCGCGGCGGCTCCCGCGCCGGCTCTCGCGCCGGCTCCGGAACTCGACAGGACCTCTCTTCCGCATACGGCCTCGTCGGCGCCCCGGTCGGCTCTCGCCGGCCTCGCTCTCGTCCTTGCCGGCGTGCTCGTCTCGCGCAAGCGCGCGTAACGAACTGATTCGGGAGCTCAATGAGGGCCGCGCCGTTCCACGGCGCGGCCTTTTCCTTGTTCTCTGGAATCCACCGAGACAAGCGGCCCTCGTGCCAATCGTTTGATCCGTCCTCATTGAGAGGAACAAACGATGAGTGCTCGGGGAGTGCGCGCAGTAGGCTGTGGAGTGAAAGAAAGGGAGGACTCCCATGCTCTATACGATCGCGATTGTCCTGCTCGTGCTCTGGGCTCTCGGTTTCCTGGCCTTTCATGTCGGCGGCGGCCTGATTCACGCCCTGATCGTCATTGCGGTGATTGTCCTGATCTTCCAGTTTCTCTCGGGACGCCGCGGAATTGCATAGAGGGAGCACCCGGTGACCTCTCGGTTGACAGCGGCGCGCAACGATCGGGCGGTCGGGGAGGAGCCGCCTCCGTCGGCCAGCCCGACCGTTGTCCGGACCACTCTCCTGATTCTGGCCGCGGCGCTGGGGGTCGCGGCGGTCCTGTGGACGCTATACAGCCTGGCGGGGGATCCTTCTTCTGATCGTCCTCGCGGTGTTCTTCGCCTATCTCGTCGCGCCCCTGGCCAGATTCTGTCGCCGGCCAATCACGTTGAGAGGGCGAAGGTTCGTTCTTCCGCTGCCGGCGGCGATCGCCCTCGTTTATGTCGTGATCTTCGGATCGTTCACGGCGGCCTGCTCTCCTCCTTCCGACCCTGAACACCAGCTCGGCCAGCTCGCGCAGGAGGTGCCGGGTTACCTGACCCGAGTTCGGTATCGCTGGCAGGGCTGGCAAACGGGCTATCAGAACCACGCCCTTCCCCGGTCGTCCGTGACGCCGTCGACCGTGCGGCCCGCCAGGCGGTCACCGCCGGAGGGACTTACGTGACGAATTCGCTGCTCCCGCGCCTTGCAGGCTGGCTCGTCTATCTGCCCTGGCTCCTTCTCGTTCCGATCCTTGCGTTCTTCCTGCTCAAGGACGCCGAGGCTCTGCGCCGGTCGGCCCTCCGGGTCGTTCCCCGGGGGCACCTGAGCTCGCGCGGCGACGTGTTTCTCGGGGAGCTCAACGGCACCCTGGCGGCCTACATCCGGGCCCAGGTGACGGCCTGCCTCCTCGTCGGCACCGTCTGCACGATCGGGTTCCTCGTGATCGGGGTTCCGTACGCGGTCGTGCTCGGGATCGCGGCCGGTCTCCTGGAGTTCATTCCTCTGGCGGGGCCGCTGACGGTCGGGGTCGTTGCGGCAGGCTTCGCCGCGTTCCACTCACCCGGCCAGGCAGCGGCGGTCCTGCTCTTCCTCCTCGTGCTGCGGGGGGTCCAGGACTACATCGTCTATCCGAAGATCGTCGGAACGGGGGTTCACCTGAATCCGCTCGGCGTCATCCTGGCGATCCTGTGCGGCGCCGAGCTCGGCGGCCTGGCGGAGATTTTTCTCGCGATCCCCGCCGTTGCGGTGCTCACACTGGCGTACTGGCATTATCGCGACCACCTGGCCGCGGAATCAGAGAGCGAGAAGACAGAAGTCTCCCGGTCGGCGGGATGAGGCAATCGGAAAATGGAGGACTGTGATGCTCTGGACCGTGCTGGTCATTCTTCTCGTGCCGTGGTTCCTCGGCATGGTCACCTCCTTCACGCTGGGCGGATGGATTCACGTTCCGCTGGCGTTGGCGGTGGTCATCCTGATCATCCGCGGCGTCTCGGGACTCTTTGAACGCTGAACGCGCGGGCCCGGGGCACCGATCCCCCGCGAAGGGAATTTGCCATGACCATATCGCTCCCGGCGCTCCTGCTTCTCATCGTAATCGCTGCTGTCTGCGGCGCCGTCGGGAAGGCGATCGCGGGGAGCGCGCGTGGCGGGCTGATCGTCTCGACCGCCCTCGGCTTCATCGGCGCCCTTCTTGGGCCCTGGTTGGCCCGGTTGCTCAAGCTCCCGGAGCCCCTCATGGTCACCATCGGCGGGCATCCCTTCCCGGTCCTGTGGTCCATTATCGGAGCCGCCCTGTTCGTGGCGATCATTCACCTGTTCTCCGGACGGAGGTAGCGACCGCGTTGCCGGTCGACCTTATCCGGTTCGACGCCAGGGCCGCGCCAGCAGGAGTCCACCGAGCAGAAGGATCCAGGCGATGAGGTAGGCCCAGATGAGGAACAGGACGAGACTGCCAAGCGTGCCGTAGAGCCTCGCGGCGCCCCACAGAATCGGAACGGCGACGGAGAATCCCAGGCTGATGCCGATCCAGCCCGCGGAAGCCAGCAGCGCGGCGATCGCCGCGCGGAGCGGGCCGACCCGCGCGCCGGCGCCGAGACGGTAGGTCAGGAAGATCGCGCCGAACAGGATGGCCGGGACAAGAAGGACCCGCAGCGCCGTAAAGACCGCGGACGAAAGGTCCGACAGGGCCGGCAGCCGGAGCAGGCCCCGCTGAATGGAAGGGGCCACCAGAAGGAAGAGCGCCGTCGCCACCAGCGCCACCATCCAAACCGCGAGCAAGAGCAGCGACCGGGCCATCGACCGCCGGGTCCACGTCGAAGCTTGCTCCTCGCCGGAAATCATCGAGCCCAGGGCGTGCACGCAAAGTGACATGAAGCGAAACGAGCTCCACAGCGCGAGCAGGAACCCGACGGTCAGCCATCCATTGCTGGCAGAAGAGCGCGCCCAGCTCAACACCTCGCCGGCGACCGGAGACTCCGCCGGCAGCATGTTGCTCAGGACCTCCCCGATGGAGGCGCTCAGACCGGCGGGAAACCAGCGGCTGACGAGCGCGATGGCGATGCCGACGAAGGGCACGAGCGACAGCGCGAGGAAGAAGGCCACCTCGGCGGCGGCACTATCGAGCAGCGCGAGTTTCGCCATCGCCGCCTTGGGCCTGACCAGGTCCATGGTGGGCGACCCTATCGCACGCCGATCGGGCAGGAAATGCGGCTGTTATCGCAGCGCGTCGGCATGTTCCGGCATCTCAGAACACGTAAGAGACCGAGTAGATGATCCCGATATTGGAGATCCGGACCTGCGTCCGGGTCAGCTCGGTGCCGGCGAGGTCGGCGACCAGCCGTTGCTCCGAGGATCCGAACTGGTAGTTCAGGCCGAGCGATCCGGAGATGTGCTTCGAAGCTCCGCCGACGCCGAGCGTCACGCTATTCAGGTTGATCCGGTCGAAGAAGCCGTCGGCGCTTGCGACGGGCGAGGGGTCGTTCGCAAAGCCCGCGTGGAGCTTCCAGCGCCCGTCCCTGGTCAGATTGAGGAAGCCGCCCAACGCCACGCTGACGATCGAGCGGGACGCGAAGGGGATGCCGGGAAAGGGAGTCATGGTCTGCCGGGCGGGAGTCCCGTCACCCGGGTCGGTGATCCGGATGACAGGTCTCGTGCTGGAGAAGCCGTCATAGACGGAGTGGCCGGTCTGCGCCTTGAGGTTCAGCTCGACCTCGCCGACGTCGGAGACCCAGGCCGCGCCGACGGCAGCCTCGAGCGGCAGGATGTACTTGAAGGTGATGTTCGTCGAGTCGAAGAAGGCGAGCTGATCCGATACGGCCCCCCTCTGGTCTACGACGTCGATGTTGAAGCTGCCGCCCGGCAGGATCCGGACGCCCGGGGTCCGGAGGACCGCTCCGAGCTTGACGTGGTTGCTGAGGTCGACCTGCACGCCGAGACCCAGACGCAGGGTGACCTGGCTTCCATTGGCGCGGTACGAGTCGAGAAACGTCCGGACGAACGTGTCGGTCTCCTGACGGAAGGTCAGCGACTGGACGCTGCGGAGGTTCAGGATGTCGAGCAGGAGGCCTCCGCCCAGGCGCCACTGCTCGCCGCCGCTGTGGCCCATGGTGAGGGCGACCGTCGTCCGGTTGAACGAGGTGTCGGCGGAGAGTGTGACTCGCTGGCGCGGGTCGGGTGTGCTGACGACTCCGTCCGTGAATTGCGACCACGCGGCGGTGCGGACGATCGCGAAGCCGAATGTCCACGGCTCCCAGTTGAAGGGCTTCTTCAGGACGAAGCCGACCGCGGCGGGAAGCTGGTCGATGGAGCCGCCGCTGCCTTCCAGCTTTTGCGGCGAGACCGTCAGGATGCGGAAGGTGCCGGTGCTGGCGCTGACCGCGGACACGTTGGCGCCGGCGATTCCGGCCGGGTTGAACCACAGCGAAGTCGGATCCGAGGCGCGCGCTGTATAGGCGTTCGCCTCCAGGCCGCCGATCTCGCCGATCGGGAGGCTGTTGTTGTTGGGAAGAATGACGTTCGGCGGGAACAGGGCCTGCGGGTTCTGGGCGAGCGCGGCCTCGGCCGCCAGGAACGCGCAGACGAGGAGGGCGGCTGCCGCGGCTCCGCGTGTCATTCGTCGCGCCACGTCCGACAATCCGGCGTATTCACGTCATGCACATCGCTCGGAGCCGCGCCCAAAGGGCCGCCTCCTCATGCCGCTTCATTCTACGAGAAACGGCGAGCCTTCTCGCCTGAGCGGCGACTGATCGTCAGGACATTCGAACTTGAACGAAACCAGCGATTGGACAGCGGACCGGTCGCCGTCCATGCTGTCTACGGAACAGAAGGAGGTTCATCATGGGCGAAGTAATTGTTGATCCGGCAGGAAAGCCGGGTTCCCATCCGATTGGTACTGGAGTGGGAGCTGCCGTGGGAGGCGTGGCCGGAGCCGCGACCGGACACACGGCCGGTGAAGCGGTCAATCCGACGCCGAAGAAGGACCCGGCGCCGACACCTCCCGACCGGTCTTATCCCGGTCCGAATTTCCAGGCTGGACTATGAAGCGATGTATCCCGATCGATCAACACACGCCTCGCAATGGCGAGACAGAGAGGTCTCCATGTTCCGAAGAATTCTGATATCGATGGCGCCCGCCGTACTCGTGGCTCTCGTCGCGGCCCCGGCCCTCGCGCAACCGTCTCTTCCGGGATTCGAGATCCGGATCGCTACGTCGGCGCCGCCGCATGCGCGCCGCGAGGTGATTCCGCAGCGTCCGGACCGCGACTCCGTCTGGATCAAGGGCTACTGGAACTGGGAAGGAAGCCGGTGGGCCTGGACCAACGGCCGCTGGGAGCGCCCTGAGCAGCGGAGCCACAAGTGGGTCGCTCCGCGCTACGTCCGGGAAGGAAAAGCCTGGCGCTACGAGCCGCCGCACTGGTCGCATCAAAAGGTGACCGAGGGTGACGACTACCGGCGCTGGAAGCAAGAGCACCACCGCGGCTGACCGACGCTGTGAAGAACGGGGGACGGGACGATCCCGTTCTCGCGACGACGTAACCAACAAGCAAAGACTGGCTCCAACCCGCCGCAGGGCGGCGCGGAGCCAGCCGGCTTTGTCTCTCAGAGATCAAGGAGATTGCAATGAAGACACACAACCTGGCAATCGGACTGGCGGCGGCCTTGCTCATCTTCTCGGGCTGCACGACAGCAGGCCGGGGCGACCGGCGCGGGCATGACGGTTTTGACAATCATGACCAACAGGTGACGCGCGAGTGGTACGGCCACCACCGGGACCATCCGTCGGCGGGCTTGAGGAATGAAGACCGGCTATCGGCGGAAGAGGAGTCCCGTTTCCATGAGGGCGCCGTTCTCGATAACGGCCTTCGCAACAAGATGCACGCGGCGCCTGAAGAGCTGACCCGCCAGTTGCCGCCGCCCGCGCGCAATCACAGGTATGTCACGATCGGAGGCCATGTCGGCCTGATCGACAACAAGAATCAGGTCAAGGCCGTCATCCATCTCCACGACAACGGGTAGGGTACAGATTCCAGGGGGCCGGCCGACCGCCGGGCAGCGTCGGCTGGCCCGATCAACTCCATCGGAACAAACGATTGGACGCGCGTTCGAGGGCGCCCTATCGTAAGAGTTCCGACTCCCTCCGACGGAACGAATCCAGCAAATCCTGAGTTGCCCGCCGCCGGTTCTCGGCAGAAAGCGAGTGTCTTATGAAGAGAATCCTTCTGGCGGCGATCGTCCCTTTGTTGCTCACCGGGTGCGCCATCCACCGCGACGTCCGCTCACAAACGGAGCTGAATCGCGACTCCGAGATATGGACGCGCGCACACGACGTGCGGGTCGCGATGAGCCCGGAGCAGCTCGAGAGTTGCTTATTGCTTGGAGTTGTGAGCGAACGGTTCTATGACGGCCCGCCGGCGGATCCCGCGAAGAGACCGATGGGCGCGGCCTGGCCGGAATACGTTCTCAGATTCCGGACGGCCGAGCTCGGCGGAAATGCCGCTCTCGTTTGCGTTCCGATCAAGAAATGGACGGGCCCCCTCGCCGAATGGCGTGTTCTCGGCGAAGCATATCTATGTGACAAACCGGCGCTGATCGCGTCAAGGAGTTTCGAGAAATGATTGCTACACTCTTGTTAGCCGCCACGATTGCCCGCGGGCCGGTTGTCCCGGTGAAGCCGCCGGGCCCGGTCACCGACGCGTGGCTTTGCTCTCACGTCTCGGTCTTCTTCTGCCCGATCATTCCGAAGCTCAGCGGGTCTGCTCCGCCGTCTCGAGGACGCATCGTTCCACTGAGAAAGCCGTAAGGTGCTCATCGAGCGCGGGGCAATTGGCGGACCAGCCGGTCGTCGCGCGGATTGCGACGAAGACGCCCGGGGACATCGATCGCTCCGCGGGAAGTCCCTGCGCGAACGGGCTTTGGAGCCGCGTGGTAGACTGTTTTCCTCCGATCCCCTCCGACGGCCACGCCCTTCCAGGAACGGCACGCGCCCGTCGCCGGTATTTCGGCGAGAAAGCGGGTGACCATGGAAGACGTCATGCATAACTGGAATTGCCGGGGTTGTGGCCGAACCAACACGACCGTGATCGGTCAGGACGGGACCGTGAAGTGCGAGTTTTGTCGGGACGTGAAGAGCATTCAGCCGAGCCGATTCCGGGGAGGCGAGACCCCGGGCCAGGTCTCGCGATTCACCCGCCAGATCCCGCTGCCGCCGTCTACGCGCGCGCAGTGAAGCCGGCGCAGGAAACAGAATTCGACATGCGCAAGGACTCGGAGAAGCGGGAGTCGTTCGCCCGGCTGCGAGAGCGGTACGCGGAGGCGCGGAAACTCGTCTCCCCGGACGAGCCGTACGCGAACCTCGAGTGGATTCTCGGCGCCCGCCGGAATGTCACGCAAGACCCTCCGGGCCTGGAAGCGAAGACGATCGAGCTGGCCGCATTGTGGCTGCAGGACCTCGCCGTCGAGGTCGATCAGCGGTGGCCCGCTCCGAAGATCGGCGAATTCGACGGCCATGTGTTGTCGTCCCATCAGGCGGGCAAGCTGGCGGCGGAGCGCCTCCGCGACGCGACGGTGAGATTCCTGCTCGCCTTCGGAACCTCGCCGGGGAGCCGGACCCGATGAAGTCGCTGACCGTCTTCGAAGCGGAGGCAGAGGCCCGCTGGCGCTGGGGCGGTTTCATGGCGCGAGGCTTCGCGCGCTACATGCCCGGAATGCGCAAGCCGTTTGAGGTCGGAACCAGGAGCATCGGATCGGTCAAGATCCGGGGGCGCGGAGTCTCGTGGGAATCGGCCTTCCGAGACGCCGACACGCTGACGAACCACGAAGTGCCGGAGAAATCGTCCGGCGCCCATCCCCGCCGCTTCGTCTGATCCCTCTCTCTTCCGGGTCTGACTCCGCTCTCCCCCTCGAATAGAATCCGGGCGTGATCCCCCGGGAACCGTCTCTCCTCATCACCGCCACCTGCCTGCTCGCGGCTGCCGCGCTCTCGGCCGGTCCTCCCGCCGGCAACCGCCACGAGGACCTGCTCGCGTTCTTTCGAGAGTGGCGGTCGTTTCAGAAGCCGAAGATCGTCGCCGGCGTGCCGGACTACACCGCCGCCGCGATGGCGGAGCAGCAGCGTGAGCTCGGCGTCTTCCGCCAGCGCCTCGCCGCGATCGACCCGAGCGGCTGGCCCGCAGCGCAGCAGGTGGACTACTACGTCGTGCGCGCGGAGCTCGCCGGCCTCGACTTCGATCATCGCGTCTTGAAGCCGTGGGCGAACAATCCGGCTTTCTACGTCACGGTCTTCCCGGAGGAGAGCGATCAGCCCGCCCGCGAAGGGCCGTTCGCGTGGGGGGCCGTCGAGCTGTGGGCCTGCCGCTTTCCGCTCTCCGCCGAGGACGCCGCGCGGATCGACTCCGGAATCCGAGCCATCCCGACACTTCTCGCGCAGGCGAAAACGAACCTGACCGGAAGCGGCAGAGATCTGTGGATCTACGGCGCGAAGAGCGTCCGGCAGCAGAGCGCCGACCTCGCGCAGCTCGCCGCGAAACTGAAGGGCCCTGCCGGTCTGAAGGCGGACATCGAGAAGGCGAAGCGCGCGACCGACGACTTCGCCGCCTGGCTCGATTCGCAGGCGCCGTCGAAGACCGGGCCCTCGGGAGTCGGCATCGAGAACTACGACTGGTATCTGAAGAACGTCCAGCTCGTCCCGTACACCTGGCGCGAGGAAGTCGCGATCATGGAACGGGAGCTCGCGCGCGCGCAGGCCCTCCTCGCCATGGAGGAGAAGCGCAACGAGAAAGTCCCGGAGCCGCCTCCGGTCGGGAGCGCCGAGGAGCATTCCCGGCGTTTCAACGCCGCGGTCACCGAGTACATGGCGTATCTGAAGGAGCACGACATCCTCGCGATCCGCGACTGGATGGACGGCGCGCTGCGCGCCCGCATCGGGAGCTACACCCCGCCTCCCCGGGAGTTCTTCGCAGAGGTGGACTACCGGGACCCCGAGGTCATGCGCACGCATGGGTACCACTGGTTCGACAAGGGATACCTCGAGCACGAGCCCCCCGCGAGCCCGATCCGGCGCGGCGCTCTCCTCTACAACATGTTCAATACCCGCACGGAGGGGCACGCGACGGGGTGGGAAGAGCTGATGATGCAGGCCGGGATGTTCGACGCGAGGCCGCATTCCCGCGAGCTCGTCTACATCCTCGTCGCCGAGAGGGCCGCGCGGGCGCTCGGGGACTTGAAGATGCACTCCAACGAGATGACCCTCGAGCAGGCTTCGGCGTTCGCCTGCGCCAACACGCCGCGCGGCTGGCTCCGCATGGACGGCAAGCTCGTCCGCTCCGAGCAGCACCTCTACCTCCAGCAGCCCGGCTACGGGACGAGCTACCTGATCGGAAAGATCGAGATCGAAAAGCTCCTCGCGGAGCGCAAGCGGCAGCTCGACGAGCGCTTCTCAATCAGGCGCTTCATGGCCGAGCTCAACGCCGCCGGCCTCATCCCCGCCTCTCTCCTGCGCTGGGAGCTGACCGGCCACCAGCCCGACGACATCCGCCGCATGCTGAATTAGCGCGCGCGATAAGCGTCAACTCGTCAAATCCGCCCCGGCGTCGGGCCCGCCTCCCTGCGTCGGCACGCGACGGCCCTGCCTCGACAGTGAGAACCTGGCCGTCGCTTGTCGTTCGGTCGCATTGGCAGCGAGGCGATTGTGGTTCTGTGGTGTGCTCCCTCTCTCACGCCTCCTCCGGGAGGCGGTCCCGGCGCCGGGGCTTCACCGTGGCCAAGCCGAGCTGAGAGCCCCGGAGCCGGCGGCGTTTCCCGGAGTCGGTGATGGGTGACGAGCATGGAACACCGCGACCGGCACCACGATGAGACTGCGAGGAACCCTCAGCGCCGGCCGGTCCTCCCCATCACGGCAGGCCGGCGCGTGCCGACGCAGGGAAACGACGCCGGCTCCGGGGCGGCCTTTTCGCGATGTGCCTGGAGCGGGCGACGTGATGCGGGCGGATCTTGACATATCAAGTTTTGTTGATATATTGAGAGACGTGAAATCGCAGGCGAAGACAGCTCGGATCTTTCATGCCCTGTCCGACGAGACGCGGCTCGCGGTGCTCGACCGGCTCCGGAATGGGGAGCGGTGCGTCTGCGACCTCGTGGACGTGCTCGGGGCCGGGCAGTCGCGGCTCTCGTTTCACATGAAGGTCCTGAAGGATGCCGGGCTGGTCCTGGACCGGAGAGAGGGGCGCTGGATCCACTACGCGCTGGATCCGGCGGGGCTGGAGGCCGCGGAGCGGGTGATCGCCTCCCTGCGGGGGAGCAAGGGCGCCGCGGAGGCCGCCGCGTGCTGCGCGAAGTGATCCGGCGTATTCAACACATCAAGATTTCTTGATTGTTTATGGGAGGGAAATCATGACGGACCAGAACATCACCGACGTCGTCCGGGAGAAGTACGGCGAAGCTGCCCGGCAGGTACTGTCCGGCAGCGAGGCGTCCTGCTGCGGGAAGACCTCGGCCTCCGGGCTGTCCGGAGACCCGATCACGTCGAACCTGTACGCGATCGGGGAGAGGGCCGAAGTTCCCGAGAAGGCCCTGCTCGCCTCGCTCGGGTGCGGGAACCCGACCGCCCTGGCGAAGCTCGCAGCCGGGCGAGATCGTTCTCGACCTCGGCTCGGGAGGCGGCATCGACGTGCTCCTCTCCGCAAAGCGCGTCGGCCCGGCGGGGAAGGCCTACGGTCTCGACATGACCGACGACATGCTGGAGCTCGCGCGGGAGAACCAGGCGAAGGCGGGGGTCGAGAACGTCGAGTTCCTGAAGGGGCAGATCGAAAACATCCCGCTGCCCGACGGGAGCGTGGACGTGATCGTCTCCAACTGTGTCATCAATCTCTCGGCCGACAAGGACCGGGTCCTCCGCGAGGCCTTCCGCGTGCTCAAGCCCGGCGGTCGCTTCGCGGTGTCGGACGTCGTCGTCTCGGGCGACGTCCCGGAAGAGATCCGCCAGAACATCCTGCTGTGGGTCGGGTGCGTGGCCGGTGCCCTCTCCGAGGACGATTACCGGAGAAAGCTCGAGGCCGCCGGGTTCGTCAACGTCACGGTCGAGCCGACCCGCATCTACAAGGTGGCCGACGCCCGCGAGTTCCTGGAGTCCGCCGGGATCGACGTCGCCGCGATCGGGCCGCACGTGGACGGAAAGATTCGGAGCGCCTTCATCCGCGCAGTCAAGGCCGTCGCTTCGCGCTAGCGGGGGAGCTACGCGCGCGGTGGTTTACTGGATGCGTCGTTGAGGATGTATCTCGGTAGCCTGCTTCGCTGTCCTCCTGAGCGAAGCGAAGGATCTGCTGACAACGCCCGCGCGCTCATCGCCGAGCACGGTCCGTTCCGCGCGACGGACCTCAAGGGGCGCCTGCCGGCCTGATCGGTTTTCGCTGTCGCGCCGCGTCCGGTACAATCGCGGCCGTTTCTCATGACAGTCTCAAACGGATCGCGGCTTGGGCCCTACGAGATCCTCGCGCCTCTCGGGGTGGGCGGCATGGGAGAGGTGTACCGCGCGCGCGACTAGCGGCTCCGCCGCGAGGTGGCGATCAAGGTCCTGGCCGAGGACCTCTCCGCCGACGCCGACCGGCGAAAGCGCTTCGAGCAGGAGGCGCGCGCGGCCTCGTCGCTGAACCACCCGAACATCGTCACGATCTACGACATCGGCGCCGCCGACGGGACCGTCTACATCGCGATGGAGCTCATCGACGGCCGGACGCTTCGCGATCTGCAGAGCGAAGGGCTCCTGCCGGCCAGAAGGCTCCTCGACGTCGCGTTCCAGATCGCCGACGGCCTCGCCAAGGCGCACGCGGCCGGGATCGTCCACCGGGATCTCAAGCCCGAGAACATCATGGTGACGCGCGACGGCGTGGTGAAGATCCTGGACTTCGGTCTCGCAAAGCTTCTGCCGCGCGAGGAAGGATGAGCGCGGACAGCGCCACGGCGATCCAGGAGACGAGAGCCGGGAACGGTCCTCGGCACGATCGGCTACATGTCGCCCGAGCAGGCGAGCGGCAAGGCCGACCGACTTCCGCTCCGATCAGTTCTCGCTCGGGTCGATCCTCTACGAGATGGCGACCGGCAAGCGCGCATTCCAGCGGGACACGACCGCCGAGACGCTGACCGCGATCATCCGCGAGGAGGCGGAGCCGATCGGCAGGATCAACGCGAGCGTGCCGGCGCCGTTCCGCTGGATCATCGAGCGCTGCCTCGCCAAGGACCCCGAGGGGCGCTACGCCTCGACGCGTGACCTCGCGAGCGACGTGCGGTGCGATCCGCGAGCATCTCTCCGAGGCGTCCGTTTCCGGCGAGGTTTCGGGCCCCGCACCGGCCGTCCCGTGCCGCCGCCTCCCCGGCGGAGCGCGTTTCCTGCGCGGGGCGCTGACCGCCGCGGCGATCGTCGCCGCGCTCCTGGCCGGCATGCTGCTGGAGAAGCGCCTTTCGCAAGTCTTCTCCTCCTTCCTACCAGCAGATCACCTTCGGCAGCGGCACGATCCGCTCCGCGCGTTTCGCCCCCGACGGCCAGACGATCGTCTACAGCGTCGCGTGGGACGGCAACCCGCTGAAGCTCTTTCTCAAGCACCCGTCGAGCCCGGACTCGCTCCCGCTGGAGCTGCCGAGCTCGAACCTGCTCGGGATCTCGCCGACCGGCGAGATGGCGATCGCGCTCGACTGCCGCTCCAATCACCCGGGCGTCTGCGCGGGCACACTCGCGCGCGCGGCCTTGACGGGAGGCGCGCCGCGGGGCGTGGCGGAGAGCATCCAGGAGGCCGACTGGGCGGCGGACGGCGCGAAGCTTCTCGATCGTCCGCGACGTCGCCGGCAAGTCGCGCATCGAGTTCCCGCTCGGGAAGATCGCTCTACGAGACCTCGGGTCATGTCAGCTACGCGCGGCTTTCGCCGAAAGGAGACCATGTCGCGTTCCTCGACCATCCCTTCCCGCTCGACGACGCGGGCACGGTCGCCGTCATCGACCTCGCGGGCAAGAAGACGACGCTGACGGGCAAGTGGGCGAGCGAGCACGGCCTCGCCTGGGCGCCCGTCGGGCGACGAGGTCTGGTTCACGCGCCACGGAGGCGGGCGCGAACCGTTCCCTCTACGCCGTGACACTGGCGGGCAAGCTGCGCGTCGTCGCGCGCGTCCCGGGCGGCTTGAAGCTCCACGATATTGCCCGCAACGGCCGGGTCCTCCTGACGCGCGAGAGCCCCCGCGTCGGCATCCGCGGCGTCCTCGCGGGCGACGAGCGCGAGCGGGACATGTCGTTTCTCGATTACTCGTTCGCTGCAGACCTGGCCGCCGGACGGGAAGATGCTCCTCTTCGACGAGGAGGGGGAGGCGGGCGGCGCCAACTACACCGTCTTCCTGCGCAAGTCGGACGGGTCCCCCGTGGTCCGCCTGGGCGAAGGCAATGCGCTCGCGCTGTCGCCCGACATGAAGTGGGCGCTCTCGATCATCCCGGCTCCCGACTCTCCCTTCGTGTTGTTGCCGACGGGCACCGGAGAGCAGAAGAAGATCACCGTCGAGGGGATCGGCGCCGAGCAGGCCGCGACGTGGCTCCCCGACAGCAAGCGGATCCTGTTCGCCGGCAGCGAGAAGGGGCACGGCCTCCGGCTCTACGTGCAGGGCGTGGACGGCGGCAAGGCGCGGGCGATCACGCCGGAAGGAGTCTCCATCGGCGCTGCCGGGCTTCGCGGTGTCTTCCGACGGCAAGAGCGTCGCCGCGATCGGTCCGGACCACAAGGGTGCGCTCTATCCGGTGGACGGAGGCTCGCCCCGCGCGATCGCCGGCATCGCGGAGGGAGAGTTCCCGCTTCGCTTCTCGCCGGACAACCGCGCGCTCTACGTCTGGAAGCGCGGCGACGTCCCGGCGCGCGTCGCGAGGGTGGACGTCGAGACCGGCCGGCGGGAGCCCTGGAAGGATCTCCTGCCGGCCGACCCCGCCGGCGTCGAGCGGATCTCGAACGTCCTCGTCTCGCCCGACGCGAAGTCCTACGCCTACTGCTACGCCCGCCTCCTCTCGGACCTCTTCGTCGTCGAAGGACTGAAGTAGCGCTCTCCCGCGCGCGGTCCATCAGGCTCTCCCGCCATGTCCGGCCAGATCGTCGTCCGCGGCCTGCGCAAACAGTTCCCGAAGGTCCTTGCCGTGGCGGGGGTGGACCTCGACGTCGCCGCGGGCGAAGTCTTCGGCCTGCTCGGCCCCAACGGCGCGGGCAAGACGACGACGCTCGAGATGATCGAGGGGCTGACGCCCGCGGACGCGGGGGAGATCGAGATCTGCGGGCTGAACTGGAGGCAGCACGCGCAGCAGATCCGCGCCCGGATCGGCGTGCAGCTCCAGGCGACGAGCCTCTACAACAAGATCACGCCGCGCGAGGCGCTCGATCTCTTCGGCTCCTATTATCCGAAGCGGCGCGGAACCGACGAGCTTCTCGAGCTCGTGCAGTTGAAGGACAAGGCCGACGCGTACCACGTGACGCTTTCCGGCGGGCAGGCGCAGCGCCTGGCGCTCGCGCTCGCCCTCGTGAACGATCCCGAAGTCGTCTTCCTGGACGAGCCGACCGCCGGCCTCGACCCGCAGGGGCGGCGCTCGCTCTGGGAGGTCGTGCGCCGGATGAAGGCCGAGGGCCGCACGACGATGCTCACGACGCATTACATGGACGAGGCCGAGGCGCTCTGCGACCGGCTCGCGATCCTCGACCATGGCAAGATCCTCCGCTCCGGCACGCCGGCCGAGCTCATCGCGGGCCTCGGGATCCCGAGCGTCGTCGAGCTCGACGTTCGACGGGACGGCGCCCGATCCGTCCGCGCTTCGCGTCGCGGCTGGGGACGGCGCCGCCATCGAGGCGCGGGGCAACGTCTGGGAGATCCCGACGCGGGACCCGAAGACTCTCCTGCCGCGCCTCATCACGGCGATCGAGAGCGAGCGTCTGGAATACAGCCAGGTGCACGTGCGCCGCGCGACGCTGGAGGACGTCTTCCTCGCACCTGACCGGCAGGAGCCTGCGCGAATGATGCGGAGAAACGGCATGCCTCTGCCGAGCCCGTTCCGGCTCCTCCTGCAGCAGTTTCGCATCGAGTGGCGGCTGTACGCCCGGGACCGCGGCGCGATGTTCTGGACGTTCCTCTTTCCGCTGCTGATGCTCTTCGGCTTCGGCGTGATCTTCCGCTCGGGCGGGCCTCCCGCGTTGACGGTCGTGCGCGTCGCTCCCGCGCAGGAGTCGGAGCGCGATCGCGCGTTCGTCAAGGCGCTCGAGGAATCGCGCCTCACGGTCGTGACGCTGCCCGCCGCGCAGGCGGAGGCGCGCTGGAGCGCGGGCGAGACGATGGCGCAGCTCGAGTCGAGCGGCGGCGGCTATCGCCTGAGGTTGAACAGCTACCTGATCGTGCAGGGCCAGGTGGCCGCGCAGGCCGGCAACCAGGCGTTTCTCGTGGCGCAGGCGCGCCTGAACGGCTCGCCGGAGCCGGAGCGGATCCCGGTCGTTGTCGAGAGCCCCGGCCACGCGCACGCCGAGAACTACGCCGCGTTCCTCGTGCCGGGGTTGATCGGCCTGAATCTCCTGACGATGGGCCTCTTCTCCGTCGGCATGGTGACGGTCGCCTACCGCGAGAAGGGGAAATTCCGGCGGCTCGCGGTGACGCCGCTGCCGAAGTGGGTCTTCCTCCTCGGACAGATCCTGCAGCGCATCACCGTGGTCGTCCTGCAGACCGCGCTCCTGCTCCTCGCGGCGCGGCTGGCTTTCAAGATTTCCAACCAGGGGTCGACGCTCCTCTTCGTGGCCCTCGTCATGTTCGGCACGGCGACGTTCATCGCGATGGGCTTCGCTCTCTCGAGCCTCGCCTCGACGATCGAGACCTACGCTCCGATCTCGAACCTCGTCTTCTTCCCGATGATGCTTCTCTCGGGCGTCTACTTCCGCCTGGACAGCGCGCCGCAGTGGATGCAGAAGGCCGTCTTCATCCTCCCTCTCTCGCCGTACCTGCGCGTGCTGCGCGCGGTGTTCAACGACGGCGCCACGCTCGCCGGCCACGGCGCCGGCCTCGCCGTTCTCGCCGGCTGGGCCGTTCTCTCCTTCGTCATGGCCGTCCGCCGCTTCCGCTGGGTCTAGCTTTGTTTCTTGAGACTTCGTCGCGGAGAATCCGCCCGGAGTCGCCGTCGTTGCCCTCTGCGGCACGCGGCGGCCCGGCCGTATTGAGAATCTCCTGGCCGCCGCTCCGGTCCGAGGGCACAGAAGCCGCTTCGCTCATCCGAGTCTTCGGTGTGTGCCCTCGGACAGGGCCGCTGCCGGGCAACGCCGTCGCCTCCGGGCTCCACAGTGGTTGTTTGAGCCGTGCTTCAGCCCCGGCGGCGGGACGCCTCCCGGAGGCGGCCGTGAGACAGCCTGTGTCAACCTGATGGTCATGCGGCGAGCCTCGCAGCGGCGGTGTGACGAGCCGGGTCGTAGGGTGTGTTGTTGATCCAGCAGCGCCAGAGGACGCGCAGCCATGCTCTGGCGAGGATTCGGATGGCGTGAGGGTGATCTTTTCCGTGGCAGCGCGCGCGGGAGTAGAGCGAGGCCGCCCAAGGGGAGAGACGGCGGGAGTTATCGGCGAACGTAGTCAAAGCTCTGCGGAGTCGTTTATTGCAGGCGAAGCGAAACCCGACTGCGTGGTGTTTGCCCGAAGCGTAGGTGACGGGGCAAACGCCCGCTTCGGCGCAGAGCTGATCGAGTGAGGAGAAGCGGTGAGGATCCTCTCCAGTCTCCGAGAGGATCTGAGCGGCGTTGATGCGCCCGACGCAAGGCAAGGAGGTGAAGATGGGTGCGGCCGGGTGGATGGAGAGCGCGCGCTGGATGGCGATCCCGATTTGCTTGATCTGGGTCACGAGAGTACTCAGGACGGAGGAGATGGCCAGGATGAGCTCTTGCTTGGCCTGCGCTTCCAGGGGAGGAGTACGGCTGGATGGAGAGGTCCGGAGCCTTTGGAGCAACTGCTGTGGCGAGCGTCGGCCTGTGTAGTGGTTCTTGACGAGGAAGGCTGCCAGGCGTTTCTCCCCGAGTTGCTCCGCCTCCTTGGGGGTCGGATATCGAGCCAGGAAGGCCAGGCTGATCGCAGAGTCCACATCGGCGAAGATCGCGGCAGCGCCGGGCCAGAAGCCCTCGAGCAGATCCCGGAGCCGGTTGGCCAGGGCGACCCGCTGGGCGACCAGATCATCCCGAGAACGCACCAGAGCGCGAAGGGCACGCGTCTGATCCGAGAGGGGCTGGAGAGGTCGGAAGCGATGTCCGTCGGTCCGAAGCACGTCGGCGATCAAATACGCGTCCCAGGGATCCGTCTTGGCGCCCGAGGCGCTGTACCGAGACCGCGTGGCTTTAACGACATTGGGATGGATCGGGACGACCACCAGACCGGCCTCCAGCAGTGTGTCCACCAACAGTCCCGAGCAGCGCTCGAGAGCGACTTGAAGGGATCCGTGACGGCTAAATGCCAGCAGCTTCCCTGTCAGCTCGCGCATTCCCTCGGCAGTGTGCGCAATCTCGAATCGAGCTCGAACCTTCCCCTTCTGATCCAGGACGCAGACTGCGTGCGCCCTCTTGGCCCAATCCAAACCGGCATGGAACACCATCACCACCCCCCTTTCTCTTGCGATACCGTGACCCGGGCGGGGAGCTTCTGCCGGACGCTCATTGTCAGGCGCTCGGAGCTCTTGGTCGAGTCGGGCGCGACAGCCTGTAGCCGGTCGGAAGCTCCCAAGCCCTTCGAGGGGGCAAGTCTCACGGGGGCCGTCAAGCGGCAAGCGAAAGCGGCCCCTCTCGAAAGGCCCGGGAACGGCATCAACCCAATCCTCTCCTCGTTGCTGAGGAAAGCGGGAGAGTGCCCCAATGAGCGAAGGCGCACCACCGAAAACTCTCCTTCGCCTCGCTGCCACTGCGCCTTCGCGTTAGAGCGACGGCCGGTTCTCCATTGGCGGCCTGCCGGAGCGTGCCGCCGCAGGGAGGCGGCCCGACGCCGGGGCGGATTGTCAGCGGAAATGCCGAGCCGGCGGTCACATCTTGTAGACTCCACCGCCGACTTGGCGTCGCGGGAAGAAAAACCATGGAAGAAAACGAAGCGTCCGGCCGCCCGAAAGGCGGCGAGCAAGAAGTCTAGACCAATCAAGCGCGCGACGCGGCCGAAAGCCAAGGCGCGGCCGAAGCGTGCGGCGAAGCCGGCCGCCGCGAAGGCGGGAGGATCGGGCCTGAAACGCCAATACCTCGACGCCTTCCGGAGGGAGCTCCCAACGACGCTCAAGGTCCTCGCGTCCTATCCCGCGGGAATGGATGAATTCAGACCGCACGAGCGCTCGCAACCGGCGGTGCGCCTGGCCCACACCTTCACGAAGGAGAACGCCGGCGCCTTCAAGGCCGTCCGCGGGCAACCGTTGAACCCGGCCGACCTTCCCCCGCCGCCGGCCACGTTCGCGGAGGCCGCCGCAGCCTACGAGCGCGGAGCCCGGGAGTTGATGGACGCCGTCGAGAAGATGCCGGACTCGCGCCTCTCGGAAACGGTGACCTTCTTTACCGGCCCGCGCCAGCTGGGAGAGGTCCCCGTCATCGACGTCCTGTGGTTCCTGCTCATGGACTCGATCCATCACCGTGGCCAGCTCTCCGTGTACGTCCGCATGGCCGGCGGTAAGGTGCCGTCCATCTACGGTCCCAGCGCCGACGAGCCCTGGACGTAGGCGGGAGCGACCGAGCGCGCCCGCTCATGGCTGACGTGCTGCCGGCGATCTTCTTCGGGCACGGCAATCCGATGAACGCCGTGCTCGACAACAACTACACGCAGGCATGGCGGCGCCTCGGCGAGGCGACGGCCAGGCCGAAGGCGATCCTCTCGATCTCCGCGCACTGGTTCGTGCCTCAAGTCGGCGTCACGGTGAGCACGGCGCCGCGCACGATCCACGACTTCGGCGGCTTTCCGCCCGAGCTTTACAAGGTTCGGTATCCGGCGCCCGGCGATCCGCGGCTGGCCCGCCGCGTGAAAGAGATGCTGGCGCCGCTGCCGGTGGCGCTCGACGATTCCTGGGGCCTCGATCACGGGACCTGGTCCGTGCTCCGGCACGTCTACCCGGCCGCCGACATCCCGGTCGTGCAGCTCGCGATTGACGAGAGACAGCCCCCGCAATTCCATTTCGAGATCGGCCGCAGGCTCGCGCCGCTGCGCGGGGAAGGCGTCCTCATCGTGGGGAGCGGCAACATCGTGCACAACCTCCACGCGTACGCCTGGGGCGCGCACAGGCCCGAGCCGTACGACTGGGCAGTTCGTTTCGAGACGCGCGCGAGAGAACTGCTGCTGTCGGGCGAGACGAAACCGCTCATCGACTACGAGACTCTCGGGCGGGAAGCCTTGCTCTCGATCCCGACGCCGGACCACTACCTGCCGCTGCTCTACGTGATCGGCGCGCGCCAGCAGGGCGAGCCCATCGCGTTTCCCGTCGAAGGCATGGACGGAGGATCGATCTCGATGCTCTCGGTGCAGGTCGGTTGATTACGAGGCGGGTTTTTCGCCGAGCTTCTTGAGCTTCTCGACAGCGTCCTCGATCTCCGGGTCGAGCTCGAGCGCCTTGCGGTAGTAGATCTCCGCGACCATCTTCTTTCCCGCGGCCGCGTAGCCGTCGGCGAGGCTGACCCAGACATCGGCCGACTACGGAAACTCCGTCGCGTTCAGGTGCCACACGGCGAGCGCCCCCTCGTTGTCCTTCAGGTCCTGCAGCTCCTGCCCGAACGCCTTCAACGAGGTCTCGCCGAAGTTGTAGCCCCCCTTGCCGTAGTAGCGCTCGCGCAGCTCGCGGTAGCGCGCGACCGCCGCGGAGACTCCCGACTTGCGGTACGACGTGCCGAGCTCCTCCTCGAGCGTCGCCGGCCGCGGCCGCCCCTCGTGACAGGTGTGGCACCACATGTTGACCCGCTTGTCGCCGCTCGGCTCGATCTTCTTCAAGTGGCCGTTGATGTCGCCGAGCATCCGATACATCTCGCGCGCCCGGTTCTTGTTGGGCTTGTCGTCCGAGACGAAATCGTAGGTGCCGAGAGGCTTCCCCTCCTCGCCGACGTGACAGTAAGTGCAGCGCACTCCGAGCGCTCGCGTGAACCCTTTCATGACCGCCGCGAGCTTCTGCGGCGGAAAGTCCCTGGGAAAGACCTGGAAGTTCTTCCCCTTCTCCGGCCAGTGCCACTCATCCTGCGCGACCGCGGCGGCCGCCGCGGCCAGAGCCGCCACGGCGAGAAGGAACGCCTGAGAGAGACGAGCGCGCGGATCCATCGTGAATCCTCCTCCCGCAACGCTATCTCCATGATTTCGCGGTCAGGTGTCAGGAACCTGCAAGGATCGCCAACGCGACGATCGCCGCGGCCGCTGTTCAAAGACGAGTATGCTCGTCCTCTTTTCATGGAGGGCTCGATGGCGGACGTCAAGATCACGGTGAAACCCAACGGGCCGTACAGGGTCGTCGGCGACGTGGACCTCGTGGATGTCGATGGGAACCGGTTCTCCGCGCCGCCGACCGGGTTCTCCCTTTGCCGCTGCGGTCACTCGAACAACAAGCCCTTCTGCGACAAGAGCCACCTCGAGTGCGGCTTCAGCAACGAACCGAAAGCGCCCGCTCCCGGCCCGCCGACGCAGGGTTAAGAAGTCGACGTCCGAAGGACGCCCCGGAGGAGCCTCCGGTGATGAGATGCGCCGCTTCCGCGGCGATGGCGGCTTTCAGGAGCTGGAAATGCCCGGGTCGTTAGGACGCTTCTTCTGGTCGCCTGGGACCTGCCGGGGATCCGGACCCTCCAACTCCTCGACCTGGTCCTCGTACGCCTCCTTCTCCTCACGCGTCATGCGGTCGTCCGGCGTCTGAGGCCTGTCCTTCGTGCTCCCCGGATCCGTCATTTGAACCCCCTTTCGCGTCAATGACGACGAAGCCGTCCATGGTACGACGCAGAATTCTTCGAAGCGAGATCGTCTCCGCGACCCAAAGTCTTCCGCCGCGGATTGCTTCGAATCGTTCATACCTGTCGAAGCTATCCGATCAAACGGTCACCGGCCTGATCGTTCCACCGCCTCAATCCCATCGGAACAAACGATTGGACGCGGATCGGGCAAGCGCCCATCATCGATCTCGAGGCTTGAGAGCATCGCGTAAAGGCATTCGGACGAGAAAGGCATGAACATGGGAACCATCCTCATCGTTGTTTTGGTCGTTCTTCTTCTCGGTGGCGGGGGCTTCTACTGGCGGGGCAGACGCGCCTGAGTCGGTCGGCGTTCAGGAAGAGCTCAACGGACCGAGATCACGGTAGGAAGCAGGAGTTGTAGCCGCCTCGACGGCGAATCACTGCTTGTCGCCGGGATAGTCCTTCAGCCAGGCGCCGTCGATTGCCTTGGCCTTGCGCTTCTCTTTCTCCTTGATGAGCCAGTTGCCCCGATCGTTGTGCGTCACGGCGTCTTTCTTCGGAAGCTTCTCGCCATGGCAATAGAGGCAGTTCGAGGCCGGGATGCCGGCCTCCTTCGCCTGCTTCTGGATCGGCAACGTCGCCGACGAGTCGCCGGAAACCAGCATTCCGCCGCACCAGACGAGAAGCGCGATCGCGAGACCCAGATTTGATGCCGACTTCCGCATGACTTCCTCCCTCAGGCAGGCCCTCGCGGGAACCTTCCCTTCTAGAATACAAAGTCATCCCCCGGCCATATTCCCCTCCGGACCAATTTCCCCGGGCGGGGTCCGCTTCCCATCGTTCTTACCTATCGAAGTCATCCGATCAAACGATCACCGGCCGACTCGGGCCAGGAGTAGCCTTCAGTCATAGTCGTCGGCCGGCCCTCGCACAGGCCGTGCTCTTCGCACCATAGGCCGCACCGACTGAATACTTGCCGTCCCGGGTAAACCGGGGCGGCGCTCTTGTGTCACCGCCAACCAGCGTTCCCCACGGCGAGCTTTGCCGTCGGACCAAGGCGGCCATGAACGAACCCTCCTCGCCGAGGCCATCCACGGGACGAGACGCCCGAGGTGCCCGGCTTGACTCGAGGCACCGACCGTACGATCATACGTACCAATATGTTCCAGCGGGAAGCACGTCTTCTGGGCGGACGAGGTGTCTTTTCGTGACTCACGCCTCTTCGAGCGGACCGCACCGGCGACGCACCGCCAGGTGACCGACGTCTACCTTCTGGGGCTCGCGAAGCGAAAAGGCGGACGCCTCGCAACCTTCGACGGCAGCATTCCCCCGGCAGCCGTCGCCGGCGCAAACCGCGCCCATCTCGAAGTCATCCCCGCATGACGTAATCGCTTTGCCGGCGCGATGGCAAACCAGGACTCCCACAAGCAAGCCGGAGCCCACGAGCCCTCCGCCGGAAGGCGACCCCGCGGAGCGATCTCAGCTGTAGATCTGACCCGCTACTGCCCGGAGCGCCTCGACGTCATTGCTTCGCCGGGTCGCAGTCGCCGACACGTTTCCCATCGATCTTCATCTTCATGATCCCGTGCTCGGTCGTAAACGAGATCACGCCGGTGTAGGAGTCGCCGTTGCGCGTGATGTCCCCCTCCCCGGTCATCGCGGGGTTGCTGCAGCGCACCTTCCATGTGGCCCTCGAGCCCACCACCCTGAAGTCGGAATAGCGGCACTTCTGCTGTTCATCCGCCGGGGCGGGAGGCTCCTTCCATTCCTTTGCCGCGCAGACCTTCATGGTGCGCCCGGGCATCTCCATCCCCTCCATGGACATCCTGGAGGTCACGTCCCAGAGATCCCCCGTCTTCCCGGCCTCGGCGGGGGGCGGGCTGACGGCGGCCGGGATGCCTGCCGGGCCTGTCAGGACGAGCATGGCGATCAGAATCGTGAGGACCTTAGGCCGCTTCGAGGTCATCCGTCACCTCCATTTTGAAGTCACGCAAGTATGTCACCAAGTACGCAAAACACGATCTACCGCGCCGCCTCGCCCGCGGTCTTCCGCGAAACTCTTCCCGCCCGTCTACTCGTAGTGCGTCCACATCCTGAGGACCCTCACCGTTCGCGGCTTTGGCAGGATCTGATGGACGAGCCTGTGCCGGACGTTGATTCGTCGCGAACAGGCACCCGCGAGATCGCCGACGAGCTTCGCGAACCCCGGTGGCTGCCGCCAGGGATCCGTTCTGAGAAGTTGCACCGTATTAACCGGGTTCTCGTTACTCGGTTCCAGCGGTGACGCGGAGCTTCACGCGGGTTTTCTTCTGCAGGGCGCTGACGATGCTGAAGAAGTTGTCGGTGCTCGGGTTTCCCCGTGGAGCGAGCATGCGATGCAGGCTCTTGCTTGGCTTGTGGATCTCGGCGGCAAGGCCTTCGAATCCGACGGTGGCGTTGACGAGGTCGCGGAGGATTGCCTTGCCTTCCACGATATCGCCCGCGAGATAGGCGTTGATCGCCTCCGTGAAGAGCGCCTCACGGAAGCGAGAGTCGCGCTTCGCGCGCGCTGCGATCGTTTGCTTGAAGTCCCTCGTGAGCGCCATGTCCCGTCCTCGCTTTATTGGCGTTGTCCCTTGCGCCTTTTGTAGTCGGTCCAGCGAACAGGGGTCAACCGAAGGTCAGGCGGCGACGGTGGCCGGAGATGCATGAATCAGGCATAATGATGCACATGAGAACGACGTTGATTATCGACGATGCGCTGGTGGAAAAGGCTCGCGGGCTCTCCGGCTTGAAAGAGAAGACCGCCGTCGTCCGCGCTGGCCTCGAGGCGTTGATCGCCCGCGAGAGTGCGCGCCGGCTGGCGGCGCTGGGCGCCTCCGAGCCCCGCCTGCGCGCGGCGCGCCGCCGCCGGCCGCGCGGCAGGCCGCATCGGTGATCCTGGCCGACACGTCCGTCTGGGTGGATCACCTGCATCATGGGAACGCTCGGTTGGCGGCATTGCTCGAGGAAGGACAGGTCGCCGGGCATCTGTTCGTGGCGGGGGAGATCGCGCTCGGTCACCTGGATCGTCGGGCGGAGATCCTCGCGCTCCTGGCCGATCTTCCGCAGGTGCCGCCGGCGGACCACGAGGAGATTCTGCGTTTCGTCGAACAACACGGGATCGCTGGAAGCGGGCTGGGGTGGGTGGACGTTCATCTGCTGGCTGCCGCCGCGCTCGACCGCGTGCGGCTGTGGACGCACGACCGGCGCCTTGCGGCGACCGCCTCGAGGCTCGGGCTCGAAGATCGCGCGTGATGCGAGAATCGCGCCCACTTCGAGTTCAATCAGATGGGAGCGCAACCAACGGTTTCGGATGCTAGGAGCAAACTCTCGGCGTTGTCATGATTTGGCCGCCGCGATCGGATTTAAACCTTCGACCGCTGCAGTTCGGTGAACGTAAGGCTCGGGTCAGTCGGGTATTGAGGTATTTCGGTTTCAATCTGGCCCAAGGATGGCGTCAACCTCCGCCCGCGTCGGCATGGCCAGTGCCGTGCCGACGCGTGTGACTGAGATGCCGGCTGTCGCGCAGCCGAGCCGCGCGGCTTCGACGAGGGCGAGGCCCTCCGAGAGGCCGACGGCGAGACCGGCGTTGAAGGCGTCTCCGGCGCCGGTCGTTTCGACGACGGGGCCGGCGTCGAAGGCCGGGATGTGCGCGGCGATGCGGGCGTTCTTGACGAAGGCGCCCCGCGCGCCGAGAGTGATGACGACATTGCGGGCGCCGCGCGCGAGGAAGATGTCCGCCGCGTGATCCGCGTCCTCGATACCGCGGCCGGGCCGCCCGGTCAGGGCGGCCGCCTCGCTCTCGTTGGGCGTCAGGTAATCGCAGAAGGCGTAAAGACGCTCCGGGAGCCTGGCCGCCGGAGCGGGATTGAAGACCGCCGGAACACCGGAGGCGCGGGCGAGCTCGAGACCGCGTTCAACGACTGGAATCGGCACCTCGAGCTGGGTCACGAAGAGCGCCGAATCGGCGATCCGCGGGGCCGCGCGATCGACGTCCTCGACCGTCAGCCGAAAGCCCGAGCCCGGGACGACGACGATCGCGTTTTCCCCCTTCAACGCGTGCACGACGACCGCGGCGGCTCCGGTGGCGTGCTCCGCCGTCGCGACGGAAAACTCCGTGTCGACCCCTTCCTGCCGATAGGTCTCGCGCGCGAGATCGCCGAAGAAGTCCCGCCCGAGCTTCGTGATCAGGCTGACCTTCGCTCCCAGCCGCGCCGCGGCCACCGCCTGGTTCGATCCCTTGCCGCCGGGCCCCAGCCGAAACTCGGATCCCATGATCGACTGGCCCCAGGCCGCGAGGCTCTCCGTGCGGAACGTAAGATCCGCCACGAAGCTCCCCATGAAGGTGATCCACGAATCCGCCACGATTTCGTCCGATCGCTCCAGGAGCAAAATACCCCATGAACCTCGGGGACCACGCCGCCCTTCCAATGGCGGATCCATCAGTGTGCAGTGTGCGTCCCAACTCATTAGTGGGATATCCCACTTGACTCGTTTCCCACTCGACGCTAGCATGACCTGCTATGGCCAGGACTTCTACGATCGCGAAGGGCGCCAGAGTCAGGCCGGACTCGAAGGGCCGGATCACTCTGGGGAAGCTCGCGGAAGGAGTGAGCAGCTACAGGGTCAAGGTCGAAGCACACGGGAAGATCATCCTGGAGCCGTTTGCGGAGGTTCCCGCGCACGAGCGGTGGTTATTCGAGAACTCGGAGGCGCTCCGGCGCGTGCGCAAGGGTCTGGCGGAGGCGGAAGCTGGCCTCATGTCGTCGCTTGGGTCCTTCTCGCCGCGCCGCAGGAAGTAATCGGCCGCTGCCGGCGGCACGACGATGGCCTTCTCGCTCCTCTTCACGGATGAGGCCAGAGCTAACCTTCGAGAGCTGCAGAGCGATTCTGGTCTGGCTAAGAGATACAAGGCCGTGCGAAAGACCCCGGGCTATCTCGAAGCGAATCCGCGTCATCCGAGCCTCCAAACCCACGAATACAAGTTGCTGACATTGAAGGGCGGCGAAAAGGTGTTCGAGGCCTACGCGGAACAGGGTACGCCTGCCGCCTACCGAGTGTTCTGGCGCTGTGGGCCGGAAATAGGTCAGATCACCATCATCGCAATCACGCCTCACCCGTAATCCGCGGACTCAGGAATCAATCCTCCGGGAGAGGGACGGCCCGGTACTCCTCCATGGTTTCCAGGACTCCCGGATCCTCATCCCAACCCGCCGAGTCCTCCGGCCCGACCGCGGCTTCCTGGCGGAACGCAACGAGATCTTCCGGAAGGCTGGGTGAAGCCGAGCTAACGGCTGAGCTCGTAGATGGCGGGACGATAGTGCGGTTCGGGGATTGGCTTGCCCGACTCCCGAGCCGCCGCGAGCCAGTTAGCCTTGGCTCGCTCGACTTCCGCGAGCGCCTGCTCTGGAGTGTCGCCGAAGGCGGAGCAAGCGAAGAGGTCAGGAATGTCGGCGACGTAGCAGTTGTCTTCCTCGCTCCAAAAAATATTGATGTGGTAATCCTTCACGACTCGTCCTCCAGCTGAAGATTGTAGCGCTCGACGAGGCGGAGGAATTGACGGATCTGATACGGCTTGGCCTCTCCACGCACGGGCTGCAAGTTGAGTAGCTCGGAGACCTGTGCTCTGACGAAGGCGCGATGGCTGCCTTCCTGCCGTACTTCGCGGAACCCAAAGCCCTCGACGAGGGTCACGAAGTCTTGGAATGACACATTCTTGACGTGCCCGCGCGTCAGTTTCTCGAGCAGCTTGCGACGGCTCACCAGAGTGTTCCCATTCTTTAATCCTGGATGAATTGAACGGACAGTTGGTGCCCTGCCGGCCGATCTCATCGATGTCCTGCAGTCGCTGCCGACGGTTCGACTTTTCTCGAGCTCGATCAGGCCGTAGAGATTCGGAGGACGTCCTTCGGGAGCCAGGTGAGGGGAGGCCCCTCGCGCTCCCTGGCGGGAGGCGAGGGGTAAACCTCGGCGTCTTCTACTTTCCGGCTGCTGACACGAGGTCGGCGGCGGACACCGGGCCGATCACGAAGGTGTCGGTGTGCCAGGCGACGAAGTTGCGGATCTCGAGGCTTGCCGCGAAACCGGTCTTGCGGCCGTGTTTCCTGGCGGCTTCGTCCACCTTGGCCTGCTGCTCGTTGGTCAGGTCGGCAGCGATGTGGAGATAGTCCCAATTGTCGCCGTTGGTATGGGCATACCAGTGATCCGCCGGCACGCCGGCTTCCTTGTTGATCGCGGCCGCTTCGGCCATCCACTTCAGGAAGTCGAGCTGCTTGCCGGGAGCGATCCGGTAGAGCGACACGATCGCGGTGGCCGGTTGCTTCATTTCCGCCTTGGCTGCCTGGGCGCGGGCGGCGGGAGCGGCAGCGGCGGCGAAGAGAAGGGCGAGGAGCAGGAGCCGGGCGATGGGGAATGAGCGATTCATCATGTCTCCTTGGGTGCGTCGGCACCCGCTGTTGCCGCGAGAAAACTGGCAGCCGGGCAGGGCACGCGCCCTCCAAAGGCTTCAGTCGTCTTGAGGCGAAAAACTTGAGGTCACTGTAGTGCCCATCGCGCGACGGTGTCAACGTCAGCTTGGGGCCAGGCTTCTTCTTGCCTGCCGTGTTTACGTGATCGGGTTCGTGTCCTTGCGTCGCGCTACGCAGGCAAGAGCTCGGTGGTCGTCTTGCGGCGGCGGGCGGTCTTGAAGCCGCGGACCCATTTGAGGTCGGCCTTCGAGTCGTACTTCTCGGCGTAGGCGCGGTCCACGACATCGAAGAGGCGCTCGGACCGTGTCGCTCGGGCGCGAACGGGAATCTCGCGGCCCGCGAGACCGATCGCTCCGCGCGGGTCCGAGGAGATGGCCTCGTACCAGCCGCCGGGCTTGTCGTTCCAGGGGCGAACGAAGACGCGCTTTCCGATGACGACGACCCAGATGCCGGTGAACTTGTGCGCGCCCGTTCCAGCGCGGATGCCGAGCATCGGAGCATCGCGCAGATCCGCGAGGAGCCGCACCGGAAAGCCGCGGCGTCGTGACGGCCGCGCGGCTGCCTTGCGCTTCATCGGATGGCGATCTTCCGGAACCTTCCCGATGCCTGCGAGTCCATTGTCATGGCGCTCCCCGTGCCGAGAGGCCTCATCTTAGTCTTCACGCCTGGTTGTTTTCGTGTTCCGCCCGGTTCCGGTGGACGAGGGCAGATCCTTCGCTTCGCTCAGGATGACAGGAGAGGGGAGAAGAGCGCCGCGAGAGCCTCAGTCGTACGCAGAATCGTGATCCGGATGGAGCGACAGGATCCTCAGCCAGTCATCCTGACGGCAGGCGACCGCGCGGAAGCTCTTCCCCATTCGCAGAGAGTAGAGGCGGGCCCCGTGAGGGCCGACTTTAGAGGCTAAGGCCTCCCACTTGAGACCGGCGTCCCGGTAAACACCCTCCCACGTCATCTTCGACAGCTTGCGGAGAGTGTTGAGGACAGATCGCTGACCGTCCTTTCCGAGCTCGAAGAGTTGCTCTTGAAACTCGGGGTTGTTCAGGTCGAGCTGCAGGCGTTTCGGTGGGGAGGTCAACGGCCGAGGCGCTTGGCGAGCTTGCTCAGGTTGGTCTTGCGGGGAAGATTCTTCTCGGCCCAGGCAACCGCACGATCAACGGAGCGACTGACCGACGGCTCATGCAGCCACCGCTCGCTCTCGGGAACGAAGTCGCCAAGCTTCACGACCCAGACGCCCCGCTCGATCTCGTCGATCAGCACGTGGCGCCCGGCATATTCCTTGCCGAGAGCAATCTGTCCGCTGGCTCCAATCGTCTTGACGCTCGCCATGCCCGCCTCCGTTTCATTCAGCATGATAGCACAACGGCATGATGGCACAGCGCCGGGGGGCGGGAGGGGCAAGCCCCTCCCCTACAAACGCTGAACAGCCCCCCAATACCTTCTTAGTACGACTCTTCTGCAGCTCGCGGCGCGCGAAGTCTCCCGAAGTAACCGAGGGAGGAGGCGCGCGCCGCGGGAGCGAAGCGATTGCGAAAGATCAGGCCAGCGATCGAGGCCGCATCCGGCCGAGTCGCTGGCCGGTGCGCCGAAGGCGCAGATCGCGCCGCAAACGCGTAGCGACGTGTGGTGGAGGCGGCGGGAGTTGAACCCGCGTCCGGAAGCGTCACGGGAGAGGCTACTCCATGCTCAGCCTTTTCTTGGTTCTCGTCCCGCCGCCTCAAGAAGAGGCAAAACAGCGGCGGGACAACCTCGAATTTGTTTCGCCCCTCCGTCCGGGGATCCGGAGGAGCTACACCCGCATTTGGCGTCGGCGTACGGAACGCGGCGGGTGCGCTTTCCGGACACCGTCACTGCGCGTTAATTACGCAGCGAGAGCGAGATTGCTGTTATTGGCAGCTATCATTTTTCACCTTATTAACGAGGTAGGTGAGACCTCGGCATGCAACCTTTCGCGTGCTCGTCCCCGTCGAAGCCGTTTCGCCCCCATGGAGAGAGCCATCGCTCGAGTGGCTCAAAGATCAAGCTAGATCGTAACACCGCGGCGCGGAGGATATTCCTCGCGCGACTTGACATGGCAGGCGGCGAGGAATGGAATGGCGCGTGTGCGCAAGGAAGATCTGCTCGTCGTCGTCACTTCCGTCGGGACGGAGGAGCAGGCGATCGACATCGCGCACGCCTTGATCCGCAACCGCCAGGCCGCGTGCGTCAACCTGCTGCCCAACGTCCACTCGATCTACCGGTGGAAGGGACGCGTCTGCGACGACGAGGAGTTCCTGCTCTTCATCAAGACGCGCGCCAGCGAGTTTCAGGGAGTTCGGGAGACGATCCAGAAGATGAACACGTACGAGCTGCCCGAGGTGCTCGCCTACCGGGTGGCCGATTCCTCGCCCGCGTTTTCCACCTGGATCGCTCAGGCGACCGATCACCCCAAGAAGCGTTCCCGCGGCAAGAAGCCAGCGACAAAGAGGCCAGCTAAGAAGCGCTGAGCGCTTTTCGGCGCTTCCGGAGACCCCCTACCACCTACCACCTGACACCTCGTCGTGCTCGCCTTCGCGTCTCTCTTCCTCGGGCTGATCGTCGGCATCCAGCCGGTGACGGTGCTCGTCGAGAAGCCTGTCGCCGCGGTGCGGTTCGAGCTCGACGGGAAGGCCGTGGGCCGGGCGGAACGGGCGCCGTGGACGGTCTCGGTGGATTTCGGATCGGAGCTGACGCCGCACGAGCTCGTGGCACGGGCGCTGGACGCCGCGGGGAAGGAGATCGGCGTCGAGCGGCAGTTCGTCAACCTGCCGCGTCCGCCGGCCGAGGTGGAGGTCCTGCTCGAGCGGGACGCGAAAGGGCGGCCGATCGCGGCACGGTTTTCGGGGCAGAGCCTGATCGCCCCGCGGCCCGCTCGCGTGGAAGTGACGTTTGACGGCAAGCCTCTGGCGGCCGACGAGTCCAACCGCGTCGCGCTGCCGGACTACGACGGGAACGCGCGCCACGTCCTCTCGGTCGCGCTGGAGTACTCGCCTTCCGTCCGATCGAAGACGGACGTCGTCTTCGGAGGTCTCGAGAGCGTCGTGGCGAGGAGCGAGCTGACGTCCGTCGCGGTGCGCTCGGCGACGCCGGAAAAGAACCTGGAGGCGGGGGATCTCGCGGGCGCGCTCCTGCGCGAGAGCCGCCCGCTGCCGGTCGTGGCGGTCGAGCGGGGATCCGCGGTCGTGTGCGTCGTGCGCGGGCCGAGCGTGGCTCCGGCGCTGAAGTCTCTCGGCACGGGAGGACGCACGACGACCGGCAGGACGCCGGACGGGAGGCGGCTGCCGCAGTTTGACCGCGACGCGTCGCGGCGGCTCCTGACTCTCGAGGACGAGGATCGCCTGCGCTTCATCTGGCCGATGCCGCGCCTGCTGGGAGGCGCGCCGGGGGCGCAGCTCTTCGACCGGTCGCGCGATTTCGCCGGCTCGGACGCCGGAATCGCGTGGCTCCTGACGCGGGTCGAACATCCGGACCAGCATCCCGCGGAAGTCCGCCTGGCGGATGCCGCGGCCATCGCGGGCCTTGAAGCGACGGCCTCCGGCGGGCGCCGCGCGGTCGTCCTCGTGCTGGGCGACGAGACGTCAGACCGCAGCCGCCACACTCCCGCGTCGGTTCGCCGATACCTCGAGACGATCCGAGTCCCGTTCGCCGTCTGGTCGCTCAGGAATCCCGGGAAGCAGCCGCTTGCGAAGAGCTGGGGCGCCGTCGAGGACGTCTCCACGGTCGACAAGCTTGCAAAGGCCTTCGAGCGCCTGAAAGCCGACCTCGCATCCCAGCGCATCGTCTGGGTGCAGGGGAGATATCTTCCGCAGGAGATCACGCTGTCGGAGAGCGCCGCGGGGATCGAGCTCGTGAAGTAGGTCCGGAAGTCCCGCTCTTGCTTTTCATTCTGTAGGGGCGGCGCTTGCGCCGCCCGCCTCTTACAATGGACACGACGGGGGGCGGGAGGGGCAAGCCCCTCCCCTACAGAACGATGCCCCCGAGCTCTACACTCTTCCTTTTTTCTGGATTCGCCCGAAGTCCTGGACCCAGATCACCTGGTATCCCTCCGGCGTTTTCCCGAACGCGAGGCCGAATCCGACTTCGGTCAGCATCGTTGACAGAAGGTGCTCCTGGTGGACGGGACTTCCCATCCAGCCGTCCATCACTTCCTTGACCGAGTACTGGCCGCGCGCGATGTTCTCTCCCGCGAACGTGGCGCGGTAGCCCTTCGCCTTCTCCCGGTCCATGACGGTCTTCCCCTCCGGCGTGTCGTGGCCGTAGTAGCGGCGCGCGAGCATGTCGGTCGCGTGGGTCTGAGCGGCGTCGTCCAGGCGCGGGTGTCGGCGCAGCGGCGGCAGGTGCCTCGCGGCGCGCTCCGAGTTGACGCGCTCGAGCATTTCGCGGCGCACGCGCTCGAGGTCCGCGAGGAGGCCGGTCTTCTCGCGGAAGAAGTCGTCCCACGAGAACGCGAAGAGAAAGACGTAGAGCGGAACGTCGTCGCGCCGCCCGACGCCCAGGCCGACTTCCCGGTAGTCGGCGCCGAGCAGCTCCTTCGCGGTTCCGCCCCCTTCCTCCCGCCAGCCGGCGACGACCGTCTCGACGTCTCCGTCCGCCTGCGCCTCGACCTCCGAGAGGAGGCGTGCCTCGTACCCCGCCTTCGCCGCGCGGCGAATGTCTTCGGCGGCGGGCTCCTGGCTGCCGCGTCCGGCGGAGACCTCTTCGGCTCGCAGTTGCGCGACGGTCGAGAGCGGCGCCGAGAGCCTCACGGGCTTGACGCCGGCCGCCCGTCGAGCGGCGTTGATCTGCTCGACGAGGGCTTCGCGAGTGTCCTGGTACTCGTCGCGCGCCGAAGCCGCGAAGACGAGGAGCAGAGCCGGGAAAACGAAGACCCGAGGCGAAAGACGAGACACGGACGATTCTAGCGTCCCGCCCTGTCATTCCTCTCTTTGTCATTCTGAGGAGCGAAGCGACGAAGAATCTGCTCCGGTCCAAAGATCCGATCAGAAGCGGACGCGGCGGTTCGAGATGACGAGAGCAGATCCTTCGCTTCGCTCAGGATGACAGGGGGGAGAGCGCTCAGGATGACAAGGGGAGAGAGTCAGATCGTGTCGAAGGCTTTCGCGAGATCGGCGACGAGGTCCTCGACGTCCTCGATGCCGACGGAGATCCGGACGAGCCCCGGCGTGACGCCGAGGCGGTTGCGCTCGGCCTCCGGGATCGAGGCGTGCGTCATCGTCGCGGGGTGCGAGATCAGCGTCTCGACTCCGCCGAGGCTCTCGCCGAGCGAGCAGAGCCGCACGGCGCCGAGAAAACGCGCGGCGGCATCGTAGGAGCCGAGATCGAAGGAGATCATCGCGCCGAACCCGCGCATCTGCTTCTTCGCGAGATCGTGCTGCGGGTGATCGGGGAGGCCGGGGTAATAGAGCTTCTTCACCTTCGGCTGCGAGGCGAGGAACCAGGCGATCTCCCGGCCGTTCGCCTCGTGGCGCTCCATGCGCACCGCGAGCGTCTTGATGCCGCGCAGGACGAGCCAGGAGTCGAGCGGCGAGAGAATCGCGCCGGCGCCGTTCTGGACGAAGGAGAGCCACTCGACGTGCTCGGCGTTCGCCGCGACGGCGATGCCGCCGACCGAGTCGGAGTGGCCGTTCAAGAATTTCGTCGTCGAGTGGACGACGAGGTCCGCTCCCAGGCCGAGCGGCTTCTGAAGGTACGGGGACGCGAACGTGTTGTCCACGACGACGAGCGCGCCGCGCTCGTGCGCGATCTCCGAGAGGAGCGCGATGTCGCAGATCGTCATCGTCGGGTTCGTCGGCGACTCGAGGTGCAGGAGGCGCGTCTTGTCGCGGAAGGCCCGGCGAACCTCCTCCGCGTCGGACGTGTCCACGAAGGTGAACTCGACGCCGTGGCGGGCCAGGATCTTCGTGTAGTAGCGGTGCGTCCCGCCGTAGGTCATGTTGGAGCAGACGACGTGCTCGCCCGCTTTCACGAACGTCGCGACGGCCGTGATCGCCGCCATTCCCGACGCGAACGCCCGCGCGCCTGCGCCCCCCTCCAGCACCGCCATGTTCTCCTCGAGCGCCGCTCGCGTCGGGTTCTGCGTGCGCGCGTACTCGTACCCCTTGTGCTTGCCGAGCGCCTCCTGCACGTAGGTGGACGTCTGGTAGATCGGCACGGAGACCGCCCCGGTTCGAGGGTCGGGCTCGTTACCCGCATGGATGCAATCGGTGCTGAATCCCATATAACTCCTATCGGGTGATCTGCGATCGGGTGATCGGGTGATTGTGGGCCCGGGGGCTACGGCCGATCACCCGATGGCTCGATCACCCGATCACCCGATTGCTCCGGACTCTCCGAAGATTCCCTGTCCCGGATACCGCTCGGCTCCGTCCGGGAAGAGCGTCACGACCGTCTTGCCCGGGCCGAGGCGCTTGGCGATCCTGAGCGCCGCGGCGGCCGCGACTCCCGAGGAACCGCCGGCGAGGAGCCCTTCCTCGCGCGCCAGGCGCCGGCAGGTCTCGAAGGCTTCCGCGTCCGTGATCGTGACGATCTCATCGATCTGGCTGCGGTCGAGGATCTCCGGAAAGAAAGAGAGGCCGATCCCCTCGACAGCATGCGGTCCCTTCTCTCCACCGCCGAGGATCGAGCCCTGAGGCTCGGCCGCGACTCGCAGGAGACCCGGAGCGCGTTCGCGCAGGTAGCGCACGACGCCCATGAACGTGCCGGTCGTTCCAACGCCGGCGACGAACGCGTCCATCGAGTCGCCGAGGACCTCGGCGATCTCCGGCCCGGTCGTCTCGTAATGCGCGAGAGTGTTGACGGGATTCGCGAACTGGTTCGGCATGTAGGCGCCCGGAGTCTTCGCGGTGATCTGCTTCGCGCGCTCGATCGCTCCGACCATGAGCGCCGCGGACGGCGTGCGGACGACGGTCGCGCCGAGCGCCTCCATCAGGCGCGCCTTGACGTGGCCGTACCCCTCGGGCATCACGATCACGCAGCGATACCCCTTGACCGCAGCGAGCATCGCGAGCGCGACGCCGGTGTTGCCCGAGGTCGGCTCGACGATCGTGCCGCCGGCGGAGAGCGCTCCGCGCCCCTCCCCGTCCGCGATCATCGCGCGCGCGATCCGGTCCTTCACGCTCCCGCCGGGGTTGAACCACTCGAGCTTCGCGAAGATCCGCGCGACGCCGTGAGAAAAGCGGGGGAGCTCGACGAGGGGCGTCCCTCCGATCGACTCCTCGAGCGCGGTCGCGCGGCGGACTTCTGTGGACGATCGAGAATTCAAAGGCGGATTTCCCCTACGACGATAACAAAGAAAAAGCCCCGGCAGGGCCGGGGCTTTGAAATGCCGAAGAAAAGCTCAGTAGGCCTGTTGCGCGCGCCGTGCCGAGTAGCACTCGCGGCAGTAGACCGGCTTGCCGTTGGTCGGGTTGAAAGGAACCTGCGTCTGCTTGCCGCAGCCGTCACAGGTCACGTCGTAGAACGTCCGCTCGCGTCCCTCTCCCGAGGAAGCCTTGCGCTTGTCGCGGCAGGGCTTGCAACGCTTGGGCTCGTTGGTGAATCCCTTGCGCGCGTAGAACTCCTGGTCGTCGGCCGAGAAAAGGAACGTGCCGCCGCAGTCCACGCAGGTGAGGTTCTTGTCCGTATATTGCTGCATCATGGAAGTTACCGATCTCCTGGGTTTACCCCTCCGGGATTTTTGTTCCCGGTCAAAAAAAGTTTCGAATCAGAATCGCGAATCGTGGCTCCGCCGATCGCGGCGGCGCCGAAAGGAAGGTTCTCTAGGACCGACCCCCTTTCGAGCACGCGCACGTCTCCCCGCTGAGCCGTACGGATCGAGGAAGGAAAAACATAAAGGCGGCAGTCACTTATGCGGGGTCTTCGTAAAAGCTGCGGCACCGTAACATGGCGATCTTCGCGGTTGCAAGATGTTTTTTGGTCAGCGGCGCGCGCCGGAGAGGCGAAACGGGGCCGAAGGCTCGCGGCGGGCCCCTGGAGATGGCTTAAGTAGCGGCAAAAGCTCGATTTAACTGCCGACGCGCCCTTCGAGCGGCGAAGACGCCGTGGCGTAGCGCTTCCTCGGGATCCGACCGGAAAGATACGCCGCGCGCCCCGCGCGAACCGCGTCGCGCATCGCGCCGGCCATCCGGACCGGGTCCTTCGCGCCGGCGATGCCGGTGTTCATCAGCACTCCCGCGGCGCCGAGCTCCATGGCGACGCACGCGTCCGAGGCCGTGCCGACGCCGGCGTCCACGATGACCGGCACCTTCGCGCGCTCCAGGATGATCGCGATGTTGTTGGGATTCTGGATGCCGAGCCCGGACCCGATCGGCGCGCCGAGCGGCATGACGGCCGCCGCGCCCGCGTCCTCGAGCTTGCGGGCCACGATTGGATCGTCGGAGGTGTAGGGGAAAACGACGAACCCTTCCCGAACGAGGGTCTTCGTCGCGGCCAGGAGCGCCTCGTTCTCGGGCCAGAGCGTCTGCTCGTCACCCAGCACCTCGAGCTTGACCCAGTTGGAGAGGCCGACCTCGCGCCCCAGCCGCGCCGCGCGGACGGCGTCCTCGGCCGTGTAGCAGCCGGCCGTGTTGGGCAGGAGCGTCATCCCGGCCGGGATGAAATCGAGGAGCGATTCCTTCGTGCGGTCCGTCAGGTTCACGCGGCGCACGGCGACCGTCACGATCTGCGCCGCCGAGGCCGCGAGCGCCGCCTTCATGAGCGGAAACGAGGAATATTTCCCCGTCCCCACGATCAGCCGCGAAGTGAACGTCTTGCCACCAAAAACAAACGGATCTGTCGCTGTGAAAGGAACGGCTTCGATTGTTTCAGTCGTGGCGCTCATAAGTTTCGTCCTCAATCACCCGATCACCCGATCACCCGATCACCCGATTCTTCTCAATTCTCTCACTCTTCCAGAAGAGAGACGTTGTCGATGAGCCGGGTCTTTCCGGCGCGGACGGCGGCGCAGAGAACCGAGCCGGGCTCGATCTGTCCCGCGCGGGCCATCGTGTCGGGGTTGACGACCTCGACGTAGTCCACGCCGAGGCCGGCCGTCTCCAGGTCGATGCGGGTTTCGTTCTCCAGGGACTTCCCGCTTCGCTCGCCGGCGGCGACGCGATCGCGCGCTTCGAAGAGGACGGCCGGGAACCCCGCCGCCAGTTGACGCTCTTCGATGGAGAGGTACGCGTTTCGGGAGGAGAGCGCCAGGCCGTCCGGCTCGCGCACGGTCTCTCCGACCTCGATGCGAATCGGAAAATCCAGGTCTCTCGTCATGCGGCGAATGACCGCGACCTGCTGCAGGTCCTTTCGCCCGAAGAACGCGGCGTCGGGCTGGACCTGGAGGAAGAGCTTCGCGACGACGGTCGCCACGCCGCGAAAGTGGCCGGGGCGCGCGGCGCCTTCTCCTCCGCTGGAGACGCCCGCGACCTCGATGGACGTCGAGAAATCCGCCGGGTAGAGCTCTCCCGCGTGCGGCAGGTAGAGCAGGTCCACGTTCTCTTTCTCGAGCAGCGCGGCGTCCTCCCGCTGCCTCCGCGGATAGCGGCCGAAGTCCTCGCCCGGCGCGAACTGGAGCGGGTTGACGAAGATCGACACGACAACGAATTCACACGCCTTCCGCGCCAGCCGGACGAGCGAGAGGTGCCCCTCGTGGAGCGCCCCCATCGTCGGCACGAAGCCGACGGACTTCCCCTCGCCGCGCGCCTCGCGAAGGAATCCGCGCAGTGTCGCGGACTCTGCAACTGTTCTCATCGTTCTGTCCGGGCCCTGACGTCCCTTCGGGCAATCCCCGTCATCCCTTCGCTCTCGCCCCCTTTGTCATCCTGAGCGTAGCGAAGGATCTGCTCTCGTCGCTTCGAAGGATTGCCAGAGCAGATTCCTCGCTGCGCTCGGAATGACAAGTTAGCAGAGGGACTCCTCGGAAGGACAGGAGCAGGGAGAGTTTTACCGCACGCGCCGCAACTGCAGAGCCTTCCCGTCGGAGTAGGACTCCTCCTTGGTCGGGAAGGAGCGGCTCTTGACGTCGCGGGCGAACGCGCGGGCCGCCTCCTCGATGATCGGGGCGAGGTTCGCGTAGCGCCGCACGAAGCGCGGGGTGACTCCGGTCGAGAGGCCCATGACGTCGTGAAAGACGAGGACCTGTCCGTCGCAGGCGGCGCCGGCTCCGATGCCGATCGTCGGTACGGGGATCGCTCGCGTGATCTCCGCCGCGAGCCCGTTGGGAACGCATTCGAGAACGATCGCGAAGCAGCCCGCCTCCGAGAGCGCGGCGGCGTCTTCCAGGATCTCGCGCGCCGCGGCGATCTCCCGCCCCTGGACCTTGAAGCCGCCGAACTTCCGGTAGGACTGCGGCGTCAGGCCGACGTGACCCATGACGGGAATGTCGGCGGCGAGAATCGCTTCGACGGCGGGAAGCACGCGCCGGCCCCCCTCGACCTTGACGGCCGCGCAGCCGGCTTCCGAGAGGAATCGCCCGGCGTTGCCGACCGCCTCGGACGCGTTCGTCTGGTACGAGAGAAACGGCATGTCTCCCACGACGAGCGCCCGCTTCGACGCGCCGGAGACGGCCGCCGCGTGGCGGACCATCGTATCCATCGTCGCCGAGAGCGTGTTCTGCCGGCCGTAGACCGTCATCTCGGCGGAGTCGCCGACGAGCAGGACGTCCAGCCCCGCCTTGTCGAGAAGCGCCGCCGACGGCGCGTCGTACGCCGTCATCATCGCGATGGGCTCGCGCCCCTTCGCGGCGATCAGCGCGGGAACCGTGACAGGAGAAGTCTCGGAAAGAGTGGCCATCGTTCGCTCCATGCCTTTCGGTCCACGTCCCGTTATTGGGATCGCGGCCGATCAGGGCGACCCGTGGATTATACAGTCTGTGCCTGCCTGTCATTCTGAGGAGCGAAGCGACTGAAGATCTGCCGCGTCATTTCCTCCATGCGACGGAGCAGATTCTTCGGTGCGCTCAGAATGACAGGAAGTGGACAGGCAAGCGCTACCTGTTGGCGGCGGGGACGTAGTACTGGACGCCCTTCTTCGCCTTCTGGATCTGCGCGACCAGGTCGTCGAAGTCGGCGGGGTGATTCACGAAGTCGATCTCGTTGGTGTTCACGACGAGGAGGGGGGTCTCCTCGTAGTGGTAGAAGTAGTAGTTGTAGGCCTCGATCAGCTGGGCGACGTATTCGGGCGTGATTCCCTTCTCGACGGCGCGCGACGCTCTCTTGATCCGCTTCATGCAGGTCTCGAGCGATCCCTGGAGATAGAGGACGAGGTCAGGCCTGGGGACGGTCTCGGACAGGAGCGTGTAGAGGCGGTCGTAGATCAGGAGCTCCGAGTCGTCGAGGTTCAGGCACGCGAAGATCTTGTCCTTGGGGAAGTGGTAGTCGGCGACGACGAGCGTCGTGAAGAGATCGATCTGGGCGATCTCGCGCTGCTGCTGGTAGCGCGACAGGAGGAAGAAGAGCTGCGTCTGGAACGCGGAGCCTTTCTTGCGCTTGTAGAAGTCTGGCAGGAAGGGGTTGTCCACGTCCTCCAGGATCTTCGTGCCGTGGAAGCGCCTGGAGAGCAGATCCACGAGCGAGGTCTTTCCGACGCCGATGGGTCCGTCGATCGCGACGTGTCGCAGCGGGACATCGCCTTCGGAGGGGATCGCCATCGCGCGCGATTCTAACGCGTTGCCCGGCGCGTAGAATCGCCGCGTCATGGACGCGCGCGACGCCTACGGTCCGACGGACGCCCGGCACTGCGATGCCGCGTTTGAGACGTTTCGGAGTCCGTCGGGGGACGTCGAGTTCTACCGCGAGCTGGCGCGAGACGCCGGCGGTCCGGTGCTCGAGCTCGGCTGCGGCACCGGACGAGTCCTTCTCGCGATCGCGCGCGAAGGAATCGCGAGCACGGGCCTGGATTCCTCCGAGGAGATGCTGGAGGAGTTTCGGGGAAAGGGTCCCCCGGAGAAGGCGCGGCTGGTACACGGCTCGATGGCGGACTTCGACTTCGGCACGGAGCGGTTTGCGCTCATCTTCTCCGCGTTTCGCTCCTTCCAGCACCTCCTGACGGTCGAGGATCAGCTCGCCTGCCTCCGGGCGGTCCGGCGGCATCTGGCGCCCGGGGGACTTTTCGCGTTCGACGTCTTTGCGCCGAAGCTCGAGCGGGTCGCGCTCCTCGAAGAGCCGGAGTTCGAAGAGGTCCGCTGGCAGGAAGGCGAGAGCGAGATCGTCCGGTTCACAACCGTGAGGCGCGATCCCGCGGCGCAGGTCTCGGAGGTCACCTTCCGTTACGAGCGGCGCCGTCCCGGAGCGCCGCCGGAGAGCCACGCGGTGCGGACCTCGATGAGGCACCTCTTCCGATACGAGGTCGAGCACCTGCTCGCCCGGTGCGGTTTCACCGACATCCGGATCTTCGGCGGCTTCGACCGGCGTCCGTACGACTATTTCTCGGGCGAGACCGTCATCCTGGCCCGCGTCTGACGAGGGCAGATCCTTCGCTTCGCTCAGGATGACAGGGTGGTCATCCCGGCGAAGAAGCCACTCTCTGTCATTCTGAGGAGCGAAGCGACGAAGAATCTGCCTGGGTTGTTGCGGATCGGGGCAGACCTTTCCTACGCTCAGGATGACAACGGGCGCAGCAGGACGTCGGCGATTCCGCAAAGCGCGAGGTCACCGAGACGAATCCGTTCGCGGTGAAGAAGGCGGTGTTGATCCGCGAGAGGTCTCCGGGCTTCACGATCCAGTGCTGGTAGAGGAGCGCGGCCGCGGTCGCGAGAATTCCGGCGGCGAAGAGAGCGCCTCCGCCGGAAAGACGCCAGACCGCCGCGAGCAGCGGAATCATCGCCGCGTGCAGCACGGCCGAGACCGCGAGCGCCGTCCTCGTCCCCCAGCGCGCCGGCACGGATTTCAATCCCGCGCGCCGGTCGTGCTCCTCGTCCTGCAGCGCGTAGAGGACGTCGAAGCCGGCGGTCCAGGAGAGGACCGCGAGGCCGAGAAGGATGGGAACGAGCGCGAAGCTTCCGCGCACGGCGATCCACGCGCCGACCGGCGCGAGCGCCAGGCACAGGCCCAGAACGATGTGCGAGAGCCAGGTAAAGCGCTTCGTGTACGAGTAGAGGAGAAGGAGCGCGAGCGCGACGGGCGAGAGCATGAGCGTCAGCCGGTTCAGGCTCGCGGCGGCGGCGAGAAACGAGGACGACCGACGCCGCGAGAAAGATCCGGACGAAACCGGCCGAGAGCGTGCCGGAGGGGAGCGCGCGCGAAGCGGTCCGGGGGTTCGCGGCGTCGATCGCGCGGTCGGCCAGCCGGTTGTGCGACATCGCGGCGCTGCGGGCGCCGACCATGGCGAGCAGGATCTTTCCAAGCGTCGGCCAGGAGGGGAGGCCTCGCGCCGCCAGCACCGCCGCGAGCAGGGCGAAGGGGAGCGCGAAGAGCGTGTGAGAGAAGCTTGATCATCTCCAGGGTCGTTCGGAGCGACCGGGAGAGCGCCGGAGGAACTCACCGGCGGCGTCGGGGTCCGGCGGTCCGCGCGCCCCGCCCCGGAGACGGTCCCTTCCACCGATAGTCCTCGCCGGAGACTTCGAGGCCGAGCAGTCTCGCGACCCGCTGGCAGTACGCGTCGAGGAACCGCTCGACGGACGGATCGGCGATGTAGAACGCGGGGGATGGGGGAGCGATCGATCGCGCCGGCGAGCGTGGCCCTCTTCATGTTCTCGATGTGGATCAGGGAGTAGGGGGACTCGCGGAAGCAGAGAATGAGCGGCCGGCGCTCCTTCAGTGACACGTCGGCCGCGCGCTGCAGGAGATCGCGCGAGATCCCGTTGGCGATCGCGCCGAGCGTGCCGCCGCTGCACGGGACGACGACCATCCCGGAGACGGGATAGGACCCGGAGGCGATCGAGGCGCCGACCTCCGTGTTGTCGTGCATCTCGATGCGGCGGGCAGCGGCCCCGGGCGCCTGAAGGCGCGCGACCCAGTCCGAGGCGGTGAGGATGCCTTCATCGAGCTCCCCTCGCAACCTCGAGGCTCGCCTCGGAAAAAACGAGGTGAAGGCGCGCGAGGCCCTGCGCCGAGAGCGCGACCTCGACGAAGCGGCGGGCGAGCAGCGCGCCGGACGCGCCGGAGACGCCGACGACGATTTCCTTTCCCGCCATGGCGCCGGAGTGTATCCGCTGACAAAAGTCTCTGGCACGTGTCAGAGGTTTCTTGCGCGCCCCGTCAAGCCGGTGACGGCGGGCCGCTCGAGAGATCTTCGCTCATCGGCAAGCAAGACCCTTTGACAGGCGCGATCGGAACGGCTCTCCGCGCCCGCGACGGACAACATCTTTGAATGCATCAGTTGCCGCGCTCCAGCGCGGGCGGCACGACTCTCGCCTCTACCGCAGCACCAAGACGAAAGGAGGTGCCGATGGAGAACGCCTGATCGTGGGGACCCGATGAGGACAAAAGCCAGGGACACAACAAGCTTTGTATCGCGAAATTTTCTTTGAAAGATGAGTCAACGATGAAGTCTCGAACTTCCGGCTCGCCTCGGCTTCGGCCCTCGTGGCGCTGTCTCGCGGCGTCGGCGTCTCTTCGCCGGCCGACGCCGAGACGACGGCCCGCGGCAAGAAGGTCAACATCAACCAGGCCTCCGCCAAGGCCAGCTCGCGTACCTCCCGCGGATCGGCGCCAAGGTCGCCGAGCGCATCGTCGAGTACCGCCAGGAGCACGGCTCGTTCGGCCAGGGCCGAAGAGCTGATGGAGGTCAAGGGAATCGGCGAGAAGCTCTTCACGACGCTGAAGCCCTACCTGTCGCTCTCCGGCCCGACGACGCTCTCCGAGAAGATCTCTTCCGGGCACCCGCGGCGGGTTCCGCGGGAACCAGGACTGCCCGCAACTCCGTCCCGGTGGGCAAGGGACGGTGATCCCTCCGCCCGCCCGGAGCCGCGCGCGCGGCTCCGGGCCCCTCCTTCCCTCGCCGGCATCTCGACGGTGGAGCTCCTCGTCGGTTCTCGCGACGCTGGCGACGGCGTGACCGCCGTGGCGGCTGCCGGCGACCGATCCGTTGCGGGGTCGCTCTCCGTGCGATCCGCGGCCGCGCAGGTGAGAGGCCGCGTTCCTGCGAGGCCCGTGCTGCGCGATCACTCGGGGCGTCTACGTCGGGCTTGAAGTTCCGCAGGAACGGCGACCGGCTACGAGTGGACGGTCTACGCGGACGGCAACGGCAACGGGATCCGAACGGCCGACATCACGTGGCATCGACCGCCGCTCGGGATCGCCTTCCCTGGAGCCGAAACGACGTACGCCCGGCGATCCTGACCGACGCGGTGCCCGATCCCGGCCGATCCGCGGCCGTGCCTCGATCGCCGGACGATCCGATCCGATTCAACAGTCGGACATCTGCTCCTTCTCGCCGCTCGGCGAATCGACCCCCGGGTCGGTCTATCTTGGGACGGCAAGGACCGGATGGCCGTCGTCCGCGTCTTCGGCCGTACGGCAAGATTCGGACTCTCTACTACCGGCGGGGAGAAAGGACCTGGACGCCGTGATGAAGAACTCAGCGGAGGGGGAAGACCGAGGGCGTCGTGTGCGGCAAGGCCTCCCCAGAGGAGAGCGTCCGTCGCGACGGTTCCCGCTGCTCTATATTCTCCCGGAAGCGGCGAGGCACCCGCGTCAGGGATTTCGCGCCCGCTGCCGACTTCGCAGCCGGTCCAGACGGCGCTCGACTCGATGACGCTCGCGCCGGCTCCGAGTCGAACGCGTCGCCGAGGACGCTGTTCGACGCCTCGAATCCGCTCCCGGCGCTCCTGCCCGGCGCGAGGGCGAGCACTCGGGAGGCTTCGTCGAACCGCCCTGCTTCGGGTGGGGAAGGGCCCACCCCGCGCCCCAGCGCTTCGAGAGTCGCGCGCAGGAAATCGCGCGGGCTGCCGAGGTCGGCAAACAGGCCTTCGTGAGAAACCGAGAGCCCATTCCCTCGCGCCCCTCCCCCAGGAGCGGCTCCCACAGGCTCTGCGACGAGCGAGGCCTTCTCCCCGGGGGGAATCCCGCCCCAGGAGCCTCGGCGCGAGAGACACCCGTGTAGAGGAGCGGAGGCCGGCCGCCCCCGGATCGTTCTGCCGCGTCTCCGAAGCCCATGATGCGATCCCCTTCGGATTGAAGCGGCGTGTAACGGTCGGGTTCCCGGTTCTCGACGCAGAGGAGCGTCGCGGCGCGGCGGGACTCCACGAGGCGGCGCAGGAGAGCCCCGGTAGTCCGGCTGGATTGCCGCGTCCGAGTTCACGACGAGGAAGTCCCCGGCCGAAAGAGAACCCCAAGCGTTGCGGAGACCTCCCGCCGTGCCGAGGATTTCGGGCTCGGGGAAGAAGCGCAGCTTCGGGAGATCCGCCGCGCCGTCGCGCAGATGGCCTTCGACCTCTTCGCCAAGATGATGAAGATTGACGCCCGCTTCCAGGATGCCCTGCCGCGCGAGCCGCGCCAGGTGCGACCGGATGAGGGGGACGTTTAGGAACGGAAAGAGCGGCTTCGGAATCGCCTCCGTGACCGGCCGGAAACGCGTCCCGAGCCCGGCCGCGAGAACGAAGGCCTTCATGGACGGGACTCGGGACTCGGGACTCGGGACACGGAACCCAAGCTGTTAGAGAGGACGGTCCCGGAAAACCATATCGGGCGGGAGTGTCAGGGTCGCCCTTGCGACGCTCGGCGTAGAGCCTGGCGTAGGTGTAGGGAACCGCGTCGGCGAAGTCGAGGCCGAGCGCGACGACGGCGCGGCGAATTCCTCGCGGGTCCCCTTCGACCTCGATGAAGTTCCCGATCGGCGTCTGGTCCAGGGCCACGGCGCACCCCTCGAGCGTCCACTCCTCGCGCTTCTTCTCGTAGCGGAAACGGCGGACCCATCCGAGCGCGATCAGAATCGCTTCGGTCTCCTCGGGATCGGAGACCCTGGTCTCGCGCTCCTCCCGCGTCTTGACGCCGCCGGCGAAGCGGGCCGGTCCCTTGTAGGTGAGCAGCGCCGTGTCTCCGGCGCGCCGCAGCCGCAAGGCGCGGCCGGAGGCGGCGAGACCGCCCTCCTTATCGTCATAGAGGTCGTTCGACTCGAAGTGCAGGGGATTGCGGACCGTGGCGCCGAGGTCGCGGAGTCTCTCGCGTGCCTGCGTCGAGATCCTCGTACGGAAGCTTGATCTCGACTTCCTCGCGCGGCCGGGCCGGAGCGCCTTCGTTACTCACGGGAGGAGCTTGCGGGCGATCTCCTGAGCTCGTTTTCCGTCCACCCGCCCGCGGTGTCGCGCCATCAGCTCCTTCATGAGCAATCCGACGTCTTTCGCCGCGGAGAACCCCTTCTCGGAGATGATCGCGCGGACCGTCTCTTCCAGCTCCGCGTCCGGCATCGCCTGCGGCAGGTAGGCCTCGAGGATCGCCAGCTCCTCTTTCTCTCCGGAGGCGAGATCCGCCCGGCCGGTGCGCTCGTAGACCTCGATCGACTCTTTCCGCTGTTTGACCGAGCGGCGGATGACCGCTTCCGCTTCCTCGGTCGTCAGCTCGCGCTGCGAGTTGATCTTCTCGTTCTTCAGGACCGAGAGGAGCAGGCGCAGCGTCGAAACGCGCCGCTTGTCGCCGCTCTTCATCGCGGTCTTCAGGTCCGATTCGATGCGCGCCTGCATGACGGAAAGAGGCTATCACCGAGGTGGTAGGTGGTAGGTCGCAGGTGATAGGGAGGGCTCGTCTCGGCCCTACCACCTACCACCTACCGCCTTCCACCTATCACCTTCGTATAGCCTTCCTTGCGTGAAACGCTTCCTCGTGGGCACGGCCGGCCACATCGACCACGGCAAGACCGCCCTGGTCAAGGCCCTGACGGGAATCGACGCGGACCGTCTGCCGGAAGAGAAGCGGCGCGGGATCACGATCGATCTCGGGTTCGCACATGCGGAGTGGGAGGGCGTCCGGCTCTCCTTCGTGGACGTTCCCGGCCACGAGCGCTTCGTGCGCAACATGCTCGCGGGGGCTGGCGGCATCGACGCCGTGCTCCTCGTCATTGCGGCGGACGAGTCGGTCATGCCGCAGACGCGGGAGCACTTCGAGATCGTGCAGACTGCTCGGCATCCGAAAGGGACTCGTCGCCGTGACCAAGACCGATCGCGTCGCGCCCGAGCTCGTCGAGGTCACGATCTCGGACGCCCGCGACCTCGTCCGCGGCTCGTTTCTCGAGGGGGCGAAGATCGTGCCGGTCTCCGCCGTGACGGGAGCGGGGCTGCCGGAGCTGAAGCGCGCGCTGCTCGACCTGGCGCTCGAGGAAGAGTCTTCGAACCGGGAAGCGCGCGGCGCCCGGCTTCCGATCGACCGCGCGTTTTCGATCGTCGGCTTCGGTCCCGTCGTCACGGGAAGCCTCGTGAGCGGCACGATCTCCCGCGACCAGAGGCTCGAGCTCCTGCCCGCGCGCAAGCCCGTCCGTGTCCGGCGCCTGGAAGTGCACGGCCGCGAAACGGAGGAGGCCCGCGCGGGGGAGCGGGTCAGCGCGAATCTCGCCGGCGTCGAGCTCGAAGAAGTCCGGCGCGGAGTCGTCCTCGCGGCTCCGGCGCGCGTTCGCGACGAGCCTGCTGCTGACGGCCCGGCTCGAGCTCTTATCCGGCGCTCCGCCCGTCAAGAGCGGCGACCGCCTCTCGTTCCATCACTACTCTTCCGAGGCGCGCGCCATCGCGCGTGTGCTGGACGGCCGAGTGCTCAAGGGGGGCGAGACGGGGCGCGTTCAACTGAGGCTCTCCCAGCCCGTGGCCGCGATTCCCGGCGACCGCTTCGTCGTCCGCCGCCTGTCGCCCGTCGAGACGATCGGCGGCGGAGCGATCCTGGATCCGCTCTGGCCTCCGGTGCGGCGCGCGACGCCGGAGATCCTCGCGGAGCTCGGCCGCCTGGACGGCATTCTCTTCGAGAAGCTCCAGGCGTGGGTCGAGCAGTCCCGCGAGGCGGGAGCCGACGAGGAGGCGCTCTCCGCGCGGGCCGGCATCAGCCGGGAGGAGGTCCGCGCCGCGATGGCCGACCCGGTCGCCCGCGGGCGCGCGCACGTGTTGCGCCGCTCGCCGGAGCGGTACGTTGGAGAGGACGCTCTCGCGCGCCTGGCGGTCCGCGCGCGGTCGGAGATCGAGCGGGGCCTGCGAGAAACGAGCGGGTCCGTCGGCGTTTCCCGCGGGACTCTTCTCGCGCGGCTCCTGCCCACCGCCGATCCGAGATGGACCGAGGCCGTCGAGAGAGCGCTCGTCGCGCGTGGCGCCTACGTGGTCGCCGGCGAGGAGGCGAGGATTCCCGGAAGAGACGAGCTGGCCGGCGCCGAGCGCGACCTCTCCGCGCGCGTGGCCGAGGTCTTTCGCCGCCGCGGGCTCGATCCTCCCTCCATCGGAGACGTGACCGAGGAGATCGGCCACAAGCAGAAGGTGATCGAGGGTCTCGCCGCCTACCTCGTCAAGAAGGGCTCGCTCCTGCGCCTCCCCGGCGGGTGGCTCATCGCGACGAGAGCCCGTCGAAGAAGTGATCGCCCGCCTGCGCGGATCCGGACAGAAGACCATCGACGTCGGTGAATTCAAGGAGATGTTCGGCCTGACCCGCCGTCTCGCCATTCCACTCCTCGAGCACCTCGACGCCACCAAGGTCACGCGGCGAGTGGGCGAAAAGAGGCAGATCCTCCCAATCTAGCCTCGCACTACCCTCTCTGTCATCCCGAGCGAAGCGAGACTAGTGGGTC